>NZ_JAJJOE010000019.1 GCF_020907405.1 Arthrobacter sp. zg-Y769
CTAAATTCGAAACCGGCTAAAAAAACCGTCCCATACCCACGGGGTGGGCGGTAACGGCCTGTTCAACCAATCAAAATAAATTGGTATCAATAAACTTGGCACACTATTGAGTTCTCAAACAACAGACGCAATCCGAAAATACTCGGGAAAACAATGTTTTCCCTTTCTTCTTCGCTGCAATGTTTTATATCTTATTCCATTCCGGCGTTTTCCGCAATTCGCGGTTTTCCTTATCGGAACCCCGTGAAGAGCGTCTCAGCCGTTCCGGACCCAGCATCAAGCAAGGAGTCTTTTCCACCGACCCTGCAAAGGGCGCGCACTGGTTGGACTCTTGATTTTTGTTGGGGTTTGGCCGCCCTGCTCGGGCGCTTTTCCAGCGTCCCGGCCGCGGCGACTCATGCAACTTTACACATCGCTTCCGGTCCTTGCAAACCGGATCGACGTGATCCGCCGCACAAGCTTCCGCACCCCTCAAACTGCTTACCCACATGCCTCCCGAAGGAAGCATTAAAACTATACGGCGGAAACCTCAACGCTCGCAAGGGTCCGCTTTCCGCGGCGGAGCACCAGGAACCGGCCGTGCAGCAGGTCCTTGGAGTCCACGACGGCGTCGACGTCGGTGACCTTGACGTTGTTGACGTAGGCACCGCCCTCGGTCACGGTCCGCCGGGCTGCCGAGTTGCTCGGAGAAAGCTTCGACGCAACAAGCAGGTCGATGATGCCCAGGGAATCCGGGGTTACCACCGCTGCGGGGAGTTGTTCCGTTGCCGCTTTCAGGGTGGCTTCGTCCAGTTCGGTCAGGTCCCCCTGGCCGAACAGCGCCGCGGAAGCTGCAATGGCCTTGTCGGTTGCCTCGGTGCCGTGAATCAGTGACGTTACGTCGTAGGCCAGGGCGCGCTGCGCCTCGCGCTTGTGCGGAGCTTCCTCCACGGCGCGCGCCAGCTCTTCAATGCGTGCCCGGCTCATGAAAGTGAAGACCTTCAGCCGGTCCACCACATCGGTGTCGGAGGTGTTGAGCCAGAACTGGTACATGGCGTACGGACTGGTCATGTTGCCGTCGAGCCAGACCGCGTTGCCCTCGCTCTTGCCGAACTTGGTGCCGTCGCTGTTGGTGATCAGCGGGGTGCCCAGCGCATGGACCGTCTTCCCCTCGACCTTGCGGACCAGTTCGGTGCCGCTGGTGAGGTTGCCCCACTGGTCCGATCCGCCGGTTTCCAGCACGCAGTTGTACTGGCGGAAGAGCTCGAGGTAGTCCATGCCCTGCAGGACCTGGTAGCTGAACTCCGCGTAGCTGATGCCTTCATCGGAGTTCAGGCGCGAAGAGACGATTTCCTTCTTGATCATCGTGCCCACCCGGAAGTGCTTGCCGACGTCGCGCAGGAAGTCGATCGCGCTCATCGGCGCGGTCCAGTCCAGGTTGTTCACCATGCGTGCGGCGTTTCCGCCCTCGAAGCTGAGGAAGCGCTGCACCTGTCCCTGCAGGTACCCGACCCACTCGCCAACGGTTTCCTTGGTGTTCATGGTGCGCTCCGCCGTCGGGCGCGGGTCCCCGACCAGGCCGGTGGAGCCCCCGACGAGGGCAAGCGGCCGGTGGCCGGCGAGCTGCAGCCGGCGCATGGTGAGCAGCTGCACCAGGTTGCCCAGGTGCAGGCTCGGTGCCGTCGGGTCGAAGCCGCAGTAATACGTGATCGGGCCTCCGGCGAGGAGTTTTTCCAGCTCTGCCTCATCGGTGGAGACCTGCACCAGGCCCCGCCACTTCAGTTCCTGCCAGATGTTGGCGAAGGAGGAATCATTCTGCTGGGCGCCGAGGCCCTCGGAGTTCACGATATTGTCTGACACGCTTTCTAAATTATCAGTCTTCGGGAATGCCTGCGGGGATCCCGTTGGCGGCGATCAGGCGCAGCCGCTGGGTGGGCCGGGTCATGGCGACATACAGGTCCCCTACCTTGCCGGCTGCTGCGGTCAGCAGTTCGGACGGTTCCAGGATCACGACGCCGTCGAACTCCAGGCCCTTGGCCTCCCGCGGGGAGGTCACCACGATGTCCTGCTCCAGCCCGCCGGCGCCGGATCCCACACGGGCTCCGTACACTTCCGTCAGTGCGCGGCGGACCGCTGCAAGGCGGTGGTCCTCGGCAATGACCGCCAGCAGGCCGCCGTCGAGCGCGTCCAGGTCCTCGGGCAGGGTGTCCAGCAGCCGCTGGATCAGGCCGTCTTCGGGAACCTCGTCGATGAACGGTGCCCAGCGGCCTTCGCGCACGGCCTTCGGCGCGGAGACCACGAGCCCGGCCGCGTTGGCCATCCGTACTGCCGCCTCGGCAATCTGCGCCGGGGTGCGGTAGTTCACGGTGAGCTCTTCGAGGGTCCAGCGCTCCCCCACGAACGGATCCAGTGCTGCCTGCCAGGACGTTGCCCCGGCCGCCGAACTGGTCTGGGCAATGTCGCCAACGACGGTGAAGGACTTCAGCGGGCAGCGGCGCATCAGCAGCCGCCACTGCATGGCGGATAGTTCCTGCGCTTCATCAACGACAATGTGCCCGAAGGCCCAGGTGCGGTCGACGGCGGCGCGGTCGGCTGCCGTCAGGCGCTGCTCCCCCACCGCGTTGTGGTCCGCGAGGTCCTCCGCGGACAGGATGCCGTGGGCGCCCGAGTCCTCCAGGAAACCTTCGGTGTTGGCAATGGCGCTTTCGGCGTTGGCGAGGTCGCGCTTGCGCTGTTCCTCTCGGAGCGCGTTCTCCCGGCCGGCGGAGGCGTCCAGCTCGCCGAGCAGTTCCGCGGCTTCGTCCAGCAGCGGCACGTCGGCTTCGGTCCACGGCGCATCCGGGCTGCGGCGCAGGAGGTCCAGCTCCTTGTCGGAGAGCTCCGGCGCGGCCGATTCAAGGTGCCCGGGCTTGCTGAACAGCTCGGTAATGAGCTTTTCCGGGGTCAGCGGCATCCAGCACAGGTTCAGGGCAACGCGGACGTCGCGGGCACTGCGCACATCCTCGGCGAGGTACGCCCGGTCGGTGCTGTTGCCGGCGCCGGCCGATTCCTCAAGCTGTTCGGTCATCTGCTCGGTCAGTTCGCGCAGCAGGATCTTCACGAAGGTCACGCGGGCCTCGTTGTGCGGCTTGCCGGTGGCACGGGCCTTGTCGCGGGCACGCTGCACCTGCTTGGGCGTGAGCGTCAGGATAGTGCCCTCGACGTTCAGCTTCCGCGGCTCCCGCGGCAGCCGCTGCCGGTTGGCAACCGCCCGGGCGACGACGTCGGCCATGTACAGCCGTCCCTTTACCTCGGCGATGGCCGGGTCCTCTTCATGCGCGGCGGTGATGCCGGGCATCAGCTGCCCCAGGCTGGACATCACGACGCCGGTCTCACCCAGCGAGGGCAGCACGCGTTCGATGTACCGGATGAAGGCATTGGACGGCCCCACCAGCAGCACGCCGGCGGACTTCAGCCGTTCGCGGTGGGTGTAGAGCAGATACGCGGCGCGGTGCAGCGCCACGGCGGTCTTGCCCGTACCGGGGCCGCCCTGGACCACCAGCGTGCCCGAAAGCGGAGCCCGGATGATGCGGTCCTGTTCGGCCTGGATGGTGCCGACAATGTCGGACATCTGTCCGGTCCGCTTGGAGTTCAGCGCCGCGAGAAGCGCACCTTCACCCTGCAGTGCTTCCTCGTCCTCGAGCATGGAGTAATCCAGCACGTCATCCTCGATGGCCTGCACGTCGCGGCCCTTGAGGATCAGGTGCCGGCGGCGTCGTACGCCCTGGCGCTCGAAAGCGGTGGCCTGGTAGAACGTGCCCGCTTCAGGGGCGCGCCAGTCCACCATCAGCCGCTGAAGCTCCGCCGTCGAGAGGCCGATGCGGCCGATGTAGCGTTCCTCTCCGTCGTCGAGGTCCAGCCGGCCGAACACGAGCCGGTCGTCGACGGCGTTCAGCTGCGCGAGGCGGTCCTCGTACATGGTGGCAAAGGCGTCCCGCTCGGAGCGGTTCTGGTGGGAACCGGAGGCATGGCTGCGCCGGATCGCGGCCAGCTGTTCCCGCTTTTCCTCACGCAGCTCATCGAGACGTGAGTACAGACCGGCGACGTACTGACGCTCGTGTTCCAGCTCGTTGGAAGCTGAAGGTGTTTCAGGCATGTTCGAGTTCCCTCTCGCAAAGGCAGAGCGTCAATCTTACAGTGCATTTGGACTTTTGCAGGTCACTAATGTATGCGGTTTTGCTCTCAGCTGCTGCCTGTGAGTAACGCGTGTCGTACGGGTGTCCCCCCCTCGCTGAGGGGGCAGCGCCTAGTACCGGATCAGTGCGGTAACCGGGGTGTCGCCGAGGCGGTTCCGGCCGTCGAGGTCACCCAGTTCCAGCACGACGCCGAATCCGGCCACTTCGGCGCCTGCCTTACGGATAAGACGGGCAGCGGCACCGAGGGTTCCGCCGGTGGCCAGGACGTCGTCGAGAATCAGGACGCGCGAACCGACGGGCATGTCGTCGCGGTGGAGTTCCAGGGTGGAGTCGCCGTATTCCATGGAGTAGCTCTCGGAGAACACCTCGCGCGGCAGCTTGCCGGGCTTGCGTACGGTGATGACTCCCTTGCCGGAGGCGTAGGCAGCGGCTGCGGCGAGGAGGAAGCCGCGGGCTTCCACGCCTGCCACGAAGTCGAACTGCCCCGCGAAGGGGGCAATGAGGGCATCCACTACGCGGCGGAGGGCCGGGCCGTCCGCGAAGACCGGGGTCAGGTCCCGGAAGACGATACCGGGCTTGGGGTAATCGGGGATTACAGCGCCCAGGCGTTCGATGGTTTGTTCAATGGACTCGTTGTTGGCCGGTTCTGCCGGGGCATCTTTCACCCGTCCACCTTACCCGCTCCGGCCGGTCTGGCCGGAGCTGTTCTGCGTGCTGTGGGGCTTGTCTCGCTGCCTGGCCGGCGGCGGAATAAAGGGCAACGGGGAGCGGTTGGCATTTGGCAGGCCCGTTGGACAGGGCCGGAAATCAACCGCACCAACAGTCAAGGATTGCAACACATAATGGCTAACCTGCACGAAGTGCTCAAGGACAAAATCGGATTCGGCACGGCTCCGCTGGGAAACATGTTCCGCAACATTCCCCAGGAGGAGGCGCTGGCAACGGTTGAAGCCGCCTGGAACGAAGGCATCCGCTACTTCGACACTGCTCCCTTCTACGGCGCCGGCCTGGCGGAAAGCCGCCTGGGCGAGGTCCTGTCGCAGCACAACCGCGATGAGTACGTGCTGAGCACCAAAGTAGGACGGCTGATCCTGGATGAGGAAGAGGAAAAAAGCCCCGGCCTCTTCACTCACGGGCGTTCGAACAAGATCGCTACGGACTACACCGCGGATGCCACTCTGCGCTCCATCGAGGAGAGCCTGAACCGGCTGAAGACTGACCGGCTGGACTTTGTGTTCATCCATGACACCTCCCGGGACTTCCTCGGCGATGAGTGGGTCTCCAAGTTCGATGAGGCACGGACCGGCGCGTTCCGGGTCCTCGCCCGCCTGCAGGACGAGGGCGTCATCAACGGCTGGGGCCTCGGCGTCAACACCACCGAGCCCATCGAGCTGGCCATGGACATGGATACGGCTGCCCCGACCATGAGCCTCTCCGCCACCCAGTACACCCTGCTGCAGCACGAGCGTGCCCTGCAGCGCATGATGCCCAAGGCGCTGGAATTGGGCGTGGGCATCATCGTCGGCGGACCGTTCAACTCCGGCGCCCTGCTGGGCGGAGACAAGTTCGATTACGCAGAGATTCCTCCGCAGGTTCAGGCGCGGATCACTGAGATGACCTCGGTCGCCTCCCGGCACGATGTGAGCCTGAAGGCCGCTGCCCTGCAGTTCTCCGCCGCCCACCCGGCTGTGGCTGCGGTCATCCCCGGCTCCAGCCGGCCCGGACGCGTCGCAGAGGATGTCGCGGCCATGAAGGCCGAGATCCCGGGTGCCTTCTGGGACGAGCTGCTCGAGAAGAAGCTCATTTCCGCGCAGGCTCCGCTGCCGCGCTCCTAGTAGCCGCGTTTCCAGTAGTACCGTCGCAGAACGGCGTTCCGGGTGGCAGTTACCCGGAGCGCCGTTCTGCGTTTCACGGACGCAGGGCCGTCGCTCCCGCGGCGGCCGGCTGCTTGCGCGGCTGCGCGGGACGGTACTTGGACACTGTCGGGTCCCCGGTGAGCCAGTACCGCCACGGATAGTCGTCCGAGCCGCCGGGGCCGCTCACCCCGACCCGGGGTCCGGTTGAAATCCGGTCCGCGCCCACGGGTTCGGCGGGCAGCGCCAGATGCAGGGGCCGCGCAAACACGTCCGCTCCGTCCAGCGGCCGGGCGATCCCCAACGCCTGTGCCAGCCGAGCCGGACCGCGCGCCAGGTCGAGCGGATTACGCGGATTTCCGCGCCGCACGGCCGCAATCTCCGCACCCTCGACCACCTCGCCCGCGCGCAGCAGCAGTCCGGTGGCATCGCCTTCCGTCCCGCAGACCACGTTGGCGCAGTAGTGCATGCCATAGGTGAAGTACACGTAAAGGTGTCCCGCCGGCCCGAACATGGCCGCGTTGCGTGCCGTCCGGCCGCGGAACGCGTGGGAGCCGGGATCGGCGTCGCCCATGTAGGCCTCCACCTCGGTGATCCGCACACTGACCCGTTCGCCGTCGACGTCGTGGGTCAGCACGGCACCCAGCAGATGGGGTGCCGCTTCGGTGGCGGGGACGGCAAGGCGCCTACGCAGGAGATCCATGGTTCGACCGTAGCAAGAGCGCCCGGGCACCCAAAACCGGCCGGTCGCGGCGTCAGCCGGAGCCCGCCACCAGCACATCAACTCATGCATCCCGGGTGGTGCAGGGTGGGCGGGCATCTCAATCCCGGTGAAACAGCAGCTACCGCTCCCGAATAGTGGAAGTCACTTTCGGATGTTGACCTAAAGGATGGCGTAGATCACACTTAGGGTCATCTGGGGGTCCAACGTAGCGTTCACATGGAGGTTCACGTGTCACAAGACCGGTCAGGGACGGCAACCAAAGCCCTCGCCCTGCTGGCCCTGCTTGGCGAGCATGCTCATGGCACCACTGCCGGTGATGTTGCCAAGGCAGCGGGCTACCCCCTCAGTACCGCATACCGGCTACTGAACACCCTGGTGGATGCAGGCTTCGCCGAATACGAAGAAGAGCGCAGGCGGTATCGCCTCGGGCCGAGAGTCTTCCAGCTGGGACAGAAGGTCGCCCATGCCCGCGGCTTCGACGGCACCGCGGGTCCGATCCTCAGGCGGCTGACGGAACAGACGCAGGAAAGCTCGATCTTCCACATTCTTGATGACGGGTGCTCGCTGACGGTCCACAAGGTCGACGGACCGCAGTTCCGCACCACCACGGATCCCGGAGACCGGGTACCGCTCCACACCAGCGCGTCAGGCAAGGTCCTCCTGGCCTATAGCGAGGCCCGGGCCAGGGACTACCTGCTGGCCACCATGGACTTCCACCCCCGCACGGGGCACTCAGTCGGTTCACGCGCGGAACTCGAGCTGCAGCTGGAAGTTGTCCGGAGGCAGGGCTGGGCCGCTCAATCCGAGGAGAACGATCCGGGGATGGCAGCGATCTCGGTCCCGGTCCCCTCGGCAAAGGGCGCACTTACGCTGGCGGCACCCATATTCCGGGCCGGCGTCGAAGACCTGCACCGCCACCTGCCCATCCTGCTGGAAGCAGCTGATCGGCTGTCCCTCCAGCTCCCGCAGCGGGGCTGAGGCGTGCATACCAACCTGCACCCGCGCACCGGCGTGGGCGATTCGGAACCGGCGACACACGGCGAAGCACTTTTTCCCATCCTTGCGCGGGCTCCATGTGTGAATTACATTACAGCAACTGTGCGTTTCTTGAACAAATGTTCGCATAGCGCGCACGTCATTGCCGGGAGGCGTCCGGTGTCGAAGAAGACACGGGCCGGATCCGCCGGCTCATGGATAGTAAAGGAGCTTGAAATGAAACGCATCACCAGATCACTCGCTTTCGGGGCGGTGGGAGTACTTGCGATGACCGGATGTGCCTCCGGCAGCAACAGCGCCTCCGAAGCCGAATTCCCCACGGATGACATCCGGCTTACTGTGCCCTGGGCCGCCGGGGGCTCTGGCGACCTGACGGCCCGGACCATCGCTCCCCTGCTCGAACGGGAACTCGGCGTCGAGGTCATCGTCGAGAACAAGCCCGGCGCCAACGGTTCGGTGGCCTACAACTGGTTGAAGGACCAGGAGCCCGACGGCTACAACCTCTCGATGATGGGCGTGGAGGTGGCCACGCTCCAGTTCCAGGACTACGACATCGATCCAGCCAACTACGCGCCCATCGGGCAGGGTCTGGCCGGTCCGGGCGCCATCGCCGTGCCGACGGACAGCCCGTTTGAAACGCTGGAGGACCTGATCGAGGCAGCGAAGGCCAGCCCCGGTGACGTCACCTACTCGAGTCCCGGCGTCGGTTCCGTCTGGGACTCCCCCGCGCAGGGGCTGCAGGAACTCGCCGGGATCGAGCTCACCTCGGTCCCGTTCGACGGATCGGCTCCGGCGGTTGCCGCGGCGGCAGCGGGCGACGTCGATTTCTCCATCGATGCCATTGGCACCCAAAAGGCCCAGGTAGACGCGGGCAAGCTGCGGTACCTGGCCATGCTTACCGATGAACGGGATCCGAAGAACCCGGACGTCCCGACGGCCAAGGAATCCGGTATCGAACTGACGAATGCCTCATGGGTAGGCATCATGGCTCCCGCGGGCACGCCGGACGAGGTCGTCCAGCAACTCTCGGACGCCATGGCGAAAGCAGTGGAGGACCCCGAATACCGGAAGGTCATCGAGAATTCGAACCTCGTGCCCACTTTTAAGGACTCCGACGAAATGAAGGAATTCCTTGAATCCGAAGCCAACCGCTACGGCCCCTGGATCGCGCTGGCCCAGGGCAAATAGCCCACAGGATCCGGGCCTGCTTGCCTCACGCCGGCAGGCTCGGATCCCCTAAGGAACCCCTTATGACTGATCATGAATCCCCTGTCCGGGGCGAAGATGCGCCAACTGCGGGTCTGGACCCTGGAACCGACCCGTCCCAGGAGATTGTTCCCCTCTTGGTGACCGACCGTGCCCATCGGCTGCGAGAGCTTGTTCCGGCCGGTGTGACTCTGGCCTTCGGCGTGACGATCCTTGTCTTGGCCCAGGACATCAACTCCGGCGTCCGGGTGGAACTTGGCCCCCCGTTCTGGCCCACCATGCTCGCCTGGTGCCTTGTGGTACTGGGCATCCTGATGGCCGCCGTCAACGTGCTCCGCGGGGTGTCCAGCACGAATCTGCCCGATCCCCTGACTGGATGGGGCATGGGCCGGATGGCGGGCACCGTCGTCATCCTGGTGGCGTACCTGCTGTTGTGGAATGTCCTCCAGTTCTGGCTGATCACCTTCGCCGCCACGGTCGCGCTGACATTCCTCTACGGCGGGCGCGGATGGAAGCCGCTGCTGTTGTTCCCGGCGATAGTCGCCGTCGTCCTCCATTTCCTGTTTGTCGTCGCATTGCGGGTGAACCTATGATCCAGATTGCTGCCTCCCCCGTCACAGACGGAATCATGACTGTGCTGCAGCCCGATACGCTCCTCTACATTGGCCTGGGCATAGCGGTCGGCATGCTGGTCGGCGCGTTTCCAGGGGTAACCGCCACCATGGCAGTTGCGCTGGCAAGCGGTTTCACGCTGACACTCGACCCCATCCAGGGCCTTGCAGTGCTGCTGACCATCTATGTTGCCGCGCAGTTCGGCGACCGGGTGCCGGCCATCCTCATCAATACGCCCGGCACTCCGGCTTCCATATCAACAACCTTCGACGGGTACCCGCTTGCCCTTAAGGGACAGGCAGGGCTGGCCCTGACCACCTCCGCCTTCGGATCCGCGTTCGGCATGTTCGTCGGCATTATCATCCTTGCGGTCGCAGCCGTCCCGCTCTCCGAACTTGCCCGCCAGTTCGGACCGCCGGAAATGTTTGCGCTCGTCGTCTTCGGTCTGACCATGATGGTCGGCGTCTCCTCGGGGCGCATTATCAAGGGGCTGGCCGCCGGTGCCTTCGGACTCCTCCTCTCCACCGTGGGGCGCGATCCAATCACGGGCGATGCCCGCTTCACCTTGAACATCCTGGAACTGAACGGCGGCATCCCCTTCATTCCGGTCATTATCGGATTCTTCGGAATCGCCGAAGTCCTCAATCAGATCCTGACCCGGAACCGCCTGGAGCACCACATCAAACCCGTGGCGCAGCTTGGCCAGTGGATGCCTGGACGGCAACTGATGCGTCGGCTCCTCAAACCCATGGGGATCGGCGCAGCCACCGGGTCCGTAGTGGGGTTGGTGCCCGCCGTCGGCGGAGACATCGCCGGAGTGATTGCCTGGGAAAACGCCCGGAAAGTGTCAAAGCATCCGGAGGAGTTCGGCAAGGGATCGATGGAAGGACTCACCGCCGGAGACACCTCCAGTACCGCCACCCTCGGTGGAAGCGTGACCACCACCATGGCCTTGGGCGTCCCAGGAGATTCTGTAATGGCCGTGATGATCGGCTCCATGATGATCTGGGGCATCCAGCCGGGTCCGGCGCTCTTTAGCACCCACCCGGACCTCGTCTCGTCGCTGGTCACCATCATGGTGATCGCCACGGTACTGACCCTGGGCCTGAGCCTGCTCCGGATGCGGGGAATGGTGCGCCTGCTGGAACTGCCCAGCCACTACCTGTGGGTGATCATCCTGATCTTCTGCATGGTGGGGACGTACTCCATCAACAACAGCGTCTTCGACGTGTTTATGATGATGGTGTTCGGCGCCGTGGGCCTGTTTATGCTCCGGTTCGGCTTCCCGGCCGGTCCGGCAGTGCTGGGGCTCATTCTGGGCCCCCTGGCCGAGTCAAACCTGCGTCGGGCGCTGATTACCGACGGTTGGGCGTCCATCTTCACCAGCCCGATCGCAATGGTTCTGCTGGCCATCGCCGTTGCTGCACTGGTAGTGCCGCCGGTGCGGCAGCACGCCAAACGCCGCAGGATTGCCGGCACCGCCGCCGAGGAGGCCCGGGTGTCTTAGACCGGGTGTCTTGGGTTTGTGTTGTTCAGCAGAAGCTGTCCGGGAGGCGCCGGGCAGCTTCTGCTTCTTCGTCCCGGGCTTCATCCCGCCGCCGAGCGGTTCAGGCGTTCCCGGCAGAGGAAGCGTAGAACTCCTTCAGGGCCGCCAGCCTGCGGGAGCTGGGATGCCAGGGATTACCGGCGAGGTGGTCTCCGGCTGCATCCAAGGCAACATGCCAGGCGGCCAGGAGGGCGGGCGCCTCGTTCGGTCCGCCGTGCCCGCCGTGTTCAGCGTTCACCGGCTGCCGGACGACGGCACGGGCATGGCCGGCGTCGTCGTCAGTGATTTCGACGGCGGCTTCGGCACCGAGGCCAACCTCCGACGCCGCTCGGTCCAGTGCCCTGCCGACATCGCCGGCGGCTGCGTCGTACCAGCGTTCGAAGACGACCCCTGCGGCATCCATTTGTCCCATGGTGGGCGAGACGTTGAATTCCCTGGCGTAGGCATCGCGGAGGGCCTGCCACTGGTCCATGGACGCGCGGGCAGGCTCCCGGCCTGACGCGACGTCGTCGAAGGCGTCCAGGATTCCCTGCCAGCCGGCCGCCCCTTCGGTCAGGAAGTCGGCACTTTCCTCATGCGTGCGGAACTGCAGCAAGGAACCGTCGGGGGTCTCCAGCACCTGCCAGTCAAGGACGGATTCATCCCCCAGCGGGTCCTCCCATGTGAACTGCAGGCTGAGCCCGGGACTCATCTGCAGCACCGTTCCGGTGACCTCAGCGTTTCCCATGTCCAACCGGTATTCCTTGCCCAGCTGCCAGCCGGGGGTAAGCATGCCGAGCCACTGGGCCACCTTGTCCCCGTTGGTCAGCACGTCCCAGATGTGGCCGGCGGGAAAATCGAACCGGCGTTCAAAGACCAGTGTGTAGCCGTCGGGGCGGCGCTCGATTCTTCCGGTGGGAATCGGCGCTTCGGAGGGGTTGGACTCGGTCATGGCGCGTCCTCCTTGGATGGGTTTTAAGGGTAGCTTCAGCGGGTACACCGCCGGGAGGGGCGGGTAGGTAGTTTGGCGGAAAAGACGGGTATGCGGGCGGGTCCGTTTCGGGGTGTTCCGGCGGGTTTCCGGGCCGGGAATGTCGGTGCGGGCTGAAAGCCTTGGGGTATGGAAAAGCATGGATATGAAACCGGCGGCGGTGTGTTTTATGCCCGTCCCGGCGCACCGGAACGGGCGGCCCGGTTCCCGGACGGATTCACCGGCACCCTGGCCCTGCAGCACCCGGACCGGCTGAACGAGGAAGCCACGGCGGCTGTCCTGCAGCGCCTGCACGCCCTGGACGCCTGGCGGTCCGCCCAGCAGGCCCGCACCCTGCACCGCCTGCACGAACACGTCCGGGACGCCTGCACCACCCCGGGGACACCGGGCGGGGGCGCTCCGGACGCGGACGCTCCGGACGCGGAACAACCTACGGACCCGACGCAGGTGTTCAGCCTGACCGCCACCGAGGCCCAGACCCTGCTCTGCCTGTCCTACCCGGCAGCGGCCCGGCTGCTGGCCGACGCCCTGGACCTGTGCACCGGCTTCACCGCCACCCTCGCGGCCCTGGAGGCCGGGACCCTGTCCTGCCGGCAGGCGGGAACCATCCTGGACCAATGCCGGTTCCTGGACCGGGCCGAGCAGACCCGCTTCGAAGCGGACCTGCTCGCCCGCGCCCCCGGATCCACCGACACCCTGTTCACCCGGACCGCGGTACGCCTGCGGGAGAACCTGCACCCCGAAACCCTGATCCCCCGCCACCGCAAAGCCCTGGAATCCCGGAAGGTCTGGCTCGAGGCCCGGACGGACGGGATGGCCGAACTCGGCGCGTACCTCGCCGCGGAACAGGGCCAGCTGATCTACGGTGCACTGACCACCGCGGCCCGTAGCGGGCAGGCCGCCGGAGACCCGCGCAGCGTGGGCCAGCTCCGGGCCGACATCCTCGCGTCCCTGCTCACCGGCGGGATCGTTGACGGCAGCCCGGCACCCGTGCCCGACA
>NZ_JAJJOE010000020.1 GCF_020907405.1 Arthrobacter sp. zg-Y769
CATGGTTCGTGTTCCAGGTAGCAACAACGGTGTTGTTGTCCGGGAACCACATAGTGGACGCAAGCAGCATGATCTACAACACCCTTTATACTTTGACGGACCGTTTGAAGTCGTGTCCGTCCAGGTGTTGGTGTGGTGTAAGTTATCGGCCTATTAGTACCGGTCAGCTTCACGGGTCTTTAGTCCCCGCTTCCACATCCGGCCTATCAACCCAGTGGTCTGGCTGGGGGCCTCTCACACACAAGGTGTATGGAAATCTCATCTCGAAGCGGGCTTCCCGCTTAGATGCTTTCAGCGGTTATCCCATCCGAACGTAGCTAATCAGCGGTGCACTTGGCAGTACAACTGACACACCAGAGGTTCGTCCGTCCCGGTCCTCTCGTACTAAGGACAGCCCTTCTCAAATTTCCTGCGCGCGCAGCGGATAGGGACCGAACTGTCTCACGACGTTCTAAACCCAGCTCGCGTACCGCTTTAATGGGCGAACAGCCCAACCCTTGGGACCTACTCCAGCCCCAGGATGCGACGAGCCGACATCGAGGTGCCAAACCATGCCGTCGATATGGACTCTTGGGCAAGATCAGCCTGTTATCCCCGAGGTACCTTTTATCCGTTGAGCGACGGCCATTCCACAATGTACCGCCGGATCACTAGTCCCGACTTTCGTCCCTGCTCGAGATGTCTCTCTCACAGTCAAGCTCCCTTGTGCACTTACACTCGACACCTGATTGCCAACCAGGCTGAGGGAACCTTTGGGCGCCTCCGTTACTCTTTAGGAGGCAACCGCCCCAGTTAAACTACCCATCAGGCACTGTCCCTGACCCGGATTACGGGCCGAAGTTAGATATCCAGTATGACCAGAGTGGTATTTCAACGATGACTCCACCCGAACTGGCGTCCGGGTCTCACAGTCTCCCACCTATCCTACACAAGCCACACCGAACACCAATACCAAACTATAGTAAAGGTCTCGGGGTCTTTCCGTCCTGCTGCGCGTAACGAGCATCTTTACTCGTACTGCAATTTCGCCGAGTTTATGGTTGAGACAGCGGGGAAGTCGTTACTCCATTCGTGCAGGTCGGAACTTACCCGACAAGGAATTTCGCTACCTTAGGATGGTTATAGTTACCACCGCCGTTTACTGGGGCTTAAATTCCCAGCTTCGCCCGTAAGGGCTAACCGGTCCTCTTAACCTTCCAGCACCGGGCAGGAGTCAGTCCGTATACATCGTCTTGCGACTTCGCACGGACCTGTGTTTTTAGTAAACAGTCGCTTCCCCCTGGTCTCTGCGGCCCCGATCCCCTCCGGACAGCAAGTGTCCATCAAGGTTGGGGCCCCCCTTCTCCCGAAGTTACGGGGGCATTTTGCCGAGTTCCTTAACCATAATTCTCTCGATCGCCTTAGTATTCTCTACCTGATCACCTGTGTCGGTTTGGGGTACGGGCGGCTGGAACCTCGCGCCGATGCTTTTCTAGGCAGCATAGGATCACCGGATCCCCCCGTGAGGGGGTCCCGTCGGATCTCAGGTTCGTCATCAAAGACACCGTGACGGATTTACCTATCACGGACCCTACGTCCTTAGACCAGGTCTACCATCGCCTGGCCCGGCTACCTTCCTGCGTCACACCTGTTAATACGCTTACCTCCCAGGATCAGGTCCCGTGCTCGGCCAAAACCCTCACACCACAAGGGTGATCGGGCAGGCTCCGGACGGTTAGTGTCCCCTGCTTGGTATGGGCGGTTCTTCGCCGGTACGGGAATATCAACCCGTTGTCCATCGACTACGCCTGTCGGCCTCGCCTTAGGTCCCGACTTACCCAGGGCAGATTAGCTTGACCCTGGAACCCTTGATCATTCGGCGGACGGGTTTCTCACCCGTCTTTCGCTACTCATGCCTGCATTCTCACTCGTGTAGGCTCCACCACTGGTTTACACCGCAGCTTCACTGCCCACACGACGCTCCCCTACCACTCCAGACGACTGAACCACGAAGGCTTGTCTAATATCTGAAATCCACAACTTCGGCGGTGTACTTGAGCCCCGCTACATTGTCGGCGCGGAATCACTTGACCAGTGAGCTATTACGCACTCTTTCAAGGGTGGCTGCTTCTAAGCCAACCTCCTGGTTGTCTGGGCAACTCCACATCCTTTCCCACTTAGCACACGCTTAGGGGCCTTAGTTGGTGGTCTGGGCTGTTTCCCTCTCGACTATGAAGCTTATCCCCCACAGTCTCACTGCTGCGCTCTCACTTACCGGCATTCGGAGTTTGGCTGACGTCAGTAACCTTGTAGGGCCCATTAGCCATCCAGTAGCTCTACCTCCGGTAAGAAACACGCAACGCTGCACCTAAATGCATTTCGGGGAGAACCAGCTATCACGGAGTTTGATTGGCCTTTCACCCCTACCCACAGCTCATCCCCTCCATTTTCAACTGAAGTGGGTTCGGTCCTCCACGACGTCTTACCGTCGCTTCAACCTGGCCATGGGTAGATCACTCCGCTTCGGGTCTAGATCACGCCACTGCATCGCCCTATTCAGACTCGCTTTCGCTACGGCTTCCCCTCACGGGTTAACCTCGCGACGTAACACTAACTCGCAGGCTCATTCTTCAAAAGGCACGCTGTCACAGCAATCAGAGCTGCTCCAACGGTTTGTAGGCACACGGTTTCAGGTACTATTTCACTCCCCTCCCGGGGTACTTTTCACCTTTCCCTCACGGTACTTGTCCGCTATCGGTCATCAGGGAGTATTTAGGCTTACCAGGTGGTCCTGGCAGATTCGCACGGGATTTCTCGGGCCCCGTGCTACTTGGGATCCTCTCCAAGCGGCAGCATACATTCCGGTTACGGGGCTAACACCCTCTACGGCCTGGCTTTCAAACCAGTTCACCTATGCATCTGCACTCACTTCACCGATCCGGCAGAATCGGTACGGAAAGTCCCGCAACCCCAGTGATGCAACGCCCGCCGGCTATCACACACCACTGGTTTAGCCTCTTCCGCGTTCGCTCGCCACTACTAACGGAATCACTGTTGTTTTCTCTTCCTGTGGGTACTGAGATGTTTCACTTCCCCACGTTCCCTCCACGCACCCTATGTGTTCAGATGCGGGTCACCCGGTCACTCGCGCGCCGGGCGGGGTTTCCCCATTCGGACATCCTGGGATCAAAGTTCGGTTATCAACTCCCCCAGGCTTATCGCAGATTCCTACGTCCTTCTTCGGCTCCTGATGCCAAGGCATCCACCGTGTGCCCTTAAAAACTTGACCACAAAGATCAATTTATTATCGCTATCGAGAAAACCACGGTCTCCCCAGGCACCCTTCACGGGCACCCGGATCCACCAGGTTTTTCTGAAATTGCACTTAATATTTTAAGATGCTCGCGTCCACTATGTAGTTCTCAAACAACAACCCCGTCACACCCCTCCCCGCACCGGACACCCCGCAAAGGGCGTCAGTGATACGGTTCCGGCCTGCGCAGGAACAAACAGAAACAACCAGTCAACCCGCCGCCGCTGCCCCGCAAAGGGAAACAGCCAACGGGTGCCTGTTGCTTCAGGACCCAACAGTGTGCCAAACGGTCAACCCGCAACTCCGACCGGACCAACGCTTTCCAGGACCCCGAAGGGAACGTACTCACCGATCCGGACATCATGCCGGCGCCTATCCATTGATATTCCACCCTTGAGCACCCACCGGAGAACATATGTCTCCGACATGGGCATCTCCTGCAGGGCACACCACCAACACTGTGGAAGGCAATGCCACCCTGAGGTGCTCCTTAGAAAGGAGGTGATCCAGCCGCACCTTCCGGTACGGCTACCTTGTTACGACTTAGTCCCAATCGCCGGTCCCACCTTCGACGGCTCCCTCCCACAAGGGGTTAGGCCACCGGCTTCGGGTGTTACCAACTTTCGTGACTTGACGGGCGGTGTGTACAAGGCCCGGGAACGTATTCACCGCAGCGTTGCTGATCTGCGATTACTAGCGACTCCAACTTCATGAGGTCGAGTTGCAGACCTCAATCCGAACTGAGACCGGCTTTTTGGGATTAGCTCCACCTCACAGTATCGCAACCCTTTGTACCGGCCATTGTAGCATGCGTGAAGCCCAAGACATAAGGGGCATGATGATTTGACGTCGTCCCCACCTTCCTCCGAGTTGACCCCGGCAGTCTCCTATGAGTCCCCGCCATAACGCGCTGGCAACATAGAACGAGGGTTGCGCTCGTTGCGGGACTTAACCCAACATCTCACGACACGAGCTGACGACAACCATGCACCACCTGTAAACCGGCCACAAGTGGGGGACCTGTTTCCAGGCCTTTCCGGTTCATGTCAAGCCTTGGTAAGGTTCTTCGCGTTGCATCGAATTAATCCGCATGCTCCGCCGCTTGTGCGGGCCCCCGTCAATTCCTTTGAGTTTTAGCCTTGCGGCCGTACTCCCCAGGCGGGGCACTTAATGCGTTAGCTACGGCGCGGAAAACGTGGAATGTCCCCCACACCTAGTGCCCAACGTTTACGGCATGGACTACCAGGGTATCTAATCCTGTTCGCTCCCCATGCTTTCGCTCCTCAGCGTCAGTTAATGCCCAGAGACCTGCCTTCGCCATCGGTGTTCCTCCTGATATCTGCGCATTTCACCGCTACACCAGGAATTCCAGTCTCCCCTACATCACTCTAGTCTGCCCGTACCCACTGCAGACCCGGGGTTGAGCCCCGGGCTTTCACAGCAGACGCGACAAACCGCCTACGAGCTCTTTACGCCCAATAATTCCGGATAACGCTTGCGCCCTACGTATTACCGCGGCTGCTGGCACGTAGTTAGCCGGCGCTTCTTCTGCAGGTACCGTCACTTTCGCTTCTTCCCTGCTGAAAGAGGTTTACAACCCGAAGGCATTCGTCCCTCACGCGGCGTCGCTGCATCAGGCTTCCGCCCATTGTGCAATATTCCCCACTGCTGCCTCCCGTAGGAGTCTGGGCCGTGTCTCAGTCCCAGTGTGGCCGGTCACCCTCTCAGGCCGGCTACCCGTCGTCGCCTTGGTGGGCCATTACCCCAACCAACAAGCTGATAGGCCGCGAGTCCATCCAAAACCGCATAAAGCTTTCCACGGACCGCCATGCGGTGGTCCGTTGTATCCGGTATTAGACCCGGTTTCCCAGGCTTATCCCGAAGTCAGGGGCAGGTTACTCACGTGTTACTCACCCGTTCGCCACTAATCATTCTGTGCAAGCACAGAAGTCATCGTTCGACTTGCATGTGTTAAGCACGCCGCCAGCGTTCATCCTGAGCCAGGATCAAACTCTCCGTAAATGTGTTACAGACACAATGCCGAAGCCAAGGAAAATTGGCTGCAGACACTGCACTAAATTCGAAACCGGCTAAAAAAACCGTCCCATACCCACGGGGTGGGCGGTAACGGCCTGTTCAACCAATCAAAATAAATTGGTATCAATAAACTTGGCACACTATTGAGTTCTCAAACAACAGACGCAATCCGAAAATACTCGGGAAAACAATGTTTTCCCTTTCTTCTTCGCTGCAATGTTTTCCAGGAAAGCGTTTCCGCCGTTCCCGACCCAGCAACAACCGGAGTCTTTCCCACCGGCCCCGCAAAGGGCACGCACTGGTTGGACTCTGTTTTTTGTTGGGGTTTGGCCGCCATGCTCGGGCGCTTTTCCAGCGTCCCGGCCGCGGCGACTTCTAAAACTTTACACACCTTTGCCCGTAGCCGCAAATCGTCCGGCACAGCCGGAGCCGGCCCCCTGCCGGCACCGGCTCCGACCATCCCTCAACCACCCGGCACAGGCACCCCCGGACTAGCTGCTGCGCCTCCGGAAGGAACCCAGCACCAACAGCGAACCGGCCAGTACCGCACCCCCGGCGGCCACGGCCATGCCCGCGGCGTCTTCCGCCCCGGTCCGCGGAAGCCGTTCCGTTACCGGCACCGGCGCGTATTCATTAACCACCTCAGCCGTCAGCTCCTGCCCCGGCAGAATGGTTACCTCCGCCGTACCCGAGGATTCCACGGTGACATCCTCATTCCCTCCCGTGGTCGGCTCCGTCACCCGGCACACCGTTCCCGCCGGAATGCCCCCGTACCGCTGGGTAAAGGTATCCGCCGAAGTCCCCTCGGGAATCACGAAGATCTCATCGATCAGTCCCTCACCACACTGGACGTGAAGCACGATCTCGTCCTGCAGGCCCGCGCCGGAACCGCTGACGGTTTTCGCCACGAGAAGGCTGCCCGGGTTGAATTCCACAGTGTTTGTGACCTCCAGGATGTTTTCGCCTTCGATGATTGTCACCGGCTCCGGGAGCACGGGTGTCACCGTCACCTCCACGGTGGATCCGGTTACCTCTTCCGTCACCGCGCACACCGTTCCCACTGGAAGATCAACGATCGTTTCGCTGACCGGCGCTGCTGATCCTGCGGGGATTTCAAAGCTAAACAGCCCCACCGTTCCGCAATCGACAGTGAGCGCAATCGCGCCTTGGCTGCCTGCGGCTTCCCCTGCAAAGGTTTTGTTTACCAGGAGATCGCCCGCCACGAAGAACTCCGCCGTCGCCTGGGTTCCGGTTTCCAACACCGTGTTCGCGGCAAG
This sequence comes from Arthrobacter sp. zg-Y769, assembly GCF_020907405.1. Lineage (GTDB taxonomy): Bacteria > Actinomycetota > Actinomycetes > Actinomycetales > Micrococcaceae > Arthrobacter_B. The sequence continues at coordinate 6,607 of NZ_JAJJOE010000020.1, forward strand.
AATGAGGGGCTGCGCGTTGCCCAACAGTGGATCACCCTTGTCGTAGAGATAGACGTTGCCGGTCTGGACGTTGACGGCAGCGCGCGCGCTAAGGACTCCTGGGGCGGTGGATGCCGGCGGACCGCCCACCCAGATCTGGGTCCCCGTAGGGAATGTGCTCCCGTTCGGGATAGGGACGGTCCCCGCAGCGTCGGCGAACATGGTGTATCCGGTCGGCACGGAAACCGTAATCGCCGCACTTCCCTCCGCTGCCACCGTGAACGGGCCCGCCACGCCTCCCACCGGACCCGCAGCAACCGGTGGGGTAACGGTGACGTTCGGCGGGGGCGGTTCCACCAGGGGCCCATTGGCCTGCGCGTCGGCGACGATCGTCTCAACCGCGTCTCTGATGACCGTCTCCGTAGTATTGACCAGGTATCCGTCGGTGAAGTACCAGATCGCGGCCTGCACCGCTGCAGCCTGCTGGTCTACCGATAAGCCCTCAGGCGCTGCGGGATTCGCAGGATAGTAGTTGTTCAAGATGTAATTTACGTAGCCAAGGTTGGCTACGTTGGCTTCCTCCCAGGCCCCCTGAACATAGCCGATGCCGACCATGGTTTCCACCGCTGTGTCGATGCAGTACATCTGCCCTATACCGCCACGGGCATCCTCAGTGATAATGATGCCCGCGAACCGGCCGGTCACAGGCACTCCCTCTGGGTTCTCCTCCGGATACGGTTCCAATGGACCCGGCGGGGTGGGATTGTTAGCCACGAAGGCCTGCACCCTTTGAGCGGGCCCGAGCCTGGTAGTTTCGACTTCCGCGTTTGCGCTTGCGACCGGTGCCGGATCGTCTTCCTCCGGCTCTGCCCACCAGGCATTCGCGGGTGCCGCGAACGGTGCCAGCAGCAGCGCTGCAGCGGCCGCCATGCCTAAAAGAGACCTGCGTAGCCGGCGCTCGTGCCCCCGCCGACGCCGCGGGCCCGGTGGAAGGGAATATGGGCTCATAGGGGTCTCCTGCTTCTATCCCTGGGGATGACTCGCGAGTGACCATGCCGAAACCAGTTCGGCCTGTGCTGGGCACAGTATGTGGGATCCACGGCCGGGGGTAGGCGAAACCGCCATATTCATAGAAAGCCGGGGCAGGGACCAAATCTCTTCTTGACAGCACTGCTTAAACAGGTCAGGCCCCGCACCAATGGTGCGGGGCCTGACCCCTGACTAAACCAGGGCCGTTAAACAAGTGAAGCCCGTACCAACACTGGTACGGGCTTCCCCTGTTATTCAAATATTGTCCGGCGGTGACCTACTCTCCCACATCCTCCCGGATGCAGTACCATCGGCGCTGTGGGTCTTAGCTTCCGGGTTCGGAATGGGACCGGGCGTTTCCCCCACGCTATGACCGCCGTAACCCTTCCACCCGCACCACACACCCAAAACCAACAAGG
>NZ_JAJJOE010000021.1 GCF_020907405.1 Arthrobacter sp. zg-Y769
CGCCCCGGCGCTGCGGGAAGTCATCGAGTCCTCCCTGCACGCCTTCGACCGGGTCGGGGCACCAACCACGTGGGTGTTGTCCAACCACGACGTCGTCCGGCACACCAGCCGCTTCGGGCTGACCGGCGCCGGTCCCCGCAGCGGAGACGGGCTCGGGCCGCGGGACGAACAGCCGGACCTCGAACTTGGGTTCGCCCGGGCACGTGCCGCGACCCTGTTGATGCTGGCGCTGCCCGGAGGCGTCTACCTCTACCAGGGCGAGGAGCTGGGCCTGCCGGACCACACGCTGCTGCCGGACGAATTCCGCCAGGACCCCACCTTCCACCGCACCGCAGGTGTCCGCGTCGGCCGCGACGGAAACCGGGTGCCGTTGCCCTGGAAGGCGAACCTCCCCAGTTACGGTTTCAGCTCCACGGGCGAGAGCTGGCTGCCGCAGCCGCCGATTTGGGGCAAGCACTCCCGGGATATCGAGCAGCGCAATCCCGACTCAACCCTGAACCTGTACCGCAATGCGCTTGCCCTGCGCCGTGAACTGGGCCTCGGCGACGGTTCGCTTGCCTGGTGGCCGGAGCACGACGACGACGGCCTGGTCGCCTTCGTTAACGGCGGCATCCTGGTGGCTCTGAATATGGGCGACGCACCTGTGCAACTGCCCAATCTGCCCCTCCTAATGGACAGCGCGCCGGATGCCTTGGAGGGCGAGTTCCTGCGGCCCAACCGCACCGTGTGGATGGGCCTGGATTAGCAACTGCAGCCGCCCGGATTCTCTTCCTAGACCCCGGCACCGGTGATGGCTTTGCCGGGGTTGAGGATGCCCTCGGGATCAAATACTGCCTTGATCCTCTGCTGCAGTTCCAGTACTTCCGCCTGTTGTTCCTGCGGTAGCCAGGGCAGTTTGAACTGGCCGACACCATGCTCGCCGGTGATGGTGCCGCCCATGGCCAGTGCGACCGCGATGGACTCATCAAGTGCTGCTCCCAAGCGCTCCCGTCCGCCGCCGTCGTCGGCCTGTACCCAGAACGTCGGGTGCAGGTTGCCGTCCCCTGCATGAGCCACCACCTTGAGGTTGACCCGGTGCTGCCCCGCCATTCGCTCCAGCTCCGCGACGTACCGCACGAGCGCGGAGCGGGGCACGGCGACGTCCTCCCCGACCCGTAGCTGCTCGACCTCCGCGTCGCCGCGGCTGTGGCGGCGCAGCTCAATCAGCCGTTCGGCTTCCGTCGAGTCTTCTGCACTCACCGTTCCATGCAGGTCCGTAAGCACTCCACGCACGACGTCGGCCTCGGCTTCGGCGCCAAAGCCGTCCGTCTGGATCAACAGCAGCGCGTTGCCACGGGCACGAAGAGTGCTGCCGTGCACCCTGTCCAGGGCGCCCAGCGTGGCACCGTCCAGCAGTTCCATGATGGCAGGCTGCACACGGGCGGCACCCACGGCCAAAACCCCCGCTGCGGCGGCCCGGAAATCGGGGAAGAACGCTGCAACGGTTCGGGTCTTTGCCGGCAGGTACCGTAGCCGCACAGTGATACCGACGATGATGCCCAAGGTGCCTTCCGAACCCGTGAAGAGGCTGGTCAGGTCATAGCCGGCGACACCTTTGAAAGTGCGCTGCCCGGTACTGATGAGTGTTCCGTTGGCCAGAACCACGTCCAGGCCCAGGACCGAGTCACGGGTAACCCCGTACTTGGCGCAGCGAAGGCCGCCGGCATTGGTGGCAACGTTCCCGCCGATGGTCGAGATCCGGTAGCTGGCCGGGTCCGGCGCATACATCAACCCGTGAGGCGCCGCGGCCGCATTCAGGTCCGCGTTGATTACCCCCGGCTCGACGACGGCGACCTCGTCCTCCGCGTTAAGCTCGCGGATACGGTTCATCCGGTCCAGGCAGAGAATGACGCATCCCACGGTAGCGTGTGCTCCACCTGAAACCCCGGTGCCGGCGCCGCGGGGCACCACGGGCGTACCCGTTGCAGAGGCCCAGCGCAGCATCTCCTGCACACCCTTGACACTGGTGGGCCAGATGACAGCCACCGGTTCCCTGTAATCCAGAACCGGGCCCTGGTCAGTGGCGTAGGACGCAAGGATCTCCGGCGCAGTTTCCACCAGCAGGTCGGGCCCATTGAGGGTGAGGCCCCTGAGGGCATTTGGGGACATGCCAGCAGACTACCGCGCCCCCATAAAGCGTGCGTAGCGGTCCAGGATCGCCGCCCATTCCCCTTGAAGCCGCTCATATTCCCGGGCCGGTTCCGTAAGCCTCTCCAGGCCCGAATGCCGGAGGGTGACCAGTGTGGATCCGTCGGCGACAGGAGAAAAGTCCACGCGTACATCGGTGGGGTGCCGCGGATCCTGGCCGGCCACCCAGTCCAGTTCCAGGAGGGTATCCGGTTCGCGGGTGCGAACCGTGGCCCAGACCGAGGTATCGCCGTCGGGCCCCGTCTCGGTAAGCACGCCTCCCTCGAACTCCATGTGTGTACCTTCGCCAAAGTCCGTCAGGTCTTCCGGCCACCATAAGTGGAGGTAATCGGTGAAGCCGTTGAAGGCTTCCTCAGCGTCCCGGGGAACCTGCCGGACCGCAACCACGTCCGGCACGGCTGTGTCATGGGCGGACCCGGTTCGGTCCGGATCCGGTTCGGCGGCGTGGGAAAACAGGGAAGGACTCATGCTTTCCAGCCTACCGGCACCCGTCCAGCGGGCTACGGGCCTCGAGGAGCCCAGACTAAATCAGGGCCGTTAAACAAGTGAAGCCCGTACCAACACTGGTACGGGCTCCCCCTGATTATTCAAATATTGTCCGGCGGTGACCTACTCTCCCACATCCTCCCGGATGCAGTACCATCGGCGCTGTGGGTCTTA
>NZ_JAJJOE010000022.1 GCF_020907405.1 Arthrobacter sp. zg-Y769
ACTATGTGGTTCCCGGACAACAACACCGTTGTTGCTACCTGGAACACGAACCATGTCTCCCTTGTCCGGGGGGCGGGTTCACAACTTTTACCGCACTGCCGGCACCCACCACCGTTTTCGAACGGGTCGGGGGTTCCGGGACGTGTTGTAACCATTGTTTTCCCCACGCACACCTTGTTGGTTTTGGGTGTGTGGTGCGGGTGGAAGGGTTACGGCGGTCATAGCGTGGGGGAAACGCCCGGTCCCATTCCGAACCCGGAAGCTAAGACCCACAGCGCCGATGGTACTGCATCCGGGAGGATGTGGGAGAGTAGGTCACCGCCGGACAATATTTGAATAAACAGGGGGAGCCCGTACCAGTGTTGGTACGGGCTTCACTTGTTTAACGGCCCTGGTTTAGTCAGAGGTCAGGCCCCGCACCATTGGTGCGGGGCCTGACCTGTTTAAGGCCTCAACACGGCAGGCGGGGTGCACCCGGCCCGTCTCCTTTTCGGTCAGCTATGCCCGGTCCCACGCCAGATCGAGGGCTACAGGCATGGACATGTCTCTCCGGGAGATCGGCCGTTCCCGGCACAACTCCGTATGCGTGCTCGGAGTCAATACGTACTTCTGGTGCGTGCCTGGCTTTTGCAGACATTCCGGCTTTTCCTATCGTCGGCCGCGTATCGGGCCTAGGGTGCCAAGCACCCACCGAAGTGTGTTTCGGCATTGTCACTCGCGAGCCATCCCCAGGGATAGAAGCAGGAAGACCCCCATGAGCCATTACTTTTCATCCGGCCCGCGGCGTCGGCCGGGGCCCGAGCGCCGGCTACGCAGGTCACTTTTAGGCATGGCGGCCGCTTCAGCGCTGCTGCTGGCACCATTCGCGGCACCCGCGAACGCCCGGGTCACGGATCCGGACGAAGACGATCCGGCACCGGTCGCCAGCGCAAACGCGGATCTCGTGTTTACCAGTCGAGGCGAAGGCCAAAGTATTCAGGGTTTCCTGGCCAACGATCCCACCCCGCCGGATCTCACGCTGCCTTATCCCGCAGACAACCCGGCGGGAGTCTCTCCCGCCGGCGGGTACACCGGCATCCTTAACACTCTGGACGCCGATGGCCGGCTCGGCCGGATGTATTGCATCAACGTCGCGATAGGCACCACCCTCGGCGTCGGCTACGTTAACGCTCCCTGGGAGGAAGCCGACATAGCCAACCTTGGCTACGTAAATTACATCTTGAACAACTACTATCCTGCGAATCCCGCAGCCCCTGAGGGCTTAACCGCAAACCAGCAGGCTGCGGCGGTGCAGGCCGCGATCTGGTACATAACCGACGGATACCTGGTCAATACAACGGAGACGGCCATCAGGCCCGCGGTCGCGGATATTGTCAATGACGCCCGAACCAGGGGGCCTCTGCCGGAACCGCCCCCGCCGAACGTCACCGTGACTCCCCCGGCTGCTGCGGCTCCGTTGGGAAGCATCGCCGGCCCGTTCACGGTGGCAGCGGAGGGAAGTGCGGCGATCACGGTTTCCGTGCCGACCGGATACACCATGTACGCCGACGCTGCGGGGACCGTCGCAATCCCGAACGGGAGCACATTCCCTACGGGGACCCAGATCTGGGTGGGCGGTCCGCCGGCATCCACCGCCCCGGGAGTCCTCAGAGCACGCGCTGCCGTCAACGTCCAGACCGGCAACGTCTACCTCTACGATCAGGCTGATCCACTGGTGGAAAAGCAGCCAATCATCCTCGCCGCGACCACAGTGTTGGAAACCGGAACCCAGGCGACGGCGGAGTTCTTCGTGGCGGGAGATCTGGTAGTGGACAAGGTGTTTGCCGGTGGAGGGGTCGGTAGCCAGGGGGCCGTCACCCTCACCGTGGACTGCGGTGAAGCAGGGGCGTTTGTTTTCGAGATTCCTGCTGGCACAGCAGCTCCCGTCAGCAACACTGTAACGGGCCTGCCGGTGGGAACGGTGTGCGCGGTGACGGAAGAGGTAACCGGATCCACCCTGGAGGTGACGGTGACACCCGTGCTCCCGGAGCCGGTGACAATCATCGAAGGCGAAAACATCCTGGAGGTCACAAACACTGTGGAATTCAACCCGGGCAGCCTTCTCGTGGCGAAAACCGTCAGCGG
>NZ_JAJJOE010000023.1 GCF_020907405.1 Arthrobacter sp. zg-Y769
CCCGGCTCCGGTTGCCATGCCTTCCACAACCCGACTGTCTTGAACCGGTGGTGCTTCTTGCATAGGTGGGCCAGGTTCCCGTGCTCGGTTGGCCCTCCAACGGCCCAGGGCAGGGTGTGGTCGAGTTCGCAGTTCCCTGCCGCCACGCTGCATCCCGGGAACCGGCAGGTCCCGTCACGGGCCTGCAGCCAGCGTTTGAGGGCGTGCGGAATCCTGCGCTGCCGGCCCACTGCCAGGATCTCCCCGTCGCCGCCCTGCAGCAAGCCGGTCCACCGGCCCATGTTCGCCAGCAGGTCCCGGGCGACCTCGGCACTGATCGGACCGTAGCCATTCAACTCCGCCGGCGCATCCGACAGCCCCAGCAGCGACTCGGCCGACACAAGCACCATCACCTCCGCCCGCAAGCCCCCCGCGGACCAGCCCTCCCCCGGCACGCCTGGCTCCTGCGGGGCATCGGGACCCGGGGTTGCACCCACCCCCGGCTCGCTTGATCGCGAAGATGGTCTCGGTCCGGTTCCCGCCCCTTCCGGCCTGTCTCGACCGCCCGGTTCCCGCTTTACCGCCGTCGGTTCCGCAGCCGAGCGCATCGGCATCCCTGCCGTCGGTTCCGCCGCCGTACCTGCCGGCATGCCCGGTTCCGCCGCCCTGCCTGTCTGCAGGCCCGGTTCCGCCATGGAGCGAGTCGCCTGGCCGGTAAGCGCCGATACGAAGACGTCGGCACGCAACTGATCCAAGGTCCGGGAATCCCCTGCCTTCTGCTCCCCGCGGGCGCAGCCGGTCAAACCGTTGAAGATCCCGTGCGCCGCAGCAGCAGGCAGGAAAGCCGAAAGGACACCGATCCCGTCCGGCAGGTCCTCCACCCAGACCCGGCGATCCGACACTGCCGCCCGGTGGCGCTCCGGAATGGTCTGCGGGAACATCCCCTCCCTGATCCTGCGGGCCGTGCGGTCGAACTGCGGACCGGTCTTCCCCGGGGCCAGGGGCAGCAGCTTGGCTTCCAGCACCCTGCTGTCCTCGAGGCGCAGGCCGGCGGTCTGGTCCACAACCGTGCGGGCCCTGCGGTAATCGATGGCACCGTGTTCGAGGTCAGCCAATGTATCCGGGCAGCGGGTGCACAACTGCTCCGAATCGGAGACCAGCCGCAACGCAGCAAAATTAGTCAGGCACAGCAGGGCACCGACCTCGGCAGCAGTGGCCCTGAGCACCCACTCCCCACCCCGGCTCTG
>NZ_JAJJOE010000001.1 GCF_020907405.1 Arthrobacter sp. zg-Y769
CTAAATTCGAAACCGGCTAAAAAAACCGTCCCATACCCACGGGGTGGGCGGTAACGGCCTGTTCAACCAATCAAAATAAATTGGTATCAATAAACTTGGCACACTATTGAGTTCTCAAACAACAGACGCAATCCGAAAATACTCGGGAAAACAATGTTTTCCCTTTCTTCTTCGCTGCAATATTTTATATCTTATTCCATTCCGGCGTTTTCCGCAATTCGTGGTTTTCCTTATCGGAACCCCGTGAAAAGCGTCTCCGCCGTTCCGGACCCAGCATCAAACAAGGAGTCTTTTCCACCGGCCCTGCAAAGGGCGCGCACTGGTTGGACTCTTGATTTTTGTTGGGGTTTGGCCGCCATGCTCGGGCGCTTTTCCAGCGTCCCGGCCGCGGCGACTCATGCAACTTTACACATCGCTTCCGGTCCTTGCAAACCGGATCGAAGTGATCCGCCGCACTGCCTCCGGAACCGGTTTTCGGTTCCCTCAGCCCTTGGCGGATACATCTATTCTAGGACTCCGTAACGGGCTCCGCGCAAGCTCGCAGCCGGTTTTCCGCGTCACATCCGTGGCCGGTGCGGCCGGGCAGGGAAACCTCCCTCAGCTTCCGTTCCGCAGATAAGCCAGCTGCGCGGCCACCGACAGTTCCGCGGCCCGGCGGACATTCGCCGGCACATCGGCGTAGACCAGGTCGGCTATAGCCGGTGCCCCGGCATCCGGTCCGGCCTCGTGCAGTGCGGCCCGGATCTGTTCGAGCCGCTCTTCCCGGTGGTCGCGGTAGGTCAGGACCAGGGAACTGAGGTCAGGCTGCACCGGTCCGTGTCCGGGAAGGACCGTAGCCGGACCGAGGTCGGACAGCATGTCCAGCGTGTCCAGGTAATCGCCGAGGGTGCCGTCCGGGAAATCCAGCACAGTAGTCCCCCGGCCCAGGATGGTGTCCCCCGTCAGGACGGAACCATTGGCGCCGTCGCCGGGTAACCAGAAACAGACCGAATCCGAAGTATGGCCCGGTGCTGCCAGCACCCGGATGTCCACACCGGCTGCGGAAATCTCCTCATTCGCCGTCAGCGGTTTTCCGGCCACGCAGAAAGCGGGATCGAACGCCCGCACGGGAGCGCCGGTCAGCTCGGCGAACCGCCTGCTGGCCTCAGTGTGGTCGGGGTGGCGGTGGGTAATAAGCACCAGCTCGACGGTTCCGGCGTTCGCCAGAACCTGCAGGTGCCCTTCATCCTCGGGACCCGGGTCCACCACCACCGTGCTTCCGGATCCGGAGGCAGCCACAACGTAGCTGTTGGTTCCGTCCAGCGACATCGGACCCGGGTTCGGCGCGAGCCGTACGCGGGTCAGGTCGCTGCTGCGGACCAATCCGGATTCCGGAAGCATGTGCATGTCCTGCCTAGGCCAGGCGGGTCAGCCAGCCGTGGGTATCCTCCACGGTGCCGGTCTGGATGCCGAGCAGCTGCTCGCGGATGGACATGGTCACTTCGCCGGGCTTGGCGTCGGTGGAGCCGATGATTTCATCCTCGGACTTCAGCTGGCCGATCGGCGTGATGACGGCGGCCGTACCGCATGCGAACACCTCGGTGATGTCGCCGGAGGCAATGCCCTCGCGCCATTCGTCCAGGGTGATCTTGCGTTCCTGGACGTCCATGCCGCGGTCACGGCCCAGCTGCAGCACCGAGGAGCGGGTGATGCCGTGCAGGATGGTGCCGGACAGGGCGGGGGTGACCAGGCGGCCGTCCTTGAAGACGAAGAAGACGTTCATTCCGCCGAGTTCTTCAACGGCGTTGTCATTGAATTCGTCCAGGAACAGCACCTGCTTGCAGCCGTTCGCCTCGCCTTCCATCTGGGCAATGAGCGACGCCGCGTAGTTGCCGCCGCACTTGGCTTCGCCGGTGCCGCCGCGGCCTGCACGGGCGTACTTGGTGGAGAGCCAGATGGACACGGGCTTCAGTTCCCCGCCGAAGTAGTTTCCGGCCGGGGACGCAATGACGCGGTAGGAGACTTCCCGGGCGGGACGCACGCCGAGGAAAGGCTCGGTGGCGATCATAAACGGACGCAGGTACAGCGCGGCTCCTTCGCCGTCCGGGATCCAGTCCTTGTCCAGGGCCACCAGCCGGCGGATGGACTCCATGAAGAGTTCCTCCGGGAGCTCGGGCAGGGCAAGCCGGCGGGCGGAAAGGTTCAGGCGGGCCGAGTTGGCCTCGGGCCGGAAACTGACCACCGATCCATCTGCGTGACGGTAGACCTTCAGGCCCTCGAAAATCTCCTGGCCGTAGTGCAGTACGCCGGCGGCCGGATCAATGGAGATGGGCCCGTAGGGCTCGATGCGGGCATTCTGCCACTCCTGCTCCCCGGACTCCCCCGCCTTCCAGTCAATGACTGCGGTGTGGTCGGTGAAGTAGTCGCCGAAACCGGGGTTGGCCAGGATGGCTGCACGCTCGGCGGCGGGCTTGGGACTGGTGGAAAGCTCCTGGGAAAATTCCAGTGCGCTGACGGTCATGATTCCTCCACTTTGAACGGCAAAAACCCGTTCTATGACTACTTATTGGCTACCAATGAGCTTATGACACCGCGGCCGCAATGGCATTGCCCACCTCCGCGGTGGAACGCCGGTTTCCGCCCCGCCCGGCAAGGTCCTTTTCCACAGCCCGCTCCACCCTGGCTGCTTCATTGTCGAAGCCCAGGTGCTGCAGCAGCAGCGCCGCCGACAGGATGGCTGCGGTGGGATCGGCCTTCTGCTGCCCGGCAATATCGGGAGCGGACCCGTGTACCGGCTCGAACATGGACGGGAAGGTGCGGTCCATGTTGATGTTCCCGGAAGCGGCCAGGCCGATGCCGCCGGTGATTGCCGCCGCGAGGTCCGTGATGATGTCCCCGAAGAGGTTGTCGGTGACGATCACGTCGAAGCGTGACGGATCGCTCACCATAAAAATGGTGGCGGCATCGACATGCAGGTAGTCATGGCTAACATCGGGGAACTCCTGCGCCACCTTCTCCACTGTTCGCTTCCAGAGCCGGCCGGCGTTAACCAGGACATTGTGCTTATGGACCAGGGTCACGTGGCGGCGCGGCCGGGCGGCGGCACGGCCGAACGCGTCGCGCACCACCCGTTCCACGCCGTAGGCAGTGTTCAGGGATACCTCGGTGGCAATCTCCTGCGGAGTGCCTTCCCGCAGCACTCCCCCGTTGCCGGCGTAGGGACCCTCCGTTCCCTCCCGGACCACGACGAAGTCCACGTTGCCCGGTGCAGCAAGCGGGCTGTCAACGCCCGGATAAAGACGGGACGGCCGCAGGTTCACGAAGTGATCCAGGCTGAAGCGCAGCTTCAGCAGCAGTTCGCGTTCGATCAGGCCGGAAGGGACCAGTGTGTCCCCCGGCGCGGCCCCTACCGCACCGAAGAGGATGGCGTCGTGTCCCTTGAGTGCTTCCAAAGTTTTTTCCGGAAGCGTCTCTCCGGTTTCCAGCCAGTGCTCGGCTCCCAGCGGATACTCGGTCAGGTCAAACCGGACGGGGCTGCCGCCGGTGACTGCCAGCAGCACCTTTACTGCTTCGGCAGTGACCTCGGGGCCGATCCCGTCTCCGGGGATGACGGCCAGGGAAATGGTTCGGGGTGTTTCTTCGCTCATGCTGCCCATCCTAGGAAGTCCGCCCGGATACCGGGCAACCCGTCCCGCATCGTGGACGCAATCGTGGACGCAGCGGCCCCCTCGGGGTTCAGCCCGCAGTATGACGCGCAGCCGCCCGCCGGCCCCCTACAGTTGGTGTCCATGCTCGTGCATCGAAGACTCTATGCCTGGATACAGGCGAACCCCGGGAAAGTGGACTTCTGGCTTGCCGTGGCTGCCACACTCCTCTTCGTCGTTCCCTTCCTGATCCGCAGCGGTGGGTATCCGGCTGAGTTTTTCCTCTCCACGGCAATTTGCATGGCCTTGGCCTGGCGTCGACGCCGTCCCGTGGCCGGTGCCGCCGTCCAGGCCGCGGCCTGCGTCCTCCAGCTGTTCCTTGTACCGGTCACTGCCCTGCCTGCGGATCTCTTTGTGCTTGGCACCGTGTACTCCCTGGCCGCCTTTGCCCCGCGCTGGGCCAGCGTGGGCGGTCTCATCCTCGCTTCGATCGGCGGGGTCCTCTTCATGGCGCAGTACTCGGTTATACCGTTCATGGATTCCGGATATCCGCTGAAGACCGCCTTGGAAAATGACGCGCCTGTATGGGTCGCCCTGGAAGCTGTGCTGCTGATGGCGTGGATGTTCGGCGACCTGACCCGCACCCGGCGCCTCGCCCTGCAGGCGCTGCAGGACCGGGCACGCAGGCTGGAGGTCGAACGCCAGCAGGAACGCGAACTCGCCGCCGCCGATGAACGCAGCCACATTGCCCGGGAAATGCATGACATCGTGGCGCACTCACTCTCCGTAATCATCACCCAGGCCGACGGCGCCCGGTATGCGAGCGCCCAGGACCCGGAAATCGCACCGAAGACCCTGGGCGTCATTGCAGAAACCGGCCGCAGTTCCCTGCGGGAGATGCGCCGCCTGCTTGGCGTACTGCGCGGCGACGAAGCCGCCTCCACCCGTCCCCTGCCGTCCCTGGCCGACATCGATGAACTGTTGGGGACGGTCAAGCGCAGCGGACTGGAAACCGCCCTCAGCATCACGGGAACGCCCCGCCGCCCCCTGCCGCCCGGCGCGGAGCTGAGCGCCTACCGCGTGATCCAGGAATCCCTCACGAACGTCCTCAAACACGCAGGACCGAAGGCGGGCGCGCAGATAGCCCTGCACTGGACTCCCGCCGGACTGAAAATGGGCGTCCTCGACGACGGGCTGGGCGCGGCATCGGCCCTGCACGACGACGGCGCCGGGCAGGGCATCAAGGGCATGGCCGAGCGGCTGTCCCTCTACGATGGAACGTTGAAGGCCGCCCCTGCGGCCGGCGGAGGATTCCGCGTTGAAGCATTCATTCCCTACACGGAGGCCTAGCACCAGTGCCGGATTCCCCCTGGACTGCAGCGTCCGACCCGTCCGCCCAGCCCGCAGCCCCCATCCGGGTACTCCTCGTTGATGACCAGCAGCTGGTGCGCGGCGGTTTCCGGATGCTGATCGATTCCCAGCCGGACCTCAAGGTTGTTGCCGAAGCCGGTAACGGACGCGAGGCGCTGGCCGCGCTGGCAGCCGTGTCCGCCGACGTCGTACTGATGGACGTGCGTATGCCCGGGATGGACGGCATCGAAGCCACCTCCCGGATTCTGGACTCGGACAACGGCGGCGGACCGAAGGTGGTGGTCCTGACCACCTTCGACCTGGACGAATACGCGCTCACCGCCATCCACGCAGGGGCCAGCGGTTTCCTGCTCAAGGACGCACCGCCCGAGGAACTCCTGGAAGCCATCCGGACCGTGTACCGCGGGGACGCCGTGATTGCACCGTCCACCACGCGCCGCCTGCTGGACCACGTCGCTCCCCTGCTGCGCACGGCCGGCGCCCCGGGCAGCCGGCATGCCGCCGCCGTCGCCTCCCTGACCCCGCGTGAACACGAGGTGTTCACCCTGATTGCGCAGGGCCTGTCCAATCCGGAAATCGCAGCGAAGCTGTACCTGTCCGAAGCCACCGTGAAAACCCACGTGGGGCACATCCTGGCCAAGCTGGAGGCCAGGGACCGGGTCCAGGCCGTGGTCATTGCCTACGAGACGGGGATTGTCGCACCCTAGGGGCATGGTCACCGTCGACGACGTTCGCTCCATCTGCCTTTCCCTTCCCGGCGTGACGGAGCGCCTGAGCTGGAAGCAGCCGGCCTGGTTCGCCCGTACCCTGATGGCGAGGATGTGGGACGAGGACACCCTGACGGTGAAAACCACGGAACGTGAGGCGCTGGCCGCGCTGCAGCCGGACCTGTTCTATTGGACGCCGCACCACGACCGGTCCCCCTTGCTCCTCCTGGCCCGGATGGAACTTCTGCCTCCGGATGAGTTGACCGAACTGCTCCAGGAGTCCTACCGGCTGGCCGGGCGGCTTCCACCCACGGTATGAGACACGGAGGAAAAGGACCCCCTGCCCTCCGATGTAACCGCATCCACCCCGGCAATACTGTGGCGGTATGACCTCACTTGCACAGCATTCCCCTGCGGCCGGCGCCGGAAAACCGCATCTCGCCGCCGCCGCCCAGCTCCTGAACAAGACCTACGGCACCGGCGACACCCGCGTCCACGCCCTGAAGGACGTGGACGTAAGCTTCGAATCCGGTACCTTCACCGCCATCATGGGTCCCTCCGGCTCCGGGAAGTCCACCCTGATGCATTGCCTGGCGGGCCTGGACACTGCGGACTCGGGCCGCATCTGGGTCGGCGGCACCGAAATCACCGGGCTGAAGGACGCAGAGCTCACCCGCCTGCGCCGCGACAACGTGGGATTCGTTTTCCAGTCCTTCAACCTGGTGCCCACGCTGACCGCGGAGCAGAACATTACGCTGCCGGTGTCCCTGGCAAACGGCACCGTGGACCGCGAATGGCTCGACTTCATCACGGAGACCCTGGGGCTCCGTGACCGGCTCCGGCACCGCCCCCATGAGCTCTCCGGCGGACAGCAGCAGCGCGTGGCAGTGGCCCGTGCCCTGCTGACCCGCCCGCATGTGCTCTTCGGCGATGAGCCCACCGGCAACCTGGACTCCAAGTCCGGTGCCGAAGTGCTCTCACTCCTCCGTCGTTCCACGAAGGATTTCGGCCAGAGCATCATCATGGTGACGCACGACCCCGTGGCTGCTTCCTATGCGGACCGTGTGGTCCTGATGAACGACGGCGAGCTGGTCGGGGAACTGGCGCAGCCGACCCCCGAATCCGTGCTTGCCGCCCTCACCCAGCTGGGGGCATAAGCATGCTGCAGGTAGCCCTGGCGCAGGTGCGCCTGAATGCCCGCCGGTTCATTGCCGTTTCCCTGGCGGTGCTGATTGCCGTCGGCTTCCTCACCGCCACCCTCATCATCAATTCCTCGTCCAAGGCCTCACTGACGCAGAGCGTCGGCGAGGCCTACCGGAACGCCGACCTGCTCGTCACCCCCGATATGTACAGCGCGGATCCGGCCGTATTGGATGAAGACACCGCGGCCCGCATCCGGGATACTCCCGGCGTGGACGGCGTCTACGCCGCCCAGCAGGCCTTCGTCACCTTCGGCGAGGACGGGGACAGCAATTTTGCCCAGCTAAGCAACACCTCCGACTACGCGGACCTCTTCCCCGTGGACGTGCTGCAGGGCACGCTGCCGGCCGCCGACAACGAGGTGGCCGTGGACAACGACACCGCCGAGCGCCAGGGGTTGTCCGAGGGCTCGGTACTCCCCGTCACCGCCTTTATCGATGACCCGACAGGTGAGCAGCAAACGGCCGAGCTCACAGTCACGGCAGTGGTGTCCGCATCGAAGGATCCTCAGGCCATGGGAACTGCGCAGCTGTATTCGACCTCTGCCACGGTGGCGGGGTTCGCCGGACCGGAGGCGGGTTTCAGGAGTATCCAGGTGGCACTGGCAGACGGGGCCGCGCTGGAGGACGTCCGCGCAGCACTGCAGCAGGACGTGAGCGGCATGGAAGGTGCCTCTGTCCGGACTGCGCAGGAGCAGACGGACGAAATGGTTGCTTCCTACACCGGCGGGAACGATATCCTCACCACCATCCTGCTGGCCTTCGCTGCCGTGGCACTGCTGGTCTGCGCCCTGGTGGTCTCCAATACCTTCTCGGTGCTGGTGGCCCAGCGTACCCGCGAACTCGCGCTTCTCCGGTGCATCGGCGCCGCCCGTTCACAGATCCGACGCTCCGTCATCGTGGAGGCACTGATCGTGGGCATCGTGGCCTCAGTTGCCGGTGTCCTGGCGGCCATTGCACTCGTTGGCGGGATTGTCGCCTACCTGAAGAACATCCCGGAAAGCGGCTTTGCAACACTGGCGGTCTCCCCGCTGTCCGTCGTCGCCGGACTGGGTGTCGGCGTCGCGCTGACGGTGCTGGCCTCGCTCGTTCCGGCCCGAGCGGCGACGGCCGTCGCACCCCTGGCAGCCCTGCGTCCGGCCGACGACGTCCGCGCGGGAACGCGACGCGGCCGGGTCCGCCTGGGCATCGGTTCGGTCCTGCTGGCCGGCGGCGCCGTGTTGCTGGCCGTCGGAGCGGTGAAAGGCAACCTCCTTGTTGCCCTGCCGGGCGGCATGCTCAGCTTCGTAGGCGTGCTGATGTGCGCCACCCTCTTTGTTCCGTCCCTGGTACGTACTGTCGGCAGGATCGCTGCGCCGCTGGGTGTGCCGGGCAAACTGGCGGCGCTGAATGCCGTCCGGAACCCGCAGCGCACCTCCTCCACCTCCGCTGCCCTGCTGATCGGCGTCACCCTGGTCACCATGATGATGACCGGCGCTGCAACCGTCCGGACTTCCCTGGACGATGTACTGGCCGCCGGGTATCCGGTGGATGTGAGCATCGTCGGTGCCGGCGACGGGTTGCCGTTCACCTCGGCCGATGCCGACGCGGCCCGCGCCGTTGAAGGCGTGAGGGAAGCTGTGCTGGTACCTCCGGCCGGCATGACCGAGACGGACACCAGGCTCTTCGGTGTCTATGCCCTGACTCCTGCCGACGCCGCGAAGGTGGTACGGGACTCCGGCCTGGCTCTGGAGGACGGCATCATCCTGATGCCGTCGGGAACCACAGCCGGGACGGTTACGGTCCAGGGTGCGTCCCGGAGCGTCGAGTTGAAGGTAGTGGTTTCAGAAAGCAGCCAGTTGCAGCCGCTGATCAGTGCCGGGACTGCCGAAACCCTCGGCGGCCTGCCCGCCGCAACCGCGGACACCTTCACTCCGCAGGCGGAGATCTGGCTGTCCGTTGTGGACGGCCTGAACACCAACGAGCTGATGGACCTGCGCACCGACGTCGCCGCGGCGGTGGAGGTGGAGGACTACGCCGTCTCGGGCGCGGCCATCGAGCGGGGTGCTTTCGAACAGGTCATCAACGTCCTCCTGATGGTGGTCACCGGGCTGCTGGGAGTGGCGGTGGTCATTGCCCTGGTGGGTGTGGCCAACACCCTCTCCCTTTCCGTACTGGAACGCACGCGGGAATCCTCGCTGCTGCGCGCCTTGGGCCTGACCCGCGGACAGCTGCGCGGCATGCTCGCACTGGAAGCCGTGCTGATCGCAGGCGTGGCTGCCCTGATGGGCATTGTGCTGGGCGCACTCTACGGCTGGCTGGGAGCGGAATCTGCGCTGGGTTCATTCACCACCGTGGCGCCGTCGCTGCCCTGGCTGCAGCTGCTTGCGGTCCTGGCCGTGGCGCTCCTGGCCGGACTCGCCGCCTCGGTGCTTCCGGCCCGCCGTGCGGCCCGGCTCTCCCCCGTAGCCGGGCTGGCAGCGGATTAGCTCCTCGCGGTCCGGGCGCCGATCTGCAAGGATACTGAACAGGATGAATTACTAAGCAGGCTGATTTCAGCCGGCACCACGAGATGCATCCGAACGACGTGAGGAGAGCACATGCAGCAGTCCCAGACGGAACACGAATCACTGGCCGCCTACCTGGACGACCATCTGGTCGGAGCAGAGACGGGTGTCCGCCTTTTCACCGCCGCGCAGCGCACCTGGGAGGGATCCCCCTATGAGGAGACCTTCGCGCGGCTCGTGGAAGAGATTTCCGATGAACGCGACGAGTTGGAATCCCTGATCCATGCGCTGGGCTACACGCGCAGCAAGGTGAAGGCGGCTGCTGCCATGGTGGGGGCCGCAGCAGGCAAGCTGGGTCCGCTGAATCCGCTCAGCACCGGCGGCGGTGCCACGGGACAGCTGGAGCTGGAATCCCTGCAGTCGCTGGTGCGGATGAAGGAATCCCTGTGGCGGACCCTGCTGGTGCTGTCCGCCACGGATCACCGGTTCAACACGGCCCGCCTGCAGGAACTCACGGAAACCGCCCGCCGCCAGCAGGAAGACGTGGCCGGCGTGATGGAACGGACAGCCGCGCAGCGGTTCCTCGGCTCCGCCGAATCCGTCTGACCTCCGCAGCATCCAAAAACACCCCCGGCAGCCTGCCGGGGGTGTTTTTTGCTGCCGGGGCCTATTCGGCCGGTTCTTCGTACTTCGGGAAGATCGGTGTCGGGGCCGGCAGTTCGGTGCCCGGCACCAGCGGGGTGGCGATCGCACTGAACTGCCGGGCGGCGCCGTCGGGCTGGCCCAGGACGGTGAGCAGCTTGGCCGCGCTCTGCGGCATGACCGGCTGGATCAGGATCGCCACGGTGCGCAGCACCTCCAGCGTCACGTAGAGCACGGTGTTCATGCGCTCGACGTCGGTCTTCCGCAGCACCCACGGCGCCTGGTCGGCGAAGTAGGCGTTGGTGTCGCCAAGGACCTTCCACGTCGCTTCCAGGGCGCCGTGGAAATCCTGGACGTCGTACGCCTCGCGGGAAACCTGCAGCAGGTTCCCGGCCGCTTCCAGCAGCGCGGTGTCCTCGGGGGTGAACTCGCCGGGCTGGGGTACCGCCGCGCCGCAGTTCTTGGCCACCATGGACAGCGAACGCTGGGCCAGGTTGCCCAGGTTATTGGCGAGGTCGGAGTTCATCCGGCCGACGACGGCGTCGTGGTTGTAGGAGCCGTCCGCACCGAAGGGCACTTCGCGCAGTAGGAAGAACCGGACCGAGTCCAGGCCGTACTGCTCGGCCCACTGCTTCGGTGCCACCACGTTGCCCAGGGACTTGGACATCTTGACGCCCTTGTTGTGCAGGAAGCCGTGGATCATGATGCGCTTGGGCAGCTCCAGCTTCGCGGACATCAGGAATGCCGGCCAGAAGATGGCGTGGAAGCGGGAGATGTCCTTGCCGATCACGTGCACATCGGCGGGCCAGTACTTCTTGAAGGCTTCACTTTCGGTATCCGGGAAGCCGACGCCGGTGAGGTAGTTGGTCAGCGCGTCCACCCAGACGTACATCACGTGGTCCGGGTTGCCCGGCACCGGGACACCCCAGTCGAAGGTGGTGCGGGAGATGGAGAGGTCGTCCAGGCCACCCTTGACGAAGCTGATGACTTCGTTGAAGCGCGAGCGCGGCGCGGCGAACTCCGGCTGGGACTCGTACAGGTCCAGCAGCCGGTCCTGGTAGGCGGAGAGCCGGAAGAAGTAGCTCTCCTCCTCGGTCCAGGTCACCTCGGTGTCCGTCTCCTTGGAGTAGCGGACGCCGTCCTCGCGGACTTCGGTTTCGTCTTCGTTGTAGTAGGCCTCGTCGCGGACGGAGTACCAGCCGGAGTACTTGGAGAGGTAGATGTCTCCGTTGTCCTCCATCCGCTTCCAGATGGCCTGGGCCGCCGCGTAATGGTCGGCGTCGGTGGTCCGGATGAAGCGGTCATAGGAGGTGCCCATGTCCGCTTCCATCTGCTTAAAGGCGGCGGAGTTGCGGTCCGCGAGTTCCTTGGCGGTAACGCCTTCCTTATCCGCGGACTGCTGCATCTTCAGGCCGTGTTCGTCAGTACCCGTCATAAAGAACACGTCGTAGCCGTCCAGCCGCTTGAAGCGGGCCATGGCGTCGGTGGCGATGTGCTCGTAGGCGTGCCCGATGTGCGGTTCGCCGTTGGGGTAGGAGATGGCCGTAGTGATGTAGAACGGGGTCTTGGAATCGGAAGAAGTCACATAAGAAAATTACCCTGTTTTACCCGCCGGTGTCGCACTGCGGCGGCGCCGGCCCCGCTGATGCGGAACCGGCGCCGGATCGGACGGAGTGTTCCTGCTAGTCCTGCAGGTCGACTTCCCGTGCCACAGTGGCGCCGATCTCGAGCTTCAGTGCCTCGAGCACGTCCTGCGGCACGGAGGAGTCCACGGTCAGCAGCGACAGGGCCTGGCCGCCCTCGGAGTTCCGGGCCACCTGCATGCCGGCAATGTTGATGTCCTTTTCGCCCAGGACCCGGCCCAGGGCGCCGATGACGCCGGGACGGTCCTGGTAAATCAGCACAATGAGATGCTCGCTAATGGGGATTTCCAGGTCGTACCCGTTCACGCCCACCAGCTTCTGGATCTGCTTCGGGCCGGTGAGGGTGCCGGAGACCTCCAGCCGGGTGCCGTCGGACAGGGCGCCGCGGATGGTGAGCAGGTTGCGGTAGTCATCCACGTCCGGGGTGGTCAGCAGCCGGACCTCGATGCCGCGCTGTTCGGCCAGGACCGGAGCATTCACGTAGGAGACCTGCTCGGACACGATGTCGGTGAAGATGCCCTTCAATGCCGCCAGTTCCAGGGCCTTCACATCCAGGGCGGCAATTTCCCCCGCCACCTCGATGTCGATGGCGGTCACGGAGTCGGAGGCCAGCGCGGTGAAGATCCGGCCCAGCTTTTCGATCAGCGGGATGCCCGGGCGGACATCTTCGGCGATGACGCCGCCGGCCACGTTCACGGCGTCCGGCACCAGTTCCCCGGCGAGGGCGAGGCGGACGGACTTCGCCACCGAGATGCCGGCCTTTTCCTGGGCCTCGGCAGTGGAGGCGCCCAGGTGCGGGGTGACCACCACGTTGTCCAGCGCGAAGAACGGCAGGTCGGTGCTGGGTTCCTTCACGAACACGTCGACGCCGGCGCCGGCAATCTTTCCTGCCTGCAGCGCCTCGAACAGGGCTGCTTCATCCACGAGGCCGCCGCGGGCCACGTTCACCACGTAGGCGGTGTCCTTCATCTTCTCGAATGCCTCGGCGCCGAGCATCCCCACCGTTTCGGGGGTCTTCGGCATATGGATGGTGACGAAGTCGGACTCCGCCAGCAGCTCATCCAGGGACACCAGCTTCACGTTCAGCTGCGCGGCCCGGGCGGAGGTGACGTACGGGTCATAGGCGAGGATCTCGGTGCCGAAGCCCTGCATCCGGGCCGCCACCAGCGCACCGATGCGGCCCAGGCCGATGATGCCGATCTTCTTTTCGTACAGTTCGGTGCCGCTGTACCTGGAGCGCTTCCATTCGCCGTCCTTCAGGGCGGCGCTGGCCTGCGGGATGTTCCGGGCCAGGGACAGGATGTGCCCCACCGTCAGTTCCGCCGCGGAGATGATGTTCGACGTCGGCGCGTTGACCACCATCACGCCGGCCTGAGTGGCGGCCTTGATGTCCACGTTGTCCAGGCCCACGCCCGCCCGGGCAATAACCTTGAGGTTCTTGGCGGCGGCGATCGCCTCCGCGTCCACCTGCGTGGCGGACCGCACGAGGATGGCGTCGACGTCGGCAATCGCGGAGAGAAGCTGGGAGCGGTCGGCGCCGTCGGTGGTCCGGATGTCGAAATCGGGGCCCAGGGCCTCGACGGTGGCGGGCGAGAGTTCCTCCGCAAGGAGTACGACTGGTTTGGTGGCAGACACCGATGACCTCTTTACACTTGGAAGATTTCTTTGCATTGGGAGAATGTGTTGGGGTTTTCACGCAGGAGGCCGGACCCGTGGGGCCCGGCCTCCTTGCCGATCAGGCTTGCTTTTCGAGCTTAGCGCGCAGGACTAGCGGGCTACCGAGCCCTCGGTGTAATCGTCGTCGTTCTTGATCCAGGAGAAGAGCCTGCGCAGTTCGCGGCCGGTGGCCTCGATGGGGTGGTCCTCGCCCTTTTTGCGCAGTGCCTTGAACTCGGGGGCGCCGGCGTCCTGGTCATCGATGAAGCGCTTGGCGAAGGCACCGTTCTGGATGTCGGCCAGGACGGCCTTCATGTTCTCCTTCACGTGCTCGTCAATGACGCGCGGGCCGGAGACGTAGTCGCCGTATTCCGCGGTGTCCGAGACGCTCCAGCGCTGCTTGGCGATGCCGCCTTCGACCATCAGGTCCACAATCAGCTTCAGTTCGTGCAGCACCTCGAAGTACGCGACCTCCGGCTGGTAGCCGGCCTCGGTCAGGGTTTCGAAGCCGTACTGGATCAGCTGCGACGCGCCGCCGCAGAGCACTGCCTGCTCGCCGAAGAGGTCCGTTTCGGTCTCTTCGGTGAAGGTGGTTTCGATAACGCCGGCGCGGGTGCCGCCAATGGCCTTGGCGTAGGACAGTGCCAGTTCCTTGGCGGTTCCGGAGGGGTTCTGCTCGACGGCGATCAGGTCCGGCACGCCGCGGCCGGCTTCGAACTCGCGGCGCACAATGTGGCCCGGGCCCTTGGGTGCCACGAGCGCGACGTCGACGTCGGCCGGCGGCTGGATGTAGCCGTAGCGGATGTTGAAGCCGTGGCCGAAGAACAGGGCGTCGCCGGCCTGCAGGTTCGGGGCGATTTCCTCCGCGTAGACGAAGCGCTGGACCTGGTCCGGGGTAAGCACCATGATCAGGTCCGCTTCGGCGACGGCGTCGGCCACGTTGAGCACGCGCAGGCCCTCGGCCTCGGCCTTTGCGCGGGAGGCGGAACCTTCCTTCAGGCCAACGCGGACGTCCACGCCGGAATCACGCAGGCTGAGGGCGTGGGCGTGGCCCTGGCTTCCGTAGCCGATGACGGCGACGGTACGGCCCTGGATGATCGACAGATCTGCGTCGTCGTCGTAATACATGTCAGTCACTTTGGTTATCTCCTACTGGTTTTGAAGGCTAAGGATCGGTGGTGGAACTCAGGCGCTGCGCAGGGCGCGGTCGCTCATGGATTTTGAGCCGCGGGCAACGGCCAGGGTTCCGGATTGGACTATTTCGCGGATGCCGA
Source organism: Arthrobacter sp. zg-Y769 (assembly GCF_020907405.1). Classification (GTDB taxonomy): domain Bacteria; phylum Actinomycetota; class Actinomycetes; order Actinomycetales; family Micrococcaceae; genus Arthrobacter_B. The sequence goes on from NZ_JAJJOE010000001.1 coordinate 14,602, forward strand.
AGGGCTCAAGCACCGAGAGCAGTGCGTTGAGCTTGTCGGCGGTGCCGGTTGCCTCGACGATGAGCGAGTCGGTGGAGACATCCACTATCGAGGCGCGGAACAGCTCGGCTGCCTGGGTTACCTGCAGCCGGGTTGCGGCATCCGCACGAACCTTGACCAGGATGTGGTCGCGCTGCACGGAGGAATCGGGAACCAGCTCGACAATCTTGATGACGTTGATGAGCTTGTTCAGCTGTTTGGTGACCTGCTCGAGCAGGTCACCCTCGGCGTCGACCACCACGGTGATCCGGGACATGCCCGGAACCTCCGAGGGACCCACGGCCAGGGAATTGATGTTGAATGCCCGGCGCGCAAACAGCGAGGCAACCCGGGTCAGCACGCCGGGAACGTCTTCTACCAGCACGGAAAGGGTGTGGCGGGCCATGTCCTAGTCCTCCTCTTCCCAGGTGGGGGTCATGTTGCGGGCAATCTGGATGAGGTCATTGCTCACTCCGGTGGGAACCATCGGCCACACCATGGAGTCGCGGCTGACCACGAAGTCGATGACCACGGGGCGGTCATTGATCTCCAGCGCCTGCGCGATGGTCGCGTCAATATCCTCGTCGCGTTCGCAGCGCAGGCCCACGCAGCCGTACGCCTCGGCCAGCTTGACGAAGTCCGGGATCCGCACGGTGTCGTGCCCGGTGTTCAGGTCCGTGTTGGAGTAGCGGGACTCGTAGAAGAGTGTCTGCCACTGCCGGACCATGCCCAGCGAGGAGTTGTTGATGATGGCGACCTTGATCGGGATGTTGTTGATCAGGCAGGTGGCCAGTTCCTGGTTGGTCATCTGGAAACAGCCGTCTCCGTCAATCGCCCAGACCACCCGGTCCGGTGCGCCTACCTTGGCGCCCATGGCTGCCGGCACGGAATAGCCCATGGTGCCCAGGCCGCCGGAGTTCAGCCACGCCCGGGGGCGTTCGTACTTGATGAACTGGGCGGACCACATCTGGTGCTGGCCCACGCCCGCCACATAGACGCCTTCGGGGCCGGTCATCGCGCCGATGCGCTCGATGACCTTCTGCGGGGCAATCAGTCCGTCTTCGGGTGTGGCGTAACCGATCGGGTAGGTTTCGCGCAGCCGCTCCAGCACGGCCCACCAGGCCGAGATGTCCGGTTTCGCGGTTTCGAACTGTCCGCGCACGGCGTCGGCCAGTTCGGGGATGATTTCCTTCACCGAGCCGACAATCGGCACATCCGCCGGCCGGTTCTTGGAGATCTCCGCAGGGTCGATGTCCGCATGGATAACCTTGGCGCCGGGTGCGAAGGAGCTCAGCACACCGGTCACCCGGTCATCGAAGCGGGCGCCGAGGGTGATCAGCAGGTCCGACTGCTGCAGGGCGGTCACGGCCGAAACCGACCCGTGCATCCCGGGCATGCCGACGTGCAGTTCGTGCGAATCCGGGAACACGCCGCGGGCCATCAAGGTGGTGACCACCGGGGCACCCACCAGTTCGGCCAGTTCGAGCAGCTCCGCCGAGGCGTTGGCCTTGAGCACACCGCCGCCCACGTAGAACACGGGCCGCTGCGAGGCGGCAATCAGGCGGGCGGCCTCGCGCACCTGCTTGGAGTGTCCGCGGACCACGGTGCGGTAGCCCTGCAGATCGATCTTCGGCGGCCAGGAGAAGGTGGTTTTCGCCTGCTGCGCGTCCTTGGCAATGTCGACGAGGACCGGACCGGGACGGCCCGACGTCGCAATGTGGAAGGCCTCGGCGAGCACGCGGGGAATATCGGCCGCATCCGTCACCAGGTAGGAGTGCTTGGTGATGGGCATGGTGATGCCCACGATGTCGGCTTCCTGGAAGGCGTCGGAGCCGATGAACGCGCTGGAGACCTGGCCGGTGATGGCGACCATCGGGACCGAGTCCATATGGGCGTCGGCAATGGCGGTCACGAGGTTGGTGGCCCCGGGGCCGGACGTCACGATACAGACTCCGGCGCGTCCGGTCACCATGGCATAGCCCTCGGCGGCGTGGCCGGCGCCCTGCTCATGCCGGACCAGGATGTGCCGTATTTTCGTGGAATCCATAAGCGGGTCATAGGTGGGCAGGATGGCGCCGCCGGGCAGCCCGAAGACTTCGTCGACGCCGAGTTCCTCGAGCGAACGGACGATGGCCTGCGAGCCGGTCATCTCGGTGGGCGGAACAGTGTTGTTGGGCCCCTGGATGCGCTCATCCGCGGTTTCCGGATGCGCAGACACGGAACTGGCTACGTCTTTGGTCCTGGCTGCCGCAGCGCGTGCAGCGGCATTTGCCTTCGAGGCCATCAGCGAAGGGCTGATTGGCGATCCCTTACTCATCGGAACTTCCTTTGCGGATGCTAATCCATGGTCAATGCGGTCATGCGACGGCCGTCCCGGGTTGTGCCCGGTACGGCTTCCGTGTTCGGCGAAGCCAAAACTGACGATGCCAATAAAAAAACCCCTCGTGCCTGTTGGCTCCGTAGGGGTTCGCGCGTGACGTCTTAGACAAGTCGGGCTGTTACGCCACGCGCTTGATAAGGACGACGGGTACGATCTGCATACCGTTCAGTCTTGCGTTCCCCTACGGGGGTGTCAATCTTATGAGACGCCCGTCTCATTATGTGAGACCTACCATCCAGGGTTTGGATCCCATCCCCTCGTGGCGGCAGGGCTTAATAAGGTTGAAAAGCCTTAGGGGCCCCACGGGTATCCGCGCCAGCGGATGCCCGTGGGGAGGCTTTTCAACCGCAGTAAGCCCCCGTGGACGCGGAGTTGACCATCTTGGCGTACTTGGCCAGCACGCCCTTCGTGAATTTCCCCGGCAGCGGCTGCCAGCCGACCCTGCGCGCTTCCAGTTCCTCGGGCTCCACCAGCAGATCGAAGCTGCGGGCGGCAATGTCCACCCGGATCCGGTCGCCGTCCCGCACGAAGGCGATGGGGCCGCCGTCGACCGCTTCCGGTGCCACGTGGCCGATGCATAGTCCCGTGGTGCCGCCGGAGAAGCGGCCGTCGGTGAGCAGCAGGACGTCCTTGCCCAGGCCCGCACCCTTGATGGCACCGGTAATGGCGAGCATTTCCCGCATTCCCGGACCGCCCTTGGGGCCTTCATAACGGATGACGACGACGTCGCCTGCGGAGATTTCCCCGGCGTCCAGTGCGTCCAACGCACCCTGTTCGCGCTCGAAGACGCGGGCAGTGCCTTCGAAAATGTCGGCGTCGAACCCTGCACTCTTCACGACGGCGCCTTCCGGGGCCATGGTGCCCTTGAGGATGGTGATGCCGCCGGTCTTGTGGATGGGGTTGTCCATGGCCCGCAGGACCTTCCCGTCCGGATCCGGCGGGTTGATCGCGGCGAGGTTCTCCGCGACGGTCCTGCCGGTGACGGTGAGGCAGTCGCCGTGGATCAGGCCGGCGTCGAGCAGTGCCTTCATGATGACCGGCACGCCGCCGATCTTGTCTACGTCGAACATGACGTACCGGCCGAACGGCTTCAGGTCGCCCAGGTGCGGAATGGTGTCGCCGATCCGGTTGAAGTCCTCGAGGGTGAGGTCCACTTCGGCTTCGCGGGCGATGGCCAGCAGGTGCAGCACGGCGTTGGTGGACCCGCCGAAGGCCATGGTGACGGCGATGGCGTTTTCGAAGGCCTTCTTGGTCATGATGTCGCGGGCGGTAATGCCCTTGCGCAGCAGGTTGACCACTGCTTCCCCGGACTTGCGGGCAAACTCGTCGCGGCGCCGGTCCGCGGAGGGCGGAGCGGCCGAACCCGGCAGGGACATGCCCAGGGCCTCGCCGATGCACGCCATCGTATTGGCGGTATACATGCCGCCGCAGGCACCTTCTCCCGGGCAGATGGCCCGTTCAATGGAATCCAGGTCCTTCAGGCTCATCTTGCCTGCGGCACAGGCACCCACTGCCTCGAAGGCATCGATCAGGGTGACTTCCCGTTCGCTGCCGTCCTCCATCTTGGCGAAGCCGGGCATGATCGAGCCGGCGTAGAGAAAGACGCTGGCGAGGTCCAGGCGGGCCGCCGCCATCAGCATGCCGGGCAGGGACTTGTCGCAGCCGGCCAGCAGTACGGAACCGTCCAGGCGTTCGGCCATCATCACCGTCTCCACCGAGTCCGCAATGACTTCACGGGACACCAGGGAGAAGTGCATGCCTTCGTGGCCCATGGAAATACCGTCGGAGACGGAAATGGTGCCGAACTGCATGGGGAAGCCGCCGCCGGCGTGGATGCCTTCCTTGGCACCCGTCGCGAGGCGGTTCAGGGAAAGGTTGCAGGGAGTGATCTCGTTCCAGGAACTGGCGACGCCGATCTGCGGTTTGGCGAAGTCGTCGTCGCCCATACCGATGGCGCGGAACATACCGCGGGCAGGTGCCGCGTGTATGCCGTCCGTGACGACTCTGCTGCGGGGTTTGATGTCCGGTGTGTTGTCTCCGCTCATGGGTAGATCGTAGGACTTAAGCCGGCAGGGTTCGCCTCTGTGACGGAGATGGGCAGCTGTTGTTACGGCCTGTGAACGGCAGATGACGATCTCGGGCAGGGGCGGGAAGGACTTCCCGAATGGGGGGACCGTGTTCATAGACTGGGGTTATGACATCGGATACAGGATCCCCTGGCGCAGCCACTGAACCGAGCGCAGCCACTGAACCGAGCGCAGCTACTGAACCAGGCGCGGGAACAGGAACCCCTGACAGCGACCAGCTGAAGCGGGTGCTGCGACGCGTCTTCGAATCGCAGATCCCCAACTACGGCGACTACAACCTGGTCCTGGCCACACCGGGGCTCGACGGGGAAACCGGTTTCTATGTGCTGGGCTACCGCTGGCGTCCGGCCGAAGTCGTATTCGCTCCGTTCGACGTCGAGACCCTCGCCGGGCTGGAATCACCCACGTCGGTGAACACCACCAACCTCAGCCACACGGAGGAGCTGGATACAGACGCGTATGAAGTGGGTACCAGCACCGGGCGCGTTTTCCAGTTCGCCGTCGAAGCGCAGGCCTTCCTGCCCGCCACGGCGGGAGAGCTGCTGCTGGAGCAGGCAGCGGACTGGGAGGATTTCCGCTCCTTCGTGGACTCCTACCTGGAACTGGCCTAGGTTCCGGGGCCCCGCTTATGCCCAGGGGCCGGGGCGGACCAGGTTCAGCGGTTCTTTTCCTTCAGCCAGCCGCAGCACCTGACGGCGGAGCAGGGCCTTGATCCGGGGTTCGAACGCGGCGGTGTTGCCGCCCCAGTGCGGGGTAATGATTGCGCCGGGTGCCTGCCGCAGAGGATGATCGGCGGGCATCGGTTCCGGGTCGAAGACGTCGACAGCGGCGCGCAGCCGGCCGGACACCACTTCCTTGGTCAGGGCCTCGCTGTCCACCACCGCGCCGCGTGCAACATTGACCACCAGCGCTCCATCCGGCAGGGCGGCGAGTATGCGGGCATCGATCAAATGGCGGGTCTGTGCGTCCAGCGGCGTGATAACCACCAGGATCTCGGCCCGGGCCGCCAGTTCGGCCAGTTCGTGCGTTCCGTGCACGGCACCATCGTCGTCCGTCCGGGCAGAACTGCCCACCCGGGTGAGCTCGACGTCGAACGGGCGCAGCCGTGCGGCAATCTCGCGGCCGATTCCCCCCACACCCACGAGGAGCACGCGGCGGTCTGCCAGCCCCGGATACCGGATCGATTCCCACCGGCCCTCGTGCTGGGCGCTCAAGGCATCGTCGAGGCCCCGCTGCGCCGCAAGGATCAGGGTGAGGGCCATTTCAGCGGTGGCGGCAGCATGGACCCCGGCGGCGCTGGCAATAGCTGTCTGCTCCCCCACCAGTTCGGGCAGTCCGTCATAGCCGGTGGACTGCGCCTGCAGGAGCAAAAGGCTCGGCACCCGGTCCAGCGCGTCGCCGTAGTCGGCTCCGTTGGCGTAGGGAAGCACCACCGCATCGATCTCTGCGTACGCAACACCTTCGGGCTCGCCAACCAGGTCCCAGAGGGCCGCATGCATTCCTTCGGGCAGCGGCTGCAGGGCTTCAAGGAGCTCGGGGGTGGGCACGGTGAGGGTGCGTACCGGAACCTTCGGGAATTCAATGTCGGCCATGCCAGCCAGCGTAACGGGTGTCACTGCGCGAGCGGGACAGTGCCCGGGGTCCGCAGCTATGGACAGCGGCAGGTGCCCGCCGTAACGTGAAAAACGTGCCTTCCGCCGACCGAAGGATGCCGCCGTGACCCGCAAATCCGTTCTTCTCACAGCCCTCGGGGTTGGGTCCGTGGCCACGGTCTGGGCAGTCCGGATGATGGAGCGGATGCTGGCCCACGGTGCCGTACGGACGGCGGCGGGGATCGACACTGCCGGTGTGCCGGATCCGGACCTCCCGGTTACTCCGGTTCCCCGCGATGCCGTCACGACCGTGACCACCGGGGACCCGGCGTCGAACCTGCCCGCCCGGACCTGGGTGGTGGACAGCAGCGGCGACTGGGACGGGAGTCCGGGTGAATTAGTGATCCTCCCTCGCCCCGGCGCTGCCCCGGAACGGAACGCGACGTGAGACCGGACACAAAACCCCGCCGGATTTCATTCTCCGGCGGAACTGCTGGTAGTGTTTCATGTCGTTGCTGATGCCAACTGCGGAAGAAATGCCGCCGGTTTCATCACCTCGAATACGCACCTCTAGCTCAATTGGCAGAGCAATTGACTCTTAATCAATGGGTTCCGGGTTCAAGTCCCGGGGGGTGCACCACTGAAAACCCCGTTCGATCAGGCTCTTCGCCTGGCCGGGCGGGGTTTTTTGCTGCCCGTAGCCGGGATGCTGATCCGTACTGCCGGAGGATTTCGTGCACCCCGCGCCCACGTGGTAATGTTTCATGTCGTTGCGGAGAACAAACCGCGCCTCACGGCGTAGGTCTTCCTTCCAGCAAAGTGCGCACCTCTAGCTCAATTGGCAGAGCAATTGACTCTTAATCAATGGGTTCCGGGTTCAAGTCCCGGGGGGTGCACCACTGAAAACCCCGTTCGACCAGGCCTTGCGCCGGGTTGGACGGGGTTTTTCTTTTGCCGGCGTCCGGCTCCTGGAGCTACGCTTCCGCACGCCAGAGATACGGCGTTGTGGTAGAGACCTTTCGGAAGCCGGAGCGCTCCAGGATGGGGCGGGAGAATTCCGTCGAGTCACTGTGGATCAGCGTCCTGCCCCCGGCCAGCGCTGAACGTGCGCGGGCTGCGGTGACGGCGCGGTAGATGCCCCGGCCGCGCCATGACGGAAGGGTCGCTCCGCCCCAGATGCCGGCGAACTCCGTGCCCGGGACCGGCTCGAGGCGGCCGGTGCTGATGATCGTTCCACCGCTTTCGGCCACCCAGAGTTCCATGCCGTCGCCGCGGGACAGCCGGTGTAGAAGGGAATCCGCCGTCGCCGGGGACACCGGGTCGCCGAACACCTCATCCGCCATTGCACTCATGGCGCGGACATCCTCTTCCTCCGTCACCCGGCGAAGGGTGACCCCGTCCGGCAGCGGGACATCAACCGCGAGGTCTGCAGCACGCCCGATCATGATGGATTCGGGTTCCTCCGGTTCGAATCCGTTACGCAGCAGGGCTTCGCGGAGACCCGGCGCCCGGTCATGGCCGCGGGTCTTCCACTCCACCTGCCTGGTCTCCGGGCTGCTCCTGTAGTGGGCCAGGGCGGCAGCCACCCAGCCCTCGATTGTTGCGGCGTCCGCCCCGTCCAGGTCCGCGTAGGTGATGAAGCCCCTGCCGCCCTCGAACGTCGCCAGGCGCAGCGGTCCCAGCCGTTCGACGGATGCCGCGCCCGGAGTTTCCGCGTCGGTGCGCAGCTGTCGGTCGTAGGCGGCAAGGAGTTCCGTCGATGTGGTCATGGGTCCACACCCTACCGCCGGTGACGGGCCTGCCCTTAGTTCCCCTTGACGTTCACGATCTGCCGGAGCACGTGCTTCACGGTCACCAGGTCCTTCGCGTCCGCCATCACGGCGTCGATGTCCTTATAGGCTGCCGGGATCTCGTCAATAAAGGCCGGGGTATCCCGGAACTCGATCCCCTTCATGGCCCTCCGCAGCTGCTCCTGGCTGAATGTCTTTCGCGCCTTCGTCCTGGAATACTCGCGGCCGGCTCCGTGCGGTGCGGAATTCATCGACGGCGCGTAGCCCTTGCCTTCCACCACGTACGACGCCGTGCCCATGGACCCGGGGATCAGCCCCGGGCGTCCCGGCGAGGCATCAATGGCGCCCTTGCGGGAGAGCCAGACGTCCCTGCCGTAGTGGTGCTCCACCTCGGTGTAGTTGTGGTGGCAGTTGATCCGTTCCCGTTCCTGCACAGCCTCCCCCGTCCACGCACTGAAACAGGCAACCACCCGGTCCATCATCTCCTCGCGGTTGAGCAGGGCGAATTTCTGGGCCCACATCAATTCCGCAATGTACCGGTCGAACTCCTCGGTCCCCTCTTCCAAATAAGCCAGGTCCCGGTCCGGCAGCTCGACGGAGCGCTTGCCGCAGTAATTCTGTGCGGCCCAGATGTGCTGCTGCGCAATCTTGTTGCCGACGCCGCGCGAGCCCGAATGCAGGAACAGCCAGACAGCATCCTCCTCGTCCAGGGAGACTTCGATGAAGTGGTTTCCCGAGCCGAGCGTGCCCAGCTGAAGCCGCCAGCCCTTGAGGTAGGACGCCGGGTCAAAGCCGGCGGCAGCGGCGTCGTCGGCCAGTTCTTCGACCCGCCGACGCGCGGAGTCCGTGAGGCTGCGGTTGTTGTTGCCGGCCGAAAGCGGAACGGCACGCTCAATAGATTCGCGGAGGACGCGGCGGTTCAACCCGTCGATGTCCGGGGCGGAATGCCGGGTGCGGACGGCGATCATCCCGCAGCCGATATCGACGCCGACCGCCGCGGGAATGATGGCCCCCTGGGTGGGAATCACGGATCCGACAGCGGCCCCTTTACCCAGGTGTGCGTCCGGCATGGAAGCCAGGTGCGGATAGATGAACGGCATCCGGGACGTCCTGGTGTTCTGCTCCAGGGTTACGTCGTCAATCACGCTGGCGAAGTTGATGTACTTGTCGTTGACCTTCTGCTCCACAGCCGCCCTTTCGTCAGTGCGCTTACCTTCGAGGCTAGCGGGCATAACGCAAAGGAGGCACATCCGGTGGATGTGCCTCCTTTAGGGTTTGCCTGACGCGCTGCGGTCAGCGGCTGTCGGCTGTTGCTTCCGCAGTCTCCGGCAGAATCACCAGGCCGCTTTCGGCGGGTATCGGCAGGCCGGGTACGTCGACGGCTACCTGCCACCGCGGGCTCCCCAGCTCGCTGATGACCTTTCGCAGCTGGCTGCGCAGTGCTTCGGACAGCAGGTCACCGCCGTCAAGCAGCGTGCGCTCGATGTTCTGTGCCTCGCGAAGTGCCTCGGTGCCCTGGGCCGTAATGGTCACCATGTGGCTGCGCTTGTCGAGGTCATTGCGGACGCGGCTCACGTGGCCGTGGGTTTCCAGGCGGGCCAGGGTCTTGCCCATGGTCTGGGCCTGGACGCGCACCAGCTGCGCAAGGCGGGCCTGTGTCATTGGTCCCTGTGCATCAAGAACACCCAACGCTATGACGCCTGCATGGGTCAGCCCAATGCTGACCAGCCGCTCGTTCCAGGCGTGCTCTACAAGGCGGGCTGCTGTTGACAGCAGGCGACCGGTGGGCCAACGCTCCATATCCGGCATAAAATAAAACTCTTCCTCTCGGGGACGGATCCGCACGTAACAGTCAATTTGCTGATTACGTCCCGATCCACAGTCTAGGATAGCCACCGCACGTTGGAATGTCGCCTTTTGACGCGCCAACGGCGAAATCGACATCAAGGAGAGACCTAATGCCCCGTCTGAGCCCGGACGAGACCGCACCGGAATTCGCGCTTCCCGCCGCCGATGGGACAACCGTGTCGCTGGCGGACCAGCGCGGCAGCAGCACCATTGTCTACTTTTATCCGGCCGCGGCAACGCCCGGCTGCACCAAGGAGGCCTGCGATTTCAGGGATAACCTGAACAGCCTCAAAGGCGCCGGTTACCACGTCCTGGGCATCTCCCCCGACCCGGTGGAGAAGCTGGAAAAGTTCGCAGCAACCGAAAACCTGAACTTTCCGCTGCTCTCCGACGCGGACCACGCCGTGGCCGAAGCCTACGGTGCCTGGGGTGAGAAGAAGAACTACGGCCGCACCTATGAAGGGCTCATCAGGTCGACAGTGGTGGTGAACCCCGAGGGCACGGTTGCCCTGGCCCAGTACAACGTCAAAGCCACCGGGCATGTCGCGAAGCTCCGGCGCGATCTGGGGCTCGACTAACCTCGGGTAGACTAAAACCGGTTTCCCGCACCCGGCATGTAACAGCCGGCGGGGAAATCGGCGCGAGTGGCGGAATTGGTAGACGCGCTGGATTTAGGTTCCAGTGTCTTCGGACGTGTGGGTTCAAGTCCCTCCTCGCGCACTGAATATCAAAGCCCCGGTCTTCGGACCGGGGCTTTTTCGTGCCCGGATAAACCGTCTCCGGCTCCGGCGTGACCGAATCGTGACCACGCCGACGGTGACGAATGTCACGTAACAGAAACACTTCCCCATTAGGCTCTGTCCATACGTGTGCGCCCAACGGGCGCATACGGGCTGGTTTTCCGGCCGCAGGCAACACTCGCTTAGCGTTCATCCGCCCTTGAGGAGTACCCAAAACATGTTCCCAGCAGACAGTGTCAGGAAAGGCCGGTCCGCGAAGAAGCGCGCGTCCGCCCTTACCGCCGGCCTTGCCCTGAGCGCGCTTGTGCTTTCGGGCTGTGCCCAAAGCAACCGCGAGGAAGGGGCCGACGGCGGCTCCAGCGACGTGAACGGCACCTTCGTCTTCGCCGCCTCGTCCGACCCCAAGTCCCTGGACCCCGCCTTCGCTTCCGACGGCGAATCCTTCCGTGTCAGCCGCCAGATCTTCGAAGGCCTTGTGGGGGTCAAGGCCGGCACCGCAGACCCGGCGCCGCTGCTGGCGAAGTCGTGGGAATCTTCCGACGACGGCATGACCTACACCTTCGCCCTTGAAGAGGGCGTCAAGTTCCATGACGGCACGGACTTCAATGCCGAAGCGGTCTGCGCCAACTTTGACCGCTGGTACAACTTCACCGGCATCCAGCAGGCCGAAAGCCAGGCCTATTACTACGGCATGCTGTTCAAGGGCTTCTCGGATACCCCCGATACCGCAACCTACAAGTCCTGCGAGGCATCCTCGGACTCCGAGGCAGTGATCACGCTGAACAAGCCGTTCGCCGGCTTCGTGGCAGCCCTCTCCCTGCCGGCATTCAGCATGCAGAGCCCGGCCGCCCTGGAGGAGTTCGGCGCCAACGAGTCCTCCGGAACGGCCGAGGCCCCCGAGCTGACCGAATACGCCAAGGGCCACCCCACGGGCACCGGCCCCTACAAGTTCGACGGCTGGGACGTGGGTAACCAGCTCACCCTGTCATTGAACGAGGACTACTGGGGCGGCGCCGACGCCCAGGTCACCGATATCATCTTCCGCGTCATCGATGATCCGCAGGCACGCCGCCAGTCCCTGGAGTCCGGCGACATCGACGGCTACGACCTCGTCGCCCCCGCCGACACGCAGGCACTGGCCGATGCCGGATTCAACGTAGTCCAGCGCGATCCCTTCACCATCCTGTACCTCGGCATTAACCAGAAGGTCCCCGAGCTGGCCGATCCCAAGGTCCGCCAGGCCATCGCGCACGCCATCGACAAGGAAGCACTGGTCAGCCAGACCTTGCCCGAGGGCACCAAGGTTGCCACCCAGTTCATCCCCGACGTCGTCAACGGCTACAACGAAGACGTCACCACGTACGAGTACGACCCCGAGAAGGCCAAGGCGCTGCTGGCGGAAGCCGGCTACCCGGACGGCTTCACCGTGGACTTCAACTACCCCACGGGCGTCTCCCGGCCGTACATGCCCACACCCGAGCAGGTCTTCACCAACCTGAGCGCCCAGCTGGCCGAAGTGGGCATCACGGTCAACGACCAGGCGAACAAGTGGTCCCCTGACTACCTCGACCGCGTCCAGGCAGGTTCGGACCACGGCCTGCACCTGCTGGGCTGGACGGGCGACTACAACGACACCGACAACTTCGTGGGCGTGTTCTTCGGCCAGGAAAAGCCGGAGTTCGGCTTCAACAACCCGGAGATCTTCAACGCCTTGGAAGAGGCACGCCAGGTTTCCACCCTCGAGGAGCAGACACCGCTCTACGAGCAGATCAATGAAGACATTGCCCAGTTTGTGCCGGCGATCCCGCTGGCCCACCCGGCGCCGTCGCTCGCGTTCTCCGAGCGCGTGGAATCCTACCCGGCCAGCCCGGTGAACGACGAGGTCTTCAGCGAGATCAAGCTCAGCAAGTAACACCCCGCCGGAGGCCGGGGACCCTGCGGGGTCCCCGGCCTCCTACGCGCCTCGTCTTTTCCTCTCCAGATCCTCCAGCTCCCGCGGCTGGGAAAGGACACTCGTGCTACGAGTCATCGGCAAACGCCTTCTTATGCTGATCCCCACCCTGATCGGCCTTTCCATCCTGCTTTTCCTGTGGGTGCGCAACCTACCGGGCGGTCCGGCAACCGCGCTGCTCGGAGACAAGGCCTCCCCGGAGGCCATTGCCAACATCAATAAGGCCTACGGATTCGACCGGCCCCTGATCGAGCAGTACTTCACCTATGTCGGCAAGCTGCTTCAGGGCGACTTCGGCACTTCCATTACTACGGGACGCCCCGTACTGGAGGAGTTCGCCACCCGTTTCCCCGCCACGCTGGAACTGGCTGTCGTCGCGCTCATCTTCGCCATCGGTATCGGCATCCCGCTGGGCTACCTTGCCGCCACCCATTACGGGCGTTTCTGGGACCACTCCTCCGTGGTCCTGTCCCTGATCGGCGTCACCGTCCCGGTCTTCTTCCTGGCCTTCATCCTCAAGTGGGTGCTGGCCATCCAGCTGGGATGGTTCCCCACCGACGGACGCCAGGATCCCCGTATCGACGCGACGCACGTCACGGACTTCTACGTCCTGGACGGACTGCTCACGCGGGAGTGGGACGCGTCCTGGGACGCCGTCCTGCACCTGGTGCTGCCCGCCATCGCGCTGGGCACCATTCCGCTGGCGATCATCGTGCGCATCACCCGCGCGTCGGTCCTGGAAGTCCAGGGAGCGGACTACGTGCGCACTGCCCGGGCCAAGGGCCTGATGGAGAAAACCATCCGCGGCCGGTTTGTGCTGCGCAACGCCATGCTGCCCGTGACCACCACCATCGGCCTGCAGACCGGCCTGCTGATCTCGGGAGCGGTGCTCACCGAGACGGTCTTTGCCTTCAGCGGTATCGGCAGGTTCCTGAGGGACGCCATTTTCGCCCTCGATTATCCGGTCCTGCAAGGATTCATTGTCTTCATCGCCGTGGCGTATTCACTGATCAACCTGCTGGTTGACGTGTCCTACGGCTTCATCGATCCAAGGGTGCGTGTCCAGTGAGTACTACTCTGCCCCCCGCGACCGGCGGGTCCGTCCTTCCCGAAGGAGCCCCCACCGCCAAGCCGGCCACCGGAAGCGGAATGTGGAAAGACGCTTTCCGCCGGCTGCGCCGCAACCCCTCGGCGATTGCCGGCGCCGTCATCGTTGGGCTGTTCATCCTGGTGGCCATCCTGGCCCCGCTGCTCGCCCCCTTCGGCGGCGACGACCTGCCCGGCCGCACCGACATCACCCCCACCAGCATTCCCGGGCCGGGAGATATTGACGGCTATCCCCTGGGCCTGGACCGGTTCGGCGGCGATGTCCTGTCCAAGCTGATCTGGGGCGCACGGGCGTCACTGATCATCGGCGTGGTGTCCACGGCGCTGGGTCTCGCGGGCGGTGTGCTGCTCGGTGTCATCGCCGGCGGCCTGGGCGGCTGGGTGGACAGCGTGATCATGCGCTTTGTCGACATCCTGCTCTCGGTGCCGAACCTGCTGCTCGCCGTCAGCGTCGCTGCCCTGCTCGGACAGAATGCCGCAGCAATCATGATTGCCATCGGCGTCTCCCAGGTGCCCATCTTTGCCCGGCTGCTGCGCTCCTCGATGATCTCCCAGCGCAGCGCGGACTACATCCTGTCTGCGCAGACACTGGGGTTGAGCCGGCGCACCATCACCATGAGCCACCTGCTGCCCAACAGCATGGGCCCGGTGATCGTCCAAGCGACCCTGACCCTGGCAACGGCGGTCATCGACGCCGCTGCGCTGTCCTTCCTGGGACTGGGCGGAGGCCTGCCGCAGACCGCCGAATGGGGCCGGATGCTCACCTACGCCCAGGCTGAACTCGGAGTGGCTCCGCAGCTGGCCTTCCTGCCCGGTATCTGCATCGCCGTGACGGCCCTTGGCTTCACCCTGCTGGGCGAGTCCCTGCGCGAAGCGCTGGATCCCAGGACCCGGCGAAAGTAGCCGCCCGGAACGCCGGCATAAACAAAGGAAGGGCTCTCCATCCGGAGGGCCCTTCCTTTGCATCCGAACCGGTTCAGGCGCCGTCGAGCGCGCCATCCCCGCTGCCGTCCCCGGCGTCGAGCGAAGCGAGGTAGCCGGCGTTGCCGAGCACGGCCGGGACATACCGCTCCAGGTCCTCCGAGGAGACATTCTGGGCGAGCAGGACCAAAACGGCGGCGAGCGCCGCGTTTACCTTGCCCGCAGCATGCAGGGTCAGGGCCTCGAAGACGCCCAGGGACACCGAATCGGGAAAGGCCTGCCGGGCGCGGGCAAAGACCGCCAGTGATTCGGCGGAACGGCCGAGGATGCGGAGGGTGCTGCCGTACTGGAGGTAGCAGCGCCGCAGCACGTCCCCTTCCAGGCCCAGTGCCAGTGCCTGCTCGTAGAATCCTGCGGCCGTTTCCTCTTCGCCTGCCGTGTCGTAGGCGCCCGCCACCTCGTACAGGACGCCGGCATTGTCCGGATGGCGGCGAAGGACCTCCAGCAGCGCTGCGATGGTCGGTGCCATGTCCTCCCGGTCCCGGGCGGCAAACACCTGCTGGAGTTCGGTCTCGAGGTCCGCTGCGGGACCCGCCTGCAGTCCGGCCATCGTTACGAAGCCAGCTCGCCGTCAATGTTGAGCTCGTTGCCGGGAATCGACGCCAGGAGTTTCCGCGTGTAGGGATGGCGGGGATTGGAGAAGACTTCCTCCGAGGTGGCCGCCTCCACGAGCTCGCCGTCCTTCATCACGCACACGTAGTCGGAGATCAGCCGGACAACCGCCAGGTCATGGGAAATGAAGAGGTAGCTGAGGCCGAACTCGCGCTGCAGGTCCCCCAGCAGCTGCAGGATCTGCGCCTGCACCAGGACGTCCAGTGCCGAAACCGGCTCATCGCAGACAATCAGCTCGGGCTTCAACGCCAGGGCACGCGCGATGGCCACGCGCTGGCGCTGCCCCCCGGAGAGCTCGGCCGGGTAGCGGTGCAGCATCTCCGGAGGCAGTGCCACCTGCTCCATCAGTTCCAGCACGCGCCGGCGGCGCTCCGCCTTGTCGCCGCGGCGGTACGTCTTGAGCGGCTCCTCCAGGATCCGTTCGATGGTGTACATGGGATCAAGGGAGGAATACGGGTCCTGGAAGATCGGCTGCACCCGCTGCCGGAATTCGCGCAGCTGGACCTTGTCCAGCGTGGCAACGTCCAGGCCGTCAAAGGTCATGGTTCCGCTGGTGGGTTCAATCAGCTTCAACAGCATCCGCGCCGTGGTGGTCTTGCCGGACCCGGACTCCCCCACAATGGCAACGGTGCGGCCGCGCGGTATGTCCAGGGTGACGTTCCTGGCGGCATAGAAATCCTCGGAACGTCCGCGGATCTTGAACACCTTGGTGAGGTCGCGGAATTCCACGATGTTATCCGGCGCGGTCTCCGTCCCGGCGGGTGCGGCTGCCAGTTCGCCGGCGGCCGGCGACGCGGCAGCGGTTCCGCTCTTCGGCCGGGCATGCCCGGCAAAGGCGCCGGGGCTCAGCCGGACAGCTGCCACGCTGGGGGCTGCACGGACCAGCGACTGGGTGTACGGGTGCTGAGGGTCTTCCAGGAGCTGGCGGGCGGGGCCGGTTTCCACTACCTCGCCGCGGTGCATAACCACCAGTTCGGAGGCACGTTCGGCAGCCAGTCCCAGGTCATGGGTAATCAACAGGACGGAGGAGCCCAGCTCCTCGGTCATGCGGTCGATCTGGTCCAGGATGGTCCGCTGGACCGTGACGTCCAGGGCACTGGTGGGTTCGTCTGCAATCAGCAGCCGGGGACGGCAGGCCAGGCCGATGGCAATCAGGGCACGCTGGCGCATGCCGCCGGAAAACTCATGCGGGTACTGCTTGGCCCGCTCGGCGGCGTTGGGCAGCCCTGCCGCAGTGAGGACCTCCACGACCTTCCGGTCCACGTCCTTGGACGTGGCCATGCCGTGCACCAGCAGGGTTTCGGCGACCTGGGTACCGATTTTGGTGACCGGATTGAGGTTGGACATCGGGTCCTGCGGCACCAGTCCGATGGAACGTCCGCGGATGGCCCGCATCTTGGATTCGGGAAGGCCCACGAGTTCCTGGCCGTCGAAGCGGATGCTGCCCGACGCGACGGTGCCGTTACCCGGCAGCAGCCCGATAACGGCCATCGCGGTAGTGGACTTTCCAGACCCGGACTCCCCAACGATGGCCAGCGTTTTTCCCGCCGGGAGGGAGAAACCGGCGTTGCGCACGGCGGGTACTTCTCCATCCATGGTCCGGAAGTTAACGGCGAGGTTGCTCACCTCGAGCAGGGGCGAATCAGTGCTCAAATCAGTCATTTCCCCATCCTGCCCCACTCTTGCCCCTTGTGACGCGTGTCTCACAGCTGTTTACCCGTTTTTAATCATTTAGAATGAAGAATCACTGAAAAATGAGGGATGGAGCGTCCCGGAGGAGTATCACCGTGACCGATTCCGGCACCGCCAAATCCGGCACCGCTAAATCCGGCACTGCCACACCCGGCAGCCCCGCCCTTTCCCGCCGGTCCGTCATCCGCGCAGGCGCGGTTGCTGCGGCCTTGATGCTCGCCGGCTGCACCGCAGAAGCGGATTCACCCGCTACTGCCTCCACTGCACCCACTCCGTCCGGACCCGCGGGGCCCAACGCGCGGTTCACCTTTGCGACGGCGGCACGCCCCGTCACGCTGGACCCTGCCCTGGCTGCGGACACCGAGTCCTACCGGGTCACCCGGCAGGTTCTGGAAGGCCTGGTCGGCGTCGATGCCCTGACCTCGGCCCCGACACCGTTGCTGGCAAAGCGCTGGACCAAGTCCGAGGACCGCAGGACGTACACCTTTGAGCTGCGGCGTGACGTCACCTTCCACGACGGCGAGCCCTTCAACGCGGAAGCCGTGCGCCGGAACTTCGAACGCTGGTACACCCTGCCGGAATCAGCGCGCAGCAATTCCCTCATGTACCGCTCCGTCTTCCGCGGGTTCTCGGACTCCCCGAAGACGGCGGTTTACCGGGAATGCGTCGTGGAGGACGAATACACGGTACGGGTGGAACTCACCGAGCCGCTGGACAGCTTCATCCCGGCCCTTGCTGCTCCGGCGTTCGCCATGTCCTCGCCGAAGGCACTGGCGGACGCCCACGCCGATGACCTCACCCAGGAACGCAACGGACGGAAGGTTTCCGGCTACGGCGTCTCCCCGGTAGGCACCGGCCCGTTCCGCTTCGTCAGCTGGAACGGGGACGCCGTGGAACTGGCGGCCTACCCGGAGTACTGGGGCGAGGCCGGACAGATCGGCACCGTTGTCTTCAGGACCATCTCCAGCCCGGAGGGCCGGCTGCGTGCCCTGAAGAAGGGCGAAGTGGACGGCTACGACCTGGTGACGGTGAACGACGTCGGAGACCTGGCCCGCAACGGGCTGCAGATCCAGCAGCGGGACCCGTATTCCATCCTCTATCTGGGCATCAACTCCAGCTTCCCCGGACTGGACAGCGTGCTGATGCGCCGGGCCGTAGCCCATGCCATCGACAAGCCCGCCGTCCTGGACGGACTGTTCCTGAACGGCACCAAGCCTGCCGGCCAGTTCCTCCCGGAAAAGCTCGGCCTGACGTCGGACAGCGTTACCGGCTACGGGTACGACGTCGAGAAGGCAGGCGAACTGCTTAAGGAAGCCGGCTATGACGGCCGCGAACTGCCCTTCTACTATCCCCGCCGCGTCACCCGCAGCTACCTGCCCACACCGGAGAAGGTGTACGCCAGGCTCAGCAGCCAGCTCACCGCCGCCGGGTTCAATATCCGCCCCGTCCCGGTGGACTGGTCCGAGGGGTACCTCGAAAAGGTGCAGGGCAAGGAAGACCGGGCCTTCCACCTGCTGGGACTGGCCGGAACCTACGAGGCCGGGGACAACTTTGTCGGCACCCTGTTTGGCGGTTACACCGACGAATTCTCCTATAACGACCCCGAAGTATTCAGCGGCATCGAAAAGGCACGCTCGCTCGGCGACGGGCAGGAACAAACCGACGCGTACCACGCCATTAGCGACCGGATTTCCGAACGCGTGCCGGCCGTACCCCTGGCCTTCCCGATTTCCGCCCTCGCGCTGTCCCCCCGGGTGGCCGCCTATCCCACCAGCCCCGTCCTTCACGAAGTCTTCAACCGGGTCACGCTGGCGGAGCGGTAAGTCCCTGCGGCAGGCGGCCGCGGCTTAGCCCTTCCCCCTCCCGCCGGGAGGCTAAGTACAGCGATAATTTTAGGAAGACATGTGGTCGGGGATACGCTTCTAGGGCTAGCGCCCACGCGACTGGAGAACAAGTTGACTGCTAATAGCCCGGCGGATAATTCCGCAACGAAAACTGATGTACTGCTGATCGGCGGCGGCATCATGAGCGCCACCCTTGGTGCGTTCCTGAAGCAACTCCAGCCAGATTGGGACATTTCCCTCTATGAGCGCCTTGACCGGGCGGGGCTGGAAAGCTCCGATCCCTGGAACAACGCGGGAACCGGCCATGCCGCGCTCTGCGAACTGAACTACAGCCCGGCCGCGGCCGACGGCTCCGTTGACCCGGCGAAGGCGGTGGGCATCAACGAGCAGTTCCAGGTTTCCCGGCAGTTCTGGTCGCATCTGGTCTCTGCAGGCCATATCTCCAACAACTTCATCAACCCGCTGCCGCACATGAGTTTCGTCTGGGGTGACGCGCATTCAGAGTACCTGCGCCGCCGCTACGAGTCGCTGAGCGCACAGCCCCTGTTCAAGACCATGGAGTTCTCCGAGGATCCGGCCAAGCTGGCTGAATGGGCACCGCTGATTATGGAGGGCCGCGAGCCGTCACAGCGCGTTGCTGCCTCCCGCGTCGCCGGCGGCACCGACGTTGACTTCGGTGCGCTGACCCGTGAACTGGTCAACTACCTGGGTGCCAACGGCGTAAACCTGCACTTCGGCCACGAGGTCGGCAACGTGTCCCGCTCTTCCACCGGCGGCTGGGATGTCAAGGTCAAGGACCGTGCCAGCGGTACCACCCGCACCGTTTCCGCCCGCTTCGTCTTTATCGGCGGCGGCGGCGGAGCCCTGCACCTGCTCCAGGCATCCGGCATCCCCGAGGGCAAGGGCTTTGGCGGCTTCCCCGTCTCCGGCCAGTTCCTTCGCTCCACGGACGATTCGATCATTTCCCGGCACAACGCCAAGGTGTACGGCCAGGCCTCGGTCGGTGCTCCGCCCATGTCCGTGCCCCATCTGGACACCCGCTTCGTGAACGGGAAGCGTTCGCTGCTGTTCGGACCGTACGGCGGCTTCTCCCCCAAGTTCCTGAAGACCGGTTCCTACCTGGACCTGCCCCTTTCGGTCCGTCCGTCCAACCTGGTGCCCATGCTGGGCGTGGCCAAGGACAACATGAGCCTGGTCAAGTACCTCGTCACCGAGGTAATGAAGACCCGCGAAGGCAAGACCCAGGCACTCCAGGAATTCATGCCCTCCGCGAAGACCGAGGGCTGGGACCTCATCACCGCAGGCCAGCGCGTGCAGGTGATCAAGAAGGATCCGAAGAAGGGCGGGGTGCTGCAGTTCGGCACCGAGCTCATCACCGCCGCCGATGGCTCCATCGGTGCCTTGCTGGGTGCCTCCCCCGGCGCGTCCACGGCGCCGCCCATCATGATCAACCTGCTCAAGCGCGCCTTCCCCCGCCAGTTCGACGGCTGGGAGCCGAAGATCAAGGAAATGATCCCGGGCTACGGCGTCAAGCTCAATGACAACGAGCACCTGGCGGCGGAGATCGAAGCCGACACCAATAAGGTCCTGGGACTTTCCTAGCACCCGGCAGTATCCGCGGCGTAGGCTGCCCCTCCGGGCAGACCTGCGCCGCGACATGCGTTCCGGCGCCGGCATAGCCGCGCCGCCCAACTCCAGTTCGCCCTTCCTAAGGCAGGATCATGGATCGTTTGGCCAGGCTGTCCCTCTCCAACCGGGCGCTCATTGCCCTGATTACGGTCTTCGTGGCTGTTTTCGGAGTGATTTCAATGAGCTCCCTGAAACAGGAACTGATCCCGTCGCTGGAGTTTCCGCAGATCAGCGTCATCACCGCCCTGCCCGGTGCCTCCCCCGAAGTGGTGGATGCGCAGATCAGCGAACCGCTGGAAGGCGCCCTCACCGCAGTCGAAGGCCTTGAGTCCTCTTCGGCCACGTCACGTTCGGGCATTTCCACCATCAGCCTGACCTTCGCCTACGGCACCGATCTGGACCGGGCACGCGGGCAGGTGGACCGGGCCATCTCCAACTCCCGGCAGTTGCTTCCCGACGATGCGAATCCGCAGTCACTGGCCGGGAGCATCAGCGACTTCCCGATTGTGTACCTGGCGGTGTCCTCGGACGAGCCCCTGGCCGAACTCAACGCGGACCTGCAGCGACTGACGGTCCCCCGGCTGCAGAAGATCGAGGGAGTCCGCACTGCCGAGGTCACCGGCGGTGCAACCCGCCACGTAGCCATCCTGCCTGACAACGCCGCGCTGGCTTCCTCCGGGGTCACTGCCGCCGCGATTGTTGATGCCCTGGAGAACAGCGGCGCCCTGCTGCCGGCCGGAACTGTCCAGGAAGACGGCCGCACCCTGTCGATCCAGGTGGGCGCGCCGCTGGACAGCCTCGAAAAAATCTCTGCGCTGCCGGTCGAGTCCACGGAGTCGACGCCGGGCAGCACACCGGTCACCATCGGCGATGTGGCCTCCGTGGACATCACCGAGGATGAGGCCAGTTCGATCACGCGCACCAACGGTGAGGCCACCCTCGCCGTGTCCATCACCAAGACCCCTGCCGGGGACACGGTAGGCATCTCCCATGAGGTCATGGACCTGCTGCCCTCCCTCCAGGACGAACTTGGCGGCGGCGCCGTCTTCACGGTGATCTTCGATCAGGCCCCGTTCATTGAAAAATCCATCTCCGACCTCACCACCGAGGGCCTGCTCGGCCTCGGGTTCGCGGTGCTGGTGATCCTGGTCTTCCTGCTTTCCATCCGCTCCACCCTGGTCACCGCCGTCTCCATTCCGCTGTCCCTGCTGGTGACCTTCATCGGGCTGCTGGCCTTCGGCTACTCCCTGAACATCCTCACCCTCGGCGCATTGACCATTGCGATCGGCCGGGTGGTGGATGACTCCATTGTGGTGATCGAGAACATCAAGCGGCATCTGGGCTACGGCGAGGATAAACGCACCGCCATCCTCACCGCAGTCCGCGAGGTCGCCGGCGCCGTCACGGCGTCGACCCTCACCACCGTGGCGGTTTTCGCGCCCATCGCCTTTGTCGGCGGACTCGCAGGCGAGCTGTTCCGGCCCTTCGCTGTGACCACGACCCTGGCGCTGCTGGCCTCTCTGCTGGTCTCGTTGACGATTGTGCCGGTGCTGGCGTACTGGTTCCTGAGGTCCTCGCCGCAGGTTGCGGATCCGGCCGCCTTCCGCGCCGAGGCCGAGGAACGCGAGTCGCGGACGCTCCTGCAGCGCGGCTACCTGCCGATCCTGCGTACCACCCAGCGCCACCCCGTCTACACGGTGACCGCCGGACTGATCATCCTGGTGGCTACGGCCGCCATGACCCCTCTGCTGCCCACCAACCTCCTTGGCGACACGGGCCAGAACACGTTCAGCGTGCGCCAGGAGCTGCCTGCGGGCACTTCCCTGGATCGCACCTCCGAGGCTGCCGGGGAAGTCGAAAAGGTCCTGGACGACGTCGAGGGCATCAAGGACGTCCAGGTGACCATGGGCACCTCCACCTCCGGGCTGGCAGCGTTCACCAGCGGGGGCTCCTCGGTAGCCAACTTCACGGTCATCACTGAGGAAGGCGTGGACCAGGTGGCCCTGCGGGATACCGTGCGGTCCGCCCTTGAGGACGTAGACGATGCCGGCGAGGTCACCCTGGGCAGCACCGGCGGCGGCTTCGGCACCTCCAACACTGTGGACATTTCCCTGTCCGCCGGGGATCCCGCGGATCTGCAGCCGGCCAGCGACGCCATCGTTGAGGCGATGTCCGACCTGCCCGGCGTCGCCGAGGCGAGCAGCAACCTGTCCTCCTCCCAGCCGGTGGTGCAGGTCAGCATTGACCGGGGCAAAGCCGTTGCTGCGGGACTGAACGAGCAGCAGATTGCCGGTTTGGTGGCCTCCACCATCAGCCCGCTTCCGGCCGGAACCGTGCGGCTGGGCACCGATGACCTTCCGGTGCTCATTGGGGAAGGCACCCCCATCACTTCCCTGGAGCAGCTGAACGGCATCTCCGTGCCGGCCGGGTCCGGGACCGTACCGCTGAGCGCCCTGGCCACGGTGGAAGAGGTGGAGGTCCCGACGTCGGTTTCCTCCTCCGGCGGCGAACGCACCGCCGTCGTCTCCGTCTCGCCCGACGGCGACAATCTCGGTGCCACCATCACCGAAGTCCAGTCCCGGCTGGCGGACGTCGATCTGCCGGCCAGCGTGACCGCGGAACTCAGCGGTGCCGCCACCCAGCAGAACGAGTCCTTCACCCAGCTGGGGCTGGCCCTGCTGGCGGCCATCGCCATTGTCTACGTGATCATGGTGGCAACCTTCAAGTCCCTGCTGCAGCCGCTGATCCTGCTGGTTTCCATTCCGTTTGCCGCTACCGGTGCCGTCCTGCTGCTGCTGCTGACCGGGGTTCCGCTGGGCCTTCCCTCGCTGGTCGGTATGTTGATGCTGGTGGGCATTGTCGTGACCAACGCGATTGTCCTGATGGACCTGATCAACCAGTACCGGCAGCCGCGCGGCAATGAACCGGCCATGAATGTGGAGGACGCCATCTTCCGCGGCGCCCGCCAGCGGCTGCGCCCGATCCTCATGACCGCTCTGGCGACTGTTTTTGCGCTCACCCCGATGGCGCTGGGGATCACCGGCGAGGGCGGTTTCATTTCACGTCCTCTGGCCATTGTGGTGATCGGCGGCCTGATCTCCTCGACCGCACTGACGCTGATCCTGGTGCCGGTGCTCTACCGTCTGGTGGAGGGAACCCGGGAGAAGCGGCAGCAGCGGAAGGCACAGGCGACAGCGCAAGCGAGCGAGGCAGAGGTTCGCGCCTAGCCGGGCAGGTCGGCTGCCGGTACGCAGGGCTAGCCTCCTGGGTGAGGCGGCAGGCTCAGAAAGGTGGCACCGCATCCGGCTGCGGATCCGCAACCTGGCCAGCGGCCGCCTCCGTTTGTGGCGGTCCGAGTTCCAGGAACGGCTCCGTACGGTAGACGCGGCCGGTCGGCGAAGTCCACTCAATCACCCCTGGCGCGGGCTGACACGCTTTCCAGAAGCCCAGAGTCTTGAACCGGTGGTGCCGCCGGCAGAGGTGTTCCAGGTTTCCCTGAGCCGTGGGACCGCCGCGGGCCCAGTCGACGGTGTGGTCAATGTCCGAAACCGCGGCGTTGACCCTACATCCGCTGAACCGACAGGTTCCGTCCCGGGCGCGAAGCCAGCGGCGGAGCCCGGCCGGGACTTTTCTGCGCCGTCCCACCCCGAGGATTTCTCTGGTCTTTGGGTCCTGAGCCAGCCCGGTCCAGCCGACGGCGTTGCGGGCCAGCCTGCGGGCTTCTTCGGCGCTGATGGGGCCGTAGCCGTGCAGTTCTGCCGGCTGGTCGTCGGCTCCGAAGAGGGTTTCGGCGCTGATCAGCACCATGATTTCGGTCCGAGGGACGATTCCCTCGTCCGGTCCGGCTGGGTGATCGGGGCCGCCCTTCGATCCGCTGCCTAAGCCGGTTCCGTCCTCGCCCCGGTTGGCTGTGCCAGTGTCATTGCTGGTGTGGCCGGTGCCGGGCCGGACTCCGGTCGCGTCTCGGGTTCCGGCCTCGTCCGGGGTTCCGGGCGTCGTGAACAGTCCCCGGCTGCCGGCCATCAGCAGCTGCGCCAAAATATCTGCGCGGAGCTGAACAGCGGTCCGGGAATCCCCGGCCGCCTGTTCACCCCGCGCTGCAGTACTAAGCGTTGTGTAGATCTGCTGGGCTTCCGCTGCCCGCAGGTATGCCGACAGGCAGGACATGCCGTCCTCTTCGCGGTCCAGGGTGACCTTGCGCTGCTCGAACGCGGTCAGATGCCTCTTACTGACGGTCTCGGGAAACTTCTTTTCGCGCAGCCGTCGAGCCTTGCAGGCGAACTGGGCGCGGGTCTGGCCGTCCGCTGCTGCCAGTAGGTCAGCTTCGAACCCGGGCACTTCCGCGGCCGGCACGTTTTGGCACTGATCCAGGATCACCTGCGCGTGGGCGTAGCTCAGGCGTCCTTCTTCCAGGTTTTGCAGTGTTGCCGTCTGCGAAGTGCAGAGGCTCATCGCTTCACTGAGGAGCCGCTGACCGCTGACCTCGGAACATGCAGGATGGCCGCGCATTCAGACGCTGCAAGGCTAAAAGCCATCCCCGGTTCGATCCGCGCGGAAGGGGTATATCTGTCGTCCCGGAAGAGCTCCCCCATGCGGTTGACCAGGCGGGCCTGCAGCGCCTGCCCCCAGGAGATCAGGTGCGCGACCCGGCTGAGCGTTTCCCCTACTGCTTGGTCGTCGAACGATTCAAGGTTCTGCAGGGCGAGTGTCCCGGTAAAACCGTCCGGATAACTGAAGGCAGGATTCCCGGCTTCGAAATCGTTGGCTGGGGCAGCTCCGGCATCGGGAGCTGAACTGCCGGCTTCGGATTCGGGGGTGGTGGGAGCTCCGGGATGAGCGGCCTCGGCGTGCCCGGCAGGAACGGGACCCGTGTCAGGGGCGGAATGGTCCGCTGACTCGGTGCCGGGCTTGGCATGTGCAGCCGCGGAAGGCTCAGTGGCCAGATCCGCCCGATATACCGCCAAAGTAACGGGAGGGCAGGGCGCCTCCGCTTCACCAGCCTGCCCCGCCGGCTGCTGGTCCTCATGGTCTGGCTCTTCAGTTGTCCGTCCGGTATTCCCGAGCTGATCCATACCTCACGATTTCATCCGGCACTGACATTTCCCGCCCGAAAACAGGCCAAAAATGGTGCCCTCCAGAAACGAAAATTATCCGTCTTTTTACCCCGACTACCTACGTGTACGAGGCTGCGAGTTCTAACCCGGAATTCCCCTGTAAGCCCTTCTCTACGCTCCAGCGTCGTCCTCAACCTTCAACGCCTCCGCCTCCCCAGCCCTCCCCCGGGAGCCCCACCCGGGAATGAACCATCCCAAGTCACGGTTGAAGGATAAGTGCATGCATATGCATATACTTTAAGATCACCCCAATTTCCGGAGGCCAACATGCAGATCGGTGTCTTCAGCGTCAGCGACATCACCCAGGATCCCGTCACCGGGCGGATTCCCACCGAGGCAGAGCGGATCAAGGCGGCCGTCGCCATCGCCCGCAAGGTCGAAGAGATCGGCATGGATGTCTACGCCACCGGCGAGCACCACAATCCGCCCTTCTACGCGAGCTCCCCCACCACTCTGCTGGGCTACATTGCCGCGCAGACCGAGCGGATCATCCTCTCCACCACCACCACGCTGATCACGACCAATGACCCGGTCAAGATCGCCGAGGACTTCGCCATGCTCCAGCACCTCGCCGACGGCCGGGTGGACCTGGTCCTGGGCCGGGGAAACACCGCACCGGTCTACCCCTGGTTCGGCAAGGATCCGCAGGATTCGGTGGAACTGACCGTGGAGAACTACAACCTCCTGCGCCAGCTGTGGGACAAGGAAACTGTGAACTGGGAGGGCAAGTTCCGCACTCCCCTGCGCAACTTCACAGCCACACCCCGCCCGCTCGACGGCGTCGCACCCTTTGTCTGGCACGGTTCCATCCGCACGCCGCAGGTGGCCGAAATCGCCGCCTACTTCGGCGACGGTTTCTTCGCCAACAACATCTTCTGGCCGAAGGAGCACTACATGCAGCTGATCGGCCTGTACCGCGAGCGCTACGAGCACTACGGCCACGGCCGTGCCGACCAGGCGATTGTGGGACTTGGCGGACAGTTCTTTATGCGTAAGAACTCCCAGGACGCCGTGAACGAATTCCGCCCGTACTTCGACAACGCCCCGGTGTACGGCCACGGGCCGTCCATGGAGGACTTCACCGCACAGACCCCGCTCACCGTGGGCAGCCCGCAGGAGGTGCTGGAGAAGACCCTGAGCTTCCAGGAGTACTTCGGCGACTACCAGCGCCAGCTGTTCCTGATCGACCATGCAGGCCTGCCGCTGAAGACAGTGCTGGAACAGCTGGATCTCTTCGGGGAATACGTACTCCCGGAACTGCGGAGGGAATTTGATTCCCGCCGCCCGAAGGATGTTCCCGAAGGACCCACGCATGCTGCACGGGTGGCCGCCCGGAACGCTGCCGCAGACCAGGCAGCCGTCCCGCAGTCCCCCGCGGTTCAGTAGGCTGGGACGATGCACCCTACCAATGACGTCACGGCGAAACAGGCAGCCGAAGCATGGGAGTCCCTGTTCCGCGTCCAGGTGGGCGTCATGCGGCGCCTGCAGCGGGATCCGGAGTTTCGGGAACTGACCATGCGGGAGTACGACGTCCTGTTCAACCTGACGCGCTGCCCCGGAGGCTGGATACGGCTCAATGAGCTCAACGAGCACCTACTCATCAGCCAGCCCAGCCTGAGCCGGATGGTGGACCGGCTGCAGGCCCGGGGCCTGGTGCAGCGCCGGCCGGCAGAGCAGGACCAGCGCGGCGTCGAACTGGCGCTGACCGAGGAGGGCCGGGCGGTCCAGCGGCGCCTGGGCCGTATCCACGTGCGCGGGATCCATGAACTTCTCACTCCCGCATTGGACAGCGCCGAGCTGGACCGCCTGAAGGAATTGACGGACAAGGTCCTGGCCAGCCTGGCCGACTAGCGTACGGCTAGGCCGCAGCCTCCTCCGACGCCGCCGCCGCCGCCAATGGAGGATCGGCAAACGCCAGCCGGGGCACGAGCAGCAGGACGGCGGCCGCGATAAACGCCGTCACTGAACACACAGCCCAGACTGTCAGGTAGCCCTGCAGCGGTGCCACCGTCCCGGCGTCGGCCGCTCCGCCCGCGAGGGCGTCCGCAGCTGCTCCGGCCAGTGCAATTCCGAAGACCGCCGAGGCGAAGGACCCGCCGATGGTCTTGGTGGTATTGGTCAGTCCGGTCGCCATGCCGGTCCGGTTCAGCGGTGCCGCAGCAGCGGCAGCCGAGGGAAGCGCGGCCACCAGCGCTCCGGAACCGAGCCCGGCCACCACCATGTTCATCAGGGCCTGCGGCAGGGTGTCGTGGAAGGGCAGGAAAAGCCCGTAACCGACGCCGACGAGGAGCGAGGCCCCCACCAGGGTGTTCCTCGGGGTGGTCCGCCGTGCCGCCAGCGGGAACAGCAGGGCACCTACGAGCAGGGCAAGGACATAGGTGCCGATAATGATGGACACCTGCGAGGCAGCCAGCCCCAGGCCGTAGCCGTGCAGACCGGGATCGGTGCGGGCGAAGGTGGACATGGGTGCCTGTGCACCAAGCACTGAGATGCCGAACAGCCCGGCGGTCAGCTGGACGGGCCACATGGACGGGCTGCGCAGCATCCGGAAGTCCACCAGCGGATCCTTCTGCCCGAGCTCGTACCGGACAAAGGGGATGAACGAGGCGACGCCGGCGGCAAGCACGGCCCACACCCACCAGGTGCCCGGACCGTTGATCCGCAGGAAGGTCAGCCCGGAGGTAAGCAGCAGCAGCCCGGCCGCCAGCAGTACGAATCCGGTCCGGTCCACGGTGCCGCCGTCCAGTGCCGTGGATTCCGGCACCCCGAAGTGCACCGCGAAAATGCACAGGGTCACCGCGGCGGCGGGCAGGCACAGCGTGAACCAGAGCGGGAAGTGCTCCACCAGGACCCCGCCCAGCAGGGCACCGCCGATCACCCCCAGCTCCAGTGCACCCACCAGCAGTCCCGCCGCCTTGCGGGTAAGTACTGCCCGGTTGGGGGCATGGCGCACCCGGCTGAAGATCAGGGCAATCTCCATCGGCAGCCAGACCACGTAGAAGCCCTGGAGCGACCACGCCGCCAGGAACGTCCAGAAATCCGGCGCGAAGGCCACGCCCCAGGAAGCCGCGGCGGTCAGGACCGTGGAAACCAGCAGGATGCGTTTGTGCCCGTAGATGTCCCCGAGCTTGGCCAGGATCGGTACGGCGAGCGCGCTGAGCATCAGCTGGGCGGATTCAAACCAGTTGACGTCGCCGTCGTCGATCCCCAGGTGGCGGGCAATGTCGGTGAGCAGGGGCGTGTAGTAGCCCTGCAGGATGCCGCTGGTGATTTCGACCAGCACCAGGAACCCCACGAGGGGCCCGATCATGCGCAGCCCGGGCAGGGACGGCGCGGGCATCAGAGCGCCCCCATCAGGACCTTGTAGAACGCGATGCCCTCGCCGAACGTTTCGATGCCAAGCCTCTCGTTGTCGGCATGGATGCTGGCCCGGTCCGCGGCACTCATCCGGAAGGGGGCGAAGCGGTACACCGCGTCGCAGATGGACGTGAAGCGCCGCGCATCGGTTCCGCCAAGCATGATGTACGGCACCGGGACGGCATCCGGGAAGCACGTCCGGATGGTTTCCTCCAGCAGGGCGAACTGGGCGTTGTCCGTCGCGGAGACCGGCGAGGGCTCGTTGCCCTCCACCACGCGCAGGCCCACCTGGGGATCCCGGATGATCGAACGCAGCCGGGCCACCGTAGAGGCCACCGTCTCCCCGACGGCGACCCGGATGTTGGCATTGGCCGTGGCACGCGTGGCGAGGACGTTGGACCCCTTGCTCCCCCGCAGCTGGGTCACCGCGACGGTGGTGCGGGTCATCGCGTTGGGTTCGCCGCCGAGCAGGCCGAACACCCGGGTCAGCGCGCCGCGCAGATGTGCCGCGTTGCCCAGCACCAGGCGCGGCAGCAGCGGCGCCGATCCGGAAAGCCGCTGGACCATTTCCACGCTTACATCCGGCAGCGACGCAGGGAAAGGACGACGGTCCAGACGGACGACGGCGCGGGCCCGCCCCGCCGGCGCCCCCATCCGATTCGGTGTGGAGGCGTGGCCGCCGGGATCGTCCACCGCCAGTTCGACGTCGAGGATGCCCTTTTCGGAGACGCCGACGACGGCGAGCGGAACGGTAACGAAGGGGAAGGCACCCGAGGCGACCGCTCCCCCTTCATCCAGCACCAGCCAGGGACGGATGCCGCGTTCCGCGAGCAGGGCAGCGGCAGCAGCAGCCGTGTCGCCGGCCGTTTCCTCATTGTTGCCGAAGGAGAAGTAGATGTCCCCCGCGGGTGCGAACCCCTCCGCGAGCAGCTGCTCGGCCGCCTCGAGCACGGCGGCCAGTGCGCCCTTGTCATCAAGGGCGCCGCGGCCTTCGATGGAGGTTTCCGTGACCGTGCCGGCGAACGGCGGGTAGTCCCACCGGTCCGGATCCTCCACGGGGACCACGTCATAGTGGGCCATCAGCACCGCGGGCCCCCGTCCGGATGCTGTGCCGCCCGGCGTGCCGGGCCAGCGGTACAGCAATCCGAACCCGTTGACCCGCTCCAGCTGCAGGGCTGCGGAAACCCGCGGAAACAGTTCGGGCAGCGCAGCGATGAAGGCCTCGAACTGCTCCGTCTCCACTTCCTCCGGCACCCGCGAGGAGACGGTTCGGTAGGTCAGGAGCCGGGCAAGTTTCGGGGCGGCGGCGCGGCCCAGGGCAGCGGCGGATACGGCGGCGGGAGAGCTAAGCATGGGCCGAGTGTAGCGGGTGTGCCGCCCATCACATGCCGGCGTCCGCGGCGGCGTTCAGCAGCGGCAGCATCCGTCCCTGGAAGTGTGTGTTCAGCACAATCACCGAAGAGGTCCGCAGGACGGTGTTGGTGGCTACGATTGCGTCGATCACCCGCTGCAGGTCCGAATTGGACCGCGCGGCGACCCGGGCCAGCAGGTCGCTCTCACCGGAGACGGTATGCACCTCCTGGATTTCCGGAATCCGGGACAGCGCCGAGACCACTGCGTCATGGCCCGTATCCTGCCGGATGGTGAGCGAGCAATAGGCGACGACGTCGTACCCCAGGGCCTCGGCGTCGATCCGCGGACCCCACCCGGCAATCACTCCGGTCTCCTGCATCCGGTCCAGGCGCGCCTGGACGGTGGCCCGGGCAACGGCGAGCCGGCGCGAGGCCTCCAGCACCGACATCCGGGGGTTGTCGGTGAACAGTGTGACGATACGGGCATCCAGCGCATCCGTGGGCATGGGGTCCTTTCCGGGACGAGGCACAGGCAGTGCACAAATTGTATAGGCAGCAAGGCTGCAGGGCGGACGGGAGGACACACAGACCGGCCTTAAGATGGAATCCGGTGTACAGTTCCGCAGCGGCATCCCTGCCCGCAGGCGGCGGCACCGGCAGCCAATCCGTTCGTTCTAAGGCCTCCCCCGTTATGCCCAGTTCCGCCCGCCCGTCCAGCACTGATACTGCACTTCCGGCCGGGGAACCGTCCGGAGCGCGGAAGATGCAGCCGAGGCACCTTGTCCTGATGAGCCTCGGCAGTGCCATCGGCACCGGCCTTTTCGTCGGGTCCGGTGAAGGCATCGCAGCGGCCGGTCCCGCGGTGCTGATCTCCTTCCTGATTGCCGGAACCATGGTGATTCTCATCATGCGCATGATGGGCGAGATGGCGGCAGCCGACCCCAGCAGCGGCGCGTTCTCCGTGTACGCGGAAAAGGCCCTGGGGCGGACGGCGGGCACCACCGTCGGGTGGATGTGGTGGTTCCAGATTGTGATCGTGATAGCTGCGGAGGCCACGGCGGCTGCGGCCATCGTCGCCTCGCTGGTCCCCGGCGTCGAGCAGTGGATGCTGGCACTGGCGTTCATCATCGTGTTCACGGCCGTCAACCTGGCCGGGGCAGCCAGCCTGGGTGAATTCGAGTACTGGTTCGCCATCCTGAAGGTGGCGGCAATCATCATCTTCCTGGCGGTGGGCGTCGCCTTTGTGGCCGGACTGCTTCCCGGCGTCCCGTCACCGGGAACCTCCAACCTCTTCGGCAACGGCGGCTTTATGCCCAACGGGCTGACCGGCGTCGCCTCGGGACTGCTGCTGGTGGTCTTCGCCTTCGGCGGCACCGAGATCATCACCATCGCCGCGGCGGACACGGAAGAGCCGTCCAAGAACATTGCCGGGGCCATCAACTCGGTGATCTGGCGGATCCTCGTCTTCTACATCGGTTCGGTGCTGGTGATGGTCACGGTGCTGCCCTGGGACAGTGAAGCACTGAGCACCGGGCCTTTCGTGGCCGTCCTGCACGCAGCGAAGGTGCCCGGCGCGGACACCGTCATGGCGGTCGTGATCGTCATTGCCCTGCTGTCCGCGATGAACGCCAACCTGTACGGCGCCTCCCGGATGATCTATTCCCTGGGCGAGCGCGGCCGGGCACCGGCAGCCCTGGGCCGGCTCGGCTCCGGCGGGGTGCCGCGGCGGGCGGTGCTGGCCTCGGTGGTGTTCGGCTTCATTGCCGTGGTGCTGAACTACCTCTACCCCGAGACCGTGCTGATGATCCTGCTCAACACCGTCGGGTCCACCTGCCTGGTGGTCTGGGGCATCTCCATCGTTTCCCAGATCATCCTGCGTAAGCGCGCGGAGGCCGCCGGCGTCGAACTCACGTTCAAAATGTGGGCTTTCCCCTGGCTCTCCTACTTCGCGCTGGCGCTGCTGGCGGGCATCGTGGTCCTGGGCTTCTTCGACCCGGACGTCCGCGTCCAGCTGCTGGCGACGGCGGCCCTCAGCACCGTGCTGGTGCTGCTGGCCTGGTCCTTCGAGCGGCGCAGCGCCGCGAAGGCCCGCACGGCACCCGCGGACCCGTCGGAATAGGCCGGCCCGCTCCGGATAGACCGGAGAGGCCGGATAGGCAAACTGCCAAGGCCAGTTAGGGACTGAACGACACATTTGTACAGAATGTGTCATGTTTCGCGGGCTGTTTGCCCACTGTGGCGGAAGCCACTAGGTTTCGGACTATGGACAATAACCTGCAACCTGCGGCCCTGCCGGCGGAGGAACTCCGCCGGCTCTACCGTCTGGTGACCGCCGTCCGGCAGTTGGACCTCGCCGCGATCGCCTGGCAGCGCCAGGGCATCATTCCCGGCTACGCCCCGGAACTGGGCCAGGAAGCCGCCCAGGTGGGCAGCGCCTTCGCCATGGATCCCAAACATGACTTCGTGTTCCCCACGTACCGGGAAATGGGTGTGGCACTGACAATGGGCGTGGACATGACCGCCTACATGTCCACCCATAAGGCCAGCTGGCACGGCGGCCTCTACGATCCGGTGCAGACCCGGCTCGCCCCCATCCAGGCAGTGGTCGGCGGATCCGTGCTGCATGCCGTGGGCTGGGCGCACGGGCAGACCCTGGCCGGGAACCCCGGCGTGGCCCTGACCTACTTCGGCGACGGCGCCAGCTCCCAGGGCGATGTCCATGAAGCAATGAACTTCGCCGGGGTCCTGAAGGCACCGGTCATCTTCTTCGTCCAGAACAACGGCTGGGCCATTTCGCTGCCCACCGAGGCCCAGGTGGCCGGCGGCACCGTCGCCGCCCGTGCGGCCGGATACGGAATGAAGGAAATCACCGTCGACGGCAACGACGCCGCCGCCGTCGTCCTCGCCACGCGCGAGGCCGCCGCGCACGCCCGCGCCGGACACGGACCGGTGCTGATCGAGGCCATGACCTACCGCCGCGGCCCGCACTCCACCAGCGACGACCCCGGCAGGTACCGGACCCTGGCGGAGGAACGGCGCGACGAAGGGGCAGACCCTGTGCGGCTGCTCGCAGACCGGCTCGTGGCGGAAGGCATCGCGGACTCCGCGTTCCTGGACGCTGCACTGCAGGACGCCAATGCCAACGCGGACCGCGTCCGCGAGGGGGTCATGGCACTCGGCCCGCGCCCCGGATCCGAAATGTTCGACTTCGTTTTTGCCGAGCCCACCGAAGCGCTTAAAGCCCAGGCCCGTGCCTGGCGGGAGGAATCCGAACATGTCTGAGCAGCCAAGCGGCGCCGTCGCGTCCTCCGATCTGGAAGCCGCTGCCCGGAACACCGAGCAGACCGCCGCACAGGAACAGTCATCTCCGGCCCCGTCCCCGGAAGACGGTGCAGGCCGGATGGAAAACCTCTCGATGCAGGCGGCCCTGAACCGGGCCCTGGCCGAAACACTGGCGGAGGATCCGCGGGCAGTGGTCCTAGGTGAGGACGTCGGGCGGCTCGGCGGCGTCTTCCGCATCACGGACGGCCTGCAGGAGCGCTTCGGCGCCGACCGCGTTTTCGATACCCCGCTGGCGGAATCCGGCATCCTGGGCATGTCCGTAGGGCTGGCCATGGCCGGCTTCCATCCGATCCCCGAGGTGCAGTTTGACGGCTTCGCGTATCCGGCGGTGAACCAGATAGTCACCCAGCTGGCCCGGATGAATTACCGCAGCCGCGGCACCATGCCCATGCCGGTAACCCTGCGGGTACCCAGCTTCGGCGGCATCCGTGCCCCCGAACACCACGGCGAGTCGCTGGAAGCGCTCTTCGCCCATGTGCCGGGGCTGAAGGTGGTTTCCCCGTCCAGCCCGCACGAGGCCTACCATCTGCTGAAGCATGCCGTCGCCGTTCCGGACCCGGTGATCTTCATGGAACCGAAGTCCCGCTACTGGCAGAAGGGCGACGTGTTCCCGGACGATGCCGGCCCCCTGCAGGGTGCCAAGGTGGTCCGTCCGGGCAGGCACGTCACCCTGGTGGCGTGGGGCGCCATGGTGGCCCGCTGCCTGCAGGTGGCCGAGCTGGCCGCCGAGGACGGCATCGAGGTGGAGGTCCTGGACCTGCGCTGGCTCAAGCCGATCGACGCCGAGGGGCTGGCTGCCTCCGTCGCCCGGACCCGGCGCGCCGTCGTCGTCCACGAAGCACCGCTTACCTCCGGGCTGGGCGCCGAAGTGGCCGCACTGATTACGGAGCGCTGCTTCGACACCCTGCGTGCGCCGGTTGGGCGGGTCACGGGATTCGACGTACCGTATCCCTCAGGCGACCTTGAAGACGAATACATCCCGAACATCGACCGCATCCTGTTCGGGATCCAGCGAGTATTGGAGTACCGGCGTGGCTGAAATCCCCTTCCCCCTTCCTGACCTCGGCGAAGGCCTGATCGAAGCCACAGTGCTGGAATGGCTGGTGGCCGAGGGCGACCAGGTGGAACGCAACCAGCCGCTCGTGGAGGTGGAAACCACCAAATCAGCGGTGGAACTGCCCTCCCCGCAGGCCGGACGCGTGGCCCGCACCTACGGCGAGCCGGGTGAAACGATCAATGTGGGCGAACCGCTCATCGTCTTCGAGGTTCCGGACAACACCGCCGGCATCGTGGGCACCGTGCCGCAGGAGGCACCGGCCCGCCGCCGGGTCCGCCTCACTGCCGTGCCGGACGAGGACTAGGCTGTGGCCGATTACGGTTCCCTGGTGGAAGGCACCGACCCCCGCCTGTCAGTGGAGGTCATTAATCCCGCCGACGGGGCGGGGGGCACGACGGCGCTGCGTCCCGTACTCCTGCTGCACGGCTTTGCCTCGAGTTCGCAGCTGAACTGGCACGACTCGGGCTGGATTACCGCGCTGACCGCTGCAGGCCGCAGGGTCATCACCGTTGACCTGCCCGGCCACGGCGGCAGTGCAGCCCCGGCGGACCTTGACTCCTACCGTCCGAGCCGTATCCGCGCGGATCTGCTGCAGGTGCTCCAGGACTCCGGCGTCGTCCCGCTGGCCGACGGCGACCAGGCCAGCGGACTGGACGTTGTGGGGTACTCCCTTGGTTCCCGTCTCGCCTGGGAATTCGGCGCCACCCAGCCCGAGCTCGTGCACCGCATGGTGCTGGGCGGTCCCGGAAGCGGGGACCCGCTGGCGGACTTCGATCTCGACGCGGCCCGGGCGGCCGCGGCCGGCGGGGCACCGGTGGAGGATGCCCGTACGGCTGAGCTGCTGCGGATGGCCCAACTGGTCCCCGGGAATGACCTGGCCGCCCTGTTCCGGATGATCGAAGCCATCAAGGAGGAACCCTTCTCCCCCGAGGCGGCAGTTCCGTCCATGCCGCTGCTCCTGGTTGCCGGGGAACGCGATGACCTTGCGGCGACGGCACCCGAACTGGCTGCCCTCAGCGGACTGTCCGGGCTGGTGGTGCTTCCGGCCCGCACCCATACCAACGCGGTGACGTCGCGGGCGTTCAAAAACGCTGCACTGGAATTCCTGGCGGGCTGACCCTCCGGATAACAGCTTGGTCACAGCCGCGGGTTACTCCCGTCAGCAGGCGTGCCTGAACGCTAAGATGGAACGGGTAGTGGGCTAGCCTGGGATTAATCAGCCTACTGATTGTCTCGACTGGATTCCCGCTTCATCTTTGACCCTCAAGGGAGGACACCCGTGGATGTACTCCTGGGCCACCGATACCGCACCACCGAGCTCATAGGGTCCGGCGGTGCCGCTGCGGTGTACCGGGCGGTCGATGAAAACCTTGGACGGGAAGTAGCCGTCAAGCTCTTCAGCGCCGGGATCCGCGAGGATGACGAGACCCGCCGGCAGCAGACCGAGATGCAGCTGCTGGCAACGCTGAACCACCCCGGCCTGGTCACCCTGCTGGACGCCGGAGTCAACGTTGACGATGACGGCCGCAGCTCCAGCTACCTGGTGATGGAGCTGGTGGACGGACCGGACCTGCGCGGGAAGCTCAAGGACGGTCCGCTCTCCTCCTCCGCAACCGCAGCGCTGGGTGCTGATCTGGCCGACGCGTTGAATTACGTGCACAGCAACGGTGTAATCCACCGGGACGTCAAACCTGCGAATATCCTGCTGTTCCCGCAGGAGGACATGGATACCCGCCTGTACCCGCGCCTTACGGACTTCGGGATTGCCCGGATGGTCGAGGCCACCGTGGCGACAGCCAGCGGTGCCACCATCGGAACGGCAAACTACCTGAGCCCTGAACAGGCCCAGGGTGCTGCCGTGGATCCACGCACGGATGTCTACTCCCTGGGACTGGTGCTCCTGGAGTGCCTCACCGGTGAAAAGGCCTTCCCGGGCCCGATTGTGGAATCGGCCGTGGCACGGCTGCTCCGCGACCCCGAGATTCCCGAGCGGGTGGGGCCGGCCTGGACGGACATCCTGCGTGCCATGACGGCCCGGCTGGTGGACGCGCGCCCCGAGGTCCACGAAGTGGCTGTGGCGCTTCGTTCCCTGGCTTCCGAAGCCATGGTGCTGGACGGCCCGGGGACGGCTCCGTCGCCGGGCAGCGCCGCGTTCGGTGATCCGGACACCGGCGAATCCGCCACCGGCGGCGTCACCACCGGCAACATCTACATTCCGGCGCCGCCGCTGCATGCTCCCAGCCTGGGGTAGGCGCTCCTCCGAAAACAAAAAAAGGATCGGTCCCGCAGGACCGATCCTTTTTGTTAAGTGGAGAGAAGGCTACTTGCCGTCGTCGGCCGCTTCATCCTCTTCGGGTTCAAAGTTCGAGGCCTCTTCGGTGCTTGCGGCCGCAATACCGTCCTCGCTCTGGGGGATGGTGCCATCGGGTCCCTGACCAGTCTTCGACTGATCGCCCTGACCGGCATCCTTGTCACTGTTTCCCATGGTGATTCTCCTTTGTCATGCTCTGGCCTGCTTATTCGATACTAGGCCACCCGTGGCCCAGCCAACACCTGCAAGCCGTTCAGGCCGCCGAACGTTTGCGGGCGGCGCGGACAGCAACCAGGCTCAGCAGCAGCAGGGCCGCTGCTGAAGCGGTCGGAACGATGAAAGCGTGGCTGTAGCCGAAGGAATCCGCCAGCCCTCCCGCCACCGAGGAACCCAGCGCCTGGCCGGTGACGACGCCGCTGGCCAGCAGGGTCATTACGGTACCCATCAGTTCGCGCGGGGCCACGATGGCACCGATGCCGAAAATGCTGACCATGGTCGGCCCCACGGGGAGACCCAGGATCAGCAGGACAACCAGCATGGTGCCGATGCTCGAGGGCAGGAACAGGAGCAGGGTGAACGCCAGCATCGCCGCGGCGCACAGGACCCAGCGGCCTGCAGTGCCGAAGCGCTCAGGCCAGAAGGCCACGGACAGGGCCGCAACAGCCGAGCTCAGTGCCATGGCAGCGTAAATGAGGCCGGCGGAAGTGGCCATGCCGAAGCTGCCCGCAAACGCCGTAAGGCTGGTCTGGGTGGAGCCGAAGAACGAGCCCATAGCCACCATGCCGAGCACCGGAACCATGATGAGCAGCCACTGCGGACGGTCCCGCGGGGCGGGCTGGTCTCCCGCGGTGTGGGCCGGCGCTGCACCCTTGCGGGAGGTCTTCGGCCGGCGGGAGGTGGGAACAACGTGTTCCACGGTGTGGTGTACGGCAAAGGCGGTCACCATGCTCGCCGTGAGCACTGCTGCCAGCACAAGCGGCAGCCACGGGGCGACGGCGGCGGCCAGCAGGCCCACGAGGGCCGGGCCTAGCACGAAGGTCAGCTCATCCGCGGTTCCTTCATAGGCCAGCGCGGTGTCCATCTCGCGGCCCTGCGGCCGGCGGGACGTCATGGCCATCCAGCGGACACGTGCCATGGGACCGACCTGGGGGCAGGAAGCGCCCATAAACAGTGCAGCCGCAAGCATCCAGAACGGCGCATCGGCCGGGTCCAGGAGCGCCGCGGAAAGGAGGAACAAACCGATGGCCACGGGGTTTAGGACGGCGGTGCCCAGGAGGACGGGACGCTGTCCGATCCGGTCCGCCAGGTACCCCAGCAGCGGGGCACCCACCGCGGACCCGACGCCGACGCCGCCCGCGGCGAGGCCGCCGAGCGCGTAGGAATCCGAAACCTCGGTGATGAGGGTAAGCGCTCCGACGGTGAGCATGGCCAGCGGCAGCCGTGCCAGGAACGCGATGGGGAAGAATGATGTGCCGGCCAGGGCGAAGATGGCCTGGTAGCGGCCGCCGGGACCCGGGATTTTCGCCGGGTCGGCAGGAGTGGAGTCAGGGCTTGGTGCCTGAGGGCGGGTGGAGGTGTCTTGGGTCATGGTGCGGTATCCAGGTACGTCGAACCGCACACCGTCCCCCCTCCCGGTGTGCCCGACCCTTGTAACCCGTCGATTTTACCCATGCGGAGCCGTTGGACCTAACCGGAAGGTGCCGGTTAATGCATCACGGGCCCAAGAGCTCGCCTGCGCTGAAACGCACCGAGGAACCGTTGCGGCCCTTAATGATCTGGAGCTGCGCCGGGATCCGCTGTTTCATTTCCGCCACGTGGCTGACCAGCCCGACCACGCGGCCGCCGTCGCGCAGGCCTTCCAGCGCATCCATAACCTGTTCCAGGGACTGCTCGTCGAGGCTGCCGAACCCTTCGTCCACGAAGAGGGTTTCAATGTTCACGCCGCCGGCTTCCTGCTGGACAACGTCCGCCAGGCCCAGGGCCAGGGCCAGGGAAGCCATGAAGCTTTCACCGCCGGAGAGGGTGGACGTGTCCCGGTGCTGCCCGGTCCACTCGTCCGTGACGTGCAGGCCCAGTCCCGCCTTGCGGTTGCCGGATTTGGAATCGCTGTGCACCAGCGCATACCGGCCCCCGGTCATTGCGGCGAGCCGCTCGGTGGCGGCTGCCGCCACCTGCTCCAGCCGTGCGGCCAGGACGTAGGTGCTCAGGGTCATCTTGTATTCGTTTTCGCCTCCGCCCCGGGCGGTGTCGGCAACCGACTGCAGCAGGTCCCGGCGGGCGCGCAGGGGTGCGGTGCGTTCGAGTGCCTCCCGGAGCTCGACGGAGTATTCCGCGAGCCGGACGTCCGAGCCTTCCAGCAGGCGGACCAGCAGCGCGGCTTCTTCCTGGGCCTTCCGTACCTCGGCGGCCTGTTCCGCGGCCTCTGCCACGTCTTCCTCGTCCGGCACGGCGAGCGGCTCCCCCGCTGCATCTTCCGGAGCCGCCGCGGCTTGGGCCTCCCGGCGCACCAGCAGCCGGCGGCCCTGCTCTTCCCACTCCGAGACCGCCGCCGCGTAGGCCTCGGCGGTGCCGGCGTCCAGCAGGGCGGCGCTGACCTCGGCAGCCGCTGCAAAGGGAGTACCGGACAATGCTGAGTCCAGTTCCGCGCCTACCCGTTCCGACTCCTCGTCGGCCGCGGCTGCGGCACCGGCGGCTTCCCGTGCAGCGGCCGCAAGCTCCGCGAACTCCGTAAGTGACCGGACCCGTTCGCTGATGCTGCCGAAACCCGACATGGCAGCGGTGATGCGGTCCGAGAGTTCCGCTGCCTGCTCGCGTGCCGCTGCCGCCCGGGACTCCGCCTGGGCGGCGGAAATGAGCGCCTCGGAGCGCGTTGCCTCCGTAGCCGCCAGTTCCGCGCTGATCGCCCTCAGGCGGCGTTCCGCTTCTGCCAGCGCCCGGACGGCTCCACGGGCCTGCTCCAGGTCGGCGCGTGCGGCGTCGAGCTCTGCCTGCGCAGAAGCAGCGTCCCCCGCGCCCCCGCGGGCACGAAGCACCGCAGCCTCTTCGGCGGTGGTGCCGGCCAGGTGCCGGGCCTCGTCGTAGGCTGCCTCCGCCGTGGCCGAACGTGCTTTCGCTTCCTGCTCGGCCTCGCGGGTTACCGGCGCCTCGCCGTCCGGCAGCACTGCAGGACGAGGGTGTTCCAGTCCGCCGCAGACCGGGCACGGCGTCCCGTCGGCGAGTTCCTGTGCCAGCTCGGCAGCGGCCTGCTCCAGTCTTGCCTGCAGCAGGTCCTGCCACGCCTGCCGGAGGTCCTGATATTCCTGGCGGGCGTCTGCGGCAGCCTTGCCGGCAGCCTCCGCACGTTTGCTTGCCGCGGCGTAGCCGCTGATGGTTGACACCAGCTCTTCCGCGGAGGCCAGGGCGGCTTCGGCCCGGGATTCCCCTTCCGCCAGCCGTCCCAGCGCAGCTGCTTCGCCGGCCAGCTCTGTCTCTTCCGTCCGCAGGGAGGCCAGCGTGGTGACGGCTTCGGCGGCCTGCGCCCGGTAAGCTTGGGCGGCTTCGGTCTCCGTCCCGGCGCGGGCGAGCAGCGCCTCGGTGCGTTCCTCGTCTTCGAGGGCCGCACGTGCAGCTGCGAGGTCCGCGCCCACCAGCGCCTCCAGCCCGTCCGGCAGCACCGTCCCGGCGTCCGGGAGCACATTGTAGGCAGGGGCGAGCGCATGCCCGGCCAGGTCCTGCAAGGCCTCTTCCGCTTCGGCCCGGCGGTTTTCCGCACGCCGGGCGGCCGCTTCCGCGGCACGTACGCTGCCGGCCAGCACGGAAGCAGCGGCATGGGTTTGAAGTGCTGCCCGCTGCGGTTCAATCTCCGCTTCGGCCCGGGCGTGTTCGGCTTCCTCCCGGATCAGCTGCTGCAGGGCGAGTCCGCGGGCACGGCGGTGCTCGAATTCCTGCAGATGCTTCTCGGCGCCTTCGCGGGCCGTCTGCAGTTCGGCGAGTTCCTTGCGGGCCGCGGCTGTCCGGGAACCGAGCTCCGCCCGGAACTGTTCAAGCTCCTCTTCTCCCCGCTCGACGGCGCCGTCGCCCGCCTCGCTGCTCTCGGTCAGTTCATCGCGGTACCGTCGGATTTCGTCACCGGCGCGGCGCAGCACATGCTCGGACCGGGCCTGGGCGGCGTCAAAGCGGGCAGTGGCTTCAACCAGCTCGGCCTTGAGCCGGCGTTCCACGTCTTCGAACCGGGAGGTGCCGAACAGCTGCTGCAGCAGCTGTTCACGCGAGGCAGCATCGGCGCGGAGGAAGGCCGCGAAGTCGCCCTGCGGCAGCATCACCACCTTGGTGAACTGCTCCCGGTTCATCCCGAGCAGTTCGGCGATTTCCGCGGCGGCTTCGTCGTTGCGGGAGGACTTCTCCACCCACGCCCCGTCAACGAATTCCCGCAGCAGGGTCTTGGCCTGCTCGGTCACGGTGCTTTTCCCGCCGGCGCGCTTGGCGGGGCGTTCCCACTGCGGGCTCCGGGCCACGTCGAAGCGCCGGACACCTGAACTGAATTCGAGGACCACTTCGGGTGCGGTGTCCTGGGCGGCGTGGTCGCTGCGCAGCCGGCGTCCCTGCTGCCGGGCTCCCGGGACACTGCCGTAGAGGGCAAAGCAGATGGCGTCCAGCACGCTGGTCTTGCCGGCACCCGTGGGACCGTTCAACAGGAAGAGCCCGTGGGCACCCAGTTCATCAAAATCGATGACCTGCCGGTCCGCAAAGGGACCGAAGGCCTGCATTTCCAAGCGGTGGATTCTCACTGTGCAGCCTCGGCTTCGCGGACCTTGTTCAGGATTTCGATGAAGAGGTCCTTTTCCTCATCCGCTGCGCTGCGTGACCGGACATGCTCGAGGAATCCGCAGCAGATGTCGAGATCGTCGGTGGCCTTGGCCAGCCGCTGGCTGTAGGTCTGGGCCGGGCCCCGGGCACCGCCCTCCGGGTCGAAGGAAAGCACCAGGGTGTCGGGGAACCTGGTGCGGAGCCGTTCCATGGCCTTGGCGGGCCGCTGGCTGTCGGTCAGGGTGATTTGGCAGTAGGCATCCTGCGCGTCGGCGAGATCCGGGTCCACCAGGAGGTCCTCGAGCTTGCCGCGCAGCACCGCCAGCCGGCGCGGGGCCGGCCAGGTGACGGGCTCAATGGACGCGAGGCCGCCGGCGTCGAACTCCAACAGCCACCCGCCCTTGGCCTGCCGCGCCTCGGAGAAGGAATACGGGAGCGGTGAACCGCTGTAGCGGACTGTGGGGCTGAGCTGCTGACGGCCGTGAAGATGGCCCAGGGCGGTGTAGGAAAACTCCTTGAACAGGTCCAGGGGGACGGCGCCGAGGCCGCCCACTGCGAGGTCGCGTTCGCTGTCGCTGCTGATGCCGCCGCTGGCGAAGGTATGAGCCATAACCACGGACGCAACAGGTTCGCCAGCCTGTTCACGGGCAAGGATGTCCTCGCGGATCCGCTGCACGGCAGCGGCCGTCACGGAGAAGTGGTTCGGGGCCTCGACCCCGAGGTCCCCCGCGGCGAGCCGCGGTTCCAGGTACGGGATGCCGTAGACGGCCACCGGCCTGCCTTCCACGGGAAGGATCACCGGGCGGGCGATGTCCTCATAGCGCGTGCGCAGGTGCACGCCGGCGCGCTCGAACAGTGCGCTGCCGAAACCCAGCCGGGCGGCGGAATCATGGTTTCCGCTGGAAAGCACCACCGCCGCGCCTGCACCCGTGATGCGTTCCAGCGCCGAGTCCAGCAGGCGTACCGTGTCCACTGCCGGAAGCGCGCGGTCGTACACGTCCCCTGCGATCAGCACGGCATCCACCCGCTCCCGGCGCACCGTGTCCACGAGCCGGTCGATGAAGTCCGCCTGGGCGTCCAGCATTCCGACGCCGTGGAAGGATCGGCCGAGGTGCCAGTCTGAAG
This sequence comes from Arthrobacter sp. zg-Y769, assembly GCF_020907405.1. Classification (GTDB taxonomy): domain Bacteria; phylum Actinomycetota; class Actinomycetes; order Actinomycetales; family Micrococcaceae; genus Arthrobacter_B. The sequence continues at coordinate 57,316 of NZ_JAJJOE010000001.1, forward strand.
TGTGCAGTAAACGCATGTCTTAAAACCTACAGCCCGGCTCCGACACTTAACTCAACCGGGGGCAGCGGCGTGTGCCACTGCCCCCGGGGGTGTTAGTACTTCGTTGCGCTACGGGCGGCTGCCCGGCGTGCCGTCCTCCGGACGGGTTGTGCCGGTTCCGTCTGCGGGCTTGTCAAAGAAGCCTTTGGCTTCCTCGTCCACAACCGGCGTCGTGCTGCCGGCGGTGGAAGCCGGCTTGGCCGGCTTGCTGACGGCCGGCTTGGCGGTATCGGCGTCATCAGCGGCCGCCTCCAGGGCGGCGGCATCGTTGCGGTGCGCGTCAATGGTCATGTCGACGCTGCGGAAAATCAGGCCGGCAATCACTGCCCCGAGCAGGGGTGCAACCCAGAACAGCCAGAGCTGCTCCCGGGCCCAGCCCTCGGAGAAGAGGGCGACGGCGGTGGAACGGGCCGGGTTGATGCCGCCGTTGGTGACGGGAACAAGCACGGTCAGCAGGACCGCATAGGCCACGCCGACTGCGAAGGCACCCTTGGCCGCGGTGGAGCGGCGGGATTCCGTCGTTGCCCTACGGGACGCTGCACCGAGGAAGACGGCGGTCAGCAGGGCACCCGCAATGACCTCCATCAGCAGTGCGCTGGTAAGCGGGAAGAAGTTCGTCGAGTGATCGTCGAAACCGTTGGCCGTACCGCTCATGAACGTGCGGGCCTCCTCGGCAATCTGCGTATGGCCGTTAATAACCACCCACAGGATGGCAACGCCGAGGACGGCGCCTACCACCTGGGCCAGGACGTACGGCAGGACGAACTTCCAGGCCGTGCGTCCGGCGACTGCGCTGCCAAGGGTGATGGCGGGGTTGAAGTGGCCGCCCGAAACGTAGCCGAAAGCCACCATTGCGGCGGCAAGTGCCAGGCCGAAAGCCAGCGGCGACGTAATGCCGGTGCCGGTGCTGAAGATGGCAATCCCGATGCCGACGAAGAGCAGCAGGAAGGAGCCGATAGCCTCGGCTACCGTCCGTCCGACAAACCCGTAGTTGTAGCCACCGTTTGCAGGCGCTGCATTGCGGGCGGGCGTTACGGCCCGGGCTCCGCTGAGTGGTAAGGACTCAGATGACATGGAAGAGGAATTCCTAACGTGAGGAGGGCGGCACTGGATTCACGGCCGCCGCTGCAAAAAGAAGCGGTACTGCGGCACGGCCCGGCCGGATTGTGCCGGTGCCGGGACATGCGCGAACTCACTACAAACTACCCCACCGTGTCAGCGCAGCCTGTTAACTCCCTGAATTTGGCCTGTATCCCCGGTGGATTGGCGCGGGCTGAGCTGCGTTTGTACCGTCCGCTTACGGACAGGTAAGGCGGCCTGCGTGGCGTCTGAAGCTCCTTAGCTGTACAGAAGGTGAGCGGTCCCGGCATCACCTGTACAGAAGGCGGGGCGGTTCCGGCACAGGGTCCCGCCATGTGGTGCCGGTGTTGCCAGTGGGACCACAGGAGTCCCTCACGCCACATTCGCTGGGATGCCGTGCTGGCGGCGCCCCGGTCCCGGCTGGCCCCGGTCCCGCAAACCCAGCGCGGTCAGCACAGCCAGCCCCGCAGCCAGGCCCCGCAGCCAGGCCCCCAGGACCCACCGCCTATGCTGGAGGAGTGATCCCCGAACCAGATTCCGCCCCTGTTTTCCTTTCCTCCGCTGACCTGTCGGCAAAGATGCACGGCTGCCTGCTCGGCGGTGCGCTGGGTGATGCTGCGGCCTCCGGGTCCCGGTCCGCGTCCGGCACGTCGATCTCCGCGGACACACAGCTGGCCCTCTACTCGCTGGACGGGCTGCTCGAGGCCATCGAATGGGCAAACGAAGGAGTGGGCGCGGACGAGACGGCATGCGTCTGGCTGGCCTATCTCCGCTGGATGCGCGGGCAGGGCCTGCCGCTTCCCGAGGCCGGACCGTCACCGCTGCCCCGGCCCATCGATTCCGAGCCGCTGCTGCGGTGCGAGGGAACCAACGACGGCGGTACCGTCGATCCCGATGTCCTCTCAGCCCTCGCCACCGGGGAAATGGGCACGCGGCAACGCCCGCTCAACACTTCCGTCAACACCCCTGCCGCACTGGTGCGCTCGGCTCCGTTCGGTCTGCTCCCCTACGTCGAGACCGAAACGGTCTACAAGCTGGCGCTCGACGCCGCCTCGCTGACGCACGGACATCCCTCGGCCCGGCACAGCGCAGCGGTCTTTGCGTCCACGGTCCACGGCCTGCTCGCGCCCGGGGCAACGCTCCACAGCGCTGCAGAAGCGGCACTGGCCAGGGCACGGGACAACGGGATGCCCGAACTCGCCGACCGGCTGCAGCCGGTACTGACGGACGACGACGCCGCTGCCGCCGCCGCGGGATCAGCCAGTCGGGCGCTCACCGCGGAGGACGCCCTGATGCTTGGGCTCCTCGCCGCACTGGCCGTAGAAGCCGCAACCTACGCTGCCGCTGAAAATACGGGCCTCAGTGCCGCAACGGCCGCCGCCGTCCAACAGGCCGCAGCAGCGGGCGGCTCCCCCGCCGCCGTCGTGGCCGGAAGCCTGCTGGGAACCCGGTTCGGCACCCTGCCCGAAGCCGACCTTGAGGCTCTGCGGGAACGCAGCGTCATCGAGAAGCTCGCCGCAGGATTCGTTGCCGCAACGGTCGCGCCCTAGCCGGGGGTTCTGCCGCGGGGCCGGCCGCTACTGCGAGGCCCGCGGCCAGATCCCGCCGAGGGTCTGCAGGAATTCGGCTTCGGACAGCACCTCAATGCGCTGCCCCCGCTCGTGCAGGTCCAGGACCCGCCGGGCCTTGCCGGTCAGGCGCCCGCTGCGCAGGTCTCCCGGTTCAAAACCGTCACCGACCACCAGCACGCTGGTGGCACGCGTGACGTTGCTGGCCGTGCGGGCACCGACCTCGGCGGCACGGTTCTTGGCGGTCTGCCGCGCCATACCCAGGTCACCGGTGAACACAATCGTCTGCCCGAACAGCGGATGCGCCGGGTCCGCCAGCGGATTCGGCTGCGGATTCTCCCCCTCGGACGGCCAGCCCTGCCACACGGCACCTGCCGCGGCCGGGGTCCCGGTGCCACGGGCCAATGCGTCCCGCGTCGCCTTGGAGAGCGGGTGCTGCCCCGGCACATAGGCCGGCAGGTGGGAAGCCGGCCGACCGTCCCGCAGGAAAAACTCCGGCATGGACTGCGCACCGCTGCGCCGGGCGATATCGACCATGATCCCGGCGCAGGCGCGGGCGTCCTCGGTGGCATCGTGGTGGTTCAGCAGGGGAACCCCGGCGGCTTCGGCAGCGAAGGGCAGCGAATGTGAGGGCAGCTGGTAGGTGCGGCGCGAATGGACCACTGTGCAGGTGTAGTCATAGGCAGGCCCGGCCAGCTCGGAGACCTCCAGTGCGGAGCGGATGACGCCCAGGTCGAAGGCGGCATTGTGCGCCACCAGCAGGTCATCACCGATAAAGGCGCCGATCTCCGGAAACAGCTCGCCGAACCGCGGAGCTCCCGCCACCATTTCGGGTTCGATCCCGTGGATCCGCACATTGCGCGGATCGAAATAGTCGTGTCCCTCCGGGGGCCGCATCAGCCAGGAGGCTTCCTCGACAACCTGGCCCCCGCGGACCCTGACAAGCCCGACGGAACAAGGCGAACCCCGGAAGCCGTTGGCTGTTTCAAAATCTATTGCGGTGAAGCTGAGCCCTGTTTCAGGCATTCTCGCGGGCCACACGCTTCCGCCGGGAACTACGCACCTTGGCCGCCACGAACCACACGGCTGCGATGATGACCGCGACGATGACGATCTTCTGGAAAATCCCGGCGTACTGTTCGACGATGTGCCAGCTTTCGCCCAGATAGTAGCCGGCCACGATGAAGATCGTGTTCCAGATCAGGCTGCCGGCTGTCGTCAGTGCCGTGAAGGTCAACAGGTGCATCCGCTCGATACCCGCCGGGATCGAAATGAGGCTGCGGAACAACGGAATCATCCGGCCAAAGAACACGGCCTTGTTGCCGTGCCGCTCGAACCAGGCTTCCACCTTGTCCACATCTTCCAGGTCCACCAGCGGAACCTTCGCCACGATCCTGCGCATCCGGTTCCGGCCCAGCCAGGCGCCCAGCCCGTAGAGCGCCAGGGCACCGATGACGGAACCCAGCGTCGTCCAGAACAGTGCGGCGATGATGGAGAAGTTGCCCTGGCTGGCGGTGAATCCGGCCAGCGGAAGAATGATTTCGCTCGGCAGCGGAGGGAAAAGGTTTTCCAGGGCGATGGCCAGCCCTGCACCGGGGGCACCGATGGTTTCCATCATGCCGACCGCCCAGTCCGCCACACCCCCGAGGGCTGAGGGGTCGCTCGAGCCTTCGGCGACGACGGAGGCGGCTGGGGTAACGGCTTGTGTAATAGTCATCTCGCGCTCAATTCTGCCCTAGGCCCCCCGGCGGGGAAGAATCGGAGCCGCCTTGCCCGGCGTGTTTGGGACACATCACACAGCCCGGCCGCACGTCAGGAAACGCGCGGAGTCCCCTCCCCGAGGGCGGCAACCAGCGCCGGCAGCAGGGCGCGGAAGGCCTGGCCGCGGTGGCTGATGGCGTTCTTTTCCGCACCGGTCAGCTCCGCGCAGCTGCGGTCCAGCCCGGCCGGCTGCAGGATCGGGTCGTAGCCGAAGCCGCCCGCGCCCCGGGCCGATTCCAGCAGGGTTCCCCGCAGCTCACCGCGCTCAACGGTTTCGCCGCCGTCGGGCAGCGCCAGGGCAGCGGCGCAGACGAATGCGGCTCCCCGGTGCTCGGCGGAAATATCCGCCAGCTGGGCCAGGAGCAGTTCAAGGTTCGCGGCGTCGTCGCCGTGCCGTCCGGACCAGCGCGCGGAGAAAATACCCGGCGCTCCCCCAAGGACGTCCACGGCCAGCCCCGAATCGTCCGCCACGGCGGGCAGGCCGGTGGCAGCGGCCACCGCATGGGCCTTCAGCAGTGCGTTCTCTTCAAAGGTGACGCCGGTTTCGGCGACGTCGGGAACCCCTGCCGCCGCGGCATCGATCACCTGCGTGTCGACGTCGAGCCCGGGCACCTGGCCGCGCAGCAGTTCCCGCAGCTCGCGCAGCTTGCCCGGGTTGCGGGTGGCCAGGACCAGGCGGGCCTGCGGCTGCTGCATTACGCGCCCAGGGTCTGCCGCTGGATCGCGGCCAGCTCGGCGGTTCCCTGCAGGGCCAGGTCGAGCAGGGCGTCCAGTTCGTCGCGGTCGAACGGTGCGCCCTCGGCGGTGCCCTGCACCTCAACAAATTTTCCGGACCCGGTGACCACTACGTTCATGTCGGTTTCGGCCCGGACGTCTTCGACGTACGGCAGGTCCAGCATCGGAACCCCGTCGATGATGCCCACGCTGATGGCTGCCACGGTGTCCAGCAGCGGATTGGCGTTTCGGGCAATGAGCTTGTTCTCCTTGGCCCAGGCCACGGCATCCGCAAGGGCCACATAGGCGCCCGTGATCGCCGCGGTGCGGGTTCCGCCGTCGGCCTGCAGGACGTCGCAGTCCAGCACAATGGTGTTTTCGCCCAGGGCCTTGGTGTCGATGATGGACCGCAGCGAGCGGCCGATCAGGCGGGAGATCTCGTGCGTGCGTCCGCCCAGCTTGCCCTTGACCGATTCACGGTCGTTGCGGGTATTGGTGGCCCGCGGGAGCATGGCGTATTCGGCGGTGACCCAGCCCTTGCCCTCGCCCTTGAGCCAGCGGGGTACGCCGGGGGTCAGGGACGCGGTGCACAGCACCCGGGTGTTGCCGAACTCGATCAGGGCCGAACCTTCGGCCTGCTTGGACCAGCCGCGGGTAATGGTGATGCTGCGCAGCTGGTCCGGGGTACGCCCGTCGGCACGCAGGGATTCGGCGGACGGGGCAGGGGTGGGGACGGTAGTCATGGGTTCAGTCTATCGCCGGACCGCGGAGTGCCCGTTTGGGGCCTGGGCGGTGCCCGGGGCCTAGAGGCTGCGGGCCTTCTGCACTGCCAGCGGCGCCGTGAAGGGACTGCCGACGTCGTAGGAGACTCCCGCGACGGCAACGGCGAGGTCCCCGCTGTAGGTCTCGCGTGCCTCCGAGACGCTGACGCTGGCATCGTTCCAGACCGGCAGGTGCGTGAGGAGCAGCCGCCGGGCGTTTGCCGCGGTCGAAGCTTCTCCGGCGCGGCGGCCGGTCAGGTGCACGCCTTCGATCGCGTCATCGCGGCCCTCCTGGAAGGCCGCTTCACAGAGGAAAACATCGGTGTTCCGGGCAGCGTCCTCCAGGCCGGGACAGGAGTCGGTATCTCCGGAATAGGCCAGCGTCCGGAGCACGGGCTCCCCATCGGCATTCACGGTGCGGGCTTCGACCCGCAGGGCGTAGGCCTCTTCAGCCGGGTGGCGGACCGGATAGGGGGTCACGGTGAACGGCCCGATCTGCACCGGCTCGCCCGCGGTCCAGTTCGAGAACTCGAAGTCCTCGTGCATGCCCGGGTCCAGCTCCAGTCCGTACGCGGTGGCCATCCGGTCCGCCGTAGCCGCCGGGCCCCAGACCTTGATCCGGTCCCGGTTCCAGCCGGACGGGTCCCAGTGCACGGCCACATGCAGACCGCACAGGTCCATGCAGTGGTCCGGGTGCAGGTGCGTCAGCAGCACGGCGTCAATGTCGCGCAGGTCCATGTAGCGCTGCAGGGCACCGAGTGAACCGTTGCCCAGGTCGAGCAGGATCCTCCAGTCGCGGACGCCGTCGTTGGCGGTCACGAGGTAGCACGACGCCGGCGAGGCCGGGCCGGGGAAGGATCCGCTGCAGCCCACAATGGTCAGTTTCATTCCGTGCCGTTCCGGGAGGCGCCGCTGTGCGCCTCCATGCGTTCAGGGGCATCTGCCCGGGCGGCGGCAATCATCTGCGGGGTGACCCGGGCCATGCTGCCGGTGGGGTAACGTGCTGCGACGTGCTCCACCTGCTGGACGCTGAGGACCTCGGGGCCCAGGAAGCGCCGGGCAAGCAGTTCGAAGGAAGCCGAGTCTCCGGTCGCAACAAAAGTGTGCTGCGGCGGAGTCTGCAGGCGCCGTTCAATTCCGTGGGAGATGAGGGCCCGGTAGACATCCTTGGCGGTCTCCTCGGCACTGGAAACAAGCGTGACGTCGCCCATGACATAGGAAATCACGCCGGTAAGGAGCGGATAGTGGGTGCAGCCCAGAACCAGGGTGTCCACGTCACGGGCCTTCAGCGGAGCCAGGTACTCCTCCGCGGTCGCCAGCACGTCGGGGCCGGACGTGATCCCGGCTTCAACAAACTCCACGAACGCCGGGCAGGCCACCGAGGACACCTCCAGGTGCGGGGCCGCGGCGAAGGTGTCGTCATAGGCCCGCGATCCCACCGTGGCGGCCGTGCCGATGACGCCGATCCGTCCGGTGCGGGTTGCGGCCACGGCACGGCGGACGGCCGGCTGGATGACTTCGATGACCGGAATGCCGTAGCGGCGGGTGTAGCGTTCGCGGGCGTCACGCAGGACGGCGGCGGAGGCTGAGTTGCACGCAATCACCAGGAGCTTGACGCCGGAATCCACCAGCTCGTCCATCACGCCCAGGGCCTTGGCCCGGACCTCGGCTATCGGCAGGGGTCCGTAGGGTCCGTTGGCGGTGTCCCCCACGTACATGATGGCTTCATGGGGCAGCTGGTCCAGGACGGCGCGGGCGACCGTCAGCCCGCCGACGCCGGAGTCGAAGATGCCGATCGGGGCGTCCGGGTCCTTGACCCGGACTGCTTCAGGCTGTGATGTGCCCAGTGGATGCGGTGAGGTGCTGGCCGGGTGCGAACTCATAATGTAACGACAATAGTCCTCCCCTGCGCGCGGGGACATTCACGGTCCCGTGCCCTTGCTCACAAAGCCGTCCCCCGAAAGGGGCTGATCCCCGTCAGTTCAGGGAGTCCAGCAGTGCCTGCATCAGTGTCTCCTGCAGCCATGTGACGAAGTTGTACACCAGCGCAAGGTATCCGTCGACGTCCTCGGCCTTGGAGGGATCGGTGATGTCATGCAGCCGCTCGGCGGTTTCGTCATCCTCGATCCCCAGGCGGTCGCCCAGCACCAGCCGGACATCATTGAGCGCCCGGGCGAAAAGCTGCGCCTGCTCCGTGTCCAGCCGCAGGGGTGCCGCTTCCAGCTGCAGCGCGGCGGCACGGAGGGCACTCTGTTTTGATTCCCGAAGCGAACGTTCCGTAAACCGCCGGAACTCCAGGGCGTCGTCGTCGTTGTCCGTGGTGCCGTTGGGCAGAAGGCGCAGCAGCGCCGAATCATCGGGAACGGCTGCTGACGGGTCGATGCCGACCATGGCGGCAAGGGGATCGGTGTCCGCGGCAGTGTCAGGTTCCAGGAGCTCCTGCACGTCGGAGAAGAGTTTGCGCAGCAGGTCCCGCTCCCCCGGTTCCAGGTTGGCGGTGATGCCCTTGCGGGTGAGCTTGAAGCCGGTGGCCACGAATATCCGTTTCTGTTCTGTGTACTGGGTCAGGCTGTGTACTGGGTCAGGCTGTTGAGGCGGCCCTAGGCCGCGTCCGCCTTCTGGAAGGTGGCCCACAGCCCGTAGGAATGCATCGCGAGGGTGTCCCGTTCGGCAGATTCCCGGGATCCCGTTGCCACCACTGATTTGCCGGCCTGGTGGACCTCCAGCATCAGTCGGTGGGACTTGGACTCCGAGTAGCCGAAGTAGCTCTGGAAGACGTAACTGACGTAGCTCATCAGGTTCACCGGGTCATTCCAGACAATCACTACCCAGGGGACGTCCGCCGCCGTGAGGGTATCCGTCTCCTCACGTGTCAGGGTGTCCGTTCCGGTCGCAGTGCTGGTAGCCATGGGTCCAATTGTAGTGAGGAATCCATTTCCGAACCTCCGCAGTGCCGCCGTCTACTCAATGGGCGAACGGGGGTTAGAGTTTTGCCTGTGAACAGTCCCGCCTACGCGCCGAATTCAGCCCTCTATACGGACCACTACGAGCTGACCATGCTCCAGGCCGCCCTCCACGCAGGGACGGCCTCCCGCCGGTCCGTGTTCGAGGTCTTTGCCCGCCGCCTGCCCGACGGCCGGCGCTACGGCGTCACTGCCGGGACCGGACGCATCCTGGAGGCCCTGGAGAATTTCCGCTTCGAACAGCCGCAGCTGGATTTCCTGGCCCGCACCAACGTGGTGGATGAAGGCACCCTGGCATGGCTCGCCGATTTCCGCTTCTCCGGCAACATTTACGGCTACGCCGAGGGCGAGGCCTACTTCCCGCAGTCCCCCCTGCTGATTGTCGAATCCACCTTCGCCGAGGCCTGCATCCTCGAAACCATGATCCTGTCCATGCTCAACCACGACAGTGCCATTGCCTCCGCGGCCTCCCGCATGACGTCCGCCGCCGACGGGCGCCCCTGCATCGAGATGGGCTCCCGCCGCACGCACGAAGAAGCCGCCGTCGCCGCGGCCCGCGCCGCCGTGATTGCCGGGTTCAACAGCACCTCGAACCTCGAGGCCGGCCGCCGCTACGGACTGAAGACTGTCGGCACCGCCGCGCATTCCTTCACCCTGCTGCACGATTCCGAGAAGGAAGCCTTCACCGCGCAGACGGCGGCCCTGGGACTGGGCACCTCGCTGCTGGTGGACACGTACGACGTCGAGACGGGGGTCCGCACGGCCGTGGAAGTTGCGGGGCCGTCCCTGGGCGGGGTCCGGCTCGATTCCGGCGACCTCGTGGCGCAGGCCCGCTGGGTCCGCGACCTGCTGGACGAACTGGGCAACACCAATACCCGCATCATGGTGACCTCCGACCTGGACGAGTTCGCCATCGCGGCGCTGGCCTCCGCCCCCGTGGATACCTACGGCGTGGGCACGTCCCTCGTCACCGGCTCCGGGGCGCCCACCGCCGGCATGGTCTACAAGCTGGTCAGCCGCGAGGGGGAAGACCACGAGTTCGTCTCCGTGGCCAAGGCAGCGAAGAACAAGGTGTCGCTCGGCGGGCGGAAGTACGCGCTGCGCCGGCTGGACGAACACGGCACGGCAACTGCCGAAGTGATCGGCATCGGCCACGCGCCGGCCGACGACGGCAACGACCGCACGCTGCTGCACCAGTTCGTGGCGGACGGCGAAGTCCTGCCCGGCTGGACCGGTCCCGAGGCGGTGACGCGTGCGGCACAGCGGCACGCGGCGTCGCTTGCCGAACTGCCCGCCTCGGTGAACCGCCTGCAGCGCGGCGAACCGGTCATCCCCACCGAATACGAGGAGTAAGCAATGGCCCGCGCCCTGATAATTGTCGACGTCCAGAATGACTTCTGCGAAGGCGGCTCGCTGGCTGTGGCCGGCGGGGCGGACCTCGCGGGGGAAATCACCGACTACGTGGAAACCTCCGCCGGCCGGTACGATCTCGTGGCCGCCACCCAGGACTGGCATATCGATCCCGGTGCCCATTTCTCCGAGACCCCCGACTACGTGGACTCCTGGCCCCGGCACTGCGTGGCAGGGACCCCCGGCGCGCAGCTGCATCCGGATCTGGACACCGAACTGGTGGACGCCTTCTTCCGCAAAGGCCAGTACGAGGCCGCTTACTCCGGTTTCGAGGGAGTCCTGGCGCCCGACGTCGAGGTTCCCCTCGGTGATCCGGAGGCGGAACCCGACGCGGACACCGAGACGCTGAGCCTGGACGACTGGCTGCGGGACAACGACGTCGACGAGGTAGTGGTGGTGGGCCTGGCCGCCGATTACTGCGTCCGGGCCACCGCACTGGACGCGGTTGCCGCCGGTTACAACACCGCGGTGATTCCCGAACTCTCCCGCGGCATCAAGCGCGAGACGACGCTCGCGGCCTGGGCGGAGATCGAAGACGCCGGCGTGGAAATCATCGACCTGTAACAGCCGCGCAACGCAAAGGGCCGGCCCGCTTCTGCGGGCCGGCCCTTTGCTTGCGGTTACTTCCTGCCTGCCGTTACTTCCGGCCGATGAACCAGTCCTGGAGCTTCTTCAGCCGCTTGTTCAGCTGCTCTTCGTTGGCCTGGGCCACGGGCGGTCCGCCGCAGATCCGGCGCAGTTCGCTGTGCACCACCCCGTGCGGCATGCCGGAGCGGGCCGACCAGGCGGACACGTTCTTCGCCAGCTCCGCGCGCAGCTCGGTCAGCCGGCGGTGGTCCACCACCTCGGGGGCTTCCGCCGGTGCTGCCTCCGCGGCCGCTCCCGAGCGGCGGCCCCTGCGGGAAAGCTGCTCATGCTGGCGCTGGCGCAGCAGGGTGCTCATCTGGTCCGCGTCCAGGAGCCCGGGGATGCCGAGGAAATCCTGCTCCTCCTCGCTGCCCAGCGCGCCGCCGGTACCGAACTCGCCGCCGTCGAACAGCACCCGGTCAAAGGACGCCTGGGATTCCAGGGCCTCGAACTTCTGCTTGGTCAGCTCGCCGGAGGCCTTTTCCTCGCGGTTCGCCGCTTCCATGAGGCTGTCCTCGAGGCCGAAGCCTTCTTCCTCCAGGTGGTTGTCCGGGCGGTCCAGCGCGTGGTCGCGTTCAACTTCCATCTGGTTGGCCAGCGCCATCAGGTTCGGCACGGAGGGCAGGAACACCGACGCCGTTTCGCCGCGCTTGCGGGCACGCACGAAACGTCCCACGGCCTGCGCAAAGAACAGCGGGGTGGCGGTGGAGGTGGCATACACGCCGACGGCGAGGCGGGGCACGTCAACGCCTTCGGACACCATCCGCACCGCAACCATCCACCGCTGGGTTCCGGCGGAGAACTCCTCGATCTTTTCGGAGGCCTTGGCGTCATCGGACAGGATCACTGTGGGCGATTCGCCCATGATTTTCTTCAGCCAGCCGGCGTAGGCGCGGGCGTCGTCGTGGTCAGTGGCGATCACCAGCCCGCCGGCGTCGGGCACGGACCGGCGTACCTCGGTGAGGCGGCGGTCCGCGGCGGCCAGCACGGCGGGAATCCACTCTCCGGTGGGATTCAGGGCCGTCCGCCAGGCCTGCGCCGTAATGTCCTTGGTCACCGCTGCCTCGCCCAGCGACGCCGCCATCTCGTCGCCGGCACTGGTCCGCCAGCGCATCTGGCCCGAATAGGCCATAAACATCACCGGGCGGACCACGTGGTCCTTGAGTGCCTGCCCGTAGCCGTAGGTGTAGTCCGCCTTGGAGCGGCGGATCCCGTCCCCGTCTTCGACATACTCCACGAACGGGATCGCAGCAGTATCGGAGCGGAACGGCGTACCGGTCAGGGAAAGCCGCTTCACCGCCGGTTCGAAGGCTTCGCGGATACCGTCACCCCAGGACAGTGCGTCGCCGCCGTGATGGATTTCATCCAGGATCACCAGGGTGCGGGCCGCCTCGGTCTTGGCGCGGTGCAGCATGGGCTTGGAGGCCACCTGGGCGTAGGTGACGGCCACGCCGATGAACCCGTGCCCGTGCCGGCCGTCGGCATTCTTGAAGTTCGGGTCGATCGCCAGGCCCACCTTCGCGGCGGCATCGGCCCACTGCCGTTTCAGGTGGTCCGTCGGGGCGACGACCGTGATGCGGTTGACGATTCCGCGCTCCACCAGTTCGTTGGCAACACGCAGGGCGAAGGTGGTCTTACCGGCGCCGGGGGTCGCGACGGCCAGGAAATCGCTGGCATTGGACTCGAAGTACTTCTCCAGGGCCTCCGCCTGCCACTGGCGCAGCTTCGGGGCAGTACCCCAGGCGGCGCGCTCGGGGTAGGCGGGCGGCAGTGACGCACCGGCGCCGAACAGGGTTTCGGAACTCACGCTGGAAACGCAGCCTTTCCTCGAATGGTTGTTGCCGTGCAGGCACCGGACGGGGGCAGCGGCGAGCTACTGCGCTGAGGCGCAGGCGTGCTAACAGAGGTCATGCAGGCATCAGGACTAACTGCCTTCACCACGGAAGGCTGGGAAACGGGCGATCATAAACGGCCGGAGGGACCTGCTACTTCTTGCCCTTGGGGTTGTCGCCTTCGGGGCGCAGGCCCTCGTAGATTTCCTTGCAGGTGGGGCACACGGGGAACTTCTGGGGATCCCGGCCGGGCGTCCAGACCTTGCCGCACAGAGCAATGACCGGCTCGCCCGAAAGGGCCGATTCCATGATCTTTTCCTTGCGTACATAGTGGGCAAAGCGCTCACTGTCGCCGGGTTCCAGCTCTTCGCGCAGTTCTTCGCGCTCGATGGTGGCCGTGGACGTACCGTTGTCGTCCAGGCGGCGGGGATCGTTTTCAAAAGGATCGGGAGGCAGGCTCATGCGTACCATCTTAGCGCCCGCCCGCCTCCCTTCCGCAGGCTAGAATTTCCCGCGGCGTGCGGCCCGCTCGTACTGGGGAACCCAGGGCAGCTTGGCATCCAGCTCCGCCGCGGCGCGCATCCACCAGTGCGGGTCCCGCAGCGCGGCGCGGGCTACGAGGACGGCGTCTGCGGACCCGGCTTTCAGGATCTCCTCCGCCTGCACGCCGGAGTCAATGAGTCCGACGGCGGCGGTGGGCACCGATGCGCCGCGGCGGACCGCAGCGGCATATTCCACCTGGTAGTTCGGTGCCACCGGGATCGAGGCGCCGGGGACGGCTCCGCCCGTGGAGACGTCAACCAGGTCCACGCCGTGCTCCCGGGCAGCACGTGCCAGGACTACCGAGGACTCGGCGTCCACTCCCCCGGGCATCCAGTCCGTGGCGGAGATGCGCAGCAGGAGCGGCATGGAATCGGGGATTACTGCCCGTACCGCGTCAATGACCTCGAGGGTCAGCCGGTTCCTTCCTGCTGCGCTTCCGCCCCACGCGTCGGTGCGCGTGTTGACGAGCGGGCTGAGGAACTGGTGCAGCAGGTAGCCGTGCGCGCCGTGGATCTCAATGGTGTCGAAGCCGGCGTCCACCGAGCGGACGGCCGCGTCAGCGAAGTCGCGGACCACCTGCCGGATGCCCGCTTCATCCAGCTCTGCCGGAGCGGCGTAGGTGCCGAACGGCTCTGCCGTGGGTCCAACGGTCTGCCAGCCGCCGTCGTCCAGCGGAACGCTGCCGGAGCCGGCCGCGAACGGAGAGTAGGTGGAGGCCTTGCGTCCGGCGTGGGCCAGCTGGATGCCGATCCGGGCGTCCACTGCACCGTGGCGGTGCACAAAACCGGTGATGCGCTGCCAGGCGCCTGCCTGTTCGTCGTTCCAGATGCCGGCGTCCTGCGGGCTGATCCGGCCTTCCGGGCAGACCGCCGAGGCTTCGGTGATGATCAGGGCCGCCCCGCCGGCGGCGAAGGAACCCAGGTGCATCAGGTGCCAGTCATTCGGCACTCCGGGCGCGTTCGCCGGATCCGCGGGATCTACCGGGTCTGCGGAGTACTGGCACATGGCGGCGACCCAGCCGCGGTGGGCCAGTTCCAATCCGCGCAGGGTGATGGGGTCAAAGAGGGATGGTGCGTCCATGGAAGTGCCCCTGCCGGCCTAGAAAAGTGCCCGGGCGAGGGCAGAGCGGGCCTTGGTAACCCGGGGGTCGGAAACGCCCACAATTTCGAAGAGATCCAGCAGCCGGAGCCGGGCGGTTTCGCGGTCCTCGCCGTGCACCCTGCCGATCAGGGATGTGATCCGGCGGAAGGCATCCTCGACGTGCCCGCCGGCAATGTCCAGGTCCGCGACGGCGAGCTGGGCCTGCACGTTGTCAGGTTCTTCGGCGCCGGCCCGGCGGACGGAGTCCGCGTCGGCGTCGCGGAGACGTGCCATGAGTTCCACCTGTGCCAGCCCGGCCTTCGCTTCCGCGTCGGCGGGCTGCTCGGCCAGGGCGCGCCGGTACGCAGCGGCCGCGGCGTCGTAGTCCTCGGCGTTAATGGCGTCGAAGGCTTCCTGGTGCAGCGGAGGCAGCGGAGCGTCCTCCGCCGGGGCCTGCTCCGTGCCCCCTTCCAGGGACCCGTTGACACCGTTGGCTGCCGCCACCTGCATCAGTTCGCCCACCAGGGCACGAATCTGTTCCTCCGGCAGGAGGCGGTCCAGGAGCGGCACCGGCTGGCCCTTGATCACCGCTGCCACGGTGGGAACGGCAACGGCGGAGAACGCCTGGGCAATCTGCGGATAAGCCTCCGCGTCCACCCGGGCCAGCAGCATCCGGCCGTTCTGCTCCACGGCAATGGCTGCCAGGATGGCCGAGACCTGCTGCGAGTCGGGGCTCGCATCGGAATACAGGTCAATGACCACCGGCACTTCGGCGGAGAGCTGGACGACCTGCGGGAAGGTCTGTTCCGAGACCTGGACCACGAAGGGTGACGGTGCCGGAGCGGCGCCGGGTGCAGCACCTGCCGGGCCGGCCGAAGCTGCCGGGGCCGAAGAACGGGCCTTGAGGGCGGAGAGGTCTACAGCCCCCCGCAGGTTCATGGAGGACGGGGCTGCCGGTGACGGGCGATGATTCGGTGTGCTCATTTCTTCACCTTATTACGCCCCGCCCGTCCACCGGCAAGCCTTACGCTTTGCGCCTACTTGAGCTTTGCGGACAGCAGTTCCTGTGCCGCGCCTACTACCAGGACCTGTCCGCTGCCGCCGGAAGCCGGTACGTAGAGCATCACGGCTTCGCCGTGGGTGACGTCTATGCCCTTGTCGGTGTCGGGCTGGCCGGTCAGCGCCTGGTAAACGGTGCCTTCGAGGTTTACCGAGTCGCCGGCTTCCTTAGGCGTGCTCGAGAACGTGTTGGACAGGTAACCGAACACGATGGCTCCGCCGTCGTCGGTCCGCAGGGCATACGTTTCCTTGGCATCGGCGGAGTGCTTGAACGTGTTGGAGGCGAACTCATTCTTCGGGTCGGTCTGTACCTGCTTCTGGAACTTGACCACGTCTTCACTGAACCGGTTGGCCGCGAAGGTGCCCTTGTTCCCGCCGTCCGGGTTGGTCAGGGAGTCGGCCAGCGCCTCAACGGCGTCCTGCGGCGCCATCATCAGGCCGTTGTCCGAATCCGCCGGGATCTGGTCGGAGCCGGCGTCTGCCGCCGGGGGCTGCGGGAAGGTGCTGGCAGGCAGCATCTGGACAGCCGAAACGAGCTTGTAGTTGTCCCGGGCGGAGTCCTGGACCAGCAACAGAGCCTGCGGCACCGGGTTGCCCTCGCCCTGGGTCACAGCGACGACGGTGCGCGGCCAGCCGGCCGCGGTACCAACCGACTCCGTCCGCAGCGTCTTCGCTGCCACCGGAACCGGGGCTTCGTGGTCGGCGGACTTGGCAGCCACGGCGTAGTTCGCGGAACGCATGGCGTAGGCGGCACCGCCGACCCGCGGCCGCAGCATCGCTGCGTCCTTGGCGGCGTCGCCTGCCTCGACCGTATCGGCCACGGATTCCAGAATGCGGTTCAGCTGGGAATCCATGATCACCGGCCGGCTGCCGGCGGGTGATTCATCAGCCAGCGCCGACGCGGGTGCGGAGCCCGCTACCAGCACGGCAGCGGCGGCAGCAGCCAGGAAGGCCGGGCGGCGGCGGCTGGACGCGGTTGCGGTGAAGGCCGATGTCGTTCCCGAGACACTGGGCTGTTTGTCAATGGTTCCGGTCTCAATGCCGGCGCTGCGGCGCCCGCTGCGGCGCGGCCCGTCCGAACCGCTGCGCAGGAAGGCAAGGGCCAGGCCCAGGACCGCGAGCAGGGCGCCGGCAACGATCAGCGGGACGGCAAAGGGACGGGTGGCATCGTTTTCCCAGGTCAGGGTCACGTCGGCAGGTGCCGGAGCGGTGCCGTCCGTAGCGAGCAGGACCCGCCAGTCGCCCTCGCCCGGCGCCTCCCACTGATAGGACAGTTCACCCTCGCCGGACTCTTCGACTACCCAGAGGTCGGAGCCCGCGGGATCCGGAGCCGTGATTCCGGTCTTGGCGGTATCCGTGGCCAGCGCGTCGTCCCCGGGGGTCAGCCGGGTTGCGGCGGCGTCACCGACCCATGCCTGGACGTCATTGGCCCGGCCGACTGCCAGTGTGAAGGGAGCATCCGAGCGGACGGTGATGTCCACGCCATCCGGATATTCAGCGAGCAGTTCCGGTTCCAGGACGGTGACTACGGCACCGTCGTGTCCATCGGCTTCCATGGAAGCCGACTGTGTCTCCGGCGGCGCCCAGATGGTGCGCTGGCCAATGCCTATCAGCATCAGGAGCACCCCGAGAACGATCAGCGGAACTGCAAATTTGTTTCGCACAACTTACCTATCTTCAGTCTGGGCAAATGACATGGCACGGCGGCGAATTCCCCGGCCGGAAGGCAGGAACGCAGGCTCCGGAATGCCGCGGCTGAATCGCATCGGTCACATTGATGTCCTGGCACTTGATTACCCAATGGTAACGAAAACCCTTCGGAGCACCCATTCGGCTCCTGCCGCGGCGCAGCCGTAGTCATATGCCGGTCCCGGAAAAACGGTTCCGGCGGCGCGCCGGCTGGTAAGGTTTCGGTTCGTATCAGCAGCCCAAACCGGCAGAGGAGAAACGCGCGAAATGAGCGAAAACGAGGACGTGCCCGTCCACGCGCCGCTCCCCGGCCCTGCGGACAAAACCCCGGGCGGCAACAACAATGCAGCCGACAAAAATGCAGGCCGCACCCAGCAGCCCGGATTCCTCTCCACGGCCGCGGACCGCGTCCGTTACAGCCTGCGCCACGGAGTCCCCGGCGCCCGGCCCCGTCCGCGGTTCGAATTCCCGCCTGAGGATACTGCCGGTAAGGAAATCACCGTCGACAGCGACGTGCGGCTTCCCGATGAGCGGCTAAGCGTCAGCGGCGCCGGCCACGGGCCCGATCCGGAGTCCGGAAGCATGCGGGCCCACCCCATTTACTTTGGGTTTATGCTCACGGTCGGCGTCGGCCTGGCCCTGCTGCTGTTCTTTGTCATCACGAACGTCGGCGAACTGCTGGTCTGGATCGGCGCAGCACTGTTCATTGCACTGGGGCTGGATCCGGTGGTCCGCTGGCTGGCTGCGCGGCGGATTCCCCGCCCCGCCGGCATCGCCATCACCGTGCTGGTGCTGGCCGGCGTCGTTACCGCGTTCTTTGCCACCCTGATCCCCACCATCGTGAGCCAGACGACGGAGATCATCGCCAACGCCCCCGGCTATATCAACAACTTCCTGGCCTCGGACTTCTTCGTCAACATCGACAAGCAGTTCCAGGTCCGTGACCGCATCGAGCAGGAAGTCGGCAGCTTCTTTTCCAACAGTTCGGCCGTGGGCGGCATCTTCGGCGGGGTGCTCAGCGTCGGCACCGTGATTGCCAACGGCCTGTTCGGCGCCCTGATCATCCTGGTCCTGACGCTCTATTTCCTGGCTTCCCTGCCGTCAATGAAGAAATGGGCGTACCGGCTGGCCCCGCGCAGCCGGCGCCGCCGGGTGGAGGCCCTGTCGGAGGAAATCACCGGCAGCGTCGGCAACTACGTGATCGGCCAGGGCTTCGTCGCCCTGCTCGACGCCACCTATGCCTTCATCGTGATGACCATCACCGGCGTTCCGTTCTCGGTGCTGCTGGCTTTCGTCGTGGCACTGCTGGCGTTTATTCCCTTGGTGGGTCCGCCCATCGCCCTGGTGCTGGTTTCGCTGGTGGCCCTGACCGAGGGCTGGCAGACCGCCGTGGTCTTCGCCATCCTCTACATGGCGTACCTGCAGTTCGAGGCCTACTTCGTCTCCCCGCGCGTTATGCAGCGGGCGGTAGCGGTGCCCGGCGCCGTCGCCGTCATTGCCGTGATTGCCGGCGGCAGCCTGCTCGGGGTACTCGGCGCACTGATCGCCATTCCCACGGCGGCGGCCACCCTGCTGCTGCTCAAGGAGGTCTTCATCGCCCGGCAGGACGGGCACTGACACCGGCGGGAAGTCAGTACCGGCGGCGGATCCGCCAGCAATGGTTGTGCCAGTGCCGCCGACTCTCGACGGCGGTCTGCCGGCCCAGCAGGGAGTCTTCCTGCCAGACCACCAGATGCGCGGTTCCGGGCGGGATGATCCCGCCGCAGCCGGGGCACCGGTAGTCCTTTGCGGCCTTGCCTGCCGTGATCTGCCGCACCGACCATTCGCCGTCGGGACCGCTTTCGCGCATCGGAATGCCGGCGCGGGTGCGTTCCAAATCCACCTCCGGCGGGGCGGAAGCCCACTTGCGGCGGGCGTTCCGGCCGGCAGCACTGCCGGAGGCGGGCGCGCGGCGGGGATGGTTCGAACGGGGCATAGAAGTCATTTTGCCGCAGTTCAGCCGGTAAAGTGCAACTGTGCGTTTAGTAATAGCCCGCTGCTCCGTTGACTACGTCGGCCGCCTCCGTGCCCACCTGCCCCTGGCCGTAAGGCTCCTTATGGTGAAGGCCGACGGTTCCGTCCTGATCCATTCCGACGGCGGATCCTACAAACCGTTGAACTGGATGAGCCCTCCGGCCACCCTGCGCAGCGTGGAACCGGACGAGATTGACGCCGAGGCCGGCGTCACCGAAGTCTGGAACGTCCAGAGCGCCAAGACGGATGACCGCCTGATCATCAGCATCCACGAACGGTTCTCGGACGTCTCCCATGACCTCGGGACCGATCCCGGGCTGATCAAGGACGGCGTGGAAGCGGACCTGCAGCGCCTGCTGGCTGAACAGATCAACCGGCTCGGCGAGGGCCATACGCTGATCCGCCGCGAATACATGACGGCCATCGGTCCCGTGGACATCCTCGCCCGCGACGCCACCGGCGCAACGGTGGCAGTGGAGCTGAAGCGCCGCGGAGACATCGACGGCGTGGAGCAGCTGACCCGCTACCTGGAACTGCTCAACCGGGATCCGCTGCTGGCTCCGGTCCGGGGCATCTTCGCCGCCCAGCAGATCAAGCCCCAGGCCCGGGTGCTGGCCGAAGACCGCGGGATCACCTGCCTCACCCTCGACTACGACGCCATGCGCGGAGTGGACGACAGGGATTCCCGCCTGTTCTGACTCCCCGTCCCGCTCCCGGCTGCCCGACAACATGCCTAGAATCGGTGCATGAACCCAACTGCGCGCAGCCGGGACCGCGGTTACCTGCGGGGCAGCCTGCTTGCCCCGGATGAACTGCTGCCCGACGGCGTACTGGCGTTCGTCGGGGACCGGATCACCTACGCGGGTCCCGCGGGCGGTTTCGACGACGTCGGCTGGCCGGAGCCCGCGCCCGTACCCGACGGTTCGCTGATCCTTCCCGGCCTGGTGGACCTGCACTGCCACGGCGCAGTGGGCAGCGACTTCACCACCTCAGGCGTCGACGGCGTGCGGCGGGCCGCGGACTTCCTGCATTCAGCGGGAACCACCACGCTGCTCGCAAGCACGGTCTCCGCGTCCCGCCCGGACCTCCTCGCTGCCGCCGCCAGGCTCGGCGCCCTGGCACGTGCTGGACTCGTGGCCGGAATCCACGCCGAGGGTCCCTTCCTCTCGCCGGAGCGCTGCGGTGCACAGGACCCCGCCTATCTCCTGCCCCCGGACCCCGCGTTCGTGGACGAGCTCATCGAGGCGGCGGACAGCGAACTGGTGACCATGACCTTTGCCCCTGAGCTGCCCGGCGCGGACGAGCTGCTGGACCGCCTGATCCTGCACGGCGTGACGCCCTCGCTGGGGCACACCCGTGCTACGGACGCGGTTGCCGCCGAGGCGCTGGAAACCGCCCGTGAGGAAATGGAGGAGGCCGGTTTCGGCGGCTATGTCCCCCGCCCCACCGTGACCCACCTCTTCAACGGCATGGATCCCCTGCACCACCGCTCCCCCGGCGCGGTCGCGGCGAGCCTGCGGGCTGCCCGCAGCGGGGGCGCAGTGGTCGAACTGATCGCCGACGGGGTGCATGTGGACCCTGCGGTGGTGCGCACCGTGTTTGAGCTCGTCGGCGCCCCGAACGTGGCCCTGGTGAGCGATTCCATGGCGGCCACCGGGCTGGGCGACGGCAGCCACCGCCTCGGGTCCGCAGACGTAACGGTTCGGAACGGGGCCGCCCGCCTTTCCGACGGCACACTGGCCGGCAGCACCTCCACACTGCTGCAGTGCGTACGCACCGCCGTTACTTCCGGGGTGCCGCTGGCGGACGCAGTGGGCGCGGCCACCGCGGTGCCGGCGGATGTGCTGCGGCTCGCCGACGAAGTGGGGGCGCTGCGCCGCGGCCTGCGGGCCGATGCCCTCGTGGTATCGCCGGAGCTGGAACTCCACGCGGTCCTGCGCTGCGGAACGTGGCTGCCGCGCTGAAGAAAACGCCCGGAAAAAAGTCGTAAGTATTTCGTTTAGGCCATTGACCAGGCATATGGGTTATGCGACTCTATTACCAAGTCTTTGTGTAGGTGTTTTTTCATGCTCGCAAGACCGTTGCGAGTGAGAAGCTCCTCAAGGAACTGCTGAATGGCAAGAACTTGGGCTTTCTTGCTTCAGTAACATAACCGGCGCTGACTGTGCGGGTAGTTCCACATTATGAGGAGAAAAAATGGCTCAGGGTACCGTCAAATGGTTTAACGCCGAAAAGGGCTTCGGCTTCATCACCCCCGATGATTCGGACGGCGACGTCTTCGTTCACTATTCCGAAATCCAGACCAACGGATTCAAGACGCTCGACGAAAACCAGCGCGTTTCCTTCGAAATCGGCCAGGGCGCCAAGGGCCCCCAGGCCACCGGCGTTACCGCACTCTAAGGTTCCGCACTTTATCTTTTCGTAAGAAACGGAAAACCCCCGGCTTATGCCGGGGGTTTTCTGCGTTGCTAGCCCCGACGGCGGACGACGTTGGCGCCAAGCCCCCGAAGGTTCTCCATGAAACGTTCGTAGCCGCGGTCGATGTGGTCCACGCCGCGGACTTCGGTGGTTCCGTCCGCAGCCAGGCCGGCAATAACCAGGGCCGCCCCGGCACGG
Organism: Arthrobacter sp. zg-Y769; assembly: GCF_020907405.1. Classification (GTDB taxonomy): domain Bacteria; phylum Actinomycetota; class Actinomycetes; order Actinomycetales; family Micrococcaceae; genus Arthrobacter_B. Next base: position 79,071 of record NZ_JAJJOE010000001.1, read on the forward strand.
ATGTCGTTGGCCACCACAGGGGCACCGGAGAGCAGCTCCACGCCCTGGATCAGCGCGTGGTGTCCGTCGAGCCGCACCACTGCCCCGAGCCGTGCCAGTTCCGAGGTGAAGCCCCAGCGCGCTTCGAAGACATTCTCGGTAACCATGCCCGAGCCGGTGGACACGGCGTTGAGCGCCACCACGAAGGGCTGCAGGTCGGTCGGGAAGCCCGGGTACGGCAGCGTGGAGACATTGATGGGTTCGGGACGTGCCGGTCCCTTGACCGTGAACCCGTCCTCCCCCGTGCTCACTTCGCAGCCGGCCTGGACCAACTTGTCCAGCACCACGGCCAGGGCCGATGCGTCCGCTGACCGCACCTCGATTTCGCCGCCGGTAACCGCTGCGGCAAAGGCCCAGGTGCCTGCGACAATCCGGTCCGGCACTACCCGGTGCTCCACCGGATGCAGTTCCGCAACACCGTCGATGACCAGCGTGTTGGTGCCCACGCCGCTGATAGCCGCACCCATGCTGTTGAGCATCCGGGCAATGTCGGTGATTTCTGGTTCCCGGGCGGCGTTATCGATGACGGTCCGCCCGCGGGCCAGGGTCGCCGCCATCATCAGGTTTTCGGTGGCACCCACTGAGGGGAAATCCAGGATGTGGTCCGCTCCGTGCAGGCCTTCCGGGACCGATGCCACCAGGTAGCCGTGGTCGATGCCGATCTCGGCACCCATGAGTTCCAGCCCGGCACGGTGCATGTCCAGTCCGCGGGAGCCGATGGCGTCCCCGCCGGGCAGTGCCACCTCGGCGCGCCGGCAGCGGGCCACCAGCGGCCCCAGCACGGAGATGGAGGCACGCATTGCCCGGACCAGGTCATAGTCCGCCTGGTGGCCCAGCTCCTGCGGCACGTCCACGGCAACGGACGCGGCGTCGACGTCGTAATCCACCGTGCAGCCCAGCCGGCGCAGCAGCTCCGCCATGATCCACACGTCCTGGATATTGGGCACGTTCGTAATGACTGAGCGCCCCTGGGCAAGCAGCGTTGCCGCCATGAGCTTCAGGACGCTGTTCTTGGCACCCGGTACAGTGACGGCTCCGCGAAGGGTCGACGGGCCGGTAACAACAATGACGTCTTCCATTACTCCATAGTAGGCCGACGGGACAGGCACCTGCGGGCAGCAAAAAAGGCACAGGGAGAATTCCCTGTGCCTTCCAAGCAGGCGGCTAGCGCCAGGTACCGATGCCGATTACGGGGCCGGCTTCCACCCATGAGGAGAGACCGTTGTAGGCCTCGTAGTTCATGGCCACCAGGACTTCGCTCCCCTGGTAGTTGAGGCTAACGACGACGGCGCCCGGCTGGATACGGGCACGCTCCGCCTCGGTGGGCTCCCGCCAGCCCGCCATTTCCAGCGAACTGCGCAGGAACCGGTAGGGCGGGCGGGGACTCAGCGAGACCAGCCGCAGCCATTCCAGATGAGTGTCCGTATAACGGCAAACCCCCATCCGCCACCCCGCAGGGGGGAAGCAGATGGAGGCATCGAAGGTCCCCAGGGTGGGGCGCCCCGGGGGGGGGGGGCCCCCCCACGACCCGACACACACGACGGACCCCCCCCACAAGGGCCCCCCCCCAAAA
>NZ_JAJJOE010000002.1 GCF_020907405.1 Arthrobacter sp. zg-Y769
CCCCATCCGCCACCCCGCAGGGGGGAAGCAGATGGAGGCATCGAAGGTCCCCAGGGTGCACCGCAGCTGGCTGCGGCGCACCCCGAAGAGCACTACTGCAAGGACGAGCAGCCCGAAGAGGGCCGCCAACGCAATGAACACATAGGAGCTGTCCATCGGAAGGAGTCAGCGGGTCCCGGCGGTTGCTTCGTTGGTCACCTTGGCATTGTCGGCCACGATGACCACGCGGTTGTTGTCCACGGAGAAGAATCCTCCGTCAACGCTTACCTCAATGCGGGAGCCGGACACCGGTTCGATGGCCAGTCCGCCCTCTGCCAGGATGGCCAGCACCGGCGAGTGACCGGGAAGGATCCCGATCTCGCCGTCGCTGGTGCGGGCCTTGACCATCTTTGCCGCTCCCGACCACACGAAGTGGTCGGCAGCAACAATCTCAACTTGGAGTTCAGCAGTGTCCGCCATGGGGCTCACTTCCCGGTCTGCTCTTGGATCTTCGCCCACTGACGCTCAACGTCATCCATGCCGCCGACGTTGAAGAACGCCTGCTCTGCAATGTGGTCAACGTCGCCGTCGCAGATGGCCCGGAAGCCTTCGATGGTGTCCTTGATGGAAACCGTCGAACCCTCAACGCCGGTGAACTGCTTGGCGGTGTAGGTGTTCTGGGAGAGGAACTGCTGGATGCGGCGTGCACGCGACACGACGATCTTGTCCTCTTCCGAGAGCTCGTCGACGCCGAGGATGGCGATGATGTCCTGCAGTTCCTTGTTCTTCTGGAGGATCTGCTTGACGCGGATGGCCGTGTCGTAGTGCGCCTGGCCAACGTACTGCGGATCGAGGATGCGCGACGTCGAGGTCAGCGGATCCACGGCCGGGTACAGGCCACGGGATGCGATTTCACGGGAAAGTTCCGTGGTCGCGTCCAGGTGGGCGAACGTGGTGGCCGGGGCCGGGTCGGTGTAGTCATCTGCAGGCACGTAGATTGCCTGCATGGACGTGATCGAGTGGCCCTTGGTGGACGTGATGCGCTCCTGCAGCAGACCCATCTCGTCAGCCAGGTTCGGCTGGTAGCCCACGGCGGACGGCATGCGGCCGAGAAGGGTGGAAACCTCGGAGCCTGCCTGCGTGAAGCGGAAGATGTTGTCGATGAAGAGCAGCACGTCCTGGTTCTGCACATCGCGGAAGTATTCCGCCATGGTCAGAGCCGACAGTGCAACACGGAGGCGCGTTCCCGGCGGCTCATCCATCTGGCCGAATACAAGGGCGGTGTCCTTCAGGACGTTCGCCTCTTCCATTTCAACCCAGAGGTCGTTGCCTTCACGGGTACGCTCGCCGACACCGGCGAATACCGAGGTACCGCCGAAGTTGCGGGCAACACGGGTGATCATTTCCTGGATCAGCACGGTCTTGCCGACGCCGGCGCCGCCGAACAGGCCGATCTTGCCGCCCTTGATGTACGGGGTGAGAAGGTCAATCACCTTGATGCCGGTTTCCAGCATCTCGGTGGAGCCCTCAAGGTCCGCGAAGTTCGGAGCCGAACGGTGGATCGGCCAGCGCTCGGTGATCTCCAGCTGGTCTTCGGTGACGTCGAGGGGCTGGCCCAGGACGTTGAAGATGTGGCCCTTGACGCCGTCGCCTACGGGGACGGAGATGGGGGCACCCGTGTCGACCACGGCAGCGCCGCGGACCAGGCCGTCAGTGGCCTGCAGGGAGATGGCACGGACGAGGTTGTCACCCAGGTGCTGGGAGGTCTCGAACGTGATGGTGCGGGTCTGGCCGTCGAGCGTCAGCTCGGTGGTCAGTGCGTTGTAGATGGTGGGGATTGCGTCAGCCGGGAATTCGACGTCGACAACCGGGCCGATGACACGGGCGATACGGCCGGTGGCACCCGAGGCTACGGATTTAGATCCGTGCTCGACAGTTTGGGCAGTCATCTCTCTCACTTCACTCAGTTAGATGGCGTGTGGACTAAGTTTTTTATGCGTTGGAACTTATCTTCGATCTATTGCAGGCTAGGAGGCGCTGAGCGCGTCCGCACCGGCTACGATCTCGGAAAGTTCCTGGGTGATTTCGGCCTGACGCGCGTTGTTGCGAAGTCGCGTGTACTTCTTGATCAGGTCCGTGGCGTTGTCCCCTGCGGCCTTCATGGCGCGCTGGCGGGCGGCAAGCTCGGAAGCGGCTGCCTGGAGCATGGCTGCGAAGATGCGCGACTCGATGTAGCGCGGCAGCAGTGCGTCCAGGACCTTTTCCGGCTCGGGCTCGTATTCGTAGAGAGGCAGGAACTCAGCACTTGACTGCGCTTCTTCCTCCACTACTTCCAGCGGCAGCAGTCGGATGACCGCAGGTTCCTGAATAACCATGGACTTGAAGCGCGTGTAGACGATGTGGATTTCGTCCACGCCGCCGTCTTCGTAGGCCGTGTTGAAGTCATCGAGGAGTGCCTTGCCGATTTCACGGGCTGTTTCGAACTCAGGTGCGTCGGTACCGCCGGTCCAGACCCGTTCCACGGAACGGTTCCGGAAGTCGTAGTACGCCTGCCCCTTGCGTCCAACAAGGTAGGTCTTAACTTCCTTGCCCTCGTCACGGAGCAATTCATTCAGTGCTTCGCCCTGCTTGAGGACACCGGCGGAGTACGATCCGGCAAGACCACGGTCGGAAGTCATGATGACCACGGCTGCGCGCCGGATCTGCTCCGGTTCGGTGGTCAGCGGATGATCGATCTCCGACTGGGATGCCACAGCAGAAACGGCACGGGTGATCGCATTGGAGTAAGGCAGTGACGCAGCCACACGGGTGCGTGCCTTTCCAATGCGAGAGGCAGCAATCAGCTCCATCGCCTTGAAGATCTTCTGCATCGACGTGGTCGACGCGATCTTCTGGCGGTAGACCCGAATTTGGGCTCCCATACTCTTCCTTTCAGTTCCTAGCTCTAAAGCTAGGGGCTAAGGCAATGGCCAGGGGTTCCGCTGCCGGACACTCGGTCCGGCAGCGGAACTCCCTAACCGCTAGCGCGTGTGCATGTCGATATTTTGGGGGGGTACGGGGTGTTGGTC
>NZ_JAJJOE010000003.1 GCF_020907405.1 Arthrobacter sp. zg-Y769
GATATAACTTTGTGGTTCTCGGCTGCGGGGGGGGGGGCCCCCCCCCCCCCCCGGGCCCCCCCCCCGCAACTCCCTAACCGCTAGCGCTTCTGCTTGACGATCTTTTCCTGGTCTACGGCTTCTTCGTCCAAGGCCGAGGTAGCTTCGTTTCCGGCTGCGACCATGCGGTCGTCACCTTCGCCGAAGAAACCCTGCTTGAAGTTGGTGATGAGGTTCTTCATCTCATCAACCGTGGAATCCTCGAGCTTGTTCGTCTCGGCCAGGACGGTCATGACGGACGAGGAGCGGCGAACGTGTTCCAGGAACTCGCTCTCGAAGCGGCGCACATCCTCAACGGGAACGTCATCGAGGTAGCCGTTGGTGCCCATCCAGATGGACACAACCTGGTCCTCCACCGGGTACGGCGCGTACTGGCCCTGCTTCAGCAGTTCCATGAGGCGTGCACCGCGGGTCAGCTGCTGGCGGGAAGCGGCGTCAAGGTCCGAGGCAAACATGGCGAATGCCTGCATGTCGCGGTACTGGGCCAGTTCCAGCTTCAACGTACCGGAGACCTTCTTCATGGCCTTCTGCTGTGCGGCACCACCGACGCGCGAGACGGAGATACCGACGTCGACGGCGGGGCGCTGGTTGGCGTTGAAGAGGTCCGACTGCAGGAAGATCTGGCCGTCGGTGATGGAGATGACGTTGGTCGGGATGTAGGCCGAGACGTCGTTTGCCTTGGTTTCGATGATCGGCAGGCCGGTCATCGAGCCGGCACCGAGCTCGTCGGAGAGCTTGGCGCAGCGTTCCAGCAGGCGGGAGTGCAAGTAGAAGACGTCGCCCGGGTAGGCTTCGCGTCCCGGCGGACGGCGCAGCAGCAGCGACACGGCACGGTAGGCTTCGGCCTGCTTCGACAGATCATCAAAGATGATCAGGACGTGCTTGCCGCCGTACATCCAGTGCTGGCCGATGGCCGAGCCGGCGTACGGTGCCAGGTACTTGAAGCCGGCGGGGTCGGATGCCGGGGAGGCCACGATGGTGGTGTACTCCATGGCGCCCTTGTCTTCCAGCGTCCGCTTGATTTCAGCGATCGTGGAAGCCTTCTGGCCGATGGCTACGTAGATGCAGCGAACCTGCTTCTGGACGTCACCGGAATCCCAGTTGGCCTTCTGGTTCAGGATGGTGTCAACGGCAATGGCGGTCTTACCCGTCTTGCGGTCACCAATGATCAGCTGGCGCTGGCCGCGGCCGATCGGGATCATGGCGTCGATTGCCTTGAGGCCGGTCTGGAGCGGCTCGTGGACCGACTTGCGCTGGGTAACGCCCGGTGCCTGGAGTTCCAGTGCACGGCGTGCCTCTGCGGCGATCGGGCCCATGTCATCCATGGGCTCGCCCAGCGGGTCGACTACGCGGCCCAGGAAGGCGTCGCCTACGGGTACGGACAGGACTTCACCTGTGCGGTGTACTTCCTGGCCTTCTTCGATACCGGCGAAATCGCCAAGTACAACGACACCGATTTCACGGGTGTCAAGGTTCTGGGCGAGGCCCAGCGTGCCGTCCTCAAACCGAAGCAGCTCATTCGCCATAACGGAGGGCAGGCCCTCCACACGGGCAATGCCGTCGCTGGCGGTTGTTACGCGGCCAACTTCAACGCGCTCTGCGTTTCCGGGTTCGTAGGACGCCGCGAATTCATTCAACGCATTACGGACGTCGTCGGCGTTGATGGTCAATTCGGCCATCTGCAGTCCCTGCTCTCCTATGTTGTGATCATCGCTTAATAGCCGATGACCGTGATTGGTTCTCAAATGTTCTGAAGGCCGGTTAGGGCCGTCAAGGTGACTAGACAGCGAGCTTTCGGCGAAGTTCAGTCAGGCGCGTCGTAACGGTGGAATCAACTACTTCATCCCCCACTGTGACACGAATGCCGCCGAGAATCGCCGGGTCCACATTGACGTTGATCTTCAGCTCGCGGCCATACAGTCCGTTGAGAGAGGACTGCAGACGCTTTTGCTGTTCCTGCGTCAGCGGACGGCTGGACTGCACTTCTGCAATCCACCGCTGCTGGCGGCCGGCTACCAGTTCCGCGAAGCGGGCTACCAGTGCTGCGGGACGCAGACCGCGCGGGGCGGTTACTGCCTGCGTGACCAGCACCTTTGCTTCGGCTCCCATACCGGGCACGATTTTCTGTGCCAGTGTGGCCTTCGCCGAGGCGGAGGCCTGCGGTTCCTGCAGCGCACGCTGCACCTCGTGGTTGGCTGCAACGGCCTGGTTGAAACGGAACAAATCGTTTTCCAGGGCTTCAAGGCCGGCCAGGCCGGGACCCTTGTTTTCCGCGACAGCGGAAACAACCGTTGCACCCAGGGTTTCCAGGGCATCGCCGAGGTCACGCGAAGTGCGCCACCGGGACTCAACCAGAGAAGCAACCAGCTGCTCGGCATCGGTCGAAACCTTGCCGCCGACCAGCTTGGAGACCAGGGCTGCCTTGGCCGAGGCTTCACGAGCCGGATCCGTCAGGGCACGCAGCAGGCCAGCATCGCTGTCCAGCAGGCCCAGAATTCCAAAGAGTTCCTCGGCCAGGGACAGGGTTGCGCCGGGAAGCTTGGCTTCCAGCTTCTCCTGCGCCGCGGCCAGCGACTCGCTCGATATACCTGCCATTACTTAACCGCACCTGCGTTCTGGGTTTCCAGGTCGTCAAGGAAGCGGTCAACCACACGGGCGGCACGGGCATCGTCTGCGAGGGACTCGCCGACGATCTTGCCGGCCAGCTCGGTGGCGAGGGTGCCCACTTCGCTGCGGAGGGAAACGACAGCTGCCTGGCGTTCCGCTTCGATGGCGACGTGGGACTGTTCCATGATGCGGGCGGATTCGGCGCCTGCCTTGGCCTTCAGGTCAGCGAGGATCTGGGCGCCTTCGGCGCGTGCTTCCTCACGGATCCGGTTGGCCTCGGTACGGGCGTCGATGAGCTGCTGCTTGTATTCATCCAGGGCCGCGCTGGCCTCAGCCTGTGCGGCTTCGGCCTTCTTGAGTCCGCCTTCGATGGCCTCGGTACGCTCGGCGTACGTCTTCTCGAACATCGGGACGACAAACTTGACGACGATGTACATCAGCACGGCGAAGCCAAGCAGGGTTACGAGGATCTCCCAGATGTTTGGGATCAGTGGATTCGCGCCTTCTTCGGCGGCGAGGATTAGTGCCTCGTTCATTTCAATCCGTCCTATCTACTTGGTTAGGAAAATACGCGCTGAAGTTAGAGAACGAACGCGAAAACCAGACCAAGGATAGCCAGTGCTTCAGTCAGTGCCAGGCCCAGGAAGGCGATGGGCTGCAGGACGCGCTGGGCTTCCGGCTGGCGGGCAACGCCGTTGATGTAGGCCGCGAAGACCAGGCCAACGCCGATGGCGCCGCCGATAGCCGACAGGCCGTAGCCGACGAGGTTGATGTTGCCTTCGATATCCAAAACACCAGTCATTTGGTTTTGTTCCTTTCAAGATGCCCGTTGGGCAGGTTGCATGGTTCAGGGGGTTCCCCGGGAGAGGGGAGGTTTAGTGTTCCTCGGCCAGGGAGCCTTGGATGTAGATCGCGGTCAGCAGGGTAAAGACGTAGGCCTGCAGGACCTGGATCAAAACTTCGAACAGGAACATGGCGACGCCGCCTACCAGGGTGAGCGCACCCAGCGGCTTCAACAGTCCTTCAGCCTCGAGCAGCAGGAACGCGGTTCCGCTGCCGGCAAGCATGATGATGAGGTGGCCCGACAGCATGGTCGCGAAGAGTCGCAGGCTGTGCGTGATCGGACGGACCAGGAAGGTGGAGATGATTTCGATCAGTACCACGAGGGGCAGGATGGCCATCGGCACGCCGGACGGGACGGTGGCGAACTTGAAGTAACCCAGGCCGTGCTTCCGGATCCCGACGATAATCCAGGTGAAGTAGACAATCGCGGCCAGTGCATAGGCCGTGCCCACGTGGGACGTGGTCGGCAGCTGGGCCAGCGGGATGGTGCCCCACAGGTTGTTGATCAGGATGAAGAAGAACAGCGCGAACAGCAGCGGAGTGAAGGACCGGAAGTCCTTTTCACCGATGATGTCCCGGCCGATCGAGTTGCGGACGAAGTTGTAGCTCCATTCGCCCAGGAACTGCAGCCGGCCCGGGACCATCTGGCCCTTGCGGGCTGCGGCTACGAAGAACCACCCGATAAGGATGACGGAAAGGAGGATAAGCAGCATCTGCTTTCCGAATCCTTCACCGCTTTCGGCGCCCCAGGGAAGGATCTCAGGGAGGTGCATGTCTTCGAGGGTAGGTGCGACGAATCCCTCGTCATTGGAGGCGGGAAGCGCAAGCGCGATCAACGCGTTTCCTCTCTGCTGTGTCCATCGTTGGGCATATCATTGGTGGGCACGCATGATGTGCGCCCATTAGTTCGGTTTTGTGAAATCAATTCGATTTATCCGTATCCGGCTGTTTTCCGCCCGTGACGGGTCGGTTCGCACCCGAGGTGCGCCTGTGTGCGGAGGCCACATAGTAGCCACTGACCGCGCCCAGAACGATACCGGCCGGTAAAATCCAGCGAGTTCCCAGGAGACTATCCAGGCTCCACCCTATCAAACCCAGGGCGATGATTCCCGCAAGGACATACTGCAGCAGAGCGCGCCGCCTGGAGGGCGGTTCCTGGAAGGCCGCAGGGCCGGACGAGGGCCGATTCTTAGGCATATCCGCCTCCTTTTGAGCCTGCCTCGGCAGGGTCGCTGAAAATCAGGTGGCGGGTCCTCGAGAAGGCGCGTATTTCGGCAACCTGCCAAAGGACCACCGCGCCGACGGCGGTCAGGGCAAACCATTCCCGGTGCAGCCAATCAGGTGTTCCCAGCCCGAAAAGAATGACGGCGAACCCGACAACCTTAATGACATAGGTAACCATGAACATTCCGATCGCACCGGACGGATTGCGGCGCCCTACAAGGTGGCCGACTAACAGGCTGATTCCAAAGAATGCGGCTATCAGGAGCCAGCCCAGCAGCGAACTCGCCGCAGCACTGAGGCCCGCAGTGAGTCCCGCAGCAACCGCCGCCAGGACGGCTGCGGTACCGGTCACGGCAAGGGCCGTCCCGAGAATCCCAAGCCAGGGGGCCGTCGTTGGCCCCGAGGGGGTCAGGAACCCGCCGGGGCGGGGACCGTCTGCGGATCTCATGGTGTGGCAGTCTTCCTTGCTGTTTTCATCGTGAGCCGGAGGCTTCACGAGGACGCGGGCTACCGCGACCCTTGAATTCTACAGTACATAGAAGATGCCCCCTGCAAGCCCTGGCCAAGCCTGGCTAGGCCACGGTGCGCCGGGCAAACAGGCGCGGCGAGGCGAGGTAGAAAGCCAGCACTGCAACGGCAAAGAGGACTCCCGCCGCCGTCGCTCCGGCTCCGGCACCGGCGGTCAGCAGACCTGTGACTCCGACGGCGAGGGTGCAGCCGGTGACAATCAGGGACACCTCAACGTGGCCCAGGCCGGTATCGGTCAGCCGCTGGTAGACGTGCTGGCGGTGTGCCGAGTACCACCGCTCGCCGCGACGCATACGCCGCAGCAGCGTGGTGAAGGTGTCGGCCAGATAGATCAGGATCGGGAACAGGAGGTATTCCACGTAGACACCGGCCAGGAACGCGGCAACGGCAATACCGGCAATTGAGGACCCAAGCAGGTAGCTGCCCACATCCCCCAGGAAGACCTGTCCCCTGCCCAGGTTCCAGGGCAGGAAGGCGGCAAATGCCGCAGCGACCACCGCACCGGTAACCGTGAGCCAGACGTGGTCCGACAGCACGCCGCTGACGGAATACAGGGCACCCACGACCAGTCCGTGCAGGCCGGAGATTCCGTTGATGCCGTCCATGAAGTTGGCGACATTGATGTACGCCGCTATTGCCAGGCCGCCCACGGGGACCCACCACCAGCTCTGCTCCATGGTCCAGGCCAGGCCGGCGGTTCCGGCCAGGCCGATGGCCAGTTGCGTAGCTGCCCGTGTACGGACGGAGACTCCCCGCCAGTCCTCGATCCAGCCCAGCAGCGAGGCTGCACCGATCATGGCAACCAGGATGGCGAGCACGGAACGGTCAACGGCAACCAGTCCGGTCAGCAGCGCCAGCAGGAGACCGGCCAGAACGCCGGCTGCGGTCGTCACGCCCACCCCGCGGATGACCGCCCTGGTGTGCGAGGACCGCTCGTTGGGGATGTCCAGGACACCCAGCCGGCGCAGCAGCGGGATAAAGAGGAAGGGCAGCAGCAGGCTCGCCAGGAAGGCCGCGCCAACGCAGAGCGCCAGCAGCATCAGCCGGTCCGCCGTTCGCTATAGGGTTCCGGCTCATTCGCGGCGTCACCGGGGGCACCCGGACGGCGGGCACCGGGCATACGCACAATCTCACCGGCGTCTGTCGCTGCCCCGTCCGTCGGGACGCTGCCGGGTTCGATCCCGCAGCGCCGCAGCCAGTCGGTAAGGTCCAGCTCTTCGGGATCCAGCACGGCCACGGAGGCGTGGGAGATCTTCGGATGCAGGGGGCGGGAATCCTCTTCTCCGGTGCCAACGAGGATCTCGTGCAGCTTTTCACCCTGGCGCAGTCCGGTGAAGACAATTTCGATGTCCTTGCCGGACATCGCGATCATGCGGCGGGCGACGTCGAGGATCTTCACGGGCTCGCCCATGTCCAGGATCATCACCTCTCCCCCGCGGCCGATCGCACCGGCCTGGATCACCAGCTGGCAGGCCTCGGGGATCGTCATGAAGAAGCGGGTGACCTCGGGGTCCGTCACAGTGACGGGCCCGCCCTGGCGGATCTGTTCGCTGAAGAGCGGAAGCATCGAACCCCGGCTGCCGATCACGTTGCCGAACCGCACGGAGACATACTGCTCTCCGGTGGCACGCGCCATCCAGGCGGTCAGCTTTTCCGCGACGCGCTTGGAATGGCCGAGCACGGTGGTCGGGTTGGCGGCCTTGTCGGTGGAGATGTTCACGAAGTGGCGCACGTTCGCCTTGCGGGCCGCGGCCAGCACATTCGCGGTGCCGATGATATTGGTCTTCCACGCTTCCTGCGGGTACTGCTCCAACAGGGAAACATGCTTCAGCGCTGCGGCATGGAAAACGACGTCGGGGCGGCGTTCCCGGAAAATGCGCTCCAGCGCCTCCGGGTCGCGGATGTCGGCCAGCACGGTGTCCGGGCCGTCCAGCAGGCCGCGGCCGGTGATCGAGAGCTGGGTGAGCTGCAGGCCGGTCTCATCCCGGTCCACCATGATCAGCTCGCCGGGGTTGAAGGCGGTGATCTGGCGGCACAGTTCGGAGCCGATGGAGCCGCCGGCACCGGTGACAAGCACCTTCTTGCCGGACAGGTAGCCGGCCACCTCGTCAACGTGGATGTCCACCGGCCTGCGGCCGATGAGGTCTTCAACCGCTACGTCGCGGAAGTCGCCCAGGCCGGCGCCGTCACCCTTGGAGAGCATGTCCTTGAGCGGCGGAAGCACCAGCACGCGCAGGTCCAGGCCTTCGGCAAGGTCGGAAACCTCGCGCACCTGCTTCGCTTCCACATCGGCAATGGCGACGATCAGCACGGTAGCGCGGGTGCGGTGCACCAGTTCGGGGAGGTCCACGAGCTTGCCCAGGACCGGAACGGTAGCGAGCCTCAGGTGCTTCTTGGCCGGGTCATCGTCAACGAGGCCTACGGGGTAGTACGGAGATTCCGGGTCCTTCATCATCCGCGAGACCAGGGATCCGCCGAGGAAGCCGGCTCCGTACACGAGGGTGCGCTGGGCTTCCTCGCCCGGGCGCGCCTTGCTCTCCACGTACATCCGCTTGAGGTACCGGATGGCCGCCATAAACAGGCAGGCAAAGGGGAAGGCGATCATGCCTGTGCTGCGCGGAATGTCGATCACGAGGCCGAAGAGGGCGCTGGCGAGGACCAGGATGGCGGAGACAATCAGGGTCACCACGGCGAGCAGGCGCATTTCGTGGAAACTGCCGAAGCTGTAGCGTCCGCGGTACAGGGCGAACGAATAGCCAACGATCAGCTGCGTCAGGACGGCCACGCCGCAGAAGACGGCGAGCCCCCCGGGGTTGATCTGCTCAACGGTCAGTTCATAGCGGAGCACCAGCGCAAGGCAGATGGACACGATCCAGGCCAGGGAGTCCAGCATGTACTGCGACCAGAGCCACAGGACGGGCTTTTCCTCCCGGGGAAGGTGACGGTTGTCCGTAGGTTTTTGCCTCATGGTCCTCAACGGGTAGGTACCCGGCTCTCTTCTCGGTAGTGCGAAGAACAGGTGGAAGAATCCGGTGTAATAGACTGGAATCTATTCAGCATACTAACTGCATACCCACTCCGGTTTCGGTTTAAGCCGATCCCCCGGGTTGCCCGAAAGGACCATCTTGCCGGACTCCGTGGCCGTAGCAGCAGTGACCTTCGACCGTCCCGACGACGTCAAGACGCTCCTGGAGGCATTGGCCGCGCAGAGCGGCAACATCACGTCCGTGGCGCTCGTGGACTCCGGGAAGAACCCGGTTTCGGATATCGCTGAAAACTCATCGGCACCGGTGAACTACATCCGGTCCAACACCAACCTCGGCGGCGCAGGCGGATTCTCGCTGGCGATTCTATCCGCCCTGGCCTCAGGTGCCGAATGGATCTGGATCATGGACGACGACGCCCATCCCGAGGATCCCGAATGCGTTGCCACCCTGCTGGCCGCGGCGAAGGAACGCGGGCTCGACGTCGTCCTGCCGCTCGTGGTTGCCCCCGGAGCGCCGGACACGCTGTCCTTCCATTTCCGCCTGGACGGAAAGCTCACCCATGACCGCGCCGAAGTTGCTGCCCGCGGCTTCCTGCCCAATGTGGGCCACTTCTTCAACGGGGCCCTGATCCGCGCCGATGTGTTCTACCGCGTGGGCCTGCCGGACCTGCGGCTGTTCATCCGCGGCGACGAGACGGATTTCATGATCCGGCTGCGCAGGGCGGGCATTGAGTTCGGCACTGTGACCACGGTGGCCCTGACGCACCCGGCCGCCTGGGCCGAAGTGCAGCCCGTCCTCGGTGACCGGCTGCATGTCCTGGTCCCCGAGACGCCGTTCAAGCAGTTCTACTTCTACCGCAACCGCGGCTTCCTCACCCGCCGTTACGGACGGGTGAAGTCCTTCGTGGCTGACGCCGTCGGATACCCGGTCCACTTCGCTCGAACCCGCGATCCCCGCGGCTTCGCGAACTGGCTGCGCGCATACGCGGCCGGCCTGGGCGGGCGCCGCTTCGGACCGCCGTCGGACTTCGGGTTCTAACGTGCCTGCTGCATCACCCGACGCCGCGCTGACGATCGTCATCACCACGTTCAACCGCTCCGGGTACCTCTCCGGGCTGCTGGACAGCGTCAAGGCACTCGACCCGGCCCCTGCGGCCGTGGTTGTGGTGGACAACGCCAGCACCGACGCGACACCGCAGGTCCTGGCAGCAGCCCGGGCCGGTTTCCCGGTTCCGCTCAGCGTCCTGCGGCTGGAGGAAAACACCGGCGGTGCCGGCGGTTTCGCCGCCGGCGTCGAAGCCGCCCTCGCCTCCGGTGCGCAGTGGCTGTGGCTGATGGACGACGACGTCGAGGTCCTCCCGGGCGCCGTCGCGGCACTGCGCAAGTGGACCGGCAGCTATGACTGCATCCACGGCCGGCGGTTCGACGCCGGCGGGGCACCGTTCTTCTGGCAGCACCGTTTCGTCCCCTTCCTGGGGCTGCACCTGCCGGTGCGGGGCAATGTCTTCCGCGACTCCCCCGTCTTCGATACCAATGTGGGCTGCTTCGAGGGAATGCTGATCAGCGCCGCCCAGGTCCGCCGGATCGGCCTGCCGGATGCCCGCTACTTCATCAACGGCGACGATGTCGTCTACGGCTGGCTCGCCTCCCTGGACCGGCCCGTGGCCTACGTCAATGATTTTGTGATCCGCAAGGTCCGGGTGCAGCGACAGATCGACCTCGGCATCCGGCACCTGAACGATTCCAGCGATCTGGGCCGCTTCACCGCGATGCGGAACCGCGGCTACACCGCACGGTACCTGCAGGTCCATGGGCAGTACCGCCGGTACGGCTTCGCCCTGGGCACTTTCCTCACTGCCGGAAAGGAACTGCTCCGCCTGGTCGCCGTGGAGCGGACCCTGCGGGGTGCCGGCCGCCTCTGGGCCGGCTGGCGCGGTGCCCGCCGCATCCTCCGCGACCCGTCCTGGTTCCCGATGCCGCAGCTGGCGCCCGGGGAACCCGCACCACGAAAGCAGCAGGTTTGAGCACTTCCTCCGCCACGCAGCCCTCCGTCCCCTCCTCCGGCCAGGCCCCGGTGTGGGTAGTCCTGGGCGCCTCCGGGTTCATCGGTTCGGCCGTCCGTTCCGCCCTCGCGGCACACGGCATTGAGGTCCGGGCAGTGTCCGCTCCCCGGCTGGGCGCCGCGGGCACCGACGCAGCGGCCCTGCTTGCAGAGGCAGCGGCCCTGGACACGGAGCGGAGTCGGCTGGCGGCGGCCTTCGCGGGTGCCGACGTGGTGGTTAATGCTGCCGGACTGGCGACTCCCGGAGCTTTGGACTCGCCCGGGCTCCGGGGCGCCAACTCGCTGCTGCCCGCGCTGGTCGCCGACGCAGCCGACGCTGCCGGGGTCCGCCGGTTCGTGCACCTGAGCAGTGCAGCGGTCCAGGGGCACCGGGCCTTTCTGGACGAGAGTCTCCAGGTAGAGCCGTTCTCGGCCTACTCCCGTTCAAAGGCACTCGGCGAGCAGGTCCTCACGGCCCGGACCGGCGGGACCTGCAGCGTTGCCACGGTCCGGGCCACTTCGGTCCAGGGACCGGGCCGGGCGACGACGGCGAAACTTGCCCGGCTCGCGGCCTCGCCGCTGGCATCGGTCGCCGGGCCGGGAACGGCACCCAGCCCCGTGAGCTCGGTTCATTCGCTGGTCGACTTTGTCCTGCGGGTCGGCCTCCACCAGGGTCCGGTGCCGCCGGTGGTGCTCCAGCCGTGGGAGCAGGCTTCGGTGTCCACCGTTCTTGAAGCCGCCGGCGGCCGGCGCCCGGCACACCTGCCTGCCTGGTTCTGCCGCGCGGTGCTGCGCTCGGGCTATGCCGTCTCTTCGCTTGCCGGAGAGCGGCTGCACGGAGCTCTGCGCCGGGTGGAAATGATGTGGTTCGGACAGCGCCAGGAGCCCGGCTGGGCCGAGTCCACGGGCAATGTCCCGGAACCCCGCGTCCGGGAAGTCCTGGAGGCTTCCCGGAACTGAACGGTTCCGAGTCTTTTAGTCCTTGGCCAGGGAGGGTGCAGTACCGCCTGCTGCCGGTTCTTCGCCCAGGTCCAGGATCCCGGGCACCACTTCGCGCAGGGCGGCAATACTGACCGCGCCGCTGCGCACCACGCGCATCGGTTCGCTGGTGGCATCCACAATGGTGGAGGGGACCCCGTCGCTGCCCGCCACGGGACGGTGCCCGGCTTCCAGATAGACCTCAACGGATTCGCCCAGCTGTTCGCGTGCCTGCGCCGCGGTCTGCCCGGCAGGCGATCCGGTCCGGTTGGCCGAGGACACGGCCAGCGGTCCGGTGACGGCCAGCAGGTCCAGGGCGACGGCGTCGTCCGGCATCCGCAGCGCAACGGTGCCCAGTGTGTCGCCCAGGTCCCAGCTCAGGGACGGCTGGGCATGGAAAATCAGGGTCAGCCCGCCCGGCCAGAAGGTTCGCGCCAGGCTGCGGGCGTCCTCGGAAATGTCCATGGCGAGTCCGTCCATGGTCTGCACGCGCGGGATCAGCACGGGCGGGGGCATACTCCGGCCGCGGCCCTTGGCCGCGAGCAGGGTCGCCACGCCCTGCGGCGAAAAGGCGTCCGCACCAATTCCGTACACGGTGTCAGTGGGAAGCACCACGCAGGATTTCGCTGCTACGGCGCGCTGGGCCGCAGCAAGGCCCTCGCTCAGTTCCTCGGGGTTACTGCAGTCATAAGTGGTGCTCACGGCAACATTCTTTCACTAGTGGATGCCATTGGTTCGTTCCGCCGGACGGCCGACGTCGCGCGCGGGCGGTCGTTGAGGTCGCGGTGGGATTCGACGTCGGTCCACGCCGGATCGGCGGCGAGCAGCCGGGCAATGGCGGAAGCCTGCACCTCGGCGTGTTCCATCACGAAGTAACCGCCGGGGGAAAGCAGGCGTGCAGCGGTCCGGGCCGCGGCCATCGGCAGTTCCAAGCCGTCCGCTCCCCCGCCGTACAGGGCCATGGCCGGATCGTGTTCAGCGGCCTCGGGTTCGTTCGGGACGGCTTCCGCGGGGATATACGGCGGGTTCGACACCACTACATCGAAGCTGGAGCCGTGATCCGCCAGCGCGGTGCGCAGATCTTCCAGGACCAGGTGCACGCCCAGCGGAGCCAGATTCCGTTCCGCCCAGGCATAGGCGAGCGGACTAAGCTCCACGGCAAACACGTCGGCTGCGGGAACCTCCGAGGCCACCGCGGCCGCAATGGCTCCGGAGCCCGTGCCCAGGTCCACCACCTTCGCCGAACCCACCCGGCGCGCGGCGTCAATGGCCAGCTGCGCCACGGTCTCGGTTTCCGGCCGCGGGACAAAGACCCCGGGACCCACGGCAAGTTCGAGGTACCGGAAATGCGCCTTTCCCGTCAGGTGCTGCAGCGGTACCCGCGCAGCCCGCTCGGACACCAGTGCGTCGTAACCCATTGGTGCCGGCACGTCGGTGAACGCCAGCGCACGGACCCGGCCGGGGTTCTCCCCCAGCAGGTGCGCGGCCAGCAGTTCGGCGTCCACCCGCGGAGAGGGAACCCCCGCGGCGGCGAGTTCCGCCGTCGCCCGCCGCAGCGCTTCCGCAAGAGTGCCGGCGCTATTAGCTTTCGTCACCGATGGCGTCCAGCCGTGCCTGCTCGTCCATTTCGATGGCTGCCTGCACCACTGCCTCCAGCTCGCCGTTCAGGACGGTGTCCAGGTTGTAGGCCTTGTAACCGGTGCGGTGGTCCACAATCCGGTTTTCGGGGTAGTTGTAGGTCCGGATGCGCTCGGAACGGTCCATGGTGCGGATCTGCGACTTGCGGATATCCGAGTTCGCGGCGTCGATCTTCTCCTGCTCGTGGGCGAGGATGCGGGAGCGCAGCACGCGCATGGCCGCTTCGCGGTTCTGCAGCTGCGACTTTTCGTTCTGCATGGCCACGACAATGCCGGTGGGCAGGTGGGTGATGCGCACGGCCGAGTCGGTGGTGTTCACCGACTGTCCGCCGGGGCCGGAGGAACGGTAGACGTCGATCTTCAGGTCATTCTGGCTGATCGCGACCTCTTCCGGCTCGTCCACTTCGGGCAGCACCAGGACGCCGGCGGCCGAGGTATGGATCCGGCCCTGGGACTCGGTGACGGGAACGCGCTGCACGCGGTGCACGCCGCCTTCGTACTTCAGGCGGGCGTAAACGCCCTCGGCCGGATCGTTGGAGTTGCCCTTAATGGCCATGGCCACGTCCTTGTAGCCGCCCAGGTCCGACTCGGTGGCGGAGATGATTTCCGTCCGCCAGCCCCGCTGCTCGGCGTAGCGGGTGTACATACGAAGAAGGTCGCCGGCAAACAGGGCGGCTTCGTCGCCGCCTTCGCCGCCCTTGACCTCGATGATCACGTCGCGGCCGTCATTGGGGTCGCGCGGAATCAGCAGGCGGCGCAGCTTCTCCTGGGCGTCATCCAGCTGCTCCTTGAGCACGGGTACCTCAGCTGCGAATTCGGGATCCTCGTCAGCCATTTCCACGGCGGCGGCGAGGTCATCCTCGAGTCCGTGCCAGCGGTTGTAGGCGTCCACAATCCGGCTGAGTTCGGCGTAACGCCGTCCGAGCCGCCGGGCCAGGCCCTGGTCCGCGTGCACTGCCGGGTCGGACAGGCGCAGCTGAAGTTCAGCGTGCTCATCCAACAGGCCCTGAATGGACTCAAACATGTTTTAGATTCCTCTTTCGGCTGGGTTTCCCACAAGCAGTTTATCGGTTCGTCACGGCACCTTCGGTCCGGCGCGTTAACGCACGAGCCGCCCAGGCCCCCTGCCCGCTGATTCGCGGGAGGGAGCATGAGCGGCTCGTAGGGCAGCTAGTTGTCCTTGGTGCCCAGGGTCGTCTGCTGGACCTGCATCAGGAACTCGACGTTGGACTGCGTCTCCCGGATCTTGCCGGTGAGCAGCTCGAGTGCCTGCTGGGTGTCCAGGCCGGACAGGACCCGGCGCAGCTTCCACATGATCTTGACTTCATCCGGGGAGAGCAGGTTCTCTTCGCGGCGGGTACCCGACGCGTTGACATCCACGGCCGGGAAGATGCGCTTGTCCGCAAGGTTGCGGGACAGTCGCAGTTCCATGTTGCCGGTGCCCTTGAATTCCTCGAAGATGACCTCGTCCATCTTGGATCCGGTCTCCACCAGGGCCGTAGCCAGGATGGTGAGCGAACCACCGTTTTCGATGTTGCGGGCAGCACCGAAGAAACGCTTGGGCGGGTACAGTGCCGAGGAGTCGACACCGCCGGAGAGGATACGGCCCGACGCCGGAGCGGCCAGGTTGTAGGCACGTCCCAGGCGGGTCATCGAGTCAAGCAGCACCACGACGTCGTTACCCATTTCCACCAGGCGCTTGGCGCGCTCGATGGCGAGTTCGGCAACCGTGGTGTGGTCATCGGCGGGGCGGTCGAAGGTGGAGGCAATAACCTCGCCCTTCACCGTGCGCTGCATGTCCGTGACTTCCTCGGGACGCTCGTCCACGAGGACCATCATGAGGTGGACCTCGGGATTGTTGATCGTGATGGCGTTGGCAATTGCCTGCAGGATCAGCGTCTTGCCGGCCTTCGGCGGGGAGACGATCAGGCCGCGCTGGCCCTTGCCGATCGGAGCCACGAGGTCAATGACACGCGGGCCGATTACCTTGGCCGAGGTCTCCAGGCGCAGGCGCTCGGAGGGGTACAGCGGAACCAGCTTGGAGAACTCCACGCGGTCCTTGTTGTCCTCGGCCGGCTTGCCGTTGACGGTGGTGAGGCGGACCAGTGCGTTGAACTTCTGGCGCTGGTTTCCACCCTGGTTCTCACCTTCGCGGGGTGCACGGATGGCGCCGACGACGGCGTCGCCCTTGCGCAGGTTGTACTTCTTTACCTGGGCGAGGGAAACGTAGACATCGTTCGGGCCCGGCAGGTAACCGGAGGTCCGGACAAAGGCATAGTTTTCCAGGACGTCGAGGATGCCCGCTACGGGCAGCAGGACGTCATCTTCGGTGACCTCGACGTCGTCGACCTCGGGGTTCTGGTTCCGGTTGCGGCGGCGCTCGTTACGGTCGCGGAAACGGTCGTTCCGGTCTCCGCGGTCGTTGCGGTCATTGCGCTCGTTGCGGTTCCGGTTGCGGCGGTTACGCCCGCGCCCGTTCTCGTCGCTGTCATCGCGGTTGTTGTCGCGGTCGCGGCCGTTCTCGCGGTTGCTGTCGCGGTTGTTGTCGCGGTCGCGGTTGCTGTCGCGGTTGCTGTCGCGGTTGTTGTCGCGGTCGCGGTTGCCATCGCGGCTGTTCTCGCGGCTGCCGCCGTTTTCGCGGTTGTTGTCGCGGTCGCGGTTGTTGTCGCGGTTGTTGTCGCGGTCCGAGCGGCTGCGGCGCTCACGGCGTTCGCCGCGCTCGTCGTCGCCCTGGGTCCGGTTCTCGGAACCGTTGGCTGCGGTGTTGTTCGAAGCGGCTCCGTTGCTGGAGGCGGCAGCGTTGTTGGAAGCACCGTTGCCGGAGCCGTCCTCTGCGGGTGCTTCGACGGCTGCGTTGGCGGCAGCGCCGTTGGACTCGCTGGAGTCTGCGCGGCGGTTGCGGCTGCGGCGGTTGCCGCGCTCGCGCTGGCCCTCTTCGCGTCCGTTGTCTTCGCGTGCCTCGCGGTTCCGGGCCGGGGCCTCAGTGGTTTCCGCTTCGGGCGACGCGGCGGCGGCCGGTGCCTCTACTGCTTCCGCCGGGGCGGAAGTGACGACGCCGTCACTGGCTGCACGCCGGTTGCGGTTGCGGGTACGCGTCGGGCGGGTTGTCTCGGCCGACTGCTCCGCGGGTGCTGCCGCCTTCTCAGGCGCGGAAGCGCCCTTGGCTGCGTCATCACCGGCATCGCTGCGGGAGCCGCGGACCGGGCGGTCCGCTACTGCGCCGCCGCGCTGGTGGTTGGAGATGGCCGTAACCAGGTCTCCCTTACGCATGCGGGAGCCCCCGGTGATGCCGAGCTGGCCGGCAAGCGCCTGGAGCTGCGCGAGCTTAAGGCCTGCAAGGCCTGCGCTCTTGGATGTGTTCTCGCCGGTTGAACCGGCGGATGCTGAATCCACGCCTGCAGTCAGGCTAGTGGTATCTGTCACGAAGGATCCTTCCCCCTCGTCGGGCGGTCCGGCGCAATGCCGGCCGCGGTGATTGGCCCTGGTCCCAAAGATCAGACATTGGGTCAGGGTTCGCCTACTGCCGGCCCGATGGCCGGAGAAAGGCGAATCTGCTGGGTGCCTTAGTTAAGAAGAATCCACGCAGAGTCTGGTCAGCTTCGCTGCCGAACACGCGGCATTCAAGTGGGACACGCCGCTTCTTGGCGGTTCCTTTGAAGGCTACACCGGAGACTGTGCCTCCGCGGGTGGGCGATTGAATCAACGGGAATCACCGCAAGACGGGTGTAATCACACCTGACGGCGGCAAAGTGTTTTCAACGAAAGCCCGGGGCGGCCCGAAATGGACGGCTACCTGCGAGAGCACAGGACGGAAAATTACCGCTGGTGCCCTTCCACTCTAGCACCATCTCGCTCCACGCCAAGCCGCAAAACACGCCAATTCGCGCCGGATTCGGCTGCCTGCAGATGTTTGGTCATGGCGTGCTCTGCCTCCAGTGCGGCGGTCTCGCCGTTGGCCAGGCACATTACGGTTGGACCGGCGCCGGAAATCACGGCAGCGAATCCCGCCGAACGCAGCGACTGCAGGAGCCGGGCGCTGTCCGGCATTGCGGGGGCACGGAAATCCTGGTGCAGTGCGTCGTGCGTTCCCTCAAGCAGCAGCGAAGGATCAACGGTCAGCGCGTGGATCAGCAGGGCAGCACGCCCGGCGTTGGCGGCGGCGGTCCGGTGTGCCACGGTGGCCGGCAGCAGCCCGCGGGCACTCTCGGTGGACAGTTCGACGTCGGGAATGGCGACGACGGGAACCACGGCGGGGTGCACGGCGGACCGTACGGAACGGAAAACGCCGTCGGTCTCCCATGAAATGGCGAGGTCTCCCGCGAGTGCGGGAGCCACATTGTCCGGGTGGCCCTCTAATGCCGAGCAGCTGTGCAGCAGTCCGGCGGCGTCGAGCCGGGCCTCGGCAGGAAGCAGGGAATTCGCTGCAAGGACGCCCGAGACAATCGCGGAGGCCGAAGAGCCCAGCCCGCGGCCGTGCGGGATGGCGTTATCGGCACTCAGGTGCAGGCCCTGGACTTCGTATCCGGCGGCCGCGACGGTGGCGAGCAGGGCGCGGACCACCAGGTGGGAGGAATCCAGCGGAACGTTTCCGGCCCCCTCCCCCGCAACCTCCACGAAAATGCCTTCGTTTTCGGACGTGCGTACCCGAACCGTGTCGTACAGCGTCAGGGCAAGGCCGAGGGAATCAAACCCGGGGCCGAGGTTGGCACTGGTCGCCGGCACGGACACTCTCACGTCCTGGCCCGGTGCCAGGGCACGGGGGCCGGTGCGGGAGACAGAGCGCGGTTCGCGGGGAAGGTCCACGTGCATGCTGCTGCCCTACTCGCCGGATCCGGTGGTTGGTGCCGCTTCCAGGCCCAGTGCTGCTGCCACGCTGACGACGTCGAAGTCCACCTTGGTGGGTTCGACGTCCGAGCCGTCAGCCGTGCGCAGCGCCCACTGCGGGTCCTTGAGGCCGTGTCCGGTGACCGTGATGACGATGGTTTTCCCGGCGGGGACTTCACCGGCGGCATGCTTCTTGAGCAGTCCTGCCACGCCTGCCGCGGAAGCCGGCTCCACGAATACGCCTTCACGGGAGGAAAGCCAGCGGTGCGCGTCGAGGATTTCAGTGTCCGTAACCGCTTCGATCAGGCCGCCGGATTCATCACGGGCTGCGATGGCCTGGTCCCAGGAAGCCGGATTGCCGATGCGGATGGCGGTGGCAATGGTGTCCGGATCGGTGACCGGGTGTCCCTTCACCAGCGGCGAGGCGCCTTCGGCCTGGAAGCCCCACATGTGCGGGGTCTTGGTGGCCACCGGCGCCAGTTCCTCCCCGGCCACGTTGGTCCAGGGCTGAGCGTATTCGGAGTAGCCCTTCCAGTAGGCGGTGATGTTCCCTGCGTTGCCTACGGGCAGCAGGTGGTAGTCGGGCGCGTCGCCGAGGTAGTCCACCACTTCGAAGGACGCCGTCTTCTGGCCTTCAATGCGTGCCGGGTTCACGGAGTTCACCAGGAACACCGGGTAGGCCTCGGCGAGTTTGCGGGCCACCTCCAGGCAGTTGTCGAAGTTGCCGCGCACCTGAAGCAGCTGGGCGCCGTGCGCAATGGCCTGGCTGAGCTTGCCCATGGAGATCTTGCCGTCCGGCACCAGCACGGCACAGGTAATGCCCGCCTGCGTGGCGTAGGCGGCCGCCGAGGCGCTGGTGTTTCCGGTGGAGGCACACACCACGGCCTTGGCGCCGGATTCGACGGCGGCAGTCATGGCCATGGTCATCCCGCGGTCCTTGAAGGATCCGGTGGGGTTCATGCCTTCGACCTTGAGGTAGACCTCGCAGCCGGTCAGTTCGGACAGCGCCTTGGCGCGGACCAGCGGCGTGCCGCCCTCGCCGAGGGTGATGACCTCGGTGCTCTCGGTGACCGGAAGACGGTCGGCATACTCGCGGATAACGCCGCGCCATTGGTGAGCCACGGCTCAGACTCCTTCTACCCGCAGGACGGATTTGACGTTCTTGATGACGTCCAGGCCCTTGATGGCCTCGACGGTTGCTGCGAGGGCAG
Organism: Arthrobacter sp. zg-Y769; assembly: GCF_020907405.1. Lineage (GTDB taxonomy): Bacteria > Actinomycetota > Actinomycetes > Actinomycetales > Micrococcaceae > Arthrobacter_B. Next base: position 18,919 of record NZ_JAJJOE010000003.1, read on the forward strand.
CCTCGGGTGCACGGTGCGTGACGAAGCGCAGTTCGGCGCTGGCGCCTTCACCGTGAATGGTCTGGCGCATGGTTTCGATGGAGACACCGTGTTCGGAGAACACCCGGGCGACGGCGGCCAGGACGCCGGGCTGGTCGGCCACATCCAGGCCGATCGAATAACTGGTGGTGACCTTTTCCAGCGGCAGGGCCGGCAGCTGTCCGCTCGGCCGGCCGGCGGGAACCGGGCCGCCGAGGACCAGCCTGCGGGCAGCGGTAACCACGTCGCCCATCACGGCCGACGCAGTAGGCGCTCCCCCGGCACCCTGGCCGTAGAACATCAGTTCTCCCGCGTTTTCCGCCTCGACGAACACGGCGTTGAACGCCCCGTGCACGGCGGCCAGCGGATGCAGGCGCGGCAGCAGGGTGGGATGCACCCGCACGCTGACGCCTTCGGCGCCGTCGGTGTCCGTGAACTTCTCGGCGATGGCCAGCAGCTTGATAACGAACCCGGCTTCCCGGGCGGCGCTGATGTCCTCGGCGGTAACGGAGCTGATGCCTTCGCAGGAGACGTCCGAGAGGGCGAAACCGGTGTGGAACGCCAGGGAGGCAAGGATGGCCCCCTTTGCGGCGGCGTCGTGCCCCTCGACGTCGGCGGTGGGGTCCGCCTCGGCGTAGCCGAGCCGCTGGGCCTCGGCCAGGGCATCGGCGAACTGGGCTCCGGTGGAGTCCATGGCATCGAGGATGTAGTTGGTGGTGCCGTTGACGATGCCCATCACCTTGGTGATCCGGTCACCGGAAAGGCTGTCCCGGATGGGGCGCAGGATGGGGATGGCACCGGCCACGGCGGCTTCGTAGGAGAGCTGGACCCCCGCGGCGTCGGCCTTTTCGTACAGGCTCGCACCGTCTGCGGCGAGCAGCGCCTTGTTGCCGGTGACGACGGCGGCGCCCGAGCCCAGCGCGTGCAGGATCAGGCTGCGGGCCGGCTCAATGCCGCCCATCAGCTCGATCACGATGTCCGCGTCGCGGACCAGCGCCTCGGCGTCGGTGGTGAACAGTTCCGCCGGAAGCTCCACGTCCCGCGGCGCGTCCACGTTGCGCACTGCGATGCCGGACAGCTCCAGCCGCGCACCGAGGCGGGAGGCGAGGCCCTCGGCGTCGTCAATGAGGATCCGGGCAACCTGCGAACCTACGTTTCCGCACCCCAGCAGGGCTACTTTCAGGGTCTTCATTTACTGTGCCAACTCCTTGCAGAGGTTAGGAAACGTCGCGTGCCAACAGGTCGTCTTCGGTCTCGCCGCGCACGATCAGCCGTGCGGCGCCGTCCCGTACAGCCACGACGGGCGGCCGGGTGAGGTAGTTGTAGTTGCTGGACAGGACCCAGCAGTAGGCGCCGGTGCCCGGAACAGCCAGCAGGTCCGACGCCGTGACATCACCGGGCAGGTAGGCGTCCCTCACCACGATGTCGCCGCTCTCGCAGTGTTTGCCGACGACGCGTGAAAGGACCGCGTCAGCTTCGGATGTCCGCGAGGCCAGCACTGCGGAGTAGTCCGCGCCGTACAGCACGGGCCGGGCGTTGTCGCTCATCCCGCCGTCCACGCTGACGTAGCGCCGCGGCGAGGTGCCGCCGTCGGGCGTGTCCACCCGGACCGTCTTGGTGGTGCCGGCGCGGTAGAGCGTAAAGGTGCTCGGACCCACGATGGCGCGTCCCGGTTCAATGGAGATCCGCGGAACGGCCAGTCCGAGCTCGCTGCAGGTGCTGCCGACGACGGCGGCCATCGCGTTGGCGATTTCGGCTGCCGGGCGCGGGGCGTCGGCCTCGGTGTAGGCGATGCCGTAGCCGCCGCCCAGGTCCAGTTCGGCCAGTTCGACGCCGTAGTCCTGCTTCACTTCTGCGAGGAAACCGAGCAGCCGCCGCGCAGCCAGTTCAAAGCCGGCCGATTCGAAGATCTGCGAGCCGATGTGGCAGTGCACGCCCACCAGGTTCACGCCGTCGTGCTTGAGCGCCGTTTCCACGGCGGCCATGGCCGGGGACATTCCGTCCAGGTCCGGATCCGCGACCATGGAGAGGCCGAACTTCTGGTCCTCGTGGGCGGTGGCAATGAACTCGTGCGTGGAGGCATGGACGCCCGGGGTCAGGCGCAGCATCACGTTGGCGCGCTCCCCGCGGGAGGACGCCAGGTTCCCCAGCATTTCCAGCTCACCGAGGCTGTCCACCACAATCCGGCCCAGCTCCATGTCGAGGGCACGGGTCAATTCAGCCAGGGACTTGTTGTTGCCGTGCAGTCCGAGCTGGCTGCCGTGGAGCCCGGCACGCCGGGCGACGGCCAGTTCGCCGCCGGAGCACGTGTCCAGGCGCAGTCCCTCGGAGGAGACCCAGCGCGCCACTTCGGTGCAGAGGAAGGACTTGCCCGCGTAGTAGACGTCCGCTCCCCCGCACAGCCCGGCGAACGCGGCGTCGAAAGAGTCCTTGAAGTCCCGGGCGCGGGCCCGGAAGTCCGCCTCGGACATCACGAACACGGGCGTGCCGAATTCCTCGGCGATCCGGGACACGGGGATGCCGGAGATTTCCAGCTCGCCGCCGGCACCGCGCGCCACGTCCTGCGCCCACAGCTGCGGGCGCAGGGCATTCGTGTCCTCGGGCTGGCTCAGCCACTGCGGAGCCAGGGGTGAAGCAGTCATAACTTACATCCGTTCGGGTGCGGAGACTCCCAGCAGACCCAGGCCGTTGGCCAGGACCTGGCGTGCGGCGAGGTTCAGCCACAGGCGGGTGCGGTTGGTGTCAGTGATTTCCTCATCGCCCTGCGGAGCAATGCGGCAGGCGTCGTACCAGCGGTGGTAGGTGCCTGCAATGACCTCGAGGTGGCGGGCCACGCGGTGCGGTTCGCGGAAGGCACTGGCCTGCGCGACGACGCCGGGGTACTGCCCCAGGGCGGCCAGCAGGGCGCTCTCGGTGGGATGGCTCAGCAGCGAGGCGTCGAAGGCGGAATCGTCGACGCCGGCTGCCTCGGCGTTGCGGGCCAGGGCATGGGTGCGGGCGTGGGCGTACTGGACGTAGAACACGGGGTTCTCGTTGCTGCGCTTGGTCAGCAGGTCCAGGTCCACGTCGATGTTGGAATCCGCGGAGAAACGGGCCAGCGTGTAGCGGGCAGCATCCACGCCCACCGCGTCCACCAGATCCTCGAGGGTGACCACGGTGCCGGCACGCTTGGACATGCGCACGGGCTTGCCGTCCTTGACCAGGTTCACCATCTGGCCGATCAGCACCTCGACACATTCCGGGTCGTGGCCCAGTGCTGCGGCTGCGGCCTTCAGGCGGGCCACGTAGCCGTGGTGGTCAGCGCCCAGCATGTAGACGTTCAGGTCGAAGCCGCGCTCGCGCTTGTTGTGGATGTACGCAATGTCGCCGGCAATGTAGGCGGCGTTGCCGTCCGACTTAATGACCACGCGGTCCTTGTCGTCGCCGAACGCGGTGGAGTTCAGCCACCAGGCGCCGTCCTTCTCGTACAGGTTCTCGGAGCCCTTGAGCTGCTCGAGCAGTTTGGCCACCTGGCCGTTTTCGTGCAGCGAATCCTCGTGGAAGAAGACGTCGAAGTCCACGCCGAAGTTGTGCAGGGATTCCTTGATGTCGCCGAACATGAAGTCAACGCCGACCGCGCGGAAACGTTCCTGTGCCTCGGCGTCGGGCAGTTCGGTGATGTTCGGCTCGGCGGCCAGCACGCGGTTGGCAATGTCGACGATGTACTCGCCGGCGTAGCCGTCTTCCGGCGCAGGCTCGCCCTTGGCCGAGGCAAGCAGTGAGCGGGCAAAGCGGTCAATCTGCGCACCGTGGTCATTGAAGTAGTACTCGCGGGTGACCTCGGCGCCCTGGGACTGGAAGACCCGGGCCAGGGCATCACCGACGGCGGCCCAGCGGGTGCCGCCCAGGTGGATGGGGCCGGTGGGGTTGGCGGAAACGAACTCCAGGTTGATCCGGGTGCCCTTGAGGATTTCCGAGGTGCCGTAGGCGGGCCCGGCCTCGACAATGGCCTTGGCCAGTTCGCCGGCCGCACCGGCGTCGAGGGTGATATTCAGGAAGCCCGGGCCGGCAATGTCGACCTTCGCCACACCGGCGATCTTTTCCAGCCGGCCCTTGAGGATCTCTGCGAACTGGCGGGGGTTCATCCCTGCCTGCTTTGACAGCTGCAGGGCGATGTTGGTGGCCCAGTCACCGTGGTCACGGTTCTTCGGGCGCTCCACGCGCACCTCCCCGGGCAGCTCGACGCTGAAGTCACCGGCGTCGATGGCGTCTTGGAGGCAGGCAGTTACGGCAGAGGAAAGTTCTTCAGGAGTCACCGGTTAAGCATAGCCGGGTGCAGCGCGGGTCCGGTTTTGTATGACGGGCCTTACGCTGTGCGGATCCGGCACCGGCACTAATGATGCGATGTAATGGGAGAGAAGACCCCGGGCCGGTCAACGGCCCCGGGCGCAAAGCGACCCCCACTCCAAGGAGAACCGTGAACCGAGCGAGCAAGTCCCTGCTCTGTGCCGCCGCCGGCCTGTCCCTGCTCTCGGCCGCCGGGTGTGCCGCAGGCGAAGAACCCGCCGAGGCAGGTGCCGCCCCTGCCGAATCCCCCGCTGAGTCCGCTCCCGCATCCGCTCCTGCATCTTCCGGCGCGGCCTCCCCCGATGCTGCCGGTTCCGGCAGCTACACCGACGGCGAGTACTCCGGCACCGGAAGCTACATCCCGCCGTCGGGCACCTCCGAGGACGTGGACGTGACCCTGCACCTCGAAGGCAGCGTGGTGACCGAGCTTGAGGTGGAGACTTCGCAGAAGAACCCGACGTCCAAGCAGTACCAGCGCGAATTCACTTCCAACGTGAAGGAGCAGGTGGTGGGGAAAAACCTGGACGAGCTGGACGTGGACAAAGTGGCCGGCTCCTCGCTGACCAGCGAGGGCTTCAATCGGGCCCTGGACGCCATCCGCTCCGAAGCTGCCTCCTAGTACAGCACCCGTGCATACCCTGGGGTTTGAGGCGATCGGCACGCAGTGGACCCTGTCCACCGCCGTGCCGCTCGATCCCGCCACGCAGGCTGCCGTCGCGGAGGTGGTCGGCAGCTATGACCGGACCTATTCGCGTTTCCGGTCCGATTCCACCGTGGCACGGATGGCCGAAGCAGCAGGAAACTTCGTCCTCCCGGCGTCGGCCGCGCCCCTGCTGACCCTCTTCGATACCCTGCAGCGGCTCACGGGCGGTGCGGTGAACCCGCTGGTGGGCCGCTCGCTGGAGGTGTTGGGGTACGACGCCGGGTACAGCTTCCTGCCCTCCGGTTCGCCCGTGCCCGCTGCGGCCTGGGCGGAAACCGTCTCCTGGACCACCGACGGGAGTGCCACCACGCTGACCATCTCCGCTCCGGTGACCTTCGATATCGGAGCCGCCGGGAAGGGCCAGCTGGTGGACCTGGTCAGCGCGGTCCTGGCAGAGGCCGGCCACCGGGAGTATGTGGTCGATGCCGGTTCCGACCTGCGTTCTGCCGGCGCCGCTGAGCTGCGGGTAGCGCTGGAGCATCCGTATGACACCACCCGGGCCATCGGAGTGCTGACCCTCGCGGACCGTGCGCTGTGCGCCTCGGCCGTCAACCGCCGTCAGTGGGGCGACGGCCTGCACCATGTGCTCGATGCCCGCACCGGAGCCCCGGTGGACACGGTGGCGGCCACCTGGGCGCTGGCGGCCGACGCCATGACTGCCGACGGGCTGGCCACTGCCCTGTTCTTTGCCGAGCCGGACGAGTTGGCCCGTGAGTTCTCCTTCGACTATGTCCGGATGTTCACTGACGGCCGGGCCGACTATTCCCCTGCAATGGCTGGAGTCCTGTTCCCATGAGTATTTCCGCCCCCACTGCGCCGCGCACCCTGAACACCTTCCTGGGACGTTGGACCATGTACCGGCTGAGTGTCTGGCTGCTGCTGGCAGTTGCCGCCTGGGCCTTTGTCCTTTCCTTCGCGGGGGTGCTGTTCTACAGCCCGGCTGAGCTGGGTGCGACGGCGGTGACGGCGGTGGCTTCCACCATGATTACCAGCCGCGTGGCCGGCCTGCTGCTGCGCACCCGTCCGCAGACCGATTCCTCCCTGATTACCGGGCTGCTCCTGTTTTTCCTGTTCTGGCCCAGCACCGACGGCGCGCAGCTGGCTACCGTGGCCCTCGCCGGGGCCGTGGCTACGGCGTCGAAATATCTCCTGGCGTTCCGACGCCGGCACATCTTCAACCCCGCTGCCGTGGGCGCGTTCGTGGTGGCCGTGACCGGACTGGGCGGTGCGGTCTGGTGGGTGGCAACTCCCGGCATGCTCGTCGCCGTTCTTCCGGCAGCGGTCCTGATGCTCTACCGGAACCGGCTGCTCCCGATGGCGGGGGTCTTTGTCCTGACCGCTGTGATTGTGACCCTGGCCCGTTTCCTTGCTGCCGGCGAGTCCCTTCCCGGCGCCCTGACAACCATTGCCGTGTCTTATCCCCTGGTGTTCCTGGCCGGCTTTATGCTCACGGAGCCTCTGACCCTGCCGCCGCTTCGCATCCAGCGCCTGCTGGAGGCCGCCGTCGTCGGCGTGCTCTTCTCCGTGCCGCTGTCCCTGGGTCCGGTGATGATGTCTCCGGAACTGGCGTTGCTGGCGGGGAACGCACTGGCTTTCGCGATGGGCCAGCGCGGAGCTGTCCGGCTGCGGCTGCGGGAAATCCGGGAACTGACTCCTACTGCCCGTGAGCTGGTGTTTGAGCCGATACGTCCTGTCCGTTTCCGTGCCGGCCAGTACATGGAACTGGCCGTGCCGCATTTTGAGCCGGACTCCCGGGGAACGCGGCGTATTTTCAGCATCACTACTGCGCCTTCGGAGCCGGGCACAGTGGCTGTGGGGCTGCGGGTGGCCGAACCGGGCAGCAGCTTCAAGACCGCTCTGCTGCGGCTGCGGCCCGGAGCCGAAGTGGGTGCCACTGCAGTTGCCGGTGACTTCCTGCTGCCGCGGGATCCGCGTACCGGGATCCTTCTGATTGCTTCCGGCATCGGCATCACTCCGTTTATCAGCCAGATCCGGCAGGTCCGGGGCGAGGACCGGGACATTGTGCTGGTGTATGCGGCCTCCTCGGTCGACGAGCTGGCCTATGCCGGGGAACTGCAGGAACCGGGGGTTCGGGTGCTGGTCTGCACACCGTCGGATCCCGGGATCCCGGGCTGGGCCTGGCTGGGTCCGGGTCTCCCTGGCGCGGAAGTCCTGCGTGCGGAGGTTCCCGACATCAGCGGACGGGCCATCTACGTTTCCGGCTCGCCACAGGCGGTGACTGCTGCCCGCAAGGCCGTCCGCGGCGCCGGAGGCCGGCGGATCCGTACCGACCCGTTCCTGGGGTACTAGGCCGACGCCGCTCAGAACGGCGGCACCTGTTCCGGTTCCGTCTGCGCAGGGTCCGTTCGTGCGTGGTCCTTCCGCATATGATCCGTCTGCCTGTGATCGGTCTGCCCATGTTCCTTCCGCGGATCCCCGTGCAGTGTCCGGTCCGAGTTCCAGGAACGGCTCGGTCCGGTAGACGCGTCCGGTCGGCGAAGTCCACTCGATCACCCCGGGTGAGGGCTGGCACGCTTTCCAGTAACCGAGGGTCTTGTACCGGTGATGCCGCTTGCAGAGATGCTCCAGGTTTCCGTGGTCCGTGGGACCGCCGCGTGCCCAGTCGGTGGTGTGGTCGATGTCCGAGTTTGCGGTGTTGACCCGGCACCCGGGGAATCGACAGGTTCCGTCGCGGGCACGGAGCCAGCGGCGGAGCCCGGCCGGGACTTTTCGCCGCCTTCCCACCCCAAGAATTTCACCTGTCTGTGGGTCCTGCACGAGTCCGGTCCAGCCGAGCGCGTTACGGGCCAGCCTGCGGGCTGCTTCGGCGCTGATGGGTCCGTAACCGTGCAGTTCTGCTGGCCGATCGTCGGCCCCGAAAAGGGTCTCAGCGTTGATCAGGACCATGATTTCCGCCTTCGGGATGATCCCTTCGTCCGGTCCTGCCTCGGCATCGGTTCCACTCTCACCGATTGCCCCGCCGGTTTCCGTGGCACGGGTTGAGCCGACACCACCCATCAGCAACTGAGCCAGAATGTCCGCACGCAGCTGATCCGTGGACCTGGAATCCCCGGCCGTCTGTTCTCCCCGCGCCGCAGTACTCAGGGTCGTGTAGATCTGCTGTGCTTCCGCCGCCCGGAGATGGGCGGAGAGGCAGGACATCCCGTCTTCTTCCCGGTCCAGGGTGACCTTGCGCTGCTCGAAGGCGGTCAGATGCCGTTTGGTAATGGTGTCCGGATACTTTTTCTCCCGCAGCCGCCGGGCTTTGCAGGCGAACTGGGCCCGGGTCTGACCCTCCGCTGCCGCCAGTAGGTCGGCTTCGAACCCGGGGAGGTGGTCGGCCGGCACGTTTTGGCACTGGTCCAGGACCACCTGCGCGTGCTGGTAGGACAGCTGCCCTTCTTCCAGTCGGGTCAGGGTGGCGGTATGGGTACTGCATAGGTTGAGTGCTTCGAACATCATCTGCTGGGCGGTGACCTGCGGGACATTCAGGATGGCAGCACATTCTGACGCTGCCAGGCTGAACGCCATCCCGGGTTCGAGCCGCCCCGAAGCCGCGTGGTAGCTGTCCCGGAAGATCTCCTGCATCCGGACCATGAGACGTGCTTCCTGCGCCTGCACCCAGGACATCAAATGCGCCATCCGGGACAGGGCATCGCCGACCGTGTGCTCGTCAAAGGCTTCAAGGTTCTGCAGGGCCAGTACGCCGGTAAACCCGTCCGGATAGCTGCCGGCAGGACTCCCGGCTTCGAAGGTACCGGGATCGGCGGTTCCGGCGTCAGCGGTTCCGGCGTCAGGATCGGGAATGAAGGCCGAAGCTCCGGGATGATCGGCGTCGGCGGGCCCGGCAGGGGCGGGACCCTCATCAGGGACAGGATGCTCAGCTGGCTCGGTGCCGGACTCGGCCTCAGCGTCCACGGAAGGCCCGGCAGCCAGTTCAGCCCGATACACCGACAAAGTGCAGGCCGCGTGCAGCGCATCCGCTTCACCCGCCACGCCTTCCGGCTGGGGGTCTTCGCTGTCTGGTTCTTCGGTTGTCCGTCCGGTGTTCCCGAGCTGATCCATGCCCTCAGGATTTCACCCGGCACTGACATTTCCGGACCAAAAACAGCCCCAAAACGTCCCCTCGGGAAACCACAAATACCTGTCTTTCAAAGGCCACTACCTACCCCAGAAACGTACTCACACGGCCGGTTGTCAGGCGACGCAGTTAAAGCCTCCGGGACGACTCGCCGAAACGCACAGGCATCCAGCCCAGCGGCGGTAGCAGCAGGTTTTCCCCGCCCGGCCGAAACCTGCTAAGCTTCTTGAGTCCCACAGGACCTGCCGGTTTACCGGAGTCCTTGCCCTCGTAGCTCAGGGGATAGAGCGGTTGCCTCCGGAGCAACAGGCCGTAGGTTCGAATCCTATCGAGGGCACGTCGAGACGCCTTAAGAACCCCGCACCGATTCGTCGGCACGGGGTTCTTTTGTTTAACGCCTTGTTTTACCGCACGCCCCAGCCCGTGCCCCAGCCGCACGCCCTTACCCCGCGCCGGAGCCCGCGGCAGCACCGCCCGTCCTAGTCCGCAGCAGAACCAGCCTGCTCGACGGCGGCACGCACCGCCGGAGGGCAAAGGAAGAACCGCGGCTGGAGCTCTTCCCATCCCGGATGCTTGGTTTTCTTGCCGTATTCCAAATGCGCCTGGTCCAACGGGTTGTCGGGAACGAGTCCGGGGCTGGCATCCCCCATCAGCTGGAAGTGGTACATCCACCAGGATCCGTCCGCCTCCTGATTCAGGAACGTGGCTTCCAAGGCCATGAGCTCCCTGCCCAGGGTTGCCAGGCATTCGTCGTAGCGGTCGTGGAGCATGGTCATCCAATCGTCAAACGATGACTCCTTCGCCTCCAGCAGCCGGGCCCTGCTCAGCTCCATCCGCATGCCGGGAGGCACCGACGCCGGCATCGGCCAGCCGGGAAAATCCGGAGCAGCGGGAGCGAACGGGAGAGGCGGGTACTCGGATCTGCTCATGCCCAAGACTGTAGGGGACCCAAAGAAGGCGGCAGGAGTGCCCCGCCGGAATTCTTTCGGCAAAACCCTTGCGCCGGCTGCCCCCTCCGGGGTTATGGTGTTCGCACATACCAACCGGTCGGTTCCGACTGCCGGACCGCACCGCGAGAAACCCGGATACCCGCCGCATGAAGACCCTGAACATCAAAGAAGAGCTCGCACGGACCTCCGTGGAGCTTTTCGCGCGGCACGGGTACGCAAAAACGAGCGTCCAGCAGATCGTGGACGCGGCAGGGGTGACGAAGGGGGCGCTCTATCACTACTTCAATTCCAAGGATGACCTGCTCTTCGATATTTATGACCGCATCCTGACCCTCCAGCGCGAGCACCTGACGGAGATCATCGGCCGCGAACTGCCGGCAGTCGAGACCATGCGCCTGGTCTGCGAGGACGTGATCATGACGTCGATTGACTGGATCCGGGAAGGAGCGGTGTTCTTCCGTTCCCAGCACATGCTCAGCGAGGACCGGCAGGAGGAAGTGAAGCGCAGGCGCCGTGAATACAACGAGGCGTTCACGGCCCTCCTGGTCCGGGGCCAGGCCGACGGCGTCTTCCGGACTGATATTCCGAAACAGGTGCTCGCAGCCAATTTCTTCTCCGACCCGCACTATCTCTCGTACTGGTACTCCCCCGGCGGGGCCATCAGCCGTGAACAGGCAGCAGCCCAGCTGACCGAGCTTTACCTGGCCGGGCTGCAGGCAAAGTAGCCAATTCCGCACCTCCGCAATACGGCACCACCGCACCACCGCACAAGACAGCACCTCCGCAATACGGCACCACCGCACCTCCCGCACCACCTTCACTACAGCACCCTGTACGCAAGGTAAGAGCAGAGACGATGGAGTACTCATGCAGGAGCAACGTACCGACCGGTCGGAACCGCCGCGGCTTCGCCTGGACGGCATCACGGTCCGGTTCGGCGGTCTCACCGCGCTGGACTCGGTGTCCCTGGACATCCCGGCAGGCCGGATCCTTGGGGTCATGGGCCCCAACGGGGCGGGAAAGACCACCCTGTTCAACGTAATCTGCGGGGTTTTCCCGCCCACGGAGGGCAGCCTGGAACTGGACGGACGGAGTTTCACTCCTAAGCCCCACCGCCTCACCCGCTCCGGAGTGGCGCGCACCCTTCAGGGGCTGGGCCTGTTCCCCGGCCTGACCGTACTGCAGAACGTCACGGCAGGCCTGGCGGCAGGCTCGCGCAGAGGGCTCGATCTCCTGGCCCTGCCCGGGTCCGTCCGACGCGAAACCCTGCTTGCCGAACGGGCGATGGAAGCACTGGATACCCTCGGCGTCGCCGGCTACGCCGCAGCCCTCCCGGACACCCTGCCCTACGGCATCCGCAAGAAGGTGGCACTGGCCCGTGCCCTGGTGAGCGAACCGCGGCTGCTGCTGCTGGATGAACCGGCCGGCGGACTCAGCCACGAGGACATCGGTGAACTGGCTGACATCATCCGCACCGTGCCCGGCGACGGATGCTCGGTGGTGCTCGTGGAACACCATGTGGACCTGGTCATGGAGGTCTGCGACCGCATAGCCGTCCTGGACTTCGGCCGCCTGATCGCCGAAGGAACACCCGCGGAAATCAGTGCTGATCCTGCCGTTGCGGATGCCTATCTGGGAGTTGAGGCGGCATGACCGGCGGACTGGTACTGGACGGCGTCAGCGCCGGGTACGGAGCCGTCCAGGTGCTGCACAATATCGACCTCACCGTGGCGGAAGGCTCTATCACCGCCGTCGTGGGAGCAAACGGGGCGGGTAAGACCACCCTTCTGCGCACCATCACCGGCCAGCTCCGGCCAAGCGCCGGCAGCATCCGGATCAAAGACGGCAGGGATCTGACCCGGGTGCCGGTCGAGGAGATGGTGCGTCACGGCGTCGCCCTCGTGCCCGAACGCCGCGGCGTGATCACCGAACTGACGGTGGAGGAAAACCTGCGCCTGGGCGGACTGTGGCGGAAGGACCGCAGGGCAGCGGATGAAGTGCTGGCGCAGATGTACGAACTCTTCGAGCCGCTGGCCCGGCGCCGGAAGGCCGCCGGACACCAGCTTTCCGGCGGCGAGCGCCAGATGCTTGCGCTCGGGCGGGCCCTGATGGCCGCACCGGAGAACCTCCTGCTGGACGAGCCCTCCCTCGGGCTGGCCCCCAAAGTGAGCGCGCAGATCCTGGGCATGCTGCGCCGCCTCCGTGACGACACCGGACTGACCGTACTGCTGATCGAACAGAACGTCCGGAGCGCACTCGCGGTCGCGGACCACGGCGTCGTCCTCAACCTGGGCCGGATTGTCGCCTCGCGTCCGGCGGCCGAACTGGCCGAAGACACCGACCTCCGCCACACCTACCTGGGGTTCTAATGGACAGATTCCTTTTCCTCACCTTTGACGGCCTCGCCCGCGGCGCCGTCCTCGCCGCCTTCGCGCTCTCGCTGGTCCTGATCTGGCGTGCAGCGCGGATCGTGAACTTTGCGCAGGGGGCCATGGCGGTGGCGGCCACCTACATCGCCTTCACCGTCACCGCGCTTACCGGCAGCTACTGGGCAGGACTCGCCGCTGCCCTTGTTGCAGGTTTCCTCATCGGTGCCGTGGTGGAGCGCGGCGTCATGCGCTTCGTGGGCAACAGCTCCGCGTTGAACCCGGTTATCGCCGGGCTGGGACTGCTGATGCTGATCCAGGCCGTCCTGGGCATGCTGTTCGGGAACAGCTACCGGACCATGGTGACGCCGTTCAGCTCAAACCCGGTGGAGATCTTCGGCATTACCGTCTTCTCCTCCTATGACCTCTTTGTGTTCGCCTGCATAGCCGTCCTGGTAGGAGGGCTGGTCCTGTTGTTCACCAGGACACCCCTTGGACTGAGGCTGCGGGCCTCCGCCTTTGCCCCGGACCTGGCCCGGCTCCTCGGCGTGCGGACCTCGCGGATGCTGACCCTCGGCTGGGCCATGTCCTCCGCACTGGGTGCGCTCGCCGCCCTGCTGGTGATCCCCACCGAGCTAGGGCTCAATCCACATGCCGCCGACGCGGTCTTCGTCTACGCGTTCACCGTTGCCGTCATCGGCGGGCTGGACTCCCCTGCCGGCGCCGTCCTGGGCGGGCTGGCGGTAGGCGTGCTGCTCAGCTGGGTAAGCGGCTACTGGGGCGCCACCCTTGCTCCAATCGCCATCCTGGTGCTGCTGCTGGCCGTACTGCTCATCCGCCCGGGCGGAATCTTCTCAATGACCAAGGAGCGAACGGTATGAGCGTCACCAAGCGGTATGCCTTTGCCGCGGCAGCAGCCGTCCTCCTGATCGGGCTCACGTTCGTTATCCCGTCTTTCGCCTCGTATCAGCTGGCCACCGTCTGCGCCTACCTGTGCGGCATCGCCGGGCTGACCCTGCTGACGGGCGCCGGCGGCCAGCTGTCGCTCGGGCAGGCGGCCCTGATGGCCGCGGGCGCGTACAGCTACGCGCTGACCGCCAACACCATGGCCGACGCCGGCACGGAAGGTCCGCTGCTGCTCCTGGTGCCGCTGGCTGCAGCGGTAACCGGCGCAGCCGTCCTCGGGCTGGTGATCGGGCTGGCTGCCGGCCGGCTCCACGGACCCTACCTGGCCGGTTTCACCATGGCCCTGGTGGTGGCCCTGCCCGCGGTGACCAGCACCTTTTCGTCGGTGCTCGGCGGGGACCAGGGGCTGTGGATCACCGTGGAAAAACGTCCCGCTTCGCTGCGCGGCACCGTGTCCACGGAGGCCTGGCAGGCGTGGCTCGCCGTCGTCTGCTCCGTGCTTGTCCTGACCCTGCTGGCGAACCTGCTGCACGGACGCTTCGGCCGCCACCTGCGCGCGGTGCGGGACAACCCCGTGGCGGCAGCACTGGCCGGTATCGACCCCGCCCGCACCAAGGTCACGGCCTTCTTCATCAGCTCGGCCGCTGCGGGCATGGGCGGCGGACTGCTGGCCTACACCACGCAGAGTGCCAGCCCCGGAGCGTATTCCCTGGTGTTCTCGCTGTTCCTGCTGATGGCCGCCGTCGTGGGCGGCATCGGCTCCCTGGCCGGAGCGGTCTGGGGCGCCGTGCTCCTGGTTGCCCTGCCGCACCTGATCAGCACGGCCACTTCCCGGCTGGAACTGTCCGCCGATCTGGCCCAGCGGCTGGACGGCAACTTGGCGGTGGCCGTTTTCGGCCTGGTCCTGATCGTCGTGGTGCTGCTGGCGCCGCAGGGCATCCAGGGCCTGCTGGACCGGATCGGCCGCAGGTTGGGGCCGACCCGTTCGGTTTCCGTTCCGCCGAAGTCCCCGACGTCCCCGGATTCCCCCGATTCCGCACCATCACCAGCATCCAGTACACCAACCCGGTTATCCGCCCGGCATGAGCCCGAGCAGCTACCGGCAACCCCGAAAGGTCAATGATGATCCGTTCCAAGCTCCGACTGGGTACCGCCGTCCTTGCTGCCGCCACCCTCGGCCTGGCCTCATGCGCTTCCCCTGATGAAGGGGGCGAGGCAGCTGCCGAAGACGTTCCCGGGATCACCGACACCACCGTCACCGTCGGCACGCACCAGCCGCTGACCGGACCGGCAGCCGCCGGCTATTCCACGATTTCACCTGCCACAAAGGCCTACTTTGACTACGTCAACGACAACGGCGGAGTCAACGGCCGCACCATCGAGTACATCGTGAAGGATGACGGCTACAACCCCGCCAACACCCAGACGGCGGTACGCGAGATGGTGCTGCAGGACGAGGTCTTTGCCCTGGTGGGCGGACTCGGCACGCCGCCGCACAGCGCGGTCCTGGACTTCGTCAACGACAACGAGGTGCCTGATCTCTTTGTGGCGTCCGGCAGCCCCACCTGGAACCAGCCCGAGGATTACCCCTACACGTACGGCTTCATGGTGGACTACCCCACCGAATCGCGGATCCTGGCCACATACGCGCAGGAAGAGTTCCCCGACAAGACCTACTGCTTCTTCGGCCAGGACGACGACTTCGGCGAAGAATTCCAGGGCGGACTGGAAGCGGTGCTCGGGGAGGACGGATTGGCCGATGTGCAGGTCTATTCCACCGCGAACACCGACATTGCCGCGCAGATCAGTTCCATGAAAGAAGCCGGCTGCGAAGTGAACTTCCTAGCCACGATCAACGGTTTCAGTGCCCAGGCAGTAGGGACGGCCGCGAAGCTCGGTTACTTCCCGCAGTGGATGGCTTCCTCGGCCGGCGGCGACTTCAACACCCTTTCCGGTTACTTGGGCGAGAACACCAACAAGCTCCTGCAGGGCTTCGTCAGCGCCAACTACCTCCCCGGATACTCGGACACGGAGGACGAATGGACGGCAAAGTTTTCCGAGATCAATGAGGAATACAACGCCGGAGCTCCCTTTGACGGGAACACCATCTTCGGAATGTCCATCGGCTACCTCTTCGTCGAGGCTTTGAAGGAAGCCGGGGAGACCCCCACCAGGGAGTCGCTGCTGGAGGCACTCGAATCCGGCAACGTCACCGGCAACGGCCATGCACCGCTGGGCTTCGGCGACGACAGCCACCGGGGATACACCGGCGCGATGCTGACCCGGGTCGACAATGGTGTGCAGTCCTACTTCGGGACCCCGTACGTGGTTTCCGGAGACGAGGTGCAGGAATACACCGAGGAACGGCCGGCCATGCCTGCCGACGGCCTGCCGGAGTAACCGGAGCAGCCGCGAATCAATCACAAGGGCCCGTCCCGCCGGACGGGCCCTTGTGATTTCCAGGCTCCGCTAGCCGAGCACGTAGAGCGAAATGGACTCAGCCACGCAGGCAGGTTTGTCCACACCCTCAATCTCAATGGTGACCAGGAGCTTGACCCGTACGCCCTGCGCCGTGGTTTCCACCGAGGCAAGCTCGGACCGGGCACGGACACGGCTGCCCACCGGCACCGGATGCGGGAAGCGCACCCGGTCCAACCCGTAATTGACACCCATCACCGTTCCGTCCACCCGGAACCGGCCGGAGGCGAGCGCCGGCAGCAGGGCCAGGCTCAGGTAGCCGTGCGCAATGGTGCCCCCGAAGGGTCCCTTGGCAGCCCTCTCGGGATCCACATGGATCCACTGGTGGTCATCAGTGGCATCGGCGAACCGGTTGACGCGGTCCTGGTCAATGAGCACCCACTCGCTGGTCTCCGCCTGCCCCACCGCCGCCTCGAGTTCCTGCACGGACCCGAAATGCGCCACCGCTAGGCCTTCGGTCCGCCGGCAACATAGAGCACCTGTCCGGAAACGAACGAGGCCTCCTCACGGGCAAAGAAGGACGCCGCCGCAGCGATGTCCTCCGGGTTCCCGGCCCGGCCCACCGGAATCTCCTTCACCGCATGCGCCACGAAGTCTTCGAACGGCACCCCGACACGTTCCGCCGTCGCCCGGGTCATGTCGGTCTGGATAAAGCCGGGGGCAATCGCGTTGACCGTGACGTTGTAACGGCCCAGTTCGATGGCCAGCGTCTTGGTGAAACCCTGGATTCCGGCCTTGGCGGCGGCATAGTTGGCCTGGCCCCGGTTGCCGAGGGCGGAGGTGCTGGACAGGTTGATGATGCGCCCCCACTTCTGCTGCACCTGGTGGGCCTGCACTGCACGGCTCATCAGGAACGCCCCGCGCAGGTGCACTCCCATCACTGCGTCCCAGTCCGTGTCGGTCATCTTGAACAGCAGGTTGTCCCGGAGGATGCCGGCATTGTTGACCAGGATGGTGGGTGCGCCCAACTCCTCCGCGATACGGCCCACCGCCTGTTCGACGGCGGCGGCATCGGCGACGTCGGCGCCTACGCCCACCGCCTTGCCTCCCGAATTGTTGATGGCCTCCACGGTTGCGGCAGTGTCTTCCTCCCGCAGGTCAAGGACAGCCACGCGGTGCCCGTCCGCCGCGAGCCGCTTGGCGACCGCTGCACCGATCCCGCGGCCTGCTCCGGTGACGACGGCGGTGCGCTGGTCAAAGGGGGCTGGTAGCTCTGTCATGTCTCTCCTGCCGGTGGCGGCAGCCCACGGACTGTGTGCTGCGTCTCTTCCGCCGAGGGTACCGACCGGACGGTACGGACGCAACGGGAGGAAGCGGAGCGGGAACGCCTCAGCGCAGCTGCCGTGCGGCGCCGCCGCGGAAGGTCCTGCGGTAGGCGGCCGGGCTTGCTCCCACATCCCGGTGGAAGTGATGACGCAGCAGTTCCGCCTGTACTGCGCCTGTCCCCCGTCCCGGTGGGGAGGGACCACCATGTCGCGGGCAATGGCCGCGGCGGTCTTTGCCCCGCATTCAATGCGGACCAGATGCAGCGCCGCATCAATGCCTGCGGCGGTGCCTGCACTGGTGATGATGTTCCCGTCCCGGACGTACAGCACATCCGCATCCACCCGGACCGCCGGGTAACGGGCTGCCAGGTCCGCCGAGTACATCCAGTGCGTGATGCCCCGCCGGCCGTCCAGCAGCCGAGCAGATGCCCCAACCGCCAGGCGATAGTGATGACCGGCGCCGGAACTGGCTCGGGGTACACGAAGTCGATGACGTACGGGCCGGAGCCGACGCCTACCAGCGATGGCGCACGCGGCCGCTCGTTCCAGCACCCGTGCACGGGTTCCCAGAAGTACTCCCCGTCGCCCAGGCCCTCCAGACGGGGCCGCGCCTGATTCTCCCAATGCCACTGAAGCTGCCCTGCCAGCTTGGCAGGGACATCCAGCTCGCTGACTGGTTACAGGGGTCCTCTGCGTGCCATATCTGCCTCCTTGGTCGGTTCCGCCGTCGGTGTCGGCCTGCGGCCAGATTAGTTCCGCTTCAGGACAGCTTTCGACCGCATTGGCGCGTAGTTTTGATTCCATGTTGGAGACTTCGGCACGGCTCCTGCAGCTGCTTTCGCTGCTGCAGCTGCGGCGCGAGTGGACCGGCGCGGCGCTCGCAGAGCGGCTGTCCATCACTGAACGTACGGTGCGCCGGGATATCGGCAAGCTGCGCACCCTCGGCTATCCCATCTCGGCGTCCCCGGGCAGCGCCGGCGGCTACCAGCTCGGTGCAGGCGCGCAGCTTCCGCCGCTGCTGCTCGACGACGACGAAGCCCTCGCCGTCGCCCTCGGCCTCGCCGCAGTGGCCACGGGACCGGTGACCGGAATGGGAGACGCTTCGGTGCGGGCCCTGGCCAAGCTGGAACAGGTCCTGCCGGGACGCCTCCGTCCCAAGTTTTCCGCCCTGCGGCATTCGGTTTCCACACTGTCCGGGCCGCCCGGAGGGGTGGATCCGGAGGTCCTCACCGCGTTTTCCGCCGGCATCACCGAGCATCGGATCCTGAGCTTCCGGTACACCTCGGCCGACGGCGGCTCCGCACGCCGGATGGTGGAGCCCTATCGGCTGGTGGGCACCGGGCGGCGCTGGTACGCCGTCGCCTGGGATCTGGACCGCGGTGATTGGCGGACCTTCCGGGTGGACCGCTGCACCAGCACCCCCGCTCCGCGCGAGCGGTTCACGCTCCGGCCGCTGCCGGCCCGGGACCTGGCCGCCTATGTCCAGGAGTCCATTACCCGCAATCCCTACCGCTATTCCGTGGTGGTGCGGCTGGCCGCACCACTGGCGGCGGTGGCCGAGCGGGTCCCCCCGGACGTGGCCAGCGTCGAAGCGGACGGCCCGGGGCACACCATCGTGCGCGGCGGCTGGGATTCCCTGGACCTGCCGCTGATCAACCTGACCACCTGGGGCGTTCCCTTCGAGATCCTCGATCCGCCGGAGATGCGCGAGCGGGCTCGTCGCGCGGCCTCCCTGCTGCAGCGCGCCGTCGAAATCCCGCCCACGGCGGAATCCGGAAAGAGCGTCCGGTCAAGCCACTAGACTGGTGGCAATCATGGCACTGACAATTTCCTATCCCGAACAGCTGCCCGTTTCCGAGCGCCGCGAAGACATCATGGCTGCGATTGCTGCCAACCAGGTCATCGTCATCGCCGGTGAAACCGGGTCCGGAAAAACCACGCAGATTCCGAAAATGTGCCTGGAACTGGGCCTTGCCGAAAACGGCCTGATCGGGCACACCCAGCCCCGCCGCCTTGCCGCGCGCACCGTGGCCGAGCGGATCGCGTCCGAGCTCGACGTCGAGCTCGGCGAGGAAGTGGGCTTCCAGGTCCGCTTCACCGGAGAGACCGGCCGGAAGACCAAGGTCAAGCTGATGACCGACGGCATCCTGCTGGCCGAGATCCGGCACGATCCGAAGCTGAAGAAATACAGCACCATCATCATTGACGAGGCCCACGAGCGCAGCCTCAACATCGACTTCATCCTCGGCTACCTGCGCCGCCTGCTGCCCGAACGCCCGGACCTGAAGGTCATCATCACTTCGGCCACCATCGATCCGCAGCGGTTTGCCGAGCACTTCGCCCTCAACGGCACCCCGGCACCCATCATCGAGGTTTCCGGCCGGACCTTCCCCGTGGAGATCCGCTACCGCCCGCTGAACCAGCCGGCCGACGGCGGCAGCGACGAAGAGGGCATCGAGGACGAGCTCGAAGAGGACCGGGACCCGGTCGACGCCGTCTGCGACGCCGTCGACGAGCTCTCCCGCGAGGCACCCGGCGACGTCCTCGTGTTCTTCTCCGGCGAGCGGGAGATCCGCGACGCCGCAGACGCGCTGCGCTCCTCCGTTTCCCGGAACCCGCGGCTGGCGAACACCGAGATCCTGCCGCTGTTCGCGCGGCTCTCCCTGGCCGAGCAGCACAAGGTCTTTTCCCCGGGCCGGAACCGGCGGATTGTCCTGGCCACCAACGTGGCCGAAACCTCCCTGACGGTCCCCGGCATCAAGTACGTCATCGACACGGGCACGGCCCGCATCTCGCGCTACTCCCACCGCACCAAGGTCCAGCGCCTGCCGATCGAACGGATCTCGCAGGCCTCCGCCAACCAGCGTTCGGGACGCTGTGGCCGTGTCTCCGACGGCATCGCCATCCGGCTGTATTCGGAGGAGGACTTCGAGGCCCGGCCGGCATTCACCGACCCCGAAATCCTGCGCACCAACCTCGCTGCCGTGATCCTGCAGATGGCGGCCATGGGCGTGGCCAAGGGGCCCAAGGACGTTGCCGACTTCCCGTTCGTCCAGCCTCCGGATTCCAAGGCAATCAACGACGGCGCCGTGCTGCTGCGCGAACTCGGGGCACTGCACCCCCAGGGCGGCATCACCGAGGTGGGCCGCAAGCTGTCGCAGCTGCCGGTGGACCCCCGGCTGGGCCGGATGATTGTCGAGGCCGGCGGCCGCGGCTGCACCAGGGAAGTCATGGTGCTCACGGCGGCGCTGACCATCCAGGATCCGCGTGAGCGTCCCTCCAAGGACGACCCTGCCCGGGCCCAGAAGGCCGCGGAAATGCACAAGCGGTTCGTGGATGAGAACTCCGATTTCACCGGATACCTCAACCTGTGGCGCTATGTGGAGGAAAAGCAGAAGGAGCTCTCCTCCTCGGCCTTCCGCCGGCTGTGCAAAAACGAGTTCCTGAACTTCCTGCGCATCCGCGAATGGCAGGACCTCTTTGCGCAGCTGCGCCAGCTGGCGAAGCCGCTGGGCATTACGCTTTCCCCCGAGCCGGTGGACCCGGTGGGCAAGTACCGGGAAATCCACATGTCGCTGCTGGCCGGCCTGCTCAGCCACATCGGCCTCTATGACCAGCGCAAGCGCGAATACACCGGTGCCCGCGGTACACGCTTCGCGGTCTTCCCAGGCTCCGCCCTGTTCAAGAAGTCCCCGGACTGGGTGATGGCTGCCGAACTGGTGGAGACCTCGCGCCTGTGGGCGCGGGTGGCGGCGAAGTTCGATCCGCTCTGGGTCGAGGACGTTGCCGGCCACCTGGTCAAGCGCAGCTACAGCGAACCGCACTGGTCCAAGAGCCGCGGAGCCGTGATGGCCTATGAGAAGGTCACGCTCTACGGTGTGCCGGTGGTGCCGCAGCGCAGCATCAACTACGGCCGCATCGACCCCGTGCTGTCGCGCGAAATGTTCATCCGCCACGCTTTGGTCGAGGGCGACTGGCGTACCCACCATAAGTTCTTCCACCGTAACCAGGCCCTGCTGGCCGAGGTGGAGGAGCTCGAGAACCGGGTTCGCCGCCGCGGACTGCGCGTGGACGACGAAACCCTCTTTGAGTTCTATGACGAGCGGGTGGGCGCCGACGTCGTGTCCGAAAGGCACTTCGACAAGTGGTGGAAACACGCTCGCCACGAGGACCCGACGCTGCTGGACTTCGATCCGGATGCGCTGCGCACCGACGACGCCGAGGGACTCGACGAGAACGACTTCCCGAAGTCCTTCTTCTACGGTTCCTTCGAACTCCCCCTCTCCTACGAATTCACCCCCGGTGTGCCCTCCGCCAATGACGGCGTCACCGTGGAGGTGCCGGTCCTGTTCCTGAACCAGCTCACCCCCGGACCGTTCACCTGGCAGATCCCGGGCCTGCGAGCCGAACTTATTACGGCCCTGATCAAGTCCCTGCCCAAGGCGGTGCGGAAGAACTTCGTTCCGGCGCCCGACGTCGCCCGTTCGGCTGCCGCTGCGCTGGCTGCGGATTTCGACCCGGCCTCGGATGAGCTGGAGCCGTCCCTGGAACTGGTGCTGCGCCGGCTGAAGGGATCGATTATTCCGCCCGGTTCCTGGAACTGGGATGCGGTCCCCGACCACCTGCGGATGACCTTCACGGTGGTGGATTCCGCCGGGAAGGTGCTGGACGAGGGCAAGGACCTCGCCGCACTGCAGGAATCCCTGGCGCCGGCCACCCGCCGGGCCATCGCCGAATCCCTCGGCGCCACGCCGTCGGCCGTTCAGCCACGGGGCCCGAAGGGAGCCAAGGCTCCTGCACCGGCAGCGAACGGTTCACCCTCCAACGGCGCAGGGACCGGCTCTTCCGTGGCGGAACAGACCGGCCTGACCGAGTGGAGCGTGGGCACGCTGGAAAAGCAGGTCCAGCGGCTGGTCGCGGGCCATACGGTCACCGGCTACCCCGCACTGGTGGACGAGGGCAGCACGGCGGGCGTGCGGATCTTCCAAAGCGCCGGCGAGCAGCAGGCCGCCATGCGTGCCGGCGTCATCCGGCTGCTGGTGCTGCGCGTGCCCAGCCCGGCCAAGTATGTGCTGGAGCATCTGAGCAACACCGAGAAGCTGACCTTCAGCCAGAACCCGCACGGCAGTGTGGCCGCGCTGATCGAGGACTGCACCCTGGCTGCGGTGGACAAGCTCACACCGGAGAAGCTCCCATGGACGCGGGCCGAGTTCGACGCCCTGTATGAAACCGTGCGGGCCGAACTGATCGACACCGTCTTCGGCGTCACCGCGATTGTGGAGAAGATCCTGGCCAGCACCCGGCGGATCACCAAGGCCCTGAAGGGCACCACCTCCCTGGCCCTGATCAGTGCGCTGAATGACATCAGGGCACAGCTTGATGCCCTCGTATACCCCGGTTTCGTGGCCCGCACCGGCTACGCGCAGCTGATGCATCTGCCCCGGTACCTGGCGGGTATTGAACGGCGGCTGGAGAAACTGCCGGGCAACGTGCAGCGGGACGGACTGTCCATGGCCGTGATCCACCGCCTCGAGGACGACTATGACGACGCCGTGGCGGCGCTGGCGCCCGGCCGTGGCACTCCCCCGGAACTGACGGAGGTCCGCTGGATGATCGAGGAGCTGCGGATCAGTTTCTTTGCCCAGGAACTGGGAACGGCTCGGAGCGTTTCGGAGAAACGGATTCGGACCGCCCTGAACTCGGCGCTCACCCCGGCCTAGGCATCCCCGATGCCACCGCCAACCTCCGCGGTCTTCACCGACTCCCCATGAAACTGGCGTCCTGCCCCTGTACGCCTAGGTACCCTAGACAGCGCAACGGCAGTTCCACCCCGGCGGGTGGAACTGCCGTTCAGCCTATTGATTCAGGTAAGGCCCGCGTTTCGGGTGGACTTTCCGACTTGGCCCGGCTCCACCGTTAGCTCGCGGAAGCCGGATCTCGAGGGTGTATTCCCAAAGCCTTTTGGTGGTGTCCCCGGCGCCCTAGTGTTCGCGGGGGACACCACCAATTTCATCTGCTCAGCCCTGCCTGCGGCGAGACACCGATACCACCAGTGCGCCTAGGACGAGGACAAGAGAACCGGCAGCGGCAGACCAGATTCCTGCCGCACCGGTGTTGGCCAGGCCGGAGGCCGGAATCCGTGGGGACGGGTTCGACGCGACCTCCACCTTTGGGCCGGGGCTGACATCTCCGGAGCGGATAGTGACTGCGACTGCTGCTGGCCCCTCTTGGTCCTCTATAACGATTGCCGCAGGCGAACCTGACGGGTCGTCAACCGAGGGGTTATCCGTTGGGTCCGTGGGAGGTGTCAGATCGGTCAGATCAGTCGAATCAGACGGATCGGTCGGATCAGACGGACCCCCAGGTTCGACCGGGTCCGTCGGATCAACCGGATCCGTCGGATCAACCGGGTCCGTCGGGTCCGTCGGGTCCGTCGGATCAACCGGGTCCGTCGGGTCGGTCGGGTCGGTCGGATCAACCGGGTCCGTCGGGTCCGTCGGATCGGTCGGATCAACCGGGTCCGTCGGATCAACCGGGTCCGTCGGGTCCGTCGGATCAACCGGGTCCGTCGGGTCCGTCGGATCAACCGGGTCGGTCGGGTCGGTCGGGTCCGTCGGATCGACCGGGTCGGTCGGGTCCGTCGGATCGACCGGGTCGGTCGGATCAACCGGGTCCGTCGGATCGACCGGGTCGGTCGGATCAACCGGGTCCGTCGGGTCCGTCGGGTCCGTGGGATCAACCGGGTCGGTCGGGTCCGTGGGATCAACCGGGTCGGTCGGGTCCGTGGGATCAACCGGGTCGGTCGGGTCCGTCGGATCAACCGGGTCGGTCGGGTCCGTGGGATCGGTCGGATCAACCGGGTCCGTCGGGTCCGTCGGATCAACCGGGTCGGTCGGGTCGGTCGGGTCCGTCGGGTCGGTGGGATCGGTCGGATCAACCGGGTCCGTCGGGTCCGTCGGATCAACCGGGTCGGTCGGGTCGGTCGGATCAACCGGGTCCGTCGGGTCCGTCGGATCAACCGGGTCCGTCGGGTCCGTCGGGTCCGTCGGATCAACCGGGTCCGTCGGGTCCGTCGGATCAACCGGGTCCGTCGGGTCCGTCGGATCAACCGGGTCCGTCGGATCGGTGGGATCGGTCGGATCAACCGGGTCCGTCGGATCCACCGGGTCGGTCGGGTCCGTGGGATCGGTCGGATCAACCGGGTCCGTGGGATCCGTCGGATCCGTCGGGTCCGTGGGATCAGTCGGATCAACCGGGTCCGTGGGATCCGTCGGATCCGTCGGGTCGGTCGGGTCCGTGGGATCAGTCGGATCCGTCGGGTCCGTCGGGTCCGTCGGGTCCGTGGGATCAGTCGGATCCGTCGGGTCCGTCGGGTCCGTGGGATCCGTGGGATCAACCGGGTCCGTCGGATCGGTCGGATCAACCGGGTCCGTCGGATCCGTGGGATCGGTCGGGTCCGTGGGATCGGTCGGATCAACCGGGTCCGTGGGATCGGTCGGATCAACCGGGTCCGTGGGATCAGTCGGATCAACCGGGTCCGTGGGATCAGTCGGATCCGTCGGGTCCGTGGGATCAGTCGGATCCGTCGGGTCCGTGGGATCAGTCGGATCCGTCGGGTCCGTGGGATCAGTCGGATCCGTCGGGTCCGTGGGATCGGTCGGATCCGTCGGATCGGTCGGGTCCGTCGGGTCCGTGGGATCGGTCGGGTCCGTCGGGTCCGTGGGATCGGTCGGGTCCGTCGGATCGGTCGGGTCCGTGGGATCGGTCGGGTCCGTCGGATCGGTCGGGTCCGTGGGATCGGTCGGATCAACCGGGTCCGTGGGGTCCGTGGGATCAGTCGGATCCGTCGGGTCCGTCGGGTCCGTGGGATCAGTCGGATCGGTCGGATCAACCGGGTCCGTCGGGTCGGTCGGATCAGTCGGATCGGTCGGATCAACCGGGTCCGTGGGATCAGTCGGATCGGTCGGATCAACCGGGTCCGTGGGATCCGTGGGATCAGTCGGGTCCGTCGGATCAGTCGGATCAGTGGGATCAGTCGGATCAGTCGGATCAGTCGGATCAGTCGGATCGGTGGGATCAGTCGGGTCCGTCGGATCGGTCGGATCAGTCGGGTCCGCCGGATCGGTCGGATCAGTCGGGTCCGTCGGATCGGTCGGATCGGTGGGATCCGTGGGATCAGTCGGGTCCGTCGGGTCCGTCGGGTCCGTCGGCGGACAGTCCGGAATATCCCAGTAGTCATCGACACTATGGAAGTAGGTATCTAGGACTTCAATGCCTTCCGGCCAATTCGGGTAGGTGATGGTCTCCGGCGCCCAGGTATACGGGTCGGAATATTGGACGATGAGCTCCGCAAGTCCCCAACCTGGCCCGCAAAGTTCAGGGGGGAGGCGATCGCCAACGAAGGCAAACCATAAATAACCCTCTTGTTGGGCAAGGAGGGTCTGCGTGCCGGAATTACTCCAGGCTGCCGGAAGGTCCGGATCCAATTTCCGGTAAATGTAAAGTCCCCCTGCCATATGCTTGGCAAAGTCGTACTCCACCTCCTGGAGCTCATAAGCGACGACTGTGTCGCCGGGGGCCGCGGCCGCCGGGCTGCCGGCTGCGACCGACCAGCCAGCCATGACGGCAACACCGGTCACCAAGGCTGTTTTGTGTCTTCGGCGCCGTTTTTTGCGCATTTCGCGCGTTGTCCTGTGTTCTTCGTTTTCGAGGTTCCGCACTATCCTTCTCCCTCATTCGATAACGCCAGCAGGCGCCATCTTTGATGAGTGAGTACAGACAGACCACAGTAACTAAATACCCGAACCCACTACCTGTTCGGGTAACACAGTGATTCCGTCGCTTGCGATACAGGACAGGACTAAGGAGTCGGAAACCCGAAATCGGCCCGGGTTCGTTTCGGGAAACGAACCCGGGCCGTGCCGGATGTTGCCGTTGGACCGGGCCCTAGGCCTCGGGGACGAACTCCCCGTGGCCGGCGTCGCGCAGCCCCTGCCGGAGCTTCTCCGCGTTGGCCTCCATCCGCTCCTGGTCCGGATTGGCCCCGGCCCGGCCGAAGTCGAAGTCCTCCATCGAGTTCGCGGGCCAGACGTGCAGGTGCAGGTGCTCCACCTCGAAACCGGCAATCGTCAGGCCGGCACGCTCGGATCCGAAGACCTCCACCTGCGCCTGGCCGATGGCCTGGGCAACTGTCACCAGCTTCTGCATCAGGTCCGCCGGCGCGTCCGTCCACTTGTTGATCTCCGCGCGCGGCACCACCAGGGTGTGGCCGTCGCTGAGCGGACCGATGCTAAGGAACGCGACGACGTCGTCGTCCTTCCACACGAAGCGGCCGGGAATCTCGCCGTTGATGATCCGGGTAAACAGGGTGGGCATGGGTGCTCCTTCGGGTTGTTTCAATGCGGCGGCGGAAGGCAGTGGTGCCCGCAGCGGCGGAGGAACTGGTCGGCCGGTAAACATGATTCGACGCTACCCCTTTTCCGAAAGGTTTTCGGCCCGGCCCGGATCCGAGCCCACGGCTGCCGGAGTACCGGGCGTGTTGGACCACTGCGACCAGGAGCCCGGATACAGCGCGGCGGAAATGCCCGCCTGAGCCAGGGCTGCCACCTCGTGGGCGGCAAAGATGCCCGATCCGCAGTAGGCAGCGACGGGTCGGTCCGGCCGCACCCCGAGGGCCTCGAAGGTGCGGCCCAGTTCCTCCGGCGTGCGGAAGGTACCGTCCGGGGCGAGGTTGTCGGTGGAGGGCCGGTTGACGGCCCCCGGAATATGACCCGCACGGGGGTCCACCGGTTCGGTGTCTCCCCGGTAGCGTTCCGGTGCCCGTGCGTCGATAAGCGTTCCTTCCGCTGCCACCCGGGCCGCGCCCGGCAGGCCGACCACGGGCATGGCTCCCCAGGACAGGTGTGCCGTTCCGGGCTTCGGCGTTACCGGGCCGCTTTCCAGCGGCAGTCCTGCCCCGCGCCAGGCTCCGAGGCCGCCGTCGAGCAGGCGCACGTCCTCCCAGCCGGCGTGCCGGAGCAGCCACCAGGCACGGGCCGCGGACGTGCCGGCGGCGTCGTCGTAAACCACCACCGTGTCGCCGTCGTTCAGGCCCCAGCTGCGGGCCGCCCGGGCGAATGCCTGCGGGTCCGGCAGCGGATGCCGCCCTTCCGAAGGAACCGCAGGTGCCGAGAGCTCGGAGTCCAGGTCCACGTAGACCGCTCCTGGCATGTGTCCGTGGAGGTACTTTTCCCTGCCGTCAGCGGCGCCCAGAGTCCAGCGCACATCCAACAGCACGGGCGGCCGCGGGGAATCGAGACGCTCGGACAGCTGCCGTGAAGAGATCAGGACGTCCATTACAGGTCCACGGTTTCCCCGGCGTCCAAGTGCCGGAACTCGGTGCCGTAAACCTTGCCGAACCGGGTCACATGCCCCTCGACCATCCCCACCCCCCGCTCATTCAAGAGCGCGTCGTGGATGGGATAGGCCCGCTCGGCCCCGGTGGCGATGACGAAATCGATGACCTCCCCCGCCTTGGACCAGGGTGCGTGGATCGGCACCAGCACGGTCCGCGGCCGCAGACCGTTGGGCACCACGAAGGAATCCCCCGGGTGGTAGACCCGGCCCTCCACGAGGTAGCCGATGTTGGCAACCAGGGGAATCAGCGGATGGATCAGGGCGTGCTGGCCGCCGAATGACTGGATGCCGAAACCCGCAACGGTGAAGCTGGTGTTGGGTTCGACGTCGTGGATGCGGCCCGCCAGGTCCGGTCCGGCTTCGGTACGCAGGAGTGCAGCGAGGGACGCCGGAGCATGAAGCTCCAGCAACGGCTGCTCCTGCATCGCAGCAAGCACCCGCGGGCGGTCCAGATGGTCCGCGTGCTCGTGGGTCACCAGGATGGCATGGGCATCCTGAAGCGCCGTTTCAACTTCGGAAAAGGTGCCGGGATCCAGCACCAGGACTTTCCCGCCCTGTTCGAAGCGGACACAGGAATGCGTGAACTTCGTCATTTTCATAGCGCCACCCTACTCCGGGGGCGTCCGGCCGTGCAGGACGGGCGTACGGTGCTGCTGATAATCTTAGGGTTCCATTCATCCTGCCCGTCCCACCCGCTGGAGGAACATCCGTGTCATCCGAGACATCCCGGACGTCCAGGCGAGGACCCGAGCAGCGCGTGACCCGGCAACGCCTGGCCGTGGGCCGCACCCTGGATGAACTCGATGACTTCGTCAGCACCCAGGACCTCTTCCGGCTGCTGCAGGACCGCGGCGAGCGGGTCTCCCTGGCCACCACCTACCGGGTCCTGCAGTCCATGGCGGACGAAAACCTCGTGGACGTGCTGCGGGGCGGCGACGGCGAGGCGCTTTACCGGCGGTGCGCCGTCGGGCATCACCACCATCACCTGGTCTGCCGGGAATGCGGCAAGGCCGTGGAAGTGGAGGCACCCGCGGTGGAGAGCTGGGCCGCCGGCCTCGGGGCCAGGCACGGCTTCACCGAGGTGGCGCACACCGTTGAGGTCTTCGGCCTCTGCCCGGAGTGCAGTGCCCGTAAAGGCTAGGCGGCAGCCGTAGCCGTGTTTGCGCTCAGCCCCCGGCGCCGGTGCCCGCCGCGCATGCGCCGGATGATCCGGCAAACCAGATAGATCGCAAAGGACACCGTAGTGACGTACGGGCTGATCGGAATCCGGCCGCCCAGCGCCAGCAGGATGCCGCCCACCGAGGAGGCCAGCGCGAAGGCCACGCTCAGGAACACCACCAGGCGCGGCGAGGAGGTCACGAGCAGGGCTGCTGCCGCCGGAGTGATCAGCAGCGAGAGCACCAGCAGCGCTCCCACCACCTGGATGGACAGGGCAACGGCAAGGCCCAGCAGGAACATAAAGACAATGGACAGCATCCGTACCGGCACGCCGCGTGCCTCGGCCAGGTCCGGGTCGGCACTGGCGAAGGTCAGCGGACGCCAGATGAACAGCAGGGCCGCGACGACGACGGCGGCCACGCCGGCAAGCAGGTTCAGCTGCACGGTGTCCACCGCGACGATCTGGCCGGTCAGCAGCCCGAACTTGTTGGCGGAGCGCCCCTCGTAGAGGCCGAGGAACAGAATGCCAAGGCCCAGCCCGAAGGGCATGATGACGCCGATGATCGAGTTCCGGTCCCGGGCCCGCAGGCCCATCACCGCCAGCAGGACGGCCGCCGCCACTGATCCGGCCAGAGACCCGACCACTACGTTCACGCCGATGAGCAG
The DNA here is from genome assembly GCF_020907405.1 of Arthrobacter sp. zg-Y769. GTDB lineage: Bacteria > Actinomycetota > Actinomycetes > Actinomycetales > Micrococcaceae > Arthrobacter_B. The sequence goes on from NZ_JAJJOE010000003.1 coordinate 48,231, forward strand.
GGCGAAGGACGCCCCGGCGAAGGAAAGCTCGGCGATGCCGTGCACGGCGAAGGCCAGGTCCCGCATCAGCACGAAGGTGCCGATCAGCCCGCCGACCAGCCCAAGGATGGCGGCGGCCCAGATGGAATTGCTGACCAGCGGAAGCAGTTCGCCGTAGTCGCTGAAATCAAAAACCGCATCGAAGAAACTACGCAGGTCCAAGGTCCCCCTCGCTTTCTCCGTGGTGGTGGGTGGTGGCGTCCGGAATGCCCAGGACCACTATCCGGCCGTGGCTGCGCAGGACTTCCACGCGGCTGCCGTACATTTCCGAGAGCACATCGCTGCGCAGGACTTCGGCGGGGGTGCCGGTGCGGAACTGCCCGCCGGCCAGGTACAGCACGCGGTCCACATACTCGATGACCGGATTGATTTCGTGGGTCACGAAGACGACGGCGGCGCCGTCGTCGTGGCAGCGCCGCTCGATCAGGGAACTGATGGCCTGTTGATGGTGCAGGTCCAGGGACAGCAGCGGCTCGTCGCAGAGCAGCAGGTCCGGATTGGTGGCCAGTGCCTGGGCCGCACGCAGGCGCTGCAGCTCGCCGCCGGAAAGCCGGCCCACGGGTTCATCCGCGTAGGAGGTGGCGCCCACCTGCTCAAGCAGCCGGTCCACGCGGCGGCGCACCGGCTTTGACCGCAGGCGAAGGCCCCAGCGGTCGCCGTCGACGCCGAGCCCCACCAGGTCCCGGCCGCGCAGCGGCGTGCCGGGACTGAACGATTTCTGCTGCGGAATGTAGCCGATGTCCTTGCTGCCCCGCTGCACGTTGCGGCCGTTGATGGTCACGGTGCCCCCGCTGAGCGGCTGCAGTCCCAGCAGGACTTTCAGGAAACTTGTTTTGCCGGACCCGTTGGGGCCAAGCACGGCGAGGAATTCGCCGGCATTAATGTCCAGGTCCAGGTTCTTCCACAGGGTGCGGTCCCCGAAGGACAGGCCTGCATCGCGCAGCCGCACTACCGGAGTGGGCGGTCCGGAAGGGTTCACTGCAGCACGCTTTCCATGTTCGCCGTGTTTTGTGCCATCCACTGCAGGTAGTCCTGCCCCTCGGGCAGGGTTTCGGAGAAGTCCACCACGGGGACATCCGCGGCCAGGGCGGCCTCGCGCACTGCCTCCGTCTGGGAGGTGGAGGTTTGTTCGTTGTAGCCGAGGAAGGCGATGGAGCCGTCCGACACCAGATCCTCCATGTCCTTCAGGACCTGCGGCGGAACATCCGCCCCTTCCTCCACAGCCTCGGTGAAGTCTGCGGGCGTGGCGTTGTGCAGCCCCGCCGCTTCCACCAGGTAATCCGGCACCGGTTCGGTCAGGGCCACGTCGCGTCCTCCGGCGGTTTCCCGGAGGGCGGCCAGGGAAGCATTGATCTCTGCGATGCCCGCATTGAAGTCCGCCGCGTTGCTGCGGAACGTGCCGGCGGCACCGGCATCCAGTTCACCGAGCCGGTCGGCGGCGGCGTCAGCCAGGCGGCCCATCGCCTCGGGGCTGTACCAGACGTGCTCATTCAGGGACCCGTGGCTGTGGCCGTGATGGTCTTCCCCGGCGTCGTGGCTGTCTTCCGGTTCCGCGTGGTCCTCAAGCCCGGAGATCTCCACCGCGTTGAGGATGTCCTCGGCCGGAATGCCTTCATCGTCCGCCAGCTTCTCCAGGAAGGAGTCATAGCCGCCGCCGTTGAGCACCACGAGGTCCGCCTTGGAAACTGCCAGCCGGTCCCGTGCCGTTGCCTCGTAGGAGTGGGGATCCTGGCTGGGCCGGTCGATTAACGCCGTCACCTCGACATTGTCGCCGCCGATTCCGGCAAGGATGCTGCCGTAGACGTCGGTGGATGCCACCACGCGAACGACGCCGTCGCTGCTCTCGGCTGCACCGCCGCCGCCCCCGTCGCCGGTGCAGCCGGTCAGCGCAAGCACTGCTGCTGCTGCGAGGAAGGTTCCGGCCAGGCGGACGGGCAAGCGGTGCATAAGGTTCGATGTCCCTGGTTAGGCGTGTGCAGCGATGGATAGGGGCCCCGGCACCGCCGAAGCTTTTTCAGCATAACCTAAACGCGAATCGTTCGCATGTAGGAGCTAGAGGCTTTCACCCGTCCGGCGGATACCCTGGGCCTGGGTGGCGTCCCTGATCTCACCGACGAGCTGTTCGATGATGTCTTCCAGGAAGAGTACGCCGCGGGTGGTTCCGTCCGGACCCAGCACACGGGCCAGGTGGGAACCCGTCCGCTGCATCACGGCCAGGGCATCCTCGATTTCGTCATCGAGGCGCAGGTTGGCGAGCGTGCGGACCTTGTTCTCCGTAATGGGCCGCTCATAGGCTTCCAGCGGGATGGACATCACGTCCTTCAGGTGCATGTATCCCGTGAGGTTCCCGGCGTCGTCCACTAGGACAAACCGGGAGAAACCGGTCCGGCCCACCGCGCGCTCGAATTCCGCCGGGGTGCAGTCCGTCCCCAGGCTCACGAGCTCTTCCAAGGGCACCATTACGGTTCCCGCTGTCTGTCCGGAGAACTCAAGGGCGCCCGAGATCAGGCCGGAATCGTCAGCCACGGTCCCGTGCTTCGTGGACTCCTCCACGATGGACTGCATCTCCTCCAGCGTGAACGCAGAGGCGACTTCGTCCTTGGGGGTAATCCCCATCAGGCGCAGGGCATGGTTGGCCATCCAGTTGAGCGATCCGATGACCGGGCGTACCAGGCGGGAGATGAAAACCAGCGGCGGGGCGAGCAGCAGCACTGCGCGGTCCGCCACGGACACCGAAATGTTCTTCGGCACCATTTCGCCGATGGTTACGTGCAGGAAGGTCACCAGCAGCAACGCCACCAGGAACCCGGCGCCGTCAGCTATTTCGACGGGAAGGCCCACGGCCTTCAGCGGAACCGAAAGCAGGTGGTGGATTGCCGGTTCGGCCACCGAGAGGATCAGCAGGGAGCAGACCGTAATACCCAGCTGCGCACACGCGAGCATCAGGGAAACATGCTCCATGGCCCACAGGGTGGTCTTGGCCCGCTTCGATCCTGCCTCGGCATAGGGCTCGATCTGGCTGCGCCGCGCGGACATCACGGCAAATTCGCTGCCGACAAAGAACGCGTTGCCCAGCAGCAGGACAACCAGCCAGAAAATTCCCGCAAGGTCGCTGCTCATCGGATGCCTTCCCTGCGTGCCTGGCCCTGCGTGCTCCGGCCGGAACTGTCCTCGTCTTCAATGTGTTCTGTCCGATCGGCACCGGCGCCGTCCTCGGCGGGGAAGAAGCTGACACGGTCAATGCGCCGCCCGTCCATCCGCTCCACCTCCAGCACGCCGCCGGGAACTGCCACCCGGTCGCCCGCCTCGGCGATCCGCCCCAGTTCCGCCATGATGTAACCGCCGACGGTTTCGTAGCCGGCTTCGTCGGGCATCCGCAGCAGCGGAACCAGTGCGCTGACCTCGTCCGGGCGCATGATGCCCGGGAAGTACCAGGCACCGGATGCGCTTTGCAGCACGCCGGGCTTGGCCTTGTCATGCTCGTCGGAAACTTCGCCGACGATTTCCTCCACCAGGTCCTCCAGGGTGGCGACGCCGGCGGTTCCGCCGTATTCATCGAGGACGACGGCGAGCTGCAGGTTGGCATTGCGCAGCTCGGAAAGCAGCGAATCCAGGTGGACCGTTTCCGGCACCCGAAGGATTTCGCTCATGATCGCGGCAGCGGGCAGCGTTGCCCGCCTGCTGCGGGGTACCGCTACGGCCTTCTTGACGTGGACGACGCCGCGGATATCGTCCGGCGAGTCCCCGAGAACGGGGAAGCGGGAGTACCCGGTGCGCCGTGCGGCCTCGATGACGTCGGCCACCGGCTGCTCGGCGTCGATGGTTTCGAGCCGGATGCGCGGAGTCATGACATCGGCGGCGGTCCGCCCCGCAAAGGAGAAGGTGCGGGACAGGAAGTCCGCTGTGCCCTTGTCCAGGGTGCCCATCTCCGCGGACCGGCGTGCCATGGAGGAAAGCTCGGACGGGGTACGCGCTCCGCTGACCTCTTCCTTGGCCTCGAGGCCGAAGAGGTGCAGGATCCGGTTGGCAAAACCGTTCAGCAGGAGCACGGCGGGCTTGAAGACCACGGTAAAGGCGAGCTGCGGCCTGGACAGTGCCTTGCCGATGCGGAACGGCATGGCGATGGACATGTTCTTGGGGATCAGTTCGCCCAGCAGCATGGACAGGAACGTTGCCAGGATCATGGCCACGGTCACCGAGACCGAGTCCACTGCCACGGGCGGCAGGCCCAGTGATGCCAGCGGACCCTCCAGCAGGCGCCCTACGGAGGGCTCCATAACGAAGCCGGTCAGCAGGGTGGTCAGGGTGATGCCCAGCTGGCAGCTGGAAAGCTGGGTGGAGAGGGTGGTCAGGCAGCGCAGCAGCGGTTCGGCCGCTTTGTCGCCGTCATCCACCGCCCGGCGGACGGACGGCTGGTCCAGTGCCACCAGGGCAAACTCCACGGCAACGAAGAATCCGGTGCCGAGAATCAGCAGCAGGCCAAAGAGGAGGTACAGCCACTCCATGTCAGCACTCCCCTGCCGCGGGCACGGAAAACTGCGCTACATAAAGCGGACGGGACGCCGTGCGAATACGTTCAGACGGAGGGTGGTCGGCTGCAGCCGGACTGGAAGGCTCCGATGAAGCGGCAGGCGGATGCTGGGCGGCAGGTGTGCGGGCGTTGCCGGCTCGGGGCGCCGGAGCTGCGGCAACCGCAGTCCGTGACGCAGGCCGGCGCCTAGAGAAACTGTCCATAGAAACTCCAGTTTACAGGTTTGGTCCCGGCCCGCCACAGGCCCGGCGCCGGGCCGACCGGGCCACCCTGCGCCCCCGCACTGCCGCCCGCACTGCCGCCGCCCTACCGCCGCCCTTCCGCCGTCGAAACTTCATCAAGTGATGCGGGATTGGCCACATCTTCGACTATGTCACTAGACTGGCATGAAGTCTCGGTCACTGCGCACCGGGCCGCACCAGTACTTGAAGCGGAAGCGTCAGAACATGGTGCCATCAGGGCAAACGGCAACTCATGGAAGAGGCGTATATCTAGTGCCAGACCAATCCAACCACCGCCTGCCGGAGGAATTCGGCGGCAACGAGTGGCTTGTCGATGAACTGTACGAGCAGTATTTGTCGAATAAGGACTCCGTTGACAAAAAGTGGTGGAGCATCTTCGAATCCTTCAAGGCTGAAGACTCCCAGTCCGGCAACGGCTCCAACGGAAAAGCCGCAGGCTCCTCCGATGACGCCCAGCCCGCCACGCGCGAGCTGCCGGTGGTGAAAGCCGAAACCACCGCGCCGAATGCACCCAAGGCATCAGGCGAATCGCCCGCTGCAACGCAGCAGTCGGGCAAGCCTCCGGTAGCCAAGGAACCGGCGAAGGCCGAGGCTCCGAAAAGCGAAGCCAAGGCCGAGCCCAAGGCGGCCCCCATTCCCGCACAGCTGCCCAGGACCCAGCCCAGCGATGCGGCTGCGGAAGAGGACAAGGTCACCGTCCTGCGCGGTCCGGCCAAGGCCATTGCCACGAACATGGACCTCAGCCTGAGCGTCCCCACGGCAACCACCGTGCGCGCAATCCCGGCCAAGCTGCTGATCGACAACCGGATTGTCATCAACAGCCACTTGGAGCGTGCCCGCGGCGGCAAGATTTCCTTCACCCATCTGCTGGGCTACGCCATCATCCGCGCCGCTGCCCAGTTCCCGTCGATGAACGTGCATTACGACGAAGTGGACGGCAAGCCCGTTGCCGTCCAGCCCGCACACGTGAACTTTGGCCTGGCAATTGATATGCCCAAGCCGGACGGCACCCGCCTGCTGGTGGTGCCGAACATCAAGAAGGCCGAAACGCTGAACTTCTCGGAGTTCTGGCACGCCTACGAAGACCTGGTCAAGCGTGCCCGCAACGGCAAGCTCGGCGCGGACGACTACCGCGGCACCACCATCTCCCTGACGAACCCCGGCGGCATCGGCACCGTACACTCGGTGCCCCGCCTCTCCAAGGGCCAGGCCGCCATCATCGGCGCCGGTGCCCTCGAGTACCCGGCCGAATTCCAGGGTGCCAACGAGAAGATCCTGGCCCAAAACGCCATCAGCAAGATCATCACCCTGACCTCCACTTATGACCACCGTGTCATCCAGGGTGCCGGCAGCGGCGAGTTCCTGCGCATCATCCACCAGCTGCTGCTGGGTGAGCAGAACTTCTACGACGAGATCTTCGAATCCCTGCGCATCCCGTACGAGCCTGTCCGCTGGAGCCCGGACATCCAGGTCAACCCGGATGAGCAGATCAACAAGGTTGCCCGCATCCAGCAGCTGATCCACGCGTACCGGGTCCGCGGCCACCTGATGGCGGACACGAATCCGCTGGAATACGTGCAGCGCCGGCATGCCGACCTGGACATCCTCAACCACGGCCTGACGCTGTGGGACCTGGACCGGGAGTGGCCCACGGGCGGCTTCGGCGGCAAGCCGATGCTCAAGCTCCGCAAAATCCTCGGGGTGCTGCGGGACGCGTACTGCCGCACCGCGGGTATTGAGTACATGCACATCCAGGATCCGGAAGAGCGCCATTGGTTCCAGGACCGCCTGGAAACGAAGTACACCAAGCCCACCCGCGAGGAACAGCTGCGCATCCTCAGCAAGCTCAACGCTGCCGAGGCCTTCGAGACGTTCCTCCAGACGAAGTTCGTCGGGCAGAAGCGCTTCTCCCTCGAGGGCGGGGAATCCCTGATTCCGCTGCTGGACGCCGTGATTTCCGGAGCCGCCGAAGACGGCCTCGAGGAAGTCGGCATCGGCATGGCCCACCGCGGCCGCCTCAACGTCCTGACGAACATTGCCGGCAAGACCTATGCCCAGGTCTTCCGCGAATTCGAAGGCACCCAGGACCCGCGCAGCGTGCAGGGCTCCGGCGACGTGAAGTACCACCTCGGCACCGAAGGGACCTTCACGTCGGACAACGGGAAGCAGACCAAGGTCTACCTTGCGGCGAACCCGTCCCACCTCGAAGCCGGCGACTCCGTGCTGGAAGGCATTGTCCGCGCCAAGCAGGACCGCCTGGACAAGGGTGATGAGTTCCCGGTGCTGCCGATCCTCGTGCACGGCGATGCCGCGTTTGCCGGCCAGGGCGTGGTTGCGGAAACGCTCAACCTCTCCCAGCTGCGCGGCTACCGCACCGGCGGCACCATCCACATAGTGGTCAACAACCAGGTGGGCTTCACGACATCGCCCACGTCCTCGCGTTCCTCGGTTTATTCCACCGACGTCGCGAAGATGGTCCAGGCACCTATCTTCCATGTCAACGGAGACGATCCCGAAGCAGTTGTACGCGTTGGCCAGCTGGCCTACGAGTACCGTCAGCGCTTCCACAAGGACGTTGTCATCGACATGGTCTGCTACCGCCGCCGCGGCCACAACGAAGGCGATGACCCTTCGATGACCCAGCCGATGATGTACAGCCTGATCGAAGCCAAGCGCTCCGTCCGCAAGCTGTACACCGAGTCCCTGATCGGACGCGGCGACATCAGCCAGGATGAGGCGGAGCAGGCGCTGCGCGACTACCAGGGCCGCCTCGAGCGGGTCTTCGCCGAGACGCACGCCGCCCAGACCTCGCCCATCCCGGTGATCACCAAGGATTCCGAAGCGGTTTCCGATCTGGAACGTCCTGCTGCCCAGCAGGAAGGCACCACGATCATCAAGCCGGCAAGCACTGCGGTTTCCGCCGAGGTCCTGGCGCACATCGGCAAGGCCCATGTGGCCGTTCCCGAGGGCTTCACGGTCCATCCGAAGCTGAAGTCCCTGCTGGAAAAGCGGGACCAGATGTCCCGTGAAGGCAACATCGACTGGGGCTTTGCCGAAATCGCCGCCTTCGGTTCGCTGGTGATGGAAGGCGTCCCCGTACGCCTCGCCGGTCAGGATTCCCGCCGTGGAACGTTCACCCAGCGCCATGCGGTCTTCCACGACCGTGCGACGGGCGAAGAGTGGATGCCGCTGGCGGAACTTGACCCGAACCAGGCAAAGCTGTGGATCTATGATTCCCTGCTCTCCGAATTCGCGGCCATGGGCTTCGAATACGGCTACTCGGTGGAACGCCCGGACGCCCTCGTGCTTTGGGAAGCCCAGTTCGGCGACTTCGTCAACGGTGCCCAGACCATCATTGACGAGTTCATCTCTTCGGCCGAGCAGAAGTGGGGCCAGCGTTCCTCGCTGGTGCTGATGCTTCCGCACGGCTACGAGGGCCAGGGGCCGGACCACTCCTCGGCACGGATCGAGCGCTTCCTGCAGATGTGTGCCGAGGACAACATGATTGTTGCCAACCCGACCACGGGTGCCTCGCACTTCCACCTGCTGCGGCGCCAGGCGTACAGCCGTCCGCGCAAGCCGCTGGTGGTCTTCACTCCGAAGCAGCTGCTGCGCCTGAAGGCAGCGGCAACCTCGGTGGAGGAGTTCACGCACGGCGAATTCCAGCCGGTCATCGGCGAACACGCCGAACTGGATGCGAACGCCGTCGAGCGTGTACTGCTGGTGTCGGGCCGCCTGTACTACGATCTGCTGGCCAACCGCCAGAAGACCGGCGACGACAAGACGGCCATCGTCCGCGTGGAGCAGCTCTACCCGCTTCCCGTCGAGGAGATCCGTGCCGCCGTGGGCAAGTACCCCAATGCGGACCTTGTCTGGGCCCAGGACGAGCCGGCGAACCAGGGACCGTGGCCCTTCATCGGCCTTAACCTGCCCCAGTACCTGGACAGCCGCCTGCGCCTGGTCTCACGCCCGGCGTCGGCCTCCACCGCTACGGGCTCTGCCAAGCGCCACGCAGTGGAGCAGGACATCCTTGTGAAGAAGGCCTTCGAACGTCAGTAGGCTAGGTTTGGGGTGGGGCGCTTCGGCGTCCCACCCTGTTTTTTTGATTCGAGAAGGTGACTAGTGGAACAACGCAGAATTCGGCTTGCTGCTGTAGGTGATGAGCTGCTCGCCGGACACGGGGATCCGCGCGCACTCGGCTGGCTGGGACGCGTCCTGGCCCGGACATCGCCCGAGAACGTCAACCTCCAGGCGTACAGCCTGGCCGCACCCAACGAGGGCACCGAGGCGCTGGCCAACCGGTGGCTTCCGGAAGCCGGACGCCGGTTCGAAGACGGATGCGAGAACCGTCTGGTGATCGGACTGTCGGACCGGGACCTTGACCTGGAACTGACGACGGCGCGAAGCCGCCTGAACCTGGCGAATATCCTCGACGGCGCCGCGCAGATGAGCATCAAGGTCTTTGTGGTGGGTCCCCCTCCCGGGCTCGACCCGGAACGGAACCGGAAGCTCGCGGATCTCTCCGCTGCCTTCGGGGACGTGACCACACGGCGCAAGCACGTGTACGTGGATACCCTCAATCCGCTGCTGAACCACGAACAGTGGCGCACGGACCTGGCCGCCAACGGCGGAACGCCGGGCCAGGCCGGCTACGGCCTGATGGCCTGGCTGGTGCTGCACCGCGGCTGGTACCAGTGGCTCGACCTGCCCGATATGAACTGAAACCTCCGTAATAAACGGACGTTTGCAAAAACCCTCCCGGCATTGCCGGGAGGGTTTTTGCGTGTGCCTGCACGGATTTCCGCGGAAAAACAACGTGGCGGTCATAACGATCGGTTAACGACGTGTAACTTGTCTCACAGTGGAAACAATTTCTGGTTAGTGTTTCTCCACATGCGGCGGCCGTCACGGCCGCTTTGGGGGGCCATCATTGGTGGTTCCTGACTCCTCATCACCAGTTAGGACTACAGATGCGTACTAAGCGCACGGCAGCTCTTGCCGCACTCTCCGTGGGGGCCCTGTTCCTGGGCGCCTGCGGCTCCGCCGGGGGCGGAAACGAAAGCGAAGAGACCTCGGAGGCAACTACCGAGAACATCGCTTCCACCATCAACATCGCCATCAGCCAGGCACCCGACGCCTACAACTCGAGCACCGCCAACACCAACAGCTCGTTCAACAGCTACGTGGACAACCTGGTGCACAGCAACTTTGTTGAGTACAGCCCCAACGGTGTCATCCACGATGAAGAGTTCGGAACCTTCGAAAAGACCAGCGATGATCCGCTGACAGTGCACTACGAGATCAATGAGGACGCCAAGTGGTCCGACGGCACCCCCATTGACTTCGATGACGTGCTGCTCAACTGGGCGGCCTTCTCCGGCCAGGTAGGACCCTCCGAGGACGAGAACATCTTCCAGCCGTCCTCCACCAACGGTTTCTCGCAGACCAAGATGATTGAGGGCGAAGCCGGCGACAAGGAGTTCGACATTGTCTTCGAGACTCCGTACGCGGACTGGGAAGCCATGATGATCGGCCCGATCATGCCTGCCCACGTTGCTGCCGAACAGGGCGGCATGAGCACCGAAAACAACGGTGAAGAACTGATCAAGGCCATCCAGGCCAAGGACATTGCGGCGCTGACGCCGATGGCCGAATTCTGGAACACCGGGTGGAACTACGAGGCCGGCCTCACCACCCTCCCGGATGCGGCATTGATCCCGTCCTCGGGCCCGTACGTGCTCGACAACGCCACCGACGGCTCCCTGACCCTCAAGCGCAACGAGAACTACTGGGGCGAAGAGCGTAAGGGAAAGACGGAAACCATCGTCTTCAAGGCCATCGAAGACACCGAAGCTGTCCAGGCCCTGGAGAACGGCGAGGTCGATATCATCGAGCCCTCCGGCCCCACGGTTGACACCAAGACAGCCATCCAGAACATCGGCGAATCCGTCGAAATGCTCACCGGCCCGGAACTGACCTTCAGCCACATTGACCTGGACCAGTCCGAGAGCGGCGTGTTCAAGGAACTGGAAGTACGCCAGGCCTTCGCCAAGTGCGTACCCCGCGAGGACATTGTCGAGAAGTTCGCCAAGCCCATCGACGAGAACGCCACCGTGGACAACCTGCGCGAATACCAGCCCGGCCAGGAAGACTACGAAGAGGTCCTCAAGGGCGCACCGTCCGCCAGCGACTACGACGAAGTGGACATCGAGGGCGCCAAGAAGCTGCTCGCCGATGCCGGCAAGACCGAACCCGTATCGGTCCGCCTGATGTTCGCGTCCACGAGCCAGCTGCGCGCCGACATCGTCACCCTGATCAAGACCTCCTGCGACCAGGCCGGCTTCAACATTGTTCCCACCCCGGACCCCAAGTGGAGCGCCAAGCTCGCTGAGCCCGGAGCCTGGGACGCCATCCTGTTCGCCTGGGCCGGTTCCGGCCTGGCCGCCAGCGCACAGTCCATCTACGTCTCGGACGGCGAGCAGAACTACGGCAAGTTCGCCAACGCGGAACTCGACGAAATCTGGGAGAAGATTGCGAGCTCCACTGACGAAGAAGAGGTCAAGGAACTGAAGACCAAGGCAGAGGAAATCCTTGCCGCCGAGGTCTACAACGTGGTTCTCTACGCCAACTCCGGTGTGGTTGCACACTCCTCCAAGCTGGAGAACGTGGAATTGAACCCGAGCCAGAACGGCATCACCTGGAATGCCTACAAGTGGACAAAGCAGCTCTAGCCGCAGCACCACGCTAGCCGCAGCCTAAGCGGGGATGGGCAGACACAAAGTCTGCCCATCCCCCTGCTTATGTCCGCGGCGTTCTTTAGTCCCACCCCAAGGAGCCCCACGGTGTTCTACTTCATCCTCAAAAGAGCGGTCTCTTCGTTCTTTATCCTCCTGGCCGCCACGGCACTCATGTTTGTCCTGGCCGTCAATTCCGGCGATCCCTTCCATGACCTCGCGGAACTGCGGACCGAAGACAAGGAATCCCGCATAGCCGCCCGTACCGAGGCCCTGCACCTGGACGAGCCGATCTACGTCCGTTACCTGCTCTGGCTGCAGGAAATCGGCCGCTGCATCATCCCCGGCGGCGCACAGTGCACCCTGGGCCTGGACCGCGCGGGCAGCCCCGTGATCATCCAGTTGGAATCCGCCGTCGGTTCAACCTTCCGCCTCGTGGTCGTAGCAACGGTGCTCGCGATCATCCTGGGCGTGCTCGTCGGCGTGGTTACCGCGCTGCGGCAGTACAGCGTCTTCGACTACTCGATCACTTTCGTTGCCTTCCTCCTCTTTTCCATGCCGCTGTTCTGGCTCTCCACACTCCTCAAGCAGTACCTCGCCATCAGCCTCAACACCTGGCTGGGGAATCCAACCATGTCCTATCTGGGCATAGTCCTGCTGGGATTGGTGGCCGGGTTGATCTGGATGGTTATTATCGGCGGCGACCGCCGCCGCCGGCTCCAGGTCTTCGCAGTGGCAGCCGTGGCGACCTCGGCAACGATGCTGCTCCTGCTGCTGAACAACTGGTTCAAGACCCCGGGCTTCGGTCCCGTCGGCATCCTGGTCAGCGCCTTCGCCATCGCGCTCGGAGCCACCGCCCTGTTTGCCGGGTTCCGGCGCCGGCGGATTGTCTACGCGGCCCTCGCCACCGCTGCCGCCGGTTTCGTCGGCTACCTGGTCACCAAGGGCATCATGGCAGACCCCGACTGGCTGACCATCGCAGGCCTGGCGCTGGTGACGGTTGCGGTATCGGCTGCCATCGGGCACTTCGTAGGCGGGCCGTATGCCAAGCAGACCCGCCAGCTAACCGCCGTCGTCGGCCTGCTGATCGGTTTCATCGTGTTCCTGGACTCGCTCCTGAACGCCTACCCGTCGCTTTCCCGCAAGACCGGGGGCCGGCCGATTCCCACCACCGGTTCGTCCACCCCCAACCTGGAGGGAACCTTCTGGGAAGTCAACCTCGACTACGCGCTGTACCTGGTGCTCCCCACCATCGCCATCATGCTGATTTCGTTTGCCACGTACACCCGTTACACCCGGGCCAGCCAGCTGGATGTCATGACCCAGGATTACATCCGCACCGCACGGGCCAAGGGCCTGAGCGAGCGGACCGTCGTGGTCAAGCACGCGTTCCGCAACGCCATGATCCCGATCACCACGCTGATGGCCTTCGATTTCGCCGGAGTGCTCGGCGGAGCGGTGGTCACGGAATCGGTGTTCGGCTGGAACGGCATGGGCAAAATGTTCACCGACGGCCTGGACTCCGTGGACCCCAACGTCATCATGGCGTTCTTCCTTGTCACGGGCGTGGCCGCGGTGACCTTCAACATGCTGGCTGACATCGCGTATGCGTTCCTCGACCCGCGCATCAGCCTGAACTGATTGGTAGAGCAATGACTGATAACAAGATTTCCGCGGACGGGCCCAAGGAAAGCAGCCCTGAGCTGACGGCCATGACGCTGGAGAGCCAGCGCACCGTCACCGCGGACGCCCCCGCATCCAGGGGCATCGTGGCTGAACCGAAAATCACCGAGGCCAAGAGCCAGTCCCAGCTGGTCCGCGAACGCTTCTTCCGGCATAAAGGCGCGATGGGCGGATTGTTCAGCCTGCTGTTCATCGTGGTGCTGGCGTTCTCCTCGATCGGCTTCAACATCGGTCCGGTGCACATTCCGGGGTGGTGGCAGCACACCTTCTACGAGGTGCAGGATACCGCCGACGGCGGTAAGCCCACCCTGTCCTGGACCGGACTGGGCGACCACCCGTTCGGCCAGGATGCCCTGGGCCGGGACTACTTCGCCATGACGATGCGCGGGGCACAGATCTCCCTGATCATCGCCTTCATCGTCGGCATTGTAGGCACCGTCATCGGCACCGTGGTCGGCGCCCTGGCCGGGTATTACCGCGGCCGGGTCGAAGCCGTCCTGATGCGCTTCACCGATGTCATCATCACCATCCCCCTGCTGGTGGTCGCAGCCGTGCTGGCCACCATCGTGGCAGACTTCGGAATCGTGGTCTTCGCGGCCTTCCTGGGCATGCTCACCTGGACCAACCTCGCCCGGATTGTCCGTGGCGAGTTCCTTTCCCTCCGGGAAAAGGAGTTCGTGGAGGCGGCGAAGTCCGTGGGCGCCAGCTCCTCGCGGATCATCTTCAAGCACATCCTGCCCAACACCGTGGGCGTCATCATCGTCTCGGCCACGCTCGCCATCTCCGGCGCCATCCTGCTCGAAACCGCGCTCGGCTTCCTGGGCCTGGGCGTGCAGGAGCCGGACACCTCGCTGGGCAAGCTGATCAATGAAAACCGGTCAGCCATGACCGTGCGCCCCTGGGTCTTCCTCTGGCCCGGCGTGTTTATCGTGGCCATTGCCCTCGCCGTCAACTTCATCGGCGACGGGCTCCGGGATGCGTTTGATCCCCGACAGACAAGGAACAAGCAATGACCTCCACACCGGTATACAGCGACACCCCGGCAACGGAAACCGGTTCCCCCATCCTTGAGGTCTCCGGGCTCGGCGTCGATTTCAACGTCGACAACGAATGGGTCATGGCCGCCGAAGACGTGAACTACAAGGTTTATCCCGGGGAGATCCTGGCAATCGTCGGCGAGTCCGGCTCCGGCAAGAGCATGTCCTCCATGGCGCTGCTCGGCCTGCTGCCCGGCAACGGGCGGTCCACCGGCAGTGCGAAGCTGCACGGCAAGGAACTCATCGGCGCCCCGCAGTCGGCGCTGCGGAAGATCCGCGGCAATGACATCGCCATGATCTTCCAGGAACCCATGACGGCCCTGAACCCTGTGCTCACGGTGGGTGAACAGGTGAAGGAAATCATCGAACAGCACTCCGATGCCTCACCTGCCGAGGCCAAGGCAAGGGCCATCGAGCTGCTGCGCATGGTGGAGATTCCGGACCCGGAGACCCGCTACGGCAGCTACCCGCACCAGTTCTCCGGCGGGCAGCGCCAGCGGGCCATGATCGCCATTGCCATCGCCAATGATCCGATCCTGCTCATCGCCGACGAACCCACCACCGCCCTGGACGTCACCGTGCAGGCGGAAGTGCTCGAGCTGCTGCGCAAGCTCAACAAGCGCCTGAACAGTGCCATCCTGCTCATCACCCATGACATGGGCGTGGTGGCGGACCTGGCCGACAACGTGGTGGTTATGCAGAACGGCCGGATTGTCGAAGCCGCCGCCGTGGTGGATCTCTTCGGTGCCCCGCAGCAGGACTACACGCGGGCACTGCTCGACGCCGTACCCCACCTGGGTTCAAAGGTGGGCGGAGTGCTTGCCGCGGTCGAGGTGGAGGACGACGGCTCACTGCAGATCACCGAGGCGCCCCGGGCGATCATGGAGGCCTCGGAGGAAGTAGCCGAGCCGACGTCGTCGCAGACGCCCGCCCTGCAGCTGGAGAACGTGGCCATCGAGTATCCGGGACGGTTCCGCCAGCCGGCATTCCGTGCCGTCTCCGATGTATCGTTCACCATCATGCCCGGCGAGGTCATGGGGCTGGTAGGTGAATCCGGCTCCGGCAAGTCCACCATCGGGCGGGCGGTCACCGGCCTGCTGCCGGTGGCCGAGGGCAGCGTCCGGATCAACGGGACCGACATTGCCGGCCTGTCACCGAAGAAGATGCGCCCGCTGCGGCGGAAGTTCGCCATTGTTTTCCAGGACCCGGCGGCGTCGCTGAATCCGCGTATGTCCATCGGTGAAAGCATCGGCGAACCGCTGTTCCTGCACGAGAAGCTGTCCAAGGCCGAACTGGATAACCGGGTGGCCGGCCTGCTGGACGACGTCCAGCTGCCCAAGAGCTTCCGCAACCGGTATCCGCACGAGCTCTCCGGCGGCCAGCGCCAGCGTGTGGGCATTGCCCGGGCGCTCTCGCTGCGGCCGTCCCTGCTTGTGGCGGATGAGCCGACCTCGGCCCTGGACGTGTCTGTCCAGGCGCGCGTCCTGGCACTGCTGCAGGACCTGCAGCAGGAGTACGGCTTCGCCTGCCTGTTCGTCAGCCACGACCTGGCCGTGGTGGAAATCCTCGCCAGCCACATTGCGGTGCTGAACAAGGGCCGCATGGTTGAGCAGGGATCCACGGAGCAGGTCCTGAGGTACCCGCAGGATCCGTACACCCGCCGCCTCCTGGCAGCGGCGCCGGTCCCGGACCCGGCCGAGCAGGCCTACCGCCGCGAGCAGCGCAACGCACTGCTCGCGGCCGGCAGCGAGTAGACAGCACCGAATAAACGGCAGGACAGAACCGCGGCGGCGGCGTCAGTGGCGGAAGACAATCTTCCCCACGACGTCGCCGTCGTGCATTTTGCGGAAGCCCTTTTCGGCATCTTCCAGCGGGAGTACCGAATCGATTTCCGGGCGGACACCGGTGGAGACCAGGAATGCGAGCAGCCGCTGCAGCTCCGCCCGGGTGCCCATGGTGGAGCCCAGGACTTTCAGCTGGAGGAAGAAGATCCGGTTCAGGTCCGCGGGAGGGTTCGGTCCGCTGGTAGCTCCGCAGGTCACCAGTGCGCCGCCCGGCTTAAGCGACTTCAGCGAATGGGCCCAGGTTGCCTCTCCAACCGAATCGAACACCGTGTCCACCCGCTCCGGGAGCCGGGCACCGGCGTCGAACACCTGCTCGGCTCCGAGGCGCAGGGCATGCTGCCGCTTGGCCTCGCTCCGGCTGGCGGCCCAGACCCTGAAACCGGCCGCCGAGGCGAGGCTGATCAACGCGGTCGCCACTCCCCCGCCGGCGCCCTGGACGAGGATGGTGGAGCCCGGGGCAGCCGGATTGACGGTAAACAGCATGCGGTACGCGGTGAGCCACGCCGTCGGCAGGCAGGCAGCCTCCTCAAAGCTCAGCTCGGCCGGCTTGGGCACCAGGTTCCGGGCCGGTACCCAGACCTCATCCGCCATCGCGCCCGGATACCTCTCCGAGAGCAGGCCTCGCTTCGGGTCAAGGGTCTCGTCGCCCTCCCAGCCCGGGGTGGACAGGACCGCGTGGACGATGACCTCGTTGCCGTCGTCGTCGATCCCCGCCGCGTCGCAGCCCAGGACCATCGGCAGCCGGTCGGCCGGCAGGCCCACACCCTGCAGGGACCATAGATCGTGATGGTTCAGCGCGGACGCCCGGACGCGGACCCGCCGGAATCCCTCCGGCGGCTGCGGCAGTTCGAAATTCCCGACCCGCAGGCCGCTGATCGGATCTTCGGCGGACTGGGTCTGTGCATACACGGCGCGCATCCGGGACTCCTTCGGTTGGGTGTTCCCATCCTAGGGGACCGAAGGTCCGGCCGCCGGGCACGCGTTAGGCGTGCACGTGAGGCATGTGGGACACTGGAGGGCAGAACTTTTCGAATCAAAGGAGGCAGCTATGAGCAAGCGTGCACGCAAGCGTCGTGACCGTAAGCGCGGCGGCGCTAACCACGGTAAGCGTCCCAACACCTAAGCAGAGCTTTGGTAGCCGCGTGACCAGTTGGTCAGGCAAAAAGAACCCCCGGAACCAATTGGTGCCGGGGGTTCTTTTTGCGTCTGCGGCCGTTACGCCGCACACCGAATGCTAGTGGTCCGCCGTCTGGATCTGGCTGATGCGCGTGAGGATGCTGGCCTTCAGCGTCTCAGGCGCCGCCTCGGTGCAGGAGCGTTTTACGACCGACCGGATAACGCACTCCAGGTCATGTTCCTGTGCGCACTCGGGACAGCCGTCGAGGTGCTCCTTGATTTCCACGAGGTCCTCATGGGAAAGGGCGCCGTCCAGGTACTCGTACAGCCGTTCGATGCGGGCGTCGTCGCAATCGCCCAGGCTCTGGCAATCGCTCATAGCTCATTCCCCTGTTTCTTGGTTGATGCGCCGGCGGCTTCGGCTGCGGACATTTTGCCCTTGATACCGCGTTCATGTGCGTACTCCGCCAGGAGCTCGCGCAGCATCTTGCGCCCGCGGTGCAACCGCGACATCACGGTGCCGATCGGCGTAT
This sequence comes from Arthrobacter sp. zg-Y769, assembly GCF_020907405.1. Lineage (GTDB taxonomy): Bacteria > Actinomycetota > Actinomycetes > Actinomycetales > Micrococcaceae > Arthrobacter_B. The sequence continues at coordinate 65,990 of NZ_JAJJOE010000003.1, forward strand.
TCATGATTTCTGAAATTTCCTTGTACGCGAACCCCTCCACATCGGAGAAGTACACGGCGAGCCGGAACTCCTCCGGAATGGACTGCAGCGCGTCCTTGACATCGGAATCCGGCAGGTGGTCCAGCGCAACCGCCTCCGCGGACCGGAGCCCGGTTGAGCTGTGTTCCGCCGCGCGGGCCAGCTGCCAGTCCTCAACACCGTCGGAGTTGGCCTGCAGGGGCTCCCGCTGCCGCTTCCGATAGAGGTTGATATACGTGTTGGTCAGGATCCGGTACAGCCAGGCCTTGAGGTTGGTCCCCGGCCGGTACTGGTGAAAAGCGGAGAATGCCTTGGTGTAGGCCTCCTGCACCAGGTCCTCGGCGTCGGAGGGATTGCGCGCCATGCGCATGGCCGCTGAGTAGAGCTGGTCCACATACTGCATGGCGTCCTGCTCAAAGCGAAGCTTGCGTGCCTCATCCGTTTCGGTGGCAACATCGAGCTCGAAGTCTTCCACGTGGGGGCTGCCTTCCGGCGCATCAGTTCTCATCACCTCCCAGTCTACGGTGCGGGCGGGAACCCGCACTTGTAGCTTCGGCCCGCGGACATTCCGCGCTGTAATCAGCGTGGCGGCTGGCACGATGCATTTCTCCTGACTGTCGACAAAGCACATCCTGATACCCCTTGCAACGACGCCGCCCTGCGCTCTATTCCCTGACGCGGTGCGGACGGTGTGCGGGCGCCGCAGAATGCCAGACTAAGGTGGAAGCAGCACCACATGTCGTTTTGTACGCGTAACTGATGGATTTCCCAGGAGGCACTTATGTCGATAGTCCGTTTGATTGCCCGCCCGCTGCTCGCCACCGGTTTCGTCGCCGTAGGCGTCGAGCGCCTTCGGAATGCTGACCAGACCGCTGAACAGCTCACCCCCACGCTGAAGAAGATCGGCAGCACCGTTCCTTCCGCCGCAGCATTCACTTCCAACCCCGCCCTCGTAGCCAAGGTTGTCGGCTACACGCAGGTTGGCGCCGCCTCGATGCTCGGCATGGGCAAGTTCGCCCGCCTGGCATCCCTGCTGCTGGCCGGCACCGCCGCCCTGAACTCCGTGGTCGAATACCGCAACGCCGAGGCGTCGACCGCTGCCGAGCGCAAGGAACGGCGCAACCAGCTGCTCAAGAACCTCTCCCTCATCGGCGGCGTCCTGCTCGCCGCAGTCGACACCAACGGCCGCCCGGGCCTGGCCTGGCGTGCCGGCCACCTGGCTTCGGACACGGGCCGCAAGACCCGTGCGGTGTCGAAGTCGGTCTCCAAGGGCACGCGCAAGCAGCTCAAGGCAGTGTCCAACGCCGCTTCGGACATCGTCGGTTCCTAGCAGCAATGAGTGCTCCGAATGCCGGGGTGCCGGCGACTTGGCCGGCACCCTTCGTCACCTCGCCCGTGGACGCAACAGTCACCGTGCCGGGATCGAAGTCACTGACCAACCGATACCTGGTCCTTGCCGCCCTGGCGGACGGCAGGTCACGGCTGCGGGCACCCCTGCATTCGCGGGATTCGGAGCTTATGGTCTCCGCCCTGCGCTCCCTCGGAGCAACCATTACGGAGGTCCCCGGCGACGGCCCCTTCGGGCCGGACCTGCTGATCGACCCGATCCCGGCCGCCGCCCCCGGTGTGCGGAGAGTTGACTGCGGCCTGGCCGGGACGGTGATGCGTTTCGTGCCGCCGCTGGCTGCCCTCGCCGGCGGCACCACCGGATTCGACGGCGATCCGCACGCCCGCAGCCGGCCCATGTCCGCCATGATTGAGGCTCTACGCTCCCTCGGCGTGCAGGTGGACGACGACGGCGCCGGTTCCCTGCCCTTCACCGTCACCGGCTCCGGCCGCGTCGCCGGCGGGCGCCTGGAGATCGACGCCGCTGCCTCCTCGCAGTTCGTCTCGGCCCTGCTGCTTGCCGCTCCGCGCTTCGACGCGGGCCTGCACCTGGTCCACCGCGGCAGCACGCTGCCCAGCCCCGACCACGTCGCCATGACGGTCGCTGTACTGCGCGGCGTCGGAGTGGATGTTGACGACTCCGTCCCCAATGAATGGCGGGTGGCCCCGGGCCCCATTGCCGCCTTTGACACCGCGGTTGAACCGGACCTGTCCAATGCCGGCCCCTTCCTCGCCGCGGCGCTCGTAACAGGCGGGACCGTACGAGTGACCGGCTGGCCCGCCGCCACCACCCAGGTGGGAGACAAGTGGCGGAGCATCCTCCCGGCCCTCGGCGCGGCCGTGGAACTGGCGGACGGCACCCTCACCGTCACCGGAACCGGCCGCATAACCGGCGCCGATCTGGCGGATACCAGCGAACTTGCTCCCACGGTTGCCGCCATTTGCGCCCTGGGGAATTCACCGTCCCGCCTGACCGGGATTGCCCACCTGCGCGGCCACGAGACGGACCGGCTGGCCGCACTGGCCACGGAAATTAACCGGCTCGGCGGAGACGCGGAAGAAACTGCAGACGGCCTGGTCATCCGGCCGGCGGCGCTGCACGGCGGCACCTGGGAAACCTATGCCGACCACCGGATGGCGACTGCCGGTGCCCTGATCGGCCTGGCCGTACCCGGCGTCGTCGTGCGCGATATCTCCACAACAGCCAAGACCCTGCCGCAGTTCCCCGAACTCTGGCAGCAGCTGACCCGAACGGCGGAAGCATGACACGCAGCACCAGCGGCTGGGACGAATCCGATGTCCGGGTCCGCCCGAACAAAAAAGGCTCCCGCCCCCGCACCAAGGACCGCCCGGCCCACGACGACGCCGTCATCGGGCGGATCATCACCGTGGACCGCGGCCGCTATACGGCCGTAGTGGATGAAGACACCGCCAACGAACGCACCGTCATTGCCGCCCGTGCCCGGGAGCTGCGGCGCACCCCGGTGGTGGCCGGGGACCTGGTGGCCCTGGTCGGCGATGTAAGCGGCGCCCCCGACACCCTGGCCCGACTGGTCCGCGTCGAGGAACGCCGGACCCTGCTGCGGCGCAGCGCCGACGACACCGATCCGGTGGAACGCGTGGTCGTGGCCAACGCCGACCAGCTGGTCATCGTGGTGGCCGCCGCCAACCCGGAACCCAGGACCGGTTTCATCGACCGCGCCCTCGTCGCCGCATACGACGCCGGGATCTCCCCCGTCCTGTGCATCACCAAGGCAGACATCAAGGACCCCGCCGAGCTGCTGGCGAACTACGAACACCTGGACATGGACGTCATCATCAGCCGCACTGCGGCAGCTGATGCCTCCGGTATCGATGCCCGCTCCGACGACGGCCTTTCCGCGCGGCTGCAGGGCACCGCCGTCGAAGCCCTGCACGAGGTGCTGAAGGGCAACGTCAGCGTACTGGTGGGGCCCTCGGGCGTCGGCAAGTCCACCCTGGTCAATGCCCTCACGGGCTCGGCGCGCGCCACCGGCGGAGTCAATGCCGTGACCGGGCGCGGCAGGCATACGTCCTCCTCGGCCCTGGCGCTGCGCTTGAGCGATTCACCGGCCGGCAGCTGGATCATCGACACCCCGGGCATCCGCTCCTTCGGCCTGGCCCATGTGGACCCGGACAGGATCCTGCAGGCCTTCCCGGACCTGGAGCCGGGCACCGCCGACTGTGAGCGCGGCTGCCGGCACGATTCCGTGGCTGTTGGCTGCGGCCTGGATCCGTGGGTGGAAGGCGGACATGCCGGCCCTGCAGGCCCCGCGCGGCTGGCGTCGCTGCGGCGGCTGCTGGGCACCGGAACCCGCACGGAGAACAAGTCCTCAGCCAAGGAGCTCGGCGAACAATAGCCCCTTCCTCAGCGCGGGCGTTCCCCGCCGCGTGGATTTCCAGGACACCGCCCGCTAGCGGGCCCAATGACGGGCTGTGCCCGCCGAATAAGGATAAGTTGAACAGTATGCCGTTTGTTCAGAACTACAACGATGACCTGCGCTTGGCCCACGTGATGGCCGATTCCGTGGATGACCAGACCATGTCGCGCTTCCGGGCCCTGGATTTGAAGATCGAAACCAAGCCGGACTTTACGCCCGTAACCGATGCCGACAAGGCCGCCGAAGACGCCATCCGCGGGCAGCTTTCCCGCGCCCGGCCCCGCGACGCCGTACTGGGCGAGGAATTCGGTTCCAGCGGCTCCGGCCCGCGCCGGTGGATCATCGATCCGATCGACGGCACCAAGAACTTCATCCGCGGCGTCCCCGTGTGGGCCACCCTGATCGCCCTGGTCGACGACGGCGTCCCGGTGGTCGGCCTCGTCAGTGCCCCGGCGCTGGGAAAGCGCTGGTGGGCGGCCACCGGCACCGGGGCCTACATGGGCCGGTCCCTGGCCGCGGCCACCCGGCTGCATGTCTCCAACGTGTCCCGGCTGTCCGACGCGTCAATGTCCTATTCCAGCCTTGGCGGGTGGAAGGACCGCGGCAACCTCGAAGAGTTCCTGGACCTGACCGAGTCCGTCTGGCGTACCCGCGCCTACGGCGATTTCTGGTCCTACTGCATGGTCGCCGAGGGGGCCGTGGACATTGCCTGCGAGCCTGAGCTGAACCTTTACGACATGGCCGCCCTCGTTCCGATCGTGACCGAGGCCGGAGGCCGCTTCTCCTCACTCGAGGGCGAAGACGGTCCGTTCGGTGGAAACGCCCTGGCGACCAACGGGACGCTGCACAGCGAAGTGCTGCAGCGCCTGAATCCCGACCTGGACGACCTCCTGTAACTGTGGGCACCTCCGGACCACGGCTTGAGGCACTGCGCCGCCGGCAGCTGGCGGACAGCTACCAGGCGGGCGGGGAACACTACGACCGCATCCGCCCGGGATACCCGGCCGAAGCCGTGCGCTGGCTGTTCGACCGTCCCGGCAGCCCGGAGGTCCCCGCGGTCCGGGATGTGGCCGACGTCGGTGCCGGCACGGGGAAGTACACCCGGGAGCTGCATAACGCCGGGCTGAACGTCCGCGCCGTCGACCCGTCCCGGGACATGCTCGACCAACTGTCCCGGCTGCTGCCTGACGTTCCCGTGAGCGTGGGCACGGCGGAAGAGACGGGTTTTCCCGCATCCTCGCTGGATGCCGTGACCGTGGCCCAGGCCTGGCACTGGTGCGACCCTGCCGCCGCCAGCCGGGAGTTCGCCCGCATCCTGCGGCCGCACGGCGTCGTCGGGCTCATCTGGAACCAGCTCGACGTGGGCGTCCCGTGGGTGCACCGCTATTCACGCATCATCCATGCCGGAGACGTGCTGCGCCCGGGGTTCCGGCCGGAGCTGGGCCCGGAATTCACGCTGGAAGAATCCTCCACCGTGGCCTGGACCCAGCCGATGACGCCCGAAGACCTGTTTGAGCTGGCCCGGTCGCGGGCGTTCTACCTGTCGGCGGGGGACGCCGCACGCCGGAAACTGCACTCGAACCTGTCCTGGTACCTTTACGAGCATCTGGGGCACGCGGCGGGGGACGTCCTGGAGCTGCCGTACCTCACGCTGACCTGGCGGGCAGTACGGGCGGCATGAGTGCCGCGGACGCCGGGCTTCCGGCGGGTTTGTCCTCCTAAGCCCTGGTGCGCCGTCTCCCCCGCCTACATAGAATTGTCGAAGTCCGGCGTCATTGGTGCGGCGTGACTGGTGCAGCGGCATTGGTGCGGCGTCATCGGTGGAGGGAGAAACGCACATGGTCTTCACCTTCGGCATCGAAGAAGAGTTCCTCCTGATGGATGCTTCCACCGGGTTCCCCACCGCAGCCCAGGAACTGACGCGTGCACTGATTTCACCTGACCAGGGCACGTTCACCAGTTCCGCCGAGCTGCTGGATGCACAGGTGGAGAGCTCCACCCGGGTCTGCACCACCCGGGAGGAGGCGCTGGACGCCCTCTTGGGGTTCCGCTCCCGGCTTGCCGGGGCGGCAGCAGCCACAGGCGTACGGGTGGCCGCCACCGGAGCGGCGCCACGGATCGCGGAGGGTCCACCGGTGCTTAATTCCTCGGACCGGTACCGCCGGATGGGGGTCCTGACCGGAGCCGTGGCACACGAACAATACGTCAACGGCACGCATATCCACGTTGGCATTCCCTCCCGCGATACCGGGGTCCGGGTGTTGAACGGGCTCCGCCCCTGGCTGGCCCTGCTGGGTGCCGTGGCCGCAAATTCCCCCTATTGGCGCGGACAGGACAGCAGCTTCGCTAGTTGGCGGATGGTCCATTACCGGCGCTGGTCCGTACAGGGCTGCCCGCCGGTCTTCGCCGATGCGCAGGACTACGCCAGGAGGCTCGAAGGGCTGCTCGCCACCGATGTGGTGCTCGACGCCGGCCACGTGGGCTGGGCGGCCCGGCTCTCCGAGAACTTCCCGACGGTGGAGGTACGGATTGCGGATGCCCAGCTCCAGGCCGGGGACTCCCTGCTGCTGGCGGCCCTGGTGCGGTCGCTGGTTCAGACGCTCGCGTCCGACGGAGCCGCCGTTCCGGCTGTCGTCCCGGATCCGGAACTGCTCGACGTCGGCCTGTGGCAGGCTGCCCGCTTCGGCATGGGCGGAAACCTGCTGTCACATCCCGGCGGCAGCGTACCCGCGGCCGAACATCTGGACGCACTGCTGGAGTACGTTGCACCGGCTCTGGAGGATGCCGGAGACAGCGATTTCGTGACTGCCGGCCTCGCCCGTGTCCTGGGTACCGGCACCGGCGCCGAACGGCAGCGCGCCGCCGTCCGGTCCGGTGGTTATCCGGGGCTCGCGGACCTGTACACCCGCAGCCTGACTGCCGAATAGCCCGGCTCAACCGCCCTGGTAGGTGGAAATATCCAGGATCCGCGCTTCCCAGGGCCGCAGCAGGTGCCGGTCTCCGGCGTCGGAATAATTGCCCAGCACCAGCGTTCCCGTTTCCAGATTGGACGGCACTCCCAGTTCCTCGTCGGACACGTTGCCAAGGACCAGCAGCGCCCGGTCCCCGCGGGTGCGTCGAAAGGCAAACAGTGCCGGATGGGCAGGGTCCAGCAGGTGGAAATCCCCGAGTGACACCAGGTCCGACTCGTGCCGGAGCCGGACCAGCTCCCGGTAGTAGCGGAAGACGGACTGCTCCGCGGCACGGTCCGCTTCCACGTTGACGCTGCGGTAGCCCGCTGCCACCGGGATCCACGGGGTTGCTTCGGAGAACCCGGCATGCAGTCCGCCGGTCCACTGCATGGGGGTACGCGCGTTGTCCCGGCTCATCCGGCGCAGCGCTTCCATCACCTGTTCGCGGTCCATCCCCCGTTCAAGCGCCTCCGCGTAGTAGTTCAGCGATTCCACGTCCCGGTACTGGCCGATCGAGGTAAAGCCGGCGTTCGTCATCCCGATCTCCTCGCCCTGGTAGATGTAGGGGGTACCCCGCTGCAGGTGCAGCAGCGTGGCCCACATAGTGGCTGATTCATACCGGTACTGTGTGTCATTGCCGAAGCGGGACACGACGCGGGGCTGGTCATGGTTGTTCAGGTAAAGGCTGTTCCAGCCGGTTTCCGCCAGTCCGCGCTGCCAGCGGTTCCAGCTGGTCTTCAAGTCCGGCAGGGCCAACGGCCGGTAGTCGAATTTACCGGCGCCCTGGTCCAGGCTGACGTGCTCGAACTGGAACACCATGTCCAGTTCACGCCGCCGCGGGTCGGTGAACAGCAGTGCCTGGTCAACTGTGGCCCCCGGCGTCTCCCCCACCGTCAGGTACTGCCCGCTGCGGCCGTCGAAGACCTCGCGGTGCATCTCCTGCAGGAACTCGTGGATACGCGGTCCGGACACGAAGTAGGGCGATCCGTCGCCCCAGATTCCCCCTGGTTCCACCACGCCGTCCGGAAGCGCCGGATCCTTCGAGATGAAGTTGATGACGTCCATCCGGAAGCCGTCCACGCCCCGGTCCAGCCACCAGTTCATCATGGCGTACACCTTGGCCCGCACCCGCGGGGTCTCCCAGTTCAGGTCCGGCTGCTGCGGAGTGAACAGGTGCAGGTAGTACTGCCGGGTGCGCGGCTCGAAGGTCCAGGCGGATCCGCCGAAGAAGGACCGCCAGTTGTTCGGCTCGGCACCGGGTTCCCCGGGTTCAAACCCGGGCCGGGCGTCCCGCCACCAGTACCTGTCCCGCTTCGGGGATGTCCGCGACGCCTTGGAGGACTGGAAGCCCGGGTATTCGCTGGAGGTGTGGTTGACCACCAGGTCCATGATCAGCCGGATACCGCGTTTGTGCAGGCCGGCCAGGAGCTGGTCGAACTGTTCCTCCGTTCCGAACATTTCATCGATACGGCGGTAGTCGCTGATGTCATAACCGTTGTCGAACTGGGGTGACTGCTGGATGGGGGAAAGCCACACCACGTCCACACCCAGATCGGCCAGATAATCCAAGTGGTCGATGATGCCCCCAAGGTCGCCGATACCGTCACCGGTGGTGTCGGCAAAGCTCCGGGGATAGATCTGGTAGACGACGGCGTTGGTCCACCAGGCGGGACTGCTGGGAGGTGCCATGGACACCCGTCCTTTCACCGTGTCCATGCATAGTACGTCCGGGCCTGCGGCCCGCACAGGGCTGCGGGGAGTTACCGTGCAGGCTCTGCCCGGGACAGCCGTTTTCCTTGTACGTGCCCCGACGCGGCACTAACGTTGGCGCTGCCGGATAGGTCCCGTATGCGGATCTGACCCGAACTCTAACGTTTGGAGTAACTGCCATGGCAACACTGACCGTTTGGAAATTCTCGGATGCGGAGGCTGCGGAACGCGCCACGCAAACACTGGCCAGCCTCCAGTCCCAGGGCCTCATCACTGTCCAGGACGAGGCCATCGTGACCTGGCCCGAAGGGCGGAAAAAGCCCAAGACCATTCAGGAACACAACATGGTGGGGGCCGGCGCCCTGGGCGGCGGCTTCTGGGGACTGCTCTTTGGCCTCATTTTCTTTGTTCCGCTGATTGGCGCAGCGGTGGGTGCGGCCATCGGTGCCATGTCCGGTTCCATGGTGGACGTCGGTATCAATGACGATTTCATCGCGCAGGTGCGCCGGGAGGTCACCCCCGGCAGCTCGGCCCTGTTTGTCCTGTCCTCCAACGCGGTCGAGGACCGGGTAGCGGAGGCCTTCAAGGACTACTCCGGAGCGAAGCTGATCTACACGAACCTCTCGAAGGACCAGGAAGCCAACCTGCGGGAGGCTTTCTTCGAGTCCACGCCCGCCTAGGGCGATTATCACTAGTGCTCGACGGCGGGGCGGCGTCCGGGAGGCAGCCGCCCCGCTGAAGTGCTGCCAGGGACGGTTCACCGCGTATCGTTTAACCGATGACTACTCGACGCCAGGCCGCCCAGATCCTAGATATTCCGCTCGAAATGGCCACCCGCCACGGCATCCCCGCGCATGTGGACGACGCCGAGCTGGCACGCCTGCAGTCCGATCCGCCCGGATGGCTTGTCCAGTCCAGGGCCAACCGCACCGGTAAACGGCCGGTGTGGGTGCAGTTGACCTGCACCGTCTGCGGCTACACGGAATCTGCCCGGCCCAAAAAGTGGTGGCCTGGCTTTACGTTCATTGCGTGTGAGGACCACCGTGTCCGGGAACTGCCCGAGCTGCCCGCAGGAGCCGTACGCACGGAGTACCCCGGAGTGGGCTCCCGCTTCATCGGGGTAGTGGACGCCGCGGAGGACGCGCCTGGCGCCTGACAGCCAACCGCTGCCCGCCGGATGGTTCCGGCGGGCGCAGCGGCTGCTAGCGTGCGGCGGTCAGGCCGGTGCGGGCCATCGCGTCGGTGTAGGCGGCGCGCATGTCGTCCAATGCCTCCTGCTGCCGTTCGGCGGTTGCACCGAAGGAGCGGCCGGAAAGCGAGCGGGCCTTGTAGACCTTGATGCTGCGGCGGTAAATCATGCGGTTCTCGGTCTTGAGGAACAATGCGGCCAGACGCTGCGCCTCGGTGCCGTGGGCAACGATGACGGATGCACGGGGAACCAGGGCCAGGAAACGCAGCAGCGGCCGCAGTCCCTCCTGGACCTGTTCCTTGGTCAGCTTGCCGTTCGGTTCGCCCGGGACGTGCCAGGGATAGGCGTTCCACGGCATCACGAACTCGGGCCGCAACCCGGCCTGCCAATGCACGCCCAGAAGCCGTGCCACGGCCTCGTTGTCGCCGGCCGTAATAAAACCTGATTCATGGGCAGTGCCGATGTTGGAGAACAGGCTGATGATCCGGCACTCCCCGATATCGTGCATGGGATCGATGTAGGGCACCTGGCTTCCCGGCTTCATTTCAGCCAAGGCGTCGCAAAGCTGGTTCACCTCGGCGACATTGGGGTCATAGCGTCGGTTCCAAAGGTCGTCATGCTGGGATTCGAGTGCCGGGCTTTGCATAAAGTGGTGCGTCTCCTACGAGGTCTTGCGACCGGTTATATCGCCCGCTCCGGGTCCTGCCGGCGCGGGTACTGCCTAAGACAAAGTTTACCAACGCACCTTGCCCGGGCGGGCGGGAATGCGCCCCGTGACGAGGGAAACCTCGCCGGTGTGAGAAACAACTCCCCTGGTGTCGGTGGCTTAAACGGCCAAAGCGGGGAGCGCCCGTAGGCACTCCCCGCTTTGGCTGGAGATCCTCAGTGGAGATGGGGGGAATCGAACCCCCGTCCGATGTCGCTTTGTCAGGGCTTCTCCGGGCGCAGTCTGCAGCGGATTTTCTCGGTCCCAGCCATCACGCAGACAAGTGGCTGATCCGGACCCAGCCGTCTAAAAGTCCCGAACACCCCAACGGCGAAGGTGTTCAGCAGTGGCCCTCTAAATGACGCCAGGCACCGGGGCGAGAGCATCCCCGGGCTGACGGACTATGCCTTACTGCTTAGGCAGCAAGGGCGAAGTCAGTGCGCTTTGATTCGGCACTTATTGGTTTACAGAGATCGTTAACGAGATAACCCTGTATCCTCGGCCCGCTTCCCCTGTCTCAACAAAACATCGTCGAAACCGGTCATCCCCTTATTGAGTTACCAATCCGGCCGAAGCCGGAACACCTATTGTAGCGCATGCTCCGGGCGGGCCTCAGAACCGGATGCCCAAGACCACAACAGGGGAACCCCAGATAACCAGCAGGATCCACGAGACAAGGACAAAGAGGACCGAGAGGATGCTCAGCGCGGTCATGCCGGGTGCCTTGCTTCGGAAGGCCCAGGCAAACAAGGCGATGTTCGCCAGGACCAGCACCGGCGCGAGCCACACCAGCACCTGTGCCAGGTACAGGTAGTAGGCGGCGAAAAACGGAACCACCACCAGGATGACCACCGGCACCACTGCCAGGACAATCAACAGGTCGACTACCGTGACAATCCATGTCCATGCGGGCTTGCGGGCGGAGGCTTCCTCGGCCGCTTCGGCCTGCGGTTCCCAGAACGTTCCGCTCATGCGCCCCGGTTCTTCTCCCGCATCGCGCGAAGTGCCTCACGGTTGTCCTGCTTCTCCCGAAGCGTGTTGCGCTTGTCGTACTCCCGCTTACCGCGGGCGACGGCGATCTCCACCTTGGCGCGTCCGTCCAGGAAGTACAGCTGCAGCGGCACGATGGTAAAACCCGATTCGCTGGTCTTTCGCATAATCTTTTCAAGCTGTTCACGGTGCAGCAGCAGCTTGCGCCGGCGGCGGGCCGAGTGGTTGGTCCAGCTGCCGTTGAGGTACTCCGGAATATAGGCGGCTTCGAGCCAGAGCTCGTTGTTGTAGAACGTGGCGAACCCGTCAACCAACGAGGCCCTGCCCTCACGCAGCGACTTCACCTCGGTCCCCATCAAAACCATGCCGGCCTCGTAGGTATCGAGGATTTCGTAGTCGTGCCGGGCCTTACGATTGGTGGCCACTACCTTACGGCCACTTTCCTTAGGCACGGGGCAACTCCTTAGTAGGTTTTAGCGAAAGCTCTATTGTAGGCCTAGAGAAGGCCCATCGGGTCCACGAGGTTGCCGTTCAGCACGGTCTCGAAGTGCAGGTGGCAACCCTGGGAGTTGCCGGTGCTCCCCACGTAGCCGATCAGCTGGCCCTGGTTGACCCACTGGTCGACGGACACAGCAAACCCGCTGAGGTGGTAGTAGTTGGTGGCCAGGGCGTTGCCCTTCACCACGCCGTGGTTGAGGACAATCCGGTTGCCGGTGCCGACCATTTCGCCGCCGCCCTGGTCCGCCCGCCACACATGGCCGCCCGCCGGGGCATAGACCGGCGTGCCGCAGGAGGGGGCAAAGTCGATGCCGGAGTGCAGGTAGCCGCCGTTGCCAAAGAAATCAATTGTCCCCGCCGGGGTGGCCCGCCAGCCGAAGCCGGAGGAAACAGGGGCACCGATCACCGGGTTGCGAAGTCCGAAGGAGGACGGGCTGCCGGGCTGCGGAATGTTCTGGGCCGGGGGGGCAGGCCGGTTATTCCGTGCCGCTTCTTCGGCCGCCGCGCGGTTGGCAGCATCAATGCGGGCCTGTTCGCGTTTCCTGTATTCCTCGAGCTGGATCCGCTGCCGCTCGGCGATGTCCGCCGTGACCTGCGCACTTTCCTTTTCCAGGCTGGCCATCTGGGACTGGAGCTTCGGCTTCTGTGCCTCGAGTTCCTGGTTCATCGCCGCGGTCTGGGCAACCAGGTCATCCACTTTCTGCTTCTCCGCGGCTGCCGCGTCACGCGCGGACTGCTCTGCCTTGAGCGCTTCTTCCGCCTGGGTTTTGAGCTTGCTGATCTCGTCAGCCACGGCTGAGAGCCGTGCTTCGGAGTTCACGTTGTTGGCGTTCTGCTGGGACAGCTTTTCCACGGCGGCGTTCTGGCCTTTCAGGGCCTGTTCCGCCATGCCCAGTGAATCGGTGAGGCTGTCGGCACCCTTGGCGCCGAACATCAGCGACAAAGTGGAGGGAACGCCGCCGTTTTTGTAGGCCTGGGATGCTATCTGCCCGATCGCCTTTTCAGTGGCCGCGATGTCCTCGCGGTCCTTCTCGATCTGTGCCGTAATGGTCTTGTGGGTGTCCTGGGCGAGGGCGACGCGCTCATTCAGTGCGCTTACCTTGCCGGCGGCGCTGGCGACCCGCCCTTCGGCGTCGGCGAGCTGCTGCTGGGCGGAAGGAAGCTGGGCCTTATAGATGTTGAGCTTGGCCACCGTCTCGGCTATGTCTTCTCCGAGGTACTCATAGTCCTGCTGGACCTTCGCCTTTTCGGCTTCGATTGCGGCCTGGCGGTCCTCGAGGTCACCGGCACTGGCCGTGCTGCTGAACGCGACGGAGAACGTCAGGGTCAGGAGGGCGACAACCGCAGTCAGGGCCCGGGACGCAGGCGCGCGACCGAACCGTTTAGGCACTGCATTATCCATTGTCGAGACTCTCCATGATCTTCCGCATTCTCTTCCCAGTGTTCCTGACTCTAGACCTTCAAGTACCGGCGGAGCGTCAACAGCGAGGATACTCCCGCCAGCAGCGCTCCGAGAACAAGTAGAACGGGGGTCAGGAGCAGGACCTGTTCCGAGGAAATAAAGGCCGTGGTGGGGTATTGCCGGGCCAGGTTGCCGATAAAGAAGTGCGCGGTGCTCCACAGCGCCGCTGACGCCAGGACCGCGCCGATGACGGCGGCGATGACGCCTTCCAGCACGAACGGCAGCTGGATGACGGCCTTGGACGCGCCGACCAGGCGCATGATCCCCGTTTCGCGCCGCCGGCTGAACGCGGAAAGCCGAATGGTGGTGGCAATCAGCAGGATGGCGCAGATGAGCATAACGCCGGCAATGGACAGCGCTGCAACGGAGGCAAGGTTCAGGTAGGTAAACATCTTTTCGAACAGTTCACGCTGGTCGCTGACCGATTCGACCCCCGGCTTGGAGGAGAAGGCCTCGTTGATGACCTCGTACTTTTCCGGATCCACCAGGCTCACCCGGAAGGACTCCGGCAGCATATCGGCGGTGATGCTGTCGACAATGGGAGAGTTGGCGAACTGCTCCCGGAAGTGGGTCAGCGCGGTCTCCTGGTCTTCATACTCGACCGTCTCCACGTAGCGGTCCGCCTGCAGGTCCGCCTCGATGGCCTCCCGCTGTTCGTCGGTAACGGCGCCGGAGGCGCAGGATGCGGACGTGTCGTTCTCGGTGCACAGGTAGACGGCAACCTGCACGCGGTCGTACCAGTAGCCCTTCATCTGGCCGATCTGCAGCTGCAGCAGCCCGGCAGCTCCAACGAAGGTCAGCGACACGAAGGTCACCAGGATCACGGAGATCACCATCGACAGGTTCCGGCGCAGGCCGGAGCCGATCTCGCCCAGGATAAATGCGAGCCTCATTCAGCTACCCCGCTCTCCCGGCGGACGGGCGCATCCGGCAGGTCCGGCACCTTGTCCGTTTCCCGTTCCGGCCCGGGTTCGCCAAGGTAGATGCCTTCGTGCTCGTCACGGATGATCTTGCCGTTGCGCAGTTCCACCACGCGCTTGCGCATCGCGTTGACGATGTCGTCGTCGTGCGTCGCCATCACCACCGTGGTGCCGTTCTGGTTGATCCGGTCCAGCACCTTCATGATGCCCAGCGACGTGGTGGGGTCGAGGTTTCCGGTGGGCTCGTCGGCGAGCAGGATGCCCGGCTTGTTGACAATGGCACGGGCGATTGCGACGCGCTGCTGCTCACCGCCGGAGAGTTCGTGCGGCAGTCGGTTGTCCTTGCCCTCCAGGCCGACCGTCTTGAGGACTTCCGGTACGGAATCACGGATAACGGCACGGCTGCGGCCAATCACCTGCATGGCAAAGGCAACATTCGCGAAAACTGTCTTGTTGGGCAGGAGGCGGAAATCCTGGAAAACGACGCCGATCCCCCGGCGCAGCCTCGGCACCCGCCAGCTCGGGATCTTGGCCACGTTGGCGCCGGCCACATAGACCGTTCCCCTGGTGGCGTGCTCCTCTTTCATGATCAGCCGGATAAACGTCGACTTACCGGAGCCGGAAGCGCCCACGAGAAAAACGAACTCGCCGCGGTCCACGTCGAGGCTGACCGAGTTGAGCGCGGGCCGGGATTTCCGGTCATAGAGCTTGGTGACATTGTCGAAAGTGATCATCACTACTTAGTGCCCATGAAGCGGCCGGAGACACGGGCCTTGGTTCGGGGTATGGGCACCGGCTTCTCGACTATAGCCAGCTTCCGCCGCAGTGAGCCACAACCTAACAGCGCGTGTCGCACTGCACACTGTCGAGAGCCCGCAGAAACCGGTCCCCCGCCCGGCCGCTGCGGGCATGGCAGCCGTTCCCGGCCGCAGCCGGCTACTTGCGGGCCGAGACGCTGCCGTGTGCACGCCAGCGGATGCCGGCGTCGATGAAGTCGTCGATCTCGCCGTCGAACACCGCCGAGGTGTTGCCTACCTCATGCTCCGTGCGGAGGTCCTTGACCATCTGGTACGGGTTGAGCACGTAGGAGCGCATCTGGTCACCCCAGGAAGCCTTGACGTCGCCGGCGAAAGCCTTCTTCTCGGCGTCCTCCTGCTCCTTCTTCAGCAGCAGGAGCCGGGACTGCAGCACGCGCATGGCCGCGGCACGGTTCTGCAGCTGCGACTTTTCGTTCTGCATGGAGACCACCGTGCCCGTGGGAAGGTGCGTGAGCCGGACGGCGGAGTCGGTGGTGTTCACGGACTGGCCGCCGGGACCGGAGGACCGGAAGACGTCGACACGGATTTCGTTGTCCGGGATCTCGATGTGGTCGGTGGGCGCGATCAGCGGAATGACCTCGACGGCGGCAAAGGAGGTCTGGCGCCGGCCCTGGTTATCGAACGGACTGATCCGGACCAGGCGGTGTGTGCCGGCCTCAACCACCAGGGTGCCGTAGGCATAGGGTGCCTTCACTTCGAAGGTGGCGGATTTCAGGCCGGCCTCTTCGGCGTAGGACGTATCCAGGACGGTGGTGGGGTATCCGTGGCGTTCGGCCCAGCGCAGGTACATGCGCAGCAGCATTTCGGCGAAGTCGGCGGCGTCCACTCCCCCGGCGCCGGAACGGATGGTCACCACGGCTTCGCGCTGGTCGTATTCACCGGAAAGCAGAGTGACAACTTCCAGCTGGGACAGGGACCTGCGGAGGGATTCCAGCTCCGTTACGGCCTCTGCCTTGGAATCGGCGTCGGCTTCGTCCTGGGCCAGTTCCACCAGGACCTCGAGGTCATCGATGCGGGATTCGATGGTCTGAAGGCGTTCCAGCTCCGACTGGCGGTGCGAGAGCTTGGAGGTGATCTTCTGCGCTTCGGAGGGGTCGTCCCAGAGGTCGGGGACGCCGGCCATCTCGCTCAGCTCTTCGATGTCCTCTTTGATCTTTGCCACGTCCGAAACCTCTTCAATGGAGGCGAAGGTGGAGCGGAGGGCGCGGATTTCTGCGGGAAAATCTATTTCTGCCATGGTGCTTACAGCCTACGCCATGTCCCCGCGCCGCCGCCCGCCGCCCGCCGCCGCCGCCGTCGTCGTCGTTGTGCCGGAGTATGGAGACTGCGGGACGCGCCGGGCGGGTTCGGGCCGGGGTGTCGGTGGGCAGCGCTAGATTAAAGGGACGGATACGGAAATGTACGCCCTTTCGAAGGAGCCTGTCTTGACCCATCCCGAGCGCGGACGCATGTACACCCTGGACGAACTCAACGACCTCGCCGAGCAGGGCGATCCCTGGGCCCTGGGCAAAGTGGACGAGTGGGAGCAGCATTTCTCCAACGAGTACGTGGGCAACATGAAGGACAGGTGCCCCGACGGCGACTGCGAACAGTTCGGTGAGCCGGTGACCATTTGCTACGGCGAGGACGGCCGGATCCTGGACGTGGACCACGGCGGCTGGGGCCATGGTCCGGTGCGCGAGGCCCAGGAGCAGCGGAAGGCTTCGTAGCAGCCGGCGCGCGGCGGCTGCCTTACTGCAGCAGCCTCGCCCGGGCTTCACTGACCGCGGTGATCGGAATTCCGTCCGGCACCAGGAAATTCACGATCGGCGGATGAACCCGCGCTGTCAGCACCACACGTGCCGTCCGGCCGTCCGCCGTGCCGGTCTCCGCCGCCACGGCCAGGTCCGCGAACCGCCCCTCGGCCCCCGTTTCAGCGAGATAACCGTGTGCCGCGCTCCGCACGGCGTCGGCGCCCAGGACAGCCGACGGCCCGTCTCCGGCAGCCGCCTCCCCCAGCAAGAACGTGTCGGCCGCGGCCACGGCCGCACCGTCGGCTGCCGAGAGCAGCTTCTTCTGCCCGAGATAGACGGACGACGCCGCCATCACCACGGTGACGGTCAGCAGCGTCAGCACGGCGTATCCGATAATGAGCACCCCCACCTGTCCCCGTTCCCGATCCTCCGGGTGCCCGCCTGCCGGTTTCACCGGAACCCCGGACTCATCCGAACCGCTCCACAACCTGTGCGGACTCAGCATCCACTACCACCGGGGTTCCGGCGGTCCAGGGCAGCCCGGGAAGGGGAACCTCGAACCGGACGCTGACCGTGACTGTCGAGCCGGGCGCCAGGCAGGCTTCGGAACAGCTGATGTCCATCAGCAGCCCGTCCGACTGTAGCCCGAAGTCGCTCAGGGCCAGCTCGGCCGCTTCGGCCGCCCGCTGCTCGGCACTCCCCGTGTCCGGTGCTGCCGCATAGACCTTCGCGGCAGCGTCGGCCGCACCGACCACCGCAAATGAGGCGGCCTGGACCTGGCCGACGGTAATCACCAGATACACCACGGGCACCAGCAGGAGCAGGCCCAGGAAAATGAACTCGACGACGGCGCTCCCGCCCTCATCCGGTGCCCGCCGCACCGGCCTGGGCCCTCCCTCACCGCCAGGCCGCATGCCCTTTAACCTCTAATCCGTCGTCGGGTCCAATGAAACCGATCACCGGCAGCGGTGCCCGCACGGTGATCTCCAGCAGGCGTGCGCCGTCCACGGTCTGCTCGGAGTAACTGACATCCCCGGCATACTCCTCGCCGAGCGCACCGCCGATGAGGGAGACCGCCCGCTCGACGCCGTCCGAGGGGCTGCGGTCCGCCAGCGTCCCGTAGCGTGCACCCGTAGCTGCGGCGTCAATCAGGGTGTTGCGCACATGCAGCACCAGCGCCAACTGGACCACGGCCATAAACACCAGGCTCACCAACGCTCCCACCATAACGAAGTCGACGACGGCCGACCCGCGGTCCCGGTCCCGGGCACGGCCGGCGGCACTGTGCCTGCCGGTCCCGACGGTCACGGTGCGCCTGCGCCTGCGGATTATGGCTGTACCTGTTCGATTGCGGATTCGAACAACCGCTCGAGCGCCGGCTGTACCACTAGCAGCAGCCCGGCGACCAGGAGCGCAGACATCAGGGTGATCATCACCCAGCCCGGTACGTCGCCGCGTTCCGGATCCCCGGGCTTCAACGCCGCACGGAACCGCCATGCCAGCCGGTGCCACCACCCTGACACCACAGCGGCCAGCGTCTTCCAGCCCTCGCCCGGTGCCCCGTCCCGGTTCCTGCTCTGATTACTGCGGTTCATCGTATCTCCATCCCCTCGTACTTCCCATGGCTTCCTCCCCCGTCATCGTTCTTTGGACTTCGGCGACCTCACAGTCCCAGCTGCAGCAGCGCCAGGCCCGGGAACACTGCAAAGAGCACGGTCAGGGGAAGGATCCCGAAAATGACCGGCACCATCATGGCGATTTCCTTCTTGCCCGCCGTTTCCATCAGCTCGCGCTTGGCGGCGTCCCGTACGTCCTGGGCCTGCGCACGCATAACGTCCGCCAACGGTGTTCCCCGGTCCACTGCGACGGTGACTCCATCGACGAAACGGGTCAGCGGGGCAAGACGGAGCCGGTCCGAGAAATCCTGCAGGGCACCGGTAAGCGGGCGTCCGGAGCGGGTCTGGGCCAGGACCCGGTTGAATTCGTCGGCCAGCTCCCCTTGAGCGGCAGTGGAAATACGTTCCAGCGCTCCAACGGCGCTCTCCCCCGCGCCGACGGCGAGCGCCATCATTTCGGCAAGGCTGGGGAATTCGGCCAGGATGCGGCTGTTGCGTCGCTCAATCTGCCGGGTCAGCAGGTAGTCGCGCAGCAGGAACCCCGCAACGGCACACGCACAGGTACCCAGGGCAACCGACGCAACACCAATTCGACCGCTCCCTGCAAGCAGTACGCCCGCCGCTCCCCCAACAAGGAACCCGGCGCCGGAGCACAGGACCTGTTCTGCACGAAAATCCGAAACGGACTTGTTCCCGCCGGCCTGCTGCAGCCGCATTCCGAGAGCCCGGTTGGCCGGAGACCAGCGCGCCAGGCGGCGTACGGCGTCGTGGAGCAATGGCCGCAGGATCCGCTCCAGCGGACCGAACGGCGTAACGTCCCGGGCGGCCGCTGCCAGGAGCCGTGACTCCGGGCGGACCGAGCGCAGCTGCGGTTCCACACGCTCGGCAAACGTTGTGTGCCGTACCAGGGGCAGCCGGTGCAGCACCAGCAGCAGTCCGGCGCCCAGCACGGCTCCGGCAAGCACCGCCGCAGCGATACCCGGCGTCACCGCAGCACCCTCACATCTTCGGGCAATGCCCCTATCCTCAGCATCAGGCGGTAGCAAAGGACGGAGATGCCGATGCCCGCGACAAGCACAGTGGCGCCGGCAGCGGAGTTGTAAGCCGCAGCTGTTTCCGGCCGGGCGGCCAGCAGCAGCAACACCGCCCAGGGAGCCCCCACCGCCAGCCTTGCCGCATTGACCGTCCAGGACTGCCGTGCCAGCAGTTCGCTCCGGGTCCGTGCATTCTCGCGGAGGAAGCCGGCCAGTGTGCCGAGGAGCCGGCCCAGATCGGTGCCGCCCACCTGCCGGGTAATGCGCAGGGCCTCGATGATGCGGTCCGCCACCGGATCAGCAAGGTTGTCCTTGAGCCTGGTCAGCGCGTCCTCGAAGTTGCCGGCCGACCGGTAGTCGGCGGCAAACGCGCGGAAGTACCCCCTCAGCTCCTCGGGACCGTTGCCGGCCAATTGGATGAGCGCCTCCGGCAGCGACAGGCCTGCCCGGATGGCAGAGCGCAGGTGGTCAACGACGTCGGGCCACAGTTCTGCCAGCGAGGCCCTCCTGCGGCGGGCCTGCAAACGCACTATGGCGTAGGGCAGTCCGGCCCCGAAAAGCCCGAAGCAGGCAGCTATGGGCAACGACAGCGTCAGGATGAAGAACAGGAGAAGGACGCAGCCGCCCGTGACGGCACACGTGGCGAGGAGTCCCGCTGCCCGGACCCGTTCAATTCCCGCCTGCCGCAGCAGGTCATCGAGGTATCCGGTGCGGCGCCGCCGGGGAAGGGTTCGCGCCGGCGGGCTCCAGCAGGACTGCCACAGCAGCAGCAGGCCCATGCCCAGGGTCAATCCGGCGGCGGCGCTCATGCTGCCGCCCCAAGCAGGGCAGCGATGTTCACGCCGGCCGAAGCGAATTTATCGGCTGCCGGCATGGAGGAGGCCGTCACGGCCAGCTTCCCGTCCACGCGGCCAAAGACCGGGGACGACTCGATGATCCCGCTCTCCACCCGCCGGCCCAGGGCCAGGATTTCCGTGACCTCCCGGCGTCCGGTGCCGGTCCGGGCGCAGTGGACCACCAGATCGATGCAGGATGCCACGGTTGGAACCACGAAGGCACTGGAAATGTTGTTGCCCGCCAACAGGGGCAGGGTGCACAGCTTGGTCACCGCGTCCCGTGCGCTGTTGGCGTGGATGGTGCACATCCCCGGGAGGCCGGCGTTCAACGCAATCAGCATGTCCAGGCTCTCGGCTTCCCGGACCTCCCCCACGATCAGCCGGTCCGGCCGCATGCGCAGTGCTTCCTTCACAAGCCGGCGGAGGGGAATCTCGCCCTGTCCCTCCAGGTTGGCCTGGCGGCATTGAAGCCCCACCACATCCCGCAGCGGCAGCTGCAGCTCAAAGATCTCCTCAACGGTCACGACCCGCTCCCGCGGACCGATGGACGCACCGAGACAGTTGAGCATAGTGGTCTTGCCCGCCTGCGTGGCACCCGACACCAGGATGTTCAGGCCGGCCACGACGGCGGCTCCGAGGAAGCGGGCAGCATCAGGGGTCAGGGTGCCCAGTTCCACCAGATGCTCGAGACGGCGGGCACGGGCCACGAACTTGCGGATGTTCACCGCCCAGTGCCGCCTCGTGACGTCCGGGATTGCCACGTGCAGCCGCGAACCGTCCGGCAGGGCTGCATCCACGAACGGCGAGGAAAGATCAAGCCGCCGGCCCGAGGACTTCAGCATCCGCTCCACCAGGAGCCGGACCTGCTCGGACGTCAGGGTCAGGGAAGTGAGTTCGGACCGGCCGTCCCGGGCGAGATAAATCTCCGAGGGCGCGTTGATCCACACTTCCTCCACCGTGGGGTCATCCAACAGCGGCTGGAGGGCCCCGAAGCCGGCAACGGCGTCGAACACCTGCCGGCGGACGGTTTCCGCCCGGCCGAGCGGTGGAAGGCTCCCCAGCAGGGACCGTTCGTCATAGTCGGAAACGGCTGCATCAACCAGCCGCCGCACCTCGGCGGGCTGTTCCTGCGGATCCAGCCCGCGCACACGGATGAGCTCCCGCACCTCGTCTTCGACGATCCGCACAGCATCCATCAGCATCCCCCGCGACTACCGGACCATACGGCCCGGTACGAGACTGGCTGCAGCCCTCCTCGGGGCCACCGGCCACACAGTAAGGGCACGGATGCGAGGGCGCGAGCGTAGTTTACGCAGGCTGTGGATAAGTCAGACGGGCTGGACCGCGGCCTTTTTCCGCGGGAGTGCCGCAAGGTGGACTGCAATGCCCAGAAGCGGCCCGGCAAAGAGCGCCAGGACGCATCGGACCTCTGTGGAGAAGGGCAGCAGCAGGCAGATGAATGCAGCCACGGAAGCCACTACCCACCCGACGGCGTAGGAACGGTGCTTGCCCATGGCCAGCAGTCCGGTGCCGGTGAGGGTCAACAGGGCGATGACGGCTGCCGCCAGTGTCAGGGCCGCCAGCACCCAGCGCGACACGTGGTAGTCCTGGCCAAAGAACAGCATGATCCACGGACCGATCAGGGCCGCCAGCCCGGCACCGACGACGCCGAGGCCTGCCACCGCGGCGATTGGTTTCCGCAGGGCCTTCAGCCCCTCGTCCCGGGCCCGGATGACAGAGGTGATGGCCAGCCCCTGGAACGCCTGCAGGGGCAGCATGATCGGTGCCCGGGTCAGGGAGACTGCCAGCAGGAGCGGAGCTGCAAGGTCGTAGTCCTCCGTGGACGTGGTGAGTTTGACGAGCAGCGGGAAGGAGACCAGCAAAGCCGCTGACGCCGCTGCAGAGAGCAGCGCATGTCCGGTCTGGCGCAGGAACGGCACCAGCGGTATGTCCGCCCGGGACAACGCCGCGGCCCGGGCCGGGCGGGAGGACGCCAGGACCACCAGCCACGCGAGCAGCGCTGCCAGGCACGCTACTTCAATGCCGAACAGGGCCCCGCCCAGTACGGCCGCCAGCAGCACCGCGACAAACCGGAACAGGGCTTCGAGTGTCAGCAGCAGGGAGAACGGCCCCCACAGGGCCCTGCCTTGCAGCGAACCGGCCACTGCCGCGTGGGCCGCGAACACCACCGAGGTGAGGGCCAGCAACAGGACTATCGCCACGCCGTGGTCACTGAAGAGCTCGTCCGCGAAGGGCAGTCCCAAGGCAAGGACGAGGACCGCCAGCGTCCCGCCAACAATCAGGGCTGAAACCATAACGCGGGCGCCAGCGGGTTGCCCCGCCGCAGCGGGTTCACCGGTTGCCGAACCGCCGGCCGCCTCGGCTGCTGCGACCGTGCCTACGCCGCGCGTGGTTTCCGCTGTCACTCCGGCCAGGATGCCGATCACCGCAAAGAGCCCGGCCCAGTAAGCCAGGAACTCGGCATTGTCCGCAGGCGAGAGCGCACGGGCGGCAATGAAGAGAATCAGGAACCCGGACGCAGCTGCGAGCAGGGACGCCACACCGACGCCGGACGCCTGCTTCCGGCCGATCCCGCCGTCGTCGGTCCCGCTGTCTGCTGCGGTCTTGGAGAGTTTACTCATGGAACAGGGAGATCCCCTTCATAGGACGCAGCACGTTCGGGGAGGGGCAGGAACCGGCCCGGGTGGCGCCGGAACGTACTGCACGATGGGAGGTCGTCCGTACTTCGTCGTTCGTCTTTAGCCCACAGTTTACAGCTCTGAACTGCCGCCGCGGGTTTCGTCGGCGGGCACCGTCCAGTGCGGGGCACGGGAAAAGGACGTGGCGGGCCACCGCTGTCGGGTCCGGGGGAAAGCGCAGACGGCGGACCCATGCAATGGTTCGGGAGATGGATTTTAGGCACGGCCGGAATCCTGCCGGGAATCGCACTTTCCGTTCTGCAGGTTATGCAGGCTGTGCCGCAGCTCCGCCGCAGAAAAGACCGACCTGACAATTCTCCCTGCCTTTGACTATCGGCCGGATACGGCGCCGGGTTAGGGCGAAGAGGCAGGTTTTGAAAACTAATCCGTAACCGGTTTTTCTATTCCTGTTTGTGACCAATGTGCGGTACTGCGCTGGTGTTGCAGAGAGGGCTGTCGGATAGTCTTCACGTGACCCGGGATGCGTCTGACCCGGCGAAACATCATGGAGAATCTCGTGAAAAGAACTTTATTCACTCGCTGGCTTGGGGCTGCAATTCTCACCGGGAGCCTATGTGGTTCCGCATTACCCGCCTCCTCTTTAACTGCACCCGTGCCAGTGCCCACCCCCGCTATATCTGAAACGGAAAGTCCGGTTCCGGCAGAGTTGCCGGATCCCCACGGCAGTCAAGACCCCGCCGACGCGCCTGCCCGTATGCCGGCTGAACCTGCGCCGGCTCCGCAGCCCGCGGAGGAACCCGCACAGGAGGAAACCGCTCCTCCCGCGGCGGTCACGCCCTCCCCCGCCCCCGAGACGGAATCCCTGGACCTCGACGCCGCAGCCGAAGAACTGGGCGCGCGCATGGGCCAGGGCCTGGACCGCCTGCGGATCACCGGCGATCCGCAGGTTCCCACCCCGGAAGAGGTGGAGGAACTTAAGGAAGTGGCGGCCGAGGGGCTGGCCGAACCTGAACACGTCCCGGACCTCGTCGGCGACGCCG
Organism: Arthrobacter sp. zg-Y769; assembly: GCF_020907405.1. Taxonomy (GTDB): domain Bacteria; phylum Actinomycetota; class Actinomycetes; order Actinomycetales; family Micrococcaceae; genus Arthrobacter_B. The sequence goes on from NZ_JAJJOE010000003.1 coordinate 89,956, forward strand.
CCCCGCAAGGAAGCGCAGCCACGCAGGGAAGCGCCTTCCCGGCAACCAGTATCCTGGCCACCACCGACGCAAAGGTGTCCCCCGCCGCGGTCAATGACTGGCGGCCGCCGGGAATCCAGGGCATTGACGTGAGCAGCCACCAGGGCAACGTGGACTGGACCCAGCAATGGAATATGGGGGCCCGCTTCGCCTACGTCAAGGCGACTGAGGGGACGTACTACAAGAACCCGTTCTACAACCAGCAGTACAACGGCTCCGCCAACAAGGGAATGGTGCGGGGCGCCTACCACTTCGCGATCCCTTCGGTCGGTTCCGCGGCAGCCGAAGCGAACTACTTCGTGAACAACGGCGGAGGATGGAACTCCGGCGGCTCCACCCTGCCGCCCCTGCTGGACATCGAGTACAACCCTTACCCCGAGCTGGGCAACACCTGTTACAACATGACCGCCCAGCAGATGGTGAACTGGGTCCGTGCCTTCTCCGATACGGTGCGGGCACGCACCGGCCGGGTACCGATGATCTACACCACCACCGACTGGTGGCAGACCTGCACCGGGAACAGCTCGGCCTTCTCCGACCACCCCCTGCACCTGGCCAGCTACGCCCGGGCACCCGGATCGACGCCCGCCGGCTGGGCCACCTACAACATCTGGCAGTACAGCTCCACGGGACCTTTCGTAGGTGACTCCAATGTCTTCAACGGCTCTTCGGCTGCCCTCACGGCATTCGCCAAAGGCAATACACCCGCCGTCGCACCTCTCTTCGAGGCTAAGCACGCAGCCACACCAGCCCTGGGCAGCAGTACCACCGGGATTATCTGCGGCTTAGTCAACGGAGGCTGTTACCAGAACTTCTCCAAGGGTGCACTTCTGTACTCGCCTGCCAGCGGCGTGCAGCCCAGCCTCAACGGCGGCATCCGGGACGCCTGGCGCAAGATCGGCTTCGAGAAAAGCATCCTGGGGTACCCCACGGGGGCCGAAACCTGCGGACTGACCGGTGGCGGCTGCTACCAGAACTTCCAGAAGGGCGCCATCCTGTGGTCACCCGCAACCGGCGCCCAGGTCAGCAAGAACGGTTCCATCCGGGATACGTGGAAAAAGAGCGGATTCGAAACCGGAGCCCTCGGCTACCCCACCGGTACGGAAACCTGCGGGCTGGCCGGAGGCGGCTGCTACCAGAACTTCCAGAAGGGCGCCATCCTCTGGTCACCGGCCAGCGGCGCCCACATCAGCGCCAACGGCGTTATCCGGGATGCCTACCGGAAAGCCGGATTCGAGACCGGGCGCCTGGGCTATCCCACCGGAGCGGAAACCTGCGAGCTCCGCGACGGCGGCTGCTACCAGAACTTCCAAAACGGAGCCATCCTCTGGTCAGCCGACACCGGTGCCCAGATCAGCACAGCCAGCGCCATCCGCGATGCCTGGGCTGCCAGCAAGTTCGAAACCGGACCCCTGGGCTACCCCACCGGCCCGGAAACCTGCGGGCTCCGCGACGGCGGCTGCTACCAGAACTTCCAAAACGGAGCCATCCTCTGGTCCAAAGCCACCGGCGCCCAGGTCAGTGCCAACGGCGTGATTCGCGAGGCCTGGCGGAAGAACGGATTCGAAACCGGAAGCCTGGGCTACCCCACGGGAGCGGAGACCTGCGGGCTCCGGGACGGCGGCTGCTACCAGAACTTCCAGAATGGAGCGATCCTCTGGTCGAAGGCAACAGGAGCACAGGTAAGCAGCGCCGGAGCCATCCGTGATGCCTGGCGGCAAAATGGATTCGAGACCGGAGCCCTCGGCTACCCGACCGGAGCCGAGACGTGCACCAAGACCTCGCCGATGAAGTGCACCCAGACGTTCCAGGGCGGCACCATCACCTGGACCGCTGCCCGCGGAGCGGTGGTCACCGGCCGTTAGCACCGAAGGATAGGGCGAAACCCTAAAAACGCCCGGCCGGATTCTCCGGTCGGGCGTTTTTATGTTTATGAGCGGGCTCAGTACCGGTCGAGGGCTCCCCCGCCGGTCCCTGGGTGGCTCAGGCCCCCTCGAGGGCCGGCATCGGCTGCCAGGTCCTGTCGGCATGGATTTTCCGGCCGGCCAGGAGTCCCTTCACAAGCGGACGCAGCCCCTTCAAGGACTTCTCCGCGACCAGGCAGCGGTAAATCTCCTTGGCAAAGGTAAACGCCGTGCCCGCGGCAAACGGAATCCGCCGGAAGGTACCGTACCGGGCAAAGTACTTCGCAATGTAGGCCCGGTTGCGCATCAGGTGGAACCGGAACAGGTCGTTCGCGGTGTTGACCTGGTGGCTGCCCAGGGGGACCGTTTTCAGGGGCCGTGCCCGGCGGAGCACGAATTCGTTCACGTAGCCGACCTCCGTGTGCTGCGAAGCGAGCCAGCCGTAGACGGTGTCATCCCACGTGATGAAGAACCGGGGATCCGGCAGGCCGATCCGGGCCACGATATCGCGGTGGATAAGCATTCCTTCGAAGCAGCCCACATTGGCGTTGGCGGATTCACCGCCGGCGAACGGATCGGACGTCGTGAGCATAGGCACGCCCAGGGACTGCACCATCCGGTGCTGCCAGAAGTACGGAGTCCCGTCGGCATCCTCGCGGCGGCCGTGGAGGCACTGGAACTTTTCCGTCCACGGGCTGAGCTTGGCCAGCGCGTCCGGGACCACCTCGACGTCGTCGTCCATAACCCAGATCCACTCGGCGCCCTCTTCCATCGCCAGTTCCACGCCGGCTGAGAAGCCGCCCGCTCCCCCGGTATTGGTTTCCAGCCGCTCATAGCGAAGGACCGAGGAAGGCAGCGGCGCGGCGGCCGCCACCTCGCTCGTATCGTCGGTACTGGCGTTGTCCACCACGATGACCCGTGCGGCGGGCGTGGACATGGCGGCGATGGACTCCAGGAGCCTGGACAGGTATCCGGACCGGTTGAAGGTCACGACGACGATCGTCACCGGGACCGGGCTGCTGTGAGGTTGCAAAGGTGAGTCCTTCTGTTTCGGTTGATACCTGGAGCCGGGCGGCGGGCAGGGGGTTGATCCGCGGGTTTAGGCGGGGCCGAGCTTGGAGACGATATCGATAAAGTCCCGTCCCCTGCCCTTCCAGTCCATTGACTCGAGCAGGGCCGCAGGGACCGGTGCGCCGGGTGTGCCCAGCAGCTCCCCGGTGGCTGCTGTCCAGCCCGGAGCATCTGAGGACTCGACCATCCGTACCGGAGCGCCGGCGTCCTGCAGATAGGCCGCAGCGGCAACGGGGGTGCTGACAATCGATGCACCCGCGGCCACTGCTTCCAGCAGCGTGGTCTGGAATCCTTCGGCAAGTTCGGTGGGGTTCAGCAGGATGCTCCCTGCGAGGAGGGAGCGGATGCGTGCGGGATCAAGGTACCCGTGGACCGTATACCTGCTGCTGTGCGCAGACCGCCCAACGGCCTCGGTCAGGGCGGTGCGTTCCGCGCCGTCCCCGATGAAGTGCACCGTGAGATCCGGATGCGCGGGCAGCAGGGCCTCTGCCACTTCCAGAACACGTTCCCAGCCTTTGCCCTTGACCAGACGGCCAAGGAAGACCAGCCTCCGGGGCGGAGCGCCCGCTACGGCGGCCTCGGCGAAGAACGCGGAGTCGATGGCGTTGTGGAAAACCACGGCCTCCCGCCCGGCAAGCCGGCGGACAAACGTGACGGACGCAGAGGAAATCCCCAGGATCCGGTCGGCGCCGCGCAGGACGAGGCGACCAAGGGTCCAATCAACCATGCGGCTGGCCAGGCCCACGAACGCCGAGACTCCGCGGACATAGTCCGAACCGTGTTCCGTATGGACCGACGGTACGCCTAATGACTTGGCCGCCCTGATCCCCACAAACGACATAGGGAAGAACCGGGTGTGGGTGGAAACCAGTTCGACGCCGCGCTCCCTCAGGAGACGGGAGATCCGGGCACGGGCACCGGGGAACGGAAACGCGAGCACCCCGCCGATGGTCCGGGTTGAAGGCATCCGGATAACCTCGACGCCGTGCTCAAAGCCACCGGGGTGCTGGTTATCGAGGGTAACCACCGTGACGCGGTGGCCCTGTGCAGCGAGTTCCTGTGCCAGAGCGCTGACATGCAGTTCCACCCCTCCCACCTTGGGCGGATAGTTGTTGACTACAAAGGCCAGGGACCGGCGGGGACCGCCGCGCGCCAGGAGCTGTTCGTCGGTTGGTGATTCCTCAGGCATCTGTACCTAGACGCCCTGCTGGGGCCGGTCGACGTCGTTCGCGTCCAAGGTGCGGGCCGTACGCTCGGCGGGCTTCTCGATTTCATCGAGTGCAAGCCTGCGCGAGAGCTTCGTGATGGAAATTTCCATGCTGCGGAAGCGCTGGTATGTGGTGGCCATGTAGACGAAGAAGCAAATGATGGTGCCGTAGAGCACCAGATCGGTACCGCGGCCGATGCCCAGGAACGATGCCACGGCAGACAGGATCTCGGGGAAGAAAATGGAGAAGACCGCCGCAGCCGCGAACATCATCAGCAGGATCCGCCGGATGGCCAGATGGCGGGCGTTGCTGCCGCCGCTCATCAGGGCGAATGCAACCATAACGACGGCCAGCACCAGAACTATCTGGACAATGATGATCATTAGTTTCTACCTAGGAATAGTTCGGCCACGATGTTCACGGAGTTCAGGAGCGACTGTCCCTTGGACCGGGAGTAGTCGGTGTAAATAATCTCCACGGGATGCTCGACCCAGCGCGGAGCGAGCTTGGCAATCTTATTTACGAACTCGGAAGCATGGGCCATGCGGTTCTGTGTCAGGTTGATGTTCCTGGCAACATACGGGTTGAACGCGCGCAGGCCGTTGTGCGCATCGGTCAGCGGCAGTCCCGTTGCCATCCGCGACTGCAGGGCCGCGGTACGCAGCACCAGCCGCTTCGCGGGGGTGAGCTTGGTGCGGTCATCCAGGAAACGCGATCCCAGGACAATGTCGGCTTCACCCGACAAAACCCGCTGCGCCATCTCCCGTGCGTCCTCGACACGGTGCTGGCCATCGGCGTCGAACGTGACGATGCAGCCGAGCCCGGGATCCTGGAGTGCGTACTCAATGCCGGTCTGGAGCGCTGCTCCCTGTCCGAGGTTGATGGGATGCTGCACGACGACGGCGCCGGCCGCCCGGGCAATGTCCTGCGAGCCGTCGCTGCTGCCGTCGTCCACGCACACAACATTCGGGAAATCAGGCAGCAGTCCTTCTATCACCCCGCCCACAACCGAGGCTTCGTTGTACATCGGGATCACTATCCAGGTTCGATTCACCCGTCCATTATTCCACAGCACCGACGACACGGGCTTTAGGTGTCCCGCCGGGCCCGCCGGGCCTAGTCGCAGGCGGTGATCCGGAACAGTTCGGCTGTTCCCACCTGTGCCACCTTCTCGAATCCGGGTGCTTCATCCAGTCCTTCGATCCCGGGGTAGGCCGTGTTCGCCGGGTTGCCGGGCAGATAGATGAGTTCCCCGCTGTTCACCGCATATTCAACCCCCAGGTCTTCAAGCGCTTCACACACTTCAGGGTTCTCGGCGGCCTGGTTCAGGCTCGACGCCACCAGGGCCCGATCGGGTGTCATCAGGGCCTGGATATGCGGAAACACGACGGAACGGCCCGACACAAAGTAGACCCAGGCGCTGCCGTCCCAAGGGTTGCCCACCACAGCTGCGTCCTCGGGAACCAGCTCGTCGATCTGCTCAAAGAGTGCCAGTTCGTTGGTGGACATGATGTCCGAGTTCGGGCCCAGGCTATACGCCAGGGCAGCCTTCTTGACGGCAGGGCGGACCGTAGTGTCCTGGCTGATGACAAAGAGCGCTGCGAGAACGGCCACGCCGGAAACAGCGGCCACCGCCCGCGCCGGGACGCGGATGCGCTCCAGGCCGAAGCCCAGGACGCCGGCCAGCACGAGCACGCCCTTCACGGTCAGGGGAACCGCCAGGATTGCCAGTGCTGCCGCCAGCCGGTTCTGGTCGTCATACCAGCCGCCGGTGAGGAACGTCCGCAGCGGAGAGTTCTCCACCCCGGACGCGAAAACGAACAGGATTGCTATCAACAGGTAACTGACCAGGTACCAGCGGGCAGTCTTCTCGCGGAGCATGGCTGCTGCGCCCACGATCACGAGGATGGCTGTGGCATACGCGGCGTCGCGTGCGGCGTGGGTGGTCAGGAGGACCTCCCCGACGGCCTGCGCGGTGGTCTGGTACGGCTGCCAGGTATTGGCAAAATCCTTCACGGGAAGCGGGCGCAGCGCCATCCACGCCACACACACGGCCGCGGCACCGGCAAGGCCGACGGCGGCACACAGGAGAACCTTCCCGGTCCCCTTGCCCGTGGCCTTCCGGTCCTTCCACAGGGGAACTACCCAACCCGCGTAAGCCGTCAAAACAAGGGGAAGCAGTGCCACAAGCAGCACGAGCAGCGCGTTGGGATGCGTCAGGGCCAGGCCGGGGCACGCGAGCAGCACCAGCCAGAGGTGGATCTCGGTGCCGGCCTGGCCCGCCTTCCGGGTCCGGAGCGTCAGGACGGCAAGCGAAAGGGCGGGAAGCACCAGCGCCATGGAGAAGAAATTGGGGTAAATGACTCCCCAGTCGACCAGCAGGTAGGGGTAGGCACTGAAAGCCGAGGAAGCCACCGCAGCCGCAAACATCACCAACGGGCGGTTTCCAAAAAGCACCCGGGCGGCAAAGACTGCGCCGAGGGGCCACAGGATGGCGCCGATGACAATGTTGACGCTATTGGCGGCAACCGGGATGCCTACCTGTGCGGCATCGGCCACCAGGGCGGCGACTGAATGCCAGACTGCCGGATAGAACTCGGGTCCGTTGCCTTGGACGCCGCCGGCGGTCAGCGCGGATCCGCTGCCGGTTTCCTGCATGTACCGGACAACATTCAGGTGGAAGATATTGTCGGCAGTCTGCGAAATGAACTCCGGCCGCTGGAATATCTGGATCAGGCGGTACCCGATCAGGCATGCGGCGACAGCCACGGCTGCCAGGCCGGCGGCCTCCCGTGCAGCGATGCCTCCGCCCGACCGGCCCGAGGCATGCGCCCCGGAGAGGCCATGCTGTGCCGCCGCGGAATGACCGGCACCGGACCCGCCAGTACCCGGCCGGCGGTTGCCTGCCCGGTCCAGCAGGAGGCGGACGAGGAAGGTAAGCGCCGCCGCAACCAGAGTTCCAACCAGAACCGTTCCAAGGTTCCACTCGAGCCCCAGATAAGGGGCCACAACGGCGGACACCGCCAGGATCGATGCGCTGACTGCTCCGGAAAGCCCAATGACCGTCCGCAGGGAGACCCGGGCGGCGAGGACAACCAGGAAACCGGGCAGGATAAGAAGGCAAAAAGCAACGCTTACGGCCGGAGCGACACTCATCCAGCTACTGTCCACGGGTCCACACTCTCAATGTTTTTTTACTCGTTGCCTAAAGGTTCCGCGCCCCGGCACGGACGCGTGCCGGGGTGCGCAGCGGCGCAGTTAGCGGCGGAGCCGCGCGACGACGTCGTCCACCGGCCCGTCCATGACAATCTGCCCGTGTTCGAGAAGCACGCCCCGCTCACAGATGCGCGAAACGAGATCCAGGTCGTGGCTTACGACAACAAGCGTCTTGCCTTCGCCGGCGAGTTCCTTGATTTTGTCGATGCACTTCTTCTGGAAGGGCTCGTCACCGACGGCGAGGATTTCATCCACCAGGAAGACTTCGGGGTTCGTGTGCACGGCGACGGAGAAGGCCAGGCGGAGGTACATGCCGGAGGAGTAGAACTTCACCTCGGTGTCAATGAACTGCCCGATTTCGGAGAACTCGACGATGGAGTCGAACTTCTCATCGATCTCCTCCTCGCTCATCCCCAGGATGGCACCGTTCAGGTACACGTTGTCCCGCCCGCTGAGGTCCGGGTGGAAGCCGGCACCGACTTCGATGAGTCCCGCGACCCGCCCCCGGGTCCCTACGGATCCGGAGTCGGGCCGCATAACGCCTGAAATGTGCTTCAGCAGCGTGGACTTACCGGATCCGTTAAGCCCGAGCAGGGCAACCGTTTCTCCCTGCCCGACGCTTAGGGAGACACCCTTCAGGGCATGGAACTTCTCCGAGAGGTCCCCCTTGCGTCCCTTGACCAGCCAGACGAACGCTTCCTTCATGGAGCGGGTATGACGCAGGACGAACTGCTTATTTACATTGCGGACTTCAATGGCATTGGCCACGGTTCAGAGCTCCTGCGCGAAACGGCCTTCAAGCCGACGGAATACTAGCTGGCCGAGCAAAAGCACCAGAGCGGAAATAGCCAGCGCTACGGGAATCCAGACCGACAGCAGATGCGGCGGGATGGGTTCGGCGCCGTCCGTGGTGGGCAGCCAGAAGGCGAAGTGGAAGGTCTCCACTCCCACCGTCAGCGGGTTCAACTGGTAGATGTTGAAGAATGTCTCCCCCAGCTTGTCCCTGACCATGAGCCACGAATACAGCACGGGGGAAGCCCAGGTGGCAATCATCAGGAGCATGTCGACGATGTTCTCGGCATCGCGGAAATAAACGTTGACCGCACCGAAGAGGAGCCCAAGCCCGGTGGCCAGCAGCGCAACAATGACGAAGCCGCTGACCGCAGCGGCCAGCTGGAGCAATGTCGGCCGCCAGCCGCTGAACCCGCAGGCAACCAGCAGGATGGCTATCTGCGGAACGAAATGCACCCCGGAGACCCACACCGAGGCGACGGGGAACAGCTGCCGCGGCAGGTAGATCTTCTTGATCAGCCCGCCGTTGCCCACGATCGAGCGTGATGCGTTACCCAGCGCCTCGGTAAAGAAGTTAATCAGCACGATGCCCGAGAACAGGTAGATGGCGTAGTTCGGCAACCCGCCCTGGTTCGTGGGGCTCTGTTCGAGTCCCAGGAACACCCCCAGTGCGATATAGAAAACCACGAACTGCACGCCGGGCTTCACGTAGGACCACAGAAGTCCCAATATCGACCCCCGGTACCTGACCTTCAGCTCCTTTGAAACCAGAAGCTTCAGCAGGTACCGGGACCTGAAAACATCGCCCAGGCCCAGCCCGCGGCCCGGGGTAACCAGATCATCCGTGGACAAACCTATTTACTCTCTTCTGAATGCGCGGCGAAGGTCTTCTTCCAGGACTCAATGGAAGTGATTTCCGGAAGGGCCTCCCGGTACTGGTCGCTCAGCTTCTTCCAGTTCCGCAGGATCTCGGCGTTCAGGCGTACACCCTCGGCGAGAAGCTCCCGCAGGACCTTCGGATCGCGCTTGTACCAGGACGCACCGGTGCCCTCTGCGTTGGAAACCACGGCACTGTCGTACTGGGACATCCGCCACCATTTGTTGTCCTGGTGGGCAACGTAGGCCTGCGGGTGTTCCTGGCTCGACGCCGGAACCTTCTTGGTCAGCTGGCGCACCACGGTCTTCGCGGCCCACGGCACCAGCGAGGTGTAGGACGGGGCGGCGAAACCACGGCCATGCCGCGGGGGCTTGTGCATCGTCGGTGCCGGGAAGGCCTCGGGACCCGGCTGGATCTGGGAGTCGCTGAACTCCTTCACCATGCCGCGGATCTCCGGAAGCTTGGTCGGCAGCAGATCGTGCAGGTGCTCCGGGCCCTTGAGGAGGTCCCGCAGGGCCATGACACGGCCCTGCGCCGTGTAGTACTGCATGGAGATCAGGTGCTTCAGGTCAATGTAGCTGGTCTCCCGGACAACCCGGCCGCCGTGCTCGTACGGGCTGTGGATCAGCGCGGCGATCATGCGGTTGCGGGTGTGGAAGTAGGCCTGCCAGCCCACGAGGTCGTCCTTGTCGATCCAGGAAACGTGCCAGACGGCGGAACCGGGCATGGACACCGTCGGGTAACCGGCGCTCTTGGCGCGCAGCCCGTACTCGGCGTCGTCCCACTTGATGAACACGGGAAGGGAGAGGCCGATGTCCCGGATCACCTTGGTCGGGATCAGGCACATCCACCAGCCGTTGTAATCCACGTCCACCCGGCGGTGCAGCCAAGGTGTGTGCCGCAGGTTGGACCGGACAAAGTCGTGCCCGAGGGTCATGTCCTCGTGCGGCTGGTCCGGCTGGAAGCGGTAGGGGTTCACCGTCTCACCGAACGTATGCAGAACCGTACGGTTGTAGAGGTCGAACATGTGGCCGCCCACAATCGTGGGGGTCTTGCAGCGGTCAGCGAAGGTGACGAGCCGGGAGATGCTCTCGGGCTCCATCACGACGTCGTCGTCCAGGAGCAGGACGTAGTCGCTGCCGCTTTCCACGGCTTCGTACATGCCGCGGGCGAAGCCGCCCGATCCGCCCAGGTTGTCCTGGTTGATGATGCGCAGCTTGCCGCCGAGCATTGCTTCGACCTCGGCGAAGCCTTCCGCCTCTGCTACCTTCTGCGTTCCCTGGTCAACAATCAGGACTTCCTTGACGCACGCCAGTGCCTCGGGGTGCTCGCCCAGGATCCGCAGGTTGTTGATGCAGAAGTCAGTCTTGTTCAGGGTCGTGATTTCGAGCGTGACCGTGCCCGGGGCCACCGGCTCCCCCGGAGCCAGCCAGTCGGCTTCCTCCAGGACGAGTTCCTCGGTGCCGCCGACGAGGTCGAACCAGTACCAGCCGCCGTCGCCGAACGGCTTCAGGCTCAGGTCGAAGGTGCTGGTGGTGCTGGACGTGACCCGCTGCGTCTCCATGTGCTGAAGGGAGCCGCGGGCGTTGGACTTGTACACGCTGACAGCACCGGCACCCTTGGTCCGGACGCTCAGGCGCACCGTTTCCAGATTGGTCCAGCGGCGCCAGTAACTTGCGGGGAACGCGTTGAAGTAGGTGCCAAAGGACACCCGCTCGCCGGGGCGGACGGAGGTGGAACGGCGGGAGAGGAAGTCCTCGGAGTGAACCTCTTTGCCTGACACGGGGGCCGAGACGCCGGAGGTGTCCGGCCGTGCATCGCCGTTCATGGTGGATAGCTGGACGCCCATGGCGTTGCCGGTATCCATGTACAGCGGCACAGTGTCCAGCTGGTCAAGTTCGGGGAGAACCACGCGCTGGAGCGTCGACCAGGTCTGGGGCGACTCCGCCGCGTCGGACGTCCGCTCTACGGTTGCGTTGCTCATGCGTCCACTCCTCCGCTTTCCAGCTTCGCGCCACCGGTGAAGTGGGGCTTAATCTTGTTGTCGAACATCGACAGCGCCGAACCGATCGCCATATGCATGTCCAGGTACTTGTAGGTGCCCAGGCGGCCGCCGAAGAGCACATCCTTTTCGCCCTTCGCCAGGTCCCGGTAAGCAAGCAGCTTGGCGCGGTCCTCAGCGGTGTTCACCGGGTAGTACGGCTCGTCGCCCTTCTCGGCAAAGCGCGAGTATTCGCGCATGATGACCGTGGCGTCCTTGGTGTAGTCCCGCTCGGGGTGGAAGTGGCGGAACTCGTGGATCCGGGTGTAGGGAACATCCTCGTCGGGGTAGTTCATCACGGAGGTGCCCTGGTAGTCCTCGATCGGAAGCACTTCTTCCTCGAGGTCGATCGTGCGCCAGGAGAGGTCGCCCTCGGCGTAGTCGAAGTAGCGGTCGACGGCGCCGGTGTAGATGACCGGGACCTGCCCGATGGTGCTGCTGCGGGAGAACTCGTGGCCGTCGTCGAAGAAATCGGTCTTCAGGTGCACCTGGATGTTGGGGTGGTCAGCCATCCGCTCGATCCAGGCCGTGTAGCCGTCCACCGGCAGGCCCTCGTACTTGTCGTTAAAGTACCGGTTGTCATAGTTGTAGCGGACGGGCAGGCGGCTGATGATCTCCGCGGGCAGGTTCTTGGGGTCCGTCTGCCACTGCTTGCCGGTGTAGTACTTGATGAACGCTTCATACAACGGGCGTCCAATGAGCTGGATACCCTTGTCGTTGAGGTTGGCGGGGTCGGTTCCGGCCAATTCGCCGGCCTGCTCCTGGATGAGCGCCTTTGCTTCCGCCGGACCCATCGAAGCGCGGAAGAACTGGTTGATCGTGCCCAGGTTGATGGGCATGGAGTACACCTCGCCCTTATGGCTGGTGTAGACCTTGTGAACGTAATCGGTGAACTCGGTGAAACGGTTGACGTACTCCCACACCCGTTCGTTGGATGTGTGGAACAGGTGGGCGCCGTAACGGTGCACTTCGATTCCGGTCTGGGCTTCGTTCTCGCTGTAGGCGTTGCCGCCAATGTGGTGGCGGCGGTCCAGGACCGCGACCTTCAGGCCCAGTTCCTTTGCAGCGCGCTCGGCTACGGTGAGGCCGAAAAAGCCCGACCCGACGACGACGAGGTCAACGTTCACTTATTTCTCCTGTTAGATCCGGTATGGCCGATCCGGGCACATACCCGAATGCAAGGTTAGCGGACTATTGCTTTTCGGGCACTTTCGCCCTTAGGCCCCCGTAAGGCACTGTTGTGCCGTCCGGGTCCCCTACCAGCCCAGTGCCGCATGGAACCTGCGGTCGAATTCCTGGCTCATCGAGGCGGTGTAGCTGGTGGTCAGGTGGTTGTTGTCCACGTAGACATGCATATTTCCGATGACCGGCCTGCAGGTTCCGTCGGGGCAGATCAAGTCGGAGAAGTCCAGCCAGGCAAGCTCCGGCACATCCGTGAAGGCATCCGGGTACGGGGACACAGGCGACATCCGCTCAGACAACTCCGAAGTGCATTGCGGCGAATCACCACCGTGCTGTTCTGCACACCACTGCATGTTGTCAACGAACCGCGGGTTATCCCTGATCGCGGCCACGCTGATTCCCGCCTCCGTTAGCTGGCGGGCTGCTTCGGGGAAGCCTTCCACCACGGGGTCTTCTTTCCCTTCAACGACGGAGACTGTCCCCATGGCCAGCACGGCGTCCGGCTTCAGATCCAGGGCATACCGGGATGCCGCTTCATTGAATTCGTTGCACTCCGGGGGCCGGGATTCCGTTGATTCCCCATAAGGGCACATACCTAGCAACAGTGACACGATGCGGTAATTGTGCGCTTCAGCCATGGGCTCCGCTGCTTCAATCCACTGCTGCGCATGGGAACTGCCGATGACAAGAATGGTCTTCTCGGGGTCTTCATAATTAGCGGTGCTTGAGCACCTTCCCTGCAGCGCAGGATATTCGGGGCCGTCGGGCACATCGGCGCACCTGAGTTCCAGGCGGCCCCAGTGCTCGGGCTCTGTTCCGGACACCGACATGATCGGTGCCTGTTCCGTGGACGGGGCAACGTAATCCGGCATGAGTACCCTGGCACCCGGATAATTCGTTTCGGCTTCCGCCTTGAGCTTCTCGTTCTGGAGCTGGATCGCATACTGCACCCCGGCCACCGGCAGGGCAACCATAGCGAGCGAGACCGCGATGACGAGCAAAGACCGGCTCCACCTGGCATCCAGCCAGGCCGAACGCCTGAGCGGTTTTTCCACAAACCGGGTGGTGAGGTAGGCCAGAGCAAGGGATAGGGCAATAATGGCGGTTCCGCCGACAACGCCGACCTCCTGCCTGCCGCGCCAGGCCAGGTAAATGACCAGGACCGGCCAGTGCCACAAGTAGAGCGCGTAGGACATTTCGCCGAGCCTGGCCAGGGGTTTCAGGCTAAGGAACCGGTCTGCACCAAAGGGGCTGCCGGTCTGGCCGGCGACGATGACAAGCCCTGCTGCAGCAAGCGGCACCAACGCCACGTATCCCGGGAACTGTCCCTGCACATCGAGGACAAAGCCCACGCTGAGCATCAAGGCAAGGCCGAGCCAGCCCGCACAGACACGCACGAAGCGGAACCACTTCAGATACGGCAGCGCCAGCGCGAGGAGGGTGCCGACGGCAAATTCCCAGAGCCGTGTCCGGGTGTCGAAGTAGGCGTGCGCCTGGTTCCCGTAGGTTTCCATGATGGAAAAGACGAAGGACGCCAGGAAAACGGCACCGAAAACCAGAAGGACGACAGCCCGGAATTTCAGGCGTGCCCTCCGGCTGATGAAGGCTGCCAAGGCAAAGAGCAGGGGCCAGAGAACGAAGACCTGTCCCTGGATGGACAGCGACCAGAAGTGCTGCAGGGGGCTGGCAACACCGTGGTCGGCAGCGTAGTAGTCAACGGAGTTGGCCGCGAGGACCCAGTTTTGGAAGTAAAGCAGCGAGGACCACGTCTGGCTGAGGATTTCATCCCACCGCGATCTGGGTACGAACAAATACGTCGCTGCCAGGGTTCCGAGCAGAACCACAACTACGGCAGGAAGCAGACGCTTAAACGCGTGCAGCCAGTACTTCCCCAGCTCGAGGGGCCTGCCCTGCTCCACCTTGCGGATGAAGGAGAGGGAGAGCAGGAAAGCCGAGATCAGCAGGAAAATATCCACCCCGCCGGATACACGCCCAAACCAGATGTGGTACGTGACGACCATTAGCACGGCCAGGGCGCGCAGGCCCTGGATTTCCGGGCGGTAAGCAGGCTTTGGGGGTGCCACTGGACGCCCAGCGGCAGGCGCTTCCATGTCTAGCTTCTGGGACACACTTGCCTTTCACTGAATAACTTACCGGGAAAGTCTACTGCCCCTAGATCCATGGATCTGACGCATGGGAGGGCGACCGGCACGTCGTCTTCGGTCTTGGGGCCGTTCTACGGGTCTACACCTCCACAGCGCATGGGCGGACCGTAAGAACGCACAGACGGGCTTCCCTGACACCCGTTTTCCGCGGGAGGCACCTACGCTGGCGGCACTGTCACCGCCGAATCGGAGGATCCGTTGCTGCTTCATCTCACATTGGCCGCTGCTCCGGGCCACATACTGTCTGCGGCTACCGGACCTGCTGAACTCGTGATGGATACCTCATTGATGTCGACCGGAGCGCTGGCTGCCGATTATCTCGAAGGAATGTTCGGCGCGGCCGTCTTCAGCATTGAAGGATGCCTGTTGACGCAGTTGGAGCCGGGGCAGCCGCCGTTTATCGGCGGGTGCGTGATTCTGGCGTCCCCTCCGGGGTCAGTCCCTCCCGGAAGACGGCAGCTGCCGGGACAGCTGTTCTTCGTGGTGAGCAGCGGACCGGACGCAGGGCTGGTTTTTGCCCTCGCACGAGGTACCTACACAATCGGCCGTGCCGGTGGCGGCGGGCGCCCGCGGGAGGACGCGGCCGAGATCCGGATCTCGGATCCTGCGCTGTCCCGCAGGCACTGCGAGTTGAGGGTCGGCAGGGAGACGATAGGGGTACGTGACCTCAGGTCGGCCAATGGAACATGGGTCAACGGCCGGCGGACACCGTCAGCCCGGGTCGACGCCGGGACGGAGCTCCGCTTCGGATACAGCCTCTGCCGCATTGCCGTCTCGTCGGGGCCGCAGGGCAGTAATACTGCGGCTACGAACGCCCTGACTGAACCGTTGAAGGTCCGCACCGAAGACGGCCAGAAGAGCGGGATGCTGCTTGTCGGTTCCCTGCTTCCGCTGGTCCTCGGGATCGTCATGGCGCTGACCACCGGAATGTGGATTTTCCTGGCATTCAGCACCCTCTCGGCGGTCACCGGAGTACTGGCAGCCGCCGGTATCCGCCGTAGGCAGAAACGCAACCGCGCGGCCGTCGCGGCGGCAGTCGACACTGATATCGAGCGGAGGTTCCGATCGGCACCGGATCCGGGCGTCCTTGCCCTCCGCGCCTTCGCCCGGCCGCCTGACGGCAACAGCGCGGAGTTACCCGGCACGGCCGGTGGCGGAACAGGCACCCAGGTCCGCAGGACCTTCCCCCTGCTGAGGATCGGTTTGGGCGACCAGCCCGCGAACGTGGAAACCGTCCCTGGAAAACCTGGGTTCACTCCCCCGATGATCCCGAATGCTCCGGTCATGCTCGATCTGGATCAGCACCCCGGTGTAATCGTCCGCGGCTCGGCACCGGAAGTCGGCGCACTCGCGCGGACTGTCCTGCTTCAGCTGGGTGGCAGCAGCGGCACCTATCCGGGCCTTCGCTTTCTATGCCTCGGTCACGAGGCCGATCTTCCCCTGGGCATACGCTTCCTGCCGGGGGC
Source organism: Arthrobacter sp. zg-Y769 (assembly GCF_020907405.1). Classification (GTDB taxonomy): domain Bacteria; phylum Actinomycetota; class Actinomycetes; order Actinomycetales; family Micrococcaceae; genus Arthrobacter_B. The sequence continues at coordinate 105,917 of NZ_JAJJOE010000003.1, forward strand.
TGCACTATTGTCCATGCCGTTTCCGCCCGCAGACAGCGAGGCGGGCCTCAGACGGGTTCGTGAGCGCGTGCTAAGCCTCCTGGCCGAAAGCGGCACCGCCCGGGACCCGGCTGTCGTGGTGTGTCTCCTGGGTGCCTGGGCGGCGCTGCGGGCCCCCTTGGAGGCAGACCTGGCTCAGCACACGTCCGGTGCGGTGAGTGTTATCGGCTTCGGGACCGGGGGTGCGGCCCAGTCCGTTGTCACGCTTAGTCCCGGCCATGGCACCAAGGCGACGGAAGACGCTTCCCTGGTCTTTTGTCCTGACCTTGTTGGTGTCCGGCCTTTCGAACGCATTGCCAGGGGACTTGCTGCGGGTACTGCAGGACCCGCACGACGACCGCCGCGTTCCCTTCCCCAAGCGGTCCCTTTTTGCAGCGTAGTGGACACCGATCCGGCGTCGGTGACAGCCCGGTGGCGCGAGCACGCCCGGGATGCCTCAGCTGCCGCACCAATCGGTATTGGTCCCTCCGGCGTGTATGACCTGGACCTCGACGCGCACGGGCCGCACTTCCTCGCCGCAGGGACAACCGGTTCGGGGAAGTCCGAATTCCTGCGCAGTCTCGTGACTGCCCTTGCTGCCTGCAGGTCACCATCGCAGATCAACTTTCTGCTGATCGATTTCAAGGGCGGTTCAGGCCTTGGCCCCCTACACCGGCTGCCCCACACCGTGGGCTTGCTTACCGATCTCTCGGCGGAGCATGTTGCACGGGCCCTCGTTTCCTTACGTGCCGAGGTACGCAGAAGGGAAAGGCTTTTCGCTCAGGTCGGTGCTGAAGATCTTGCGGGCTACAACCGCTCGGCCCCGCCTGACCAGGCCCTGCCCCGGCTGCTCGTAATCGTCGATGAGTTCCGTATGCTGGCCGACACGGTTCCTACTGCGCTCCCTGAACTGTTTCGCATAGCGGCCATCGGCCGGTCCCTGGGAATCAGCCTGTTTTTGGCCACTCAACGGCCGCAGGGTGCCGTGACCTCGGATATCCGCGCAAACATCGCCAGCAGTGTTGCCCTCCGGGTGCAGTCTGCCGCCGAATCCCGCGACGTTATCGGGACGGACGCGGCGTCCCTGATACCGGCCACGTTGCCGGGACGGGCCTACGTCAGAATTGCCGGTTCCGCTCCTATGCCTTTTCAGGCCCTTTCCACCAGCCTGAAACCCGGCACCAGACCCCGGCCGGTCAGATACTTCACTGATTTCCTTATGAGCACTTCCGCTCCTCCCCGCCCCCCGGAAGCACAGGACGGGCTATTGGACCGTATCTGTGCAGACATCCGGAGCGCCGCGGTCACGGCCTCGTGCCCGGTACCCCGGCCTCCGGTCGCCGAGCCCCTGCCCCGCCATTTGGATGCGGACGGATTGCGGCGGTGCCTGCCGGAAACGCATCGCGCGGACGGGCTCGTGCTCGGTCTGCGGGACGAACCGGATGATCAGTGCCTTAAACCGCTGTGCTGGTCCCCTGCCGCCGATTCCCACCTCGCCATTCTCGGAACAACCCGTGCAGGGGCTGCAGACGGGATGGACCTTATTGCCACCCTTCTGCTGGGAACGCTGCCGGACCATCACCTCTATATCCTGGACGGGGACGGCCACCTCTCCTGGGCGGCCGGGGCACCGCAGGTGGGCGCGTATGCACACCCCGGCGAAGTCAAACGGGCATCCCGGATTCTGCGTTACCTCGGCGAGGGCACTTTCCTGGACGCGCAGGGCAGCGACCCCTCCGGCACGTGGGCGCACTCGTCGGCGCGGTCCGTTGAAACCACAGTGCTGATCACCGGCTGGGGACGATGGGTCTCGGCATTCCGTGCCAGCCGTCGGGAATGGGCGGAAGACGCCCTTTTCGATCTGGTCCGGGACGGTGAGCGCGGCGGTATCGCCGTTGTTGTGGCCGGCGACCGGGAATTGATAAGCGCCGCGTTCTTTCCCTCAATCCCGAACCGGCTTTATTTTCCCGCCGAAGCCAGTGCGGAATCCCTGCTTAGGTGGCCACGGCTCCCGGCAATGGAGCCCGTCCGCGGAAGGGCACTCGCAATGGGACGGATCGCCGGTGAACCGGGTTCCGTGTCGCAGCTGGTTGCACCTCCCGCTGCGGCCGCTCGAAAGTTTTCTCCGCTGCCCCCGGGCTGTCCGTTGCCCCACCGCGTCGCTGCGCTTCCGCAGTTTCTCTCGGGGGATGAACTCGCCGGCAGGCTGGCTGCTGGTAGCTTTCCTGAGCGTCCGGACAGAATACCCGTCGGCGTGTCCGGCGATGAACTGGACCCTGCATACGTCAGGGTTCCACCGCGTTCAGTCTTCCTTGTGGCCGGGCAGGCAGGATCCGGACGAACAGCGTTTCTCCGTCAACTGCTGAATGGTTCCCCGCCCAGTCTGGAGTGTCATTTTCCGCTCGGCGGCACGGTTCTGGAGGAACTCTGTTCCCGCCTCACCACAGAGGAAAGAGACCTGAGCCAGGTTCTGCTGCTCATTGATGACGCAGATCTGCTCGGATCCCGCCAGCACCAACAGTTGGCTGCCGTCCAGGCCAGAGGTGCACGGCTGGTCCTGGCGGCTCTCTCCGGACACCAGATCAGCACGCGCGTCCCACTTGCCGCGCACGTTCGATCGGCGCCCCGCGGGGCACTTCTGCAGCCGTCTACGGGTGCAGAAGGGGAGATATTGGGGGTTCGTCTGGCGCTTGAGACCCGCTTACCCCCAGGGCGATGCTTTCTCGTCGAGGGAACTACGGTCACGGAGGCGCAGACCGCCTTCCAGCCTGCCGAAGAAACCCCTAGTACGTCTTACCGCTGTCCGTGAGTCTGGTCGTGTGTGCCAGGACCGGCTTCGTGAACAGCAGCAGCAGGACCGCCGCAGCAGGCAGCAGCAACCCGAGGCCTGCCGGAACCAATCCTGCCTGCAGCGTTGGAACGGCCAGAATGACTATGAAAAGCTGCCAGACCAGTGCTGCGGAGCGGGTCCACCTGTAACCGCGGAAAAAGAAATGCCCCACCGCCAGGAGCCATACGGCGAGGGCCACGGCGAAGACCAGGGTGAAGATGGCGCCTCCCATGGACAACGGCGTGGAAGTCACCAGCTGGTAGCCGTACCACGCCGCGAAACCTAGCAGGCATAGGGCTTCGAGTACGAGCACGGCGGCGATGGCAAGGACCGCGGGGGCACGCCGCACGGAGGGAGGGTTTTGTGGTGTTGACACACTGGCAGAATACCGGACATAGTCGCCCGGGGAGCCACGCAGGAAGCCCTCGGTGACCTGTCCGCGCCCTCCGGAACAGGAATGTAATGGCAATTCCGGAGCCTCCGCCACACAGGAACTGTGATGTATCCCTCAGCCCCATGGGCATATTTTCCGCTTGTTACCCCTTGTTTGCTTTGGCCGGACGTGCCACGCTAGTAAGAGGGAAATCAGGGGCCGAAACCGGCCCCTTTAGTTTGTAGTTGCTCGTGAATGTTTTCACAAACACGTAGGAGTCAACTTTTCAGAGGAGATAGTGATCAACATGGATTGGCGGAGCCGCGCAGCTTGCCTGGATAAAGATCCGGAGCTTTTCTTTCCCGTGGGCAATACCGGCCCGGCTCTTCTTCAGATCGAAGAAGCCAAGAGTGTTTGCCGGCGCTGCCCGGTCATCGACACCTGCCTACAGTGGGCCATCGAGACCGGCCAGGACGCCGGCGTATGGGGCGGCATGAGCGAAGACGAACGCCGCGCGTTGAAGCGCCGCGCAGCCCGCGCACGTCGCGCCTCCTAATTAACCCCGGCTGCAACGCCGGACGGCAAAGGGCCGCTGCCATTGGCAGCGGCCCTTTGCCGTACCGGGAATCTTTCCCCAACAGCGTCGCCTACGCCGGTATTTAGGTACGGCGGTATTCGGTATCCAGGCCCATCTCGATCCGGACTTCCGTGCCGCCGCCCTCGCCTGCCGACCACTCAATGGTGCCGTCCAGTTCGCTTTGGACCAGTGTCCGGACAATCTGCAGGCCCAGGCCCTCCCGCCGCGGACCCGGCGGCAGGCCCACGCCGTCGTCAGTCACTGTCACGGTCAGCCGTTCTTCACGGCCCGCCTTGCCGTGCCGCTGGGCAGCCAGCCCCACGGTCCCGCGGCGGCCCGCCAGCCCGTGTTCGACGGCGTTGGTCACCAATTCGTTGATCACCAGGGCCAACGGCGTGGCCAGGTCACTCGGGAGCTCGCCGAAGGACCCCTCGCGGCGGGTCCTGACCTCCTGCGTCGGCGAGGCAACCTCGGCCGACAACCTGAACTGGCGGTCGATCAGCTCGTCGAAGTCCACGTTCTGCGTCAGGCCCTGGGACAGGGTCTCGTGCACCAGGGCAATCGTGGAAACCCGGCGCATGGCCTGGGCCAGGCCCAGCTTGCCTTCTTCACTCTCCATCCGGCGCGACTGCATACGCAGCAGCGCCGCGACTGTCTGGAGGTTGTTCTTCACCCGGTGATGGATTTCCCGGATGGTGGCGTCCTTCGACACCAGTTCCATTTCGCGGCGGCGCAGTTCCGAGACGTCGCGGCAAAGCACCAGGGCACCGAAGCGCTCCTTCTCGTCCCGCAGCGGGATGGCACGCAGGGAGAGGCTGACGCCGCGGGACTCGATTTCCGTCCGCCACGGCATCCTTCCGGTGACCACCAGCGGGAGCGTCTCGTCCACCATGCGGCGGTCCTTGAGCAGCGCCGTGGTGATCTCCGCCAGGGAGCGCCCCTCGAGCGTTTCCATGTCGCCAAGCCGGCGGAAAGCGGAAACACCGTTGGGGCTGGCGTACTGCACGATCCCTTCGGCGTCGAGCCGGATCAGGCCATCACCCACGCGGGGGGCACCCCGGCGCGATCCGGTAGGCGTGGCAAAGTCGGGCCAAAGGCCCAGCGTTCCCATGCGGAGCAGATCGTAGGCACACTGCCGGTAGGTCAGTTCCAGGCGCGACGGCATCCGGGAGCTGGACAGGTCCATGTGCGAGGTCACCACGGCCAGGGTCCGGCCGTTGCGGACGAAGGGAATTGCCTCAACCCGCATGGCTGTTTCAGCGGTCCAGCTGGTTTCGCTGGACCGCTCGATGTGCTGGCTTTGCCAGGCGGCATCCACCAGCGGGTGCAGGTCTGCGCGGATCCGTTCGCCGACAAAGTCGCTGTGGAACACCGTGTGCGACGTCGACGGGCGGGCATGCGCCAACGCCACGTAGCCGCCGTCGGGCACGGGGAACCACAGCGCCAGATCGGCGAAGGCAAGGTCGGCAACCAGCTGCCAGTCCCCCACCAGCAGGTGCAGCCACTCGGCGTCGCCCGGGCCGAAGTCCGCGTGGTCCTTGATCGGATCGGTAAAGATTGCCACTGAGACCCCGGACTAGCGGCGGACGATGGAACGGAGCAGGCGAAGCGCAACCGAAAGGGATGCCATGTCATCCTGCTCGAGTTGGTTCACTTCGTTGAACATCTTCGAAGCGCGCCCAAGGTGGTCGGCGTTCTCCTGCTCCCAGATGTGCAGCCGCTCCCCCGGATCGGTACCGGCCCGGTCAGGGGTTGCTTCCAGGACGGCCACGGTCATGTCGGCCACTGTGGAGTACAGGTCGTCCCGCAGGGCAGCGCGGGCCAGCGACTGCCACCTGTCCTCGCGGGGCAGGTTGGTGATCCGGTTCAGCAGGTTATCGATGTCGTACCGGTCGTAGACGGCGTAGTACACGCCCGCCACTGCGGCAGCCGGCTCATCGGTTCCCTTGCTGGCCCGGACTACATCGAGCAGGCCGAAGGACTCGAACTGCTCGGCCCAGTACCTGCCCAGGTCCTTCGGGATGTCCAGCTCCCGTGCCTTCTGCTGCATTGCTTCCACCCGCTCCGCGTCCGAGCCGCAGAGGTACCGGCCCAGATCGGCGAACAGCGGCTGAAGCACAGGCCGAAATGCCTCAATGTCTTCGGCAATTGTGGTTCCCCGGCCCACGTGGTTGACGAACCAGCGCACGGCGCGGTCCAGCAGCCGACGCAGGTCCAGGTGGACCATGGACCAGGTCTGCGTGGGGAAGTCCGCAGGCAGGCTGCCGAGTTCGGCAAGGACCTTGTCGAAACCGTAGATTTCCCTCAGGGCGGTGAAGGCGCGGGCAGCCTCCGCTTCGGTGGCGGAGGTTTCCTCGATGACCCGGAAGGCGAAGGTGATGCCGCCGATGTTGATCATGTCATTGGCCACCACAGTGGAGATGATTTCGCGGCGCAGCGGATGGGTGTCCAGCTGGTCGCCGAAACGCTCCACGATCTGCTTCGGGAAGTACCGGCGCAGGGTGCCCGCAAAGTACGGGTCGTCGGCCAGGTTCGAGCGGGTCAGCGCCTTCGTGAGCTCGATCTTGGCGTACGCGGCGAGCACGGCCAGCTCGGGAGAGGTCAGGCCTTCCCCGGCCGCGATACGTGCGTGCAGCTCGTCATTGGTCGGCAGCGCCTCGAGCTGCCGGTCCAGGTCCGCGTGTTCTTCGAGCCAGTCCATCAGCCGCTCGAAGCTTGGGCTGGTTTCCAGGACGCGCTGCCGGTCATTGAGCAGCAGCATGTTCTGGTCGATGTTGTCCTGCAGGACCAGATGCCCCACTTCGTCGGTCATCGAGTGCAGGAACTCCGCACGCTCCTGCGGGTCCAGCCGCCCGGCTGCGACCATCCGGTCCACGAAGATCTTGATGTTGACTTCGTGGTCGGAGCAGTCCACACCCGCCGAGTTGTCGATCGCGTCGGTATTGAGGATGACACCGGCGCGGGCCGCCTCGATGCGTCCACGCTGGGTCATGCCCAGGTTTCCGCCTTCGCCGACCACCTTTACCCGCAGGTCGCGGCCGTCCACCCGGATGGCGTCGTTGGCCTTGTCTCCCACGTCCGCCGAGCTCTCGGCGGAAGACTTTACGTAGGTGCCGATACCACCGTTGTAAAGCAGATCGACGGGTGCCGTCAGGATCGCTTTCAGCAGCTCCGGGGGGCTCATCCTGGTTGCGGAGCCGGGCAGGCCCAGCACCTCGCGGACCTCGGCCGAGAGCGGGATGCTCTTGGACTGGCGCGGGAAGATCCCGCCGCCGGCGCTGATCAGGGACTCGTCGTAGTCGGCCCAGGACGAGCGCGGCAGCTCGAAAAGGCGCTGCCGTTCGGCGTGGGACCGGGCGGCGTCGGGGTTGGGATCCAGGAAGATATGCCGGTGGTCGAAGGCCGCCACCAGTTTGATGTGCTCGGACAACAGCATGCCGTTGCCGAACACGTCGCCGCTCATGTCACCCACGCCCACGACCGTGAAGTCCTGGCTCTGGGTATCGATGCCCAGTTCGCTGAAGTGCCGTTTGACCGACTCCCAGGCGCCGCGGGCGGTAATGCCCATGGCCTTGTGGTCATAGCCCACCGACCCGCCCGAGGCGAACGCGTCGCCGAGCCAGAAGCCGTACTCGGCGGAGATGGAGTTGGCGATATCGGAGAACGACGCCGTGCCCTTGTCCGCGGCGACCACGAGATAGCTGTCGTCGCCGTCATGGCGGACCACGCGTTCCGGCGGCACGACTTCCTCGCCGGATTCCTTGACCACAAGGTTGTCGGTCAGGTCCAGCAGTCCGCGGATGAAGGTGCGGTAGCTGTTCTTTCCCTCTTCCATCCATGCGCCGCGGTCGACTGCGGGGTCGGGCAGCTTCTTTGCATAGAACCCGCCCTTGGCACCGGTCGGCACGATTACGGCGTTCTTGACCGTCTGTGCCTTGACCAGCCCCAGGATTTCGGTGCGGAAGTCCTCGCGCCGGTCGGACCAGCGCAGCCCGCCGCGGGCCACTTCACCGAAGCGCAGGTGCACGCCTTCCACCCGCGGGGAGTAGACCCAGATTTCGTACTTGGGGCGCGGGAACGGAGCACCGTCGATCGCACCGGTGTTCAGCTTGAAACTGACGTACGGCTTGTCCTGGTAGAAGTTGGTGCGCAGGGTGGCGTTGATCAGGGTGGCAAAGGTCCGCAGGACACGGTCGGCGTCGAGCGTCGGCACCTGCTCCAGTCCGCTTTCCAGAGCGGCACCTGCCTGCTCGACGGCGGCCCGGCGTTCCTCCTCCGTCAGGTCCGGATCGAAGCGCCCTTCGAACAACGCGATCAGGGCCCGCGCGACATCCGGGTTCGACAGCAGTGTTCCGGCTACGAAGCCGTAGGAGTTTGCCGTGCCGACCTGCCGCATGTACTTTGCGTACGCCCGCAGGATGACCACCTGGCGCCAGCGCAGTCCCTGCTGCAGGATCAGCCGGTCGAAGGCATCGGACTCCGCGGTCCCGGACAAACCGGCACCGAAGGCTTCGGCCAGCAGGGAGCCGGTCTGCAGCGGATCGATGCCGGCGGGGTACACCAGGCCCAGGTCGTAAAGGTGGAAGCCCGTGCCGTCCGCCCGACGGATTTCGAAGGGGCGTTCGTCCAGCACTTCCAGGCCCAGGTTGTGCAGGAACGGCAGGATCTGGGTCAGCGACTTCGGCTCGGTCAGGTAAAGCTTCAGGCGCGCGTCCTCGGGACCGTCACCGTCCGTGGTGGACGGGATGTAGACGAACAGTTCCGGAGCGGTTTCCGGGCGGGCGAGCCGCGCCTCGAAGCGGGCGATGTCCTCCAGGGCATCCTCCACCTCGTAGGCCACCCGGTAGGCGGCCGGGAAGGCATCAACCCAGAGTGCGGAGAGTTTTTCCGCTTCCGGACGGGAGAACTTGGTGCGGACGACCTCTTCGATGCCCTCGCCCCAGGACCGGGTGGCCTGCACCAGCCGTGCCTCAAGCGCGGCGGCGTCGACGTCGGTGATTTCCTGGCCGCGGGGAAGCCGGATCCGGAAGAAGAGCCGCGCAAGGGCGGACTCCGTCATCCGTGCCTCGTAATCGATGGACACGGCGTTGAAAGTGGACCGCAGTTCGTCCTGGATCCGGAGCCGGACCGGGGTGGTGTACCGGTCGCGGGGCAGGAAGACGATGGCGGACATGAACCGGCCGTAGATATCCGGCCGGAGGAACAGCCTGGTGCGGCGCCGCTCCTGCAGGCGAAGGATGGCCAGGGAGGTGTCCAGCAGCGTTGAGGGGTCAATCTGGAAGAGTTCGTCGCGGGGGTAGGTTTCGAGGATGGAGAGCAGGTCCTTGCCCGAGTGCGAATCGGCAGGGAAACCGCAGGTGCGCATCACGTCGCGGACCTTGTCCCGGACAATCGGGATGCTGCGGACGGAGCCGGTGTAGGCGCCGGTGGCGAAGAGCCCGATGAAGCGGCGTTCGCCGTTGACATTGCCCTGTTCGTCAAACCGCTTGACCCCGAGGTAGTCGAGGTAGGCGGGCCGGTGCACGGTGGACCGGGAGTTCGCTTTGGTGATGACCAGGGCACGCTTTTCGCGTGCCTTTGCACGGCCCGCGCCGGTCAGGCGCTGCACCCGCCGCGTGGAATGCAGGCGCAGCAGACCCAGCCCGCTGTCTTCAGTGGGGCGAAGCGCGTCTTCCCCGTCTTCGGTGATGAGGTCGTATTCGCGGTAGCCAAGGAAAGTGAAATTGCCGTTGTCCAGCCAGGACAGCAGTTCACGTGCCTGCTGCAGGTCCGGAATGTCCCGGGCACCGGGCACCGTCTCCAGCGACCGGGCAACCTCGTGCACCTTGGCCCGCATGGCGGACCAGTCGGATACCGCAACCCGGACGTCTCCCAGCACTTTCTGCAGGCCTTCGACCAGTTCGGAGCGCTTGCCCTCGTCGGTGATCCGGGCAACCTCTATGGCTATCCAGGATTCCACCTTGGTGGTACCGCCGTTGCTTCCCAGAAGGGCTGCCAGGTTCGGCATGGCTGCGGTGTCGCCGCTGGAGACGCCGGCGGCTGCGGGAACCCGCTGTACCTGCTGCAGTTCACCGGTCCGGGGCTCCCGCGTGGCGAGGAAAATGGGGTGTACCACGAGGCGGATGGCGGCGTTGCGGCGCACTACCTCCGCGGTAACCGAGTCAACAAGGAAGGGCATGTCATCGGTGACGATGAGGATGATGCTGGTGTCGCCCTGGTCCACTATCTCGACGGCGGCGGTGCCTTCCGCGCGGCTTAGCGCCAGTTCCATGTGCTTTTGGGCCCGCTCCCTGAGGACCGGCGGAGCATAGCCCTGGGCATCTTCACGCGCCAGATGCTCGTAGTAGTTCCCGATGAATTCATCCAGGGAAGTGTCCGAACTGAAAAGATCCGCGATGCGGGACCCTGACGACAATGTAATACGCCTCCGATAGTACTTACGTCCGCCTGCTCCGTTGCAGCCTGTTCCTAACGAGCCTAGCCGCGAATACGCCAAAGGTCACTTTGCCCGTGGCCGGAGTGCGCCGCGGCGGCGGCCGGCCACCTGCACGCCTGCAAGCTCGGCTATGGAGGTGCGGAGCGCCGACGCCGGCGCGGTCTCCAGCAGCGCCGTTCCGGAGAGCAGGGAGGCATCGGCGGCGTCGTAGTCGGCAGGAAGGAAGGCAGCGATTTCCCCTCCCGGCCCAAACCTTTCCCAGGCCCCCCGCAGCTGGCTCCGGGGCTCCCGGCCCACTGACGAGGCCCGAACCTTATTGAGGACGACCCTCGGCTCGAGTCCCGGGACCGCATCGGCCAGGTCCGAAAGGGCGCGGACCAGGCGGGGAACTCCGACCGAGTCGGCCGCCCCGACCGCGTAGACCGTGTCCGCCGCCTCGAGCATCAGGAGGGTGGAGGCATTGCGGCGCGGGGCCATGGTGTCAAAGCTCAGCTCCTCGTCTGTCTCCAGGGAGAACCCGCAGTCGACGATGGTCAGGTCCGCCACCCGGCGCGCCGCTTCCAGGACGCCCGAGAGGGCAGCGGGGCGCAGCTCGACCCACCGGTCGGAACGGGTGATACCGGTAAGCACTGCCAGCCGGTGCCCCCGGAGGGAGACACTGGCCGAGATCCTGTGCAGCGCGGCGTCGTCGAGCATTCCCTGGTCGGCGAGGCGGCAGGCCTGTGCCAGCCCGGCGGATTCGTCGAGGAGACCGAGGCTGACAGCCACGCTGGAGCCGTACGTGTCGGCGTCGATAAGCAGCACCCGTGCGCCGGCGGCAGCCGCTTCGGCAGCCAGGTTGACGGCCAGCGTTGTCCTGCCCGGCGCTCCGGCCGGACCCCAGACAGCGGTGACGACACCCCTGCGCCCCTCCGGTTCCGCAGCGCCTTCCGGTTCCGGCCCCGCGGCACCTGGTCCGAAGGCAGCCGCCGGGTCGGCGAGCGCGTTGCCGCCTGCCGTACCCGCGCCGTCCCCGGCCTGCTCCAGCGCCTGTACGGCAACGGCAATCAGGTCTGCGAGCGCTCCCGGGTCCACTGAACCTGGGGCATTCACGATCCGCATGGCGTCCAGCCGCAGCCGGAGGCTCGAATCATCCGTAAGTGCCACGAGGGCAACGCCGGCAGCGGCGAGCCGTTCCGCCAGTGCTGCAGTAAGGTCGCCCGCCTCGTCGGCCACCACGGCTGCCCGAACAATGCCGCTTTGCGAGACGGCCACGAGCTCCGTCAGCTCCGTGCACCGCCGGACCACGGTGACCGGGCCCTGCAGGCGTTCCAAGCCGTCGAGGGCACCGGCGGTAGCGGCGCCTACGGTGGCAACGGGGATGTTCACGAGCCCGGAGAAGGGTTGTGGACCACCGTGATCTTCGCCTGGTTGGACAGGGCGCTCAACAGCAGCGGGAGGTCCGAATCGTCAACCAGGACCAGCAGTTCCGTGCTGCGGCTGGCGCCCAGGGCAGACTCGGTGACGGTCAGCTCCGATATTTCCGCGGCTTCAATCAGCTGTTCCGGCTCGTCGAATCCGTTCCGCGCGTTGGGCATGGCGGCCCAGATGTCCACGCGTGATCCGGCGTCGGTGCTGGCAGGCAGCGGATCCTCCACCCGCAGTCCCACCGGCTTGCGGTCCAGCGAGTCCGCTTCAATCAGCGAGGAGCCTGCCACCAGTTCGCCGGCACGCAGTGCTGCACCTGCGACGGCGTTCTCCGGTATGCCTGCAGCAACCGGCAGGTACAGCTGCTCTGCATTGCCAAGCCGGACCGGGATCGGATGCAGGTCTTCGGCCCGGACCGGCGTGCCCGGAGGAATGTCGCGCTTTGCTGCATAAACCTCCGTGGTCCGGTCGGCGCTGTCCACCAAAGTGACGACCCCGGCAACGGAACCCAGTACCAGGAGTATTCCCAGCAGGAGCCGGGGATCCCGCCATGACGGCTTGCGCAACCGTGCCGCGGCCGGTTCTTCACCCGATACACGGTCGGTTAGATGCAGGCTCATGCTCCCCCGTTCCCCCTGCCCCGTACGGGGCCCTCGATGGGGCCATTGTGGAGGAAGCCCGGGGAGAAGGAAACGGTGGTTTCGAGGAAAGTCGAATCTGTGGATAACCCGTAAGCACGATCCTGCTGGTGCCACACTGGTGCTGCTGGTATACAACGGGTGCAAGCCGCAGTGGTGCGGTGCGAAAGGTGAGTGCCGTGGGCGAGAAGAGATTCCTGACGCTGGCAGATGTCGCCGAGGTGCTGAACATATCCTCCTCACAGACGTACGCCCTTGTCCGCAGCGGAGAACTCCCCGCCATTCAGATCGGCGGCCGGGGCCAGTGGCGGGTCGAGTCGCAGCAGCTTGAGGACTATATTTCCCGGGCCTACCGGAAGTCGGCTGCAGCCGTCCGGCAGGGTATTCCGGTAGGGGAGACCTCTTAGGAGCTGAGCCGGGCGCCGGGCCGTTGTCACTCCCACCCGTTCCGTTGTGACAGAACTGCCGCCACCGTGGCAATAGGCAGGACATAGACACCCGTTACGTTTGCGCTGCGCCGCGGCTGGTCGGACGGTACCGCTGCCAGCTCCAGGAAATCGCTGCCCACCCGGTCAATCGTTCCGTTCAGGGCAGCTTCAGCCGGTACCCCGGCGGACCGGACGACGACGGCACTGCGGTCCCGGGCGATGCCGCGCAGTGCGGACGTCACCCCCAGCCGCACTTTCCCCGGCGGCGGACTGGCAAACCGGTCCATGCCCCGGATGGCAACCACATGGGACAACACCGCCAAAGCGGCACCGTGTTCCTGTTCCAGCGCCACCCATCCGTCACCCACGTGCTTCAGGGCCCCCCGCAGCATCCCCGCTGTTCCGAGGTCGAAGACGAGTTGCTTCCCGCCTTGGCTGCGCAGCCTGTCCTGCAGGCTGATCCCGCGCAGTTCCATCCGCACGCGGTCGGAAATCTCGGTTTCGGCCGCCAGACCGGCAGCCGCGGCAAGCTGTGCCTCCATGTCCCTGAACAGGGCGTCCCATCGCATCGCCCAAGGCTAGCTCCCACTAAGCCGCCCGGCCACTCTGGACACTGATCAAAGCGAAGTGTAGACACAGGCATCACACGGGCCAGACCGCATCAAAAAGCCTGAGAGTTATCCAACGTACCTAGTCACCATCAAACCCCCTCAAAGGGCCTAAACGGGCAGGTTACCGATGCTCCGCCGGCCCACCTCTCCGGATTGGAGAATGCTATGACCGGATCAGGCTCCCGCCCCGGGCCGGCTATGGATGCGCTTGCCGCCGCCGCGGCAGCAGGTGGTGGCCTACTCCTGCTGTGGTGCGGAACCCGGATGCTCCCGGGCGCCATGGCAGCGGGCACGGCAGTGTTCTCCCCGGATTCGTTCTCCGAAGCTACGCTTTCCCTGGCTACGCTGACGCAGGTTGCCGGATTCTGCGCGGCGGCGGCAGGCGTGCTGCTCACGCTCTGGTGGGTACTGGGCTTTTGCTTCGCGCTATCCGGCTGCCTCCTGCACCGCTTCGGCTTCCGCACAGCGGGCCGGCGGGCGCTGTCCCTGGCGCCGGGACCGCTGCGCCGCCTGGCCTCGGCCGCACTGGGGATGTCGCTGGCGGCCGGCGGCACGCTGGGCGCAGCGCCTGTCGCACTCGGAGCAGCCGTCCCGGCGGCAGCTTCATCCGGCACTGCACTGTCGGATACTGCACTGCCGGATACTGCACTGTCCGGTACCGCGCCCGCCAAACCTGCGTCTTCCGAGACCGCCGGTCCGGGGGCCGCAGATTCGGCGGAGTCCGTCTCTCCCCTTTGGCGCCCTTCTCCCCCGCGGCCTGCCGCCGGCGGGCTACTCACCGGTGTGCCCCGGCCCAATGAGCGCGAGGTCGTGGTTGCCGCGGGCGACACGCTGTGGTCGCTGGCGGCTTCACAGCTGGGCCCGCTGGCTACGGACGCTGAAACTGCCGCGCTTTGGCCCCGCTGGTACGAACTGAACCGGGAGGTCATCGGGCCGGATCCGGGGCTGATCCACCCGGGCCAGGTCCTGGCCGTCCCGCCGCCATGAGGACCGGCCGCTCCACGGCCCGCAAGCCACCGGTCCGGCTGCCAAAGCCCGGCCCTTCTGCGCTAGGAAAGGACGCACCATGACCAGCGTGATATTCCTGCCCTCCCCCGATGCCCCGCCTGCACCGCACACGGACGGGGACGCCGGTCCCATCGCCGTCTATGTCGCTCCTTCGCAGGAGGTGCTTCCGGCGCCCGTTCCGGCGACGCCGCGTGAACGGTGCAACCGGGCAGCCGATCCACCGGCCGCCCCCGTCCCCGGCGCTGCCCGCTGGGCCTCGGACCCCGAAGACGATGCCCGGGTGAAGGCCATCTGCCAATCCGTGGCGCTGGCCGCGCTGGAAGTCCTGGGCGGCGTCCGTCCGCTCCAGCAGATGGCCCGCTGGCTGGATCCCGAAAATTATGAACGGCTGCAGCTGCGTGCCAACCTCGTCCGCGGGCTGCAGCAGGCCCCTCAGGGGCGTTCAACACCCGATCCGCAGCTGCTGCACCGGGGGGTACGCATTCGTTCCTGCCGCCTTTGTCCGGTGTCGGAAGGAGTCTACGAGGCCGCGGTGGTGGCACAGGAACACGAAAGAGCCCGCGCCGTCGCGCTGAGGGTTCAGCTGCGGCGCGGGCTCTGGAAAGTTACTGCCCTGGAGATCGGATAACCGGCCCCGGTATAGCGGGATTACCTGCGGCGTTTGGCTTTCTTGCCGGCGGACTTGTTGCCGGCCGCCGGAGCTGCCTTGGTGTCCTGCTTGTCGCGGGCTGTCCGCTCCACCCTGGTCTCGACCCCGCCCTGGCTGTTCGGTGAGGTGAACTGCAGGCTGGCCGGCTGCTGCGGAGCTTCAAGGCCCGCGGCCTTGATCACCGGAGCACCGAGGACACCGCGGGCGTCCTTGACCCCTGCCAACGCATTCGCTGCCGGGGCTGCCGGTTCGCTGACCTGCACATCGGCGTTGAAGAGGTAGCCGACGCTTTCCTCGCGGATGGACTCCATCATCGTCTGGAACATCACGAATCCTTCACGCTGGTATTCCACCAGCGGATCACGCTGGGCCATGGCCCGCAGCCCGATGCCCTCCTTGAGGTAATCCATCTCGTAGAGGTGCTCCTGCCACTTGCGCCCGATTACCGAAAGCACCACGCGGCGTTCCAGTTCGCGCATGGTGGCTGATCCCAGGGCTTCCTCGCGTGCCTGGTAGGCCAGCTTTGCATCGGACAGGATCTCGTTGTGCAGGAAGTCGCGCGAAAGCCTGGACCGGCCGCCGGCTTCCTCGACCACCTCGTCGATGGTTAGGCTGATCGGGTACAGCGTCTTGAGGTTGGTCCACAGCTGCTCGAGGTCCCAGTCGTCTCCGTGGCCCTCCGCGGTCGCTTCGTTGACCATCGCAGTGACTACGTCCTCCAGGAAGAAGCTGATCTTCTCCTGCAGGTCATCGCCTTCAAGGATCCGCCGGCGGTCGCCGTAAATCGCTTCACGCTGGCGGTTCAGGACGTCGTCGTACTTGAGGACGTTCTTGCGTTGTTCGGCGTTGCGGCCTTCAACCTGTCCCTGTGCGTTCTGGATTGCCTTGGAAACCAGCTTGGATTCCAGCGCGACGTCGTCGGGCATGGACGAGCTGTTCATGATCCGTTCGGCAGCACCGGAGTTGAACAGGCGCATCAGGTCATCGGTCAGCGAAAGGTAGAACCGGGATTCGCCCGGATCGCCCTGCCGCCCGGACCGGCCGCGGAGCTGGTTGTCGATGCGGCGGGACTCGTGGCGTTCGGTGCCGAGCACGTAAAGCCCGCCGAGTTCGACTACTTCCTGCTGTTCGGCGGCAACCGCCGTCCGTGCCTTCTCCAAGGCATCCGGCCAGGCGGCCTCGTAGTCCTCGGGGTTTTCGTTCGGATCCAGCCCGCGGCGTTCCAGTTCGGCAATCGCGTTGAACTCGGCGTTTCCGCCGAGCATGATGTCGGTGCCGCGGCCGGCCATGTTGGTGGCTACCGTGACGGCTCCCTTGCGGCCGGCCTGGGCGACGATGGCGGCTTCACGTGCATGGTTCTTTGCGTTCAGCACTTCGTGCCGGATGCCGGCCTTGGCCAGCTGCTTGGAGAGGTACTCGCTCTTCTCCACGCTGGTGGTGCCGACCAGCACGGGCTGGCCTGACGCGTGGCGCTCGGCAATGTCCTTCACGACGGCGTCGAACTTTGCCACTTCGTTTTTGTAAATCAGGTCTGCCTGGTCGATGCGGGCCATGGGCTTATTGGTGGGAATGGGAACCACGCCCAGCTTGTACGTGCTCATGAATTCGGCGGCCTCGGTTTCGGCCGTACCGGTCATGCCTGCGAGCTTTTCGTAGAGGCGGAAGTAGTTCTGCAGGGTGACGGTCGCGAGCGTCTGGTTCTCCGCCTTGATGACCACCCCTTCCTTCGCCTCGATGGCCTGGTGCATGCCCTCGTTGTAGCGGCGTCCGGCCAGGATGCGGCCGGTGTGCTCGTCGACGATCATGACTTCGCCGTTGAGGACCACGTAGTCCTTGTCCCGTTTGAAGAGTTCCTTTGCCTTAATGGCGTTGTTCAGGAAGCCGATCAGCGGCGTGTTGGCAGCTTCATACAGGTTCGAAATGCCGAGGTAGTCCTCGACCTTCTCGATGCCCGGCTCGAGGATTCCGACGGTGCGCTTTTTTTCGTCCACTTCATAGTCGGCGTCGATCTTCAGCCGCTGGACGACCTTGGAGAACTCGGTGTACCAACGGTTCACGTCACCGCTGGCCGCACCGGAAATGATCAGCGGAGTACGTGCCTCGTCAATGAGGATGGAGTCCACTTCGTCAACGATGGCGTAGTGGTGGCCGCGCTGGACCAGTTCGGCAGCGCTCCAGGCCATGTTGTCGCGCAGGTAGTCGAAGCCGAACTCGTTGTTGGTTCCGTAGGTGATGTCGGCGGCATACTGCTCGCGCCGGGTCGCGGGGTCCTGGTTGGAGAGGATGCAGCCGCTGGTCATGCCGAGGAAGCGGAAAACCCGACCCATCAGGTCCGACTGGTACTCCGCCAGGTAATCGTTGACCGTGACGATATGAACGCCGCGGCCGGTAAGCGCATTGAGGTAGGCGGGGGCGGTGGCCACGAGGGTCTTGCCTTCACCGGTTTTCATTTCGGCAATGTTGCCAAGGTGCAGCGCTGCGCCGCCCATCAGCTGGACATCGAAGTGGCGCATGCCCAGGGTACGTCCGGCGGCCTCACGGACCGCGGCAAAGGCTTCGGGAAGGAGATCGTCCAGGGACTCGCCGTCGTTGTAACGCTCCTTGAGGCGATCCGTTTCACCCCTGAGCTCGGCATCGGACATGCCCTTGAACTCGTCCTCGAGCACGTTGATCGCGTCGGCGTAGTTACGCAGTGTCTTCAGCGTTTTCTTGTCGCCGGTACGAAGAACTCGTTCGAGTAGTGATGCCACTGATTTGCTCCCAATCTAGTTGCCGAAATCTGGCGTCCCCAGTCTACGTGAGAGACGTGCGGTGACGGTCCGTGATTCCCTATTGACCGTTATTCCCTGCATACTGCCAGCTTCAGGGCGGGAGCCAGGTCTCCCATGGGTTTGACCATAATCTGCCCCAGACCCAGCCACTGTGCCATGAGACGCAACTCGGCAGCCAGCTGACGCGCCGTATGCGGCGGTGCCCCGGGATCCGCAAAGGCTGCCTGAACAAGCAGCATACCCGCGGCGCGGTCCGCTTTGAGGTCCACTCTGGCGACGAGTTCCTCCCCCAGCAGGAAGGGAAGCACATAGTAGCCGTATCTGCGGGCTTCCGGCGGTGTGTAGATTTCGATCCGGTAATGGAAGCCGAAGAGCTCCTCGAGCCTCCGCCGCTCGAAGATCAGCGAATCGAACGGACTCAGCAGCGCCTGACCGGATACGGACTTGGGAATCACTGCTTCCGCGTGCAGATACGCCGGCTGCCGCCAGCCGGCCACTTCCACCGGCTCGAGGATGCCCTTGCCTGCCAGGACCTCGGCGGCGATTGAAGTCTCGCGCTGCTGTAGAAGGAAATAATCGGCAAGTCCCCGAACCGTCGCGATGCCGTGGGCCCGTGCTGCAATCTCGGTCAGGCGCAGCACTGCCTGCTCGGGATCGGATGGTTCCAGCGCCGCTGCGCCCGCGGGATGGACTGCCGGAGTGGGGGCGTACAGCCGCTCGAACTGCGGCGTCCGCCCGGCGGAGCCGATCAGGCCGGCGGCAAAAAGGTCCTCCAGGACGCGCTTGGCGGCATTCCAGTTCCAGCCCCAGTCCGAGGTCGTCCGTACCGTGCTGTGCCCCAGGAGCTCCATTACCTGGCGGGAGGTCAGGGCCTTGCCTGCAGTCTCCAGAAGTTCGAGGATCCGTTGCCGGAGGTCCTCGGCAACAGCCGGCGGCAGGGAGTGGGCGGTCATCCAGGTACGCCGTTGGACGGCGCGCAGATCCGCAAAGAGTTCGGGCCGGACGAAGCTTGCCTCGTGCGCCCAGTATTCGACCATGCGACGCGGCCGCCGGGTGGCAAGCCGGTCCAGGAGTTTCCGGTCGTAGGGCCCCAGCCGGGAAAACAGCGGAAGGTAATGGCTGCGGGCAAGCACGTTCACGGAGTCGATCTGCAGCAGGCCAAGCCGCTCAAAGGTACGGCCCACCTGCCTTGCGCCAACAAGGCCGGTGGGCCGTACCCGGGCCAGTCCCTGCGCCGCCAGCGCCGTCCGGCGTGCCTGGCGGAGCGAGAGCTGAGTTTTCATCCCCTTATCCTAGGGGAGCCGTCGGAGTCCAGCGGAACCGTCGGAATCCCACGGCCCCGGCGGATTTCGCGGGGGCTGCGGTCAGGCGGTTGCGCGACCATCCGTCGGGATTTCCGCCGCACGGTAGCCGCGGATTTCCTCCCGCGGTTCTTCCGTGCCTTCTGCGCACTTGGAGTCCAGGGTAATGACGCCGTAGGTCCAGCCGCGGCGGCGGTAAACCACCGACGGCGCGCCGGTGGCGGAATCCACAAAGAGGTAGAAGTCGTGGCCGACCAGCTCCATATTGTCCACGGCGTCGTCAAGGCTCATGGGGGCACCCGGGAAAACCTTGCGCCGGATCAATACGGGGCACTCACCGGCGGCTTCCTCCGCTTCCGCTTCCGCATCCGCGGCGTCGCTGGCACGTTCCTCAGCGGCTGCGGCCACCTGGGCATACAGCGGCTCGGAAGTACTCACGGGACCAAGATCAGCAGTGGCAACCCGGACGGGTACCGGGGCGTGGCGCCCGTGGTGCACCTTGCGCCTGTCGCTTGCCCGGCGCAGCCGTTCCAGCAGCTTTCCGTACGCGAGGTCGAACGCCGCGAACTTGTCTCCGGACGTTGCCTCGGCACGGACTACAGGCCCGCGTCCGGTGACCGTGATTTCCACGGTGAGGGCGCTGTCTGCGTCCCGGACGTTACCCTGCTTCGTGACCCTGGCCTCCACCCGCTGGACCTTGTCGCCGAGCGCCTCCACTTTGCCGATTTTCTCTTCGGCGTACTCGCGGAACCGGTCTGATACTGCAACGTTACGTCCGCTGATCATGAATTCCATGGTGCCCTCCAATAGATTTCGGTGACACAACAACGGCCGCTGTCAGTTTCCTTCGCGACCGTTGCCGCAGGATAACCCCGCTACTTGAAGCTATCCATACTCAACACGTTAGAACACCGCCGAGCTTTATTCACGTCTCGGGATTCCGTTTCCAGGAACGATGGAACGCGCCCCCGGAACAGCACGGTAAGTGAGAGTTGTGTTACGTCCCGGGGCTGGTGTGGCTGCAATAACGGCTGCCCCGGCTACCCGTGCCCCCGCCACGCGCAGTGCCCGCGCCGTTTCCGCAATGGTGGCTCCCGTGGTCAGTACGTCGTCGATCACCAGGCAGTCAACCCCTGAAAGTCTTCCGGGCGGTCCGGCGTCCATGGTGTTCCGTACGTTGCGTCGCCGTGCGGTTCCCCCGAGCCCCTTTTGCGGGCCGGATCTGCCGCCGGGCCGGACGCCGCCGCCCGGCCCGGTTGCCCTGCCGTGCCCGGCCGACACCGACACAAGGGAAGCCACGGCGCAGCCGGGCGGAAGCAGCTGCCGACGCCGGAGCCGCTTCAGCAGCAGCGCCAGCGGAACGTAGCCGCGTTTCCGCACGGAGGCGCCGGTGCCGGGCACCGGAACGAGGACAAGAGGACCACTCCATTTCCTTCCGCGTGCATCCGTCACCGCTGACTGCAGGACGCCTGCCAGCACCGGGACCAGGAACCCGGCCAGGTCGGTATGCCCTCCGTTCTTGAAGGCCAGCAGGATCCGGGCCAGTCCGCCCGTATAGGTTCCTGCGGCCAGGACCGGCAGCGGGGTAAAAAGATCAGCCTCCCGGCCCGGAGACAGCGTTCCCGGGATTGATCCCGGCGTCGGCGCCGGTGCTGCCGGTTCTGCCGGTTCTGCCGCCGGAAGCGCGCCGGCACCCTCCTGCGCAGAGTACGGATGCAGCGTTCCGTGCCGGATCCCTGCCGCGCACACGCTGCACAGCGAACGGTCTGGAGCCCCGCATGCCACGCACGAAACGGGAGCCAGCACGGCTGCCAGACCGGACACTGCTGCGGCGATCCCCTGTCCCGTGCGGGAGTAAAGCAACCGGTCCAGGCGGCCGTTCGGCATATCCATCAGTTCATACTGCCTGTGCCCGGACCGCCCTCCGGCGGCGCAGGGTGCTGTGGGGACAACCGGCCGACGGGCGGCGCGGTTTCTGCTGCTGTGGAGGAAGGCTGCCTCTCCGTCAGCCCGGGAAGGCCGGGTCCCGTGTTCCTTCGGTTCGCAGCGACCAGCTGCTCCCTACCTTGTTGAAGATGCCCTCACCGGTCTGGATGAAGATGTCCTCGACACCGTTTCCAGCGCTCAGGCCCACGATCCCCGCCTTCGGGGAAAGCATCTGGGGGGCACGTCCGGTGCCGAGAATAACCGGCGCCGCTTCCTCCGCTCCGGTCTGCACGGCAACCACTGTATCCTCCGAAGCCCATTTGACCCGGTTCACGGCCCCGGCATCCGAGGGGACCTGAAGGACCATCGGAACCGTGAGGGATACGGGAACGCCTTCGGGAGAGCGGACGACGCCGGCAATCATCACTTCGCTGCGCCCCCCGCGGTGCGCGGCAACCAGTGCCCGGGTACCGTCGCGGGAAATCCGCAATTCAGTCACCGTCAGGCCCTCCAGCCACGGGGCGGAGAGGACAGCTGCGGAACTGCGGTCTCCCCCCGGCTGTATCGCCAATACGCGGGAACCGGTGCCCGAGGGCTGGGCAGTCCAGATCCACCGGCGGGGATCCACACTGGGTGCCGTGAACCTGCCGCCCTCGGCCGCCACCCGAACGTCCTGTCCGGTACCCGTAACGAGCAAGGTGTCTTCCTGGCTGTTCAGGAACGCGATGATCGATCCGTCCCGAAACATGGCCGGATACCGGGGTCCGTATTCCGCCACCGAGGGGACATCCCCGATCGGCTCGGGACCGTCCGCGTAATAGGCCAGTTCATCCTGGTACACCACGATCTGGGTGGCGCCGGCAGACGGATCCTCCTCGGCTGACTGCATGTCGCCGCTGCCCTTGCCGAGATCCACTTCCCGTTGCTCCACCGTCATGCTCACGGACGTGATGTTGTTGAGGCGAAGGTTCTGCCTCAGCTGCTTCACCATCTGCTGGCGGTTCTGATCGCTTGAGTCCCGCAGCGAGTCGGCTGCGAAATCCACGACCGCCTCCCCCGAGGCCACCGGCACTGCATCCCGGGCCAGCGTGGTGCCGGCCGGGAAGGCACTCACGACGGCGCCCTGGAGATACGGCGCGGGACCGACGAGGAGTTCCTTGACGATGTTGGCCGCGATGCCGGCGCGCTGGATGAACCACCGGGTATCCGGTACCCAGTACTGGTAGTCGCTCGAATAGAAGTAGAGGTTGTGGGCTATGAACAGCGCAGGGAAATTCGCCAGCGACACGATGATGCCGTCGGGGACGGCACTGAGCCTCCACTGTCCATCCACCTGTTCAAGCCGAACAGGGAAAGCTTCGGTGCTGCCTTCGGGCGCGTCGGTACGGATGCCCTGGGCATTCACGCTGCCCTGCACCTCCAGCTGAATCTGGAACGCGTTCGGTTCCGGCAGGGCCACGATGCGTGACGAGCGGTAAATCGTCGCCCGTTCGGTAGGCGACCAGGTGTTGGCCACGTCCGGGGCCAGGAACTGCCGGGCAACACTGTAGTCGTCCACGGCGCCCTTGCCTGCGTCTATAAAGCCCTGGACGATGTCCTCGGGCGAGGCGTCCTCGACCGGGCCATCGGGGGAGAAAACGGCGTCCTCTCCCGTTTCCCCGTTGTGCTCAGCCGACGCGGTGCCTACCGGGCCGACAGTGGGTATTGACGAGCAGCCGGCCAGGACAAGCACGGCGCTGAGCCACAGCACCAGCATCCTGCCGGGCTGCCCCTTCCGTGACCCGGTCAGCATCCTTGTGTTAGTAGGCATTGGGTTCCTCTTCCCCGGCCGGAGCCGCAGCGGTTAGCGCGCGGGGACCGGCCGGCACCTCGCGGGGGGACAACGGCACCGGCGATGCCTCAAAGTCCACACCATGGCGGCGGGGTAGTGTCAGCCGGAAGCATGATCCGTTTCCCGGTTCGCCCCAGGCCTCCAGCCAGCCGTTGTGAAGACGTGTGTCCTCCGTGGCGATGGACAAGCCCAGCCCGCTGCCGCCCGTGGTTCGTGCACGTGCCGGATCCGCACGCCAGAAACGGTCAAAGACATGGTCGGCGTCTTCTTCGGTCATCCCGATGCCGTGGTCGCGGACAGCTATCCCCACGGCGTCAGCGGAAGCAGCTATGGCGATTTCGACGGGTTCCCCTTCACCATGCTCCAATGCGTTTACCAGCAGGTTACGCAGGATGCGTTCAATCCGGCGCGGATCGGCGTCGACCACGCAGCTCGACTCCTTGGACACCACAACAACCTCGGAACCGCAGTTGTTCGCCAGCGGCTCGGTGGCGTCGATGACGTCACGGACAATATGGAAGACATCGGTGGGCTCCACATCGAGCACCGCGGCCCCGGCGTCGAACCGGGAAATCTCCAGCAGATCCGCCAGCAGCGCCTGGAATCGTTCCACCTGGTGGTAGAGCAGTTCAGTGGAACGCCGGTACATGGGGTCGAAGCTGTCCCGCGCGTCGTACAGCACCTCGGCCGCCATACGCACGGTGGTGAGCGGCGTTCGCAGTTCATGGGAGACATCGGAGACGAAGACCTGCTGCATGCTCGAGAGCGTCGCCAGCTGCGTGATCTGGTCCTGGAGGGTGCCGGCCATGTGGTTGAACGACGCCGCCAGGCGGGCAACCTCGTCTTCCCCCTTGACCTCCATACGCTCCTGCAGTTCGCCTGCGGCCAGTTTCTCCGAGACCGCTGCCGCATCGCTGACTGCGCCCAGTCCCGCCTTGGTGACGATCCACGCGATCGTGCCGCTGATGGCAAGCAGCAGGAATCCCGCAATCCAGAGGATGCGGTGGATATCGTCCAGGGTTTCCTGCATGGAATGCAGGTCGTAGATCAGGTAAAGGGCATATTCGGAGCTGTCCGGAGGCAGCGTGACCTTGGTGCCGAAAGCAATGCCGGGTTCCCCGTTGGCAAGCTCCAGCGGAGACCAGAACACGTAGTCCGTCGCCGCTGCGGTGGCATCACTGGCAACGACGGCGTCGCTGAGTGCCACCGGGATTCCGCTGGCAGTAATGGTGCCGCTGTTTACGGACGTGATGTACAGGGGGTCCTTCGTGGGCAACGGCGTGAGCAGGTAGGTGCGCGGCGTGTCCGCGCCCTCGCCCTGCAGCAGCGCCAGCGTGTCCATAACGAGCCGGTCGGTGCTTTCCCGGTCGCTGGCGGCAGTGTCCCTGAAGTTTTCCTTCACATTGGTCAGGCCCGACGTCGCTTCGGTCCGGAACTGGGACAGCCGCTCTTCATAGAGGGAACCGGCAATCTGGTGTGAGAGGAAAGCGCCGATCCCCGCCCCGGCCAGGGCCACCAGCAGGAGCGTGGAAACGATCGTCTTGAACTGCAGGGACCTGCGCCACTGGCGGGCTATCCGGTGAAAGGTGGCCCGACGGAAGGAATCACGCAGCCGCACCAGGCGCTGCAGCGTCATGTCGAGTTTCGGGGATTTCCTGACCGCCCCGGCCAGGAAATCCGGCAACTTAGCTCTGGCCCGCTTTATATCCGACACCGCGCACCGTCAGTACAATCTCGGGTGCTTCGGGGTCGCGTTCAATCTTGGAGCGGAGCCTCTGCACATGCACATTCACCAGCCTCGTGTCGGCGGCGTGGCGGTATCCCCAGACCTGTTCAAGCAGCATCTCGCGGGTGAAAACCTGCCAGGGCTTGCGCGCCAGGGCTACGAGCAGGTCGAATTCCAGCGGCGTCAGCGAAATACTGTCGCTGCCACGGGCCACGGAGTGGCCTGCAACGTCGATCGAGACTTCGCCGATCCGCAGGGTTTCCGGAGACTTCTGGTCACCCGGGCGCAGCCGGGCACGGACCCGCGCCACCAGCTCCGCCGGCTTAAAGGGCTTGGGTACGTAGTCGTCGGCACCGGACTCCAGTCCGCGGACGACGTCGGACGTGTCGGATTTGGCGGTGAGCATCACGATGGGGGTGTCGGACTCGCTGCGGATCTGCCGGCATACTTCGATGCCGTCGATGCCCGGGAGCATAAGGTCAAGCAGGACCAAGTCCGGCTTGCTGTTGCGGAACACTTCCAGCGCTGAGGAGCCGTCTGCGCAGAACACCGGTTCAAAACCGTCGTTGCGCAGCACAATCCCGATCATTTCGGCGAGTGCTTCGTCGTCGTCTACGACCAGTATGCGTGCCTTCATAACTCCCTGTTTTCGCTGCTTGACCCACGCGCCGGTGCGCGCCCGGAGCAGCATCGGCTGCCGCTCCCCACGGCGTGCTAAAGCCGCCTACGTTAATCCCTATCATCCTAAGGGACACAATTACCGCCGCGGCTCGCCGGGTACCGTTTGGACGGAGCGTCACTATAGTCGAGGTAATAAACGCAAGGGCCTGCGGGGAAAACGGGTAAAAATGAGCGAGCAAGAACACAGCGGGCGGGAGCAAAGCGACCGGGAGCCCAAGACGCAGGACGGCGGCGCGGGAAAGCCCGTGCCCGGGATTCCCGCGCCGGGGATTCCGCAGCCCGCCGCTAACCCGTGGGGCCAGCAGCCGGCTCCGCCGCCGCCCGGTGTGCCGCAGCCGGCCGTGAACCCATGGGCCCAGCAGCAGGTAAATCCCTGGGCGCAGCAGCCCGCAGCTTCCGCACCGCAGGTGAACGGCTGGGACCAGCCCAACCCCTACCGCGGCGGCCCCCTCCCCCAGCCCGGCTATGCGCCGCCGCCCAAGCCGGGCATCATTCCCCTGCGGCCCCTGGGTCTGGGCGAGATCATGGACGGTGCCTTCCAGGCCTGCCGGCGCAATGCATTAGCCGCCTTTGGCAATGCCTTTGTGATCCAGGCCGTGGTTACCCTGCTGCTTGTCGGGCTCGGGGCTGGCCTGGCCTTCTCCATTGACGGATGGCTGCAGGGCGCTGCCTTCGAAGGTGAAGTCACGGGACCGGTGGTAGGAACGGTTGCGGGGATGGTTTCAACGCTGGGCGGGGTGTCGCTGGCCGGTGTGCTGCTTGTCCAGGGCCTCCTGGTCCTGCCCGTGGTGCGCTCTGCCCTGAACCTGAAGACCGGCTTCAGCCAGCTCTGGCGGTTGGCCCGCAGCACCCTCGGTTCGCTTGCCGGCCTGGCACTGCTGCTGCTGGCCGGCGCCGCCGTCGGAATCACGGTCCTTGCCCTGCTGGTGTATATGATCTTCGATGCTTTCGCTGAAATGGGGCTCCTGGTGCTGATCCCCGCCCTGTCCGCGGTGTTTACCGCCACAGCCTGGATCTCGGTGAAACTCTCGCTGGCACCTGCCGCACTGGTACTGGAAGGTATCGGTGTCTTCCCTGCGATCAGGCGGTCCTGGCGCCTCACGGGTCGCAACTGGTGGCGGACGTTCGGGATCCTGGCCCTCACGGGCCTGATCGTAAACATCCTGTCCCAGGTCCTTTCGGTGCCGCTTACCTTCCTCGTCAGCCTGATCATGGTGGCTGAGAGCACGGTCCTCAACGTATTGAGCGTTGTCCTGTTCTTCGCGCTCACCCTGCTTTTGACCGCTGTGGCCTGCGCCTTCCAGGGCGCCGTCACTGCACTGCTGTATGTGGACCTCCGGATCCGCCGCGAAGGTTTCGACCTCGCCCTGATGAAGGAGCAGGAGAGCCCGCAGGCACAGGACCCCGATTTCCTACCCGGCCGGAATGCCGCACCCATGGCACGGACCACGCCGTACGGTCCGCCTGCAGGTACGCACTAGCCATGCTGTCCTCACTGCTGCTGCCGCCCCGCCCTGCAGGGAACCTGTTCGCCGGAGCTGCGCCCATGGATACCCCGATCGAGCCGGACGCAGACCAGGCACGGGAATGGGCCCGGGACGAGTTGTCGAAGCGGGCGTACGAAGAAGCCAAACCGGGTCTTCTGGACCGGTTCTGGGAGCGGGTGGGGAAATGGCTGAACGAGCTGCTCGAGGATGCGGACGGCCTTGGCGCAGGTCCCGGAGTCCTGGTCCTGGTACTGGCCGCCGTCGTGCTGGTGGCAGTTGCCGTCCTCATCATCCGGCCGCGGCTGAATGCGTCCGTGAAAAAGCGGGCGGAGGTCTTTGGCGACGACCTGGTGGAACGGGCAGCTGACCACCGTGCCCGCGCGGAGCAGGCCGCAGCCGAATTACGCTGGAACGACGCCGTGGCCGAGCGCTTCCGCGCGATGGTCCGTTCGGCAGAGGAACGGGTCATCTTCGATACCCGGCCGGCCCGGACTGCAGCCGAAGCCGGTACCGGCCTGGCTGCTGCCTTCCCGGAATACCGCCGGCAGATCATGGAACTCCGGCAGCGGTTCGATGAAGTGCTCTACGGCAAGGGGGTCGCTGCGGATACTGATTACCTGCGCGCAGCGGCCCTCGACACAGCTCTGGAATCCGCCGTTCCCTCGGCTTCCGAACCAGACGAACCCATGCTGGCGGTGCCGAAATGAGGGTGGCTGCAGGCAAGCCGGGAGGCACCGCTGAATCGGAGAGCCCGGAAGAGGCGCACAGCGACGAGCTGCGGACGCCGGCTGGCCGCAGCCGGTTCGCGGGCAGGCTCCGCCGTCACCGGGTCCCGCTTCTGCTTCTCCTGCTGCTGTGCGCAGTGGTCCTCGCGTCGGTCTGGGGTCGCGCGGATCATGACACCACCCCGCTCTCCCCCGCCAATCCCGCACCCGACGGCGCCATGGCCACCGCTGAAATCCTGGCCGGCCAAGGCGTGGACGTGCAGCACCACGAGCAGCTGGCGGAGGCACAGGCGGCCCTCGAAGACAATCCCGGCGCTACTTTGCTGTTCCTTGATCCCGCCGGGTTCCTCACCAGTGAGCAACGGGAGGACCTGGCCGACGCCGCCGGCCGGGTGGTGCTGGTGGAGCCGTCCCTTGAGCAGCTGGCCGACTTTGCCCCGCAGATCCGATCCGCCGGGCTCCTTCCGCAGGAACCCGCCCGCCACCGGCTCGATGCCGGCTGCACCAACGACGACGCGGAGGCCGCCGGCACCATCGAGGCCGGCGGGAAGACCTACCGGGGGCCCGTCACCTGTTTTGAGGAGCCGGGCAGCGAAGGTAACGACGCCGCGGGTTCCTATGCAGCCACCAAGGGTGGTTCCGCAGTGGTCCTGGGCAGCGCCGACCTGCTCTCCAACGAGAGCGTTGCTTTGGAAGGCAATGCCGCACTGGCCTTCCGCACCCTCGGCGCGGACGAAACACTCGTCTGGTACCAGGCCGGTCCCTTCGATGTTCCACCGTCCGAAGCACCCACCGATCCCTTCTCCCTGCTGCCCGCGTGGGTGAATCCGCTCCTGTTCTGGTTCCTGTTGGTTGCCGCCCTGGCCGCGTTCTGGCGCGGCCGCAGGCTGGGGCCGTTGGTGGAGGAGCCCCTGCCTGTGGTCGTCCAGGCGGCGGAAACCGCCGAAGGCCGGGCGCGCCTGTATCAGGACAGCCACGCTGTCGGCCATGCCGCAGCAACCCTGCGTGCCGCCGCCATGACCCGGTTGGCCGCACATCTGCGCCTCGGCCCGGGAGCCGGCACCGACGACGTTACGCGCGCGGCTGCGGACGCATCCGGCCGAAGCTACGCCGAAACCGATCATCTGCTGAACCAACGACTGCCCGGAACCGGCGCCGAACTCGTGCACTGGGCCCGGGACCTGAAAGACCTAGAGGAAGAGGCCACTTCATCATGAGCCAGCAGTACGAACCCTATGCACCCGCACCTTCCGGCGCCGCCAACGGCACCGCACCGGTCCCGCCCCTTCCTCCGGAAGAGGATCCCGTCCGTGCAGCCCTGGCGCAGGTCCGCCGGGAGGTGGCCAAGGCAGTGGTGGGTCAGGACGCGGCCGTGACGGGGCTTATTATTGCCCTGCTGGCCAGGGGCCACGTGCTGCTCGAAGGCGTGCCCGGCGTGGCCAAGACGCTGCTGGTGCGGAGCCTTTCCGCAGGGCTGGACCTGGACACCAAGCGTGTCCAGTTCACCCCCGACCTCATGCCCGGCGATGTCACCGGTTCCCTGATCTATGACAACCGTTCCTCTGAGTTCTCCTTCCGGGAGGGACCGGTGTTCACCAACATCCTGCTCGCGGATGAAATCAACCGCACCCCGCCCAAGACCCAGGCGTCACTGCTCGAAGCCATGGAAGAGCGCCAGGTGACCGTGGACGGGGTCACCCGTCCCCTGCCGGAACCGTTCATTGTTGCGGCAACGCAGAACCCGGTGGAGTACGAAGGTACGTATCCGCTTCCTGAGGCCCAGCTGGATCGTTTCCTCTTGAAAATGACGCTGGACCTCCCCGGCCGAGAAGATGAGATCGAAGTGATCCGCCGGCACAGCGGCGGCTTCGATCCCCGGAACCTTGCCGCGGCCGGCATCCGTGCGGTGGCTTCGGCGCAGGACCTTGAACGTGCACGCGAGGCAGTCGCCCGGGTCTCCGTGGCACCAGAGGTCCTCGCCTACATTGTGGACCTCGTGCGGGCAACGCGCTCGGCGCCGTCGTTCCAACTCGGAGTGTCACCGCGCGGAGCCACTGCGCTGCTGAATACTGCGCGGGCCTGGGCCTGGCTCTCGGGACGGGCCTTCGTAACGCCCGACGACGTCAAGGCGCTGACCCTTCCCGCCCTGCGGCACCGTGTGGCCCTCCGCCCCGAAGCTCAGATGGACGGGGTCAATGTGGACAACGTGCTGGGAAGCATCCTCGCCACCGTACCGGTTCCCCGGTAGCGCTGATGGCTGTCTCAGGCCGGTTTGTCCTGCTGGCGCTCCTGGGCTCCGTTGCCGTTCTCGTTTATCCCGGCGCCGTGTCGATCCTGCTTTGGTTGGCTTTCATTGCCGCCGCAGCCGGTGTGGACCTGCTTCTGGCTGCCTCTCCGCGGAGGCTGAGGGTGGAACGCCGCATGCCGGACAGCGTGCGGCTGAGCGAGGCAGCTGTGGGCACCCTGGTGGTCCGCAATGACACCGGGACCCGGTTGCGGGCCGTGGTCCGGGACGGGTGGCAGCCCTCCGCCGGCGCCCGCAACCCGCAGCAGCGTATGACGGTCCCCGCCGGTGAAGCCCGCAGCATGGACGTCCAACTGGAACCTGCCCGCCGCGGCATCCTGAAGAGCGGCCACGTAGCGGTGCGCAGTTTCGGACCCCTGGGACTCGCGGCCCGCCAACGGACGCTTCCGGTGCCGGGAGAGATCCGGGTACTGCCTCCCTTCCACTCCAAACGGCATCTGCCCTCCAAGCTGCGCAGGCTGAGGGAGCTGGACGGCAACACCTCGGTACAGCTGCGCGGTGCCGGAACCGAATTCGATTCCCTGCGCGAATATGTCCGCGGCGATGACGTCCGCTCGATCGACTGGCGTGCCACCGCACGCCGACAGGACACTGTGGTGAGGACCTGGCGGCCCGAACGCGACCGCCGGGTGATCATCGCCCTGGACACGTCCCGGACCTCCGCCGCGCGGATCGACGACGAACCCCGGCTGGACACCGGCATTGAAGCCACCCTGCTCCTGGCCGTACTTGCCCGCAGCGGAGGTGACCGCGTTGATTTCCTGGCCTTCGACCGGAGGATCCGGGCACGCGTGGATTCCGGCGGCAAGGAGAACCTCCTGAGCCGGCTCGTCACCGCCGCCGCGCCGCTGGAACCGGAGCTCATCGAAGCGGATTTCTCCCTCCTGCCCGGCGCCGTACACGCCGTTTCCGCACGCCGGTCCCTGGTGGTGCTGATCAGCACGCTGGATTCCGGAGCGGTGGAAGAGGGATTGGTACAGGTCCTGCCCCGGTTGCTGGAAAAGCACGTGGTCGTGGTTGCCTCCGTGCGGGACCCGGGCCTGGACGGGCTGCGCCGCGGCGGCGGCACAACACCGGCTGTCTTCCGTGCCGCGGCCGCCGAGCGTGCCCTCCTTGACCGGGCAGCCGTCGGCGCGCAGCTGCGCTCGATGGGTGCCGAAGTGGTCGACGAACCT
The DNA here is from genome assembly GCF_020907405.1 of Arthrobacter sp. zg-Y769. Taxonomy (GTDB): domain Bacteria; phylum Actinomycetota; class Actinomycetes; order Actinomycetales; family Micrococcaceae; genus Arthrobacter_B. The sequence continues at coordinate 136,820 of NZ_JAJJOE010000003.1, forward strand.
CCCCACGAACTGGCCCCGAAACTCGCAGACATGTATCTCCGGCTCAAGGCGTCCGGAAGGCTATAGCCGTGGACTCGGTGTACCGGCAGGTCCTGGGGCCCGGCTTTCTCCGCCTGCAGCCTCAGCTGCAGCAGTATTTCAGCCTTGCGGCAGACAGCGGCCGGTCCGGCGAAGGCACCGGAGTGTTTACCCGGGCCGGCTGCCCGCGTCCCTGGCTGCGTCCGCTGCTGCGCCTGGTTCCGGTGTCCAACGCTTTCTTCCCCGAATACGGGTCCTCGGTTCCCTTCTCCATCCGCAACTACGCGCACCGCGACCCATGGGGCCGGCCGGCGCTGACGGCCGTCCGCAGCTTTGATTTTCCGGGCAGGCGCAGGATCTTCGAAGACACCACGGTGCTGACCGGGCCGGGAATCCTGACGGACTATCTCGGCCGGCGGCGCAACCTCGCCACGGACCTGCTGCTGCGGGTTTCGGAGGACGGGCACCTGCACATGAAGTCCCCCCGCAGCCGGCTGTTCCTCGGTCCGCTGCGGGTGCCCCTTCCGGACTTCGCCGGTGCCGATGCACAGGTGGAACAGTGGTGGGACCCGCAGCAGGAGCAGTTCCGGATCCGCGCCGAGGTCATCCAGCGGCAGGTCGGCACCGTCTTCGAATATGACGGCTCCTTCACCTATGCCTACCGGGATTACGACGGCGTGCTGCCGGCCGGCGTCGAACCCGAACGTTGGCAGCGCCGCACCTAGGCGAGGCCGGCACCGGGACCGGCGCAGTGCAGTGCAGGCGGAACTACCCTTCAGCGACCACCTGGTCCAGCGCAGACGCTGTCTGCGTGAGGCGGGCCAGGACCTTCCGCGCTGCTTCCGGTGATAGGTCGGCGAGCCCGGCGGAAGGCGTGAGCCGAAGCGCGGGCAGGTCCTGCAGCGAAAGCCCAAGCTTCCGCCAAGGCCGGAGCACACGCTCCACCAGGGCGCTCACCTGCGGCAGTTCGGCTCCGGGGGCCGGAACAGGCAGGATCCCGAGCCAGACCCGGGAACCGCCCTCGACGGCTTCGGCGATGCCTTCCCAGTCACGTGCCTCCAGCCCTTCGGCTGCCAGCGCAATGCCCCGGGCACCGGCGCCGACCGCGAGTCCAAAGGGCGACTGCGTGCCAGGGCGGAGCGGCCCGAAGCCCTCCGTACGCGGAACGGCAAAGACTGCGTCCGCACCAGCGGCCTCGACTGCCTCGCAGACCTGGTGCCAGGCGGCTGATACCTCTGAGGAGGGCACGGACCGCAGCGTGCGGTAACCGCTGGCCGTGGGGATTCCTCCGGCGAGGACGGCAGCGATGTCCGGTTCGTCAATCTGCACCGTGATTCGGGCGCCCGGAGCCGACGACGACGCACGGGCCACGTACTCCCCCACCCCGGCGGTGAAGGACTGGAGCAGGTCCCGGCGTGCCCCGGCGTCGGACAATGCCCGCTCACCGTTGTGCAGATACAGGTTCGCGGCAAGCGACAGAGGTCCGCGCAGGGAGATTTTCAGGGCCTCGCCGGTGCGTTCCTCGGCGCCGATAACGTCCGCCAGCGCGTTCAGATCCTGCGTCAGCAGGGAGACCGCACGGCGGTGGTCCCTGCCCGGGCGTTCCACCAGCCGCCAGCCGTGCGGCTGGGTGTCCACGAACAGGTCCACCAGCAGGGCCGCGCTGCGTCCGAGCGCGTCGGCACCGGGACCGCGCTGCGGCAGCTCCACCAGGAAGGGCAGATGCGGATCGCCCAGCTCGCCTCGGATGACCCGGCTTGCTTCCACCGGATCCGTCCCGGGCCAGCTCCCCGGCGCCGTGGCCGTGACAATACCGTTTCGCGCTTCAGGGCGGGCGGGCACCTGCGGAGGCGCCTCCTCCCGGTGCCCCTCCTGGAGCTCAGGCCTCTGCGGCATCTGTTCCGCCGTTACGGGTCTGGGAAATCGCCTGATGGTGGCGGATCACCTCACTGATGATGAAATTCAGGAATTTCTCCGCGAAGGCCGGGTCCAGGTGGGCGTCCTCGGCGAGGCGGCGCAGGCGTGCAATCTGGGCCACTTCCCGTCCCGGGTCCGCCGGCGGCAGGCTGTGCTCCGCCTTCAGGTGGCCCACCCTCTGGGTTGCCTTAAAACGCTCAGCTAGGAGGTAGACAAGGGTCGCGTCGATGTTGTCGATGCTGCTGCGCATGGCAAGCAGCTCTTCCATCACGTCCTCGGCAACCTTCCCGGAGAGGGAACTTGCCCGCGGATCGAACTCATCGTCCGGTGATTCGCTCATTGGTCCAGTCTGGCTCATTGCTCCAGTTTAGGTGGAGCGGACTCAAGGCCCGAGCAGGTTACGCAACCGCCGCCGGGTCCCACTCGAGCGAACGCGCCGAGTCGATGGTTGCCTGTCCCAGCACACGGGTCCCCTGGTAGAGCACCATGGACTGGCCGGGGGCTACCCCGCGCATGGGCTCGACCAGCCGGACCACAAGCTCTTCCCGGGCAGCTCCGGTCTCGTCGGTTACGTCTTCCATCCAGCCGGTGGCCGCCACGGGGTCGCCGTGGGCCCGGACCTGGACCATGCAGTCGAACGTGGTGCGGGCCGCGATCTCGCGGATCGGCACCCCGGCCCAGGAAATCTTGATTCCACGCATCTGGTCAATGTTCAGCAGCTGCTCGGGTCCGACCACAACCTTGTTTTCCTTGGGCCGGATTTCCAGGACAAAGCGGGGCTTGCCGTCAGCGGCCGGGGTGCCGAGCTTCAGGCCGCGGCGCTGGCCGACGGTGAACGCATTGGCGCCGGGGTGGGTACCCAGCTTCTCGCCCGTCTCGTCAACGATGTCACCCTCGGTCATATTGATCCGCTCTTCGAGCCAGCCGCGGGTGTCACCGTCGGGAATGAAGCAGATGTCGTGGCTGTCCGGCTTGTTGGCCACGGACAGGCCACGGCGCTCGGCTTCGGCCCGGACTTCGGCCTTGGACGGCGTTTCGGCCAGCGGGAACATGCAGTGGCGCAGCTGCTCTTCCGTGAGCACACCCAGCACATAGGACTGGTCCTTGGCCCAGTCGGCGGCACGGTGCAGCTCCGGGTTGCCTTCGGCGTTGGTGAGTACCTTGGCGTAGTGCCCGGTGCACACGGCGTCGAAGCCCAGCGCCAGCGCCTTTTCCAGCAGGGCGGCGAACTTGATCCGTTCGTTGCAGCGCATGCAGGGGTTGGGAGTGCGGCCGGCGGCGTATTCGGCCACGAAATCGTCCACGACGTCTTCCTTGAACCGCTCGGAGAAGTCCCAGACGTAGTACGGAATGCCCAGGATGTCACAGGCGCGCCAGGCATCCCGGGAGTCCTCAATGGTGCAGCAGCCGCGGCTGCCGGTGCGCAGGGTGCCCGGCATCCGGGACAGCGCAAGGTGGACGCCGACGACGTCGTGTCCGGCCTCAACTGCCCGTGCCGCGGCCACGGCGGAGTCGACTCCGCCACTCATTGCTGCCAATACCTTCATGAAGTAAAACCTGTTCCTGCTGTCTGGATGCTGCTTACGTGTCCGGCCATGCCGGCTTTCTTGGCCCGCTCATATGCTTCTGGAAGTGCCTGCAACAAAGTGTCAACGTCTTCGGCGGTGGTTGTATGCCCGAGGCTGAACCGCTGGGCACCGCGTGCCTCGGTTTCGGTCAGTCCCATCGCCAGGAGTACGTGCGAGGGCCGCGGGACGCCGGCGGTGCAGGCGGACCCCGTGGAGGACTCCACTCCGGCCAGATCCAGCAGGAAGAGCAGTGAATCTCCCTCGCAGCCGGGGAACGTGAAATGCGCGTTGCCCGGCAGGCGGCGCCCGCCGCCGTCGTCGTCCCGTGCGCCCCGCAGGACAGCCTCCGGAATGGCCCGCTCGACGCCGGTGATGAGGTAGTCCCGGAGCGTGCGCAGGCGTTCGGACTCGTCCGTCAGGTGCTCGGCGGCGTCCTGCGCTGCCGCGGCGAATGCTGCGATTCCCGCGGTGTCCAGGGTGCCGGAGCGGATGTCCCGTTCCTGTCCGCCGCCGTGCTGGACGGGCGTGAGCTTCACGGCGCGCCCTACGACCAGCGCACCCACCCCCACCGGGCCCCCGATCTTATGGGCGCTCAGGGCCATCGTGTCCAGGCCTGCGGACCGGAAACCGATCGGCAGCGCGCCGAAAGCCTGGACGGCATCCGAATGGACCGGGACACCGTATTCGTGGGCCAGGGAGGTAATGGCCCGGATGTCCTGGACGGTACCGACCTCGTTGTTTGCCCACATAGCGGTGAGCAGGGCCGTGCTGTCCGCGTTGGCTTCGAGTTCCCGTCGGATGGCATCGAGGGAGATGACGCCCTCGTGGTCCACCGGGATCCACACCGGCACCGCGCCTTCGTGTTTCTCCAGCCATTCGACGGCGTCCAGTACGGCATGGTGTTCGATGCCGGAGACCAGGATGCGGTTGCGTACCGGGTCGGCATCGCGCCGGGCCCAGAAAAGACCCTTGACGGCCAGGTTGTCCGCTTCGGTCCCGCCTGAAGTGAAAATGATCTCCGAGGGATGGCAGCCTGCGGCGGCCGCCAGGACTTCCCTGGAGTCCTCCACGACCATTCGGGCACGGCGGCCCGAGCCGTGCAGGGACGAAGGGTTGCCGCTGCGGCTGAGTTCTGAGGTGAGTGCGGCGAGGGCCGAAGCCGAAATCGGCGTGGTCGCCGCGTGATCTAGATACACGGGCACCTGCCAATTCTAACGGCCATCGCGCCTGCTGCCGATTCGGGCCGCTGGGACTTTCCTGACGTTTTCCTTTGATGAGCCGGATGCACGCATCCGGGGTGGCAGAATGGCGGCGATGGAGCTTGAGTCTGCAGTGCCCCGGTCCCCCGCCCCTGGTAAACCCGGTGTACATCGAACGGCATTCCTTTCGGAACTGGCCTCGGATTTGCTTGCCCTGTGTCCCGGTTCGCGGCTCCTGGTCGCGGTAGACGGCGTCGACGGCGCAGGCAAGACCACATTCGCCGACGAGCTGGCGTCCGCCCTTCATGGCACCGACGGCGGCGCCGCCCGGCAGATCCTGCGGGTCACCATCGATGACTTCCACAATGTCCGCAGCGTCCGGTACCGGCACGGACGCCGGTCCCCGGAAGGTTTCTGGCGGGATTCCTACAACCTGGACCAGTTTCGACAGTATGTCCTGGTGCCTCTCAGCTCGGGTGCCGAGAAGTTCCGGAGCCAAGGGCATGACCTTGCAACGGATGCGCTGCTGGATCCGGAACCGGTTTTGGCCGCTCCGGATGCGGTAGTGCTTATCGACGGGCTTTTCCTGCATCGGGAGGAGCTCAGGGAGTATTGGGATTTCTCCGTGTTCCTGGATGTGCCGTTCGATGTGACTGCTTCACGAATGGCAGTTAGGGACGGACCCGCGATGGAGCGTCCACCGACAGGATTGGTGGTGAAGGACCGGCGGGCGGATCGGTACGTCGGCGGGCAGCTGCAGTATTTCGCTGCAGCAGATCCCGCCGCGCGGGCAGACCTCCTGTTGGACAACAGCCATAAAGGAACACTGCAGGCGATCAGCCCGCACGACGTCAGTTACCGGCAGGGCACCTAACGCGTGCGACCGGGGGCTTATTCACTGGCTTCATAGAGGCGGCTGCGTTTCGTGGTCCGGCAGGTCCGGCGGGTCAGCCGGGTCAGCCGGGACGCGCAGGTGGAGTTGGGGTGTTGTCCGGTAGGTCCGTCCCAGGGGTGATGTCCATTCCAGGGCCCCGGCGGGCCCGGTGGCGTCCCGGTGTGCTTGCCAGTGGCCCAGGGTCTTGAACCGGTGGTGTTTCCGGCACAGGTGCGCCAGGTTCGAATGCTCGGTGGCGCCTCCGTGGGCGAAGGGCAGGATGTGGTCGATTTCGGTGGTGGTGTGTCCCGCGGCGGGGGTGTCGCAGCCGGGGAAGCGGCAGGTTCCGTCGCGGGCCTGGAGCCAGCGGCGCAGGCCGGGCGGGATGCGGCGGCGTTTCCCGACGCCGAGGATTTCCCCGCTGGCCCGGTCCTGCACCAGGCCGGTGAGGTGGGAGGCGTTTTCGGCCAGCCGGCGGGCGGTTTCGGCGCTGATCGGTCCGTAGCCGTTGAGCTCGGCGGGCGTATCGTCCAGGCCCAGCAGGGTGTCGGCGTTGACCAGCACCATGATCTCGGTCCGTGCCCCCACACCCACACCCATCCCGGCACCTGCACCCACACCCACTCCGGCACCGGGGCCGGGGATAGTGCCGGCACCTGCCGGTTCGCTGCCACGCCGGTCCTGTCCTGCCGGTGTCCGGCGGGATTCCGGGCGGGGTGCCGGGCGGGGTTCCTGCCGGTTCGGTGTGTCGGGCACGGGTGCCGGGCTGCCGTCAACGATCCCGCCGGTGAGCAGGGACGCGAGGATGTCGGCCCGGAGCTGGCCCACGCTGCGCGGGTCTCCGGCGGCCTGCCCGCTACGGGCCGCGGTGGTAGTGCACCGTAGATCAGCTGGCCCTGTTCCGCGGCGAGGTACGCGCCGAGTTCGGCCATCCCGTCCGGCCGGGCCTCGAGCCAGACCTTCCGGGATTCCAGGGCTTTGCGGTGGCGGGGGATCAGGGTTTCGGGGTGCAGGTTCTCCCGCAGGCGTACCGCCCGCCTGCCGGCAGGACAGGGTCCCGGCCTCCAGGGCCGCGAGGGTGGCGGTGAAGCCGGTGCACAGGTCCAGGGCGTCGGCCAGCAGCCGGGCCGCTGCCGGGTAGGACAGGCAGAGCAGGGTCTGGGCCTCGGTGGCGGTCAGGCTGAACACCTGCGAAGCGTCCGTAGGTTGTTCCGCGTCCGGAGCGTCCGCGCCCGGTGTCCCCGGGGTGGTGCAGGCGTCCCGGACGTGTTCGTGCAGGCGGTGCAGGGTACGGGCCTGCTGGGCGTACCTCCAGGCGTCCAGGGCGTGCAGGCGCTGCAGGACAGCCGCCGTGGCTTCCTCGTTCAGCCGGTCCGGGTGCTGCAGGGCCAGGGTGCCGGTGAATCCGTCCGGGAACCGGGCCGCCCGTGCCGGTGCGCCGGGACGGGCATAAAACACACCGCCGCCGGTTTCATATCCATGCTTTTCCATACCCCAAGGCTTTCAGCCCGCACCGACATTCCCGGCCCGGAAACCCGCCGGAACGCCCCGAAACGGACCCGCCCGCATACCCGTCTTTTTCCGCCAAACTACCTACCCGCCCCCTCCCCTGACTAGTTCCGTTTTCCGCCCCCATATCGCCGGCGAAATCCCGCGCGGCCGGACCCCGGTCCCGGTACAACCCCTGCGCAGGGAGGCCCAAGAATCGGTCGGTACAATTGCCGCACGGGTCCGGTGGTTCCCGCACCCGCACCGCACCTGACCCCCGCAGACCGCCGCACCCGCACCGCCGAGAGGAACCGCTTTGAGCCCGTCAGACCCGACTCTCTATGAGGTCCTGGGCCTGCCCCGCTCAGCATCGGCGGCTGAGATCAAAGCCGCCTATCGGAAGGCAGCCCGCAACGCCCACCCTGACCAAGGGGGCAGCAGCGAGAGGTTCCACCGGGTCACCGAGGCCTACCGGATACTTGGCGACCCGCAAAGCAAGGCCGTTTACGACCGGAAACTGAATCCGGGAGGACCCGGCACAGATGCAGGCACAGCAGGCACCCCGGGCACCACCGGTGGCCGCACCGCAGCCGGCCCGGCCGGCCGTGCCGCAGGAACCCGCTCCGCGCCGGAACGGACAGCAGCGGACCTGGACCGCCCACCGGTGTTTGTCCCGGATTTTTCACCGCAGAACCCTCCCTTGATCCCCCTGGCCCTGGCCGGAACGCAGATCCACGGAACACCGCGCCGCCCGGGCTTTTTCTCCCGGATCGGTTCCAACACGGCCGGACGGTTCGACGCTGAAAACCGGACCATCCGCCTGCTGGACCGTGAACTGCTGCCTGAGTACCCGGCCGCCCGTCTGGTCAACGGCCTCCATATTCCCGATGCGGGACCGCGCGGCGGCAACCTCGACGTCGGCCACGTGCTGCTGGGCGGTTACCGCATGGCCGTGCTGGGTTCGCTGATGGCCTCGCCCGGCAATTACCGGTGGGACGGCCGGCACCTGCTTCACCGCGGCCGGGAGACGTCCACCTTGCGCCTGGCCGACGCGGTGCGGACCCTGCAGTCGCGCTTCCCAGAGTGCAACGTCACGGGCTGGCTTGTCCTCCACAGCCCCAACGGCAATCCCTTCGAGCCCATTGTCGACTATCCGCCCAACCTGAGCCGCTCAGCGCCCGCGACCCTCCACGCCGCCAACCCGGGCGGGCTGCTGCGGGAACTGCGCCGCTTCTTTGCCGAAGGCCCCCAGCCGAACACCGTCCAGCTGCCGGTGCTGGCACCGTTGATCGACGCGTCCTCCCGTTGACCGATGCGTTGGCGTGCAGGAGCCGGGCATAGGATGGTGCCGTGTTCCGTATCCTTTTCCATTCCCCTGAAATCCCCGGCAATACCGGTAATGCCATTCGCCTTGCCGCCATCACCGGAGCCGAGCTCCACTTGGTTGAACCCCTCGGTTTCAGCCTGGAGGACTCCAAACTGCGGCGCGCAGGCCTGGACTACCACGACCTCGCCGTCCTCCACGTCCATGCGAACCTGCAGGACGCCTGGGAAGCCCTGAAACCCGAACGCGTGTACGCCTTTACGTCGGACGGTGACACTTCCTACACCGATATCGAGTATCGTGCCGGAGACGTCCTGATGTTCGGCCGCGAGTCGGTCGGCCTTTCGGACGAGGTGAAGAAGGATCCGCATGTCACCGCCCGGGTACGGCTGCCCATGCTGCCCACCCTGCGCTCCCTGAACCTTGCAAACTCCGCCTCCATAGCCGTCTACGAAGCCTGGCGCCAGCACGGCTTCGCCGGTGCCCAGCTCTAGCGAAGGACTTTCCCATGCCTGAACTCCACATCGGCAACGCGTTCGACGACGGCGCCGCCGACTTCGAGCGGCTCGCACCTTCGCTCTGGAATCCCATGGGAAATGCACTCGTGGCTGCGGCGGATATCACCCTCGGCGACCGGGTTCTTGACGTCGGCTGCGGCAGCGGGGCCACGACCATCCCGGCCGCCCAGTTCGCCGGGCCCGACGGCGTCGTCGACGGGGTGGATCTCAGTGCCGAGATGCTGGCCCTGACACAGGCCAAGGCAGACACGCTTTCACTCAACAATGTCCACCTTGCCCAGGCGGACATCACCTCGTGGGAGGCCGATGCGCCCTACGATGCCGTGGTCTGCGCCTACTCCCTGTTTTTCCTTCCGGACCTGGATGCCGGCGCAGCCCGTCTTGTGTCGATGCTGCGCAGCGGCGGGCGCTTCGCCCTCAGTGCCTGGGCCGAAGGATCGTGGGAGCCCTTCAGGGAGCTGCTGTGGAAGGCCTGCCTGCAGGAACGGCCCGAGCTTGCTGCCATTCCCCGGCCGGCAGCAGAAAACGCGCAGCGGCTCCAGACCCCGGAGAAGCTCACGTCCTGGCTCGAGTCCCTCGGCCTGGCCGAAATCACCGTGGCCGCCACTCCCGGACAGGTCCAGCTCAATCCGTCGCTCGCGTGGTCGCTGGTGCTCGGCGGCGGGTACCGGATGCTGCTGCCCGAAGACCCGGCAGCCGTGGAGCGGGTTCGCACAGCGTTCCTGGCCGAACTCGGCGAGGACTTCGCGTTGAATACCGACACGCTGATCGCCACGGCTGTCCGCCCGTAGCCCGTCCGCGGGCGGAGGACGCGGGCGGAGTACCGCCCGCGCTAACCGCATCCGCTAGAACCCGGCGATGGTCTCCGGAGTGTTCACGCCGACGGCATGGAAGGTTTCAGCACTGGCTCCCTCGGGCAGCCCGTGCCGCCGGGCGTTGTCCTGCAGGAACCGGCGGACCGAGGCATCCATCCCCTCGATGTCCGGATGCTGGCTTGCGTGGACACGGATGGCAGCCAATTTGATGTCCACCGTGGAGCTGACATCCACGGCAGTGTTCTCCCGCTCCCGCGGGGCACCGTAGAACCAGAGCCACGGCACCTTGTACGCTTCCAGTCCCCGTTCAGCGAGTTCCGGGTAGGCAAAGGGGTTCTCGGCAGCCGGGTAAACCGCCCTGGTGACAATTTCACCGCAGGCCAGATGATCGGGATGGCTCGCCTGGAGCCGGTCCCAGTTCCGCTCGGGGTGCATGGACAGCACGACGTCGGGACGCACCCGGCGGATCTGCTCCACCACCCGGGCGATGACGGAGTGGCGAACCTCCAGATAGCCGTCCCGCTCCCACAGGAACACCACGTCCTGCACCCCCACCTGTCGGGCGGCTTCCCGCTGTTCCCCGCTGCGCAGCGCACTGACGCCGGTGCGGTCGGTCGGATCGAAGCCGCCCGCATCTCCGGAGGTCACGATGCAGTAGGTGATTTCCGCACCTTCGCGTGCCCAGCGGGCCAATGTCCCCGCGGCACCGAAATCGATATCGTCCGGGTGGGCGGCGAAGGCCAGGACCCGGGCGGGGGCCGACGTCGAAAACATGTCAGTCCCTGCGCTTCCGGATCTCTTCGGCGGCCTGGGGCAGCACGGAGAAGACATCACCCACGATGCCGAAGTCCGCAATCTCGAACACCGGTGCATCCGCGTCCTTGTTGACCGCCACGATCACCTTGGCCGTCTGCATGCCGGCCTTCTGCTGGATGGCACCGGAAATGCCGGCGGAAATGTACAGCTGGGGAGAGACGGTCTTGCCGGTCTGTCCCACCTGGGCGGAATGTTCGATCCAGCCGGCATCCGTGGCGGCACGCGAGGCACCCACCGCTCCGCCGAGCAGGTCCGCGAGTTCCTCGACTGGACCGAAGTTTCCGTCCATGCCCCGTCCCCCGGCAACGATGACCCGCGCCTCGGCCAGTTCGGGACGTCCGCTCACGCGCTTCCCGGAACGGCCGGTGACCCGTGCGGCAGGCCCGGCTTCGGAAAGCGGCACCTCGACCAGCTGGGGAGCCGCGGCGGCCGGATTCACCGGACCGGGCTCAACACTGTTGGCCTTGACGGTGATGATGGGCGTGCCCGTCCGTACCCGGCAGGTTGACGTGTAGGAGCCGGCGAGCACCGACTTGGTGACAGCGAGGTCGGGAGCCACGGCAACGGCGTCGGTAATGACTCCGGACCCGAGCTTGATTCCGGTGCGGGCGGCAATTTCGCGGTCCTCGAAGGAGTTGCCCAGCAGGATAGCGGAGGGCTGCTCGGCGTTCGCGGCGTCTGCCAGGAAGGCTGCCTTGGCGGCCACCAGGACAGTGTCCAGTTCCCCGGCCGGCTGGTACACCTTCACGGCACCGTAGGAGGCAAGGGCGTCGAGCATGGCCGGATCCACGCGGTGGGCGGCGGCGACCACCGGTTGGCCCACGGTTCCGGCCAGGGTCAGCAGTTCACGGGCAGCCCGCGGCAGCGGCAGGGCCGGGACATCAAGAAAAACCAGGACGGACGCCATGATGCGCTCCTTTGGGACGTAGGCGGCGGCGCCTTCGGAGCGCCGGTTTCGAGCAGGGGAAGTCTTTAGATCAGTTTCTGTGCGGCGAGGTATTCCACCAGCTGCACGCCGGCGGTGCCGTCGTCGGTGATGATGGTTCCCTGCGAGCGCGGCGGGCGCGGAGCGGAGGCCGCTACGGCCGTCCAGGCGCCGTCATGCCCCACCTGCGCGGGGTCCACGCCGATCTCGGCGAGCGTAAGCACGGTGACGGGTTTCTTCTTCGCAGCCATGATGCCCTTGAAGTTCGGGTAGCGCGGGCTGTTGGCCTGGTCCGTCACCGACACCAGTGCCGGCAGGGGTGCCTCAACGGTCTCCGTGAAGGAGTCGCCGTCGCGGCGTGCTTTCACCACGGGGGCGCCGTCGACGTCGGCCACTTCGAGTTCGGAGGCAAAGGTCACCTGTGCCAGCTGCAGCCTTTCGGCGAGCTGGGCGGGAACCAGCGAGGTTTCGCCGTCGGTGGAAGCCATGCCCGTGATGACCAGGTCCACCGGCCCGTGCGATGCCGCGATGGCACGAACTGCTGCCGCAAGGGCCAGTGAGGTACCTGCCGCATCCGAACCGGCCAGGGCGTCGTCGGCCAGGTGCACGCCGGCGTAGGCACCGATCTGCAGGGACTTCTTTACCGCGTTTACCGCTGCCGCCGGCCCCATGGCCAGGGCTGTCACACGGTTCCCGGCACTCTCGCCGCCGCGTGCCTCGGCCAGCTGCAGCGCGGCTTCGAGGGCATACTCGTCCAGCTCGGAGAGAATGCTCTCGGCACGGTCCAGGGTATGTCCGGGTCCGGTGAGGTGCCGGTCAAACTGCGCGTCGGGTACGTGCTTTACCAAGACAACAATGTTCAGCGGACGGGTGGCTGACTCCGGCATTCGGCGCCTTTCCGGTAGGAAAATCGGTTCCCGGCGGCCTGGAAATCCTCCCGCCGACGCGCACAGCCCTTAGGAGCGGTGCGTTTAAAGCTAATCACACACTGGCCGGGCTTTCCCCTCGGCGCAAACTGAAGGCCGGCACAGGCCGAAGGGCCGCCCCCGGACACTTCCGGGAGCGGCCCTTCGCGGCTTCGCTGCATGCAGCCCTGACAGGGGCTGCCCTGTGTACGCGGCTCTGCTACTGCTTTGCGGAATCGCCGAGCGTGACGTCCACGCTGTCCGCTTTGCCTCCGCGGGTGTAGTCGATGTCCGCTTTGCCTCCGGCCGGCTGCATGCGGATCGCAGCGGTGAGTGACTGCGCGTCGGTGACCGGGACGCCGTTCACCGAAGTGATCACGTCCCCCTCGCGCAGTCCTGCCTTTTCACCGGGCGAACCGGGCACCACCTCGGCGACTTCGGCCCCCACCGTAAAGGTCGATGAGGACTCGGACGCGGTTGCCGGCGTGACGGAAACCCCTAGATAGCCGTGCGTAGCGGAACCGTTGTCGATGATCTCCTCGGCTACCCGCTCGGCATAGCTCATCGGAACGGCAAACCCGACGCCGATGTTGCCGCTGTCCTCGCCGGCCGTACCCGAGGCGGCCGAGGCAATGGCCACGTTCACGCCAATAACTTCACCGTCGGTGTTCACCAGCGCGCCGCCGGAATTGCCGTGGTTGATGGCTGCATCGGTTTGGATGACGTTGAGGAAGATCGAGCTCTCCGCGGCGCTCTGGTCCTGCGACGATCCGTCCGGCGGAGCGAAACGGAATCCGAAACCGTTATCCTCGGGTTCGTCGGAGCTTTCCGACTCCTCGGGGGCGGCAGAGGACTGGACGCTGATGGTGCGGTTCAGCGTGGAGACAATACCGTCCGTGACCGTTCCGGCCAGGCCAAGCGGCGCACCGATGGCGATCACCGTGTCGCCCACGTTCAACTTCCCGGAATCCCCCAGGGCAGCCGGTGCGAGGTCATCGGCATCCACCTTGATCACTGCGAGGTCCGATACCGGGTCCGTGCCGACGATGGTGGCGGTCAGCACCCGACCGTCGGACGTCTGGACTTCGACCACGGGGTCGGCGGCGGTGCCTCCGAGCGTCACCACGTGCGTGTTCGTGAGGATGTGGCCCTCTTTGTCCAGGATGATCCCGGATCCGGTGCCGGTGCTTCCCGAAGCAGCGACTTCAATGGTTACTACGCTCGGAGAGGCCTTCACTGCCGCTGCCGTGACTGCGTTGACGCTGTCTTCGTCGTTCACTACGACGGTCTGCGGCTGGCTGGCCTGGCCGGCATTGTTGCCGTTGTCCATGAGGGTGTAGGCACCCACGCCGACGCCGCCGCCCAGCAGCCCGGCCAGCAGCATGCCCCCGACCAGCGTTCCGGCCCCGAACTTCTTTGTCCGGGATTCTCCGCGCGGTGCGCTGCCGGCAGGAGTGGAGAAGGCGGTGCCGTGGCCCGCGGAACCGTACGGGGAGGAGCCGTAGGTCGCACCATAGGTTGCACCGTAGGCGGCGGGGCCTGCGCTTCCCAGCGGTTCGGTCTGCGGGTTCATCCGCTCTCCGGTCTGCTGGGGCTGGCTGGATGCCGGATCACCCTGCGCGGGGCCCGAATACGACGACGGCGGTGCCGGCGGCCGGGGAGGCAGCGGGCGCTCGTCGGCTCCCCCGTGATGCTCAGTCATGTGGGTTGTCCTTTCAAGTTCGGTTTACCCATGGTGTAGCCACAACGTTCCGGTATCCACTATGGCAGCGCTAGCTGGGACATAGGAGGACGGTTGCTGAACATCAGCTGTGAACAACCCGAACGCCGTCGTACCCGAAAGGCTACTCGAAAGGGACGGTAAAGATGCAGGTCAGGCCGTCCTTCCGGACCCGCATTGCACGCCGCCGTGCCCGGATGCCGGTGGACGGGGCATAGGGCGGCCCCTAGAATCGGTACCAAGGTCCGGGGCGGCATGCGCTGCCCCGCAGGGTCCCTGGAACTCAGCAGATGAAAACCAAAGGAAATTTTATGCGGTCACGGAACAGGTTGGCGGCCGTACTGGGCCTGAGTGCAGTTACGGTCCTGGTACCCGCCGCGGCTTTTGCCGGGCCCGGGGATCCCCTCCACGTCGCCGCTGCCGGATTGACGGTCCAGGTACCGGTCGAATCCCCCGTGCGGATACCGCCCGGAGAATTCGTTGTGGATCCGGCCGATGTGCTGGGCGGCGACGCCTCCGAAGTGGAAGAGGCCGTTTCCGAGGTGCAGCGAAGCACCGGCTACACCCTGTACGTCGTTTATGTGGATTCCTTCACCAGCCCCTCGGATCCCGTTGCCTGGTCGGAACAGGTGGTGCAGGGCAAGGGCATGGGGGCCAAGGAAGCGCTCCTGAGCATCGCCACCGAGGAACGGAAAATCCAGGTTTCCACCGGGGACCAGAGCGTCCTGAACCAGGCACGCCGCAATGCCATCCTCGCGGCGGCCACCGACCCGCTGCTGGGCGCCCAGGACATCTCTTCCGCGCAGTGGGCCAACAGTGCGGTAAATGCCGCCGAGTCCCTGGCGGATATTGCCCGCGGCGGAGACGGCGAGGTTGCCGCGGAAGAGTCCGGCGGAGCCGACGCGGCGCCCCTGCTGGTCGGCGGCGTCGTAGTGGCCGGCGGCCTGGGGACCGCCCTGCTGATCCGCAACCGCCGCCGCAAGTCAGTTGCTGCCGCTCCGGTGCAGCAGCAGGGACCTGCCGAACCGGTGGATCCGCTGGACACCATGAGCGTGCCGGACCTGCGCAAGCGCGCCGGAAGCCTGCTTGTGGCAGCCGACGACGCGATCAAGTCCAGCGAGCAGGAACTCGGATTCGCCATGGCTGCCTACGGCGAAAACGCCGTGACCACCTTCTCCGAGGACCTGGCCGCGGCACGGGCACACATGGGAGAATCCTTCAAACTGCAGCAGCAGCTCGACGACCACATTCCGGACACCGAACAGCAGCAGCGCGCCTGGCTGAAGGAAATCATCCGCCGCTGCGAGGCGGTGAACGATTCGCTGCAGGCCCACAAGGACGAGTTCGATTCCCTCCGGGAGCTGGAGAAGAACGCACCGGCAGCGCTGGCGGCGGCACAGGCGGCTGCGGACCAGACCTCCTCACGCCTGAGCACCTCGGCGGCGACACTCGATTCGCTGCGTTCCCGGTATGCCGCCTCGGCGGTCAGCCAGGTCAGCGACAACATCGACCAGGCCCATGAGCGCCTGGCATTCGTGGGCAATGCCGCGGCAACGGCCAACGAAAAGCTGGCCGGGGGCGACACTTCCTCGGCAGTGGTGTCCGTCCGCGCGGCGGAAGAAGCCGTCCATCAGGCGAACGTGCTGCTGGACGCCATCGACAAGCGCAGCCAGGAACTCGACGCCGCCCGGCAGGAGCTGCAGCGCGCCGTGGCGGATGCCAACCAGGACCTTGCCCAGGCCGGTGCCATTGCGGCCGGAGGAACCACCCCCGGCCTTGCCGGCCCGGCCGCAGGCGTCCGTGCCGCCCTTGATGCGGTCAATCAGGCGACGCAGGCCGGCCCCATTGACCCGGTGGATCTGCTGCGCCGGCTGGAAACGGCCAACAGCCAGCTCGATGCCGCACTGGAGGGCATCCGCGACCGCCAGGAGCAGGAGCGGAGGGCCCGCGATTCGCTGCAGCACGCCATCATGGCGGCGCAGGCCCAGATTTCCGGTACCTCCGACTACATCCGTGCACGCCGCGGCGGCGTCGGCAGCGAGGCACGCACGCGTCTGGCCGAGGCGGAACGCAACCTGCAGCAGGCCGTGGCCATGCAGGCCGGTGACCCGGTGAGCGCCCTGGCCTACGCCCAGCAGGCCAATGCCCTGGCCGCACAGGCCGCGGAAATGGCACAGCAGGACGTGGACGGATTCGGCGGCGGGTTCGGCGGCGGCGGAGGATTCGGCGGCGGAGTCAGCGGCGGCAACGGGCTGGGCGGCGCGCTCCTCGGCGGTATCCTCATCGATTCCATCCTCCGCGGCGGTTCACACGGCGGCGGGTGGGGCGGCGGCGGCTTCGGCGGCTTCGGCGGCGGCGGGTTCGGCGGCGGCGGAGGATTCGGCGGCGGAGGATTCGGCTCCTCCGGCGGAAACTTCTAGCCCGCACAAGCCAAAGACGCAAAATTACACCAAGATGTACCCGTAACGCTCCATGGCGGAGACGGGGTTTTTCCGAACACAGCAGATTGAAAGGCAGACACCGTGGTTAAGCAGTCGATTTTCGGACGTATCACTCAATTGGCCAAGGCCAACATCAATGCCATCCTCGACCAGGCCGAGGACCCGCAGAAGATGCTCGACCAGATGGTCCGGGATTACAGCAACAACATCGCCGAAGCCGAGAGCGCCGTCGCCCAGACCATCGGCAACCTGCGGATGCTCCAGGACGATTACAACGAGGACATCCAGAACGCACAGAACTGGGGCAACAAGGCGCTGGCAGCCTCCCGCAAGGCCGACGAATTCCGCGCTGCCGGCAACACCGCCGACGCCGAAAAGTTCGACAACCTGGCCAAGGTGGCCCTTCAGCGCCAGATCGCCTCCGAGAACGAAGCCAAGGGCGCCCAGCCGACCATTGCTTCCCAGGAAGAGATCGTTGAACGCCTCAAGACCGGGCTGAACCAGATGAAGGGCAAGCTGGACCAGCTCACCAGCAAGCGCAACGAACTGATTGCCCGCGCCCGCAACGCGTCCGCACAGACGCAGATGCACGATGCCATGAAGAGCATCGACGTTATGGACTCCACGTCAGAGGTAGGCCGCTTCGAGGAGAAGATCCGCCGCGAGGAAGCCCGCGTCCGCGGCGCCAACGAGCTGGCTTCCTCCAGCCTCGACGCGCAGTTCGAGTCCCTCGAGGACCTCGGCGAGCAGACCGAGGTGGAAGCCCGCCTGGCGGCCCTGAAGTCTTCCGGCACGACGCAGTCCGCCATCGAGGACTAACCGCACCGCTGCATCCAGTACTGCCGAAGGGCGGGCACCGCTACCGGTGCCCGCCCTTCGTCTCGTTAGTCCTTCGTCCGCCCGTCCCGGTGCCGCCGGGGCCGCTGCTGCCAGGCACGGCGCCGCACGGCCCGCCGCCGCAGGAGGAGGGGCAGCAGCAGCCAGAGCAGTGCCACCATTACCGCCACCGAGGCCGCGGCAACGGCGCCGGCCGCCCCCGAGAGTACGAGGTCGAACACCAGGCCGATGGTCCCGATCAGGATCAGGCCGACCAATACCAGCGTGATACGCAGCAGCAGGTCGGCACTATCCACCAGGTCCCTTTTGATCCGCCGCTGGAAGAAGGTACGGTGCATCACCACCGTTGACAGGAGCAGCGCGGTGACGAGCACCGAAAGCACCACCAGCGCCAGGTAAATGCCCACCTGGACCGCGTTCAACTCGGTGAAGCGCTGCTGGAACGGCAGCGTCAGCAGGAAGCCGGTCAGGATCTGGATTCCGGTCTGGAGTACCCGCAGCTCCTGGAGCAGGTCCGTCCAGTTCCTGTCCTGCTTCTGCAGCGGGGTCTCGCCCCGGTCCGGGTCCCGTTCCGCCGGGGTATCGCCCATGGGGAGAGTCTAGTTCGCACCCCCAAGGGCAAAACAGAAGTCCCCCGGGGATCCATGCGGATCCTCGAGGGACTTCCTTTTGTTGCGGGGGCAAGATTTGAACTTGCGACCTCTGGGTTATGAGCCCAGCGAGCTACCGAACTGCTCCACCCCGCGGCGCGATATCTAACTCTACCCGCCGCGGCCCCGGGGCGCAAACCGACGGCGGAGCACCGGGGGCTCCGCCGTCGTTTCGCTAGTTGCCGCCGTCTGAGTCCTCAGCCGGAGCGGTGGCGCCGTCCTCGGGTGCTTCAGTGGCACCGCCGTCGCCGGCGCCCTCCATCCGCTCCTGGGCGGCGGTGGCACGGGCAATGGCGTCCTGGAGCCTGCTCTGTGCCTCGCCGTAGGCGGCGAAGTCGCCGCGGCCCAGGGCGGCCTGGCCGTCCTGGATCGCGGAGCCGGCATCGGACAGCGCGGTGGACAGCTCGGACTGGGCCGTTACGTCTCCCCCGCCCTCCGGAACCGTAGGCGTGGCCCCGACGTTGCCGGCGTCGCCCGTGGAGGCTCCGGAGTCTCCCCCGAAGATCTGGTTCAATGCCTCATCCAGGGTGGGAGCGAAGCCGACCTTCTCGCCGAAGTTCACCAGCACCCGCTGCAGCGTCGGGTACGAGGCTTCACCCGAGGACTGGACATAGACGGGCTGGACGTACAGGATGCCGTCGCCGACCGGCAGCGTCAGCAGGTTGCCGTTGATGACTTCCGACGCACCCTGGCGCAGGAGGTTCAAGGCATTTGAGACGGTGGGATCGGAGTTGAACGTGTTCTGCGCCTGGCCCGGTCCGGGAACGGCCGTATCCGTGGGCAGCGCCAGCAGCCGGAGCTTGCCGTAATCCTCGCTCCTGACACCGGGTTCTCCGGTGCCCGCATCCGCCTCCGCGGAAAGGAACCCGTAAAGCACGTTGCGGGGGTCGCCGCCTTCGCTCACGAACGGAATGAACGGCGTGGTCAGCGAGAAGGTTGCCTCGTCCTGTCCCGGCATCTGCAGCGACAGGTAGTACGGAGGCTGCTTCACGCTGCCGTTGCCGCCGGTGGGATCGGCGGGAACGCTCCAGGCGTCGTCGTTCTTGTAGAAGGAGTCCGGGTCGGTGACGTGGTACTTGCCGAGCAGCTCGCGCTGGACCTTGAACTGGTCTTCCGGGTAACGGACATGCGCCAGCAGGTCCGCGGACATGTCGCTGTAGTTCTTCAGGGTGGAGGGGAAGACGCTCTGCCAGGACTGCAGCAGCGGATCCTCGTCGTCCCAGGCGTACAACTCCACGGAGCCGTCGTAGGCGTCAACCGTGGCCTTCACGGCGTTGCGGATGTAATTCACCTGCTCCTGCGGCAGCGCGGCAGCGCCGGGCGTCAGCGAGTCGGTGGTTGCATCCTGCAGTTCCTGCTGCGTGGAGTAAGGGAAGTACTTGCTCGTGGTGTAGCCGTCCACGATCCACTTCACCCGGCCGTCAATGACGGCGGGGTACGCGTTGCTGTCCACGGTCAGGTACGGGGCGACCTTCTCCACCCGCTCGCGGGGATCGCGGTCATACAGGATCTGGGATTCCTCATTGATCGCGTCCGCAAGGAGCAGTTCGGTGGACTGGAACTTGATTGCGTAGACCAGCTGGTTGAAGAGGTTCCCCACGCTCGGGCCGCCGTCGCCGCTGAACGTGGTCTGGGATTCCTCTTCCGAGTTGCCCGTCTGCGGCCGGTCGATTTCCACTGGATCGGAGCCCTCGGGGGCGCCGACCACGGAGTACTGCGGGGAGTTCTCACCGAAGTAGATCCGCGGCTCGTACTCGCCGCCTTCGCTGAGGACACCGGTTGAAGGGATGCCGGACTCCATGAAGCTCGGCTTGCCGTCCGGCCCCACCGTGGATCCGCGTGCTGCGACCACGCCGTAGCCGTGGGTGTAGAGGATGTGTTCGTTGACCCAGCCGGCCGGCACGCCTCCGACGTTCAGCTCGCGGACGGCGATAACCGTGTCCTGCACCTCGCCGTCGATCTCGTAACGGTCCACGTTCAGGGTCTGGGGGAACTGGTAGTACTGGCGGAACTGCTGCAGCTGGCCGAAGGCGTCGGAGACGACGTTCGGGTCCAGGAGGCGGATGTTGGCCGTGGTTCCGGCGTCCTGGGCCAGGGCTCCGGCGTTCGCGTTCACCGTGGCGTCGTACGGGATGACCTCGGTGTCGGTCAGTCCGTAGGCCTCCCGGGTCAGGTCGATGTTGCGCTGGATGTATTCGCGCTCGAGGCTCAGTTCCGAAGGCTGCACCTGGTAGCGCTGGACAATCCAGGGGTAGACGCCGCCGGCCACGATGGCGGTAATGATCAGCATGGCGGTGCCGATGATGGGCAGGCGCCAGCGGCCGATAACGGCGGACAGGATGAACAGGACGGCCACAATCACCGAGGCAACGGCCAGGATGGCCTTCGTCGGGATGACGGCCTCGACATCGGTGTAGAGGGCGCCGGTCCAGGTTCCGGAGGTGCTCAGCAGGGTGTCATAGCGGTCAAGCCAGAAGTTGATGCCCTGCAGGATGAGGAAGGCTGCGGCGACGATCGCCAGGTGCAGGCGGGCCGGGCGGCTCACGAACACGCCCTTCTCCTCCAGCCGGATGCCGCCGTAGAGGTAGTGGGTCATCAGGCCGGCAATACCGGCAATGACGACGACGCTGATCAGGAAGCCCACCAGGAACCCGATAAAGGGCAGCGTGTTCAGGTAGAAGCTGTAGTCCATGTTGAACTGCGGGTCGGTCTTGCCGAAGTCGCGTCGGTTGAAGAAGAGCAGCGCCTGCTGCCACATCGACATGGCGGCCGTGCCGGCAAAGCCGCCGACCACGATCGGAATGCCGATCATAAGCAGCTTGCGGATGGGCTCAAGCTGGGCCTGGTACCGGTTCAGGTTGTCCTGGAGTGCGCTGTCCGGTGCATAGATCGGCCTGGAGGTGTAGGCCACCCGGATACTGGTGAACACTCCGGCGGCCATCACGAGGAAGGCGGCAAGGAACATGGAGATCCGGGTCAGGTTCTCCTTGACGAAGACTTCCAGATAACCCAGCTGGTTGTACCAAAGGACGTTTGCGTAGACCTGGGAGAAATACACAAAGCCAATGACCAGCACGGCGACTACGATCAGCGTCGCGATCAGCGGGCTGCGCCGCCGCCGCCTGCCGACGGCCGTGGCCGTGCCGGGTCGGGAAAATGGGCCGTTTGGTCCGGAAGTCACAGTTACCTCATCGTTCGGTGCGTCGGCTCGCGGCCTCTCCGGGATGCACCGGCGGGAGCGTCTTCGGGTCGTGTTCCCCGCCCTGTTCCCCACCGGATGGCCCGGAAGCCGTCCGTGAATCATTCTGCCTTGGATTGCTCATTGGCTGCCACTTGGATCCGGTGCCGCAAACAACCTTGTCCCGATCGTAACTAGGACGGGCCGTCCACTACTAGGGGGTGCACTGAGGCAGGTCCGCGGCGCTCCCGCCGGCGGCGAGTTTTTCGACCGCCTTCACTGCCTCGTCCAGAGTGGAAACCTGGACAACGTCCAGGCCCTCCGGGATGTGCCCCACCACTTCGCCGCAGTTGGCTTCGGGGGCAAGGAAATACTCGGCACCTGCGTCGGAGGCCCCGATGAGTTTCTGCCGGATCCCGCCGATGGGGCCGACGTTTCCGGCCGCATCGATGGTCCCGGTTCCGGCAAAGTGCCTGCCCCCGGTCATCGGTTCCGGGGTCAGCCGGTCCACGATCCCCAGGGCGAACATCATGCCCGCCGACGGGCCGCCGACGCTTTCCATTCCGGCGCCGATGCTGACGTCGAAGGGGAACTCGAAGGACGTCGCCAGTTCGATGCCGAGCTGGTACGCGCCGGTCTCGGACTCCCGCGGAGTCACGGTTTCGGTTACTTCGTTTCCGTCCCGCCGTACAGTGATTTCCGCCGCCGAGCCGCCGCCGTCGTTCAGGACCGCGCGCAGGCTGTCGATGCCTTCGATCCGGGTGTCCCCGACCGCAACCACGGTGTCCCCGGGGAGCAGCGCGCCTTCCGCGGGCGAGCCTTCAACCACGGCTGCCACGCTGAGTTCCTGCGTAAAGCCGATATCGAGCTGCGTCAGGGCAGCGGCAACTGCGGATTCCTGGGACGAAGTCATGGCGGCGGCATTTTCCTCGTCCACTTCTTCGCTTGTGGTTCCCGGCGCGTAGAGGAACTCGGTGGGATAGACGACGTCGTCATTGTTGGCCCACCCTCCCACGGCCTGGAAGATGCTGATGTTGGTGCTGGGTCCGCCGGAAACGTAGACGGTGGTCAGGTCCAGCTCACCCTCCGTGGGGTAGCTCCTGCGCCCCTCGATCTCGATGATGTCCGAGTCCCCGGCACTTCCCAGCGTGTTGAACGTTGGTCCGGGAGACTCCACCACGTACTGGGCGGGAAGCAGCAGGCCGGCAGCGCCGAGTACGGCGGCGAGCCCTCCCGCGGCGATGATGGCCCGGGAACGGGCGGAGCGTTTCGCCGGTTCCGGGCGGCCCGCACCCATCCCCTGGTACGGGTAGACGGAGTAGCTTCCGTCCGGCTGCGGCGCCGGTACCGGAGATGTTCCGGGCACCGGATTGCCTGGCCCGCCTTGCGCCGCTGTGCTGCTGTCGTCATGAGAGGGGCGCAACTGACCAACCTTTTCCTGCGCTCGAGTGCCGTGCGTCTGATGTACGTCTGATGCACGTGTGCTGTTATGGGCCGGCGCCCGCTGTCGGGCTGCCAACCCTGCAAGCCTACGCCCGGCTCCCCGCCGGGGCGTGCAGCGCAGGCTTTGCCTACAGCGAACGAAATCAGGCTGTGCGGGACAGAGGTTGGGCACTGCCGGTAACGTAAGGGCAATATGGTCGGCAGGTGCCGGACGTTTGCACGC
Source organism: Arthrobacter sp. zg-Y769 (assembly GCF_020907405.1). Classification (GTDB taxonomy): domain Bacteria; phylum Actinomycetota; class Actinomycetes; order Actinomycetales; family Micrococcaceae; genus Arthrobacter_B. Next base: position 159,679 of record NZ_JAJJOE010000003.1, read on the forward strand.
ATTATTTTTCCCGCTTTATCTTCTTCCACAGGACCGGTGGTATCCCATGAGTTCCAATCCATCCGACCGCGGGGACAACCCCCAGGATCCGCTGTCCGAGATGCTCGCGCGCCTGTTCGGCGCCGGCGGGGCGGGCGGCATGGACCCTTCCGAGCTCGCCAAGGCCGCCGGACTGCCCTCGGATCCCAACGCCATGGCCATGATCTTCCAGCAGGTCCAGGCCATGTTCAGTGCTTCCTCGGACGGTCCGGTGAACTGGCAGCTGGCCAAGGACAACGCCCGCCGGGTCGCCGCAACCGGCAGCGACCCGTCCACCGGCCCGACGGCGGCCCGCGAGGTTGACGAGGCGCTGCACCTGGCTGAGCTCTGGCTTGACCCCGCCACCGATTTCGCGTCCACGGCCAGCATTGGCCGGGCCTGGTCGCGGGCCGAATGGGTTGAAGCGACCATGGATTCCTGGCGACGCCTGACCGAACCGGTGGCCGTCAGCATTTCGGAAGCGCTTTCCAACGCCATCACCACGCAGATGCCCGAAGAAATGAAGTCGATGATGGGCGGAGCCTCCTCGATGCTCGCCAACATGGGCGGAGCAATGTTCGGCATACAGCTCGGCCAGGCGGTAGGGGCCTTGTCCAAGGAGGTGGTGAGTTCCACCGACGTCGGGCTGCCGCTTGCAGCCGGAACCATGGCCCTGCTGCCCGCCAACGTTGCCGCCTTCGGGGAAGGCCTGGATATCCCGGAAGCGGAAATCCGCCTGTACCTTGCGGTCCGGGAAGCAGCCCACGCCCGCCTCTTCGCACAGGCACCGTGGCTGGCACCCCACCTCTTCGGCACCATCGAAAGCTATGCCCGCGGCATCCACATTGACATATCCAAGATCGAGGAAGCCGCCCGGGACATCGATCCGGCGAATCCCGAATCCATCCAGGCCGCGCTTTCCGGCGGAGTCTTCCAGCCCCAGCGCACTCCGGCCCAGGACGCCGCCCTCGAACGGCTGGAAACCGCCCTGGCGCTGGTGGAGGGCTGGGTAGACGAAGTCACTGCCGCGGCAACCGTGAACCTGCCGTCGGCCGGAGCGCTGCGGGAAATGATCCGCCGGCGCCGTGCAAGCGGCGGCCCGGCCGAGCACACCTTTGCTTCCCTGGTGGGACTGGAGCTGCGGCCGCGGCGGCTGCGCGATGCCGCCGCACTGTGGGCGCATCTGACGCAGGAGCGCGGCATTGAAGGCCGCGACGCCATCTGGCAGCATCCCGACCTCATGCCCACCTCCGAGGACCTTGACGACCCGAAGGGCTTCGGGCGGCGGCGCGAGCTCCTGGAGGCGGCCGACTCCGACGTCGATGCAGCCCTGAAGCGCCTGCTCGAAGGCGGTTTCGACACCCCTGCGGAGGACTCGGATGCCGGGGAACCGGGGGCCGGAGAGGCTGCTCCGGAGACGCCGGGGACAGACACCGACACTGACGCCGGGACAGACAACGCAGGTGACGAAGGCGAAGCAGATAGCGGAAGCGACGGGGACGGCAAACCCGGAGCCAGCTAACCGGCCCGTCCCCTCCACCCCGCAGCTACTCCAGAGGCAGCAGCCTTTGGAGTAGCTGCATTTAAGGAGTGGTCAGTCCTCCCCCATCTCACCCTTCAGGCCGCGGGCGCTGGCGAACGCAGCTCCGGAGAGAAAGGCCTTGGCGGTTTCCGTCTGCGGATAGCTTTCCAGCAGGCGCCAGAAGGCCGGGCCGTGCGAGGGCACCAGCAAATGGGCAAGTTCATGGAGCAGAACATAATCGATGACCCATTGGGGCATGCCCTGCAGTTTGTCGGAAAGCCGGATGGTTCCCCTGCCCGGCGTGGCCGATCCCCAGCGGGAGTTCTGGTTGCTTACCCAGCGGACGGACTGCGGGCGGGCGTGTCCGGAGAGGTACGTCCGGGACAGCTCCGCCGCGCGCAGCATCAACTCGCTTTCGCTGGTCTCCGGGTCCGGTGTGCCGGCCGAACGTTCTTCCAGCCGCGCCACCATCCGCCGCACCCATTCCGCTTCCTGCGCCGCAGAGAAGTGCGCGGGAATGGAGATCAGGGCGACGCCGTCACGGAAGACGGCATTGACGGTCCGCTTCCGCCGGGCGGACCGGCGTACCTGGATCGGTATTCCCGTGCTGGTGGTAGCCGGGATTGAAGCGTCGACGGTCCGGTGCGGGGAAGGCATATTCCAAGCGTAGCCGCCGCCGCTGACAGTCCTGCAGCCTGTGGATAACCCCGGCTGCCCGGGGCTGCCGTGCCAGCATGGTCAGCAGCCCGGCAGAGGGGGGCCGTGCCGACCGCCCGGCGGACAGGCCCGGGCATTCGGCAGGAATAACCAGACCACGGGAGCAGGCCATGCGGATCAATCCTGGAATACATGTGCTCGAAGTTTCGCCGGGAGCCCGGCAACTGGGAATCGGTGCAGGATCCCTGCTGCTGCGTAACCTCCAGGACGCCGACGTCGCGTTCCTCGCGGCACTGCGGCAGGGTGTTCCGGACGGTGCGGAAAAGGCAGCCGCAGCCGGATTTGCCCTCCCGCCGGACCGAGCAGTGTCCCTCCTGCAGGTCCTCGGTCCGCTGCTGGTACCGCACGAAGGAACAGCCGGGCCCATACCCTCCCTGCGCTCGGAGCGGCTGCTTCCGGACGCGCAGCGCCTCTCGTCCGCCTACCGCGTGAACGGTGAGGAATCGATCCGGCGGCGCGCCACTGCCGCAGTGTCAGTGGACGGATTGGGGCGTACCGGAGCCCTGGTGGCGAGGACCCTTGCCTCCGCCGGCATCGGGACCCTGCTGCTCGCGGACCCGGAACCGGTCTCCCCGGCGGACGTCGGTCCGGCCTATGCCATGACCGATATCGGCATGAACCGGGCCGCTGCGGTCAAACGGCACCTGTTCCGTGTCGACCCCACCGTCCAGGTGCTGACGATGGCGGCCGGCCGCGGCCGCCAGGTCCCTCCGGCCGTGGACCTGGCTGTAAGCATCCGGGCGGTGGGTGCCGGTCCCCGAAGGCAGGGCCGGCAGCCGGATCTTCCGGAGGAGAGTGACGACGGTATTCCCCGGCTCGTCCTGACCGCCCAGGAAGGCGGATGGGACATCGGCCCCTTGGTGGTTCCGGGCGTTACTCCCTGTCTGGAATGCCTGGACCGGCACCGGGCTGACACCGATCCCGGGTGGTATGCCGCCGTCGAAGCCCTGGCGAAGGGCAGGGACGAAACGGCCGCGCCCGCCGGTACCCCGGACCCGTCAGGCCCAACCGGCGAGGAACTCGCCGGATCGGTGCTCGCCGCCGGAGCTGCGGCCATGGCGGCGCTGGTGTTCCTGGACGGAGTCAATCAACCCGCAGTGTTCTCCGCGGTCCTGAGGCTGAGGACCTCCGACGGTTACCCGCAGCTCAGGAAGCTGGACTACCACCCGGCCTGCGGCTGCCGCCTGCAGCGCAGGGGCGACCAGGTGGCGTAGCCGGAGGGAGGCCGGCGGCTAGGCTCCGGCGCTTTCCGCCAGCACCTTCAGCACTGCTTCGCCGTAGCGTTCCAGCTTCGACGGCCCCACGCCGGGGAGGGTGGCCAGCCGGTTCAGCGACGGCGGACGGTCCTCGGCAATGGCAACCAGGGTGGCGTCGGTAAACACTACGAAAGCGGGAATGCCTGCCTCGGAAGCCGCTTCCCGGCGCCACTCGCGCAGGGCCTCGAAGGTAGCCTCCTCATAGGTCACGGGGCAGTCCCCGCAGCGGCCGACCTTGCGTTCGGCACCCGTGTTCAGCAGGGCACCGCAGCTGCGGCACTTTGCCGGCCCGGTCACCTTGCGCCGGGTCTGCTTCGCCGGGCCCGCGGTCCGGCCGGCGTCGCGCTCGGTGCGGGGCCGCAGCCCGTCGAGGAACCGTGACGGTTTCCGGTTGGCGCGGCCGCCCGGCGTGCGGGCCGTCGACCAGGACAGGGCCAGGTGTTCCCGGGCGCGGGTAATCCCCACGTACAGCAGCCGGCGTTCCTCGTCGACGGCTTCGGGGGTGTCGGCAAAGGAGATGGGCATGAGGCCCTCGCTCAGGCCCACCAGGAAGACGGCGTCCCACTCCAGGCCCTTCGCCGAGTGCAGGGACGCAAGGGTTACCCCCTGGACCCGGGGTGCATGCTGTGCTGCCGCGCGTTCCTCCAGCTCGGCCACGAAGTCCTGCATGGTAAAGATGCTGTCCGGATCCCGGGTCCTGGTTGCCTGCAGCTCTTCGGCCAGGGCCACGAGTGCGGCCAGGGATTCCCACCGCTCCCGTGTGGCTCCCCCTCCGGCCGGCGCCTCGGCGGTGTAGCCCAGCGACGCCAGGATGTCCCGCACCAGCTGCGGCACGGGCTCGTTGCCCACGGACCGGGACGCCGCACGGAGCTGCAGCACGGCGTCGCGGACCTCGCGCCGGGCGAAGAACCGCTCACCGCCGCGCAGCTGGTAGCCGATGCCGGCCGAGGCCAGCGCCTGCTCATAGGCCTGCGACTGCCCGTTGGTACGGAAGAGGATGGCTATTTCGCTGGCCTGCACCCCCTGCTCCATCAATGCCTTGATGGCGGAGGCAACCTGCGCGGCCTCCGCCTCGTCGTCGGCGCATTCGGTGAAGGTGGGCTCCGGGCCGGCCGGCCGCTGGGCCACCAGCTCCAGGGGCGTGGGCCATGCCGGCGCGGTCCGGTTCCGCTCCCCCTCGGCGGTGCGGGCCGCGAGGATCCGGTTCGCCAGCCCGACCACCTGCGGCGTGGAACGGTAATCGCGGACCAGCTTGACGACGTCGGCGCCCGGGAACCGCTTGGTGAAGTCAAGCAGGTGCCGCGGGGTGGCGCCGGTGAAGGAGTAGATGGTCTGGCTGGAGTCGCCCACAACGCACAGTTCGTCCCGGGCGCCCAGCCACAGGTCCAGGAGCCGCTGCTGCAGCGGCGAAACGTCCTGGTACTCGTCCACCACGAAGTGCCGGTACTGGTCCCGCACCATGGCCGCAACCCGCTCGTCTTCCTGCAGGATCCCCACCATGATGAGCAGGACGTCCTCGAAGTCAATGATGTTGCGGTCCACCTTTACGTCCTCGTAGGACTGGAAGATCCGCGAAATGGCAGTCAGGTCGAAACCAGCCGGGGGCTCCCGGTCCCCGGCCGCCCGCACATAGCTGTCCGGAGTGAGCATGGAGACCTTCGCCCACTCGATTTCCGCAGCGACGTCGCGGATGGCGGCCCGGTCGGTGGAGAGCCGCAGGCGGCGCGCGGCCTCGGCGATGATCTGGGCCTTGTGGTCCAGCAGGCCCGGCATTGCACCGCCGACGGTGTGTGGCCAGAAGTACTGCAGCTGCTTCAGTGCGGCAGCGTGGAAGGTCCGCGCCTGCACGCCGCCGGACCCGAGGTCCCGCAGCCGGGTACGCATTTCCGCTGCAGCGCGGGCAGTGAAGGTAACCGCCAGCACCTGCTGCGGCTTGTAGACACCGGTGGCCACGCCGTAGGCCATCCGGTGCGTAATGGCACGGGTCTTTCCGGTACCGGCACCTGCCAGGACGCAGAGCGGACCCGTGAGGGTGGTGGCTACTGCGCGCTGCTCGTCGTCGAGCCCTGCCAGGATTCGTGCTTCGGGTGATTCACTGCTCATGCGCGGGCGTTGGCCTCCGGTTCAATAATGGTGCCGCCGTACCAGCGCTCGATCAGGTTCCGGGCGATGGAGATGGGGCCTGCAATGGTGATTTCGCCGCTCGACACGGCTTCGGCGAGTTCCGCCCGGCTGAACCAGCGGACATCGGACATTTCGACGCCGTCGGCCCGTGCGTCGGTGTTCCCGGCACGGGCGGTAAAGCCCAGCATCAGTGAACACGGGAAGGGCCAGGGCTGCGAACCGAGGTACTGCGGGGTGTGGACAACCACCCCCGATTCCTCGGCCACCTCGCGGATGACCGCGGCTTCCAGGGACTCGCCCGGTTCAACGAACCCGGCCAGCGTGGAATACCGGTTGCCGGCCCAGGCCGCTGCCGAGCCCAGCAGGATGCGGTCCTGCTCATCAATGACGGCGACGATGACGGCGGGGTCGGTGCGGGGGAAGTGGGAGCTGCCGTCCTCGGGACAGCGGCGGACCCAGCCGCCCTGTTCGGGAACCGTCGGTGCGCCGCAGCGCGGGCAGTGCGTGTGCACGGCGTGCCAGTTGGCAACCGCCGCTGCCTCGACAAACAGTCCGGCATCCAGGGCGCCCAGGTGCGTGGCGCATTCACGCAGGCTCATCCAGGCTCCGCCGCCGACGGCCAGCCCGGGGTCAGGTTCGGGCAGGGTCACCAAAACGACGTCGGTTCCCAGCGGCACCTGTGCATCTTCAAGGGTCCGTCCCAGATACACGGGAACGTCGCCGAAGCCCGCTGCGGGCGGCTCCAGGAGCACCAGGGCGTTGTCGCGGACAAGGGCGCGGCCGCCGGCAAGGTACATGACTCGTGTTGCACCGTCGGCGCGGATGGTTTCGAACAGGTCTGCCGCGACGCGGCGGTCAGAACCCCGGTCCACGGCCGTGCGCGCCAGCGGTAATAAACCCAATGGAGAAACTTCTGCTGACGGTGCCGGGATACTCATACCACCTACCGTACTGACTCCCTCCCCCCAAACTGTAGTTGGCCCCCGGCTCCGCACCGGGCATGAGGTTTTCCTCACGGTTTGGGCGACTCGCCGCCCGGCAATGGTTATTCGGACCACATCTGCCCATACGGTTGAAGATGTGAAACGGACTCCCATGGAATTGGCTGCAATGGCCAGCGCTGCCGTCCCGGGGCTGACCCCTACCGGCGTTGCCGGTTCCCCGGACGATGCTGCGGATTTTGACGCGGCGCTGCTGATCGACGACGCCGGGCGCAGGTGGCGCGTCCGGTCCCCCAAACATCTCGAGGCCAGCATGCGCCTGGAGACCGAACTGCTGGTCCTGCGCACCTTCGTCCCCGCTGTCCGGGCGGAGCTGCCGTTTGCCCTCCCGTATGTGGCAGGCACCGTCCGCCAGGGAGAGCTGTGCACTTTTGTCTACTCCCACCTTCCCGGCGCGACACGCAGCATCGATGAGCTGATGACGTCCGGGCGTTCCGTTGGAGCGGAGATCGGCCGGGCTATGGCCGCTATCCACGCCATTCCCCGGGAACTCGTCACCTCGGCGGACCTGCCCAGCTACAGCGCGAATGAGTTCCGCCAGCGGCGCCTGAACGAGCTGGACCAGGCGGCCACCACGGGCAAGATTCCCTCCGTACTGCTGCGGCGCTGGGAACATGCACTGGAGGACGTCTCGCTCTGGCGCTTCAAGCCCACCGTGGTCCACGGCGACCTGCATGAAGACAACATCCTCCTCACCGGGGAACGGGTCAGCGCGGTTACCGGCTGGACCGACCTTCGGGTGGGCGACCCCGCGGATGATTTCGCGTGGCTGATCGCGGCCAACGATCCCCGGTTCACCGAGACCGTGCACAGCGCGTACCTTGCGGCCAGCACTGATCCTGAGGACCCGCATCTGATCCGCCGGGCAGCACTGTCCGCGGAATTCGCCCTTGCCCAGTGGCTGGTGCGCGGCGTCGCCGCCGAAAACTCCACCATGGTGGACGAAGCCGTGGAGATGCTCGGCACCCTCGAGGAAGACGTGCGGGCGCAGGAGGCGTCCGACCGGCGCGCTGACCAGTCCCGCGCTGCAGAGGCCCGGGCCGAGGCCGCCGAAGCTGCCGCCGCCGCCGTCCGGCCGGCAGCCGGCAAGGTCACTGTTGTCCCCATCGCTCCGGACACGGCTCCCGCCGTGGCGGACACGGCTCTGGCACCGGCAGGCGCAGACGCTGGGTCCGACGGCACGGGCACCGACGGCCCTGCCCCGGCGGCAGAGGGCGACGGAGACCAAAGCGGCACCGGCGGAGCAAAGGAGAGCCCCGCGGCGGAAGCGGAAAAGGGTGATGCCGGCACCGCCGACGCCGCCGCCCTCCGCACGGACACCGGCGGAGACAACGCTGCGCCTGAAAAAGGTCCCGTCTCCGGGAAAGAGGGGAAAGACGGGGAGGAAGCGGACGCACCCGAAGGCAGTGCAGACCCCGGCACCGCGACTACCGCTCTCCCCCTGACCCCGGTTCCGGACAAGTAGCCGGCCTGCCCCCGCTTCACTGGTGCCCCGCCGATTCGGCGGGGCGCCTTTTCTTTCTGGAAACTCTTGCGCCGGCCTGTTGCCGGTCCTACGGTTAGTTCCATCAGTAGCGAACCAAGCAGGCAATGAACCAAGCAGGCAATGAACCAACCAAGCAGGGAACCAGTTCTTGGTTATCAGCCCCACCGCCGGGGAATCCACCGCAGGAGACGCCGTGATTGATGACAGCAGGCCGATCTTCCAGCAGATCGCCGACCGCGTCGAAAGCGACATCCTCGACCGAGCACTTCAGGAGGAAGGCCAGGTGCCTTCCACCAATGAATTTGCTGCCTTCTACCGGATCAACCCGGCGACTGCAGCCAAAGGCATCAACCTCCTCGTGGACGAAGGCATCCTCTACAAGCGCCGTGGAATCGGCATGTTTGTGGCGCCCGGAGCGAGGGAAGCCGTACTGAAAAAGAGGCGCGACCAGTTCTATGAGCAGTATGTCCGTCCCCTGGCCATCGAGGCACGGAAGCTGGGCATTCATGCCCCGGAGCTCACCGGATTGATTCAGCGCAGCGCCGTTGAAACCGAAGGGAGCATGGCGCCATGAATGTCGGCACCACGAATGTGATAGAAACCCGGAACCTCACACGCCGTTACCGGGACCAGCTAGCGCTTGACAACGTTGACCTGGATATCTCCGGCGGCCGCATTTACGGGCTGCTCGGACGCAACGGGGCGGGCAAGACAACCCTGATGTCGATCCTCACCGCCCAGGCCTTCGAATCCTCAGGTGAGGTGCGCGTCTTCGGCGAGCACCCCTTCGAAAACGAGCGGGTGCTGCCCAGGCTGTGCTTCGTGCGCGAATCACAGAAGTACCCGGATGACTTCACTCCCGCAAATGCCCTGGCTTCGGCCCGGCTGTTCTATCCGAACTGGGACGGGGAGTTTGCCCTCTCCCTGGCGGATGAATTCCAGCTCCCGCTCAAACGGCGGCTGAAGAAACTCTCCCGCGGCCAGCTCTCCGCCGTCGGCGTCATTCTCGGACTGGCGTCGCGTGCCGACATCACCTTCTTCGATGAGCCATATCTTGGCTTGGACGCAGTGGCCCGCCAGATCTTCTATGACCGCCTGGTCGAAGACTTTGCCCTGTATCCGCGCACCATCCTGCTGTCCTCACACCTGATCGACGAGGTAGCCAACCTCCTGGAACACGTCATCGTGATCGACCACGGCAGGATCGTGCTCAACGACGATGCCGAAAACATCAGGGGCAGCGCCGTAACCGTTACCGGAACGGCCGAGATTGTAGGAGCCTTCTCCGCCGGCCGGCCGGTACTGCACAGCGAGTCCCTGGGCTCCCTCGCCTCGGTGACCCTGGAATCCCGGCTGGACGACGGCGAGCGCCGGGAAGCTGCCGAACTCGGGCTGCAGCTGACCCCGGTTTCGCTGCAGCAGCTGATTGTCCGCAAGTCCCTGCAGGTCGACGCCGGCCAACCATCCGGCGCCGATGCAGCTGACAGCATGGAGGCCATGAAATGAACCGCGCACTAGCCGTGGCGCGGATGCAGCTGACCAATAAATGGATTTATCTCTGGATTCCGCTGATCATCCTTGCCACGTCCACCCTCATTTCCCTTGCCGTCTTCGCGATGGCCCCACCCGAGGCACCCACCGTCATTTCAGGCTCCGGCCAGTCCGTTATGTGGTATTTTTTCGCCCTCGGCATCCAGGCCATGACGCTCATCTTCCCCTTCTCCCAGGCGCTGAGCGTCAGCCGCCGCGCCTTCTACCTCGGCACGCTCGGCCTGTTCAGCCTGGCGGCGCTGACCCTGGCCGTCCTGTACTGGGGGCTGGGGCTGATCGAGCAGGCGACAAACGGCTGGGGAATGGACGGGGCGATCTTCGCCATTCCGTGGATCGCGGACGGCACCTGGTATGAACAGATCCTGTTCTACTTCGGCGTGACCATCCTGCTGTTTATGCTGGGTTTCTGGAGCTCGACCATCTACAAGCGGTGGAGGACTGTCGGCCTCACCGTCACGCTGGTCGGCGCCGCCGCGGTGCTGCTGGGCCTGCTAGCCCTCATCTCCTGGCGGGATGCCTGGCCTTCCGTCGGCGCCTGGATAGTGCAGCTCACGCCGCTCTCGCTGGGCGGGTGGGTGCTGGCCGCCGGGGCGCTGCTTGCCGTGACTTCTTACGCCACGCTCCGGCGCGCCGTTCCCTGACCATCCCCGACCGGGCCACCCGCCCGAACCCCGTCCGCCGACTCAGAATCCGGCGGACGGGGTTTTTGCCGCCTGCCGGATGATCTCCTCCAGCTCGGCTTCACCGGCCAGGTTGTACGGACGGATCAGCTTGTCGGCCGCAACGTAGTAGAAGGCAGCGCGCACCTTCTCCAGCGGGACCCCCTTGAGCCGGGCCCATGCCAGCCGGTACACGGCGAGCTGTACTGACCGCACATCCAGCTTCTGCGACGACGGCGGCGCGCCGGTTTTCCAGTCAATCAGGTCCCAGGTGCCGTCAGCGTCCTGGAAGACGGCGTCAATCCGGCCGCGGACGACGACGGTGTCCACCTTGGTCTCCACCGGTACTTCGATGAAGGCAGGCGTCCGCTGCGCCCAGTCCGATGCCTCGAACGTGGCGATCATGTCCTCGAGCTGATAGGCCTCATCCACGTACGCGTCGGCGGCTCCGGGGTACTCGTCGATGTCCAGCATGCCGCTCGTGCCGAAGAATTCCTCGACCCAGGCGTGGAAGGCGGTGCCCTTGCGCGCGGCCATGCCCGGCTGCCGCGGAACCGGCCGGCGGAGCTGTCGGGTGACTTCCGCCGGGTTGTCCTTCAGGTCCACCAGCATGGAGGCCGAAATGTGTGCCGGAAGTTCCACCTGCACCACTTCGTTGGGCGGGCGGTGCCGTGCCAGCACCAATTCCGTTTCCCGGCTCCAGCGGCCGGGTTCCTGCTCCGGGCTCCCGGCCCGCGCCGTCCGGCTGCCTGCAGACTCCAGCACGGCCTCGGCCGCGGCTTCCATCGCCGCCCGGCGCGGTCCGAGCGGATCAACCGGCCATACCGCCCGCTCTGCCTCGGCGTTGGCCGGGTTTTCCGTCCCCTCGTCTTCGGGCATAACCCAGTTCAGCAGCCGGTAGCCGGAGGCGCCGGACTGTTCCAGGTCGTAGAGGTCCTGCAGGTACCGCGACGGGGCCAGCGGTTTGGACCGTCCTCCGCCCCATGCGGAAGAGGTGCAGATCAGCACGGACTTGGCGCGGGTGAACGCCACGTAGGCAAGCCGGCGTTCCTCCCGTTCGGCGTGGCCCTTCGCATCTTCGCTGAACAGCTTTTCACTCTCCAGCCAGGACTTCTGGTCCACCTGTTCCCAGTCCCACTGCGGCAGGTCCAGGCTGTCGCCGCGCAGGGTCCACGGCATCGCCGAGTCTCCGCTGCTCCAGCGGGAATCCTTGTCGCTGGGGAACGAGGCTTCGTTCAGGCCCGGGACCACCACAATGTCCCATTCCAGGCCCTTGGACGCGTGGACCGTGAGGAGCTGCACCGCTTCCCGGCTGGGTTCCAGGGGCGTCACGGGCAGGCCGTTTTCCTCGGAGTTCGCAGCTTCCAGCCAGGCCAGGAACGCGGCCAGGTCCACCCGCTCCGCCGAGGAGCTGAACGTGGCTGCGGCGTCGATAAAGGCGTCGAGGTTCCGGCGGGACTCGTGCAGGGTGACCCCGGGCTTCGCCGCCACCTCGATGTCCAGCAGGATCCGGCGTTCCACCTCCCCGATCAAGGTGGTCAGGTCCTCGCCGACGAAACCGCGCAGGTCCCGCAGCTCGTTCCGGAGCAGCGTCAGGCGCCGCAGCCCTTCCTCGGAGAGGGACCGGCCGGCGTTGGAGACCCAGCCGGGCCGCGGCAGGGAGTCAACGGCTTCCACCAGGCTGCCGGCCTCCACCAGATCGGCTTCCACCACGAGGTCCGGGCCTTCATCAGGGCCGTGGATATCGGCGGCGTCGGCAACCCGGACGGCACGCTCACGGACCCGGACCAGGTGCCGGGACCAGTCGGCCAGCGCCATGAGATCGGCCGGTCCAATTCGCCACCGTGCTCCGGCCAGGATCCGCAGCATGGAATCCGAACGTCCGGGATCGCCCAGGACCCGCAGGACGGCGAGCAGGTCCACCACTTCCGGCGTGGACAGCAGTCCGCCCAGGCCGACAATCTGCACTGGAATCCCCCGCTGCTCCAGTTCCTTGCGGATCGGCTCGAACTGCTTGCGTCCGCGGCACAGCACCGCCACGGTGGGCCTCACGGGCTGGTTGCGCTCGTCCCGTTCGAAGGTCCGGCTGCGGTGGAACGCCACCTGCTCTGCCACCGCTTCCGCCTCCCCCAGGATCCGTTCCGGCGTGCCCTTTCCCGGCTCCACCGAGACATCGCACAGATAGCGGCCCAGATATACCTCGCCGACCGGGGCGCTGGGCTTGGCCTGCAGCTCGGGCACGTGCGGCAGGCGCTGGTGCTTAAGCCATGGGGCAACCCCGTTCAGCGGGGCGGAGACGGTATTGGCTGCCGCCAGCACCGAGGTGGAGTTCCGCCAGGCCACGGACAGGTTCGCCAGCGGTGCCAGCTCCCGGCCGTTGTCGGTGAACAGCGGGAACTTCTCCCGGAAGGTGCCCAGCTGGCCCGCGGAGGCGCCGCGGAACCCGTAAATGGACTGATGCGGGTCCCCCACGGCGGTTACGGAGCGGCCGTCGCCGAACAGGTTGGAGAACAGCACCATCTGCGCATGGGAGGTGTCCTGGAACTCATCCAGGAGCACCACCTTGAACTTGGCGCGCTCCATTTCCACGGCTTCGGGGATGGTGGCGGCAATCCGGGCAGCCAGCTCCACGAGGTCGCCGAAGTCCAGCTGCCGGCGTTCCGCCTTGGCCTGCCGGTACGCTTCCACCAGTTCGGTCACGGAGATGCGCGTCCGCAGGCGGTTGATCAGCTTCCGGGCGGCCTGGGTGGGTTCCTTCGGCTTGCCGAACTGATACGGCAGCGCCGAGACCGCGGCCACGTGGGCTTCGAGCTCGGCGCGGACCTCGGCCGGGGTGCGGAGGTGTTCGGAGCATTCGCCGGCCATCTGCAGCACCGCGCCGACCAGGGTGGACTTGGCTGCGGTGAAGTGTTCGTAGTCCCCGGAATAGGCTTCCACCACTTCATTGGCCAGCTGCCACGACTGCGCGCCGCCAAGCATCACGGAATCGCGTTCGACGCCGATCCGCAGGCCGTAGTCGTTCACGATGCCGTTCGCGTAGGAATGGTAGGTGGAAACGCTCGGTTCCATCCGTTCCTCGCCGCCGCCGGCGGTGTCCGGATCCGCTGCTCCGCCGGGTTCGGCGTCGAGCTGGTGGTAGAGCAGGTTCAGGCGCGCGCGGATGCGGGAGGCCAGCTCGCCGGCCGCCTTGCGGGTGAAGGTGACGCCAAGAATCTCCTCGGGCCGGACCAGTTCGTTGGCCACGAGCCAGACGACCCGGTCCGCCATGGTCTTGGTTTTGCCCGAGCCCGCCCCGGCGATGACCAGCAGGGGTTCGAGGGGGCCCTCGATGATCCCGATCTGGTCCTCGGTGGGGTACTGCACCGACGAGTTCGGGTCAGTGTGCAGCAGTTCCGCCAGTTCCCGGGCGGAGTACTTCGGGACGGGCGCCGCTTCCGGCAGCCCGCCTGGCACCTCGTCGGTTAAGGACGCACTCACTCGGTGACCTGCTTTCCTTCAGCACAGATGGGACAAATCTCGGGCAGCCGGCAGCCGTTGCCGCCGAATCCGCTGCGGCCCGGGTCATGGACGGTTTCGAAGAACGCCGCGGACATCAGGGCCGCGGCATTGCGGACCATCTCCCGCGCAGTGGTGTCCTCCGGATCCAGGGGCGGCTGTTCCTGGACGGAAACACCCTTGTTGGTAGTGCCCAGCTGCACCAGGGCGGCTCCGCCGGGCACCGGCGGGGCGTCCGGCAGCGCTCCTTCGCGTACGGCCTCCTGGTAGGCGGCCAGCTGGGGGTGCCCCAGCAGGTCGTCCTTCTTCGGGGCCGATTTTCCGGTCTTCAGATCGACGATGAACAGCCGCCCGTCGGCATCGGCTTCCAGCCGGTCGATCTGGCCGCGCAGCAGCGCAGTGCGGACCGCGCCGTCGATCTCCACCGGCAGTTCCACCTCGAAGTCCTTTTCAACGGCTACGAGGGAACGGCCGCTGCGGCGCATGCTGATGACGTATTCGGCCAGCTTGCGGACCATGGTTTCAGCCCGCTGGTAGTCCATCTGCCCCTCCCAGTTGTCCTTCATGCCCAGGGACGGCCAGCGTTTCTGCAGCTCCTGCACGTACTCGCTGCCGGCGGCGTCGGGCATGTCCTGCGCGATGGAATGCACCAGCGTGCCCAGGGAGCGGGCGAAATCGGTGGCCTGCTCGCCGCCGGCAGCGGAGACGAACCAGCTCAGGGGCGACTTCAGCACGGCATCGACCTTGGAGGGCGATACCGGGATCGGCGCATCCGGGGGCAGGATGGGGGCCGTGCTGGACAGCGGCGCGAGTCCCCACCACTTTTCCGGATGGGCGCCGGGAACCGGAACGGGATGGTTCAGCATGGTACCCAGGTGATGGACGGCTTCGGCTGCCAGTTCCGGGTCTTCCCCGGGCTGCTGGGCATACCGGCGCAGCTCCGCCACCAGCGAGCGAAGCGTGTGCGGACGGAGGACTTCGGTCCGCTGGCGTTTTTCCGCCCCCGGTTCCAACGGCGCCACGAGGTCCAGGAAGGCAGAGGGCTGTTCATCCTCGGAGGAGACGGCCGTGCAGATCAGGACTTCCCGGGCGCGTGAAATGGCGGTCGAGAAGCTGCGCAGCTCATCAAAGCGGATGGACTGCATCAACGTCAGCGGGCTGCGGTGGGCACGGAAGTTGTCGCCGTGCTCCACGGCTGCCACCAGCTCGCCGCTGCCCAGCAGTTCACCGCGGAGACGCAGGTTCGGCCACACGTCCTGCTGGATGCCGGCGACGATCACCATGGGCCATTCCCGCCCGGCGGCGCTGGCCGGGGTGAGCAGCTCCACTGCCTCACGGCGCTGGGCACGGGCAGCCAGGGTATCCATGGGCAGCTCGGAGCTGGTCAGGTAGTCCAGGAACTGCGCCGGAGTGGAGCCGGGCAGCTGGTCGACATAGCGTTCGGCAGTCTGGAACAGGGCCATGATTGCGTCGAGGTCGCGGTCTGCGCGTGAGGCACCGGGCCCGCCGGAGAGGGCCGTTTCCGCCCAGCGCTTGGACCAGCCGGAGACGGACCACAGTGCCCACAGGACGGTCTCCGCGGTAGCTCCCGGTTCCTTGGCGGCTGCCCGGCCGGCGGCCAGCATGGCGGAGATGCGCTGGGCGGCCGGACGGGCGTCCCAGCTCAGGCCGGCGAGCGCCCGCCCGGATTCCGACTCCGGGTCCAGCAGCGACTCCACCAGCAGGGCGTCGCTGGTCCGTCCGCCGCCGGAGCTTCGCTCTTCGCGGCGCAGCGCCTGCCGCAGCCGGCGCAGTTCCAGCGTGCTGGCACCGCCGATGCGTGAGGTCAGCAGCGACACGGCCAGCTCGGGGGTGAGCAGTTCCGGATCCAGCACGACGGCGAACGCGTCCAGCAGCGGGCGGACGGCGGCTTCGTCGCGCACCGCCCGTTCCGCGACGGGTACCTTGACTTCGATTCCCTGCCCGGTGAGGTAGCGCTGGAGGGCAGCCAGCTGGGCGCCGGTCCGGACAATGACGGCTATATCCTCCAGCGAACGGCCCTGCAGCAGCTGCGCTTCCAGGATCCGCTGAGCCACATACCGCTGTTCATGCATGGGGGTGTCCACAACGTGCGCCTCGGCCGTGCCCGCTGCCGGTGCGGCTGCGGACTCCGAAGCGTCCGGCGCTTCCACCTGGGTGTCGCCGTCGGCCGGCACGCCCGCCGGTGCCGTCCCGATGAACCGGGCATCCGCCACGGCGGTGCGGTAGGACGGCAGCTGGCCGACCACGGAAATCCGCGAGGCCGTGCGGGTCCAGGCACCGGCCAGCGAGCCGGTCAGGCGGTGCGAGGTGGTCAGGACACGGGTATCGAGGCGGTCAAAACGCCTGCCCAGCTGGCCCACCAGGTCCGGGCGCGCGCCGCGGAAACCCTGCACCACGGTGTCGGGGCAGGCAGTGGCAAGGGAATCCCCGGTGCCGGCCAGCAGCGCGTAGAGGCTGTGGATGGCGGGGTTGGCTTCCTGCAGGTCATCGACCAGGACCAGCTGCTGGCGTTCCTGCTCGGCCGCCAGGAACTCCGGATCCGAGTGCAGGATGTTCAGTGCGGAAGTAATGATGCCTGCCGGGTCGAAGGACTCGGGCATGCGCAGGTCCAGGACGTCCCGGTACTCGGCATACAGCTCCGCGGCTGCCACCCAGTCCGGTCGGCCGTGCCGCTGCCCCAGTTCGCGCAGCTCTTCGGCGGAAATGCCGTACTCGATCACGCGGTCGAAGAGCTGGCGGATTTCCTGCCGGAACCCGCGGGTGCCCAGGGCAAGGTCCAGGCTGTCCGGCCACGGCAGTTCCGGCACGCCGTGCTGTCCGTGTCCGGCCAGCAGTTCCTTGATGATGACGTCCTGCTCAGCGCCGGACAGGAGCTTCGGTGCGCGCGTGAGGTAGGGCAGGCGGCCTTCGGTCTTGGCCCGCCGGATCAGGTCGAAGGCGTAGGACGCCCAGGTCCGGGCGGGAGCGGTGCTCAGGGTGCCCTGCAGCCGCGCCGACAGCGCGTCCCGCAGGCCGGCAGCGGCAAGGCGGGAAGGAGCCAGCATCAACAGGCGTGACGGGTCCAGTCCGTCGCGTTCAATCCGGGCAACGGCGGCCTCCACCAGGACGGTGGACTTGCCGGTACCCGGCGCTCCGAGGACAAGCACGGGGCCGCTGCCCGTGGGCAGGTCCACCACGGCCTGCTGGTCTGCGCTGAGCCTGGGCGCGGACAGTGCGCCTGCAGCCGGGCCGACGAGTTGGAGTTCAACGCTCATGGTTCCACTTCATCATGTCCCTCCGACAATCCTGATATCGGCGCTTCCAGCGGCTGCTTCCGCGCGGCGGCGCGCGGCCCGGAGGCGGGTCCTCCCGGCGGCGGGTCCTCCCGGAGCGCAGCGCGGAGGCTGTCCAGCCGGTCCCATTCCGCCTCGTCCGGCTGCCAGCGCGCAGCTGTGATCCGCACCCGGTAACCCGCCCCGTCGCCGTCCGCTGTTCCCCTCACCGGGGTGCCCTCGCGGCGGTAATGGTCCCAGGCACGCCGCTCATGGCAGCGAGGCGGCTGTCCCGAAGACCGCAGGACGCGCCACCAGCACACCTCGGAACCGCGCGCCGCCATCACGGCACCTACCTGGCGCGGCCCGCCGGCGTCGAGCAGTTCGGCAATGTCGCCGTAGGAAAGCACGCGGCCGGGAGGTATGAGATCGGCCACAGCGAGCACCGCGTCGGCGTAGTCCCTGCGCATATCCAGTAGGGTACCGACGCCGCCGCGGCCGCCGCCAATCCCGGGAATGTCACCGCGCCCGGATAAGTTGGAGGCATGAACAGCTGGCATGAACTCCCCCGGGCCGCCTTTGACCTGGAGACCACGGGCCGGGACCCGCAGACCGCGCGCATCGTCACCGCATCCATCATCCTGGTCAACGGCCGCGGCGAAACCCTGCAGCACCACGAGTGGCTGGCCTGCCCGGAAATCCCCATCCCCGCGGAGGCGGCAGCCATCCACGGCATCACCAATGAACGTGCCCGGGCGGAAGGCGGAAACCCGGCCGCCGTGACGGCCGAGGTAGCCGAGGTGCTGGCGGGCATGTTCGCCGCAGGCATTCCCGTCCTGGCTTTCAACGCCTGCTATGACTTCACTGTCCTGGCCCGCGAATGCGAGCGGTTCGGCCTGACGGCCCCCCGTCCCGTGCCCGTGATCGATCCCTACATCCTGGACAAGCAGGTGGACCGGTTCCGCCGCGGCAAGCGCACCCTCACCGCCATGGCCGAGCACTACGGCGTGGGTTTTGAAAATGCGCACACCTCCGCCGCCGACGTCGCGGCCACCCTGTCCGTCGCTGCGGTGATGGCCCAGAAGTACCCGGAACTGCAGTGCGATGCGCGCACCCTGCACGATTCCCAGGTCAGCTGGGCCGCCGGCCAGGCCGCCAGCTTCCAGGAATACCTGCGGCGCCGGGACCCGGAGGCAGTGATTGACGGCAGCTGGCCGTTCCGTCCCGCACCTGACCACGCCCCGGATTCCGTCCTGGATCCCGCCTGATCCCTCCGGGTCTCTCCGGGTCCGCTGCCCGGGTCCGCCGCCGCTGAACGCTCCTTCACAGGCCGTCACTTTGGCAGGGGCGCGGCAGTCGTCATGCGATACTGGTTACTGTGTTTGGCGCTGATGGCGCCCCAGGCGTACGGCTCGTAATTTAACGCGCGCGTACAGTCTCGCGCCACGAGATTGGCAGGCACCCTCCGCACAGCCGGCATTGAGGCACGGCACCGAACCGTGCTCCTTTCCCCATGCTCCGGTCCGGCCATTTACGCACATAACGAGGATGAATGATCACAGTTACCGACCTGCGCAAGGTCTACCGGCAGGGCGACCGTACGGTCACTGCACTGGACGGCGTGAGCCTGAGCGTGCCCAAGGGGTCGATCCACGGGATCATCGGGCACTCCGGTGCCGGAAAGTCCACCCTGGTCCGCTGCCTGACCCTGCTGGACCGGCCGACGTCGGGCTCCGTCACGATCGACGGCCGTGAACTGACCGCGGTAAAGGACTCCGAGATCCGCGCCGCCCGCCGC
This sequence comes from Arthrobacter sp. zg-Y769, assembly GCF_020907405.1. Lineage (GTDB taxonomy): Bacteria > Actinomycetota > Actinomycetes > Actinomycetales > Micrococcaceae > Arthrobacter_B. Next base: position 178,578 of record NZ_JAJJOE010000003.1, read on the forward strand.
CGGATCGGCATGGTGTTCCAGCACGCGAACCTCATGGACTCCCGCACCGCCGCCGCCAACATTGCGCACCCGCTGGAGCTGGTGGGCACGAAGAAGAGCGTCATCGACGCCCGGGTGAAGGAACTGCTGGCCCTGGTTGGCCTCGAAGGCAGTGCAGGAGCATACCCCGCCCAGCTTTCCGGCGGGCAGAAGCAGCGCGTGGGCATTGCCCGGGCGCTGGCCTCCGATCCGGACGTGCTGCTGTGCGATGAGCCGACCTCGGCCCTGGACCCCGGCACCACTGATGACATCCTCGACCTGATTTCCGAGCTCACCCGGCGCCTGGGCCTGACGGTCCTGATCATCACGCACGAGATGAACGTGGTGAAGCGGATCTGCGATTCGGTCTCCCTGCTCGAAGCCGGACGGGTCGTGGAACACGGCCCGCTGCGCGAGGTTGCCTCCGACCTGCGCGGCCGGCTGGCCAAACAGCTGATCCCGCTGCCCGTAACGCCGCCGTCGCCCGGCGGTCCGGTCCTGGAACTGCTGTTCACGGGCCAGACCACCTCGGATCCGGTGCTTTCCGCGCTGACCCGCCGGTTCGACACCGACGTCAACGTCCTGGCCGGCAGTGTCGAACTGCTGGCCGGAACCCGCTTCGGACGGCTGCGTATCCAGCTGGACTCGCATACCGACATGGCCGCCGTCCATGAATACCTCGCCCTGCAGGGCGTCACCGTGGAGGTGGCCGCATGAACTTCCTGACCGGACTCTTCGACAACCCCGGCATCACCAAGGCCCTGCCCGAAGCCGTGATCGAAACGCTTCAGATGGTGGGCATCTCCGGGTTCTTCACCCTGCTGATCGGCCTGCCGCTGGGTGTGTTCCTGCACGTCTCCGCACCCGGGGGCCTGCTCCCGATGAAGATCGTCAACCGGATTGTCAGCGACATCATTGTCAACATCACCCGGTCGGTGCCGTTCGCCATCCTGATGGTCACGCTGATTCCGCTGGCACGCCTCATCACCGGCACCTCGATCGGCCCCGTGGCCGCTTCGGTCTCGTTGAGCATCGCCACCATCCCGTTCTTTGCCCGGCTGGTGGAAAACGCCCTCCGCGACGTTTCCGGCGGCAAGATCGACGCAGCCCTGGTGATGGGCTCCACCAGGATGCAGGTGGTTACCAAGGTCCTGCTGGGCGAGGCCCTGCCCGGTCTCGTCGCGGCCCTGACCACCACGCTGGTGACCCTCGTGGGCTACTCCGCCATGGCCGGCATCGTCGGCGGCGGCGGACTGGGCCGGCTGGCCTACAACTACGGCGTCCAGCGCTTTGACACCCAGGTCATGGTGGTCACGATCATCATCATTGTGGCCCTCGTGCAGATCATCCAGCTCGCGGGTGATTTCGTTTCGCGCCGCGTGGACCACCGCTCGGCCACAGGAACCGGCCGGCGCAGCCGCCCGGCTGCCGCAGCAGAAGGCATCAGCCCCGACGCCGCGCCCGCCGGCACCGCCCGCGAACCCGACAAGGCCCAGGTCTAGTCCCAGTCTTCGCAAAGGTCCCGGGCACGCCCTGCGGACCCTGCGGATCTGCAGCCAGTAGCCGCTAGCTGCACCTCCCCCCGGACGGCGGTGTTCCGCTTCCCGGGTTACGTGAAAGGAACGCATTCGATGCGTAAAGCACTTACCCTCGTTGCCACCGGTGTGGCCACGGCTCTGGCGCTGACGGCTTGCGGCGGATCCGATTCCGCCTCCAGCGCCGTTGAGAGCCTTGACCCGGCGAAGCCGGTCACCCTCACAGTGGGCGCCAGCCCCACGCCGCACGCCCGGATCCTGGAGTTTGTCCGCGACAACCTCGCCGAGGGCACCGGCCTGGAACTCGAAATCCAGGAGTTCGACGACTACGTGACGCCGAACATCTCCCTCAACGACGGCGACAGCGACGTCAACTTCTACCAGCACCTGCCCTACCTGGAATCCCAGATGGAGAGCCAGGGCTACGAGTTCGAGCACGGTGCCGGCATCCATGTGGAGCCCTACGCCGCGTTCTCGGAGAAGCACGAGGACGTTTCCACCATCAAGGAGGGCGCCCGGGTCATGGTCACCAACGACCCCTCGAACCAGGCCCGCGCCCTGAAGATGCTTGAAGAGGCCGGACTCGTGAAGGACATCGCGGACGATTCCTCGGTACTGACCCTGACCGATGAACAGAATCCCAAGGGCCTGGACTTCCAGGAAAACCAGCCGGAACTGCTGGTCAACGACCTCAGCGATCCCACCGTGGACCTGGCCATCATCAACGGCAACTACATTCTCGAAGCCGGGCTGAACACCGACGACGCCCTGCTGGTGGAATCCGCCGAGGATAACCCGTACGCCAACTTCCTCGTCTGGAAGGCCGGCGCCAAGGACGCACGGATCGACAAGCTCGAGGAACTGCTCCACTCCCCCGAAACCAAGGCCTTCATCGAAGAGACCTGGCCGAACGGTGACGTAACACCCGCTTTCTAAGCCAAGACAACGAAAAACCCCGCACTTCCCGTGAAAGGGAGGTGCGGGGTTTTTCGTGCCTTCGAACGCCTGCCTTACGGCTGCGCCTCGGCTGCGGCCTTCGCGGCGGCCGGAAGGGCGGCGTAGATCCGGTCCATTGCGGCGTCGTCGTGGGCGCCGGACAGGAACCAGGCCTCGAACACCGACGGCGGCAGGTACACACCGGCGTCGAGCATCGAGTGGAAGAACGGCCGATAGCGGAAGGCTTCCTGCGCCTGTGCCTGCTCGTAGTTGTGCACGCCGGCGGCGGAGGTGCCGAAGGCGACGCTGAAGAGGCTGCCGGCACGCTGGATGCTGTGGTCCACCCCGGCTGCGTCGAGGGCGGCGGACACGGCTGCGGAGAGCTCCGCGGAGCGCTTGTCGACGGTGGCGTAGACCTCGGCGGTGGCGGCCTTCAGGGTGGCGACGCCGGCCGCCATCGCGATCGGGTTACCCGAGAGGGTGCCGGCCTGGTAGACCGGGCCCAGCGGCGCGAGGTAGTCCATCACGTCGGCACGGCCGCCCAGGGCGGCGACGGGCATACCGCCGCCGATCACCTTGCCGAAGGTGAACAGGTCCGGGGTCCAGCCTTCCACCGCGCCGGTCAGGCCCCAGTAGCCGCCCGGGCCGGTACGGAAACCGGTGAGCACCTCGTCGAGGATCAGCAGGGCGCCGTGCGCGGCGGTGATCCGGGACAGGGCGGCATTGAAGCCCTCGTCCGGAGTGACCACGCCCATGTTGGCGGGGGCCGCTTCGGTAATGACCGCGGCAATGTCGGCGCCGTGCTCCGCGAATGCCTTTTCGACGGCGGCAACGTCGTTGTACGGCAGCACCAGTGTCTCGGCGGCAGTGGCTTCGGTGACGCCGGCCGAGCCGGGCAGTGCCAGGGTGGCCAGGCCGGAACCGGCGGAGGCCAGCAGTCCGTCGAGGTGGCCGTGGTAGCAGCCGGCGAACTTGATGACCAGGTTCCGGCCGGTGAAGCCGCGGGCCAGCCGGATCGCGGTCATGGTGGCCTCGGTGCCGGTGGAGACCATGCGCAGGCGCTTGACGCCCGGCACCCGGTCCATCACCAGCTGCGCCAGTTCGGCCTCGGCCGGGGTGGACGCACCGAAGGACAGCCCGTTGTCGACGGCGGCGTGGACGGCCGCTAGGACGTCCGGGTGGGAGTGTCCCACCAGGGCCGGCCCCCAGGAGCAGACGAGGTCAACGTATTCGCGGCCTTCGGAGTCCGTGATGTACGGGCCCTTGGCGGAGACCATAAAGCGCGGGGTGCCGCCCACGGAGCCGAAGGCCCGGACCGGGGAGTTCACGCCGCCGGGCATCAGGGCCCGGGCGCGGTCAAAGAGTTCTTCGGAGGAAGACGGTGAGACAGATGAGGACATTACTTGCTTTCCTTCAGCCAGGCCGCCAGCTCGGTGGCCCAGTACGTGAGAATCATGTTGGCGCCGGCCCGCTTGATGCCAAGCACGGACTCTTCGATGGCCCGGCGGCGGTCAATCCAGCCGTTGGCGGCGGCAGCTTCAATCATCGCGTACTCGCCGGAGATCTGGTAAGCGCCCACGGGGACCGGGGACATGGCGGCCACGTCGGCCAGTACGTCGAGGTAGCTCATGGCCGGCTTGACCATCACCATGTCGGCGCCTTCTTCAAGGTCCAGTTCCACTTCGAGCAGTGCTTCGCGGCGGTTCGAGGCGTCCATCTGGTAGGTCCGGCGGTCACCCTTCAGCTGGGAGTCGACCGCTTCGCGGAAGGGGCCGTAGAACGCGGAGGCGTACTTCGCGGCGTAGGCAAACAGGGAAACGTCGGTGTACCCGGCGGTGTCCAGGGCGTGGCGGATGACGGCGATCTGCCCGTCCATCATGCCCGACGGACCCAGTACATGTGCACCGGCGCGGGCCTGCTCCACGGCCATCCGGCCGTAGATCTCCAGGGTGGTGTCATTGTCCACGACGCCGTTGTCGTCCAGCACACCGCAGTGCCCGTGGTCGGTGAATTCGTCCAGGCAGACGTCGCTCATGATGACCAGTTCGTCCCCGACTTCCTCGCGGACGGCGGCGATGCCGCGGTTGAGGATGCCGTTGGGATCGGTGCCGGCACTGCCGACGGCGTCACGCTCGGCGGGGATGCCGAACAGCATGATGCCGCCGATACCCAGCTCTGCAGCTTCGGACGCGGCTTTCTTCAGGCTGTCCATGGTGTGCTGGACGACGCCGGGCATCGAGGTGATCGGGTTCGGCTCGGTGATGCCCTCCCGGACGAAGGCCGGCAGGATCAGCTCGGCCGGATCCAGCCGGAACTCTGCGGTCAGCCGCCGCATGGCGGGGGTGGTGCGGAGCCGGCGGGGGCGGTGCTGGGGGAAGCTCATGGAGGTAATTCTGCCTTCCGGTAATGAGGGGGAACTAGGGAGTAGGACCCGTAGACATAGCAACAAAGAGTGCCTCGGCTATTCCCGCCGGCGTTGGCTGCTTCGCCACGGCATCCGGGCCCACGCCCAGTTCGCGCATCCGTGCGGCAGTGCTGTCGCCAATGGCCACCAGCAGGGTTCCGGCCGGGACCGGCGTGCAGCGGCGGACGAACCGGCGGGCAATGCTCGGGGAGGTGAGGACGACGGCGCGGGGTCCGGCGGGTGCCGAGGCGGCAAAGCCTTCCGGGTCCAGCAGCCCTCCCCCGGTAACCGCCGGGGTGAAGCGCACGCCGGTCGCCGGGTAGTCCACGGTGCAGTACGCGGTCACGGCACGGACGTCCCAGCCCAGGTCCGTCAGCGCGTTGTGCAGTGACGGATCGGCGATGTCGGCCTGCGGCAGCAGCACCCGAAGGTCCCCGCCCTCGGGGTCCGATCCGGACGGGTCTGGCCAGGAGGCGGCCAGCCCCCGGGCCGACTGGTCCGTGTCCGGCAGGAAGTCGATATCGAAGCCGATCTCCTCCAGCGCCTGCCGTGTTCCGGCACCTACTGCGGCGATCCGGGTGTCCGCTGGCACCACGGCGTCGGGGCGGATGCCCAGGGCCGTGCACCGGCGGGTGACCGCCCGGACGGTGGTGACCGAAGTGAAGACCACCCACGCGAACCGGCCGGCCTTCAGCGAATTCAGGGCGCGGTCCAGCAGCGCGGTGTCCGTGGGGAACTGGAAGTCGATCAGGGGCATCAGCGTCACCGATGCCCCGCAGTCCTCCAGCTCCCGGACCATGGCCGAGGCCCGGTCCGGGGTGCGTGGAAGGACAACGTCCAGGCCGACTAGGTCCGGACCCTGGTGCGTGGCTGCCATTTCAGCAGCTCCCGAAGCCGGGCATCAGCTGGCGGGCAGGTCCGTGAGCTGTGCGGCACCGGCCGCGAGCAGCTCCTCGGCCACCTGGATGCCGAGGGCGCGGGCGGCGTCTTCGGTGAGTTCGCTGACGACGCCGGTCCGGCGCATCAGGCGCGTTCCGTCGTCGCTGCAGACCACGGCTTCGAGCGTGATGCTGTCTGCACCCACGCTCGCCAGCGCACCGACCGGAGCCGTGCAGCCGGCCTCGAGGCGGCCGAGCATGGCCCGCTCGGCAGCCACGGTCAGGCGGCTGTCGAGGTGGTCGTAGGCAGCAAGCGCCTTGGCGAGCTGACCGCCGTCGGCGGCGTCCGCATCGCGGCATTCCACCGCCAGCGCACCCTGCCCGGGGGCGGGAAGCATGACGGCGGGGTCAATGAACTCGCTGACCATGTTCAGCCGGCCCAGCCGGGCCAGGCCTGCGGCGGCCAGCACCACGGCGTCAAGATCTCCCGGGGCGCCTTCCACCAGGCCGGCCACCCGGCCGAGGCGGGTATCCACGTTGCCGCGGATGTCCACAATCTCCAGGTCGGGGCGGGCGGCCCGCAGCTGGGCGGCGCGGCGCGGCGAGCCGGTGCCGATCTTCGCACCGGCAGGAAGCTGCGCCAGGGTCAGGCCGTCGCGGGCACACAGGACGTCGCGGACATCCACGCGTTCCGGAATTGCCCCCAGGGCCAGGCCGTCCGCGGGGGCGGTGGGCAGGTCCTTGAGTGAGTGCACGGCAACGTCGCAGTCCCCGCGCAGCAGCGAGTCGCGCAGCGCGGCAACGAACACGCCGGTTCCGCCGATCTGGGACAGGGCGGCACGGTTGATGTCGCCCTCGGTGCGCACGCGCACCAGTTCGATGTCGAAACCGCCCAGCCCGGACAGCGCCTGCGCAACGGTGGTGGTTTGGGTGACGGCCAGGGCGCTGCCGCGGGTGCCGATCAGGACGGGCGACTGCGCCACTATTCGACGCCTACGGTGGAATCGGCGCCGGCGATCGTCGGCTTCTCGCCGCGCAGGTTGGCGCAGCAGCCGGGACGGCAGACGTCGTACCACGGGCCGAGTTCGGTCATGGCGGGCCGGATGGCGATGTTGTTTTCCAGGGTGCGTTCCTGCAGCAGGTCCACCAGGCCGGAGACGAAGGTTTCGTGGATGCCCGGGGTCGGCGTGCGGTCCGCCGCCAGGCCCAGTTCCCTGCAGGTATCCATGGCCTCGGTGTCGAGGTCCCAGATAACTTCCATGTGGTCGCTGACGAAGCCCAGCGGAACAATCACCACGCCGTTGACGCCCTTGGCGGGCAGCTCGGCGATGGCGTCGTTGATGTCCGGTTCCAGCCAGGGAATGTGCGGTGCACCGGAGCGGGACTGGTAGACCAGCTGCCAGTCCATGCCTGCGGCTTCGGGGACGCGGTCCATGATGGCGCGGGCGTTGGCCAGGTGCTGGGCAACGTAGGCGCTGCCTTCTTCGAACTCACGGTCGCGCGGGCCGGAGGCTTCGGCGTCGGCGGTGGGGATGGAGTGGGTGGAGAAGAGGATTTCGATCTTCTCGTTGTCCACGCCCTTGGCGGCGAGCTGTGCGCGGACCTTCGCCACGGACTCACGTACGCCTTCGACGAAGGGATCGACGAAGCCGGGGTGGTCGAAGTACTGGCGCACCTTGTCCACGTGCAGCTTCTTGTCCAGCCCGGTCTTCAAGAGGTTCATGCCCAGGTCTTCGCGGTACTGGCGGCAGCTGGAGTACGAGGAGTAGACACTGGTGGTGACCATGAGGATGCGGCGGTAGCCGTTGTCGTACGCCTCCTGGAGGACGTCCTTGATGTAGGGCGCCCAGTTGCGGTTGCCCCAGAGGACGGGCAGTTCGACGCCGCGGCGTGCCAGCTCGGCTTCCAGGGCCGCCTTCAAGGCGCGGTTCTGCTCATTGATCGGGCTGATGCCGCCGTTGGCGCGGTAGTGGGTGGCCACTTCCTCCAGCCGCTCATCGGGGATGCCGCGGCCGGCGGTGACGTTGCGCAGGAAGGGAATGACGTCTTCCTGGCCTTCCGGGCCGCCGAAGGACGCCAGCAGGATGGCGTCGTAGTGCTTCGGGGCCATGCGGCCGTTTTCGTCGACGCCCTCAAACGGGTCGAACACGGGCTCGTTGGAAACAGCGGATGTCATTTGAGTACCTCGGCAACTTCGGCGGCCGGAATACGCCGGCCGGTATAGAACGGGACTTCTTCACGGACGTGGTTGCGGGCCTCGGTGGCACGCAGGTGGCGCATCATGTCGACCAGGTCAACCAGGTTGGGAGCTTCCAGGCCCAGGATCCATTCCCAGTCACCGAGGGCGAAGGAAGCGACGGTGTTGGCCAGGACCTGCGGGAATTCGCGACCGAGCATGCCGTGGTCGCGCAGCATCTTGCCGCGTTCCTCGGCGGGCAGCTGGTACCACTCGTAGGAACGGACAAACGGGTAGACGCAGATCCAGGCCTCCGGGTCGATGCCCCGGGCGAAGGACGGCCAGTGGTTCTTGGAGAACTCCGCATCGCGGTGCACGCCCATGGCGGACCAGGCGATTTCGGTGCCGGCGAACAGCTCCGTCCGGCGGATCCGGCGAAGGGCCGCCTGCAGCGCTTCCGGCGCACTGCCGTGCAACCACACCATAACGTCGGCGTCCACGCGCATGGCGGAGACGTCGTAAAGCCCGCGGAGCGTGACGTTGCCGGCTGCCATCTCCTTGGCAAGGTCCTCGAACGCGTCAACGGCGCCGGCTGAAACAGGCGCTTTCGGCATGGAGGACCGTTTGAAAACGGTCCAAAGGGTAAAGAACTGTTCGTCGTTGCCGGCCGCCCCGGCGGCGCTGCGGTCCATCGTCTCACTCATGTTTAACAGTCTGCCCTTTGCGTATGGCTAAGTCGAAACACCGCACTTCTACGAACTGTAGAAAGTGCTGAAGATCACAGCAGGGTGTTGGAGAGCGCTGCCATCCGGGTGCGGGTATCGGCAGTGACGGCGGCCAGACCGGTACCGGCCAGCCAGGCTCCCACCGCTTCAAGTCCGGGCGCTTCGGCCACCGCCGCGCGGACGGCACCCACCCGGTCCTTATGCCCTACAGCGGCCGAGGGCAGAGCACCCACCCACCGGACAACATCCCAGCCGACGACGTCGTCGGCCCTGATCCCCACCTGCAGCAGGCCGGATGCATCCGCCACGGCCTGCCGGAAGAGGTCATCGTCGGCGCGGTCCACGTGGGAAGGTTCGGCTGCGGAGTCCTCCGCGGACAGTGCCCGGCCGTACGAGAGGCGCAGCACGTGGGTTCCCGGTCCGGTGGAATCCGCGAGCCACTGCCATTTGGCCGTGGCATGGGTCATGGCCTTCGCATCGACGCCTTCCACCTCGCGCGCCACCAGGACGCCGGTGCCGCGCGGCATCGCATCCAGTTCCGGCAGGTCCACCACCAGCGTCACCAGGGCCACTCCCGGTCCCGGCTGGGGCCGGTAAGCCGATACCTCGGGCAGCGCGGTCGCGATCAGGTCCGCGGCTGCCGGACCTTCCGCGGCAACCACCACGGCGTCCGCCGCCAGCTCCCGGCCGTTGCTGCAGCGGACCCGCCACCCTTCGGCTTCGCGGGCCAGGGACTCGGCACGGATGCCGGTACGCAGGCCTGCACCGGCGGTTTCCAGGTCCGAGACCAGCGCCTCGGCGAGCCGGCCCATTCCGCCCTCAAGCCCGGCAACCGCCGATCCGGCGGGCGCCGCTGCACGCATGGCGCCTACGGCGGCGGCAAGGGAGCCGTGCCGGGAGACGGCAGCGCGCAGTCCCGGTGCCACGGAATCGACGTCGAGCACGTCCGGATCGGCGGAATAGACGCCGCCGACCACCGGGGTCACGAGCCGGCGAAGCACTGCCTCGCCCATCCGGGTCCGCACCAGCTCACCCAGGCTCATGGATCCACGGCGGAACAGGTTACCCACCGGCAGGACCTTGTCCATGGCTGCCCGGGCCGCTCCTGCGCGGCCCAGGGCACGGGCGATATCCGGGTGCCGCGGATCGGCCGGGATGCCGAGCAGCCCGCTGGCCGGCATCCGCTGTGCCCCCGAGGGCAGGTCGTCCGCTGCCAGCTGCAGCCATGACCCGGCCGGGTTGGGCGCCGTCACCGCGTCCGCCAGGCCCAGTTCCCCCACCAGTTCCGGAACTGCCGGTGACCGCGTGGCGAAGGACTCCGCGCCGCTGTCCAGCTCTATCCCGGCCACGGAGTGCCGGCCCACGCAGCCGCCGAACCGGTCCGAGGCTTCCAGCACCGTCACGCGGACGCCTGCCCGCTGCAGGTCACGGGCTGCGATCAGGCCGGAGATGCCGCCGCCGACGACGATGGCCGAGGGGCCGGTCGGCGTTTCGGGCTGCGTGCCGGTTTTGGCTGCGGGCTTTTCCGGCTTCGCGGATTTTTCCGCTTTGGCAGGTTTTTCCGGCTTGGCGAGGAAACGGTTGGGCATGGTTACGGCTCCACCGAATGAATCAGTTCGACCACCCGCGTCAGGACGCCGGCGTCGGTTTCCGGCGGCACGCCGTGGCCCAGGTTGACCACATGCCCGGGCGCGGCTGCGCCTGCGGCGAGTACCTCGCGGACATGTGCTTCCAGGATTTCCCACGGTGCGCTCAACAGTGCGGGGTCAATGTTGCCCTGCAGCGGCGTCATACCGCCGAGGCGGCGGTTGGCCTCGTCCAGCGGGAGCCGGTAATCCACGCCCACCACGTCCACGCCGACGTCGCGCATGGCCACCAGCAGTTCGGAGGTGCCGGTGCCGAAATGCACCAGCGGGGCGCCGAGCCCGCGCACATGGTCCAGGGCCCGGGAAGAGGCAGGGGCCACGTGCTTGACGTAGTCCGCCAGGCCTAGGGAGCCCGCCCACGAATCGAAGAGCTGGCCGGCACTGGCACCGGCTTCCAGCTGCGCACGCAGGAACATGCCGGACGCATCGGCCGCCCAGGCGGTCAGCGCCTGCCAGGCCTCCGGGTCGGCGTGCATCATGGTGCGCGGGCCGAGGTGGTCACGGGATGGCTTGCCCTCGACCATGTAGGCGGCCAGGGTGAACGGCGCACCGGCGAAACCGATCAGCGGCTTGGAGCCGAGCTCGGCAACCGTCAGCCGGACGGCTTCCCGGATGGGTTCCAGCGCTTCCTCGGTCAGCCGCGGCAGGGCGGCGACGTCGGCGGCGGTCCGCACCGGGCGGCCCAGCACCGGCCCGATGCCGGGGACAATGTCCACGTCCACGCCGGCCAGCTTCAGCGGAATAACGATGTCGGAGAAGAAAATCCCGGCATCCACATCGTGGCGGCGCACCGGCTGCAGGGTGATCTCCGCAGCCAGTTCGGGACGGAGGCAGGATTCCAGCATGCCGATCCCTTCCCTGGCCTTGAGGTATTCCGGCAGGGAGCGGCCGGCCTGCCGCATAAACCACACGGGACGGCGGGCGGGAGTGCCGCCGCGGTACGCGGTGATGAGGGGCGAATCGGCCGTACGGCCATCCAGCAGCGGATGAGTGGCGCTAAGAGTCATACCTTGATTCTCTCCAAATTCCCGGGCAATCGATAACCGGGGCTCCCCCGGCGGGAACGGTGGCCCTTCTCACACGGTTAAACGGCGAAATCGGGGCAGCCGATTGAAGGTATCCTCCGGGGCGTGGCTAGTATTGACCTACTGTGGTTCTACTTTCCCTCATTGCTACGCACACCGACGTAGACCTGGAGACTGTCGCCCGGCTCAGCGCCGGCGCATCCGAGGTCTCGTCTTCGCTGGTCGATTCCGGAACCGCCGTCGCCGGCTCCGTCGTCCTCGCCACCTGCAACCGGTTGGAGGTGTATTGCGAAACCAGCTCGGACGCGGACATTGAAGCCGCCCGTTCCGCCGTTGTGGCCGAGATCAGCCGGCACTCCGGGATGAGCGAAGACCTGGTCTCCCGCTCCTTTGCCACCAACACCGGTGAATCCGTTCCCCAGCACCTCTTCGCCGTCGGCGCAGGGCTGGACTCCGCCGTCGTCGGCGAACGTGAAATTGCCGGCCAGGTGCGCCGGGCCCTGATCGAGGCCCAGGAAAGCGGCACCGCCAGCGGCGGCCTCACCCGATTATTCCAAACCGCTTCCCGCACCGCCAAGGACGTCGGTGCCCTTACAGCCCTCGGCAAACGGGGGCTTTCCATTGTTTCGGTTGCCCTGGGCCTGGCCGCTGACTTGTCCGAAAACCGCGACTGGTCACGAAAGTCCGTGGTGGTTTTCGGTACCGGTGCCTACGCCGGCGCCACCATGGCCCTGCTCAAGGAGCGCGGCTGCACCGACATCAGTGTCTATTCCTCCTCCAACCGCGCAGAGTCCTTCGCCGCTTCCCGCGGCGGCAGGCCGCTGACCCGCGAATCGCTGCCCGCCGCCCTGACCCGCGCCGACGTCGTCATCGGCTGCAGCGGCAGCGACAGCCAGGTCAGCGCGGAAGATGTGCGCCGCGTCCGTGCGGCAGCGGGCAAGCCGCTGATCATTATCGACCTTGCCCTGACGCATGACTTCGATCCCGCGGTCCGCGAGATCGACAGCGTCGAGCTGATCACCCTGGAATCCGTCCGGCTGGCCGCGCCGGCCGAGCAGGCCGAATCGCTGAAGCAGGCCAGCACCATCGTGGCCGATGCCGCGAAGAACTTCTCGAAGCAGCAGCTCAGCCGTGAGATGGACTCCGCGATCGTTGCACTGCGCCGGCACACCCTGGACGTGCTCGAATCGGAGCTGGAGAAAGTCCGCGCCCAGCACGGGTGCACCGGCGCCGCGCAGGAAGTGGAGTTCGCCATGCGCCGCATGGTCAAGCAGCTGCTCCACGTTCCCACCGTCCGCGCCCGGGAGCTGGCCGCCAGCGGCCAGCAGGAGGATTACATCCGGGGACTCGAAGCCCTGTACGGGATCACGGTGGAGCGCGGCGACGCCGCCGCGCCCGCCAAGGGTGCCGGTTCGCCTGCGGACGACGGCGCCGATTCGGACGACGCGGAACCGAAGTCCGCGTAGGGCGTTTCAGTAGACCGGTTTCTCCGGTTCCACCCGGCGCACCCACTCCAGGATCCCGCCGGTGACGTTGTAGACCTCCGGATAACCCGCACGCCGCAGGTAGGCCGCGACCTCGGCGGACCGTACCCCGGACTTGCAGTGCACGTAGACCGGCCGTCCCGGCTCCGGCCGGAACTCCCCCGCCAGCACGGCGCCCCGCGGCGCCAGCCGGGCACCGTCGATGCGGACAATCTCATGTTCCCCGGGTTCCCGGACGTCCAGCAGTTCGAAGTCCCGGAATCCTGCCGAGCGTTCCGCCAGCAGCTCCCGCAGGGCTTCCACATCCACTTCCGCTCCGGCCGGGGCAGGTTCCGCAGGCGCAATGCCGCAGAAGGCCTGATAGTCGCTCAGCGCCGTCACGGGAACGGTCTCCGGATCCCGCCGGACCCGGAGTTCGCGCCAGCTCATCTCCAGGGCATTGAAGACCAGGACCCGGCCCAGCAGGGTCCGGCCCGTGCCGGTAATGAGTTTGATGGCTTCGTTGACCATGACCGAGCCGATCTGGGCGCAGAGCACCCCGAGCACTCCCCCCTCCGCGCAGGAGGGGACGGAACCTGCCGGAGGTGCCTGCGGGAACAGGTCGCGGTAGGTGGGGCCGTGTTTGCCCCAGAACACGCTGACCTGCCCGTCGTAGCGGAGGATCGAACCCCAGACGTACGGCTTGCCCAGGATTTCCGCGGCGTCGTTGACCAGATAGCGGGTGGCGAAATTGTCGGTGCCGTCCACAATCAGGTCATATCCGGAAAAGATGTCCAGCACGTTGGAATTGTCCAGCCGCTCCCGGTGCAGCACCACCTCGACCAGCGGATTCAGCTCCGCCACGGAGCGGGCCGCGGACTCCGCCTTGGGGGTACCGACGTCGGATACGCCGTGGATGACCTGGCGCTGCAGGTTGGAAACGTCCACGACGTCGTCGTCGACAATACCCAGCGTGCCCACTCCCGCAGCGGCCAGGTAGAGCAGCGCCGGAGATCCCAGCCCTCCGGCTCCCACCACCAGCACCCTGGCGTTCTTCAGCCGGCGCTGCGCGGCGGACCCGAACCCGGGGATGATGAGGTGCCGGGAGTAGCGTTCGGTTTCGTCACGGGTAAGTTCCGCGCCGGGCGCCACCAAAGCTGGTAGCTCCCCGACCGGGACGGTATCGCTTGCTAAGGTCATGAAGTCCAATCTAAGCCACGGGTATGGCGGTTGGACCTGTCGCTTCGAATACCCGCGGGTAAACTAAGGGTCATTGTCCGTGCAGCTCAGGGCTCCGGAACTGTTGAGAGGTCCACCAGTGAGTAACCAGGCAGCCGGTAAACCGGTTCGACTCCCGCGGGAGGAACGCCGCCGGCAGCTGCTAAGCGCAGCGCAGGAAGTGTTTGTCAGTAACGGCTTCCACGGTGCGGCCATGGACGAGATCGCCGAAGCGGCGCACGTCAGCAAACCCGTGCTCTACCAGCATTTCCCCGGCAAGCGGGAGCTGTACCTGGCCCTGCTGGACAACCACCTGAACACGCTGACGGAGTTCCTGCGTACCGCGTTGAACTCCACCACGGACAATAAGCTTCGGGTCCGCGAAACCATGCGGGCCTATTTCCGCTTCGTGGCGCAGGACAGCCAGGGGCACCGGATGGTTTTTGAATCCGACCTCACCAATGACGCCGAGGTCAGCGCCCGTATTGAGGAATTCAATGCCCGCTTCGCCAACAGCATTGCCGGCGTCATTGCCGAAGACACCAAGCTTTCCCATCTCGAGGCCACCCTGCTCGGCCGTGCCCTGGCCGGAATGGCGCAGGTGAGCGCCCGGTACTGGCTGGAAACCGACGGCGGCCTGGACATCGATGCGGCAAGCGAGCTGGTTTACCGTTTAGCTTGGCGCGGAATCAGCCGGTTCCCCAAGGAGATCTAGAGTAGATTTCGATTAGTTCGTAAATCGTTAATCAGGAGGCACCACGGTGGAAGTAAAAATCGGCATTCAGAATGTAGCCCGCGAAATTGTCTTCGAATCCAGCCAGAGCGCTGAAGAGGTTGCCGACGCAGTGGAGCAGTCCCTCGCCAACGGCGCCCTGCTCCGTCTCAAGGACGTCAAGGGCCGGCTGATCGTTGTTCCCGGTGCTTCCATCGGCTACGTCGAGATCGGCGCCGAGGAAGTCCGCCGCGTTGGTTTCGGCGCCCTCTAACCCGACGCTTCCATGCTTAGCCTGATCCTGGTCACGCTGACCGCCGTTGCCGCGGGGTTCGCCGTCTGGGCCGCTGACCGCCACCGGGCCTTATACGGCGCGCTGCTGCTCCCGGGTATCTCCGTGTGTGCTGCGCTCCTGACCTGGCTGGCGCTGCGGGCGGCCGGCGTGACCGGTTTTGAGGCGGACTGGATCGGCTGGGCCGTCCCGGCGGCAGTGTCCGTCCTGGCGCCGATAGTGGCGGCCGTTCCGATTGGCCGCAGCCGCGCCAAGGCGGACACGGCCGAGACGGAGCGCATCCTGCGCCTCTAGATCCCGTGGTGCCGGGAACCGGCAACGGATCTGCCGGACCCGCACGAAACGTCGGAAGGGCGATGCTGCGGCACCGCCCTTTTTTCGTGTCCCGCTTGCTCCGTTCGCGTTACGGCGATGCGGATTACGACACGGCGCGGTGCGGGATCGTCTGCGGGATGGCGGGCGGCGACATCCGGGCCAGTTCGTGTGCGAACACGCCGGCCGCTATCCGGTGTCCTTCCGGGCTCAGGTGCCTTCCGTCCGGACGCAGCCTGCCGTTCAGTCCATACCGTGCCCACCAGTTCCCCGGGGTGAGGAAATCGATTCCCTGTTCGGCGGCCACGGCGGCGAGCACCCGGTCCACCTCGCTGCGGGGTCCGGTGCCGTCACCGATGACCCCCACCATGACAATCCGGACGGACGGGTAGCTTTGCCGCAGGCCGCGGATTAGCCGGAGCGCTTCGGCGCGGATGTCTGAGGCTGGATGGGTGATGTCATTGCCCCCGCCCTGAAGCAGGATCAACCGCGGCGTACCCCACGGGAGCAGCCACTGGTGCGCTTCCAGCGCCCGGGCATATCCGGCCACTGAGCCGTTCCCCTCGACGTAGCCGGTTCCGATGGCGCCCCGGATGATGGCAGGGTACCCGGCCTGTTCCAGCCCCAGTCCCACCCAGGTATCCGGACCGGCCTGCGAGTCGCCGATCACCAGGGCAGAGTCCTCCACTCCCGGAACTACGGACATCATCCGGCCGGTCCGGGGCAGATAAACCAGCGATCCGGCAGCCGGAGCCGCGGGGGCAGCCGTTTCGCCTTCCACAGGCCAGCTCACCGCCGGCGCGGGCAATGCTTCGACAGGAACGGCGCTGCCCGTCGCAAGCGCTCCCGCCGTCCCGCCCGCTCCGGGGTCCGGCCGGACAGCCGGTGCCGCGGCCAGCAGCAGGACCGCAAGAACCACTGCGGCGAGGGCGCGCACCGCCCACTTCCGTGTTGCTTTCCCCCGCACTGGATTCCCCCTGCAGCCCGTGTCCGGCTGCAGCCGGCGCTTCCGTACGGGGGAAGCGTACCGTGAAGCTAGGCCGTCAGGCCGAGAAGGCTCATGCGTTTTGAATGGTTTCGGGTCAGCTGTGCCGTGAGCGCCTTGATTTCGGCGTCGACGGCCCCCTGGCCCCCGTCCTCAAGCAGCCCGCCCAGGAAAGCCCGTTCAATCAGGACCCGCTGGGCCTGGGTCAGCGCTTCGCCAACCAGCCGCCGGCCCCAGAGCGCCAGCCTCGAGGCAAGCCGGGGATCATCCGCGAGGGCTTCCCTCAGCCTGCCGAGCAGGATTTCCCCGGGCTGCTCGGTAGCCTTGAGACCCTGGAACAGGCTGTTCGTTTCCGCATCCAGCCGGGACGCCACCGCGGAGTAGAAATCATCGGAGATGGCATCCGTGACATAGAACTTCATCAGCGATTCGTACCAGTCCGCCGGCCGGGTGCGGTCGTGGAACGCGTCCACCGAGGGTTGGAAGGGCCGCATGGCCTCTTCCGGGTCAACGCCCATGGCGCTGAGCCGGGCGCAGATCAACTCGAAATGCGCGTATTCATGCACCGCCAGGCGCCCCAGCGTGGCGCGGTCATGCAGCGTAGGGGAAAAGCGGGCATCGGACGACATCCGTTCAAACGCCGACAACTCGCCGTAAGCGATGGCCCCGAAAAGGTCCGTGAGGAACCGCTGATACGTCTCGGTGTGCTGTGAGGCCGTCCCGGAGGCGGCCGGATGATCCGAATGGTGCCCGTTAGTCATACCCGCCAGCGTACCTGCCGGCACCCCTGCGGACCGTGCCGCGGCCCTGGATGCGAGGTGTTCAGCGGCTGGCAGGTAGACTGGGAAAGTAGTAATTGGATGCCCGGTCGTCTGTCGTAAGAATTACATGTGATGTTCATATGGTGTTCATGTGAAGTCGTTGTATAGCCAGACCCGCAAACCCTACGCGATCTTGAATTTTCGGCCGCCGCCGTGGCCAATGGAGCACAGGCGGCCCGCAGTTGTTAGCCCGCGATCGGCTTCCGCTGGACGCACCGCGTGCGTGCCATCCGCTCCGGGATGGGCTGTAACAGCCACTCGTCGAGCCTGGCGCCCCCGCGCTGCCTAAACTGAACGGTATTTAATTGAACACTGAATTTTCCCAGGTTGATGACAGTCGTCACCTCACTGCCGATGACAGCACCGAAGAACTGACGGTCGCGGACACCTTGGCCGTCAAGGCCCAGGCCGAGGAAATCCCCGAACTCACCTTCGCCGATTTCGGTGTCCGTGCGGACATCGTCGAGTCCCTGGCCGACGCCGGCATCACGCACCCCTTCCCCATCCAGTCGATGACGCTGCCCGTTGCCCTCAGCGGCCACGACATCATTGGCCAGGCGAAGACGGGCACCGGCAAGACGCTCGGTTTCGGCATTCCCGCACTGCAGCGGGTGGTGGGCCCGGAGGACAAGGGCTACGCCGAACTCGCCGTCCCCGGCGCGCCGCAGGCCCTGATCGTGGTGCCGACCCGTGAACTGGCCGTCCAGGTGGCGGGCGACCTCACCACCGCTGCCCGCCGGCGCGGCGCCCGCATCGTCACCATTTACGGCGGCCGTGCCTACGAACCGCAGACGGAGGCCCTGGCCGCCGGCGTCGAAATCGTGGTCGGTACCCCGGGCCGCCTGATCGACCTCTACAACAAGAAGCACCTCTCGCTGAAGAACGTGCGGCTTGTCGTCCTCGACGAGGCCGACGAAATGCTGGACCTCGGTTTCCTGCCCGACGTCGAAACCCTGATGGCTGCCACGCCCGCCGTCCGCCAGACCCTGCTGTTCTCGGCCACCATGCCCGGCGCCGTCGTTTCCATGGCCCGCCGCTACATGACCAAGCCCACCCACATCCGCGCGGCTGATCCCGACGATGAAGGCCTGACGAAGAAGGACATCCGCCAGGTGGTCTACCGGGCGCACAACCTGGACAAGAGCGAAGTGGTGGCCCGCATCCTGCAGTCCCGCGGCCGCGGCCGCACCATCATCTTCACCAAGACCAAGCGCACCGCCGCCAAGCTGTCCGAGGAACTCGTGGACCGCGGTTTCGCCGTGGCCGCGATGCACGGCGACCTGGGCCAGGGTGCCCGCGAGCAGGCCATGCGCGCCTTCCGCAATGAAAAGGTGGATGTGCTGGTAGCCACCGACGTCGCCGCACGCGGCATCGACGTCGACGACGTCACCCACGTGATCAACTACCAGTGCCCCGAAGACGAGAAGACCTACCTGCACCGCGTCGGCCGTACCGGCCGCGCCGGACACAAGGGCACCGCAGTCACCTTCGTGGACTGGGACGATGTTCCCCGCTGGGGCCTGATCAACAAGGCCCTGGGCCTGGACCAGGCGGAGCCGGTGGAAACCTACTCCTCTTCCCCGCACCTGTACACCGACCTGGACATCCCCGAAGGCACCAAGGGACGCCTGCCCCGCAACAAGCGCACCCATGCGGGCATTGATGCAGAAAAGATCGAGGACCTCGGCGAGACCGGCAAGTCCGGCGGACGCAGCACCTCTTCGTCCTCCCGCGAGGGCGGCCGCTCCGGCCGGGGAACCGGCTCGCGCAGCGGCTCCGACAACGCCCGCAGCGGTTCACGCGACGGATCCCGGCGCAGCAGCACCCGTTCCGGCGAGGCCCGGACCGGTGAACGGCGAACCGCGGACGCGCGGACCGCGGAGTCCCGCCCGGCCGAGACCCCTGCCGCAGCGCCGGCCGTGGACGGTGCGGCTTCGGACCGGCCGCGCCGCAGCCGGACCCGCCGCCGCAACGGCGAGGTTGTCCCCAAGACCAGCCCGGCCGCCGAATAGCGGCGACGTAGGCCGGCCATGAGCACCCCTTTGTGGACGCCGGACGGCGGGTCGCTGGTGGTACACGCGGATAACGCGGAGTTCCTCCCGACCCTGCCGGACGGCTCCTTCACCATGATTTACGTGGATCCGCCCTTCAACACGGGCAGGTCCCAGCGCCGGCAGCAGACCACCATGGTCCGCAGCGCCGACGGCAGCGGCGACCGGATCGGGTTCAAGGGCCGCAGCTACAGCACGGTCAAGGGTCTGCTCTCAAGTTACGACGACGCCTTCGAGGATTACTGGGCGTTCCTGGAACCCCGGCTGGCGCAGGCCTGGCGGCTGCTGGCCGACGACGGCACCCTGTACGTGCACCTGGATTACCGCGAGGTGCACTACGCGAAAGTCATGCTGGACGCGTTGTTCGGCAGGGACTGCTTCCTGAACGAAATTATCTGGGCCTACGACTACGGCGGACGGGCGAAAAACCGGTGGCCGGCCAAGCACGACAACATTCTGGTCTATGTAAAGAACCCCGACGCGTACCACTTCGACAACGCCGAGGTGGACCGTGAACCGTACATGGCCCCGGGCCTGGTGACGCCCGAAAAGGTGGCGCTGGGCAAGCTGCCCACCGATGTCTGGTGGCACACCATCGTGTCCCCCACCGGCCGGGAGAAGACCGGCTATCCCACGCAGAAACCCGAAGGCCTGCTCCGGCGTGCCGTCGCGGCCAGCAGCCGCGAGGGCGACTGGGTCCTGGACTTCTTTGCCGGATCCGGCACACTGGGCGCCGTTGCAGCCAAGCTGGGCCGGAAATTCGTCTGCGTGGATGCCAATCCCCAGGCCATCGAGGTTATGTCCCGGCGGCTCGGTTCCGCGGCAACGGTGCTCTCCGCCGAAACAGGATCACCGCTTCCCGCCGCCGGCGCCTAGGGTCCGCGCCGCGCCGTCGTCACCCTGCCCGCGAGGCAGGCCTGCGCCGGCGGGGTGCCTGCGCCGCCTAATGCGGCAACGGACCGACGACGGCGGTGCCGGTTCCCAGCTCGGCTATCCGTACCAGCACGGCCGGGTCTGTGGTGAACTCGCCCAGCAGGTTCGGTTTCCCCGTGCCGTGGTAGTCGCTGGAGCCGGTGACCAGCAGGTCATTGTCCTTCGCCAGCCTGCGCAGCCATTCCCTGCCCGGCCCGGGGTTGTCCCGGTGGTCGGCTTCCACCCCCAGCAGGCCGGCACCGATCATTTCGGCGAAGGTCTCCTCCCCCACCACCCGTCCCCGCGAGGAGGCCACGGGGTGTGCGAAGACCGGTACTCCTCCGGCCTCCCGGATAAGCCCGGCTGCGCGTGCCGGATCAGGAGCGTAGTGCGCCACGAAGTACGGTGACCGGGCGGTCAGGATGCCGCTGAACGCCGCCGAGCGGTTCGGGACCACTCCCGCAGCCACCAGGGCATCGGCGATGTGGGGCCGCCCGATGGTTGCGCCCGGCGCCACCTGTTCCTGGACCGAATCCCAGTCGATGGGGAAATCCTCCGCGAGCCGCTGCACCATCAGTTCTGCCCGGGTGACGCGGGCTGCCCTCGACCGGGCTATTTCCTCCAGGAGTCCCGGATGCGTCGGATCGTGCAGATAGGACAGCACATGGACGCTGATCCCCTCGCTGCTGCGGCAGGAAACCTCCATGCCGGGAACAAACGTGATGCCGCGCGCCCGGGCGGCAGCAGCGGCGCCGGCCCAGCCCGCCGTCGTATCGTGGTCGGTCAGCGCAACGGCATCCAGCCCGGCCGCCGCAGCGGAGGCGATGACATCGGCCGGCTGCTCGGTACCGTCGGATACGCAGGAGTGGGTGTGCAGGTCAATTCTCACGCTTTCAATCTACGCCCCCGGACACTGTGCCCCGTTCCCCGCCGTCCCCCGGGGAAAATCCGCGTACCGCGGGGTGTTTTGCCCCTCCGGGCGGCAGTGAGACGATGGAGTGGTGACTACTGAAGCGAATTCGACGACATCCCTGCCCGAGCCCTCCGAAGGCCAGCCGCTCGAAGACCGGGTCAACAACCGGTCCCAGCGGCCCTCCTCGGAAGCCTTCAAGAAGTTCATGTCTTCCGGCTGGGCCTCGGAATCCGGCGGGCTGCCCGAGCCCGACGCCGTGGCGCCGTTCGCGGCCCGCCGCCGCCGCGCCCTCTCCGAGCGCTTCCCTGGCGAGCGGCTGGTCATCCCGGCCGGCCCGCTGAAGGTCCGCTCCAATGACACCGATTACCGCTTCCGCGCGCACTCCGGGTTTGCCCACATGACCGGCCTCGGCGTGGACCGCGAGCCCGATGCCGTGTTGGTGATGGAACCCACCGAACCGGGTGCAGGCGACGACGGCGGCAACCACACCGCCGTGCTCTACTTCCGTCCGCTTGCCGGTACGGACAGCGACGAGTTTTACTCGAACGCCCGCTACGGCTCCTTCTGGATCGGTGACCGGCTCGGGCTGGAGGAAATCAGCGCGCTGATCGGCCTGCCCACCCGGCACCTCAACGAAGCCGAGACCGCCATCACCAACAACGTCGGGGATCCGCAGTTCGGCGGTATCTCCGTCCGCCTGCTGCGCAGCGTCGACGAAATGGTTGATGCCCTGGTGGACACCGTCCGCTACAACACTGCCCTGGACCCGGAAAACGCGGACCTCAGCGCATTGGATGCCCTCGACGGCGAACTGACCGAAGCCCTGTCCGAACTCCGCCTCGTCAAGGACGAATGGGAGATCGAGCAGATGAAGGCGGCAGTCGCCGCCACGGTCAACGGCTTCACCGAAGTGGTCAAGGCACTCCCCCGGGCCATCTCCCACCCCCGCGGCGAACGCGTCGTCGAAGGCGCCTTCTTTGCCCGGGCACGGGAAGAAGGCAATGACCTGGGCTACGACACCATTGCCGCCTCCGGCAACAACGCCACCGTCCTGCACTGGATCCGCAACAACGGTGCGGTGCACGCCGGCGACCTGCTGCTGCTCGACGGCGGCGTGGAGGCCGAGAGCCTCTACACTGCCGACATCACCCGCACCCTGCCCGTCAACGGCACGTACACCGAGGTCCAGCGCCGGGTCTACCAGGCCGTGCTCGACGCCGCCGACGCCGGTTTCGAAGCAGCCAAGCCGGGTGCCAGGTTCCGCGACGTGCACGCCGCCTCCGTGAAGGTCCTGGCCGAACGGCTGGATGCCTGGGGCCTGCTGCCCGTCGCGCTCGAGGAAGCACTCTCACCCGAAGGCCAGCAGCACCGCCGGTGGATGCCGCACGGCGTCAGCCACCACCTGGGCATGGACGTGCATGACTGCGCCCAGGCCCGTGCCGAGCTGTACCTGGACGGAACCATCACCGAGGGCATGGTCTTCACCATCGAACCCGGCCTCTACTTCAAGGACACCGACCTCTCGGTGCCCGAGGAGTACCGCGGCATCGGCGTGCGGCTGGAAGACGACGTCCTTATCACCGCCGACGGGCCCGTCAACCTCAGCGATGCCCTGCCGCGCAACCCGGGCGACGTCGAGGACTGGATGGCCGGCATCTACGCCGCGGAGTAACCTCTTAGTTTCCGGTTTAGGCAAAAGGTCCGCATCCTCCACAGGATGCGGACCTTTTGCCTACCGGGAGGGAGCGCCCCTCCGCCGGACGGTGCGGACGGGCGGGGCCGGATCCCTGCGGTTTGCCCGGATCCCCGCAGTTTGTCCGGATCCCCGCTCCGCGCAGCGCAGGGAACCGGACAAACCGAGGGGCTTTGCCCGATCCGAAGCGAATGCACGAAAAAGGCCCGCACCCCCTTGGGGGTGCGGGCCTTCTGCGATGGGCCGGGAGCCTTACTGGCGGGGCTGCTCCGGCTGGCCTGAACCCTGCGGAGCACCCGGATCCTGCTCCGGCGCGGCCGGCCGGGCAGAATCAGGCTGCGGCGCAACCGGCGCATCCGCGGCAGGCTCCGCAGGCCGGCGGACACCGTACTGCGGGCGGCCGTCCGGAAGGTCGGGGAACTGGCCGCGCGGCGTCGCGGGCTTGGAGCCGGAGTCAGCTCCGGCAGGTGCCTGCCGGCCGGCGTTGCCCGGAGCCTGTGCAGCGGCGGGATCGGAGTCCGGGGAGGGGTTTCCGTACGGGTTGGCCCAGCCGGAAGGGCGTTCCGGCGCCTGCTGGCCGCCCGCCGGCGGACGCAGTGCCTCGTGGCGGGGAGCAGACGTAGGGGCCTGCGGGTGTCCTGCCTGGCCGACCATGGGCAGCCGGTGCAGCAGCTGCCGGGCGTCATTGGCTGCTTCGGACGCCACAATCACGTCGTAGCTGGTTGCAATGACCTGGCTTGTGGAGGTGAAGTCCCTTCGCCCCCGCTGCAGGGCGTAGGCCAGGACCCCGAAGAGCACCCAGAACACGGCGCCCAGGGCCATGGAGGGAAGCAGGGAAATAGCGGCGGCGCTGCCTCCGAAGAGCATCAGGGCAAGGCCGACAAACAGTCCGAACCAGGCACCCGTGGCTGCACTGGAGAACGCCACCCGCGGGTAGGTCAGGCGGCCGGTCACCCGTTCGACGGACTTGAGCTCGTTCCCGATAATCGAGACCAGCTGGACCGGGAACTTGTTGTCGGCAAGGTAGTCCACGGCTTTCTGGGCGTCGAGGTAGGCCGTGTACCGGCCCACCGTTTCTCCCTGGGGCAGGCTGCGGCCCGCGTCACGCGGAGGGGCGGCACCAAATAGGTTCGACATTGCTCCATTCTCGCGCATGCCCGCCGAAAGCGGTGAACGTATCGCTGGCAGTGAACGGACTGACCTCCGCGTACTCCTTAATACGGCGTTAGCGGCGGGCACAAAGTAGCCTAAGAACGTGAGCACAAATCCTACCCGTGTCTTTATTGCGCGCCTGCTCGGCCTTGATGTCTTCGACCCGCTGGGCGACCGTCTTGGTCGGCTGCGCGATGCGGTCGTGCTTGACCGCGGTCCGGGCCTCCCGCCCCAGGCCGTGGGCATTGTGGTGGAGGTTCCCGGCAAGAAGCGGGTTTTCGTCCCCCTCACCCGAATCACCTCCATGGACCCCGGGCAGATCATCTGCACCGGCCTCGTCAACCTGCGCCGCTTCGAACAGCGCGGCGCCGAAATGCTGGTGGTCGCGGAACTCTTCGACCGCCGGGTACAGCTGCGCGACGGCAGCGGCGAAGCGACGATTGAAGACATTGCCATTGAGCAGAACCGCGCCGGGGACTGGTACGTTTCCAACCTCTTCGTCCGCCGGGGCGGCGCTGCCTCCCGCCTGCGTTCCCTGCGCCGGCGGGGCGAACAGATCATCCTGGACTGGAAGGACATTGCGCACTGGGACGCCACGGGCCCGCAGGCCGCCACGTCCTTCGTCGCCCAGAATGACGACCTCAAGGCCGCGGACTTCGCCGACGCGCTGCACGAGATGAGCGGCAAGCGCCGGATCGAAGTGGCCAGCGAACTGCAGGACGAACGCCTGGCGGACGTCCTGCAGGAACTGCCCGACGACGACCAGGTCCAGATCCTGCAGTCCCTGGACGTGGAACGCGCCGCCGACGTGCTGGAGGAAATGGACCCCGACGACGCCGCGGACCTCCTCAACGAACTGCCCGAGGAGCAGAAGGAAGAGCTCCTGGCCCTGATGGAGCCTGAGGACGCCCGGGACGTCCGGCGCCTGCTGAACTACGAGGAAGACACCGCCGGGTCGCTGATGACCCCCGTGCCGGTCATCCTGCCGCCCGAGGCCGCTGTGGCCGAGGCACTGGCACATGTGCGCCGGGAAGAGCTCACCCCGGCCCTGGCCTCCTCCATCTATGTCTGCCGGCCGCCGCTGGAGACGCCCACGGGCAAATACCTCGGCGTGGTGCACATCCAGCAGCTGCTGCGCTCGGCACCGCCTGAGGCACTGGGCAACATCCTGGACACGGACCTGGAACCGGTCCGGGACCACGCCACCATCAGCGAAGTATCGAGGATGCTGGCCACCTACAACTTGAACTCGCTGCCGGTTGTCAACGACGCCGGACGCCTGGTGGGTGCGGTAACAGTGGACGACGTACTGGACCACCTGTTGCCGGACGACTGGCGCGTCTCCGACGAAACCGGCCCCCTACCGCAGCAGGGAAGGACAAATGGCTGAAAAAATCAAGTCAACAACCACCGGCCTCGACACTCCCCGCTCTGCACGGACCCGATGGCTGCCGCGGCTCTCCCCGAACCCGGACGCATTCGGCCATGCCACGGAGAACTTCGCCCGGTTTATGGGCACCCCGCAGTTCCTGGTCTATATGACGGTCTTCTGCCTCGTGTGGCTTGCCTGGAATACCTGGGGACCGGAGTCCGCCCGCTTTGACAGTGCCGCCCTGGGCTTCACCGTCCTGACGCTTATGCTCTCGCTGCAGGCCTCCTATGCCGCTCCCCTGCTGCTGCTGGCGCAGAACCGGCAGGATGACCGGGACCGCGTCTCCGTCCGCCAGGACCGCGAACGCGCCGAACGCAACCTCATGGACACCGAATACCTCACCCGGGAAATCGCCGAACTGCGGATCGCTCTCCGTGAGGTTGCCACCCGCGACTATGTCCGGTCCGAAATCCGCGGCCTGCTGGAGGAACTCCTCGAAGCCAATGACGGCGAGGACGGCGGGACGCGGCGCCGCCGCCGCAGCCCCGAGGGAACCGACAGCATGCCGAAACTGAATCCCGGCGGGAGGGAACGCTAGAGCCGTGCCAGTATCCGAACCGGCTTCCCCCCTGGAAGCGCAGGTGCTCCGCGCCCTGGACACTGTCCAGGACCCCGAACTGCGCCGCCCCATCACCGAACTCGGGATGCTCAAGGACGTGCGCGTAGATGCCGGCGGCGGGGTGGCAGTGGATGTGCTGCTGACTATCGCCGGCTGTCCGCTGCGCGACACCATCACCGCCGACGTCGAGCGTGCGCTTGCCGCGGTGCCGGGAGTAAACGCCGTCAGCGTGTTCCTTGACGTGATGACCCCGGAGCAGCGCAATGCGCTCAAGGACCGGCTGCGCGGCGGGGACCCGGTGCGGACCATCCCCTTCAACCGCCCCGATTCGCTGACCCGCGTGTATGCCGTGGCCAGCGGCAAGGGCGGCGTCGGCAAGTCCAGCGTCACCGTCAACCTCGCAGCGGCCATGGCATCGCTTGGACTGCGCGTGGGCATTGTCGACGCCGATGTGCACGGGTTCTCCGTCCCCGGACTCCTGGGCATCACCCGGCCGCCCACCCGCGTGGACGAGATGATCCTGCCGCCGGTGGCCTACGGCATCAAGACCATCTCGATCGGCATGTTCGTGGACGGCAACCAGCCGGTGGCCTGGCGCGGACCCATGCTCCACCGCGCGCTGGAGCAGTTCCTGACCGACGTGTACTTCGGGGACCTGGACGTCCTGTTCCTGGACCTTCCTCCCGGCACCGGGGATATCGCCATTTCCGTAGGGCAGCTCCTGCCGGGGTCCGAGATCCTGCTCGTCACCACTCCGCAGAGCGCCGCAGCGGACGTTGCCGAACGCGCCGGCAGCGTTGCCCGGCAGACCGGGCAGAAAGTCACCGGCGTGATTGAGAATATGTCCTGGCTGGTACTGCCCGGCGGGGAACGCCTGGAGGTGTTCGGTTCCGGCGGAGGCGCTGCGGTGTCCGGCCGGCTCGGCGACACCCTGGGCTATCCGGTTCCGCTGCTGGGCAGCATCCCGCTCGATGTCGCCCTCCGCGAAGGCGGCGACGGCGGCCTTCCGGTCGTCCTCGCCGACGCGGCCGGGGCGGCAGCTATTGACGGCGCTGCGGAAAACACGGGGGAAGCCGGAGATACGGCCGCTGCCGAACTACGCCGGATTGCCCGGGAGCTGGCACACCGGCCGCGTGGCCTTGCCGGACGCAGCCTCGGGGTCAGCCCGGTCTAAGGCGCCCTGCTAGGTGGCTTCGACGTCGAACGGGGCCGGCTGGCCCGCGGCGAGGCGTTCCAGCGGTTTCACCGCAGGCGGCCGGGACGCGGGTGCCGCCCCCGGCGACGGCGCAGTGGAGGATGCAGTGGAAGACTGGGCGGCCTGAACCCGGGGAGCGGGCGCCGTTGCGGGCCGTCCGCTCGCGGCCTTGGCGGCGTCGTCGAAATCGTCCACCAGCGCTTCCTTGATGATCCGCCGCGGGTCATACTGCCGTGGATCCAGCTTCCGCCAGTCCACCTCGTCGATCTCCGGGCCTACTTCTTCGCGCAGTTGCTCACGCGCCCCGGAGGCCATCCGCCGCACTTCCCGCACGAGGCGGGCCAGCTGCGAAGCGTATTCGGGCAGGCGTTCGGGACCCAGTATCACCACGGCGATTATTGCCAGAAGGATGAACTCGTAACCGTTGATTCCTACCACTCTTGAAGACTACCTTTTCCCGGGAGCGGGGAGCCACTTGCGGGCACCCTAGAGGCTCCAGCCGGTGCGCGTGAACATGGCAAGACCGCGGACGATACGCTCCATCGGCTCCGGATCGGCGCCGACGCGGGCAAGGCGGGCCGATTCGAGCAGGGAAAGCTCCTCGACTGCCCGCGGCAACGACTTCTCCGGCAGGCTGGATTCAAAGGTGTACGTGACGCTGCCTGCGGCCACGACCTGCTGGCCGGGGTGCTCGTCCGAACCGAACACCGCGGGCCCGGTCTGCGGCCCCGCCACGGAGAACCCGTCTTCCGATACGGGCCGGCCGGTGACGGCGTTAATCACGGGCTGGTTGTCCTCTCCCGGGAGCGGATGCTGTTCCACGAGCCGGATGCGTTCCCCGTCTGCGGTGAAGGTCATTTCCACGGCGGGACGCCCCTGCACCCGGAGGGAACGGGCGGACTCCAGCTTCAATCCCAGGTCAGCCAGTTCCGGGCAGGTCCACCCGTGCGCACGCAGCAGCTGCAGCTGATCCGCTCCGAGGCTGCCGCCTCCGGCAACTTCGTCCCACCCGGCAGCCATGGCAGCACGCGCGCCCGTCTGCGCCGGAACCTCCAGGATGCTTCCCGCGTAATAGGCGCCGCCGAGCAGCACGGCACCCGCCGCGGCGACCGCTCCGGCTGCGGCAAGGGCGTGGCTGCGCCGGTCAAGGACCTTTTGCGGCTGCTCGGGCAGAGGGCCGCCGGATTCCGGGCAGCCGGACTGCGCGGCCGCCACGTACCGCAGCCGTGCGGACAGTTCCGGGCCGGCGTCGGGTACCCGGGCCGAACGCAGGCGGCTGCGCAGCCGGCGCTCTTCGGCTACGGCAGCACGGCAGCAGGCACAGCGGGAAAGATGCGCCTCGATGGCCTGCCGGCGCCGGGGGGTCGTTTCGCCGTCGATGTAGTCGTGCAGATGCCGGGTGGGGTGTCGCACTATTCAGCTGGCTCCCGCGACTCGGGGCAGTTTGAGCCGGGGGCGGGCAGCCGGTTGCTGCTGCGGATCCCGGTGTGCGAGCTTCTCCTTCAGCATTGCCCGGCCACGGTGGATCCGGGAGCGGACGGTGCCCAGCTTGACGTCCAATACGCGGGCAACTTCATCGTAGGAGAGACCTTCCAGGTCACAGAGGACGACGGCGGCGCGGAAGTCCGGCGGCAGCTCTTCCAAGGCGCGGGCAATGTCCACGTCGAGATTGTTGAATTCGAAGCTCCGCTCCGGGCCGGGACCGTTGCTGGGCAGCTTGCTCGAGGCTTCCTCGGTCATGCCGTCAAAACGGATCCGGCTGCGGCGTCGAGCCTGGTCCAGGAAAAGGTTGGTCGTGATGCGGTGCAGCCAGCCGTCGAGGGTGCCCGGCTGGAAATTGGCCAGTGAGCGGAAGACCCGGACGAAGACTTCCTGGGTCAGGTCCTCGGCGTCGTGCTTGTTGCCGGTCAGCCGATAGGCCAGCCGGTATACCTTCGCCGAGTGCGCCTGGACTACTTCCTCCCAAGTGGGACGCACCCACTCCGCACCCATGTCCGGGGCTGCTGTGTCCGGCGTCGTTGCCATAGTCTTCCTCCTTCCTTCCAACCTGCGCGCCATTCGAATTTTCCAGGGGTCCCCTTTCCCGCATTGGAAGCGGAAGCCGGGGGACGTCGGCAAATACCGGGACTGCACTGACGGGCCCGGAATGCGGCGGTGGGGGCCGTGCATTACTGATTAACAATGGTCACGCACCAATCTGGGAGTTGGCTGTTAGCACCCCATCAATAGCACCCCTTAAGCGGTGCCCCTTTAGTTCCGGAACCAGGTACCGCGGCAGTGCGTACCCGGTTATGCCTTCCGTGGCCTTAAGCTTGTCAAAGCAGGAATTCCTCCGGACCGAAAGTGAAAACGCATGCGCGCCGACAAGCAGACCAGTTGGTCCTACACGGAGGCCCTGCCTACCGAGGATGAGGTGCTGATCCGCGCGCGTGAACGGTCCTATGAATTGGGCGTCAGCGCCGTCTCCAGCGGCGTAGGCGCGGCGTTGACCGTCCTGGCCGCAGCCAGCAAGGCCACCACGGTGGTGGAGGTCGGCACCGGCGCGGGGGTTTCGGGTGTCTGCCTGCTGCGCGGCCTCGGCCGCAACGCGGTCCTGACCACCATCGATTCCGACGTCGACCACCTCCGGGCGGCCCGCGAGGCCTATGCGGAAGCCGGCATACCGGGCAACCGCACCCGCACCATCTCCGGACGCGCCGCCGAGGTGCTCCCGCGCCTCACGGACGCCGCCTACGACATGGTGTTCATCGATGCTGACAAACCGTCCTTCCCGCTCTACGTGAACCAGGCGGTACGCCTGCTCAAGCGCGGCGGGCTGCTGGTGGTCAATGACGCACTTGACCACGGCAAGGTTGCGGACCCGGCCGTCCGCGAAGCAACCACCAACACCATGCGCAAGGTGGGCAAGGCCATCCGGGACAACGAAGACCTCGCGTCCGCACTGCTGCCCACCGGTGACGGCCTGCTGCTGGCTGTGAAGACCGCTTAGCCAACCTCACCAGAGCGGGCCGCACCCAGGGCTCCCAGGAAAGGCGCCACATGATCGAGATCCTCAGCCCCGCCGAGCTGTCCCGGGCCAGGAAAACAGGCGCCCTGGTCGCAGACATCCTGCAGACCATAAAGGGCCGCAGCACGGTGGGAACCAACCTGCTGGACATCGACCGGTGGGCCAGGACCCTGATCCTCGAGGCCGGCGCCAAGTCCTGTTACGTCGACTATGCGCCGTCCTTCGGCCGGGGGCCGTTCGGCCACTACATCTGCACATCCGTGAACGACGCCGTGCTTCACGGACTGCCGCACGACTACGCACTGGCCGACGGCGACCTGCTGACACTGGACCTCGCCGTATCCCTCGGCGGAATGGTTGCCGACTCGGCCATCAGCTTCACCGTGGGTAACAATGCCTCCCCGGAGAGCACCGCGATGATCACCGCAACCGAGCGCGCGCTGGCCGCCGGAATAGCCGCGGCCCGTCCCGGAGCCAGGATCGGTGACATTTCCGCCGCCATCGGGTCGGTCCTCACCGACGCCGGGTATCCGGTCAACACCGAGTTCGGCGGGCACGGCGTCGGCTCTACGATGCACCAGGACCCCCATATTGCGAACAGCGGCCGGCCGGGCCGCGGCTATAAGCTGCAGCCCGGGCTCCTGCTGGCCCTGGAACCATGGGTCATGGCCGACACCGCAAAGCTGGTGACCGACGCCGACGGCTGGACCCTGCGCAGCGCCACAGGCTGCCGAACGGCGCACAGCGAGCACACGATCGCCGTCACGGCCGACGGCGCTGAAATCCTCACCCTGCCTAAGCAGGGCCCGCGTCCCTAGTCGGCGGTCCGCCCCAGACCGGCAAGATAGGACAGCAACAGCCGCACCCCGAAACCGGTGGCTCCCTTGGTGAGTTCGCCGTTGTCCTTGTTGGCGCGTGCGGGTCCGGCAATATCGACATGCGCCCACGGGACGCCGCCGGTGAATTTCTCCAGGAACAGGGCGGCAACAACCGCTCCGGCACCGAACTTCGCCTTGACCGGCGCAATATGGGAAACATCGGCAATGTCGGAGTCCAGCACAAAGCCGTACTCTTCCACCAGCGGCAGCTGCCACACGGCGTCGCCGGAGCTCTCCCCCGCTGCCTCCAGCCGGGCGAGCAGCCCCGGGGCGTTGCTGAACAGTGCCGCGTGGTGCATTCCCAGTCCCAGGGCCGCGGCACCGGTGAGGGTGGCGACGTCCACGAGCACATCCGGAGCGAGCTCAGCGGCGGCATAGGCCAGCGCGTCGGCAAGGACCATCCGGCCCTCCGCATCGGTATTGCCCACTTCCACCGTGGTCCCGTTATAGGTGGTCACGACGTCGGCCGGCCGGTATGAGGCGCCGCCGATGGCGTTTTCAGCCAACGCGAGCACGGCAGTGACCCTTACGGGAAGCTTCAACACGGCTGCAGCTTCAGCCACGGCCAGGACGGCCGCCGCGCCGGCCATGTCCGTCTTCATGGTCATCATGGCGTCCCGCGGCTTGAGCGAGATTCCGCCGGAGTCAAACGTGATGCCCTTGCCCACGAGGACCACGTGCGGCAGGTCCCCGCCGTCGGGCCGGTAGCCGACTTCGACCAGACGCGGCGGATGCTCGGAGCCGGAGCCGACGGCGAGCAGTCCGCCGAACCCTTCGGCGCGCAGCTCGTCCCCGGCACGGACCCGCACCTCGAGTCCGCTGCGGGCGGCGACGCCCCGGGCCTGTTCCGCCATCCACTCCGGCGTGGCCGTCTCGGCAGGTGTATTGGTCAGGTCGCGGGCCATCCACACGGCAGCCGCGGTCGCCGTGGCACGGGCTGCTGCACCGGCGTCCAGACCGGTCAATTCAAGGTGTGCCGCAATCGGGGCCGGGGCTGCGGTGACGCCTGCCCGCGGCGGCCGGTAGCCGCCGAGCAGGAAGCCTTCCAGGAAGGCCTCCTGGACTGCCGGTTCCAGCCCGTCCACCACGCTGCCGCGGACCCGGTTTGCGCCCATGGTGGCCCGGGCCAGTGCAGCACCGGCACGCCGCAGCGCGGCGCCGGATTCATCGCCGGCACCCACGTAAATCAGTTTTCCGGGCAGATCCGCAGCGTCGCGGGGCGGCTCGATCACAAGGATCTCACCCGCCTTGCCCGAAACCTTGGCGCTGCGGGCACGCAGAGCGACGTCGACGCCGTAGCGCAGCGCTGCGTCAACGGCACCGCGCCGCGGCTGAGGAACCGGATGTGCTGCCTCGTCGGCGTCTTCGCGCCCGGAACCGTCCGGCGCCGGGGTCATGGCCACGGCCAGGACATCCACGCCTTCAGCCGGGTCGGGCTGCAGCCCGGTTCCGGACTCCGCCTTTCCGGTCCGTGCATTCAACGCGGCCAGGGCAGTGACTCCCGGCAGCGAAGCGGTGACGTATGGCGATGCCGGAACGGATCCGGTCCGGACTGTTGGCTTCGGAGGCTGCATAAATTAAAGGCTAGCCCGTAACGCCCAGAAGGCAGTCCTTCAGCTTGCCGGCTTCCTCCACATTAAGCTCAACCACCAGGCGGCCGCCGCCGTCTATCGGCACCCGCAAAATGAGGCTGCGCCCCTCCTTTGTAACCTCCATGGGCCCATCACCCGTACGTGGTTTCATCGCAGCCATTTCGAGATTCCCCTTTCACAGCGCCCGGTTTACCCGGATCACCTGTAATCCGCTGCCGGTGGAAGTAAAATATCCGCCCGGCAATTGCTGTCATTATTCCGCACAAGTACCGGGCAAACGAAATTTCGTGTGTTCCGGGCCACAAACTAGGGTGGATAGTCCCCTCCGCCGGGCAATTCCGTCCACCGCCAGAGCCAAACCACCCAGACAATCTGCAATACTGCGAACCCTGCTGCGACGGTCCCCCGGTAGGCCCTGGAGCGGCTGAGCCACGCGGTGGAAAGTGCCAGCGGAAAAAGCGGCAATAGGAGCCGGAACGTACTGGTCTGCGGATTCAGGAACACCAGCAGGTAAAGCAGATAGCTTGCACACCACAGCTGCAGTTCCAGCCCCAGCCGCCGGACGGGGCCGGACGCCAGGTAGAACCCGGCCCCCAGAACCAGTATCAGCAGCGCCGCCGGGCCGAACAGCGGCCCGAAGAGGTGCTCCGACATGGTGAGCCAGGGTTTGAAGGGGACCAGGTTCCCGAAGCGCCAGGCGCTCTCCGTATCCGTGTAGGCACGCAGCTCTCCGGTGGAGGCCCACGCAATGGCCGGCCAGGCCAGCGCGGAGATGCCGGCCGCCGCTGTGAGCACGGCGAGCCGCCACGCCTCACCGGCGGGGAAATCCACCCGGCCCCTGCGCAGGAACCGTACGGCCAGCACCAGCCCGACCGCGAGCGCGAAGGGAACACCCACCGGCCGGGAGAGGCACATCAGGGCCACCACCGGGACCGCGGTGAGGTAGCGCCCGGCCAGGAAGAGATAAAGGGCCCCTGCGAGCAGCAGCAGGTTCAGCGACTCGGCGTACGGGACCTGCAGGATCGGGGAGACGGGGAAGACCGCTACGAAGAGCAGCCCCCACATCGCGGTCCCCTGCCCTGCCCGCAGCCGGAACAGCCGGTAAATGACGGGAGCAGCGGCAAAACCGGCAACCGTGGCGACCACCGGGGCCAGGACGTTCCAGCCCAGGCCCGTAACGGCGTCGAGCCCGCGCACCAGCAGCGGAAACAGGGCGTAGAAGGCCCATTCGTTCTCCACGGCGTTGCCGGCTGCGTCGCGCGGCACGGTATCGGGGTAGCCGTCGGCAAAGATCCGGTAATACCACTCGGCGTCCCAGATGTTGATGAAGTTCCAGTACGACGGCGAAGCATCCCACCACGGACCTGCGGGCTGGAAACGGGCTGCTGCCGCAAAGACGGCGAAGGAGAAGAGGCGGGCGGCCAGCCACAGGGCAAGGACCTGGAGATACCACGGCCACCGCTTCACTGCCGCGCAGATACGGTTCACTGCCGTCCTTGCCGGCCGGTTTCCGGAAGCGCTTTCCACTGCTTCAGTTTCCATGGCGCACCCAGCAGGAAGCGAGGTGGTCGTTGACGTAGCCGGTTGCCTGCAGCATCGCGTAGGCGGTGATCGGTCCGACAAACCGGAAGCCGCGTTTTTTCAGTTCCCCGGCCAGGGCAGTGGATTCAGCCGTCGAAGCCGGAACCTCGTCGAGGGTCTGCGGCGCGGGCCGGTCCGCCGGGGCACGGTACCGGGCCAGCAGGCTGCCGAGGCTTTCATGCTCCGGCAGCTCCATCAGTGCACGGGCATTGTTGATCACGGCATCGATTTTGGCGGCGTTGCGCACTATTGCCGCGTCGGACAACAGCCGCGCCCGGTCCGCATCGTCAAAGGCAGCCACCGCCTGCGGGTCGAACCCGGCGAACGCCGCGCGGAACGCCTCGCGTTTGCGGAGGATGGTGATCCAGCTGAGGCCGGACTGGAAAGCTTCCAGGCTCAGGCGTTCGAAGAGTGCTGCCTCGCCCTGGACCGGACGCCCCCACTCCGTATCGTGATAGTGCCGGTAGTCGGCACTGGCCAGTGCCCAGCCGCAGCGCAGCCGTCCGTCGGGGCCCGGCACCGCACTCAACTCCCGTCTCCGCCGGGCAGGATCTCCCCGTCCGCCGCGGTTTCGAGTTGGCGGATCCGGGCATCGCGTTCAGCGAGGGCTTCGGCCAGCCGGTCCAGCACCGCGTCCACCTGGCCCATGCGGTAGCCGCGGAGGGCCACCGAGAACCGGAGCCGCGAAATATCGCCGGGCTCCGGGTGCTCGGGCAGCAGCACGGGCGGCAGCCGGGGATCCGGCTCGGGCAGGCCCTGGACCGTGGTCCGGACACCGGCGTCGACGGGAGCCGGGCGCAGCCGCCCGATGCCGAGCACGGCAGCCAGGCCCAGCACGGCGATGGCGAGGAAGACCAGGAGGAGTGTCACAGGACCATGGTGCCAGATGCCGCGGGTCCGGGCCCGGGGTCCGCCGGCTAGGGGGAAACGTGTCCTGCGCTGTCCGCAATCATCAACCGCACTGCGTCCGCCGGATCGTCCACCAGGTGCAGCAGCTTGAGGTCCGCTTCGCCCACCATTCCCTCGGCGAGAAGCGTCTCGCGGATCCAGCCCAGCAGCGGTGTCCAGAATTCGGTGCCGATCAGCACGATCGGGAACGAGGTGACCTTCTGCGTCTGCACCAGGGTCATGGCTTCGAACAGCTCATCCAGGGTCCCGAACCCGCCCGGGAGGACGATGAATCCCTGGGCGTACTTGACGAACATGGTCTTGCGGACGAAGAAGTACCGGAAGTTGACCCCCAGATCCACCCATTCGTTCAGGCCGGTCTCGAAGGGAAGTTCTATGCCGAGGCCCACGGACAGGCCGTCTGCTCCCACTGCCCCCTTGTTGGCGGCTTCCATGGAGCCGGGCCCTCCCCCGGTGATGACTGCCAGGCCCGCTTCGGCCAGCAGCCGCCCGACCTCTTCCCCGAGCTTGTAATAGCGCGACCCGGGAACGCTGCGGGCCGAGCCGAACACGCTCACGGCCGGCCCCAGCTCGGACAGGGTGCCGAACCCTTCCACGAACTCGCTCTGGATCCGCAGGACCCGCCAGGGGTCGGTATGCGTGAAGTGGGTGGCGTCCGCCGAATCCAGCAGGAAACGGTCCGACTGCGGGGTCAGGGCAGCGCCCCGCCGCAGCTCCACCGGGCCCCGCTTGCGCGGAAGGTCGGAGGGCATGGGACGGGGCTCTTCACTGATAGGCATGCCTCTAGGCTATCCGCGATGGAGCCGGTGGCAACGCGGTCGGCTGCTTCCCCGGGGATTACGCAGGACAGGTTGCGCTTAAGTCACAATTACCCGCCCCGATGGCCCCTGACACACGCCGGTAACAATCAATGGTTAGATTTCCCTATGACCAGTGACACATCCCCAGGTACATCCGTGCCTGATTCCGCTGCACCGCTTGTTTCGCTGAAGAACGTAAACAAGCATTTCGGGGACCTCCATGTCCTGCAGAACATCAATCTCGACATCGCCCGCGGCGAGGTAGTGGTGGTAATCGGACCGTCCGGGTCCGGCAAGTCGACCCTGTGCCGTGCAATCAACCGCCTCGAAACCATCGACGACGGCGAAATCACCGTTGACGGCGCCGTCCTGCCGTCCGAAGGCAAGGCTCTTGCCAAGCTGCGCGCCGACGTCGGCATGGTCTTCCAGTCCTTCAACCTTTTCGCACACAAGTCCATCGTGGACAACGTTTCCCTCGGCCCGGTCAAGGTCCGCAAGTCCAAGCCGGCCGAAGCCAAGAAACTGGCCATGGAACTGCTTGAGCGCGTGGGCGTTGCCAACCAGGCCAACAAGCTTCCGGCGCAGCTCTCGGGCGGCCAGCAGCAGCGCGTAGCCATTGCCCGCGCGCTGGCGATGAAGCCGAAGGTCATGCTCTTCGATGAGCCCACCTCCGCCCTCGATCCGGAAATGATCAACGAGGTGCTGGACACCATGGTGGGCCTGGCCAAGGACGGCATGACCATGGTGGTGGTCACGCACGAAATGGGCTTCGCCCGCAAGGCTGCGGACCGGGTGATCTTTATGGCCGACGGCCAGATTGTCGAAGAAGCCACTCCCGAGGAGTTCTTCACGAACCCGAAGAGCGACCGCGCCAAGGACTTCCTGGGCAAGATCCTCTCGCACTAGAACCGTTCCAGGCACTACCGGCTCCACCAGCAGTACCGGGGTTTCACCAGTAGGCAGCAACCCTTATGAGGCTAGGAACTCCGCTTTTGCGGAGGACCGCAATGCAAGGAGAAAAACATGCGCAAGACCCGTTATGCCGCAGCGGCCATCGCCGCCGTGGCAGCACTGACCCTGTCCGCCTGCGGCGGCGATTCCGGTTCCGATTCCGGCAGCACCGAAGGCTCCGGCGAGAAGATCCGCATCGGCATCAAGTTCGACCAGCCGGGCGTGGGCTTCAAGGACGGCAACGCCTACACCGGCTTCGACGTCGACGTCGCCAAGTACGTGGCCAATGAGCTCGGCTACCCGGAGGACCGGATCGAGTTCATCTCGACGCCCTCCCAGCAGCGCGAAAACATGCTCGAGAATGACCAGGTTGACATGATCTTCGCGAGCTACTCCATTACGGACACCCGCAAGGAGACGATTGCCTTCGCCGGTCCGTACTTCGTGGCCGGGCAGGACCTCCTGGTTCCTTCCGACAGCGACATCAGCGGCCCCGACGACCTGGACGGCAAGACCCTTTGCTCAGTCAGCAGCTCCACCTCCGCCCAGAAAATCAAGGACAACTACGCCGCCGGCGTGAACCTGCTGGAGCAGCCCAGCTACGCGGAGTGCGTGACCGCCATGCAGGGCGGCTCCATTGACGCCGTCACCACCGACGACATCATCCTCGCCGGCCTGGCCTCCACCGACGCCAACAAGGGCAAGTTCAAGGTTCTCGGCAACACCTTCTCCGAGGAACGGTACGGCGTCGGCCTGCCGAAGGAAGAAGGACTCGTCACGTGTGAAGACATCAACACCGCCATCGCGAAGATGGTCGATGAGGGTGCCTGGGACGAAGCCATCAAGAAGAACACCGAGGGCGTCGACTACACCTTCAACGCAGAGCTGAACCCGCCCAAGACGGATGCCTGCGCCTAGTTCATTCCGTTCCACCCTGCGCGGGGAAGCCGGCACTCTGCCGGCTTCCCCGCTGCGGGCGTCTCCCACCATAAAGAGGTGAAACATGGAGGGTTTTACTGCCCTCTTCGAGCAGTACGACGTCGTCGGCGCTTTCTGGGTTAATATCCAGCTCGCGTTCTGGGCGGCGCTCTGGTCGCTGATTCTCGGTACCGTCCTGGCACTGATGCGGATCTCCCCGATCCCCAGCCTGCAGTGGTTCGGTGCCGCCTACGTGAACATCTTCCGCAACACGCCGCTGACCATCATCATGGTGTTCGGTTCGCTGGCCCTGTGGTCGCAGTTGAACGTCAACCTGTCCAGCGACTTCAACACGAATTTCTTCCGTCTGGCCGTCCTGTCGCTGACCATCTACCACGCGGCGTTCTTCTGCGAGGCGATCCGCAGCGGCGTTAACACCGTTCCGCTGGGACAGGCCGAGGCCGCCCGGGCCATCGGGCTGGGCTTCCTGCCGGCGGCCGGCCTGGTCATCATGCCGCAGGCCTTCCGCGGTGCCATTGCCCCGATGGGCAACGTACTGATCGCCCTGGTCAAGAACACCACCGTGGCCGCAACGGCGGGCGTTGCCGTGGAAACCTCCAGCACGATGAAAACAATGATCGAGTTCTACCCCAACCTGATGACCCAGATCTTCCTGACCTTTGCCCTTGGCTACGTCATCATCGTTATTCCCATTGGCCTGCTCACCACCTGGGCCTCGAAGAAACTGGCGGTCGCACGATGAGCGCACAGAACGTCCTGTTTGACGCTCCCGGACCCAAGACCCGCCGGAACATCAGAATCGGTAACATCCTGGGTGTGCTGCTGATCGCAGCGCTGCTCTGGGTGGCAGTCTCCGGGCTGGCCGAGAAGGGCCAGTTCGAGGCAGCCATGTGGACGCCGTTCCTGGAGTGGGGAACGTGGGAGTTCTATATCCTCCCGGGGCTGCTCTCCACCTTGAAGGCCGCCGCGGTGGCAGTGGTGACCTCGATCCTGTTCGGCCTGATTTTCGGTATCGGCCGGCTCTCCGGCTTCAAGCCGATCAGCTGGGCCTGCGGGATCGTGGTGGAATTCTTCCGCGCGGTTCCCGTGCTGCTGATGATGGTGTTCTTCTACCAGTTCCTCTCCAAGTCCACTTCGGTGGAACCGGGGCAGGTGCCCTTCTTCGCGGTGGTCATATCCCTCACCCTGTACAACGGTTCCGTCATCGCGGAACTGGTCCGCTCCGGCGTCTTCGGGCTGCCGAAGGGCCAGCGCGAGGCCGGCCTGGCCATCGGCCTGACCCCGGGACAGTCGCTGCGCAGCATCGAGATGCCGCAGGCCCTGGTAGCCATGCTGCCGGCCCTGCTGAGCCAGTTCGTGGTGATCCTCAAGGACTCGGCCCTGGGCACCTTCATCGGCTACACGGAACTGCTGGAGTACGCCCGCCGCCTGGCCTCGGGCGAGGGCAACATCCTGCCCGCCCTGCTGGTCACCGCCGCGATCTTCATCGCCATCAACTGGATGCTCACCTTCGCCGCCCAGCGCCTCTCCCGGCGCCTGGGGGCCCGTGCGGGCAAGGTGCTGAAGATCGAGGACACGATCGAGCCCGAGGGTATCGAAGCTCCGGTTCCGGCTGCTGCACCGGCAAAGGGCGCAGCCACGTAGCCGCTCCCGGAACCAAGACGGACAGCTAACCAAAAAGGAGGGGACCGGCACCGCCGGTCCCCTCCTTTTCTGCTGCTTCCCTGCTGACCGTAGCTAGCCCAGCCAGGACTTCAACGCAGCGAGGCACTCCCGGATGGCGCCGGCAGACACGTGTTCGTCATCGGTATGGGCCAGCAGGGCATCCCCCGGGCCGAAGTTCACCGCGGGAATCCCCAGCGCACTGAACCGTGCGACGTCGGTCCAGCCGTATTTCGGCTTCGGCTCCGCGCCCACGGCGGCCACGAAGGACGCGGCAGCCGGCAGGTTCAGTCCCGGGCGTGCCCCCGCCGCAGCGTCGGTACGGACGACGTCGAACCCTGCCAGCAGATCCCGGACGTAGGCTTCCGCTTCCTCAATGTTCTTGTCCGGAGCAAAGCGGTAATTGATTTCGACGGCGGCGGCGTCGGGAATTACGTTGCCGGCCGTTCCTCCCCAGATCCGGACGGCGTTCAGGGATTCACGGAAATCCAGCCCCTCCACGTTCACCGTGGCGGGTGAGTGGTCCCGCAGCCGCACCAGGATTTCCGCCGCCGAATGGATGGCGTTCTCCCCCATCCAGGCGCGGGCGGAGTGCGCGGCGCGGCCGGTGGTGGTGGCGTGGAAGCGCATGGTGCCGTTGCAGCCGCCCTCCACCGTGCCGTTGGTCGGTTCCAGCAGGACCGCGAAGTCCGCTTTCAACCAGTCGGCGTGGCTTTCGGCCAGCCGCCCAAGCCCGCTCAGCGAGGCGTCCACTTCTTCATGGTCGTAGAAAACGTAGGTGACGTCCCGGGCAGGATCCGTGAGCGATGCCGCCAGGGCCAGCTGGACCGCTACACCGCCCTTCATATCCGTGGCACCGCGGCCGTAGAGGACATCGCCGTCCCACGCCGAGGGCACGGTTCCACGCGCCCCCGGCGCCGTCGGCAGCGGCACGGTGTCCAGGTGTCCGGCGAGGATGACCCGCTCGTGGCGTCCGAGCCGGGTCCGGGCCACCACGGAGTCCCCGTCCCGGGACACCTCAAGGTGCGGGTAGGCACGGAGGGCCGCTTCGACGGCGTCGGCGAGGGCGGTTTCGTTACCGGAAACGCTCTCGAAGTCCATCAGGGCAGCAGTCAGGTCCGCTACGTCGCCGGCAAGGTCCAGGGAGGGCGCAGGTGCATCAGTCACCCTCCCACAGTACCGCTCGGTAGACTGGGGACCATGACTGTTAGCGCTGCCCCCACACCCGCTGAAACCACCGACATCCGTACTGCCTCGGGCCTCGGCCTGGCCACCGTTACGTCCGACGGCGTCGTGCTCGATGTCTGGTTCCCCCGCCCCCTGCTGGGCGACGCCGCTCCCGACGCCGCGCTGCAAAGCGACCTCGACGCGGCCGCCGAAGCTATGGCCGACGGTATCCGCGGCACCCACGGCCAGGTTCTCGACACCCGGATCGACCTCGATGCAGCCCCGGCCGACACCGCCGACGCCTACCTCCGCCTGCACCTGCTTTCCGCCCGCCTGGTCCAGCCAAACACCATCAACCTTGACGGCATCTTCGCCGCGCTGCCCAACGTGGTCTGGACCAACCACGGCCCGTGCGCCGTGGCGGACTTCGAGGCCGTCCGCCTGCGGCTGCGCAGCCGCGGCACCGTGACCGTCTACGGCGTGGACAAGTTCCCCCGCATGACCGACTATGTGCTGCCCTCCGGAGTCCGCATCGCCGACGCCGGACGGGTCCGCCTGGGCGCCCACCTTGCCGAGGGCACCACGGTCATGCATGAAGGCTTCGTCAACTTCAATGCCGGCACCCTTGGCACCTCCATGGTCGAAGGCCGCATCTCCGCCGGGGTAGTGGTGGGCGACGGGACCGACGTCGGCGGCGGCGCCTCCATCATGGGCACCCTCTCCGGCGGCGGCAAGGAAAAAATCACGCTGGGCGAACGCGTCCTGCTGGGTGCGAACTCGGGGGTCGGCATCAGCATCGGTGACGACAGCGTGGTGGAGGCCGGCCTGTACGTAACGGCCGGAACCCGGGTCAGCGTGCTCGACAGCGGCGAGCCCCGGCTGGTGAAGGCCGCTGAGCTCTCCGGCGTGCCCAACCTGCTGTTCCGCCGCAATTCCACCACCGGCGCGGTGGAGGCCCTGCCCCGCAACGGACGCACCGTGGAACTGAATTCCGCGCTGCACGCGAACTAGCGGCCCCGTCCCCGTGCAACTGCTCCAGCAGCATGAAACCCGCAGCTTCCGGGTGCTGGTCCTGCTGCTGGTGCTGTGCCTGGCCGCGTTCGCCGCGTTGTTCGCAGTGTCCGCACTCACGGGAAAGAAACAGGCACCGGTGATCACTGAACGCTGTGTGGCCGCCGTGGGCGGCGCGGAGTACTGGCTGACGCTTGAACAGGCGGGGAACGCCTCGATCATCTCCGGCGTGGCGGTGGCCCGCGGGCTGCCGCCGCGCGCCGTCTCCATCGCCCTTGCCACGGCCCTGCAGGAATCCGGGCTGCGCAACGTGGACTACGGCGACGACGCCGGCCCGGACTCCCGCGGCCTCTTCCAGCAGCGCCCCTCGCAGGGGTGGGGCAGCGAAGAGCAGGTCATGGACCCCGCCTACGCCGCAACGGCCTTCTACAACGGCCTGGAGCAGGTTCCCGGGTATCTGGAGCTCCCGATCACTGAGGCGGCGCAGACCGTCCAGCGCAGTGCCTTCCCCGATGCCTACGCGAAGCACGAAGGTCCGGCCCGGGCCTTCGCGTCCGCCCTGACCGGGCAGACCCCCGCGGCCCTGTCCTGCACCCTGCGGGCGCCGGCCGAATCCGCCGATCCCGCGTTGAGCGCTGCGGCCGTCGAGGAAATCTACGGGCCGCTCAACGGGTCCGTGATGGGGCCGCTCTACCTCGCCGACGTCGAGGGTGCCTACGGCTGGTCCGTGGCCCAGTGGTTCGTTGCCAACGCCAAGACGCTCGGCATCGAGTCGGTGGCCTTCGACGGGCGGACCTGGCATCGGGGCAGCGCCGTCTGGGAGGAATCCGACGCCGTTCCCGGACAGGTAGCCGTCACGGCCTTTACCCTGCCGGCGGATTAATCCGCAGGTCAGGTACCCGTCCGCTGCGGATCCCGCGGCGTAAGCGTTTAGGCTTAGGAGCATGCGCATACTAGTCACCGGTGGCACCGGTTATATCGGATCCCACACCACGCTCGCCCTGCTGGAAGCAGGCCATGACGTAGTGGTCCTGGACAACCTGATTAATTCGAGCGAGGAATCCCTGCGGCGGGTCCAGGAACTGGCCGGCCGGAAAGCGGAGTTCGTTCGGGCGGATCTGCTGGACGAGGCAGCCCTTGAAACAGTCTTCGGCGCCCACTCCATCGACGCCGTGATCCACTTCGCCGGCTTGAAAGCGGTGGGTGAGTCCGTAGCGAAGCCGCTGTACTACTACACCAACAACGTGGTCGGCACGCTCAACCTGCTGCACGCGATGGACCGGCACAATGTCCGGACCATTGTCTTCAGCTCGTCAGCGACCGTCTACGGCGCGTCCGAGGAGGTTCCCCTGACCGAGGACTCCCCCATGGATGCCGTGAACCCGTACGGACGGACCAAGGAACAGATCGAGGACATCCTCAGCGATCTCGGGGCTGCCGATGAACGCTGGAACGTTGCCCTGCTGCGCTACTTCAACCCCGCCGGCGCCCACGTGTCCGGCCGGATCGGCGAGGACCCGAACGGCATTCCGAACAACCTGCTGCCGTTCGTCGCCCAGGTTGCCGTAGGCCGCCGGGAAAAGGTCATGGTGTTCGGCAATGACTACCCCACACCGGACGGCACCGGCGTCCGCGATTACATCCACGTGCTGGACCTTGCCGCCGGCCACCTGGCAGCCCTGAATTACGTGGGCGAGCACCCCGGCGTGCACCGCTGGAACCTGGGCACGGGCAACGGCTCGTCCGTCCTGGAGGTCCTGTCCGCTTTCTCGGCCGCCGCCGGCAAGGAGATCCCGTACGAGTTCACCGCCCGCCGCCCGGGTGACGCCGCCGTCAGCTACGCCGACCCGGCCGCAGCGCACGCGGACCTGGGCTGGCGTGCCGAACGCACGCTGGAAAGCATGTGCGAGGACCACTGGCGCTGGCAGAAGAACAACCCCGAGGGCTACGCCGCCCAGTAGGCATTACTGTCCTACCTGCCCGGCAGATAACCTGCCGGGCAGGAAAAAAGGGAAGGTCCCCGGAATTTTCCGGGGACCTTCCCTTGTGAAAAACAGATCAGCGC
This sequence comes from Arthrobacter sp. zg-Y769, assembly GCF_020907405.1. Taxonomy (GTDB): domain Bacteria; phylum Actinomycetota; class Actinomycetes; order Actinomycetales; family Micrococcaceae; genus Arthrobacter_B. The sequence continues at coordinate 222,193 of NZ_JAJJOE010000003.1, forward strand.
TGCGGGTAATTGCGCTCCGGCGCACCCGTGTAAAGCTGGCGGGGGCGGCCGATCTTCGTCTGCGGATCCTGCATCATTTCGCGCCACTGGGCAATCCAGCCCGGCAGGCGGCCAATGGCAAACAGGACCGTGAACATCTTCTCCGGGAAGCCCATGGCCTTGTAGATCAGGCCGGTGTAGAAGTCCACGTTCGGGTACAGCTTGCGCTCAATGAAGTAGTCGTCGGCCAGGGCCTTCTCTTCCAGGCGCATGGCGATGTCCAGCAGCTCGTCGTTGCCGCCGAGCTTGGCAAGGATGTCGTGGGCGGTGGCCTTGACGATCTTGGCACGCGGGTCGTAGTTCTTGTAGACGCGGTGCCCGAAGCCCATGAGCTTCACGCCGTCTTCCTTGTTCTTGACCTTCTCCATGAAGGTTTCCGGCTGCATGCCGGTGGCCTGGATGTCGCGGAGCATGTTCAGCACCGCTTCATTGGCTCCGCCGTGCAGCGGGCCGAAGAGGGCGCTGATGCCGGCCGAAACCGAGGCGAACATGTTGGCGTTGGAGCTGCCCACGAGGCGGACCGTGGAGGTGGAGCAGTTCTGTTCGTGGTCTGCGTGCAGGATGAGCAGCAGATCCAGGGCCTTCACCAGGTCCGGATCGATTTCGTACGGCTCGGCCGGCAGGCCGAAGGAGAGCCGCATGAAGTTCTCCACCAGGTTCATGGAGTTGTCCGGGTAGAGCATCGGCTGGCCGATGGACTTCTTGTGCGCGTAGGCGGCAATCACGGGCAGCTTCGCCATCAGGCGGACCGTGGAGAGCTCCACCTGTTCGTCGTCGAACGGGTCCAGGGAGTCCTGGTAGAAGGTGGACAGTGCACTGACCGCCGAGGAGAGCACCGGCATCGGGTGCGCGTCGCGCGGGAAGCCGCCGAAGAAGCCCTTGAGGTCCTCATGGAGCAGGGTGTGGCGGCGGATCCGCTGGTCGAAGTTCTCCAGCTCGGTGGGCGTCGGCAGTTCCCCGTAGATCAGCAGGTAAGAGGTCTCGAGGAAACTCGAGTGCTTTGCCAGCTGCTCAATCGGGTAGCCGCGGTAACGCAGGATGCCCTCTTCGCCGTCGATGTAGGTGATCGCGGAGGTGGTGGCCGCCGTGTTCATGAAGCCGGGGTCAAAAGTGACGGTGCCGGTCTGTTTCAGCAGCTTGGAAACGTCGTAGCCGTTGTTTCCCTCAGCTGCGGCAACGCGCGGCAGTACAAGCTCGTCTTCCGGGTTTGGCCCGTACTGGAGCTTGGCACTGGGTTGCTCAGTCATTAATTCTCCTTTAGGAGTTTTCGAAACCGCCGCTATGTACATCCGCTTCCGGCGGACATAGTGCATTCCACTAAACTATTTCGCTAAAACGCTACCGGTTTCAGTGCCCTTACCACTAATCGGGGCGGGGACTGTTGTACAAGCGCAACATGGGAAGCACCGATTTCCGGTGCAGAGCCCAATACTATTCCTCCGCAGCGCGGGGCCGTCCCGGCGGGTATCAGCCCGTCCCGGGCGGGTATCAGCCCGTCCCGGGCGGGTATCAGCCCCGCCCCGCTCCGTCCGGCGCCCCGTGCAGGCGGCCGGCAGCGGCCCGGATGGCCGCGTCCGTACCGGTAAGCGCAATCCGGACGAAGCCGGCACCTGCCTCGCCGTAGAAGACCCCCGGGCCCACCACTATGCCAAGCTCTGCGAAGCGCGCCACGGTAGTCCAGGTGTCCTCCCCCGCACTCGCCCACAGGTACAGCCCGGCTTCGGAATGCTCGATTTTCAATCCAAAGGACTCAAGCGCCGGGACAAGCAGGGCTCGGCGGGAGCGGTAAAGATCCTTCTGCGCGGCCACATGCGTATCGTCGCGCAGGGCTGCGGCCATGGCGGCCTGCACCGGCGCGGGGACGATCATTCCGGCATGCTTGCGGCTGTTGACCAGGTTGGCGATGAGCGCAGGGTCCCCGGCCGTGAACGCGGCCCGGTAACCGGCCAGATTGGACTGCTTGCTCAGGGAGTACACCGCAAGCAGGGAGTCGGTGCTGCCGCCGCTGACCCGGGGATCCAGGATGCTCGGGACGGGTTCGCCGCCCCGGGCCGGATCCCAGGAGCCCCAGCCGAGTTCGGCGTAGCATTCGTCGGAAGCCACCACGGCGCCCACGGCGCGGGCCTCTTCCACGAGGGTGCGCAGGGATTCGGCGGAACGCACGATGCCGGTGGGGTTGCCCGGGGAATTCACCCAGACCAGCCGCACACGCGAACGCGTCTGCTCATCGAGGTCCGACAGGGAATCCGCGGCGACCGCCGTCGCGCCGGCAAAGACGGCACCCATGTCGTAGGTGGGGTACGCCACCACGGGACGGACAACGACGTCGCCCTCCCCCAGTCCGAGCAGCAGCGGCAGCCAGGCCACGAGTTCCTTGGAACCCACCGTGGGCAGCACCGCTGCCGGATCCAGGCCGGGCACGTTCCGCCGCCGGGCAAACCATTCAACGACGGCGGCACGCAGGTCCGCGGTGCCGTGGGTGGTGGGATAGCCGGGGGCATCGGAAGCAGCTGCAAGCGCTTCACGGACGACGGCGGGGGTAGGGTCCACCGGTGTGCCGATGGACAGGTTCACCGCCCCGTCCGGATGCTCTGCCGCCCGGCGCTGGTACGGCGCCATGGCGTCCCAGGGATATTCCGGCAGGTCCAGGCCGAAAGCCCGGGACGCCGGCGCGCTCATGCCTGGTTCTGCGGCGGCAGGGCCGCGATGATCGGGTGGTCGGTGTGCGTGTTGCCTACCTTGGCAGCGCCGCCGGGCGAACCCAGCACGTCGAAGAATTCAACGTTGGCCTTGTAGTAGTCGGCCCATTCCTCGGGAGTGTCGTCCTCGTAGTAGATGGCCTCCACCGGGCAGACAGGTTCGCAGGCGCCGCAGTCGACGCATTCGTCCGGATGGATGTAGAGGGAGCGTTCGCCTTCATAGATGCAGTCCACGGGGCATTCTTCAATACATGCCTTGTCTTTTACATCTACGCACGGCTGCGCAATTACGTACGTCACGTCCCTTGCCTTCCTGATCTGCGGACCGTCGGCCCCAAGGGGTCGGCGGGTCGCTGGGTGTTGGTTCCACGTTAGTAGCCTTGTCCATTATCTCCCAGTCGGAGCGTCCCCGTGACTACGGCTCCGCCGTAGGATGGGAGGATGACGCCAGAAGAACCTGCCGCACTGCTGCGCGGCCTGCAGGCCGGCGTGCGCGTGGTGGTCCGCTACCGGATCGACGGGGGCTTCACGGATGCGCTCGGCACGCTCAGCGACGTCGGCGCAGACGGATGTACGGTAGCCACCCGGCGCGGCGACGTCGTTATCCCGTATCCGCTGGTGACCGCCGCCAAGACCGTCCCGCCCGCTCCCCCTCGCCGTCCCGCCCGGACGCGGCAGCTGTGAACCCCTAAAAATCCCACGCAAAAGGCCGCCGGAACGTCATGTTCCGGCGGCCTTTTGGCTGCCATTTGAGTTCTGCGGATGCCTAGGCGGTGGTCCGGGCTGCCCGGTCCCGGCCGAGCACGCGTGCACACACCAGGACGGCCGCTACCGTGGCCACGGCCTGCCCGAACAGCCAGACAAGTCCGGCGGTAACCACCGGGGGCTGCTCCGGTGCGGACGAACCGGTCACGATCAGCGGCACTTCGCTGACGAGGTCCAGGGAGAAAAGGCCCAGCACCACGTAGGTAATCACACCGGTGGCGGCGCTCAGCAGCGGGCTGCGCTGCCAAAGCCCGACCAGCAGGGCCACGGCGCCGCTGAACACCACCGCCAGCAGCGCACCGACGGGCAGTCCGTTGTCTCCGGCGTAAACCACGTGGCCGTGCAGGGAGGTGCCCAGCAGTGCCGCCAGGATCCCGCCGATCACGGCGGCAAGAGGCCCCCGCCAGCGCGGGGACCTCTTCCCGGTTTCAGCCGTGGTGGTAATGACTAGGCCTTGGCGCGGGCGCGGTTGGCCTTGGCACGGTCGTTCGCGTTCAGGACCAGCTTGCGGATCCGGATGGACTCCGGAGTGACCTCCACGCATTCGTCCTCGCGGGCGAATTCGAGCGACTCTTCCAGGGTGAGCTTCCGCGGCGGGGTCAGGTTCTCGAAGGTATCCGAGGACGCGGCACGCATGTTTGTGAGCTGCTTTTCCTTGGTGATGTTCACGTCCATGTCATCGGCGCGGGAGTTCTCGCCGACGATCATGCCCTCGTAGACCTCGGAGGTGGGCTCCACGAAGAAGGATCCGCGTTCCTGCAGCTTGATCATGGCGAACGGGGTAACGACGCCGGAGCGGTCGGAGATCAGCGAACCGTTGGTGCGGTACTCGATCGGACCGGCCCAGGGCTCGTAGCCCTCGGCGATGGACGAGGAGATGCCGGCGCCGTGGGTTTCCGTGAGGAACTTGGTGCGGAAGCCGATCAGGCCACGGGCGGGAACGATGAATTCCATGCGGACCCAGCCGGTGCCGTGGTTGGCCATGTTGACCATGCGGCCCTTGCGGACGGCCATCAGCTGCGTGACGGCACCCAGGTATTCCTCGGGTACGTCGATGGTCATGTGCTCCATCGGCTCGTTGACCTTGCCGTCGACGATCTTGGTGACCACCTGCGGCTTGCCGACAGTCAGCTCGAAGCCTTCGCGGCGCATCTGCTCCACCAGGATGGCCAGCGCGAGCTCGCCTCGGCCCTGGACTTCCCAGGCATCCGGACGCTCGGTCGGGAGGACCTTCAGCGACACGTTGCCGATCAGTTCCTTGTCGAGGCGGTCCTTGACCTGGCGGGCCGTGACCTTGGCGCCCTTGACCCGGCCGGCCAGCGGCGAGGTGTTGATACCGATGGTCATGGAGATCGCGGGATCGTCCACGGTGATCAGCGGCAGCGGCTTGGGGTTGTCGACGTCGGTCAGGGTCTCACCGATGGTGATGTCCTCGATACCGGCGACGGCAACGATCTCGCCCGGTCCGGCGGATTCGGTCGGAACCCGGTCCAGTGCCTTGGTGGCCAGAAGTTCAGTGATCTTGACGGTCTTCATGGTGCCATCGTGGCGGGCCCAGGCAACGGTCTGGCCCTTACGCAGGGTGCCGTTGAAGATACGCAGCAGGGCCAGGCGGCCGAGGAACGGGGAGGCGTCAAGGTTGGTGACGTGCGCCTGGAGGACACCCTCCGGGTCGTACGTGGGAGCCGGGATGTGGTCGATGATCGTCTGGAACAGCGGTTCCAGGTTGTCATTCGCGGGGGCGGAGCCGTCGGCCGGCTGCTCCAGGGACGCTGCACCGACGCGGGCGGCGGCGTAGACAACCGGGACGTTCAGGACCAGGTCAAGGTCGAGGTCCGGAACTTCGTCGGCGAGGTCGGAGGCCAGGCCGAGCAGCAGGTCCATGGACTCGCTGACGACTTCGTCGATCCGCGCATCGGGACGGTCGGTCTTGTTGACCAGGAGGACTACCGGCAGCTTCGCGGCCAGTGCCTTGCGCAGCACGAAGCGGGTCTGCGGCAGCGGGCCCTCGGAAGCGTCAACGAGGAGCACAACGCCGTCAACCATGGACAGGCCGCGCTCGACCTCGCCGCCGAAGTCGGCGTGGCCGGGGGTGTCGATGACGTTGATGGTGATGGTTTCACCCTTGGCGGCCGGGCCGTTGTAGAACACGGTGGTGTTCTTGGCCAGGATGGTGATGCCCTTTTCGCGCTCCAGGTCACCGGAGTCCATCACGCGGTCTTCCACGTCGCCGTGGGCGGCAAACGAGTTCGTCTGCTTCAGCATGGCGTCGACGAGGGTCGTCTTACCGTGGTCAACGTGGGCCACAATCGCAACGTTGCGGAGATCGCTTCGTACTGCGGTATTTACAGCCGTGTTGGTTTCTGACATGCGTGAGGACTCAATTCATAGGAGATCAGTTCGGGGTGTATCTTTTTCGTCCGGATTGGTACCGGCGTTTCCGGCTGTTCTGTACGAATGCTGATTCAATCGCTTGCTCAATCACCAGTCAGAATCCACCGAAGGCCCCGCCGTCAGCGGGCACGCTAACATTCTAGTCGCAAGACCATACGATCCCTAATGCGGACGGCGGGGGGAAGCAGTAAAGGCGGGGAACCGGTGGGTTCCCCGCCTTCAGTGCGCGTGCTGCTTAGCTGCTAGGCAACTTCCGGCGGAAGTTCCAGCCGGGACCCGGGGATGGCAGCGAGCAGGGCCTGCGTGTAGGCCTGCTGCGGGGCGTCGAATACCTCGTCAGTAGTACCTGTCTCCACGAGCTTGCCCTTTTCCATGACGCAGACGAAGTCCGCAATCTGGCGGACCACGGCCAGGTCATGGGTGATGAACAGGTAGCTCAGTCCCAGCTCCGACTGCAGGTCCGCCAGCAGGTTCAGGATCTGGGCCTGGACCAGCACGTCCAGCGCGGAAACCGCTTCGTCACAGATGACAACCTCGGGATCCAGTGCCAGGGCCCGTGCAATGGCGACGCGCTGGCGCTGTCCGCCGGAGAGCTCGTTCGGGAAGCGGCGCATCACCGAGGCCGGCAAAGCCACCTGGTCCAGGAGCTCGCGCACCTTGGCCTCGCGGCTCTTGGGTGTGCCGATCTTGTGCACCCGAAGAGGCTCTTCGATGGTGCGGAAGATGTTGTACATCGGGTCCAGGGAACCATAGGGATCCTGGAAGATCGGCTGGACCCGGCGGCGGAACTCGAACAGGCGCTTACTGTTCAGCGTGGTCATATCCACCCCGTCGAACAGGATGGATCCGCTGGTGGGCGCTTCCAGGTTCAGCACCATGCGTGCCACCGTGGACTTGCCCGAACCGGACTCCCCCACGACGGCAGTGGTGGTGCCGCGCTTGATAGTGAAGGACACGTTGTCCACGGCAGTGAAATCGGTGGACTTGCCGAGACCGTTGCGGAGCTTGAAGACCTTCGTCAGGTCCTTCACCTCAATGACGTTATCCGCGCTCTTCAGCTTGGCATCATCTTCGGAGGTCAGCAGATCCGTGCTTTCCAAACCGCGGCTCTTCGCAGAGTCGATCCGCTTGGAGGCCAGCGACGGCGCCGATTCCACCAGTTTCCGCGTGTAGGGGTGGCGCGGATTGGTCAGGATTTCCAGGGCCGGCCCGGATTCCACCACCCGTCCCTTGTACATCACCACGACCTTCTGCGCCCGTTCCGCGGCGAGGCCGAGGTCGTGCGTGATCAGCAGCACCGCGGTGCCCAGTTCATCGGTCAGGGTGTCCAGGTGGTCCAGGATCTGCCGCTGGACGGTGACGTCCAGCGCCGATGTCGGCTCGTCGGCGATCAGCAGCCGCGGCCGGCAGGACAGGCCAATGGCGATCAGCGCGCGCTGGCGCATGCCGCCGGAGAACTCGTGCGGATACTGCTTGGCACGGCGTTCCGCGTCCGGCAGCCCGGCCTGCTCCAGGACCTTGGCGATGTCCGCCGCGGAGTGGGGCAGCCCGTTGGCGCGCAGGGTTTCCTTGACCTGGAAACCGATCTTCCACACCGGGTTCAGGTTGGACATCGGGTCCTGCGGAACCATGCCGATCGAGTTGCCGCGCAGCTCCTGGATCCGCTTGGCGCTGGCATTGGAAATGTCCTCGCCGTCAAAGAGGATCCGGCCCGAGCTGACCCTGCCGTTGCCGGGCAGCAGGCCGATGGCCGCCAGCGCCGTCGTCGACTTGCCGGAGCCGGACTCACCCACGATGGCCACGGTTTCGCCGGGCATGATCGTCAGGTGTGCGTTTCGGACTGCTTCCACGTCACCGTTGGCGGTGGCGAAGGTGATCGCCAGGTCGCGTATTTCCAGCAGTGGCTGGACGGCCGTGTTTTGTGTATTGATGGTCATCGTTTGCGCGCCTTCGGATCAAGAGCATCACGGACCGCGTCGCCGAGCATGATGAAGCTCAGCACGGTGATGGAGAGGGCGGCCGCAGGCCAGAGCAGCGTTGAGGGGTTGGACCGCAACGAAGACTGGGCAGCCGAGATGTCATTTCCCCAGGACATGATGCCCGGCGGCAGCCCGATGCCCAGGAAGGACAGCGTGGCTTCCGCAACGATGAACGTTCCCAGCGAGATCGTGGCGATCACGATCACTGGAGCGGTGGAGTTGGGAATAACGTGCTTCACCAGCGCCGAGAACCGCGAAACGCCGAGGGAGCGGGACGCCACCACGAAGTCCGAGTTACGGACCGATATCACTGCGCTGCGGGTAATGCGGGCTACCTGGGGCCACCCGAAGATCAGCAGCGTAAAGACCACCGTGATGACCGTGCGGTTCTCCCGGAAGGTCGGCAGCTGCATGATGATGATGGCGCCGAGGATCAGCGGCAGGGCGAAGAAGACATCGCCGACCCGGGCGAGGACGGCGTCGAGCCATCCGCCGTAGTATCCGGCCAGGGCGCCCAGGACGCCGCCGATGATCACGACGGCGATGGTGGTCAGCAGACCCACCAGGACCGACGCGCGTGTGCCGTAGATGACCCGGGCGTAAACGTCGCAGCCCTGGAAGGTGAAGCCCAGCGGGTGCCCCGCGGAGGGTGCCCCGTTGGAGTTGGCCAGCAGGCAGTTTTCATCCGGCGACGCATTCGTGAACAGTCCCGGGAAAGCCGCGACCGTGAGGATCAGCAGGATAAGCAATGCGGAAATGATGAACAGCGGCTGCCGGCGCAGGTTGCGCCAGGCCTCCCCCCAGAGGCTCAGCGGCTGGACATCTTCCTTAACGCTGTCGGTCGCCGCCAGAGGGGTTTCCTCCAGCGGGGCGACGTAGTGCTCGATGTGTGTGGTGTCTTTATGCATAACGGATCCTCGGATCAAGCCAGGCGTACAGGAGGTCTACCAGGAGGTTGGCGATGACGTAAACGAAGACGAGGACACTCACGATCGACACGATCGTCGGCCCCTCTCCCCTGATGACTGACTGGTAAAGTCGCTGTCCCACTCCGGGGACGTTAAAGATGCCTTCGGTGACGATGGCGCCGCCCATCAGGGCACCCAGGTCCGCCCCGAGGAAGGTCACCACGGGAATCAGCGAGTTGCGCAGGATGTGCACGGTGACCACGCGCGGACGGGAAAGCCCCTTGGCGGTGGCGGTGCGGACGTAATCGGCGTTCATGTTCTCGATGACCGAGGTACGCGTCAGGCGCAGGACGTAGGCAAAGGACGCCAGGCCCAGGACCACTGCCGGCAGTATCAGGTCCGACCAGCCGGCGTCGCCGCCGACGGTGGGACTGGTCCATTGGAGCTTGACGCCCACCAGGAACTGCAGCAGGAAGCCGAGCACGAACACCGGGATCGCGATCACGATCAGGGAGACAACCAGGACAGTGCTGTCGAAGATCCTGCCCTTCTTCAGCCCGGCCATGAGGCCGAAGGCAATACCGAAGACCGCTTCGAAGAGCAGGGCAAGCAGGGCGAGGCGGATGGTCACCGGAAAGGCCTGAGCCAGCACGGCCGAAACCTCGCGGCCGGAGAAGTCGACACCCAGGTCAAAGGTGACCAGGTTCTGCAGGTACAGCAGGTACTGGATGATGAAGGGCTGATCCAGGTTGTACTGGCTGCGCAGCTGTGCGGCGACTGCCTCGTTAACCGGCTTATCGCCGAAGAGCGCGGCGATGGGGTCTCCCGGCAGCGAGAACACGAGGAAGTAAACGAGGAAGGTGGCCCCGAAGAAAACGGGGATCATTTGGAGGAAGCGTCGAATGACGTAGCCGGCCATTAGGGGTGGCCTCCTGCCAGCTGTGGGGGATTGAAGTCTCGCATTTTTTTGTATGCCTGTTCTTGGTATAGAACCCGAACAAGCCGGGGCCCGGCCTTCTGGCCGGGCCCCGGAGTGGTCGGTCTAGATACTGCTACTTGGCCGTGATGTTGTAGTACACCGGGACGCCGTTCCAGCCGGTTTCAACGTTGTCCACGTTTTCACTCCAGCCGGACTGTGCCACCTGGTACCACAGCGGGATGTTCGGGAGGTCCTTAAGCAGGACTTCCTGCGCCTTGTTGAGGGTTTCAGCGCCCTCTTCCGGCGTGGAAGCTCCGAGGCCGTCGTCCAGGAGCGTGTCGAACTCTTCGCTCGAGTAGCCGCCGTCGTTGGAGCCGCCGCCGGTGCCGTAGTTCGGACCCAGGAAGTTGGCGAGCGACGGGTAATCCGCCTGCCAGCCGGTGCGGATGGCACCGGTCAGGGTCTTGGCAGTGGCGTCCGCGCGCAGTTCCTTGAACGTTGCGTAGGGCTTGCCTTCGGCCTCGATACCAAGGTTGTTCTTGAGGCCGTTTGCGACGGCGTCAATCCATTCCTTGTGGTTCGCGTCGGCGTTGTAGCCGATCGTGAAGGTCTGGTCGGCGGGCCACGGTGAAAGCTTCTCGGCTTCGTCCCAGAGTTCCTTGGCCTTTTCGGGGTTGAATTCGAGCACCTCGTTGCCGGGGATGCTGTCGTTGTAGCCGTCGATTACCGGAGCGGTGAATTCGGTGGCCGGTTCGCGGGATCCCGAGAAGACAACCTCGGTGATTTCGTCCCGGTTGATGGCCATGGAGATGGCCTGGCGGCGGAGCTGGCCCGCTTCGCCGGAGAACTCCGGAAGGTAGCCGGGGATGGTGATGGTCTGGTTACCGGCGTAGGCCTTCTCGTCGTACCGGCCCTCGCCCAGATCGGTCTTGAACGTCTTCAGCGCCATATTGGGAATGGTGTCGAGGATGTCCAGCTCGTTGGACTGCAGGTCTGCATAGGCTGCGTCGAAGGAGGAGTAGAACTTGAAGGTCACTCCGCCGTTCTGCGGTACACGGGTTCCGGTGTAGTCCGGGTTGGCGACGAGGTCGATCTGGACCTCGTGCTGCCAGGCGTCGTCGCCGTCGAGCTTGTACGGGCCGTTGCCGATGGGGTTCTCACCGAACGCGGCGGGGTCCGCAAGGGCCTCGGCGGGCAGCGGGAAGTAGGCCGTGTAGCCGAGCCGCTGCGGGAAGTCGGACTCCGGCTGGCTGAGCTTGACGGTGAACGTGCTGTCATCCACCACGGTCAGGCCGCTCATCGTCTCAGCCGTGGCGCCTTCGGCGCTGACTTCGTCGTAGCCTTCGATGCTCTCGAAGAAGTACGAGTTGAGCTGGGCGTTCTTGGCGGCTGCACCGAAGTTCCAGGCGTCAACGAAGGACTTGGCCGTGATGGCCTCGCCGTTGGTGAACTTCTGGTCCGCCTTCACCTTGATGGTGTAGGTCTGGGAATCTTCGGTTTCGATGGACTCGGCGAGTTCGTTGACCGTGTTGCCGTCAGCGTCGTAGCTGACCAGGCCTTCGAAGAGCAGGTCCATGATGCGTCCGCCGCCAACTTCGTTGGTGTTGACCGGCATCAGCGGGTTCTGCGGTTCGGTGCCGTTAGCGGTGATGATGGCGGTCTTGTTAGCTTCGCCTTCACCCGAGCCTTCGGCCGATTCGTCGGATCCTCCACCGCAGGCGCTCAGCGTAAGTGCGGCAAGTGCCGCTACGCTCAGCATTTTGGAAGTGCGTGTGACGCGCATTCCGCCTCCTAGTTCTGTTCGGTTCCGGCGTTGATAACGCCGGTGTTGCGGCTCTGCCAAATGGTGAACCGACTCACAAAGCCAAAAGCATAAGCCCACTTTGTTGCCGTCAGGTAACTATGTCCGGCATGTGGTCCCGGCGTGCAGACCGTGCCGTGGCTTACGTTGCGCAAAAGGGCGGGATGACGTGGGCAAAGGCCGGTTAGTACCGTCCGGTAACGATTTGGCATACGGCGGCTGTATTACATGCAATGACATGTCATATTCGCCGTTCAACGTTGAGAATCGGCGCTGTCCGCACGCATAACCCGATCGGCACCTTATTGATACTGGCGCGCGTCCCGTCCGTCCAGCATCGCCAGCAGTCCGTCCAGCTGGTCCATGGCGCCTTGGCGGTTGCCATGCGAGACGCTGACGTGGTGGTTAATGTACCCGCGGACCTCCGGGGAAAACTCTCCCTTGGCTGCGGAAGCGACGGCGGCGTTTGCCTGGTTGCGCAGGCTGATAAGGACGGGCTTGTTCTGCATAGTGCGGTCAACCCAGTCCGAATGCCCGAAGACGCGGCCCATCTGAATGGTGCCGTCGTCAAGGTATGAGGCGGCGTAGACCGCTGCGGCACCGAATGCAGCCTGCTTGCCCAGGTCGTTCTCCATCTCGGTTGCGAAATAGGAGCGGACCTCGCGTGCGAGGTACCCGGCGACCGGGGTCACGGCGTCGACGTCGGCCTCGCTGACTGCTTTGGTTTCGCTCGCCCGCTGGCTGGTCTCCCCCACCAGGTCGAGGCGCGTAGTGAGCTCTTCGCGTAGGTCCGGATCCAGCTCCCTTCCTTCGCTCAGCGCGAGGGCGTTATGGAACACCATGAGTCGCTGGAGGTTGGCAAACATGAGGACAAGGGCATTGAAGCGGTGTTCTTCCGGAGTCATCGGGCCAATCTAGCGGGGCCGTTTGCGGGGAGTTCGACGGCGCGCCGGGCTATCGGCTTCACCATGATCAGGCACGGCGTAGCTTCTCCCCAGAGGTCCGTCTCCTCCAGGGGAAGGAATCCCCGCTTCTCGTAGAAATGCCGCGTTCGCCCGTATCCGGGCGCGCCTGCGGTACCTGAAACATGCCACTTTCTTGCCCGTGCTTTCAGTTGAAAGTGGCTTCGGATGGTGCTCGGCTCTGGTACGGTCGTTGACCGAAATCCGGGCATCGGTGACGCGCTTCTACATGCCGTCGTTTATTTAGTGCCGCGGACCGCGGTGAAGTACCAATCCCCTATGTCCCTCTCGGCAATTCCAAAGTGCACGTCGGCTTGCCCTAACCTCCGGCTTCCGGCCCCAGCGGGCGGCTGTCTCGTCTCAGGTCGCCCAGGCTTCGAGCGCGTTGCAGTGCGGTGCCGGGTGACAGAATGCGGGTCGAGTGCACGAGTGTTGCTCCTGCGGGTTTACTGAGCTATCGGGGGACGACTCGATCCATGAGGCGGGCAGGCAGGAGCCGCGCCATTGGCAGGGTGAAGGCAGCATCCGTGCCGAGGCCGTATCTGGTTCGAGGACGCTTGGTGGTGGCGATCTTCGTGATCTTTTTCGCGGCCTGGTCTGCCGTCATCGCCCGCTGCAGGAACGAGGACAGGAAGCTCACGGTTGAAGAGATCAAGGCCCCGTAGAGGCGGGTATGCTCCCTGTTCATACCCAGTGCGAGTTTGAGGGAGAGCGGCCCGCTCTTGGCCGCCATCGGGGTCTTCACTCCGCCGGACTGGACGATCACGACTTGGATGCCCTGCGAAGCGGGCAGCAACGCCTGGATGACCCGTATGTGTCCGAAGAGGTTGACCTCGAACTGCTCCCGCCATGTGTCGAGCGGGAGGACCTCGATGGGAGCGTTGATCTCGATCCCGGCGTTGTTGATCACCGCTCGCAGCAGTCGCGCCTGAGGATCAAGGGCGACTCGGGCGGCGAGCGCCTCGACGTGTTTGCCAATGGTGATGTCCAGCATCACCGGTTCGATGCGCTCAGCGCGGATCGCGTCAGCGTCCTCGTCCCGTCTGACGCCGGCGAGGACGTGGTAACCGCGAGCAGCGAGCTCACGCGCGGATCTAGGCACTGCCTATCAATGTTGTCCCGATCGAGGGCGAAGACAGAAAGGCCCGGAATGCGCTGAGCATCCCGGGCCTTCCTCGAGCAATCCGTTGAGAGCTGGACGTTGAACCTAAACTCCACCACGGTCCGTAGCCAGGCAACCTCTTGATGAGTCCCGCCGAAGGCCGACCAGACCCGCCGACCCTGCCTACGTCCCCGCCTGATCCCCTCTCAGCGGATCGTTGCTCATCGTCCGCTCGGTCTCCTCGAAGAGCAGACTCGGTCCCCGTAGGAACACCAAAAACGCGAAGCTCAGGTCCGAGATTTCAGGCAACACTGAATGGGGGCGTTTCTTGATCTTTAACACATGCCCCAAACGCGGCCGGTAACGGCAAGGCCCGCCAACAGCTAGTTCGGCTGCCCGTATAAGCAACGCCCCGGCCAGAAGGCCCTGGGCGTTGCTTATACGGGCAGCCCTGTGAATCAAAACGGACGGGTGCGCTGGGTCGTCTGCCCACCAGTCTCTGGGAGGCAGAACACCTAGACTTCAGCTGAGTCAGTCGACTTTTTCGTATGACGAAACCACGGGTGTCATACCGATGACGTCAAAGAAACCCATCAAGGTGCGCGTCGCCTGGCCCAGTTCGAACTCGAACCTACCTCCCTGCGCCAGCTCAGCGGCCATCACCTCGTTGGCCGCCTGGTCAAATTCATGAATCAAGGACAATGTCCCGCAGTCAGACGTCCTGATGATTAGCTCCGTCCTTGATCCGACATTACGACCGGCACCACTGTAGGTGCCTCCCTCAGCATCTGTGACAGTGCATTCCATTCGAACCCGGTGGTCGTCGTCATAGGAGTTGATAACCCACGGTCCAACCGTTAGCGCTAGGACGAGCACCCCAAAGGTGGGCAAAATTCCCCAAAAGGCCAAATTACTCTTCAAAGACCGTGACTGCTTCTTCGGCGGATCCGCTGAGACGTTGCCCTCGGCTTGTGGGTTCAATTCATCCTCCTCTCCTTTACCCAATTAAACCTGTTCCCCCTTGATACTAATTTGATAACTCATGGTGCCGAACGATGGGTCCACCGGAGCCGTTGAGCCCACCGCTGATAACGGCCGGAACCAACGGATGCGGCACCAATCAGCGCCACGCCCACCGGACCGCCAACACCGGATCCACCGTAAGAAATGAACCATCTGTCGACCGGAGATTCCTTCCGTTTACGACCGTCCAAAGCACTTCTGGACCAGGAACCCCACTAGGATATTTACTTCTCGAAAAACTATCGATTCGGGTACAAGAAAAGCCGCCCTCGACGTTTCCGTGAGGGCGGCTTTCTCAATGCTTCAGGCGAAGAATCTAGACATTGAATCTAAACTCAACCACATTCCGTAGCCGAATACCCTCTGGAAGCTGCCAGTCGACCCCGAGGCAAGGGAACCGCCCACCTCCGGCTTCAGGGCGCCCGACACGTCCGCATCGGCTGGCAGCCGCATATCTAGGTCGGAAGGCGCGCCATAATCGGCCAACTCCCAATTGCGTATATGGTTCGAGGTGACTTGACGCGGCGATCTGTTGTGACCATTCAACACCGCGGAATTCCGAAGGCGTTTCGACGTCGAACGAAACTGGAGACTTAATCGTAATGAACTTTTTCAAAGCACGGGTTCTGCTTTGGCCGCTCCTGCTGATCACCTTCTTGGTTCTCGCGGGAATGGGCGCCGCTTTAGCGTTCGGTGGACTCACTTTCAATTCGCTGTTCACCAGCAGTTCGAGCGAACGCGATTCCCAGGTGGTTCAGTCCGTCACGCGCATCCAAGAGGTCGCCCTGCTGAGCCTTTACATCGAGGGTGTCGCGAGAGCCGAAAGCAATCGCGAGATACTCGGCGTGGCCATACCCGCGAGCGAGACAACGACGCTGATCCAGTACAAGTTCGACGCAAAATTAGGCATCGATGGGTCACAGGTGAAGATCGAACCCACCGGCCCAGAGTCGTTTCTCGTGACTATCCCTGAATTCATCGGCATCGGCTTTGACGAGCCCGTGTTCGAGGACGCCGTCGAGGACAAAAACGCGCTTAGCTGGCTGGCACCGCCAGCCGTTCAAACCCGCATGATCAACAACATTCTCAGCGACGAGAACAAGCAGAAGTACATCAGCCAAAACGAAGCAGAATTGAAAGAGCAGGCCAAAGTGTTCTACTCCGGGATCATCGCAGGCGTCGATCCCGAGGTCACCGTCGCCTTTGAGTTCGCAGGGTAGATGCCCGCAGCGCCGCGTCCTTGTTTAGACTAGGTATTTCGGGCGCCTGCGGGCGAGAAATCCTGATTGGTGGTGTAAGCATCGTCGGCAAGCAGTCGGAGGTAACCGACTGGCGCCTGCCGGAATAGACACTTATCAAAGCTTGCCCCCGATATAGAAATGCCGCCCTCTTACGTTTTCGCGGAGGGCGGCATTTCTATTGATTCAGAAGAGAAATCTAGACATTAAACCTAAACTCCACCACATTCCGTAGCCGAATAACCTCACAACCAGGAGTTTCAGAGACATAATCGAGGCTAGCCTCACGGCCCGATCACAGCACGTTCCCAGACCTCTCCCCCGCGCAGGTAGTCGCGCTACAGGACGCCTAGCTCACCAATTCCGACAGACTGCTGCGGGCAGCACTGGCAATGCTCGAGAACGAGAACGTGCCGCTCGCGTGATCCTGGCTGCCGGCGCTTGACGCCGTGCGACAGAAATATCGGGGTCTGCTGCAGGAACCATCGTCGGCGTCTCAAATCGCTGACATCCGCGCCTCTGCCTAAGCGGAAACGCAGTCGTTGGACGAGTCGGGCTACAGCCCCATGATCTCCCGCTTTTTCGCTGCGAACTCCCCCTCCGAGAGAAGCCCTGCGTCCATCAGTTCTTTCATCTTCTTCACAGCCTCGATCTGCTCATCGAAGGACAGCATGGTTGTCTGACCTGCCTGCGCCCCTGTCTGAGTGTTCATGCCATGTGCGAGACTCATGCCAAAGATCGTCCCGCCGCCATCACCGAGTCCGTGTGCCAGCACACCCTGAGCGATTGTCTGCTGTGCAGAAATGTTCGAGGACTGCTGTGAGACATTTTCGTAGGCCTTGAGGTTCATCACGTTTGTGGAGTACTGCTTGACCAGGGTCCGCGCTTCGGGAGTGAATTCGATGTTCTCGATGCCCACATTGACCACTTCGATGCCGAAGCGCTCAGCCCAGCTCCGCGCACCAATGCTGCCAGCCGAGATCTGGGCGGCGATCGTGTGAGCCTGAGAGGGTAGCTGTGAAATGCGGAACATCGATGACAGCGAGTTCAGCGCTACCGTGAAGGACTGGATGAACTCGGAGACGAGCTGCTGACGGGCCTCCTGGGTGTTGAAGCTGTAGTGGAAAACGTTGGCAGGCACGAAGCTCCTGATGAACGTTTCCACGTTGACGATCCGCAGTGAGAAGGTACCGAATGCCCTGATCTCCAAATCCGTGCCATAGAACAGGTCGTTATAAACGAGCGGTCCTCGAGTGCCGAACTTGATACCTCGAATCTCCCGGAGGTTAACGAAGGCAATATGCTTCTGGTCTGAGGCCTGTCCGCCAAAGCCAACGCGGCCGGCTATCTGCTCAACAAACGACTCCATGACACCTTCGCCGTTAAAGACGCTGCTCTGGCCGTTCTGGTACTCATAGCCCCCACTCTGAGTAATAATGGCCTCGATGCCGGCCTGACTGAAAATGACGGCGGCAGTATTTTCGGGCACGAATATTTTGGAACCGTTGGAGATGACCCCCATTGACCCCTTGTAATTCGTGCCTCGACCATTGTTTGTCTGCTTAAGGACGCCCGGAACTATTGCCGTACCCTCGTCGAAGTGGCCAGCTGTGATGATGTCCTTCCACTGGTCAGCAAAGGTGCCAGTTAGTGCGCCTGTAAATGCTTGAATGATGCCCATTGCAGTGTCGCCTCGGTCAGAGTCGGATAGGAGTGTCGCAGTAGCCACAGACGATGGCTTGCCCCCGGACGCCTGAGACTGGGGCGCCGCAGGAACCGCAATCACTCGCGACAGGCACCGCTGCGGCAGCGGCGGCGATCTCACCCTTGGACTTGAATCCAAAGGTATCTTTGAAGGCGTCCACCGTGTCTTTCACGGCCCCTGCAACCTTCTCCGCTCCTGAAGAGTTGAGCGAGGCAGCCGGGGCGCCAGTAATAACCTCGTTGATCTTCTTAGACCAGAAGGTGGCTTCTTTCTTGTTCGGGAAGCCGAAGTGTTCCGTGCCATTGTGGAAATACACGTCCAGGGCTGGTGAGCCGTTCCGCTTGCCGAGAAGCGCCTGAGCTTGACCTTGGAAAATCTTGATCTCGCGAAGTGGGAAGACCTTAAATCCCTTTTTGTTGCCGAAAGCGCCCTTCTTGATGAGCACAAGGTTCTGACTGGTGAGGATCAACTCGTCAGTGTAAACCGCTAAGAATCCACCGTGGAGCACCCCCTCATACCTATGCACAAACGACTCGTTGGGCTGAAGATTGTATCCCGCCACTGATCTCTCCTGTATGGGCCGTAAACAATGATGCTGTTGGCCCACCCTGGCAAGCTGGCAGTCCTCCACCCCAGCATAGAGTCACCCGAGGGACAGTTCGTGCATTACCTCTTTCTGCTTCATCGCACTGTCACCAATCGGGAGGCCGCCGGACGGCGGGCTCATACCCCGGGACCTCTTTCGGCACGTTGCCTCCTCTGAAATGTCGTCCTCGACTCACTCATCGCCGGACCAATTCCCTGGTTGGGGCGCCAGCCATCCTCGATGACCCGGCTCCCCAAGCCAGACGCGGACGACTCAGCAATAGACTGCACTGCTCCGGTTCTGTTCCAAAGGGTCATATGGCTATATAGCTATCGATTCGGGTACAAGAAAAGCCGCCCTCGGCGTTTCCGTGAGGGCGGCTTTTTCAATGCTTTAGGCGAAGAATCTAGACATTAAATCTAAACTCCACCACGTTCCGTAGCCAATCAACCTCTTACATTCGCAGTCAGATTACCTTCGAGGTAGGGGAAGCCGAGCGTTACGTCCCGGTTGATCTGAGGAATGTCTCCGGCGGCGGCAGCATGGGCCGCTGACGGAACCCCGCTCCCGCGCCGGAGGTCCTGCCGCCGGCGCGCGGCACCGGACCCTGCCAGCGGCGCCGCCGTCCTTTGCCACCTGGGCGCTTCTTGGTATCAGCGACTGGTTTGGAGTGCCTCAGTGTAGAGTTTCGGGTCGTTCCTGGTTTCAGCTGAGATGACAAGATGACTGCCGTTGAGACGCTGCGCAAAGTACCCCAAATAGGGCAGTACGATGATCGTCGTGAGCCCGTCTTGCCATGCCTTAACCAGCGCCGGAAGGCTATCTTGTTCGGACCGGGAAGGAAAGTTCGGCGTTGTCTGTTTATCCCACGTATTGAAGGCCACCAGATCTACCCCATCCTCGCCGTATTCGACGGGCCAGAACGGTGGCACAATCGGGTGGAGTTCCTGTCCAGGGCTCGAGAGTTTTTGCATCTCTTCCTGTGAGATCGGTTCGTTTTGAACTGTGCTTACGTTGAACCAGTCCCAGCTGCGGTCCCATTGCTGCTTCCAGCGTTCATCCCATACCTCACGGCTTGCTGACGCCGGGATCTTCGATGCACCCGTCGCAGGCACAGGGCTGAGTTCCGGAATTTCGATGTCCTGGGCGATCATCCATGCCTGTCGGATAAAGAGAAGCATCTTCAGGTTCTGCGCGTGGTCATCAATCCGGATGGTCATTTCCTTTGGCCAAACAGCCCGCCGTCTAAGCCCCATTCCCCACATAGTGACTCCTTGATTTGTCGGCCGGACGGAGAACAGCCGTTGGTGCCAAGCATCGCATTCGACCTGCCTTCAGTAAATGGTTCGCTCAAAGCTACAGGCCCCGATCGGAAATGTCCGCTGGGATCGGGGCCTCCGGAGGCGAACTAAGTCGTGACCCGTGTTGGCTATTCCTCTTCAAAGGCTCGTGGGCGGTACCGCACGAGATCCGCGAAGGCTGGTGACGATACAACCCTCGATCCGTAAACAAGAAATGCCGCCCTCAATGTTTCCGGTGAGGGCGGCATTTCTATTGAATCAGACGAAGAATCTATACATTAAACCTAAACTCAACCACGTCGCCGTCGACCATGACGTAGTCCTTGCCTTCGATGCGGACCTTGCCGCGGGACTTGGCCTCGGCCATGGAGCCGGCGTCGACCAGATCGTCGAAGGACACAACTTCGGCCTTGATGAAGCCGCGCTGGAAGTCGGAGTGGATGACGCCGGCGGCCTGGGGCGCGGTGTCTCCCTTGCGGATGGTCCAGGCGCGGGTTTCCTTGGGGCCGGCAGTCAGGTAGGTCTGCAGGCCGAGGGTGTGGAAGCCGACGCGGGCCAGCTGGTCCAGGCCGGATTCTTCCTGGCCGTTCATTTCCAGCATCTCGCGGGCTTCTTCTTCGTCCAGCTCCACCAGGTCGGCTTCGAGCTTGGCGTCGAGGAAGATCGCGTCTGCCGGTGCCACCAGTTCGCGCAGTTCGGCCTGGCGGTCCGGGTTGCCCAGCACGGCGTCGTCGACGTTGAACACGTAGATGAACGGCTTGGCGGTGAGCAGGCTCAGTTCGCGCAGGTGTTCCATGTCCAGCTTGTCGCTGGCGACGGAGGAGAAGATCGTGTCGCCGCGTTCGAGGACGGTGCGGGCGGCCTCCATGGCGGCCAGCTGCGCGGCGTCGCGCTTCTTGATCTTGACTTCCTTCTCCACCCGCGGGATCGCCTTTTCCAGCGTCTGCAGGTCAGCCAGGATCAGCTCGGTGTTGATGGTTTCCATGTCCGAACGCGGGTCCACCTTGCCGTCCACGTGGATGACGTCGGGGTCATCGAACACGCGGATGACCTGGGCAATGGCTTCGGCTTCGCGGATGTTGGCGAGGAACTGGTTACCCAGACCCTCACCCTCCGAAGCGCCCTTGACGATCCCGGCGATGTCCACGAAGGACACGGTTGCGGGCAGGATGCGCGCCGAACCGTGGATTTCGGCCAGCTTGGCCAGCCGCGGGTCGGGAAGGGACACGACGCCGACGTTCGGTTCGATGGTGGCGAACGGATAGTTCGCCGCCAGCACGTTGTTGCGGGTCAGCGCATTGAACAGGGTTGATTTGCCGACGTTGGGCAGGCCGACGATGCCAATAGTAAGAGCCACGTTAGTAAATGATACCGGGCGCAGGCTGCACCTCTAGCAGCGACGGAAATTCGGCCCGCACACGCACGGTCCCTCCACAGGGATGCTGCCGTCTAATGCAGGCCAGCACCTTTCCCCAGGTGCCAATATCCCCGGTGCCGGTGCTAAGGGCAGCCCATATTCTCGAACACATGTTCGAATCATTACAAGGGGCGCAGAGCGTAAGTCCCGCCTCCGCCGGCAGGAAAATACCTGCGGCCGGGGCAGCTGCTGCTGCTTCCGTTTCCGCTTCTCAACCGGCGCCGACGGCGTTGGTCGCCGCAACCGGGTCCGTCACCGCAATCACGTCCTGGCTCCGGGAACTTTCGTCCGCGGAAGCTCTGGCGGGTATCGCGGC
Source organism: Arthrobacter sp. zg-Y769 (assembly GCF_020907405.1). GTDB lineage: Bacteria > Actinomycetota > Actinomycetes > Actinomycetales > Micrococcaceae > Arthrobacter_B. The sequence continues at coordinate 243,347 of NZ_JAJJOE010000003.1, forward strand.
AGACTCAGATGCCGTGCTTATTGACCGGTTGCGCTGTCTCGAGGAGCTGAAGGCTGCCGCGAGTGCGGCGCAGGCCCGTGCTGCTGCCGCGTTTGATGCGTCGACCCGTGCTGCACATGCGCGGGCAGGAATCCCGGCAGAACAGCAGGGCAAGGGTGCGGCGGCACAGGTGGCGCTGGCCAGACGTGAATCCCCGGCACGCGGCGGCCGGATTCTGGGTTTCGCCAAGGCCCTGACCCATGAAATGCCCGACACGCTCCGTGCCTTGTCGGAGGGGCGCATCAGTGAATGGCGCGCGACCCTTCTCGTACGCGAGACCGCATGCCTGTCCATGGAAAACCGGCGGCTCGTGGATCAGGAAATCGCCGGCGACCCTGAAAAGCTGGAAGGACTCGGTGACGGCCGCCTGCTCGGTGAGATCCGCAGACTTACCTACCGCATTGACCAGGAAGCGCTGGTCCGCCGTGCGGCCAAGGCCCAGGCGGACCGTTATGTCTCCTGCCGCCCGGCCCCGGACACCATGACGTATCTCACCGGCCTCCTGCCGGTGGCGCAGGGCGTAGCGGTCTTCGCGGCCCTGAGCCGGGAAGCGGATTCGCTGCGGTCCCGGGGCGATTCGCGCGGCCGGGGACAGATCATGGCAGACACCATGGTCGAACGCATCACCGGGCAGGCCCACGCCGGGAACGTTCCCGTCGAAGTGCAACTGGTCATGACCGACCGGACGCTCCTGGCGGGATCTGCTGAACCCGCCTATCTCAGCGGCTACGGCGTTGTCCCCTCCGGCTGGGCGCGGGCCGTGGTGCGAAACGGAGCAGGGCTCGAAGATCCAGGCGGATCGACGCCGGCGGATTCCGCTGCCGATTCAACCAACGGCACCGGCCCTGCCAGTCGTTCCACCGGCCCTGACGGGTTCACCGACGGCGCCGGCGTTGCTAGTGGTTCCGCCGGCCCTGCCGGATCCACCGGACCCGGCGGCTCTCCAGCGGCAGCCGGCATCTGGCTGCGGCGGCTCTACACGGCCCCGTCGTCCGGGCAACTAATCGCGATGGACTCCAGGGCGCGCTTCGTACCGGCTTCCCTGGCACGGTTCATCACGGCCAGGGACCAGACCTGTCGAACGCCGTGGTGCAGCGCACCGGTCAGGCATCAAGACCATATCCGGCCGCACCGAAACGGAGGAACGACCAATGCAGCGAACATCCAGGGCCTCTGTGAAGCCTGCAACCACGCGAAGGAAGCCCCGGGCTGGAGTGCGCAGGCCATCGGGCCTGCTGGAAAGGTCCCGGGCCCGCAAGGCAAAAACAATGAACTCGCTGCGGGCATGCACCAAGCCGAAGCTTCTCCGGACCGCAGGGATCACCACCGGCAGGACGTCCACTCGCGGGTGTGGGAGCGGCACACCGTGGAAATCACTACGCCGTCCGGTCACCGCTATCTGTCGACGGCTCCGCCCCAGCCGGGCTAAGCTTCGTCGGCGCGGCGGCGTCCGCCCAGGCCGTAGGAGGAGTCCCCCATGGCCTTCAGCGTGGCGCGGATTTCCTTGGGCAGGGAGAAGATGATGTCCTCTTCGGCAGTCACTACCTCTTCGACGTCGCCGTAGCCGTACTGGGACAAGAGGTGCAGCACGTCCTGGACCAGGTTTTCCGGCACGGAGGCGCCGGAGGTGACACCCACCGTGGCCACGCCTTCGAACCAGCTTTCGTCCACCTCGTTGGCGAAGTCCACGCGGTAGGAGGCCTTGGCACCGTACTCCAGCGCCACCTCGACCAGCCGGACGGAGTTGGAGGAGTTCGCCGACCCGACCACCAGCACCAGGTCTGCTTCCGGGGCAATCTTCTTGATGGCTGCCTGCCGGTTGGAGGTGGCGTAGCAAATGTCGTCGCTGGGCGGATCCTGCAGGGACGGGAAGCGTTCGCGCAGCAGATTGACGGTGTGCATGGCTTCATCGACGCTCAGCGTGGTCTGGGAGAGCCAGATGACCTTGTCCGGGTCGCGGACGGTGACCTTGTCCACGTCTTCGGGGCCGTTGACAATCTGCATGTGCTCCGGCGCTTCGCCGTAGGTACCCTCGACCTCTTCGTGGCCTTCGTGGCCGATCAGCAGGATGTCGAAGTCGTCGCGCGCAAACCGGACGGCTTCGCGGTGCACCTTGGTGACCAGCGGGCAGGTGGCATCAATGGTCTGCAGGTTCCGGTCCTTGGCGGACTGGACGACGGCGGGTGAAACGCCGTGCGCGGAGAAAATCAGCCGGGCTCCCTCGGGGACCTCATCGGTCTCGTCCACGAAGATGGCACCCTTTTCCTCCAGGGTGGTGACCACGTGCAGGTTGTGGACAATCTGCTTCCGGACGTAAACGGGCGGCCCGTAGGCTTCCAGCGCCTTTTCGACGGCGATAACCGCGCGGTCCACTCCGGCGCAGTAGCCGCGCGGTGCCGCAAGCATCACGCGCCGCGGACCGAAAACGGGAGCGGCAGCTGCCACTTCCTCGGGGGTGCGGCGCCGCCGGGGCACGGTGGGCATAGGCACGGAGATAACTGTGCTGGTCATGCACCTATGCTATCGGCTGGGGCCTGCGATCCCGTCCCCGCGGGCCGTGGGTACGCTCACAGCAGACCTACCGCCGGGAACCCGCCAGGACCCGCGCCAGCATCCCGGCCACGAACGCGGCGGCCCCGGCCAGCATCAGGCCGATGGTCCAGGTACGCAGGCTGGCTGCCGCCTGGCCGGCAAAGGCCTCGGCGAACGCAGATGCCACCGGACTGCCGAACTGCTGTGCGGATACCTGTCCCGGCACCATCCCGGCCGCCAGCCACAGCACTCCCCCGGCGAGCGCCGCCCCCAGACCCATTAGCGCGAACGCGGTGGTCCGGCGTCGTGCGGCGAGCAGTGCAAGGAGACCGGCGACGGCGGCCGCGAGCGCCAGCATGGGCCAGGCCTCGCCCGCCCGCTCGGCGTTTCGGATCAGCTCCGCGTGGCCGGCTCCGCCGATTTCCACGGGCACCTGCTCCGCTGCCGGCACGGTCACGCCCAGTTCGCCTCCCACACTCCCGGTGACCAGCCCCACCAGCGGCGCGACGTCGAGGGTCAGTGCCGCCGCGGTCCCGCCGGCGGCATCCCCGAAGGTGAGTGCATGCGAGCGGCGCAGGGTTTCATTCCACGCCTCGGGATACTCCGGCAGCGTCTGGACCTGCTCCACGGCGGAGGTGATCAGCGGCTCCACCAGTCCGGCCAACGGTGCGGGCACGTCCACGGACCCGGCGGCCTCCGCGGACAGGGAAGACGCGAGTTCGCGCTGGAAGCCCTCATCTTGTGCCAGTGGTTCGCCCAGGGAAACGAAGCCGCTTTCCGAGACCACGTTCGTGTTCAGCCACGCTCCGCAGAAAGCCGCCACGGCAAGCAGGACGGCGAGCAGGCCGAGAACGGCTGAGACGAATGTGCGCATAGAGAAAATTCCTTGTCCGTGGGGTCCGGCAGGCCCTGAGGGCGGCCGGCGGAACCGGACCGGGGGAAGCACCTGATAGACATTAAGCCTGGGCCGGTTCCTCCACCGGCCCGAGAGCCAGTTCCAATCCACTGCGGGAGCATCAACATGCAAGACGACAGCGGACCGTTGAGTCCCGAGAATACCCCGGAGCAGACCACCCTGCCCGCGACTGCCGCGCAGACGACCCCGGAGAACCCCTGGCCGCTGGCGCTGCTCTCGAAGAACCTCAAGAGCTACATCGACCGCGCCCCGGCCACCTGGGTGGAGGGCCAGGTGATCGAGTTGAACCGCCGCGCCAATGCCTCGTACATCACCCTGCGGGACGTCGACGCGGAGGTCTCGCTCTCGCTGACGGCGTGGAGCACGGTCATGAACCGGCTGGAGCTGCCGCTGGAACGCGGCGCGCGGGTGGTGGCCCTGGTGAAGCCCGATTTCTGGGTCAAGACGGGCCGCCTGTCCATGCAGACCCGCGACATCCGGCCGGTGGGGCTGGGAGACCTGCTGGCCCGGATTGAACGGCTGCGGCATGCCCTGGCCGCCGAAGGCCTCTTCCGGGAGGACCGCAAGCTGCCGCTGCCGCTGCTGCCGGGGAGGATCGGGCTGATCACCGGCCGGAACTCCGATGCCATGAAGGACGTGATGCGCAACGCCGCGCTGCGCTGGCCCGCCGTCGAGTTCGAGGTCAGGGAGGTGGCCGTGCAGGGCGTCAACGCCGTGGCTGAGGTGAGCCGCGCCCTGGCGGAACTCGACGCCATGCCCGAAGTGGATGTCATCATCATTGCCCGCGGCGGCGGCTCGCTGGAGGACCTGCTGGCGTTCAGCCATGAGGACCTGGTCCGGGCGGTGTCGGCCGCATCCACGCCGGTGGTCAGCGCCATCGGCCACGAGGCCGACCGGCCCCTGCTCGATGACGTCGCCGACCTGCGTGCCTCGACACCCACCGATGCCGCCAAGCGGGTGGTACCTGACGTCGGCGAGGAGCTGGCACGGATCCGCCAGTCCCGCGCGCAGCTGCGTCGGATCCTCACCACCGTGCTGGGCCGGGAAACGGACCGGCTGGACCACATCCGCTCCCGTCCCGCCCTGGCCGCACCGCTGTCCATGGTAGAACGGCGCGGGGAAGAGATCTCCCGCCTCCGCTCCCGGGCGATGTCCGCCGTCAGCGCCGAAGTTCGGCGCGACGCGGACCGGATAGGGCACCTGCGTGCCCAGGTCCGCGCGCTTTCCCCGCAGAACACCCTGGACCGCGGATACGCAGTGGTCCAGTTGCAGGACGGCTCCGTGGTGCGCGACGCCGGTACGGTCCCTTCCGCCGCACAGCTGCGGATCCGCGTGGCCGTCGGTGAGCTCACGGCCACCGAAGGCACCCGCTAGCCTGCACCCCGCTGCTCTGATCATCGAAAACATCACCGAAGACCGAAAAGGACAAGCCATGAGTGAAACACCAGCAGTACCCGCAGACATCGAGGCCATGAGCTACGAGCAGGCCCGCGACGAACTCCTGACCGTAGTGTGCCGGCTCGAAACCGGCGGCGCCAGCCTCGAGGAATCCCTGGCCCTGTGGGAGCGCGGCGAGCACCTGGCCAACCGCTGCGAATCCTGGCTCGAAGGCGCCCGCCAGCGCCTGGACGCGGCGCGCGGCCAGGCAACCGGCGAGTAAGGCGGGGCTGGGACAGCCCGTGAGCCCCGCATCGCCGAGCGAGGAACGAGCGGGGAAGCAGCGAACCAGGGTCCCTGACCGAGCCTGCGAGGCCAGGGGCGGTTCGCTGCGCTAAGGGGCGGCGGGCTGTCCCCTGCCCTGCCCCCTACGGCTTGTAGCTGCTCAGGAACTCGCCCAGCCGGGTCATGGCGTCTTCGATGTCCTCCACATTGGGCAGCGTCACCATCCGGAAGTGGTCCGGGCGCACCCAGTTGAAGGCCGTACCCACTGACACCAGGATCTTCTGCTGCTTCAGCAGGTCCAGGGCAAACTGTTCGTCGTCCTTGATCGGATAGACCTCAGGGTCCAGGCGCGGGAACAGATACAGGGCGCCCTGGGCCAGCTCGCAGCTGACACCGGGAATGTCGTTGAGCATCTGGTGTGCCTTGTCGCGCTGGGCACGCAGCCGTCCGCCGGGCAGGATCAGGTCATTGATGCTCTGGTACCCGCCGAGGGCGGTCTGGATGGCGTGCTGGGCGGGAACATTCGCGCACAGGCGCATGTTCGCCAGCAGGTTGATGCCTTCGATGTAGTCCGCCGCATCCTGTTTCGGACCGGAGATGGCCATCCAGCCGCTGCGGTAGCCGGCTATCCGGTACGCCTTGGACAGGCCGCTGAACGTCAGGCAGAGGACGTCGTCGCCGGTGACCGTTGCGGCGTTGACGTGCACGGCGTCGTCGTAAAGGATCTTTTCGTAAATTTCGTCCGAGAAAATGATCAGGCCGTGCTTGCGGGCCAGATCCACGATCGACTTCACCACGTGCTCCGGGTAGACGGCACCGGTGGGGTTGTTCGGGTTGATCAGGACAATGCCCTTGGTACGGTCGGTGATCTTCGAAGCGAGATCGTCCACGTCCGGCCACCAGTGCTCGGATTCGTCGCACATGTAGTGCACCGCCGTGCCGCCGGCCAGGGAAACCGAGGCGGTCCACAGCGGGTAGTCCGGGGCGGGGACGAGGATTTCGTCGCCGTTGTTCAGCAGCGCCTGCAGGGACAGGGTGATCAGTTCGCTGACGCCGTTGCCCAGGTACACGTCGTCGACGTCGATGTTGTTGATGCCGCGGCCCTGGTAGTACTGCACCACGGCGGTGCGGGCGGAGAAAATGCCGCGCGAATCGCTGTAGCCCTGCGCCTTGGGCAGGTGCCGCATCATGTCCACCAGGATGGCCTCGGGCGCTTCAAATCCGAACGGCGCGGGATTGCCGATGTTCAGCTTGAGGATCCGGTGACCTGCTGCTTCCATCCGCTGCGCGTGTTCGAGCAACGGTCCACGGATGTCATACAGGACGTTGTGGAGTTTATGCGACTGCTTGAATTCTGCCATTTCCTTAGGATGCCACAGGGCGGCGTCCCCACAGCGTATGTTTCGCTGTAGAGGACGCCGCCGTCAGCCGGGAAAGGTGCAGCTCAGGCCAGCCCCTTTTCCTCCAGCCAGTCCTGGGCAGCGTCTGCCGGGTCGAGCTTCTGGTCACCGCTGACGGCCTGGTTCAGGGCAATGAGGTCCTCGGTGGTCAGCTGGGCGGAAACCTCGTCCAGCACCTCCCGGGCCTCGTCACTCACGCGGTCGTCGGCGATCAGCGGGATGACCTGCTGGGCCGGCCAGTTCTGCTTCGGGTCTTCCAGGACGACCAGTCCGTTTTCCTCGATGGCGGGGGTGGTGGTGTAGATGTCCGCCACCTGGACGTCGTCGTTCAGCAGGGCGTCAACGGTCAGTGGGCCGCCGCTGTCACCGATGGCAGTGAATTCCTTGAATTCGCAGCCGTACTTTTCCTTCAGGCCGGCCAGGCCCTGGGTCCGCTCAGCGAACTCGGCCGGTGCACCGAGGGTCAGTTCGCCGCACACCTCTGCCAGGTCCTCAATGCTCTCGAGCTGGTACTTCTCCGCCGTGGCGGCAGTGACCACCATGGCATCCTTGTCTTCGGCGTCGGAGGGCTCAAGGACCACCAGGTTCTCCGGCAGTTTCTCGCTGAGGGACTCCACGATCTCGCCGGCGTCCACCAGATCCGTTTCCGGGTCCACATGAACCAGCAACGCTCCGGTGTACTCGGGAATCAGGTCAATGGAGCCGTCCTCGAGTGCGGGCACGTAGACCTCGCGGGAGCCGATGCCGAGACGGGTCTCGGCATCGATGCCCGCCGCATTGAGGGCGCCGGCATAAATCTCGGCGATGGTGCTGCTCTCCGGGAAGTCGGCGGATCCCACCACCAGTGCCTGCCCGGTGCTGCTGCCGGAAGCTTCCGGCGTGTTTTCATTCTCCAGCGGGTCCCCTCCTCCGCTGCAGCCGGCCAGGGCCAGGGCCATACCGCCGGCCAGGACCGCCAGGGCCTTCCGCCGTGCATTGGGGCGCGGGTGCTGCATCATTGTTTTCCTCCTTGTGCGCCGACGGCGGATACTCCGCCGCCGGTCGATTTACCGGCCGCGTCGAGGCGGCCGAGTCCTGACGGGATCAGAAAGCGCGATCCCAACGCAATCACGGCGTCCACGGCGAGCGCCAGCAGGGCAATGATGACCGCCCCGCCAAAGACCCGTCCGTAGTCCCCCACCGCCAGGCCGTCGATCAGGTAGCGGCCCAGGCCGCCCAGATTGATCGTAGCCACCACTGCCGCCGTCGCCACTACCTGAAGGGTGGCACCGCGCAGTCCGCCCAGGAGAACCCGCATGCCGTTGGGGACCTCCACCCGGAACAGTACCTGCGCTTCCGTCATCCCCAGGCTGCGGGCAGCATCGACGACGGTCCGGTCCACCGACGCGACTCCCGCGTAGGTGCCGGCCAGCAGCGGCGGGACGGCCAGGAGGACCAGCGACCAGATGGGCGGCATCAGGCCCAGCCCGGCCAGCAGGACGAACAGGGTAAGCATGCCCAGGGTGGGCAGCGCCCGCAGCAGCCCGGAAACCGCCACCACCGCAACCTGCCCGCGGCCGGTGTGTCCGATGAGTAGTCCCAGCGGAACGGCGATGAGCGCGGCGATCAGCAGGGCCAGCCCGGTGTACTGCAGGTGTTCCAGGGTCCGTACCGGGATGCCGGCCGGGCCGGTCCAGTTGGCCGGATCCATCAGCCATTCTCCGCCCTGGCCGAGGGCGTTGGTGCTGGTGTAGTCGGTTCGGGGGATGCCCACCATGCCTATGCCCCCTTCAAGGCGACGTCGGGCGCAGCCGCCACCGGCGCCGGGCGGGCGGGCCGTGGCCGGCCTTCACCGTCCGTGCCGCCGCTGCCGCCGGAGCGGCGCCGTGCGCCCCTGCCGGGAGCACCGGCCCGGGTCCAGGGCGTGAGGAACCGCTGCATCAGCACCAGCAGCAGGTCCATCAGGAAGGCCAGGACAAGGGTGGCGATGATTCCCACCACTATCTCGGTCAGGAAGAAGCGGCGCAGGCCGTCGCTGAAGAAGAACCCCAGGTTTTCGACGCCGATCAGGGCCCCGACGCTGACCATGGAGATGTTGCTGACCGAGACCACGCGCAGGCCGGCAATGAGCACCGGAACGGACAGCGGGAGGTCCACCGTCAGGAACCGGCGCAGCGGCCGGTAGCCCATGGCCACCGCGGCCTGGCGCACGCCGTCGTCGACGGAGTCGAACGCGTCGATGCCCACCCGCAGCATCAGGGCCACGGCATAGATGGTCAGCGCCACGATGATGTTGGCGAGGTCCAGGATGCGGGTTCCCAGAAGAGCCGGCAGGGTGACGAACAGGGCCAGCGACGGAATCGTGTACAGCAGTGAACCTGCGGACAGGACAAAGCCCCGGATTTTCCGCCGGCCGCGCACCAGCTGGGCCAGGGGAAGGGCAATCAGCACGCCGATGACCAGGGGCAGCAGTGACTGGTAGAGGTGCAGCCCGCTGAGCCGAAAGACGTCATCGGTGTGGGCCAGGAACCATTCCATGTCAGCTCCCGGTCCGCTGCAGGCGTGCGGCCTCGATCAGGGCCAGGATTTCCGCCGGCCGTACGACGCCGGCCACCCGCCCTGCCGCGTCCACGGCAACGCCCAGCCCGGACGGTGAGGACAGGGCAGCGTCCAGCGCCCGGCGCAGGCTCGTACCCGCCGGATAGAGGGAGCCTCCCGGCACCAGGTCCGCGGTGCCGGTGACCGCGTCCCGGCGTCCCGGCGGCACCCAGCCAAGCGGTGCGCCGTCGGAATCCACGCATAGTGCCCATCCGCTGTCCGCCGTTGCGGTCCTGTCCGGCAGCCGGTCAGCGGTGATGAGCTGCACCGGATGCAGGGGAACTGCGTTGCCGTCCTGGAAGGACAGGTGCCGGAAGCCGCGGTCCCGCCCCACGAACCCCGCCACGAAGTCATCCACCGGCGCCCGGAGGATCTCCTCGGGCGCGGCGTACTGGGCGAGCCTGCCGCCGGTGGCGAAGACCGCCACCTTATCCCCCAGGATGGTCGCTTCATCTATGTCGTGGGTAACGAAGACGATGGTCTTGGAGAGTTCCTGCTGCAGCCGCAGGAGTTCGTCCTGCAGCTCGGCCCGCACCACCGGGTCCACGGCGCTGAAGGGTTCATCCATCAGCAGCACCGGCGGGTCCGCGGCGAGGGCACGGGCAACACCCACGCGCTGCTGCTGGCCGCCGGAGAGCTGGGCGGGGTACCGGTCCCCCAGGGCGGAGGCCAGTCCGACGACGTCGAGCAGTTCCGCGGCCCGGCGGCGGGCATCGCGCCGCGGGGTGCCGTTGAGGCGCGGAACCGTGGCCACGTTGTCCAAGACCGTCCGGTGCGGCAGCAGCCCGGAGGACTGCATCACGTAGCCCATGGAACGCCGCAGCTGCGCGGCCTTGACGGTGGAGATGTCCCGGCCGTCAACTTCGATGGTGCCCGACGTCGGCTCCACCATGCGGTTGATCATGCGCAGCGAGGTGGTTTTGCCGCAGCCGGACGGGCCAACGAAAACCGTAATGGAACCCCGCCCGATGTCCAGGTCCAGGTTCCGGACCGCCGGCGCGGCGTCGCCGTAGGTCTTGGTCACTGACCGGAACCGGATCATCGGCTGGCCGGCTGCGGTGCCGGCGGGCGGCTCGGCGGGCGGCTCGGGGGGCGGCTCGGCGGGCGGCTCGGCGGAAACGGAACTATCAGCGGGTTCTGGCGGCGGAGTCATCGGTGCATGCCTTCCGTGGGGGTGCCGGAGTGCCGGGCAGCTCGCGACCTGCCGTGAAGCATCACGGTATTTCACAGGTGCGGCGGTAGTCCAGCGTCATAGCGGTGCGGGATTTGTTCTGGAACGGAACGAAGAGGGACAGGACCGGGCTGCGCCTCAGGGTATCCGGCGGCCGGAGGCCAGCAGGCGCAGCCCCGCGTCCACCAGCTCGGTCCGGGCCAGGGCCGGAACCTCGTCCAGCGGTACCCAGGCGGCCTCGTCCGTGCTTCCGCCTTGTTCATGGTGCAGCGAGCCGCTGATGAGCGTGGCCCGGTAGATGATCCGCAGGGCGTGCAGCATCCGGGGTTCGCCGCGCATGCGTTTTTCCGCGGGGATGAAGATGCTGTCCACGCCCAGCAGCTCCTCGAGCCGGGCTTCGTAGCCGGTTTCCTCCTGCACTTCCCGGACCGCGGCGGCGGGGGCGTCCTCGCCCCGTTCCAGTCCCCCTCCCGGGAGTGTCCAGCGGGAGTTGCCGTGCTGGTTCCAGTGCGCCAGGAGCAGCTGCCCCTCACGGACAATCACCGCATAGGCCCCGACCCGGACGTCGAAGTCAGCGGACATTGCCGGCACCCGTTGAATCCGCACCGTTGTTTCCGGCAGCCAGGAGATAGGCCACCCCGAAAACGGGGTCGGTGGTGAGGAAGCGGACATCGGTCAGTCCGGCCGCGGACAGCCTGCTGCGCAGCAGATCCTGCAGCAGCGGCTGGTGCATGCCCAGTCCCCCGCCGATCACCACGGGCCCGGAGAGCTGCAGGACGCCGGCGACGTCGAGGATCAATCCCGCCAGGTGCCCCGCGGCCTCCTCCACGATTGCCGCTGCCGCCGGGTTCCCCTGCTGCGCTGCGTCGAAAACCAGCCCCGCCCTGCCCGCCCAGTAGCGGCGGTCGGTGGGCCCGTGGAACAGGCCGATCAGCGATTCGGGGTCCGCGACGCCGCATTCCCGCAGCAGGGCCAGGCTCAGGGAATCCGGTGCGAGGTCAAGGTTGCGGCGGCGGAGCGTGTGGCGGACGGCTTCGCGTCCCACCCAGTAGCCGCTGCCCTCGTCACCGAGCAGATAGCCCCAGCCGCCCGAGCGGGCCTGCCGCCCGGAGCCGTCAATACCCCAGGCCACGGAACCGGTGCCGGCAATGACCGCGATACCCTCCGAAGCTTCGCCTGCCGCGAGGATCAGCCGGGTGTCATGGATAACGTCGACGACGGCGCCGGGGACGTGCTCGGCGATCAGTGCACGCAGGGCGGCCGCGTCCCGGTCCGTGTCCACTCCCCCGGAGCCGGCTATCACCCGGCCAACGCCGTCGGTTCCCAGCGCGGCGAAAACTTCTGCGAGGGAATCCCGTGCCGCCTCCACCGGGACGTTCTGCACGTTGGCGCTGCCGGCGATGGCTTCGGCTGTCCGGATACCGCGGTGCAGGCGGATGCCGTGCGTCTTGGTGCCGCCGATGTCGAGGCCGATGGTGTCCGGCCCGGCGTCGCGGCGGCCAGGTCCCGGGTCGGAGCCGCGGGCAGCGGGAGGAGGAAATGCTTGCATTCGTCCACCCTACTTTCCCGCCGGTGCGGGGCGAACCTAGCCGGCGGAGACGCGGCGCCTGTTCCGCCGCAGGCTCAGGACGGCCAGGACCAGGCAGGCGGCCGTGATCAGGCCCGAGAACCAGGCCACCGAAACGTCCAGGCCCCAGATACCGCCCGCTGCTCCGAGTCCCAGCACCGGGATGGCGCTGCCGAGATAGGTGATGACGTAGACCGTGCTGATGATCCGGGCATGCTCGGCAGCCTCAACGGCCGCGGCAACTTCGTTGAACACCACCCGGAACGCCATGCCCTGGCCGAACCCTGCCGTCAGGCAGGCAACAGTCAGGAGCACGAGGCTTCCGGTGGCCCCGGCCACGGGAATCAGTGCGATGCCTGTGCCCATGGCTGCCAGGCCGACGGGAGCCGTGTACCGGCCGCGGATGCCGGTGAGCTGGCTGACCGCCGATGCACCCAGTGCCAGCGCTGCAAGCAGTCCGATGGCGGGGCGCCAGGTGGTGCCCGCGATCGAGGAAAAGTAGGTAGGCGCCAGGGAAAGGCAGAACCCGAAGGCCGCGAAGCTGAGGAATCCGGTGCTGGAGGCAATCCAGAACTGCGTGCGGGCGCGGTGGGAGACTGCGGGCTTGCGCGGACGCAGCATGGCCAGCGGCGGCCCTTCGGCTACGGAAATAGCCGGGCGGGCCTTCAGCATGCAGAGCGGGATCAAAAGCGCTGCGAGGACCGCGGAGTGGATGAGGAAAGGCGTCATTGTGGGCGCGGGCAGCAGGGAAAGAAGTCCGCCGATCACCGGTCCGGCCGCCACCCCGCCGGCCGATACGAGCAGGGTAAAGCGGGTGGCCCATTCGGGTTTATGCGGCAGCAGTTCGCGCAGCGCCGCCGAGCTGGCTCCGGTGGCCAGGGCCACGGAGGCGCCTTGGAGGGCGCGCCCGAGCATCAGGGCGCCGACCCCGGTGGCGGTGCCGAAAATCAGTCCTCCGGCGAGGGAAACGACGCCGGCCAGCACCAGTGCCGCACGGCGGCCGATGTAGTCGGACCAGTGCCCCACCAGCAGCAGGCCCGCGACCAGGACCAGGACATAGGAGGCAAAGGCCAGGGTCACGCCGAAGTAGGACAGGCCCAGGGACGCACCCAGCAGCGGGTACAGCGGGGTCGCAAGGTTCGCGCCGATCAGCAGCGTACTCATTACGGCCAGCGTCAGGAGCAGCCGGGGCCGGATGGCCGCGTCCCACTCCTTCCGCCTTGTGCGGGCGGCGGGCTGCATGCGCAGCTCACTGAGCACTGTCACGGGGCACTTCCATCCTATTTGTAGCTAATGCTCCTACAGGATGAAGTGTCGCGGAGCAGGGAAGACACATTAGAGTGTTCTATTGATCGAATCGCTCAATATTTTTCGAGGCAGCTGACAGGAGATGCGCTAGATGGCCAATCTGGACCCGTTGGACCGCCGGCTGCTGCTGGAACTGGTGCGGGATCCAAGGGCGCAGATCAGTGACCTGAGCGAGCGGCTGGGTGTTGCCCGCAACACCGCCCAGACCCATGTCCGGCACCTGCTGCGGACCGGGGTCATCCGCCGGTCCGGCCGCGACGTCGACCTCACACAGCTCGGCTATGACGTGCAGGCCTTTGTCACCATCGAGGTGAACCACCGCGAACTCGACGGCGTCATCTCCGGACTTCGCACACTCCCCCAGGTCCTGGAGGTGCACGAGATCTCCGGCCGCGGCGATGTGTGGTGCAGGATGACGGCCACGGATACCCAGCAGCTGCAGCAGGCCCTGCGTTCCGTCCTTCGGATCAAGGGAGTGATCCGTACGGAAACGGTCCTGGCCCTGCATGAGCACATCCCGTACCGGACCGAACCGCTGCTGGAAAAACTGGTCCCGCCTCCGGCCTGAGCGCCCGGCCTGCTGCCCTGCAGCTGCCTAATGACCGGCCGCGCGGAGCAGCTGCCGGGCCGCGTCCAACCGGATCCCGGCGTTTTGGATCCGGCTCATACCCCGCCCGGCGCGGGCACCGGACACGAGGGTCAGCACGACGCCGGCAGCACGTGCGTTCAGTGCGGAGGGATCCACCGCGCCTTCGAAGACCTGCCGGTAGCCGGCGAAGGCCCGGGCCAGCTGCGGACGGGAGGGATTGGCTGCGGCGAGGACAGCCAGGTGGCCCAGCAGGCAGGCCAGGTCGTCCACCCGGTGCCCGGGGCCCAGCCCGTCCACGTCGAGCAGCCCGGTGACCGCTCCGCCGCTCAGCAGCAGGTTGCCTTCGTGGAAGTCACCGTGGACCGGCACCAGCGGCCCTGTCGGTGCCGAGGCCGCTATGTCCCGGATACCCCGGGCAAGTTCGAAGATGCCGTTTCGTTCTGCAGGAACGGCCGCTGCGGCCGCCGCGGCATAATCCGCTGTCCGCTCCGCCCAGGGCCGGCGCAGCGGCAGGTCCAGCGCTCCGGCAGGCAGTGCGTCCAGCAGCTCCAGGAGGACTTCGGGGCGCACCGGGGCGGCACCGTCGTCGACCAGGAGCCGGAAGAGGGAGGTGCCGGGCAATGCACCCAGGACCGCGGCGTCGCGTGCCGGGGCCCCAATGCCCGGCATCAGCTGCGGGGCCGGTACGCCGCTGCCCTCGAGCAGCCGGTGCCGCCGGTACAGGGCGGGCATCTGCGCCGGAGGGAGGAGCTTCAGGTAGGCCGCTTGGCCGGAATGCTGTGCCCTGACGACTGCCCGGCGGAGGGGCCGGTAGGCGGCAAGCGACAGCCGGGCCGGCCCGGCTGCGCCGAATACGTCCCTCGCCACGGCGTCGGCATCGGTGGCCCAGGGCAGGGACTGAAGCACGGGGTCATGGGGGTGGAACCAGAGGTGCAGGTCCAGCCCGGCGATCCTTGCGGCGGCGCTTTCGAACCCTGCAGGGGCTGCGGGTGCGTCCCACGGGGCATCCACAGTGGTTGCCCCGAGGTGAAGGGTCAGGGAAGCTTCGGGGGCTGTTCCGGCAGGGGCAGACCGGGTTTGGCGCCGGCTGCACCGGACCCGGTAAAGGGCCGAGACGGCTCCCCCGGGCCGGTGGTGGGTGCGCAGGTGTTCCCAGTGCTCCAGGCTTAGCCCGCGGGACCGCAGCAGGTCCTGGAGGGGGCCCCGCATGGCGGGGCCGCCCAGAATCGAGACGGCGTCTACTGCCCGTCCGTGGCGGATCCTGTCCTCGGCCGGCACGGCAGGGTCCGCGGCCTTTGCCTGGTGCCTAGGCCCGCCGGCGCTGCAGGACGTCGTCGAGGTTGATCTTGCCGGTCTCCGGACGCTCCTGCTGCGCGGGCACAGCCGGTGCGGCGGCGGGACGCAGCGGCGTGTTGGCGACGGACCGCGGGGCTTCGAGGGCTATCGGCTCGGGTGCCGGACGCTCCGCCTTGGGCGCGTCAACGTACACCGGCTTGGGCAGTTCCACGGGCTGCCACGGGGTGGTGCTGGGCCGGGGCGGCGGCTGGACGGCTGCTGCTGCCACGTTCAGGGCCTCGGTGCGAAGCTCGTCAACGGGGGCCCGGGCCGGGACCGCGCCGGCGACGGCTACGCTTTGGTCCGGCACGGCAGCTGACTCGCGGTCGAACAGGACCGTTTCGGGCTGCGGCTCGGCGTCCGGCGCTTCCGGGGCCGGAGCCTCTTCGGGCAGCGCTGCAGCGGTCCGGTCCGAAACGTAACGTGGTTCCGGTCCCATAGCTGCACGGAACGCCTTTTCCACCCGGAGCCTGCGGTCCCGCACCGCGAGCGAGCGGAGCATCGCCACCACTGCGGCTATGGCCGCCAGGCCGGCGGCAGGGAGAAGCCAGGACACGGAGGTGAAGGCCGCAAGAACCGTGCCGACAACCACGGCCAGGATGGCAAGGACGCCGGTGGCGGCCAGGGCCGTACGGCCGGTGCGGATATGGAACGCAGGAGCCGGCTGCACGGGACGCACGGCTGGCTGCCCCTGGCTATGGACCTGCATTGACCCGCCCCCGCTGGGCGTATTGCTGATGTTGTTCATAATGATCCCCTGGGACCCCTTGTCGGGTGAGGCGGGCGGGCGGATGGTGTTGGCGGCAAGACTGCGTGCGGCAGGTTGTGCTGCTGTTTGTGCTGCTGGTTGTGCTGCTGTCTGCGCCGCGGAAGTAGCTGGACGTCTAAGGAAATACGGACCCACCCACACCAGCCATAGTGCAACGGCAAGTGCCAGCACCAATGAGCTGTTTAGAGGGAAGTCCACACTTACGACGGTAGAAGCTCGGGGCCACCGGCAGGCGCATTACGTTCGGTGTGTCGGCGTGTCGCGTGGGAAAATTGTCAACTAGCGTTCCCGGCGGGACTTCCATCGGTTCAACAGCCCCTCCGGCACCTCCTCGGCGGTGAGTGCAAAGCTTCGATGGTCGGCCCATTCGCCGTCGATGTGCAGGTAACGCTCCCGCATGCCCTCGTCCCGGAAACCCAGCTTTTCGACTACCCGGAGACTCGGACCGTTCTCCGGCCTGATGTTGATTTCCATCCGGTGCAGGGCGAGGGCCTGGAAACAATGGTCCGTTGCCAGCGCCACAGCCGTCGGCACAATACCCCGGCCTGCCCTCCCCTGGTCCACCCAGTATCCGAGGGTCGCCATCCGGGCTGATCCCCAGACGATGGTGGAAACCGTCAGCTGCCCCACGATCGCCGGCGGCCGTGCAGGATCCTGCCGCTCCGTGATGAGGAACGGCAGGGCGGAGTCCTGGCGTGCCTGGCGGTTAAGGCTTCGCACCATGTCGCCGAAGGTTGGAGGCTCGCCGCCGGGCACCGGATTGCTGGCCTCCCAGGGACCCACCCAGCGGGCGTTGCGGGACCGGACGTCGGTCCATTCCCGCCGGTCCCGGTGCCGGATCGGCCGGAGAATGACGTCGTCGCTCTCCAGCGTCACCGGCCATGAAACCGACATGGGCAATTAGTCTTCGAGGGTGCTGGTGAAATCCTTCAGCCAGTCCCGCAGGGCCGGGCCGAGGTCTTCGCGTTCGGAGGCCAGGGAAACCACTGCCTTGAGGTAGCTCAGCTTGTCGCCGGTGTCATAGCGGCGGCCGCGGAAGATCACGCCGTAGACCCCTGAGCCTTCGCCTTCGGCGGCCGCCAGCGTCTGGAGCGCGTCGGTGAGCTGGATCTCGCCGCCCCTGCCCGGACCGGTTTCTTCGAGGACACCGAAGACCGAGGGATGCAGGACATAGCGGCCGATCACGGCCAGGTTCGAAGGCGCGTCATCGACGTCGGGCTTCTCCACGAGCTTGTTGACGCGGACGTAATCCTCGCCCTCGACCACGGAGATATCCGCACAGCCGTAGGCACTGATCTGCTCCGGATCCACCTCGATCAGGGCAATAACGGATCCGCCCGTCTTGGCCTGGACTTCCACCATCGTTTCCAGCAGCTCATCGCGGGCGTCAATCAGGTCATCGCCAAGCAGGACCGCGAAGGGCTCGTCGCCGATATGCAGCTTTGCCCGCAGCACGGCGTGGCCAAGCCCCTTCGGATCGCCCTGGCGAAGGTAGTGGATTTCGCCGAGCTCCGATGCCGCCCGCACCAACGCGAGCTTGTCGAGATCGCCCTTGTCTTCCAGCGTTTTCTCGATGAAGGGAACACGGTCGAAGTGATCCTCCAGGGAGCGCTTGTTCCGCCCCGTGATCATAAGAATGTCCGGCATGCCTGCGTTTACGGCTTCTTCAACCACGTACTGAATGGCGGGCTTATCCACCACGGGAAGCATTTCCTTCGGCATGGCCTTGGTGGCGGGGAGGAAGCGTGTACCCAGACCGGCGGCGGGAATTACGGCTTTGGTTATGGAGGGGCGTGACGTCGTCATAGTCGTAAGCGTACCTAAGAGGTCTCTGATTGCACCAAATATGCAGCCTTATGGGGACAATGGGCGTATGCACACGCTGAAAAAGGACCAGGCCCGAAAGGATTTCCAGCAATTCCGCCGGGAAATGACGGACGTTGAAAGATCCCGGGCCGCCCAGGGGCTGGCCGGCGTCGGGCTGCGCGGCATTTCGGAACTGGTACCCCGGGGTGGAACCGTTGCCGGTTACCTCGCCGTCGGCACGGAACCCGGTACGGGTGCGTTGCTCCAGGGTCTGTTCCGCTCCGGTTACCGTGTGGTCCTGCCGGTGTGCGAACCCGAACGGCGCCTGTCATGGTGCTACTGGACCCCCGAAACAGAACTGGCGCCCGGGCTGCACGATTCACTGCTGGAACCCGTTGGTGAGCGCTATGCGGCAGCCGATCTTCCCGGACTCGACCTCGTGCTCGTACCCGCACTGGCCGCTGACTCCGCAGGCGGACGGATTGGCAAAGGCGGCGGCTACTATGACCGGTTCCTGGCCGCGCTGCGGGCGGACGGCAACCCGGCGCCGGCTGTCGCGGTGGTTTACGGGCACGAATTCGTTCCGGCGGGCAGCTTCGAAACCACTCCCCTGGACGCACCCGTGGACGCGGTGCTGACCCCTTCCGACTGGCGGCAGGTGCCGTCGTAGCCGTTGTATACTTAGCACTCAAGGCTTGAGAGTGCCAAAAGTTGATGTGCCGGGGCCCGAGGGTGCCAGGGTTTGAATGCCAGGAGGATTACCAGAGTGCCAACGTATGCCTACGCCTGCAAGGATTGCTCCCATTCGTTCGATATCCAGCAGTCCTTCAGTGAAGACTCCCTGACGGTCTGCCCCGAGTGCGGCGGCCGTCTGCGTAAGAAGTTCAACAGCGTCGGCGTCGTATTCAAGGGTTCCGGTTTCTACCGCACCGATTCACGCGACGCCGCCTCCACGGTTCCGGCAGCTCCGGCCAAGGCTGACGGTGCGGCACCGTCCGCGCCCGCAGCATCCGGCAGCGGAACCCCTGCAGCTGCCGCACCCGCCGGCGGCTCCCAGTCCTAAATCCTGCCGCAGGGATTGCTTCCCGGGTACTGTAATTGCCCGGGCGCGCCTCGGGTCCGGCCTCGCCGGCCCGGGTTGGCCACGCGCCACGCGCCCACTTCGCCTCCACATTGGCCATACGGCCCGGGACTCTTCCCGTTTGCCGGAGGTGCCGGCGGCTGACCGCTGCCGACGGGGTTTCCACGGCTAGCGTGACGGCATGCGTTTTCACCGTTTGTCCGCCAGCGAGTCCGCCGGCACCTCTGCCTATCCGGGTCAGCCGCCGGTCTCCCTGTACTCCGGCTCGAGAGTCCGCCGCTTTATGGTCCGCCACCGGCGCCTGCTGGCAGCCCTGGCCTGCTGCGCTGCTGCGGGTACCGCGGTTGAGGCGCTGGGACCGGAAACTTCGGACCACGCCGTCATGGTCCGGGCCGCCCGTGATTTGCCCGCCGGGACGGTCCTGGCCGCGGGGACACTGGAAACGGTGGATGTTCCGGTTGAGGCCGTCCCCCCCGGCGCCCATAAACAGCCGGAGGCACTGGTCGGCCGACGCCTCGCCACTCCCCTGCTGCGGGGCAGCCCTGTTACGGATGTTTCCCTGGCCGGCGCCGGACTCCTGGCGGGCGCCCCGCCGGGTTCCGTGGCAGTGCCCCTGCGCCCGGCGGATCCTTCCGTTCTCGACCTGCTGGGGCCCGGGCAACTGGTCAACGTTGTTGCCGCAACGGGGTGGGAGAACCCGGGTGCGGGACATGCGGCCGGTGACGTCAGCGGTGCCGTTGTCCTGGCCGCCAGGGTACCGGTGCTGTGGGTGTCCGGGGGGAAGTCCGGGGGCGGCTGGCCGGGCAGCGGCAGCGGCGACGGCGACGGGCTGGTGGTCGTGGCTGCGGACCGGGAGAACGCGGCCCGCCTGACGGCTGCTTCCGGGTCCGGCAGGATCTATCTCGTCCTGACAGACGGGTAGGGTGCTTCCCGCCGGCGTTTATCCCCAGTGCGGCGGGCGCTGCTCCCGGAGCCAGGAATCGGTGTCCTCCGGGCTGTCGCCCCACGCGCGGGGATCGTCCTCTTTGGCGGTCACGGGCAAAAGGCCCGCCTGCCCGCCCGCTCCGGATGAAACCGCCCGGCGGTTGCCGCGCCTGCGGCCGCCGCGCGGGGCGCCGGCCGGGGTGCCCTGCTCCGGGGCGCCGGCCGGGGTGCCCTGCTCCGGGGCGCCGGCCGCAGCGGCTTCCTCCGCCGCGGCCTTCCCGGTGACGGGTTCCTCAGTCATCACTCACTCTCCTGAGGCGCTGTCCGGAACGGATTCCGCCCTCCGTTCGCGCATCCGGCTGCTTCCGTGCGGGGTCACTTTCGCCTGCTGGGCAGGACGGGCAGCTTTGTCCGCGCCGGGCTCGGCGGAGTCCGCAGTGCGTGGGACGGGCTGCTGACCGACGGGGGGATCCGGCAGCTCGAGGTATCGGCTCACGAGATCCGCGCAGGCGGACGGGTCGCTGAAGACCTCGATGGTCCACAGCGGCATGTAGCGCCAGCCGCGGCGTTCAAGCAGCTGCGGCCGGAGCCGGCTCCGTTCCCGGACGGACATGGCGCGGTAGCGTTCGGTGCCGTCCGATTCGATGGCCAGCGGCGCCGGCGTGCCCGTCGGGCCCGCCGAATGGGGAGCCGCGGCGACAATATCGATGGTGCCGTCGTAGTGGTCCCAGACCTTGGCCCCGCGCTCACGCAGGCGGCCCACCAGATCCGCCACCAGCGGATCCTCGTCCATGATGCCTCCGGCAGCGGGGAGTTCCTCGCGGCCGGTTTCCGGATCGAGCTCCCGCTTGATGAGCTCGTAGAAGTCCAGGGCACCGTAGCCCAGCCGCGTCCGGTCGAGGTCTGCCGGCTGGAAGCAGGTCAGCACGTGCTGTTTGTACCGTGCCCGGGTCATGGCCGTGACGAACTTCTTACGGCCGTCAGGTGCTGACAGCGGGCCGAAGTTGTGCAGGGCACGCCCGTGCGGGGTACGTCCGAAGCCGAGGGAGAAGATCACGCAGTCCCGCACCATGCCAACGGCACGGTCCACCGGAACCACCCGGAAGGACTCGGTCTTCGCCGTGAAGAAATCGGCGGCCCACGGGAAGTTGGCCATCTGCACACGGATTGCTTCAGCTACCCGCACGGCGTGGCGCGGGCTGGCGGTGATGACGCCGAGGGACTGGTGCGGACGGCGCCGGATGTGTTCGAAGACCAGGTCAACCACGCGGTTGACCTCCGCTGCAACACTTTCCACGCCTTCGTGGTCGGCACTGGGCATGCCGGTCCCGTCGGGCAGGTATTCCACGGAGAGGGCGCGGTGTCCGGTGGTGACTTCGTCGGCGCTCGGAACCATGGAGAGGCGGCCGCCGTAGAACGAGTCGCTCAGCTGCCGCAGCAGTGCCTTGTCGGTGCCGCGGTAAACCGTGGAGAGGCAGCGAGTGGGCAGGACACGTTCCAGCGCTTCGAAGGCACTGACCAGTTCGACGTGCTGGGGCGCCGTACCTGCGGGTTCAACACCGATCGTGAACGGCCGCGGTCCGCCCAGGCAGCTGTCACCGAAGGCAATCACCTGCGAGGCGCGGGCCAGTGCCGGAACAGCGGACTGCAGGCTGGTGGACTCGGCGTCGAGCAGTACCACGGTGTCGAAGCGGCGGTGTTCGGGCAGGACCATCGGCAGCACGAGGGGGCTGGCAGCCCACACCGGCAGCAGGGACGAAACGAGTTCCTCGGACTGCTGGCTCAGGCTCTCCAGGGACAGCTCGCCGTCCTTGAGCAGCTCGCGCAGGTCCTCGGCAGCACCCCTTGCGGCCTGGACACCCGAGTGCCAGCGCGAAGCAAGGCTCCAGCGCAGGCGGGCGGCGCCCGAGGCAATGTGCGCGTTGTCCGCCAGCCGGTACTCCGCCTCCAGCCGGCGCAGGCTGTTGCCGTCGGACATGGCAAGGTAGTCGTCACCGCTGATCATGGCTTCCAGGGCGGACTGCCACCATGCCAGTTCCAGCTCGTAACCCACGTGGCGGGGCTGCACCTCACGGGCACTCAGGTCATCCAGAAGTTCACCCAGGCCCTGGGCGCGCATCTCGTCGAGCAGCAAGGTCCGTTCGGGCAGTGTTTCCAGGGTTTCGCGGTCTCCCGCCAGCTGGCTGAGCTGCTTCTCGAGTTCATCGAGCTGCAGGGAGGCCAGGTCCGGGTGGAGCGGTGTCTCGGAGAGGATGCCGGTCAGGGTGTCCAGCTGCCGCTTCACCAGCAGGTAGGAGCGGTTGATCTCGGCCAGGCCGGTGGGCACCGAGGGGTGCCGCTGGGTGGTGGCGTAGCGGGTCCAGACGGCACGCTGCTGCTGGACTTCGGCCAGCGAAGCGTGCAGGTCCGAAATGTGCACGCCGGGCCGGACATACTCCTTGGCCACGCGCCGCAGGCGGGAACGGGTCATGGAGCTCATGTCGATGCCGCGCTCGCGCCGCCAGGAGGAAGAAGCCGTCGCCGAGATCAGGTCCGTCACCGGGCGGTCGAAAATGTCCGGGGTGAACTTGTCCAGGCTTTCCCGCACGGCAACCAGCAGTTCCAGCTGTTCGCCCCACTGGGCAAATGTTTCGCCGAGACGGATTTCGGAGTGTTCGGCCACGTCCTGGACCTTGGCCCGCAGGGCAGGCAGGTCCGCTGCAAGGGTCTGGGTCAGCGCATACGCTTCTTCCGTTTCCTTGCGGTTGAGCAGCTTGGCGCCGTACCACGGGCTGGTGGTTGCCGCCCGGCTGAAGCTGCCGAGTTCGGCGGCCCGGCGCAGGCGGCCGGAAAGTTCAGTGCGGTCGGTAATGCTGTCCAGGACGCTCCGCTTGAGCCGGACGGTGGTGGCCGGCGCCGGGTTCATGGAGGTCAGCTCGGCGAGCGACTGCATGGCCTGGTAGGGCGAGCAGCCCCAGCGGCGGCGGACGTTGTGCAGCGACTTCACGTGGTCGCGGAGCTGGTGGCGGTTTTCGAGCAAGACCTTGTGCAGGCTCTGCAGCTCAGGGGCCTGCGACTTTTCGTTGCGGACAATCGCGCGGACCAGCTGGTCCTTCAGCTGCTGCTGCGTGAGCCCGGCGTTGGCCTGCAGGACCAGGGAGCCCAGCTGCATCGCGTCCAGCTCGGAGACGAACTGGTTCAGGGTGCTTCGGCGTTCGGCCACCACCAGGACGGACTTGCCGGCATTGGCCAGCGCCGCGACGGCGTTCAGCGCGGTCTGGGTCTGGCCCGTACCGGCCGGCGCGGAGACTACCAGCGACTGGCCCGCGTTGACCAGGTCCAGGACTTCCTGCTGCTGCCGGTCGGCGTCGAGGATGAGGAGTTCATCCGCGGGGTCCCGCTCGTCCAGTGCCGGCAGATCCAGCGGTTCCGGAAGCGCCGGACCGGCGGAGCCGTCACGGGCGGCGTCGATCAGGGCGCGAAGGATCGGGTGGGCCGGATCCAGCGCCGGGTCCTCGCCGAGGTCGGACAGGTCGGCGAAGGTGGAAACCAGCAGGCGGTGTTCAATGTTGATCCCGCGGACGCTGCCGGTGACGGCCCGGAGCTTTTCGAGCACCGGATGGGGATCAAAGCGGGCAGTGCCGTAGGCCAGGCGGGTGAGGGCGTCGACGTCGAGGTCCAGGCCCTGCTCGTGCTGCAGGTGGCGGACCAGGGCGGGGTTCAGTGCCGCCTTTTCGGTCAGCTGCAGTTCGTAGTCATCCTGCGAGGCGTGGACCGTCAGCGCCACCGGGGTGAGCAGCACGGGTGCGGTCAGGGACTCCGGCCGCAGCGCCTCATCCGAGGCGTAGCGCCAGGACGCCGTGCCGGCGGCCATGTAGCCGACGTCGATGCCCCGGTCGGTGCCCAGTTCGTAGATCTTGGCGCGCAGCAGGCGCCCTGCCTTCATGGCGGCACCGTACTGGTCGGGATCGCGCAGCAGGGTCGACAGGCGGGTACGGCGGCCGGCCAGCAGCTGGGCCAGGCCGGAGGGATGCGCGTGGGTCAGGTCGATGCTGTTCGCGGCGGACGGCGTGAAATGGAGCAATGTGTCCGTTCCGGCGTGCTGTCCCAATTGTCCCAGCCACGGCAGCAGGAAGTCCGAGGGATTCTCCCCGGTATTCTGCTCAGACACTAGTGCCCTCTTTTCTGCACTTCCGCGCGTTCTCGACCAAATTGGCATACCTTCCAAACTATCGCGTCGGGGCGGGTTTCCCGAACATAGCAACGCGGGGGACGAAAACGAGGACGGCCGAAACGGCCGTCCTCGGTCCCCTTTAGGCTATTCCCACTCGATTGTTCCCGGCGGCTTGCTGGTTACGTCCAGTACCACGCGGTTGATTCCGTCCACTTCGTTGGTGATGCGGTTGGAGATGCGGGCCAGCAGATCGTACGGAAGCCGGGACCAGTCAGCAGTCATCGCGTCTTCGCTCGAAACCGGGCGCAGCACGATGGGATGGCCGTAGGTCCGGCCGTCACCCTGGACCCCGACGCTGCGGACGTCGGCCAGGAGCACTACCGGCATCTGCCACACGTCGTCATCGAGGCCTGCGCTGGTCAGTTCGGCGCGGGCGATGGCGTCCGCACGGCGCAGCAGTTCCAGCCGCTCGTGCGTGACTTCGCCCACAATCCGGATTCCCAGTCCGGGACCGGGGAAGGGCTGGCGGCCGACGATTTCGGCGGGCAGGCCGAGCTCGGCGCCTACTGCACGGACCTCGTCCTTGAAGAGCGCCCGCAGGGGCTCGACCAGTTCGAACTTCATGTCCTCCGGCAGACCGCCGACGTTGTGGTGGCTCTTGATGTTGGCTGCGCCTTCACCGCCGCCGGACTCGACGACGTCCGGGTACAGGGTGCCCTGGACCAGGAAGCGGATAGGCTCGCCCTCCGCTTCGGCCTTGGCCATGATGGCCCGTTCGGCCTCTTCAAAGGCACGGATGAATTCGCGGCCGATGATCTTGCGCTTGGTCTCGGGATCGGAGACGCCGGCCAGGGCGGTCAGGAAGCGTTCCTGCTCGTTGGCGACATAGAGGTTTACGCCGGTGGCTGCCACGAAGTCGCGTTCCACCTGCTCGGCTTCGCCTTCGCGGAGCAGCCCGTGGTCAACGAAGACACAGGTCAGCTGGTCCCCGACCGCGCGCTGCACCAGGGCGGCTGCCACGGCGGAGTCGACGCCGCCGGACAGGCCGCAGATCACACGGGCGCTGCCTACCTGGGCGCGGATGCGTGCAACCTGCTCTTCGACAATGTTGCCCGTGGTCCAGCTGCGTTCAAGCTTGGCGCCCTTGAAGAGGAAGTTCTCCAGGACGGCCTGGCCGTGTGCGGAGTGCTTGACCTCGGGGTGCCACTGCACGCCGTAAAGGCCCTTGGCCTCGTTGGCGAACGCCGCCACGGGCGCGCCTGCGGTGCTGGCGAGGACGTCGAAGCCCTCGGGAGCCTCCTGCACGCTGTCACCGTGGCTCATCCAGGTGTTCTGCTCGTCCGGAGTGCCTTCGAGGATGGAGCGGGCGCCGCCAATCACGCGTGCGTCGGTGGAGCCGTACTCCCGCAGCCCCGTCTTGGCGACCTTGCCGCCCATGGCCGCAGCCATGGCCTGGAAGCCGTAGCAAATGCCGAAGACCGGGACACCGGACTCAAACAGGTCTGCATCGACCTTGGGGGCGCCCTCGGCGTACACGCTGGAGGGGCCGCCGGAGAGGATAATGGCGGCGGGGTTCTTCGCGAGCAGCTGCTCGGTGCTGTAGGTGTGGGGAACCACCTCGGAGTAGACGTCTGCTTCGCGCACCCGGCGGGCAATCAACTGGGCGTACTGCGCTCCGTAGTCCACAACAAGGACGGGCCGCTCTTCAATGGGATCAGTCGCGGGATTAGTCACGTTCCAAGGATAGTCGGCCCGCCCCCGGCCATGCACACCGCGCCGCAGCCGCCGGCGTCCGTCCCGGACGGCTGCGGACTCCCCTAGTAGCGCTTGGCCGCTTCAGGATGCGCTTCGAGCTCCGCCAGGACCTGCTTGTGGATCCGCCCTTCAACCACAAAGGAGAGGAACGGCACAACGCCGCCGAGCGCAATCAGGATGAACTTGGAGAACGGCCAGCGCATCAGCTGCCACAGCCGGAAGTCGGACAGCAGGTACACCACGTACATCCAGCCGTGCAGGATCAGCACGCCGATGGAGAGGTTGACGCCGCCGACGATGATCTCGGTGTCGAAGCCGTACTTGGCGATCATCTCCACTACGAGGGCGAGCAGCAGCACGCCGGTGACGTAGGAAAAGACCTTGTAGAACTTCAGGGCCGAGCGAATCTGGGCGTGGGTACCGCCGAACCGGCGCTTCTTTTTCCTCGGTGCCTTGGCGGTGCTTGCGGATTCGCTCACTTAGTTACCTCACTGCTGGGATGATCGTTTTCGGGTTCGGTTGCGTCGGTGTACTCGTCGTCGTACTCGTCGTCATATTCGTCGTCCTCGAGGCTGCGGTTATGCTCGTCGGCGACCAGGCGCCACCACAGGAAGACGGAGAAGCCGGCGAAAACGATCCACTCCAACGCGTAGAAGATGTTGAGCCAGTTGACCGGGGTTTCCTCGGGCTGGGCACCCACCTCCACGGTTTCCATGCCGCCTGCGTCTACCGCGGCGCCGTCAACGGTGATATCTGAAGCCGCAACGAAGGCCGAGTAGGCGGGTGCGTCCCAGAGGTTGATCAGTTCGGCGGTGGAGAGCGCGGTAACGCGTCCTTCCTCGGGCGTCGCGGGCAGCGGCGCCTCGGAAGGCAGCAGGCGCCCGACGACGGCGGCCTCACCGGCCGGGGGCTCCGTGACGTCTTCCGGGTCGGAGACCCAGCCGCGGACCACGGGGATGAATTCGCCCGAGGGTGCGCCGTCGACGTTGAAGGCGGTCACCGCCCAGTAGCCCATGTCGCCGTCCTGGAGCCGCTCCTCCACGAGGACGGACTTTTCCGGATCGAAGGATCCCGTGAAGGAGACCATCTGGTCCGCTTCGGTTTCATACATCGGCTTACCCGGGGTAAAGGCCTCGGTCAGCGGCCGGACGTCCTCGGTGGCGCGGGGCTCGGCGGACTCCTCCGATTCGGCACTGGAAAACTGCCATTGGCTCAACAGCACAAAGACCGTCGAGATGACAAGGGCAAAAAGCAGGCCGGCGATCCAACGCGGCTGCAGGGCAGTTTTGAGCACTCGTTAACGGTACTTCGTCACGCTGTAGAAAACCCAATGCCGGTCTGCAGCCGCTTCAGTGGTCAAAAAAGACCAGGGAGGAATTGATCAGCTCGGCAATGACCTCTGCGTCGTTGGCCCGGCGCAGGGATTCGCGGAAGGAAGGCCTGAACAGTGACCGGGCGATCGTGGCGAGGACTTCCAGGTGATGGGAAAAGGACGCCGCCGGAGTGGCAATGAGCAGGACCACTGTTGCCGGTCCGTCGGCTGCTCCGAAATCGACGCTGTGGCCGTAGCGGGCGATGCCCACCGCGATGGAGGTTTCGTGCACATACTCGCTGCGGGCGTGCGGCAGGCCGATCCCGCCGGGCAGGCCGGTCGCCATTTGGTGCTCCCGGGCTCGGACCTGTTCGAGGAACCCCTCCAGGTTGCTGATCCGCCCGGCACGGTACAGCCGCTCCGCCAGCTGCGCGGCGGCGTCGTACCGGTCGGCCGCCTCCATGTCCAGGATCACCAGTCCGGGTTCGGTCAGCACTGCACCGGCCTCATTCAGGGTGAGCTCTGTGTTCGGTGGTTCCAAGGGGTGTTCGGCGTTCTGTGACAGGTCGCTGTTCAAGGAGCGGTCTTCGTTTCCATCGGTTGGCGGTGCCGCATCAGATGCGCGGAGCTATGTCTTCGGCCTCCAGGCGGGCGGCGTCGGCACTCTTGTCATCGGGCTGCTCCTGGCTGCGGCGTTCCGCTTCGACCCGCGCGAGGTAGTGGGCAACTTCGCTTTGGACCCGTTCGAGGTCCCAGCCCAGCAGCGGAGCCATCAACTCGGCGGCCACGGGTGCGGCCGACACGCCGCGGTCAAAGGTCTCGATGGAAATACGGGTCCGCCGGGCCAGGACATCCTCGACGTGCCGGGCCCCTTCGTGCGTGGTGGCATACACCACTTCCGCGCGCAGGTAGTCGTCGGCGCCGGGCAGCGGTTCCGCGAGGGCCGGGTCCGCCTTGATGAGCTCCAGCAGGTCATAGGCCATGGAGCCGTAACGGTTCAGCAGATGCTCCACCCGCACCGCGTGGACCCCGTATTCCTCGGCGGTGCGGTGCCGGCGGTTCCAGGCCGCCTTATAGCCCACGGCACCCAGAAGGGGGATGGTCTGCGTGCAGCTTTCGGGGACCTTTTCATCCAGTGCCCGGGCTGCCTCATCGACGGCATCCTTGGCCATGACCCGGTACGTGGTCCATTTGCCGCCCGCGACCACCACGAGCCCCGGCACCGGATGGGCCACCACGTGTTCGCGCGAGAGCTTGGCGGTGGAGTCGTTTTCCCCGGCGAGCAGCGGCCGCAGGCCGGCGTAGACCCCTTCGACGTCCTCGCGGGTCAGCGGTGTCTTCAGCACCAGGTTCACATGCTCGAGGATGTAGTCGATGTCCGCCGAGGTGGCCGCCGGATGGGCCTTGTCCAGGTGCCAGTCCGTGTCGGTGGTGCCGATGATCCAGTGGCGTCCCCACGGAATCACGAAGAGCACGGATTTTTCCGTCCGCAGGATCATGCCGACCGTGGACTGGATCCGGTCCTTGGGAACCACTAGGTGGACACCCTTGGAGGCGCGGACCTTCAGCTGACCGCGGTCGGTCACCATGGCCTGGGTTTCATCGGTCCAGACACCCGTCGCGTTGACCACCTGGCTCGCGGCGATATCGAACTCGCTGCCGGTTTCCTGGTCCCGGACGCGTGCCCCGACCACGCGTTCGCCCTCGCGCAGGAAGTTGACGACGGCGAGCCGGTTCACCACGGCGGCCCCGTAGTGCGAGGCGGTGCGGACCATGTTGGCAACGTACCGGGCATCGTCCACCTGGCCGTCGTAATAACGGATGGCGCCCACCATGGCGTCATCCTTCAGGCTCGGAGCCATGCGCAGTGTCTGGCGCCGGCTCAGGTGCTTCTGTACCGGCACCCCGCGGGAGTTCCCCGACGTCATGCCCAAGGTGTCGTACAGGAAGATGCCGGCCCCGACATACGGCCGCTCGATGAACCGCTTGGTCAGCGGATACAGGAACGCCACGGGCTTTACCAGGTGCGGAGCAATCCGCTGGAGCAGCAGGCCGCGCTCCTTCAACGCCTCCTGGACCAGCGCGAAATCGAGCATCTCCAGGTAGCGCAGGCCGCCGTGGATGAGCTTGGAGGAACGCGACGAGGTTCCCGATGCCCAGTCCCGGGCCTCCACCATGCCTACCTTCAGCCCCCGCGTCACCGCGTCCAGGGCTGCGCCGGCGCCGACTACGCCGCCGCCGACGATCAGGATATCCAGCTCGTTGCCTGGCTGGGTGGTTGCCCGGAGCGTGTCCATGGCGTCTATTCGGTATTCGGGGCTCAGGGCGTCCGCAGTCATAGTCCAGGTTCCTCTCTAGGGTCCTGCCGTAGCTGCGTCCACTCTAGGGGCTGCCCGCCGGGATTTACAGGCTGTACTGGTAGGGCGATACCAGTACTTCGATGCGCTGGAACGCCTTCAGGTCCGAGTAGCCCGTGGTGGCCATTGCCCGGCGCAGCGCACCCATGAGGTTGGAGGTGCCGTTGGTGTGGTGGGACGGCCCCCAGAGGACCTCCTTGAGCGGTCCCACGGTGTCCAGCCGGACCCTGTCGCCGCGCGGCAGCTCACTGTGGTGCGCTTCCTGTCCCCAGTGCCAGCCCTGGCCCGGCGCCTCTTCGGCGCGCGCCAGCGCGGAGCCGAGCATCACGGCGTCCGCACCCATGGCGAAGGCCTTGATGATGTCGCCGCTGGTGCCCATGCCGCCGTCGGCAATCACGTGCACGTACCGTCCGCCGGACTCGTCCATGTAATCCCGGCGGGCCTCGGCAATGTCGGAGATGGCGGTGGCCATGGGAGCGTGGATGCCCAGCGCACGCCGTGTGGTGGTGGTCGCGCCGCCGCCGAACCCGACGAGGACGCCGGCCGCGCCGGTGCGCATCAGGTGCAGGGCCGGGGTGTAACCGGCGGCTCCGCCGACGATCACCGGAACATCAAGTTCGTAGATGAACTGCTTCAGGTTCAGCGGCTCCACGGTCTTGGACACGTGCTCGGCCGAAACGGTGGTGCCGCGGATAACGAAGACGTCGACGCCGGCGGCCAGGACGGTCTTGTAGAACTCCTGGGTGCGCTGCGGGGTGAGCGAACCGGCAACGGTCACACCGGCGTCGCGCATCTCGGCCAGGCGGGAGCTGATCAGTTCGGCCTGGATGGGAGCGTTGTAGATTTCCTGGAGCCGTCGGGTGGCTGCGGGGTTGAAGTTGTCGCTGCTGAGGGCGGCGATTTCGTCCAGCAGCGGTTCCGGATTTTCGTACCGGGTCCACAGGCCCTCGAGGTTCAGCACACCGAGTCCGCCGAGCCGGCCGAGGGCAATGGCCGATGCCGGAGACATCACCGAGTCCATCGGAGCGCCGATGACCGGCATCTCGAACTGATAGGCATCAATCTGCCAGTTGATGGAAACATCCTGGGGGTCGCGGGTGCGCCGCGAGGGCACAATCGCTACGTCGTCCAGGGAGTAGGCTCTGCGCCCATGCTTGCCACGGCCAATTTCTATCTCGTTACTCACGTTCCCTAGGTTATCCCAGTGCGCGTCCCCGGCCCGAAAGCTCCCGGTATTGGGGCCGCCGGGGCCGGGTTTTGGCGGCGGCCGGGTCCTTAACGCCCGAAGGGCAGCCGCTGCATGGTGCGCAGCGGCTGCCCTTCGGCAGTCAGGACGGCTTAGCGGCGGCCGTAGTTCGGCGCCTCGGCGGTCATCATGATGTCGTGCGGGTGCGACTCCTTCAGCCCGGCCGGAGTGATCCGGACGAACTTGCCCTTGGCCTTCAGCTCTTCAATGGTGCGTGCACCCGTGTAGAACATGGTCTGGCGCAGGCCGCCGACCAGCTGGTGCGCGACGGCGGAGAGCGGGCCCCGGTAGGGCACCTGGCCCTCGATGCCTTCCGGAATCAGCTTCTCGTCGCTGGGGACGTCGGCCTGGAAGTACCGGTCCTTGGAGTAGGAGGTGTTCTTGCCCCGGGACTGCATGGCGCCAAGGGACCCCATGCCGCGGTAGGACTTGAACTGCTTGCCGTTGACGAAGACCAGGTCGCCCGGGCTTTCGGCGGAACCGGCGAGCAGGCCGCCGAGCATCACGGTGTCGGCGCCGGCCACGATCGCCTTGCCGATATCACCCGAGTACTGCAGGCCGCCGTCGGCAATCAGCGGAACGCCGGCAGGGATGGCCGCCTTGGAAGCCTCGTAGATGGCGGTGATCTGCGGGACGCCTACACCGGCAACCACGCGGGTGGTGCAGATGGAACCCGGACCAACGCCCACCTTGATGGCGTCGGCACCGGCGTCGATCAGGGCCTGGGCACCTTCGCGCGTGGCAGCCTGGCCGCCGATGATGTCGACGTGCGCGGCAGCCGGATCCTTCTTGAGGCGGGCGATCATTTCCAGCACGCCTGCGCTGTGGCCGTTGGCGGTGTCCACCACGAGGATGTCGACGCCGGCCTCGACCATGGACATGGCGCGCTCGTAGCCGTCGCCGAAGAAGCCGATGGCAGCACCGACGCGGAGGCGGCCCTCGTCATCCTTGGTAGCCAGCGGGTACTGCTCGGCCTTGTCGAAGTCCTTGACGGTGATCAGGCCCTGGAGCTTGCCTGCGTCGTCGACCAGGGGAAGCTTCTCGATGCGGTTCTTTCCCAGCAGTTCCATTGTTTCCGCGGCACTGATGCCCACCCGGCCGGTGATGAGCGGCATGCGGGTCATGACCTCTTCGACCTTGCGGCTCGGGTAGTCGGCACGCGGAATGAAACGGGTGTCGCGGTTGGTGACAATGCCCAGCAGGGTGTTTTCGGCATCCACCACTGGCAAGCCCGAAACACGGAAGTGCGCACAGAGGTCGTCGAGTTCCTGCAGGGTGGCGTCGGGGGAAATCGTCACCGGGTTGGTGATCATGCCGGATTCGCTGCGCTTGACCCGGTCAACGTGCTCCGCCTGGTCGGCAATGGAAAGGTTCCGGTGGATCACGCCGAGGCCGCCCTGGCGGGCCATGGCGATGGCCATGCGCGATTCGGTCACGGTGTCCATGGCGGCCGAAAGCAGCGGAGTCTGCACGGTGATGCGCTTGGACAGCCGGGAGCTGGTATCGGCTTCAGAGGGAATGACATCCGTCGGGCCGGGCAGCAGGAGGACGTCGTCGTAGGTCAGGCCGACGAAGCCGAACGGATCGTGTTCTGGGTACTGCTGGCTCAAAGCTGCGCCTCTTTCGGGGATGAGAGGAAGGAAAAGGCCCGATTTAGCCTGTACCTATCGTAAAACGAAAGCGGGCCCGCCCCTATTCCGTCCGGAAGCTAATACCACGTGTGAGGGATGCCACGGCAAAGCAAAGGCCCCGCCCCCGGAAACAGGTTCCGGAGGCGGGGCCGGGGCCGCTTTCCGCACCGTAAGGTGCGGATCAGGGCTGATTAGTGCTGGTGACCGTGGTCGTTGTCCTCTTCGGCCGGCTTCTCCACCACGAGGGCTTCGGTGGTGAGTACCAGCGAAGCGATCGAGGCAGCGTTGCGCAGAGCCGAACGGGTGACCTTGACCGGGTCGATGATGCCGGCGGCAATCAGGTCTTCGTACTCGCCGGTGGCGGCGTTGAAGCCGTTGTTGACCTCAAGCTCACCAACCTTGGCAACGACGACCATGCCCTCGGAACCGGCATTCTCGGCGATCCAGCGCAGCGGCTGGGCCAGTGCACGGCGGACCAGTCCGACGGCGGTGGCGGCGTCGCCCTGCAGCTTCGTCACCTCCGGATCGGTATCCAGTGCGCGGGCGGCGTGGACCAGTGCGGAACCGCCGCCTGCCACGATGCCCTCTTCGAGTGCGGCACGGGTGGAGGAAACGGCATCTTCGATGCGGTGCTTCTTTTCCTTCAGCTCCACCTCGGTGGCTGCACCAACGCGGATGACGCCGATGCCGCCGGAGAGCTTGGCGAGGCGCTCCTGCAGCTTCTCGCGGTCCCAGTCGGAATCCGTGCGCTCGATCTCGGCACGGATCTGTGCCACGCGGTCGGCGACGTCGGCTTCGGAGCCGGTGCCGTCGACAATCGTGGTGTTGTCCTTGGTAACCGTGATGCGCCGGGCGGAGCCCAGTACCTCAAGGCCGACCTGGTCCAGCTTCAGGCCGAGGTCGGGGCTGACCACCTGGGCGCCGGTGAGGGTCGCGATGTCCTGCATCATGGCCTTGCGGCGGTCGCCGAAGCCCGGGGCCTTGACGGCTACAACGTTCAGGGTGCCGCGGATCTTGTTGACGACCAGGGTGGACAGGGCTTCCCCGTCAACGTCTTCGGCGATGATGAACAGCGGCTTGGAGGTCTGCAGTGCCTTTTCCAGCAACGGCAGGAACTCGGCCACGGAGGAGATCTTGCCGGAGTTGATCAGGATCAGGGCGTCTTCGAGGACGGCTTCCTGGCGCTCCGGATCGGTAACGAAGTACGGCGAGAGGTAACCCTTGTCGAACTGCATGCCCTCGGTGATGGCCAGTTCGGTCTGCGTCGAGGAGGACTCCTCGATGGTGATTACGCCGTCCTTGCCGACGGTGTCGAAGGCCTGGGCCAGCAGCTCGCCGATCTCGGTGCTCTGCGCGGAGATGGCCGCAACGTGGGCAACCTGGTTGCCTTCAACTTCTTTGGCGTTCTCCAGCAGGCGCTTGGCAACGGCGTCCACGGACACCTCGATGCCGCGCTTGAGCTGCCCGGGGGCGGCACCGGCGGCAACGTTGCGCAGGCCTTCCTTGACCAGGGCCTGTGCCAGCACGGTGGCCGTGGTGGTACCGTCGCCGGCAACATCGTTGGTCTTGGTGGCTACTTCCTTGGCCAGCTGTGCGCCGAGGTTCTCGTACGGGTCTTCCAGCTCAACTTCGCGGGCGATCGTGACGCCGTCGTTGGTGATGGTGGGAGCGCCCCAGGTCTTGGCCAGGACGACGTTGCGGCCGCGCGGGCCGAGGGTCACCTTGACCGTGTTGGCGAGCTTATCGACGCCGGCTTCGAGCGAGCGACGGGCGGAGTCATTGAACTCCAACTGCTTTGCCATGTGTGTGTCCTTTCCGACAACTACATCTGCACTACATCAGAAAACCCCGGCCAGAATCGTGGCCGGGGTTTTCCA
The DNA here is from genome assembly GCF_020907405.1 of Arthrobacter sp. zg-Y769. Lineage (GTDB taxonomy): Bacteria > Actinomycetota > Actinomycetes > Actinomycetales > Micrococcaceae > Arthrobacter_B. Next base: position 277,354 of record NZ_JAJJOE010000003.1, read on the forward strand.
GGGGAACTACTTTACGACGACGGCCAGCACGTCGCGGGCGGACAGCACCAGGTATTCCTGGCCGCCGTGCTTGACTTCGGTTCCGCCGTACTTGGAGTAAATGACTACGTCGCCTTCTGCAACGTCAACCGGGACGCGGTTGCCGTTGTCATCAACGCGGCCGGGTCCAACTGCAACTACTTCACCCTCCTGGGGCTTTTCCTTTGCAGTGTCCGGGATAACGAGGCCGGAAGCAGTGGTCTGCTCGGCTTCGAGGGGGCGGACAACAATACGATCCTCAAGGGGCTTAATAGAGACCGACACTCGGGCTCTCCTTTGCGTAGTTTCTCACGGAATGGGGCCGTTGGTCTGGCGCTGGCCGTCGTCGCGGTGCCGGTTCGCGCTTTCCCTTCGGGAGTTAGCACCCTCACGTTCGGAGTGCTAACTCAGACTTTATGCAACGGTTAGCACTCGGTCAAGGTGAGTGCCAGCGCGTAGCGCGTTACCTGCCCTCTCCCCCGTCCTGCCGGGCCTCAGATAATGAAGGGGGATTTGCTTAGGCTCTCCTAACCGGGATAGTTTTCATTTGCGCACCATTAGAAAACATTTCTGTGACCTAATCCCCGGATAGGCACATCGACTCTCACCGGAGCCCCCATGATCCCCAAGTCCCGCCTGCTGGCCGGAACCGCCCTTGTGTCCCTCCTCGCGCTCAGCGCCTGCTCCACTGAAGCAGCAGATGCCGACGTCGAGTCCGCACAGGCCTCAACCGTGACGGTTGAGCACGCCCAGGGAAGCACCGAAGTTCCGGTGAACCCGGAGACGGTCTACACCTTCGACCTCGCTGCCCTCGATTCGATGGATGCCCTCGACATTGACGTCGACGGCGTGCCCGCCGCCAACTTCCCGGAGAGCCTCTCCCAGTACGGCGCCGAAGAGATCACCAAGATCGGCAGCATGAAGGAACCCGACTTCGAAGCGATCAACGCCGGCGCTCCGGACCTGATCATCATTTCGGGCCGGGTCGCCGACTCCTATGAGGAACTGAGCAAGATTGCCCCGACCATCGACCTGAGCGTTGACAACGCCGATTCCTGGAACTCCTTCAAGGAAAACACCCAGACCCTCGGCACGATCTTCGAGAAGGAAGACCTGGTGGAAGAGAAGCTGGCTGCCCTCGAGGGCAAGGTCGAGGACACCAGGGAACTGGCAGCCGGCGCCGGCAACGGCCTGATCGTCATGACCAGCGGCGGGGAAATGACCGCCTACGGCGCAGGCTCGCGCTTCGGCATCATCCACGACGTCCTGGGCCTGGCACCGGCCGCCGAAGTTACGGGCGAGGGCAAGCACGGCGAATCCGTTTCCTTCAACTACATCGCGGATACCAATCCGGACCACCTGTTCGTCATTGACCGCGACGTAGCCGTCGGCACCTCCGGTGAAGCCGCCTCCGCGGTGCTCGACAACGAGCTGGTCAAGAGCACCAAGGCTGCACAGAACGAAAACATCACCATGCTGGATTCCGCCAGCTGGTACCTGGTCGGATACGGCCTGAACAACGTGGACACCATGGTTAATACCGTCCACGACGCTCTCTAGCCGCACTTCTGCGCTCCGTGGCCCGGCACCCGTCGTGCCGGGCCATGGAGGAACTGGATACCGATATATGACTGCCCCCGCCGTGCCGGCTGATAAACCGGCCCCCGCGTCCGCCGCCGCTCCCCAGGAACGGCGGCGCTTTCTGCGTTCAACCGCAGCACTGGTCCTAGGGGTCTGCGTCGTCGTCGTGCTGGCTGCCGTGAGCCTTTTTGTCGGCGTCGGCGACCTTTCGCCCGCCTCGCTGCTGTCCGGGGACCCCACGACGCACATGCTGTTCTGGGCCAGCCAGCTCCCCCGCACGCTGAGCATTGTCCTGGCGGGCATGGCCCTGAGCGTGGCCGGCCTGATCATGCAGCTGATGGCCCGGAACAAGTTCGTGGAACCCTCCACCGTCGGCACGGTGGAATCGGCCCAGCTGGGGATCCTGGCGGTCACCGTGCTGTTGCCGGGAGCCTCCATGTTCCTGAAGATGTCCACGGCTTCGGTCTTCGCCGCTGCGGGAACTGCACTCTTCCTGCTCATCCTGCGCCGGATCCCGCTGCGCAACACACTGATCGTTCCCCTGGTGGGCATCATGCTCGGCGGCGTGATTTCCGCCGTCACCACTTTCTTCGCCTACCGCACCGACCTTCTCCAGACGCTGAACAGCTGGATGATCGGCGACTTCTCCGGCGTCCTGCGCGGCCGCTACGAACTGCTCTGGATTGTCGGCGCGCTTACCCTGATCGGCTACCTTGCGGCGGACCGTTTCACGGTCGCCGGCATGGGGCAGGACTTCACCACCAACCTCGGGCTGAATTACAACCGGGTCATGGCGCTGGGGCTGGTCATTGTCTCGCTCATCAGCGCCGTGGTGGTGGTCAGCGTCGGCTCCATCCCGTTCCTGGGCCTGATCGTGCCCAACCTGGTATCCCTGCTGATCGGTGACAACGTCCGCCGGGCCGTGCCGTGGGTTGCCGTCTTCGGTGCGGGCTTCGTCCTGCTCTGCGACATCATCGGGCGCACCATCCGCTACCCGTATGAAATCCCGGTGGGCGTAGTGGTTTCCGCCGTGGGCAGCGTCATCTTCCTCTACCTCCTCCTACGCAAGCGCGGTTCCCATGCCTGATCCCTCCACCAGCGCACTGCCGGCAGCCCTCACCGAGCACCGCCGGCGTCCCGTCCGGACCGTTCCCGCCAGGTTCTGGATCATTGCCCTCGGCGTTGTCGCGGCAGCACTGGTTGCGGTGTTCATGACCATCGAGCTGCGCGGAAACCTGGGCTACGCACTGCCGCGCCGGGCGGTCAAGGTGGGCTCCATGATCCTGGTGGCCTACGCCGTCGGGGTCTCGACCGTCCTGTTCCAGACAGTCACCGCCAACCGGATCCTGACGCCGTCGATCATGGGCTTCGATGCCCTCTACGTGCTGATCCAGACCGTCCTGGTGTTTACCCTGGGCGGCGGTGCCCTGCTGTCCCTGGGTGCGCCGATCCGCTTCTGCCTCGAAGTGCTGCTGATGGTCGGGTTCTCGTTCCTGCTCTACCGGTGGCTGTTCACCGGCGGCGGGAAATCCCTGCACCTGATGCTGCTGGTGGGAATCGTCTTCGGCACCATGTTCCGCGGCTTCTCCTCGCTGCTGCAGCGGCTGATCGACCCGAGCGAATTCATCATCCTGCAGGACCTGTTCTTTGCCAGCTTCAACAATGTCGACGCCGCCCTGCTGGGCTATTCCGCCGCCGCCGTCGCCGTCGTCAGTGCCATCGCCTGGCGGATGCGCCATTCCTTCGACGTCCTGGCCCTGGGCCGCGAAACCGCGGTGAACCTGGGCGTGGACCACAAGCGGGCAGTGACCGCCACGCTGGTCATCTGCTCGGTGCTCGTCGCGGTGTCCACGGCCCTGGTGGGCCCGGTGACCTTCTTCGGGCTCCTCATTGCGTCCCTGGCCTACCAGCTGTGCGCGAAGTTCCGGCACGCCTCAGTGCTGCCGATTGCCGTCCTGCTGGGAATCATTGCCCTGGTGGGCGGCCAGCTGGTGCTCGAGCGGGTCTTCGACTTCGACACGGCGCTGAGCATCGTCATCGAGTTCGTGGGCGGCATCGTGTTCCTCATCCTGCTCCTGAGGGGAAACGTGAAATGACACTGCTCCCCCTGCACCGCTCGAAAGGCCCCTCTTCATGATCTCCGTCAACGGCGTCACCAAGCGCTATTCCTCCGCCGTCGTCGTGGACGGGGTGAGCTGCGAGATCAAGGAAGGCGGCATCACCTCGATCATCGGCCCCAACGGCGCGGGCAAGTCCACGCTGCTCTCCATGATCAGCCGCCTGCTGCCCATGGACTCCGGCACGGTAGCCGTGGACGGGCTCGACGTCGTGTCCACTCCCGGCCGGGACCTCGCCCGGAAAATGGCGATCCTGCGCCAGGACAACCAGCTCACCGTCCGCCTGACCGTCCGGGACCTGGTGGGCTTCGGCCGCTACCCGCACAACGCCGGCCGTCCGGGCCCCGAGGACAAGGTCCACATCGAGCAGGCAATGGCCTACCTGGACCTCACGGCGCTGGCGGACCGGTTTGTGGACGAACTCTCCGGCGGTCAGCGGCAGCGCGCGTTTATCGCCATGGTGCTGGCGCAGGACACGGACTACCTGCTCCTGGATGAGCCGCTGAACAACCTGGACATGAAGCACTCGGTGGAAATGATGCGGCTGCTGCGCCGGCTCACGGACGACTTCGGGAAGACCGTGGTGCTGGTCATCCACGACATCAACTTCGCCTCCTGCTACTCGGACGACATCATTGCCATGTGCGACGGGCGGCTGATCCACCAGGGACCGCCGTCGGCCATCATGCAGCCGGACGTGTTGAAGGATATCTACGAAATCGATATCCGGATCGAAGAGATCGACGGAAACCGGATCGGCGTCTATTTCGCCTAGCCGGTGCAGTATCCGTCATCCATACCGGGCAGCCAGCTAACAAAACAATGGTCCCGTCCGGTTGCGCCCCGGCTGCGTAGCACCGGGTTACCTACCGCTGCGCGCCGGCCCGCCTCGCAGCTTCTTCCCGGCGCCGACGCCGGGCGGCTCTCTTTTCATCCCTTATCCATTGCGGCTGCAGGAACGGCGGCATCCAGAAACTGCCAAGAACCCCCAAAATTCCGGCGATGAACATCAGAACGATCAAGAACATGGTCACCAAGGCGTTTAGGCCGCCGTCCATGCCGAACCGTGTCAGCGGCATCAGGATAAAAGCCGCACCCAGGTACGTTGCGGCAAGCGCCGGCTCCCCGGACATCACAATGTTGAGACCGGTCCGATAGTGGCGGAACCTGCCGTTGTAAACGAGGAGACCGCAAAGCATAAGAATGATTCCCATCGGAATCAGGATCAATGCCACGAGAGTATTGGCGTTCATCTATTCGGGACCCATTCAATTTGTTGTAACTCCAGTGAGGAACACGTGCGCGGGTCAGCCTAGTAGATTCCGCCGGCCCGCCTGACCTGCTGCTGCAGCGAGCCGCCCCACGGCCTCGGTCAGCACCTCCGGGGAGCAGGCGAAGTTCAGCCGGACAAACCCGGCGCCCTGGTGCCCGAACCTCGGCCCCGGTTCCAGCGCCACCCGTGCCCGTTCCAGGGCCACCGCCGCGGGATCATCTCCCCAGCCAAGGGCCCGGAAGTCCAGCCAGGCGAGGTAGCCCGCCGACGGCGGGGCGTATCCCGTGCCCGGCAACCTCTCCGCCAGAAGCTCGGCTAATAGGCGCCGGTTGGCGGCCAGGGACTCCATCACTCCGGCAAGCCAGCGACCGCCGTCGTTGTAGGCCGCTGCCGTAGCATGCAGGCCGAGAATGCTGGTTCGTGCCGAGACTTCCTCGGGCATGGAAGCCAGCATCAGCCGGGTCCGGTCGCTTTGGCCGATCATCGCCGCACACTTGGTACCGGCAATGTTCCACGCCTTGCTGGCGGCGGTGACGCAGAGGCCGTATTCCCGCGCGTTCTCCGAGACGGCGAGGTACGGGGTGAACTCCCCGGGCGTGTAGGTCAACGGTGCGTGGATCTCGTCGCTGATCACGGCCACGCCGTACTTCGCCGAGAGGTCCGCGAGCGCCCGCAGGGTATCGGTGGAATGAACCAGACCCAGCGGATTGTGCGGATTGCACAGCAGCAGGGCATCGGCGCCGCGGGCAAAGGCCCGCTCCAGCCCGGCCAGGTCCAATGCCCACCCGTCGCCGTCGGACAGGAGCGGTACTTCCAGCACCGTCGCATCCGCTTCCAACGGCAGCTCAAAGAACGGCGGATAGACCGGCGGAGTAATGACCACGCTGCCGTGCACGGGTACGGCCTGGCGCAGGCATTCCACAATCGCCACGCTCACGTCCGTGGTGCTCCGTACGTCTCCAGGGTCCACCGCCCAGGCCCAGGTCCGCGCGGCATACCCGGAAAAGGCCTCGGCCACAGGCTCCGGTCCGGCGATATATCCGGTGTCCGAAGCCAGCACCCGGTCAATGATGGCCTGCTGCACCGGTCCGGCCAGCGGATAGTCCATTTCCGCCACGAACAGCGGCAGCACGTCCGCCGGATAGGTCCGCCATTTGTAGCTGGTGCGTGCCCGCAGTGCAGCCAGCGGCTCGGCGGCGATCTTCGTCATGCCGCCCAACCTACAGCTAACGCCCCGTCAGGCAGAACAACTAGGCTGGAGGGCATGCCCGATACTTCCCTTGCCCATGTTCTTACCCCCGAGGGATGGCAGCTGCTGAACTCGCTTCCCCCCTATCTCGAATCCGAATCCCTGAAGCTGAACACGGACCTGCGCAAGGCCGGGCATTCCCCCGAACTCGTGGCCGCCGTCCTGACCCAGGCAAAGCTGCGGATGAAGGCCCGAGGCAAATTCGGCCCGTTCGCCGAACACATGGTCTTTACGCAGCCCGGCCTGGAGCAGGCCACCCGGCTGAACGTGGCCGCCCTGCATGCCCGCCGCTACCAGGAGGCCGGGCTGGACAAGGTCGCGGACCTGGGCTGCGGCATCGGCGCCGACTCCCTGGCCCTTGCCACCCTGGACCGGCAGGTGACCGCCGTCGAACTGGATGAAATCACCGCTGCGGCAGCCACCATCAACCTCATGCCCTGGCCGGAGGCCGCGGTGGTCCAGGGCCGCGCCGAGGAGTTCGACCTGACCGGGTACGACGGCGTGTGGCTGGATCCGGCGCGCAGGACGACGTCGACGTCGGGCACCACCCGCATCTTCGATCCGGAGGCCTTCTCCCCTCCCCTGTCCTTCGTGGAATCGCTGGCGGATGCCGGCCTGCCCGTCGGCGTGAAAATGGGTCCGGGCATCCCGCACGAAGCAGTGCCTGCCGGCTGCGAGGTGCAGTGGGTCTCCGTGCACGGCGATGTCACCGAGGCGACCCTGTGGTTCAACGCGCTGCGCCGCGAGGGTGTCCGGCGCGCCGCCCTGGTGATCGGCTCCGGCGGGGCAGCCGAGCTGACCTCCCCGGTGGACTACGACGCCGGTGCCCAGGATGTGGCGATCGGCCCCGCCGAGGGCTACCTGTATGAACCCGACGGAGCCGTGATCCGTGCCGGACTGGTGGCCGACGTCGCGGCCACCCTGGACGGACATCTCCTGGATCCGCACATTGCCTACATCTGTGCCCCCGAACTGCGGGAAACCCCGTTTGCCCGGGCCTACCGGATCCTCGACGTACGCCCGTACAACCTCAAGGCACTGAAGGCATGGGTGAGGGAAAACGGCATCGGCGTCCTGGACATCAAGAAGCGCGGCATGTCCGTGACGCCGGAGGAAGTCCGCAAGGCCCTGCTGACCGGTTCGGGAAAGGGCCCAAAGAAAGCCACGCTTGTCCTCACCCGGATCGGCGAGGACCGCGTGGCCCTGGTGGTGGAACCGGTTCCGGCCGCGTAGGCGGTGCGGCCCCCCGCTCCGGAAAGCGGATCAGGAGCGGGAGAACTCGCTGGCTTCGCGCACCTGCTCCGGCGTGGGCCGGACACCGGTGTAGAGCACGAACTGCTCCTCGGCCTGGATGGCGATGACCTCGGCACCGGTGATCACCGGTTTCCCGGCGGCGCGGGCCGCGGCGATCAGCGGGGTTTCGGCAGGCAGCGCGACGACGTCGAACACCACCTTCGCCCCGGCCACGGCGTCGTCGCTGAAGGCCTGAACATCCTCGTCCTGTCCGGCCATGCCCAGCGGCGTTACGTTAATGAGCAGGTCCGCGGCGGAGGTGCCCGGTTCCGCCTGCCAGGCGAAGTCGTAAAGGTCGGCAAGCGCCCGGCCGGCGGCCTCGTTGCGGGCAACCACCGTCACGTCGGAGAACCCGGCGTCCCGCAGGGCCGCTGCCACGGCCTTGGCCATGCCGCCGGAGCCGCGCAGCAGCACCGAGTGGGTGGCCGGCACCCGGTGGTCCCGCAGCAGCCGGGCGATGGCCAGGTAATCGGTGTTGTAGGCGGTGAGCACGCCGTCGTCGTTGACGATCGTGTTCACGGAATTGATGGCCTTCGCAGACGGATCCATCCGGTCCACGAGGGCAATCACGTCTTCCTTATAGGGCATGGACACGGCGCAGCCGCGGATCGGCAGGCCGCGCACCCCGGCAATGGCCTGCGCCAGGTCTGCGGGGGCAAACGCCTTGTACACGTAGTCCAGGCCCAGCTGGTCATAGAGGTAGTTGTGGAAGCGCGTACCGATATTGCTCGGCCGCGCGGCCAGGGAGATGCACAGGGTCATGTCTTTGTTCAGGATCGGCATCTACCCATTATGTCCGTGAGCGCGCCGCAACCCTCGGTTTCGCCGCCGGTTTCCGGGCCGAGGCCCGGTGCAAGCGCCCGCGGCTATAGGATTGGTGAGGTTCTCAACGCAATGAAGCGGGTCCGGGTACTGGAGTTGGTAACGCATAAAGCAGGAGACAGTTTGGAAATCGAGTTCGCCAAATCGGCCCAGTCAACACTGGGAGTCGAGTGGGAACTGGCCCTCGTGGACGGCACCACCGGAGATCTGGTCTCCGTGGCGGATGAAGTGCTGCGCGGTGTGAACGTCAATGACCCCGCGCTGCGGGAAGACGAAGAGCATCCGCACATCAAGCAGGAGCTGCTGGAGAACACCGTTGAACTGGTGACCGGGATCTGCAGTACGGTGGCGGAGGCCAAGGCCGATCTTGCCCGCTCCCTCGCGGCAGTACGGCGGGTGACCGACCCCATGGGTGTGGAACTGTTCTGTGCCGGGTCCCACCCGTTCAGCACCCCTCGCTCGCAGCCGGTCACGGACAAGGAACGCTACGCCAAGCTGATCGACCGGACCCAGTGGTGGGGCCAGCAGATGCTCATTTACGGCGTCCACGTGCACGTGGGCCTGGACAGCCGGGACAAGGTGCTGCCCGTCCTGGACGGCCTGGTGAACTACTTCCCGCACTTCCAGGCACTGTCCGCCTCCTCCCCGTTCTGGTCCGGCGATGACACGGGCTATGCCTCCCAGCGGGCCCTGATGTTCCAGCAGCTGCCCACCGCGGGGCTGCCGTTCCAGTTCTCCTCCTGGAGCGAGTACGAGTCCTACGTCGCGGACATGTTCACTACCGGAGTCATCGATTCCATCAGTGAAATCCGCTGGGACATCCGGCCTGTTCCGGGCCTGGGCACCATCGAAATGCGGGTCTGCGACGGGCTGGCGGATATCCGGGACGTGGGAGCCATCGCTGCCCTCACGCAGTGCCTGGTGCACGAGTTCTCCTCGATTATCGACGCCGGCGGCAGCATTCCGACGATGCCGCCGTGGCACGTCCAGGAAAACAAGTGGCGTGCTGCCCGGTACGGTCTCGAAGCCATCGTGATCCTCGACGCCGAGGGTAACGAGAAGCTGGTCACCGACCACCTGCTTGAGGATGTCCTCCCCCGGCTGGCACCGATTGCCGCCGAGCTGGGCTGCAGCGCCGAACTGGAAGACGTCCGGACCATCATTGAGCGCGGCGCCGGCTACCAGCAGCAGCGCCGGGTCGCGGCGGAAAACGGCGGTGACCTGCGCGCCGTCGTCTTCGACGGTATCCGCCAGCTGCGCGGCGCCTAAGCACCGTTTCCTGCGCAAGGAAGGGCCCCGGCGGTATTCCGCCGGGGCCCTTCTTCGTTGCGGCAGGTGCTAGGCCCGGGCCGCTGCCACGTGGATGCTGGTGACCGGCAGTGACGGGTCCGTGCCGAAGCCGATACCCGAGGGCTCGCCGCCGGCCATGACCACCTGCGCGCCCAGCGCCGCCACCATGGCACCGTTGTCCGTGCACAGGGAAATCGGCGGCACCCGCAGCTTGATGCCCGCCGCAGAGCACCGCTCCTCCGTCAGGGCCCGCAGCCGCGAGTTCGCGGCCACTCCCCCGCCCAGGAGCAGGTTGGTAATGCCGTGCTCCGTGCAGGCCAGCACCGCCTTGGCGGTAATCACGTCCACCACGGCTTCCTGGAAGGACGCGGCAATGTCTGCCACGGGCAGCTCGCGGCCTGCTGCCTCGTACTGCTCCACGCAGCGGGCCACGGCCGTCTTGAGGCCGGAGAAGGACCAGTCGTAGCGGTGCGGCCCCGGCGCTTCGGCGGTGCCCATGTACTTGGGCTGGGTCAGTCCGCGCGGGAAGCGGATGGCCTTCGGGTTGCCGTCCCGCGCCAGTCGGTCGATGGCCGGTCCGCCGGGGTAGCCGAGCCCGAGGATCCGGGCCACCTTGTCATAGGCCTCGCCCGCGGCGTCGTCAATGGTGGAGCCGAGCAGTTCCACGTCGCTCGTGAGGTCCGCGACGCGCAGGATCTCGGTGTGTCCGCCGGAGACCAGCAGTGCGCCGAGGTTTTCCGGCAGCGCGCCGCCGTCGAGGACGCCAACGCCCACGTGCGCCACCAGGTGGTTGATCGCGTAAAGCGGTTTTCCGGTGGCCAGCGCGAGGGCCTTGGCGGCGCTGACCCCCACCATCAGCGCCCCGGACAGCCCGGGACCGGAGGTAACGGCAATCGCGTCCAGTTCCGCGAGGCTCACGCCCGCTTCGGACAGGGCCGCCTGCAGTGCCGGGACCATCGCGTCGAGGTGCGCGCGGGAGGCGATTTCGGGGATGACACCGCCGAACCGGACGTGTTCCTCCATGGAGGAGGACACCGTGTTGGTGAGCAGCTCGGTCCCCCGGACAATGCCGATCCCGGTCTCGTCGCAGGAGGATTCGATGCCGAGCACCAGGGGGTCGGTGCGGTTCATTTACTGTCCTTCGTTTCTGTTGCAGTCCCGGCCGCCGCCGGAGCGCCGGACCACCCGGCCAGGGCCAGCCGCATGATCAGGGCGGAGGCGCCGTCGCGGTAATAGCGGGGCCGGACATGGATCTGTTCAAAGCCGAACCAGCGGTACAGGCGCTGGGCACGGGGGTTGTCGTCGCGGACTTCCAGGAGCACGTCCTCGGCCCCGCGCTGCTTTGCCTCGTCAATCAGGGTGGTGAGCAGCCGCGAGCCGATGCCCCCGCCTTCGCTTTCGGGCACGACGGCGATGGTCTGGACATCCGCGATCGGCAGCACGCACATCAGCCCGGCATAGCCGATCACTGTTCCGGCCGGGTCCACCGCCACGTAGTAGGACCGCGTGGAGGCCTGGGCCAGCTCGTCATGGAACATCTGCAGCGGCCAGGCGTCAACGGGAAACAGCCGCCGTTCCAAAGCGTCGACGGCGGGAATGTCTTCGGTGCCCATGCGCCGGATGTGCACGGCCTCCGGGGCGGTCACAGGGCACGCTTCCGGGGGCCGGGAACCTTGGCATCGGAGTCGCGCAGGTACAGCGGCGTGCTGGGCAGCAGCGGCAGCCCGCGAACCAGGCGTACGACGGCGGTGCGCCCCAGCGCCGCGGCGGTCGGCTGCGCCTGGGCGAAACCCTCCACGGCGTGCAGGGCCTCCGGGTACAGGCCGGCGCCGGCGCCGTAGACAGGCAGGGCGGGAACCGCGCCGGGATCGGTCACGTGCGGGCCGTCCAGCAGTTCGGGGGTGCCGCCGGTGCTGCGGTAGGCGGCCCAGTAGACCTCTTTGCGGCGGGCGTCGGTGGCAACGGCGAACTCGTCAATGCCCAGGCGCCAGGCATCCAGGGCGGCATCGACGGCGATCGCGTCGAGGCTCATCACCCCGTGCAGCGGCTTGTCCCAGGCAAAGGCAAGGGTCCTGGCGGTGGCGATTCCGGCACGCAGCCCGGTGAAGGGTCCGGGACCCACCCCTACAACCAGGGCGTCCAGGTCCGGTCCGGCCACCCCGGCGTCGGCCAGCAGGCCGGCGATTGCGGGGGCGAGGACTTCCGCGTGGGAGCGGGTGTCTTCGCTGGCGAAGGACGCCAGAACCTCTGACTCCCCGTTGAGCAGTGCCGCACTGGCTATGGCGGAGGTATCAATGGAGAGAATCAGCACGGTTCCTATTCTACGGCGCTGTCCCCGGGGCGCTTTCCGGGGACTTTCCCGGCCGTTTTCCGGTGACCTTCGCGCGGAGGTTCAGCGCAGGTCGGGCGCCTGCTGCCAGCGCGGGCCGTAGCCGGCCAGCCGGATGGTGCGTTCCTCGTCGGTGTCTTCGGTGGAGAAGTCAGTGGAGAAGCCGGTGGACGGCGCTGCCCCGGCTTCCGCTTCGCCGTCCGCCTGGGACGGGGTTCCGGGACCGCCGCCGACTGCACGGATCAGGGTGATTTCCAGCCGGCTGTCGGAGAGGTGCTCCACCAGCCCCCGGCCCCACTCGACCACGGTGACGGCGCGGTCCATGGAAGCCTCGAGGTCAATGTCGTCGATTTCCCCCTCGGAACCCAGCCGGTAGGCGTCCACATGGATGAGGTCCGGTCCGGTGCCGAGGTTCGGATGCTCGCGGACCAGGACGAAGGTGGGCGAGATGATGCCGGGCCGCACTCCAAGCCCGGCGCCGAGCCCCTGGGTGAAGGTGGTTTTACCGGCACCCAGTTCGCCGGTCAGCAGCAGGAGGTCCCCGCGGCGCAGGATGCCTCCGAGGCGTTCGGCGAGCGCCTGCGTCTCTTCGGCGCCGGCGGTTCGAAATTCCGCTTCCCAGGCAGGTGCTGATGTCACTGGGCCCGTACCGCCTGTTCCTGCCCGGCTTCGGCCGCCGGCGCAGGGGCGGGCGCTCCGGGGGCAGCTTCCAGGGCGATGGGCGGGGCCTCTGCGGGCGCGTCCCCGGCCGCCGCCGTGTCGACGTACACCCGCTGGACGCGGCCGCTGATCCGGCTGATGATCTCGTAGTTGATGCTCCCGGCTGCCGCCGCCCAGTCGTCGACGCTGGGCTGGCCCTCGCCGCCGAAGAGCACGACTTCGCGGCCCTCGAAGGAATCCGGGGTGCCGGCAATGCCGGTCCGGTGCAGGTCAATCACCATCTGGTCCATGGCGACGCGCCCCACCACCGGATACGTTTGGCCGTCCACCTGGACGGGTCCGCCGGTGGCGACGCGGGGGATCCCGTCGGCGTACCCCAACGGAATCAGTGCCAGCGTGGTCGGTTCCTTGGTGCGGTAGTGCAGCCCGTAGGAGACTCCCTGGCCGGCCGGCACTTCCTTGCACGCAGCGATGGTGCTTCTCAGGCTCATGGCCGGGCGCAGGCCCAGCTCCGCGGAGCTCTGCCCTGCGAACGGCGACAGCCCGTACATGCCCAGCCCGATCCGGACCAGGTCGAAGTGCGCATCGGGGCGGGACAACGCACCCGGCGTATTGGCGATATGCCGTACCTCGCGGTCCACGCCGGCGTCTTCGGCCACGGCGACGGCGTCGCGGAACTTCCGCAGCTGCTCATCGGTTTCGGGCCGGTGCGGTTCGTCCGCGACGGCGAAGTGGGAGAAGATCCCGACCACCCGGAGCAGGCCCTCTTCCTGATAGGCCAGCGCACGGCCCACGAAGGCTTCCCAGAGGTCCTCGGGGCAGCCGTTCCGCCCCAGCCCCGTGTCGATCTTCAAATGTACCCGCGCCGGTATCTCCAGGTCCCGTGCCGCCGCGACCACGGCGTCCAGGTCCCACCCGGAAACCCCGAGATCCACATTGGCGCGGATGGCCTCACCGAATTCCGCGTCCCGGGTGTGCAGCCAGGCGAGCACGGGTTCGGTGATGCCCGCCTTCCGCAGCGCCAGTGCTTCGCTGATGTGCGCCACGCCCAGCCAGGCCGCACCGGCCTCAACAGCGGCACGTGCAGTCTCCACCGCACCGTGTCCGTACCCATCCGCCTTGACTACTGCCATAACGCGGGCGGGACTGACTACATGGGACAGATGGCGGACATTGTGCCGGATGGCGGCCAGGTCGATAACGGCGGCTCGCTCGGCCCGGGGCCGCGGTTCAGGGAAGTTCACGTCTCCATTCTTTCATTCCCGCCCGCGTCCAGGGTCCGGTACATGATGTGCAGGCCGGTCAGGCCCTCGACGGGATGCCGGAAGGCATCGGGCACGGTGGCGAGGATGGAGAAGCCGAGGGACTGCCACAGCCCCACCGCCCGCGTGTTGGTTTCCACCACGGCGTTGAACTGCATGGACCGGTAGCCGCGGCGGGCGGCCTCGGCCAGCACATATTTCCCCAGGGACCGCGCCACGCCTTGGCCGCTGAACTCGGCGGCGGTCATAAAGGACGCGTTGGCTACGTGGCTGCCGTTGCCGGACTTGTTGGGATGCAGCTGTGCGGTGCCGGCAACCCTGCCGTCCTTCTCGGCCACGAACACCACCGCAGGGGCGGGCTCCAGCCACAGCTGCCGGGCCTGCTCCGCGGTGGTTCCGGTGTCCCAGCAGTAGGTTTCGCCCGCGCGCACTATGGGTTCCATCAGGTTCCAGATGGCCGGCCAGTCCCCGGGACGGGCCGGCCGGATGGTCAGTGCAGCCATTTACGCGTCGAGGGCTGCTGCCCACAGGTTGATCTTGGAATCGACCGCGTATTCGTCGATCCGGCTGAGCTCGTCCGCGGAGAACTCCAGGTTGTGTACGGCTGCCAGCGAGTCTTCCAGCTGCTTCACGCTTGAGGCGCCGATCAGGGCCGAGGTGATGGACGCGCTGTCGGGCCGGCTGCGCAGTACCCAGGCGATGGCCATCTGGGCCAGGCTCTGGCCGCGTGATTTGGCAATACTGTTGAGGCCCCGCACCCGTTCCAGGTTCTCCTCCGAGAGCTGGGACTGGTCCAGGGACTTTCCGGCAGCCGCACGGGAGTCCTCCGGCACGCCGTTGAGGTATTTGTTGGTGAGCAGGCCCTGCGCCAGGGGCGAGAAGGCAATGGAACCTGCACCTACTTGGTCCAGGGCTGCGAACAGGTCCGGCTGGCCGTCTTCCACCCAGCGGTTCAGCATGGAGTAGGAGGGCTGGTGGATGAGCAGCGGGGTGCCCATTTCCCGAAGGATCCGCGCCGCTTCAATAGTCTTTTCGGGCGAGTAGGAGGAGATGCCTGCGTACAGTGCCCGGCCCGAACGCACTGCCGTGTCCAACGCGCCCATGGTTTCCTCCAGCGGGGTTTCAGGGTCCGGGCGGTGGCTGTAGAAGATGTCCACGTAATCCAGGCCCATGCGTTCCAGTGACTGGTCCAGTGAGGAAAGCAGGTACTTGCGGGATCCCCAGTTTCCGTAGGGGCCGGGCCACATGTCGTAACCGGCCTTGCTGGAGATCACCAGCTCGTCGCGGTACGGACGGAAGTCGTCCCGGAAGTGCCGGCCGAAGTTGGTTTCGGCGGAGCCGTAGGGCGGGCCGTAGTTATTCGCCAGGTCGAAGTGGGTGACGCCGAGGTCGAAGGCCCGCCGCAGGATGGCGCGCTGGGTTTCAAAGGGCTTGTCGTCGCCAAAGTTGTGCCACAGTCCCAGCGAGACCGCCGGGAGCTGGAGTCCGCTCTGTCCAACGCGTCGGTAGGGCATGGATTCGTATCGGTTGTCCGCAGCAACATAAGTCATGGGCACCATACTGCCACTGTGTCCCGTTTACCGCTGAACACCTTCGGCAATATCCAGCAGGCCGAGCTCGTTCCTGCGCGGCAGGCTCTCCCAGTCACCCGGACCCATGCCCGCCCGCAGGGCAGTCATCCGTTCCGGGGGCTGGAGTCCGGCATGGTGGACCGGCTGTTTGACCTGCCGGCCGTCTTTCCTGCCCCGGTGGCGGGGAACCCGGGCATCCGCACCGCCGTCGCCGCTTCCGCCGCGGAGCTGCTCGGCTCCGGAGAGCCACGCACCTTAAACGGTCCGGCCGGGGCAGTTGGATAACCGCCCCGGCCGGACCTTCAGCTTCGGTGCCCTAGCCGGCCAGGATGGCCGCGCCGTACGCGGGCAGCTGCACGGCATCGCCGTAGAGCTCAACCGGCGCGGTTTCCAGGAGGACCTCCGCCTGCCTGCCGAACGGAAGCGGCACCTCGCGCGGGGTGTCGGCAAAGTTCAGCGCCACCGCCGTCGAACCACGCTGCATCACCAGCCAGCGGCCCACCTCGTCATACTCCACCCGGACGTTGCGCAGGTCCGGGTCCATCAGGTCGGGGGTCTCCCCGCGCAGCGCCAGGAGCCTGCGGTACAGGTCCAGCAGCCTGCCGTGATCCCCCTCTTCCACCTCGGACCAGTCCAGCTTCGAGTTGGTGAAGGTCGTCAGGTCCTGGGGGTTGGGAACCGTGGCCGGATCCCAGCCCATCCGCTCGAATTCCTTCAGCCGGCCCTCGGCCGTGGCCTTCCCCAGCTCGGGTTCGGGATGGGACGTGAAGAACTGCCAGGGTGTGGAAGCCCCGAATTCCTCGCCCATAAAGAGCATGGGGGTGAACGGCGAGGCCAGGCTAAGCACCGCGCCGAGGGCAAGCTGCTCGTACCCCAGCGTCGCGCTCAACCGGTCGCCGGCTGCCCGGTTGCCGATCTGGTCATGGTTCTGGATGGCAGTGACCAACTGGCGGGCGGTCACTACCTCCTTGTCCAGCGGACGTCCGTGACCGCGTTCCCGGAAGGAGGAGAACGTTCCGTTGTGGAAGAACCCTTCCTGCAGCACCTTCGCGAGGGCTTCGATCGAATCGAAGTCCTCGTAGTAGCCGCCGTTTTCACCGGTGAGGTTAGTGTGGGCGGCATGGTGGAAGTCGTCGGACCACTGGCCGGCGAGGCCGTAGCCGTTGACGTTCCGCGGGGTGATGAGCCGGGGGTTGTTCAAGTCCGACTCCGCGATGAGGAACAGCGGCTTGCCCAGGTCTTCGGCACATTTGTCCGTCGCGGCAGCCATCTCCTCGAGGATGTGCACTGCGCGTTCGTCGTGCAGGGCGTGCACGGCATCCAGGCGCAGTCCGTCCACGTGGTAGTCGCGGAACCACATCAGGACGTTGTCCACGATGTATTCGCGGACAACGTCGGAGAGCGGCCCGTCCAGGTTGACCGAGTCCCCCCAGGTGTTCGACTTTCCCTCGGTGAGGTAGGGGCCGAACATGGGGAGATAGTTGCCGCTGGGGCCCAGGTGGTTGTACACGACGTCCTGGATGACGCCGAGGCCGGCCTGGTGGGCGGCGTCCACGAACCGCTGGTAGGCTTCGGGCCCGCCGTAGGTTTCCTGCACGGCGTACCAGAGCACGCCGTCATAACCCCAGTTGTGGGTTCCGTTGAACGCGTTGACCGGCAGCAGTTCGACAAAGCGGACACCCAGGTCCACCAGGTAGTCCAGTCGGCCGATCGCTGCGTCCAGGGTTCCCTCGGGGGTGAAGGTGCCTACGTGCATTTCGTAGATCGCGCCGCCGTCGAGCCCCGGGGAAACCCAGTCGGCGTCGTGCCACTGGTACAGATCCGGGTCAAAGGTGCGCGAAAGTGCGTGCACGCCCTCGGGCTGCCGGCGGGACCGGGGGTCCGGCACCGGGGTCTCGGCGCCGTCAATGAGGTAGCCGTAGTCAATGTCCTCGGTGAGTTCGGCGTGCTGGGCGTGCCACCAGCCGTTCTCGCCGCGGGTCATCGACAGGTGCCGGCCGTCGGCCAGCAGCGTCACGGTGCCGGCCTTGGGCGCCCACACCTCGAAGTTGGTCCTCATTTGCCGTCCTCCCGAACAAGCAGCGCCACCGGATAGGTGCCGAACAGGTCTGCAGCTGCCAGCCGGCCGCTGCTTTCGTGCGTTTTTCCGGTAATCACGTCGCGGTAGGTGCCCGCGGCCAGGACGACGGCGGTGTCCTGCCATCCGCCCCGGCGCTGGAGCCCCAGCGGGAGACGGGTCACCAGGGTTACGGCGCCGCCGCGGTCGAACCCGAAGAGGTTCTCGGCAGCAGATCCCTCCACCGCCACGGGGACGTACCCCGTGAACAGCTCGGGCCGGCCGTGCTTGAGCTGCAGCGCACGGGTGGTGACCAGCAGCTTCACTGCGGCGTCCTCGTCCAGTGCGGGGGCACCGGCGTCGGCGAACGACGCCGCGACCTCGCGGCGGCGGGCAAAGTCCACCTGGCGGCGGTTGTCCGGGTCCACCAGCGAGCGGTCCCAGAATTCCGTGCCCTGGTAGACATCGGGCACGCCGGGCATGGTCAGCTGCAGGAGCTTGGCGGAGAGCGAATTGCTGTACCCCGCTTCGCGGATCCGCTCGACCAGCGCAGTGATCACCGCATTGACGTCCGGATTATCGAATGCCGCATCAATGGCTGCATGCATCCGCTCCTCGAATTCCGCATTGGGAGCGGTCCAGGTGGTGCTGCTGGCCGCTTCCCGCGAAGCCTTCTCGGCGTAGGCATGCGCACGTTCGCGGCTCAGCGGCCACGCGCCGACAAAGGTCTGCCAGAGCAGGTTCGCCATCGGCCCGTCATTCATCGGTGCCAGGGCATCGAGGCGGGTGAACGCTTCGCTCCACTCCTCCGGGATTTCCGCGAGTACGGAGATCCGGGCGCGGGTGTCCTCGCTGCGCTTGGTGTCATGCGTCGTCAGGGCCGTCATGGCCGCCGGCTGTTCCAGCTGCCGGCGGAGCAGGCGCGCATGCATCTCAAACGGTGCAACGGAGAAGTGCGCAGGGTCAGCGCCCACCTCGTTCAGTGACGTCAGGCGGGAGTAACGGTAGAACGCCGTGTCCTCAACGCCCTTGGCCATCACCATGCCGGAGGTCTGCTGGAAACGCACGGCCAGCTCACCCAGGGTGGACAGGGAAACGTCGGTTTCTCCGTCCGTCAGCGGGTTGAGCAGCGGGTGCAGGATATCCAGTGCAGCCGCAAGATCCGGACGGTGGACCTTCGCCGCAATCACGGCGTCGGTCAGGTACCCTGCGCCTTCGGGCAGGTAGCTGCGGTAGACCGGGAAGCAGGCCAGCAGTTCCGCAGTCGCGTCCGCCGCCGTTTCCGGGTCCAGTCCGCTGTCCGCCGGGAGCAGGCGCACGAGGCGCTGCACCTCGGACTGCAGCAGGTTATCCGCAATGACCCGCTTGGTGCCGTGGATCATCTCTGCGTACGGTTCCATGGGCACCAGTGCGGTCAGGGTTTCACTGCCCGCCGGGTCCACGAACAGCCGGTCGATATCGGCCAGCGCGTCATAGCCCGTGGTGCCTTCGGTCTCCCAGTCCGCGGCGAGCTTTTCGCCCGGTTCCAGGATCTTTTCCACCAGGATGTACGCGCCGCCGGTGATCTCGCGCAGCCGGGCCAGGTAGCCCTTGGGATCGGCCAGGCCGTCCGGATGGTCGATGCGCAGGCCGTCCACGAGGCCTTCGTCGAACCAGCGCCGGATTTCGGCATGCGCCTCGTCGAAGACCCAGGGCTCTTCCACGCGGATGCCGGCCAGGGTGTTGACCCCGAAGAACCGGCGGTAGTTCAGCTCGTTGTCCGCCCGGCGCCAGTTCACCAGCTCGTAGGACTGGCGGGCGTGCACGTCCTGCGCGCTGTCGCCTTCCGCTGCGGTTCCTTCGGCCACCGGGAAACGGTGGTCGTAGTAGTGCAGTTCGTTGCCGGCCAGCTTGAGCTGGTCCAGTTCGTTGTCGCCGTCGCCCAGGACGGGCAGCCGCACCTTGCCGTTCCCGGCGTCCCAGTCAATGTCGAAGGCTTCGGCGTACCGGGAGCTGCGGCCTTCCGCCAGGACGGACCACCACCACTTGTTCCGGTACGGCGTGGCGATACCCATGTGGTTGGGCACAATGTCCACCAGCACCCCGAGGCCTGCCGCGTGAGCGGCGTCGGAGAGTGCCTTCAGCCCTTCCGGGCCGCCGCGGGTGGGATCGACCGTTGAGGGGTCGGTGACGTCATACCCGTGGTCGGAGCCCTCTTCGGCCGTGAGGATGGGCGAGAGGTAGACCCAGTCCACGCCAAGGTCGGCCAGGTACGGAACCAGCTCCGCGGCGTCGAACAGGGTAAAGGACGGGCGGATCTGCAGACGGTACGTGGAGAGGGGTGTCCTCATACTGCCGCCTCGGTGTTCTGGGCCGCCAGGGCTGCGAGGGACGCGGCCACGGAGTGGTCGTGCTCCTCTTCCTCTTCGTGCGCCCGCAGGACCACCATGGACTTGGCAGCCACGGTCAGCTGGCTGTCCGCGGCAACCGGCTCCGAATCGGCGTATTCGCCGGCGGTGTCGATGACGGTGTCCCACATGGGTGCGTATTCCTTGGCCGGAAGGGTGATCTTCACGGCTTCGTCATGGGCGTTGAAGTAGAGCAGGAAGTTCAGGTCGGTGATCCGCTGTCCGCGTGCATCCTTGCCCGAGATTCCCTGGCCGTTGAGGAACACGCCGAGGGAACGGCTGACCGGGGTGTCCCAGTCATCCGGGGACATGGTGGAGCCGTCCTCGTTCAGCCAGACGATGTCCGGCAGCGCCTCGCCCTCGCCGCGCCGCACGGGGCGGCCGTCGAAGAACCGGCGCCGGCGGAACGTGGGGTGCTCGGCACGCAGGGTGTTGACCGCTGCGGTGAACTCCATCAGCGGCGCATCCATCGTCTCCCAGTTGATCCAGCTCAGCTCGGAGTCCTGCGCATAGGTGTTGTTGTTGCCCTGCTGGGTCCGGCCCAGCTCGTCGCCGTGGGCGATCATCGGCACGCCCTGGGAAAGGAGCAGGGTGGCGAGGAAGTTGCGCTGCTGCCGGGCACGCAGGGACAGGACCCCGGGATCATCCGTGGGGCCCTCCACACCGCAGTTCCAGGAGCGGTTGTGGGACTCGCCGTCGTTGTTGTCCTCGCCGTTGGCGTCGTTGTGCTTCTCGTTGTAGGACACCAGGTCCTGCAGCGTGAAGCCGTCGTGGGCGGTGACGAAGTTGATGGACGCCACCGGACGTCGGGCGGAAGACTCGTACAGGTCGGCCGAGCCGGTGATGCGGGAGGCGAACTCGCCCAGCGTGGAGGGCTCTCCGCGCCAGAAGTCGCGGACCGTGTCGCGGTACTTGCCGTTCCACTCGGTCCACTGGGGCGGGAAGTTGCCCACCTGGTAGCCGCCGGGGCCAACGTCCCACGGCTCGGCGATCAGCTTGACCTGGGACACTACCGGGTCCTGCTGCACGAGTTCGAAGAAGGCGGAGAGGCGGTCCACGTCGTAGAACTCGCGGGCCAGCGTCGAGGCCAGGTCGAAGCGGAAACCGTCCACGTGCATTTCCGTGACCCAGTAGCGCAGCGAGTCCATCAGCAGCTGCAGGGAGTGCGGGTTGCCGACATTGAGGGAGTTACCCGTGCCGGTGTAGTCCATGTAGTACTTCTTGTCGTCCTCCACCAGCCGGTAGTAGGACGCATTGTCGATGCCGCGGAAGGACAGGGTCGGGCCCATGTGGTTGCCCTCGGCCGTGTGGTTGTAGACCACGTCCAGGATCACTTCGATGCCGGCGAGGTGCAGCGCGCGCACCATGGCCTTGAATTCCTGCACCTGCTGGCCCTGGTCGCCGGTGGCGCTGTAGGTGTTGTGCGGGGCGAAGAAGCCAATGGTGTTGTAGCCCCAGTAGTTCGACAGCCCCTTTTCCTGCAGGGTCGAGTCGTTGACGAACTGGTGCACCGGCATCAGTTCGATGGCGGTGATCCCCAGCTTCTGCAGGTGCGCGATCACGGAGGGGTGGGCGACGCCGGCGTAGGTGCCGCGCTGGTCCTCGGGTACGTCGGGGTGCATCTCGGTCAGGCCCTTGACGTGGGCCTCGTAGATCACAGACTGGTGGTACGGAACCTTCGGCTTGCGGTCGCCGTCCCAGTCGAAGAACGGGTTGATGACGACGCCCATCATCATGTGCGGGGCGGAGTCCTCGTCGTTACGCGAATGCTCGTCGCCGAAGTTATAGCCGAACAGTGCCTGGTCCCAGTCGATCTGCCCGGCAACAGCCTTGGCGTAGGGATCCAGCAGCAGCTTGTTCGGGTTGCACCGGTTGCCGTTCTCCGGATCATTCGGTCCGTCCACGCGGTAACCGTACTTCTGTCCCGGCATGACCTGCGGCAGGTAGCAGTGCCAGACATACCCGTCGACCTCGGTCAGCCGAACCTGGTGCTCGGTGCCGTCCTCATCGAACAGGCACAGGATTACGGAATCCGCCACCTCGCTGTAGAGAGCGAAGTTGGTGCCGTTTCCGTCGTAGGTTGCGCCCAGCGGATAGGCATCTCCCGGCCAAACTTCCATGTAGTGCTCCTGACTAGTTCCCTGACAACACGTAATTGATATGTCTACTTACTTTTTTACCCCAGAGTTGGAGCTTACTTGAATTTGCGTCGGCGCTGCTTAGTGAGATCCGCAACAACTGCGCGAATCCGGGGCCCCAGCAGCGACGGCTGAACCGGCCCGTCGGCGGCTTCCAGTGCCCCGGCACGGCCGTGCAGGTGGGCGGCCGCTGCCGCCAGGCGGGCATAGTGTCCCGGCTCCCGCTGATCCTCCGGCGTCCGGTCGGTAGCCAGCAGCGCACCCAGGATGCCGGAGAGCGTGTCGCCGCTTCCCGCCGTCGCAAGCCACGGCGTGGCCTCGGCCTGACTGTAAAGCTCGCCCGTGGGAGCGGCCGCCAGCGTTGCCCAGCCCTTGAGCAGGACGGTGGCGCCGGTGCGTTCCGCCGCCAGGCGGGCGTACCGCACGGGATCGGCTTCGATGTCCGCCCGCCCGGCGTCTTCGCCCAGGGAACCAAGCAGCGCGGTCAGTTCCCCGGCATGCGGGGTAAGCACGACGCCGGGGTGCAGCCCGGGGCGGACGGCGCCGATCGCGTCGGCGTCGATCACTGCCGGCAGCCCCGAGGCCATGGCGTCCCGGGCGCGGCGGCGCTGGTCTTCGTCGTTGCCGGCACCGGGTCCCGCAACCCAGGCCTGGACGTGGATGTCCCCGACCTCGTCCGGACTGCACACGGCTTCGGGGTGCGCCAGGTTGATCAGCCGCGCCACGCCGTCGGGCCCCAGATAGCGGACCACGCCGACGCCGGTGGCGAGGGCGGCGCCCGTGGCCATCAGTGCGGCTCCGGGGTAAGTCTCCGAACCGGCGGCAATACCGAGGACTCCGCGGCTGTATTTGTGGTCTGCGGGTGTCGGGACCGGCAGGAGCCGCATCAGGTCATCCCCCTGCAGCCGGTAGGCGTCCGGCGTCCCGAGGTACGGGCGCAGCCCAATGTCGATGCAGCGGATTTCCCCGGCCGCCGCAGCACCCGGGCCGGCCAGCAAACCGGTTTTTACGGCGCCGAAGGTGACGGTGAGGTCCGCGTGCAGGCAGGTTCCCTGCACCTGGCCGGAATCGGCGTTCACGCCGCTGGGCAGGTCGCAGGCCACGACCAGCGGAGCCTGTCCCCTCTTCCGCGCCGCGTTCAGCGCCTCCGCGAGCACCCGGACGGGTCCGCGCAGTCCGCCGCTGCCTCCGGTGCCCAGGACCCCGTCCAGCACGGCATCAGCCCCAAGCGCGGCGCGGGCAAGCGCGGCTGCGTTGGAATCGGTGAGGACCAGGGTCGTTCCACCCTGCGCCCGGAAGGCCGCAAGCGCCTCGGAGTGCGCTGCACCGGAGGTGAGCACCGCCGTCGCCGCTGCTCCGCGTGTGGCCAGCCGGGCGGCGGCGTAAAGCGCATCGCCGCCGTTGTTGCCGCTGCCGGCGAGCACGGTGACTGCGGAGCCGTAGATCCGGCCGCGGCGGGCCGTCAACCGGGCAGCCGTCGCCGCGTACAGCCCGTACGCGGCAAGCTGCATGAGCTCGGCGCCCCGGCCTTCGGCCAGCAGCGGGGCCTCGGCCCGGCGGACCGCAGTTCCGGTGTACGCGCTGATCATGCGCTTGTCCTAGCCCTCGGCGATGACCATTGCAGTAGCCATGTCGCCGTCGTGGCTGAGGGAAAGGTGCCAGGTCCGCACACCCTTGCCCTCTGCCACGGCGGCCACCGTTCCGTCCACCTGCAGCAGCGGGGCTCCCGCGGGATCCAGCAGGACCTGGCAGTGCTGCCAGTTCATGCCGGCGGGGGCGCCGAGGGCCTTGGCCACGGCTTCCTTGGCCGCGAACCGTGCCGCGAGCGAACGCAGGTTCAACTCCCGTTCCGCCGGGGCAAACAGCCGGGCACGGAGGCCCGGGGTCCGCTCCAGCTGGCGGCCGAACCGCGGCACGTCCACTACGTCGACGCCGATTCCAATGATCACCGGGTAACGCTCCTTATTCCACCGTGACGGACTTGGCGAGGTTACGCGGCTGGTCGACGTCGAATCCCTTGGCCGATGCCAGTTCGCAGGCGAAGATCTGCAGCGGCACGGTGGTCAGCAGCGGGGCCAGCAGGGTGGGGGTTTCCGGCACGTAGAAGACGTGCTCCGCGTAGGCCTTGACTGCGTCGTCGCCCTCTTCAGCGATCACGATCGTCTTGGCGCCGCGGGCACGGATCTCCTGGATGTTTGAGACCACCTTGGCATGCAGTGAATCCCGGCCGCGGGGCGACGGGACCACCACGAACACGGGCTGGCCTTCCTCGATGAGGGCGATCGGTCCGTGCTTCAGCTCGCCGGCGGCGAATCCCTCGGCGTGGATGTAAGCCAGTTCCTTCAGCTTCAGGGCGCCTTCCATGGCCACCGGGAAGCCGACGTGGCGGCCGAGGAACAGCACCGAACGGGTGTCCTTCATCAGCTGCGCCAGTTCCTTGATCTGCCCGGAGTTGTCCAGTACCTGCTGGATCTTGTCCGGCACCTTGGCCAGGTCCGCCAGGATGTCCTTGATCTCGCCCTGGAACTTGTTGCCGCGGATCTGTGCCAGGTAGAGGCCCAGCAGGTAGGCGGCAGTGATCTGTGCCAGGAACGCCTTGGTGGAGGCAACGGCGATTTCCGGTCCGGCGTGCGTGTAGAGAACGGCGTCCGATTCGCGCGGGATGGTGGAACCGTTGGTGTTGCAGATGGCCAGGATCTTCGCGCCCTGTTCCTTGGCGTAACGCACGGCCATCAGCGTGTCCATGGTTTCACCGGACTGGGAGATGGCCACGACCAGCGTGTTCGAGTCGACAATCGGATCGCGGTAGCGGAATTCGTGGCTGAGCTCCACCTCGACCGGCAGCCGGCACCAGTGCTCGATGGCGTACTTGGCCACCTGCCCGGCGTACGCGGAGGTGCCGCAGGCCAGCACCATGATCTTGTTGACGTTCTTGAGTTCCTCGGGGCTGACGCGCAGCTCATCGAGGGTGAGGCGTCCGTCGACGTCGGAGCGGCCCAGCAGGGTGTCCCCCACTGCCTGCGGCTGGTCGTTGATTTCCTTCTCCATGAAGGAGTCGTAACCGCCCTTTTCGGCGGCGGCGGCATCCCAGTTCACGTGGAACTCGGTGCCGACAGCCGGTTCGCCGTAGAAATCGGTGATCGCCACGGTGTCAGGCGTGATGGTTACCACTTGGTCCTGCCCGAGCTCGACGGCGCGGCGGGTGAAGTCGATGAAGCCCGAGACATCCGAGCCCAGGAAGTTCTCGCCCTCGCCCAGGCCGACGACGAGCGGCGAGTTACGCCGGGCGGCAACCACGGTGCCGGGCGAATCGGTGTGCACGGCCAGCAGGGTGAACGCACCTTCGAGCTGCTGGCAGGCAAGCTGCATGGACTTTGCCAGGTCCGCGTCGCCGTCACCCCGGTAGATGGAGGCCAGCAGCGCTGCGGCCACCTCGGTGTCGGTTTCGGAAACAAATTCCGCACCGGCGTCCAGCAGTTCGGCCTTCAGCTCGGCGAAGTTCTCGATAATGCCGTTGTGGATCACGGCCAGGCGCCCGTTGTCCGCGAGGTGCGGGTGGGCGTTTTCGTCGGTGGGACCGCCGTGCGTTGCCCAGCGGGTGTGCCCGATGCCCGTGGTGGCAGGGGTCAAAGGAGCGGCGGCGAGTTCTGCCACCAGGTTTGCCAGCTTGCCGGACTTCTTGCGGTACTCGATACCGAGGGGCGTGAGGACGGCGACGCCGGCGGAATCATAACCCCGGTATTCCAGCCGCCGAAGGCCTTCCATGACGACGTCGAGAGCCCCGTGCCCGCCTGCGCTAATACCTGCAACGGCGTCCGGGCGGCCTGCATATCCAATAATTCCACACATAGCACTAAGCGTACCGGCCCGCGGACCGGATGCCGAAAGCATGGTGCCCTTCAGCCCGTTGCGATACCTTTGCGCGGTTCGGGCCGTTTGGGTTTGCCTGCCGTTCAGGGCAGAATTCCTAAGGTGACCGAACGCCATGTAAAGTCCTCCGCGGCACCGCCGCCCGAGAGCAGTTTCACTCCCTTTGTCGAGCTGGACCGCAAGACCTGGTCGCGGCTGTCACATGAGATCCGTTCCCCGCTCAACCAGGACGACATCCTCCGGCTGCGCGGCCTCGGTGACCAGCTGAACCTCGATGAGATCAAGGAGGTCTACCTCCCGCTCTCCAGGCTGCTGAATCTGTATGTTGCCGCCGCCGGGCGCCTGCACAGTGCCACCACCACGTTCCTGGGCGAGAAGACCACCCGCACCCCGTTCGTGATCGGGGTGGCCGGATCCGTGGCGGTGGGCAAGTCGACCACTGCCCGGGTCCTGCGCGAAATGCTGCGCCGCTGGCCGGAAACGCCCAACGTGGAACTCATCACCACTGACGGTTTCCTGTACCCCAACGCAGAGCTGGAACGACGCGGCCTGATGCAGCGCAAGGGCTTCCCGGAATCCTATGACCGCCGCCGGCTGCTGCGCTTTGTCAGCGAGGTCAAGAGCGGCGCCGAGGAGGTTCGGGCCCCGAAGTATTCACACCTGACGTACGACATTGTCCCCGGCGAAGACGTGGTGGTCCGCCGCCCGGACGTGCTGATCGTGGAGGGACTGAATGTCCTGGCCCCGGCCCGGACACGCGCCGACGGGCGTTCGGGCCTCGCGCTGAGCGATTTCTTCGACTTTTCCATCTACGTGGACGCCAGGACCTCCTACATCGAGGAATGGTACGTCCAGCGTTTCCAGTCCCTGCGCACCGGGGCCTTCGCGGATCCGGCGTCGTACTTCCACCGCTACGCGGACCTGACGGATGAAGAGGCGCGGGCCACGGCCCTGGACATCTGGAAACGGATCAATGAGCCGAACCTCACCACCAACGTGCTGCCCACGAGGGGCCGCGCCCAGCTGGTGCTGACCAAGGACGCGGACCACTCCGTGAGGCGGATGCTCCTGCGCAAGACCTGATCTTCGGCGCAGGCGCCCGCCCCTGCAGCGGGGCGGGCGGCTGCTAGACCGCTGCTCCGGCGCCGGTGCTGAGCGCCAGGTGGGTTTCAACCGTTTCGGCGAGCCGCCGGGCCGTGTCGGCCGCTGTCTCCATATCCGCGGCCTCCACCATGACCCGGACCACCGGTTCGGTACCCGAGGGACGCAGCAGCACGCGCCCGGTTTCGCCCAGGGCCTGCCCGGCCTGCTGGACCGCGAGCCGTACCGGCTCGTTGGTCTCCACGGCGGATTTGTCCACGCCCTTGACGTTGATGAGCACCTGCGGCAGTTTCTGCATAACGCCGGCGAGCTCTTTCAGTGTCTTGCCGGTCCGTGCCACCTGCGCTGCAAGCTGCAGGCCGGTCAGGACACCGTCTCCGGTGGTCGCATATTCCGAGAAGATGACGTGCCCGGACTGCTCTCCGCCCAGGCTGTAGCCGCCGCGGCGCATCCCCTCAAGCACGTAGCGGTCCCCCACGCCGGTTTCGATGATCTGGATGCCTGCCCCGCGGAGGGCGAGCTTGAGTCCGAGGTTGCTCATGACCGTAGCCACCAGCGCATTGTCCTTGAGCTTGCCGGCATCCTTCATGGCGACGGCCATGATTGCCATGATCTGGTCCCCGTCGACCACCGTGCCCTCGTGGTCCACTGCAAGGCAGCGGTCGGCGTCGCCGTCGTGGGCAATGCCCAGATCGGCACCGTGCGCCACGACGGCAGCCTGCAGCTGCTCGAGGTGCGTTGAGCCGTAGCCCTCGTTGATGTTGAGTCCGTCCGGTTCGGCGCCGATGACCACTACCTCGGCACCGGCGTCGGCGAAGACCTGGGGCGAGCAGCCGCTCGCTGCGCCGTGCGCGCAGTCCAGGACGACCTTCAGGCCTTCAAGCCGGTTGGGGAGGGTCTGCAGCAGGTGGATCACATAGCGGTCTTCGGCGTCCGCAAAGCGGTGGATCCGGCCCACCTGGCTTCCGGTCGGACGCATGCTGGGAAGTGCCATTTCGGCTTCGATGGCGTCCTCGACGGCGTCATCAAGCTTCTGCCCGCCGCGGGCCAGGAACTTGATGCCGTTGTCGGGGGCGGCATTGTGCGAGGCGGAGATGACGACGCCGAAATCGGCCCCGAGGTCGGCAACCAGGTAGGCCGCGGCCGGGGTCGGCAGCACGCCGGCGTCGTAGACATCCACGCCGGAGCTGGCGAGTCCGGCCTCCATGGCGGCGGAGATGAAGTCACCGCTGATGCGCGGATCGCGGGCAACCACAGCGACCGGACGACGGCCCTGTTCCACCCGGCGGTGGCCCAGCACCACTGCTGCGGCCTGAGCGAGTCCGAGGGCAACTTCGGCGGTGATCAGCCCGTTCGCCAGCCCACGGACGCCGTCCGTTCCAAACAATCTAGTCATTACGTATCCTCAAGCAGGTTGTAGCCACAGCGGGAGCCGCTCACGGGCAACTTACTGGCCCATTCTGCCACCGGTGCACCCCTGTCTCCGAAACGGGAAGGACCGATGCGCGTACCGGACGGGTAAATACCGGCATCGGTGTGGCCAATCCAACTCTGCCGGCAATCCTTAACGCCAAAAGGCAGCCGCCGTAGCGACTGCCTTTTGGTAAAACCCTAATGCCAACCACAAGCACCCAACGGGCGCTTGTGGAGCCAGGCGCCAATTCAGCGCGAGGGCCCCGGGGCGGCGTACCGCCCGCCAAAGGGCCCCCGGGAGGGGGGAAATATGACGTGGTGGGCCCCCCCCCGGCCGCTTGCGCCGCCTCCCCCCATCCCCGCGGGTGGGCCCGGGGGCCCATCCCCCCCCCCCACGCCGCCCCGGGAAGCGCTGAATTAGCGCTTGGAGTACTGAGGTGCCTTACGGGCCTTCTTGAGACCGGCCTTCTTACGCTCGATGACGCGGGCGTCACGAGTCAGGAAGCCTGCCTTCTTCAGGGCGGGGCGGTTGTTCTCGCGGTCAATCTCGTTCAGCGAGCGGGCAACGCCCAGACGCAGCGCGCCGGCCTGGCCGGAGGGGCCGCCGCCGTGGATGCGTGCAATGACGTCGTATGCGCCTTCGAGGTCAAGAAGCTTGAACGGCTCGTTGACTTCCTGCTGGTGCAGCTTGTTCGGGAAGTAATCCTCGAGCTCGCGGTCGTTGACGATCCACTTGCCGGTACCCGGGACGAGGCGCACGCGGGCAATTGCCTGCTTGCGGCGTCCGACGGCGGAGCCGGGGACGGTCAGGGCGGGGCGTTCCTTGACATCGGCCTGGACCGAGTCAGAGGATTCCGAGGTGTAGCTCGAAAGCTCCTCGGTGTTTTCATTCAGCTCTTCAGTGTTCTGAGCCACGATTCTCCTTGAATTAATTTCTTAGTTGGCGGGCCAGAACTACTGGGCGACCTGGTTGATTTCGTAGGTCTTGGGCTGCTGAGCGGCGTGCGGGTGCTCAGCACCGCGGTAGACCTTCAGCTTGCTGATCTGGTCAGCAGCCAGGGAGTTCTTGGGCAGCATGCCGCGGATGGCCTTCTCAACTGCACGTACCGGGTTCTGCTCCAGCAGTTCGGCGTAGTTGACGGAGGACAAACCGCCCGGGTAACCCGAGTGGCGGTAGGCACGCTTCTGTTCGAGCTTGGCGCCGGTCAGGGCAACCTTCTCGGCGTTGATGATGATGACGAAATCGCCCATGTCCATGTGGGGAGCAAAGGTCGGCTTGTGCTTTCCGCGCAGCAGTGTTGCGGTCTGGCTGGCAAGACGGCCTAGGACAACGTCGGTGGCGTCAATGACGTGCCACTGGCGGTTGATGTCGCCGGGCTTCGGGGTGTACGTACGCACGGTGTTTGCCTTCGTTTCTTCTTCTTAGGTGGCGCGCCGCCCATGGATGCCATGGACAGTGCAGCTTCTCTATGCGTTACCGGATGGTCAGGTGAGGACTGAATTAACCAGTGGTCCTGAGATCTCGGCTATTTCCCCGGGGCCAGGTGGCTCTGCAACTGAGCCGCTCCCGTGGGCATAGGCCTATCGAGGTAGGACACGCACAACGACTATAAACAATAGCCTGCTTGCGTAGTCAGGTCAAAAGCTGTCCCCGCGTTATGGTTCCAGCGCCGGATATTGGATTTGCCCCTATTTTAGGGCGTGGATGCCCGGATCCGCTATTTGCGCTGTGCGCGGGTGAGCTCGGCCCGGCGGGCGAGATCGGCGTCGGCCGGATAACGGACTTCTTCCAGCACCAGCGGATGGGGCGGCGCCAGCAGGGACCTTGAGTCCCGGATGCGCGCGAACATCCGTTCCGCCAGCCATTGGGGGCGCCGCTCCCCCGAACCGACCAGCAGCGAACCGCCCACCAGCGAGCGGACCATGTTGTGGCAGAAGGCATCCGCCTGGATATGGGTGGTGATGACGCCGTCGGCGCCGCGGTGGAAACTGAACTCCAGGAGTTCACGGGTGGTGGTCGAGCCGATGCGCGGTTTGCAGAAGGAGAGGAAGTCCCGGATACCCAGCACGCCGGCCGCGGCTTCGTTCATCAGGTCGGTGTCCAGGGCTTCCTTGAACCACAGAGTGGTATGCCGTGACAATGGGTCCCGGGTTTCGGGAAGGTCGCAGATGCGGTAGCTGTAGCGCCGCCAGAGTGCCGAGAAACGCGCGTCAAAGCCCGCGGGAGCCGGTACGGCGGACAGCACTTCCACTGCACCGCCGAGCGCGTCCACGGCCCTGCGCTGCAGCCCTGCCTCACGCGCAGGCATGGTCAGCTCCTTGTTGAGCACCCCGTGGAGCCTGCGCCGCAGGGAAACACCCGGATCCAGGTCCCGTCCCCGTGCGAGTTCATGCCATTCGGCCTCGGTGAGATCCAAATGCACCACCTGTCCCCTGGCGTGGACACCGGCGTCGGTCCGTCCCGCCACGGTCGTTCGGACCGGACGGCGCAGCAGGACTGCCAGCGCGTCCTCCACCAGGCCCTGGACGGTCCGGAGCCCGGGCTGGGCGGCCCAGCCGGAGAAGGGGGCACCGTCATAAGCGAGGTCCATCCGGACGCGGAAAGGCCCGCCATCCATTTCGGGGACGGCGGGCCTTTCAATAGTCATAGCACCCATATTAAGGGCACCGGGACTTCAACGAAGAATTACTTCTTCTCTTCGGTCTCTTCGCTTGCTTCGACTGCCTCATCAGCGGAGTCGGCAGACTCAGCCGATTCAGCGGAATCGGCGGACTCGGCGGAGTCGGCAGACTCAGCGGAATCAGCAGATTCGACGGCCGGCGCCGGAGCGGCTGCTGCCGCTGCGGTGCTGGCTTCAGCCACTACGGACTGCTTGGCAGAAAGCGGTTCCAGGACCAGTTCGATGACAGCCATGGGAGCGTTGTCGCCCTTGCGGTTGCCGATCTTGGTGATACGGGTGTAGCCGCCGTCGCGCTTCTCGACTGCCGGAGCAATGTCGGTGAAGAGCTCGTGGACGATGCCCTTATCGGAGATCAGGGCCAGGACGCGACGGCGGGAGGACAGGTCCCCGCGCTTTGCGAACGTGATCAGGCGTTCTGCGTAGGGACGCAGACGCTTGGCCTTGGTCACCGTGGTGGTGATCTGCTTGTGCTCGAACAGCTGCGCGGCAAGGTTGGCCAGCATCAGGCGCTGGTGTGCCGGGCTGCCTCCGAGGCGCTTACCCTTGGTGGGTGTAGGCATTACTTTTTCTCCTCAAACGGTGCCGTGCGGTGCTCAATGGCCCGAACGGCAAGAATTTGCTTCAGTTAGAGCTCGTCGTCCGAGTATTCGGACTCGTCCTCTTCAATAGCTGCGGCATGTGCGGCCAGATCGAACCCGGGAGGGGAATCCTTCAGGGACAGACCCAGTTCAACCAGCTTTGCCTTCACCTCGTCGATGGACTTCGCGCCGAAGTTGCGGATGTCCATCAGGTCAGCCTCGGAGCGGGCTACGAGTTCACCCACGGTGTGGATGCCTTCGCGCTTGAGGCAGTTGTACGAACGCACGGTCAGCTCGAGGTCTTCGATCGGCAGGGCCATGTCGGCTGCCAGTGCGGCATCCGTGGGGCTCGGGCCGATTTCGATACCTTCAGCGGCGGTGTTGAGTTCACGTGCCAGGCCGAACAGTTCAACCAGGGTGGTACCGGCAGAGGCGACGGCGTCGCGCGGTGCAATGGCATCCTTGGTTTCAACGTCAACGATCAGGCGGTCGAAGTCGGTGCGCTGTTCAACACGGGTGGCCTCCACGCGGAAGGTCACCTTCAGGACCGGCGAGTAGATGGAGTCAACCGGGATGCGGCCGATCTCCTGGTCACCGGACTTGTTCTGGCTGGCCGACACGTAGCCGCGGCCGCGCTCGATGGTCAGTTCGAGTTCGAACTTGCCCTTCGAGTTCAGCGTGGCGATGTGCAGGTCGGGGTTGTGGAACTCCACGCCGGCCGGCGGAGCGATGTCCGCAGCCGTAACCACGCCGGGGCCCTGCTTGCGCAGGTACGCCACAACGGGTTCGTCGTGCTCGGAGGAAACCGAGAGGTTCTTGACGTTCAGGATGATCTCAGTGACATCTTCCTTGACGCCGGGAACCGTCGTGAACTCGTGCAGCACGCCCTCGATGCGGATGCTGGTTACAGCGGCACCGGGAATGGAGGACAGCAGGGTACGACGGAGGGAGTTACCAAGGGTGTAACCGAAACCCGGCTCCAGGGGTTCAATGATGAACCGTGAGCGGTTGTCGGCTACGACTTCTTCGGTGAGGGTGGGGCGCTGTGCAATGAGCACTTGCATTTCCTTTCAGCGAGCATCCGCTATATGACGCAACACAAATGGTGGAAACGACGACGACGGGTCTTCCGCGGGCGTCTTGGACGGCTTACAGCCAGCCCGGGACCGGTGCCCTCCGGCGGGCAGCCCACGAAGTGGACTACCCGCCGGTGGAACCGGAACCGCAGTGCTGCTTATACGCGGCGGCGCTTCGGGGGACGGCAGCCGTTGTGCGCGCTCGGGGTGACGTCCTGAATGGAGCCAACCTCCAGGCCGGTGGCCTGCAGCGAACGGATGGCGGTCTCGCGACCGGAGCCCGGACCCTTCACGAAGACGTCGACCTTGCGGACGCCGTGCTCCTGTGCGCGCTTAGCGGCAGCTTCAGCAGCCATCTGAGCAGCGAACGGGGTGGACTTACGGGAGCCCTTGAAGCCAACCTCACCGGCGGAAGCCCATGAGATAACAGCACCGGACGGGTCCGTGATGGACACGATGGTGTTGTTGAAGGTGCTCTTGATATGCGCCTGGCCGAGCGCGATATTCTTCTTATCCTTGCGACGCGGTTTGCGGACCGCTCCACGAGTCTTGGGGGGCATTACTTCTCCTACAAAGAGTTTGGTTTAGGTGGCCCGGATTCGGGCCGTGGCCGAAAGACCGCTTATTTAGCGGCCGGCCTTCTTCTTACCGGCAACGGTGCGCTTCGGGCCCTTACGGGTACGAGCGTTGGTCTTCGTGCGCTGACCGTGGACGGGCATGCCGCGGCGGTGCCGGATGCCCTGGTAGCTGCCAATCTCGACCTTGCGGCGGATGTCGGCGGCCACCTCACGGCGGAGGTCACCCTCAACCTTGAAGTTGCCCTCGATGTAGTCACGCAGCTGAACGAGTTCAGCGTCGGTGAGGTCCTTGACGCGAGTATCCGGGCTGATGCCGGTCTCTACAAGGGTCTGCTCTGCACGGGTCTTGCCCACGCCGTAGATGTAGGTAAGCGCAATCACTACCCGCTTTTCGCGGGGAATGTCAACGCCAGCGAGACGTGCCATATCGGCGGTTCTCCTTTGGTTATTACCGGAGGTCTGAAGCAGTGCGTCCCTGTTGCCAGGTCCCCGGCCTCCGTACCGGGGGTATGCGTCACGCGTATAGACGCTGCACTGCCATATTGAATTAACTACGCGTGGGCTGATCCCCTGAATCAGGAGCCCTCTTACCGGTGCCCTTTCGGACCTCGGAGCTAGAGAAGCAGATTAGCCCTGGCGCTGCTTGTGGCGCGGGTTCTCGCAGATCACCATGACTCGACCGTTACGGCGAATCACCTTGCACTTATCGCAGATCTGCTTGACGCTCGGCTGGACCTTCATGGTTTTCCTTTGCGTGGTTGCAGGGTTGAGCTTGAACGGTCAGTGAACCGGCAGGCCGGTGCGCTGTCCGTCTTTGCAGCGGTTTATTTGTAGCGGTAGACGATGCGACCCCGGGTGAGGTCGTACGGGCTAAGTTCCACCACAACGCGGTCTCCTGGGAGGATGCGAATGTAGTGTTGACGCATCTTTCCCGAGATGTGTGCGAGCACAATGTGGCCGTTGGCCAACTCAACGCGGAACATCGCGTTGGGCAGGGCCTCGTTTACCGAGCCCTCGATCTCAATGACGCCGTCTTTCTTGGCCATATCCTCCGCTAACGTCTGTGTCGCCGGCGGAACGCCGGCAACGGTTTTTCGAATGTGGCTGGTCTGTCCGGTCCGGGCCGCCGCATCGGCGCACAAAGCATCGAAAGCGGTCAATCCGGGCACGAATGTAGAGACAACCAACAGATAACTCTACGGGAAGACCCCCCATAAGTTAAATCGTTCCACCTGTCCAGTCCCTGAACGGGCGGTTCGGATAGCCGCCTTCCCTCCCCCGGACGCCAGGCAGGCCCCGTTCCGGAAGGGAACGGGGCCTGCCTGGGGTGTTCACAACACGTACTCCCTAGGGAATCGGAACCGGGGTGACCCCCAGCGGCTCCAGCCGGGAGGCGCCGCCGTCGGGCGACGTGAGGACCCAGATGCCCTTTTCATGGATGGCAACGGAGTGCTCCCACTGGCTTGACCTGCTTCCGTCCTCGGTGACAACCGTCCAGTCATCGTCGAGGGTGCGGGTGAGGATCTTCCCGCGGACCAGCATCGGTTCGATGGCGAGGCACAGGCCCGGCCGCAGCTTGGGACCGCGGTGTCCGGTCCGGTAATTCAGCACGTCCGGGGCCTGGTGCATCTCGGTGCCGATGCCGTGGCCGACATAGTCTTCGAGGATGCCCAGTTTCCGGCCCGGGACGCTGCTGACGTAATCGTCCACGGCGTCGCCGATGTCGCCCACGAACTTGCCTTTGGCAGCAGCGGCGATGCCGTGCCACATGGCGTTCTCGGTGACATCGGACAGCCGCTGGTCCTCGGGATCCGGTGTACCCACGATCACGGTGCGTGCGGAGTCCGAATGCCAGCCGTTCACCACTGCGCCGCCGTCGATGGAAATGATGTCGCCGTCCTGCAGCACCCGGTCCCCCGGGATGCCGTGGACAACTTCCTCGTTCACGGAGGTGCACACCGTGGCCGGGTAGCCGTGGTAGCCCAGGAAATTCGAGGTTGCCCCCGCTTCCTTCAGTACCCGGGCAAATACTGCGTCTATCTCGCGTGTGCTGACCCCGACCTCGGCGGCCTTCACGGCCGCATCGAGAGCGGAGATCAATACAAGGCCGGCTTCGCGCATGATGCGCATCTGCTCGTTGGTTTTGTATTCGATTCGAGGCTGGCCGAACATGTGTCTTCTAACTTCCTAGCGGATAACTTTTAGCGCCGGTGCTTCTTTAGCGCAGGTCCTTCAGTGCTTCCATAACGCGCTCGGTGACGTCGTCGATGCCGCCGAGTCCGTCAACGCGGGTCACGATGCCGCGGTCCTCGTAACGGGCGACGACGTCGCCCGTCTGCTGCTTGTAGAGGTCCAGGCGGTGCCGAATGACGTCTTCGGTGTCATCGCTGCGGCCTTCGAGCTCCGCACGCTTCAGCAGCCGGGCGACGAGTTCGTCGTCGTCGGCCGTCAGCAGAAGCACCGCGTCGAGCTTCTGGCCGTTGCCGGCCAGGATGTCGTCCAGTTCCTCCACCTGCGCCACGGTGCGCGGGTAGCCGTCAAGCAGGAAGCCCGATTCGACGTCGTCCTCCGTCAGCCGGGTGCGCACCATGTCGTTGGTGACGGAATCCGGAACGAAGTTGCCGGCGTCGATGTACTTCTTGGCCTCTACGCCAAGGGGAGTCTGTTCCTTGACGTTGAAACGGAAAATGTCTCCGGTCGATATTGCCGTGACACCGAGCCGGTCCGAGATGCGGGCCGCCTGAGTTCCTTTACCGGCACCGGGAGGCCCGATAATGAGCATTCTTGTCATCGCAATAACCCTTCGTAGTGACGTTGCTGGAGCTGCGCGTCAATTTGCTTAACCGTTTCCAGTCCCACACCAACCATGATGAGGATTGACGTTCCGCCGAACGGGAAGTTCTGGTTAGCTCCAACCAACACCAGAGCAATCAGCGGGATCAGGGCGACAAAGCCCAGGTAAAGGGCGCCGGGCAGGGTGATCCGGGAGAGCACGTACTGCAGGTATTCGGCGGTGGGGCGGCCGGCACGGATGCCGGGAATGAAGCCGCCGTATTTCTTCATGTTCTCCGAGACCTCGTCCGGGTTGAACGTGATGGAGACGTAGAAGTAGGTGAAGAAGACGATCAGCAGGAAGTACACCAGCATGTACAGCGGGTGGTCG
This sequence comes from Arthrobacter sp. zg-Y769, assembly GCF_020907405.1. GTDB lineage: Bacteria > Actinomycetota > Actinomycetes > Actinomycetales > Micrococcaceae > Arthrobacter_B. The sequence goes on from NZ_JAJJOE010000003.1 coordinate 313,860, forward strand.
CCGCTGACGAGGTAGTTGTTGATCCAGACCACCCATCCCGGCGGCGTGCCCTCGCGGGGCGTATTGAACTGCGCCAGCAGGCTGGGCAGGTACAGCATGGAGGACGCGAAGATCACGGGGATCACGCCGGCCATGTTCACCTTGATCGGGATGTAGGTGTTGGTGCCGCCGACCGTCCGGCGGCCGACCATCCGCTTGGCGTACTGCACCGGGATCCGGCGCTGTGACTGTTCCACGAAGATGACCAGCGCAACCGTCAGGACGCCGACGGCGATGACGGCCAGGAAGATAGTCCAGCCCTGCGCGCTGAGGATGGCGCCGAGGGCGCTGGGGAAGGACGCCGCGATGGAGGTGAAGATGAGCAGCGACATACCGTTGCCCACACCCTTTTCCGTGACGAGCTCGCCCATCCACATGATGACGCCGGTGCCGGCGGTCAGCGTGACGATGAGCAGCAGGACGGTGACCATGTTGTCATCCGGGATGATCGGCAGGGCGCACTGGTTGTTGAAGAGCGCGCCCGAACGGGCCAGGGAGACGACAGTCGTCGCGTTGAGCAGGCCCAGTGCGATGGTGAGGTACCGGGTGTACTGCGTCAGCTTCGACTGGCCCTGCTGGCCTTCGTCGTAGAGAGCCTGGAAGTGGGGGATCACGACGCGCAGCAGCTGAACAATGATGCTGGCGGTGATGTAGGGCATGATGCCGAGGGCAAAGATGGAGACCTGCAGCAGCGCACCGCCGCTGAAAAGATTGACGAACTGGTAAATGCCACCTGAGGTGGCACCCAGATTCAAGCACTGCTGCACATTGCCGTAGTCAACACCCGGGGCCGGGATAAAAGCACCCATGCGGAAGATAGTGATGATACCCAGCGTAAACAACAGCTTGCGTCGCAGGTCTGGCGTCCGGAAAGCCCGGCCAATAGCGCTAAGCAAGCGTCCTCCTGAAGTTTGGAAAGTCCCATGCGGACTTGTGACAGAAACAGAGTCTAGCCGCTCGCGGCCCGTACTGCGTTAACGCCGGACGGGACGCGGTAGTTGCCTTAAACGGAACTGAACTCCCGGCGGACCGGATGGGCCCGCCGGGAGTTCAGTGGTGAAACGCTGGATCGTGCGCCCCTGCCCTGTCCGGACGCATAAAGCGTCCGGACGGGGAGGGAAGCAGACCCGCCACGTGGTCTTAGACCGTGGTGGTGGATCCGCCGGCTGCGGCGATCTTTTCTGCAGCGCTGGCGGAGAAGGCGTTGGCGGAGATATCAACCTTGACGGTGATGTCGCCGGAGCCGAGTACCTTCACGGGCTGGTTCTTGCGAACCGCACCCTTTGCAACCAGTGCTTCGATGTCCACGGCGCCGCCTTCGGGGAACAGCTCCGAGATCTTGTCCAGGTTTACAACCTGGAACTCGACCCGGAACGGGTTCTTGAAGCCGCGCAGCTTCGGCAGACGCATGTGCAGCGGAAGCTGTCCGCCTGCGAAACCTGCCTTGACCTGGTAGCGGGCAGCCGTACCCTTGGTACCGCGGCCTGCCGTCTTACCCTTGGAACCTTCACCGCGGCCAACGCGGGTCTTAGCCGTCTTGGCACCGGGTGCCGGACGCAGGTGATGGACCTTAAGAGTTCTGTTTTCTTCGGGCATGTTACTTCGCCTCCTCAACCTTCACGAGGTGCGGAACCGTGTTGATCATGCCAACGGTCACTGCATCAGCAGTACGGACGACGGAGTCGCCGATGTGCTTCAGGCCCAGTGAACGCAGCGTGTCGCGCTGATTCTGCTTACCACCGATGGTGGACTTGATCTGAGTGATTTCCAGCCGAGCCGTGCTAACGGCAACGTTCTTCGGAGTCGACATCAGGCACCTGCCTTCTGCATGTTGCGGAGCATCGCGTAGGGAACGACCTGGTCGAGCGGAAGGCCGCGGCGTGCTGCCACTGCCTGGGGCTCCTCGAGGCGCTTCAGCGCATCAACCGTGGCGTGCACGATGTTGATGGCGTTGGAGGACCCGAGCGACTTGGACAGGACGTCGTGGATACCGGCGCATTCGAGAATGGCGCGGACCGGACCACCGGCGATAACACCGGTACCGGGGGAAGCCGGACGCAGCAGGACAACGCCTGCAGCAGCTTCACCCTGGACGAGGTGCGGGATGGTTCCACCGATGCGCGGGACGCGGAAGAAGGTCTTCTTGGCTTCTTCAACGGCCTTCGCGATAGCGGAGGGAACTTCCTTTGCCTTGCCGTAGCCAACGCCGACCATGCCGTTGCCGTCACCGACAACAACGAGGGCGGTGAAGCTGAAGCGACGGCCACCCTTGACCACCTTGGCAACGCGGTTGATGGTCACGACGCGTTCAATGAACTTGTCCTTCTCATCGTTGCGTCCGCCGTCGCGGCCACCGCGGCCACCGCGTTCTCCGCGGCCTCCACGGTCGGAGCCGCGCTGCTCGCCGCGACGTCCGCCGCGGCGGTCGTCGGTACCGGTGGCTGCGGCTTCCTTGGTCTCAGTTGCCTCAGCAGCTGTAGCTTCAGTCACCTGATTTTCCTTTTCCTTGTTTACCTCGGTCACAGTGCCAGCCCACCTTCACGTGCGCCGTCTGCAACTGCAGCAATACGGCCGTGGTAGCGGTTACCACCGCGGTCAAAGACAACGGATTCGACGCCGGCGGCCTTGGACCGCTCAGCGACGAGTTCGCCGACGCGCTTGGCCTTGGCGGTCTTGTCGCCGTCCAGGGCACGCAGATCCGCTTCCATGGTGGAGGCGGAAGCCACGGTTACGCCGCGGGTGTCATCGACAACCTGGACGAAGATGTGGCGGGCAGAGCGGTTGACCACGAGGCGCGGGCGAACCGCGGTTCCGGAAATCCGCTTGCGGATACGCAGCTGGCGACGGCTGCGCAGGGCAGACTTGCTCTTGCTGTTTCGCTTCTTATTAATGCTGATGGCCATGGTTACTTACCAGCCTTTCCGACCTTGCGGCGGACAATCTCGCCGGCGTAACGAATACCCTTGCCCTTGTAGGGGTCGGGCTTACGCAGCTTGCGGATGTTGGCGGAAACCTCGCCCACCTGCTGCTTGTCGATACCGGACACGGTGACCTTCGTCGGGCCAACCACGGTAAGCGTGATGCCTTCGGGGGCCGCGACGGGGACCGGGTGGCTGTAGCCGAGGGCGAACTCGAGGTCCGAACCCTTCGCAACAACGCGGTAACCGGTACCAACGATTTCCAGATCCTTCTTGTAGCCCTCGGTCACGCCGGTGATCATGTTGCTGATCAGCGTGCGGGTCAGGCCGTGGAGGGAGCGGGATTCACGCTCGTCGTTCGGGCGGGTAACGGTGATGGTGCCGTCTTCAAGCGTTGCCGTGATCGGGCTGGGCACAGTGTGGCTCAGCTCGCCCTTGGCGCCCTTGACGGATACAACGTTGCCGTTGATGGCGATATCTACTCCGGCAGGAACCGGGATGGGCAGACGTCCAATACGTGACATTTTTCTTTCCCTTCCCTGCTACCAGACGTAGGCGAGGACTTCCCCACCTACACCCTTCTTGGCGGCCTGGCGGTCAGTCAGGAGACCTGACGACGTCGACAGGATTGCGATACCCAGACCACCCAGCACGTGCGGCAGGTTGGTGGACTTCGCGTAAACGCGCAGACCGGGCTTGGAGATGCGGCGAACACCGGCGATGGAACGCTCGCGGTTCGGACCGAACTTGAGATCCAGGGTCAGCTTCTTGCCAACCTCGGCCTCTTCTTCCTTCCAGCCGGCGATGTAGCCCTCGGCCTTCAGGATGTCAGCAACGCGCGCCTTGAGCTTGCTGTAAGGCATGGACACGGAATCGTGGTATGCCGAGTTTGCATTGCGCAGACGCGTGAGCATATCTGCGACAGGATCTGTCATTGTCATTTGGGCTCTTGCCCTCCCTCGTAACGGTTTCCTGCAGGAGTCCCGTGCGGCGTTGCCTCACGGTTTTCCGTCGGACCTGTTACGTAGTAATTAATCTTCGGATTTGAACGGGAAGCCGAGCGCCTTCAGCAGCGCGCGTCCCTCGTCATCGGTCTTTGCGGTGGTAACCACGGTGATGTCCATGCCGCGTACGCGGTCGATCTTGTCCTGATCGATTTCGTGGAACATCGACTGCTCGGTCAGACCGAACGTGTAGTTGCCGTTGCCGTCGAACTGCTTGCCGTTCAGGCCGCGGAAGTCACGGATACGGGGCAGTGCCAGGGAAACCAGCCGGTCAACGAATTCCCACATGCGGTCGCCGCGCAGCGTAACGTGCGCACCGATCGGCATGCCTTCGCGCAGCTTGAACTGTGCGATGGACTTGCGTGCCTTGGTGACCTGGGGCTTCTGGCCCGTGATCTGGGTGAGGTCGCGGACAGCGCCGTCAATGAGCTTGGAGTCCTTGGCGGCATCTCCAACACCCATGTTCACAACCACCTTGACGAGGCGGGGAACCTGGTTGACGTTCGAGTAGTTGAATTCGTCCTGCAGGGTCTGCTTGATCTCCGCTGCGTAGCGGGTCTTCAGACGGGGAACGATCTTGGTGACAGTCTCAGTCATTAGAGGTCCTTCCCAGAGCCCTTGGCCACGCGGATACGCACAATGCGCTCACGGCCATCTTTTTCGACGGTTGCGGTGCGGAAGCCAACGCGGGTCGGCTTCTTGGTCTCCGGGTCGACAACTGCGACGTTGGAAACGTGGATCGGGGCTTCAACAACCTCGATGCCGCCGGTCTTGGAACCACGGGAGGACTGGCCAACCTTGGTGTGCTTGGTGACGCGGTTGATGCCTTCAACGAGAACGCGGTTGCTCTCGGGGAAAACCTTCAGAACCTTGCCCTGCTTACCGCGGTCTCCGCCGCGCTCAGCCTTTGCACCGGTGATGACCTGAACGAGGTCACCCTTCTTGATTTTTGCCATGGACTACAGCACCTCCGGAGCCAGCGAAATGATCTTCATGAACTTCTTGTCGCGAAGTTCGCGGCCGACCGGCCCGAAGATACGGGTACCACGGGGGTCGCCGTCGTTCTTCAAGATCACTGCAGCGTTCTCATCGAACTTGATGTAGGAACCGTCCTGGCGGCGGCGTTCCTTCTTGGTACGGACGATGACGGCCTTGACCACGTCGCCCTTTTTGACGTTGCCGCCGGGAATTGCATCCTTGACGGTGGCAACAATGGTGTCGCCAATGCCTGCGTAGCGACGGCCGGATCCACCGAGAACGCGGATGGTCAAGATTTCCTTGGCACCCGTGTTGTCGGCGACCTTCAGTCGCGACTCCTGCTGAATCACTTATTACTCCTGTCGTCGCGCCGGTTCTCTTCTACTGAGCCTGGCGGAACGGATATGGGTGGACCCCGTAATACTGGTACTCAACCCCGGGCGGCCGGCCGCACGCCAGTGCAGCCGCCTACGCGGAGTCGAACAAGATTATCGGGCTTTTGTCTCATTCGGCGGTGAGATAGCCGGTCGGTTTCCAGTTCCCCTTCGGGACCGGATTCCGGACATACTTCCCCACCACACAGACAAGATTTCAAGTTTATCGCGAAAAGGCCCCGGATGCGAAATCGAAGACGATAACGCGGCCGGGGCCCTCACGCTGTGGACGGTGCCGGCGTGTTCCCCGCCTGAGGCAGTGAACACACCGGCGGGCCGCCGGTACTTCTTACTACTAGGTTACTTGGCCTTTTCGAGGATCTCGACCAGGCGCCACCGCTTGGTAGCGGACAGCGGCCGGGTCTCGGCGATCAGCACGAGGTCACCAATGCCGGCAGCGTTCTGCTCGTCATGGGCCTTGCGCTTCTCGGTCCGGCGAATAACCTTGCCGTAAAGGGCGTGCTTCACGCGGTCTTCAACCTGGACGACGATGGTCTTGTCCATCTTGTCCGAGACCACGTAGCCGCGTGCGGTCTTCCGGTACCCGCGGGCATCGGCGCCGTTTGCGTCAGTTGTCACTGCTGCCTCATTCTTGTTTTCGCTCACTTGGCATCATCCTCAGCGACCTTGGCTTCAGCTTCAGACTTGTCAGCCTTCTTCTTTGACTTCTTCGGTGCCTCGGGTGCTGCTTCCTCAACGGGAGCGGTAACCTCGGGACGAATGCCCAGCTCGCGCTCACGCAGCACCGTGTAGATGCGGGCGATATCGCGCTTGACTGCACGCAGACGACCGTGGTTTTCCAGCTGGCCGGTGGCCGACTGGAAGCGGAGGTTGAACAGCTCCTCCTTGGCCTTGCGCAGTTCTTCTACGAGACGGTCCTTATCGAAGCCGTCAAGCTGCTCAGTTGTCAGCTCTTTTGATCCAACTGCCATTTCTATTCACCACCCTCGCGACGCACAATGCGTGCCTTCAACGGCAGCTTATGGATCGCCAGGCGCAGGGCCTCACGAGCTACCTCTTCGGAAACACCGGAGAGTTCGAAGAGAACCCGGCCCGGCTTGACGTTTGCAACCCACCACTCCGGAGAACCCTTACCGGAACCCATACGGGTTTCAGCAGGCTTCTTCGTCAGCGGACGGTCCGGGTAGATGTTGATCCAGACCTTACCGCCACGCTTGATGTGGCGTGTCATGGCAATACGCGCAGCTTCAATCTGGCGGTTGGTGACGTACGCAGGCGTCAGAGCCTGGATACCCCACTCGCCGAAGCTGACGGCGGTGCCGCCGGTTGCAGCGCCGGAGCGACCCGGGTGGTGCTGCTTACGGTATTTGACTCGACGTGGGATAAGCATTTAAGCCTGTCCTCCTTCTGCTGCGGGGGCAGCTGCCTCAGCGGCCGGAGCCTCTGCAGCAGCGGGCGCGGCGGCTTTGTCGCCGCGCTCGGGACGACGACGGCGGTCGCCGCCACGGTCACCGCGGTCGGCCGGGCCGCGGCCCGGACGATCGTTGGAGCGTCCGCGGGACGGTGCAGCAGCCTGCTGTGCAGCCAGTTCCTTAGCGGTAACGTCGCCCTTGTAGATCCAGACCTTCACGCCGATACGGCCGAAGGTGGTCTTGGCTTCGAAGAAACCGTAGTCGATCTGCGCGCGGAGGGTGTGCAGGGGCACACGGCCTTCGCGGTAGAACTCGGAACGGCTCATTTCAGCGCCGCCCAGACGACCGGAGCACTGGATACGGATACCCTTGGCGCCTGCACGCTGTGCGGACTGGATGGCCTTCTTCATCGCACGGCGGAAAGCCACGCGGGAAGAGAGCTGCTCAGCAACACCCTGGGCAACAAGCTGTGCTTCCATCTCGGGGTTCTTGACCTCGAGGATGTTCAGCTGGACCTGCTTGCCGGTGAGCTTTTCGAGCTCGCCGCGGATGCGGTCTGCTTCGGCGCCGCGGCGGCCGATCACGATGCCCGGACGTGCGGTGTGGATATCCACACGGACACGGTCACGGGTGCGCTCGATCTCAACCTTGGCGATGCCGGCGCGGTCCATGCCGGTGGACATCAGCTGACGGATCTTGATGTCCTCGCGGACGAAGTCCTTGTAACGCTGGCCCGGCTTGTTGCTGTCAGCAAACCAGTGCGATACGTGGTCAGTGGTGATGCCGAGTCGGAACCCGTGCGGGTTTACCTTCTGTCCCACTTAGCGTTCCTCCTCGATCGTAGGGGTTGCGACTACCACGGTGACGTGGCTGGTCCGCTTGTTGATGCGGTAGGCGCGGCCCTGGGCCCGCGGCTGGAACCGCTTCATGGTGGGTCCTTCATCAACGAATGCTTCGCTGACGAAGAGGTCACCCTCGTCGAAGGCCACGCCGTCACGGTCCGCGAGGACACGTGCATTGGCCATAGCCGACTGAATTACCTTAAGTACCGGCTCCGAAGCTGCCTGGGGGGCAAACTTCAGAATTGCCAGAGCCTCATTCGCTTGCTTGCCACGAACAAGGTTGACGACGCGCCGGGCCTTCATAGGCGTTACGCGGATATGACGCGCAATTGCCTTGGCTTCCATTGCTTTCCTTCTCTCGTCTTCTGCCGAAAGAGCAGCGCCTAGCGGCGCTTGCCCTTGCGGTCGTCCTTCACATGGCCGCGGAATGTCCGCGTCAGAGCGAATTCGCCGAGCTTGTGCCCGACCATCGACTCGGTGACAAACACCGGAATGTGCTTACGTCCGTCGTGTACGGCGATCGTGTGCCCGAGCATGTCGGGGATGATCATCGAACGGCGTGACCACGTCTTGATGACGTTCTTGGTGCCCTTTTCGTTTTCGGCCGCTACCTTGAGAAACAGGTGCTGGTCGACGAAGGGGCCTTTCTTCAGGCTGCGTGGCATGTTTCCAGGCTCCTATCGCTTGTTCTTGCCGGAACGACGGCGACGCACAATGAGGTTGTCGCTCTCTTTATTGGAACGGCGGGTACGGCCTTCGCGCTTACCGTTCGGGTTGACCGGGTGGCGTCCACCGGAGGTCTTACCTTCACCACCACCGTGCGGGTGGTCGACCGGGTTCATGGCGACACCACGGACGGTCGGGCGTACGCCCTTCCAGCGCATACGGCCGGCCTTGCCCCAGTTGATGTTCGACTGCTCGGCGTTGCCGACCTCGCCGATGGTGGCGCGGCAGCGGACGTCGACGTTGCGGATTTCGCCGGAGGGCAGACGCAGCTGGGCGAAGCGGCCTTCCTTGGCAACGAGCTGAACGGATGCACCGGCGGAGCGGGCCATCTTGGCGCCGCCGCCCGGACGCAGTTCAACGGCGTGGATGGTGGTACCCACGGGGATGTTACGCAGGGGCAGGTTGTTGCCGGGCTTGATATCAGCGCCGGCGCCTGCCTCTACGAAGTCGCCCTGCTTGAGCTTGTTCGGAGCAATGATGTAACGCTTGGTGCCATCAACGTAGTGCAGCAGCGCAATGCGGGCGGTACGGTTCGGATCGTATTCGATCTCGGCAACGCGTGCGTTGACGCCGTCCTTGTCGTGGCGGCGGAAGTCGATCAGACGGTACTGACGCTTGTGTCCACCACCCTTGTGCCTGGTCGTGATCTTACCGGTGTTGTTACGGCCGCCCTTTTTGGGCAGCGGACGTACCAACGACTTTTCCGGCGTCGACCGAGTGATTTCGGTGAAGTCGGCTACGCTCGAGCCGCGACGGCCCGGAGTAGTCGGCTTGTATTTACGGATTCCCATTATTTATTCCTCGTTAAAGTGGTCTCCGCCCTAGCTGAGCGGACCGCCGAAGATGTCGATTGTGCCGTCCTTGAGGGTGACAATTGCGCGCTTGGTGCTCTTGCGCTGTCCCCATCCGAACTTGGTGCGCTTACGCTTACCGGCACGGTTGATGGTGTTGATCGAGTCGACCTTGACGGAGAAGATTTTCTCCACGGCCAGCTTGATCTCGGTCTTGTTGGAGCGGGGGTCGACCAGGAAGGTGTACTTACCTTCGTCAATCAGGCCGTAGCTCTTTTCCGAGACGACGGGTGCAAGCACTACGTCGCGCGGATCCTTAGCGGTGGTCGCGCTCACTTGGCGTCCTCCTTGACAGTGTTCTTGCCGACGAACTCGTCGTAGGCAGCCTTGGTGAAGACCACGTCGTCGGCAACAAGCACGTCATAGGTGTTCAGCTGATCTACGTAGATCACGTGAACAGCCGGAACGTTGCGCACTGAAAGTGCGGCAACATCGTTGGCGCGCTCGATAACAACGAGCAGGTTCTTGCGGTCGGAAACCGAACGCAGGGCGCTCAGTGCGTCCTTGGTGGAAGGCTTGGTGCCTTCAACCAGGGATTCGAGGACGTGGATACGGCCGTTGCGTGCCCGGTCCGACAGGGCGCCGCGCAGTGCAGCAGCCTTCATCTTCTTGGGGGTGCGCTGGCTGTAATCGCGGGGCGTCGGTCCGTGGACTACGCCGCCGCCGGTCATGTGAGGAGCACGGATGGAGCCCTGACGAGCCCGGCCGGTGCCCTTCTGCTTGAACGGCTTGCGGCCTGCGCCGCTTACCTCGGCGCGCGTCTTCGTCTTGTGCGTACCCTGGCGGGCGGCTGCAAGCTGAGCAACTACCACCTGGTGGAGCAGCGGTACGTTCGTCTGAACGTCGAAGATCTCTGCGGGGAATTCAACAGTGGTTTCGTTAGCCATGAGACTAATCTCCCTTCACGGCAGAGCGTACGAGGACGACCTGGCCGCGGGCGCCGGGAACGGCACCCTTGATCAGCAGGAGCGACTTCTCGGCGTCCACACCGTGAACCGTGAGGTTCATGGTGGTGTGACGGACGCCGCCCATGCGGCCCGCCATCCGAACGCCCTTGAAGACGCGGCCCGGGGTGGATGCGCCACCGATGGAACCCGGCTTACGGTGGTTCTTGTGTGCACCGTGGGAGGCACCAACGCCATGGAAGCCGTGACGCTTCATGACACCGGCAAAGCCCTTACCCTTGGAGGTTCCGGTGACGTCGACCTTCTGGCCGGCTGCGAACATCTCAACAGAGAGTTCCTGGCCCAGCTCATAGGTGTCGGCGTCTGCGGTACGCAGTTCAACTACGTGGCGGCGCGGCGTGACGCCGGCCTTTTCAAAGTGGCCGGCCAGCGGCTTGGTCACCTTGCGCGGATCGATCTGGCCGTAGCCGATCTGAACGGCGGTGTAGCCGTCCTTTTCCGCGTTGCGCAGCTGCGTGATGACGTTGGAGTCAGCCTGGACGACGGTTACGGGGATGAGCTTGTTGTTCTCGTCCCAAACCTGGGTCATGCCGAGCTTGGTGCCCAGCAGTCCCTTTACCTGGCGTGTAAGTGAAGTAGACATAAGTATCCGCTCCCCCCCTACAGCTTGATTTCGATGTTCACGTCTGCAGGCAGGTCGAGACGCATGAGCGAGTCAACGGCCTTAGGCGTGGGGTCAATGATGTCGATCAGGCGCTTGTGCGTGCGCATTTCAAAGTGCTCGCGGCTGTCCTTGTACTTGTGCGGCGAACGGATAACAACGTAAACGTTCTTTTCCGTGGGCAGCGGCACAGGGCCTACTACCGTTGCGCCTGCACGCGTGACCGTCTCAACGATCTTCCGTGCTGATACGTCGATGACCTCGTGGTCATACGACTTCAGCCGGATGCGGATTTTTTGTCCCGCCATGGCGTCGTGCCTCTTTCTTCGAGTAATGCTCTCTGTACAGTTTTTGCACCGAACTGCCTTACGGCCTGGCGCCCCTCCAACAGACTGAATCCGGATAATTCCGGGTTCCTCACCCTGCCGAGGCTCCGACCCCCGCGCTCGGGCGTGTCGCGGTGTTGAGACCGACGACGCCGAGCAAGAGTAGGGGCGGGTTATATATGGGCTCTTTCCCTGAAGGATCCGACCCTGCATCAGGCATTATCCTGACCGGGACGCAATCTCACCACTGCCTGGTCCCTGCTGTTCGCAGGAATACGGGCGCGTGTGGGCACAAAAGCGCTTGAACAACTTCTCTAGTCTGCCAGACTCGGGCACAGATGGCTAATCAGGCATCTGCGCCGGAGGTCTCCCTCCGGCCTTCCCCGGTCCGGTCTTTTCCGTCCTGCACGCCGCTCCCGGAGTAACCTCCCAGGTTGGCAGCGTGTCAACTTCCACCAGTCTAACGCACCGCGGGCGGCACCTTAAAAAGTCAGGGCCTGTCGTCCCGGTTGGCCCGGCGGATCTGCTTCGCCCGCTCAATTTCCGGACGGAACCGCTTACGGGACCATCCGATGCCTGCAGCTAATGCGGCTCCGATACCCAGAAGGATGACAAGTTCCATGCTCCGAGCCTAGCGGACCATGGTCCCGGCGTCAGCGGGCGCGGCTGCCCTCCGTCGTCTGCGCGCTCCGGGACCAGACCCGGAGTCAGTGTGTGCGGTCCTCCTCGGGGGTCTGCATCCGCGGCGGTTCCGGCACCGTGCCTTCCCCGCCGCCGGTGTTCGGGCCGCCGGACGCCAACGGGGTACTCCCCTGTGCCGGCGGCGACTGCGTGTAGCCGGAAACGGGGCTAGGTGGTGTGGTGTTCCCCGGTTCGTCCGTCCGGACGCGTGTCAGCCGCCAGACGGCCAGGGCGATCAGCCCGATGCCCAGCAGTGCCAGAAGCAGGAAGGTGTAGCCGCGCAGGTACCAGAGCACCGCCAACGCAACACCCGCTGCACCCCAGAGGGTGAACAGTCTCTTGCTGGCGAGCAGACCGAACGCCAGGAGCCCCGCATGCGCCACCAGAGCCCAGAGCTGCCGTCCCCCTCCCCCGGAAATGACCGTGGAGAGCCCGCTGGCGGAAAGGATGACGGCCGAAACCGCCAGGACCACGGTGCCCCGCTGGTCGCGCTGGCGAAGGAACTCATAGGCAGCCATCCCGGCCAGGACTGCGGCCCAATACTGCAGTGACCAGAATCCGCTGACCCCGCCCAGGGCGAGCCAGCCGATCCGCTGCACTGCGAGTGCGGTCACGAGTACCGCCGCCTGGACAGCCGGCTCGCGGAACCGGCGGGGAACTTCGAGCAGGGCAAGGGCCACGGCAGCGACCACGGTCAGTGCACCGGCCGCGGCTGACGCATCCGGAGCCATTGCAGGTATGCCGGCCAGAGCCGGGATAAGGGCGGAAGCCGAGCCCAGGATCCGCCGGCGCAGCCGGCCGGGGAAAACGGCCGGGGACGCGGCTCCACCGGGCTGCGACGCTTCGACCGGATGGACGGGAGTGAGGAGACGGACCCCTTGGAGAACAGCGGCAGCCGCCCAGATCGGCAGGAGGTACGCGAAGCCCGCCTCCCCCAGGCCTGCCAGGACTGTGTCAAAGAGTCCCTGGAACAGGAACACCATGCCCACCGTGAGCATGGGAGCCAGCCCAACGGCCAGCCACGGGCGGCTGCGGGTGTAGGAGAGAACCAGGAAGATCGCTCCGCCCAGGATGAACGCGGCGGCCGGCAGGAAGCTGTTCTCCGCGAACGGGGGGATCACCATCACGGCGACGGTGTAAACGCATGCAGCTGCCAGCAGGGCCGTACGGGTGGGCCTGTCCAGCGACCGGCGTGCTTCCCCGCACATGGCCCCCGCGGCCAGGGCAAGCAGGACCGCCCCAACCCCTCCAACCGAGAGGATCGGATCCGGGATCGGCCCCAGGATGCTGAACTCCAGCAGGTCGGTAAGGACCAGCGGAAGCGCCGCCAGCGCATACGCTGCCGGATAGATCACCCAGGCTGACCGCGGATGGCTGCCCATCCGGCCCCGGACCAACACCGCAGCAGCAGTGATGAGAAGCAGGAACAGATGAAGGGCCACGACCCCGCGGTGGACAGCGCTTCCGGCCTGGAGTCCGTAATAGGCCGGAAGCAGTGCCAGCAGCACCAGGCTTAGCCACTGCGACGTTTCGGAGTATCCGGCTGCGTCCAGGCGGCGGTGCAGCAGTGTGCGGACCAGTTGCTGCACCGCAAGCGCCACCCCGCCGGCAATGTACAGCCCGTACATACCTGCTCCAAGGTCGGCGGCCGCGAGGACCGTCAGGACCACTATCAGGCCCTGCACTCCGAGCAGGTAGGGTCCACGGTTCGGCTCGTCCCCCTTCAACGCCAGGTACGCACAGTAGGCCAGTGCTGCAAGGACCAGCAGTTCGTAGCCCTGCAGTCCCAGAATGCCGGCGCCCACGGCTGTCGCAGCGGCAAATCCTGCCAGTGCCGCTGCCCGATAGCTGCCGGAAAGCAGCAGCGACGTGGCCGTGTTTGCGGCCAACGCGGTCCAGAGCAACGCCAACGTCCAGCCGGTTCCCTGTCCCTCGATTCCACGGGAACCGATTGTTGCGAGCAGCACCACCACTGCGGACGCCGTGAGGAACCCGGCAGCGGACTGAATCGTCCTGCCCCGCCGCAGCCCGACGACGGCAGCCAGCTGGCTGAGCACTCCCACAGCGGCGGCGCACAGGACAAGGAACATCAGCATGCCGCTTCGCCCTGTCGGTCCCTGCAATGCCAAATATGCCAGGGGAACTCCCGCGGATGCGGCCAGACCGCCCCACCGCGCCCACGATGCGAGGCCCAGGGGGTCCAGCCTCCCGGCAAGGAGGGTCCGCAGCACCTGCCCGACGGCGACGGCTACGGCCACCGCAGCGAAAACCTGATGAACGTCGCCGGTCAGGTCAGCAGCCGCCAGCCCGGCCAGGACAACAGCCAGGACCTGGGCAGCCAGGAGATAGGCGCCGCGGAAGGGATTATCCCGCCCCAGGATGAGGTACGTGCAGTAGGCAAGGGCCACCGTCAGCAGGATCCCGTAGCCCGGGATCCCAAGGATCCCTGCTCCGACGACGGCGGCGGCGGCGAAGCCGGCAGGTGCCGTCAGTGCCGCCCAGCTGCGCCGGAGCATCAGTGCCGTGAGGAGGTTGGCGGCCAGTGCTCCTGCGAGGACAGCCAGGGTGGCAACCGCTGCTCCGCTTTCGTCCACTGTCCGCACCCCGATGGCCAGCAGCAGCACCAGGGCTGCTGCAGCGGCAGCGCCGGTTTTCGGTTCGTGCTCCCGGCGTGTGCCGCCGGCATTCCCGGCCGGCATACCGGCAGAGGCACCGAACGCGGGGGCTCCCTCGCTGCCGTGGAAACCAAAGCGGGTCCGGCCCGCGGCACCAAGCGTGTAGGCGCTTTGGGTGAGGACCGCGGAACCGGCGCCGATGAGCAGCAGGACAACTCCGGTACCCCAGCGTGCCGCCGTGTAAGTGAGGATGTAGTAAAGCGGCGGCAGCATCGCCAGCACGGCCAGGGTCGCCCACAGAAGTGTCCGGGACAATCCGAGCCCGCGGAGTTTCCGGTCCAGGATGATCCGCAGCAGATGCTCGACCGCCAGGCAAACCGCCATGGCGATGAAAATCCCGTGCACTCCTGCTCCGAGGTCTGCCGTTATCAGCGCAGCCAGGGCGACAAGCTGGGTCTGTCCTGCCGCTATGTAGTAGGTCCGGTGCGGTTTGGGCGCCGGCTTCCATGCCAGCACCGCGCAGTAGCAAAGAGCGGCGGCTGCAAGCAGCTCGTAGCCCCTGATACCCAGGACACCCGCTCCGATCAGCGCCGCAGCCGCAAATCCGGCAGGCGCAGCCGCAGCATACCGACCGCCGGGCCGCAGCGCGGATGTCAGTACATTTCCGGCCACAACGGTCCATAGCCCCACCAGGGTCAACACCGTTCCCGGCGACTCCTGGAAGCGAAGCTGCAGGGTCAGCAGCGCGGCAGCCGCAGCCGCTGCACTGATGGCGGCACCCGAAAAATGTTCCGGCTTTCCACGCCTGGTGCGGAGAACCGAAACGACCTGGTTGACCGTCAGGGCAAGGACAGCCGCAGCCAGGGCCCAGGCTTCTGCGTTCACCCCGTCCACCCCGGCAAGTGCCGCAAGGACAGTCAGCGGTACCAGCAGGACCGCCGCAGCGCGCGCGGCCAGGACGAACACGGGGCGTTGCTCCGCACGGCCCCGCACCGCGCGGACCACCAGATAGGCCCCAAGGACTGCGGTGGCCAGGACACCCGGCCACAGTGCGCGGCCGGGCATCAACATGTTCGGCACGAAGGCGAGGACAACCGGCACCAGGACAGCGAACTCAAGGCGTCCGCCCAGTTTCCAGGCGGCGGCGAGATACGTGCCCAGGACTACGAGGGCTGTCCCGGTGAACGCAGCGGAACTTCCCGAAGCCTGCCACTCGCGAAGCACGTACCAGAGTCCGGCCGCCAGTGCCGTGCACGCCTGCAGGACCAGCAGGGCAGCCACATCCACGCGGAAGAACCTGCGGGCAGCCACTTCGGGAGCAACAACCGGCTTCTTCCTGAGGCTGACAGCGGGTTCAGCCGCGGATCCGGATCCGGATACCGGTGCCGTGGGTGCGGCCTGTGCGGGAGGTGCCTGTGCGGGCAGTTCCGGCGGGGCGGGCGGCGCCGACCCCGGCTCTCCGCCGCCTGACGCGGCCGTAGCGTGCGGGCCGGCATCCCTGGCGGATACCGGTTCTGCCGTCGGGGGAAGGTTTTCGGTTTCCCGGTCCAACGGCAGCCCGGTGCTCCGGGAGGCCACCTGCAGCAGGGCCGCGGCGCCGTACACGGGCCTGCGCAGCAGGACCCCTGCGGTCTGTGCCGCCACCTGCACTGCGAAGGCCAGCAACGTCAACTGCGTACTGTCCGTAAAGGAATAGAACAGAGCCGTAAGGCCCACGGTGCCCGCAGCCCTCAATCCGTAGCTGTTGACGAGCTGATCCCGGGCGGGACCCTGCCCCAGCATCACGGCGTAATAGAGGGCGAAGGCGAGGAACAGTACGCCCAGCTGCGCCGAGCTCAACTGCCCGGCGATCTGGACGGAAGCGATGGCCGTGGCCGGAACCAGGTACCGGTGGGAACGGACAAAGGCATCAACATAGAGATTGTTCAGCCATCCGGGACGCCGGACGGCGGCGAGGCTGATCAAGGTGGCGAGGATAACGGTGAAGAGGAAATACCAGACGATTCCCCACCTCAGTGCCGCACCCGAGGCCAGGCCCGAGGACAGCAGGAACGTCAGGGCCAGATAGGTGACCACCCTGCTTTCGATTCTTGCCGCGGCGTAGGCGAACGCCGCCGTTCCAACCACCGAAGTGACCAGCCAGGCCGCGGGACCGTCCGGAAGCACAAAATTGAACAAGGCGAGTCCGACCACCGGAATCAAGGCCAGCCCCGTACCGGTGAAGGCAACGGCTGCGGGCCGAAGGCGGGTGCTGCGGGAGTAAACGACCAGTCCGGATATGTAGAACAGTGCAGTGACAGCGACGACGCCGAAGAAACGGGCCTCTGCGGGAATGGCCAGGCCGATGAACAGCGCCGCCGCAGCCACCAGCAGGAGGCTGGCGGAGTAGAGCGTGATGTTGATGTTGCGGAGGTCCCGGCGGTGCTTTTCTTCCTTCAGCTGCGCTTCCGTCTTGACCGGCGGAGCCGGCCTGGGAGCAACCGGCCGGGGCGGGACCGGAGCACTCGGGGTTCGGGCGCCGGGCCCTCCGGCAAAGGCGGGCTGCGAAGCTGCTGCAGGGGACGAAGCCGCTGCAGGGGACACGGACGAGGGAGCCGCATATGAGGAGACATACGTAGCAGCGGGTGCAAGGGGCACGGCGGGCGGCATGGTTCCAGGGGCGGCCGCCGGGGCCGGGACTGTCGCAGCCACGGGTGCCTGCCCAGCAGGAGCAGGTACAGCAGGAGCAGGTGCAGCAGGGGCCTGCCCCGCAGGAGCAGCAGGGGCCTGCCCCGCAGGAGCAGGTGCAGCAGGAGCCGGTGCGGCGGACACCCCCGAAGCCGCGGAAGGCTGCGGGGCACCAGCCGGAGCCGGCAATCCGGAACGCGTTGCCGCGTCCCTGAAGCCCGCCCGGTAGCCTTCTTCGTAGATCTGGGCCGGCGGCGGCAGCGGCCTGCCGTGGCTGTCCACGGTTTGGACCGCTTTCTTGCCTGCCGCCCGCCCTATGGCGAAACTGGCCGCGACTGCGGCCAGGAAAAGGAAGACCCCCATGAAACTGCTACCTTCCGGTTGAGCTCGACTGCAGACCATCCTAGGGTGCCGCAGCTCACATCCCGGTAACTATTCGATCCCGTTGTGGGCAAGGTTCCGCACGGGCAGCTTCCGGGGCCCCTGTGCAGGCATAGTCCCGACACGGCACGTCCACAACCGGCGGCGGTCCCGGGCGGGGACGCCCCGGAGGAAACCCCGGAGGGAAACACAGGAGGAAAACCCCGGAGGGAAACCCTGGAGGAAAACCCCGGAGGGAAACACCGGAGGAACCTGCCGGTCTGCCCGCGGGCCGTTCCGGCCCGGATACCGAACTGGTAGCGTCGGCGCAGGACGGCCCCGTGGGAGGCAGGACGGCCCCGCGGGAGGCACCAGACGAACGGGAAGGCCTTTCGGCCATGTATCTTTCGGTTCTTGGAACGCACGCCGGCATCTCCGGAACGGTGCAGGTTCCCAACTCCAAATACCACGCCCACCGGGCGCTGATACTGGCTTCCCTTGCGCCCGGCACCAGTCGGATTTCCGGGCTTACCGACGCCCGCCATGTGCAGTACACGGTAGCCGCGCTGCGCGGGCTCGGGACGGAAATAGAGGTGCAGGATGACACCTTCGTTGTCCATGGCGGGCCGTACCGCCCGCAGCGCGCCACCGTCTCCGCCGGCAGCTCCGGAACCACGCTGTACTTTATGGCCGGACTTGCGTCGCTGGGAACACGCGACGTCGTCGTGACCGGGCAGAAATACTTCCAGCGCCGTCCCATCGGCGCACTGCTGGCAGCCCTGGGCGAGATGGGGGTGGACATCGCCGCGCAGGGGAACTGCCCTCCCCTGCGCGTGGCCCACGGCCGGCCGCTCGGGGGCGTTGTCCACATATCCGGAACGCTGTCACAGTGGATTTCCGGGCTCCTGCTGTTGGCGCCCTTTGCCCGTACGGAAACCACTGTGGTGGTGGACGGCCCGCAGAACGAGGGCAGCTATGTGGCACTGACCCTCGCCATGATGGCGCACTTCGGACTGCAGGTGGAGGCCTCGGCGGACTTTCGGCGCTTTCGGATCCCGCCGAACCAGCAGGCGGTGCCGGCGGATCTGCAAATGCCGCCGGATATCGGGTCGGCCGCGTTCGGCCTGGCTGCCGCGGCCCTGCATCCCGCGGACATAGCCCTCACCGGCCTGCACGCAGTCTCCTCGGCCGGCTCGGACCACCCCGAGGCGGACTTTCTGGATCTGGCAGCGCAAATGGGGGTCCCCATGGCCTACGATCCGGCGGCGGATGCGGTTCGGGTCCGCCACCCGGGCCTGGACCTGCAGCCGGTGGACGTGGACTGCCGCCGCGTGCCGGACATGCTCCCTGTGCTGTCCGTGCTGGCCTGCTTCGCGACGGGCCGCAGCGTCTTCCGCAACATTGACCATGTGCGGATGAAGGAGTCCGACCGGGTGGCCGCCATGCTGCAGCTGAACTCCATGGGCGCCGACCTCACCGTGGAGGGCTCCACCCTGGCGATCCGCGGCGTCGGCGGCCTCGACGGAGCGGACCTCTCCTCCTTTAACGACCACCGGGTGCTGATGTCCCTGGCCGTGGCGGCGTCTGCAGCGGAGGGACGCAGCACCCTCACCTATCCGAATGCCTACCGCATCTCCTATCCCGAATACCTGGAGGCCATGACAGCCTTCGGGCTGCGGATGCAGGTCGAAGACGGAGCGATCCGGCGTCCCCGCCCGAGCCGGCCCGCCCGCCCCGCCCGGACCGCCAGGGGCACCCGTTCCCGAAGTATCACCGGACCGGCCGCCGTTGAGGCATCCGCAGCCGTGACCGGCCCGGACTGGGTGCGGCGGTGGGCCGCCGAACGGCCCAACGAAACGGCGGTGGCCGACGGCGGCACCGGCGCATCGGGGCACCTCACCTGGGCCGAACTCGACGCACAGGCGGACCGTGCGGCAGCCGCACTGCTGGAGCTGGGGGTGTCATCAGGTGACCGGGTGGCCTTCCAGCTGCCCAACCGGAGCGAATTCGTGATCCTCACCGTGGCCGTCCTTCGCCTGGGCGCCGTCGCCGCGCCGGTCATGCCGATTTTCCGGGAGCGCGAGGTCGCCTTGGCACTGCACCGGGCGGGCGCCCGCGTCTTCGTTGCCGTTGAAGAGTTCCGCGGACGCCGGCCGGCCGAGGAACTCGCGGGGCTGCTGCAGCGCGCGGACGGAACCGATGCGGTGCCGCCTCCCCCGCTGGCGGATGTCCTCGTGCTGCGGGATCCGGCGTCGCCGCTTCCCCTCCCCTCCGTTCCCGGCGGCCCGCGGTTCACGGACTGGGGCAGTGCCCTGCGCCGGGCGCATCCCGGGACCGTGCTCCGTGCACGGCCTGCCCCGGATGCAGGGGACGCAGCACAGCTGCTGTTCACCTCCGGCACCTCGGGCGAACCGAAGGGTGTGGTGCACCGCCATGAAACCCTTAGCCGTGCGGCGGCCATGGCCGCAGCGCACCTGGGCCTCACCAGCGACGACGCCGTCTTCATCCCGTCGCCACTGGCCCACCAGACCGGCTTCCTCTACGGCATGTGGCTCTCGTTCGTTCTCGGCTGCCCGCAGATCCTGCAGCCGGTCTGGGACGCCGAACAGGCGTTGAAGCTCATCCGCGGCTGGCGGGCCACCTTCGTCCAGGCGGCCACCCCGTTCCTGACCGACCTGGTTGCCGCCGTCGACGCAGGTGCCCCCGCTCCGGCCAGCCTGCGCATCTTCGTAGCCACCGGGGCGGCGGTTCCCCGGCACCTGGCCGAGCGGGCCACCCGCGTCCTGGGTGCCGGGATCTGCGGTGCGTTCGGAACCACCGAAACCTGCCTGGGCACCCTGGCCTCCCCCGGGGATGAACCGGTACAGATGTGGGGCACCGACGGGCGCGCGCTGGAGGGGGTGCGGACCCGGATTGTCGACGACGCCGGGCATCTCCTGCCGCCCGGTGCGGAAGGCAACTTCGAACTCAGCAGCGCTACCGTCTTTGACGGATACCTTGACCGCCCGGACCTGACCAAGGAAGCCTTTACCGAAGACGGCTGGTACCGCACGGGCGACACGGCGATCCTCGACGACGCCGGATTCCTGCGCATTACCGGGCGGGTTCGCGACATCATCAACCGCGGAGGGGAGAAAATCCCGGTGGCAGAAATCGAGCAGCTGCTCTACCGGCATCCTGCCGTGCGGGATGTTGCCCTGGCCGCCATGCCCGATGAACGGCTGGGCGAGCGGGCCTGCGCCTTTGTGGTCCCGGCGGCAGGCATGCACCCGCAGCTGGCGGATCTCACCGCTTTCCTCGACCGGCACCGCGTCTCGAGGCATTACTGGCCCGAACGCCTCGAACTGCTTGATGCCATTCCCCGCAACGCAGTCGGCAAGGTGCAGAAGTTCCTGCTGCGCGAAGCCGCCCGCAGTTTCCCGGCACCCGATTGGAGCACCCGATGATTAGTGCAGCCGTCACTGCCGATGGACGGGGCAGCAGCATCCCGGAGCCGGAGTACCTTGAGCTGCTCACGGCCGTAACAGCGTGGGTTGAGGGTCCCGGCGAGGAATGGGCCGGGATCATCGAATCCAGCGGATCGGTGCCCGATGCCCTGTGGAAGGAGCTGCGCGGAGCCGGGTTCCTCTCCCTCGCAGCACCCGCGGAGCTCGGCGGCCGGGGGCTGAGTTTCGTCCAGTGGATGGGGCTGATGGAGGTCTTTTCCCGTTCGCATGCCTCGGTCCGCATGATCGTGCACGTGGTCAACGGGACCTGGCGGGCCATGAATCCGTATGCCGACGCCGACCAGCGGCGGAAATTCGTCCTCCCGTCGGTCGCCGGCGACCTCATCGTTGCCTTCACCCTGACGGAACCCGGCAACGGCACGGGCGCGGACATCACTGCGAGCGTGCAGCGGACGGGTGACACCTATTACCTCACCGGCCGCAAGCACCTGATCACCTTCGGAGTGCGCTGCGACTATTGGCTGCTTTTTGCCCGTCTGGCGGGCAGCACAGGCAGCCGGGGCACCGTGGCGCTGCTGGTGGACCGGCATGCCCCCGGCGTCGAGGTGGAAGACACGTCGGAGACCATGGGTGTCCGCGGCACCGACCATGCCTCCCTCACTTTCACCCGGACCCCCGTCCCCGTGGCCAACCGCCTCGGCGCGGAGGGGGACGGGCTGGCCGTCGCCCTGGGCGGCTTCCTCACCCCCAGCCGGATCTCCGTCGCGATGAGCTGCGTCGGCCTGGCCCAGCGTGCCCAGCAGCTCGCGGTCCGCTATGCACTGGACCGCACCACTTTCGGGAAGCCGCTCGCCGCCCGGCAGGCAGTCGCCTTCGCCCTCGCGGAGAACGCCGCCGACATCGAGGCGGCCCGGGCGCTGGCCCTGCATGCCGCCCAGGCCTGGCAGGACGGCACCGCCAATGCAGGCTCCCTTTCCTCCATGGCCAAGCTGACCGCCGTCGACATGCTCACCCGGGTAACGGACAAGGCCCTGCAGGTCCACGGCGGCGTCGGGTACTGGAAGAGCATGCCCATGGAACGCGTGTACCGCGATGCGCGGGCGCAGCGCTTCGAAGAAGGGACCAACGAAATCCAGAAGACAGTGATTGCCCGCGGCATTTTAGGCCGGGCCCAGGCGCCGTCGGCCGACGCCGGTCTGGTCCCGGAATCGGCGGCGCCCGCTGTCCGGCCCTGATACCGGCGTGCTGGACCGGGTCTTCTCCCCAGTTTCCATCGGTTCCCTGCGCCTGGACCACCGGATCGTCATGGGCTCCATGCACCTGAACCGTGAGGACGACCCCGGCGCGCTGGCCGCGTTCTACCGGGAGCGGGCGGCCGCCGGGGCCGGGCTTATCGTTACGGGCGGTGCCGCAGTGAACCGTGCCGGCGCCGGCGGCCCCAACTATCTGTTGATCAACGAACCCGAAGCGGCGGCGCTGGTGTCCCCGATGCTCGACGCCGTGCATGCCGCCGGCGGCAGGCTCGCCCTGCAGCTGTTCCACGCGGGACGCTATGCCCGTGAAACCACCTACGGTCTCCGCCCGGTCGCCCCGTCGGAGGTTCCCTTTTCCCGCACCCTGCCGCGGGCACTGACGCAGGCGCAGATCGATGACACCCTTGCGGACTTCGCCGCCGGTGCCGGTACTGCGCGTGCCCTGGGGTTTGATGCCGTGGAGATCATGGGCTCCGAGGGCTACCTGATCAACCAGTTTGCCTCACCGCTGACCAACCTCCGCCGTGACCGCTGGGGCGGGGATCCGCAGCGGCGGCAGGCCTTTCCGCGGGCGGTGCTCCAGGCGGTCCGCAGCGCGGTGGGCGAAGGCTACCCGGTCATCTACCGCACGTCCGGCGCCGATTTCGTGGCCGGATCGAGCACGCCGGAAGAATCGGCCGATCTGGCGCTGGCGCTGGCCCGGGACGGCGCCGACGCGGTCAATATCGGCATCGGCTGGCACGAGTCCAGGGTCCCCTCCGTACAGGGCATGGTTCCGCACGGACGCTGGATGGAAATTGCGGGCGGAATCCGTGCGGCACTGGCGGCTGCGGAGGTGGCCGTCCCGGTCATTGGCAGCAACCGGATCAACTCGGTGGAGCTGGCCGAGCGGGCCCTGGCGGCCGGGCACGCCGACCTGGTTTCCATGGCCCGGCCCTTCCTCGCCGACCCTGCGATCGTGGCTAAGTCCCGGCGCGGCGACTCGAACCTCGTCAATACCTGCATAGCCTGCAACGAGGCCTGCATCGACCGCTCGCTGGGTGCCGCACCGGTCTCCTGCCTGGTGAACCCCCGGGCCGGCCGGGAAGCCCAGTTCCCGCTGCGGCCGGTCCCGCCGCCCGGTGCGTCCCGTGTGCGCGTTGCAGTAGTGGGAGCCGGCCCGGCCGGGATGCAGGCCGCCGCAACGCTGGCGGGGTCGGGACTCAAGGTCGACCTGTACGAGCAGGAGGGCAGCATCGGCGGACAGTTCCGGCTGGCCGGGCAGGTGCCCGGCAAGGCCGACTTCCTGCAGACCATCCGTTATTTCAGCCATGAACTGGGCCGGCTGGGCGTTTCCGTCCTCGCAGGTGCCGCTCCCGACACCGAGCAGCTGGCCGGCTACTTGCACGTGGTCCTGGCTACCGGTGTCCTGCCCCGGACCGTGGGCCTGCCCGGTGCCGGGCTGCTCCCGGTGCTGGACTATCGGCAGGCCTTTGCCGACCCGGCGCGGCTGGGCCGCCGCGTCGTTCTTATTGGTGCCGGCGGTATTGCAGTGGACCTTTCCCGCCTGCTGGCCGACGCCGCAGTTCCCGGCGGTCCCCGGGAGGTAACCATCCTGCGCCGGGGCGGCAGGATCGGTGACGGGATCGGCCCCTCCACGCGGTGGGCGGTGCTGCAGGAGATCCGGGCCGCCGGTGTCCGGACCCTGGCCAACACCACGCCGCTGCAGATAACCGCCGCGGGGCTTCGGGTCCGGGACCCGGACGGCGCAGCGAAGCTGCTGGCCGCGGACGACGTCGTCCTGGCCGCGGGACAGGTGTCCCACAATCCGCACGAGGCGCAGCTGACCGCACGGGGTATCCCCGTCACAGTGATCGGCGGTGCCCTGGACGCCACGGGGCTGAATGCCGTCCGGGCGTTCGAGCAGGGCCTGGCTGCCGGTACCGCGGTGGCACGGCTGCTCAACGGGAAAGGAACGCAGGCCGGCCCTGCGGTTAAAAGCAGCAGGGCCCCGCTGCCATAAGCAACGGGGCCCTGCTAAGAACCGGTGAGGTTCAGGCTAAATCATCAAATTACTTGATGATCTTGGTGACGCGGCCTGATCCAACGGTGCGGCCGCCTTCGCGGATAGCGAAGCCGAGGCCCTCTTCCATTGCGATCGGCTGGATGAGCTCAACGCTCATCTCAGTGTTATCGCCGGGCATAACCATTTCAGTGCCCTCGGGGAGGGTGATGACGCCGGTTACGTCCGTGGTGCGGAAGTAGAACTGCGGGCGGTAGTTCGAGTAGAACGGGTTGTGGCGTCCGCCTTCATCCTTGGACAGGATGTAGACGTTGGCTTCGAAGTCGGTGTGCGGGGTGATGGAACCCGGCTTTACGACAACCTGGCCACGCTCTACGTCTTCGCGCTTGATACCGCGGAGCAGCAGGCCACAGTTCTCGCCGGCCCATGCTTCGTCAAGCTGCTTGTGGAACATCTCGATACCGGTAACCGTGGTCTTCTGGACCGGACGGATGCCGACGATCTCGACCTCGGAGTTGATGGCGAGGGTACCGCGCTCGGCGCGGCCCGTGACAACGGTTCCACGACCGGTGATCGTGAAGACGTCCTCGATCGGCATCAGGAACGGCTTGTCCTTGTCGCGAACCGGGTCCGGCACGTTGTTGTCAACGGCTTCCATGAGCTCTTCGACGGCTGCAACCCACTTGGGGTCGCCTTCGAGAGCCTTGAGGCCGGAAACACGGACGACGGGAGCGTTGTCGCCGTCGAAGTCCTGGGAGCTCAGCAGTTCGCGAACTTCCATTTCCACGAGGTCGAGCAGTTCTTCGTCGTCAACCATGTCGGACTTGTTCAGTGCGACCAGCAGGTAGGGAACGCCAACCTGGCGGGCAAGCAGAACGTGCTCGCGGGTCTGGGCCATCGGACCGTCGGTAGCGGCAACCACGAGGATTGCGCCGTCCATCTGTGCTGCACCAGTGATCATGTTCTTGATGTAGTCAGCGTGGCCGGGGGCGTCTACGTGTGCGTAGTGGCGCTTCTCGGTCTGGTACTCGATGTGCGAGATGTTGATGGTGATGCCGCGCTGGCGCTCTTCAGGTGCAGAGTCGATAGCAGCGAAATCGCGCTTTTCATTCAGATCAGGGTACTTGTCAGCAAGCACCTTCGAAATGGCAGCGGTCAACGTCGTTTTTCCATGGTCAACGTGACCAATGGTGCCGATGTTGACGTGCGGCTTAGTCCGCTCGAACTTTGCCTTCGCCACGGGTTCCTCCTAGAGAGTTAGAAGACTCAATCTCCAGCCGCGCTTTTCGCAACTGAAACTGATGTAAGTCTACTTGGGGCTGTTTATTTGATGAAATTGCCGATTTCCGCAGCAGCCTCGCAAGGCCGCTCAGTCTGGCTATGCGCCCGGTCCGGGCCGAAGCCCGGACCGGCCGCACACGGCGGGCGGCCCGGCGTAAACCGGTCCACCCTCCAAGTTTTACTCGCCGCGCGTCTTCTGGATGATCTCGTCGGCAACTGCCTTCGGGACCTCGGCGTAGCTGTTGAAGGACATGGAGTACACGGCGCGGCCCTGGGTCTTCGACCGCAGGTCGCCGATGTAACCGAACATGCCGGACAGCGGGACGTGTGCCCGGATGACCTTTACGCCGGCTGCATCTTCCATGGACTGCATCTGGCCGCGACGGGAGTTGATGTCACCGATAACTTCACCCATGTATTCCTCAGGGGTGCGGACTTCAACATCCATCAGCGGTTCAAGCAGGACAGGGCTTGCCATACGGGCGGCTTCCTTGAAAGCCTGCCGTCCGGCAATCTTGAACGCCATTTCCGAGGAGTCGACGTCGTGGTACGCGCCGTCAAGCAGCGTCGCCTTGATGCCGACAACTGGGTAACCGGCGAGCACGCCGTCAGTAAGTGCGCTCTGGATACCCTGGTCAACGCTGGGGATGTATTCGCGCGGAACGCGACCACCGGTGACCTTGTTCTCGAATTCGTAGAACGTGCCGTCGGACGTATCCAGCGGCTCGATGGCGATCTGGATCTTAGCGAACTGACCCGAACCACCGGTCTGCTTCTTGTGCGTGTAGTCGTGCTTGGCGACTGCACGGCGGATGGTTTCGCGGTAGGCAACCTGGGGCTTGCCCACGTTTGCCTCGACGCGGAACTCGCGGCGCATGCGGTCCACCAGGATGTCCAGGTGGAGCTCGCCCATGCCGGCGATGATGGTCTGGCCGGTGTCTTCGTCGAGGGAGACCTGGAAGGTCGGATCCTCTTCGGAGAGCTTCTGGATGGCCGTGGAGAGCTTCTCCTGGTCACCCTTGGTCTTCGGCTCGATGGCCACGGAAATCACGGGCTCCGGGAAGCTCATGGATTCCAGCACGATCGGTTCCTGAAGGTCGCACAGGGTATCGCCCGTGGTGGTGTCCTTCAGGCCGATGGCGGCGTAAATGTGGCCCGTCGTGATTTCGTCGACCGGGTTTTCCTTGTTGGCGTGCATCTGGAAGAGCTTTCCGATGCGCTCCTTCTTCTGCTTGGTCGCGTTCATGACCTGGGCGCCGGAAGCAGCGTGACCGGAGTACACGCGGATGTAGGTCAGACGGCCGAAGAACGGGTGCGTCACGACCTTGAATGCCAGAGCCGAGAACGGAGCGTTGGCATCTGCGGCGCGTTCGAGGATGACCTCTTCGTCGCGGATGTCGTGGCCCTTGATGTTCGGAACGTCAAGCGGGCTGGGCAGGTAGTCGACGACGGCGTCCAGCATCGGCTGCACACCGCGGTTCTTGAAGGCAGAGCCGCACAGAACCGGGTAGACCTCGGAGTTGATGGTCAGCTTACGGATGCCGGCCTTCAGCTCCGGAATGCTGATCTCTTCGCCTTCGAGGTACTTGTTCATCAGTTCGTCGCTGGCTTCAGCAACGGTCTCGACGAGCTGTGCGCGGTACGATTCGGCCTTTTCCTGCAGTTCTGCGGGGATCGGCTCGATTTCGTACTTGGCGCCCATGGTCACGTCACCCTTGGCGTCGCCGCGCCAGGTGAGTGCACGCATTTCGATGAGGTCAACGACGCCTTCGAATTCGCTCTCGGAGCCGATCGGCAGCTGGAGGACCAGCGGCTTGGCACCGAGGCGGTTGATGATCGTATCTACGGTGAAGTAGAAGTCAGCGCCGAGCTTGTCCATCTTGTTGACGAAGCAGATGCGCGGAACGTCGTACTTGTCGGCCTGGCGCCAGACAGTCTCGGACTGCGGCTCAACGCCTTCCTTGCCGTCGAAGACAGCAACGGCGCCGTCGAGGACGCGCAGGGACCGCTCAACCTCGACAGTGAAGTCAACGTGACCCGGGGTGTCGATGATGTTGATCTGGTTGTTGTCCCAGTAGCACGTGGTGGCTGCGGAGGTAATGGTGATACCCCGCTCCTGCTCCTGTGCCATCCAGTCCATCGTGGAGGCACCGTCGTGGGTCTCGCCGATCTTGTGGTTGACACCCGTGTAGAACAGGATGCGCTCGGTGGTAGTCGTCTTGCCGGCATCAATGTGGGCCATGATGCCGATGTTGCGGACCTTATTCAGGTCGGTAAGCACGTCAAGTGCCACGGTTTCTCCCTTTTTTGGTTGCTTCCGTCAACGGCGCTTATCCGGCTGAAGCCCCGGGCCCGCAAAATGCGGGCCACAGGGCCATCAGCGTTTGCCGTCAGCTTGGCGTATTACCAGCGGTAGTGGGCGAAGGCCTTGTTGGACTCGGCCATCTTGTGGGTGTCCTCGCGGCGCTTCACAGCTGCACCAAGACCGTTGGAAGCGTCCAGGATTTCGTTGCGCAGACGCTCAGTCATCGTCTTCTCGCGGCGGGCCTTGGAGTAGCCAACCAGCCAGCGCAGGGCCAGTGCGGTTGCACGGCCCGGCTTGACCTCAACCGGAACCTGGTAAGTGGCGCCGCCAACGCGGCGGGACTTGACCTCAAGGCTCGGCTTGATGTTGTCCATGGCCTTCTTCAGGGCTGCAACCGGATCCTGTCCGGTCTTCTCCTGTGCGCCTGCAAGTGCACCGTAAACGATGCGCTCTGCGGTGGACTTCTTGCCGTCTACCAGAACCTTGTTGATCAGCTGCGTGACCAGCGGGGAGCCGTAGACGGGATCCAGTACGAGCGGCCGCTTGGGGGCCGGACCCTTGCGGGGCATATTACTTCTTCTCCATCTTCGCGCCGTAGCGGCTGCGAGCCTGCTTGCGGTTCTTGACACCCTGGGTATCGAGGGCACCGCGGACAATCTTGTAGCGGACACCGGGAAGGTCCTTCACACGACCACCGCGCACCAGCACGATGGAGTGTTCCTGAAGGTTGTGACCCACACCGGGGATGTAAGCGGTTACTTCGATGCCGCCGTTGAGGCGGACACGTGCAACCTTACGCAGAGCCGAGTTCGGCTTCTTCGGGGTGGTGGTGTAAACGCGGGTGCAGACACCACGGCGCATCGGGCTGCCCTTGAGGGCAGGAGCCTTGGTCTTGGAGACCTTGGGTGAGCGGCCCTTGCGGACCAGCTGCTGAATCGTAGGCACTTTCGTGTTCTCCGTTTTTTCTCGAGATAATTCTCTGGTTGCCTCGCCCCGCTGCCGGCTAAGAGCCGATCCCGGGGCGACGCGCTTCAAGTCGTTGCCGCAATGCCCCGAGAAGTTCCGATATTCTCGCCGAAAGCGACCGTAGGCGTGCAAAAGTGTGGCATTCGTTGCGCAAGGACCCCGCAACCCGGAAACAGGCCCGCCCATTCCTTTCGGAATGCATTCCCCCGAGTATCTCTCCACGGGGGGCACGCGAGCGGCCTTCATCCACTGCCACACAAACAATTGGTTTTCAGTCTAGCAGACTTAACGGGTTCCGGAGGAAAGTGCGGGCAGCGTCACTAGCTGCGGGCACTCAGGGCCGAGGTGATCGTGGCCGAGGCCTGCTGCAGGTACGGAAGCACGCGGGCAGCCGCTTCTTCCAGGGTAAGGCCCGCGGTCGCCTGCATGGAGGTGTTCAGGGCAGCCACCACCTCCCCCTTGGGATCCAGGACGGGAACGGCCACGGAGCGCAGTCCCAGTTCCAGCTCCTGGTCCACGATGGCCCAGCCCCGTTCCCGCGCCTGCGCCACCAGGACGCGCAGCCGGTCCGGGTCCGTGACCGTGCGTTCCGTCAGCGGGCGCAGACGGACTTGTGAAACATAGTCCTCGAACCGGTCCTCCGGCAGCCCGGCCAGCAGGACCCTGCCCATGGACGTGGCATAGGCGGGGAACCGGGTCCCCACGCTGATGCCAACGGTCATCAGCCGGCGGGTATGGATGCGGGCAATATAGACAATCTCGTCCCCGTCCAGCACGGACGCCGACGTGGATTCGGAAATCTCCCGGGACAGGTCTTCCAGCACCGGCTGCGCGAGCTGGGGCAGGGACTGGCCGGACAGATAGGAATACCCCAGCTGCAGGACCAGTGCCGTCAATTCAAAGGTCCGCCCGTCGGTGCGTACGTAGCCGAGTTCCACAAGGGTGAGCAGGAAGCGGCGGGCCGTGGCCCGCGTCAGCCCTGTCCGGCGGGAAACCTCGCTCAGGGTCATCTGCACGTTGTCCGCGTCGAATGCCCGGATCACCACCAGGCCGCGGGCCAGCGACTGCACAAACTGGTCGCTGGCCGGCACCGTCCCGCTCACCTGTCCCCCATGTGATTAGTTACTTCCCGCTGTCGGCGGCGCCGCGGATCAACGGGATGTCCATCTTTGCCGCCAGCTCTTCGAACGTGGTGCCGAAGGTCTCGCGGACGTGGACACCGTCCTCCTTCAGCAGGAAGACCGCTTCACTAGTGTAGACGCGGGTCACACACCCGACGCCGGTAAGCGGGTAGCTGCATTCCTTCACCAGTTTGCTCAGTCCGTCCTTGGTGAACAGGGACATCATCACGTAGACATCCTTGGCACCGGTCGCCAGGTCCATTGCACCGCCGACCGCCGGGATGGCATCCGGGGCACCGGTGTGCCAGTTCGCGAGGTCACCGGAGGCGGAAACCTGGAAGGCGCCCAGCACACACACGTCCAGGTGCCCGCCGCGCATGATCGCGAAGGAGTCCGCATGGTGGAAATAGGCGGCACCCGGCAGCTCGGTCACCGGAATCTTGCCGGCGTTGATCAGGTCCGGGTCCACCTCCCCGCCGGCGGCTTCCGGGCCCATGCCCAGCATCCCGTTTTCGGTATGCAGGGTGATGTTTTGTTCCGGCCGCAGGTAGTTGGAGACCAGGGTGGGCTGGCCGATGCCCAGATTCACGAAGGATCCGGGGGCGATATCACCAGCCACCAGTGCGGCGAGGTCGTTCTTGCCCAGCTTTTCGGTCTGGTTGCTCATGCTGCAGCCGGCGCTTTCTCCCGGTCCACGCGGACCAGGCTGTTGACGTAGATTCCGGGGGTCACCACTACTTCAGGGTCCATCTCGCCGATGTCGACGATCTCGCGGACCTGCACAATTGCGGTCTTCGCGGCGGCGGCCATGATCGGTCCGAAGTTCCTGGCGGTCTTCCGGTAGACCAGGTTGCCGGCCTTATCTGCCCGCAGGGCCTTGACCAGGGCGAAGTCCGCGTGCAGCGGGGTTTCGAAGACGTAGCCGCGGCCGTCGATCATCCGCGTTTCCTTGCCTTCGGCCAGCGGGGTGCCGTAGGCGGTGGGCGTAAAGAACCCGCCGATGCCGGCACCGGCGGCGCGGATGCGCTCGGCCAGGTTGCCCTGGGGCACGAGCTCCAGTTCGATCTCGCCGGCGCGGAACTTCGCGTCGAAGATCTGCGAGTCGGACTGCCGCGGGAAGGAGCAGATGATCTTCTTCACCCGGCCCGCGCCGATGAGGGCGGCCAGCCCGTGTTCGCCGTTGCCGGCGTTGTTGTTGACGACGGTCAGGTCCCTGGCACCCTGGCGCAGCAGCGCCTCGATGAGTTCCACGGGCTGTCCGGCCTGGCCGAACCCGCCGATCATGACGGTGGCGCCGTCGTGGATGGGCGCAACTGCCTCATCAACGTCCTGCACAATGTTGAGCACGGTTTTTCCTTACGTCTTCGGTGGCGGGATTCTCAGTTGGCGTTTTCGAGCACGACGGCGAGGCCCTGGCCCACGCCGATGCAGATTGCGGCCACGCCCCAGCGCTCTCCGGATTCCTGCAGCCGGCGGGCAAGCGTGCCGAGGATGCGGGTTCCGGAAGCACCCAGCGGGTGGCCGATGGCTACGGCGCCACCCCAGGCGTTGACGATGCCGGGGTCAACGTCCCAGGCGTCCAGGCAGGCCAGCGACTGGGCGGCAAAGGCCTCGTTGAGTTCAACGGCGCCGACGTCGCTCCAGCTGATGCCGGCCCGCTTCAGCGCCGTGTTGGCCGCTTCCACCGGGGCGTACCCGAAGTACTGCGGTTCGTTGGCGGCGGCGCCGCGGCCGGCGATCCGGGCCAGGGGCTCCAGCCCGAGGATCCCGGCGGCTTTCTCGCTGCCCAGCCAGGCGGCGGACGCGCCGTCGTTCAGCGGTGAGGCGTTGCCCGCCGTGACGGTACCGCCGGAGGCATCCTCCGATGCGGGACGGAAAACGGTGCGCAGCGTGGAGAGCTTTTCCACCGTGGAACCGGCGCGGATGCTTTCATCCCGGTCCAGGTCCACACCGTCCACGGCTACGGTCAGGTTCGCGTATTTGCCTTCGTCCCAGGCCCGGGCGGCCAGGGCGTGGGAGGCGGCTGCGAACTCGTCCTGGCGTTCCCGCGTGATGCCGTACTTCTCGCGCAGCTGCTCGGTGGCCTCGCCCAGGGACACTGTCCATTCCGCGGGCATGGCCG
This sequence comes from Arthrobacter sp. zg-Y769, assembly GCF_020907405.1. GTDB lineage: Bacteria > Actinomycetota > Actinomycetes > Actinomycetales > Micrococcaceae > Arthrobacter_B. Next base: position 345,736 of record NZ_JAJJOE010000003.1, read on the forward strand.
GGTTGACCAGCCGCCAGCCCAGCGTGGTCGAGACCAGGGTGGAATCTCCGGCCGGGTACGGCTTCTCGTTCTTGGGCAGCACCCAGGGGGCACGGCTCATGGATTCGACGCCGCCGATGAGCATCAGGTCCGCCTCGCCGGTGTTGATCTGCCGCGAGGCGATCAGTGCGGCGTCCAGGGACGAGCCACAGAGGCGGTTGACCGTGGTGCCCGGGATCGAGGTCGGCAGTCCGGCCAGCAGTGTGGCCATGCGGGCAACGTTGCGGTTTTCCTCGCCTGCGCCGTTGGCGTTGCCGAACACTACTTCGTCGATGCGCTCGGGATCGAGTCCGGGAGCCCGGGAGACGGACGCCTTCATCACCTGCGCGGCCAGGTCGTCCGGGCGGACTCCGGCCAGGGCACCGCCGAACTTGCCGAAGGGGGTGCGGACTGCGTCGTAGATATAAGCCTGGTTCACCGGTACTCCTTGAGCTGGAAAGCGAAAACTGGAAGAGGGAGAAGGGACATTCCGCGGCTCAGGCCCCGGCGTCGATCTCCCGGAAAACACCCTGGGCCACCTTGAAGGCGGAGTTGGCCGAGGGGACGCCGCAGTAAATGGCCGACTGCAGCACGATCTCCTTGATTTCGTCACGGCTGAGGCCGTTGCGCAGTGCTGCGCGGACGTGCATGGCGAACTCCTCCAGGTGTCCGTGGGCGATCAGGGCGGTCAGCGTAATGGCGCTGCGCATGGTGCGCGGAAGTCCGGGACGGGTCCAGATGGTGCCCCAGGCGTACTGGGTGATCATGTCCTGGAAGTCAGTGGTGAATTCGTCCTTGCCGGCGTTGGCCCGGTCCACGTGCTCGCCGCCGAGGACCTCGCGGCGCACCGCCATGCCCTCGTTGTAAACGTCCTGCCTGCTCTTGCCGGCGTCTGCGATCACTGCGTTACTTCCCTTCGAGGTACTGTGCGCCGAAGAAATCCTTCAGCAGGTCTGCGGTGGCGTCCGGCTGCTCCACCGGGACCAGGTGTGCGGCATCGTCGACGACGGCGACGGTTCCGTTGGCAACGCGGTCCGCAATAAGCTGCGCGAACGACGGCGGCGTGACGGCGTCGTCAGCCCCGGCCACAGCGAGCACCGGAACCGTGATGTCCGGCAGGCGTCCGCGGACATCGAAGGTGGCAAGGGCACGGCAGCACAGGGCGTACGAGAAGCGGTCGGCGTCCTGCAGCGAATGCAGCAGGGAAGAAGCGGCAGCGGGCTCCCGGTCCATGAATCCCGGTGCAAACCAGCGCTGGCCCGAGCCGACCACCTGGGTGGGTGTGCCCTGGACGCGCACCGTTTCCGCGCGTTCCTCCCAGGCCCCCGCCTCGCCGATCTTGGCTCCGGAGCAGAGGACGGCCACGCCGTCGAACAGCGATCCGTGGTCCAGCGCCAGCTGCAGCCCGACGGCGCCGCCCAGCGACACCCCGGCGTAGAAGACCGGGACGTCTGCGGGAATGTCTCCGGCGCTGCGGGCACCGGTGACCATCGCGGCGACGGCGGCGGCCAGGTCCGCGATGCTGAACGGTTCCTCGGCGGCGGGACTGGCACCGTGTCCGGGCAGGTCCCAGGCGATGACGGTGAAGGTGTCCAGGGCGGCGGCCGCACGGCTCCACAGCGGCATGGATGCGGTGCCCAGTGACGGGCCGGCGATCAGGACGGGGGCTGCGGGGCCGGCGCTGGAGAGGCGGGTGGCCTTGATGGCGGGGGTACTCATGCTGAGGGCTTTCCGGGGTAGGCGGCGATGATCCGCTCAATGAGGGCGGCGGCCTCCCCTAGGTATTCGGCGGGGTCGAGGAGGCTCTTGAGTTCGGCGTCGGAGAGGATTTCCGCGGGGACGGCGCTGCGCAGCAGCTCCTCGAAGGGCTCGCCCGAGGACAGGGAGCGGGCGACCGCGCCGGCAATGACTTCCTTGCCGCGCCCGGGCACGCCGTCGTCGAGCAGCGGGGCTGCGACAGCCATGATTTTCTCGCTGACCACGAGCGGTCCGGCGGATTCCAGGTTCCGGGCCAGCGCGTCGGTGGAGACCTGGAGGCCTTCGGCCAGTTCGGCCAGCTTGGCGGCAGTTCCCCCGGCGAGGCGCAGCAGGGAGCGCAGTGCCTGCCATTCGACATGCCAGGAACCGCTGGGCCGTTCATCATCCGCGGCCGCCGCGGCAGCGTTCAGCTGCATCCCGTATCCGGGTGCCGCCAGGGCAGCGCTGCGGATCAGGACGGACAGGACGGGGTTCTGCTTCTGCGGCATGGCGGAGGAACCGCCGCGGCCGGCGGCACGCGGTTCGGAGACTTCACCGATCTCCGGGCGGCTGAGGAGCAGGACGTCGTTGGCGACCTTCCCGGCCGCCGCGGTGAAGTCCTGCAGTGCGGCACCGAGTGCGGTCACGGGCAGCCGGTTGGTCTGCCACGGTGCCACGGGGGCAGCCAGGCCAAGGGCATCCGCCAGCCGCGCAGTGAGGTCGAAGGCGGTTGGGCGAACAGGCCCCGGTGCGGAAGCCGCAGTCAGGGTGAGCGCCGCCAGGGTACCGGAGGCGCCGCCCCACTGCAGCAGCAGGTTCCCGGAGGCGGTGCGCAGCCCCTGGGTGGCGCTGCCGACGCCGTGCAGCCACTGGGCGGCACGCAGGCCGAACGTGGAGGGAAGGGAGTGCTGGGTCAGGGTGCGGGCCACGCACAGGGTTGCTGCGTGGCGGCGGGCCGTTTCGGCCAGGGCAGCGGCGGCCCGGTCGGCGTCCGCCAGGACCGCTTCCAGGGCACGCCGGGCCAGCAGCATCAGGGCGGTGTCCATGATGTCCTGGCTGGTGGCGCCGCGGTGGATGGCGGCCGCTGCCTTCGGGGACTGCGCGCGTGCCTGCGTGCGGAGGTCGGCCAGCAGCGGAATCACGGGGTTGCCGCCGCCCTGTGCCCGCTCGGCGAGGGACGCAGCGTCGTACCGGGAGGCGTCGCTGACAGCCGCAACCGCAGCGGGGGCGTCAGGATCCGCCAGTCCGGCGGAGGCCAGCACGCGCACCCACTCGAGCTCCACGTCCAGGAGCGCCTGGAGCAACTGGCGGTCTCCGGTCAGTTCCGCGGCGCGGGTTCCCGCCCACACCGGGGAGAGCAGCCCGTAGTCCGCACTGTCAGCTGCACCCACCGCTATGACCCGGGGTAGGCGAGGAAGACGGTTTCGTCCTCGCCCTGCAGGCAGATATTCCAGCGCAGCCCGCCGTCGGCCTCGCGTGTGGCGATCAGGGTGCGCCGGCGTTCCTCGGGCAGCGAGGACAGCAGGGCATCGCGGGCCAGCGCCTCTTTGTCATCCGGCAGGTACATCCGGGTGTGCAGCTTGTTCAGCAGGCCGCGGGCAAAGATGACGAAGGAGATGAAGGGTGCCGATCCCTCCTCCGTCGGGCCCGGGTTCACCGTGGTGAAGGTGTAGTTGCCGACATTGTCGACGGCGGTACGGCCCCAGCCGGTGAAGGTGTAGCCGTCGCGGACCAGGGAACCGGTCCGCTGCGGGATGTTGCCGTCGGCGTCGGCCTGCCAGATTTCCAGCAGGGCGTCCGGAATGGTGTCCCCGGCGCCGTCGGTCACGGTGCCCTGCAGGCGGATGCTGCCGGGCATCCCCGGGGGAAGCAGCTGGTTGTCCCTCTCGAAGGGAAGGGCGTAGCCGTAGAACGGGCCGATGGTCTGGCCGGGCGTGGCGGTTAGCTTCTGCTCGCTCATTACTCTGCGTCCTCGTCTTCCATCCAGGTGCGGTTGCTGCCGGTGAGCACGATGTCCCAGTTGTAGCCGGTGGCCCATTCATGCGAGGTGATGTTGTGGTCGTACGTGGCCACGAGGCGGTCGCGGGCCTTGGAGTCGGTGATCGACTGGTAGATCGGGTCAAGGGCGAAAAGCGGATCCCCGGGGAAGTACATCTGGGTGATCATGCGCTGGGTGAAGTCGGTCCCGAAGAGCGAGAAGTGGATGTGGGCCGGCCGCCAGGCGTTGTAGTGGTTCTTCCACGGGTACGGGCCGGGCTTGATCGTGGTGAACTCGTAGGATCCGTCGTCGGTGGTGATGCAGCGCCCGACGCCGGTGAAGTTCGGGTCCAGCGGGGCCGGGTGCTGGTCGCGCTTGTGGATGTAGCGGCCGGCGGAGTTGGCCTGCCAGATTTCCACCAGCTGGTTGCGGACCGGGTGCCCGTCGCCGTCGAGGATGCGTCCGCGGACGATGATCCGCTCCCCCATCGGCTCGCCGTTGTGCTGGATGGTCAGGTCGCTCTCGAGCGCGTGGACGTCCTGGTGCCCGAAGGCCGGGGACCACAGCTCAATGGTTTCGGGGTCCACGTGGTGCGGATCCTTGGTGGGGTGGCGCAGCAGGGAGCTGCGGTAGGGAGTGAAATCGATGCGGGGCTGGGTTTCCTCGGCGGCGCCGTCGTCCACCCCCTTGGAGTAGTCGGCGTGGACCGAGGCGATTTCAGCGGAGATCTGGTCCTGCGAGGCCTCTGCCGCATCCAGCTTCTCGATGACATGGCTGTTCGAGAAAAGATTCTCTTCCATTTCCATGGGTCTTCCTTTCAATGAAGCGCGCCCTCGCGCTCCGGCTTTCCAAGCATCCACGTGGTCGAGACCACAGTACACGGCTTGTTCATTGGATGTACAGGTGTTCGCCATACGAACAGCTAGGCGTTCGGCCACCCGGTATAGGCCTCGGCCAGGTAGGCGCTGCCGTGCCGGGAAGCGACGACGCCGCTAAGCTCCCCCAGCGCACGCTTGCGCTCGAAGGGGCTGGCATCCGCACGGGTGTGCAGCATGGAAGTCATCCAATAGGAAAAGTTCTGCGCCCGCCATACCCGCTGCAGTGCCTTGTCGCTGTACCCGTCCAGCAGGTCCGCGGACCCGGTGGCGTAGAACGAGTCAATGGCCTCGAACAATACCGACACGTCGGCCAGGGCGAGGTTCAGGCCCTTGGCGCCCGTGGGCGGAACGGTGTGCCCGGCGTCGCCGGCCAGGAAGAGGTTGCCGTAGCGCATCGGTTCGCAGACGTAGCTGCGGAATTTCAGGACGGTCTTTTCGAAGATCGGGCCCCGCGTCAGTTCGAAACCGTCGGGGCCGTCCACCCGGGCCTGCAGTTCGTCCCAGATCCGGTCTTCGCTCCAGGCATCCGGGTCCTCGTTCGGATCGGACTGGAAGTACATCCGCTGGACCTCGTCGTTGCGCTGGCTGATCAAGGCGAAGCCGCGGTCCGAGTTGGCGTAGATCAGTTCCGGGGCGCTGGGAGCCGCCCGGGTAAGGATGCCGAACCAGGCGAAGGGATACTCGATGAAGTTGTCCGTGCGGGCTTCCCTGGGGATGGAGCGCTTGCAGATTCCGGCGGAACCGTCCGAGCCGACCAGGATCTCGCAGTGGATTTCAAAGTCCCGCCCGTCGCTGTCGGTGAACAGGATTTTCGGGGTGCCGGTGGTCAGGTCCGTGACGGCGGTGTCGGTGACTGCGTAGCGGACGTCGCCGTGGTCCCGTTCTCGGGCGGCGGCCAGGTCCGTGAACACCTCGTTCTGCGGGTACAGCCACACGGACTCCCCCACCAGGTCCTCAAAGTCGATGCGGTGGCTCTCGCCGCCGAAGCGCAGGTCGATCCCCTCGTGGCGGTACCCGTCCGTCAACACCCGGTTACTCACGCCGGTTTCGGTGAGCATGCGGACGCTGCCGTGCTCCAGGATCCCGGCCCGGTGCGTGGTGCGGATGGTTTCGTAATCCCGCTTTTCCACCACGATGTTCTCGATGCCGGACTTGGACAAAAGATGCGAGAGCATCAGCCCGGCCGGGCCGCCGCCCACAATACCGACCTGCGTCTTGAGGACCGTGCGCTCTGCACTCATCTGGGACTCCCTTGGAAACTTGTAGCGGACACTACCCCCAGTGTGACTGGAGGCACATAGCCGGCTCCAAGGCGATTCCCATTCAATGGGAAATCGGCCGGCCGTCCAGGGCGGCCGGGAGCAGGGGTCAGCACTGGTGGTGCGGTCCCGCCGCCTCCGCACGGACGCCGAGCCCCCGGGAGATTCCACGGGCGGCCGTCATCAGGGCCGGGACGGTCGCCGGGATGTATTCGCCGCCGGTAGGCACCACAACGCCAATTGCCGCCACCGCGGTGCTGCCCGCACCAAACACGGGTACCGCTATCCCGGTGGTGTCCGGAACGACGGCGCCGGGCAGGCTTGCGCTGCCTTCCAGGCGCATCCGGGCCCAGGACGCCCGCAGGCTCTTCTCCCCTGCGGCATCGAGGTTCCGGCGCTGCAGGTAGTCCTCCTGCACGTGCCGGGGTGAATGGGCCATCATGACCATTCCGGAGGAGGAGACGTGGACCGGAAGCCGGCCGGCAACCTTGGCGTGGTTCAGCACCGATCCGTGGCTGGAAAGGCGTTCGATGAACAGGACCTCGTCCTGGCGCAGCACCGACAGCTGGGTGTGCTGCCGGACCACAGCCTGGATGTCTTCCATAAACGGCATGGCAATCTGCTTGAGGCCAAGCGCAGCGGAACTGCGGTTGGCCAGTTCCCACAGGCGAAGGCCAAGGCGCACGCCGCCGTCGGGCTCCCTTTGCAGGAAACCGTGTCCCATCAGATCATTCACGATCCGGTGCGCAGTGGACAGCGGCAGCCCGGCACGGCGGGCCAGCATGGCAATGGGCATGGCCTGGTGGGTTTCGTCGAAGGCGCTGATAACCCGGACGATCCGGCTGGTCATGGACTCGCCGCTGGGGGAATTGGCCATTATTAAAGTCTCGCACAGCCGTTACCGGCACAGCCGTTAAACGCGGCAGGCCCCGCACCCTGGGGTGCGGGACCTGCCGTTGACGCTGCGCGCTGTACGCGGCGCCTGTTTTGCCTTGGTTAGCGGAAGTCGCTGCCCATGTCGTAGTCATCCAGCGGGATGGCGTGGAACTCGGGGCTCAGACCGCCGTCAACGCCGGCGTAGTCGAAGTCGCTGAAGGCGCTCGGGCCGGTGAAGAGATTGGCCTTCGCTTCTTCGGTCGGCTCGACAGTGACCTCGGTGTAACGGGGCAGGCCCGTTCCGGCCGGGATCAGCTTACCGATGATGACGTTCTCCTTGAGGCCGAGCAGCGGATCGCTCTTGCCTTCCATGGCAGCCTGCGTCAGGACGCGGGTTGTCTCCTGGAAGGAAGCTGCGGACAGCCAGGACTCGGTGGCCAGGGAGGCCTTGGTGATGCCCATGAGTTCCGGACGGCCTGAAGCAGGCTTCTTGCCTTCCGAAACCACGCGGCGGTTCTCGTTCTCGAAGCGGCGGCGTTCGGTCAGCTCACCCGGGAGCAGATCGGAATCGCCGGACTCGATCACGGTTACGCGGCGCAGCATCTGGCGGACAATAACCTCGACGTGCTTGTCGTGGATGCCCACACCCTGGCTGCGGTACACGCGCTGGACTTCGTCCACCAGGAATTCCTGTGCCTTGCGCGGGCCGAGGATACGGAGGATCTGCTTGGGATCCACCGCACCGAAGACCAGCTGCTGGCCAACCTCTACGTGGTCGCCGTCGGCAACCAGCAGGCGGGCACGGCGCAGGACCGGGTAGGCGATTTCCTCGGAGCCGTCGTCGGGAGTGACAACCAGACGCATCTGGCGGTCGGTCTCTTCCAGCGTGACCCGGCCCGCGGTCTCGGCGATCGGAGCAACACCCTTAGGCGTACGTGCTTCGAAGAGCTCCTGGATACGGGGCAGACCCTGGGTGATGTCCTCAGCGGAAGCAACACCACCGGTGTGGAAGGTACGCATGGTCAGCTGGGTACCCGGCTCACCAATGGACTGTGCGGCAATGATGCCCACGGCCTCGCCGATGTCCACGGTCTTACCCGTGGCCAGGGAGCGGCCGTAGCAGAGTGCACAGGTACCGACGGCGGACTCACAGGTGAGTACGGAGCGGACCTTGATGTCGGTAACGCCTGCTTCGAACAGCTTGGCGATGAGGACGTCGCCCACATCGTCGCCGCCCTTGGCCAGGACGTTGCCCTGGGCATCGGTGACGTCGGTGGCCAGCGTACGGGCGTACGCCGAGTTCTCGACCTCTTCATGCAGCTGCAGTTCGCCGTTGGAATCCGGAACCGCGATGGTTACGTTCAGGCCGCGCTCGGTGCCGCAGTCTTCCTCACGGACGATGACGTCCTGGGAAACGTCCACCAGACGACGGGTCAGGTAACCCGAGTTGGCGGTACGCAGAGCGGTATCGGCAAGGCCCTTACGGGCACCGTGGGTGGCGATGAAGTATTCCAGCACCGACAGGCCCTCGCGGTAGGAGGACTTGATCGGGCGCGGAATGATCTCGCCCTTAGGGTTGGCCACCAGGCCACGGATACCGGCAATCTGGCGGACCTGCAGCCAGTTACCACGGGCACCGGAGGACACCATGCGGTTGATGTTGTTGAACTCGGGCATGTTCGCCCGCATTGCAGCAGCAACCTCGTTGGTGGCCTTGTTCCAGATGTCGATCAGTTCCTGGCGGCGCTCGTCTTCAGCGATCAGGCCCTTGCCGTACTGGCTTTCAACCTTGGCAGCCTGGGCTTCGTAGCCTTCCATAATGGCCGGCTTGTCGATCGGAGCCGCAATATCGGAGATGGCAACGGTGACGCCCGAGCGGGTGGCCCAGTAGAAACCGGCGTCCTTCAGGTTGTCCAGCGTTGCCGCCGTGACAACCTTCGGGTACCGCTCAGCCAGATCGTTGACGATCGCGGAGAGCTGGCCCTTATCGGCAACTTCCTTCACCCACGGGTAGTCCGCAGGCAGCGTCTGGTTGAAGATGACCTGGCCGAGGGAGGTTTCGATGAGGGCAGGAGTGCCCTCTTCCCAACCTTCCGGTGCCGGCTGGGTGGCGCTGGGGACGAAGCCGTCCACGCGCATCTTCACCAGTGCGTTCAGGTGCAGCTCGCCCATGTCGAAGGCCATGATGGCTTCGGCCATGGAACCGAACACGCGGCCTTCACCGGCAGCACCGTCACGCTTGGTGGTGAGGTGGTGCAGGCCGATGATCATATCCTGCGAGGGCAGGGTGACCGGGCGGCCGTCGGACGGCTTCAGGATGTTGTTCGAGGACAGCATCAGGATGCGTGCTTCAGCCTGGGCTTCGGGGCTCAGCGGCAGGTGGACTGCCATCTGGTCGCCGTCGAAGTCAGCGTTGAAGGCGCCGCAGACCAGCGGGTGCAGCTGAAGGGCCTTGCCTTCAACGAGCTGCGGCTCGAAGGCCTGGATGCCGAGGCGGTGCAGGGTGGGTGCACGGTTGAGCAGCACCGGGTGTTCGGTGATGATCTCTTCCAGTACGTCCCAGACCTGCGGACGGAAACGCTCGACCATGCGCTTGGCGCTCTTGATGTTCTGGGCGTGGTTGAGGTCAACCAGGCGCTTCATCACGAACGGCTTGAAGAGCTCCAGTGCCATCTGCTTGGGCAGGCCGCACTGGTGCAGCTTCAGCTGCGGGCCGACGACGATAACGGAACGGCCGGAGTAGTCAACGCGCTTACCCAGGAGGTTCTGGCGGAAGCGGCCCTGCTTGCCCTTGAGCATGTCGGACAGCGACTTCAGCGGACGGTTGCCCGGTCCGGTGACCGGACGGCCGCGGCGGCCGTTGTCGAACAGGGAGTCAACAGCTTCCTGGAGCATCCGCTTTTCGTTGTTCACGATGATCTCGGGGGCACCGAGATCCAGCAGGCGCTTCAGGCGGTTGTTGCGGTTGATCACGCGGCGGTACAGGTCGTTAAGGTCCGACGTCGCGAAACGGCCGCCGTCGAGCTGGACCATCGGGCGCAGTTCCGGCGGGATGACCGGAACGGCGTCCAGGACCATGCCCAGCGGGCTGTTCGTGGTGGTCAGGAACGCGTTGACAACCTTCAGGCGCTTCAGGGCACGCGTCTTGCGCTGGCCCTTGCCGTTCTGGATGATGTCGCGCAGGTTCTCGGACTCGGCCTGCATGTCGAAGTCTTCAAGACGCTTCTTGATGGCTTCGGCACCCATGGAGCCTTCGAAGTACAGACCGTAGCGGTCACGCAGTTCGCGGTAGAGGCCTTCGTCGCCCTCCAGGTCGCCGACCTTGAGGTTCTTGAACCGGTCCCAGACCTGCTCGAGGCGCTCGATGTTGTTGTCGGCGTCGCGGCGGACCTTGGCCATCTGGCGGTCGGCGGAGTCGCGGGCCTTCTTCTTGTCGGCAGCCTTGGCGCCTTCGCCCTCGAGGCGGGCAAGCTCGCCTTCCAGGTCCTTGGCGATCGCGGCGATGTCGGAGTCGCGCTGGTCGACGAGGTGCTTGCGCTCCACGTCGTGCTCGGCCTGCAGGTTCGGAAGCTCCGCGTGGCGGTTCTCTTCGTCAACCGAGGTGATCATGTAGGCAGCGAAGTAGATGACCTTTTCAAGGTCCTTCGGTGCCAGGTCGAGCAGGTAACCCAGGCGGGACGGAACACCCTTGAAGTACCAGATGTGGGTGACGGGAGCGGCGAGCTCAATGTGGCCCATGCGTTCGCGGCGCACCTTGGCACGGGTGACCTCGACGCCGCAGCGCTCACAGATGATGCCCTTGAAGCGGACGCGCTTGTACTTACCGCAGTAGCATTCCCAGTCGCGGGAAGGACCGAAGATCTTTTCGCAGAAAAGACCGTCCTTCTCCGGCTTCAGGGTTCGGTAGTTGATGGTTTCCGGCTTCTTGACTTCGCCGTAAGACCAGCCGCGGATTTCATCCGCGGTGGCAAGGCCGATTCGCATGAGGCCGAACGTGGAATCGTTGGACATGGGTCCCTGTTCTCTCTTGTTCTCTAAATCTGAATGTCTCGGGTGCGGAAAAGATTGAAGGTGACCATCAGGGCCGGCGCCAGCCGGTCCGGGTTAGGCGGCTTTAATATTCCTGCGAGCTCTGCGAGCTGGGAATTTCGTTGCCGCCGTTCCGGACCGTCCTGGCACCGACCGGGACGGATCTACCTGCTAAACCTCTTCGACGGAGCTGGGCTCTGCACGTGACAGATCAATACCCAGTTCCTCCGCGGCCCGGAAGACTTCTTCATCCGAGTCACGCATTTCAATCGTGTTGCCTTCGGTGGAGAGGACTTCCACATTCAGGCAGAGCGACTGCATTTCCTTGATCAGGACCTTGAACGATTCCGGAACACCGGGCTCCGGGATGTTCTCGCCCTTGACGATGGCTTCGTAGACCTTCACGCGGCCATGGATGTCATCAGACTTGATCGTGAGCAGTTCCTGCAGCGTGTAGGCAGCGCCGTACGCTTCCAGGGCCCAGACTTCCATCTCACCGAAGCGCTGTCCGCCGAACTGTGCCTTACCACCCAGCGGCTGCTGCGTGATCATGGAGTACGGTCCGGTGGAGCGGGCGTGGATCTTGTCGTCCACCAGGTGGTGCAGCTTCAGGATGTACATGTAGCCGACCGAGATCGGGTCCGGGAACGGCTGGCCGGAGCGGCCGTCGAACATCCGGGCCTTGCCCGATGCACCGATCAGGCGGTTGCCGTCACGGGTCACGTTGGTGGAGTCGAGCAGGTTGGTGATCTCGTCCTCGCTGGCACCGTCGAACACCGGGGTGGCAACAGTGGTGGGGCCGGTCTCGCGCGGCAGGTTCGGCAGGTCCTTGACCCAGTCCGGCTCGCCTTCGATCTTCCAGCCCTGCTTGGCAGCCCAGCCCAGGTGGATTTCCAGGACCTGTCCGACGTTCATTCGGCCCGGAACACCCAGCGGGTTCAGGATGATGTCGACGGGGGTTCCGTCTTCCATGAACGGCATGTCTTCGATCGGGAGGATCTTGGAGATGACGCCCTTGTTGCCGTGACGGCCGGCCAGCTTGTCGCCGTCGGTGATCTTGCGCTTGTGCGCCACGTAGACGCGCACCAGCTGGTTGACGCCCGGGGGCAGCTCGTCGTCGTTGTCGCGGTCGAAGATGCGGACGCCGATGACGGTGCCGGACTCGCCGTGGGGAACCTTCAGCGAGGTGTCGCGGACTTCACGGCTCTTCTCGCCGAAGATTGCGCGCAGCAGGCGCTCTTCAGGGGTCAGTTCCGTTTCACCCTTAGGCGTGACGCGGCCAACCAGGATGTCTCCTGCTTCAACCTCGGCACCGATGTGGATGATGCCGCGCTCGTCGAGCTGCGAAAGCACCTCTTCGGAGACGTTGGGGATGTCACGGGTGATTTCCTCGGCACCAAGCTTGGTGTCGCGGGCGTCAACCTCGTGCTCCTCAATGTGGATGGAGGTCAGGACATCGTCGGAGACCATGCGCTGGGACAGGATGATGGCATCTTCGTAGTTGTGGCCTTCCCATGACATGAATGCCACGAGCAGGTTCTTACCAAGTGCCAGTTCACCCTGGTCCGTTGCGGGACCGTCGGCGATGATGCTGTTGACCTCAACCCGGGTGCCTTCGGAGACCAGCACGCGCTGGTTGTAGGCGTTGCCCTGGTTGGAGCGCTCGAACTTCATGATCGGGTAGCTGGTCTCGGTGCCGTCGTCGTTCATGACGGTGACGAGGTCAGCGGAAACCTCGGTGACAACACCGGGCTTCTTGGCGGTCACGGAGTCGCCGGCGTCAACTGCGGTGTACTTCTCCATGCCGGTGCCCACCACGGGGCGCTCGGAACGGAGCAGCGGCACAGCCTGGCGCTGCATGTTCGCACCCATGAGGGCGCGGTTGGCATCGTCATGCTCGAGGAACGGAATCAGGGCCGTAGCCACCGACACCATCTGGCGCGGGGAGACGTCCATGTACTCGACCTCGTTGGGCTCAACGAGGACGGGCTCACCGGAACCGCCGCGGGCACGGACGAGGACGAGGTCCTCGGCGAAGTGCTGGTCGGCGCGCAGCGGAGCGTTTGCCTGGGCAATGGTGCGCTCAACTTCGTCATCGGCTGTCAGGTAATCGACCTTATCGGTGACTACGCCTTCCTCGACCTTGCGGTACGGGGTCTCGATGAAGCCGAAGGCGTTGATGCGGCCGTAGGAAGCCAGCGAACCGATCAGGCCGATGTTCGGGCCTTCAGGGGTTTCGATGGGGCACATACGTCCGTAGTGGGACGGGTGCACATCTCGGACTTCCATGCCTGCGCGGTCACGGGACAGACCGCCCGGGCCCAGCGCGGACAGGCGGCGCTTGTGCGTCAGACCGGCCAGCGGGTTGTTCTGGTCCATGAACTGCGAGAGCTGGGACGTTCCGAAGAACTCCTTGATCGCAGCAACGACGGGACGGATGTTGATCAGGGTCTGCGGCGTGATGGCCTCGACGTCCTGGGTGGTCATCCGTTCGCGGACCACACGCTCCATACGGGACAGGCCCGTGCGGATCTGGTTTTCGATCAGTTCGCCGACGGCGCGGATGCGGCGGTTGCCGAAGTGGTCAATGTCGTCGACCTCGACGCGGATGTCCACGTCGTCGCCGTTGCGCTTGCCCGGAACCGTCTTCTCGCCGGCGTGCAGTGCCACGAGGAACTTGATCATGGCGACGATGTCGTCATTGTTCAGTACCGAGGCGTCGGAGTCAGTCAGGGGCTTGTCAATGCCGAGCTTGCGGTTGATCTTGTAACGGCCAACCTTGGCCAGATCGTAGCGCTTCGGGTTGAAGTACAGGTTGTCCAGCAGGGTCTGGGCAGCCTCGACCGTGGGCGGCTCGCCCGGACGGAGCTTGCGGTAGATGTCCAGCAGGGCATCTTCGCGGGTTTCCGTGGGGTCCTTTTCCAGGGTGGCCCGGATGGAGTCGTATTCGCCGAAGGTCTCGAGGATCTGGCCTTCGGTCCAGCCCAGTGCCTTGAGCAGCACGGTGACGGACTGCTTGCGCTTGCGGTCGAGGCGGACGCCCACCTGGTCGCGCTTGTCGATCTCAAGTTCAAACCACGCACCGCGGGAAGGGATGATCTTCGCGGTGTAGATGTCCTTGTCACTGGTCTTGTCCGCGGTGCGCTCGAAGTACGCGCCCGGGGAACGGACCAGCTGGGAAACAACAACACGCTCGGTGCCGTTGATGACGAACGTTCCCTTGTCTGTCATGAGGGGGAAGTCGCCCATGAACACGGTCTGCTGCTTGATTTCACCCGTGTTGTTGTTCATGAATTCGGCTTTAACGTACAACGGGGCCGAGTACGTAGCGTCCCGGTCCTTGCACTCCGCCATGGTGTACTTCGGGTCGGCAAACTCCGGCTCCGAGAAGCTCAGGGACATGGTGCCCTGGAAGTCTTCAATCGGGGAGATTTCCTCGAAGATGTCAGCCAGGCCGGAAGTGGTGGCAATACCCTGTTCGCCGGTCTCCCGCGCCTTTTCAACGCGCGCCTTCCAGCGCTCGTTGCCGACGAGCCAGTCAAAGCTGTCCGTCTGCAGGGCAAGAAGATTGGGAACGTCAAGCGGTTCGTGAATCTTTGCGAATGAAATCCGGGAAGCTGCGTTCTCCGGATTAGTAGCGGTTTCGTTATTAGAGGTGCTCGAGGCGACCAAGAGGGATCCTTCCACAGACCTTCAGGCGTGTTTCACGCCTCCTCCCCTGCACGATCCGGACCGAGTCCGTGTGCGTCCCAGTGTCCGGCGGCGGGCACATCCACAGGTTGCGGATACTGCCCGGCACGGAACGAAGCCCACCGCTATATGAAGGCTGAAGGTTAACAGGAGGAAGCAAATATCCACTATAGGGCATTATGGGCAGACAAGTCTACCCGGTATTTGAACCCTGCTTCGCTCAACCCCTCGGAAAGGACGTTCCGGGGTGGACTTTCCGGCTATCAGATCCGGATCCAACCCCGTTTTAAGGGGGAGCTACAGGCAACACCGGCGTACCGTTCACGCATCGGATACAGATACCTTACCGCATAAGCGCGCTTCCGCGCTCGTCGGTCGGTGGGCGGGACCGCAGGGGCGTGTGACGGCGCTCTCCCCCGGCGCCGCGCGTTGGCGTAGCCTTGTCCCTGTCTTCAATGACGAATACAACGACGAAAGCGACGCACGAGTGACTAACGCACCCATAAACCCCTCCGCGGCCCGCGAGGGCGCAGCCGTTCCCGAAGTGGTCATTGTCGGCGGCGCACGGACACCCCAGGGGCGCCTGAACGGCCAGCTGTCCGCCTTTACTGCCGTCGAGCTTGGTGCCTTTGCCATCAGGGGCGCCCTGGAAAAGTCCGGCGTCGACGCCGCAGATGTGGACTCCGTCATCATGGGCCATGTGGTGCAGGCCGGCTGCGGGCAGAATCCCGCCCGCCAGGCCTCCATCAAGGCCGGCATCGGCTGGAACGTTCCGGCGGCCACGGTCAACAAGGTCTGCCTGTCCGGCCTGGCTGCAGTGATTGATGCCGCCCGGCTCATCCGCGGCGGCGAGGCCACCGTGGTGGTGGCCGGCGGCCAGGAATCAATGACGCGCGGACCGCACCTGCTTCCGGGGTCCCGGCAGGGCTGGAACTACGGCAATATCTCCGCCCTGGATTCCGTGGCGCACGATGGCCTGACGGATGCCTTCGACAACGACTCCATGGGTATTTCCACCGAGCGGGGCAATACGAAACTGGCGATCAAGCGGCTGGAACAGGACGAAGTAGCC
This sequence comes from Arthrobacter sp. zg-Y769, assembly GCF_020907405.1. Taxonomy (GTDB): domain Bacteria; phylum Actinomycetota; class Actinomycetes; order Actinomycetales; family Micrococcaceae; genus Arthrobacter_B. The sequence goes on from NZ_JAJJOE010000003.1 coordinate 361,273, forward strand.
GCTGCCTCGCACCAGCGTGCGGCAGCGGCCATGGCTACGGGGATCTTCGACGCGGAAATCATTCCCGTCACGGTGCCGCAGCGCCGGGGCGAGCCCCTGGTCCTCATCTCGGACGAGGGCGTGCGGCCCAACACCACCGTGGAGACGCTGGCGGGCCTTCGCCCGGCATTCGATTCCGAGGGAACCATCACGGCCGGCAACTCCTCCCCGCTTTCCGACGGCGCGGCGGCCCTGATCCTCACTACCCGGGACTATGCCGAAGCCAACGGGCTGGACATCCTCGCCGCCGTCGGGCTTCCCGGCCAGGTCGCCGGTCCTGACAACACGCTGCATTCCCAGCCGTCCAATGCACTCTTCGCCGCCCTCGGGCGGGCCGGCTGGAGCGCCTCGGACCTGGACTTCATCGAGATCAACGAGGCCTTCGGCGCCGTGGCGGTCCAGTCCCTGAACGAGCTGGGCATGGACCTGGAACAATGCAACCTGCACGGCGGAGCAATTGCGCTCGGGCATCCCATCGGCGCCTCGGGCGCCCGGCTGGCGCTCACGGCAGCACATGAACTCGCGCGGCGCGGAACCGGCCGGGCCGGCGTCGCCCTCTGCGGCGGCGGCGGACAGGGCGAGGCGCTGCTGCTTTACCGCGAAGAGGCATAGCAGGAGCCTGCACACGCAGAAGGCCCCGTTCCGAAAGGAACGGGGCCTTCTGTAAGGCGTTTTTATGCGGTTAGGCAGTAAAAACTACTTGACGGTGACGGTGGCGCCGGCAGCTTCGAGAGCTTCCTTGGCCTTGTCAGCGGCTTCCTTGTTGGCGCCTTCGAGGACGGCCTTCGGAGCGCTGTCAACCAGGTCCTTGGCTTCCTTCAGACCCAGCGAGGTCAGGGAGCGAACTTCCTTGATCACTGCGATCTTCTTGTCGCCGGCTGCTTCGAGGATGACGTCGAATTCGGTCTTCTCTTCAGCGGCTTCAGCGGCACCGGCAGCGGGGCCGGCAACTGCAACAGCAGCAGCGGTGACGTCGAACGTCTCCTCGAAGAGCTTCACGAAATCGGAGAGCTCGATGATGGACAGTTCCTTGAAAGCTTCAATGAGCTCTTCGTTGGTGAGCTTCGCCATGGTGTGGCGTCCTTCCTATAGTTGGTGCACGCAGGCACCGGAGATTGATGGAGAAGAGGTTCTACTCTTCGGTGGCTGCTTCTGCTGCCGGAGCTTCTTCTGCAGCGGCCGGAGCCTCTTCTGCAGCGGAGTCAGCGGGGGCGCCGCTTTCCTCTTCAAGCTTCATGCGCAGTGCATCAGCCGTGCGGGCGAGCATGGACATCGGTGCCTTGAGGACACCGGCGACGCGTGCAAGCTGGAACTCACGGGACTCAAGGGCAGCCAGTGCGGCTACACCGGCGGCATCCAGGGCATTGCCCTCGAAGACACCGGTCTTGATGACGAGCTGCGGGTTGGTCTTGGCAAAATCCGTCAGGCTCTTTGCAGCTGCAACTGCGTCACCCTTGATGAAGGCAATTGCAGTAGGTCCGGCAAGCTGGCCTTCGAACGCGTCGATGCCGGCTTCCTTGGCTGCAATGCCAGTCAGGGTGTTCTTTACGACCGAGTACTTGGTGTCCTGGCCGAGCGAACGACGCAGCTCCTTGAGCTGTGCAACGGTGAGCCCGCGGTATTCGGTTAGGACAGCAGCGGTCGATTCCTTGAAATCGGTGGTGATTTCCTCGACTGCTGACACCTTTGTTGGCGTTGCCATAACCCTCCTTCCGGGGAAATAGTGCCGGTGGATCGGGTCCCGAACATAAAAAACGCCCCGGGCAGATGCACGGGGCTTCACTCTACGGACGCACGAAGTTCCGGAGTTCAGTTCGTTCACCTGCGCAGGCCGCCCTATCAAGGGACTTTCGGATGTTTCTCCAACCGGGTTCCACGCGTGGAGGGCTGAAGGTTCAGCCTTACGGTGGGATTGAATGCACATCGACCGACGGTCTTTGGTAGTTCCAGAGTACGGGAGAATCCGGCAGGGAACAAATCCCGGTCCCGGGGCCTGCATGGCTGGCAGCCGCCCGGCGGATGTCAGCGGGCCGGCGGATGTCAACCGGCGGACAGCTCCCTTTGCCACTCTCCGGAGTAGCCGATGGCCCGGAACCCCAGCTGCTCGTTAATGGAGAGCATGTAGCGGTTTTCCTCAGCGTTCCAGGTGTAGACCCGGAGCGCTTCGGGAACCACCTCCCGGAGGCGGACCAGGTTCGCGGCCTTGAGCAGCATGCCCAGCCGGTTCCCCCGGTGGCCTTCCAGGACCAGGGTGTCGTCCTGGTAAACCACGGCGGGGTTGTTGCGGAAAACCTCCAGGACGGTGTGGCCGGCGAGTTCACCGGTGGCAACATGCCGGGCGGCGCTGACCAGCACCTCTGCGTCCATATCGCGGGCCAGGCCCTCGGCTTCCCGCACCCGGGCTTCGTCCCAGGCTTCTTCCGCCAGGTCCAGCCCGCCCATCGGCGCATCGGTGCTCATCTTCTGCCGCAGCTGTGCGTAGGCCTCCACGAGATCCTCCGGACAGGCACCGCTCCAGAACTCAAGTTCGTACCCTGCTCCCGCGGCCGCCTCGGCCTGCTGCAGCACAGCTATGCCGGCGGCAGCGCTTCCCAGCTCAAGCCGGCTGATCCGGTCCACCAGTTCCAGCCGGAAGCCGAGCCCTGCGGCAAATGCGGCAGCGGCGTCCTGCGGGATCCGGCTTTCCGTCCCGGATTCCGGTTGCACGGATCCGCCGGGCAGCAGGTGCTCTGTCTCCGCCATCAGCATGCGCCGGTTGTGGGACACGGCAAGTTCCTCCGCGGCTGCATAAAGCTGCGTCCCCACCCCTTGGCGGCGGGCAGAGGGGGCCACAACCACATTGACGTATCCGGTATGGAGGTTGTCCGTAAGCGGCAGGTTGACCAGGGCCACACCGACGATCGTTCCGCCGGGCTCCGTGCCGGCACGGGCAGCCAGCATCTCGCGCCGGCGGGTCTCGGTGCTGCGTCGGCCGGCCAGCTGGGCCTGCGGCGGGCCGTAGAAGTCATCATTGCCCCAGAACTCGCGCAGCTGCGCATTGAGCAGCTCGGCAACGGCGACGAAATCCTCCGCCCCCGGTGCGTCCAGGCTGTCCGGAACGGCAATCGGCTCAATGGAAACCGGCATCTGTGTCATGGCCCACATCCTGCCGTACGCAGTCCCCGGGACCAAAGGCTGAGGCCCGGGAACACAAAAGAGCGGCCGCAGCCTGGGGCTGCGACCGCTCTATTCGGGGAGAAATCCCCAGGTTCTACTGCTGACTATGCGTCTGCAAGGACCTTGGTGACGTTGGGATCAACGCTGATGCTCGGGCCGAACGTGGTGGACACGGTCGCCTTGGAGATGTAGCGGCCCTTGGCTGCGGACGGCTTGAGGCGAAGAACTTCTTCCAGGGCGGCTGCGTAGTTCTCAGCCAGCTTCTGGGCGTCGAAGGACACCTTGCCAATGATGAAGTGCAGGTTGGAGTGCTTGTCGACGCGGAAGTCGATCTTGCCGCCCTTGATGTCCGTGACAGCCTTGGCCACGTTCGGGGTAACCGTACCGGTCTTCGGGTTCGGCATGAGGTTACGCGGGCCGAGCACGCGGCCCAGGCGGCCGACCTTGCCCATCATGTCCGGGGTAGCCACTGCGGCGTCGAAGTCGGTCCAGCCGGCTGCAACCTTTTCGATCATGTCATCGGAACCAACGAAGTCGGCGCCGGCAGCGATTGCTGCTTCAGCCTTCTCGCCGGTAGCGAAAACGAGGACGCGGGCCGTCTTGCCGGTGCCGTGGGGCAGGTTGACCGTGCCGCGGACCATCTGGTCAGCCTTACGGGGGTCAACGCCCAGGCGGAAAGCCACCTCAACGGTTGCGTCGAACTTGGAAGGATTGGTGTCCTTCGCCAGCTCTACAGCCTCGACCGGTGCGTACAGCTTGTCCGCATCGATCTTGGCTGCAGCTGCTTCATATGCTTTGCTGCGCTTTGCCATCTGCTTTTTCTCCTTGTGCAGTTGTGGTCTGTCGGACCGCGCCCGGCCCTGCCACGCGCCGTCGCCCGTTAGGGGCGGCGGCAGTTATTTGAAAGTGAAACCAGTACGGGGACTTAGCCCTGTACCGTGATGCCCATCGAACGGGCGGTGCCGGCGATGATCTTGGCAGCTGCCTGGACATCGTTGGCGTTGAGGTCTTCCATCTTCATGGTGGCGATCTCTTCGACCTGTGCCTGGGTCAGGTTGGCAACCTTGGTGGTGTGCGGGGTTGCGGAACCCTTGGCGACACCGGCAGCCTTCTTGATCAGCTGTGCAGCCGGAGGGGTCTTCGTGATGAAGGTGAAGGAACGGTCTTCGTAGACGGTGATTTCCACCGGGATAACGTTGCCGCGCTGGGATTCCGTTGCAGCGTTGTACTGCTTGCAGAATTCCATGATGTTGACACCGTGCTGGCCAAGTGCCGGACCGATCGGAGGAGCCGGGTTGGCGGCACCTGCGTTGATCTGCAGCTTGATGAGGCCGGTGACCTTTTTCTTGGGGGCCATGAAAGGGTCCTTCTCTAAATTATGTTCCCGAAGGACAGGAGCGTCCGTCCGGGGTGTTGGCCGCCATGGCTTGGTGGCCGGACGCTGCCTGCAGGTTAAAGCGGACCTGCGGGCAGCGAAATCTGAAAGCTACTGGAGCTTGGTGACCTGGCCGAAGCCAAGGGTCACAGGCGTCTCGCGCTCGAAGATGGTCACGAGGACCACCAGCTGCTGGGACTCGGGCTTGATCTCCGAGATGGTGGCCTGGAGCGTTTCGAACGGGCCTTCGTTGACCGTTACGGGCTCGCCGACCTCGAAGTCCACGGCAATGTTGGAGGACTGCTGCTGTGCAGGCTTACCGGCCTCGGTCTTCGGCGAAACGATCGTGTGCTCGAGCATCGAGTACACCTCGGAAAGGCTCAGCGGAGTCGGGTTGTGTGCATTGCCCACGAAGCCGGTGACGCCGGGGGTGTGCCGGACAACGCCCCAGGACTCGTCGGTGAGGTTCATGCGAACCAGGACATAGCCGGGGATGCGGACGCGGTTGACGATCTTCCGCGTGGTGTTCTTGATCTCGACGACTTCCTCCATCGGGACCTGGATTTCGAAGATGTCCTCTTCCATGTCCAGGGTCTGGATGCGGGTCTCAAGGTTGGACTTCACGCGGTTTTCGTAGCCGGCGTAGGAGTGGATGACGTACCAGTCACCCTCCTGGCGGCGCAGCTTTGCCTTGAAGGCAACAGCCGGATCTTCCTCGGGCTCAGCGTCTTCTGCGGAATCGGCAGCCTCTTCGGCTGCGTTTTCTTCGTCGGCCGAAGCATCAACAGCAGCGGGCGCCTCGTCGACGTCGGCTGCGGTCATCTGATCCTCGGTATCCAGATCAGCGTTGTCATTGATCTGTGATTCGAGTTCTTGCTCGGACACGTAGATTCCTGCTTTCTTCTTCAGAGCACTATCGGGTTTGTCACTAGCTCATGGTCTCCGGTTCCGTGCCCGGGGGCGGAACCTTAAGTCTCTGGCTAGCTTTCGCCGCCGCCCGAGCCGAAGATCCACAGTGCGCCCCTGCCGAAGGCAAAGTCGAGAGCCGTAACGATAAGCATCATCACCATCACGAACGCGAGGACAACGAGCGTGTACCTCAGCAGTTCCTTGCGGGTGGGGGTGACCACCTTTTTCAGCTCGGCAATCACCTGGCGAAGGAAGAGAGCAATACCGGCGAAGAACCCGCGCTTCCTGGGCCCGCTGGAGGGGTGTCCCTTGGAGCTGCTGGCAGCTGTCTCGGTCACCTTCGCCTCACTCATCTGTGTCGGTTCACAATCACAGCAAGCGCTGGGACTGCTCATTCCATGAAGGACTGCTGAGCTGCCGGAAATGACAGTTCTGCGCAGGGCAGACAGGACTCGAACCTGCAACCTGCGGTTTTGGAGACCGCTGCGCTACCAATTGCGCCACTACCCTATGGAGGAAAACTCACCCTACCGCCACCATTGTAGCCGCAACGAACCGGAGATTATTTCGCAAATCATTCCGACCGAAAGGCACAAAGCAGCGTGGTGTGCTCAACCACCGAAGAACCAGTCTACGCAAATTTTCCCCTCCCGTCGAACCGGCACCCCGCCACGGAGTGCCCTGCTGACCTGCGGCGGAGTTTCCGAGCGCCTAAACTGGGGGAACGCCGCCGTCGTCCGGCAGGACCGACGCGGCAAATGTAAGCCGCCGCCACACACCAGACGGGAATCCCATGTCTTCCACCGGCCGTATTTCAGAGCGCATCGCATCCATTGCCGAGTCCGCAACCCTCGCAGTGGATGCCAAGGCCAAGGCGCTAAAGGCCGCCGGGCGCCCCGTGATCGGTTTCGGCGCGGGGGAACCGGATTTCCCCACCCCGGACTACATTGTCGACGCCGCCGTGGACGCCGCCCGCCAGCCGCGCTTCCACCGCTACTCCCCCGCAGGCGGGCTGCCTGAGCTGAAGAAGGCCATTGCGGCCAAGACCCTGCGCGATTCCGGCTACGCCGTTGACCCCGCCCAGGTCCTGGTGACCAACGGCGGCAAGCAGGCCGTCTACGAATCCTTCGCGACGCTGCTGAACCCGGGCGACGAAGTACTTGTTCCCACCCCGTACTGGACCACCTACCCGGAGGCCATCCGGCTGGCTGGCGGTGTTCCGGTGGAGGTCTTCGCCGGACCGGAGCGGGGTTACCTGGTCAGCGTCGAGCAGCTCGAAGCCGCCCGCACCGAAGCCACCAAGGTGCTGCTCTTCGTTTCCCCGTCCAACCCCACCGGTGCCGTGTACCCCGCGGAGCAGGTCGCCGAAATCGGACGCTGGGCGGCGGAAAACGGGCTGTGGGTGGTCACGGATGAGATTTACGAGCACCTGACGTACGACGGCGTGCCCTTCACCTCCATCGCCACGGCCGCGCCGGAGCTTGGGGACAAGGTGGTTGTGCTCAACGGCGTTGCGAAGACCTACGCCATGACCGGCTGGCGGGTCGGCTGGATGATCGCCGCGGCGGACGTCATCAAGGCCGCCACCAACCTGCAGTCCCACCTGTCATCCAACGTTTCCAACGTGTCGCAGATGGCGGCCCTGGCAGCTGTGTCGGGCCCGCTGACGGCCGTGGATGAAATGAAGCAGGCCTTCGACCGGCGGCGCCGCGCGATGGTTTCGGCCCTGAACTCGATCGACGGCGTCGAATGCCCCATGCCCGAAGGCGCGTTCTATGCCTACGCGGATGTCCGCGGACTGCTCGGACGCGAGTTCCCCGGCAAGGACGGCCCGGTCCGGCCGCAGACCTCGGCCGAGCTGGCGGCACTGATCCTCGACACCGTTGAGGTTGCAGTGGTTCCGGGTGAAGCGTTTGGCCCCTCGGGCTACCTCCGCCTCTCCTACGCCCTGGGCGACGACGACCTCGCCACCGGCATGGAGCGGCTGCAGGACTTCCTCGGCAAGGGCCGGTAAGGACTAAAGCAGCCGGCGGTCCGCGGCCCAGCGGGTGAGCTCGTGGCGCGAGGAAAGCTGGAGCTTGCGCAGCACCGAGGAGACGTGGGTTTCCACGGTCTTCACGGAAATGAACAGCTCACGGGCCACCTCCTTGTAGCTGTAGCCGCGGGCAATCAGCCGCATGACTTCCAGTTCGCGGGCCGACAGGCGGTCCAGTTCGTCATCCACCGCGGCCACGCTTGCCGTGCCGAAGGCGTCCAGCACGAAACCGGCCAGGCGCGGAGAGAACACCGCGTCGCCGCCTGCCACCCGGAGGACGGCGTCGGAAATCTCCGGGCCGGAAATGGTCTTGGTGACATAGCCGCGGGCACCGGCACGGATTACGGTGACCACGTCTTCCGCGGCATCGGAGACGCTCAGCGCCAGGAACCGGGTCACCCCGAGCAGCCCGGCACACCCCGCCAGCACTTCCGCGCCGCCGCCGCCGTTGCCGCCGGGAAGGTGGACGTCAAGGAGGACGACGGCGGGCCGCCGGGCGGTGATCACGGCAACCGCAGTTTCAACACTGTCGGCTTCCGCCACCACATTGATCCGGGCATCGAGGTCAGCGCGGAGGCCGGAACGGAAGATGGCGTGGTCGTCAACCACCACGACGTCGACCGGCGGGGAGGGGTGGATCGTCATTAAGGTTGTGCTCCGTTGCTCGATACGTGGCTCTGATGGTTCTTCTTTGCTGCCCTGCCGTCTGCCGTGCTGCCTGCCGCACCGCCCGGCTCGGAGGACCCGTTTTCCGGCCCCTTCGGCAGCGGCAGCACCAGCTGCACCTCGGTGCCGTCCGCCGTGCTGCGGATGGCGGCGCTGCCTCCCGCGCGCTGCATCCGTCCGATGATGGAGCCCCGCACACCAATCCGGTCCGGCGGCACCGTGTCCAGATCGAAGCCTGACCCGCGGTCCCGCACAAACACTTCAAGCTGCTCGGGCCTGCATTCAACATAAACGGAAACGGTGCCGCCGGCATGCTGGGCGGCATTGAGCACGGCCGCCCGCGTGGCGGAGGCAAGGGCTTCGGTCCGTTCATCCAGCTCTGCGTCCGAGACGGCCACCAGCTCAATCGGGTGTCCGTAGGCGTCTTCGATTTCGGCGGCGATCCGGCGCAGGCACTCCACGAGGTGGTCTTCGGCCCGGGCATGGTCGGTGTACAACCACTGCCGCAGTTCCCTCTCCTGGGCCCGGGCGAGCCGGACCACATCCTGCTCGGAGCCGGCGCGTTTCTGGATCAGGGCCAGGGTCTGCAGGACCGAGTCATGCAGATGTGCCGCAATTTCAGCCCGTTCCGTCTGCCGGATCCGTCCGGACCGCTCGGCTTCCAGGTCCCGCCAGTGCTTTACCGCCCACGGTGTGAAGACCAGTGCCACCCCGGCCAGCACCGCGGCGGAGGCCAGCAGCCCCGATATCAGGAGATCCCAGCTCACCGCCCCCGAGATCACCGCCAGCACCCCGGACACCACCAGCACCAGGCCGGCCGCGAGGCGGATCAGGCCGGAGGTGCGGTCCGCTCCGGCACTGTTCATCAGCCCGGCCCGACGGCTCTCGTCGAGCTGGGTCCAGGCCAGGACCGCACCACCCGCAATCGCGGCGACCGGGACAATCAGGCCCCAGTTCAGGTCGGCTCCCAGACGCTGGGCAATAAAGGCCGCAGCCACCAGCAGCAGGGCAAGGCCCACCGCTACCTCCCGCCGCCCTGCCTTTCGCGGCCCCGGACGGGGGGCTGTGCCTTCGCGGAGCTGCCTGGCGTAGTTCTCGGCAATACTGCGCGGGCTGGCCTGGACCTGCTCCTTCTTCTCCTGCTCCTCCTGGGTCGGAACCATGATCCACAGCCACGCGTAGAGGATGAAGCCGCTGCCGGCGCCCAGCACCAGCACGGCCATGATGATCCGGGTCAGCTTCACCGGCCAGCCCAGATGTGCTGCCAGTCCGGCGCATACGCCGGCGATAATCCGGTCACGGGGGCGAACCAAGGGTTCTCTCATGGACCTATCCAAGCACGCGGGAGGTGCCGGGGACCGGCCCCGGGGGCAGGAATTCCATTCTTCAGGGGCAGGTTCAGGGCCGGCTCAGGGTAGTCCCTGATGCGGTACGGCTGCGGCGGGAGAAGACTGGAACCATGAATCCTTCCCCATCACCTGATCCCGGGGCCCAAGACCCCGCATCGCAATCTGCTTCGGCTTCTGCCGAACAGAACGCCCTCCCGGCAGGCAGCCATTCGGCCGATGCCGGTTCGGACGGCACCGGTCCTGCAGGCACCGGCGCATCCGGCGGATTCCACAGCGGTTTCTTCAACTGGATCCGGTCGCTTGGCATCACGCGCGGCGGGGACCGTTGGTTCGGCGGCGTCGCCACGGGGATCGCCGCGCGGACCGGATTCGACCCTGTCCTTGTGCGCGGACTGTTTGTTGTCCTGGGCGTCTTCGGGATCGGTCTACTGGTTTACGGCATCGCCTGGGCGCTGCTCCCGGAACCGGACGGCCGGATCCACCTGGAAGAAGCGGGGCGCGGAACCTGGACATCGGGCATGACCGGGGCACTCATCTTCACGGTACTGGGCATAGGCGGACCCGGTGCCTCTTTCCTGGGCGACGACGGCTGGTTCGGTGCCGTCGTCTGGACCCTGTTCTGGATCGGGTCGGGCGTAGCGGCCATTTACTGGTTTTCCACGACGAAGGGCCGGCCGCACCTTCCCGGCCACCGAACCGGTTCGGACACCGGCCCGGGACCCGCAGGAGCCGCTGACACTCCGAGCAGCGCTCCGGACACGGCCTCCGGCACCCGTCCCGGCAAGCCCGTAACGCTTGCCAAACCCGGCATGCCCGCTGCAGGTACCGGCTTTGGTCCTGCCGGGTCTGAAGCTGCCGGCGTCACTGTCCCTGGAAGTGGCGCTGTCCCTTCCGGCGCTGTCCCTTCCGGCCCGGTGCCGTGCCCGCCGGCCGGCCCGAAGGACGCGCAATGCACAACTGAGGCAAAGCGCGCCCGCGCTCCGGGAGCCCCGGGTTCCTACACGGCGGCCCTGTTCGGAGCCGCCCTGCTGGCCGGGGGCGCACTCCTTGCCCTGGACTACGTCCACGTCCTTTCGCTGGGCTCAGCGGTTTCAGTGGCGCTGGCAGCGGCCGCTGCCGTCCTGGGCATCGGCATCGTGATCCTGGGCGTGGTCGGCAGGCATTCCAGCGGGATCGGCACGGCGGCAGTGGCAGTGCTCGTCGCCTCCCTCCTGGCCCAGGGCAGCATGGTCAACGCCAACCTGTTGGTGGCCAGCGATATGGACTGGGTGCCGCAGGACGCTGCCCAGGCCAGCGGGGGCTACACCCTGATCGCCGCCAACGGGACAGTCGACCTGCGCGGGACCGAGAGTACGGGGAACTTCGAAATCCCCGCCAGCGTCGCCGCAGGGAACCTGGACATCCTCGTTCCCGACGATTCGCCGGTAACCATCAGGTACGGCATGGCTGCGGGAAACGTTGAGGTAAACGACGGGTCGGACCGGCACGAATACAGCGGCTTGTGGCAGCCGTCCGACGAGCGCACCCTCAACGACGACGCCGACGGAGACCGGATCACCATTGACGTCCGCGGACTCGCGGGCAACGTACTCGTCACTACTGAAGAAAGCGACCTCTAGCCATGGAACAGGACAACGAGAGGGACTACCTGGGCCGGCAGTACGGGCCCGGAAGCATCGGAAGCACCGGCGAAGAAGTGCCGGCGGCACCGGCAGCGGAAAAGAATCCGGACAGTGCCGAAACCCGCCCGCAGGGCCGCGGTACTCCGGCAGCACCGGCGGCAGACACCGCTGACTCACCGGCCGCCGTTCCGAGGCGCGACCTGCGGGTGGGCACCGTCGTCTGGGGCCTGGTCCTCACCGCCCTGGCCGTGCTCCTGCTGCTGACGAACACCGCGGGCCTCTCAGTGGATCCGGTCCTGCTGGTCCTCTGCATCACCCTGGGTGCCGGCCTGGCCCTCCTGGCGGGCGGCTTCCTCTCCGGCCGGAGCCGGTCCCGCTAAAGTGTTCCTTCACGGCCCAGACAGGCCGGCATGTCAGTTCGTGACTCATTTCCCTATTTCGACACCACCAGATAAGGCTTAGTACATGGAAAAGTTCTTCAGCATCCTGCGCTCCTCCCCCATAAAACGGCGGAAGGGCTGGCTCGGCGGAATCTGCGCCGGTATTGCCGCGACCTACGGCTGGGATGTGTCCCTGGTCCGGATCGGCGTCCTCCTGAGTTTCCTGCTGCCCTTCGTGGGGATAGGAACCTATCTGGTGGCCTGGCTGCTGCTGCCGAAAGCGGACGGAAGCATCCTCCTGCAGAGCCTGGTGAGTCCCCGCGCTTAGTCGCTGCCCCGATGGCTGGCTAGAATCAAGGCAAGATCCAATCACCGCCAGCAGATCCAGGGGTAATGACATGAAAATCGGTATCCTCACCAGCGGAGGCGACTGCCCCGGCCTGAACGCCGTGATCCGCGGTGCCGTCCTGAAAGGCATCAAGGAATATGAGGACATTGAGTTCGTCGGTTTCAGGGACGGCTGGCGCGGCGTCGTCGACGGCGACATCATGGATCTCCCCCGTTCCCGCGTCCGCGGCATCTCCAAGCAGGGCGGCACGATCCTCGGGACATCCCGCACCAACCCGTTTGAGGGTCCGAACGGCGGGCCGGAGAAGATCAAGGCCACGCTGGAGCGGCTGGGCATAGATGCGATCATCGCCATTGGCGGCGAGGGCACCCTGGCTGCCGCACAGCGTCTGACGGACGCCGGGCTGAAAATCGTGGGCGTGCCCAAGACCGTGGATAACGATCTTGATGCCACCGATTACACCTTCGGCTTCGATACCGCGGTGGAAATTGCCACCGAGGCCTGTGACCGGCTGCGCACCACGGGCGAATCCCATCACCGCTGCATGGTGGCCGAAGTGATGGGCCGGCACGTCGGCTGGATCGCGCTGCATTCAGGCATGGCAGCCGGTGCCCACGCCATCCTGATTCCCGAGCATCCGGTCAGCATTGAGCAGATCTCCCAGTGGGTCAGCGATGCCCGCGACCGCGGGCGCGCACCCCTGGTGGTGGTTGCCGAGGGTTTTGTCACTACGGATATGGAAATGCCGCACTCCGAACGCGGCCTCGACAGCTTCGGCCGTCCGCGGCTGGGCGGCATCGGCGAACTGCTTGCGCCGGAAATCGAGGCCCGGACCGGCATCGAAACCCGCGCCACGGTGCTGGGCCACATCCAGCGCGGAGGCGTGCCGACAGCTTTCGACCGGGTCCTGGCCACCCGGCTGGGCATGGCAGCCGTGGACTCGGTAGTGGACGGCCTGTGGGGAACCATGGTGTCGCTGCACGGTACTGACATTGCCCGTGTCGGCTTCGAAAAGGCACTCGGCAACCTCAAGACGGTTCCCGACCACCGTTACGACGAGGCCGCCATCCTCTTCGGCTAGGGCCGCCCGCCCTGCTGTTCCCGCCCCGACCGCCCATCCCGAATACCGGAAAATCCGGCGCGTTGCGCGGATTCCGTCAGCGATTCTGTGTATTTGCTGAGGATTCCATATGGGGCGGCAGGGCGTTTGCATGCGTGTACATACGGCGGTGTAGGTTGAAAACCATGAATCTGGACTCGGGAACCATCGCGATCATCCAGCTGGCCTGGTGCCGCCATCTGGGCCTGGCGGACAACGCCCTGGCGGAAACGGATGCCGGCGAACGCATCTACAGTGTCCAGGAACAGGCCGATACCGCGTGTTTCCTGCGCCTGTTCGGCGCCGAAGTGTTCAGCGGCCCCGAGTGGGCCGCGGAGCGTGCCCGGACACAGAGCGCCGCGCAGCTTACCCGCAACTCCGGGCTGATCCAGATGTCCATGGAACACGGCGGCCGGGTCCTGGGCGCCGAACAGCTGTTTTTCGCAGATGCCTTTCCGAGCCTCGTTCCCCTCGAGGAGCTTGCCGTCAGCAACGAGCCGGATCTCGCCGTCGCCTTGGAACGGCTGTGCCCGCCGGACGATGTGGCGGAGGCCGGCCTGGCGGGTAAGGAAGAGGTTTTCGTCCTGATGGACGATTCCGTCGACGAGCCCCGTCCCGTTGCGGGTGCCGGCTACAGCATCACCGACGGAATCCTGGCGGATATGAGCGTGCTTACTGCACCCGGTTACCGGCTGCGCGGGCTGGGCAGCTACATCAGCTCCGTGGCGCTCGAGGACGCTATGGCAGGCGGCTTGATCCCGCAGTGGCGGGCGCGCCTCGACAACATCGGCGCAGCCAGGACCGCTGTGGGATCCGGGTTTATCCCCGCCGGGAGCCGCACTTCCGTGGCCCTGACCGCCTAGGGCCGCCCTAGCCGAGCAGGTCCAGCATTTCCTGCCGCTTGAAGAAGCCGGCCGTATCCCGCCCCGTGGGCGATCCGGCGTCGGGATCCGCACCCGCTTCCGCCAGGATGCGGAAGATCTCCACGTACCCCTTGAACGCGGCACCGGCAAGCGGTGTCTGGCCGCGGTCATTCTGCGTGTTGACATCCGCACCGCGCTCGACCAGAAGTGCGGTCAGCTCTGCGTGGCCATGGTACGAGGCGAGCATCAGGAGGGTATCTCCCGCGCCGTTCGTCAGGTTTACGGGCACGCCTGCATCAAGATAGCGGCGGATCCCTTCTGTGTCGCCGGCCCGCGCAGCATCAAACACCATGCCTGCGAGCTCAATGATGTCGTTGTCGATCTCGGGACGGGAATCGGGGGTGCTCATGGCGCTCCTGGAGGTATTGATTTTCTGGCTGTCAATCGGGAAAAGAAGCTTGCGGTCAGCGCCGCGGTGCTTTCAGGAAGCCCGAGGCACGTCCCACCACCGCGCCGGCATCCGGCGCCACGATGGGTTCCTGTGCGGCAGCGTAGAGCTCGCCGTCGTCGTTCACAACCAACTGCACGGACGGGTCGACGGACCGCTTCACCACAGCCAGGCCCACCGGCCCCATTTCATAGTGCCCACCGACGGAGGTGAGTGTTCCTACCTGCCGCTCCCCCAGCATTACCGGACTGCCGGCGGCCGGGAGGGTGTGCTGGGAACCGTCCAGCTGAAGGAACACCAACCGGCGGGGCGGGTGCCCCAGGTTGTGGACCCGTGCAACGGTTTCCTGGCCCTTGTAGCAGCCCTTGGCCAGGTGCACGGCGGTGCGGATCAGGTCCAGCTCATGCGGAATGGTTTTCTCGTCCGTTTCCGCGCCCAGCCGCGGCCGCCAGGCGGCGATGCGCAGCGCCTCGGAAGCCATGGAACCGGCAAGGGTGCGCCCCGAGGCGTCTATGGCGGCCTCGAATTCTGAGCGCGGAATAAGGTATTCGTACCACGGCCGTTCCAACCCCGGGTGGGCGTCTTCCGGCACTGCGGTGTACGCAAATCCGCCGGTTCCGATGTGCGGCCAGGGATCGGTCCAGCGCAGGTACTGCTCCCACTGCGGCACCTCGGCGGTGGCCCCTGCCACCGCCCACTGGTCCGTAGCGTCAGCGATTTCAACCCGGAGCATAAACTTCATCCGCTGCAGCCACTCGGTCAGTCCGGGCGCTTCGGCGGACTCGACCAGCAGCCACGCGGTGGCACCGTCGTCAATGATCCGTGCGTCGTAGTCGATCCGGCCCTGCACGCTGAGCAGCAGCAGTTCAGAGCTCACACCGGGCTGCAGGTCGCTCACCTGCTGGGAGGACAGCGTGTTCAGCCAGCTGAGCCGGTCAGGACCGGACACCGTAACCACGCCGCGGAAGGAAAGGTCGACGACGGCGCTGCCGCGGGCGAGGTTGCGCTGCTCACGCAGCGGATCACCGTAGTGAGAGGCCGTACCGGCGTCGAGGCCGCCGGCTTCAACGGCACCGTGGCGGGCAAGCAGGGGGCTGGAATGCGTCATGACAGGTGCAACGTCCTAGCGGCGCGGGCCTATTCCTTCGGACCGCTTTGTTGTCAGGGGTTTTTCTTCAGGATTGCCGAGGCGTGGGCCTTGAGGGCTTCGCCCTCGGAGGCAACGTCCCAGCGCCAGTACAGGTCGCCGTTGACCAACCCGTAGATGCGGGTGGCTGCGGAGTATTCCTTGGAGTTCACGCCGCGCATCACCAGATCGGTGGTGAGCTGGATCTGCGGTCCCTTGATCTGGCCGTAGTAGAGCTCGGCGATGCCGCCCGGGTGAACGATGGTTGCCGTGATGTCAAAGCCGCCGGCGTCGTTGCGCAGCTCTTCGACCTCGTCCGCGCTGCGGAGCGCCGGCACAATGTCCGCGGGAACCAGGCCGGGGCCGCCGTCGGCGTCGTTCAGGGGCCGGTCGAGTGCCCAGAATCCGGTCTCCACCGCCAGTGGCCGCAGGCGGGTGCCCTGCTCATCGGTGAGCCAGCTTTCCGCGGTGTACTGCAGGTACGGCAGTCCGTTCTGGGTGAACGTCACCTTCTGGGCGAAGTGCTCCGATTCGGCTTCGCCTTCCCCCAGGCGTCCGGACCCTTCCCAGGTGCCGAGGAGCCAGGACAGCGGTACCAGCTCCGGGGTCAGATCGGTGGGGATCTCCATTGGCATGGCGGGACCTGTCCTTCGGTATTACGGGTGGGGCGAAGCCGGTTTACTTCTGGCCGGTGTTTACTTTTGACCCTTGTACAGGCGGGAAATAACCAGTGCGGCGAATCCGGCCATCGCGAGGCCGGTGATGCCCAGCAGGGCAATAAAGAAAATTTCGAGAGCAACCATGGCTACATCCTAACGCGCGGGAGGAACAGTTTCCTTCCCGCCATTCGATCACGACAGGCACCTGCGGGCAAAAACCGCTTCGGCGCAAAACCCGGGCGCGCCGGACTCAGGGGACCAGGAGACGCCCGAGGAAGTAAACCACTGATCCCAGGACAAGGACCGGAGCCAGGCCAAGGGCCAGCCGTCCGGCGGCATTGGACTCGTCGCGGCGGGAAAGGGCCAGCCGGCGGAAGGCCATCACGACGGCGGCAATCACCACGCCGCTGAAGGCGGCCGCCTGCCAGGCAACGCCTGCGACCACCAGTGCCGTCAGGGCGGCGGTCAGGCCGCCGGCGAGCAGGCCAAGGGGTGCCGCCATCCGGTCCGGAAGCGGAATCAGGGACACGCAGACCGCGGCCAGTGCGGCGCTGCCCGCCACAGTGAGGAGCGCCGGATCGCCGTCGGTGCCGGCCAGACGGGCGGCAGCCACCCAGCCCGAACCCAGGGCCGTAACCAGCACGCCGGAAATGATGCCGACAATGGACTCAAGCCGGTGCGCCTGCCCGGTGCCGCGGAGCAGCTGAATCAGGAAAACGGCACCGACACCGACGGCGACGGCGGCGGGCAGCCAGGTCAGCATGGCCGCGGCGGGCGCGAAGTACGCTGCCACCACTGCCGCTGCACCCACGAATCCCAGCGCCGCGCCCTGCGTCCTGCGGGTAGGCACGCCTATCAGGTGCGGCCAGCAGACGCCGGTCAGGACGGCCGCCACGCCGCTTAGCACTGCCACGGCGGGCACAGACAGATAGGAAGCGGTCACGATACCGATAATGGCGAGCGCCGCCGGCACCGCTAAGCTCCAAAGTTTCACCCTAGTTATCCTGCCTTATTACGGCGTCCAGAAGAAAAGCGACAGGCCCGTTCCTTCGATGGGTATACTTTCGATCACTTCAAGCCAAGCGGATCGGCGAAGAAACGTGCCCAACGGTGTGCGCCCAACACTCGGAGGACCTATGTCGCACATTTTGCTCCTGACCAACAGTTCCGGTTCTTCAGTTGACGTCCTGCCTGCCCTGGAACTCCTTAACCACAAGGTGCACGTGGTGCCGGCGGAACCGACCGCCCTGCTGGATACCGATCCCAGCGAAGTGATCCTGGTGGATGCCCGCAGGGACCTCGTCGGTGCACGCTCCCTGACCCAGCTCCTGAAGGCCACCGGGCTGGGCACCCCGCTGATCCTGATCCTCACTGAGGGGGGAATGGCCGCCGTCGCCCCCAACTGGCTGGCCGACGACGTCATCCTCGATTCCGCCGGCCCCGCCGAGCTGGAAGCGCGGCTGCGCCTGGCCTCGGCACGCGGCGCCGGCCCGGCGGAGGCCCAGTCGACCGAGATCCGTGCCTCCGGCGTCGTCATTGACGAGGCGAGCTACACCGCCCGCGTGAACGGCACGGCGCTGAACCTGACCTATAAGGAGTTTGAACTCCTTAAGTACCTGGCGCAGCATCCCGGCCGCGTCTTCACCCGCGACCAGCTGCTCCACGAGGTGTGGGGCTACGACTATTACGGCGGCACCCGGACCGTTGACGTGCACGTGCGGCGGCTGCGGGCAAAGCTGGGACCGGACCATGAGACCCTGATCGGTACGGTCCGCAACGTCGGGTACCGGTTCACGCGGTCGCGGGCGGAAACGACGGCGGCCGCCAGCCAGGATGCCTGACCCGTGGCTTCGGTGCGGCGGCCGCCCTGCACAGCTGCACCGGCCGCGCTAGGCTTTCGGCATGAGTGAAGAACCGCAGACAGCCTGGCCCGTAGTCGAAACCCGCGGCACGCCCGAGCCCGCCGCCCTGTCCGACATCCTGCAGCTGGCGTCCGCCGCGCAGGACTCCGACGGCAACCCGCCGCTGTCCGAACAGACGCTCGTGGACCTGCGCTCTCCCGACGCCGATCCGGACACGCTCTCCGTCTTCACCACCTACGCCAATGACTCCGGTCCGGATACCGGCAGCGGACAGTGGCTCGCCGGTGTCGCCGTCCTGGTCTCCGAAACTCCGCAGGATGCGGGCGTGCTGGAGCTGGTGGTGCACCCGAATTACCGCAACCAGGGCGTCGGCACGGCGCTTGCCGCCGCGGTGCAGGACTCGGTGCGGGCTGTCCCTTCCGCCGGCGACGGCGATCCCCGGCCGGCAGCGTGGTCGCACGGAAACCATGAAGCAGCAGTGGAGCTCGCTGCCCGCTTTGGCTACCGCCCGGTGCGCGACCTCTGGAAGATGCGCCTGAGCCGCTCCAACGCCTCCCTGCCTGCGGCGCAGTTCCCCGCCGGGGTGACACTGCGTTCCTTTGAACCGGGCCGCGACGAAAGCGCCTGGCTCGAGGCCAACGCCGCCGCATTTGCCCACCACCCCGAGCAGGGCTCCATGAGCTTGTCGGACCTGCAGGCCCGCATGGACGAGGACTGGTTTGATCCGGCAGGCTTCCTCCTGGCCGTGGACGAAGAGGGAAAGATCCTTGGATTCCACTGGACCAAGGTCCATCCCGGCACCGGCGGACACCCGGCCATCGGTGAGGTCTACGTGGTGGGCGTTTCCCCCGAGGCCCAGGGCAGAGGACTGGGCAAGGCACTGACCGTCGCGGGAATCGAGCACCTGCACGCTGCGGGGCTGGACGCCGTGATGCTCTATGTCGACGCCGACAACACCGCCGCCGTTGCCCTGTACCGCCGCCTCGGCTTTGTCCGCTGGGACCAGGACGTGATGTACGCCCCCGCATAGGGAGCGCAGCTTGTAATGTTGTTTGCAGGGCCAGGCGGTCCGCCCGTACCGCCTGCCCTGATCCGCCGCCAGCACCTCAGGAGACACTATGAGTTTCGATACCGACGCCGAGCCCCGGTCGACCTTCGGGTCCGCAGAGGCCATGTCGGCACCGCGGGCCACCCAGGACCGCATCGACATCCCGGACTTCGGTCCAGCGCTTGTTCCCAGTGGAGAGATCTCGCCGGAACGTTTCCTGGACCGGGAGATCAGCTGGCTGGACTTCAATGCCAGGGTCCTGGAACTGGCCGAAGATCCGGAGCTGTACCTGCTGGAACGGGTAAGTTTCCTGTCCATCTTCGCGTCCAACCTCGACGAGTTCTTTATGGTCCGGGTTGCCGGCCTCAAGCGCCGCATCGCCACCGGCCTCGCGGTTCCCTCCGCCGCCGGCCAGAGCCCGATTGAACAGCTCGAGGAAATCGTCGCCGCCGGCTACCAGCTGCAGCAGCGCCATGCGGACGTCTTCGCCCGGCAGATCCGGCCGGCCCTGGCCGAGGAGCAGATTTACCTGGTCAGCTGGGACGAGCTGGACGAAGCGGCAAAGGCGAGCCTGCACAAGCAGTTCGCGGCGAAGGTCTTCCCCATCCTGACTCCCCTCGCGGTGGACCCTGCCCATCCCTTCCCCTACATCTCCGGCCTTTCACTGAACCTGGCAGTGGTGGTGCGCAACCCCGTCAGCGGCAAGGAGTTCTTTGCGCGCGTCAAGGTTCCGGACCAGCTTCCCCGCCTGATCTCCGTGGACGGTCCCCGCGCCGGCAACGTCGCCGGCCGCACCGCCCGGTTCATTACGCTCGAAGACGTTATAGCCCAGCATCTGGACCAGCTCTTCCCCGGCATGGACGTTATTGAGCACTACACCTTCCGGGTGACCCGCGACGAAGACCTCGAGGTGGAAGAGGACGACGCCGAGAACCTCCTCCAGGCCCTGGAGAAGGAACTGCTGCGCCGCCGCTTCGGACCGCCCGTGCGCCTGGAAGTCACTCCGGAAATGAACCCGAACATCCGGGAGCTGCTCGAACGCGAACTGGGAGTGGAATCGGACGAGGTCTACGTCCTGCCCGCACCGCTGGATTTGCGCGGCCTGTCCGGGATCAGCCGGATCGACCGGCCGGACCTGCACTACCCGAAGCAGGTGCCGCACACCAACCGGCACCTGAAGGAATCCGAGACCTCCAAGCCGGCGAACGTGTTCGCCGCCATGCGCCGCCGGGACATCCTCCTGCACCACCCGTACGACTCCTTCTCCACGTCCACGCAGGCCTTCCTGGAGCAGGCTGCCGCCGATCCCCGGGTGCAGGCCATCAAGCAGACGCTGTACCGCACCTCCGGCGATTCACCCATTGTGGACGCGCTGATCGACGCCGCCGAGGCGGGCAAGCAGGTCCTCGCGCTGGTGGAAATCAAGGCCCGGTTCGACGAGCAGGCCAATATCTCCTGGGCCCGCAAGCTCGAGCAGGCCGGCGTGCACGTGGTGTACGGCATTGTGGGCCTGAAGACGCACTGCAAGCTGTCCCTGGTGGTCCGGCAGGAAGTGGACGGGCTGCGCCGTTACTGCCACATCGGCACCGGCAACTACCATCCGCGCACCGCCCGCTATTACGAGGACCTGGGGCTGCTGACCGCCAATGAACAGGTGGGCGAAGACCTCACGAAGCTGTTTAACCAGCTCTCCGGCTACGCTCCGAAGTCCACGTTCAAGCGCCTGCTTGTGGCACCGCGCTCGGTCCGGTCCGGCCTGATTGACCGGATTGAACGGGAGATCGCCAATAAGAAGGCCGGGCTGAACGCGCGGGTGATCATCAAGGTCAACTCCATGGTGGACGAGGCAATCATCGATTCCCTCTACCGTGCGTCCCAGGCCGGGGTGCAGGTGGACGTGATTGTCCGCGGCATCTGCTCCGTGCGCCCCGGTGTCCCCGGGCTGAGCGAGAACATCACCGTCCGCTCCGTGCTCGGCCGCTTCCTGGAACACTCCCGCGTGTTTGCGTTCGCCAACGGCGGGGATCCGGTGGTCTTCATCGGATCCGCGGACATGATGCACCGGAACCTGGACCGCCGGGTCGAAGCCCTGGTCCAGCTCGTGGCCCGCGACGACGTCGCCGACCTGATCGCCCTCATGGACCGCTACCTGGACCCGGGGACGGCCAGCTGGCACCTGGATCCGGAAGGTACCTGGACCCGCCACCACAAGGATGAGGAAGGCAACCCGCTGCTGGACGTGCAGTCCTGGCTGCTGGCATCCCGCTCCCGCCAGCGCTCGGTGGCCCGGCGCTGATGGAGGCAGTTCAGGCTCCGGCCCCCGCAGTGCGGCAGGACCCGCCGGTCAAGGTGGTCGCCGCGGGGGCCCTGTGCTGGCGGGTACGTGAGGGCAGACTCCAGGTCCTCATGATCCACCGCCCCCGGTATGACGACTGGTCCTGGCCCAAGGGCAAGCTGGATGACGGCGAAACCACTCCCGAATGCGCCGTGCGCGAGGTCCGGGAGGAAGTCGGGCTCCGGATCAGCCTGGGGATTCCGCTGCCGTCCACCGTCTATCCGGTCGCCTCGGGCATGAAGATGGTGCACTACTGGGCGTCCCACGTGGACTCGGACAAGGCACGGCCGGACGGCAAGGAAGTGGACGGGACGCGCTGGTGCAGCCCGGTAGAGGCAGCCGAAGCACTCACCAACCCCACGGACAAGCTGCCGCTGCAGGAACTGGTCCTCGCTTACGACGAGCAGCGCCTGCGGACCTGGCCGCTGATCGTGGTGCGGCATGCCAAGGCCAAGCCCCGTTCCGCGTGGACCCGCGCCGAGGGCGAACGGCCGCTGGTCGCCACGGGCCTGCGGCAGGCCATGGCCGTTTCGCGGCTGCTGGTTGCCTGGCGCCCCAAGCGGGTGGTCTCCAGCCCCTGGCTGCGCTGCGTGCAGACCGTCCGCCCGTACGTAAAGGCAGAGGGCGCCAAGTTCAAGACCGTTGATGCACTCACCGAGCACAATGCCAGGCGCAAGCCCGGCAAGGCCCGCAACGCCGTCGAGGGCCTGTTCGATAAGGCCAGGCCCGTGGCGGTCTGCACGCACCGGCCGGTGCTGCCCCTGGTCTTCGATGTGCTGGCCGCGCATATGCCGGCGGACATGGCTGCCGGGCTGCCGGCAAAGGATCCGTACCTGGCCCCCGGCGAGTCGGTTATCTGCCAGGTCAGCAGCGCAGATGAGGGCCGGATCGTTTCACTGGAAAAATACCGGGCCTTCGACGACTGACTGTGAAGCGGGCCGTTACTGCACGTGCACGGTCCCGGACACCCGGCCGGGTGCGTTTTTGCTAGCCTGGCCCCGCGACGGGGGACAGAAGGGGGACACCAAACATGACGGACACAACCAAACAGGCCGCGGCACCCGGGCCGGCCTACGGCTGGTACCTGGCCTCCGGCCTGGTGGTTGCGGCACTCGCCGGCACCGGAATGGTGCTCTACCCGGACCTGCCGGAGACCCTGCCCGTGCACTGGAACGGGGCAGGGAAAGCGGACAGTTTTGCGCATAAGTCCTTCTGGTCCGTCTTCTCGGTGCCGCTGATTACCGCGGCGCTGGTGCTGTTCCTGCTGGGTACTGCCGCCGTTACGCCGCGGGCGGCGGCGTCCGGGCACCTGCAGCCGGACGCCGGCCATGTGGCCCAGACCGCAAATATCCGGGCGACCCAGTTTTTCCTGGGGGCAACCACCTTTAGCCTGAGCCTGCTGCTCGCCTGGTTCGCCCTCCGCGGCTGGCTCCTGCCGCCGGACGGCAGCGTCTGGGAATTCGCGCTCCCTACGCTGGCCCTGATCCTGGCGATGGCCGGCACCGGGATGCTGGCCCTGCGCCGTTACCGCCGGGAAGTCTCGGCGGCGGGCATCGGGACAGGAACCTCCCTGCCGAAGGGCACGGACTCCTCCCCCGTTGCCGGCATGGCTGACCGCAGCCACTGGCGGGCCGGCATCTACATTAACCGGACAGATCCCCGCATCCTGGTCCCCAAACGGCTGGGGGCGGGCTGGACCGTGAATGCCGGGCGCCCTGCCGGCCTGGCCTTCTATCTCGTCATCCTGCTGATCAGCGCAGCCGCCCTTGTGGCGGGCATCGCACTCCCGCTGCTGGCACGCTGACCTGTTCTAGACTGGCGGGGTGAGTATTCCTACCCCCTATGAAGACCTGCTGCGCGATGTCATGGCCAACGGCACGCAGAAGTCGGACCGCACCGGCACCGGCACGCGGAGCGTGTTCGGCCGCCAGATGCGGTTTGACCTGAGCGAATCCTTCCCCCTGATCACCACCAAGCGGGTGCACTTCAAGTCCGTTGCCCTCGAGCTGCTCTGGTTCCTGCGCGGCGACTCCAACGTCCGCTGGCTGCAGGAGCAGGGCGTCAGCATCTGGGACGAATGGGCGGACGACGACGGCGAACTGGGCCCGGTCTACGGCGTCCAGTGGCGCTCCTGGCCCACCCCCGACGGCGGACACATCGACCAGATCGCGAAGCTGGTGGAAGGCATCCGGAACAACCCGGATTCCCGCCGCCACATCGTCACGGCCTGGAACCCGGCCGAGGTCGAGAACATGGCACTTCCGCCCTGCCACGCCCTCTTCCAGTTCTACGTGGCGGACGGAAAGCTGTCCTGCCAGCTGTACCAGCGTTCGGCGGACACCTTCCTCGGCGTTCCGTTCAACATCGCCTCCTACGCGCTCCTTACCCTGATGGTCGCCCAGCAGACCGGGCTGGAGCCCGGCGAATTCGTCTGGAGCGGCGGCGACGTCCACATTTACGACAACCATGTGGACCAGGTCCGCGAGCAGCTCAGCCGCGAGCCCTTCCCGTATCCCCAGCTGCGCATCCGCCGCACCCCGGAGAGCATTTTCGACTACACGCTCGAGGACTTCGAGGTCCTCAACTACCGGCACCACCCCGGCATCAAAGCGCCGATTGCCGTCTGAGAGGACCTGCATGAGCTCCCCAACCCCCAGCCCCACCCGCTACTTCCCCGTGGGCGGCCCTGCCCAGGAGGGCGAGGACCTGGAGCAGGTCCTCGCCAGGCGCGGCACGGTACCCGACGGCGAACCCCTCATCGGCCTGGTGTGGGCGCAGACCCTGAACGGCGTCATCGGGCGCGACGGCGGCATGCCGTGGCACCTGCCCGAGGACATGGCGCACTTCAAGGCGACGACGGCGGGGCACCCGGTGATCATGGGCCGCCGAACCTGGGAATCCTTCCCGGCCGCCTACCGTCCGCTGCCCGGGCGGACGAACATCGTAGTGTCCTCCAGTGCCGGACTGCGGGACGAGGCCGCGGGCGCCGTCGTCGTCGGCTCCCTCGAGGAGGCCCTGGCAACCGCCGGCGCCAGCCCCGGCAGCGGAGAGATCTGGATCATCGGCGGCGCACAGCTGTACGAAGCGGCCGTTCCCGTGGCCAACACCGCAGTGGTGACGGTCATTGACCTGGAAACCGAAGGCGACACCTTCGCCCCTGCCCTGGGGCCGGACTGGACCTTCACCGGCGTCAGCCCGGCCGCCGATTGGTACACGGCTGCGAACGGCACCCGGTACCGGATCGCCCTCTGGACACGGGACCCTGACGCAGCGGACCGTGACGCAGAGAACCAAGACGCCGCAGCACCGCTGGCCTAGAGTGGAAACCATGACTTCTTCCTCCATTCCCGCTTTTCCCAGTGCAGGTTTTGTTGGCTGGCGCGGCATGGTCGGCTCCGTGCTGATGCAGCGCATGCAGGACGAGGGCGACTTTGGCCTGGTCAACCCCGTATTCTTCTCCACCTCCAACGCCGGCGGTGCTGCGCCGGCCTTCGCGCCGGGCGCCGGACCGCTGCAGGATGCGTACGACGTCGACGCGCTGGCGAAGCTGCCGATCATCGTCACCGCCCAGGGCGGGGACTACACGGCGGAAATCTTCCCTAAGCTGCGCGGGGCAGGCTGGGACGGCATCTGGATCGATGCTGCCTCCACGCTGCGTATGAATGACGACGCGATCATCGTGCTGGACCCGGTGAACCGCGACGTGATCGACGCCGGCCTGGCCCGCGGCGTGAAGAACTTCGTGGGCGGGAACTGCACCGTGTCCTGCATGCTCATGGGGCTGGGCGGACTGTTCCGCAACGGCCTGGTGGAGTGGGGCACGTCCATGACCTACCAGGCGGCCTCCGGCGGCGGTGCCCGGCACATGCGTGAACTGCTGAACCAGTTCGGCGCGCTGAACGCCGCCGTGGCACCCAACCTCGCGGATCCGGCGTCGGCCATCCTGGAGATCGACCGTGCCGTCCTGGCCCAGCAGAGGAACCCGTCCATGGACTCCTCCCAGTTCGGCGTTCCGCTGGCCGGATCCGTCATCCCGTGGATCGACGCGGACCTGGGCAACGGCATGTCCAAGGAAGAGTGGAAGGGCGGCGCGGAAACCAACAAGATCCTGGGCCGCGGGGCTGACGGGCGGATTCCGTTCGACGGCCTGTGCGTCCGCATCGGTGCCATGCGTTCCCACTCGCAGGCCCTGACCCTGAAGCTCACGGAGGATCTCTCCGTGGCCGAGATTGAAAAGCTCATCGACGCGGACAACGAGTGGTCCAAGGTGGTCCCCAACACCAAGGAAGCGACCATGGCCGAGCTGACGCCGGTGGCGGTCACCGGAACGCTGGACATCCCCGTGGGCCGCATCCGCAAACTGGAAATGGGCCCGCAGTACGTCAGCGCCTTCACCATCGGCGACCAGCTGCTCTGGGGTGCCGCCGAACCGCTGCGCCGGATGCTGCGTATCGCCACGGGCAACCTCTGATTTTCGGTTCCCGTTCCGGGTCCGCTCCCGGCGTGGAGCGGACCCGGACTGCGTTAAACCGGGCGAACGCGCGGGCTGGACGAAACTGTCAGTGCCGGGTGGCATGTTGTCCGCATGGAGCAGCAAAGCGTGGATTCGATCCTTAACACCTTCTTCGCCTTCAGCTGTGCCGGCAAGCAGATCCCCACCCGGGCCCGTTATCTCCGTGTGGCCCTGCAGCTGCGGCGGTATCTGGAGGCCGAGGGGTCAGGCATCCTCTGCGCAGAGGACCGCGCACTGCTGGCGCTTGAGCGGTCGTTGGAGCCGGAGGCGGCCTTTTCCCGGCTGTTCGGGGCGCACGAGCTTGCCTATGCCCTCAGCGGTTTCCTCGAGCCGGAGTGGCTGCTGCCGGACCTGCAGGACCGGCGTACGCAGGTGGCCCTGACGCCGCGGCTTATCCAGTGGCTGTGCAACAGCTGCCTGCTGGACGCACGCCGGGACCGGCCGGCTATCCGGAGTGCGCGGGCAGCCGCCGCCGAGGCGAGGAAGGGACCCGCACGGAAGGGACCGGCTCCCGAGGGGCCGGCTCACAGTCCCGGCGGCTAACCCCTGCCGGGCCGGAGCCGGCTACAGTGCGCAGTTCACCAGCAGCGGCTCGGGGTGGAGGCGGATGCCGAAGGCCTTCTCCACGCCGGACGCTACCGCCCGGGCGATGACCAGCAGGTCTTCGGCGCTGGCTTCCCCGCGGTTGGTGACGGCCAGGGTGTGCTTGGTGGACAGCGAGGCCCGCCCTCCCGTGCCGTCCCCGGGTGCCAGCCCAAAGCCTTTGCGGAAGCCGGCATGGCTGATCAGCCAGGCCGCACTGAGCTTCACCTTGCCGGGGTCCGCCACCGGGTAGCGGGGAGCGTCGGCCGGAAGTGCGGCCGCCGTCGCCTCGTCAACAATGGGGTTCGTGAAGAAGGAACCGGTGCTGTAGGTGTCCGGGTCCGAGGCATCCAGGACCATGCCCTTGCCCGCCCGCAGCCGCAGGACCTCGCGGCGCACGTCCACGGCGTCGGCACGCTCGCCGATATCCACCCCCAGGGCCCGGGCGAGTTCCGCGTAGCGGACCGGGGCGCTGGTCGATCCCTTGGAGAGCGCAAACTCCACGGTCAGCACCACGTATCGGGGTGAGCCGTTGACCGTGCTGCGCTTGAGTACCGAATCCCGGTACCCGAACCCGAGGTCGGCGTTGGCGAATTCCACCACCGCACGCTCGGTGCGGTCCCAGGCCCGCACGGAGGTGATGGACTGCGACACGTCGGCGCCGTAGGCACCCACGTTCTGCACCGGCGTCGCCCCTGCCAGCCCCGGAATGCCGGACAGCGCCTCCAGGCCGGAGAAGCCCTCCGACAGCGTGTGAGCCACCAGTTCGTCCCACGGGTGCCCGGCCTCGGCACGCAGGACGGCGGTTCCGTCCCCAGCCTCCCGGATGTCCAGCCCGCGGCTGGCAATGTGGATGACGGCGCCGTCGAACCCTTCGTCGGAGATCAACAGGTTGGAACCGCCGCCGATGATCAGCAGGGGCTCCCCCGCTTCATCCGCGGCGCGGACGGCGATGATCAGTTCGTCTTCGGTTTCTGCTTCGAGGTAGCGGCGGGCAGGGCCGCCGACGCGTGCGGTGGTCAGGGATGCCAGCGGCATCCGGGTCAGAGCAGTCACCAGACCCGCACCACTGCCTGGGCCTTGACCAGCACCTTCTGGCCGTTGAACGTCACCGTGAGGTCCACGCGTGCGGTCGAGTTGTCCAGGTCGACGGCGCCGATTACGCCGGCCACCTCGACAACCGCGCCCGGGGCGCCGTCGACGTCCTCCACCAGAACGGGACGGGTGAAGCGCGTCTGGTAGTCGATCACCGCTCCCGGGTCTCCAATCCAGTCGCTCACCAGCTGGACGGCAGTACCCATGGTGAACATGCCGTGCGCAATGACGCCGGGCAGTTCCACCTCGCGGGCGAAGCGCTCGTTCCAGTGGATCGGGTTGAAGTCGCCGGAGGCGCCGGCGTAGCGGATCAGGTCGGCACGGTTGATTTCCAGCGCGGTGGAACCGATCTCGGTGCCCTTGGACAGTTCACTCAGTGCAATGGACATAGCGGTTACTGCCCCTCTCCGCGGACGAGGATGGATGAAAGGGTGGTGGCTACCTGTTCACCCTCGGTGGTGGAGATTTCCGCGCGGGTGGTGATCAGGGCGCCGTCGCCCATGGCCCGGACGGAGTCCACGTGCAGCTCGGCCACCAGTTCGTCTCCGGCCACGATGGGCCGGTGGTGGGTGAAGCGCTGATCGGCGTGGACCACCCGGGAGAAGTCGATGCCGGCATCGGGGTCGGCAACCAGCAGCGCGTCGGCCCGCTGGGCAACGATGATGGCGAAGGTGGGCGGGGCAACGAGGTCGGCGTAGCCCAGTTCCCGGGCACTGTCGACATCGAAGTGGGCCGGGTTGGTGGCCTTGACGGCCGCAGCAAATTCGCGGATCTTCTCGCGGCCCACGGAGTACGCGGCCCCTGCCGGGTAGGTGCGTCCCAGGAGCTGGGGGTTGATGCTCATTTGTTGCCCTCCATGCCCTTGATGCGGCGGCGGGTGTCCCTGGCGCGGACCACCATACCGCTCAGGTGCGTGCTCAGGCCCACCACAATCAGGGGAAGGGCAATGTACATCAGGACCTGGTTGTCCAGGACCGCTCCCAGAAGTACCAGCAGCACCCCGAGGCCGCTGAGCGCCAGTGCGCTCACGACAAGTTTCCGGTACAGGGGCGAGCCGGTTTCCCAAGGGGTATTTAGCATGTCTTCAGAATACAGGGGCGGGCGGGGCGGCCTAGAACAATGCGGCCTGCAGTGCCGGGACAGCAGTGCGGAAGGGACCGTACTGCAGCCGGCGGCCCTTCAGGCGGGACAGGTCGGCTGCGAACAGGGTTTCTTCGCCGTCCACCCGGACCAGGGCCGTTGCACCCAGCACGGCTTGGATGACCATGCCGTGCTCTCCGGACGCCGGGTCGCATGGATACAGTTCACACGGCGTTTCCAGCACGGTGGCGAACTGGGCCGGCGGTTCCCAGACTTCCTCGGCCGTCCGGAAGCCGGTAATCGCCAGGTCCGCCAGCATGGAACGCACGGAGTCCGCGGCCTCGGCGTTGCGGGCGTCCAGATCCGCAGCGGCCAGGGGCCGGGCCAGTGCGGCCGTTTTGGTTCCCGCCCGGACAGCCTGCTGCAGGCCGACCACGGATGTCACGGCGTCTTCGAGCACCCGCACCACCAGGCCGTCGCCCGCCCTTGCGACGTACCGGGCACGGACGGCCCCCTGCTCGATCAGGCGGAGCTGCTTGCGCCGGTCAGCGGCTGTACCTACCTTGGTGGATCCGTCGGCGAATGTGGCCACGTACAGCCAGTGCGGCTGCTCCAGGTAGCGCCGGAGCGCGTCGGGGATACTGTCCGCCCGGTGGCTGTTGTGGATTCCGCGCACCTCGTCCCGGATAAAGCAGCTGGTGCACTGATAACCGCGCTCGGCGGGGGCCTGGCCCGGACAGGGAGTGTGGGACTGGACGCCGTCGTTTACCTGCCAGGAACCAAGGCAGAATTTCCCGTTCCCGTCGGTGTCCGCCAGGACACGGAACCGCAGTTCGGTGCCTGGAGCGAGCCGCTGCTTTTCGGCCTGCCCGTTTGGAAGGTGCAGCGTCAGGTTGGGGCCGGCGGCATCCCAGGAGGTTCCCGAACACAGGTACCTGCCGGCGTCGGCGCGTGTTGCGGTACTCCCGGCTGCAGGCAAAGCGGACCTCCGGTTAACGCCAAAAGGGTGGGATAACGTTTTCACGTTACCCCACCCCTGGGCGGTGTTTCGGGAGGCGTCAGGCGTGCTGGCCCGCGTGTTCCCCTTCGGCGATTTCCTCAACGAGCTTGTCGTTGAACGCCGGCAGATCGTCCGGGTTGCGGCTGGTGACGAAACCCTGGTCCACCACTACTTCCTCGTCGGTCCAGTTGGCTCCGGCGTTCTTCAGGTCCGTCGCGAGCGTGTGATAGGAGGTCAGGTCGCGTCCCTTGACGACGCCGGCTTCGATCAGCAGCCACGGGCCGTGGCAGATGGAAGCCACCGGCTTGTGTGCCTCGAAGAAGGCGCGGGCAAACTGCTGGGCGTTTTTGTCCACGCGGAGGAAGTCCGCATTAACGACGCCGCCGGGCAGGACCAGCGCGTCGAAGTCGCTTGCATCGGCGTCGGCCACGTCCAGATCAACGGTGAAGGTCTCACCCTTGTCCATACCGTCGAACCCCTGGATGGTGCCCTTCTTCGGGGATACGAGGACCGGCTGTCCGCCGGCGTTCTTCACCGCTTCCCAGGGGCTGGTCAGCTCAATCTGCTCCACGCCGTCGGTGAGGAGGAAAGCTACCTTCTTGCCGGAAATGTCGTGCTCTGCCATGGAAAACTCCGTTCGTTTCGGCTGCGGCCGGACTACTCGCGGGCCGCCGCGATGCTTCTACGGTGTTGGTGCTTCGATCCGGGAACCTCGCGGTCCCGCTCTGCCCACCCTATGGAGAACCTGCGATGATAAGCAACCTTACGGAGGGCGGGATCGCCAGGGGTGCCCGTCGCAAACGCTTCCGGGACACGAAAAAACCCCCGGAATCACTTGGATTCCGGGGGTTTGTCCGTAGCGGTGGGGAGGCTCGATCTCCCGACCTCACGATTATGAGTCGTGCGCTCTAACCAACTGAGCTACACCGCCATAAATGAGTAAAGCCCGCCCTACACAGGCCTCTGCAAAACAAACAGCCTTAGCAACGCGGGCCCTCCCATTGAGAGCCCCGACCGGGAATCGATCCCGGGACCTCCATCTTACCAAGATGGCGCTCTACCACTGAGCTATCGGGGCAACGACATAAAACTCTACCAGCACTTTTCCGGAACATGAAATCGAAAAGGGGCGTTTGCGGCAAAGGTGATCAGTGACACTTTTTGCCGGTCCGACACGCGGCCCGGCAGGGCGTCAAAAGTAAGCTTCCGGGCGGTTAATCAGTATGCTTACACTACGAGAAAGCGAGGGCACGTGAGCATAGTGCCGAACCATGTCTCAGAGGGCCTCTTCCCGGGTGGAAGATACCGGCTCCTGAATCAGATCGGGGCAGGTGCCATGGGCACCGTCCACCGGGCCAAGGATGAGTTCCTGGGCCGAGACGTAGCGGTGAAGATCATCCGCCCGTCGGCCACCAGCGAGATGGACCTGCGGCGCAGCGACGCCGAGGCCAAGATCCTGGCGCGCCTGAACCACCATAGCCTCGTCACCCTGCTGGATGCCGGATCGGACACTTCCGACCCGGAATCGCCGCTGATCTACCTGGTCATGGAACTCGTCGACGGCCTGGACCTGCGCGAACGGCTGAAAGAGGGCACGCTGCCCCGGCGGCAGGCCGCACTGCTCGGCTATGACCTCGCCCTGGGCCTCGAGTACATCCACGAAAACGGCGTGGTGCACCGGGACGTCAAACCGGCGAACATCATGCTGTTCGACTACCGCAGCGCCGACGCCCGCATCCGCGCCAAGCTCACCGACTTCGGCGTTGCCCTCGTGGCCAACGATCCGCAGTCGCAGCACGGGACCTTCTCGGGCACAGCCGCCTTCATGAGCCCCGAACAGGCCCGCGGCGAACAGGCCGGGCCGTGGAGCGACGTCTATTCCCTCGGCCTGGTGCTGCTGCAGTGCCTCACCGGGAAACCCGCCTTCCCGGGCCCCGCATTGGAAAGTGCCCTGGCACGCCTCCTCCGGGACCCTGAGATCCCCGCAGAGCTCGGCACGGACTGGGAACCGCTCCTGCGCGCCATGACCGCACAGGACGCCGCAGAGCGTCCCAGCGCCCACGACGTCTCCCAGGTCCTCTATGACATGATCATCGCCGCACGCGGACGGCACCGGGTCGACCCGGGCCTGCTTCCCGAGGACGAGGCCCAGCGCATGGATGCGGTCCGCCGCTACGAGCTGCTGGACACTCCCCCGGACGGTGCCTTCGACCGCGTCACTGCCCTGGCGTCCCGCCTCTTCGACGTCCCCGTGGCAATCGTCAGCGTGGTGGACACCGACCGGATCTGGTTCAAGTCCCACCACGGCACGGACGCCGTCGAGATTGGCCGCGATCCCGGCCTGTGTGCCTCGGCGATCCTGCAGGACGGCGTGTATGTGGTCGACGACGCCCGGCATGACGCGAGGACGCTGGCCAACCCGCTGGTGGCCGGAGACTTCGGCCTGCAGTTCTACGCCGGCGTTCCGCTGCAGACCAGTGACGGGTTCAACCTGGGCACGTTCTGCATCCTGGACACGAAGCCACGCACCTTCTCCCCCGAAGACGAGGCAACACTCTCGGACCTGGCTGCCATTGTCATGAATGACCTGGAGATGCGCCTCGAGAGCCGCCGTGCAGGCGGGTCCGTGCAGTAGCCGGACGAGCAAACCGGACGGACAAATAAGAAGGGCGCCTCCCGCTTCGGGAGGCGCCCGTCGTAGTGTCCCGAACAGCGGGGGGGGGGCGTAGGGGACGGGGCCCCCGGGGG
>NZ_JAJJOE010000004.1 GCF_020907405.1 Arthrobacter sp. zg-Y769
CGCCCTACAACCCCGCCCGTAACAAAACTCGGGGCGCCCCCCGGGTGGGCGGGCGCCCTTCTTATTGTCCGGAACTGCGGTGCGGCGCCTTAGGTTACGGGCGCCGCTGCTTCCTAGTCGCGGAAGCGGGGCTTGCGGGCACCGGTGGCTGCGCTGTCGCGGAAGCCGCCTTCACGCTTCTTGAACGGGCGGTCGCTGCCGCGGTCACCGAAGGAACGCTCGCCGTCGCGCTTCTTGAAATCCTTCTTGAATCCGCCGCGGTCGGCGCGGTCGTTGAAGCTGCCGCCGCCTTCACGCTCGCGGGCCGGCTTGCGTCCCTTGTCCAGCTCGAGGTGGATCAGCTCGCCGCCGATCCGGGTGCGGGACAGGGCGCGCAGCTGGTCCTTGGACAGGTCAGCGGGCAGTTCCACCAGGGTGTGGTCGGCACGGATATCGATGCCGCCGATCTGCGCAGAGGACAGGCCGCCCTCGTTGGCAATGGCGCCGACAATCGAACCGGGCAGGACGCGCTGGCGGCGGCCGACGGCGATGCGGTACGTAGCATTGCCTTCGGTCAGCGGACGCGTCGGGCCGCGTGAGCCGACGCCGTCGTTGCGGCCTTCGGAACGCTCGCGCTGGCGGGCCGGAGCCTGTGCGACTTCCTGCAGAAGCAGCGGACGTCCGGCCTGTGCCATGACGGCAAGGGCGGCGGCTACATCTTCGGCGGGCACGTCGTGCTCGGCGATGTACTTCGTGACCAGGTCCTTGAACACCGAGATGTCTTCGGAACTACGTGTTTCCGTGATCTTCTCGGAGAACTTGGCCAGGCGCTTCTCATTGACGATGTCAACGCTGGGAAGCTGCATGTGCTCAACCGGCTGGCGGGTTGCCTTTTCAATGGCCCGCAGCAGGTACTTCTCGCGCGGGGTCATGAACAGGATGGCGTCGCCGGTGCGTCCTGCACGGCCGGTGCGGCCGATGCGGTGGACGTAGGACTCGGTATCGTGCGGGATGTCGTAGTTGACGACGTGGCTGATGCGCTCGACGTCGAGGCCGCGGGCGGCAACATCCGTGGCAACCAGGATGTCGATCTTGCCGTCGCGGAGGGCCTCGACCGTGCGTTCGCGCTGCTGCTGCGGGATGTCGCCGTTGATGGCGGCGGCGCTGTAGCCGCGGTCCTTGAGCTTGTCAGCCAGGTCTTCGGTGGCAGCCTTGGTCCGGACGAACGCGATAACGCCGTCGAACTCTTCGGTTTCCAGGATGCGGGTCATTGCGTCCAGCTTGTGCGGGCCCATGACCTGCACGTAGCGCTGGCGGGTGTTCGCACCGGTGGTGGTCTTGGACTTGACCGTGATTTCCGCAGCGTTGTTCAGGTACTTCTTGGCAATCTTGCGGATGGCCGGCGGCATGGTGGCGGAGAACAGGGCAACCTGCTTGCTCGCCGGAGTGGAGGAAAGGATCTGCTCCACGTCTTCGGCGAAGCCCATGCGCAGCATTTCGTCAGCCTCATCGAGGACCAGGTACTCGAGGTTGGACAGGTCCAGGGAACCCTTGGCGATGTGGTCAATCACGCGGCCGGGGGTACCCACGACAACCTGGGCACCGCGGCGCAGGCCGTTGAGCTGGGGGCCGTAGGCGGAGCCGCCGTACACGGGAAGCACGGTGATGCCGTCCATGTGGACTGCGTAGGAAGTGAAGGCTTCTGCAGACTGCAGGGCCAGTTCACGGGTGGGTGCAAGCACCAGCACCTGGGTGTCCTTGGTGGCCGGGCGGCCGGCGAGCAGGGACAGGGCGGGAACCGCGAATGCCGCGGTCTTGCCGGTACCCGTCTGGGCCAGGCCGACGACGTCGCGGCCTTCGAGCAGCAGGGGGATGGTAGCTGCCTGGATGGGGGACGGCGTTACGTAGCCGACATCCTTCAGGGCTGCCAGGACGCGCTCGTCCAGTCCGAAGTCGCTGAACAGCACTGTGTTCTCTTCGGTTTCGGGAGCGGAGTTTTCGACGTTGGTGTTTTCCAGCGTGGCTTCAGACAAGAGGTAATCCTCATTCAATCGGGGAGCAGGCAACCAAGAGGCTGCAGGACGTAAGTCCGGCGCTGTTGCAATCCCAGGCAGGACTTTCCGTCACAGCTGTGGGCCGATTTCACTGGATTGTGCCTACGACCGGTGTGACGATTTCTTTGCCGGCGCTCCCCAAAAGATGAATCTGCCCGCATAAGAAATGCGGGCCCCAACACAACGAACCGTACGGTTTTCGGTGACTATCTCGAATGAACCGTAGGAAATAAGGGAATACCGGAGTGGGGGATGTTTTCCAGTGTACGGCATTCTGCTCCCCGGTGCGTGGCCGGGAGCGGTGAGCTTGCGCACAACGGCCCTTTGGGGGTGCCCAGGCCTGTGCGGGCACCGAGTCGCCTGCCGGCGCCGCCTTGGCGTGTCGCCTTGGCGTGCCGGCAGTCTAGGGCTGGGGCTCCGTGGCACGCAGCAACCCGGGCGGGTTGTTCCGCCACCAGTTGCGCGGGCGGCTGCCCCAGTACGCCAGGAACCACCAGGCCAGCAGGCCGATGCCCCAGAAGACTCCGGCGCTGGAGGCCATCAGCCACGGCTCGGGCAACTGGGAATCCAGGTTCGGCGCGTTGAACAGTTCGCCGATGGTCTTGGGCGAGTAGATGAAGATGACCAGCGAGGACGCGAGCAGGATGAGTCCGGTGATCCGGAGTTTCTGCCGTTCCGGCCCCAGATCCATCACGTTCCGGGCCAGGACCGGAATGAAGAGGGCCACCCAGACCCAGTGGTGGGACCAGGACACGGGTGAGATCAGGAGCATCAGGAGCGCGGTGGCCGCCAAAGCGGTGAAGGTCTGCCCGCGGTTGCCCGCAATGCGGATGATGACTGCCGTGGCGGCAACCGCCAGCAGGGACAGGACGAGCCACGGAAGATCGACGGGGAAGTCGGGACCGCCGAAGTGCAGGATCGCACCCTTGATCGAAAGGTTGTCCACGTAGCCGGCCCCGCCGATCCGCGAGGTGTCCGGCAGCAGGTCCAGCCAGTACGTGCGCGATTCGCGCGGGAGGATAAGGAAACCCAGGGCGAAGGTGGAGAGGAAGCCGTAGGTCATGTTGCGCAGTCCGCGCCAGTCGCCCCGGGCCAGGAAGTACAGGCCGAAGACCAGCGGGGTGAGTTTCAATCCGGCGGCCACCCCGGTCAGGAGACCGGTGGGCCAGCCCTCCTTCTTGATGACGAAGTCGGCCATGATCAGTCCGAAGAGCAGGATGTTGATCTGCCCGAAGGCCTGCGTTTCGCGCCAGGGACCGAGCAGCACAATCAGCCCGGTGCCGGCAATCGCCAGCGGCCGCAGCCAGGGGTGCCGCAGTACATCCATGGCACCCTGGCGGCGGAAGACATAGCGCACTGCCCAAACGGCGGTGGCCGCAGCAATCGCGATGGAAATGCCGGTGAAGATGTTCAGCCCCAGGCTCTGGCCGAACGGGGCCAGCACTGCAAAGACCAGCGCCGCAAAAGGCGGGTAGGTAAAGAGCAGGCTGCTGTCGGCGTCGTACTGGACCGATTTTGTATACAGTTCGCCGGCAGCGTCGATAACGCTCTGCCCGCCGGAAAGGTAGACGCTGAAGTCCAGGCCGTGACGCGGAGACAAATCGAAAGCAGTCCATACGAGCAGCCCGGCAAGTGCCAGCGCCCCCAGGGTCGCAGCGGTCCGCACAAAAACGGATCGGTGGATCTGGCCCATTATTCTCCCTGAAAGACTGCCGGCTGCGCGTGACGCCACAAAGTTGTTCGTCGATATTGACGTGGTAAGTCTACCGGGCAGCCCGCCCCGCCTTCCCCGCCCGGAGGCGCGCGATAGGCTGGCCGGACCAGATCAGTAAGCGAAAGGCCCTCGATGTCCCCCGCGCTTCTAGCCATCACCAACGCCCACGTGGTTCCCGTCACCGGCCTGCCCTTCCACGGCACTGTCCTCGTGGATGGCGGACGGATCCGGGAACTCGGCCTGGACGTCGCCGTGCCCGAAGGTGCGGAGGTGCTCGACGCCGGCGGGCAGTGGCTGCTGCCCGGGCTCGTGGATGCGCACACCCACCTTGGCGTGCATGAAGAGGGCGAAGGCTGGGCCGGCAACGATTCCAATGAGATGACGGATCCGGTGATGGCGGGCGTCCGGGCGCTGGACGCCGTCAACCCCTTCGATACGGGGTTCGATGATGCCCTGGCCGGCGGAGTGACCACCGCGAACATCAACCCCGGTTCCGGCAACCCGATCGGCGGGCAGGCGGTGGCCCTGCACACGCACGGGCGCTATCTGGAGGAAATGGTGCTGCGCGCGCCCAGTGGACTGAAGTCCGCGCTGGGTGAGAACCCGAAGCGGATCTACAGCGATAAGAAACAGACACCCTCCACCCGGCTGGGGACGGCAATGGTGATCCGGCAGGCGTTTATGGATGCGCAGAACTACCTGGGCAAAGCGGACCCGAATACCCGCGATCCGCACCTGGAGGCACTGGCCATGGTGCTGCGGCGGGAAATCCCGTGGCGGCAGCACGCGCACCGAGCGGATGATATCGGCACGGCGCTGCGCCTGGCGGATGAGTTCGGCTACGACCTGGTGCTCGACCACGGTACTGAAGCCCATGTGCTGGCCGATGTCCTGGCCGAACGCGGCGTTCCCGTCCTGATCGGGCCGCTGTTCACCACCCGTTCAAAGGTGGAGCTGCGCGGCCGCAGCATGGCCAATCCGGGGAAGCTTGCCGCTGCCGGGGTGGAAATTTCCATCATCACCGACCATCCGGTGGTACCCATCAACTTCCTGATCTACCAGGCCGCGCTAGCCGTGAAGGAAGGGCTGGACCCCGATGAAGCGCTGCGTGCGGTGACCATCAATCCCGCCCGGGTCCTGGGCCTGGCGGACCGGCTCGGTTCCCTGGAGCCCGGCAAGGACGCGGACCTGGTCCTGTGGAGCGGTAACCCGCTGGACGTGATGCAGCGCGCCCTGAAGGTGTGGATCGGCGGCCGCGAGGTCTACCGCTATGACCTCGACGCCCGCGAGCAGATTGTGGCTCCCCGCTGATGGGACCAGGTTCCGGCGGCAAGCCCCCGGTGCCGGGCACTCCGGTACCGCGCACTCCCCCGCCGGGCATCATTCGAGCGGCTGCAGCTGCGTGGCTGGTGGCCGCCGTGCTGGTGGCCACCGCCGGGGTCTCGTTTATCGTCTCTGCACGCACCCAGCACCAGGACAGCACCGCGCTGACCCTGCTGGGGGCACTGGCCCTGGTGCTCGCTGCACTGAGCGCCTACAGCGTGCTGCGGTTGCGGTCCGGTAAGCGGAGCGCCCGGGAAACGCTCAGCAGCATTGGCGTGATTGCCGGGTTCCCGCTCCTGTTCCGCGGTCCGGCCCTGGTGGCTGTGGGCCTGATCCTGCTGGCCTGCACGGCGCTGCTTTGGCTGCCGCAGAGCAACAGGTTTTTCCAGCTCCGGGACCCGAAGAAGCGCAAGGGCCGCCGGAACGGCTAGAGCTGCCCCAGCGCCTGGTCGAGGTCCGCGATAAGGTCCTCCCCGTCCTCCAGGCCGACGGACAGCCGCAGCAGGTTCTCCGGTACGGCCAGCTCGGTGCCCTTGACCGAGGCATGGGTCATTTCCGAGGGGTAGTTCATCAGGGACTCCACCCCGCCCAACGACTCAGCCAGCAGGAACAGCCGGGTGGATTCGGCCACCTTCCGTGCCGCTGCCTCTCCGCCCTTGAAGGACACCGACACCATGCCGCCGAAGTCCTTCATCTGGGCCTTGGCCAGGTCATGCCCCGGGTGCTCTTCCAGTCCCGGGTACAGCACCTGCTCCACGGCGGGCTGTTCCCTGAGCCATTTCGCCACGGTCATCGCCGTAGCCGAGTGCCGGTCCATCCGTACCGCCAGGGTCTTGAGGCCGCGGGTGGTCAGCCAGGCCTCCATCGGCGCCGACACCGCACCGACAGCAAACTGAATGAACCCGACCTCCTCCGCCGCGGCGTCGTCGTTCAGGATCACGGCGCCGCCCACGGCATCGGAATGCCCGCCGATGTACTTGGTGGTCGAATGCACCACGACGTCGGCACCCAGGGCCAGCGGCTGCTGAAGGTACGGCGAGGCAAAGGTGTTGTCGACCACCAGCAGGGCCCCGGCGTCGTGTGCTGCCTGCGCCGCTGCGGCAATGTCGCTGATTTTCATCATCGGGTTCGACGGCGTTTCCAGCCACACCATCTTCGTGTTCCCGGCCGCAATCGCAGCCGCGAGAGCCGCGGCGTCGGACATGTCCACCGCCGTATTGGTAATTCCCCACTTGCCCAGCACCTTGTTGATGAGGCGGTAGGTTCCGCCGTAGGCATCGTTGCCCAGGACGATGTGGTCTCCGGGGGCAAGCAGCCCGCGGATCAGGGCGTCCTCGGCGGCAAGTCCGGAGCTGAAGGAGAAGGCATGCTTCCCGCCCTCCAGGGCAGCAAGCTGCTGCTGCAGCGAATCCCTGGTGGGGTTGGTACCCCGCCCGTACTCATAGCCGTTGCGCAGGCCGCCGATACCGTCCTGGGCGTAGGTGGTGCTCTGGTACAGGGGCGGAATGACCGCACCGGTGGTGGGATCCGGTTCCTGCCCCGCATGGATGGCGCGGGTGCTGAAGCTGGTCATGGTGTTCTCCTTGCGCCGGCCGGAGCCGGCAGATTGGTGCAAGACAGGCGTCCCTGCGAAGGCGTGCCCAGGTTTAGAGGCTCAGGTACGAAAGTAGGTCGTGCCGGGTCAGCATGCCAACGGCGGTGCCATCGGACGTAACCATCACGGCGTCGTCGTCCGTCAGTTTGGCCCGGGCAGCCGCCACCGTGTCCCCCGCACCCACAAGGGCCGGGCGCGGCCCCATGTGCTCGCTGATTTTGTCGGTGGGTTTGGCCTCACCGCGGAAAAGCTTCTCGGTCAGCGAGCGCTCATCCACGGAGCCGAGGACTTCGCCCAGGACCACCGGAGGTTCCTGCGAAAGGACAGGCAGGAAGGAGACACCGTATTCGTTGAGGATGGCGATGACATCCCGCACGGTCTCGTTCGGATGGGTGTGGACCAGGTCCGGCAGCGACCCGTCCTTGGTGGACAGCACGTCGCGGACGGAGGCCTGCTCCCCGCCGTCCTGCAGGAAGCCGTAGGAGCGCATCCAGTCGTCATTGAAGATCTTGCCCATGTAGCCGCGGCCGCTGTCCGGCAGCAGGACCACAACGACGTCGTCGGGCCCCAGCGAGCGCGCCACCTCAAGCGCCGCCGTCACAGCCATGCCCGAGGACCCGCCTACCAGCAGGCCTTCTTCCCGGGCCAGCCGGCGGGTCATCGTGAAGGACTCGGCATCCTTTACCGGAATCACTTCATCCGGCACGGTCGGGTCGTAGTTGTCCGGCCACATGTCCTCCCCCACGCCTTCCACGAAGTAGGGGCGTCCCGTGCCGCCGGAATACACCGAGCCGTCCGGGTCCGCGGCGATCACGCGCACCGGACCGGAGGCACGGTCCGCGGAGACTTCCTTCAGGTAGCGTCCGGTGCCTGTGATGGTGCCGCCCGTGCCGGCCCCTGCAACGAAGTGGGTAACCCGCCCGTCGGTATCGGCCCAGATTTCCGGTCCCGTGGACTCGTAGTGGCTGGACGGAGCTGACGGGTTGGAGAACTGGTCCGGCTTGTACGCACCGTCGATCTCGCGCACCAACCGGTCGGAGACACCGTAGTAGGAGTCGGGGCTGTCCGGAGCGACCGCCGTCGGCGTCACCACCACCTCGGCACCGTAGGCCCGCAGGACGTCCCGCTTCTCCACCCCCACCTTGTCGGGAGTAACGAAGATGCACCGATAGCCCTTCTGCTGGGCCACCAGCGCCAGCCCGACGCCGGTGTTGCCGCTGGTGGGCTCGACCACCGTGCCGCCGGGCAGCAGTTTGCCTTCGCGCTCCGCCGTTTCAATCATCTTCACGGCAATGCGGTCC
This sequence comes from Arthrobacter sp. zg-Y769, assembly GCF_020907405.1. GTDB lineage: Bacteria > Actinomycetota > Actinomycetes > Actinomycetales > Micrococcaceae > Arthrobacter_B. The sequence goes on from NZ_JAJJOE010000004.1 coordinate 7,966, forward strand.
TTCACGGAACCGCCCGGGTTCAGGTACTCCAGCTTTACCAGGACAGTGGCGCGGATACCCTCGGTCACGTGGTGGAGCTTCACCAGGGGAGTATTGCCGATCAGGTCCAGGACAGTATTGGCATACTTCATGTGATCCACGTTACTTGCTTGCCCGGCCCGCGGCAGCCGGGACGGAACGCGGCGTAGCAAAAGCCACAGTCGGGCTGCCCCCGGAGCGGGCAGGAGCGGGGGTGGTACGTGCAACCATAGGTGCATGTCCTTCACTGCCGCTGTTCCAGCGCGGCCTGCTCCAACACCGTCTGCGGGCCTGGTGCGCTACTGGGACTCCCCCGCCCCGTACTGCCTGCAGACTTCCCTGCGGATCCTGGTCCGCGGTAAGCAGGACCCCACCATCCGGCTGGGCACGGGTGTTGCCTGGCTGGCCTTCCTCACCCCCGAAGGTCCGGCGACCCTGAACCTGCGCGAGGAACCTGTCCCCGCCCCCGGTGCACGGGTTCGGGCCCAGGCGTGGGGACCGGGTGCGCAATGCGCGCTGGACTCGGTGCCGGCCCTGCTTGGAGAACAGGACGACTGGTCGGGGTTTGACGACGACTCATTCTTCGCGACGCTGCCCCGGATGGTCGCCGAAACCCGGCGCCGGCACCGGTCCCTGCGGCTGCCGAGCACGGGCCGGATCATGGACAGCCTGATCCCGGTGGTGCTGGAGCAGAAGGTGACTGTCCTGGAGGCCTACTACGCCTGGCGCTACCTCGTGACGCGTTACGGCGTTGATGCCCCGGGTCCGGCACCGGCAGGCATGAAGGCCGCGCCGGCACCGGAAACCTGGCGGCGCATCCCCAGTTGGGAATGGCACCAGGCACGGGTGGACCATTCCCGCTCCACCACCATCCTGCGTGCCTGTTCACAGGCCTCCGCGCTGGAGCGGCTGGCGGACACTCCACTGGGAGAGGACCTGACCGCCAAACTGTGCTCGGTTCCGGGGATCGGCGTTTGGAGCGCTGCGGAAATCACCCAGCGGACACACGGTGCTCCGGATTCCGTGTCGGTGGGCGACTATCACCTGGCCGCGTACGTGGGCGCGGCCCTCACCGGTGAGCGTACCGACGACGACGGCATGCTGAAGCTGCTCGAACCCTGGCAGGGACACCGCCAGCGGGTGGTGCGGATGATCATGCTCAGCGGCTACCGCAAACCCACCTACGGACCGAAGCTTGCCCCGATGGACCACCGCCGCCGCTGAGGTGTCCTCGGGTGCCTTGCCATGTCGTGGCCAGATCGGGGCCCGGGTCGGATTGGGGCCAGGTCGGGGCCCGGGTCGGCGTCCGGGTCGGCGGCAACGAAATTTCCCGCTCGCAGAGCTCGCAGGAAATATTAGAGCCGCCTCCTCCGGACCCCTCAGGCCTGCCGGCCTGCTCCCGCTAGGAGACCGCAGGCTCGCCGCTGTCCAGCAGGCCGACAGCTTCCTCGCGCATGGCCACCTTCCGGATCTTGCCGGAGACAGTCATGGGGAAGCTCCCCCGGATCTGCACGTACCGGGGAATCTTGTAGTAGGCCAGCCGGTCACGGCAGAACTCCGCAATGGCCGCCGCATCCGGTTCCGGTGCGCCGGGAACCGGAATGATGCACGCCATGAGCTCTTCCCCATAGCGCTCGTCCGGTACGCCGATGACCTGGACGTCCTGGATTGAGGGGTGCGTGTAGAGGAACTCCTCGATTTCCCGCGGATAAATGTTTTCCCCGCCGCGGATAACCATGTCCTTGATGCGTCCCTCCACGCTGACGTAACCCTCTTCGTCCATCCGGGCCAGATCCCCTGTATGCATCCAGCCCTCGGAGTCGACCGCCTGCGCGGTGGCCTCCGGCTGGTTCCAGTAGCCCGCCATCACGCTGTAGCCACGGGTGCACAGCTCGCCGATTTCACCGTAGGGCACCTGCTTCCCGGTCCCGGGATCCACCACCTGGGTTTCCAGGTGCGGCATGGTCCGTCCCACCGTGCGGGTGCGGCGCTCCAGGGAGTCACCGCGGCGGGTCATGGTGGAAACCGGAGAGGTTTCAGTCATCCCGTAGCAAATAGCCACCTCGGCCATATTCATCTCGCCGATAACCCGTTTCATGATTTCCTCCGGGCAGGGTGAGCCTGCCATCACGCCGGTCCGCAGCGAGGAAAGGTCGTAGCGGTCAAAGTCCGGCAGCCCCAGTTCGGCAATAAACATGGTCGGCACCCCGTACAGGGATGTGCCGCGGTGTGTTTCGACGGCGGCGAGCGCCCGGCCGGCGTCGAAGGTGCGGGACGGAATGATCGTCGCGGCACCGTGCGAGAGGGCGGCCAGGTTGCCGATCACCATTCCGAAGCAGTGGTAGAAGGGCACCGGAAGCACCACCCGGTCCGCGTCGGTGTAGCCTAGCAGCTCGCCGATGAAGTATCCGTTGTTCAGGATGTTCGAATGGGTCAGCGTTGCACCCTTGGGAAAGCCCGTGGTTCCGGAGGTGTACTGGATGTTGATGGGATCACCGGGCTGCAGCCCCGCCATCCGTTCGGCCAGTGCCTCCGCCCCCGGCCCGCCGGCGTCCCTTCCCTCCGCCTCCAGCGCGGCGAAGCTGCCGGCGCCGTCCCCGGACAGGAATACCAGCGTGTCCAGGCTGTCCCCGGTTTCGAGGGCGATTCGAGCCATGGCCTCGTAGTCGTTGCGCTGGTCGCTTGGAGCAGTGAGCAGCATCCGCATTCCACTCTGTTTCACCACGAAGTCCAGTTCAGCCTGCCGGTAGGCCGGGTTGACGTTCACCAGGATGGCACCGGTCTTCGCAGTGGCGTACTGCGCGATGGTCCATTCCGCGCAGTTGGGTGACCAGATGCCTACCCGGTCCCCGGACTGGATACCGCGCAGAAGCAGGCCGGCAGCAACGTCGCTGACCTGCCTGTCCAGTTCGGCGTAGGTCCAGGACCGATTGGCGGGGACATCGATAAGCGCCGGAGCGTTCGGGAAACGACGGACTGTCGACACAAAGTTATCCCCGATGGTTTCCTCCAACAGGGGACTCTGCGACGGGGAAGCGGCGTATGAAAACAAGGCAGACTCCTTTGACTGCGGGACAGATGGCGGCAACGCTACCAACACTTTGGTTCCCTGCGAAGGCAACGCCCTCCACCGCGGTTTCCCGTGAAGTCCTCTGGTGGGGGAAGGACTGAAGAAACCAATACCCCGTCAATCTCCGCGCCACCATGGTCCCGAACCCCGGCGAACACACGCGGGTGAAGCTGGCCCTGGACATCACCATCAGCGCCCTGCTTGCCGAACCGCTGAAGGTGGAACAGGTCTGGCCCACCGTCAGTGCGGCGTAATCGCCACCCGGTAGATGGATTCCGGTTCCGCACCGAAACGCTTCAGGACCGCCACCACCGCTTCCTCGTGCTCTTCATCCACGGCTGCCTGCACCCGGAACCGCTCATCGAAGTCGATCAGCCGTTTTTCGCTGCGGAACGTATCGGTCCGGATCTTCCCGGTGTAGACAGCGGTGTCGGAGAGCTCCAAGGAGCGGGCGCCGGCCAGCAGCAGGGCGTCCCGCAGCCCGTCGATTCGTTCGGTATTGACCAGGGCGCTGACCAGGTGGCTGGGAGCGGCATGGCGGGGGTCCCCGGCCCGTGTACTGCCGTTTGCCGCAGCACGCCCTGCTGCCGTGGGGCGGGCACTGATACCTCTCAGCGAGTACCCGGAGGAGCCCTGCTGGACGCGGTCCAGGTTCTCCTGCTCCGGCCCCGGCTCCCGCAGCCCTACGGTCCGGGAAATGACGGCGGCAATAATCCAGCTCAGTACGAAGGAGAAAAGCACCACGCTGGCGATGGCCACGCTCTGGTGCCAGAGCAGCATCGGTCCCCCTCCGTAGAAGATGCCGTCATCACTGGCCGGGTTCACCGTGCTGTCCGCGAAGAAACCCAGCAGGAAAGACCCCAGCACACCGCCCACGAAATGAACGGCAATCACGTCCAGGGCGTCGTCGTAATGCAGGGCATGCTTGAGCCGGACGGCCAGTGCGCAGACGCACCCCGCGATTAGTCCGATCAGCAGGGCCGCACCGGTACCGACATAGCCGGCGCACGGCGTGATGGTGGCCAGCCCGGCCACCGCCCCCGACACGGCTCCGACCAGGGTGCAGTGTCCGCTGCCGATCCGTTCCACCAGCAGCCAGGTGAGCATTGCGGCAGCCCCGGCCACGTGGGTGTTGATCAGTGCCTGCGCCGCGATGTCGTTTGCCTGCAGGCCGTCCCCTGCATTGAACCCGAACCACCCGAACCAGAGAATGCCTCCGCCCACCAGCATCAGCGGAAGGTTATTCGGTGAGGTCCGCAGGTTCGGCCAGCCGCGGCGCCGGCCCACCACCAGCAGCACCGCGATGGCAGCGGCCCCGGCGGAGGCATGGACCACCATGCCTCCGGCCCAGTCCTGGGCACCGAGCCGGAACAGCCATCCCTTCGGGTGCCAGAGCCAGCGGGCGACCTGTGGATACACCAGGACGGAGAACGCAGCCAGGAAAACCACCCAGCCGGCGAAGCGGAGCCTGCCCGCCGTCGCGCCGGTCAGCAGGGCGGGAGTGATGACGGCAAACATCATCTGATAGGCCGCGAAGGCGAGCGCGGGAATGGTCACCCCGGCCGCGACGGTGTGGAACTGCGGAGTATCGAGGTCCAGGAGCGCGACGGCATCGAACTCACCGAACACGGAGTTGCCCCTGTTACTGAAGGCGAGGGTGTAGCCCACCAGGATCCAGGTCAGGGAAATGACTCCCAACGGGATGATGTTCTGCATCATCATGGTCAGGACGTTGCGCACCGGCACCATCCCGCCGTAGAAGAGGGCGAGGCCCGGGACCATAAACAACACAAGCCCGGCACAGGTCAGCACCCAGGCGGTGTCCGCCGCGTTCATGCCAGGCTCCGCGGGAGGAGGAATGTGCTGAATGTTCCGGCGCTGATGGTTCCGCTGCTACCGCACATGTCGTCCCGCTTCCAACTCGCTTATCAGCCGTGCGCGATCGGGTGGCGGGGCCCGGAGATCCGGTGCCGGGGCCCCGGACCAATCGAGTTTACCGCCGGACGGCGAGGCACCAGAAGAGTGCGGGGCACACAGAGAAGCCGGCAGGACCGATTCTGCTTCGGTCCCGCCGGCTGTGCTGCTGATCATCCGTCCTCCTGCGGGAGGACCACGGGCAGGCTAGTGCGAACCCACCATCCCGTTCGGGTCAATGACGTACTTCTTAGCCACGCCCGAATCGAACTCGCGGTAGGCCTCCGGTGCCTGGTCCAGGCTGATCGGAGTGGCGCTGACAGCCTTGGCAATCTGCACCTTGTCATGCAGGATCGCCATCATCAGTTCACGGTTGTACTTCATCACCGGACATTGGCCGGTGGTGAAGGACAGCGACTTGGCCCAGCCGGTACCCAGATTCAGGCTCAGTGACCCCCGCTGTGCGGCCTCGTCCACGCCGCCCGGATCGCCGGTGACGTACAGTCCCGGGATGCCCAGTGCCCCGCCGGCAGCCGTGACGTCCATCAGCGAGTTCAGCACAGTGGCCGGCGCTTCGCTGCTGGAACCTGCACCGTGACCGCGGGCCTCGAATCCCACGGCGTCGACGCCGCAGTCCACCTCCGGCACGCCCAGGATCATCTCGATCTGGTCCCGCGGGTCGGCCAGCGACACGTCCACGGTCTCGCAGCCGAAGCTGCGGGCCTGGGCCAGTCGCTCCTCGTTCAGGTCACCCACAATCACAACGGCGGCGCCCAGCAATTGTGCCGAGACCGCTGCGGCCAGGCCGACGGGCCCTGCCCCGGCGATGTAGACAGTGGAGCCAACCCCCACCCCGGCGGTGACAGCGCCGTGATAGCCGGTGGGGAAGATATCCGACAGCATGGTGAGATCCAGGATCTTCTCCATGGCCTGGTCCTTGTCCGGGAACCGCAGCAGGTTCCAGTCTGCGTAGGGCACCATGGCGTATTCGGCCTGGCCGCCCACCCAGCCGCCCATGTCCACGTATCCATAGGCAGCGCCGGGACGGGCAGGGTTTACGTTCAGGCAGATACCGGTTTTGCGTTCCTTGCAGTTGCGGCAGCGTCCGCAGGAAATATTGAACGGCACGGAGACCAGGTCCCCCACCTTGATGAACTCCACGTCCGATCCGGTTTCCACCACTTCCCCGGTAATTTCATGGCCCAGGATCAGGTTGGGCGGCGCCGTCGTCCGCCCGCGGACCATGTGCTGGTCCGATCCGCAGATGTTGGTGGTGACCACCTTCAGGATCGCTCCGTGCGGAAGTTGGCGCCCGATGTTGGCCGGGTTCACGCCCGGCCCGTCCTTCAGTTCGAAGCTGGGGTAGTCGATGTCCTGGACTTCCACTACGCCCGGTTCCAGATAGGCAATTCCTCGGTTGGAACTCATGTCTTCCTCGCTGTCTTCTCGTCGTCGTTGACGTCCGCGCCGCATGCTCCCCCTGCATGCTTGCCCGTAGGTGCTCCCCCGTGCGGTTCGCCCTGTGGAAGCGAGGTTACAACGGGCGCTGTGGAGACGGTAGACAGTAGCGGACCGGATTTCAACGAGAGGTCCAGCGGTTAACGCAGTCAGGGAGGCGTCCTCTCGGACGCCTCCCTGACGGAATCGGTGGGGCTAGGCCTGCTTGGCCTGGCCGTTGGAACCTGCTGCTGCCTCGCGCTCCTGCGCGGCGATCTGCTCGTGCACGGCCTTCATGTCCAGGCCCTTCACTGCTTCGACCAGTTCGCTGAACTGGCTGGCGTTGAGGGCACCGGGCTGGGAGAACACCAGCACCTTTTCGCGGAAAGCCATGAGGGTGGGGATGGAGGTGATGCCGGCGGCAGCTGCCAGGCCCTGCTCGGCCTCGGTGTCCACCTTGGCAAAGGTAATGTCGTCGTGCTGCTGCGAAACGGAGTCATACACGGGTGCAAACTGCTTGCAGGGACCGCACCAGTCCGCCCAGAAGTCCACGAAGACTATGTCATTTTCCTCGATGGTCTCGGGGAACGTTGCTTCGGTGATGTCAATAGTAGCCATAGGTCAACGCTAACCGGGCCTGCCGGCATTGTCTGTAGCTGTTCGCTGACCGGTGAAGCCCCTCAGGCGCCGGGCAGTTTCGTGAGCCGGCGGATGACGGGCAGTGCCGCCGACAATGCAGCCCGCTCCTCGCTGCTCAACTGCTCCAGCAGGGCCGCCATCAGTGCGGTCCTGCTGTCGTTGGCTTCCTCAAGCGATGTGGACCCCTGCGGCGTGAGGGTCACCCGGACACCGCGGGAATCATGGGGATCCGGGCTCCGCTTCAGCAGGCCTGCCCCTTCGAGCCGGATGATCTGCTCGGTGGCGCTGGGGACCTTCACCCCGAGGTTGCGTGCAATCTCGCTTACGCGCATCCCCTCACCGGCAGCCATCTTCATGATGCTGACCTGCGTGGCGCTGAGGTTGGTATCCGCGTCCATGTTGCGGGCAATGTACAGGGCCAGCCGGAGGGACTCTCGGAATTCCTCGGCGAGGTCGTCCAGGGCGGGATCGCTACTCATATTTAGGGAGCCTAATATCTAGTGGTCCGGAGCGCAAGGGTCCGGAGCCGGAAAAACCCGCCCTCACCTAGGTGAGGACGGGTTTGTCGGTGGCAGATACTGGATTCGAACCAGTGAAGGCGTTGCCAGCTGATTTACAGTCAGCCCCCTTTGGCCGCTCGGGTAATCTGCCGAGCGTCTTCAAGTGAAGACGTTGTCCGCAGCAGCTGCGGACAAGACAACTTTACCGAAGATTTTCCAAAGTTACGAATCGGGCCTCAAACAGGGTCCGGCAGGACCCTTTTCGGCCCTCACCGCCGCTACAGTCCCCGCACAATCCGACCTTCCAGCTGTGCATAGAACCGATCCGCCTGGGCCTGTGTCACCGAGCCCCAGGCGACGGCGTTCCCCAGGTCGCTGCGGATCCCGGCGAGCCGTTCGCGTGCGTCCTTGTCGACGTCGGCGGCCGGTGCCTTGCACTCGGCCGGGGATGAAACCGGAGACGAAACCGGGGACGACACCGGGGACGACACGGGGCAGATAGCTGCCCGGGCCGGCGCGGCACCAATAACGCCGAGCCCGGCAGCGGAAGCCGCTGCAAGGATGGAACCGGCCGCAGCGGTACGGAGGCGCAGAACTGCGGGACGGCGGGAGGACGGGCGGGACGGGCGCGAAGCGGCACCGGAATTGTTTTCCACCCCCTCACCCTTCCCCGCCTCAATGGGACAACGCCGGGGGTTTGCTGTGTGGCTGCTGGGAGCGGGGCGCCATCCGGGCGCGGACCTACTACGCTAAGTAGCAGGAAAAGTCACCAACTTAGAGGAGTCCCGAAATGGCCAGCGAGTCCACGTTCGACGTCGTCAGCAAGATCGATAAGCAGGAAGTGGCCAACGCGCTGAACCAGGCGCAGAAGGAAATCGTCCAGCGTTACGACTTCAAGGGCGTCGGCGCGGAGGTGGACTTCAGCGGCGAGAAGATCCTAATGAAGGCCAACTCCGAGGACCGGGTGAAGGCAGTACTGGATGTCCTGCAGTCCAAGCTGGTCAAGCGCGGCATCTCCCTGAAGTCCCTGGATGCCGGGGAGCCGTTCGCTTCGGGCAAGGAATACCGGATCGAAGCCTCCATGAAGGAGGGCATCGCCCAGGACCAGGCGAAGAAGATCAACAAGCTGATCCGCGACGAAGGCCCCAAGGGCGTCAAGTCCCAGATCCAGGGCGACGAGCTGCGGGTCAGCTCCAAGTCCCGCGACGATCTCCAGGCCACCATGGCCTTGCTCAAGGGCGCGGACCTCGAGGTTGACCTGCAGTTCATCAACTTCCGCTAAGCCACGGCAGAGCACTTACGACGGCGCCTCCCCGCAGCGGGGACGGCGCCGTTGGTGTTTTACTGCAGCACGTCGCCTAGAGCGCGACGTCGTCCGCGGCCGGACCGTCGTCGCCGTAGTCCTTGAGCTCCCCGCCGCCCACGGCCTCGCCCATCCACGTCAGCAGCTGCCAGGGGCCGAGGCCGCCGCCGGGCAGCTCCTCCGCTTCCAGCACGGCAACACCGGTGTTACTCAGTGCGTTCGTGACAATAAAGTCCGGCCCCACATTCTCGGCCCGCGCAGTGGCCCAGGCCCGGATGATGGCGCCGTGGCTGAAGATTGCCGGGGACTTCAGCCCTGCGGCGGCCAGGTCCCCGATGACGGCGTCAAAACGGCCCAGTGTCTCCGCACCGTCGGGCCCGCCGGGCATCCGGACGGCGGTGTCGCCGGAAACCCAGCGGTAAACCGTCTTGAGGTAGGCAATGATCGCGTCCCGGTCGTTTCGCATCTCCAGCTCACCGGCGGACACTTCCCGCAGCCCGTCCCGGATCTGTACCGGCAGGCCGAGCGAGGCAGCCAGGGGTGCTGCGGTGAGCTGGGTGCGGACGAGGTTGGAGGCAAAAATCCCGTCGATGGGTTCGTGGCCCAGGGCTTCGGGCAGCGACGCCGCCTGTTCCCTTCCCAGCTCCGTCAGCCCCGGGCCGGGAACAGCGGTGTCGAGGAAATGCTCCACATTGGAGGGGGTCTGACCGTGGCGGATGAGTATCAGGCGCATGTTCGAAGCCTACTTTGTCACCGGGGGCCGGTCAGGTTCCGGCTAGACGTCCAGTGCACGGCCGGCCATGCGCTCCAGCCGCTGGATGCGGTCCGCCATGGGCGGGTGGGTGGCCAGCAGGCCGCGCACGCCGGCGCGGAACGGGTTGGCAATCATCAGATGCGAGGTGTTCGCCAGCTTCTGGTCATTGGCCGGCAGCGGCGCGCGCTGCGTTCCGGTTTCCAGCTTGCGCAGGGCGGAAGCGAGCGCCAGCGGGTCATTCGTCAGCTTCGCGCCGTCTTCGTCGGCGTCGTACTCGCGGGTCCGGCCAATTGCCATCTGGATCAGCGAAGCGGCCAGCGGTGCCAGGACCGCCATGGCGATCATGGCCAGCGGGTTGGCGTTGCGCCGGTCGCCGCCGCCGAAGAAGAGCAGGAACTGTCCCAGCGAGGTAATCACGCCGGCAATGGCGGCGGCCACCGACGAGGTGAGGATGTCGCGGTTGTACACGTGCATCAGCTCATGGCCGAGCACGCCGCGCAGTTCACGCTCGTTCAGCAGCGCCAGGATGCCCTGCGTGCAGCACACCGCCGCATGCTGCGGGTTGCGGCCGGTGGCGAAGGCGTTGGGCGCCATGGTAGGCGATACGTAGAGCCGCGGCATGGGCTCGCCGGCCTGCAGCGAAAGCTCGCGGACAATGCGGTACATCTCGGGGGCCTGCGCCTCGGTAACCGGCACGGCGCGCATTGCCCTGATGGCGAGCTTGTCGCTGTTCCAGTAACTGTAGGCAGTGGTGGCAAGGCCGATCACGAGGAAGACCCAGATAAACGCCGGGCTTCCGGTTCCGCTTGAAAGCAGGGCCCCGATTCCCAGCAGCACGGCGAAAAGCACGCCGAAGAGGGCTGCGGTCTTGAGGCCGTTGAAATGTCGGTGCACGGGTACAAGGTCCTTTCACACGGGCCCCTTAGGGCAGTTCGAATCCATATACTTCAACGTTTAACTCCGCAGGACTGTTCCGGATTCCGCGGCGGCTCAGGGCTCGGGATGCTGGGCGTCGTACCGGGCGAACCGTGGCTGGGTGCGTGCCAGCACCGCAACCAGGGCCAGGCAGATCAGTCCGCCAAACACTGCCGCCCACCCCTCCCCGACCAGGGAGGCGTCCATGCCCGCCACCAGGTCCCCCAGCCGCGGCCCGCCTGCCACCACCACCACGAACACACCCTGCAGCCTGCCGCGCATGGCATCGGGGGTGGCGGACTGCAGGATGGTGGACCGGAAGACGCCGCTGATGGAATCGGCAATCCCGGCGCAGGCCATCGCCGCGGCCGCCGGGATCAGCCACCGGGACGGGACCGCGCCGTCGTTGTGTCCGGCCAGGACCACCACGACGCCGAATGCCGTCACCGACAGCCCCCAGGCGGCAACGGACCAGAGCACCGCCAGGCCCTGTCGGCGCACCAGCCCGAGCGGCCCGGAAAACAGCCCGGCGAGGAAGGCACCCACGGCGGTGGCCGCCAGCAGCACACCCACCGTGGTCGCGCCGCCGCCGAGCATCAGCGCCCCGATGGCCGGAAGCAGCGCACGCGGCTGGGCAAACACCATGGCGCACAGGTCCACCACAAAGGTCATGCGGATATTGGGCCGGGTGCCCAGGAACCGGAATCCCTCCAGCACGGACCCCAGCCCGGCCTTCTGCACCTTGCCCACCGGCGGCATGGGTGCCAGCCGGTACAGCGCCCACATGGCGGCAGTGAAGGTAACCACGTCGATGGTGTAGGTCCACCCGTAGCCCACCCGGGCCACCAGCACCCCGGCCAGCAGCGGCCCCGCAGTCATGGCCAGGCCGAAGGTCATCATGCTCAGCGCATTGGCGGCAGGCAGCAGCTCGGGGCGGACCAGGCGGGGAATGATGGCGCTGCGCGCCGGCTGGTTCAGCCCGCCCGCGCCGGCGTTGACTGCCACGAGGAAGTACAGCAGCCAGACGTTGCCCACCCCGGCCCAGGCCTGGGCTGCTATCCCGATGGTGCTCAGCCAAAGCAGTCCCGACGAGAACAGTGCCACCTTGCGCCTGTCGTACGCGTCCACCACGGATCCGCCGTACAGTCCGGCCAGGACCAGCGGAACCAGGCCTACCAGGCCCAGCAGCCCGACATTGAAACTCGACTCCGTCAGTTCGTAGACTTCCAGGCTGACCGCCACGAGAGTGAGCTGCGTGCCGACGGCGGAGAGCGCCGTTCCGGTCCAGAGCCGGCGGAATTCGGGGCTTTCGCGCAGTGGGGTGAGGTCAGCGAGCAGTCTTGGCACCAGAGCAGTCTAGGGTCCCGCCGGCTCGGATCCGGGCCGCCACACGCGCACGGCAATAGAAAGCATGCTTAGGATGGGACGATATCGATTCGCCCGCATCCCGCCGAAGGAGTAGCCGCCGTGTTTACCCGCAACGTTGCCGATGGAATCCACCGCCTTGAGCATGCCCATGTGAACGTTTACCTGGTCGAGGACGACGACGGTGTGGCAGTGATCGACGCCGGCCTGCCGGGGATGTGGCCGCACCTGACCGGCGCGCTGGACGAGCTGGGCTACGGCCCCGGCGATATCCGTGCCCTGGTGCTCACGCATGCGCATTTCGACCATGTGGGAACTGCTGCCCGGCTGCGGCAGGAGTACCGCACGCCCATTCTGGTGCACACCGCCGACCGGTACATTGCCGCACACCCCTACCGCTACCGGCACGAGACCAACCGGTTCCTGTATCCGCTGCGCTATCCCAAGTCGGTCCCCGTCCTGGGCGCAATGACCCTCGCCGGAGCGCTGAACGTGCGCGGAGTGACCGATGTGCACAGCCTGACCACGGATTCCGGCGACGCCCTGCCGGGCAGGCCGCGGATCCTGTACACGCCCGGACATACCGCCGGGCACGTGGCGCTGCACTATCCGGACCGCGGCACCCTCATCAGCGGCGACTCCCTGGTTACCCTCGATCCCTACACCGGCGCCAAAGGACCGCAGATCGTTTCCGGTGCGGCCACGGCCGACAGCACCCAGGCGCTCGCCTCGCTGTCCCTGCTGGCCGAGGCCAACGCGCCGTTGCTGCTCACCGGCCACGGGGAGCCGTGGCGGGACGGTTCGGCAGCTGCCGTGGAACAGGCGCTTGCCCGCGGGGCTTCCTAGGCTGTCCCGCCCCGGGGCCCGGCGTCGTCGAGTTCCTGCTCCAGCACGTCGAGCAGCCGGGAGTCACCGATGGGTCGGAAGTGGCCCATGCTCTGCAGCTGGATGTTCCGCGCTCCGGCCAGGTGGCTTCCGGCCGGAATATGCGGGTCAAAGCTGCTGTAGACGGAGGTGATCCGGGCGTTTACGTCCTCGTTGCGCAGCAGCCGGCGCAGGAACGGGTCCCGCGGTGAGAAGGCACGGATCGAGGCGAGCGGAAACAGGTTGGCATAGACCGAGCCGGAGAAGGGCGTGTTGACGGCAATCATGCGGTCCACCCGCGCCCCGCCGTCCGGCAGGGTCATCAGGTGCTTGCCGATCAGGCCGCCCTTGCTGTGCGCCAGCACCAGGACGCCCTGCAGGTTCTGTTCCTGAAGATAGCGTTCCACCAGCACGGCCATGTCCTTGACCGCACCCCGGTTGTAGCCCAGCGGGGCCACGGTGTGCACCGGATGTCCGCGCTCGTAAAGGTAATCGGCCAGCGGACGCAGGAACTGCCAGTTCTCGTAGACGCCGGGGATCAGCACCACCGGAGCCCGCACCTCGCCTTCCGGATGCAGGTACGCCGCAGGGTCCCGCCGGAAGACGAAACCGTGCACCTGCCAGTACGCCACGTAGAGATAGTCCGAGGCCCAGCCCCGCCCCTGGCGCGCCCACCGGAAGATCCGCCCCTGCCTGCGCGGACGGACCCCCGGGCGTGGAGAGGTCACTGGACAGCGGCCGCCGTGCGCAGCAGGGCAGCGGTTTCCTTGGGACGGGTGTACATCATCACGTGCGGCTGTCCGGGGATTTCCGCCGTCACCGCACCGGGGCGGGCAAGAGCCAGACGGGCCAGCCAGTCGGCACGGACCACCGGATCCTTGCCGCCGCGGACCAGCAGGACCGGCGGCTTCACCTCTCCGATCCGTTCCTCGAGCCGGTGGCGGATCATCACGGGCAGCGTGGACAGGTACCAGCGGGGGCCGGCACGCAGGTAATCGGTAACCAGGATGTAGTTGACCGCCGGCGGTTCGCCCAGGCAGTCCTGCAGCAGCCGCAGCGCCTGCAGCGGGGCCGAGCGCTCGGCGTCGTTGATGGTTGGTCCCAGCAGGACCACTGAGGAGGCAGCCTTCGGGGCGGCGAGCGCCATTTCCACCACCACCTGGCAGCCCATGGAGTGACCCACCCACTGCGCCCCGTGAATCCCGGCGGCATCGAGGGCCTGCACGGCGATACGCCCGAAATCCTCCATCTGCAGCTGAGTGCGCGGTTTCTTGGTGGTGCCGAACCCGGGAAGTTCCAGCGTGTGCACAATCGAGGTGCGCGCCAGTTCCCAGATCAGCGGGCCGTAGTACCGCTCCGAAGCGCCGATCCCGTGCACCAGGACCACCTCGCTGCGGTTCTGCGGCCAGTCGGGCGTTCCGGCGTCGTCAAAGCGCCGGTAGGTGCGGATATCCACCTGCGCGTCCCCTACCGTTATCCGCTGGTATCCGGTTCGAACTTCTGCTGCCGGCACTGTGCCTCCGCTTGGTGTTCCGATAAGTCGATCTAGGCCCAGCGTACCCGGGGCGCGGACAAGTTAGGCGATCCTTATTATGAATAACTCAGAATAAGAATAGGATGATGAACATGACCGGAACAGCAGCACCAGAGGAGGCCACCGCCAGGTGGACCGCTGAACTGCGCACCCACGGCCGCCGGGTCACCAAACAGCGGCTGGCCGTGCTCCGCGCCGTCGACGCCGCACCGCACTCGGTGGCGGACGACGTCGTTGCCGCCGTCCGCGCAGAGCTCCCGGACATTTCGCTGCAGTCCGTTTATGTTGTCCTGGCGGACCTCACCGAAACCGGCCTGCTGCGGAAGATCGAAACCCCCGACTCTCCGGCCCGGTACGAGACCCGTGTGAATGACAACCACCATCACGCGGTCTGCACCGGCTGCGGACGGATCGAGGACGTGGACTGCGCCGTCGGCCACGCCCCCTGTCTGACCCCCGGAGATACCCACGGCATGACCATCCAGATTGCGGATGTGCTCTACCGGGGGCTCTGCACCGACTGCGCCGCCGCAGCCGCGTCCTAGCCCGCCCCGAACCCCCTAGACCTTTTTGCCAGCACCAGAGAAAGAACAAGTATGTCTAACTTCACCACCACGCAGACCGGTACCCCGGTTGCCAGCGACGCCCATTCGCTGAGCACCGGTGCCGACGGCGCCATTGCCCTTCACGACCGTTACCTGGTCGAGAAGCTGGCGCAGTTCAACCGGGAGCGCATTCCGGAGCGCATCGTGCACGCCAAGGGCGGCGGCGCATTCGGTGAGTTCGTAGTCACCGAGGATGTCTCCAAGTACACGCGTGCCGCTGTTTTCCAGCCCGGCACCGTCACCGAAACCGTCCAGCGGTTCTCCTCCGTTGCCGGTGAAATGGGTTCCCCCGACACCTGGCGCGACGTACGCGGCTTCGCGATGCGTTTCTACACCACCGAGGGCAACTACGACATCGTCGGCAACAACACCCCGGTGTTCTTCATCCGCGACGGCATCAAGTTCCCGGACTTCATCCACTCGCAGAAGCGCCTGCCGGGCTCCGGCCTGCGCGATGCCGACATGCAGTGGGACTTCTGGACCAACTCCCCCGAGTCCGCCCACCAGGTCACGTACCTGATGGGTGACCGCGGCCTGCCGACGTCGTGGCGTGAAATGCCCGGCTTCGGTTCGCACACCTACCAGTGGATCAACGCCGCCGGCGAGCGCTTCTGGGTGAAGTACCACTTCACGTCCAACCAGGGCAACCATGAAATCACCGGTGCCGAGGCTGAAAAGATTGCCGGCGCCGACGCTGACTACTACCGCCGGGACCTGTACGAGGCCATCGAGGCCGGCAACTTCCCGTCCTGGGACCTGCACGTGCAGGTCATGCCGTACGAGGATGCCAAGACGTACCGGTTCAACCCGTTCGACCTGACCAAGGTCTGGCCGCACGCGGACTACCCGCTGATCAAGGTGGGTACCCACACCCTGAACCGCAACCCGGAGAACTTCTTCGCGCAGATCGAACAGGTTGCCCTGTCCCCCGCGAACCTGGTTCCCGGCATCGACGCTAGCCCGGACAAGATGCTGATGGCCCGCATCTTCTCCTACCCGGACGCCCAGCGTTACCGCATCGGCGCCAACTACAACCTGCTGCCGGTCAACGCACCGAAGGCTCCGGTTAACAACTACTCGCAGGACGGCGCCATGCGCTTCTCCTACAACTCCCCGGAAACCCCGGTCTACGCTCCGAACACGCTGGGCGGCCCCGCGGCCGACGCAGCGCTGGCCGGCTCGGGCAGCTGGGAGAACGACGGCGCACTGGTGCGTTCCGCCGCGACCCTGCACTCCGAGGACAGCGACTTCGGCCAGGCCGGCACGCTGTACCGCGAGGTTTACGACGACGCCGCCAAGCAGCGTTTCCTGGAAACCATCACCGGTGCCATCTCCGGTGTGAAGCGTCCGCACATCCGCGAAGCTGCGATCCAGTACTGGACCAACGTTGACGCGGTCCTGGGCGAGAAGCTGCGCCTCTCCCTGGCACAGGGCGAGACCACGGCCAACGAAAAGGCCGAGTTCGTCGGCGTTGCCGAGTAACTTCAGCACCCTTTAGACAGTGCAGCGGCCGGTCCCTTCGGGGGCCGGCCGCTTGTGCGTTCGGGGATGTCCTGCTGCCGGTTGGGGTTTCTGCTGCCGGTTTGGGAAACTGCTGCCACGGCGCACTGCAGCAATCTCCCATACCGGTCGGATTTTCCCAAACCGGAGCAAACCGCGGTCCGCGCCCCGCACCGCCCGCCGCGCCCCTCCACCGCGAGGGATAGGCAGGTTACCGGGACGGCCAGTACCAGATGATCAGCATGGTCACGAGGAAGCCGGTGAGGAAGTTCAGCTTCAGGAACCGTTTCCAACCGGCATTGGCCGCCGCGGAGCCGGCGTCGGTGATCCGCAGGAACGGAACCAGGTTGAGGAGATAGGGCAGGGCCAGCAGGCAGCCCAGGACCGCCGGCCACGGGATGAAGAGCATCAGCAGCCCCGCAGCCAGGTACGCCGCTGCGGCCAGCCACACCACGGGCCGCGCACCCAGCACCGTGGCAATGGAGCCGATGCCGCCCTCCCGGTCCGGGACCACGTCCTGCACCGCGCCGAAGGCCTGGCTCGCCATCCCCCAGAGGAAGAACGCACCCAGCACTGCCCACAGCCCCGGCGTGAAGACCGCGCCGGCCAGGACCAGTCCGTATACGGCGGGACTGACGAAGTGCGTGCTGGACGTCACCGAATCGAGGAAGGGGCGTTCCTTGAACCGCAGCCCGGGGGCGCTGTACGCAATCACCGCAAAGACGCTGACCGCCAGCACCAGCCAGGACAGCGGGCTTCCGAGCAGGACCAGGGCGAGCAGGAAAGGCACATTCGTAATGGCCGCCGCCCATAGCGTGGTGCGGTGGAAGCCGCGGTCCAATACGGCTCCTTCCACTCCCCCTTTGCGTGGATTATGCAGATCCGACTCGTAGTCGAAAACGTCATTGATGCCGTACATCGCCAGGTTGTAGGGAACCAGGAAGTAGAGGGTTCCGATCACCCAGGCCAGGTCAATCCGGCCGGTGGTGAGCAGGTATGCCGCAGCGAACGGATAGGCGGTGTTGACCCAGGAAAGGGGCCGCGAGGACACCAGCAGCATCCGCAGGGTGCCCCTTGTTCCGGTGGCGGCGGGGTTCACGGCTGCTCCTTGGGGTTCGGTTTCGGACGTACGGGACCGGGGCCGGGGGCGCGTCCGGGCAGCAGTACCCAGAGCGCGGGAAGCAGCAGGACGGCCGCCAGCGGGTACGCAAAGTCCTCCAGCGGAGCGGCGCCGGCAAAGGCTCCGGAAATACGGTCCTCGTTGTACCAGAAGAGGCCCACGCGGATCATGAGATTGTCGAAGACCGCTGTCAGTGCCAGCAGGACGACGGCGGTAACGGCTGCCGCGGCCGCAAAGTGCTGCGGGCGGTTCCGGCGCAGCAGGACCGTTGCGCAGGACAGCGCCGCGGGGACGAGGAAGAAGGCATTGAGGGTCCAGTAGGTCACTGCTGCGTCCTCTCCGCCGGCCTGCTCCCCGCGGGCGGCCCGCCGGCACGGTTCTCGGCTCGGCTCCCATTTCGGCTTCCGGCCCGGCTCCCGGCCCGGCCGGTGAATCTGCCGGCGATTAGACGCACCAGGCCGAAGACCACCATGGTCAGGTAACAAAGGAAGGCCAGGAAAAAGATCTCCTCCACCGGCAGGTGCGGTGCCAGGGTCAGGCCCAGCATGAACGGAGTCTCTCCCCTGTAGAAGATGTCGGAACCGATGCCGGCCAGGTCCCAGCCGGTGAAGAACGCCACCCCTACCGCCAGCACTACGGCGGCCCGCCGTGCGTCGGCAAAGAAGAACAGCCGGAACCGGTGGTCCAGCAGCGCCATGCAGCCCAGGGACAACAGCAGGAAAAGCAGGTAGAGGATCCCCATCACGCTTCCGTCCCGCCGGAAGGCGAACCGGCGGAGGATGTCTCGTCGGAAGGCATCCCGGCGGAAGGCGAACCGGCCGGCTGCCATCCGGAGGAAGCCGGGCCGGCCGGCCACGACGCTCCTCCCTGTGCCGACCACGGCGCGGGCTCCGGCAGCGCCTCGGTACCGGTGTCTCCGCGCAGCCGCTTGAGCACGAGCTCCGCGCTGATCAGGCACATGGGAAGGCCGATGCCCGGCAGCGTGGACCCGCCGGCGTACAGCAGTCCCTCCACTTTCCTGCTGGCGTTCGTTCCGCGGAAGAATGCGCTTTGCTTGAGGATGTGTGCCGGCCCCAGCAGGGTTCCCCGCCAGGAGTTAAGGTCGGTGACAAAGTCCTGCGGCCCTACGGTACGGCGGATAATGATGCGTTCGGCCAGATCCGGAATACCTGCCCAGGACGAGAGCTGGGCAATGACGGCGTCGGCCATTTTCTCGATCTGCGGATCCCCGGCACCGTCAATCCCTCCGGCTCCCAGCGACGGGTCCGACGGCACCGGCACGAGCACGAACAGGTTTTCGTGTCCGTCCGGTGCGGCGCCGGGGTCCGTGGCGCTCGGACGGCAGACGTACAGGGAGGCCGGATCCGGGACGGAGGTGTCCGTGCCGAAGATTTTCTCGAAGTTGGCTTCCCAGTCCCGGGTAAACAGCAGGGTGTGGTGTTCCAGCTGCGGCAGCTTCCCCTGCACCCCCAGATGCAGCAGCAGCCCTCCGGGGCCGGGGACGCGGTGCTCCCAGTAGCTCTCCGGATAGGTCTGCAGCCTCTCGGGCAGGAGTACGGTCTCGGTGTGGTGCAGGTCCGCCGCCGAAACCACCAGGTCCGCGTCCAGCGACATCTGCGTTCCCTCGGCGTCGCGGTAGTCCACTCCCACGGCACGCGGCCTGCGGCGGCGGAAGGGGTTTCGGCCCCGCCCCGGGCCGGAGCCGGACGGCGCGGACGTGCGGATCCGGGTGACCTCGGCACCGGTGATCACCCGGGTGCCTTCGGCCCTCGCCAGATCCGAGATCACCGAAACTATCCGGTGGAAGCCGCCCAACGGATAAAGCACCCCGTCGGCCAGGTCCAGCCGGCTCATCAGGTGGTACATGCTTGGGGTGGTGAAGGGTGAGGAGCCCAGGAAGACGGCCGGGTAACCCAGGATTTGCCGGATCCGCGGGTCCGTGAAACGCCGGGCAACAAAGCTGCTCAGGGGTTCCAGCAACAGCCGGGCGAGCCGGGGGCCGCTGCGCAGGACATCCGGGCGCAGCAGCGGCAGGAATGAGGCGAACGTTGAATACAGGAAACGCTTCCTGGCCATCCCGTAGACCTCTTCGGCGGACTCAAGGTACTCCTCGAGCCGGGCTCCGGCCCCGGGTTCCAGCGATTCAAACAGTGCCACGTTCCCTTCCCGGGTGCCGGCCACGTCCACCGCTCCGGGGACGTCTTCGAAGAGCACCCGGTAGCCCGGATCCAGCCGGACCAGCTCCAGCTGTTCGGCGGCCGAGGTGCCCAACAGCCGGAAGAAGTGGTCAAAGACCTCCGGCATCAGGTACCAGGACGGTCCGGTGTCAAAGCGGAATCCTCCGGTTTCCCAGCTGCCCGCACGGCCTCCGGTCTCCGGCTGCTTCTCCAGGACCGTGACTTCCAGGCCTTCCCGGGCCAGCAGTGCCGCGGTGGCCAGTCCGGTGATCCCGCCGCCGATCACGACGGCGGTGCGCGGACGCATGCTCATGGTTGCCTTTCGTTTCCCGCGGCATCGGGAGATTGGTTGTGAACGCGGGGACCGGAGGGACTTGCTACCCGGCGGGTCAGCACCGCACGGGCGGCGATGCGGACCTTCACCGGGTTGGGGACGCGTACCCGGGTGGTACGCAGCTGCTCCGCGGGGGTACTGCGGAGCCTGCGGGCCAGTTCACTGAACAGGTCCTGGGCCAGCGCGACGGCGGCCCTGCAGTTTGCCGGCAGCTGCGCCACGGCCGCCCCCGAGACCAGCAGGTCCGCGTCGATGCCGTCCAGGATCCGGTGCTTATCCGCCTCGGTGAAGGCCTCCACGGTGACACCGGGAAAATAGCTGCGTCCCAGGGCCTCGAAGTCCTGGGCGAGGTCGCGCAGGAAGTTGACCTTCTGGAATGCCGCCCCCAGCCGCTGGGCGCCTTCGCGCAGTTGCTTGGCCGCGTCGTCGGGCACCTGCACTTCATCGAGGAAGCACTGCAGGCACATCAGCCCGATCACCTCGGCGGAACCGTAGACGTACTCGTTGAAGCTGTGGTCGGTGTGTTCCGCCTGTTCCAGGTCCTCCCGCATCGACGCGAAGAACGGCTTGGTGAGATCCGTTCCGATTCCGGTTTCCCTCGCCGTCAGCGCAAAGGCATGGACCACCAGGTTGACGCTGTAGCCGGTGCGCAGGGCACGTTCCGTGTCCGTTTCCAACTCGTCCAGCAGCCCGCCGATCTCCCTGCGGGACACCAGGGCCGCTGCCGCCACGCCGTCGACAATCTCGTCCGCCAGCCGGACCAGCGCGTAGATGGTCTCAATCTGCATCCGGGTCCGGGCCGGCAGCAGCCGGGATGCGAGCCCGAACGACGTCGAATAGGACCGGATCAGCACGGCTGAGGCCTGCCGCGCGACGGTGTTGTAGAGGCCGAGGCCCTGCTGTGCTGCCACAGGCTACCGTCCCCGGTTCACGGCGTCGTCGGTCACTGCGGACAGTGCGGCACGCAGGGACGGCGGTATGGCGGGGTACTGCAGGTGCTGCCGGGACCGCTCGGCGTATTCCAGGACCAGGCCCCGCGCGTAGTTCCGGGCTCCGCAGCTATTCAGCAGTTCCCGTGCCCGGGCTGCATCCGGCCCGGTCAGGGCAGGGCTGCCCAGCAGCGCCGAAAGCTCTTCCCATTCAGGGGTTCCCGCCGCATAGGAGACCAGGGCGGTGCGCTTCCCCTCCCGCAGGTCCGAGAAGCTGGACTTGCCCGTTGTGCTTTCGGTGCCGAAAACGCCGAGGAGGTCGTCCACCACTTGGTAGGCAATCCCGATGTCCCGGCCGTAGAGACCCAGGACGTCGACGACGTCGTCCGGTGCCCCCGCCAGCACCGCGCCTGCCTGCAGCGGGGCCTCGAAGGAGTAGACAGCGGTCTTGAGGCGTTCCATCTGCAGGACTTCGTCGATGGGCGGGGCGCCTGGCTGGAAGGACAGATCCACGTCGATCAGTTCGCCGCCGGCGGAGGCAAATACTGCTTCGTCGAGGATGTCGGCCAGGCGCAGCCGCACCTCGGCACCTACCGCTACGCGGTCCAGCAGGCGGAAGGCTCCGGCCAGCGCGAGGTCCCCGGCAATCACCCCCGCGGACAGTCCCCGGTGCCGTGCTGCGCGTTCTTCGACGCCGGCAGCGGCCGCCAGCCCGCGGTAGATGCCGGAGACGTTTTCCTGGCCGCGCCGGGTGAAATCGAGGTCAATGACGTCATCATGGATGATCAGCGCCGTGTGCAGCAGTTCAAAGGCTGCACCAACACGGGCGGCGGCGTCGCGGTCCGTGCCCCCGAGGCTGAGGTAGGACGTCAGGAGGATCCGCGGCCGTAACCGTTTGCCTCCTGCCGCGGCGTTTTCCAGGATCTGCCAGAGGGACAGGTACGCCGGGCCCAGCTTCGCCGCCCGGTCCTTGGCTTGTTCGAAGAACTGCCGCAGGACGGTCTCGACCTGGTCCTCCCCGGCAGCCAGGTCGAGCGGGGGGTGCGTTTCCATAGGTAAAGTAAACACGTATGGGACAAGGGGAAGAAATGGCGGACAGCCCAGAACTGGTGGTTCTCGTCGACAATGAAGGCCGACCCCTGGGCACGCAGGACAAAGCCGGCGTGCACACCACCGACACACCGCTGCATCTGGCATTCTCCACTCACGTCTTCAATACCCGCGGCGAATTGCTGGTCACCCGGCGGGCCCTGTCCAAGCTGACCTGGCCGGGTGTGTGGACCAATTCCTTCTGCGGCCACCCCGGCCCCGGAGAAGCCACCGAGGATGCGGTAAGCCGGCGTGCCCGGCGCGAACTCGGGCTCGAAGTGCGGGACCTTACGCTGAAGCTTCCGGATTTCCGCTACCGGGCAGTGGATGCCTCCGGGATTGTTGAGCACGAAATCTGCCCTGTTTACACCGCAGTGGCCGACGCCGATCCGGTCCCGGCCGAGGACGAGGTCATGGACTGGGAATGGGCCGATCCGGCGCAGCTGGTTCCGGCCGTGCGGCTGACGCCGTGGGCTTTCAGCCCCTGGCTGGTGCTGCAGCTGCCCCTGCTCTACCCCTGAACCTCCTGCTCCAGCGGACCCAGGGATATTCCCCGGGCCAGTGACCGGCCAGGGTATGGAAGGCCCGGCGGAAGCGCAGGGCCAGCCCGGTCCGGCTTTGCACCGCCCGCGGCGCCATCCCCACAACCAGGTTCGGGTCCAGGCGACACCGCCGTCCCTGGCCGAGGTGGAAACTGAGGCACACGTCGTCGTGCATTTGGGCATCGTTTCGATGCACCTCGCCGCTGACCTCACGCCACGAACCCGCACGCAGCGCCAGGTTGGAGCCGAAAAAGGGCCAGTGGGCCAGGGCCGCGCCCATGGCCAGGTAATAAGACCCCAGATACAGCCGGGACAACAGCAGCGCGGGCACGCGGGGCAGGCCGTAGAAAACACCGGGACCGCTGAGCACTTCCAACTGCGGATCCGCGGCGAAGGCTTCCCTGATGCGGGCAATCCAGTCGGCTGGAAGGACGCAGTCGGCGTCGCATCTCGCAATGACGGACACCTCGTCCAGCTCCTCCGCGGCGGCGTCGTACCCGGCACTGGCCGCGGCCGGGATGCCCGCAACCGGCTCGTAAACCACCCTGGCGCCGAACCGCCGGGCAACCTCGGCGCTGGCATCGCTGCTGTTGTTATCCACCACCACTATCTCCCGGGGCGGCACGGTCTGCCGGGCCAGTGACAGCAGACAGGCTTCCAGAAGGGCTGCGTCGTTTCGGCACGGGATAACCACGGACACTGCCGGAAGCTCGGAAGGCATGGGCTGAGTTTAGCGCGGGGCCGGAAGCACCCCCGCCGGTTTTCGGTGAACGCTGCTTCCGCGGGAGGTGCAGGGCTACCGTGGGAGGGTGATTGACGCGCTGCTCCGCCCGCCGGAGACCCGGAAGGAATACCTCGCCGATACGGTCCGTGCGCTTGCCGTGCTTAGCGTTGCAGCGGCCCTGGTACTGCTGGGACCGGTGGAAACGGCACTGTTCCTGCTGGTGCTGCTGGGACTTCTGGTCTCCCGAGCACTGGCAGTTTTTGCCGGCTTCGACACCGTGTTCGGACTGGTGCTGCTGACTGCGGCCTGGAGCAGCGTCGCGGACCTGTACGCCCATATCCCGTGGTGGGATCTCGCCATCCACTGTGCCGCCACCGGCACCCTCGCCGTCATCGCCTATTTCCTGCTGGTGCAGTTTGGCGCGGTTCCCGCCGTTCGGCGTCCGCACCGGGCGTCGCGGTCGCTGCCCCTGGTGGTTCCGCTGCTGGTGCTTGCAGTGGGGCTGGGAATGAGCGTGCTGTGGGAGATCGGTGAATGGTGGGGCCACACGTACGTGGATGCAGGAATCAACGTCGGTTATGCGGACACCATGACGGATCTGGCCGCCGGAGGGCTGGGAGCTTTGGTCGCCGGAGCGTGCCTCGGTTCAGCGGTACGGCGTTCCGGTGCCTTGCCGAAGGCCCCGGTGCCGCACCGGACCGGTCGCTGAACACCAGGGCCGGGGCTGGGCGTCGGGGCGGGCCGGCGCGGGGCGAGCTGGAACCACTGTTAACTGCGAGGGGCATCCCCGGCAGCCTGGTGGCTGCCGGGGATGCCCCGGTTTCGCCGGCCGATAGGCGCCGGCTTATCCGCTAGCGGGAGAGGTACCGCTCGTGCTCGCTGTGTGCGCGGGCAACGGTTTCGCGGATCTCCTCGATGTCCTTGACCTTGTCGCGGTACTTGAGGTCCATCTTCAGGATGTCCTGCTCTTCGTCGCAGAGGGCCTTGTAGACCCGCTCCCGCTCGGTGGGATCGGCTGTGTAGTGCAGGTCCAGGTAGGCATCGGCGTGGCGGCGGGCATTGTTGACCGCAGTCATCGCCTTGCCCGCGGGACTGACCAGGGACGCAATGACGGTCACGACGAGGACGCCCACGATGACGGAGAGCGAGAGACCGGTGGTGATCTCGATGACCGAGACATGCTCGCCGCCGTTGATGAAGGGCAGCGTGTTCTCATGCAGGGCGTGCAGGACCAGCTTGACGCCGATGAAGGCCAGGATGGTTGCCAGGCCGTAGCTGAGGTAGATCAGGCGGTCCAGCAGGCCGTCGATGAGGAAGTAGAGCTGGCGCAGGCCCATCAGCGAGAACGCCGTGGCGGTGAAGACGATGAAGACGTTCTGGGTCAGGCCGAAGATCGCCGGGATGGAGTCCAGCGCGAAGAGGATGTCGGTGCCGCCGATGGCCACCATGACCAGGAGCATCGGCGTGAGGACACGCTTGCCGTTCTCCATGGTGAACAGCTTGTCCCCGTCGTAGTTCTCCGAGGTGTGGAAGATCTTGCGGGCCAGCCGAATGATGAAGTTGTTGGCTTCGTCATCGCCCTCCGTGCTTTCCGGCTTGAGCAGGTTGCCCGCCGTGATCAGCAGGATCAGGCCGAAGATGTAGAAGACCCAGGAGAAGGAGTTGATCAGCGCGGCACCGAGAAGAATGAACGCGGTACGGGCGATCAGGGAGAACACAATGCCGAAGAGCAGGACCTTCTGCTGGTCTTCACGCGGAACGCGGAAGCTCGCCATGATGATCAGGAAGACAAACAGGTTGTCTACCGAAAGCGCCTTCTCGGTGATGTACCCGGCGAAATACTCGGTGCCCATCTGGGCTCCGCCAAGGACCCAGACAACACCGCCGAAGACTACGGCGAGGCCTACGTAGATGGAGGACCAAATGGCCGCTTCCCTCAACGTAGGGATGTGCGCCTTGCGGATGTGGAAGAAGTAATCAAAGGCCAGAAGGGCCAGGATGACCACAATGGTCACTCCCCAGACCAAGGGGGAAACAGTCATGAGATGTCTGCTTTCGTAGGGTACGCCAAAGGAGCATAGGTCTCTCCCGCCAGTCTGAACAGACTGACCGCTGAACCCGGCGGAGCGTCGGTGCTCCACGTGTTGACGGATATCGGCGTATCGGGATACTCCCCTACGAAGCCATCAGTCTAACAGGACAAGGTCACCCTCGGTGTCCACGTCGCGCCCGTCGGCCAGATCCGAGCAGTCGATGACGTCCAGCAGCTCCGGATGGGCTTCGAGGAAGGAACGGGCGCCGGTATCCGGATCCACGGCCTGCTTTCCATTCCGTGCATGTTCAGCAGCGGAATAGCCGGCATCCGGACCCAGGCTTTGCACGGCCAGGGAAGCATCGAACAGAACGGGGTGCCCGCGGCGCAGCCGGCCTTCGGCTGACCGGTACCCTGCAGCGGCGATCCTGCCGGGCTGCCCAGCGGCGAGGACGCGTGCCACCACCGCCGGGCTCAGGCCGGGCTGGTCCACGAGGGCTACGAGCACGGCCGCGGGGCCGTGTGCCAGCGCCGCCTGGACCCCGCAGCGGTAGCTGGTGCCCATCCCGAGGTCCCAGCGGGGGTTCACCGCCACTTCCGTGTTCTGCAGCCGGGCGGCGGCCAAAACCTCCGAGTGTCCGGCACCCAGCACCGCGACCACCCTGGTGCACCCGCCGGCAAGGAGGACCCGGACCTGATGCTCGATCAGGGGCCTGCCGCGAAAGGGAAGCAGCGCCTTCGGTCCGTGCCCGAGGCGTTTCCCGGCTCCGGCAGCCAGCAGGACCGCCGTCGTCGTTCCGTCCATCCGCGCGTCCTCTCTCCGGGTCGGTGGCCTTAAACAGGCAGCCGCCGCACCCTGGCGGGACGGCGGCTGAAGTTACGTGTGGTTATCCTTCACAGTCCTTGCAGTAGGCCAGGCCGTTCTTTTCCACGGCCAGCTGGGAGCGGTGCCGGACGAGGAAGCAGGAGTTGCAGGTGAACTCGTCTTCCTGCGGCGGCACCACACGTACAAGCAGTTCTTCGCCGGACAGGTCTGCGCCGGGCAGTTCGAATCCCTCGGCTGCCTCGGTTTCATCCACGTCAACTACGGCAGACTGCTTGTCGCTGCGCCGGGCCTGAAGCTCTTCAATCGAAGCCGGACCGGCCTCTTCCTCAGTCTTGCGCGGCGCGTCATAATCTGTAGCCATTTTCTCGGCTCACACTCCAAATCCGTAGTTGTGTTATTCCCGGGGCACTCGATACTAGCCGAAGATAACGGTCGTACCGTTGCGTACTATTCCCATCTACGGTCGGGCGGAGGTTTTCTTTCCCGGGACGTTGAACGTCCAGGCCCGCCGGCGCCGTCGTGCGCTCCCCCCGTGTGCCCTCCCTACCCAACGTGCACCATGCCGTGCGGGTTCCGCTTTTTGGGTGGGACTTTGCCAGCGGTTGAAACGGCTGCACAGCGGGCAAGGGGAACAAAAAAGCACCGGACTGGCGGGGATTGCTCCCCACCCGTCCGGTGCCTACCTGCTTTTCCGCTTAGGCCTCGGGCTGCGGTTCAGCCGGAGACATCTTCTGCTCGCCGCCGGAAGTGTAGGAACCGTTGGTTCCCGTGCTGCCGGCCGCCGAAGAACCCGTGGTCGGGGTGGAGGCGGACTCGGTGCTGCTGGAGCTGCCGGAGCCGGAGCTGCTGGAGCCGGTGACCTTGGATGCGGCGTCCTTGGCAACGCCCGTGACCTTGTCCTGCAGGCCCGGAGCCTTCTCCTTCGCCCAATCGGTGCCGTGGGACACGGTCTCCTGCACCTTCGGGTCATTCCACAGCTGCATCAGCTTTTCACGGCCGCCTTTGGAGCCGACCAGGTAGCCAACACCTGCGCCCGCCAAAAACACAAACTTCTTTACCATGGTCTTCCTCTTCTCCTGCCCTCACTGGGCTTTGATAAGTTCCGTCCACATGCACACTACCGTCCAAAACGGCAGGTTCAACAGTCAGCTTACTATTTGGATCCTACCCAAGCAGACGGGACCGGATAAGGAAGCGTTTACCCTCAGGAGCTTCCACCGAAAATCCACTCCCCCGGCCGGAGACCACATCCACGGTGAGATGGGTGTGTTTCCAGTACTCAAACTGCTCCCGCGACATCCAGAACTCCAGTTCCTCGCCCTCCACGTCGAATACCCCCAGGAGCACATCGGCCTCTGAAGTCAGGAACTCCCCCTTTGGATAACACATGGGTGAAGACCCGTCGCAGCAGCCCCCGGACTGGTGGAACATCAACGCACCGTGGATTGGGCGCAGCCGCTGCAGCAATGCCAGTGCCTCAGGTGTCAGCGCCACCCGGGAGAAATTCTCTCCGGGCAGTGCGGCGGCCGCTTCCAGCCCGGGAGCAAGCGAAGAATCCATCAGTATCCAATCACCACACGGCCGTCGATGCGGCCTTCTCGAAGTTCAGTCATCACGTCATTGATCTCTTCCAGGTTGCGGACGGTGATGTTGGGGTGAATCAGTCCGCGGTCGTAGAAGTCAATCGCCTCCGCCAGGTCCTGGCGGGTACCCACGATCGACCCCCGGATGGTGAGTCCCTTAAGCACGGTGTCAAAGATCGGGGCCGGGAAGTCCCCCGGCGGCAACCCGACAAAGACAATCGTTCCGCCGCGCCGGGCCATGCCGATGGCCTGTCCGAAGGCTGTCGGATGGACTGCGGTGACAAGTATGGCGTGGGCACCGCCGATCTTCTCCTGGATAACCTCGGCCGGGTCCTCGTTGCGCGCGTTGACCACAACCTCCGCACCGTACCTCGTGGCCAGTTCCAGCTTCTCATCTGCGATATCCACGGCGGCCACTCGCAGTCCCATGGCAATGGCATACTGCACTGCCACGTGGCCCAGACCGCCGATGCCGGAGATGACGACCCATTGACCGGGCCGTGCCTCGCTGACTTTCAGCCCTTTGTAGACCGTGACACCGGCACAGAGGACCGGAGCGATTTCCTGCGGATCGGCTCCTTCCGGGATGCGCGCCGCAAAACGCGCATCCACCAGCATGTACTGGCCAAAGGAGCCGTCCACGGAGTAACCACTGTTCTTCTGCTGCTCACACAGGGTTTCCCAGCCGGTCCGGCAGTACTCGCACACACCGCAGGCGTAGGCGAGCCAGGCGTTGCCCACCATGTCGCCCGGGTGCAGGTCGGTGACCCCTTCACCGACCTGCACCACCTCGCCGACGCCCTCATGCCCCGGGATGAACGGAGGCGTTGGCTTTACGGGCCAGTCGCCGTCGGCCGCGTGGAGGTCCGTATGGCATACACCTGACGCCACCAGCTTGACGAGCGCCTGGCCCGGTCCTGGTTCAAGCACCGCCATTTCCTCGATGGAGAGGCCTTCACCGAGTTGGTTCACTACTGCTGCCTGCATGCTGGCCATGGGGTCCTCTTTCCATCAGCGGTTTAGGGTGGTTCCAGCGGAAAGCGGGTGATACCCCAGCCTAGGCAGGTCCTCGGGCAGCTTAGAAGAACCCCTGCTTGTTTTCGGCGTAGCTAACCAGCAGGTTCTTGGTCTGCTGGTAGTGGTCCAGCATCATGGCGTGGTTTTCGCGTCCGATGCCGGAGGACTTGTAGCCGCCGAAAGCGGAATGGGCGGGATAGGCGTGGTAATTGTTCACCCACACCCGGCCGGCCTGGATATCCCGTCCGGCCCGGTACGCTGTGTTGCCGTCCCGGGACCAGACACCGGCACCAAGGCCGTACAGCGTGTCATTGGCGATGGCCATGGCCTCTCCGTAGTCGGAGAACCGGGTCACGGAAACCACCGGACCGAAGATCTCCTCCTGGAAGATGCGCATGTTATTGGTGCCTTCGAAGACGGTGGGCTGGACGTAGAAGCCTCCGGCAAGGTCGCCGTCGAGGTGGGCACGTTCGCCGCCGGCCAGGACCTTGGCCCCCTCCTGCCTGCCGATGTCCAGGTAGGACAGGATCTTCTCCAACTGGTCGTTGGAGGCCTGCGCGCCCACCATGGTGTTGGTATCCAGCGGGTTGCCCTGGATCATTTGTGCCGTGCGGGCCAGTGCATCCGCCATGAAGGAGTCATACATGGAGTCCTGGACCAGTGCCCGGGACGGGCAGGTGCAGACCTCGCCCTGGTTCAGGGCGAACATGTTGAAGCCTTCGAGTGCCTTGTCGTAGAACGAGTCGTCGGCGGCGGCGACGTCGGCGAAGAAGATATTCGGGCTCTTGCCGCCCAGTTCGAGGGTGACCGGAATCAGGTTCTGGCTGGCGTACTGCATGATCAGCCGGCCCGTGGTGGTCTCACCGGTGAAGGCGATCTTCCGGATCCGGTTGGAGGAGGCCAGCGGCTTGCCGGCCTCCACGCCGAAACCGTTGACGACGTTGAGCACGCCGGCCGGCAGGAGATCCGCGATGAGCTCCATCAGCACCAGGATCGATGTGGGCGTCTGTTCCGCCGGCTTCAGCACAATGGCGTTGCCCGCGGCCAGTGCGGGGGCAAGTTTCCAGACGGCCATAAGGATGGGGAAGTTCCACGGAATGATCTGCCCCACCACGCCGAGCGGCTCGTGGAAGTGGTACGAGGTGGTGTTGTCGTCGATCTGGGAGATGCCACCTTCCTGGGCACGGATGGCACCGGCGAAGTAGCGGAAGTGGTCTACCGCCAGCGGCAGGTCCGCGGCCAGGACTTCCCGGATCGGTTTGCCGTTGTCCCAGGTTTCGGCAACGGCGAGCATTTCGAGGTTGGCTTCGATCCGGTCCGCGATGCGGGTCAGGACCAATGCCCGCTCGGCTACTGCAGTCTTCCCCCAGGCCCCTGCTGCCTTGTGGGCGGCGTCCAGCGCGAGATCGATGTCGGCAGATGTCCCGCGGGCCACCTCGCAGAATGCCCGGCCGTTAACCGGCGAAATGTTTTCGAAGTACTCACCCTTGACCGGGGCCACCCATTCCCCGCCGATCCAGTTGTCGTAGCGCGGTTTGAAGGTGACTTTCGAACCTTCGGTGCCTGGCTGTGCATAAACGGTCATTTTGCGCTCCTTGTGCGTTCGACGTCGATGTCGGTAGCGGACATGTGGAACGCTACGGGGACAAAGGTCGCATCTACGTTGCAAATCGGGGCCGATCACGTAGGGTTTCGCCTCAGGCGCTGCCCGGTGTGCCGGGTCTGTAGCAGGGGGAATTCATGGAACGTGCGTTGCTCGCCGCCGTGGCTTGGTCCACGGTCGGATAAGTGGACTGGTGGCAGGCTGCGGGAGCCATCCTCTCTGCCGCGGCGATCCTGATACTCACGGGGGTTCCTGCCTGTGCCGCAGCAGGTGCCAGAGGAATAACGTTGTGGGCGTCCTCCGGCCCGGCAGCCGTCAGTATCGCTTCGGTGGCCGCAGTGGTGCTGGGCAGCACCGGCTTCGCGCTGACCCCCTTGGCGGTGGCGGTGGCAGCAGCAGCGGCGGCCGTCCTGGTCCTGCTGGTCCGTTTAACCATCCGGCGCCTCCGGCCGGTCCCGCCGTCCGGACTTTTCCAAGGGACCTTCGACTGGCAATCAGCCCTCCGTCTGGGCATAGTCTGCGCAGCCATAGGGCTGCTTTTGTTCCGTCTGATGAGCGTCTTCGGCCGAATGGAGAACATCTCGCAGACGCTGGACAACATCTTCCACCTCAACCTGGCCAGGTACATTCTCGATACGGGAAACGGCTCAGCACTGACGGCAGGGCGGATTACCGATCCCGCCGTCGATTTCGCCTTCTACCCTGCAGCCTGGCACGACGCGGTGGCCCTGACATCGGTCATGTCCGGCGCCGAGCTGCCGGCGGCCGCCTCCGCCGTCAACCTCGTTATCGGTGCCGTCCTATGGCCCTTGGGGGTCATCCTGCTCGGCACCATACTGGCGGGGAACCGACCCGTGGTGTGGGCCGTGAGCGGCCTGCTCGCCGGTGCGTTCCCCGCGTTTCCCTACCTCATGGTCGATTTCGGAGTGCTGTACCCGAATTACCTATCCATTGCCCTATTGCCGACACTGCTCGCTCTGTTTGCCGGCGGCATGCGCAAAGGGTCGCTGCGCATCCACATCAGTACCTTCTGGTTGCTCTTTGCCGTTGGGCTGCCGGGCCTGGCGCTTGCGCATCCCAGCGCACTTCTGGCTCTCATAGCCTTCACTTTGCCGCTCGTCGTCAGCATCCTCTGGTCCGGGACACGGGACCGAAGCTCCTCCGCATTGAAAGCGGCACTGCAGTTCTGCCTGCCGTGGGCCGCTGTTGCCGCTTATCTAGCGGGAGTTGTCTATGTCTGGCAGCACCTGCGGCCCAACATGGACGGAGTCGTCTGGGAGCCGTTCATGGATCCGGCTCAGGCTCTCGGCGAGGGATTCCTCAATGCGCCGTTCGACCTGCCCGTTCCGGGCCTGATCGCCGTCCTAACCGCTGTCGGAATCGGCAGGACGCTTTTTGCCAGGCGTAATGCGTGGACGATTGGGGTTTTCGGAGTGGGCGTCGCGCTCTTTACGATCGCTGCGGGGTTCCCCTGGTCCGATTTCAGGACCGCCGTGGTGGGGAACTGGTACAACGACCCACCCCGATTGGCTGCCCTGCTGCCGCTGGCCGCGATCGGCGTCGTAGTCGTGGGAGGAACCTTCGTGATCGACTGGTGCACCATCCGGCTCGGGGCGCTGGCCGGAAAAGGACGGGGCAGGGAGTGGACGCCGGAGCAGGAAACCACCTTCCTGGCGAAGCCTGCCGGGGTGCTGACCGGATTGCTGCTGGCGGCCGCGATGGGGTGGGCCGGGCAGCAGGCTTCTGTCCAGTCCGCGGTTGCCCGCGCCTCTCTGAATTACGAATTATCGGACACATCGAAGCTATTGAGCGCGGACGAGGAAGAGCTGCTGTCCCGGGTCGGCAAGCTGGTTCCTGCCGACGCCACGGTGGTCGGAAACCCTGCAACCGGGGCCTCGCTGGTCTATGCCCTGGCCGATCGAAAGGCGCTCACACCACACGTTTTCTGGGCTTCGGATCCGTTGGTGTCCCTGGTCCTGGACCATCTCGACGAAGCAGCTCCGGGCAGCGAAGTGTGCGCTGCAGTCGAAGAACTCAATGCCTTCTATGCCCTGGACTTTGGCACCCTCGGGGTGCATGGAGAAGTCCCCCGCTTCCCCGGAATGGACAACCTCGAGGCAAACCCGGGTTTCGAGCTGGTGGAGCAGGTGGGTGACGCCCGGCTGTACCAGGTCATTGCCTGCGGCCAGGGCTGACGAAAAAGCGCTTAGGCCAGATCCCGTTCGATGCGTTCCAAACCGGCGACGACGGCGGCACGGCGGGGTGAGCGCGGCGGAAGCATCCGCAGGGCAAGCTGCCAGGCCTCGGCGTCGTGCTCTGCTTCCGGCAGGTGCAGGTACCGCAGCAGGGTGTCGGCGCCGGCGTCGGACAGCATCGCCTGGCGCAGGACGGCGGAAACCTCGGCGCGCAGCCGGATAAGGGCGGGGGCTTCCGAGCGTGGCAGCACCTGTCCGCCGTACATCTGCAGCGCCAGCCGGTACGCGCCCTGTTCCAGGAACCGCAGGACCTGCGCGGCGTCGACCGCCATGGGCCGGGCCAGGCGGTAGGGGCGCGAACGCGGGACCAGGGGTTCGGCAGCTGTCCCGGCGGCCACGGACTCCATCAGCTTGCGCAGCCGCAGCATCTCGGCACGCACGGTACCTGCCTGCCCGCCGTCGGGGTATGCAAGTACGGCCAGTTCCTCGGCTGTGAGGCCGCCGGGATGCAGTGCCAGAACGGCCAGCAGCTCTCCGTGGCGGGAGCTCAGCTCCACCGTCCTGCCCACGGTGTGGAGAACCGCGCGGTCCCGGCCGAGCAGCTCCAGGCTTTCCGTGAAATCCGCGGCGGGCAGCGAGGCCGGCCGCCGGGCACGGCGGCGCGGAAGGACGGCGGAGGACATGGGGGACCCGTTGCGGGGCGCATCCCTGCGGGCCTGCAGGCGCTGGACCTGAAGCCTGGCTTCGGCGGCCGCCACAGCTGCCCGGACGAGGGCCAGGGTATGCGGTGCGACGGCTTCGGAGCCGCCGGTGACATCCACAACGCCCAGCACGGAACCCGTGTCCGGGTCGTGGACGGGTACGGCGGTGCAGCTCCAGGAGTGTACGAGCCGGCTGAAGTGTTCCGGCCCGGCAATCTGCACATCTGCCCCGGTGGCGAGGGCAGTTCCGGGGGCGCTGGTGCCGACCGTTCGTTCGGACCAGTCCGCTCCGGCCATAAAAAGCATGCCTTCGGCACGCCGGCGAAGGACCGCATCGCCGTCCACCCACAACAGACGGCCCAGTTCATCCCCCACTGCCACCAACAGCCCGGAGTCCTCTCCCGGCTCCACGAGCAGACGGCGGATTACCGGCATCACGGCGGACAGCGGATGCGCGGCACGATAACGTGCCAGGGCGGCGTCGTCGAACACCAATTCCGGACGCGAGACGTCCGGGTCCGGGTGATGCTGGAGCGAACGCTGCCAGGAGTCGCGGACGGACGGCCGCAGCCGCTCCAGCCATCCGCTGCCGGAACCGAGCGACTCATGGGCCCGGACTGCGTTGTGATGCAGTTCCTCCGCCGGCATCCGCGGCAGGACACCGGACTGCCTGCCCAGGGCAACACCTTCATTTCGCGCCGCAATGCGCACGGCCCCCGCCTATCCACGCTGATACACGGACAACGTCTGTTTGGACGCTGTCCGAGAAGGAACACACCATTGTCGGATATGCTCCCATGCGCGGACCGGCGGAGGCCAGAGGAACTTCGGTTTACTCCCGGATCGCTATTCTCCGCGGGAAATGCGGGTCATTTCTTCGCGGTCGACCACCTTCACGCGCTCGCGGACCAGTTCTCCGGTCAGCGGGTCAGGATGGATATAGGAGGCACCGAGGCTGCGCTCATAGGCATCGAGCTTCAGCCAGCCCTCCCAGGTGGTGTACTTGACGCCGCGTTCCTCGAGGAGCTCGATGATCGACGACGGATCCGGGTGTGTGGCGGCCGGCAGGCTCAGCCGGTCCTCGAGCAGGAAGCCGATGGTCTCCAGCGCATCACCCTTGGTGTGCCCGATCAGGCCGACGGGGCCGCGCTTGATCCAGCCCGTGGTGTAGATGCCCGGCACCGGAGCGCCGTCCTCGTTGATGACGCGGCCGCCCTCATTGGGAATTACGCCGCGCTGCTCGTCGTAGCCCACTTCGGGCAGTTCGGAGCCGAAGTAGCCGATGGCCCGGTAGACGGCCTGGACCGGGTAATCCACAATCTCCCCGGTGCCGCGGACGTTTCCGGTGCCGTCCAGTTCGGTTCGTTCGAACTTCATCCCGGCGACCTTGCCCGGGTCTGCGGGATCCTCGTAGATCTCCACGGGGCTGTGCAGGAAGTGCAGGTGCAGACGGCGGGACGCTCCGGTGTCCTGTTCCTCCACCAGCCAGTTGGTGAGCGTATTGACCATGGTCTTGGTCTGGTTGTTGGTGCGGATCTGCTCGTCGGAGCCCTCGTCGAATTCGAAGTCCTCGGGGTAGAGGACAATATCGACGTCGCGGGAATGCGAGAGTTCGCGCAGTTCAAGCGGCGTGAACTTCACCTGCGCCGGTCCGCGCCGGCCGAAGATGTGCACATCTGTGACCGGGGACTTCTTCAGGCCCGCGTAGACGTTGGTCGGGATTTCCGTGGTGAGCAGGTCATCGGCGTGCTTGGAAAGGATGCGCGCGACGTCGAGGGCCACGTTGCCGTTGCCGATCACTGCAACTTCCTTGGCGTCCAGCGGCCATTCGCGCGGGACGTCGGGGTG
Organism: Arthrobacter sp. zg-Y769; assembly: GCF_020907405.1. Taxonomy (GTDB): domain Bacteria; phylum Actinomycetota; class Actinomycetes; order Actinomycetales; family Micrococcaceae; genus Arthrobacter_B. Next base: position 43,104 of record NZ_JAJJOE010000004.1, read on the forward strand.
TCCGTCATACCAGGACACAAATTCCGCTCCGCCGAAGGAACCCTCCAGTTCGACGCCGGGCACGTTCAGCGGGGCGTCCTTGATGGCGCCGGTGGCGAAGATGATGGCGTCATAGAAGTGGCGGAAGTCCGCCAGGGTCAGGTCGCGGCCGTAGTTGACGTTACCGAGGAAACGGATGTCACCCCGGTCCAGCACCTTGTGGAGGGCGTTGACGATGCCTTTGATCCGCGGGTGGTCGGGAGCCACTCCGTAGCGGATGAGGCCGTAGGGTGCGGGGTACTGGTCGAAGAGGTCAATGCTGACCTCGAAGTCCCGCTCGGCTTTGGTAAGGATGTCGGCGGCGTAAACACCGGCGGGGCCTGCGCCGATAATGGCGACCCTCAAAGGACGCTGGGCGCTGTCCGCGGCAGGGTTAGTCACTGATAGTCCTTCTTCTCTTCTGAGCTCCTGGGTGCGCAATTAACACACAGTTATTTATTCTAAATGCCGGGTTCGCCCGTCGTCTAAACGGTCCCGGAAAGGGTGCGGGAGAAAGCCCGGGAATATGCTCCGGCGTCGAGGCGTTAAGCACGTCGTGCCTTTCTCCAAGCCTGTCCCCGCCCTCCGCGCCGTCCGTACCGCCACGCCCGCCGACGGCGTTGGGACCTCCCCGGGTAGTTCCGCGTCTTCCGGGCCGGCAGCGTCCGGTCCGGCGTCGTCCGGTCCGGCGTCGACGGGACGCGAAAACCTGCCCGGCATTCTCTTCGGAGTCGGAGCATACGGACTCTGGGGCCTGCTTCCGCTTTACTTCATGGTCCTCCAGCCCGCTGGTGCCGTGGAAATCGTTGCCAACCGGGTCGTCTGGTCGCTGGTGTTCTGCGCAATCCTGCTGACCGTGATGCGGGCCTGGAAGCCGATGCTCGCTGCGGGACGGAATCCGCGGACGGTTGGAACCCTGGCCGGCGCTGCCGTGCTGATCGCCGTGAACTGGCTGACGTACTCCTGGGCCGTGCTGAATGAGCATGCGGTGGAAGCAGCGCTGGGCTACTTCATTAATCCGCTTGTGTCGGTTCTGCTCGGCGTACTGGTGCTTAAGGAAAAGCTGCGCCCGCTGCAGTGGGCCGCGATGGCCGTCGGGTTCATCGCTGTCCTGGTCCTGGCCCTCGCGTACGGCACCGTGCCGTGGGTGGCCCTGGCCCTGGCGTTCAGCTTCGGATTTTACGGATTGGTCAAGAAGGGCATCGGGTCCCGTGTTGACGCGGTCTCGAGCCTGACGATTGAAACGGCTGTCCTAACGCCGATTGCCGCCGGCGTGATGATCTGGCTGTCCATGACCGGTGCGGCCACTCTGACGTCCAACGGTGCCGGGCACTTCTGGCTGCTGGTCGCCTCCGGCGTCATCACTGCCGTCCCGCTGATCTTCTTCGGGGCTGCTGCCCGCCGACTGCCGCTGTCCACAGTGGGGCTGCTGCAGTATCTGGCGCCCACCCTGCAGTTCATCCTGGCCCTGACTGTCTTCAAGGAAGCGATGCCTCCCGAGCGTTGGGCGGGCTTCGGTCTCGTATGGCTGGCGCTGGTGATGTTGACCATCGATATGATCGGCGGCCCGCGGCGCGGCCGCAAGCTCCGCGCTGCGGCTGCGGCTGCGGTGTAGGGGTTGGTCCGTAGGGGCTGCGGCACTTGTCCCTCGGCTAGGTAGGGGCCGGGGCGTTATACCCGAGAAGGCAGGAAACTGCGGCACTTGTCCCTCGGCTAGGTGTCGCACTTGCCCTCCACCGCCTGATTCCGCTCCGGGCGTCCGGCTTGTTATCCCCACCCGCGCTTGCTGCGGGGCTTCAGGGACGGTCTCCACGGCAGGATTGTTCCATGGCGGTGGAACCCTTGAACGAGTTGAAGTCCCCGGCGGAATTCTCCGTCAGGGCTCCTAACGACACACCGACTCAGCCTGTCGCATTGGCCTTGGCCACAGTCAATGAAATGCGCGAAATCGCCACCGGCTGCTGGGACCTATTGGGACTGCAGGAAGCCGTGGAATTTGCCTCTGCCGTCGAGGAAATTTCGAGGATCACGGACTACCTGAAGCTAACGGCGGCTGCCGCAATTGATCAGCATCATCCCGCTCACGCGCTTGCCGCTACCCCTGCGGCTGCCACCGCTGCGAAGCCCCTCGACGTCGTGGACGGGCCGGAAGATGCCTGCGGAGCTGCGGCTACTGAACCCAACCGCAACGCTGCGTCTGCAGGATATGACTCCCGCCCTCAGGATGAACACCTCGCCTCCCCGAAGAGCGGCGGACGCCTCCGGGAGTTTCGAAGTACTGCGGATTTCATGCGGGCCCGCTTGAGGATCTCTCGGGCCGAGGCCCGCCGTCGTCTGGCACTGGCGACCGCCGTCCTTCCCACGACCACACTCACGGGTGAGACACTCCCGCCCGCTTATCCGTCGGTCGCACAGGCCTGTGCCGAAGGCGTGTTGGCTGCAGCTGACGTGGACGTCATCGCACGTGCATTGGAGGAGGCACTTCCGCGGTTGGAACCGCCGGCTTTGGAAGCCATGGATAAGCAGCTCACAGATATCGGCTCCCATCAGGACCATGATTTCCTCGTCCGAACAGCGAAGCATTGGATCGCCCTGCTGGACCAGGATCGGCCGCCCACCGAAGAAGAATTGAAACAGTTCCAAGGAATTTTTCCTGGTCGGCGACGCAACGGCTTGAACCACCTGCACATTTACTGCACCGATGAACAGCATGAGGCACTCACAACGCTTATCAACAGCGCAGCCAATCCTCGGGTAAACGGTACGGATGACGCCAAACCCGCAGGTGCGGCAGGTTCTCCTGCCGGAAGCGGCGTAACGGACCCCGCGGGTGGCGCGCGTGCCGCGGGTGCCGCAGGTCCCGCAGGTCCCGCAGGTTCTCCTACTGGGAGCGGCGTGACTGGGAGCAGCGCAACTGGGAGCGGCGTGACGGATGACGTCGGCGCGGCTGAATTTGTCGGTGCGGCTGAATTTGTCGGTGCGGCTGAATCCGGCGGCAGGACTGAGCCCGGCTGTAAGACTGATCCCGGCGGTGGCGCTCGGACCGAGCAACACTCACCGGAGGCGGGGGTGTTTGAACCATCAGCAGTGGCACAGGATTCGCCTGGCCAGCCCCACGTTATTGGCCGTCTGCCCCGGCCAACACGCCCGCAGCAACTTCTGGAGGGACTGCTCGCCGCGGTCCGCGCCGCTCTGGCATCGGGTGGTTTGCCCGCTGCAGGCGGCCTGCGTCCCCAAGTTATGATCACGATCAATCACGACTCGCTGTTGAAAGGACTGATGGTCCCGATAAGCGGGAGGGGCCTGAAGAACTCGAACCCCCGGGATACGAAAAACGACCTGGACGGCAGGGACCGCGACGACACACCCGATAACAGGAGCACAGGAAGCGACAACAAGGCTTTCCCTCAGCCGGGAACTGCGGCTTTCTCCGGACCAATCGACACCCGGGCTGTCCGCCGGATAGCCTGCGACGCGGACCTGATTCCGGTGGTGCTGGGTTCCAAGGGGCAGGTACTGGACCTGGGACGGACAGCACGACTGTTCCCGCCGCACCTCCGTAAGGCTCTCCACGCCCGCGACGGAGGATGCGCCTTCCCGGGATGCACGGTGCCGGGGCCCTGGACCGAGGCGCACCACGTGACATTTTGGGAGCGGGGTGGAGGCACCGGCATCGCAAACGGAGTGTTGCTGTGCTCGTTCCACCACCACTTGATCCATCAGGGTAATTGGGAGGTATCCATACGGGCCGGCATTCCCTGGTTCCTTCCGCCTCGTTACGTTGACCCCGACCGCCGGCCTCTGCGAAACGCCTATTTCCACCCGGAGTTTCTTGCCCCTGCCATCTCCGACCCCGCCTAAAAGGGATCCGTTATGTTCTTCCGGGGCAGCGTGGGACGTAAGAGTCCGGTCGTGCTCCGGAGCCAACCGGTGCTGGCTGCGGAGCGCAGAGGTTCCTGCAGTCAGCCGACGGACCGTACGGCAGCCTCAAGTACGTCGAGCGCATCAAGCAGCAGCTCATCACCAATGGTCAGCGGCGGCAGCAACCGGATGACGTTTCCGTAAGTACCGCAGGTCAGCACAATGACCCCTTCCCGCAGGCAGGCCGCCGCAACGGTCTTCGCTGCCTCGGCGTCGGGGGCCTTTGATCCGGGCCGAACGAATTCCATGGCAAGCATGGCACCGCGGCCGCGGACATCTCCAACGATGCCGTCCTTCACCGCCAGCGCCTCAAGGCGGGGCAGGGTGAGTGCCTCGATGTGCCTCGCCCGTTCGGCCAGGTCCAGGGAAACCATGGTGTCCATGGCTGCCAGGGCAGCCGCACAGGCCACCGGGTTGCCGCCGTAAGTGCCGCCCAAACCGCCGGGGTGGACGGCGTCGAGCAACTCCGCACGTCCGGTTACGGCGGAGAGCGGCATTCCGGCAGCAATGCCCTTGGCCATCGTGATCAGGTCGGGAACCACTCCCTCATGCTGCACGGCAAACCATTCGCCGGTGCGGCAGAAGCCGGACTGCACCTCGTCGGCAATGAAGACCACGCCGTTGGTCCGCGCCCACTCGGCGAGCCGCGGCAGGAAGCCCTCCGCAGGGACAATGAAGCCGCCCTCACCCTGGATCGGTTCAATCAGCAGGGCCGCAAGCTGGTCTGCACCGATCTGCTTCTCAATGGCCAGGATGGCCCGGTCCGCAGCCTCAGCGCCGGTGAGGTTCGGGTTCTCCTCGCGGAACGGATAGCTCATGGGCATCCGGTAAATTTCCGGAGCGAACGGACCAAAGCCGGTCTTGTACGGCATCGCCTTGGCTGTCAGTCCCATCGTGAGGTTTGTCCGCCCGTGGTACGCGTGGTCGAAAGCGACGACGGCATCGCGTCCGGTAGCGGAACGGGCAATCTTCACGGCGTTCTCCACCGCTTCCGCTCCGGAATTGAACAGCACGGTCCGTTTTTCGAAGTCCCCCGGTGTCACTGCGGCAAGGCGCTCGGCAACCGCTACGTATCCCTCGTAGGGAGTGACCATAAAGCACGTGTGAGTGAAGTGCTCCACTTGTTCCCGCACGGCTGCGACAACCGCAGGATCGGAGGCGCCCACGCTGGTCACGGCAATTCCCGAGCCCAGGTCCGTGAAGGCATTGCCGTCCACGTCCACGATGATTGCGCCGTCGGCATCCGCGGCATATACCGGGATGCTCGAGGCCACCCCCTTTGCCACCACTGCAGCACGCCGTGCTGCTATTGCCATCGACTTTGGGCCAGGGAACGTGCCGGCAATCCGGCGCCGCTGCTCAATGCGGTAGCTGGGCGTAACGCTGGGAGTGCTCATGAGGCTGCCTTTCGGAGGTACTGCCGGAGGGACAGGGATAGGGATGCCGGACTAGGCGTCCAGTGCGCTCATCACGTGCTTGATACGCGTATAGTCCTCCACGCCGTACATGGAGAGGTCCTTGCCGTAGCCGGAGCTCTTGAAACCTCCGTGCGGCATTTCGGCCGTGAGCATGATGTGCGTATTGATCCAGACCGCCCCGAAATCCAGGTCCCGGGACAGACGCATCGCCCGGCCGTGGTTCGTGGTCCAGACGCTGGAGGCAAGGGCGTATTCGACGTCGTTGGCCATTTCCACAGCCTGCTCCTCGGTGTCAAACTTCTGCACCGTGATGACCGGACCGAAGGTTTCCTTCTGCACCACGTCGTCGTCCTGGCGGGCGCCGGTGATGATCGTGGGTTCGAAGAAGAATCCCTTGGATCCTGCCCTCCGCCCGCCGGTCTCCACGCGGCAGTGCGCTGGCAGTGCCTCGATCACGGCGTTCACCGCGTTGAAGTGGTTGATGTTGTTCAGCGGCCCGAAGTAGTTTTCCTCGTCGTTGCCGCTGCCGGTCTTGAGTTCCTTCGCAGCTGCCACGAGTTTGTCGACCAGAGCATCGTGCACGGAATCCTCCACCAGTACGCGGGTGATGGCGGTGCAGTCCTGGCCTGCATTGAAGAACGCGAACTCGGCAATGGCGGTGGCGGTCCGGTCCAGGTCCGCATCTGCAAAAACGACTGCAGGTGCCTTGCCGCCAAGTTCCAGATGGGCACGTTTAAGGGTCTTCGCCGCACCCGTGGCGACGGCGATGCCTGCCCGCACGGATCCTGTGATGGAGACCAGACCGGGCACCGGGTGGTCAACCATCAGGGCCCCGGTCTCAGCCGTACCAAGGACAACGTTGAGGACGCCGGCAGGGAAGATACCTGCCGCAAGGCGGGCAAGGACCAAGGTGGACTCGGGGGTGGTATCGGAGGGCTTGAGCACCACGGTGTTTCCGGCTGCAAGAGCCGGACCGATCTTCCAGACCGCCATCAGCAGCGGATAGTTCCACGGAGCAACCTGGGCAACGACGCCGATCGGCTCCCTGCGGATGAAGGAGGTATACCCTTCCAGATACTCTCCGGCGGACTTGCCCTCAAGGAGCCTGGCCGCACCGGCAAAGAAGCGAAGCTGATCCGCTCCGACGGCTACTTCCTCGGCGGCAATCAGTGAGCGAACCTGTCCGGTATTACGGTGCTGCGCTTCCACCAATTCAGCGGAATTGGCCTCGAAGGCATCGGCCAGGCGGAGCAGCATCCGCTGGCGTTCGCTTGGGGTAGTGCGCTTCCACGTCCGGAACGCTGCGGCGGCAGCATCCATGGCGGCGTCGACGTCGGCCTGCACGGATACCGGCGACACGGCAACCACTTCGCCGTTGGTCGGATTCACGATGTCCAGTACGGCGGTTCCACGGGACGGAACAAACTCCCCGTTGATGAAGTTCTGCAGTGTCTCAGCCATGCCGGACGTCCTTTCGGGGCGGGCGGTGCGTATTCAGGTGCCTCAAACCTACTTGTGAAGCCCAGGTTCCATGTACGGCCGCATGCACAGCAGCGCCGTACAACAACAGTGCAAACGCCTAATGACCGCGGCCTATAGTGGTGCAATGTCAATCACACTTCCGGACCTGCTGGCGGCAGGCGGCCTGGAACTGACGCGCCGCGGGTCGGCGCCGCTCTCCTCCCGCCCCATCCAGTGGGTCGCCGTGACCGAACTGGAGGATCCGTCTCCATTCCTCGGCGGCGATGAGGTGGTGCTGACTACGGGCCTGCGGCACCGCAACGGTACAGAGCAGCGGAGCTTTGTGCAGAGTGTGCAGCGGGCCGGCGCACTTGGAATCGGATTCGGCACCGGCCTCAGCCATGACTCGGTACCTGCTCCCCTGCTGGCCGAAGCGGACCGTCTGGGAGTGCCCGTGTTTGAAGTCCCCTACGGCACCCCGTTTATGGCTTTGGGGAAACTGGTTGCCGATTCCCTCTCCGCCCAGCACGTCGCCCAGCTGCACCAACTGCTGTCCGCCCATCGGGTACTCGCGGAGGTGCTGCTCAGCAATAAGGGACTGCCGCGGCTTCTGGCAGAACTCTCCGGCTTGGTACAGGCGGACGTGGCCCTTTTCCAATACGGTGCACTGGTCTGCGCCACGTCCGAGCCCGAGGCTTCCTGGCGACGGATACCCGTCCCCACCGGGATGCGGGACCGCTGCACACTGGCTGTCGCGCAACCGTCCGTGCAGCCGGACGTTATTACCTATGCCCAAAGCCTGATTGGGGTGGAGCTAAACAACCAGGCGTCAAGGCGGGCCAGCAGCAGGGCAGCCGCCGGGCAACTCCTGGGAGACGTAGTGGACGGCAGATTCGTAGGTCTGGACGCAGCGTTACGGCTCCAGGCCGGCGGTTTCAAGACCGACGTGCAGCAAGCCGTAGTCCTGGTGGAAGCGGCATCCGGGCAGATCCGTTCCCTGCCTTCGCTGCCGCTGCCGGCCGGGTTCGACGGCGTGCCAACGGCCGTCCACGATAGCCGGCTGGCCGTGGTGGTCCCCGCCGCCGCGGCCAGCGGTCTGGCCGGTCGGTTGAGCGACTACCTTTTTGGAGCCGGGCTTACGGCGAAGGTGGGAATCGGCGGTTCCTACACGGAAGCCGCAGGGCTGCGCTGGAGTTATTACGAGGCGAGGGAGGCACTGCGGAACGGTGCAGCGGTGAACGAACCCAACCGTTTGAACCTCACCTCCCTGCTGATGGCCAGCCGCGATGTTCCGCTGGCGGATCTGGCAGCCGAAGCCCTCGACCCTCTGGTTGCCTTCGACAGCAAACACGGCGCACACCTGATTCCCACTCTGGACGCCTATCTGCTCCATAACGGATCGGTGGCCGCTGTCGCTGGGGATCTGGGCCTGCACCGCAACACTGTCCGCTACCGCCTCACGCAGATTGCGGAGCTGACCGGGTACGACCCCGCAGTCACTGCGGACCGTGTGCACCTGTATCTGGCGCTGAACGTCCGCCCTCTGGGCAGTTAAGCCTGGGCAGTTAACCTGTAGGGATGACATCCACCGCGCAGGCCAGGACCGTCCGCTGGCAGGGACAGGACGATCCGGACCGCATGGATACGGCAGTAGTGTCCTTTCGGGACCGGGAACTTGCAGCCGCCGGCACCTCTGTCACACCCGAATACCGCGCCTCCTGGACCCTGTCCACCATCCCGGGCTGGGTCACCCGTCGGCTGACCGTGGAGGTGACGGGTAAGGGCTGGTCCCGGAGCCTGCAGCTCGAACGAAGCACCGAGGGCAGATGGAGCGCCGAAACAACCACATCCGGACTGACGGACCTCCCCTCCCCCGGAATCACGGATCCGCGCAGCCTGGACGAGGCCCAGGATTGTGATCTTGGCCTATGCCCCCTCACGAACACCATGCCGATCCTGCGGCTGGACCTGCTGAATGAGTCCGCTCCTCCGGACGAGACACAGCTGACCATGGCCTGGGTGGAAATGCCCAGCCTGCGGGTACTGCCCAGCAAACAGGTCTATTCACAGGTGCGGGCCTATTCCGCGGGCGCGGGACACGCCGTCGTCCTCTACAGTTCAACCAACCGCGGATTCACTGCCGAACTCACTGTCGATGCCGACGGCACCGTGATCGACTACCCCGGACTCGCCGCGCGCCTGCCTTAGCCGCCCCAAGCCCCAAAGCCCCCGCAGCCCGAAGCCCGAAGCCCTAAGCATCGACAGCCGGAAGCCCGTCGAATTCGCGGCAACAACCGGAAGAACCGCCCGGCGGATGCAGCGCGGATCTCGTGCTGGCTCCGTGCAGGCTCCGTGCAGGCTCCGGGTGACTTCACGCGTGGATACCCGTGGCCGGGAACTGCTGAAGCGGCCGACGCCGTTCGACAGCCACCCTTCCCGCCTCCCCGGGGCCGGGCAGCGTCCGGACCTCCTCCGCGTCCCGGCTAGGATTGGAATACATCCACTCAACGCACGCTTGGAGACCACATGAGTGAAATTTTCCTGGATCGATTCCGCGCCCTGGTCCCCAAGTACCTTGAGGACAACTGGCGGGAAGAAGACGGCATCCCCGCGCAGGAGCTCGATTCGATGCTTGCCGCCCACGATTTCCGTATCCCGCTGGTGCTGCGGGAGTTCTACCTAGCCATCGGCGGCTGCGAAGACCTGATGGAGGCCTTCCACTTCTTCTGGGATCCGGACGAGCTGGAGATCGAAGACGGTTACCTGCTGTTCCTCGAGGACGAAGACGAGAAGTTTGTCTGGGGCATCCGGGCGGATCAGCTGGACGTTCCGGACCCCATTGTCTGGCGGCGCAACAACGCACGCGGTGACTGGCAGAGCGAGGAAGGCACCCTGAGCGAATATGTCCTGGACATGTTCGAGTGGGTCTTCGAAGAGGATGAGGACGAGGACTGAGCCTTCGATGAGGGACGTTTCGAGCGAAGCAACTTGGCGGAGCCACGCGCCGGAGGGCTATGAGTGCCCGTTCTGCGATCTGGCGTCCGGTGAGTTCCGGTATCCCGGCAATCTGTGCGAGCCCGGGGACCTGGTCTACTCGGATGACCTGGTGCTTGCCTTCATTGCTTCCCACGGCTTCGATCCGGAGCCCGGCCATGTGCTGGTCACTCCCCGGCAGCACTTCGAACTGCTCTACGAACTGCCTGACGACGTCGCGGCCAGGATCATGCTGGTGACCCGGGATATGGCTGTGGCCATCAAAAAAGCATGGAACCCGGACGGCGTCACCACCCGTCAGCACAACGAGCCTGCCGGCAGCCAGCACGTCTGGCACTACCACCAGCACGTGCTTCCCCGCTGGACCGATGACGGTCTTTACTTCACCCCCAAGCGGCCGATTGTGCCGCCCGCCGTCCGGGCACGCAAGGCAGCGGAGCTGCGCGCTGTCCTGCAGTAAGTCCTAGACCTCGCGGTTGACCACGGCCCGGGCGAAGGCGGCCAGGGCTTCCTTTACGACGGAGTCGGGCAGCGGTGCAAGGGCAGCCACTGCGTCTTCGGACCAGTTGCGGGCAACTTCCCAGGACTGATCGGTCACGGGGCTGCTGCGCAGGGCAGCTACGGCTTCAGCCAGCGCCTCGTCCGAGCTGAGGTCCCTTTCCACCAGTTCGAGAACGGCCGCGGCGTCGGCATCCCCGGCCGCAGCAGCACGACGGAGAAGCAGCACGGGCAAGGTGGGAACGCCTTCGCGCAGGTCGGTCCCGGGGGTCTTCCCGGACTTCACCTGCTTGCCGGTGACGTCAATGACGTCGTCGGCCAGCTGGAAGGCGATGCCTACCTTCTCGCCGTATTCGACCATGATGTCGATGACTTCCTGGCCGGCACCCGAGAACAGTGCGCCGAACTGGCCGGAAGCGGCAATCAGTGAACCGGTCTTGTCCGCAATCACGGACAGGTAGTGTTCCAGCGGATCCTGGCCCTCCGCAGGGCCCACGGTTTCGTGCAGCTGGCCCAGGCACAACCGTTCGAACGTGTGCGCCTGGATGGCCAGAGCCGGACCGCCCAGGGCAGAAACCAGGCTGGAAGCACGGGCAAAGATGAGGTCACCCGTGAGCACGGCAACCGAGTTGCCCCAGATTTCATGCGCTGTCGGGGCACCACGGCGGTACGGTGCTTCGTCCATCACGTCGTCGTGATAGAGGGTGGCAAGGTGCGTCAGCTCAACGACCACTGCCGACTGGATAACCTTCTCGGGCGCGTCCTCAGCACCGAGATGGGAAGCCAGCAGGGTCAGGAGCGGTCGGATCCGCTTACCTCCGGCCTCCACGAGGTGCCGGGAGGTGACGTCCGCGAAGGGATCGGAGTTGGCCACCGCTTCGCGCAGCCGCAGTTCCACCTGCTCCAGGGATGCGGCCATCGACGGGCCAAGCCTCGGGTCCTCTGCCAACAGGGCAAAGCCCGGCGGCAGCGCGGAAGTGCTCGGAGCGGTATCCGGGCTGGTGTTGATGGATTCAGTCACTGTTCAAGACTAACTATTTGTCGGAACGGGTGGACAACAGGCATGGAACGTCACGGGTGTTGCACGGGCTGCCGGGAGGTTGCCGGCGTTCCTTGGTTGCTGGCCGCAGGGACCAGCATTTCCAGTAAGGCAATCACTCTATCCTCTATGCCCTTGGAGCTGCGGTCCGTCAGGTTCGCGAGCATACGCACCACGAAACGCATCAGCACGGGAATCGGCATCCCGGTGCGCAGCGCCAGTTTCATCACCGCAGGACGGCCGATCATGGCGGCGAAGATGCGGCCGAGCGTGAAGTGGCTGCCCCATTCTTCCCGCACGTGGTCAGCATAACCGCGCAGTTCGACGTCGAACGCGGCCCGCGAGGTGAGCAGGCCCGGAGCGAGTGCGGCACCGGAGCCCTCGAGGATGTGTTCAGCCGCAAACCGTGCCGACTCCATGGCATAGGAGATGCCTTCGCCGTTGAACGGGCTGACCATGCCGCCGGCGTCGCCGAGCAGCAGCAGCCCGGGCGAGTAATGCGGGGTGCGGTTGAACCCCATCGGCAGGGCCGCACCGCGGATCTCGCCCACTTGGTTCTCCGGGGTGAAGCCCCACTCCGCAGGCATGCCGGCAGTCCAGTCGCGCAGGACCTTGCGGTAGTCCAGCTTCCCGAATTCCTTGGAGGAGTTCAGGATGCCCAGGCCCACATTGGAGGTTCCATCCCCCACACCGAAGACCCAGCCGTAGCCGGGCAGCGGATTGCCGGAGGCATCGGGAAGCTCGAGCCAGCCTTCCATCCAGTCGTCATTGGTGCGCGGGCTCTCGAAGTACGTGCGTACGGCCACGCCCATGGGGCGGTCATCGCGCTTTTCGATGCCCAGGCTCAAAGCGGTGCGGCTCGAGTTTCCGTCGGCGGCGAGGACGACGTCGGCGAAGAACTCGCGCCGTTCGCCGGTGCGCCTGCCGTTTTCGTCCAAGATGTTGGCGACGGCGCCCTCCACACGTCCGTCTTCGCCGCGGATGGCGGAGACCACTGTGTGCCGTTCAAGGATCTTCGCTCCTGCCGCCTGCGCGTGACGGGCCAAGGCCTCGTCGAAGCCCAGCCGGGTGCGGATCAGGCCATAGTCGGGGAAATCCGAAAGCGCCGGCCACGGCAGTTCCAGGGTGCGGCCGCCGGCAATGAGGCGAAGCCCCTTATTCCGGCGCCACCCTTCGGTTTCTTCGTGGGGCAGTCCCAGGAACTGGATTTCACGAACGGCACGCGGCGTCAGGCCGTCTCCGCAGACCTTTTCCCGCGGAAAGGCGGTCTTCTCGAGAACGGTGACATCCACCCCCGCGGAGGCGAGGTAATACGCAGCTGTAGAGCCGGCGGGGCCGGCACCGACAATTAGGACCTTCACTTTGCCGGACGTCCTCCGGGCTTGACTGCACGGTGAACAGCCACGATTCCACCGGTGAGGTTGCGGTAGGCAACATCCTGCCAGCCGGTTTCGGAAATCCACGCGGCCAGACCGTCCTGGTTCGGCCACGCCCGGATGGATTCGGCAAGGTAAACGTAAGCATCCGGGTTGGAGGCAACCTTGCGGGCGATCGGAGGAAGGGCACGCATCAGGTATTCGGTGTACATGGTCCGCCACACCGGAATCACCGGCGAGGAGAATTCCGCAATGACAAGGCGGCCGCCGGGCTTGGTGACCCGAAGCATTTCCGCCAGGGCCTTTTTCGGCTCGTTGACGTTGCGGAGGCCGAAGGAAATGGTGGAGGCGTCAAAGGAGTTGTCCTCGAACGGCAGGTTGGTGGCATCCCCGGCGACGAAGTCGATGTCCGGGCGGCGGCGCTTGCCTACCTTGAGCATGCCGAGGGAGAAGTCGCAGGCAACGACGTCGATCCCGGCGTCGGCGTAGGGCTCGCTCGAGGTGCCGGTGCCGGCGGCAAGGTCGAGGACCCGCTGGCCGGGCACGGCGCCGACGGCGTCCACCACGATACGGCGCCAGCGGCGTGTCTGTCCGAGGGACAGCACGTCATTGACGACGTCGTATTTAGGTGCCACGTCGTCAAACATGGCAGCAACTTCATCCGGACGTTTTTCCAACGATGCGCGGTTCACTCTGACATTGTCTCAAACAATGGGAGGGCCGCCGAACCGGCCGCCGGGTTGTCTCGTTCCTCTCAGCCGGCGGCCCTGATATCGGGCGTGCACCGGCGGCGGAGTACTGTGGAACCACTATGACCACCCTGCGTTCTGTGACCGTGCCTGTAGGTGAGCTTTCCGCCGCCATGGGCCTTCTGGAGTATCTGGTACTCGACGAGCAACTGTGTTGGATCCGGCGCCGGGAGGGACTCGTGGGCTTCGGGGAAGCCGCCCGTTTCACCTCCAGCGGCCCTGAACGCTTTGCCCGGGCACAGGACTGGTGGCGGTCCATCCTGGCTGAAGCCGACGTCGAGGATCCCCTGGCCGCTCCCGGCACCGGCATCGTCGCCTTTGGTTCCTTTGCCTTCTCCAAGCGCTCCCCCTTCGAGTCCCGCCTGGTGATTCCGGAAATCGTTGTCGGCCTGCGCGACGGCGCCGGCTGGGTGACGTTCACAACCGCGGATCCCGACGTCGAACTCACCGCCGAGACCGCTAAGGCCGTCCTGGCGCGTTACCTGGAGGATCTGCCGCTTTACCGCGACAGCGATCCGGCGGACCGGGTCCTGCCCGGCATGCTGAGCGAGTCCGAGTGGAAGAACGCCGTGGCACGGTCGGTGGCCCATGTAACCGCCGGCGATCTGAGCAAGATTGTCCTGGCCCGCGACATTGCCGTGGAGCTGGGCAGCCCCCTGGTGGCTTCGCAGGTGCTGCGCGAACTGGCCGTCCGTTACCGCGACTGCTGGACGTACTCCGTGGACGGATTGATCGGCTCCACCCCGGAGATGTTGATCCGCGTCGAAAACGGCACCGCAGAGGCCCGCGTACTGGCAGGCACCCTGGACCGTGCCACTGCCCCGGCCGACGATCCGGACTATGCCAAGCGGGTGCTGGCAGGTTCCGCCAAGCAGCAGCACGAACATCAAATCGCCATCGACTCGCTCACCCGGTCGCTGGAGCCGTTTACCTCCTCGATGACCTCCCACACGGAGCCGTTTGTCCTCGAACTGCCCAACGTCTGGCATTTGGCCTCCGATGTCACAGCCGAGCTGGCAGCGGATGAGAGCGGCCTGGTTCCCACGCCGCTGACCCTGGTGGAAGCCCTGCATCCCACTGCCGCCGTCTGCGGCTTCCCCACCAGCGTGGCAGGCGAACTTATTAGTGAACTTGAACACATGGACCGTGGCCCTTATGCGGGGCCGGTGGGCTGGATGGATGCCGCCGGGAACGGTGAATGGGGAATCGCCCTCCGGGGTGCGGTGATTGAAAGTCCCACCGACATACGGCTTTATGCAGGCTGTGGAATTGTGGCCGGCTCCAATCCTGCGGCGGAACTAGAGGAAACCTGGAGCAAGTTCCGCCCGATGCTTGAGGCCCTGGGCCTGGACCGGCCACGCGCGGTTCCGGTGCGCAGCCCCGACTTCGCGTCGTCTCCCGCAGGCTCCTGAACCGCGCCGTCGGCACCGTCGCAGGGCCGCTGCATAACCGTTGGGTTTCTTGCATAAAATTACAGTGGGTAGAATAGAAACTCGGAAGTTAGCCCGAGGGCGGTTTCCGCCCGATGCCGCTATGGAGACGGTTTGGTTTCCTCCTGCGGCCCGTCCTACCGACTTGAGGTTCTGAATCGCCATGCCGTACAAAGCCCGCACCATCACTGCTGCCCTCCTAGCTGCAGGGGCACTTTCCCTCACTGCCTGCGGAGGAGGAAGCGAAGCCGACGAATCCGGCCTGTCCACGGTCAACGAGGGTTCCCTCACCGTGTGCTCCAACGTGCCCTTCAAACCGTTCGAATACGTGGTGGACGGTGAATACACGGGCTTCGACATCGAGCTCACCCGCGAAATCGCCAAGGGCATGGGCTTGGAACACGAAGTGCAGAATGTTGGATTCGACGGCCTGCAGAGCGGTACTGTCCTGGCCGCCCGGCAGTGCGATGTCATCGCCGCAGCAATGTCCATCACCGACGAGCGTGCCGAGAAGCTGGCGTTCTCCGACCCGTACTACGACTCGCCGCAGACCCTCCTGGTTCCAGCCGATTCCACCGTTTCCTCCCTGGCTGATCTGTCGGGTAAGAAGGTGGGCATCCAGCAGGGCACCACTGGTGAGACCTATGCACGGGAGAACGCTGCCGGCGCAGAGATCATGTCCTTCCAGACCGATGCCGAGCTGTTCCAGGCACTCCAGGCCGGAAACATCGATGCCGTCCTGCAGGACCACGCCGTAAACATGGACCACACCGAGGACGGCAAGTACCGGATTTCGGCGACGTTCGAGACCGGTGAGTCCTACGGCTTCGCCATGAAGAAGGAAGGGAGTGAGGAACTCGTCGCGAAGGTAAATGAGCAGCTTGCCGCTCTGCAGGAGAATGGGAAGTACCAGGAGCTCCATGACCGGTTCTTCACGAAGTAGTCGCCCGGAGTACCCGGTTCCGCAGCGGCGCATTGCCGCGCTTTGGTACCGCCGCTAAACAGCCGTGGACACGTTACCGAAATATGGACTGCGTACGCTCTAGACTGCTTCCCAATACCCAGCTACGGGTGAGATCGCTCACACCGTCCGACGTAAGGTTGTAAACCAATGCCGCACAAAGCCCGCACCGCTGCCTTTGCCTTCCTGGCCATCGGCGCCCTATCGCTGACCGCCTGCGGTGGTGACGACGCCGGAGCCTCCGACGAAGCCGCCAACGGATTCAACCTGGTATCCGAGGGCACGCTCACGGTTTGCTCGGACATCCCCTACGTGCCGTTCGAGTATGAAGAAAACGGTGAGTACACCGGTTTCGACATGGACCTCGTCAAGGAGATCGCAACCGGTCTCGACCTTGAACTGGCAGTCCAGGACGCCGGGTTCGAGGGCATTGCCAGCGGTACCGTGCTCGCTGCGGGCCAGTGCGACCTTGAGGCCAGCGCCATCACCATCACCCCGGAACGTGAAGAGGCCATGGGCTTCGCCGATCCGTACTATGACTCGCTGCAGTCGCTCCTGGTCCCTGTCGGCTCGGACATCAAGAGCATCGATGACCTGGAGGGCAAGAAGCTGGGTGTCCAGGGAAACACCACCGGTGAGTCCTACGCCCGCGAGAACGCACCGGGCGCGGAAATCCTGGCCTTCCCGAGCGACGCCGAACTCTTCCCCGCCATCCAGTCCGGTAACGTCGATGCTGTGCTCCAGGACCTGCCGGTGAACATTGGACACACGGAGGATGGTGACTTCACCATCGCCGAAGAGTATGAGACGGATGAGTCCTACGGCTTCGCCATGAAGAAGGACAACACCGAACTCATCTCCGCCGTTAATGAGCAGCTCGCCGAGATGCGGGACAACGGCAAATACCAGGAGATTTACGACAAGTACTTCACCGAATAACGCCTAGACCACTGAGTCGTCCCGGGCCGGGTGCCCGGGACGATCCCGTTTCTTCCCCGGAAGGCCCCCCACTTTGAAACCCTCCACCCGCAGACGCCTGATCCAGGGTGTCCTGTACGCCGTTTTTGTCATCGCACTGGTAGCCGTAGTCCTGGCTGCCGATTGGGAAGCCATCGGCGAAAACTTCTTCGACGCCGAGGTGGCGCGTGAAGCCTTCCCCACCATCCTTACGGTGGCGGTCAAGAACACCATTATCTACACCATCATTGCCTTTGCCGGCGGGCTCCTCCTGGGCCTGCTGCTGGCCCTGATGAAGCTCTCCCCCGTGGCTCCGTACCGCTGGGCCGCCACGGCCTACATCGAGCTTTTCCGCGGGCTGCCTGCACTGTTGGTGATCTTCGGCTTCGCCTTCGCGGTTCCCATTGCGTTTAACTGGCGTCCGCCGGGAGGCCCCGCAGGCGCAGGGCTTCTTGCACTGATCATTGTTTCCGGCGCGTACATTGCCGAGACCATCCGTGCCGGAATCCAGGCAGTGCCCTCCGGCCAGGCCGAGGCTGCACGGTCCCTGGGCATGGGCCCGGCCTGGACCATGGTTTCCGTGACCCTGCCCCAGGCCTTCCGGATCATCACGCCGCCGCTGACCAACGAGCTGGTCATCCTGATCAAGGACACCTCGCTGCTCTTCATCGCCGGCATGGCCCTCCAGGACCGCGAGCTGACCACGTTTGCGCGCGACTCCGTGTCACAGACCGCAAACGCCACACCCTTGGTACTCGCCGCCCTGATGTACCTGATCATTACGCTGCCGCTGACCCAGCTGGTGGCAAAGCTCGAACGACACAACCAGAGAGGCAGGTAGCAGCCATGAGCGTCCCGAAAAACAACAACGCCCCTGCCATCGAGGTCCGCAACCTTCACAAGTCCTTCGGAAGCAATGAGGTGCTGAAAGGCATCGACTTCCACGTGGACCAGGGCGAGGTGGTCTGCGTGATCGGTCCGTCCGGTTCCGGCAAGTCCACCCTGCTGCGCTGCGTCAACCGCCTGGAGGAGCCCACCAGCGGCACCGTCCTGGTGGAGGGCGTGGACATTACCGATCCCGATACGGACCTGGACAAGGTCCGCACCCGGATCGGCATGGTCTTCCAGCAGTTCAACCTCTTCCCGCATCTGAATGTGCTGCGCAACCTGACCCTGGCCCAGCGCCGGGCAAAGAAGCGCACCTTCGAGGAAGCCTCCAAGGTGGCCCTGAAGAACCTCGCCAAGGTGGGTCTGGAGGACCGCGCCTCCGCATTCCCGGCCCAGCTCTCCGGCGGCCAGCAGCAGCGTGTGGCCATCGCCCGTGCATTGTCCATGGATCCGGACATGATGCTCTTCGACGAGCCCACCAGCGCGCTGGACCCGGAACTCGTGGGCGACGTGCTTGCCGTTATGCGCCAGCTTGCCGAAGAAGGCATGACCATGATGGTGGTGACCCACGAGATGGGCTTCGCCCGTGAAGTGGGTGACCGCGTGGTCTTTATGGACGGCGGCGTCGTGGTGGAGCAGGGACGTCCCGAGGACGTCCTGGGCAACCCGCAGCACGAACGCACCCGGGCGTTCCTCTCCAAGGTTCTCTAAACCCGTTCCCTTCAGCCTCCGGCCTATCCCAGGCCCGGCGGCCAGGACCGAGGCAACACACCCGCCGGCGCGGCCCGCACCCCTGAGGTGCGGGCCGCGCTGTGTTTCCCGGGTTAGTTGTGCAAGGTTGGTTGCCCTGGAGTTGGTTGCTTGGATTTGGTTGCCTGGGACTCGTTGTCCGGATTTGGGTGTTCTCGACTTGTCGTCCGGGCTTGGTTATCCGGGCTTGCTTATTCCAGCCGGCCCGGCGCAGCACTCAGCCGAGTGCGAGTCCGTGCTCATCCAGGGCCTGCGCTATGAGCCGCAGAGCCTTCGGACCCATGCCGTGCAGCGAGGCGATTTCTTCCTGCGGTACCCCGGCCAGCGTGCGAAGTGAGTCATAACCAGCCTCGGCCAGGGCACGGGTGGCCGTCGCACCGATCTTCGGTAAGGCATCGAGCGGTATAGCCATGCAGCGACGCTACCCTTGGCCGGTGCGGGCGTACAGGCCGTCCCGCTCAGCTCCGCAGCGTGGCCGCTTAGCTCCTCAGCACTGCCGTGACCGCGGACTGCACCTGCTGATGCAGGCCGCGCAGGGATTCCCGTGCCGTGTGTACTTCGAGCACCGACCGTCCGCTCAGCGGTTCAGCCAGTGCGGCTTCGAGTTCGTCTGCAGAGTCGATCAACCGGTGACGGACACCGTAGCCACGGCACAACCCGGCCAGGTCTGCGCGGTGCGGTGTCCCGAAGAAGCGTTCCACCAAGGCCGTGTACCGCGGGTCCTCCCCCAGCGCTCCGTGTTCCAGCACGGAGAAGATGCCGCCTCCGCCATCGTTCAGCACAATGAGCTGCAGGTCCGGCTCGGCCTCTCCGTTCCCCAGAAGGAGCGCGCCGGCGTCGTGCAGGAACGTGAGGTCCCCCAGCAGCAGCCGGGTGGGAATGCCGTTGGCCAGCGCAATGCCCGTGGCCGTGGAAATGGTCCCGTCAATGCCTGCCAAACCGCGGTTGGCGTAGACATCCAGCGGATGCCACCCCGGGGACGCAACCAGGTCCATGTCCCGGATGACATTGGAGGAGCCGAGCACCAGGTTGGCGTCCGCAGCGTCCCACACCAGATCTGCAACCTGCAGCCCGGTCAGCCGGGCCTGATGCTCCATCAGGTTGTTCAGCGTATTCAGTGCTGCCTCGGATGCCGCTTGCCACTGCTCCAGCCAGCCGGGCGCGCCTGTGCCGGCGAACTCGAAGAGCCCCGGGATGTCGCTGATAACGGTTTCCGGGCGGCGTCCCTCGGTAAACCAGTTCACCGGCCGGGGGAGATAAAGCGCCTTCTCGACGTCGTCCCGGGCCAGCAGGGCAGCCACCGGACGGGACAGCGTGGGGCGGCCGAACACCACAACGCGTTCAATCTTCGGCCCCAGTTCCGGAAGCAGCAGCCGGTATGCGCCTACCGCATTGGGACCGAAACGGGCGTTGGAGGACGGTTCCGCGAGCAGCGGCAGTCCGGCACGCCGGGCGAAGAGCGCGGCGAGTTCCCCGGCGCCGTCGCCCGCCACCACCACGGTGCGGTGCGTCCCGGGAATCCGGGGATCGGTGGCCGTCGCCCGGTCCTCAGCCGGAACCTGTGCAGCGGCGGCCGCAGCAGCCACTGCCGCCGGGCCGGATACGGGCTCGAAGGACAGCGGATCGGTTTCACCGGGGGTCAGCGGATCGCGGAACTGGAGGTTCACGTGCACCGGCCCCACGGGAATCCCGTTGCCGAGCCGAGCCAGGGCAGCTGAGATGGCTCCGGCAGGATCAGTCCCTGCCTCCACATCCGCTGCAGCCACCGGGAAATGGGCAAAGATTCCCGGTTGAACGGTGGTCTGATTGGCGCCCGTGCCGTGCAGTTCCGCTGGCCTGTCCGCTGAGAGGACCACCAGCGGGACGCCGGCATGGTTGGCTTCCATGACGGCGGGCATCAGCTCACCCACGGCAGTGCCCGACGTCGTCACGACCGCGGCGGGACGGCGGCCGCCGCGGGCAAGGCCCAGGGCGGTGAAGCCGGCAACCCGTTCATCGATCCGCACATGCACCCGCATCCGGTCCTGGAGTTCCGCTTCCGCCAACGCGTAGGCCAGCGGCGCGCTGCGTGAGCCCGGGGCGAGGACGACATCGCGCACGCCGGCGGCTGCCAAGGCAGCAACGGCGGAGCGGGCTGCCTGGAGGGAGGTAAGGCTGGCGGAAGCTGGGGTGGGGGCGTTCGAGGATCCGGTCACGCTTCTATCCTAGGGTTAGCATCAGGGACGGGCGGTGACGGGGCCAGCCTAGCTGCCAGCCTCTAGTCCAGCAGCCCGTGCACACGCTCGAGCCGGTCCAGCCACCACTGCGTGCGCTCCGGAGAGGCCGCAAAGCGCTCGAGCAGCTCCTCGGAAACCGGTACGTCCCGCACGGCCAGCGCACCGCCGTCGGGCACCAGGGACTCTTCCGTCACGTCCCCGGCCATCAGCGAGAGCGTTCCGAGACCGCAGGCGTAGGGCAGTTCCGGCAGGGCCGCAGCCAGCGCAACTCCGGTGCGGATCCCCACGGAAGTGTCGATGGCGGAGCTCACCACTGCAGGCAGCCCGGCCTGCGCCACGATCTGGACGGCACGGCGTACCCCGCCCAGAGGTGCGGCCTTGATGATGATCAGGTCCGCCGCGTCTTCCCGGGCAACCTTCAGCGGATCGGATTCCTTCCGCACGCTTTCATCCGCCGCAATCAGCACCGGCACCCCGCGCCGGCGCAACTCGGTCCGCACGGCACGAAGCCCGGAAATGCCGGCGACCGGCTGTTCGGCATATTCCAGTCCGGCCTCGGCCAGCAGGGTCAGGGTGTCGACGGCGGTGGGTACGTCCCAGCCTGCGTTGGCATCCACCCGGATACCGGCGTCGGGCAGCAGCCGGCGCACCTCGGCAACCCTGGCCAGATCCTGAAGCGGTGACTGGCCGGCTTCGGCAACCTTGACCTTTACGGCGGACACTTTTCCGAACCGGGCCAGCACACCCTCCACCTGGTCAACGGCTACGGCAGGCACCGTTCCGTTGACCGGGACGGAGCTGCGCACGGGTTCGGGGTAGCCCTGCCAGGCCGCTTCGAGGGCGGAGGCAAGCCAGGGCGCAGCTTCAGCGTCGGAATACTCCGGGAAGGGCGCAAACTCGCCCCAGCCGGCAGGGCCCGAAAGCAGCAGGGCCTCCCGGTGGAGGATGCCGCGGAACTTCACCCGCATGGGGATGGAGACCACGCGGGCTCCGGCAAGGAGGGTGGGCAGATCAGTACTGTTTGGCACCCTGCCAGCCTACGCTTTGGCGTCCGGCACCCTGCGCAGCTTCGGGCCTAACGCGTAACGTCCATCATGATGTGGCAATCTGGAAGCAATGGATACTCGCAACTTGCTGGCACAGCGCGCCCGAGCCCAACGACCGGCTGCGCATAATCCGGCGCTCTTTCTTTTCGCAGCCCTCCTGTGTGCTGCCGGCGTTGCCGCAACCTACTGGTTCTTCGTCCGCACCACCACCGGCCAGCTTGCCGACGAGTCTGCCTTCAAGGAGGCAGAACTCATCGCCCCGGGCACCGAGCGTCCAGTGATCGCCTTCCTGGATGAGCTGCCGTTGATCTCGGTGTTCATCGCGGTGATCGTGGTGGTGTTTGTAACCATCCTGCGGCACCGGATTTCACCTGCGGTGATTGCCCTGGGCACTTTCGGAGCCGCGAATATCAGCAGCCAGCTGTTGAAGCGGACAGTGCTCGATCGGCCGGACCGCGGGGTGGTGACGCTGGACTTCAATTCCCTGCCGTCAGGCCACACCACACTGGCCGCCTCCGCCGCTGCGGCGGTATTCCTGCTCGCCTCACCCCGCTGGCGGCCTCTTGTCGCCCTGTTTGGGGGCAGCTATGCAGTGCTCGCGGGAGCTGCCACCTTCCTCAACCTCTGGCACCGGCCGGCCGACGTCGTCGCCTCGCTCCTCGTGGTGGCGGCCTGGACGCTTGTCGGCGGTCTGGTGATGATGCGGACCAACCCCGATTGGAACCGCTGGCCGGCAAACCCGGCGGCGCAAAGCTCCGCGAAGGTTATTTCCGTGCTCTGCGCCGTGCCGGGAGTGCTGGCCACGGCCGCCAGCCTGGGACTGTACTTCTATGCCCGCTGGGATCCGGCGGCGGTCACCGTGTCCGCTCCGCTGTATTTCTGGGCAGGCCTGGCACTGATTGTCGGCGTCGGCTACCTCGTCAGCGCCCTCGCCTGCTGGCTTTTCAACCAGCAGGCCGGGGACCCCGCCCGACGCTAGCCGCTCTCCCGGACGGCTGCGGAATCCCGGACGGCTTTCCGTCCGGGAACCCAGATCCACAGCACGACGGCGCCCAGCAGTCCCAGGACAGCGGTGGCCCCGATCCCTGCCGACAGTGAAACCAGTGCAGTGACTCCGGCGAGGATGCCGGGCCCGCCCATGGTGCCGATATCGGCCAGCAGCCGCCAGATGCCCAGGAACTGCGGGCGTCCCGGCGAGGGTGAAAAGTCCGCCCCGAGGGTCATGACAATCCCGGAACCGATGCCGTTGCCGAACCCGATCAGCAGGGCCGCCAACAGCAGTCCGGTCGCTTCGGAGGCCAGCGGCAGCAGCCCAAGGCCAAGCCCCATGATCAGCATGCAGGGCACGGCCACGGAGCGCCGGCCCCACGTGTCCATGGCCTTGCCTGCGGGGTAGAAAATCAGCATGTCAATGGCACCGGAGAGCCCGTAGATCAGCGCCGTCTGCGTGGGATCCAGGCCGATGTGCTGGCCCCAGAGCGGAATCACGGCCTGCCGCGTGGCACGCACGGCAGCGATCAGCAGCACCCCGATGCCGATGGTCCGGAACACCCGTGCATGGCTGCGCAGGATGGACCGCACAGTGGGTGCAGGGCCGGCGTCGGCTCCGGCAACTTTCGCCCCGGAGCCACCTGACCGGACAGCAAGGTCCGGCACCTGGAGGCTGAGGATCCCGGCGCCGACGGCGGCCGCGGCACCCACCCAGTACGCTCCCGTGGTGCCGAAAAAGGAAATCGCACCGGCAGCTGCGAAGGGGCCGATAAAAACGCCGATCCGGTTCACTCCGCCGAGCGTGGACAGTGCCCGGGCCCGGAAGTGCACCGGAACCGCCTCTGTCAGGTAGCTCTGCCGGGCCAGCCCGAACACCGAACCGGCCATACCAACCATAAAAACAGCCACGGCGAACACCGCCAGCACGGGGACGACGGCGGCGAGGACCATTGCCAGCGCGCACCAGGCCGAAGCGGCGACAAGCGCCCATTTTTCCCCGAAACGCGTGGTCACCATCGTGGCCGGGACATTGGTCAGGAGCGAACCGACTCCGGTCAGGGTAATGACCAGCGCAGCGAGGGCCACGGTGGCGCCAAGCCCGCGGGCACTGAGGGCAATCACCGGCAGGATCGCTCCGGTCGCCAGCCCGTAGAGCAGGGTAGGCCCGTAGGCCGGGATCGCTATCTTCCGAAGGCTGAAATTGTCCGCTGGCACGGCCCCAGACTATCGCCGTTCAGGTCGCGTTCCCGTCCGGCCTACTTCTTGAGCCACTTCCACCGCGCCAGGGTCCGCAGCCGGGTAAGCAATGCACGGGACTGGTCCGGACCGTACGGCAGGATGGGAATCGCCTTCGTCATGTCCACCGAGGCCTGGTCCATTGCGTTGCGTGTGACGGCGACAGCGGTGCGCATCTTGTTCATCTGGGTGGTTACGAAATCCACGGTGACGGGTTTGCCGTGGCCCGGGACGAAGACCGTGTACAGATCCTCAAGTGCTGCGATCTTCCCCAGCGTGCGGATCCAGTCCTTGGGGAAGGCATCCTCGAAGGCGGGATCCGCCCCCTGTTCCACGAGGTCTCCGGTGAAGAGGACGTCCCCCGCTCCCACCAGGAGGTCGTGATCCGTGTGCCCGCGTCCGAGGTGGAAGAGGGTCACGGAAATGCCACCCAGG
The DNA here is from genome assembly GCF_020907405.1 of Arthrobacter sp. zg-Y769. Lineage (GTDB taxonomy): Bacteria > Actinomycetota > Actinomycetes > Actinomycetales > Micrococcaceae > Arthrobacter_B. The sequence continues at coordinate 67,487 of NZ_JAJJOE010000004.1, forward strand.
TCAAGGTCCACGGGGGCCTCTTCCACTAGCTTCGTGGGTTCGGCAAGTTCCGTGTTTCCGCCCATGGCCACAGCCATCTCCGGCTCCGCGTCGGCCGCCTGCGGCCGGTGGCTGTTTCCGTTTTCACGGATGCTGGCGGCACATCCGGCCGTAGCCCAGATATCCTCCACGCCGTTGGCGAGCATCAGGGCGTTGCCGAAGTAATGGTCAAAGTGGGCATGCGTGTTCACTGCCGTCAGCGGCAGGTCCGTCAGCGTCCGCACGGCGTCGTAAATCTCCTGTGCCATGCCGGGGCCTGCCCCTGTATCGATAAGCAGGGCCCGCTCGTCCCCGATCACAAGACCGGAGTTAACGGCAAAGGCAGCATTGGCGCGCACCCAGATCCGGGGTGCCACCTCCTGCCATCCGCGCTGGGTGGTGACGTGCTGCGGTGTTTCGGTCATGTCAGCTTTCCTTTTCGCCGGCCGGTTTCCAACCTATCGCGGGTCGCTGCCCGCGGCATGTATTACAGGTCCGCGAGGACACGGCCCGGGTTTTCGACGGCGTCTGCCACGTAGCGCAGGAAGCCCCCGGCCGTCGCTCCGTCGCATACCCGGTGGTCGAATGCCAGGGTCAGCTGGGTGACTTTCCGGACCGCGAGCTGCCCGGAGACAACCCATGGCTTGTCGATGATCCGGCCCACCCCGAGGATGGCCGATTCGGGATGGTTGATGATCGCAGCGCTCCCGTCCACGCCGTAGACGCCGTAGTTGTTGAGGGTGAAGGTGCCCGAGGAGAGCTCCGCCGGGGTGGCCCGGCCGGCCTGGGCGGCCGTGGTGAGACGGCGGATTTCGGTGTCCAGGCTTCGGGTGGAGAGTGTGTCTGCCCGCCGGACGGAGGGGACTATCAGACCCCGTTCGCTCTGCACCGCGATGCCCAAGTTGACGCCGTCGAAGGTTTCGATCACGGCGTGCTGTTCTTCTGTTCCCTCCCCCGTGCCCTCCCCCGAGTCCTCCCGGGCGCTCCCTGCGTCCTCCCCTGCGGGCACAAAGCGGGTGTTGAGCTCGGGGAAGCGGGCAAGCCCGGCCAGGGTGAAACGGGCCAGGAAGGCCAGCAGGGAGGGCACATCCTGCCGCTGCCGGGACAGGTCCGCCCGCAGAACCGTCAGGGCCGTGGCATCCACGTCCACCCAGACGGTTGCTTCCGGGATCAGGCTGCGGCTGCGGCTCAGGTTTGCGGCAATGGCGCGCCGAAGCCCGCGTACCGGTGTGCGCGAGGTGACGACCAGTCCTGTCCGCACGTCCGTTGCGGTCCCCGCTGACCGGGCAACCTCCGGAGCCACGGGAGCCACGGGAGCCACGGGAGCCAAAGCCACCGAAGTCAGGGCCGAGTCGATATCGCGGCGCAGGATCAACCCGTTAGGACCGGAGCCCGCCACATCCGCCAGCTTCAAGCCGGCGTCCCGGGCCAGGCGCCGGACGAGAGGGGAAATGCACCGCGGAGCTTCCGGCCGGGCAGAATTCGAAGCAGCAGCACCAGCACCAGCACCAGCACCAGCACCAGCACCAGCCAAACCTACCCGCCGGCGGGGTGCACGGGTACGCCGCGGGGCTTGGCCGTTTGCCGGGGTGCCGTAGCCGATGAGCACGTTTCCGGACCCCGCTTTCTCTTCCTCCCGGTACGCCTCCCCGGCAGCAGTTTTACCCGCCGCCGCTTTTCCCGCAGCAGTTTCACGAGCCGCCGTTTCCCCGGCAGCAGTTTTACCCGCAGCGGTTTCGCCAGCAGCCTCCGCAGCAACCATTGCTTCGGCCGCTTCCGCCGGTCCCACAGCGGCCGCAGGTGCCATTGTTTTCCCGGTTCCCGAGGCCGTCATTCCGGATGCCAACCCAGCCCCCACTGCTGCCGCAGCAGCGGTCTCCACCGAGATCAGCGGACGCCCGACGTCGAGGCTTTCACCGGCTTTGCCATGCAGCTGCGCCACACGGCCGGCAAAGGGGGACGGAACCTCCACCAGGGACTTGGCCGTTTCCACCTCCGCCACAGGCTGGTCCACCACAACGGTGTCCCCCACGGCCACCAGCCAGTTGACGAGCTCAGCCTCGGTCAGGCCTTCCCCAAGGTCCGGCAGCAGGAACGTGCGCACACTCATCGCGGGCCCTCCGTGAAGCCGGTCCCGGTGCCACCTGCCGGGCGGGTCCCGGCACCAGCTGGCGAACTGAACGCTGCCGGACCGCCACCTGCCGAATCGAAGCCTGCCGAACGGCTTGGTTCCTGCTCGCCGGCAGCCGGCTCGTCCCACTGCAGCTCATCCACCGCGTCAAGGATGCGGTCCACCCCGGGAAGGAACCAGTGCTCCAGCTTGGGAGCGGGATACGGAATGTCGAACCCGGTCACCCGCAGCACCGGTGCGGCGAGGGAATGAAAGCAGCGTTCGGAAATGCGGGCAGCGATCTCCGAAGCCACAGAGGCAAAACCCGGCGCTTCGGCGATGACCACTGCCCTCCCCGTGCGCCGAACGGACGCATCCACGGTGGCGTCGTCGTACGGAACAATGGAGCGCAGGTCGATCACTTCCAGGGACCGCCCCTCGGCTTCGGCGGCGGCCGCCGCGGCCAGCGCCGTCGACACTGACGGTCCGTAGGCCACCAGCGTCGCATCGGTTCCGGTACGTGCCACCGCCGCTGTACCGATACCTCCCGCAACCCGTCCGCCCGTACGCAGTGCTTCATCGGCAGCGCGGCGCAGGGCGGCCAGATCCACTGTTTCCTTGCTCCAATACAGCTTTTTCGGTTCCAGGAACACCACGGGATCATTCAGCCGGATGGCATCGCGCAGCAGTGTGTACGCGTCCGCCACGGTTGCCGGCGCGACAACGGTCAGGCCGGGGGTGTGTGCGTAGTAGGCCTCGGAGGAATCACAGTGGTGTTCGACCCCGCCGATCCCGCCCGCATATGGAATCCGGATGACCAGCGGCAGTTTCACCTTTCCGCGGGTCCGGTTGGACATTTTGGCCACATGGCTGACCACCTGCTCGAACGCAGGGTAGGCAAAGGCGTCGAACTGCATTTCCACCACCGGACGCAGCCCGTTCATCGCCATGCCCACAGCCATGCCCATAATCCCGGATTCGGCCAGCGGAGTGTCAAAGCAGCGGTCGGTGCCGAACCGCGCGGTCAGCCCGTCGGTGATCCGGAAGACCCCGCCGAGCGGACCCACGTCCTCGCCGAAAACCACCACCGTCGGGTCGGCGGCCATTTCGTCGGCGAGCGCGGCATTGAGCGCCTTGGCGAAGGTCAGCGTTTCCGGTCCGGAGGCCGTTCCGGCTTCCTCAGCTTCCCGGACCTGCTGCCCGGTGTCCGTTGGAGTTGCTGCCATGGTGCTGCCTTTCGGATCGTGGGGAGTCACCGCGAAGCGCCTGAGCTGCCGGAGTGACCCGCCGGCCCGGAGGAACGGCGATTGAGTGCGTCGCGTTCCGCCTCGTCCCGCTGCAGTTCGCCGCGCAGCAGTTCTGCCTGCTCGCGCAGCTGGGTGGTGCGCACGGTGTGGACATGCTCGAACAAGTCCAGCGGATTGGGTTCGACGTCGGCGTTCAGCCCGTCCCGCATGGCTGCCGCGAGCGCTTCGGCCCCTGCGGCCAGTTCATCCTCGCTGGCGTCATCCAGCAGCCCGAGGCCGCGCAGGTAGTTCCGGGCCCTGATGAGCGGGTCACGCGGCACCCAGTCCTGCACTTCATCCGCCGAACGGTAGCGGGTGGCGTCGTCCGCATTGGTGTGGGCCTGCATCCGGTAGGTATGGGCTTCCACCAGGGCAGGACCGCCTCCTTCCCGTGCCCGCAGCACGGCCGTGCCCAGTACGGAGAGGAGGGCGGCGACGTCGTTCCCGTCCACCCGCTCCCCCGGCATGCCGTACCCGACGGCTTTGTGGGCCAGCGAGGGCGCAACGGACTGGTTTTTCAGCGGCACCGAGATGGCGTATTCGTTGTTCTGGATGAGGAACACCACCGGCACATGGAACACCGCGGCGAAGTTCAGCGCCTCGTGGAAGTCGCCCTCGCTCGTGGCACCGTCACCGCACAGGGCCAGCACCACGGTGTCCTCACCCTTGAGCTTCGCCGCGTGGGCGACGCCGACGGCGTGGAGCAGCTGGGTAGCCAGCGGTGTGGCCTGCGGAGCGACCCGGTGCTCGTACGGGTCATATCCGCTGTGCCAGTCTCCGCGCAGCAGTGTCAGCACCTGCAGCGGATCCACTCCGCGGGACATCACGGCAACGCTGTCCCGGTACGTGGGGAACAGCCAGTCCTGCGTGTCCAGCACCGCAGCAGCGGCCACCTGGCAGGCTTCCTGCCCGTGCGAGGAGGGATAAACGGCCAGCCGGCCCTGCCGCACCAGGGCGTTCGCCTGGTCATTGATCCGGCGCCCGGCAACCAGCCGGGCGTACGCGTCCAGCAGCAGGTCGGCGGCGGGCAGCGGATACCGGGAATCCGAATGGGCAACGCCGTCGGCGTCGATCAGCTGGACGGGAACATCAGAGGGAAGCAGGGCATCCACGGCACCCGAACCGCTTTCGGTGCCTCTGGCAGCCTGCGGGGTCCTGCCAGTAGAGATAGTCATCACGAGCCTCCGTCCGCAGCACCGCGGCATCTTTGCGCACGGAACTTCTGTCTTGCCAGTATGCTTTCGGCCTCCGAATCGTTACCAGCATTCCCCGAAATCTTGGACGACAGCGGACTCCGGGAGTAATCTGATGGACACCTTGCACATGTGACGCAGATTACTTGGGGAGAGCGTGGACATTATGGCTACAGCGCAGGTGCAGCCACTGGATGACACTGATCGGAAGATCCTGGCCGTCCTGCGAGCCGACGGCAGGGCCTCGTTTACCGCCGTCGCGCAGGCAGTCCACATATCCCGGGCGCACGCCTACTCGCGGATTGCCCGGCTCACCGAGTCCGGTGTCCTCAGCCGCTTTACCGCACTGGTGGATCCGGAAAAGGCCGGCCTGGGCTCCTCCGCGTATGTGACGCTGAAGGTCCGCCAGCATGCCTGGCGGGAGTTGAAGGACCGGCTCAGCGAGGTGCCGGAGATCCACCACATTGCCCTGGTGGGCGGTTCCTTCGATGTCATTGTGCTGGTCCGGGCCGAGGACAACATCCATCTGCGCCGGGTCATCTTCGATCAGCTGCAGTCCATGCCCGGCATCCTGGACACGCAGACCTTCCTGGTGTTCGAGGAACGCGATACCCGCTGACCCGCGCACGGGAAGAAAACAGGAGGACAAAAAGCAGGGCCCGCAGCTGCGGGCCTTGCTTAGAAAGAGCGACTGATTCTCCGCGGGTTAGGTTATTCCCGGCCTGCTCGTTCGGCGGGACAACAGTCGGTCAGAGCCGGCCGGTGGTCAACCACAGGCCGCCCCGGTATTCGACACCCTAGTTTTCGTCGTGGCCCTGGTCGGTGCTCATCTGGTCCTCCGCGGGAGGGGTCTCTCCCGGGGGAACACCGCCGCCGGGCTCGAGGCCGGTGATGTTGCCGTCCAGCGGATCAGGATTGGTACTGCCGGCCTTCGCCTCGCTGTGGGCGTGGTTGCCGGTACCTTCCTGCGTATCGGAGCCCTTCTGCGCATCCTTGGGCTTATCCGGGTTTGCCGGGTCATTGTTCGGGTTGTAGCTGTCGGCCATGTTCGTACCTCCTCGGTCTCTCAGAGTTCTTTGCGGGCAAGCAGCTGTTGTAAGCATGCTTACGAGTTACTTCCAACCTAGTCCGGTGTCCGCCGCATCACAAGCCGGAGAGAGCCGCCCCCCGGCCGAAGGAAACGAGGTCCACCCTGCCGCTCAGCTTTGGAAAACCGGCCTGCGCTTCTCCAGGAAGGCGCTGAAGCCCTCCGCATAGTCGGGGGTTCCGCTCAGCTTTTCCTGCACGGTATTCTCGGCGTCCAGCGCCTCCCAGAAGCCCAGCCGCCGGTCCCGGATCTGTGCCACGAGTTCCCGGGACGCGGTAAAGGCCTGAGTGGGTCCGGAGGCAACACGCAGCGCCGTGTCCCGGGTCCGGCCGAGCAGATCGGCGGGTTCCAACGCGCGGCTGAACAGCCCGCCGGCCACGGCCTCCGCACCGGTCATCAGGTCCGCGGTGTAGATCAGGTCCAGGGTGCGGTGCGGGCCCAGCCGTTCGGTGAACAGCCAGTGGCCGCCAGAATCCAGTGCAGCACCCAGGTTGGCGAACGGCGAGCCGATCTTCGCATCGGTAGCCACGTAGACGACGTCGGTGGCAATCAGCAGCCCGAGCCCCACCCCCAGGCACGCACCCTGGGCAGCTGCGAAAGTCGGTGCAGGGAAAGCGGACATCTTCTGCAGCAGGGGCAGCAGGTCATCCACGAGGTAGCCGCGGGCGTCGTCGTTTTCCGGCGAAACAGTGGAAAGGTCCCGCCCGGCACAGAAGCTCCGACCTTCCCCCCGAAGCAGCAGCGCCCGCACGCCGGCGGCTGCGGCGTCGTCATACGCCTGCCCCAGGTCAGCCAGGGCGGGACCGTCGAGGGCATTGAGTTTCTGCGGGGCGTTCAGGACAATTTCGGCTACTCCGCCGGAAATGAACAGGTCGATCATCGGGTGCTCCTAGGCGTCATAGTCAACGGCCACCTCCGGACTGGTGGGCCGGCTCTGGCAGGTCAGGACGTAACCGCGCTCCAGCTCCTCCGGCTCCAGGGCGTAGTTCTCCTCCATGTCCACCGTGCCGGAGACGAGCTTGGCCCGGCAGGTTCCGCAGACGCCGCCGGCACAGGCGAAGGGCACATCCGGACGGACACGAAGGGCGGCATTGAGCACGGATTCGCGGGCATGCACCGGACTGGCCACCTTGCCCTGCAGACCGTCCAGCCGGAAGGTGATTTCGAAGTTGTCGCCCGAGTCGTCAGGGAGGACAGGCCGGCCGGCGGAACCTTCCGGACGGTCGGGACGCCCGGTGGTAAACAGCTCAAAGCGCACCTTCACCGGGTCGACGCCGCGTTCGGCGAGGGCATCGCGGCACAGCTGGACCAGGTCGAACGGCCCGCAGAGGAACCATTCGTCCACGGCCGCGGCGGGCAGCACCGAATCGATCAGGGTGGTGAGTTTCCCGGCGTCGAGCCGCCCGCTGAGCAGCGGCGAGATCCGCTGTTCGCGGGAGAGCACATGATGCAGGGCGAACCGGGACGGGTAGCGGTCCTTCAAGTCCGCCAGCTCCTCCAGGAACATCACGTCCATGGCCGCCTTATTGGCGTAGACCAGGTCAAAGCGCGAGGTGTGGGAGGACGCCAGCACGGTACGGGCAATCGCGATCACCGGGGTGATGCCGGAACCTGCGGCCACGGCGGCAAACACCTGCCCGTGTGCCGGCGCCGGGCTCGGGTTGCCCGGCGCATGCCTGGAGATGAAACTGCCGGCCGGGCTCATCACGTCCAGCACATCGCCGGCCTTCAAATGCTCGTTCACCCAGGAGGAAAACCGGCCGCCCAGGTCCCGCTTGACGGCCACCCGCAGTTCGCCGGGCTTCGGCTCGGCACAGATGGAGTAGCTGCGCCTCAGCTCCGTGCCGTCCAGGACAGTGCGCAGGGCAACGTACTGCCCCGGCACATAGGAGTAGGCCCCCACCAGCCCGGACGGAACCGCGAAGGTGACCTCGACGGCGTTGCCGGTCAACCGGCGGACGGCGGCAACGGTCAGTGAATGGAAGGCACCGCGGCGGGGCGGCGCATCGGGAAGGGCGGTCATGGCTTCAGAGCACCTTGAAGTAGTCGAACGGTTCCCGGCAATCGCCGCACACCCACAGCGCCTTGCAGGAGGTCGACCCGAACCGCGTCAGCTCGCGGGTGTTCAGCGAGGAGCACTGGGGGCATTTCACGCTCAGGCCCACCCGCACGGGACCGGCGGCGGCCCGGCCCGACGGCGCTGCGATGCCGTAGGCGTCCAGCTTGGCTTTTCCTGCACTGCTCATCCAGTCGGTGGTCCACGCGGGCGCCAGCTCGAGGGAAACCCGGACACTGGAATAGCCGGCCGCACCCAGTGCTGCCGTGATGTCCTGCCGGATGGCATCCATGGCGGGGCAGCCCGAATACGTGGGCGTGATGGCCACCTGCACGCCGGCGTCGGAAACCTCTACGTGCCGGAGCACGCCGAGGTCCTCGATGGTCAGTACGGGAATCTCGGGGTCGCAGACCATGGCTGCGACGTCCCAGGCCGCTGCCGCGGCGGGGCTCGCCGGGCGGCCCTCCGCATACACCGGGGATTCCATCCGGCTCACCACGCGGCACCGGGATGGTCGCGGGCCAGGACCTGCATTTCCGCCAGGAGGTAGCCGAGGTGCTCACTGTGCTGTCCTCGCCGGCCGCCGCCGGGAGCGGAAGGAACCGCGGGCACTTCCAACTCGGCCTGCCGCAGCACTGCGGCGATGCCGCGGTCAAACGCCGGCTTCAGGGACGAGGGCAGGACGGCGCGGTCACCGAGCGACGCCGCCAGCTCGTCGTCGTCGAACAATTCGCCCACATACGGCCAGGTCAGTTCGAGCGCGCGGATCATGCGGCCCCGGGATTCAGCTGTGCCCAGGCCCAGCCGAAGCACCCACTGGGCGCTGTGGTCCCGGTGGTAATCCACTTCCTTGACCGCCTTCGCTGCGATCGCGGCAAGGGTGGGATCGGCCGAATGCTGCAGGGAGCCGTAAAGCTCGAACTGGTAGAAGGAGACCACCAGCTGCCGGGCGATGGTCCGGGCGAAATCCCCGTTCGGCTGTTCCACCAGGTGCGCCGAGCGGAATTCGGTTTCGTTCCGCCAGTACGCGAGGTCGTCCTCGGTGCGGCCGTCGGCGCTCCCGGCGTAGCTGAGGAAGGAGCGGGCGTGCCCGATCAGGTCCAGGGCAATATTGCCCAGGGCCACATCCTCCTCCAGCTCGGGAGCCCGGGAAATCCACCAGCCCAGCCGCTGGGCCAGCACCAGGGCGTCATCGCCCAGACGCAGTGCGTAGGCTGCGGTGTCCCGGTCTGCCCGGGTGCCGGCAGCGGCGATGTCCTCCGGCCGAAGGGCGTTGCCGGGGGTGATGCGGGTGGCGCTGTCCGAACTCACAGATGCTTCACCCCTTCCGACTTGGTGTAGTACGTGGCGTGCCGGTAATCCTTGCCCTGCGGGGACTCGAAGAACCGCCCCTTGGCATCGGGGTCGCTGGCGATGATGGCCGACGCCGGGACCACCCAGAGCGAAACGCCTTCGTTGCGGCGGGTATAGAGATCCCGTGCGTTACGCACTGCCATGTCGGCATCCGGTGCATGCAGGGAGCCCGCATGTACGTGGGAGAGGCCGCGGGAGGAGCGGACGAACACTTCCCACAGCGGCCAAGCGGCAGCCAAGGCCGGTGCGGCCACGGGAATAACCGCCTGCCCCGCCGTCGTGCCTGCGGCGGTAGGTGCCGTACCCGTGCCACCCGTCGCGCTGTCCGGCGCCGTGCTGCCCGCCGTGACCGGCACGGAACCGTCGTCGCCCGTTGTTGATCCACCGGTCATGGCTACGCTGCCCCCGTTTCGTTGGAGACGGCTCCCGCACCGACGCTGCCGGCCTGCCGCGCGGCGTAGGCTGCCGCGGCTTCGCGCACCCACGCTCCGTCTTCGTGGGCTTCCCGCCGTCGTGCCAGACGCTGCGAGTTGCACGGCCCGCGCCCCGCGAGGACTTCGGAGAATTCCTTCCAGTCCAGCGGCCCGTGTTCCCAGCGCTCCGTCTCCTCGTTGTAGCGAATATCCGTATCGGGAAGGGTCAGGCCGAGGACCTTCACCTGTTCCACGATCATGCCGACAAAGCGGGAACGCAGTTCATCGTTGGAGAAGCGCTTAATGTTCCAGGCCATGGATTGGCGTGAGTTCGGTGAATCCTCGTCCGGTGGTCCGAACATCATCAGCGACGGCGCATACCAGCGGTTGATCGCGTCCTGGGCCATGTCGCGCTGGGCAGCGGTGCCGTTGGCCAGTTCCAGCAGGATCTCGAACCCCTGCCTCTGGTGGAAGGACTCCTCCTTGCAGATCCGTACCATGGCACGCCCGTAGGGACCGTAGGAGGCACGGCAGAGCGGAACCTGGTTGCAGATGGCGGCTCCGTCCACGAGCCAGCCGATGGCACCCATGTCCGCCCACGTCAGCGTGGGGTAGTTGAAGATACTCGAGTACCGGGCCTTGCCGGCAATGAGGTCGGCGGTCATTTGGTCCCGCGGCGTGCCCAGCGTTTCGGCAGCGGAGTACAGGTACAGGCCATGGCCTGCCTCGTCCTGGACTTTGGCCATAAGGATCGCTTTGCGCTTCAGGGATGGTGCGCGGGTAATCCAGTTGGCTTCGGGCTGCATACCAATGATTTCCGAGTGAGCGTGCTGCGAGATCTGCCGGACGAGGGTTTTGCGGTAGCCCTCGGGCATCCAATCGCGCGGCTCCACCCGGGCATCCGCCGCAATCAGCGCGTCAAAATGCTCCTGCCCGCTCATGGTTTCTCCACTCATCGGTTACCTGCCTCATCGCTGCTTGTCGGGGCACCAAATATTTACCGACCGTTCGTTCAGGATATGGAGGTGCGGTGAGCCAGTCAAGGGGCCCGGCTATGGAAAACTGGTAAGGAGAACTAACGGTGCGAAAGGATTGTCATGGGTAGCTCCAAGCCCGGCACCGACCCCCGGACCACCCCCGCCGACGCCGTTTCGGGCAGCAGCGGATCCGCGCCGCGGCAGGCAGCAGCGCAGGAAACAACAACGCAGCAGGCAGCAACACTGCAGGCCCGAACCCAACAGACAGCAACACTGCAGGAGGATCGGCCGTCGGTGGCCGTCGTCGTTGTACCTACGCTCCTGGGCCTGCTGGGTTTCTTTGCCGTCGCTGCCGCAGTGACCGCTGATGCTGCGACGGTCAACGTCACCGTCCCCGGCCTGCTCCTGGCGCTTACCACCCTCGTGGTGGCCGGAATCAGTCCGCTCTACGCAGCGAATCCCGCACGGGCATCCCTGCGGAGGCCGGCCGCCCTGCTGACTCTTTGCCTGCTGGTGGAAGCCGCACTGTTCCTGTTTGCATCGCAGCTGGTCCTGTTCTCCGTGCCCGCACTGCCCCTGGCACTGGGCGGAGGGGCGGTCCTGCTGGCCACCAGCCTGTGGGGACAGTTCCGCAAAGGCCCCGTGCCCGAGCCGGTCCTGCTTCCCCGCCGCGAGGCGGCGGCCCGCCCCTTCGCCTCGACGCTGCTGGTGGTGGCGGTGAACTGGGCGCTCTTCCTCGCCGCGGCAGCATTCTGTGCCTGGCTGCTGCTGGGAGATTAGCGGGCCGGGCTAAGCCGCGAGCATAACGCCAGCGAGGTCCTTCGACGCCGCCGCCGGGATGGATATATTCGAATCATGACTACTCCCCAGCCCCCGGTTGCCAAGAAGGTCCCCACCGAACGTACCCGCCACGGTGACACGTTCATTGACAACTATGAGTGGCTCCGGGAAAAGGAAAACCCGGAGGTGGTGGAACACCTCAAGGCGGAGAACGCCTACTCGGCAGCAATGACCGCAGATCAGGAAGAGCTGCGCGGGCAGATCTTCAACGAAATCAAGAACCGCACCGAGGAAACGGACCTGTCCGTTCCGGCACGCAAAAAGGGCTGGTGGTATTACACCCGCACCGAGGAAGGCAAGCAGTACGCCATCCACTGCCGCACGGCCGCCCAGGACACCGGAAACCTCGACGCCGATTGGACGCCGCCCGCCGTGGTCCCCGGAGTCCCCGTTCCGGGCGAACAGATCCTGGTGGACGGCAACGCGGAGGCCGAAGGCAAGCCCTTCTTCTCGCTCGGCGGACTGGCGGTCACCGAAGACGGAAACCTGCTGGCCTACTCCGAGGACAACGCCGGAGACGAGCGCTTCACCCTGCGGATCAAGGACCTGCGCACCGGGGAACTGCTGCCGGATGTCATTTCCAACGTCTTCTACTCGCTGGCCTTCTCCCCTGACGGCACGCGGGTCTTCTACACCGTCGTGGACGATTCCTGGCGCCCGTACCAGGTCAAGGCCCACACGCTCGGCACTCCGGTGGAGGACGACGTCGTTATCTACCAGGAAGACGACATCGCCATGTGGACGGGCTTCGACCTCTCCGCGGACCGCCGGCAGCTGCTGATCGGCATCAGCAGCTCCGAATACAGCGAATACCGCGTCCTGGACTTCGATGACCCCAGCGACACCGTGCGCACCCTGATTCCGCGCAGCGAACGCATTCTCTACGAAGCCGAGCCACTGACCCTCGACGGAACACGCCAATACCTGGTGACCCACAACCGGAACGCCTTGAACTCCATGCTCTCGCTCGTCGCCGAAGAGGAATTCTCCAAGCCGCTGGCGGATCAGCACTGGCAGACCGTTATTGCCCACGACGACACCGTGCGTGTCAACGGTGCCGCCGTGACCCGCACCCACGTTCTCGTGTCGGTCCGCAAGGACACCACCGAGCGGGTGCAGATCCTTCCCGTGGAAGGCCTCGGCACCCCGGCGCAGGGCGCACCCGTGGAACCGGCCTTCGACGAAGAGCTCTACACGGCCAATCTGGCCAACGCCGAGTTCGATTCCCCGATCATCCGGCTCAGCTACACCTCCTACCTCACCCCGCCGCGTGTCTACGACTATGTGCTGGCCACCGGCGAATTGGAACTGCGGAAGGAAACCCCGGTCAAGGGCGGTTACCGTTCCGAGGAGTACGTGGCGGAACGGGAATGGGCGACGGCGGCGGACGGCACCCGCATTCCGCTCTCGGTCATCCGCCGGGCGGACCTGCAGAAGGACGGCAGCAATCCTGCCCTGGTCTACGCCTACGGCAGCTACGAACTGAGCATGGATCCGGCGTTCAACATTGCCCGGCTCTCCCTGCTGGACCGCGGCGTGGTCTACGTGGTGGCGCACATCCGCGGCGGCGGCGAGATGGGCCGCGCCTGGTACGACGACGGCAAGAAGCTGAACAAGAAAAACACCTTCACCGACTTCGTGGATGCCACGGACTGGGTTGCTTCCTCCGGCTGGGTGGATCCGGAGCGGATCGCGGCCATGGGCGGCTCCGCCGGCGGACTGCTGATGGGCGCCGTCGCCAACCTGGCCCCGGAAAAGTACCGGGCCATTGTGGCGCAGGTGCCCTTCGTGGATGCGCTGACCACCATCCTGGATCCGGACCTGCCGCTCTCGGCCCTGGAATGGGAGGAATGGGGCAACCCCATCACCGATCCGGAGGTTTACCGGTACATGAAGGAATACAGCCCGTACGAGAACATCCGGGCCGTGGACTACCCGCAGATTGCCGCGGTCACCAGCTTCAATGACACCCGTGTGCTCTACGTCGAACCGGCCAAATGGGTCGCGCAGCTACGTGAAACCACCACCGGCAGCGAGCCGATTGTGCTGAAGATCGAAATGGACGGCGGCCACGGAGGCGCCTCGGGCCGGTACGAGGCGTGGAAGGACCGGGCCTGGGACTTCGCCTTCATCCTGTCCGCCCTCGGTGCCCGGGAACTGCTTCCGGCTGCCAGCCGGGAGGACGCAGCCTAGGAGCTTAACGCGGGCAGGTCCGGACCCTTTCGGGGGTCCGGACCTGCCCGTTTTTTACGGGGAGTTCTTTGGCGGAATCCGCCGGGCGGAGAGGACTATTCGGCCGCGCCTTCGGCTTTCGGCTTCGGCGTGACAAGACGGCGCCCGTCGGCAGGAGCGGTGCGGCGGCCTGCACCCTCAACACCGTCGGCAGGGCGTCCGGCATCCGCGCTGCGGACAGGTCCGGCATCGGCTGCGGGGGCAGCCGCTTCAGCAGCGCCGTCCGCGGAGCCGTCTTCGTCGTCGGAGTCGTCTTTGGCTACGGCCTTGTGGGACTGGCGGACAACCTCGATGACAATCGGAATCACGGACAGCACCACCACGGCCACGAAGATCAGGTCCAGGTTTTCCCGGACAAAGGGCACCCGGTCGCCGAGCACATAGCCCAGCAGGGTCACCCCGACGCCCCAGAGGAAGGCACCCAGGGCATTGAACGAAACGAATGCCTTGTAGTTCATCTCTGCAACGCCGGCCACCACCGGGGTGAAGGTACGCACCACGGGAACGAACCGCGCCAGGATTACGGCCTTGCCGCCGTGGCGATCGAAGAACACCTGGGCGCGCTTCACGTTTTCCCGTTTGAAGAGCCTGCTGTCGGGCCGGTTGAAAACGGCGGGGCCTGCCTTTTTGCCGATGTAATAGCCGGTCTGGTCGCCCACGAAGGCGCTAATGAAGACCAGGATCCCGAGCAGCCACACATTAATGTCGATGGTTCCCGTGGCCACCAGGAGCCCGGCGGTGAACAGCAGGGAATCCCCCGGCAGGAAGAAGCCGATAAGCAATCCGGTTTCGGCGAACACAATGCCGCAGACCATCAGGACCACCCACGGTGCGAGGGCGGGATCGGCAAGGAACACCTGCGGGTCCAGCCACTCGGGCAAGAGGGAAGATGTTGGAGGCCGGACAGGACCAGAGACGGCTGTGGCCGCGGAGAGAGTCACCTCACTAGGTTACGCCATGGCCTCCGGCCACTCCCGGCCAGCCGGTAAGTTCAATCCGCCGCCGGAGCCCGCAGCGCAGCGGGCCTGTTCCTTGACAGCCGGACGACGGCGGGATTACCTAATGAACATTCGGTAAAGAAAAGAGGTCCCATGGCTGACCCCGACGTCACCCAGGGCACGGCCCCTGCCCATCCCATCCTGGTTGACGACGCCGCCTCGGCCTGGCTGGGCATCGAGGTCCTGGCGGTCAGCCCGGGGATGGCGCGTATTTCGATGCGTCTCCGCCCGGAGATGGTCAACGGCTTCGGCATCGGCCACGGCGGAATGGTCTTCGCGTTTGCCGACACCGCCTTCGCCCTGGCCTGCAATCCGGAGGGCAGCGGACCGGCCCGGGACAGGGAAACCCTCACGGTCGCCGCCGGTGCCGACATCACCTTCCTGGCTCCGGCCATGGCCGGCGACCTGCTGACCGCTTCCGCCGAGCACCGCGGCGGCAACGGCCGCAGCGGGGTCTACGACATTGAGGTGCGGTCCGAACGCCCCGACGGCACCGCCGCCGTCGTCGCCCTCTTCCGCGGACGTTCGCGCACCATCCGCAACCCCGCCCGGACACCGTCTGAGAACCCGACAGAAAGCCGCGCATGAAAGCCACCGCTGCTCCGATCAAGTCCACCGCCGCCGACCCTTCCACCTGGGACCGGGAGGAACGCATGGGCAGGGACGAGCTGGAGGCGCTGCAGCTGACGCGCCTGAAGCAGACCCTCGCCTATGCCTACGAACGGGTGCCCCTGTACCGGAGCAAGTTTGACGACGCCGGCGTGCATCCTTCCGACCTTCGGGAACCGGCCGATCTGGCCCGGTTCCCCTACACCACGAAGGAGGACCTGCGCTCGACCTATCCGTTTGGCATGTTCGCCGTTCCGCAGCAGCAGGTGGCCCGCATCCATGCCTCCTCCGGGACCACCGGGCGGCCCACCGTCGTCGGCTACACCGCCGGGGACCTGGAGCATTGGGCGTCGTTGGTGGCCCGTTCGCTGCGTGCCTCGGGTGTGCGGCCGGGCTTCAAGGTGCACAACGCCTACGGCTACGGGCTCTTCACCGGTGGGCTGGGAGCGCATTTCGGCGCGGAGAAACTCGGCTGCACGGTAATCCCGATGTCCGGCGGGCAGACGGAGCGGCAGGTCCAGCTCATCGTGGACTTCGAGCCGGACACCATCCTCTGCACGCCCACCTACCTGCTGGCCATCGCGGACGCCATGACCGCGGCGGGCATTGATCCGCGTTCCACCTCGCTGAAAAACGCCGTCCTCGGGGCCGAGCCGTGGACCGAGGAAATGCGGCACGAACTCGAAACACTGATGGATCTGGACGCCTGCGACATCTACGGTCTCTCGGAGGTCATGGGTCCGGGCGTGGCCGGTGAATGCGTGGAAAGCAAGGACGGAGCACATATCTGGGAGGACCACTTCCGGCCCGAAATCATCGACCCGTTTGATGACACCCGGGTCCTGGGCGACGGCGAACCCGGCGAACTGGTCTTCACTTCCCTGACCAAGGAGGCCCTGCCGATCATCCGCTACCGGACGCATGACCTCACCCGCCTGCTGCCCGGAACCGCCCGGCCGTCCATGCGCAGGATGGGACGCATCACCGGCCGCAGCGACGACATGATCATTCTGCGCGGAGTGAACCTTTTCCCAACCCAGATCGAAGAAATCGCCCTGCGCATCCCGGCCCTGAGCCCTCATTTCCAGCTCGAAATCAGCCGTCCGGAACGCCTGGACGAACTCACGGTACGGATCGAGCGGCGGGAGGACACCTCGACGCCGGACTCGGCGGCGGCTGCGTTGGAACTGTCGGCCCAGATCAAGAGCCACATCGGTTCCTCCTGCGCCGTAGAGGTAGTCGATCCCGGAACGCTGGCACGCTCCAGCGGCAAGCTCCGCCGGATCTACGACCTGCGGCGGAACACCGACGCCTTCCCGCCGCGGTGAACCCCCCGTTGACGTGGGAAAATGGCGCCATGCCTGCTGTCTCTTCCGGGTCGCCTGCCGATCCTGCTCCCGTTCCCGCCGCTGATGCCGAGTCCGCCGTTGACGCCGGATCCGCCGGGCCCGCGGCCGCCGTTGATCCTACGGCCGCCGGCGACCCTGTCTCCGGCCCGCGCCGCGGCCGTCCGGGATATGACCAGCAGACGGTGCTGAACGTGGCCGTCGACGTTTTCAACCGGCACGGCTACGAAGCCACCTCGATGGGGATCCTGGCCGAAAACCTGGGCATTACGAAGTCCGCGATCTACCACCATGTAACGTCCAAGGGCGATCTGCTCCGGCTGGCCCTGGACCACGCACTGGACGGGCTGGAGGCGGTTCTCGATGATCCCCGGGCCTCGTCCGGCGCTGCGGATGCCCGGCTCGAATTTGTCCTGCGCGGAACCATCGAGGTGCTGACGGAGCGGCTGCCGTTCGTGACGCTGCTGCTGCGCCTGCGCGGCAACACGGAGATTGAACGCAGTGCCCTGGCCCGCCGCCGGGAGTTTGACCACCGGGTGGCCGGGCTCGTGGAGGCGGCCCGCAGCGAGGGATCGGTACGCAGCGACATCGATCCGCGCACCACCACCCGGCTGCTGTTCGGCACCATCAACTCGATTGTGGAGTGGTACAAACCCGGCGGGCCGCTGCCGGCGCAGAAGCTCGCGGACAACATCGTCACCATGGTGTTTGACGGGCTGCATACCCGCCGCTCCTGAGCCCGTGTCCCCCGCAGCGCCACTGACTCCATCACACCGGCTTTGATCTGCGACTGGGCCATCCGGCGCAGCAACTGCTGAGCCGGTGCGGCGTGCAAGGATGAGCCCATGATGTCGCCGGCAGAACAGCTCCTTGAGGGACCGCGCGGACGGCGCCTGTGCCTTGAACTTGCGGCCGAGCTGGATCCGGATATCCGCTCGGCGGTGTTCTGGCTGGGCTACGAACTCGACCCGGGGAAAGGAACTTCAACGGTATTGTTCGGCTCCGCCGGCCCCGGTGGTCTGCCCTCGCCCGACCACCTCGCAGCCGGGATTCTGTCCCTGGATCTCCGCCGCCTGGATGGCGAACAGATCCAGGCGGCCCTCCAACGGTCCGTCGACGCGGCACGGTACTGGCAGGAACCCGACGGGGAGGATGCGCTGGCCGCACTCCCGGTCATCCGCAACGTCCTTCACCACGTGGCTGAAGGTGCACTGGGCGCACCGGCGGCACAGTGGTGGAGCCGGCCCGGCCCGCCGGAACAGTGGGCCATCGACTGGCGGCCGGCGGAGGACCCGGCACCCCTGCCCCTGGATCCCCAAGGCACCCTGCAGAAGTGGGGCACAGCTGTCCGTACCGAGGAAGCGCTGGCCGCCAAGGACCGGCCGCAGGATCCGCGGGCACCTTTCAGCGGAAGCTGGTGGTCCATCCCGCTCGGGCTGGTCCGCACCGTCGGGCAGATTCCCGCCGGATTGAGCCTCGTCGAGGACTCGAGTGATGTGGAAGAAGCGACCGCCATTCCGGTCAGCGGCACCGGCAGGATCCTCCACATCCGCTCCCCCGAGGACTGGATGACGCTGTGCCGTACCTACCCGTTGGAGGTCACCGCCTCCCGCAGACATGACTGGTTTCGCACCACGGGACGCGCCGGCCGCTGGGTGATCCCCGACTGGGAACGCGCAGCAGGACAATGGGACGCCGTGCACCTGACGGTCCAGGGCTACCTCAGCAGTGCAGGGCACGCCCTCCCCGTCGACGCCGGCACCGCCTCAGTGATTGCCGGCTGGGACCCGGACAGCACCTTGTGGCTGACTGACCGCGTCCGTGAGGTCGAAGGGGATCGGCAGATTTGGCGGCGGGCACAAATGGGCGACGCCTGGCTCCGTGTCACCTGACCCTATCCCCGGCCCCCGCAGGCCGGGAGGTTAAGCGGCGGCCGGGACAGGGATGGTGCGGAGCCGAAGGAATGCGGGCGTGAGCATTGGTACGGCAGAGAGCACCAGCCCCACGGCGCCGATCAGGACGCCGGCGCGGACCCCCATCGTTTCGCCGACGACGCCGGCAAGAAGGGCACCCAGTGGAATGGAGCCGTACATCACCTGGGTATAGGCTCCTGCCGACCGCGTGAGCTCATCCCGTGGAATGAGCTGCTGGCGCATCGTCAGCGAGTAGATGTTGGCGTTGCCCTCGCCGATACCCCGCAGCAGCATGACCGCAGCAATGACAGCTGCCAGGGTCCACCCGGTGGCCGGCCAGACCGGCAGCAGCAGCGGAACCCCGCAGGAAAGCACCAGCGAAATGGCGAAGGCTCGTCCGAGCCCCGCCATGTCGGCTAGGCGGAGTGCAGTCAGGGTGCCGAGCAGACCGCCGACACCGGCTGCGGCCAGCGCCAGGCCGTAGGCCCCAACACCGACATCCTGCTGCTGCACCGCCCAGAGAATCAGGTTCAGGATCAGGACCTGTTCGGCTGCGTTGTAGGTGGCAGCATGGACCGTCAGTGCGCGCAGATGGCGGTCACCGAACAGGATCCTCAGTCCGGTGAGGAGCGTGGGCCGCTTCTCCTGGGCTGAGGCAGCTCCCGGAGCCTGGCCGGGCTCGGGGACGGGGACCGCCGTCGTCGAGCCCGCACCTGCAGTCCGGGACCGCGGGCGGCTGGAGGCCACACCGGCCGCTGACGCCAGATGGCCCGCGATGGTGGCGATCAGTGCACCGGGAGCACCCGCCGCCGAGACCAGCAGCCCTGCCAGGCCCGGGCCGCTGATCTCGGTGACGGTCCTCGTGGCCTGCACCGCCCGGTTGGCGGGTGCAAGGTCCTTGTCCTCCACGAGTGCCGGTACGTAGGCGAAGGCGGCTAACCCGAAAACGAGCGCGCAGCAGCCGCTGAGGAAAGTGATTGCCGCGAGCAGCGGAACGCTGAGCCATCCTCCGGCCCAGGCGAGGGGAATCTGCGCCAGGATCACAACTTGCGCAATATCGGCCGCGACCATCGAGCGCCGCTGGTCCCGTCCCTGCAGGAGGTGCCCGGCCACCAGGGAGAACAACAGGTACGGCAGGGTGCCCGCCGCGGCGACAAGGCTGACCGCAGCCGGGCCGGCGTCGAGCGCGATTGCAGTCACCAGCGGGACCGCGATGCCGGTGACCTGTGCCCCCGCGCCGGCAGCGGTCTGCCCCAGCCAGTAGCGGCGGAAGCTGCGGTTCGTCCGCAGCAGCACCCAGCTTGGGTCCTTCATGCCGCCGCCGTCGGCTGCACGGCACCTGGGGGCGTGACGGGCAATAATGAAGGCATGTACCGGATACGCAGACCCGCTGCGGCGTGGAACCGCACGAGGCCGCCGAGACGACGACCCATCCTCAGCCGTGCTGACGCGTGCATCAATGGGTCCCCCGTCGGTTTGTCCGCTGCTCCGGCACACGTTACCGGTAAAGCACAGTGAGCGGTAACACTGACTCGGTCCCCTTCGACGGCGGATACCCCGAGCCCGGCGGACGTGCACCGGCACCTGCACCCCTGCGGCTTGCCCAGCTGTTCGTGAATACGGCGGACCGGGAAGGCGGGACGGACGCCCTGGGCAAGCCCGGCGATCTCGCGGCCTGGCTTGCCGGTTACGGGCTGGTCGAGAAGGGCGCCCGGGCCACAGCCGAGGACCTGATGCTGGCGCTCGATCTCCGGGAGGGGCTGCGGTCCCTCTTCCTCACGCACCACGACGGCGCGCACGGCGACCACGGTGACACGAATGACGACGGCGAGCGCAGCCATGGCATCCCGGCCGCCGACACCGCCGACGGCCTGCACCGTCTGGACCGCGCACTGGGCCAACTCCCCGTACGGGTGGCGGTCTCCGGCGGCGCGCCGCGCGTTGAACCGGCGACACAGCCGCCGGTCCGCACGGCCCTTGCCCGGATCGGCGCCGTCCTCGTCAGCGCCGACCCGTCCCAGCTCTCCCGCTTGAAGGCCTGCCGGCGGGACGTCTGCCGCTGGGTCTTTTTCGATGCGTCCCGCAACCGGGGCGGAACCTGGTGCGCCATGGAAATCTGCGGAGCGCGGACCAAGATGCGGACGTACCGCAGGCGCAGTACCTAGCCCGGCCACATCGGGGGACCTACTTTTCCACCAGGGTCAGCACATCGTAGGTGGCCACCAGTTCGTCGTCCTGGTTGGTGAGCACGGCATCCCAGGCCACCTCGCCGTACTCGTCCGTTTCACGAGGCGTGATTTTCTTGGCCGTCAGCGTGACCCGGATGGAATCCCCCGCAGCAACCGGTGTCAGGAACCGCAGGTTCTCCAGCCCGTAATTGGCCAGTACCGGCCCCGGTGCCGGATCCACAAACAGGCCGGCTCCCCAGGACAGCAGCAGGTAACCGTGCGCCACGATGCCCGGGAAGAACGGATTGGCCTCCGCCGCTGCAGCGTCCGTATGGGCGTAGAACGTGTCCCCCGTGGTCTCCGCAAAGGCGGCAATGTCCTCGAGCGCAACTTCCCGCAGGTCGGACCGCACGGCGTCACCCACCCGCAGCTCGCTCAACGCCTTACGGAACGGATGGCCGGCGTCGAACCGGCGGTCCGCACCCTGGTGCCAGATTCCGGTGATGCTGGTGAGCATGTTGGGCGAGCCCTGAACCGCGGTGCGCTGCATGTAGTGCCGGACGGCACGGATGCCGCCCAGCTCCTCGCCGCCGCCAGCGCGGCCCGGTCCGCCGTGCACCAGGTGCGGTACCGGTGAGCCGTGCCCCGTGGAACTCCGCGCGTCTTCGCGGTTCAGGAACAATACCCGCCCGTGGTGTCCGGCGATGCCGGTGAGCAGCTCCCGGGCAACCTCCGGGTCATTGGTGCAGACCGTGGCCACCAGTGAGCCTCCGCCCCGGGCGGCCAGCCGGATGGCGTCGGCAACGTCGGTATAGCCGACCACCGAGGCCACCGGCCCGAACGCTTCGATGCTGTGCAGCGCGTCGGCGCCGCTGTCCGGCCACGTCAGCAGCACCGGTTCCATAAAGGCACCCTCCGGTGCGGTTCCGATGTGCCCGTCGGCCAGTACGACGTCGGGGGCCTCCAGCGATCCCAGTGCCAGCTGGGCGCCGGCCGCCAGCATCTGCCGCACCGCCTCCCGGACGCCGTCGAGCTGTTCCCGGGAGGCCAGGGCGCCCATGGTTACGTTCCCGGCCCTCGGATTGCCCAGGACCACTCGCCCGCGGATGCGCTCGGCTGCGGCGGCAACCACCTCGTCCACCCGTCCGGCCGGAACAATGGCACGGCGGATGGCGGTGCACTTCTGCCCTGCCTTGGCGGTGATCTCGGTGACCAGGGACCGGATGAAGGCATCAAACTCGGGGGTGCCGGCAACGGCGTCGGGGCCCAGGATGGCGGCATTCAGGGAATCCGTTTCCGCCGTGAACCGGACACCTCCGACGGCGATCTGCGGATGGGCACGCAGGCGCTCCGCGGTGGCAGCCGAGCCGGTGAAGGAAACCATGTCCCGGTAATCGAGGTGGTCCGGCAGGTCCCGGGCGGAGCCGGAAATCAGCTGGAGGGATCCGGCGGGAAGGATGCCGGAGTCCACGATCATGCGTACGGCCGCTGCCGCAATGTACCCCGTGGGGGTGGCCGGCTTGACGATGCTGGGCACTCCGGCAAGGAACGCCGGAGCCAGTTTTTCCAGCATGCCCCAGACCGGAAAGTTGAAGGCGTTGATCTGCACGGCGACGCCGGGGATCCTCGTGTAGATGTGCTCGCCGAGGAAGGACCCGTCCTTGGCCAGCTGTTCCACGGCACCGTCAATGATCACGGTGGAGTTCGGCAGCTCCCGGCGCCCCTTGGAACCGTAGGCGAACAGGACGCCGATCCCGCCGTCAATGTCCACCAGTGAATCCGTCCGGGTGGATCCGCTGCGGGTGGAGACGGCGTACAGCTCCTCGCGCTGCGCGTTGAGCTGCATCGCGAGTTCCTTGAGCATAAGGGCCCGCTGATGGAAGGTGGACTTCCCCAGCTCGGCCTGGCCCACGGTTCTGGCGTGTTCGACGGCGGCGGCGGTGTCCAGGCCTTCGCTGCTGACCAGGGCCAGCAGCTCACCGGTGCTGGCGTCATGCACCTCGGTGCCGCGGGTGCCGGCGGGATCCGGTGTCCACCAGCCATCCCGGACATAGCTGGGAACGGTTTCGACGTCGATGGCGGTTGCCGTCATTTCGGTGCCTTTCGAAACGGGGAGAAACCGCAGCCGTCCTCCTGCACGCGTCCTTACCCGCAGGATTACTGACCATACGGTCGGTATATCGCCAGCGTAGCCGAAAGCGAGTTGGAACACACCCGTTGGTGCCCGCTGCGGCGGAAAGCCTGCCCGCGCACCCAATGCCGGGGTCTGCGGTTGCCGCGGAAAATCCGCTGCGACAGACTCTTGCCCCTGGGCAATGTTGTACCAGCCATAAAGGAGCACGATGATGAGCCCCAAACCGCTGTCTCTCCGCCGTCTGGCTGTCCTGTCCTTAACTACCGCTGCCCTTCTGGCCGGAGGTGCTGTCCCGGCCAGCGCCGGCGGCACCTCCGGATCCGATTCCCGCGGCGGGCATTCCCTTGAACACCGCGGCGGCCACGAACACGGCGGCAAACACGGCGGGAATGGGGGCTGGCGGGGGCACGGTCAGGGGAACCGCAGTGTCGACTACGTCGCGTTCGGCGACTCGTATGCCTCCGGCGTCGGCGGCGGACCCGAGCTGGATGCGTGCCGCCGCACCGCGCAGGGCTACCCCGCGCTTCTGGACGCCCTGGACCGGGTGGAGCTGGACGGTAATGTCACCTGTTCGGGCGCCACTGCCCTCACCACCCCGCTCGACGCTCCGGTGGACCTTCCCGAGCAGATCGACGACGCCGCTGCCCGGGGTCTGCTGAATCGAAGAACGGACACCGTCACGGTGACCATCGGCGGCGATGACCTCCGGTTCGCTTCCGTGATACTCGCCTGTGCCGGGCCGCAGCTGCCGGCCACCTGTACCCCGGCCATCGACTCCGCTGTCACCTATGCACAGACCGTCCTGGCACCGCAGCTGGCAGCTGAATTTGCCCGGATCACGGGACTGGCTCCGAGGGCGACCCTGGTGGTGACCGGGTATCCGTACCTGTTTGAAGCCGGAACCCCCGGACCGATCAGCACCGAGGCGCAGACCCTCCTGAACGAGGGAACCGACGCCTTGAACGCGGTCATCGCCGGTCAGGTTCCGGACAGCGGGGTGTTCGTGGATGTCGTGGACGAGTTCGCCGGGCACGGTGTCGGTTCCGCCGATTCCTGGATCATCTTCGAGGGCGGCCCGTTGGACCTGCACCCCACCGAGACGGGCTACCGCGAGGGTTACACCGCGGCCATCCTTGAAGACGCGGGCAGCGCCTTCGGGGTCGGCTGCCGCGGCGGGCACCGGTAGGTCTCCCTCCCGACCACCCTCCGGGCGGCGCCGGTCAGGCACCGGTCAGGCGCCGGTAGCTCCGGCGCCAGTCCTTACGGCACCGGCAGCGGAACCGGGGGCCCGAACCGGAAGAGGTTCTGCGGATCGTAGGCGGCTTTGGCGGCCTGCAGCCGCCGGAGCACCTCCGGATCCCAGGCCGGCCGGGCATCGGCCTCCGTACGGATATGCCCGCGGAGATTGATCAGCGCGCCTGCCGTGTAGGGCCCGACGGCGTCGTCGAGCCGGTCCAGCGCGGCCGCGGTGGCGTCCGCAACCGGCGGGACATTCAGTCCCAGCGCGTACAGGTTGAACGCTGCATCCCGACCGGACACCGCATCCTCAACCGGAGGGTCCATGGCCAGGGCCCCGCCCATCAGCCGGATTTCCGTCATCATCAAGGGAGTATTCGATCCGGGCCCGACCTGGCCCGTCAATGCATCGGTCAGTTCGTCAGGCAACGCGCCCAGCAGGCACCCCCGGTCGAGGCTGGGCACCGGGTCCTCCGGATCCATGTGGATGCTGTCTATTGCGCCGTAGTCCATCGGCCCCGCCGTATCCATGATGGGCGTGGAGATCCGCCGCATGGGCTCCAGCAGCGTGTCGCCCTCCTCCCGGCTGCCGAACAGCCCGAACCGCAGGTGCACCGGTGCGGTGCCACGCAGTTCCTCAGGCAGGAACGGAACATCCGGAAGGTGCAGGAAGGCCAGGGACGCCGAGGCGTCACTCGGCAGCTGGGTGGTCCAGGCGCGGAACGCAGCAAGCACCTCAGGGCCGGCATCCTCGGGATACATGATCCCGCCGCCGTAGAACTCGCGGAACGGAGTCAGTCCGAGGGTCATTGACGTGATGACGCCGAAATTGCCCTTCCCTCCGCGCAGCGCCGCGAACAGTTCGGCATCTTCGCTGCCGCCGGCTTCGAGCTGCCTCAGCCTGCCGTCGGGAGTGACAACCTCAATGCCCTGCACATGGTCACTGGCAAATCCCAGGGCCCGGCCCATCAGCGGCAGCCCTCCGCCGGACGCGTAGCCAACCACCCCTACGGTTCCGGAGGAGCCATGCGGCCCCGTAAGCCCGAGCAGCACGGTCTCCCCCAGCACCGAGCGCCAGCGGACGCCGGCACCCACGGTGGCCGTGCCGGCGTCGGGGTCCACCGCGAGGTCCTGCAGCCGGGACGTGTTGATCAGCAGACCCTCGTCCATTACGGCGGCAGCACCGTGACCCGTCGCCTGGATCCCCAGTGGAATATTCCGCTCAGCTGCCCAGCGCACGGCGTTCTGCACGTCGTCGACGCCGGCTGCACCAAGTACGGCATCGGGGCGCGGGACTGCGGAGGGGTTGAAACCGGCTGTATCGGCGGCGTACCCGGGGTTTCCGGGGCGGCTCAGCGGGCCGTGGACAACGCTGCGGAGGTTTTCGAGGTCTGTATCCTGGAGCATCGGCTTTTCCGGTGGGCTGGCAGACCAGGCGGAAGGTATCGCGGCCTGCTGTTGGCTGGGGCTGGTCTTAAACGGTAGCCGCGACCCGCCCGCTCCGGTCTACCCCCGGAGCGGATATCCGTACCGGCCAGCCACACATGCGCACCAGCTGCCCGCCGGAATCCACCTGGTCAGGAGGCGCCGTTCAGCACCTTCGCCAGGTCGAATTTCACCGGTTCCTCGAGCTGGTCATAGGTGCAGGATTCGGGGATGCGGTCCTGCCGCCAGCGGGAAAACTGGGCCACGTGGCGGAACCGCTCCCCTTCCATATGGTCATAACGCACCTCCACCACCCGTTCAGGGCGCAGCGGCACAAAGGAAAAGTCCTTTTTACCGCTCCAGCGGCTGCCTTCGGAGTTGCGCGGGGTGCGGGTGCCCTTCTCCTGCTCCCCCTCGGCCCAGGGGTGTCCGTCCCCGACGGCGACCAGCGGCTGGAGTTCTTCGAACAGTTCCCGGCGGCGGTCCATGGAAAAGGAACTTGCCGCGCCCACGTTCACCAGCACGCCGTCGGCGTTGTATAGGCCCAGCAGCAGGGATCCGATCAGCTCCGGACCGGCCTTATGGACCCGGTACCCGGCGAGCACGCAGTCGGCGGTGCGTTCATGCTTGAGCTTGGCCATGGTGCGCTTGTTAGGTGCGTACGGACCGGCCAGGGGTTTGGCCACGATGCCGTCCAGGCCGGCGCCCTCAAAGCGTCCGAACCAGTCCTGCGCCAGGTCTGCATCGTCGGTGGCGGCGGTGACGGACACGGGTGCCTGCGCCGTTTTCAGCGCCTGCACCAGGGCCTCCCGGCGTTCGGAGAACGGGCGCCCCCGGTAGTCGACGTCGCCCAGTGCCAACAGGTCGAAGGCCACGAACCGGGCCGGGCTTTCTTCCGCGAGGAGCTTCACCCGGCTTGCCGCGGGATGGATGCGCTGCTGGAGCAGTTCGAAGTCCAGCCGCTTGCCGTCCGGAGCCACCATAACGATTTCCCCGTCCAGCACACACCGCTCGGGCAGGTTCTGCCGAAGGGCCTCGACGAGTTCGGGGAAGTACCGCGTCATCGGCTTCTCGTTCCGGGAGCCGATCTCGACGTCGTCGCAGTCCCGGTAAATGATGGAGCGGAATCCGTCCCACTTGGGTTCGTACAGGTAGTCCCCGCGGGGCAGGGCGCTGACCGATTTGGCCAGCATCGGGGCAACCGGGGGCATCACTGGAAGGTCCATGTGCCCATTCTTATCCGATTGCCGCCGGTTCCCCCAGCCCTGCGGTGAACGCCGTGAGGAGGTCGCGGCCCTGCTGCCAGTAGCCCACACCGCTGTCCTCGTTGATGTGGGCCAGCTCGCCGACGTCAATGACGGGCACCTTCCAGGCGGCGGCGATGCTTTGGGCGGCAGGCAGCGCGCAGTACGGATCGCTCTCGCTGGCGATCAGCAGGCCGGGAACGGGCAGCTCCTGCATCCGCGGATTCCGGAACGTTCCGACCACTTCCGGAAAGGACGCGGCAAACGGATCCGGCGGGCTGACCAGGAACACTCCGCGGGCGCCGTCGGGGTTTCGATGCACCCATTCCGCCGCCGCCAGGCAGCCCAAACTGTGGGCCACAAGGACCGTCTGCCCGTTCCGGGCTCCGGCGGCCCGGTCCAGCGCGGCCATCCAGTCCTCCAGTTCGGGTTCATCCCACGACGACGGCTCGATGCGGGTGACGTTCGGCAGCTCCGCCTCCCAGCGGCTCTGCCACTGCTCCGGCGGCGAGCCCTGATAGCCCGGGACAATGGTGATATGCACTGTGCCTGCATCCTTTCGCTGGTTCCCGAATGTGAGCGGGAATACTGCCGACGTTTCCGGCGCTGGAGTTTCTATGAAGAAAATAGGGTTCCTGTCCTTCGGACATTACCGGAATGCCATCGGGTCCCTGACCCCTTCCGCCGGAGACGCACTGCGCCAGCAGGTTGAGCTGACCGTCGCGGCGGAGGAGATCGGCGTCGACGGCGCGTATCTGCGGGTCCACCATTTCGCCCCGCAGTTCTCCGCACCGTTCCCGCTGCTGGCGGCCATGGCTGCCCGCACCAGCCGGATCGAGCTGGGGACGGGTGTGATCGACATGCGCTATATGAATCCGATCGGGATGGCCGAAGATGCAGCCGCGACCGATCTGATCAGTGCCGGGCGGCTGCAGCTCGGCATCAGCCGGGGATCCCCCGAGCCCGCCCTGCGCGGGTATGAGTCCTTCGGTTACGTTCCGGGACCCGATTCCTCGGACGCCGAGATGGCCCGCCAGCACACGGAAGTCTTCCGGGCAGCCATTGCCGGCGCCGGTGTGGCACAGGCTGATCCGGCGATGACCGGCAGCACCGGCGCCATGGCCGTTGATCCGCTTTCCCCCGGCCTGCCGGAGCGTATCTGGTGGGGGTCCGGAACCCGGGCCACCGCCAAGTGGACCGGTGAGCAGGGCATGAACCTGATGAGCTCCACCCTCCTGACCGAGGACACCGGGGTGCCGTTCGACCAGCTCCAGGCCGAGCAAATCGCGGCGTACCGGAAGGCCTGGGCCGACGCCGGACATCAGGGAACTCCGCGGGTGTCCGTCAGCCGCAGCATCATTCCCCTGGTAACCGGGCAGGACCGGCACTACTTCGGGCTCCGGGCACAGGCCGAAGGACGGGACCAGGTCGGCCACCTCGACGGCGGCCTGGCCCGGTTCGGGAAGAGCTACATCGGCGAACCCGATGTAATTGCTGCTGAGCTGGCCGCGGACGCCGCCGTCCAGGAAGCCGACACCGTCCTGGTGACCGTACCGAACCAGCTGGGCGTGGAGTACAACGCGCATCTGCTGGAGAGCATCGTGAAGCTTGTGGCTCCGGGAGCCGGCTGGCGGTAGGTTGCGTCCCTGGACCGGGGCAGCCTCTGAAGGGCCGGCGGGTCCGCCGGGGTCCGCCCCCTGCGGGGCTGGAACGGCGGCAACGAAATTCCCCGCTCGCAGAGCTCGCGGAGAATATTAAAGCCGCCTTCCTCCAGCCCCTCCGGCGGCGGGTGTAGGTCCCAGCGCACCTTCGTCCAGCCCCTCCGGCGGCGGGTATAGCTCCCAGCGCACCTTCCTCCAGGCCCTCCGGCGGCGGGCAGCATCCCTGCCAGGGCCCGGCCTACGCGCATCTCCGACGGGGAGGGAGTCGTCCGCCCCCGAGGCCCTCGCACGGACGGGAAGGCGAGGTGCCAACATGGGCGCCGGACGGGCCGGGTTAGGCGGCTTTAATAATCCTTGCGAGCTCTGCGAGCAGGGATTTTCGTTGCCGCCGTTCCGGTCCGCCCGGCGGTACCCGGCCGCCCGACGACACCGGTCCGCCCGGCGGCACCCGGCCGCCCGACGACACCCGCGCGCCCGGCGCTGCCCACCCTCTAACCGCCAAACGTACACCAGGGCTCCGAAAACGGTCCCCTGTCGAAATGTCAGTGGCCTCCGCTAGAGTAGTTTTCAGCTTCACGAGATGTGGCCTTCGCCCGGTACCCCGGGCACAAAAGCTCCGACTGGCCCCACACCAACCCCACTGTTCGGCGGGTGGTTCGGATGACGAAGCGGCCTGCTTCGTCCGTTGCAGGCAAGGACAACCTGAAAAGGAACCCACTGTGAGCATTTCCAGTGTCAGCAAATCCGGCCTCAGCAACTGCAGCGGCTTCGCCCCGGGCCACAACATCCATTGGATCCACCGACGCCGGCTCGAGGGCTGGGAGCAGTGGTCGGACGTCGAAGTCACGGCCGATCCGCAGCTGGACCTCATTTACCTGGTATCCGAGGGAACCCAGCACCTGATGTGGTTCCACAATGTTGGGGCCGTCGCCGCTGCGCTTGCGGCCGCCGTCGACACTCCCCAGTGGTGCCGGCGTTATTCCACCCTGATGGTGCCGGGCGGATTCGATTCCGAGGCCCGGAGCTCTTTTTTCTACTTGGCCCGGCCGGAGCGGGTGGTTCCATGCAACGGCTCCGTGGTGCGGGCACCGGAAACTGAGCGGATCGAAAAGGCCGGCTCGTAGGTGTGCTGCTCCGCCCCGGAGTTCCGTCGGATTCCGGGGCGGAGCCAGCCCGGCCGGCATCGTCCGGCCGGAATCGGTCGCACTACCTGCAATACCCGTGCCGGAGAACCGCGCTAAACCTACGCTCGGCGCCATGGCCTAAAACATTCGAATCCGTGTCGACTGCGCCCATGCCCTCGCCCAGGCTGACTGGTGGGCCGAAACCCTCAAGTGGGAACGGGAACCCACCGACCAGGGAATCCTCCAGTCCGTCCTGGACCAGACTGTCAAGGACAGGATTCACCTCGACGTGAGGCTGGACGACATGGACAAAGAGGAGGCGCGCACCGCATTGGAACAGCGGGGTGCTACCTTCCTCTACGAAGCCAGCCAGGGACCGCAGTCCTGGTACACCATGGCCGACCCCGAGGGAAACGAATTCTGCATCAACTAACGACGCCGTGGCTCACCATCCGTACAGCAGATGCGCCCTGATCGGTCCACGGCCAGCATCAGCTGTACAGAAGCGGGCGACGCCGACGCGGCAGCCAGCATCCGCTGTACAGAAGCGGGCGGGCACTGGCGGAGACAGCCGCTACTGCTGCAGCAGCTCCGGCGGCACGGTGTAGATGAGGATGACACTCAACAGGTTTTTCGCGGCATGCACACCGTAGGAAAGCATGAAGTTGTTGCCTGCCCAGACGTAGATGCCCACGAGGGTGGCGCCCATCGCCAGGTAGGGCATCAGCACCGCCAGGGACAGGGATTCCTTGCCCACAATGTGGATGGAGGCGAACAGCAACACCGACAGGATGCAGCAGCCCCAGAGATTCCAGTACCGGCTGAGCTTGCCGATCAGCAGGTGCCGGAAAATGTACTCCTCGACAAAGGGCGCCAGCACCACCAGCAGCGGCACCACCAGCCAGGGCGAAACAGACCCGACGAATCCCTCCACGGCTTCCTGGTTTACGGCTGTTTCAGCCTGCCCGGTAACCAACACCGCCACCATGGTGACAATCAGCATGGCGATGACGCCGACAGGGATCAGCGAAAGGGACAGCACCGGCCGGGTAGCCAGGATCTTCGTTTCCCGCACCACGTAAGGCCGGGCCGCTAGGAAGGCCAGCAGACCGGCAACCCCGTAAAAAGCCAGGTTAAGGACGTAGGCGGCCGCAACGGGATCCGGTACCAGCATCACCAGCACCGGCATCACGAGTCCGGGCGCAAAACTCAAGACCAGCAGGAACAGCGCGTAGAACCCTGCCGCTACGGCATCACGCCGGGTAAAGCGGTAGGAAAGCCACGGTATCTGAGCCGGTGGACGCCCCGCCGGTCCGGTCCGGTATTCGTTCGCAGTCATACCCTCAGGATATGGGCCGGCCCGGACGTATGGGGCATCCAGCCAGGATACGGCCCCGTGCTAGTTCAGCTCCGCGATCACCGGAGGCATGGCTTCGAGCAGTTCCCGTGCCAGGAAGCTGAGCGGACCCCGTGAAGCAGAGAGCCGGTCCCCGCTCACGGCGTGCAGGTAAGTGCCCCAGCAGGCGGCCTGTTCCGGCGTCGCCCCGCGCGCCAGGAATCCGCCCACCGCGCCGGCCAGGACATCTCCGGAACCCGAAGTGCCCAGGCCGGAATTCCCGGCAGGGACCTCCCAGCTTCTTCCGTCGGGAGCGGAAATGACGTTGTGCGCGCTGACCACCGCCTGATACTTCCGCGCCACCTCCAAGGCCGCCTTCGGCAGGTCCAGGGAGTCCTCGTCGGCGTCCTCATCGTCCAGGAGCCGCACGATTTCGGCACCGTTCGGGGTCAGGACCAGCCGGCCGGCCAGCGTGTCGTAGAGTTCCGGCAGCCCGGGCAGCACTCCGAGGGCGTAGGCATCCAGCACCACCTGGGTCTTTTCCCCGAGCAGCGGCACAACTGACCGCAACAGCGCTGCGGCCTGGTCGGGGTCGTCCAGGCCCGGACCGATCACCACCGCTGACGCCGTCGAAAGATCGGTTTCGAGCAGCCTTCCTGCCGCGCCGCCGTCAATTCCGCCGTCTTCCTCGGGCAGTCCCACCACCCCAGATTCGGGGATGGCCACGGCGACGGCGATCGCCGCCGAGTCCGCCAACGCCATGGTCAGGCGGCCGGCGCCGACCCGCAGCCCGGCAAGCCCGGTCAGCATCACCGCCCCCGGAGTGCTGCGGGCTCCGCCGACCACCAGCACGGTGCCGCGGTCCTCCTTGCCGGAGGCCTCGGTGGAAAGCCGCCAGCCGCGCAGCAGCGCGGGGGTAACAAGCTCAGCGGGGGTGGATGTCATCAGTTTCTCCTGCATGTTCGGTTACCGGTGCTCCGCTGTCCTGCAGGTGGAGCACGCTGTTGAAGGTGTGCAGCTTCCAGGGCCCGGATCCGGCAGGGCGCACCAGCCGGGTCACTGAGCCGTTCCGCACGCTGTTGGCGGCGGCGGTGTCCAGCAGTTCCTGCTCGCTCATCCGTTCCAGGACGTAGCGGATCAGCAGGATCACGGCGTCGTGGCAGACCACCGCCACGCGTTTGCCGTCTTCCTCGTCATCGAGATCCCGGAACACCGAACGCAGCCGCAGCGCGACGTCGGCCCAGGACTCGCCGCCCGGCGGACGGTAGGCGAATTTGCCCAGCCAGGACCGCCGTTCGGCTTCTTCAGGGAAGCGCGCGGCCACGCCGGCGGAGGTCAGCAGGTCCAGGATGCCCAGTTCCCGGTCCCGCAGGCGTTCATCGATGCGCATGCCGCCGGTGATGCCGGGCAGCCCTGCCAGTTCCGCTGTCTGCCGGGCGCGCAGGTAGGGCGAGCACCAGACAGAGTCGGGCAGCTCTTCGGCGGGAAGCCCGGCAAACCAGCGGCCAAGGGCTGCAGCCTGCTGCTCGCCGTCGGAGCTGAGCGGAACATCGGGATCCCGCCAGGGAAGATCAATACGTTCGGCACCCTCGCGGCCGGCGCGGGTAGCGGCCACATTGCCGGCGGATTCACCGTGGCGGACCAGAATCAGTTCAGTTGCACCCATGCTCCGACTCTACCCGCCGGGCCCGGGCGGCCAAGGGGAAAGGCACCTGCCCGTCCCGGGATACGGGTCAGCGCCGCCGCGGGAGAACCTTGTTGGCTTCTGCTTCCGGACGTACGACAAGGCGCTGTCCGGCCGGTTTGGCCCCGGGCGATAAACTCGATTCGTGAGCATAGAACTTCCAGCACAGGTGTCCGATATCTTCGACCCGCAGCAGTGGCGTCTTGTTTCCGGGTTCGAGGACCTGCAGGACATGACGTACCACCGCCAGGTGGAACGCGACGTCGACGGCGCCGTCGTGCGTGACCTGCCCACGGTGCGTATTGCGTTTAACCGGCCGGAAGTCCGCAACGCCTTCCGTCCCGGCACCGTTGACGAGCTGTACCGGGCCATGGACCACGCGCGGATGACCCCCGACGTTGCCACCGTGCTGCTCACCGGCAACGGTCCCTCTCCCAAGGACGGCGGGCACTCGTTCTGCTCCGGCGGGGACCAGCGGATCCGCGGCCGTGACGGCTACCGGTATGCCGAGGGTGAGACCAAGGAAACCATCGACCCGGCACGCGCCGGCCGCCTGCACATCCTGGAAGTGCAGCGCCTGATGCGCACCATGCCCAAGGTGGTCATCGCCGTCGTCAACGGCTGGGCCGCGGGCGGCGGGCACAGCCTGCACGTGGTGTCGGACCTGACCCTCGCCTCGCGCCAGCACGGAAAGTTCAAGCAGACCGATGCGACCGTGGGCAGCTTCGACGCCGGCTACGGATCGGCGCTGCTGGCCCGGCAGATCGGCCAGAAGAAGGCCCGCGAAATCTTCTTCCTGGCCCGGGAGTACTCCGCCGAGGACATGGTGGCCATGGGAGCCGTCAACGAAGCCGTGGACCACGAGAACCTGGAAAAGGTTGCCCTGGAATACGCAGCGGACATCGCCCGGCAGTCGCCGCAGGCCATCCGGATGCTCAAGTTCGCCTTCAACCTGGCCGACGACGGCCTGGCCGGGCAGCAGGTCTTCGCAGGCGAAGCGACGCGGCTGGCCTACATGACAGACGAGGCGGTGGAGGGCAAGGAGGCATTCCTGGCCAAACGCGACCCGGACTGGTCCTCGTTCCCCTACTACTTCTAGGACCTCCTTGGAACTGCTCCCAGTCCTGATTACCCCCGGCTTCGACGCCGGCATGCTGCTCTCCCCGCTGGCCGACGCGCTGGCAGGGGAAGGCCCCGCAGTGGCGCCGCACACCGATCCGGCGCAGACCTTCACCGGTGAACTGCCCAATGACGACATTGCCCTGGTGGTCAGCACCTCCGGCTCGACCGGGCTGCCGAAGCAGACCATGCTCAGCACCGATGCGCTGGCCGCGTCCTCCCTGGCCACCGCCGTCGCCCTGAAGGCTGACGGGCAGTGGCTGGCTGCCCTGCCGGTCAACTACATTGCCGGAATCCAGGTTCTGGTCCGCTCCCTGTATGCCGGGACGCAGCCGGTCTTTATGGACCTGTCCGTACCTTTCAGCGCCGAGGTGTTCACCCGGGCCGCAGAGGATATGACGGACCGCAACCGCTTTACCTCGCTGGTCCCCACCCAGCTCCACCGCCTGCTGCAGGATCCAGCCCCGGAGACCCTGCGCGTGCTGCGCCGCTTCAACGCCATCCTGCTCGGCGGCGCACCGGCCGGCGCTCCCCTGTTGGAAAAGGCCCGCGGCTACGGGCTGAACATTGTCACCACCTACGGCATGAGCGAAACCTGCGGCGGGTGTGTTTACGACGGCGTGCCGCTGCCCGGCGTCGACGTCATCCGGTGGGAGGGGCGCCTCTGGATAGCCGGTGACGTCCTTTCGGACGGGTACATGGGCCGGCCGGACCTGACCGAGGACCGTTTCCGCTTCAACTCCGGACGCCGCTGGTTCCGCACGGACGACACGGGCGTGGTGGACGACACCGGCAGGGTCACCGTCGCGGGCCGGCTGGACGACGTCATTGTCAGCGGCGGGGTCAAGGTTTCCGCGCAGGCCGTTGCCGGCGCCGTGGAGACGCTTGGCGGCGTCGAGCAGGCGTTTGTACTGGGCCTGGACGACGCCGAGTGGGGCTCAGTCGTGGGCGCCGCCGTCGTTGGCAGCGTGGATCCGGAGCTGGTGCGCGACGCCGTCCGTTCCAGGCTCGGAGCCGCAGCAGTCCCGAAGGTGGTCCTGCTGCTTGAGTCCCTGCCCCTGCTGCCCAACGGCAAGGCGGACCGGATGACCCTGCTGCGGCTGCTGGCCGCTGCACGGCACTGACCCGCCGTACTGCACCTGTCTCAACTCAAGAACTAAGGAATAACACAGTGGCTACAGCCGCCCAATGGTTAGAAGGCGCCCGCCCCAGGACGCTGCCGATGGCAATCGCGCCTGTGATCATCGGATCCGCCGCCGCCTATGACCTCGGGGATTTCCGCCCCGTCCGGGCCGTCCTTGCCGCCCTGATTGCCGTGCTGCTGCAGGTGGGCGTGAATTACGCGAACGATTATTCCGACGGAATCCGCGGCACCGACGATAACCGGGTGGGTCCGCTGCGGCTCACCGGTTCCCGGCTGGCGTCCCCCAAACAGGTCAAGTACGCGGCCTTCGGCTGCTTCGCCGCCGCCATGCTGGCCGGAGTGGCCCTCGTGGTCCTGGCCGGCACCCCGTACCTGATCCTCGTGGGCCTTGGCTGCGTTGCCGCCGCGTGGGGGTACACCGGCGGGAAGAACCCCTACGGCTACCGCGGCCTGGGCGACGTGTTCGTCTTTGTGTTCTTCGGGCTGGTGGCCACGCTGGGCACCACCTACACGCAGGCGCTGGAGATCAATGCGGCCGCGGTGCTGGGCGCCATCGGTACCGGCCTGATCGCCATGGCCCTGCTGATGGCCAACAACGTCCGCGACATCCCCACGGACCGGGTGGCCGGCAAGCGGACCCTGGCGGTGCGGCTGGGCGACGGGGCGGCACGGATCAGCTACGTGATGATGCTGGCGCTGGCGCTGCTGCTGCCGCTCTTCATCGCGGGCGGCTACCCGTGGATCCTGCTGGTGCTGCTGCTTATTCCGGCGTGCATCCTGCCCTGCGGGCTGATGCTCACCGGTAAGAAGGGTTCCAGCCTGATCCCGGTGCTGAAGCACACCGGCCTGATCAACCTCGGCTTCAGCGTGCTGTACGGCGCCGGGCTCGTCCTCACCCGCCTGCTGGCCTAGGTCTTCCGCCTAGCCGGCGGGCGCGTAGCCGGCAGGCTAGGCGTCGCGGCGGCGGTCGTTGTCGATCTGCACGTCGGGGTTTTCGGCCACCAGGGCGTCCTCGGCGGCCGAGTCATCCAGTTCGCCGCGGTTGCGCTTGGGGGCGCGTTCCTCGGTGAAGCGCCGCTGGACCGTGCGGGCCGCTTCGTCCCGCATATCGCGGGCAAAGAGGTAGGTCACGCACCAGGCCAGAACCGCAGCAGCAAGCGCCGAGAGCAGGACTCCCAGCTGAAGCAGCATGCAGATCACGAAGAAGACGGCCACCAAACCCAGGCGGAGAGCAGTAAATTTCCAGAAAGCCACGTCTTCATTCTAGGCGCTTGGCTGCCTTGGCGTTCCTTTCGTCCGCCGGGGGCCACCGACCGTACCCTCCACTACAATGTCGGTATGCCTCGTCTCGTCTTGTTCGGCGTCATCATTGTTGCTGCCGTGATCATTTACGCCGCCATCGACTGCATCATGTCCCGGGCACACGAGGTGCGCAGCATCTCCAAGGTGTCCTGGCTGTTCACCATTGTCCTGATTCCGGTCCTGGGTGCAGTCCTCTGGTTCCTGTTCGGCCGCCCTTCCGGCGGCCCCGGTCCGCGTGAGCCCCGGCGCCCATCGGCGCCCGACGACGATCCCGAGTTCCTGCGCAACCTCGAGATCCGCCGGCGTCAGGCACAGAAGGAAGCCGAACTGCGGGCCCATGAGGCCGAGCTGCGGGCCAAGGAAGAACGCCGGGATAAACAGAACGACGACGGCAAACCCGGCTCCTGACCCCTGCCCGCTGCGTTCCTGCAGTGCTTCCCAAGACACGTTCTGCGGCCCGGTACCGCACATAAAAAGACCCGTTCCGGCAGTACCGGAACGGGTCTTTCCATGTCTCGAGGACGTACTCGGGCGGCAGAGCCCTGGGGAGTTAGACCCCGGAGTAGCTGTGCAGGCCGGAGAAGAACATGTTGACGATCGTGAAGTTGAAGACCACGCAGAGGTAGCCGACGATCGAGAGCCAGGCGGAACGGGTTCCGGTCCAGCCGCGGGTGGCACGGGCGTGCAGGTAGCCGGCGTAGACCACCCAGATCACGAACGTCCAGACCTCCTTGGTGTCCCAGCCCCAGTACCGGCCCCACGCCTGTTCGGCCCAGATGGCACCGGCCATAAGGGTGAAGGTCCACAGCACGAACGCCACGGCGTTGATGCGGTAGGACAGGTTCTCCAGGCTCTGCGCGGAAGGCACGATGCGCATGAACGGCAGCCGCTCCTTGCGACCGGAGCGGATCCGGGTCTCCCGGTCCGCCTGCAGCAGCTGCAGCACGGACATGGCGAAGGTCAGCGTGAACAGTGCCGAGGCGATCACGGCAACCGAGACGTGGATGATCAGCCAGTAGCTCTGGAGCGCCGGAACCAGGTGGGCCACCGGCGTCGGGAACCCGATGGTGGCAGCCATCATCATCACAAGCACCAGGCCCAGCACCACGGTGCCCAGGAACCGCAGGTCCCGGCGGGTCAGCACCAGCAGGAACACCACGGCCACCACCAGGGCGCCCGTAGTGCAGAACTCGTACATGTTGCCCCAGGGGACGCGGTGCGCGGCCAGGCCGCGGGTGACGACCCCGGCTGCGTGGATAGCGGCGGCGAGCACGGTCAGGGCAACGCCGACGCGGGCGGCGTTGCGGCGCGGGCCGGTGTAGCCCATGGCGCTGTCGGCGGTCTGCGCTTCGCGGCTGCCGTCGGCGTCCCAGTCCCGGGCGGAGCCGTTACCGGCACCGGCGGGAACGGTTTCCCGCACTCCGGCCTTGTTTTCCAGCCTGCTCTCCACCGTGCGGATGGTCTTGCTGCTCCTGGCCATGTCCCACGTGAACGCCAGGAAGGCGACCGTGTAGGCGAACGCCGCCAGCAGCATAAAGCGCTCGCTGTAAAGAGCGAGGGTGTAATCGATGGAGGGCATTACTGGTCCTTACCTGATTCTTCTGCGGCATTGCTGTCCGCCGATGCGTTTGCGGGTACGGAGACCCGTCCAACATTCTGTCCTTCGGTGTCCTGCGGCGCCAACCACTTCGCGGTAAACAGGCCGCGGAGGGCTGCCGCTTCACTGGTGAGCCGGGGATCTTCACCCCGGGCCAGGAGCCCGTATTCAACCATTACCCGGCCGTCGGGATGCTGGCCTGCCCGGACCCAGACCCGGCGCCGGGCCAGGAACAGCGAGGCAGCGAGGCCGGACAGGGAAAGCACGGCGAACACAAGGACACCGGTCTTTCCCGGATCGTAGTGGATATCCAGGGCCGCGTACCGCTTGAGGCCGTCGAAAGTGATCGAGCCCTTGCCATCGGGCAGTTCGTAGGTCTGATTGGCGCCCAGCACAATGCCGCCGGCATCAAGGTCACGGTTGTTCAACGGCGTCAGGTCCTCGGTCTCCAGCACGTAGACGTTCGAGGGAACTCCTTCGTCCAGCCCCAGGTCTCCGTAGTAGGAGTTGAGGTTCAGCTGGGGATTGAGCGGATCGGGGTCGCCGGAGTAGCTGACCCCGGCCTCGTCGATCATGGCGGTGGGAAGGAAGAAGCCAACGAAACCGAGCTGGTCCGGCTTGGCATCCGGTGCCTTGACCACGGCGAGGGAGGTGTACATGGCGTCGGTGGGCACCGCGACAACGGGGCCTTCGAATGCCACGTTGCCTTCGCCGTCGCGCACTGTCACCGTCGGGGCGTAGCCGTTCCCGACCAGGTACACCCGGGTGCCGCCAAGCGTCAGGGGCGAGTTGACCTTCAGGACCTGTTCCTCTGCCTCGGCCTCGGGATCCTCCTTGACGGTCACATTCGCGGTGAAGTCCAGGGGCTGGCCGTAGTGGGTCGTGGATTCGCGGTCGAATTCAATCTCGAACTCATCCAGCGTCAGCGAATAGGGGCTCAACTGGTCTTCGGTGAAGTTGGATCCCGGGGTGAAGGTGTCGTAGCTGACCAGGGTGTTGACGAAGGACTCACCCTCCACCACGATCTTCTGTCCGCTGTAGCCGAACAGTCCGCCCACAGCCACGCAGGCCAGGACACCTATCAGGCTGGTGTGGAAGACCAGGTTGCCCAGTTCCTTGGCGAACCCGCGCTCGGCACCGACGGACGGCCGGTCGCTGTCCTCGTCCCGGACATCCACGCGGTAGCCGCGGCGGCGCAGGATCTGCGCGGCGTCCCGCACGGCGTCGGCCGGGGCAAGGGACATCGACGCCGGAACGGCCAGCGTGCCGTACTCGGGCATCCGGGAAAGCCGGCTCGGCGTGCGCGGCGGCTTGGACCGCATGGCCTTGAAATGCGCCTTGGCCCGGGGAATAACGCAGCCGATCAACGAGATAAACAGCAGCAGGTAGATGGCCGAGAACCAGACGGACGAGTACACGTCGAAGAGCTGGAAGCGGTCCAGCCACGGTCCGGTTTCCGGATTGTCCTTGAGGTACTGCGTCACCACTGCGGGATCGGCGGGGCGCTGCGGGAACAGGGAACCCGGCACGGCGGCGACGGCGAGCAGCAGCAGCAGGAACAGTGCCGTCTTCATGCTGGTCAGCTGGTTCCAGGCCCAGCGCAGCGTGCCGAGCAGCCCCAGGGCGGGCAGCGCGACGTCGTCCCGGCCACCCTTGGCGGGGCGGGGCTTGGACGGGCGGGGCGTTGTTGCTTTGTCTGTCACGTCATCCGGTCCCGGGGTCAAAGTGTTCTCATTGTTCGTCTGTTCTCAGAAGTTCGTTGGTGCATCAGATCGGCAGGGACACGTTACCCAACCAACCTTGGAGCTGGTTGATCCAGATATTCCAGACGCCGCTGACCATCAGCAGTCCGAGGGCAATCAGCATGCCGCCGCCAAAGCGCTGCAGGGCCAGCCGGTGCCGGCGGAAGACGCCCAGGGCACCCATTCCGCGGCGGAACCCGATGGCGATAAGCAGGAACGGCAGCC
Source organism: Arthrobacter sp. zg-Y769 (assembly GCF_020907405.1). Taxonomy (GTDB): domain Bacteria; phylum Actinomycetota; class Actinomycetes; order Actinomycetales; family Micrococcaceae; genus Arthrobacter_B. The sequence continues at coordinate 107,059 of NZ_JAJJOE010000004.1, forward strand.
CCAGCCCCAGGCAGTACACAAAGGTCAGCAGCGCACCCTTGGCGGCGCTGGCGTCACTGCCGGAAAAGGAAAGCAGCTGGACCGCGGAAAGCGTGGGGCCGATGCACGGCGCCCAGCCCAGGCCGAAGGTGATGCCGAGCACCGGGGCGCCCCACAGTCCGGCGGGAGGCTTGGCTTCGATCTTGCGGTCACGCTGGAGCCAGCTCATGCCGCCCATAAAAACGATGCCCAGCAGGATCACCACGAGACCGAGGGCCTGCGAGATCCAGGCCTGTTCGGAGCCTTTCAGCCATGCCCCCAGCTGTCCGATTCCGGCGCCCAGGGCCACGAAGACCACGGAGAAGCCGAGCACGAACAATCCGATGCCGGCGAACATCCTGCCCCGCCGCTGCTTTTGCAGGTCGACGCCGGTCAGTCCGGTGACGTAGCCAAGGTAACCCGGCACCAGGGGCAGCACACAGGGGGAAAGGAAGGAGACGAGGCCGGCCAGGGCAGCCACCGGGATGGCCAGCAGCACGGACCCGTTCAGGACGGTATCGGCAAAGGTGTTGGCGGTGGACTCGGCTACCGGGGCTACGACGGCGGGAAGGAAGGACACGTCCCTACGCTGCCAGCGCGTCGGTGATCAGGGCCTTCAGGGTGCCCTTGTCCGCCAGTCCGAGGATGCGTGCAGCGACACGTCCCTGCCGGTCCAGCACCAGCGTGGTGGGCACGGCCTGCGGCGGGACAAAGTTGGTCATGGAAAGCAGCACGCCGCCGTCCTTGTCCCTGAAGCTGGGGTACGGAATGTTGAAGTTCCGTTCGAAGGCTTCCGCGGTGGCCTTCTCGTCCCGGATGTTCACGCCGTAGAAGCGCGCACCGTCACCGGCGAAAGTATCGTGCAGTTCCACCAGGTCCGGTGCTTCCTTGCGGCACGGAGCGCATGCCGCGTACCAGAAATTGAGTACGACGACGTCTCCGGCCCAATCGGCCGACTTCACCTCGGTGCCGTCAAAAAGGGTTCCGGTGAGCTGCACCGACTCGCCGCGCTCGGAGGCATCGTATTCAGTCACCGAGCCGTCGCCGGCGATGTAGTTCTTGTTGTCTCCAGCATTTGCCTGTTCGGCCAGGGGGTCATCCGTGGAGCAGCCGGCAGCGGTTGCGGCGAAGGGGACGGCGAGGGCCAGCCCGGCACCGAGCCGAAGGAAGGAGCGGCGCCCAAGGGCTTCCGGCTCAGCAGGGCGTGTGCGGTTCTTCAAGGATTTCCAGCTTTCATCGCGGCAGGGAGGAGCCACTTCTACAACGCGTAGTAATTCTATTATGCTCCCGGAACATTTGCTGCACCGGCAAGGAGGTCCGCACTGGGCTCTGCGTAGCGCACGCCGGTGAGCACGGCGCCGTCGAACTCCAGGGTGGTGACGGAGGTCAGGGTGCACTCGCGCTGGCGGGGATCGTGCCAGAGCTTCTTGCCTTCGGCTGCGCGCCGGGTAACCCAGATGGGTAGCTGGTGGCTGACCAAAACCGCTTCGGCGTTGTCTCCGCCCAGTTCCACTGCGCGCATCCGCGCGTCGTCGACGGCGGACATCACCCGGGCAACCTGCTTGGCATACGGCTCGCCCCAGGACGGACGCATGGGATTACGCAGGAGCGGCCAGTAACGCGGATTGCGCAGCTTGCTCTGAATGCGGGACATCCCCTCAAAGCGGTTTTCCGCCTCGAGGATGCGTTCGTCGGTGACGATTTCCAGGTTCAGGGCTGCTGCCAGCGGCGCCGCCGTCTCCTGGGCGCGTGTCAGCGGGGAGGCAACCAGATGGACCAGGTTGGCACCTTGGTCGCGCTGTTCGCTGAAGTGTTCCGCCACCCGGTCCGCCATCCGGCGCCCGAGGTCGGACAAATGGAACTCCGGAAGACGTCCGTAAAGGACCTTGCCCGGATTGAAGACTTCACCGTGGCGCACGAGGTGTATGGATGAACGGGACATGTGTCCCAGTTTCGCAGAGTTGGAGCCAGCGGCTAAATCTCTGCGAGTCCTGGGATCCATTTCACTTGAACCTTTAACCAACTCGTGCAACACTGTATGCAAATGCATGAAAGTGCCGTCGGGACCTCCCGGCAGCACGGCTATCAGAAGGAGCTCTCCATGATCCCCAGCGGCCTCACCACCGGAACCTGGAATTTCGACGCCTCCCACAGTGAAGTTGGCTTCACCGTCCGCCACGCGGGCATCAGCAAGGTCCGCGGCAACTTCGACAAGGTCGAAGCTACCCTGGCTGTCGGAGAAACCCTGGCAGAAACTGCTGTCACCGTCGTGATTGCCGCTGATTCATTCAACTCCAATGACGCGAACCGTGACGCCCACGTCAAGAGCGCCGATTTCTTCGACGTCGAGCAGTTCCCGGAGTTGACCTTCACGGCCACGGGTATTGAAGCCAGCGGCTCCACCTACAAGGTCACGGGCGATCTGATGATCAAGGGCATCACCCATTCCGTGGTTATGGACACCGAGTTCAACGGCGTAGCTGTGGATCCCTTCGGCGCCACCCGCTCGGGCTTCTCCGGCAGCACCGTCATCAGCCGCAAGGACTTCGATCTCACCTGGAACGCTGCACTGGAAACCGGAGGCGTCCTGGTGGGCGACAAGGTCACCATCAACGTTGACGCAGCGTTTGTAGCTGGCTAACACCCTCCCCCTCTCCCCCCACATACCCCCCACGGGGCAGCCCCGGACCATTGGTCCGGGGCTGTTTTTTTCGGCCATCTTTCCCGGACCCCTGATCTGCATGAGGCCGCCGCGATACGCTGGGTGTTTGGCTGCGGGGGCGCCCCGGCCACTTCCGCGCCGATGGCACACCGGTTCAGCCGCTTCAAAACACCAACCAGCAAGCAGGCGGACATGAGTACACCAGAAAATCCTTCCGAGCCGGGCCGCGACCCGAATTACCCGAATAATCCCGCCGGACCCGGTAGCCCCGCCGGACCCGCGGGACCCGCGGGACCCGACGGGTTTACGCGTCCCGGCGCTGCGGCGGGACCCGGCGAGGCTCCCGACTCCCGACCGGTGCCGCAGTACGGCCAGTATGCTCCGGACCCCAACGCCTATGCCCAGCCCTCCGGCTACGCCTACCCGCCGCAGCCGGTCAGACCGGCGAAAGGCTCCGCCCCCCGCGAGGTGGTCATCGGTTCCTGGTTGATCATCGCTGCAGGCGTGCTGAGCCTGATCAATAACGTAATCACCTCGTTCGTCCTCCCCTCCTTCATGACTTCGCAGGAGCGGCAGGCCTTCGCCGACGCCGGTCTGGAAGAACAGGGCGTGAACACATTCCTCATTGCCTTCGGCATTGTTGTGGCCCTCATCGGCTTTGGAATCTATGTACTGATCGCGCTCTTTGTGCGGCGGGGGAAGAACTGGGCCCGAATCCTGGGCACCGTGTTTGCCGCCTTCTCCCTGCTCGGCATCTTCACCATGCTGGGCGCATACTTCACCTCACCGCTGAGCCTGATTTCGCTGGCCTCCAGCCTGCTGGGAATTGCCGGGATCGTGATGCTGTATCTGCAGCCGTCCACCCCGTACTTCCGCAAGGCTCCGTTGTACCCCTACTAAACCCCTACTAAACACGCAAGGTCCCGTCGGTTTCGGCGGGACTTTTCCCTTGCCGGATCGGGTTCCGCGGTGGAGGGGTCACACGCAGGCCGTGCCCGCGTAGCGTTGTGTTCTCTTCCGGCGGTGCGTTGCATGCGGACCGCCGGAAAGTGCCGTTCCGCCGTGAAGGGGATGACCATGGCCGCACTGCTTCCGAACCCGCCACAACACAAAAAACGCCTTCCGCTGCGCTATCTGCGCCACCCAACCGATCCTGCGGGACAAACAGCGGTAGTGGCCGTTTCCGTTCCACAACCGCCGGCCTATCCCCCGACGACAGTATCCGAGACTGCACCATCCCGGACCCCTGCAGCCCAGTCTCCGTCGGAAAAGTCTCCTTCGGAAAACGGCATCCCTGCCGGAAGCGGAATTACCTCCCTTGGCCCTGACTCGTCCGGCAGCGCCAGGGAAGCCAGCGGCAGGCATGCCGCCTACCTCTGGCTCCGGGCGGGACTGCACGGTGCCTTCGCCTGGATCGGCACGGGAATGCGAGGCGTCTACGCCTGGCTCCGCACCGGAGCGCAGGGCACCTACGCCTGGCTTGGCGCAGGTGGGCAAGGCGCGTACGCCTGGCTCCGCAGCGGTGTACAAGGCATCTACGTCTGGCTCCGCAGCCTGGCGATTAGCGCGTCCCATCAAGTCCGGTCCGCGGCGCATGCCACGTCCAACCGGATACAAGCGGGAGCCCACGCTACTTCTGCCGGAGCCCATGCGGGGGTGGTTCGGGTCCGGAGCGGGGCACATGCCGCCTCGTTGCGGGTCCAGGCCGGAGCCCACGCCACCTCGGCCGGAGTCCAGGCCGGCGCACATGCCGCATCCGTCCGGACCCAGGCCGGTGCCCGCGCCACCACCGCAGCAGTCCAGGCCGGGGTCAACCGGGTCCGCTCGGCGGCCCATGCCGTGTCGGTCCGAACCCAGGCCGTGGCCCACGCCGTGTGGAACTGGATCCAGACACTGGCACATGCCGTGGCCCACGGGGTATCTGTCGCAGCCCGCACCACTGCACATTCCCTATCGGTCGCTGCCCGGGCCACCGCACACGCGGTAACGCTGGCAGCGCGCACCGTTGCAAACGCGGTAACGCTGGCAGCCCAAGCCACCGCCCACGCCACAACCGTCGCAGCCCGCACCACCGCCCACGCCACAACCGTCGCAGCCCAAGCCACCGCCCACGCCACAACCGTCGCAGCCCAAGCCACCGCCCACGCCACAACCGTCGCAGCCCGCACCACCGCCCACGCCACAACCGTCGCAGCCCGCACCACCGCCCACGCCACAACCGTCGCAGCCCGCGCCACCGCCCACGCCACAACCGTCGCAGCCCGCACCACCGCCCACGCCGTTTGGGTCTCGGTCCGCGCCGTCGCCCGGGCAACTGCCGCGGCCGTCCACGCCGTGCAACGCAGGCTTCCGGCGAACACCGGGAATCCGGTTCCTGCCATCGCAACGGCATGTGCCCTCATTGCGGGGGCCGGACTGGTCAACCTTGGAGACACCATCTCAGTGGTTTCCCGCATGCCCGTACCGGATTCGCTGCCGCCTGCCCTGGCCCTACTCGAGCGGTATGGAGTAACCGGCACCCACTATGCGCGGACCCTCGAGGCCATAGCGCTGGCCTACGCCCTGGTGATCCTCGGAATTGCGCTCCTGCTTGCGGTGACCCTCCGGGACAAACGCCGCTGGGCCCGGATAGTCTCCGCCCTGCTGGCGGGCACAGCACTGTTCTACGCAATCAATGCGGGCACTCCCACTCAGGCAACTGCGGCAGCCCTCGCGGCCGCAGGCGCCGCAATCACCTTCACCAAGGGAGCAGCTCCATGGTTCCGCCGCAGGGTCCCTTCGTGGGAACCGCTCAGACCGCTTCCTTCAGAACGTCATCAGGCGAAACCGCACCAGACGGAGGCGCCCAAGGAAGAGCCGCTGCAGTCGGATCCGGTCTAGCGCGCCGGACTAACGGGCCAAGCGGGCCCTCGCGGCAATCTGGGAAACCTGGGAACGCTGGGCGTGGTACGCAAGGATCTGCAGTTCCGTCGCCATGTCCACCTTCCGGATCTGGACATTCTCCGGTGCCTGGAGCACCACGGGGGCAAAGCTGAGGATGCTGGTAATGCCGGACGCCACGAGGCGGTCGCATAGGTCCTGGGCCACCTCGGCGGGTACTGAAAGCACCGCCATGTTTGCCTTCGTCTTCGCGAGCACGTCCTCCAGGGAATCCACCGGGCTGATCCTCAGCCAGCCCACCTCCTGGCCAATCGCCATCGGGTCGGCGTCGAACAGCGCCACGACCTCGAAACCCCGGGATCCGAAACCGGGGTAGCCGGCCAGCGCACGGCCGAGGTTGCCCGCACCGACAATCGCTACGCGCCAGTTCAGCGTCAGGCCAAGCGCGGCGGAAATCTGTCCGCTGAGATACAGGACGTCATACCCCACACCTCGGGTCCCGTAGGACCCCAGGTAGGACAGGTCCTTCCGCAGCTTGGGTGAATTCACTCCGGCAGCTTCAGCCAGTTCTTCCGAGGAGACACGCTCTATGCCGTCGGAGAGCATGGTGGACAGTGCACGCAGGTAAATGGTCAGGCGCGCCAACGACGCCGGCGGAATATGCCGCTGGGCACCGGCCCCCGCAGACGGCGTCCGGGGTGCCTCTCCGCTGTTCTCCGTTTCCCGTTCCGGCGCAGTGCGCCTTGACGGGATTTCTTCGGGTGCCATCAGGCTCCCAGGAGGCGCCGCAGCCGGGTTTCATCGATTTTCCAGAAGTCCCGTTGGACGCCGTCGATGAACAACACCGGGATCTCCTCGCCAAAGCGTGCTGCGAGTTCGGGGTCCTCCTCGGCCGTACGTTCCTGCCAGGCGACGCCCAGGTCCGCCCCCACACGCTTAAGCACGAGCTTCGCGTCTTCACACAGGTGGCATCCCGGGCGGGTAAGGAGGACTACTTCCGGTCCTGCGGATTCGTTCATATCTCCAAAATAGCCCCACTACCTCGGATTTCCGCTCTCGGGCCGGGTTTTGCGTAGACTCGGACCATGCCCCGAGCCACTGTAGTCCGAGCCACCGGAACTACCGACGCGGCAGGCAAACCCGGCGAAGCCGCCTTTTTCGACGTCGACAATACGCTGATGCGCGGCGCAAGCCTGTTCCACGTGGGCCGGAAAATGTACCAGCGGAAAATCTTTACGATCCGTGAAGCGGCAGGCTTCGCGAGCAAGCAGCTGAGGTTCATGCTGCAGGGGGAAAACCTCAAGGACGTCTACTCCGTTCGGGACGCCGCGCTGGCTTTCGCCATCGGACTCTCTTCGGAGGATGTGCGTACGCTCGGTGAAGAAGTCTACGACGAGATGATTGTGTCCAAGATCTGGCCCGGCACCCGGGCACTGACCCAACAGCATATGCTGTCCGGCCGGCCCGTCTGGCTGGTCACCGGAACACCAATCGAAGTTGCTTCCGTCATAGCCAGCCGGCTCAACCTCACCGGGGCCCTGGGAACGGTCAGCGAAGTCACCGACGGCATGTACACCGGACGCCTGGTGGGCGAATTCCTGCACGGGCCGGCCAAGGCCGCCGGGGTTCGGGCGCTGGCCGAAAAGGAAGGCCTGGACCTGCAAAGCTGCTGGGCGTACAGCGATTCCTACAACGACGTTCCGCTGTTGAGCCTCGTGGGGCATCCGGTGGCGATTAATCCGGACGCACGGCTTCGCCGTCATGCGCGGGAGCGCAACTGGCCCGTTTACGACTTCCGCTCAGGCCGAAGGGCAGCAACGATGGGCCTGAAGTCTGCCACTCTCGCAGGCGCCGCCTATGGGCTTTGGCGGGGGTTCTCGTGGGTACGGACCCGCTGACGACCCCACTGATACTTAAAAACCGGAGCCCGCCTATCCGTGAGGACTGGCGGGCTCTGCCGTAGCGGACCCGGGGCTGCGCGTGCAGCCGGGGACCGCTGACAACGGTCGCTAAGAAGGATCTACTTCTTATTGCGACGCTGGTGGCGTGTCTTGCGAAGCAGCTTGCGGTGCTTCTTCTTGGCCATACGCTTGCGGCGCTTCTTGATTACTGAACCCACAGAGTCCTCACAAACTTATTAGGAGTCACCGGTTCCCAGCCCCTGCTGCCGTGGGCACAAGGGCTGCGTGCCGGTAGTTACTGGCTTTCGATTAAAACGTTCCTTAACAGGGTACAGCTTCGGCGCTGTGGAATTTGCCAGCCGATAACAACATCCGCAAACGGCTGCTTCGGCACCGTTCATTCGGCAGCGTCCACCCGCAGCAGTGCTAGGCGGTGTCTGTGCGCCGGTCAATGACGGCGTCGCGGAGCACCTTCTGGACGGCCGATTCCGGCACGCGGTAGGACCGGCCGAATCGGACGGCCGGCAGCTCCCCGGAATGGACCAGCCGGTACACGGTCATCTTGGAGACGCGCATGACATCGGCAACTTCCGATACCGTCAGAAACCGCACATCCGAGAAGTTTCCCTCGTCTGCCATTTAGTCCCGTTCCTTTGCTCATTGCCCGCCGCTTCCCGCAGCAAGCCGTGTGGGAGCACCTGTGGCTGAAGGACATCGCATCACCGACCTGTTGCGACATGCGTCACTGATGGCCCCGTATGGTCCCTACTGTAGTGGCAGGAGTAACCATAGTGGAAGTTCTTTCTGCGGCCGCGGGCACCGCGGAAGCAAGCCGGTCCTAGATCACGCCCTGGGCGAGCATCGCGTCGGCCACCTTGACGAAGCCGCTGATGTTGGCTCCCACCACGTAGTCGCCGGGCGAGCCGTATTCCTCGGCAGTCCGGGCGCACCGTTCATGGATGTTGACCATGATTTCCGTGAGCCGGCGTTCCGTATGGTCGAAGGACCAGGAGTCCCGGCTCGCGTTCTGCTGCATCTCCAGGGCGGATGTCGCGACGCCGCCGGCGTTGGCCGCCTTGCCCGGGCCGAACAGCACGCCCGCATCCTGGAAGGCGGTAATGGCCGCCGGAGTGCACGGCATGTTCGCACCCTCGGCTACGGCCCGGACTCCGGACTTGATCAGTGCCAGCGCGTCCGCTTCGTCCAGTTCGTTCTGCGTGGCGCAGGGCAGGGCGACGCCGGCCCCTGCGTTCCAGATGGAACCGTCCGCCACGTAGCTCACGGAATGACCGCGGCGCTCTGCATATTCCGAGATCCGGCCCCGCTCCACTTCCTTGATCTGCCGCAGCAGCGGAACATCGATGCCCTTTTCATCCACAACGTAGCCCGAGGAGTCCGAGCAGGCCACCACCGCGGCACCAAGCATCTGGGCCTTGTCTATGGCGTTGATGGCCACATTCCCCGAGCCGGAGACGATCACCCGCTGCCCCTCCAGGCTCATGCCCTTGGTCTTCAGCATCTCACCGACAAACATCACCGCACCGTAGCCAGTGGCCTCGGGACGGACGAGGGATCCGCCCCAGCTGACCCCCTTTCCGGTGAGGACACCGGATTCATAGCGGTTCGTGATGCGTTTGTACTGCCCGAACAGGTAGCCAATCTCGCGGCCCCCGACGCCGATGTCGCCGGCGGGAACATCCGTGTACTCGCCGATGTGCCGGTACAGCTCGGTCATGAAGGACTGGCAGAAGCGCATCACTTCGGCGTCGGATTTTCCCCTAGGGTCAAAGTCCGAGCCGCCCTTGCCGCCGCCGATCGGCATGCCCGTGAGGGCGTTCTTGAAGATCTGCTCGAAACCGAGGAACTTGATGATGCCCAGATACACCGAAGGGTGGAACCGGAGTCCGCCCTTGTACGGGCCGAGGGCGGAGTTGAACTCCACCCGGAATCCCCGGTTGATCTGCACCTGGCCCTTGTCATCCACCCAGGGCACCCGGAAGATGATCTGCCGTTCGGGTTCGCAGATCCGCTGCAGGATCGCGGCCTCGGCAAATTCGGGATGTTTGCGCAGCACGGGGGCGAGGGAATCAAAGACCTCCACCACGGCCTGGTGGAATTCCGTCTCGCCGGGATTGCGGCGGAAGACGTCGTCGCGTACGCGTGTCAGTACACGTTCCATGCGCTGCTCCTTAACGGTTGGATTCCCCCGTTAGGACTACGCTAGCCCCGCGGCACCGGGGAGGCGATGGAGTCAGGCCAATGTGCCTGCCGACTGCGCCCCTAGGGCCGGCGGCGGCGGAACTTGGGCAGCTGGCCAAACAGGTCCGCTGCACGCTCTGCCGCCCGGCCAACGGTACGGCCGAGGTTCTGCACACCCGCGTCCGCGGCCAGCGGGCGGGTCTCTGCGGCACCGGGCACCAGTGCACCGGCAGCGACGGCAGCCGCGGTGGCCAGCGGAGGGCCCGCGGAAACGGAAGCCAACCGGGGCGCGGACTCTGTGAGGGACGGGAGGTCAAAGGCCCGCAGCCACAGGACCAGTTCCTCCAGCGGGGCCGTCTCAAGGGAGTAGTAACGGCGCTGGCCTTCGGCCCGCATGGAGACGAGCCCTGCTTCGCGCAGCACTTTGAGGTGCTTGGAGACCGTGGGCTGGCTGACCTCGAGCTCCTCCACCAGTGTCCCTACGGACTTGTCGCCGGTACGCAGGGCGCCCAGGATTTCACGCCGCGTACCTTCTGCGATTACTGCAAACACATCGTCAAAGACCATGGCATTTACCCTAGCGGAAATGGGACCGGGAGCATCCCGAAGGAACGCCGGCTGGCCGCACGAGGCCGGGACGCCGCGAATGCTTTGCGCAGTTCTGCTGCTCTAGCGCGCGCCGACCACGTTGTTGATGGCGTCCACTACCTGGTGCGGGTCTTCGACCGTGATCACGAGACGGTCATACCGCTCCGCCGGATCGAGCGTAATGACGACGGCGCGGTCATAGCCGGAGATATTCCAGAACTGCCTTTTTCCGCCGGTATGGAAGGTACCGGACAGCTTCCCGGGGAGGCCCAGGCCGGGACCGCGCCAGCCCTTCGGTTCGTCTCGCATACCTGGATCGAAGGTGGCTCCCCGGACGTGCTCGAGCGGAAACCTCAGGCGGCGCGTGAACGACCACATCTTGTTCAATCCGACCGGCTCGATCACGAGGTACTCAGGGGTGACGGTGACTTTGTTGCTGCTCATGCCGAATCCTTCTCCTTGTGCAGCCCTGCGCGGGTCAGCAGGCGCCTGCCTAGTTGCTCTTCGGTAATGCCGTGGACTTCGAGAAGACCCGCGATCCGCTCGCGGACACGCTGGTCGGTGGGAGCGAGTTCGAGCAATCCGACCAGGATCACGTCGAGACTTTCATCCGAGCCGCCTGCCGGGTCGACCGCATCGAGAACCCGCAGAAACAGCCCGTGCTTGCTTCCGAAGACCCCATACAGACTGCCCCGATGCACACCCGTCGCTTCGACAAGGTGGTCTACCGAGGTAGACGCATATCCCCGCTGCCGGAACACCGCCGCGGCGGCATCCACTGCACCCGTTTCCTCAAACTTCCGTGGACGACCCATGGTTTGAGAATAGTCGTTCAAGAACGATCAGTCAAGAAAAGATTTTCGCGGTTGTCCCGCCGGCAGCCTCCGGCCGGCAACCGCTTAGTCGAACCACGGATCGAGTCCATGCAGCGGGAACAGTTCCTTGCGGGTCGCCATCACGGTCCGGTCAATCTCGTCATTCGGGTCGTAGCCAACTTCCCAGGAACGCCACCAGATATCCGCCCCGTCCCCCAGCGTCTCGCCGGACGTTACGCCGTGCTTCTCCAGCACGTAGTCGCGCCAGGCCTCGGGCAGCGGGGTGGCGGGACGCACCCGGCCGTTGGCGGCAACGGACATCAGCAGCGCCCAGGACCGCGGCACCACGGAGGCCACGTTGTAGCCGCCTCCGCCGGTCGCAATCCAGCGGCCTTCGCACAGCCGGCCGGCCAGGTCACTGATGGTCAGGGCAACCTGCCGCTGGGCTTCCACGCTGATCCGCAGCGCCGTCATGGGATCGTCCATGTGGCTGTCGCAGCCGTGCTGGCTGACGATTACTTCCGGAGCGAAGGCCTCGGTCAGCTGGGGAACCACAGCATGGAACGCCCGTAGCCAGCCGGCGTCGGAAGTACGGGCCGGTACGGCAATGTTGACCGCGGTTCCTTCGGCGCCCTTGCCTCCGGTTTCGTTGGCGAACCCCGTGCCCGGGAACAGGGTCAGTCCGCTTTCATGCAGCGAGATGGTCATGACCCGCGGGTCGTCCCAGAAAATGTTCTGTGTTCCGTCGCCGTGGTGGGCGTCGACGTCGATGTACACCACCCGCTGCACCCCCTTGGCGAGGAGGCGTGCGACGGCGGCGGCGGCGTCGTTATATACGCAGAAGCCCGATGCTTTCTCATAGCCGGCATGATGCATGCCGCCGGCGAAGTTCACGGCGTGCGTCGCCTCGCCGGACAGGATGGCATCTGCAGCGGCCAGGGAACCGCCGACCAGCCTGGCGCTGGCCTCATGCATGCCAAGGAAGGCCGGCGTGTCCTCCGTGCCGAGCCCCAGCAGCGTGTTGCAGTTCGCGGGGTCGGCGCCGGCGGCCTGCACGGCGTTGATGTAGTCGAAGCCGTGGACGGTGAGCAGATCGGCGGCCGAGGCAACATAGGGTTCGGCCATCCGGACGCCTTCGAGGTCGAAAAGTCCCAGTTCCCGGGCCAGCCGGGCGGTCAGGTCCAGGCGTGCCGGACTCATCGGATGACCGGCGCCGAAGTCGTAACCCAGCATGGATTCATCCCAGACGATGCACGTCGGCATAATGGGAAGGCTTAGCCCGGAACTGATCATGCAGACAGGCTACGTGATGCGGACGCTACTCTGATATTGGTGTCCGCGCCCATCTGCCGGATAAGTACTCCTACTGTGCGGAACCACCGCGGAAAAGAACTGGACCACCCATGGCATTCCCACGGCAATCCCTGCTGGAGAAAGAGCAGCACAGCGGTCCCGCCATCGTTGCCGGGATCCGCGAGTTCGTGGGCGGGATGGTCACCGGCAGGCCGGCCCGGCTGGCCCTGATCGTTTTCAGCCTGGTCATCCTGTTGTTCACCGCCCTGCTGAGCCTGCCCGCTGCCTCCAGCAGCGGGGAATCCGCACCGCTGCATGATGCCTTCTTTACCGCTGTCTCGGCGGTCTGCGTCACCGGCCTGACAGTGGTCTCCACTGCCACCTACTGGTCGACATTCGGGCAGGTGCTGATCCTGATCGCGATCCAGGTGGGCGGCCTGGGCATCCTGACCCTGGCCTCGCTGCTGGCCCTGGCCGTGAACAAGCGGCTCGGCGTGCGCGGGAAGCTCATGGCCCAGGAAGGCATGAACACCGGCCGGCTCGGCGAGGTCGGCCACCTGCTGCGCATTGTCTTCAGCACCGCCGTCGTCATTGAACTGGCCCTCGCCCTGGTCATGGCGCCGCGCTTCATGATCCTGGGCGAGTCCCCCGGCCAGGCCATCTGGCACGCGGTTTTCTATTCCATTTCCGCGTTCAACAACGCCGGTTTCACGCCGCACTCCAACGGTTTGGTGCCGTATGAAGAGGACCTGTGGATCCTGATTCCGTTGATGCTCGGCGTGTTCATCGGTTCGCTCGGCTTTCCGGTCATCATGGTCCTGCTGCAGACCCGGGCACGGGTCAGCAAATGGAACCTGCACACCAAGCTGACGATTCTGGTGTCCTCCATCCTGCTGGTCGCCGGCGCCGTGATCTGGGGTGCGTTCGAATGGTTCAATTCCCGCACCATCGGTGATTTGTCGCTGGGCGACAAGATCATCCACTCCATCTTCGCCTCGGTGATGACCCGCTCCGGGGGCTTCAACCTTGTTTCCATGACGGATCTGGATTCGAGCACCCTGCTCATCACCGACATGCTGATGTTTGCCGGCGGCGGCTCCGCCTCAACAGCGGGCGGCATCAAGGTCACCACCATCGCCGTCCTGTTCCTGGCCGTCGTCGCCGAGGCCCGCGGCGACGCCGATGTCCGCGCCTTCGGGCGCACCATCCCCCAGGGCGCCATGCGGGTGGCCATCTCGGTGACCATCCTGGGTGCCACATTGGTTGCGGTGGCCACGTCCGCACTGCTGGTCATTACCGATGAAACGCTGGAACCGGTCGTGTTCGAGGTGATTTCCGCCTTCGCCACGGTGGGGCTGAGCACGGGCCTCAGCGAGGCGCTGCCCCCGGCGGGCAAGTACGTCCTGTCGATGCTGATGTTCGCCGGCCGCGTCGGCACCATTACCCTTGCCGCGGCACTTGCCGTGCGCCACCGCAACACCCTGTACCACTACCCCGAAGAAAGGCCGATCATTGGCTGACAGACCTCCCCACAACGCACCGGTCCTGGTCATCGGACTTGGCCGCTTCGGTGCAGCGACTGCCGAGCAGCTGGTCCGGCAGGGCCGCGAGGTGCTGGCCGTGGAACGCGATCCGGCGCTCGTCCAGAAGGCCTCGGGCCTGCTGACGCACGTGGTCCAGGCCGACGCCACCAACATCGAGGCACTCAAACAGCTGGGCGCCGAGGACTTCTCCGCCGCCGTCGTCGGGGTGGGAACCTCGATCGAGTCCAGCGTGCTGATCACCGTGAACCTGGTGGATCTGGGCATCGAGCACCTGTGGGTCAAGGCCATCACTCCGGCGCACGGCAAGATCCTTACCCGCATCGGCGCGAACCACGTGATCTATCCCGAGGCCGACGCCGGCCGGCGGGCTGCGCACCTGGTGGGCGGGCGGATGCTGGACTTCATCGAGTTCGACGACGGTTTCGCCATCGTGAAGATGTACCCGCCGAAGGAGACGCAGGGCTTCACCCTGGGCGAGTCCAATGTGCGGGCCAAGTACGGCGTCACCGTAGTGGGCGTGAAGTCCCCGGGCGAGGACTTCACCTACGCGCAGCCGAGCACCAAGGTCTCCAGCCGCGACACGCTGATCGTGTCCGGCCACGTGGATCTGCTGGAACGGTTCGCGGCCCGGCCGTAGGGTTCATGCGCTGCAGCGCCCCGGCCCGGTACGGCTCCGGGCCGGGTGCGGGCCGGGTGCGGGCCGGGTGCGGGTTGTGGCCTGCGTGGCTGGCTCCGGGTCGCCTTCAGGCGTGGCTCCGGGTCCGCCTTCAGGCGTGGCTCCGGCGGCAACGAAATTCCTGCGCTCGCAGAGCTCGCTTGGAATATTAAAGCCGCCTCCGCCACGCCTTACGGCGGCGGCACATCACCTCGGCCGGATCCTACGGCGGCGGAACGGTGGCTCTCGGTGCCGGCGCAGGTCCTGCACCGGAGCCAGGCGGTGAGCTGCTGTCGTGGTTTCCCGAGTGCGGATAGACGAATGCCTCGCGGGGGCGGAGCCGGTGATGCTGGGTAGGTTCAGGTCATCAAAGGTCCGGATGACTGCTCCGATGTCCCGTTGGAGCTGGTGGCCCCGGCAACAGTCCGTGCTCGACTGAACCCAACAACGTCCGCACCCTTCAACGCACGACCCTTCAACGCACGCCGGCGGGTCCCGGGCTTCCGGGGTCCGCCGTTGTGCTGTGCACGGCGAGGTGCTGGTGATGGGCCGGCCCGGGGTTTCTGAGCGGATGGGCATCCCGGATCTGCTGAGCAGATAACGGGGTTATGTACGGGGGTCCCGGATCTGCTGAGCAGATAACGGGGCTATCGGGCGGCTATAAGCCCATTATCTGCTCAGTAGATCGCTACCGGACGGGGAAGCGTCCGGATGGACAGCACAGGGTCCCACTGGGTGGTGCTCATGTTGTTGGGGGGACCACTTGAGCCACAGCGGCACCAGTGGGTGGGATAGCCGGTCCGCTGCCGGTGCAATTCCCTTCGGTTTGTACACTTCCCTTCAGTTTGTGCACTTTCCTGCGTGGCGCGGCACGGGGATTGCCACAAAGCGAAGGGATCCGGACAAACCAAAGGGATTCCGGCGGTGCCTACCTTGCAGCATGTCCAACCGGGCCAAAGGCTCTGGCGCAGGCGGCACGACCATCCGGCCGTAGGACCTGGCGGAGGCGGCACGACCATCCGGCCGTAGGACCTGGCGGAGGCGGCTTTAATATTCCAAGCGAGCTCTGCGAGCGAGGAATTTCGTTGCCGCCGGAGCCGGGCCCGGAGGCCGGCGCATCCGGCCCATCCGGCCCATCCGGCGCAGCCAGGCCCGGAGGCCGGCGCATCCGGCCCATCCGGCCCATCCGGCGCAGCCAGGCCCGGAGGCCGGCGCAGCCGGCCCATCCGGCCCATCCGGCGCAGCCAGGCCCGGAGTCCGGCCCATCCGGCGCAGCCAGGCCCGGAGTCCGGCCCATCAGGCGCAGCCGGCCCAGCAGGCCCAGCCCGCGGCGAGGCAAACCTAAGCAGTCAGCTGCTTCGTGATTTCCCGTGCCCGGGCCGCTGCTGCCCGGGCACCGCTCTCGATCACGCCGGGCAGGTTCAGCTCGTCGAAAGTCCGGATGGCCGCTTCGGTGGTGCCGTTGGGGCTCGTGACGGCGCGCCGCAGGGCCGGAGCATCGGCGTCGGGCTCGGCCAGCATGTAGCCGGCACCCGCCACGGTTTCGCGGGCCAGGAGTGCGGAGAGGTCCGGATCCAGGCCCAGTTCGACGCCGGCGCGGGTCATGGCTTCGGCTAGGTAGAACGCGTAGGCGGGGCCGGAACCGCTGACGGCGGAGACGGCGTCCACCTGTTCTTCGGGCACTTCCACGACGGTGCCCGTGGCGGAGAGGACCCGCCGGGCCAGGTCCATGGCGTCCGGACCGGCATTGCTGCCGGCGGAAATGGACGTGACGCCGCGGCCGAGACGGGACGGGGTGTTCGGCATCGCGCGGATGACGGGCTGGCCTTCGGGCAGCAGGGACTCCATCAGGGCCAGCGGCACTGCGGCGGCAACGCTGAGCACCACGGCGCCGCGGGGCAGGTCCGCCGCGATCTCGCGCAGCAGGTCAGCAACTCCCACGGGCTTGACGCCGACAATAACCAGATCCGCTCCCGCCACGGCTTTCCGGTTGGCCTCCGGATCCCCGCTGGCTGCCAGGACGCTGATGCCGTGGGCGGTGCGAAGCTCTTCTGCCCGCTCTGCCCGCCGGACGGTGGCGGTTACCTGCTCGGCGGCGAGGCCTCCGGCGAGGATTCCGCCGAGAATTGCTTCGTTCATCGAGCCGCAGCCAAGGAATGTCAGTCGGGGATTCTGTGCGCTGTCCATGACTTCGATTCTGTCATGCTGCGCGTCCAGGGTTCCCGGCCGGCGGGACCGGACCGCTACTGGGCGTCGTGTGCGGCGAGCACGGCCTTGGGACGCAGATGCTCCCGGGCAAACTCGAGGGTCTGCTTCAGCTGTTCCTCGCGCTCCCCCGCTCCCCTGGCCTTGCGGGTGCTGACCTCCACGGCCACCACGCCGTCGAACCCTGCCTCGGACAGGTAGGAAAGCGCTTCGGCGCACCGCTGGGTGCCTTCACCGGGAAGCAGGTGCTCGTCCTTGCCGTTGGGGGTTCCATCGGTCAGGTGGACGTGCCGGAGCCGTTCGCCGAGTTTGCGGATCTGTTCGAACGAGTCCATGCCCGCGATGGCCGCATGGGAAAAGTCCCAGGTGACGTTTTTATACGGTTCGGGAATCGGATTCCAGTGCGGAAGGTAGGCCTTCGCCTCACGGCCGCGCACCCGCCACGGGTACATGTTCTCCACCGCGATGGTGACGCCGTATTGTTCGGCAAGCGCCTGCACGCCCTCGGCGAAGTTCTCCGCGTAACCCGTCTGCCAGCGGAACGGCGGGTGGGCCACGACGGTGGAGGCGCCTACTTCGGCGGCCATTGCGGCGGATAGCTCGATCTTGGTCCAGGCTGCACCCCAGACCTGCTGGGTCAGGAGCAGGGTGGGGGCGTGGATGGCGAGGATCGGCTGCTGATACCGCTCGCTCAGGTCCCTGAGGGAGTCAGGGTCCTGGCTGACCTGGCTGTTTGTGACCATGATTTCCACGCCGTCATAGCCCAGGTCATGGGCCACGGCGAAGGTGTCGTGCACAGACAGCGGGTAAACGGATGCGCTGGACAGCGCCACCGGGATGGTGGTGTGTCCGGACGGCGGGAAGGACGTCATATCAGCTGGGCTTTCCATCGGCGGAGGGACCGGCTCCGGCAGCCACGAGGAATTCTTCCCCTTCCGCGGGGCCGCGGGGAAGGTCACCTGTTGTTTCAAAGCGGAGGGTGTCGAAACGGCGCAGGATCAGGCCCTCCCGCAGCGCCCACGGGCAGATCTTCAGGGACGGCACATCGAAGGCTTCCATGGCGGCCTGCGCCACCAGGGCACCGGCGAGCATCTGCGGGGCACGCAGCGCGGAAACGCCGTCCAGCCCGGCCCGGTCCCGCGCGCTCAGGGCGCCGAGCCGCTTGGTCCAGAGGGACAGGTCCTCAAGGGTGAGCACACGGGGCACGAACGGTCCGGCGGCCGACGGCGCAGCGCCGGCTATGCGGGCAAGCGACCGGAACGTTTTGGACGTCCCCGCCACAAGGTCCGGACGGCCGAAGGCAGCGAACTCCTCCGCCGCTTCCCCGACCATGCCGCGGATGTACTTACGCAGCTTCTTGATGCTCTTGGGCGAGGGCGGATCCTCGGGTAGCCAGTCCCGGGTCAACCGTCCGGCGCCAAGCGGCAGGGACCGGGCGATTTCCGGAAGCTCGTCCTGGCCCATCGCCATCTCGAAGGAACCTCCGCCGATGTCCAGGTCCAGGATGGAACCGGCGCCCCAGCCGTACCAGCGGCGCACGGCCAGGAACGTCATGGCTGCTTCGTCTCCGCCGGAGAGTTCCTCCAGCCGCACCGGGGTTTCCCGGTGCACCCGGGCCAGGACCTCGGCGCCGTTTGCCGATTCCCGAATGGCCGAGGTGGAGAACGCCAGCAGGTCCTGCGCACCGTGCCGGCGGGCAAAGGTCCAGGCCTCGTTGACGAACCCGATGAGTTCATCCTGTCCGGCCCCGCTTATCGCGCCGTCGGCATCCAGATACGAAACCAGCTGCAGCGGACGCTTGTGCGAGGCGAAGGGAACAGGACGGGCACCGGGATGCGCGTCCACCAGCAGCAGGTGGACGGTGTTGGACCCGATGTCGAGGACGCCTAGGCGCATGATTCCATTATCCCTCTACCGGTCCTTACTTCTTCGCTGTGGCTTTCCGAGGAGCAGCACGCTTCTTCACGGGTTTCTTCGCCGGGCCCTTCTCGCGCTTCTCCGCCAGCAGTTCAATTGCCTGCTCGCGGGTCAGCTCCTCGATGGCAGTGGAGCGGGGCACCGTGATATTGGTGATGCCGTCAGTGATGTAGGGGCCGAAACGGCCGTCCTTGACCACAATCGGCTTCTCCGAAACCGGATCCGCGCCGAACTCCGCCAGCGGTGCAGCGGCCTGCCGGCCGCCGCGCTGCTTCGGCTGCGAGTAAATCTCCAGGGCCTGCTCCAGGGTGATCGTGAAGATTTCCTCTTCCGAGCCGATGGAGCGGGAATCCGTTCCCTTCTTCAGGTACGGACCGAACCGGCCGTTCTGCACCGTAATCTCGTTGCCCTCGGCGTCGGTTCCCAGGACGCGCGGCAGCTTCATGAGCTTCAGGGCCTCGTCCAGGGTCACCGTTTCAACGCTCATGGACTTGAAGAGCGAACCGGTGCGGGGCTTGACCTTTACCGGCTTCTTCGGAGGCTTGGGCTTGCCGTTCTTGTAATACTCCACCGGCTGGTTCGCCAGGTCCTCTTCGGTGGGCTCCGGGATCAGCTCAATCACGTACGGGCCGTAGCGGCCGTTGCGGGCCACAATGGTCCGCCCGGTCTCCGGGTCGGTGCCCAGCACGCGCTCTTCGGGAGCTGCGGTCTCCATCAGCTCCAGGGCCTTTTCGGCGGTGAGCTCGTCCGGTGCCAGGTCCTCGGGAACGTTCGCCCGCTCGGGCTCGGTCCCTTCGGGGGCGTCTGCGGGCAGCGGACGTTCCAGGTAGGGGCCGAACTTACCCACGCGCAGCACAATGCCGTCGGCGATCTCGATGGAGTTGATGGCCTTGGCATCGATTTCGCCAAGGTCGTTCACGATGGTGTGAAGGCCGGTCTCCACGCGGTCGCCGTAGTAGAACTGGTTCAGCCACTCCACCCGTCCGGCCTCGCCGCGGGAAATGCGGTCCAGGTCCTCTTCGAGTTCGGCGGTGAAGTCGTAATCCACGTAGTCCGTGAAGTGTTCCTCCAGCAGGCGGACCACGGAGAACGCAATCCAGCTCGGCACCAGGGCCTGGCCGCGGCTGGTGACGTAGCCGCGGTCCATGATCGTGGAGATGGTGGCGGCGTACGTGGAGGGGCGGCCGATGCCGAGCTCTTCGAGCATCTTCACCAGCGACGCTTCAGTGAACCGCGGCGGCGGGGAGGTTTCGTGTCCGCCGGCGGCGATGTCTGCTGCCGTCAGGGTGTCCTGGGCCTTCAGCACCGGCAGGCGGGCACCTTCGGTGCCCTCGGCCTCGTCGTCGTCGCGGACGGCGTCGCGGCCTTCCTCATAGGCAGCCATGAAGCCG
This sequence comes from Arthrobacter sp. zg-Y769, assembly GCF_020907405.1. Classification (GTDB taxonomy): domain Bacteria; phylum Actinomycetota; class Actinomycetes; order Actinomycetales; family Micrococcaceae; genus Arthrobacter_B. Next base: position 127,127 of record NZ_JAJJOE010000004.1, read on the forward strand.
CGGAAGGTGATGACCGTGCCGGAGGCCGAGAACTCGGCGTCGCGCCCGTCGGTGGAGACGGCGCCGATGCGCACGGACGCGGTGGAACCCTTGGCGTCGGCCATCTGGGAGGCGACGGTGCGCTTCCAGATCAGTTCGTAGAGCCGGAACTCGTCGCCGCGCAGCGAGGAGGCCACCTGCGCCGGAGTGCGGAAGGAGTCACCGGCGGGTCGGATGGCTTCGTGCGCTTCCTGGGCGTTCTTGGACTTGCCCTTGTAGACGCGCCGGGCTTCGGGCACGTACTCGGGTCCGTAGAGCTCCGAGGCCTGCCGGCGGGCCGCGTTGATGGCCTGGTCCGACAGCGCCGGGGAATCCGTACGCATATAGGTGATGTAACCGTTTTCGTACAGCCGCTGGGCCACCTGCATGGTCACCTTGGAGGAGAAGCGCAGCTTGCGGCCGGCCTCCTGCTGCAGGGTGGAGGTGGTGAACGGTGCGGCCGGACGGCGGGTGTACGGCTTGGTGTCCACGGAACGGACGCTGAACGCGGCCGATTCCAGGCCGGTGGCCAGTGACACGGCCGCTGCTTCGTCCAGGTGCACGGCGGTCTTGGACTTCAGTTCGCCCCGGTCGGTGAAGTCCTTGCCGCTGGCAACGCGGGCGCCGTCGACGGCTACCAGGCGTGCCTTGAATTTCTCGGCGGCCTCCGTGGCGAAGGTGCCCACGAGGTCCCAGTACGACGCCGTACGGAACGCCATGCGCTCACGCTCGCGTTCGACCACCAGGCGGGTGGCGACGGACTGCACACGTCCGGCGGACAGGCCGCGGGCAACCTTGCGCCAGAGTACGGGGGAAATCTCGTAGCCGTAGAGACGGTCGAGGATGCGGCGGGTTTCCTGTGCGTCCACCATGGCAACGTCGACGTCGCGCATTTCCAGCAGGGCGCGCTGAATGGCTTCGCGGGTGATTTCCGGGAAGGTCAGCCGGTGAACGGGGACCTTGGGCTTGAGTACCTGCAGCAGGTGCCAGGCAATGGCTTCGCCTTCGCGGTCACCGTCAGTTGCGAGGTAGAGCTCGTCGGCGTCCTTCAACGCTGCCTTGAGTTCGGCAACCTTCTTCTTCTTGTCCGCAGACACCACGTAATAGGGCTCGAAGTCGTTGTCGAGGTCCACGGCAAACTTGCCGACGCCGGTCTTCTTCAGCTCGGCGGGCAGGTCGGAAGGCTGCGGAAGATCGCGGATGTGACCCATCGACGCCGTCACCTCGAAGCCTTCGCCGAGGTACCCGGCGATGGTCTTGCCCTTGGCCGGAGACTCGACAATTACAAGCTTCTTCTTGCCGGTCTTCTTGTCCGTTGCCTTAACTGGCACTGTTCTCCTACTAACGGGGTGGTTCAAATGAGTTTGGGGCGCTTCGTTCCGGCGCATTGGTGCATCGCAGTCCGGTTCATCCACAGACAGTATGCGCGATGCCCCAGCACTAGGGTAACCGGAAAGCATCGCAGGCACTGACCCGGCCGGGGACAGGCGCGGGGCCTACCAGCGGTCCGGAACGAGGAACCCGTCCAAGACCAGATTACGCACTTCCGAGATCAGGTTTTCGCCAAACTCCGGATCGGTACGGTCCAGCAGTGCGGCCAGGGCCGAGACTATCTGCCCCACGGAGAGCTCCCCGTCACAGGCCGAGACGAACCCGGTGAGCTCCGTGCTCATAAGGTTGGTCCGCCGCAGCCCGGCACCCTGACGGAGCAGGATCACACCCGGATGCTCGGCTCCGGGGCGCTGATGGCGTTCCTCCGTGACGTCGTCGGCGACCAGAAGGTGCACGTCCTCCAGCTTGGTGCGGCTGCTGATCCAGTCGAAGCGGCGTACCGCAGCATCCAGATGCGGACCCACGGGCTGTTCGATGGGATGGGTGATTTCCTCGAACCGGCGCAGCGGCTCGGCGCCGGGCTTCCGCCGTCGGCGCAGCCAGAGTGAGCCGAACCCCACAGTTCCGACGTTCCGGGAAGCGAAATCCTCCAGGTAGCCCGCGTACGCCGCAACGTACTCCCCGCGCTCCCGGCCCTGCGCCGCATCGCGCAGCCACATTTCGGCGTATTCGGCGGGAGTGAGCGTCTCGCGCTGGATGACCCAGGCGTCGGTACCTTCCGGAAGCCATTCTTCGATGCGGGCGGACCAGTCCTCGTCCCGGTCTGCCGGGATCTCCCAGTTGCCCAGCATCTGGGCGGTGCCGCCCGGCCGCAGGACCCCTTCAAGGCCGGCGACCAGTGCGGCGACGATGCCGTCTCCGGCCAGGCCGCCGTCGCGGTAGGTATACCTTTCGCTGTCTCCGCCCGTACGCGGGGTGATGACGAACGGGGGGTTGGAGACCACCAGGTCGAACTTTTCTCCGGCCACCGGTTCCAGCAGGCTTCCGAGCTTCAGGGTGAACCGCTCACCGGGCTGGTCCGGATCGATGTCCAGCTGCGGGGCGTTGAGCATCAGGTTGAACCGGGTGAATCCAAGGGCACGCTCGGACACGTCGGTCGCCGTGACGTGGTCGGCGTGCCGGAGCAGATGGAAGGTCTGGATGCCGCAGCCGGTACCCAGGTCAAGGGCCCGGCCCACGGGGGCGCGCACGGTGAGCTGGGCCAGGCTCAGGGACGCCTGCCCGATGCCGAGGACGTGGTCGCGGCGCAGCACGCCGGGGCGCTGGTGGCTACCCAGGTCGCTGGCCACCCAGAGATCGCCGTCGGGGTTGCCGGCGGAACCGGTGCCGCCGTCGTCGGTGCCGTAGGGCCGCAGGTCCACCGCGGCACGGAAGGTGCCGAAAATGCGGCCGCGTTCAATGAGCCCGAGTTCCAGGAGCCCTTCGGTGCCGGTGCGGGGCAGCGCGCCGTCGAGTTCGGCCCGTTCCACCGTTTCCCCCAGCAGCCAGAGCTGGATCGGAACGGCCACGCGGCGGGGTGCCGCCGCCTCGGCTTCCGCCCGGCAGGCCAGCAGGGCAGGGACCAGCTGGTCCCGCTGCAGGGCCGCCGACGCTTCCTCACCGAGGAACCCGGCGACACCGTTCACGGTGTACTCGGCCTCCTCCAGATCGGCGGCGAGCGCCTTGAGCAGCCAGATGTCGGTGCTGCGGGGTGCGGACGGTACGAAAGAGAAATTACTCACATTCCAAGTCTATGGCCGCGCCATCGGTGGTCCGTGCAGGCGCCGGGCGGGCACCTCCGAGTACCAGGAGGTACCCGCCCGTGGTGCACTCCGGGGCTGTGCCCGGATCGCCCGTGCTCGATCCGGCGCGCTGGCCGGAGTGCGTTACCCGACCGCGCCCGTCCCGACCGGGTCCGGCACCGGACTGTCCGCGGCAGCCGCGGGTGCCACGCCTGCCACCGCGGGTGCCGCCGCCGGTTCTGCTGCGGAAGGCCCGTAGGCCGCCGCATGCCGGGCAGCACGGAAACCGAAAACGACGGCCGGCGCGATGGTTGCCCCGGCCCCCGGGTAGGTCCGGCCCATAACGGACGCGGTGGTGTTCCCTGCGGCGTACAGGCCCGGGATGACGCTGCCGTCCTCGCGCAGCACGCGCGCATCGGCGTCCGTCACCAGCCCGCCCTTGGTGCCCAGGTCTCCGGGGTACAGCCGCACGGCGGAGAACGGTCCCTTCTCCAGCGGTCCCAGGTTCGGGTTCGGTTTCACCCGCGGGTCGCTGTAGTAGTTGTCGTACACGGTGTCGCCGCGGTGGAAATCCTCATCGATTCCGGTCTGCGCGAAACCGTTGAACCGTTCCACGGTGGACTGCAGGGCAGCCGGCGGCACACCCATTTTTTCGGCCAGCCCCGCAACCGTGTCGTCCCGGACCAGCAGCCCCTGGCGCGTCCAGTCCTTACGGCCGATCAGCAGGGCGTTGAACAGGTAGCGGCGGGCGTGCCGGGCTTCGAACACCAGCCAGGCGGGATCCCCGGGCACTTTTTTGTTGTTCTCGAGCATGTGGTGGCCGAAATCCACGTAGGACTCCGACTCGTTCAGGAACCGCTTGCCGGCAGCGTCCACCACCAGGGAAAACGGCATGGACCGTTCCGCCAGCGTGAAGGTGACCTTCCCCTTGGGCCCGACGGCGGTCGGCCCCCACCAGGCATCGTCCATGAGGGCCAGTGCCCCGCCCCGCGCGGCCACAATGTCGATGGCCTGGCCGAGGTCGCCTTCCGGAGCGGAGGAGTATTCCTTCTCCAGGCCCTGGTACTTTTCCCGCCATTCGGCGTTCCGCGCAAAGCCCCCGGCACCCAGCACGACGCCGCGCCGCGCCCGAATCCTCAGGTCGCGCCCTTGCCGGCGGACGACGGCGCCCAGCACCGCGCCGTCGTCGTCCTGGAGAAGGTCCGTGAGCGGCGTCGACAGCCAGACCGGGGTCTGCTGGTTGCGCACGATGTACATCAGCGACGACGAGAGCGCGCCGCCCAACCCGTACAGCCGCTTGCCCCGGAGCAGGCCGCCGAGGGTGCGGAAGACAAAGCGTGCCCCGCGGATGAACCCGCTCGGCGTGGACCAGGCCCGGGAGAGCTCCCAGATGTCGTCGGTGGCCAGCGGCGCGGGTATGCCGGACGCCGCTGCCCGTGACTGCTTGAACCAGGGTCCGAGCAGCTTGGTGTCGAAGGGTTTCACTTCCAGGGACCGCCCGACCATGCCCCCGGGCCTGTCCGGGTAGTAGTCCGGGTAGTCCTTGGAGCGCATCCACTGCACGCCGAGGCCGCCCAGGAACGTCACGACTTCCGGCACGGTTCGAAGGAAGGCCAGCTTGCGTTCACGCGAGGAGACGGGCCCGACGTCGGCAATCACCTCCTCCATGTAGGTGAGGGCGTTCTGCTGGCTGTCCTGCACCCCTGCTTCCTTCATCAAGGGGTTGTTGGGCATCCAGAGGCCGCCGCCGGAAATGGAGGTGGTGCCGCCCCAAAGCTTGGTGCTTTCGACCACCAGCACGTCCAGGCCCTCGTCCGCTGCCGTGATGGCCGCCGTCAGCGCCGCAGCACCGGATCCCACAACCAGGACGTCAACTATCCGGTCCCATTGATCTGTATTCTGTGCGGCGCCCGCCGCTGTCCCAACCGTTTCCATTGTTCCCCCGCCTTCGGGCCGTGCCCTTTCCCGGAGCACCCGGCAGCCGCCGGGTCCAGGTTGGGCCTGTTGCGGGCGTCAGTGCCCGTGCCGGGGATGCTAACAACGGCGGATGGGGAAGTACACAGGCAGTTAGGCCATGCCTAAGTATTTCCGGGGGTCAGGCGTCGCAGCCGTCCGGGCAGCGCAGGGTCGCGGGGTCCGATGCGCAGTCCGCGCAGTACAGGGTCAGCTTCCGGCAGGACGGGTTGGAGCAGTTTTCGAACTTGCTTGTGGGCGCCTGGCAGCGCACGCACTCGCCGATGGTGACGGCGTCGTCAGTGAACTCCGTATGCATGCGCTTGTCGAAGACATACAGCGAACCTTCCCAGAGGCCCTTGTCGCCGTAGGTTTCGCCGTAGCGGACAATGCCGCCCTTCATCTGGTAGACCTCGGAGAACCCGCGGTTCACCATCAGGGCCGAAAGGACCTCGCAGCGGATGCCGCCGGTGCAGTAGGTAACCACGGGCTTGTCCTTGAGGTCGTCGTACTTGCCCGACTCGAGTTCAGCAATGAAATCATGCGTGGTGGAAACGTCGGGCACCACGGCGCCCTTGAATTTTCCGATCTGCGCTTCGAAGGCGTTGCGTCCGTCGAAGAAGACCACTTCCTCGCCGGCTTTTTCCTTCTCTTCGACCAGCTGGTGGAGTTCTTCGGGACGCAGGTGCGTGCCGCCGCCGACCACTCCGTTCTCGTCCACTTTCAGCTCACCGGGGGCGCCGAAACTCACAATCTCGTCGCGTACCTTGACGCTCAGGCGCGGGAAATCCTCCGCCGAGCCCTCGGAGTATTTGATGTCCATCTTCTTGAAGGCCGGATATTCCCGGGTGGCCTTCACATAGGCCTTGACGGCGTCCAGCTCGCCGCCGACGGTGCCGTTGATGCCGTCCCTGGAGATCAGGATGCGCCCGCGCAGGCCCAGCTTTTCGCACAGCGTGCGCTGCCAGAGGCGGACTGCGTCCGGGTCGGGAAGAGGAGTGAAAGCGTAATACAGTGCAATTCGGTTCAGTGCCACTAGACAAGGGTAGACCGCGGCGGGCATCCGCTTTTCATCTTTCATGGATACCGTTCCCACCGGACGGCCGCTAATGTGCATCTATGAGAGCGCTGGATGACGATTTGCTGGAGACCTGGGTCTCCGGGTGGGCCCAGGCCAGGGGGTACCGGACCCGCCATGAGGGACGCTTCCCTGCAGCACTGCTGCATGACCGGACGAATGACTGGGAGTATTTCGCCCTCGAACCCTCCCACGACGAGTTCGCCGCCCTCGCCTCCTCCGCCCGGCACAGCCCCACCCGGCTGTTCACCATCGTGACGACGCGGGTGAACGAAATCCACGGGGCGGCCTCGGTGTACGGGCTGCAGATCCGTTCGACCGACGAGGTCCTGATGACCGCGGAGATGGACGGCCAGGACGTCGAGGCTCCCGTGCTGCCGTGGGATAACCTCGACGTCGAAAGCACCCATGAGAACGGCGTGGGTGCCGTGACGGTGCTTGATGAGGGGCAGCCGATAGCGCAGGGGCGGATGGCCGTGATTGACGGCTATGCGGTGTTCGACCGGATCGTTACCGAGCCCGCGTACCGGCGCCGCGGCCTGGGAAGCTACGTGATGCGGGCGCTGACCACCATGGCACTGGAGGACGACGCCGATGCGGGGCTTCTCATTGCCTCGCTGGACGGGCAGGAACTCTACCGGTACCTGGGCTGGGAGTCCCTGGCCGCCGTCGTGATGTTTGAGCCGCGGCTCTGATCTTCGGCGGCGTTCCCCCGGCAGTGAACATGCGCCCGGGCAGAATTCCGGGTGGGACAATGAGCACGTGGCTCTTCATGATTCCCTGATTCCGCTACTGGGCGGCGGTGCCGAGCCCGAGCAGCTGATGCACGTGCACCAGATTCCGGCGCGCCGTGCCGTCACCGCGCCGTGGCCTCAGTGGGCGCATCCCGACGTCGTTGCCGCCTACCAGCGCCGCGGCATCCAGGAGCCGTGGGCCCACCAGATGGAAGCCGCCGAAGCCGCACACGGCGGGCAGCACACGATCATTGCCACCGGCACGGCATCGGGCAAGTCGCTGGCCTACCAGCTGCCCGTCCTCGATGCGATCCACCGCACTTCCCTCGATGACCGCGCCACGCTGGAGCCCTCCGGCGCCGTCGCACTGTATCTGGCACCCACCAAGGCGCTGGCCGCGGATCAGCTTGCCGCCGTCAAGTCGCTGCAGCTTCCCACCGTCCGGGCGGAGACGTACGACGGCGACACCGACACCGGCGCTCGCCGCTGGATCCGGGACCACGCCAACCTCGTGCTCGCCAACCCGGACATGCTGCACTTCGGCGTGCTGCCGAACCATGCCTGGTGGGCGCGGTTCTTCCGGCGCCTGAAGTACGTCATCATCGACGAGGCGCACAGCTACCGCGGGGTCTTCGGTTCGAATGTCGCCAACCTGATGCGCCGGCTGCGGCGGATCTGCCGGTACTACGGCGCCAATCCCGTGTTTATCGGCGCCTCGGCCACGTCGGCCGAGCCGGCGGACTCCTTCAGCCGGCTGATCGGTGCACCGGTCACCGCGGTGACGCAGGACCGTTCCCCGCACGGGTCCACGACGGTTGCCCTGTGGGAGCCGCAGCTGACCGAGCTGAAGGGTGAAAACGGTGCCCGGTCGCGGCGGACCGTGGTGGCCGAAACCGCCGATCTGCTGGCCAATCTGGTGGTCGCGCAGGTCCGCACCATCGCCTTCATCAAGTCCCGCCGCGGGGCCGAAACCATTGCCACCATTACCCGCCGGCTGCTGGACGAGGTGCATCCTTCGCTGCCGGACCGGGTGGCGGCCTACCGTTCCGGGTATCTGCCGGAGGAACGGCGGGAGCTGGAACGGGGGCTGCGCAGCGGTGAACTGCTGGGCATCGCCAGCACCTCCGCATTGGAACTGGGCATCGATATCTCCGGGCTGGACGCGGTGCTGGTGGCCGGCTGGCCGGGCACCCGGGCGTCGTTGTTCCAGCAGATCGGCCGGGCGGGCCGCTCGGGCCAGGATGCCCTTGCCGCCTTTGTGGCCAGCGACGATCCGCTGGATACCTATCTGGTGCACCATCCGGAGGCTATCTTCGACATCTCGGTGGAGGCCACGGTCTTTGACCCCTCCAACCCGTATGTCCTGGGGCCGCACCTGTGCGCTGCCGCGGCCGAGCTGCCGATAACTCCGGACGAGCGGGAGCTGTTCGGTCCCACTGCCGGCGGGCTGCTGGAACAGCTGGTGGATCAGGGCTACCTGCGGCGCCGGCCCTCCGGCTGGTTCTGGACGCATCCGGAAAGCGCCGCGTCCATGGTCAACCTGCGGGCGGCAGGTGGGGGCCCGATCAACATTGTCGAGACCGAGACCGGCACCCTGCTGGGCACCATGGATTCCCCGCAGGCGCAGTACCAGGCGCATACCGGAGCCATCTATGTCCATCAGGGGCAGACGTTCCTGGTGGATGAGCTCAATGAGGCCGACCACTGCGCCATGGTCACCCGCACCAACCCGGAGTTCTACACCCAGGCACGGGACATCACGCAGGTGGAGGTGCTGGAAACGGACCGCACGTCCGAGTGGAACGGTATCCAGGTCTGCTTCGGTACCGTGAAGGTCACCACCCAGGTGGTCTCCTATCAGCGCAAGGCCCTGATTTCGAACGAAATCCTCGGCGAGGAGCCGCTGGAGCTGGAAGCCAAGGAACTGTTCACCAAGGCCGTCTGGTTCGTCATTGATGAGAAGTTCCTGGTTTCCGCCGGGCTGGCCCCGGCCGATTTCCCCGGTTCCCTGCACGCCGCCGAACACGCCTCGATCGGGATGCTCCCGCTGGTGGCCACGAGCGACCGCTGGGACATCGGCGGGGTGTCCACCGCCCTGCACGCCGATACCGAGAAGCCCACCATCTTCGTGTACGACGGGCATCCCGGCGGCGCCGGTTTCGCCGAACGCGGCTATGAGGCGGCCCGGATCTGGCTGGCTGCCACCCGCGACGCCATCCGTGCCTGCGAGTGCGACGGCGGCTGCCCCTCCTGCGTGCAGTCCCCCAAGTGCGGCAACAAAAACAACCCGCTGGACAAGAAGGGCGCCGTCACGCTGTTGAACGTCCTGCTCGACCATGCGCCGGACGAGGCACTGGCCCTGACCTCCTAGCCCGGAGGCCCGGCTCGTGCCCGGGCCACGGCCGGAACCGGCAGCGCGGGGACCTGCACCTCCGTTTCCACGGTGACGGTGCCTGAACCGGGATCTGCGGTGCAATCGCGCAGTGCGGCGTTGTTGCGCGCGGCTACTTCTCCGGCCACCCCGCAGGCATCCCCTGCGCCGGAAGCTGCGCCTGCCCCGGGACCGCCAGTCCTGAGGTCGTCTGCGACCATGTCGCCGGCATCAAGTCCCCCGGCATCAAGCCCGGCTGCATCGGGGTCCACACCAGTGGAGGCTCCAGCCGGCCGCAGGCCGCGCAGGGTATCTGCACCGGCGAGCGCCGCCAGATCCGCGGCCGCAGCGGCCCTTACAGCAGCTACCGATACCTGCACCATCACCAGCGCGACCACGGAGAACCCCAGCAGCACCATGCAGATGCCGATCGCGGCAACTGTTCCGGCTCCCCTGTCTTTCGGCTCGGTGCCGGCAGGTCCGGAGTTGGCCGGGTCAGTCCTGCCTTCAGCATCGCTGGCGTGGGCTCCGCGAGCGGCACCGGCCACGCTTCCGGCTTGGGCTTTACCCGCTGGACGGAGTGCCATTCGGCAGGCCTCCGTCCCCGGGGAAAGCTACGGCGTCGGCAGAGAGCTCCAGCGGGAGCAGGCTCAACACGGGCAGAGTCAGGGAACTGCGGACCTCCACGGCTGTCCAGTGCCCCTCAACAGAGAGGACCAGCTCGGCCGATTCGCCGGCCAGCCGCTGAACGGCAGCCTCCGCGGCCGGTTGATCTGCGCGCATGATCTCCCGTGCCGCTGCGCGGGCTGCTTCCTCCAGCCGAAGCTGGGTGATACCTGCCGAAATCCCGGTAAGCCCACCCACCAGTACAAGCACGATGGCCGGCAGCGCCACCGCAAATTCGGCTGTCACTGCTCCCCGCTCGCTCTGGCTCGGAGTCTTCCTCCCGGCGCTCTTGGCCTGCACCCCTAACCCAAGGTCAGTGCGGACCGGATGAGGGAGACCAGCATGCCGCGGACTTCATCGCCGCCCAGGATGATGGCCAGCAAACCGGCAAAGGCCACCGCGGCCAGCGTGGCTATGGCATATTCGGCGGTGGCCATGCCGGCCTCCCGGTCGGTCCACGGCGGATTCGCCGGTGCAACCACTGGCGGATGCACTGGCGACTGCGCTGCCAACGGCGGCTTCGCCAGTGTCAGGCGGGGCCTAGCCGCGGCCCCGCGCCCGGAGAGGCTGTAGACACCGTGGCTGCCGTCCGATTCCGGATTCGGACAGGCTGGCCTTCCGTGCGGCCCTCCCCCGCCCGTTTCGAGGCGGGCAGCGGCCGGGGAAGGTGTGGAGACGGTGCCGGTGCTGGTGCTGGTGCCGGTGCTGAGTGACATGTTTTTCCTCCTGCTGAAAAGGCCTGGAATTAGAGCTTGAGTCCGGGCACCGGTTCCAGGTCCTGGTCCCCTTCCCGATGGGGACAACCCCGGTTGGACGGCAGGCTGTGGAGGAACGAACAGGTAGGGCGGGACCAGGTACGCCGGGCCTGCGCCGAAACCGGTTAGGTCCATCCCGGCAGCAGGGACATCAGCAGCGGCACCACGGTCAGCACCACAAATGCGGGCAGCGAACACAACCCCAGCGGCATCACCAGACGAACCCCCAGTGCCGCTGCCCGTCGCCTGCTCTCGGTTTGCCGGCGCCGCCGAAGGGCGTCGGCCTGGGAATGAAGCACCGCGGCCGACGGCGCCCCGGTAACGGCCGTGAAACGCAGGGCCGGGCCGAGTGCAGCTAGTGCCGAAGCCTTCGGCACGACCCTCGCCCGGGACCCTGGTTCCGCGACGGACGGTTGCGTTCCCGCGGGGGCGGTACCGGTGGACAACTGCCACGAGGCGTCCCAGGGAATCCCTAGGTCCAGCGCCCGCAGGAGCCGGTCGAGATCCCGGGAAGTGGCTTGGTCCACGCTGTTCCGCAGGATGGCCAATGCCGAGGACAGCGGTTGTCCCGCTTCCAGCATTGCCGCAATCAGATCCAGCATCAGGGCGGGGCCGCCGGTGCTGCCCTCCGTTCGGGCGTCGGTCCGCTGCCGGAAGCGCTGCTGTCGCGGATGCCCGCCGGATCCGGTCAGCAGCACGGCAGCCGTCGAGAGGAACGCCAACACCAACAGTCCACTCATCCGGATTTGCCCTGCACCGGGTCCTCGGCGTTCCGCACCAGGCGCCCGGACCAGATCCATCCGGCCAGCCAGAACCCGCTTCCTGCTGCCGCCGCAGCCCATCCCAGCGGCGTTGCCACCAGGATCTGGAGCGGGTTGCCGCCCAGCAGGTAACCCAGCAGTATCCCGCCGGCCGGCAGCCAGGTCAGGAGCCGCATGGTGGCCCGCGGGCCGGCCATCGACGCCTCCCGATCCGAGGCGGCATCGCGGGCGGCTTCCAGCTGTCCGGCATACCGGCTGAGCACAGCGGCCAGCGGGGCTCCGCTCCGCTCGGACACACGCAGGCAAACAGCCAGGCCGGACCACAGTTGCTGCAGCGCCGGATCCTTTTCCCCGCTACCGGCCCGCTCCGCGGCGGCAAGCACCGGCACCGGGCTGAGGCCCAGTGCTGCTGACGCCGCTGCCGCCTCCAGCACCGGGGAAAAGGGGTGAACGGAGATGTCCGCCTGACCCGGCGCTTCGTACAGTGTGGCTGCGTCCGCCCAGATCCGGTGGGCCGAGCGTCCCGCCGTCAGCAGCCCCGCCAGTTCCCGAACGAGCAGCGCCGGGGCATCGGCGTCGAGCCCCGGGCGACGGCGCCGGCGCGGGCGCGGGCGCCGCCGGAGAAGGGGGCCTTCCACGGTGCGTATACGGCGGGCTGCGGGCGGACGGGGCGGTGGAACCCCGAGCATCAGGGCCGCTGCCGTGGCCAGGAGTACCGCGACGGTCAGCCCTGCCACGCCGGCACTAACTGCCTGCCGGCGCGGATCCTGCACCGTTTCCCGCGGCTGCCCGTTCCTCCAGCCGCCGTTCCAGCTCCGCCCACCCACTGCCGCGCCGGTATTCCCCTGCGCTCCGGACCAGGGCCGGAACGGCAGTCAGTTTCCCGTCGGAGATGATCAGGACCGCGATCTCGGAAATGGTGCGGATGCCGGCGGACCGGTGCAGATGGACCACCACGTCCAGCGCCGCTGCTGCCTGCAGGGCAACCGCCGCCGGCGCCATACCGGCAAGTGCCCCTAATGCTGCCAGCCGGGCGGGCACCCCCGCGGCAGAGTTGGCGTGAATGGTTCCGCCGGCTCCGTCGTGGCCGGTGTTCAGCGCTGCCAGGAGTTCCCGGACCTCGGCTCCCCGGCATTCGCCCACCACCAGGCGGTCCGGCCGCATGCGCAGGGCCTGCCGCACCAGTTCGGCCTGGTCCAGCACCCCGCTGCCCTCCACGTTTCCGTGCCGGCTCTGCAGGCCCACTACGTGGGGATGGTCCAGTTCCAGTTCCGCTGCGTCCTCCACCAGCACCAGCCGTTCCTGCGGTCCGCTGAGGGAAAGCAGCGTGGAGAGCAGCGTCGTTTTCCCGGTGCCGGTGGCTCCGCTGACGAGAAAGTTCAAGCGCCGGCGGACTATGGTGCGGAGCAGGGCTTCACACTGCGGGTCCAGGGTTCCGCCGCGGGTCAGTTCCCCAAGGGTGAAGGACCGGTTCCGGTGAATGCGGACGGACAGGAGCGTGGACCCGGTGGAAACCGGCCGGAGCACCGCGTGCACGCGGTAGCCCTGCAGCTGAACATCAACACAGGGACAGGAATCGTCCAACCGCCGGCCGCCGGCGGCCACCAGCCGGGTGGCAAGGGCCTGCACCTCCGCGTCGGTGCCGAACCGGATGCCTGTCAGTTCCAAGCCGCGGCCGGCGTCGACCCAGACCCGGTCCGGCCCGTTCACCAGAATGTCGCTCACCCCGGGCAGCAATGCCAGGGGCTGCAGCGGCCCCAGGCCCTGCAGCTCGGCGCGCATGCGGTCCACCGCGTGCAGTGTTCCCTCCGAACCGAGCAAGTGCCCGCTGGCCTGCACGGCTGCCGCCAGCCGTGCTCCCGTCACCGGTTCGGGGTGCGCCAGCATCCGGTCCCGCACCCGGGCCAACAGCGGATCCGGTCCCGCAAGCACCTGGCCGTACCCGCGGTCCGTCCCGCGCTGGAACGGCAGGTAGCCGGACAACGGGAGGCCCAGGGCTTCGGCCACCACCACTTCATCCAATCCGTTCCCCAGCGGACCGCGCACCACTACCCGGGCAGGCACCGGTCCGAGATGCGGCAGCAACGCCTGCGCGCCCCGAATGCCGCCGGTCCGCCCCGGCACCACCACCAGCAGCTGATCGCAGAACCGCAGCAGGGACCCTGCGCCCACGGTCCGGCCGAGGTCAACAATAGTCAGCTGATATGCGCTGCGGGCTGCGTCCAGGACTGCCCCGGCAACCGCTTCATCAGCCGGAGGAGTCCCCGTTCCCCTGCCCAGAAGTGAAAAGCCCGCGAGCGCGGGCAACCCGGCCGCGAGCTGCACGGGATTCAAACTGCCGCTTAGCCCCTCCAGGTCCGGCCAGCGGATACCTTCCAGGTCGGCAGCGCCCAGGGCCCACTCCAATCCGGCTCCCCAGGCATCCCCCTCAAGCAACAGCACCGATTGGCCGGTCTCAGCGGCATTTGCACTCAGCCAGCAGGCCGCAGTGGAGGCACCGGCGCCGCCTCCGCCCAGAACCCCCACGACCGTACCTCCGGAGAGGCTGCGCCGCCTGCCGAGAAATCCTGCGAGCCAGCCTGCGGCTGCGGGGAGGACCGCGACCCGGGCCGCGGAACTTCCGGCCGCTGCGTCCCAGACGGCGGTGTCCTCCGCCAGGCTGACCACAACGAGCTCGGGTTTCCCCGTTCCCGCCGGAACGGCTCCAACGCCTCCGGGCACGCCCGCTGGTCCCCGCTGTCCGGCCAGAAACCGGAGGTGCCCGCTACCGAGCAGCAGCACATCGGGGGCCCACGCCAGGGCTTCCGGGATGCCGGGAGCTACGGGAATTTCCACACCCGCAGCTGCAGCGACCCGGGCTACTTCATCCTGGAGCGCCTGATCCTCGGCCACGAGTACGGCGGCGGCGGCTTCCCCCGCGGCCACGCCCGGCAGCCGGCGGCCGGACCGGCTTTCCGGCGGCCGCCGGGTGCGTGCCCGGCCGGGGGCCGACGCACCTCGTTCCATGTCCATGCGCCCTACCGTCGCACCACGGACCTGCCGCCCGTATCCCTCGGCCCGGCCCTCCGGGAAACCAGCGTCAACAAGCAGGTTGTGGAGGAGAAGCCCGGCTGCATCGGCTAACGTCGGAGGCATCCGCTAGGGTCGGCGCTAACCGGGAGCAGACAATCCGGTGGAAACGCTTCGGCACCACAACCCGGCACAGCGGCGTGCCGGCGAAGGAAACGGGGAGTCATGGAAACCGACCTCGAACATCTGGACGTGCTGATCATCGGCGCCGGGCTCAGCGGCATCGGCGCGGCCTGCCGGCTGCGTATGGACCATCCGGGCCGCTCCCTCGCCCTGTTGGAATCGCGGAGCCGCCCCGGCGGCACCTGGGACCTGTTCCGCTACCCCGGGATCCGCTCCGACTCGGACCTGTACACCTTCGGCTATGACTTCCGGCCGTGGCGGCAGGAGAATGCCATTGCCGACGGCCCGAGCATCCTGAACTACCTCAAAGAGACCGCCGCGGAATACGGCGTGGATTCCCTGATCCGGTACCACCACCGCGTGCTCTCGGCCGACTGGTCCAGCCGGGACGCGCGCTGGACCGTCACCGTGGAGCGCACCCGCACCCGCACCCCGGCACCCGGCCCGGACCGGTCCCCGGCCGAACCGATGGGGACCGGGGAAATCCTGCAGCTCACCGCCGGCTGGATCTTCAACGCCGCCGGCTACTACCGCTACGGGGAGGGCTATGCACCGGAGCTCCCCGGCCGGGACCTGTTCGCCGGACCGGTCGTGCATCCGCAGCACTGGCCCGAGGACCTGGACGTGGACGGCAAACGGATCGCCGTAATCGGCAGCGGAGCCACCGCCGTAACCCTCGTTCCGGCGCTGGCTGAGCTGGGCGCCCGGGTGACCATGGTCCAGCGGACTCCCACCTATATCCTTCCCGTTCCGGCGGAGGATCCGCTGGCCCGGCGGCTGCGCGGCGTCGTCGGCCCTGAACGCACCGGCCGGATCATGGCCGAGGTCAGCGCCCGCCGACAACGGGCCATCTGGGTGTTCTGCCAGCGCTGGCCGAACCTGGCCCGGAAGCTTATCCGCGGTATCCAGTCCCGTGCGGTACCGGAGGGTTTTGACCTGGATAAGCACCTGAATCCGCCGTATAAGCCGTGGGACCAGCGGCTGTGCGCGGTGCCGGACGGCGATTTCTTCACTGCCCTGCGCAGCGGCAACGTAACTGTTGTGACCGGCCGGACCACCGGATTTACCGGGCGCGGCCTGCGCCTGGCCTCCGGGGAGGAAGTGGAGGCCGACGTCGTCGTCACCGCCACCGGATTCACCGTCCAGGTCCTGGGCGGTATGGAACTGAAGCTCGACGGCGTGCCGGTTAACCTGGCGGAGCACGTTGCCTACCGCGGCGTCATGCTCAGCGGCATCCCGAACATGGCGTTCGCCATCGGCTACACCAACGCGTCCTGGACGCTGAAGGTCGGACTGCTGACGCAGTGGTTCTCCCGGCTGCTTACCTCCATGGACCGGCACGGCTACACGGCGGCCGTGCCCGTGGCTCCGGCGGGGATGCCCACCCGGCCGCTGCTGGATTTCGGCGCCGGCTATGTCCAGCGCAGCCTGTCATCCCTGCCCCGGCAGGGGCTGCAGGCACCCTGGCTGATGACCATGAACTTCCTCGCCGACCGGAGGGACCTGCAGAAGGGTGCGCTGGCGGACGAGTACCTGCACTTCAGCGGCGGGGAAGGCGATGCTGGCCCGGCTGGCCCGGCTGGCCCTGTCGGCCTGGCCGACGGTTCAGCGGCGGACCGGTTCGTCACGCTCGGGTCCGGGCTGCGGCTGTGCTACCGGGTCGAGGGCTCCGACGACGGCGAGCCGGTGGTCCTCCTGTCCGGCCTCGGCCTGGACCTGGCGGCGTGGCCGGCGGAACTTGTGGACGGCCTGGTTTCCGCCGACTACCGCGTCATCCGCCTGGACAACCGGGATGCCGGACGCTCCGGCCGGATGGATACGCCCACTCCCACCCTGCTGCATCAGGCCCTGGGCCGGCCAATGCCCGGTGCCTACCGGATTGAGGACATGGCCGACGACGTCGCGGGCCTGCTGGACCACCTACAGGTGGAACGGGCGCATGTGGCGGGGATGTCGCTGGGCGGCATGATCGCCCAGTCCGTCGCCGCCCATCACCCGGACCGCGTCCTGACCCTGACGTCCATCATCTCCACCACCGGAGCCAGGGAGGTCGGGGCCGCGGCGTTCTCCACCAAGCGCCGGTTCGCGGCACGGCCCCCGCGGACCCGCGAGGAGTTCATCCGGGCACGGGTAGCCATGCTGCGCCATCTTTCCGGGCGGACCAACCCGGCGGATCCGGCAACGGAAGCCGAAACGGCAGGCCTGGCCTGGGACCGCGGGGCCTATCCGGACGGCGGGGCGGCCAGGGCCAGGCAGCTCGGTGCCATCAACGCCTCCGCCGACCGCACCGGGTCCCTGGCCGGAATCCGGGTTCCGACCCTCGTGGTCCACGGCGACACGGATCCGATTGTGCATCCGAGCGGGGGTGCGGCGACGGCGGCTGCCATTCCCGGCTCACGGCTGGTCACGATCCCCGGCATGGGCCACTATTTCTCCCCTGCGGTGGTGCCCGAACTGCTGAGGCTCGTCACCGGGCATCTGGGGGGCCGCGCGGTGGACTCTGCCTAAATCGCGCCTAGTTGCCCATGCCGGGCTGCACCGGAACGACATTGATCTTGTTGGCGCCGGGGAAGACCTTCTTCGGAACGCGTGAGAAGCCCTTGGCATCCAGGTGGTTCTTGGCGCGGAAAACCGCCACGGCGTCGTCGTACGCCTGATTCAGCCGGGCGCCGGTGAGCACTTCGCTGGTTCCGTCGTTGAAGCGGACCGAGATGGAAGCTGTGGCCGGGAAATGCCGGTCCATGCGAATAAAGCCGTCATTGTCCTGCTGGAGAGTGATCAAGTGGTTCCGCCCTGAGAGTTGTTGAGCTTCCAGTCTCCCCTATCGCCGCGCCTCCGGTTTCCCCGCCCGCGAGCGGCAAGGCAGCGGCAAGGCAGCGGCAAGGCAGCGGCAAGGCAGCGGCAAGGCAGCGGCAAGGCAGCGGCAAAACACCGTGCTGCCGGTTCCGGGTGAGAATAGAAGCATGTACATCGTCCTCGCACCCGGCACCGGCGCTGCCCAGGCGCAGGACGAGACCTGGACCCTGCAGGAAACCGACGACGCCGGTGTTCCGTCCGCGCCCGCCGTCGTGATTACCCGCGACAGGCTGGCCGCCGCCGTCCGGCACTTTGAACAGCAGCCGGTCCGCTGGGTCTGGGAATCGGCGCGCGGGGTGTATCCGCGGCTGCTGGCCGCCGGCATCACCGTGGAACGCTGCCACGACCTGGCGCTGGTGCGGGGCATCCTGCGCTTTGCCGAGTCCGTGCCCTCCACTGCCTATATCGAAAAACTGCGCGCCGCGGAAGAGCCCACGGACGCCCCGCCCCGCCAGCTGCTCCCGGTCCGGCACTCCCCCGACCAGACCTCCATCTTCGACACCCTCGACGCCCCCGCCGGAGCGGCTGCCGGGCCGCAGCAGAGCACCGCCGCGGAACTGGCCGACGAACTGGCAGAGCAGCTGGACGCCATCAACCGGTCCGGATCCCCGGCCAAACTGAACCTGCTGGCCGTGGCCGAGTCCACCGGCGGCATGATCGCCGTGGAAATGGAAAACTCCGGTATTCCGTGGCGCCGGGACATCCACGAAGCCATGCTCCGGGAGAGCCTCGGCGAGCGGCCGCCGGAGGGCCGGCGCCCCGAAAAGCTCGAACAGCTTGTTGCCGAGCTGCGTCGGCTGCTGGGCAACCCCGGTTTCAACCCCGACTCCCCGCAGGAGCTGCTGCGGGCCCTGCACCGCGCCGGCATCGAGGTGCAAAGCACCCGCTCCTGGGAGCTGCAGCAGCAAACCCATCCCGCCATCGAGCCGCTGCTGCAGTACAAAAAGCTCTCCCGGCTGCTCACCGCCAACGGCTGGACCTGGCTGGATGCGTGGGTAGACGGCGGCCGCTTCCGGCCCGAGTACGTGGTGGGCGGCGTCGTATCCGGCCGCTGGGCCTCCCGCGGCGGCGGTGCACTGCAGATTCCCAAGACCGTGCGGGACGCCGTCCGGCCGGACCCCGGCCACCGGCTCATCGTGGCCGACGCCGCACAGCTGGAGCCCCGCGTCCTCGCCGCCCTGGGGCAGGACAATGCGCTGGCGACAGCGGCCCGCGGCAAGGACCTGTACCAGGGCATCGCCGACCGCAGTTTCGACGGCGACCGTGCCAAAGCCAAAATGGCGATGCTCGGCGCGATGTACGGCGCCACGAGCGGGGAATCAGGCCGACTGATGCCGGTGCTGACCCGCGCCTATCCGCAGGCCATCGGGGTGGTGGAGCGAGGCGCCCGGGCCGGTGAAGCCGGGCAGGTGGTCAGCAGCCATCTGGGCCGCAGTTCGCCGCCGGTATCGGAGCGCTGGCTCCGCGCCCAGCAGAGCACCAGCGCCGAGGAACAGCGCCGCGCCGATTCGCTGGCCCGCGCCCAGGGGCGGTTCACCCGCAACTTCGTGGTCCAGGCGACGGCGGCGGAATGGGCGCTGTGCTGGCTGGCGGAGATACGACGGCGGCTGCGGGCGGCGTCGTCGGCCTCCCCTGCCGGGGAACTGGTCTTTTTCCTGCATGACGAGGTGATGCTCCATGTGCCTGCCGAACGGGTCGAGGAGGTCAGCGCCCTCGTTACCGAGGCGGCATCGGCAGCCACGAAGCTGCTGTTCGGGCAGATCCCTCTGGAGTTCCCGGTGGTTGCAGTTGCCGTGGATTCCTACGCGGACGCGAAGTAACGCAGCCGGCTAGACAGAGGGAACGATTTCCCGGCTTTCGTCCCACGGCTGGGTCCAGCCCAGCTCGTCAAACAGGTTGGCGAGGATCATCCCGGTGAAGCCCCACACCAGCACTCCGTTGACCAGGAAGGCCGGAGTCCGGGGAGCGCCCTTGCGGCCGGGCAGGACTGCCGTGCGCCGGTTCTCGGGATTGAGGAGATCCGCCACGGGAACACGGAAAACAGACGCCGATTCCCCGTAGTCCACGACGTCCACCGGGGTTGGCTTGTCCCACCAGCCCAGTACGGGAGTGACGAGGAAGTTGCTGACCGGCAGTCCGACCGGCGGCAGTGTTCCGAGGACGCGGACGCCGGCAGGATCCAGCCCGGTCTCTTCCTCGGCTTCGCGCAGGGCGGCTGCCACCACCGTGGCGTCCGAAGCGTCCACCGACCCGCCGGGGAAGGCTACCTGGCCGGGATGGTCGTTGAGCGTGGCCGCCCGTTCAACCAGCAGTACGTCGACGTCGCCCGGTACGGCGTCGGCGGGGAAGTCGGCCGGCCGGGTGTCCAGGACGCCGAAGAGGATCAATACCGCTGCCGCACGTGCGGTGGCCGGATCCACGCTGCGGCGCATCAGGCCAAGGTCGGCGTTGAAGGTCAGGCTTCCCGCGGCGGCACCGGCAGCCAGCGTCTCGAGATCGGCCAGTGCGCTCATGCTTCGAGACCGAAGCCGGCGGCGCGCAGCTGGGCCCGGGTTTCGGCGGCCATCATCCGGGAGTGCAGTTCCTCGCGTCCGGGGGCCAGCTCATACTTGAGCAGTTTGCGGGCCTTCTCCGGATCGGTTTCGCCTTCGCCGAAGGAGGGGCAGAGCTGGGCGACGGCGCAGGCACCGCAGGCGGGTTTCTTCGCGTGGCAGACCCGCCGGCCGTGGAACACCACCCGGTTGGAAAGCGGCGTCCAGTCCTTCGGCTCGAACAGCGCCGCCACGTCTTCCTCCACCTTCACGGGGTCCGTGGCGGTGGTCCAGCCGAACCGGCGGGACAGGCGCCCGAAGTGGGTGTCCACCGTGATGCCCGGGATGCCGAACGCGTTGCCGAGCACCACGTTGGCGGTCTTCCGCCCCACGCCGGGAAGGGTGACCAGGTCCTCGAGCTTCTCCGGCACCTGACCGTCGAACTCGTCAACCAGCCGGGTGGACAATGCCTTCACGCTTGCCGACTTGGCACGGAAGAACCCGGTGGGCCGGATAATCTCCTGCAGCGTCTCTTCGTCGGCCTCGGCCATCGCCTTGGCATCGGGATACCGGGCAAAGAGGATTGGCGTGACGGCGTTGACCCGGATGTCGGTGGTCTGTGCGGAAAGCACAGTGGCCACCAGCAGCTCAAACGCGTTGGTGAAGTCCAGCTCCGCAACGGCATAGGGATAAACCTCGCCGAGCATCCGGTTGATGCGCCGTGCCCTCCGCTTCAATGCGAGGAGGGACGGATCGCTGCCGGTTGCCTTTGCCACTGCTGGGAGTCCTTCTACTGACGGTTGGATGCTGCTGATGGCACTGCTGCGAAAGACCTACTACTGGTCGGCGTCGACGCGCTCAATGTTGCTGAGGTCGCGCAGCACGCCGATGCGTCCGGTCCGCTTGTCCTGGACCAGGAATTCGTCCCCGCGGTCCTCAAGTCCCAGTTCCCAGTCGCCCGGGTGGAACATAAACAGCGGCAGGCCGGTGCGCTCGTCCACAATCTGGCGGGGTGTGCCCACGGCGAACCAGAATGCCTCCACCACGGACTCGGACTCGTCACGGGTAGCGGTGATGGGTTCCGCGGTGCCGGATTCCACTTCGTGGGCCCCTGCTGCGGACACTTCACGGGTTCCGGCGTCGCGGACCACCGGATTGACGGTGGTGGCGGCCATGGATTCCTCGGCCCGCATTCCGGCGGCGGGCGCGGCGGTGGGCTGGGCCTGCGTAGCGGGCGATGCCGTTGCGGGGGAAACCTGCGTCGAGGGGGTCGGGTCCGCGTGCGCGGAGACGGCAGGGGCAGCGGCGGACGCCCCGGCTGCGGGGGTTCCGACGACGGCGGTGCCGCCCGGAGCGGAAGCACCAGCGACGCCGGGGCTCGGCGCGTCATGCACGGTGGTCCGGGTGTCGTCGTTGCGGCGCAGCGGGTTGGTGAAACGGCGGGCACCGGCGGCGTTCTCCGTCTCCGGCTTCGCTTCGGGCTTCGGGCGGGCCGGACGCGGACGCAGCGGCAAAGCGTCGCGGGCAGTCAAGGCGGCGGCAGCTTCGGGGCGGTTACGGAATTCCCGGGCAAAGAAGGGCAGGTGCGGCGCCAGGGTGGTGGAGACCACCAGGCCCAGGGAACCGACCAGCGCGACCATCGCGCCGACGCTGAATTCTGTCACCGTCTGGATGAAGAAGAAGGCCAGGGCCAGCACTGCTGTCACGGACGCGAACTGGTCCAGGGAAAGCGATCCTACGCGGGGCTTCATCTTCGGAGAGAGGCGGCGGCCGGCAAAGAGTCCGGCAACCAGCAGCGGCAGCAGGATGCCGATGCCGATGAAGAACAGGGAGAACGCGTTCCAAAGGTTGAAGTCCTCTTCAAACCCGAGGCTGGACACGGTGAAGAACGGCAGGATGCTGCCCACGAGCATCACGAGGACCGAACCGCCCACAACGGTGTCGCGGAGCCCGAAGGGGCCAACGAGGGCCTCCTGGTCCGCCGTCGCCGCATGCGGTTCCCGGTTCGCGGCAGCCGG
Source organism: Arthrobacter sp. zg-Y769 (assembly GCF_020907405.1). Lineage (GTDB taxonomy): Bacteria > Actinomycetota > Actinomycetes > Actinomycetales > Micrococcaceae > Arthrobacter_B. The sequence continues at coordinate 149,173 of NZ_JAJJOE010000004.1, forward strand.
ATGTGCCTGCACGTCAGCCTCCGCTGCGGAGGGATGTCCGCCGGTTTCCGAGGATCCGGCCACGGTGCGGGCCTCATTCTCAACAGGGGGGTTGTTCATACTGATCTCCATTCACGACCACCGTCCGCGACCGCACGGGGTGCGCCGGGGAACGGGAGGTGCGCATCTACGGTACGTAGGCGGTTGCTTCCTTCAGACAGCCTAATCAACGACGGCGGGGCACACTAGCCGAGATGCGGCGCGCCCCTTCGGCGTGACATACCGCTCACCGCATAATCGCGCCGTTTTGTAACTGTTAATGTGAGGGGGGACACAGTCGCCGAAATCCGGCGATAGGGTGGTTTGCAGCCATGCACGTTTCCCCAAGTGATGGATTTTCAGCGAAGTGAAAGGGTTCAAACATGTCTGAACAGTCCCCTGCAAAGAAGCACGGAGACGCCTTCGAGAACCTGCTGCATGAAAGCAGAAGCTTCCCGCCGAGTGCCGAATTCGCAGCATCCGCAGTGGCCCAGCCGTCACTGTACGAGGAAGCGGCAGCCGAAGGCACCGAATTCTGGGCCCGCCAGGCACGGAACATTCTCTCCTGGGAACAGGATTTCGCCCAGACCCTGGACTGGACCGATGCCCCGTTCGCCAAGTGGTTTGTCGGCGGCAAACTCAACGCGGCGTACAACGCCCTGGACCGCCACGTCGAAGAGGGCCGCGGAGACCGCGTGGCCATTTACTTCGAGGGTGAACCCGGGGATACACGCACCTTCACCTATGCCCAGCTGACCGAAGAAGTGAAAAAGGCGGCCAACGCCTTCGAATCCCTGGGCGTCTCCAAAGGCGACCGCGTTGCGGTGTACCTGCCGATGATTCCCGAGGCAGTCATCACGATGCTGGCCTGCGCACGGATCGGCGCCGTGCATTCGGTTGTCTTCGGCGGGTTCTCCGCCGACGCCCTGCGCAGCCGGATTGACGACGCCGAGGCGAAACTCGTGGTCACGGCGGACGGTTCCTACCGCCGCGGCAAGCCCAGCGTGCTCAAGCCGGCCGTGGACGAAGCCCTCGCCAAGGACGGGCACACCGTCGAAAACGTGCTGGTGGTCCGCCGCAACGGCGAGCCGGTGGAGTGGAACGACGGCCTGGACCACTGGTGGCACGACGTCGTGGACACCGCGGGCGCCGAGCATACGCCGGTGGCCCACGACTCCGAGCATCCCCTGTTTATCCTCTACACCTCCGGAACCACCGGGAAGCCCAAGGGCATCCTGCACACCACCGGCGGCTTCCTCACGCAGACGGCGTTCACGCACCTCAACACCTTCGACCTGCGTCCCGAAAAGGACGTGTACTGGTGCACCGCCGACATTGGCTGGGTGACCGGGCACAGCTACGTGGCCTACGCCCCGCTCATCAACGGCGCCACCCAGCTGATCTATGAAGGCACCCCGGATACCCCGCACCAGGGCCGCTGGTGGGAACTGGTGGAGAAGTACAAGGTCTCCATCCTCTACACCGCCCCCACCGCCATCCGTACCTGCATGAAGTGGGGCCGGGACATCCCGCAGAAATACAACCTGGACTCCATCCGGGTACTCGGTTCCGTGGGCGAACCCATCAACCCGGAAGCATGGATGTGGTACCGGCAGGTCATCGGTGCCAACGGCGGCAAGAAGGAGCACCCCGCCCCCATAGTCGACACCTGGTGGCAGACCGAGACCGGCGGCCACATGATCGCTCCGATGCCGGGCGTCACGGCTACCAAGCCGGGCTCCGCCCAGGTGGCAGTGCCGGGCATTTCCGTGGACGTGGTGGATGAGATGGGCGATTCTGTGCCCAACGGGTCCGGCGGTTTCCTGGTGGTCAAGGAACCCTGGCCGTCCATGCTGCGCGGCATCTGGGGAGACCCGGAGCGCTTCAAGGAGACCTACTGGTCCCGGTTCGACAACATGTACTTCGCCGGCGACGGCGCCAAGAAGGACGAGGACGGCGACATCTGGCTGCTCGGCCGCGTGGATGACGTTATGAATGTCTCCGGGCACCGGCTCTCCACCACGGAGATCGAGTCCGCCCTGGTCAGCCACCCGTCCGTGGCCGAGGCCGCCGTCGTCGGTGCTGCTGACGACACCACCGGCGAGGCCGTGGTTGCGTTCGTGATCCTGCGCGGCAGCGCGAAGGACGACGACGACATTGTCACCACCTTGCGCAACCACGTGGGCAAGGAGATCGGTCCGATCGCCAAGCCGCGGCACATCCTGGTGGTTCCCGAACTGCCCAAGACCCGCAGCGGCAAAATCATGCGGCGGCTGCTCAAGGACGTGGCCGAGGGGCGCGAGGCCGGCGACTCGAGCACGCTGGCGGACAACACCGTAATGCAGCAGATCGCGGCTTCCCTTAAGAAATAGGCACAGCGACATAGGCCCAGCGACATAGCCGTCCCACCAACAGGAACAGGTGCCTCCCCCGGCCGGGGAAGGCACCTGTTCCTGTTGGAGCCTGCGGGTCTTAACCGACGGTGACGTCGAGATTCACGTCGATATTGCCGCGGGTGGCATTGGAGTAAGGGCAGACCTGGTGCGCGGCCTGGGTCAGCTTGTCCGCAGTGGCTTCGTCCACGCCGGACATTTCCACGTGGAGTTCCACGCCCAGCTTGAAGCCGCCGTCGTCGTTCTTGAAGATGCTGACGTCCGCCGTCACGGCCGCATCCGAGATCGGCGCCTTTTCCGCGCGGGCAATCATCTTCAGTGCGGAGAGGAAGCACGCGGCATACCCGGCGGCAAAAAGCTGCTCCGGGTTGGTGCCTTCGCCGGAGCCGCCCATTTCGGCCGGAGTGGACAGGTTCACTTCCAGCTTGCCGTCGCTGGTGCGGGCCTCGCCGTTGCGTCCGTCGCCGGTGGCTGTGGCAGCTGCGGTGTACAAAGCGCTCATGGGGGAACTCCTTTTGTGGGGGAAACTCAGTAGACCTCAAGGTAGACTAACTAGTAAGTCTACTGCAAGTGGGAATACGAGGAAGCAGAGGAACCGATGGCAGCGAAATTCGTTCGGGAGCGGATCCTGGCGCAGGCCTCCCTCCTGTTCTATGCGGAGGGCATCCGGGCCGTGAGCGCTGACAAGATCATTGCCGCTGCCGGCACCACGAAGGTGACCTTCTACCGCTACTTCCGCTCCAAGGATGATCTGGTGGTGGCCTACCTGCAGGAGCAGTCCGCACGGATGCGCGCGTGGGCCGCGGAGCTGGACCCCGATCCGTGCACCGGACTGCGGCAGTTCGCCGAAGCCACGGGCACCCAGGCATGCACTGCAGGCTTCCGCGGCTGCCCGTTCATCAATGCGGCCGCGGAGTACACGGATCCCGGGCATCCCGTCCGGGCCGTTGTCTCCGAACACCGCACCTGGCTGCATTCCCTGGTCACCGAACGGCTGCAGGCCCTCGGTGCCGCAGATGCCGGACAGCTTGCGGACCAGCTGCTGATGCTGCGGGACGGGGCTATGGTGCACGGATACGTGGCGGACGGCACCGCCGTCGGAACGGCGCTGGCCGCGGCCGGAAAGGCGCTGGTCCTCCCCCGGATCCCGGCGCGGAAACAAGCCCCTTAGGCGGCCCGGTTCCAAGGTATGTGAGATTGCACTCATCGGTTTGGTGAAAGCCACAGGGGGTAGGACAATTCCTGTCTGTGTCTACTTCACCCGCAGCGGCCGCACCAGCCGCCCCCTCCTCTTCCAAGATGGCCCGCAAGGTTGCGGGCGCATCGTTTATCGGCACCGCGCTGGAGTCCTACGACTTCTATGTTTTCGGCACGGCTGCGGCCCTGATCCTGAACCGGATCTTCTTTCCCGACGTGGATGCAGCGACCGGCATCCTGCTGTCCTTCCTGACCCTGGGCATGGGCTTCATTGCCCGTCCGCTGGGTGCCATCCTCTTCGGCCACATCGGGGACCGGGTAGGACGGAAAACGTCACTGATCGGGACCATCGTCCTGATGGGCGTGGCAACGGGCGCCGTCGGCCTGCTGCCGGACTACAACACCATCGGTATCTGGGCGCCGCTGCTGCTGGTGCTGCTGCGCCTGCTTCAGGGCCTGGCCGTCGGCGGTGAATGGGGCGGTTCCATCCTCATCGCCACCGAGCATGCCGCTCCGCGCAAGCGGGCCCTGTACGCGGCCATCCCACAGATCGGCTCCCCGGTAGGCACCATCCTGGTCACCGGCATCTTCCTGCTGCTGGCCACCGTCTCCGACGAGACCCTGGCCGCCGGGGTCTGGCGCATACCGTTCCTGCTGGCCTTCCCCTTCATGGGCATCGCCCTGTACCTCCGCCTGGCCATCGATGAAACACCCGTCTTCAAGGGCGTGGCCGCCGCCCACCAGATCACCCGCGTTCCGCTGCTGGAGGTGCTGCGCACCCAGTGGCTGGCCGTCCTCGTTGCCGCCTCGGCCGCGCTGCTGGGCATCGGCTCCTATTTCCTGATGACCACGTACACCCAGTCCTACGGGATTACGGTGCTGGGCCTGTCCGAGTCGACTGTCCTCAACGCTGCCCTGGTCGGTTCGGTACTGCAGCTGGCAACCATTCCCGCGTTCGGCTTCCTGGCGAACCGGATCGGTTCGGCACGGATGGTGATGGCCGGGGCTGTCGCCACCCTGCTGATTTCCTTCCCGCTGTACTTCATCATCAGCAACGCCACCGCGCCGGTGTACATCCTGACCATCCTGATCGGCGGCATCGCCCCGACGGCGGCATGGGCGGCGCTGGGCGGGCTGATGGCCGATCTCTTCCCGGCCCGCACCGGGTTCACGGCCATGTCCCTGGCGTACAGCTTCGCCGGCATCCTCTCCGGGTTCACTCCCTCCATCACGCAGGGATTCTCCAACGCCACCGGCGGCGCATGGTGGCATCCCGGCGTCGTGCTGGCCCTGATGTCGCTGATCACCATTGCCGGTGCCCTGGCCGCCCGCCGGATGTCCGCGCGCAACACGGACGCGGTACTGCCGGCGCGGGCCTGAGCTCCGGCATAGTTAAGCCATGACTACAGCCAGCACCCGCAACCTCCTGATCCTCAACGGCCCCAACCTCAACCTGCTGGGGACCCGCGAACCGGCGATCTACGGAAGTTCCACCCTGGCCGACGTGGAGGCTTCGGCCATGGCTGCGGCCTCCGCCCACGGCTGGACCGTGGACTGCGTGCAGTCCAACCATGAAGGCGACCTGATCGATGCCATCCACGCGGCGCGCGGCACCGCGGACGGCATCGTCATCAACCCCGGCGCCTACAGCCACACCTCGGTGGCCATCCCGGATGCCCTGTCGGGCGTGGAACTTCCGGTGGTTGAAGTACACCTGAGCAACATCCACCGGCGCGAGGAATTCCGGCACCACTCCTTCGTCTCCGCGGTGGCGCAGGTGGTGATCTGCGGGGCCGGAATCAGCGGCTACCGGATGGGCGTTGACTACCTGATTGAGTCTGCTGCTGTGCAAACGGCCGGAGACTAGCCTTGTCCTCCACTGCTCAACGGTATGAACGGTTCGCCCGGTTCGAGGCCGGCGGGTCCTCCGAGGTGTATGAGCAGTGGACCGCGGCTATCAGTCGCGACCCCGAAGTACTGGAGCTGATCGACGGGCTTCCGGAGGACAAGCGCCAACCCAACCTGGTACTGGCGTCCGCGCGCAGCTGCGGCGCCGCCGCAGGACCCTACCCGCAGTTCCGGTCCTTCCTGCAGGAGCGCTGGGAAGAGATCCGCCCGGTCATCCTGCGCCGGAGCACACAGACCAACGAGCCCCGGCGCTGCGCCGTGCTCCTCCCGCTGCTGGCCGAAATCGCCCGGACCGAGGAGCGCCCGCTGGCGCTGATCGAAGTGGGCGCTTCCGCCGGTCTGTGCCTGTATCCGGACCGCTACGGCTACCGGTACGACGACGGCGACCTCATCAACGATCCGGGCCGCCCCGACCTGGTCCTGGACTGCATCACCACCGGCAACCCGCCGCTCCCGCGGTCCTGTCCCGAGATCATCTCCCGGGCCGGGGTTGACCTGGCCCCGCTGGACCCCGCCGATCCCCGGGACCTTGCCTGGCTGGATGCGCTGATCTGGCCGGGGATGGAAGACCGCCGTGCCCTCCTGCAGGCTGCAGCGGGTGCCGCCGCGAAGTCGCCCGCCCGGATCATCAAAGGCGACCTCAATGCGGAGATCGCCGGGCTGATCGAGGCAGCCCCGGCCGAGGCCGCCGTCGTTGTGTTCCACACCGCCGTCCTGGCCTACGTGCCGAAGGCAGGCCGGGAAGCTTTCCGGGAGACGATGTCCGGCTACACGTCCGGGCGCCCCGTGCATTGGATCTCCAATGAGGGCAGCGGGGCGATTCCGGGGCTCGCGGCGCCGGCCGGCGATCCGGGGTTGTTCGTCCTGCACCACAACGGCACGGCCGTGGCCCGGACCGGCCCGCACGGGCAGTCCCTGCACTGGCTCCAGCGGGTTCTCCCATGAGGAACATCGTCTGGTGGGAAGTCGAGACCGAAGCCCCCGAGAACTTCATGTCGTTCCATTGCGAGCTCCAAGGCTGGACGTTCGCCCCCGCGTTCGAGGATTCAGAGCTCGACGCGGGCTACTGGATCATCAGAAGCGGCGGGTCGGGAATTGGCGGTCTTCAGCGCGCACCCGAAGGAACAGCGCCTACGGCCGGAACCCGGATCTATTTCGAAACCGATGACCTGGAAGGCTTCCTCTCACGAGTCCGGGAGCTCGGCGGCCACGTTGAACGAAGCAGAACTGACCTCGGCGGCGATGACCGCTGGTTCGCAACGTTCCAGGATTCATGCGGGGTGTCCTTCGGTATATGGACTGATAGAGCCCCCGACGAGTAACAGCACCACTCGACAGACCAGGATTACTGCTGCTGCTTGTTTACTGCTGCACCCTATTTACTGGTGCACTGGCCAGCTGAAACCGGGGTGGTGTAGCCGGAAGCGGCATCCACCACGGGGCCGACTTCGGCCAGTGAGAGGGCGTAGCCGATGGGCTGGTCGCTGGTGGTCTTGGCGAAAATGACACCGGCGAGGTGGCCGTCCATGTCCAGCAGCGGTCCGCCGGAGTTGCCCTGCTGCACGTTCGCGGCCAGGGTATAGACCTCCAGCACCTCGGGGGAGGCTCCGTAAATGTCGCGGACGGCCACGTTGGAAAGGCCCTCGACATTGGCGGCCTGCATCCGGAAGGGCCCACCCGCCGGATAACCGGCAAAGGCAGCTGTGGTGCCCTCGGCCAACGGCGCACCGACCGGAATCGGATCGGCGTCGAGGCCCTCCACGGCAAGGACGGCCAGGTCCCGTGCCGAGTCGAAGTGAACCACCCGTCCGGGCAGCACGCTGCCATCGGGAACCTCCACCACCGGCTCATTCACCCCGGCAACCACATGCGCGTTGGTGACCACGCGGTCATCGGCCACCACAAAGCCGGAACCGGTCTGGTTCTGTCCGCACTGGTAAGCCGTGCCCGTGATCTTAAGGACCGACGCCGAGGCCGTCCGCAGCGCCTCGGAGTCCACCTCCGCACTGGGCGGGACGGCAGTCTGCGGCGCGGCGCTGTCCAGGATGGTCGGCAGCCCCTCGGAGACGGTGAAGGAACGGATCTGGGCGCTCCAGGTCTTTACCTGCTCGGGAGTGGCGTCATCAATGGCGGAGAGCACCTTCGAGGCAGCAAGCTGCTGCGACAGGAACGGTACGCCCAGTGTCGTCACGCTGAAGGCAAGCATGGCCATCACCAGCGCGGCCACTACAAGGTTGGCGGCACCGCCGAGCACCCGGTCAAGGAACCGCAGCGGAGGGAAATTCAGCCACCGCCGGATCATACCGCCCAGGGCTGCCCCGGCTGCATGGCCTACCAGCACCAGGACCACCGCGGTGGCTATCACCACCGTCAGCCGCCAGCCGTTGTCCGGAACCCAGCCCGCAACCAGCGGAATCGCGAAGAACGCTCCAATGGCCCCGGCAACGAAACCGACAATCCCGCCGAGGGTAACCACCAGTCCGTTGCGCAGCCCGGCCACCAGATAGAAGAGCAGGACAAGGAGCAGGATGATGTCCAGAAGTGTCAATCCGAGCACAAAGAGCTCCAAGCGTGTCAATCGGGGGCGGCCAGGCGGCGGTGGACCGCTGCAGTTGCGAGTTTATAGGGACAACCTCCGGATGCCGTTATCAGGATTGACCCCGGGGCTGTGGTCCTGCCCTCTTTTTCCCGTCCGTTAGTGAACAAACGTGCTTCAGGTGTCACTAGGGAGTGACGTGCGGCAAGATAATAAGTAGAGACCACTATTTACAGGAGATTTCATGGATATCGAGGTACTGCGCCGCGCGCCGTTGTTCGCCTCTCTGGGAGACGACGTTTTCGCCGCCCTGACCGAAGAGCTCACTGAGGTCGACCTCTCACGTGGCGCCTCCGTTTTCCGCGAAGGCGATCAGGGCGACCAGCTCTATTTCATCGTCTCCGGCAAGATCAAGCTTGGCCGCTCCGCCCCTGACGGCCGGGAGAACCTGCTGGCGATCCTCGGCCCCGGCGAACTGTTCGGCGAGATGGCCCTTTTTGATCCGTCTCCCCGCAATGCCACGGCAACCGCAGTTTCGGAGACCCGCCTCGCAGGCCTCCGCCACGAGAACCTGCGCGCCCTGATTGAAACCCGTCCCGAGGTTTCCGTCCAGCTGCTGCAGGCCCTGGCCCGCCGGCTCCGCCGGACGAATGAGTCCCTGGCGGACCTCGTTTTCTCCGACGTTCCCGGCCGCGTAGCCAAGGCACTGCTGGATCTGGCGGACCGCTTCGGCCGTCCGGCAACCGACGGCATCCTTGTTGCACATGAGCTGACGCAGGAGGAACTGGCCCAGCTGGTGGGTGCCTCGCGCGAAACGGTGAACAAGGCCCTGGCCGAGTTCGTCCAGCGTGGCTGGCTGCGCCTGGAAGCCCGTGCGGTTGTCATCCTGGACGTGCAGCGGCTGCGCCAGCGTTCCCGCTAGAGTCGCAAAACACCAACAACGGAGGCGGGGGGGGGGGGGGGGCGGGGGGGCGGGGGGGGGTTACCCACCGCGCGCGGGTGGGGGCGGGGGGGGCCCCCGCGAGCCCCCAAACCCCCCACCCCCGGCCGCCCCGGCCATTGGCCCCGCCGCCTCCGTTGTTAATACCCAGCCGTGCACATTTGTGCAGCCGGCTTGGCTAGCGCCCGTGCTGGGAGGACCCTTCGGCTCCGCCTGCGGGGCGCACTGCCACGCAGGGTTCCCCGTTCACCTGCACCAGCTCCGGCCGGTAAACGGCCGCGGGCCGGCGGCTCGACAGATAAGCGATGCAGCCCCGTGCGGAGGCCACCTTTTCCAGGGTCAGTTCGACGGCGGGAACCACCAGCTCCCCCAGGGTCAGCCCCGAGGTGTCCTCCTGGCCGATCTCGTCGCCCAGTGCGGTTGTATCCCGTTGGGCGATGACTTCCGCGGCCGGCTTCCAGTCCGCCCAGACGCCCTTCCCTGCCAGCAGGGTCGCGTCCTGGCCCACCGGCTGAACCGCCGCGAAATAACGGGTGTCGAAACGTCGCAGGGCAAAATCGGCGCTGTGCCAGTTGGACAGCGGGCGCAGCAGGTCCGTCCGCAGGCCGAGGCCGCGCCTGCCCAGCAGCTCCAGGAAGGAAGCCTCCTGGGTCGCAATCGCAGTCCGCGCACCCATCCATTCCGGGCCCCGGTTGCTTTCCATCAGTGTTGATTCATCGGGTCCGGCCAGCAGGATGCCGGTTTCCTCGAACAACTCGCGGATTGCGGCCACGACGTGGCGGCGGGCCAGCCGGGCGTCGTCGGTCCCCATGGACTTGGCCCATGCTGCCGGCGACGGACCGTACCAGGATGCCTGTGCGTCGTCGTTCTCTTCGATGCTGCCGCCCGGAAACGCCACCTTGCCAAGGGGGGATTCGCCGCGCCGGTAGGAAAGGTAGGTCTCCGTGCCGCGGGGCGAATCCCGCAGCAGCACCACTGAGGACGCCAGCCGCGGTTTGCGGGGCGTGCGGTCGGGACGTTCAAACCAGCTCTGGGCGGCCACCCGCTGCGAGGCGGCTACCGGGAACAGCCGGACTGTCGAGTTAGGCAAATTCAACGATCATTTCTACTTCAACCGGAGCATCCAGCGGCAGGACCGCGACGCCGACGGCGGAACGCGCATGGCTTCCGGCCTGGCCGAAGACATTTCCCAGGACTTCCGAGGCACCGTTAATGACGGCAGGCTGGCCGGTGAAGGAAGGATCGGAGGCGACGTAGCCCACCACCTTCACCACCCGGACAACGCGGTCAAGATCACCGATCTGCGCCTTCACGGCAGCCAGCGCATTGACGGCACAGATGGCTGCGTAGGACGCAGCATCTTCTGCGCCCACCTCCGCACCCACCTTGCCGGTGGCCGGCAGGACCCCGTCCACGAACGGCAGCTGGCCGGACGTGTGGACGAGGTTTCCGGTGATGACGGCCGGGACGTAGACAGCCACCGGAGACGCGACGGCGGGAAGGCTCAGGCCGAGTTCCCGGAGCCGGATCTCAACGGCCGACACTGCACCGGCAGCGGCGGTCACTGGCTTTTTTCGCGTTTCATGTAGGCAACGGAACCGGTTCCATTGGGTGCGGAAGCGATCTGTACCAGTTCCCAGCCTTCGTCCCCGTGCATATTCAGGACTTGCCCGGGTGTGTGTAGTGGAAGAGGCGTTATGAAGTATTCCCATTTGGTCATAAGGGAAAGCCTAACGTGCTTGTAGACTGTCTCGCATGGCAGCACGCAAATCACCGTTCTTTGACACGGCGACCACTCTCGGGAAGCTCGTCGCGTTCTTCGGCATCAGTGCTCTTTGCGGAGTCCTGGCAGCCGGTCTCCTGGTTCCGGTAGCCGCAGCAGCAGGCACAGCCGCGTCCGGATCCATCCAGTTCTTCGACCAGCTTCCGTCGGAACTGGAACGCGGAGCCCTGGCAACGCCCTCGAAGATCCTTGCAAACGACGGTTCCCTGATCGCCACGGTATATGAGGAGAACCGCCAGCCGGTGACCCTCGACCAGGTGTCCCCCAATATGGTGGACGCCATGCTGGCCATCGAGGACGACCGGTTCTACGACCACGGCGGGGTGGACCTGCAGGGCATCATGGGGGCGCTGGTCTCAAACGCCACCAGCGACAGCACCCGCGGTGCTTCCACCATCACCCAGCAATACGTAAACAACGTCATCATTGACACCAACCTGCAGAACAACGAGGAAGTTGTTTTCAGCGGCGGAAAATCGGTTGGCGACAAGCTGCGGGAAATGAAACTCGCAATTGCGGTGGAAAAAGAGCTGAGCAAGGACGAAATTCTTGAGGGCTACTTCAATATCGTTCCGTTCAGCGGCACCACGTATGGCGTCCAAGCTGCGGCCCGCTACTTCTTCAACGTTGACGCCAAGGACCTGAACATTGCGCAGTCGGCGCTGCTGGCCGGCGTCGTCAACGGTCCCACCTATTACAGCCCGGAGCTGAACCCCGAGCGCGCCCTGGAACGCCGGAACCTGGTGCTCCAGGCCATGTTGGATAAGGGACGCATCACGCAGGCAGACTTCGACGCCGCTGTTGTCACCGAACTGGCGCTGCAGGTCACTCCGGTTTCCAGTAACTGCGTTGGCGCCTCGATGGCTCCCTACTTCTGTGACTACGTAACCCGCCTTGTGCTCAACGACGAGAACTTCGGCGCCACCGAGGAGGACCGGGACAAGCTGCTCAAGCGCGGCGGCCTCACCATCAAGACCACCCTGAACCCGACGTTCCAAAACGCCGCGCAGACAGCCATCAATGAAACGGCCAATCCGGACACCACCGACGCTGAGATCGGCCATGCGATGGTCAGCATCGAACCGGGCACGGGCAAGATCCTGACGATGGCCCAGAACACCCGGTACACGCCGGAACTCGCGGACGGCAACTCGGTCCAGAACTTCAACGTGGACGTCAACCAGAACGGCGATCCGAACAAACCCCTCAACGGCTTGGGCGGCTTCCAGCCCGGATCCACGTACAAGCCGTTCACCGTCGCTGCCTGGCTGGATTCCGGCAAGACCCTGAACGCCAACCTGAACGGCGCCAAGCGGACCTATCCCGTAGGAACCGCGTGGAATGCCAGCTGCTACGGCGGCGCCTACGTAAGCACCACCGAGTGGACCCCGATCAACTACGGCGACACGAACTACAAAACCACCACGGTCCTGGACGGCCTCGCGCAGTCCTACAACACCATCACGCTGGCCGAAACCCGCGAAATTGACCTCTGCAAGTTCCAGCAGATGGCCTTTGCCGCCGGTATCCACAACGGCAAGGGCTCGGACGGCGAAAGAGAGATGCTTGGCGTGGACCCGCCGTCGACCTTCGGCGGCGGCGGCGACGCCTCCCCGCTGGCCATGGCCACCGGCTTCGCAACCTTGGCCGCCGAGGGCCTGCAGTGTGACCCGATTGCCCTTGAATCCGTTACAGGGGCTGACGGCACCGAATACCCGGTACCGCAGCAGTCCTGCGAACAGGTGATGCGTAAAGAGGTTGCCCAGGGCGTCAACATGGCCACCCAGCGGGTAATGACCAACGGTTCAGGCCTCAACCTGCAGGTGGGTGTGCCCACCGCAGGCAAGACCGGCACCAACGACACCCGCTCGCAGACCTGGTTCATGGGCTACAGCACCGGCATGGTGACCGCATCCTGGATCGGCAACTGGAAAGCCAACGCCACCACCATGTCGGACAAGCTGATCGGCGGACGGGTTTACCCGGAGATCGACGGCTCGCTGATCGCCGGACCGTCCTGGAAGAACTTCATCCAGCGCATTGCCGGCCAGTACGAGGCAAACGCGTTCACCCCGCCCCCGGCCAGCATGATCGGCAACACGGCTCCCCCTCCCCGCGCAACGCCTCCTGCCTCCCCGCGGGCTTCCCAGCCTGCCTCCCCTCCCGTATCCCCACCGGCGGCCCCGGCCGTCAATACTCCACCCGCGGGTGACAACGGCGGCGGCGAAGGCGGCGGCGGCGAAGGCGGCGGCGAAGGCGGCGGCGAAGGCGGCGGCAACGGCGAGGGTAACGGTTAGTGGCTGATTCCACCCTTGTCTCCGTTGGACGGAAGGCCGCATGGCTGGCCGGCGGCATCGCCGGAACCGGTGCTGCCGCCCTCGCCTACGGCTCCCTGATTGAACGGAACCTCTTTGGCGTCCGGGAAGAAACCGTCCGTGTCCTTCCCGCCGGAAGTGATCCCCTGCGCATCCTGCACCTTTCGGATATCCACTTTGTTCCCGGCCAGGACCGGAAGGTCCGCTGGCTGCAGGGACTGGCGGATCTGGAACCTGACCTCGTGGTCAACACCGGCGATAACCTCAGCCATCCGCAGGCAGTGCCTGCAGTGCTCGAGGCGTTGAAGCCCGTCATGCGGTTCCCGGGGGTTTTTGTCCCCGGCTCCAATGACTACTACGCCCCTGTGCTGAAGAACCCGTTCACGTATTTCACCGGCCCGTCCAAGCACCGGCGCGATCCGGAGAAGCTTCCCTGGGGCACCCTCTTCGGGGCCTTCGAGGACGCCGGCTGGCTCAACCTGACCAACACCAGCACGGTGATGGACCTGCCCGACCTCCGCCTGAACTTCTCCGGAGTGGATGACCCGCACCTGCAGCGGGACCGGTATCAGGGCTTTGCTCCCTCCGGGGCAGACACCGCCGGAGACCGTGCGGCCAGGGGCACCGGCGCGGCGCCGGAAGTGAAAATCGGCGTCGCCCATGCCCCCTACCAGCGCGTGCTCAACCAGTTCACCGGCGGCGGTGCCGAGATCATCCTGGCCGGACACACCCACGGCGGGCAGGTCTGCATTCCCGGCTACGGCGCCCTGGTGAGCAACTGCGACCTGCCGACCCGGCAGGCACGCGGCCTGACTTCCTGGGCCCACGCGGGACGGCGGGTTCCGCTGAATGTTTCCGCCGGCATCGGCACCTCCCGGTTCGCGCCGGTGCGTTTCGCATGCCGTCCCGAGGCAGTCCTGCTGACGCTCACGGCGCGGGACTCCTAAGCCCTATCCGGGACCCGGAAGCTCCCTCCGGCGGGGGCCGCCGCAGGCTTTCCGGAAGCCCGTTTCGCGGAATCGGGATTTGTCTAGTATCCTTGTAAAGTTGCTTCGCGAGGTAGTCAAACACTTCAGCAAGGCAGTGGTTACGGGGTGTGGCGCAGCTTGGTAGCGCGCGTCGTTCGGGACGACGAGGTCGCAGGTTCAAATCCTGTCACCCCGACCAGCAAGGGCCGGTCAGAGAAATCTGACCGGCCCTTTTGCGTTAAGCACGGGTACGTTCTGCAGCCATGGACTGGGCTACACGAACTTCTCCCCGGTGAGCCGCTCGTAGGACTCCACGTATCGCTCCCGGGTGCGGTCGACGACGTCGGCAGGCAGGGCGGGCGGAGGAGTGTCCGAATGGCGGACCCAGCCCGAAGCCGGTGACGTCAGCCAGTCGCGCACATACTGCTTGTCGAAGGACGGCTGGGCCTTCCCGGGCGAATACAGCGCCGCGTCCCAGAAACGGGAGGAATCCGGCGTCAGGACCTCGTCCCCCAGCGTGACCGTGCCGGTGGCCGGATCTGCGCCGAACTCCACCTTCGTGTCGGCGAGGATGATGCCGCGTTCTCTGGCGACGGCCTCGGCGCGGGTGTAGATCTGCAGCGTCAGCGAGCGCAGCTGCCCGGCGGTGTCGGGGCCCACCGTGTCCACGACGGCTTCGTAGGTGATGTTTTCATCATGCTCGCCCTGCTCGGCCTTGGCCGAGGGGGTAAAGACGGCCGGTTCAATCCGGGACCCGTCCACCAGCCCGTCCGGCAGCGGCAGCCCGCAGACCGTCCGGGAAACCTCGTACTCCGCGAGCCCGGAGCCGGTGAGGTAACCGCGGGCAATGCACTCCACCGGGAACATGTCGAGCCTTTGGCAGATCATCGCCCTGCCGGCCACAGCCTCCGGGATGCCCTCCCGGGCGGAGATCACGTGGTTCGGGATTTCCGCCAGCTGGTCGAACCACCAGAGGCTGAGCTGGGTGAGGATCCTGCCCTTGTCGGGGATGGTGCTGGCGAGTACATGGTCGTAGGCGCTGATCCGGTCACTGGCCACCACGAGCACGCGGCCGGCGTTGTCCCCGGCGTTGTCCCCGGCACCCGCGGGCACGTACAAGTCCCGGACCTTGCCCGAGTAAACGTGGGTCCAGCCCGGCAGCTCCGGCGCATCGCCCAGGCCGTCCGTCCTGCTCATGCCGGCTTCCCGCCGGGGACCGCACCGGTCCCCGGCGCGGCGTTGCTGCCCGCCCGTTCCGAGCCGCCGTCCGGCACCCGCACTTCGCCGCGGGCGGCCTTCAGGGCAATGTCCGTGCGGTGCTGGGAACCTTCCAGCCGGATCAGGTCCACCCCGGCGTAGGCGCGGTCCCTGGCCTCGTCCAGGTCGGAGCCCAGTGCGACGACGGCGAGTACCCGCCCGCCGGCGCTGCGCACCTTATCCTTCTTCAGCTTCGTCCCGGCGTGCAGCACGTGCACACCCTCCAGCCGGCCGGCTTTCTTCAGTCCCCGCACCCGGTCACCGGTCCGCGGCGTGTCCGGATAGTTTTCCGCGGCGACCACCACGGCGACGGCGGGGCGCGGGTCCCACTTGAGCTGCTCCATTGCATCCAGGCCGCCCTTGGCCGCCGCCATCAACAGGCCGCCGAGCGGGGTCTTCAGCCGGGCCAGCACCGCCTGTGTTTCCGGATCGCCAAAGCGGGCATTGAACTCAATGACCCGCACTCCGCGCGTGGTCAGTGCGAGCCCGCAGTAGAGCACGCCTACAAAGGGAGTGCCCCGGGATGCCATTTCATCAATGGTCGGCTGCGCAATCCGGCTAACCACATCCTGCACCAGCCCGGGCGGCGCCCAGTCCAGGGGCGAGTAGGCGCCCATGCCGCCGGTGTTGGGGCCGGCGTCGTCGTTGAAAATCCGTTTGAAGTCCTGTGCGGGGGCCAGCGGCAGCACATGCCGCCCGTCGGACAGCACAAAGAGCGAAACTTCGGGGCCGTCCAGGAACTCTTCAATCACCACGGTGCCGCCGGCGTCGAAGCAGGCCCTGGCATGGTCCAGGGCTTCGTCCCGGTCGGACGTCACCACCACACCCTTACCCGCGGCGAGACCGTCGTCCTTGACCACGTACGGAGTCCCGAAGGTGTCCAGGGCGTCCGAGGCCTCTTCGACGGTGCCGGCTACGCGCGCCATGGCGGTGGGAACGTTGGCGGCGGCCATGACCTGCTTGGCAAAGGCCTTGGAGGCTTCGAGCTGGGCGGCGGCGCGCGACGGACCGAATACGGCAAACCCGGCCTCCCGCAAGGCATCGGCCACACCTGCTGCGAGGGGCGCTTCGGGGCCGATGACCACCAGATCGGATCCGAGGGACCGGGCAAGGTCCGTGACCGCAGCGGGGTCGACGGCATCAACCGGGTGGACCGGGACCATTTGGGCAATGCCTGCGTTCCCGGGGGCCGCGTGGACCTCGCGGACGTAGGGATCGGCCAGGAGCGCTCGGACAAGGGCATGTTCGCGGCCGCCGGGGCCTACTACGAGAACCTTCACAGTAGATCAGGGTACTTGCTGGGACGGACCGCCTGTAAGCATCTGCCCAACATGACGCCGCCGGGTGGACTACGCCGCCGCTACCTATTTCCGGCCACGGGGTACCCGCAGCCGGGTACGCCATTGCAGGTAGCCGGGGGGCCGCCCGATAGTGGAACGGTGGCCGCTGCAGCGGTGCAGCGGCCGCCACTAAAGCGGCGGGGGGCAACAAGATCGATGGCGGTGCCGGGGCCGTCATCGCCGGTTCGCCCCCCGCACCCCTTTAGACTGGAGAGCATGAACGCAACTTTCACCGCGTCCGACGCCGTTGAACTGGCAGTGCTCGAGCGCAACGGTTTTATTGAATCCCGCCACATCGGCTCCGCCGTCGTGATGGCCGCGGACGGCACGGTGGTCACGGAACTCGGGGACATCACCACTCCGATCTTCCCGCGCTCCACGCTGAAGCCCTTCCAGGCCGTCGCAGCCATGCAGTCCGGCGTACCCCTGCGCGGGCCGCAGGTGGCGCTTGCCGCCGCCAGCCACGTCGGCTCCCGGGAACACACCGACGTCGTCCGCGGCATGCTGGCCGCCGCCGGCGTCACCGAGGGGCATCTGCAGTGCCCCGAGGACTGGCCGCAGGACACCGAGGCACGCAATGAACTGATCCGCGAGGGCAAGGGCCCGCAGCGGATCGCCTTCAACTGTTCCGGCAAGCACGCCGCCTTCCTCTGGGCCTGCACCGAGAACAACTGGGACCACGCCACCTACCTGGATCCCCGGCATCCGCTGCAGCGCCGCATTGCCGAGGTCATCGAGGAATTCACCGGCGAGACGGTGCAGCACTGGGCAGTGGACGGATGCGGCGCGCCGCTGGCGGCCGTGTCCCTGACCGGGCTGGCCCGCGGCATCGGCCGGCTGGCCAAGGCACCGTCCGGCAAGCACGGCAACGCCCGCGCGGCAACGGTTGCCACCGCCATGCTCGACTACCCGTGGGCGGTGCACGGCCACGGCCGCGAAAACTCGATTGTGATGGAAGACCTGGGGATCATCGCCAAGAACGGTGCCGAGGGCGTGCTGGTGCTGGGTACCGACACCGGCGTTTCGGTGGCCCTGAAGATGCTCGACGGCAACACCCGCGCCGCTTCCCTGGTGGGCCTGACGCTGCTGGCAGCCAGCGGCGCCGTTGATCCGCTGGCGGTGGAAAAGGTGCTGGCCAAGATCATGCAGCCTGTGCTTGGCGGCGGACAGCCCGTGGGCAGCCTGCGGCTGGGCGCGCCGGTCACGGCGCTGCTGGGCTAGAAGCATGGCACGGCGCCGGATCTCGGGCGAAGACGGCCGGGCGGCCCTGGCGGCGGCGGCTGCCGGGGCAACGGACCGCGGCACCACCGCTACGGCGGTGCGCTACTCGTTGGAGGAACTCGCTGAACGCGCGCCCGGCAACAGTGTGGAGGTCCGGGTTCCGCCGTTCGGAGTCACCCAGTGCGTGGCCGGTCCGCGGCACACCCGCGGCACTCCCCCGAACGTCATCGAGACCGACGGCGCCACCTGGCTGGCGCTGGTCACGGGCCGGCAGTCCTGGGCGGATGCCGTCGGGGCCGGGAAGGTGGCGGCTTCGGGACTGCGCGCCGACCTTTCGGACGTGCTGCCGCTCTTCCGCGCCGCGGCCTAGGGGCCCGTCCGAAGGTTCCGGCCCGTCCGAAGGTTCCGGCCGGTCCGAAGAATCCGCGCGGCAGGAGACGGCCGGACCGGTAGAATCGAAGCATGGTTTCCGAGCAGCACACCCCTGAGCGCCGCGAGATTTCGGTCCGCCGCGCCCCCCGTTTTGTCCCCTTCCTGGCACTGGGCGTTGTCGCCGGGTTCATTGCTGCCCTCTTTGTTGCTTACGGCGGAGCCGAGAATCCCAGCTTCACGCGCGAGGCCACCCTCGGGTTCTTCACCATGATGTTCGCCCTGCCGGGCCTGCTGCTGGGCGCCCTGGCGGCGCTGGTCCTGGATTGGATCAGCGTGCGCAGGGCCCGCCGGTCAATGGTTGAAAGCGTGGACTCCGAGGAGCCGGAGAGCCGGGAACAGCCACTGTCGTAACGGTTGCGCGTACGGCCCACGTGACGGGGACCACGTGAGAGAATGCAGGCATGGCACGCGGAGACGGACAGCTTTCCCATGATCTGATACCCGGCGAAAAAGGCCCCCAGGATGCCTGCGGAGTCTTCGGAGTCTGGGCCCCCGGCGAAGAGGTAGCGAAACTAACCTATTACGGCCTCTATGCCCTGCAGCACCGCGGACAGGAGTCCGCAGGCATCGCCGCCAGCGACGGCAACCGGATCAGCGTGTACAAGGACATGGGACTGGTATCCCAGGTATTCGACGAGACCACGCTCAACACCCTCCTGGGGCACATTGCGGTGGGGCACTGCCGGTATTCGACCACCGGAGCGTCCCACTGGGCCAATGCCCAGCCCACGCTTGGAGCCACCGCGAGCGGTACCGTGGCGCTGGCCCACAACGGCAACCTGACCAACTCCGCCGAACTGTACGAACTGATCCTCGAGCGCGAAGGCCGGCCCCGCACCGGCGAAATCGCCCAGGGCAACACCTCCGACACCGCGCTGGTCACGGCCCTGCTCAACGGCAGCGACGGACGGTCCCTGGAGGACACGGCCATGGAGCTGCTGCCCAAACTGCGCGGCGCGTTTTCCTTTGTCTTTATGGACGAGGGCACGCTGTACGCCGCGCGGGACACGTACGGCGTCCGCCCGCTGGTGCTGGGACGCCTGGAACGGGGCTGGGTGGTTGCCTCCGAAGGCTCCGCCCTCGCCACCGTGGGCGCCAGTTTCATCCGTGAGATCAAGCCGGGCGAGTTCATTGCCATTGACGAATCAGGCGTCCGCAGCCGCACCTTCGGAGAGCCGACGCCGGCGGGCTGCGTTTTCGAGTACGTCTATCTCGCCCGCCCCGATGCGAGCATCGCCGGCCGTTCCGTCTACGAATCCCGTGTTGAAATGGGACGCCAGCTGGCCCGCGAACACGCAGTGGAAGCGGACATTGTCATTCCCGTCCCCGAATCCGGCACCCCGGCTGCGGTGGGTTACGCCGAGGAATCCGGGATCCCCTTCGCCCACGGATTCGTCAAGAACTCCTACGTGGGACGCACCTTCATCCAACCCAGCCAGACGCTCCGCCAGCTGGGTATCAAGCTGAAGCTGAACGCCCTCGAATCCGTGATCCGCGGCAAGCGGGTGGTGGTCGTGGACGACTCGATCGTGCGCGGCAATACGCAGCGTGCCATCGTCCGGATGCTGCACGAAGCGGGTGCCGTTGAGGTCCACGTGAAGATTTCCTCTCCCCCGGTCAAGTGGCCCTGCTTCTACGGCATCGATTTTGCCTCCCGCGCCGAACTGATTGCCAACGGAGCAGCGGTGGAGGAGATCCGCGCGTCCATCGGCGCGGACAGCCTGGCCTACATTTCCGAAGACGGAATGATCGACGCCACCATGCAGCCGCGGGAACGCTTGTGCACCGCCTGCTTCACCGGTGTCTACCCGATCGAGCTTCCCGCTGCGGACCGGCTGGGCAAGAACCTGCTGGAACCTGCCAATCCCGCGGAGGACGCCGGAGCCAACGGCTGCGACCCGGGACCGGACAGCGAATACGAGAACCTGCTTACCGATGCCGAAAAGAAAGAGGAAGTATGAACGCCACCTCCATCACTTACGCGTCCGCAGGGGTGGATGTCGAAGCCGGCGACAAAGCCGTTGAGCTGATGAAGGCGGCCGTAAGGGCCACCCACAATTCATCGGTACTGGGCGGGGTGGGCGGTTTCGCGGGGCTTTACGACGCCTCCCGGCTGCTCAGCTACCGGAAGCCGCTGCTCGCAACGTCCACGGACGGCGTCGGCACCAAGGTCGCCATTGCGCAGGCCATGGACATCCACGACACCATCGGATTCGACCTGGTGGGCATGGTGGTAGACGACATTGTGGTGGTTGGCGCCGAGCCCCTGTTCATGACCGACTACATTGCCTGCGGCAAGGTGGTGCCGGAGCGTATCGCCGACATCGTGCGCGGCATCGCGGCGGCCTGCGAGGTGGCCGGCACGGCACTGGTCGGCGGCGAAACCGCCGAACACCCCGGCCTGCTGGGTGAGCACGAGTACGACGTCGCCGGTGCCGCCACCGGGGTGGTGGAGGCAGACCGGCTCCTCGGGCCGGACCGTGTCCGCAGCGGCGACGTAGTCATCGGCATGGCGTCCTCGGGCATCCACTCCAACGGCTATTCCCTGGTCCGCCGGGTGATCAACCATGCCGGGTGGCAGCTTGAACGCCAGGTTTCGGAACTGGGACGCACCTTGGGCGAGGAACTGCTGGAACCCACCCGCGTCTACGCTGCGGACTGCCTGGATCTGGCGCGCTGGGAGGCGGCCGGGGTGCATGGCTTCAGCCACGTGACCGGCGGCGGACTGGCAGCAAACCTGGCCCGTGTGCTGCCCAAGGGGCTGCAGGCCACCGTGGACCGCTCCACCTGGGAGCTGCCTCCCGTATTCAAGCTGATCGCGGAACTGGGCAACGTGCCGCAGCCGGACCTGGAACGGACGCTGAACCTCGGGGTAGGCATGGTGGCGATCGTCGACGCCGGGAGCGCCGATGCCGCGCTGGAGCGTCTCGCAGCCCGCGGTGTCCCCGCCTGGACCATGGGCGCCGTCGGCCGGGCCGAAACCCCGGCCGGTAACGATTCCGATTTCGTTCAGGGTGCCAAGGGCGTGGACGGCGGCGCGGTCCGCATGGTGGGGACCTACGCCTAAGCGCTCCCGCTCCCGCTGCCCCGCCCCGGACCGGTCGCTGGTTCGGGGCTTAGGTGTCGAAGACGGCCGCTTAACGCCATTCAGCGGATCCACCCTGAGGTGATCCGCTGAATGAAGCAAATTGGCCAACGTCTTTGAGGAACCGCTAGCCTACGCGGCGGTTACCCTCATCATCGTCATCGTCGCCAAATTGATCCGCGTACTTATCTTCGTACGCCGAGTAGTCCGGCTCAGCCGGCTCCTCGGGATATCGACTTGATGGACGACTCGTCGGTCCTGAGAGCTCACGCTGCAGCGCCGAGTAGTCCGTGGCCGGGGTGAAGTACTTCATCTCCCGAGCCTGCTTGGTTGCTTTTGCCTTTTGACGGCCGCGCCCCATGGCGTGACCCCCTTTTTGCGTCGATCCGGAGGTTAGTCGTTCGGGCAGATGAACGAGGGCCCCGGAATATTTGGTCAATTTGTCGTAAGTACAGGTTACATGTTTTCCCGCTGCCTTGTGCCCCCTCCACCGCTGCGGGGCCTGTTGCCGGGGCACAAGAGCGGCGCGTCCGGCATGCCGTTGCCTGCACCCACCCTCGCATATTGGCTAAAGTCGGGGGTAGAGACAGTCTTGGGGTGCTTCACGGCACCGCCTACAGGGAGGACAGACGTTCACCATGAGCGATCAGAAAAGTACACCGGCAGCGGATTTTCCGCCACCGGAGAAGGACAGTACGCCGGGTGCCTTCCCCGATCTGAGCGCCCATTCGGACTCCCCCGCGTGGCTCTCCGAAGACGGAAGCCACGACGCCGGCGTCTGGAATCGGAGTTTCGACGCGGCAACGGATGGTGAAACCCCCGCTGCGGAAGCTGCGGACGGTGAAACGTCCGCTGCGGATGGGGACGCCGGAACCGAACCCATCGGTGACGAAACCGCCGCTGTGGATCTTCCGGCGGAGCCGGTGGTGGTGGCACCCGACGACCTCAAGCTGGAGGAACCTTCCCTGGCCGAACCGGCCCTGAGCGACGACGCCGTGGAAGCGGCTGCCCTCGACCAGATCGCCTCGGAAACCGCTGCGGCCGAGGCCGATGCAGCCGAGGCCGGACGCCTTTCCGGACTCGAACCCGCGCCCGCCGGAGCCGAAATCAAGGTGAACACCGCCGGGACCGCACCCGGAGCGGATTCAGAGAGCACGGGCGGTGAGGCAGCAGCCTCCGAGAACGAAGCGCCGACCGCGGACGGTGACACATCGGCCCCCGAAGACAAAGCACCGGCCACGGACGAAGCTGCCCTGACGAGCGCACCCGAAGCCGGGCCGGATGCCCTGGAACCCGAAGAGAACGCTGCACCGGCTCCGGACGCGGATAAGGAACCGTCCGCAGCGGACGCGGAACCGCACCCGCTGCACGGCATCAACGCGGCTGCTCCGATGACCGGAGCGCCCTTGGAGGGCACAGACGTCTCCGCTGCCGCGCCAAACGAACCGGAGGCCGTCACAGCAGCTGTCCCGGCCGGGGAGACCCGCCGGTCCCGCCGCCTCGCCGAAAACCGGGCGGCAGCGGGAGCGGACCGGAAGCAGCCCGTCGGCGCCACGGAAGCCGGCGCCACGGACCCCGGGGCGGACCACTCTCCAAGCGGAGCCGGAACAATTGGCGCCACGGCAAAGGACGGTGCCGGCAACAAGCGCAACACCCGCCTGCTCCTGGTGCTGGGCGGTGTTGTACTCGCAGCCGTCATCGCCATCCTGCTTTTTGTGTTCGTCTTTAACAACAAGGAGGAAGGCGTTATCTCCGAGGACGTCAGTCCGGTGGAGCTGGAAGACGGCGCATGCCTGCGGGGCTGGGATGATGTGAACTCCAGCGCCACCGTTGTCACCTGCGAAACACCGCATAACGCACAGCTCGTCGCTACCGACAGCTTCACCGAGGATGCTTCCTTCCCCGGCACCGCCGCTTTGGAAGAGCGGGTCAACGAGGTTTGTGCGGCTGTGGATTACTCCGACGCCGCCGCGGATTTCCCCGGCCTGAAGCTGACCAAGTCCATTCCCACCGAGCAGACCTGGTCCTCCGGGGACCGCCGCGTGGACTGCATCGTGTTCACTGCCGAGGACGAGGAACTCACCGAGTCCCTGCTGGCCGGATAGGCCGACCGTTAGGCCGACGACGGCGCGGCGGATACCACCGCCGCGCCGTCAGGCCGTGCCCCGCCGGATCCGGACCTAGGCCACTGCCGCCACGGTGAGGCCGGGCTCGGCCACCAGCCCGTCGCCGTCCAGGCTGTCGGCCGCCCGGTCCACCAGCACCGTGTTGCCGTCGTTGATCTTTCCGGCCAGGATGCCGCGGGCAAGCTGGTCGCCGATTTCCCGCTGCACCAGGCGGCGCAGCGGACGGGCACCGTACGCCGGATCGTAGCCGGTCAGTCCCAGCCATTCCCGAGCGGCATCGGTCACGTCCAGCACCAGGCGGCGATCATGCAGCCGGTTGGCCAGGGCACCCACCTGAATGTCCACGATCCGGGTCAGGTCCTCCAGGCTCAACGGATCGAACAGGATGACGTCGTCGAGCCGGTTGAGGAACTCCGGTTTGAAGTTTGCGTTGACCATGGACATCACCGACTCGCGCTTCTGATCCTCGGCCAGCCCGGGGTCCACCAGGAACTGGGACCCCAGGTTGGAGGTCAGGATCAGGATGACGTTGCGGAAGTCCACCGTCCGGCCCTGGCCGTCAGTCAGCCGGCCGTCGTCGAGCACCTGCAGCAGGATGTCGAAAACATCCGGATGCGCCTTCTCCACTTCGTCCAGCAGGATCACCGAATAGGGACGGCGGCGCACCGCTTCGGTGAGCTGGCCGCCCTCTTCGTAGCCCACGTATCCGGGCGGGGCACCGACCAGCCGGGAGACCGCGTGCTTTTCGGAGTACTCGCTCATGTCGATGCGGACCATGGCCCGCTCGTCGTCGAAGAGGAAGTCCGCCAAAGCCTTTGCGAGCTCGGTCTTGCCGACGCCGGTGGGGCCGAGGAACAGGAAGGAGCCGGTGGGACGGTCCGGGTCGGCGACGCCTGCCCGTGACCGGCGCACCGCGTCGGAGACGGCGGCCACTGCCTTGCCCTGTCCGATCAGCCGGGAGCCGATGGCTTCCTCCATGTCCAGCAGTTTCTGGGATTCGCCCTGCAGCATGCGTCCGGAGGGGATCCCGGTCCAGGCCGAGACCACTTCCGCAATGTCGTCGGCGGTGACTTCCTCGGAAACCATCAGTTCCCGGGTTTCTTCGCCGAAGTTGCTCTCCTCCGCCTGCTGGGCTGCCTCCAGTTCCTTCTGCAATGCCGGTATCTCGCCGTACAGGATGCGGGAAGCTTCCGTGAGGTCGCCGTCGCGCTGGAATTTCTCCGCCTCGCTGCGCAGCTCGTCAATCTTGGCCTTAAGGTCACCGACCCGGTTGAGTCCGGCTTTCTCGGCTTCCCACCGGGCATTGAGCGCGGCCAGCTGTTCCTTCTTATTGGCCATGTCCTCGCGCAGGACGGACAGCCGTTCGATGGAGCCCTCGTCCGTTTCGTTGGCCAGCGCGAGTTCCTCCATGGTCAGCCGGTCCACGGCACGGCGGAGTTCGTCAATTTCCTCGGGGGCGGAATCAATTTCCATCCGCAGCCGGGAAGCGGCCTCATCCACCAGGTCAATGGCCTTGTCGGGAAGCTGGCGTCCGGTGATGTAGCGGTTGGACAGCGTGGCGGCGGCCACGAGTGCCGAGTCGGCGATGGCAACCTTGTGGTGGGCCTCGTACCGCTCCTTCAGGCCGCGCAGGATGCCGATGGTGTCCGGCACGCTGGGCTCACCCACGTACACCTGCTGGAAGCGCCGCTCCAGCGCCGCGTCCTTTTCAATGTTTTCGCGGTATTCGTCCAGGGTGGTGGCGCCGATTAGCCGAAGCTCTCCGCGGGCGAGCATCGGTTTGAGCATGTTGCCGGCGTCCATGGATCCCTCGGCCGCGCCGGCACCAACCACGGTGTGCAGTTCGTCGATGAAGGTGACGACCTGCCCTTCGGCATTGGAGATTTCCTCAAGCACGGCCTTGAACCGCTCTTCGAACTCACCGCGGTACTTGGCGCCTGCAACCATGGACCCGAGGTCCAGGGACAGCAGCGTTTTGCCGCTGAGGCTCTCGGGTACATCCCCCGCGACGATGCGCTGGGCAAGTCCCTCCACCACGGCGGTCTTCCCGACGCCGGGCTCGCCGATAAGCACCGGGTTGTTCTTGGTGCGGCGGCTAAGCACCTGGATGACGCGGCGGATCTCCGCATCCCGGCCGATCACCGGGTCCAGCTTGCCCGAGCGGGCCATTTCCGTCAGGTCCGTGCTGAATTTCTCCAGGGCCTGGAAGGTGTTCTCCGGATCGGCATTGGTCACTTTGCGGTCTCCTCGTACTGATGGAAGCACGGCGCTGAGGGCGTCATGGCCGGCGTTGTTGTCCCGCAGCACTTTTCCTGCCGGACCGTTGTCGAGGGACAGTCCGAGCAGGAGATGTTCCGTGGATACAAACGCGTCTCCGAGCTTCTCGGCTTCCTGCTGGGCTGCGTTGATGACTTGGAGCAGCGGCCGGGAGAACTGGGGCTGCGCCACGGAGGAGCCGGAGGATGAAGGCAGCTGGTGGATGGCAGTGCTGGCTGCCGCACTGACGGTATCCACATTGACTCCGGCCGCCTTCAGCAATGCGACGGCCACCCCTTGCCGCTGGTCCATCAGCGCTTTCAGCAGGTGCGCCGGTTCAATCTGCGGATTTCCAGCAGTATTGGCGTTCATGGCCGCAGCAGAAAGCGCTTCCTGGCTCTTGTTCGTGAATTTGGTGTCCACGGTGGCTCCTCACCTCAGCGAAGAATACTTTGCTCAACAAAGTTGAGTCTAGTCAGCTCAACTTTTGAAGTAAAGTTGTTCCAGCGGATCCGCCGCGGAGGAATGGCCTAGGGAATGTGTTCCTGGTCGAAATCCAGCGCAGTCCGGCGCCACCGTTCCGTGCGTGCTTCGAAGAGCTGTGCAAGCGGGCCCCCGGATTCGATTTCGAACCGGATCCCCGGAGGCACGTCAGGAACAGTTCCAGCCAGGTACTCCTCCAGGACATCGAGGAAGTACTCCCATCCGGCACCGCCGGTCCAAAGGCCGGCACCCGGTGCCGCCGACACGGCGAACCCTTTGCGCACGGAGGCATACCGAAGTTCGAAGCGGGTATACCCATCCTCGTCGGTCAGATGGAACTCCACTTCCGCCACGGAGGATCCCTCCCGTGCCCAGGACAGGGTGAGAAGGCGGGGGCCGTCACAGCGCAGGATCGTCCCATGGGATCCGTCCGGAAGAGTGTAGGTGCCGCCGCGCCGGAGGTCCCCCTCCGGAAGCGCCACCCATTGGCCCAGCTGTTCCGGATCCGCCAGGGCGGACCACACCTCTCCGATGGGATGCGGTATGTCCCGTTCCATAACGATCATCAGCGCGTGGCCTGACTGGATCTGCCGGCGGCCGTAGGACCGCACCGTCTTCTCGAGAATTATGTCCAGATCGGACATTTGCCCACTCCTGCCGTAGAACAACCGGCAACCGATCCGGTTCTCCAGCGGCCATATCGGCCGTTCCGGCCGTCCGCGGGTTGCCGGTGGAAGCGAGTTGTATTCAGAGTTGTTCTGACTTCCCTTCAGTGGCCGTTTCCTGGCCGTTTTCCAAACCGTAGCAGGGAAACCAGGCACTGCACAGAGGCGGCGAGCGGCCGTCCGCCGGCCCCCGGGCAACCCGCCGAAGGTTTCCGGTGCACGTTCCGCCGGTCCGGGGCGCGCCCCGGGTAGCCTGTGCGGATGGGGAAAATCCGTACGCCTGTTTCCGTCCTAGCCGTCGCTGCCCTGGCCCTCACGCTGGTGTCCTGCTCGGGGGACAAGCCGTCGCCTGACGACGCCGCCGCGGACCTCGCCCGGGGCCTGAGCCAACTGGATGTGTCGGCGTCGGCCTTTACGGCGGGCACCCCCGAACAGGTGAACACCGAATTGGAAACGCTGCTCGCGGACATGGGTCCGTTCCGCCCCGAGGTAACCGTGGCCGGAGTGGACCAGGACGAAGACAACGACGACGCCGCCGCCGCACGGCTGGCCTTCGCCTGGGACGTGGACGGCGACGCACAGGCCGACTGGTCCTACGAGAGCACCGCACAGCTCCGCCGCGGCGAGGATGACCAATGGCTCGTCGAGTGGGCGCCGTCGGTACTGCTCGCTTCCCTGGCAGACGGCGACCGGCTGGTCCGCTCCACTACCCCCGGCAGCCGTGCAGACATCCTGGACCGGAACGGGGCACCGTTGATGACCCCCCGGCCAGTACTTCGTATCGGCATCAACAAACCTGACCTTCCCGAGGCGCAGCACGCCGCTTCGGCCGCTGCCCTCGCAGAACTGGTGGGTGTGGATCCCGCCGACTTCACCGCACGGGTGCAGGGCTCCGGCCCCGAGGCCTTTGTCGAGGCGATTGTCCAGCGTGAGGAAGCGGAGGGACCGGCCACCACCGCAGCCGTCGAGGCCATCCCCGGCGCCCTCGCGCTTCCCGCCCATCGGATCCTGGCACCCACCCGCGGCTTCGCCCGCGCCCTGCTCGGCACGGTGGGCGAGGCAACGGCGGAATTGGTCGAGGAGTCCGAGGGCAGGGTGTCCGCCGGGGACCAGACGGGGCTCTCCGGCCTGCAGAAGCAGTACGACGCGCAGCTGCAGGGCAGCCCCGGCGTCACGGTCACGGTCGAAGATGACGGCGGAACCAAGGACACCGTCCACAGCTCCGATCCCCAAACGGGCACGGACCTGCAGACCACCTTGGATCCGACGCTGCAGTTGCTGGCGGAAGGCATCCTGGAACAGGAACCCTCGGCCTCGGCCATCGTGGCCATCCAGCCCTCCACCGGCGAGATCCTGACCGTGGCCAACGGCCCCGGCAGCGAGGGCCAGCAAACAGCCCTCCTTGGCCAGTATCCGCCCGGGTCCACGTTCAAGACGGCCACTGCGCTGGCCATGCTGCGCAACGGCACCACACCTGCCAGCACGGTCGAGTGCCCGTCCGAGGTCACCATCGACGGCCGGAAGTTCAACAACGTCCCCGACTACCCCGCCCACGCCACGGGCAGCATCCCGCTGCGCACCGCATTCGCGAACTCCTGCAACACAGCCTTCCTCAATGCCCAGGACGCCGTGTCCCAGCAGAGCCTGTCAGCTGCCGCCGCGGACCTGGGCATCGGTGTTGATGCTTCCATCGGCACCGGTGCCTTCCTGGGCTCCGTACCCGCGGAGGCCGACGGCACGGCCCATGCCGCCTCACTGATCGGGCAGGGCGAGGTCCTGGTGTCCCCGCTGGCCATGGCCGTTGCCGGTGCCTCGATCGCCAACGGCGAAAGGATCACCCCCACGCTGATCCGGGAAGCGGCCGGATCTCCGGCGGCCGGATCCTCTTCGGCTTCGGCATCGGCTTCGGCATCGGCATCGGCTTCGGAACCCGCCGCACCCGCGCCGGGCAATCTCACGGCCGAGGAGGCGGCATCGCTGCGGGAGATGATGCGCGCCGTCGTCGCCGAGGGCGGAGTGCAGATGCTGCTCGGCGTGCCGGGCGAACCCGTGCTGGCCAAGACCGGAACCGCTGAGTTCGGCAGCCAGACACCGCCGGAAACCCACGCGTGGGTGCTGGCTATTCAGGGTGACCTGGCTGTCGCGGTGTTCGTGGAGCAGGGTGAGCGGGGCTCAACGTCGGGCGGCCCGCTGATGAAGACTTTCCTCGAAGGTGCCCGGAGGTAACCGGAGGTAACCGGAGGTAACCGGATCAGGACGGCCACTGCTGCTGCGGAACCACCCGTCCCTGATAGCCGGGCTGCCGGTAGGCGTTGCCGGCGTACGGGGTGACCTGCCAGGTGTCCGTGGGCACAATGACCTTGCCCAGCGGCATCAGCGAGATCGGCAGCATTTTCAGGTTCGCGATGCCCAGCGGGATGCCGACAATGCTGACGAACATCGGAACGGCCGTGAGGATATGTCCAATGGCGATCCAGATACCGGCGAGCAGCAGCCAGATGATATTTCCCAGCAGGCTGAGGGGGCCAGTGAAGCCGCCGCGGTCCACCACCGTCCGCCCGAACGGCCACAGCGCGTAGTTGGCGATCCGGAAGGACGCGATACCGAACGGAATGGTCACGATCAGCAGGCAGCAGATAACTCCCGCCAGCGCATAGCCAAGGGCAAGCCAGATACCGCCGAACAGAAGCCAGATGACGTTCAGGATCGCTTTCATGGCTCCATTGTTGTCCACCCGGCACCGATAAGCCACGGCTTCGCTGCCTGCATACCCGCCCGCCTGCTCCTGCCCTAGACTGGCGCCATGCCGACCAGCGATGAAAACACTGCAGACCACCTGACCTCCAGCCAGTGCTGGGAGTACGTCCGGCAGGCCCGGTTCGCCCGGCTCGCCGTGATTGTCGACGGGCATCCCGAGATTTTCCCGGTTAACTTTGCCGTGGACCACGGCACGGTGGTTTTCCGCACCGCCGCGGGAACCAAGCTGGCCGGCGCCCTTTCCGGGAACCCTGTTGCCTTCGAGATCGACGGGTACGATGACACGCTGTCCTCGGCCTGGAGCGTGGTCCTCAAGGGCAGTGCCACCCTGTTGGCGGACTATGCAGAGATTATGGACTCCGAGGAACTGGCGCTGTTCCCATGGCAAT
Source organism: Arthrobacter sp. zg-Y769 (assembly GCF_020907405.1). Classification (GTDB taxonomy): domain Bacteria; phylum Actinomycetota; class Actinomycetes; order Actinomycetales; family Micrococcaceae; genus Arthrobacter_B. Next base: position 179,242 of record NZ_JAJJOE010000004.1, read on the forward strand.
ACGGCACCAAGAACGCGTTTGTCCGCATCGAACCGGAAGTGACCGCCGGCCGCCGGTTCCTGATCTCCAACGCAGCGCGCCGCAATGTGCTGCGCGGAATGGGGCTGTACACGGAGTAGCGGTGCCGCGGCAGGGACACAAAAAAGAGGCGCCGCATCCGAGGGGATGCGGCGCCTCTTTCAGCTCGGGCTAAACCCTAGCGGGAACGGCGTTCGTTCGAGGCCGGCGCGGTTGCGCGGCGGGGACCGGCGGCGCGTGCCGGACGGCCGGAGGCTGCACCGGCGGCACCGCGGGAGGCTCCGCCTGCACGCTGGCCGCTGCCGGCACCCTCGGCGCGCTGGCCGGTGGCCGGACGGCGGTTGCGCCCGGACGCGGTCGCAGCCGAGGCGCTGTTGCGGCGCCCGTCTGCGGACCGGGCCGGCCGCTGCGTACGCAGGTCGTCGCCTGCTGCTGCGCGGTCGTTGCGTTCGCTGCGGTCCGGGCGTTCAGCCGAAACGCGGCCGCGTCCGCCTGTACCGCCGCGTCCGCCGGCGCGGGGCGCACCGGTGGAGCGGGCTGCACGCTTGCGCTGGGCATTGGCGCCGGTGGAGCGCCCGCCGCCCTGCTGCGGGGACTTGGCCGCAAGCTGCGCTGCGCGGACGTGCGGTTCCACAACGGCCGCGCGTTCGCCGACAAGCTTGGCGATGGACGGCGAATTGTGGCTGACCTTCTCGATCGAAACGTCGACGCCGGCCGCCTTCATCAGCTTCGACACCTCGCTCTTCTGCTCCGGGAGGGTCAGCGTCACCACGGTTCCGCTGGATCCGGCGCGGGCCGTACGGCCCGAACGGTGCAGGTAGGCCTTGTGCTCGGTGGGCGGATCAATGTGGACCACGAGTTCAACGTCATCCACGTGGACGCCGCGGGCGGCGACGTCGGTGGCTACGAGGACGCGGACGTCGCCGGAAGCGAACTCGGCCAGGTTGCGGTCACGGGCATTCTGGGACAGGTTACCGTGCAGGTCCACCGTGGGGATGCCGTTGTCCGTGAGGAACTGGGCCATCTTGCGGGCGTGGTGCTTGGTGCGCATGAACATGATCCGGCGGCCCTGGCCACCGGCCAGTTCCTTGACCAGCAGCTTCTTGGCCGTCTGGTCCTGGACCAGCAGCACGTGGTGCTCCATGGTGGACACCGCTGCCTGCGGCTCATCCACGGAGTGCGTCAGCGGGTTGGACAGGTAACGGCGGACCAGCTTGTCGACGCCGTTGTCCAGGGTGGCGGAGAACAGCATCCGCTGGCCCTTTTCCGGAGTGCGGTCCAGCAGGCGCTGGACAACCGGCAGGAAGCCGAGGTCGGCCATGTGGTCGGCCTCGTCCAGGACGGTGATTTCGACGGACTCGAGGCTGATGACCTTCTGCTTCATCAGGTCTTCGAGGCGGCCCGGGCAGGCGATGACGATGTCGACGCCGGCCTTGAGTGCCTTTTCCTGGCGCTGCTGGGAGACGCCGCCGTAGATCACGGTGGTGTTCAGGCCCAGTTCCTTCGCCAGCGGCTCGATCACGTTGTTGATCTGCGTGGCCAGTTCGCGGGTCGGCGCAAGGACCAGGCCCAGCGGGCGGTTCGGGCGGCGGCGGTAGGCTGCTTCGTTCTCGGCGAGCCGGGCAACCAGCGGGAGGGAGAAGGCCAGGGTCTTGCCGGAGCCGGTACGGCCGCGGCCCAGGACGTCGCGGCCCTTGAGTGTGTCCGGAAGGGTTTCCACCTGAATGGGGAAGGCCTCGTCAATTCCGGCGGCGGCGAGGGAGGAAACAAGTGCCTTGGGCACACCAAGGGCAGCAAAAGTGGTCATTAAAGACAGGCAACTTTCGGTAAGAGGCCCCCAACGCCGTTTGGGCCGGGGGTTCGCCGAAGAAAAGTCAGACAGTGTCTACCGCACTGAAGCGGGACAAAAGAAAGCGTTCATCGACGCAGGCTGGACTGCTTACACACACTGTTGAAACCTTGGATTTTAAGCATGGTTCGACAGTGGCAGGACCAACATCTGCCTCCAGTTTACCGTAATGCGGAATCTTTCCTAATCGGCGGCGTCGCGGGCGGTGAAATCCGGGCCCCTCCCAGCCGATAGCATTAACGGTAATGACTACTGAACCAGCCCTGCCCGACGCCGCCGAAACCGGGTCCGAGGACATTAAGACAGTCGCAGACGCAGACACCGGCGAAGAGCAGCATTTCCGCGCTCCGGTGTCCTTCGTCCGGCGCGGCTCCCGCCTTCAGGGCCGCCGCCAGCAGGCCTGGGATGAGCTCTCGGACCGCTTCGTGGTGGATGTTCCGCGTGATGAAGCAGACACCTCGGTGCATCCGGACTACGTGTTCGACGCCGCCGCCGAATTCGGGCGCACCGCTCCCCTCGTCGTCGAAATCGGTTCGGGACTCGGCGAAGCCGTTGCCCACGCCGCCGAGCAGAACCCGGACAAGGATTTCCTGGCCGTGGAGGTCTATCTCCCCGGCCTGGCGCAGACCCTGCAGCGGATTGGGCAGAAGGGGCTGACGAATATCCGCGTGGTCCAGGCCAACGCCCCGGAGGTACTGAGCAGCATGCTCCCGGCCGGATCGGTGGACGAGGTGTGGGTGTTCTTCCCTGACCCCTGGCACAAGACCCGTCACCACAAGCGCCGCCTGGTCAAGGAATCCTTCGCCGAGCTGGTCGCCCGGGTACTGGTGCCCGGCGGCACCTGGCGCCTGGCAACCGACTGGTCCGACTACGCCGTGCAGATGCGCGAGGTCCTCGACGAGTCCGCGCAGTTCCGGAACCTGCACGACGGCGAGCGTGCCGGGGAAGAGAGCCCGCTGACCCGCGTTCACCGGGAGGGCCTGGAGAACAAGGCCCCGGAGGACGACGTCGATGCCCGCGGCGGCTGGGCCCCGCGTTTCGAGGGCCGGACCCTGACCAGCTTCGAGAACAAGGCCCATGAGGCCGGCCGACTGATTTTCGACCTTGCTTACCGAAGGATCTAGGAACCATGACTGAACCGAACGACGCCCGCGTCGGCCTCTACATCGACTTCGACAACATTGTCATCTCGCGCTATCAGCAGCTGCACGGCCGCAACGCCTTCCAGCGCGACGGCATCCGCAACTTTGACCGGACAAGCCGCGAGGCTGATCCCGAGGTGGCCGCCAAGCTCACCGCAGCGACGGTGGACTTCAACGCCATCATCGACTTCGCCGCCTCCTTCGGCACCCTCGTGGTCAACCGTGCCTACGCCGACTGGTCGGTGCCCGTGAACGCGAGCTACCAGCGCCAGCTGATGTCCCGGGCGGTGGACCTGACGCAGCTGTTCACCACCACCACGCGTGGAACCAAGAACGGGGCCGACATCCGCCTCGCCGTGGACGTGGTCGAAGACCTCTTCCGGCTGCCGGACCTGACCCACGTCATCATTGTGGCCGGCGATTCGGACTACATCGCCCTCGCGCAGAAGTCCAAGCGCCTCGGCCGCTTTGTGGTCGGCATCGGCGTCGCCGGGTCGACCAGCACGTCCCTCGCCGCCGCCTGCGACGAATTCGAGGACTACGATTCCCTGCCCGGCATCGTGGCCGCCGCTGCTGCCCCGGCTGCGGCCGATTCATCCGCCGAGAAGCGGCCGGCACCGGAACAGCCGGATCCGGCCCCGGCGCGCAGGCTCACCACGGTTCCGATGTTCTCCCACACCGGCCAGGCCGGGTTTGAGGAGCCGGAACCCGCCGACGACGTCGATCCGGGTGTGCTCGCCACGGAACTCCTCGTGCGGGCGCTGCAGATCGGCCACGCGAAGGGCGACGCCGACGAGTGGCTCAACACGGGTACGGTCAAGAATCAGATGCGCCGGATGGATCCGGCCTTCAACGAGAAGCCGCTGGGCTTCCGGTCCTTCACCGATTTCCTCTCCTCGCACGGCGACCTGGTGGAGCTGGACGACGACGGCCCGCAGCGCCTCATCCGCCTTCGCCCGGAAGCGGCCGCCAAGCGCTGAGCGACTCCCCCGCGGGCCGTCTACGGGCACAGGGTCCCACTGATTGGTGCTCCTGTTGCAGATGGGGTCCCGGGCGGCAACAGAAACCCCAACCAGTGGGATGCTGTGCTGCCGCCCGGCCGATCGGCGCGCCGGAACGGAGGATGACGCCGGTTCCGTTGACAGGCAGATGCTTCCGTAGCCAGCATGGGAACCGGCACCGCTGCCCGGTGCCGCAGTGAACGGGAGAGCACCATGGCCGGCCGCATTTCCATCGACATATTCATGACCCTGGACGGCGTCGCCCAGGCTCCGGGCGCCCCGGAGGAAGACCCGGAGGGCGGCTTCGCCTACGGCGGCTGGCAGGCTCCCCTGCTGGATGACACAGCAGGCGCTCAAGTGGACGAGGGCATCTCCTCCATGGACGCGCTGCTGCTGGGGCGGAAAACGTACGACATCTTTGCCGCCTACTGGCCGCACCAGCTGGAGGGGACGGATTCCTCAATTGCACGGAAATTCGATGCCATCCCTAAATACGTGGCGTCGCGGGGCACCCCGGAGCTGGGCTGGCGGGATTCGCACCTCCTCGACGGAGAGCTGGCGGCGGCGGCGGCAGGTTTACGGGAGCGGCACCAGGAGATCCATGTCATCGGCAGCGTCGACTTCGCACGCACCCTGGTGGCCGAGGGGCTTTTCGATTCCCTGAACCTGTGGGTACATCCGATAGTGCTCGGCCCCGGAAAGCGCCTGTTCCCGCCGGACGGACCGCCCGCTGCCCTCACCTTGCTGGAGGCGCCTGCGGTTTCGGAGAAGGGCGTGGTTCTCCTGCGCTACGGCTGGTCGGGCGCAGCCCCGGCGACCGGCACTATCGGGTCCTGAGGCCTTCCCTCACATGCCGTTATCCGTTCCTGCTGCGGCGGAGGGTGACAACGTCGCCCACATCCAGCGTCCCGGTCCGCGCAGCATGCGCCTTGAGGCCGAAGTCCGTGGAGTGATGCGCACCGAGAAGCTTCAGGGCTTTGGTCTCTGCCGGGACACCGGCCTGCGCCTGGTCGATCATCACGCAGCGGGGCATCCCCTCCCCCAGACGCAGGATGACCTCGCCTCCGAGGACCAGGTCGGCGCCGACCCAGTCATCCTCACAGAAGCCCGGCAGGGACCCGGTGTCAATGACGATGTTGGCGCGGAAGCGCCGCTCATCCACTGCACCACCGGCCATGTCCCCGAGGGCAGCCAGTGAGGATGTTGTCACCAGGTGCAGGGGTGTCTCGTCGTGATGCCCGACGGCGGTTGTTTCGGGCCGCAGGCTCAGTTCCCGGCCGAAGGCCGTACTCAGAGCCTGGGACGCGGCTGGATCATCGACTTGGTACCGGACCCCCTCGGGGCTCAGAAGCAGCGGCACACCATCATCGTCCTCGACACTGGAGGACCACTGCATCAGCCCGGGCACCGGGCGGAAGCGCTGGGTCCGCTTACCGCTGGCGATGCCGCCGTCGTCCGTGTACACGGCCCACCGGCGGTCGTGCAGCAGTCCCGCGTCGGTGACGGCGGAGGTGCGCAGCAGCTGGCCCGCGGTGGACTTGACCGGATAGCGGTACAGCGCGCTGACGGTACCTACCCGAGTTTCCTCATATGGCATCCCGGCATTGTGTCACAAGGGCACCGGTGGCCGGCACTTAAAGCGACTGCACGTAGCCGTCGTCGGCGTAGTTCCGCTCGGCGGACTTCCCGGCCGGAAGCGCACGCAGCCGGCTCCGGCGCTCCATCAGCGAGACCAGTCCCAGCTGCTGCACCGCCGTGGCGGCGGCCGGCGGGCGCTGGCCGCGGCTGAGGGTGACGACGTCGCCGGCCAGTCCGGCAGCGAAGACCCGGCTGCGGTCGGAGGACCGCCGTTGGGCCTCATCCAGTTCGGTGGAGAGTTCCACGATCCGCTGGCGCAGGCCGGTGACCTGGTTCTGGAGCTCCATGATCCGCTTGATGCCCTCGAGGGATACCCCCTCCTGGGAAAGCTTCTGGACCTCGCGCAGCAGTTCGATATCCCGCTGGGAATAGCGGCGCGAACGCCCCGGAGCCCGGCTGGGACGGACAATCCCGAGCCGGTCGTATTGCCGGAGGGTCTGCGGATGCATTTCCGCGAGCTCAGCGGCAACGGAGATCACGAAAATAGGCGCATTGACGTCTATGCCCATTGTTCCTCCTTCACTGCTGTTGAAATGGTAACGCGGGAAGTGAACCCTCCGGCGAACGGAACGCCGGAATTACAGCCGTGCCTTGGCCGCCAATCCGACCCGGGGGTCCTCGCCCTTGGTCGCGTCGGCAAATGCCTCCACCGCTTCCCGGGCGTCCTTGCTCAGGTGCGAGGGGACGGCGACGTCGATGGTCACCAGCAGGTCCCCGTTGCCCTTCGAGGTGTGCACGCCGCGGCCCTTGACCCGCAGGGTGCGGCCCGACGGGGTTCCGGCAGGCACCTTGAGCCGAACGGTGTCGGAGGTGAGCGTAGGTACCTCGATCGTGGCACCCAGGGCGGCCTCCGGGAACGAGACCGGCACGTGGATCCGGATGTTGTTGCCCTCACGGACAAAGAAGTCGTGCGGCGTGACGTGGACGGTGACCATCAGGTCTCCCGCACCCGCGGCACCAGGGGCGCCCTTGCCGCGCACACGGATCTTCTGGCCGTCCTTGACGCCGGCCGGCACGCGGACCTCGACTACTTCGCCGTTGGGTTCGCGCAGGCCGATCACGGTTCCGTTGATGGAACCGGCAAACGAAATGGTGGTGCTGGCAGTACGGTCCGCACCCTTGGTGGGCGGCGGGGCGCCGAAGCCGCCCCCGCCGAATCCGCCGCCGCCGCCGAAGAGGTCGGCAAATTCGGGCGGGATATTGCTGCCGCCGGCGTTGAACGTGCTCCGCCGGCTGCCGCCGCGTGCTGTCTGGCCGAACAGGTCCCCGAAGATATCCTCGAAGCCCGCCCCGCCGGCTCCGCCGCCGCTGCCCGGAGCGCCGCCGGCAGTGAACCGGGCGCCGCCTCCCATGGCACGGATGGCGTCATACTGCTGGCGTTCCTCGGCGTCGGAGAGCACCGAATACGCCTCGGAGAGGTCCTTGAACATCCGCTCGGAGTTGGCATCCCCCTGGTTCTGGTCGGGGTGGTACTTCCGCGCCAGTTTGCGGTATGCCTTCTTGATGTCGGCGTCGGACGCATCCTTGGGAACACCCAGAATCTTGTAAAAGTCCTTATCGACCCAATCCTGACTAGCCAATTGGTGTCCCTTCCTCATTTGCCGATCCCGCTGCATTGCCGCGAACACGGCTGCCGGGCCTGCTGCCCCTTCTGCGGGACCTGCCGATGGAAAAATGTCCGGGGCCGCAGTACTGCGGCCCCGGACACTGTGCAACTACTGTTCCGGAACCGAAACAATCACCTGCGCGGCACGCAGGACCCGGGCGCCGGACTTGTAGCCGGCCCTCAGGATCTGCGTGACCGTATCGAACGTGACATCCGCACTCTGCTGCTGGATGAGTGCCTCGTGGATGTTCGGATCGAACTCCACGCCGGTCTCATCGATGCGGCTGAGGCCGTACGTCTTCAGCGAGTTCTCCAGCTTGGCAGCGATTGCGGCGAAGGGTCCCTCCGCCAGGTCGCCGTGCTGGCGCGCCGCGTCGATGTCGTCCAGAACAGGCATCAGTGAGTTCAGCACACCAATGACGGCCATGTCCCGGGCGACGTCGCGGTCGCGTTCCACCCGCTTGCGGTAGTTCACGTACTCGGCCTGCAGGCGCAGCAGGTCGTTGCGCAGTTCCGCTGCCTCCGGCGAACCGGTGGCGGCAGGCTGCGCCGGCACGTCGGCGTTGTTCAGGATCTGCTCGGCCTGGGAGAGTGCGTCGCCGTCTGCCCCGGCGGCGGGGGTGGAAGCCGAAGCTTCCTCCCCTCCCGCGGCACCGTTGGCGGAATCCGCGGTCTCGCCCGAGCCGGGCGTGTCCTGGCCGTTTACGGGCTCTTCACCTTCGGGAGTGTTCCCGTGCTCGTTTTCCGCCGGCATGATTACTTCTTTTCTTCGTCGTCGACAACTTCGGCGTCAACGATGTCTTCGTCACCGGCGGCGCTGCCTGCAGCAGCACCGTCAGCCGGAGCACCGTCAGCAGCACCGGGGGCACCTTCGGCGCCGGCGGCGGAGGCCTGGGCGTAGATGGCTTCGCCCAGCTTGGTCTGGGAAGCCTGCAGCTTCTCAAACGCGGTCTTGACCTCGTCGTCGTTGTCCGTGCCCTCGAGCGCCTTCTTCAGCGCGTCGACGTCGCCCTTGACCTCGGTCTTGACGTCTTCGGGCAGCTTGTCGTCATTGTCGGTGAGGAGCTTGTCCACCGAGTAGGCGAGCTGTTCGGCCGAGTTGCGGACGTCTGCTGCCTCGCGGCGCAGCTTGTCTTCCGCTGCGTGCTCTTCGGCTTCGCGGACCATGCGGTCGATGTCTTCCTTGTTAAGGGAGGACCCGCCGGTGATGGTCATGGACTGCTCGGCGCCGGTGCCCTTGTCCTTGGCGGACACGTGCACAATGCCGTTGGCGTCGATGTCGAAGGTGACCTCGATCTGCGGGACGCCGCGCGGAGCCGGAGCAATACCGGTCAGCTCGAAGGTGCCCAGCGGCTTGTTGTCGCGGGTGAACTCGCGTTCGCCCTGGAAGACCTGGATGGCCACGGACGGCTGGTTGTCATCCGCGGTGGTGAAGGTCTCGCTGCGCTTGGTGGGGATGGCCGTGTTGCGCTCGATCAGCTTGGTCATCACACCGCCCTTGGTTTCAATGCCCAGGGACAGCGGGGTGACGTCGATGAGCAGGACGTCCTTGCGCTCACCCTTCAGCACGCCGGCCTGCAGGGCAGCGCCCACGGCGACAACCTCGTCAGGGTTAACACCCTTGTTCGGCTCCTGGCCGCCGGCCAGTTCCTTCACCAGTTCGGAGACGGCAGGCATACGGGTGGAGCCGCCCACGAGGATGATGTGGTCAATGTCGGAAACCTTGATGCCGGCCTCGGAGATGACGTCCTGGAACGGCTTCTTGGTGCGGTCCAGCAGGTCCTTGGTCAGGTCCTGGAACTTGGCACGGGACAGGTGCTCGTCCAGGTGGACCGGACCTTCGGGAGTGACCGAGAGGTACTGCAGGGAGATGTTGGTGGAGGTGGCCGAGGAAAGTTCCTTCTTGGCCTGCTCCGCTGCTTCCTTCAGGCGCTGCAGGGCGATCTTGTCCTTGGACAGATCCGCACCCTTGGCCTTGGCCTGGCTCAGCAGGTAATCGACAATCCGCTGGTCCCAGTCGTCGCCGCCGAGGCGGTTGTCGCCGGCCGTGGCACGGACCTGGATGGTGGAGAATTCGTCTTCGTCCTTGCCGACTTCCAGCAGGGAGACGTCGAAGGTGCCGCCGCCGAGGTCGAAGACGAGGATGAGTTCGTCTTCCTTGCCCTTGTCCAGGCCGTAGGCCAGGGCCGCCGCGGTGGGCTCGTTGACGATGCGCAGCACGTTCAGGCCGGCAATCTCGCCGGCTTCCTTGGTGGCCTGGCGCTCGGCGTCGTTGAAGTACGCGGGAACGGTGACCACGGCGTCCGTGACCTTCTCACCGAGGTAGGCCTCGGCGTCGTTCTTCAGCTTCATCAGGATGCGGGCGGAGATCTCCTGGGCGGTGTACTTCTTGCCGTCCACGTCTACGTTCCAGTCGGTGCCCATGTGGCGCTTGACGGAAGCGATGGTGCGGTCAATGTTGTTGACGGCCTGGCGCTTGGCGATCTCGCCGACCAGGACTTCGCCGGACTTGGCGAAGGCTACGACGGACGGAGTGGTGCGGCCGCCTTCGGCGTTGGCGATAACCGTGGGCTCGCCGCCTTCCAGGACCGAAACAACCGAGTTGGTAGTACCGAGGTCAATACCTACTGCACGTGACATATTTGCTTCCTCTTTCCTTGGAGAAACCCGCATCTCGCGGCGGCACCGGCGCGGCCTGCCTCGGAGGACAGCCACTCGGTTCGCCGCGGAGAGCAATTGAGCGTTCTACACTCAACTTTACTCAGCAGCACTTCTTTGTCAACAAACTTGAGCGCCCAAGGCTCAACTTTGCCTCTCGGCTTGAAGAACACGGCCGCTTCGGCTTCCGGGCCCGAAAGGCCAACGGGCGGTAGGGTCCTGCCATGGCTTTCGAAACCTATTCCCACGGCCATCACCGCAGCGTGGTGGACGTCCATGCCCTCCGCACGGCACGGGACTGCGCGGCGTATCTGCTGCCGGAGTTGACGCCCGGAACAGGCATTCTCGACGTCGGCTGCGGTCCGGGCAGCATCACCGCCGACTTCGCGGCGCTCGTGGCTCCGGGGCCGGTGGTGGGCCTGGACTCGTCCGAAGACGTCCTCGTCCAGGCCCGGGAGCTGGCCGCCGGGCGCGGGCTGGCCAACGTCTCCTATCTGGCCGGAAATGTCTACGACCTCGACTTTCCGGACGAAACCTTCGACGTGGTCCATGCCCACCAGGTGCTTCAGCACCTGATGGATCCGGTGGCCGCACTGCGGGAAATGCGCCGGGTCACCAAACCGGGCGGACTGGTGGCGGTACGCGACGCCGATTTCTCCGGCATGGTCTGGCATCCGCCCACACCGGAGCTGGCGGAATGGATGCGGATCTACCAGGAGATTGCCCGCGGCAACTCCGCCGAGCCCGACGCCGGCCGGCACCTGCTCTCCTGGGCGCTCGAAGCAGGCTTCACCGACGTCACGCCCTCCTCCTCCAACTGGCTCTACGCCACACCGGCGGAGCGCAGCCGACACGCCGACTCCTGGTCGGAACGTGTTCTTCAGTCCGCCTTCGCCGAACAGGCCCAGGAACGGGGCCTGGCGGAGCGGCCGCTGCTGGACCGCCTTGCCGCGGGGTGGCAGGAGTGGGCTGCAGCCCCGGACGGCTGGTTCCTGGTTCCCTGCGGGGAGCTGCTGCTTCGGGCCTGACCCTTTCTGGCTAGGCTTGGGGAATGTTCCGAATCCTGACCGTGTGCACGGGCAACCCGCGCGATGCCCGCTAAACCCGGCATTCCCCTGCTCATCGCGGTGGACGGCTTCTCCGGTGCCGGTAAAACGACCCTGGCCACCGAAATTGCCGCCGCCATGTCCCGCCTCGGCTCCGTGCGGCTGTTCCACCTGGAGGACATCTACCCCGGCTGGGACGGGCTGGAATCGGGAATGACCTCCTACCGGGAATGCGTCCTGCGGCCGCTTGCCGAAGGGCGGCCGGCGCACTGGCAGGCCTGGGACTGGGACGCCGGCCGCTACGGGGACTGGCAGACCACCGATCCGGCCGACGTCGTGGTTTTTGAAGGGGTCGGCGCGGCGCACCGCGAGGCCCGGCCGCTGCTGGACACCAGTGTGTGGGTGGACGGTGAGGAATCTGTCCGGCGCCGGTATGCGCTGGACCGTGACGGCGGGACCTATGCGCCGCACTGGGAGCGCTGGGCCGCGCAGGAACGCCGCTGGGCGGCCGACGACGACGCCGCCTCCGCCGCGGATCTCACCGTGCGTCTGGTGGGATCACAGGGAAACGCCGCGGCGGCACTGGCGACAGTCCTTGCCCGGCTGCCTCGCTAAGCTCCGCAGCGAACCGACGCCGGACGGAGTGGAAAGGGCGCGGGAGTTGGCCGCTTCCACGTTTCGCTACTCCGGCTGGGGAAGCATCATCGACCGATACGTCTCCAGGCCGGACGGCTCCGTCGACGAAGTCCTGAACGATGACTACGAGGAGCTGACCCGGAAACTGAGCAACTTTGGCCACGGCGGACTCTGGCCGGACAGTCCGGGACCCGCGCCGGCGCAGTAGTTTCGACGCTGTGGGCTGCCGGCACGGGAGGCCGGCATGGTCCGGGCCCGCTACTGCAGGGTCGCGGTCAGCCGGGCCACGTTGTCGATGTACCGCTGCCAGAGTGGCCGGCCCACCCAGTTCTCCAGGATGAGCTCCTTGGACAGGGCCCGGTAGGTGTCCTCGATGCGGCGGATCTGCTTCACGATGGTGCCGTCGAACATCATCACCGACACCTCGAGGTTCAGCGAAAAAGAGCGCATGTCCATGTTGCTGGACCCCAGAACCGCCACATCCTCGTCGATGGTGAAGTGCTTCGCGTGCAGCACCAGCGGTTTGGGGTACTGGTAGATCCGGACACCGGCACGCAGCAGCGCCTCATAGTAGGAGCGCTGGGCGTGGTCCACCAGGAACTGGTCGCCTTTTTCGGAGACGAACAACTCCACTTCCACACCCCGCTGCGCCGCCGTCGTCACGGCGTACAGCAGCGTGTCATCGGGGACGAAGTACGGGCTGGTGATGGAAATGCGGTCACTGGCCGAGTAAATAAGGGACGCGAAAAGGCGCAGGTTGTTCTCGGTGCTGAACCCGGGGCCGCTGGGTACCACCTGGCAGGTGACGTCGCCGGGATTGAACGACGATTCGTACAGGTCCAGTTCCCGTTCCAGGTTTTCGTCCGTCTCGGCGTTCCAGTCGGTGGCGAAGACAACGTTGAGTTCGTCCACCACCGGCCCTTCCATCCGTGCCATCAGCTCTACCCATTTGCGGCCGGACCGGCGGTTGCGGCGTTTGTTGTAGGCCGGCTCCACCATGTTCTGGGAGCCGGTGAAACCCACTGCTCCGTCCACCACCAGGATCTTGCGGTGGTTGCGCAGGTCGGGGCGGCGCCAGCGGCCGCGGAGCGGCTCCACCGGAAGCATCCGCCGCCATTGGATGCCGCTGCTGCGTAGTTCCCGCAGCAGCTTCCGGTAGCCGGGAATGCGCAGGGTGCCGATGTGGTCGAAAAGCAGCCGGACGGTGACGCCGCGCCCTGCGGCGTCCTTCAGGGCCCGGTAGAAGTCCCGGGTCACGGCGTCATAGCCCATGATGTAGAACTCCACGTGGACGTACCGCTTGGCCAGTTCCACTTCGCGGGTCATATCCGCAATGGACTCCAGGTAGTCGCGCTGCACGTCCACCTTATTGCCGTCCAGGGTGGGAAAGGAGCCCAGCCGGCGGTTGAGTTCCGCGGCATTCAGCACCCACTCGGGGCCGCCGTAATTGGTGCCCTCGGTTTCCAGTTCCTTGGTGTTTTCACGGACCAGGCGGCTGATTTCAGCCTGCCGTTTGACCCGGTGTTCGGAGAGCCGGTGGTTGCCGAAGAGCGAAAAGAGGATGATCCCCGGAATCGGCAGGAAGAAGATGCACAACAGCCAGGCCATCGCTGTGGTGGGACGGCGGTTGCCTGGCACAATGCCGAGGGCAATGATCCGGATCGCGTAATCCACCGCCGTCAACACACCGGTAGTCCACCCGGGCAGGTCAATACCGGTCAGAGACCACCACACACTTATGCTCCTCCCCGCAGCCGCCTTTTAGACAGCCTATCCGCCGGAAGGTCCTATCCGTGCCAGCGCCGTTACGCTGGGCCCATGACTGTTCTGGTTTTCCTGGATTCCGCCTTCCCCGACGGACGTCCGGCCGACGCCGGCGTCCCCCAGCTAATGATCAATGACCTGGGCGTGACGCGCGGAGACGGGATCTTCGAATCGCTCCTGGCCGTGGACGGGGTGCCCCGCAAACCGGACGCCCATTTGGACCGGATGGCTTCCTCGGCGCAGCTGCTGGAACTGGAGATTCCCCCTCGGACGGCCTGGGAGCGGGCCATCGCCACCGCCCTGGCCCTGCATACGGAGGCGGAAACCGCCGGTTCCACCGGCCGGGCGGCGGTGAAGCTGGTGGTGACCCGCGGCGTCGAGGGTGCCGGCACGCCCACCGCGTGGGTGCAGGTCACCCCTGCCTCCGATGCCTCGCGGCAGCGCAGCGAGGGCATCAGGGTCCTGCTCCTGGACCGCGGTTATGACAGCCTGGCCGCTGCCCGCGCGCCGTGGCTGCTGCTGGGTGCCAAGACGCTCTCGTATGCCGTGAACATGGCGGCACTGCGCTATGCACGGCAGAACGGCGCCGACGACGCCATCTTCACTTCCTCCGACGGCAAGGTGCTCGAGGGGCCCACCTCCACCGTGGTGCTCGCCCGCGAGCGCGACGGCGTGCGCACCCTGCTTACCCCCGAGCGGAAGAGCGGCATCCTGGCGGGCACTACGCAGGATGCCCTCTTCAGGGCCGCCGAAGCCGCCGGCTGGGAGCTGGGGTACGGGCCGCTGGTGCCCGAGGACCTGTTCGCGGCCGACGGCGTCTGGCTGGCGTCCAGCATCCGGCTGCTGGTGCCGGTGCGGTCCATTGACGGCCGGGAGCTGCCGTTCTCCGAGGTCCTGAACACTGAGCTCACCAAGCTGGCGGACGCGGCGCTCTAACCGGGCCGGGAAGTCTCAGGTCAGGATGAAGTTGAACGTTCCGGCCGACACCGCAGCTGCCACGGCAGCAGCGGACACTGCCGCCCCGGCTCCGAACACGACGGCGTCGATCCGGCTGAAGGTCGACGTTCGGGCCCAGGTCCGCTCCGCGGCCCCGAAGCCGCGCGCTTCCATCGCCGTCGCAAGCCGGGTGGCCCGGCGGATCGCCTGCACCAGGAGCGCCAGGGACTGCCCGGCAAACCCCCGAAGCCGGGCCGCTCCCCCGGCGTCGGGACCTGCGCCGCGGGCGTGCCGGGCCAGTCCGATGGTGCGCCACTCCTCCACCAGCAGGCCGACCAGCCGCATGGCCGCCAGCGCGCCCAGGACAAACCGGTGCGGCAGCTTCAGCTTCTGCGCCAGGGCATCGGCCAGGTCCGTGGGATCGGTGGTGGTCAGCAGGTAGATTCCCGGCAGGGCGATTGCCAGGCCGCGCAGCCCGATGGCTATGCCGGCAGCCACGGAGCCGGAGGTAAACAGCAGCGGGCCGGCGTCGAGCAGTACCGTCCCGGTTTTTTCCGCCAGCAGCGCCGTCCCCCACGCACCGATCAGTGCTGCGGCGAGCAGCGGCCAGATCCGCCGTACCAGCGTCCCGATCCGGATATGCAGCAGCGGCAGCAGGGCCAGTTCGGCAGTGAGCACAACGGCGGCGCTCACCCAGTCCACCGTCACCAGCACTGCCAGGGTCAGGAGCACCGCCGCGGCCAGCTTGGAGAGCGGGTTGGCGCGGGCCAGGAACGTGCCCACGGGACGGGCCGGCACCCCTGCAGCTGCCGCGCTCATGGCCGCCCCCGGCCAGTCGGCGCTTCGGCCGTGTCTCCAAGGCCCGGCGTAAGCGTCTCGACGGCGCCGAGTTCACCGCCCGCCGCCTGAAGGTTCCGGGACCCGAGCGCCTGGATGAACTCGGCGTCATGCGTCACGGATACCACGCAGCTCCCTTCCGACAGCTGCCCGCGCAGCAGTGCCACCAGCTCGGCCCAGGTGCGGGCATCCTGTCCGAAGGTTGGTTCATCCAGCAGCAGGATGGCCGGTTCCGTGGCGAGCATGGTTGCCACGGACAGCCGGCGTTTCTCCCCGCCGGAAAGCGTGAACGGGTTGGCCTCAAGCAGCCCGTCCAGTCCGAGCCGTTCGGCGAGGTGCTGCACTCTGGCCAGCACCTGCCCGTCGGTGTCCCGGCCCAGGCGGCGGGGACCGAAGGCCAGTTCGTCCCGCACGGTATTGGTCAGGAACTGGTGTTCAGGTTCCTGGAAGACGGTGCCGATCCGGTCCACCAGCTGTGCCGACGTCCAGCGCCCCGGTTCCGTGCGGGCGGTTCCGGCCAGTGCCGGGGCAGCGGTAAGGGTTCCGGCCCTTGGCCGAAGCAGGCCGCCCAGGGTCAGGGCAAGCGTGGATTTGCCGGCACCGTTGGGTCCGGTGATGCCGACGGCGGTTCCGGCGTCCAGGGTCAGGTCCACTCCGGACAGCACGGCGGGACCACGGGCCGAACGCGCAACAGCCAGCCCGCGGGCCTCCAGCAGCCGGGGGCCCGCCGCTGCGGGGGTCCAGGGGCCGCCGGGGATTTCCGGGGCGGCGCCGGGAAGCCAGACCCCGGACGCGGCCAGGGTGCGCCGGTGCGCCGGATTGCCCAGCACCTGCTCCGGGGAGCCGTCAGCCAGCACCCCGCCTCCGGCGGCCAGGACCACCACCCGGTCCACGACGCCGGCCCAGACCTCCACCCGATGCTCAACCACAATCAACGTTGCACCGGTGCGGTCCAGCACCCGGGTCACGGCGTCGCGGATTTCGCCCACACCGTCCGGATCCAGGTTGGCAGTGGGTTCATCGAGCAGCAGCAGGCCCGGTTCCATGGCCATCACCGAGGCCAGGGCCAGGCGCTGCTTCTGCCCGCCCGAGAGCATGGCAGTGGACCGGTCCAGCGGAACATCCAGTCCGACGTCGGCCAGCGCGGACCGCACCCGCGGCCAGATTTCCCCGGCCGGCACAGCCAGGTTCTCCGCTCCGAAAGCCACTTCGTCCCCTACCCGGGACAGGACGGTCTGCGAGTCGGGGTCCTGCAGGACCAGCCCGGTCCGGCCACGGGCGGCGGGATCGGCCGGGTGGACGCCGTCGAGCGTCAGCGTTCCGTGTTCCTCCCCGCCGGTGTCCGGCCCCAGGACCCCGGCCAGGGCGTGCAGGAACGTGGATTTCCCTGCACCGGAAGCACCCAGGAGCAGTACCCGTTCGCCGGGGGAAACCGCCAGGTCCAGGCCGCACACTGCCGGAGCGTTCCGTCCGCCGTGCTGCCAGCCCCAGCCGGCGGCGGTGACGGCAGCCGGGCGGGACCGGCGTCGGGAACCGGGTGCCTCGGGGATCACGGCGGCCGGCGCCACCGCGGGCGGACGGCTCCGGGGCTTCCTGCCGAACAGCATGGCTACGCCTGCCGCGTTCGTCCTGACGCGAACGGTGCCAGCGCACCCGTCCGGGCCAGGGCGCGGACCGCCAGCCAGGACAGGGCGCCGGCAATCACCGCGCCGGATACGCAGGTGAGCAGGACGTACAGCACCTGCCACTGCGCTGCCCACTCCACGTTGTAGAGGACGTTTTCACTCAGGCCGAGGAACAGTCCGGATCCCAGCCCGGCCAGCAGTGCCACGGGCAGGGAGAAACGCCGGTACAGGAACAGCAGGAACACCAGCTCGGCGCCAAGGCCCTGCAGGAAGCCGGAAAGGAGTACGGACAGGCCGAACTGGGTGCCCAGCACACCCGACACGGCCGCGGCCAGCATTTCGCAGTAGACGGCGGCGCCGGGCTTGCGGATGATGAGCCCGCCCAGCACCCCGGCAATCAGCCAGCCGCCCGTGTAGAGCCCGGCAAGCGGCGGAAACGCCGCGGTAAGCGCGCTGATCCCGGCGTAGCCCAGGGACCAGGCCCAGAAGATCACGCCCACGGCCACCGCGAGGACGGAAGCCACAACAATGTCCACCACGCGCCAGGTGCGTCCGGAGGCCGTGGGCCGACGGCCCGGTGCTGCAGATTGGTCTTTCATGAATATCCTCCTGTTATCAGGAGGGGAGGGTGATGCTGCACCGGTAAACCGGCGCACTTCTCCCGCAGGCCGTTGCCGGCCAACGGGGATTCCCTGAGCTCTCGACTCCCTTCGCCGGTACTAACCGGATCAGGTTCGAGGGTCTGCGGATCTCCGCACTCTCAGCGCCTTGTCCTTCGGGGTCCGAAGACCTGCTGCGGGACGGCGCTCCCCTGTCGTATGTTTGCCGTTCCACTCTACACACGCACTCCCGATCCGGCGACGGGTAAACGGGTACCGTAGGGTTAGGAAAAACGCCCGAAGCTAGGAGTATTCATGAACCTGATCCTCAAACTGCTCGGAACCGGAGCGAGCATCCTTTCCGGAATCGTCGCCGCCAAGGTGCTGGACTTCGCCTGGACCAAGTCCACCGGCAAAGAACCGCCCAAGGATGCCGAGGGCAGCCTGGAAAACAGCCTCCGCTCCGCCGTGGCCTTCGCAGTGGTCTCGGGTGCCGTCAGCCAGGTCATCCGTGTGCTGACCAACCGCGGCACGCAGCGCGCCATCCAGCGCTACCAGAAGACTCCGGAAATCGTCTAAGCCCGGAACGGTTCCACCTCCGCCGCCGGCGGAGAAGCCGCGCTCAGCCCTCGGGGTTTTTCCCCGGGCGCTGGGCGTCGCTGTTTAACGCCTCGCCTGCACCGGTTCCGCGGGCGCGCAGCATCTCGTCGTCGTCGAGCTCCCCGGTGTAGCTGTGCCCGGGATCATCATCTACGCGCGGATCATCGTCCTCGTCTTCGAGTGCTTCCTCTTCCGCTTCCCGCAGCAGGCGCTGTGCCCGCTCGACGACGTCGTCCAGCTCGTCGATGACCAGCAGCTCGGGCCGCAGGTGCTTGGTCCGGTACCCGGCGCGGCCCACCATGTGGGCGGAGACGGGGGCCGTCAGGAGCATAAAGATCCACACCACGGCCAGGACGGGCAGCAGCTTCCAGCTCCGGAATTCCACGGCCAGCGCCAGCAGGAACAACAGCAGCCCAAGGACCTGGGGCTTGGTGGCTGCATGCATGCGGCTGAGCAGGTCCGGGAAGCGGATCAGGCCGATGGCGGCGGCCAGGGACATCAGGGCGCCGCCGAGCATCAGCACGGCCGTGATCACGTCATAGACGGTCTCTTCCACGGTGCTACCGCCTGTCCGTTACGAAGCGGGCAACCGTCACGGAGCCGATAAAGCCGATCAAGGAAATGGCGACCACCAGGGCCAGGTAGTCCAGGTTGCGGTAAACGATCATGTCGGTGATCAGGGCCGCACCAACAATGGCCAGCAGGACGTCCGAGGCCAGCACCCGGTCCAGGATGGAGGGACCGCGGGCAATCCGGTAAATGGCACCGGCGCCGGCCACCGCCAGCATGACGGATACCGCCACCACAGCTGCGCTCATCATGCCCGGCCTCCAATCTTTCGCTTCCGTGTTTCAGCGGTTTCGGCACGCAGGGCGGCCAGCTCCTCTTTGGTTCCCAGGGTGCGGATCAGCCAGGCCTCGGTGTCCAGGGCATCGGCCCGCACCTTCTCGGCCTGTTCCGCCGTGGACACATTCAGTGCGTGCAGATAGAGCGTCGAGGTGGAACGGTCGACGTCGACAACCAGCGAGCCGGGAATCAGCGACAGCACGTGGCCGGTGGCCGTGACCATCAGGTCCGACCGGCTGCGCAGCTTCACCCCGATCACTCCGTTGCGGATCCGCGGACCGCGGAAAACCGCCAGCCAGAACACATGGAAGCTGGCCTGCACCAGCTTGTAGAGAAAGCTTCCGGCGAAGGCGAGCCCGTAGATCGGGTTGAACCTGCCGCTGAGTTCCACGGGCGGCAGATAGAAGATGTTCGCCACGAAAAACGCGATCACCGCACCGAAGATCAGGTTGCCGGCGCTAAAGTCCTGCCACAGCGCCCCCCACAGGAACACCAGCCAGATCAGCAGGGGCAGTTCCTGCAGCAGCGGAACGCGGGACCCCTCACGCATGCGTGCTTCCTTGGTCACTGAGCTGCACCTTCTCCCAGGACCGCTTCAATGTACGGGGTACGGTCCAGCAGGTCCCTGGCTGCACCGTCGCTGAGTGAAAACAGCGGCCCGGCGGCCACGGTCAGGGCGACGCCGAGGGCCACCAGGCCCACCGTGGGGTAAACCATGGTCCGCGGCAGCAGGTCCACGGAGTCCCGGCCGGAGAACCGTCCGGTGGCGTGCTCGTTGACATTCTCGGAGCTGCGCAGGCTGGACCCGTCGGAACTCGTAGCGAGCAGGATCGGGTCCGGGTGCACGGCGTCCTCGGGGGTCCGCCAGAAGGCCCGGTTCCAGACCCTCGCCATGACCAGCAGGGTCAGCAGGCTGGTGGCGGCGCCTGAGCCCACCAGTACATACGCCAGCGGGGTGCCCAGGTCCACACCGGCCTGCATCAGGCCGAGCTTGCCCAGGAAGCCGGAGAACGGCGGGATGCCGGCCAGGTTAATGGCCGGAATGAAGTACAGCACGGCCAGCAGGGGCGACAGGCGGGCAAGTCCGCCGAGCCGGTCCATGTTCGCGGTTCCGCCGCGGCGTTCAATCAGGCCCGTGACCAGGAACAGCGAGGTCTGCACCGTAATGTGGTGCACCACGTAGAACACCGCGGAGCCGATGCCCGCCACGGAGGCCACCGCCAGCCCGAACACCATGTAGCCGATGTGGCTGACCAGGGTGAAGGAGAGCATTCGCTTGATGTCGGTCTGGGCCAGGGCACCCAGGATGCCGACCAGCATGGTCAGCCCCGCCACCACCATCAGCAGCGTGTTGATCCGGTCTCCCGGGAAGAGCAGGGTTTCGGTGCGGACCATGGCGTAGACACCCACCTTGGTCAGCAGGCCGGCGAACACGGCGGTGACCGGGGCCGGTGCCGTGGGATAGGAGTCCGGCAGCCAGAACGACAGCGGGAAGATTGCGGCCTTGATGCCGAACGCCACCAGCAGCATCAGGTGCAGCATCAGCTGGGTTGCCGGGTCCAGTTCGCCGAGCTTCAGGGCAAGGTCCGCCATGTTCACCGTGCCGGTGGCGCCGTAGATCATGGCGATGGAGATCAGGAACAGCAGCGAGGAAACCACGCTGACCACCACGTAGGTCACGCCGGCGCGGATGCGGGGCGTAGTTCCACCCAGGGTCATCAGGACGTAGCTTGCGGTGAGCAGGATCTCGAAGCCGACGTACAGGTTGAACAGGTCCCCGGCGAGGAAGGCATTGGAAACACCGGCCACGAGGATCAGGTACGTCGGATGGAAGATGGAAATCGGACCGTCTTCGTCGCCGTCGGCCATACCCTGGCCGGCGGCATAGATCAGCACGGACAGGCTGATCGCCGAAGAGACCACCAGCATCAGTGCGGAGAACTGGTCCACCACCATGGTGATGCCGAACGGCGGAAGCCAGGCACCCAGGTTCACGGCCTGCGCACCCGTCTCCCAGACCGAGGACAGCAGGACAACTTCCAGGATCAGGGTGACGCTGAGGATGCTGATGCTCACCGCCCGCTGCGCACGCTGGTGGCGGATCAGGATGAACGCGAGGGCAGCACCGAGGACCGGGAGCACCACCGCCAGCGGCGCAAGGCTGGCTGTATTCATCGGGTCACCTCCGGGTCGTTTGCTGTGTTGCCGCGTTGGGAGCCGGGAGCCTCTTCGGCTTCCTCCGGCGGAGTGAATTCCGTGGTGTCCTCCGGGACGTCTGCGTCATCTTCGGCATCGAAGCTGCTCTGGCTGGCCACGCGCCGGTCCTCAAGGTCGTCCTGGACCTCGTCCTGCCGGCCCAGCACCCAGGACCGGTAGATAATGCCGAGCATAAAAGCGGTGACCGAGAAGGAAATCACGATCGAGGTCAGGATGAACGCCTGCGGCAGCGGATCGTTGTAGGCATCCGCTGCAATGTCCTTGTTGAAGATGGGTGCCAGCCCGGCCGGTCCGCCGGTGGCCAGCAGCAGGATATTCGTGGCATTGGTGAGCATGGCCAGGCCAAGCACCACCCGGGTCAGGCTCCGCTCCAGCAGCAGGTAGATGCCGGCGGCGTACAGGCACCCCATAACCAGGAGGAGGGTGAGGTTCACAGTCACCGTGCCACCTCTTCCTCTTCGGGACGGGAGCCGGCATCGCCGGCGGGACTGGTCGCGATAGCCAGGATCTGGGGTTCCTCCACAATGCTGTCGTCTTCATCGTCATCGGCGTCGGCCTCGCTGCGCTCGTCGATCTCCGAACCCAGGCTGCGCAGGACATCCAGCACCAGCCCCACCACCACCAGGTAGACGCCGATGTCGAAGATCGTGGAGGTGACGAACTTGATCTCCCCGAAGACCGGCCAGGTGAATTTGAGAATCGCGCTCTGCAGGATCTGCCCGCCGAAGAACAGCGGCGCGGCAGCGGAAAGGGCAATCACGCCAAGACCGCCGCCCAGCAGGGTGCCGGCGCTGACCGGGCTGGCCTCGGCCAGCTCAAAGCGGCCGCCGGCAAGATACCGGATGGTCAGCGCGAGTCCGGCCATCAGTCCGCCGGCGAACCCGCCGCCCGGGGCGTTGTGGCCGGCAATCAGCAGGTAGACCGAGAACATGATGACGGAGTGGAAGATTAGCCGGGTAATGACCTCGAAGATGATGGACCGCCGCTCGGGTGCAAGCGTCCGGCCGGCCACCAGCCAGGCGTCACGGCCGACGCTGGAGAATTTCCGGGCCAGGGCGAGGGTGGCCTGGCGGCGGCCGGTGGGGGCAAACTGCTCCCGGCCGCGGTCCACCGAGCCGCTGGCCACTCCCTCGGCCCGGCGCCGCTTGTCACCGCGTCCGCGGACGAAGATCAGGGAAGCAAGGCCGGTGGCCGCGATGGCCAGCACAGTGATTTCCCCGAACGTGTCCCAGGCGCGGATGTCGACCAGTGTCACGTTGACAATGTTGGATCCGCCGCCGCCCTCATAGGCCAGCTTCGGGAAATCGAGGGAGACGGGGGCGGCGACGCGGGAGGCCATTGCGGTCATGGCAAACACGACCATGCTCGCGCCGAAGGCGATGCCCAGCAGTGCCCGCAGCAGGCGGTGGCGCTTGGGTTCGCGCTTCCACAGGCGGGCCGGCAGGGACCGCAGGGCCAGCACGAACGCCACCAGCACAATCGTCTCGACGAGCATCTGCGTCAGGGCAAGGTCCGGGGCACCCTGCAGGGCGAAAATCAGGGCTATGCCGTAGCCGCTGACCGAAACCATCAGCACGGCGAGGAAGCGCTTGGTGGCGCGGGCTGCGGCAACCGCGCCCAGGATGACCGCCGCGCCGATCACGGCCTGCAGCGGGGTATCGAACCAGCGGAAATTCTCCGGCAAGGGAGCGGAGCGCAGGATCAGCGCCGTCAGCGGGACCACGATCGCCATGGACAGAATGACAAACAGGTAGAACATCAGCGAACCGCGCTGGGTCCGGCCCGTGACCCACACGGCGACGTCGTCAAGCACACCGATGGCGCCGCGGTAGGACCGCTCGGCGTCGAGCGGGGACGCAACGGTCCGCTGGAAGGATTCCACCCGGCGGCGCAGCAGGAACAGGGCGGCGCCGATGGCGAGGGTAAGTACACTCAGCCCTAGCGCCGGGGTGAGTCCGTGCCACAGTGCCAGGTGCGTGGGCTTCCCCTCGGCCGGGAAGAGGTCCGCGTAGGAAGCGATCACCGAGTCCAGCGGAGCCGGCCACAGCCCGAACACCACGGTGGCGGCGGCCAGGAGCGCCGGGGCGGCGAGGAAGGACCACGACACGCTCTTGAACGGGGTGGGTGTGCGGCCTTCCTTGGAGGCAAAGGCACCCCAGACGAAGCGGGAGCTGTAGGCAACGGTGAGGATGGAGCCCGTCACCACGCCGGCCAGCAGGAGCCAGGCGGCGAAGGTGCCCTGCTGCTCGCCGTAATGCACAAAGGTCTCGTAGACGGATTCCTTCGCCACATAACCAAGCAGCGGGGGCACACCGGCCATGGACGCCGCACCGATCACGGCAACGACGGCGAGTTTCGGTGCTGCGCGGAAGATTCCGGAGAGCTTGCGGATGTCCCGGGTGCCGGCCTGGTGGTCGATGATCCCGACCACCAGGAACAGGGTCGCCTTGAAGAAACCGTGGGCCAGGAGCAGTCCCATTCCGGCGACGGCGGCTTCCCGGCTGCCCAGCCCCACCACCAGGGTGAGGAAGCCGAGCTGGCTGACGGTGCCGTAGGCGAGGAGCAGTTTGATGTCGAACTGGCGCAGGGCACGCCAGCCGCCCAGCAGCATGGTCGTCAGTCCCAGGACCAGCACAATGGGATGCCACAGCAGCGTCTCGGAGAATCCGGGTGCGAGCCGGGCGACCAGGTAGATGCCCGCCTTCACCATTGCCGCTGCGTGCAGGTAGGCACTGACCGGGGTGGGAGCGGCCATGGCCGCGGGCAGCCAGAAGTGGAAGGGCACGAGGGCGGATTTGGAAACGGCGCCGACCAGCAGCAGGGCAATGGCAACATTGACCAGCGTCCCGGTGGCCGCCAGTTCGGGTGCCTGCGCCAGGATCGCGGAGATCCGGTAGGTCCCGGCGACGGTGCCGAGCACGATCATGCCGACCAGCATCGCCAGGCCGCCGAAGGTGGTGACGATCAATGCCTGCAGGGCTGCACGGCGGGCGGAGAGCCGGTGCGCGGAATACCCGATCAGCAGGTAGGACAGGATGGTGGTCAGTTCCCAGAAGATGAACAGCAGGATCAGGTCATCTGCCGTAACCAAGCCGAACATCGCGGCGGCAAATGCCAGCAGCTGGGCGCCGAAGCTGCCCATCTTCGGATCATTGGGCCGGAAGTACCGGGCGCAGTAGAACAGGACCAGCGCGCCCACACCGAGGATCAGGATGGACAGCACCGCCGAGAGCGTGTCCATTCGGAAGGCGAGCTCCACACGGAGTTCGGGAATCCAGGGAATCGTGACCGACGGCGGCGCGTTCGGGGCGCCGGAGGCCAGGGTCTGGTCTGCTCCCGTGTACCGGGGGAAAGTGGCCATCAGCCAAACGAATGCGGCGGCGGGGAAAGCCGCAAGGATGTAGAACGCAGACCGGCCGACCTTCCGGAACACCAAGGGCGCAACAAGTGCCACCGTAAACAGAACGGTGAGCACAAACAGCACTATGATCTCCCGGGCTTTCGTCGATGATCCAGCGTCAAACGGCTGTAATTATCAAGGGGGCGGTCAAGGTCGGTATATACATTCTACCCATGGCATACGCATGCCCTCCTATTCGGCCGGTCCGGCCCGGAATGCAGGAATCGGCGTTTTAGGCGTCGAATACCGTTCCGGGCCGCGGGAGCCGCTAGGCTCGGCGGCATGAGTCTCAGCACAGATAACATGTCTCCGGACCGCCGGACGGCAAACCCCCCGGCACCTGCACGCTGGAAGCAGGTGGCGGCATGGGCTGCCTGGGACTGGGGCTCCGCTTCCTTCAACGCCGTGATGACCACCTTTGTGTTCACCGTCTACTTGACCTCGGAGCAGTTCGGGGACAAGGACCATAATTCCGCCGTCCTCGGCGCCGGCCTCGCCATTGCCGGCGTGGCCGTGGCCGTCCTCGCACCGGTTACCGGCCAGCGCTCGGACGCCGGCGGACGCCGCCGCACATGGCTGACCGTCAACACCCTGCTGACCTGCGCCCTGGTCGCGGCGTGCTGGTTTGTCCTCCCCGCCCCCGAGTACCTGATCCTGGGTGTGGCCCTGATCGCTGCGGCGAACCTGTTCTTCGAGTTTGCGGGTGTGAACTACAACGCCATGCTCAGCCAGATCTCCACGCCGGCTTCGGTCGGAAAGATCAGCGGCCTGGGCTGGGCGATGGGCTACGTAGGCGGAATCGCCGCCCTGGCGCTGGTACTGGTGGGCTTCGTGCAGCCCGACGTCGGCTGGTTCGGCGTCACTTCCGAAGACGGACTGAACATCCGGGCCGTGGCACTGTTTTCCGCCGTCTGGTTCCTGCTGTTCGCCCTGCCGCTGATGTTCACCGTGCCCGAGGTTCCCCGGCAGGATGCAGTGGCACGGCTGGGGATCCTTGCGTCCTACAAGCTCCTGTTCCAGCGCATCAAGGCCCTCTTCCGGACCGACCCCCACACCATTTACTTCCTGCTCGCCAGCGCGGTCTTCCGCGACGGGCTGGCAGCAGTGTTCACGTTCGGCGGCGTTATTGCGGCCGGCACCTTCGGCTGGGAACTCTCGGAGGTGATCATGTTCGCAATCTTCGGCAACGTGGTGGCCGCCGTCGGGTCCGTGATCGGCGGGTTCCTCGATGACCGTGTCGGTCCCAAGGCCGTGATCGTCGGTTCGCTGATCGGGCTGATCCTTGCCGGCACTGCCGTGGTGGTGCTGGGCCCGAAGGACCAGGATCTGCTGGGGCTGCAGTGGACCGGCGACACCACCTTCTGGATCTTCGGCCTGATGCTGTGCCTGTTCGTGGGCCCGGCCCAGTCCGCTTCCCGGGCGTTCCTGGCCCGGCTCGCCACGGAGGGCAAGGAAGGCGAGCTGTTCGGCCTGTACGCCACCACCGGGCGGGCGGTCAGCTTCCTGGCCCCCGCCCTGTTCTCGGCCTGCATCGCGATCTTCGGTTCGCAGCGCTACGGCATCATCGGCATTATGGCCGTGCTGCTGGTGGGCCTGCTGGTCCTGCTCCCGGTCCGCTCCCCCGCAGCACGGACCGCTCCGCCCGTCGATAAGGACTAAGCGCTATGGGTCCGGCCTATGGGCCTGGCTCCGGTTCCGGCCTATGGGCCTGGCTCCGGCGGCAACGAAATTCCTTCGCTCGCAGAGCTCTCTTGGAATATTAAAGCCGCCTCCGCCAGGCCCTCCGGCCGGACGTTCTCGCCGCCTCCGCCAGCCGGACAGTCCCGCCAGGCCCTAGGAGGCGCTGACTGCGTCCCCGTCCTTGGCCGGGGTGCCGGCAGTGACATCCGTGCGGTGGAAGTTCAGGTGGCTGCGCGACGCCGTCGGGCCGCGCTGGCCCTGGTAGCGGTTGCCGTAGCGGCCGGAGCCGTAGGCGTGCTCGGCCGGGGAACTGAGCCGGAAGAAGCACAGCTGGCCGATCTTGGAGCCGGGCCACAGCTTGATGGGCAGCGTTGCCATGTTGGAAAGCTCCAGCGTGACGTGGCCGGAGAACCCCGGGTCGATAAAGCCGGCGGTGGAGTGCGTCAGCAGCCCCAGCCGGCCCAGCGAGGACTTGCCCTCCAGCCGCGCGGCAATGTCGTCCGGCAGGGTGACCTGCTCGTAGGTGGAGCCCAGGACAAACTCGCCGGGGTGGAGGATGAAGGGCTCATCCGGGTCCACTTCCACCAGGCGGGTCAGCTCCGGCTGATCCTGCGAGGGATCAATGTGGGCGTACTTGTGGTTGTCGAAGAGCCGGAAGAAGCGGTCGATGCGGACATCGACGCTGGAAGGCTGGACCATTGCGGGGTCATAGGGGTCCAGGGCAATCCGGTTGTCGGCAATTTCGGTTCGGATGTCGCGGTCAGAAATCAGCACTCTTCAAAAATAGCGCATGCCCCTAGCGGCCGATTTCCGTCCGCACCGCATAGAGCTCGGGGAAAAACGTCAGTTCGAGGGCACGCCGCAGGAAGCCGGCGCCGCTGGAACCGCCGGTTCCGCGCTTCATGCCGATGGTGCGCTCCACCGTTTTCACGTGTCGGAAACGCCACAGCTGGAAATTGTCCTCCAGGTCCACCAGCTCTTCGCAGGCCTCGTACACGTCCCAGTTCTCCGCCGGGTTTTCGTAGACGTATTTGTAGACCGCCAGCAGCGACTCGTCATAAACGTGCGCCTGCCTCACGTCACGGTCCAGGAGTTCCGGTGCCACCGCGTAGCCGCGGCGGGCTAGGCAGCGGATGAACTCGTCATAGATGCTGGTCCCGGAAAGCAGGCCGGACAGCAGTTCCTGTGCCGCAGGGTCTGCCGCGAACACGGCAATCATTGCCTCGTTCTTATTGCCGAGCAGGAACTCGACCGCCCGGTACTGGTAGGACTGGAACCCGCTGGAGGCACCCAGGTCATCACGGAACCCGGCGTACTCGGACGGAGTCAGGGTTGCCAGCACGGACCACTGCTCGGTCAGCGAGCGCTGGATGTGCTTGATCCGGGCAATTCCCTTCATGGCCGACCGCAGGTCATCGGCCGCCAGGCGGGCACGTACGGCGAGCAGCTCGTGCAGGACGAGTTTCAGCCACAGCTCCGAGGTCTGGTGCTGGATGATGAACAGCATCTCGTCGTGGTGCTCCGGGCTGCTCACGGGATGCTGCGCGGAGAGCAGTTCATCCAGGGCGAGGTAGGACCCGTAGCTCATCTTGTCGCTGAAGTCCCGTTCAATGCCTGCTTCAAGGCTGCGGGTGTTCTCGTTCGGACTCATGCCCACCACGGTATCCGCTCGATATGCCAGACTTGGAGTTTTGGCACCGATCCCCCAAAGGAGTCCTTCATGGAACCGGACAACACCCCCGAGATCCCGACAATGCCGCTGGCCCACGACGACGTCGAAGCACCCGGCGCGGCGCTCGAAGAAGCCATCACCGCAGGCCGTGAAGGCCGGATCACCAACCGCGAGGTTATGTCCGTCATCTGGACGTCGGAACTGCTCAGCGTAGGGCGCCTCGCCAAGGAAGACGATCCGTCCACCTTCCAGGCAGTGGTCCTGAAGGCCCCCGACGCGGACTACTCCGTAGCTGCCACCTTCACCTCCCCGGACCGCATCCCGCAGCAGCTGCGCGAGGCAGCACCGGTGATCGTCAAGGCGAGCGGCGAGGCAACCATCCGCAGCATTGCCCCGGGATACGGCATGTCAGTGAACCCCGGGCACGAAGTGGGGCTGGAAATCGGCCCGGACGTGGTCGCCTCCCTCAACGAAGCGTCCGCACAGACCGCTGCCCAGGCGGAGGAACAGGCGGAGGAACAGGCGGAGGAACAGGCGGAGGAACAGGGCTAATCCTGCGCGGGAAGGGGCAAAAACGGCCGGTTAGGTTGCGTTATGGCCATTTGATGCCGTTTTTGCAGGCCTAGCCCTTGCAGTGTCGGTGGCGGGGCCTACGCTGGGGAACCTCACAACAGAGGGAGGGCTGTACCGTGACCAACTCGAGCGTGGCTTCTTCGATTTGCTCCATCGTTCCGCCGTATCTGCTTGCCCGCCTGGCCGCCGCCGAAGACCCCGCAAAGGCAACGGCGGCCAAGGCGGCCCGCCGGGCCCTGACCGGGATCGAGGGCGTGGAATCGGCGCGCTCAGTGCCCCGTTCAGCCCCGTCCCGGGGCTCAGGTACCGCGTTTCCCCCATCCCTGCGCCGTTCCATCGCCGATGCCCTGGGCCTCGAGGAACTGCCGGGCACCGTGGTGCGCTCCGAGGGCGAACCGGCCACGGGGGACGCGGCGGTGGATGAAACCTATGACGGTCTCGGTGCCACCTACCGGCTTTTCAGCGATGCGTACGGCCGCTCCTCGCTCGACGGTGCAGGGCGGACGCTGGAGGCCACGGTC
The DNA here is from genome assembly GCF_020907405.1 of Arthrobacter sp. zg-Y769. GTDB lineage: Bacteria > Actinomycetota > Actinomycetes > Actinomycetales > Micrococcaceae > Arthrobacter_B. The sequence continues at coordinate 208,106 of NZ_JAJJOE010000004.1, forward strand.
CATTACGGGCACGCCTACGACAACGCCTTCTGGGACGGTTCGCGGATGGTGCTCGGCGACGGCGACGGCGAGGTGTTCGAACGTTTCAGCAAATCCCTCACCGTGATCGGCCACGAGCTGACCCACGGCATCATCCAGTACACCGCACAGTTGGATTACCGCGACCAGGCCGGAGCGCTGAACGAATCAGTGGCGGATGTGTTCGGCGTCCTGGTTGAGCAGAAGCTGCTGGGCCAGAGTGCTGACCAGGCCAGCTGGCTGGTCGGCGAAGGCCTGTTCACGGATTTGGTCCAGGGACGGGCGCTGCGGTCGCTGCAGGCGCCGGGCACGGCCTATGACGACGACGTGCTCGGCAAGGACCCGCAGCCGGCCTCCATGGAGGACTTTGTGAAGACCGCGGCGGACAACGGCGGTGTCCACATCAACTCGGGGATCCCCAACCGCGCCTTCTACCTGGTGGCTGAGGCCCTGGGCGGGTATGCCTGGGAGCGTGCCGGCCAGATCTGGTACGACACCATCACGGAACGCAATTTCCCCGCAGACGCCACCTTCGCCGTCTTCGCCGCCGCTACGCTCACTGCAGCGGAAAAACGGTACGGAGCCGGAGCGGAGGAAAGTACTGCTGTGCAGGCCGCATGGAAAGAGGTTAACGTCTTGGTATGAGACTGGTTGTAGTGCGCAGCGGCGGCTTCGCAGGCATGCAGCGCACCTGGAGCACGCAGGTCAGCTCCGAAGAGGCACAGGAGCGGTGGCTGCCGCTCCTCAGCGATCCGCCCGAGGCCGCGGACGGCGAACCGGACCGGTTCATCTATGAAATCTCCGTAGGACCGGCGGCCGTCACCATCCCGGAACGGCAGGTGAAGGGCAGGTGGCGCGAACTCGTGGAGCGTGCCCGGAACGGCGACGCCGGACAGGCCACCGGCGAGGCTGCCCGGGAGTAGGCCCGATGCCTGCAGGGCGAACCGGAACCCATCGGGGAACGGCCCTGCACGGATTAGGCAACCGGCGGGTTCCATGTAAAGTTAGGAGCTGTGCCGGATCCCTTCCGGACACTGCGGGCGTAGCTCAATGGTAGAGCGCTAGCTTCCCAAGCTTGATACGCGGGTTCGATTCCCGTCGCCCGCTCCACTGTGACCAACCGGTGTCAACCCCCGGCTCGAGTTCCGGCGTAATCGGCGTAGACTTGTCCGCGATGAACCGGAAAATGTTTAAGTCCAAAATCCACCGTGCAACGGTGACCCATGCCGACCTTCACTACGTGGGCTCCGTGACGGTTGACCTCGACCTCCTTGAAGCCGCGGATATCCTGCCCGGCGAGCTCGTATCGATCGTCGACGTCGACAACGGCGCCCGGCTGGAGACGTACACCATCGCCGGCGAGCGGGGCTCGGGGGTGCTGGGCATCAACGGCGCCGCGGCACACCTGGTACATGTGGGCGACACGGTCATCCTCATCACCTACGCAGACATGACCACCGAAGAAGCGCGCACCTTTGTGCCCACCGTGGTCCACGTTGATTCCGCCAACCGGATCCTGGAGCTTGGAACGGACCCGGCCGAGGCCGTGACCGAGGGGACCGAGCGTCCTCCGCTGGCCCTGGACAACACCCAGGTCATGGCCGGCAACCCGGGCGCCGCCGCCGAAGCCAGATAGCCGCATCCGGTGCTGGGGGTACTCACCGGATTCGCCGTTGTCTGGATCATCATCCTCACCGGCTATGCAATCGGCCGGCTCGGGGTACTGGGGGAAAACGCCCAGACCGTACTGAGCCGCCTGGCGTTCTTCGTCGCATCCCCGGCGCTGCTGCTCACTACCCTCAGTGATGCGGACCTGCGCACGGTCTTTTCGCTCCCGCTGCTGGTGGCCGCCGCCAGCGCCGGAGCCACGGCGCTCCTGTATGTGCTCGTCACCCGCTGGTGGCTGCGCCGTCCGCTGCCCGAGGTCCTTGTCTCGGCCATGTCCTCGTCCCTGGTGAATGCCGCCAACCTTGGGCTGCCTATCTGCGTGTATGTCCTCGGGGACGCCGCCTACATCGCGCCCGTGCTGATATTCCAGCTCGCCTTCTTCACCCCCTTCTTCCTGATGATGATGGATTCGGCCACCAGCGGCCGGCGGACGTCCATCCGGATCTTTGCAGGCCAGGTGGTGCGCAACCCGATCATCGTCGGTTCCCTGATCGGCCTGCTGCTGGCTGCCACCGGCACGCAGCTGCCCGAAATCATCCACGAACCCGTCTCCCTGATCGGCGGAGCCGCGGTTCCTGCCATGCTGCTGGCCTTCGGCCTCTCCCTGGTGGGTTCGCGGCCGCTGGACGCGGACGGCGGCCGGCGGGTCGACGTCGTCCTCGCCTCTGCCTTCAAGCTCCTTGTCCAGCCCCTGCTGGCTTTCCTGCTGGCACGCTTCATCCTCGGCATGGACGGGCACCTGCTTTTCGCCGTCGTCGTGACCGCTGCCCTGCCCACCGCGCAGAATGTGTTCGTTGCCGCGGCCCGCTACGGGGAAGGCGTGCTGGTCGCCAAGGACACCGTGCTCCTCACCACCATTGCCTCGCTCCCCGTGCTGGTTCTGGCCGCGGCCCTACTGACCTGAGGCAACACCCGGTTTGGCGGGTTTTGATGTGGCATAAATTACGTTCAAGGCATATGGTCAAACCGAAGGCTGCTTAGTGTGCAGCCCGTCACCTGCACCGCCGCAGGCGACGCCTACGACGAGGTGGAGGCACAGTACCGATGCCAAAGGACGCAAGATACTGGGGGCGTACCCGGAAAGGGGCACGGGCTGCTGCCGGCGTTGCTCTGGCCCTGGGTGCGACTCTCCTGACCGGCTGCGGAACCGACGAGGGCGCAGTGCCCACATTGACCTGGTATATCAACCCGGATGCGGGCGGCCAGGCAGAACTGGCGAAGCAGTGCAGCGAGGCCTCCGGGGGTGCCTACACCATCGAGACCTCCCTGCTGCCCAATGATGCCGCCTCCCAGCGCGAACAGCTGGCACGGCGGCTCGCGGCCGGCGACAAGAGCATGGACATCATGAGTCTCGACCCGCCCAACGTGCCGGAGTACGCAGAACCCGGCTACCTGGCCCCGGTCCCCGACGACGTCGCCCAGCGCACCACCGAGGGCGTCCTGGAAGGTGCCCTCGAGGGTGCCAAGTGGAAAGACAAAGTGGTGGCCGTCCCGTTCTGGGCCAACACCCAGATCCTTTGGTACCGCAAATCCGTTGCTGAAGCGGCGCAGCTGGACATGACCAAGCCGGTTACCTGGGACCAGATCATCGCTGCCGCCGAGAGCCAGGACAAGTACATCGGCGTGCAGGGCGCCCGCGCCGAGTCCATGACCGTCTGGGTCAACGCCCTGGTGGCGTCGGCCGGCGGCCAGATCGTGGAGAACCCGGACGCACCGGCGGACGAACTCAGGCTGGGACTGGATTCCGAGGCCGGTAAGCAGGCCGCCGACGTCGTTTCCACCATCGGCAAGGAAGGCCTGGGCGGTCCCGGGCTGCCCACGCAGACGGAAAATACGTCCATGATCCAGTTCCAGGGCGATCAGGGCTCTTTCATGGTCAACTACCCCTTCGTCTGGCCGGCCACCAACGCATCGGTCGAGGAAGGCGCACTGCCTGAATCCCTCATCGACGACATCGGCTGGGCCCTCTACCCGGCTATGAACGAGGGCGAGGACACCGCTCCCCCGCTGGGCGGCATCAACCTCGGGGTGGGCTCCAACAGCCAGCACCCCGATCTGGCGTTCGAGGCCATCGAATGCATTGTTTCGCCCGAGAACCAGGCCCAGTACTTCACAACCAACGGCAACCCGCCGTCGAATGAAGAGGCCTACAACGCACCGGGGATCGAAGAGACATTCCCGATGGCTCCGACCATCCGGGATTCGCTGGAGCTGGCCGTTCCGCGGCCGCAGACCCCGTACTACAACGAAATCTCCACCGGCATCCAGCAGACCTGGACCCCGCCGAGCGACGTAAACCCCGATACCACTCCGGCCGAGAGCCAGGAATTCATTCTCGAAGTCCTTAGAGGGGAGAAACTGCTGTGAGCACTTCCGTTGAAGCGGTCCGGGACGCACCGGCCAAGCCCACTCCGTCCAAACAGCCCCTCAGCGACCGCGCCAAAGCGGAGCGGCGGATGGGCTTCTGGCTCGCCGGCCCCGCCTTCATCATCATGCTGGCGGTCACTGCGTACCCGATCCTCCTGGCGCTCTGGGAATCGCTGTTCAAATACCGCCTGACCGCCCCGGCGGACCGGGAGTTCGTGGGTCTGGGCAACTACGCCACCATCCTTTCGGACGGCCTGTTCTGGCGGGATCTGGGGGTCACGGTCCTGATTACGGTCATCACCGTCGTGATTGAGCTGATTCTGGGCTTTGCCCTGGCCCTGGTGATGAACAGCGCGCTGAAGTCCGTCCGCGGCTGGCTGCGCACTGCGATCCTCGTGCCGTACGGCATCATCACGGTGGTTTCCGCCTTCGCCTGGTTCTATGCCTTCGACATCAATTCCGGGTACATCAACAGCTGGTTCAACTGGGTGCCGGGCATTGATGCGGACCTGAACTGGTTCGCCGACACCTGGACGGCGCTGTCCGTCATTATGGCCTCGGAAATCTGGAAGACCACCCCGTTCATCTCCCTGCTGCTGCTCGCGGGCCTGGCCCAGGTTCCGGGTGAGCTGACCGAAGCTGCAGAAGTTGACGGCGCCTCCTGGTGGCAGCGGATGTCCAAGGTGATCATCCCGAACATGAAGGCAGCCATCATGGTTGCCGTCCTGTTCCGGGCCCTGGACGCCTTCCGCATCTTCGACAACGTCTACATCATGACCAACGGCGCGTACGGCACCGAGGTGCTTTCGCTGCTGGCCTACCGGACCTCGATTACCCGCCTGGAAATCGGCATGGGCTCGGCTGTGTCGGTCCTGCTGTTCATCTGTGTCATCATCATCTGTTTCATTGCAATCAAACTGTTCAAAGTGGACCTTTCTGGCGCTCGAGGGGGTAAATAAGTGAAGTCCTCACCTGCCAAACGGCGGACGATCTGGGCCATTATTTCGGTTCTGGTCATCCTGTACGCGCTGTTCCCGGTGGCGTCGATCCTGGCGACCTCGTTCAAGCTGCCCAGCGACCTGACGTCCGGGACTTTCCTCCCGACCAATTGGTCATGGAGCAACTACGAGCAGATCCTGGTCGGCGACGCCCAGGGGCTCTTCCTGAGCAGCCTGCGCAATTCCATCGGCATCTGCCTGATCGCCACCTTCATCGCGGTCGTCCTGGCCACGCTCTGCGCCTATGCCATTGCCCGCCTGGACTTCCCGGGCAAGAAGCTGGTGCTGACCACGGCGCTGGGCGTCTCGATCTTCCCGGTGATCTCCATCGTGACCCCGCTGTTCAACCTGTGGCGCAACATCGGTCTCTATGACACCTGGCCCGGCCTCATCATTCCCTACCTGTCCCTGACCCTGCCGATCTCCATCTGGACCTTGGCGGCATTCTTCCGGCAGATTCCGTGGGAGCTGGAACAGGCGGCACAGGTGGACGGCGCCACCACGTGGCAGGCGTTCCGCAAGGCGATTGTTCCCCTCGCCGCACCCGGCGTCTTCACCACGGCGATCATCGCGTTCTTCATTGCCTGGAATGACTTCGTGTACGGCATCTCGCTGACCTCCACCGAGGCAGCACGGCCGGTCCCGGCAGCGCTGGCGTTCTTCACCGGCGCTTCCCAGTTCGAGGAACCCACCGGCGCCATTTCCGCCGCGGCGATCATCGTCACCATTCCCGTAGTTGTCCTGGTGCTGGCGTTCCAGCGCCAAATCGTCTCCGGCCTAACCCAGGGCGCCGTCAAGGGCTAGTTCCCTTACGGCACCCGGATTGAAGAAAAGGATCCCTAACCATGGCATCTATCACCCTTAACCACCTCGTCAAGAAGTACGGCGACGGTTTCCCGGCCGTCAACGATGTCAGCCTGGACATCGCCGACGGCGAGTTCATCATCCTCGTGGGCCCCTCAGGCTGCGGCAAGTCGACCTTGCTGCGCATGATCGTGGGCCTGGAGGACATCACCTCCGGTGATCTGCTGATCAACGGAGAGCGGGTTAATGACAAGGCACCCCGTGACCGCAACCTGGCGATGGTGTTCCAGAACTACGCGCTCTACCCGCACCTGACCGTGTATGAAAACATTGCCTTCCCGCTGCGCCTGAACAAGGGCAAGTACAACGACGAGCAGGTCCGCAAGCTCGTGACCGACGCAGCAACCACGCTGGAACTGACGGACCACCTGGACCGGAAACCAGCCAACCTCTCCGGCGGCCAGCGGCAGCGGGTGGCCATGGGCCGGGCCATCGTCCGGCAGGCCGATGCCTTCCTCTTTGATGAGCCGCTCTCCAACCTGGACGCCAAACTGCGCGGCCAGATGCGTGCCGAGATTGCGCAGATGCAGCGCCGCCTGGGCACCACCAGCGTTTACGTCACCCACGACCAGACCGAGGCCATGACGCTGGGAGACCGGGTGGCAGTGCTGAAGAAGGGCATCCTGCAGCAGGTCGCTTCCCCGCGCGAGCTCTACGAGCAGCCCATCAACCTTTTCGTGGCCGGCTTCATCGGTTCCCCCTCCATGAACTTCCTGCCCGCCACGCTGGAGAACGGAGTGCTGAAGACCGCCGTCGGCGACCTCCGCATTCCCGAGGAAAAGGCAGCGAAGGCCGCCGGCAGGCAGGTTGTCCTGGTGGGCATCCGTCCCGAGTTCTTCGAGGATGCTTCGCTGGTGGAGGAACACAAGCTGCAGCACGGCTCCACGTTCACGGCACCGATCACGCACACGGAGTGGCTGGGCAACGAACAGTACGGCTACATCCACTTCGACCCCACGCCCGAGGTGCGTGAGCTGCTGAACAACCTCGCACGGGACATGGATGCCGACGAACTGCGCCCGCAGGTGGTGGTTACGCTCGACGCCGCCAGCCGGATCCGCGGCGGCCGCGACGCCGAACTGTGGCTGGACACCCGCAAGGTGCACCTCTTCGACCCGGAGACCGGCGAGAACCTGACCCGCGATGCGGCTGCCGGTGCGGAGCTGACGGAGGAAGCCAACGCCCACCGTGCCGAGGAGATCGCCGCTGCACACGAGGAAGTTCCGGCCGCGGCTTCCTAGCCGCACACAACACACACAGCCCGAGGGCAGGGCGCCTGACACGAAGGCCGGAGCGGGAAACCGATCCGGCCTTCGTCCGTCCGGGCAGGTAACGTAAGACCGGTGCAGGGAACATCACCGGTAATCAAGGCAGTAGCCGCCTGGCTGCTTGCCCTCATGCTCACCATCGCGGCCGCCGTCGTCGTGATCTATTTCGTTAACGCGAAGACCTACGGCCCCGGGCAGCACGTCGAAACCTATCTGCAGAAGCTGGCCGACGGCGAGGGCGAACAGGCGCTGGGGATGCTCAACGCGCAGGTCCCGGACGCCAATGCCGCCCTGCTGGACGGTGAAGCGCTCCGCGCCTCCGTGAAGGGGCTTCAGGTGCGCGAAATCGGCGATGCCGAGGACATTGGCGGGGACCGCGTTGAAGTGGCCCTGGACTACGCCTACGGCGAGACCGAGGGAACAACCAGGTTCGTGCTGGAAAACGCCGGAAAGCGCTGGCTTTTCTTTGACACGTGGGAGTTTGTGCCGGCCGCACTGCCCACCGTGCAGGTCAGTGCTCCGGCGCTGCGGGAAGCGACCCTCAACGGTGTCCGGGTAACCCTTCCGGAGGGAGCCAATACGTTCGCGGCCTTCCCCGTTTCGCGGGTGGCTGCATCCTATAAAAGCCAGTACCTGGCCGCTCCCGAGCAGGAAACCCTGGTTACGGCCGAAGCGGATCCCCAGCTCGCCCTCGTACCGGAGGCAACCAAGGAACTGGTCTCCAAGATTGATGCCGGCATCCGAGAGTTCCTCGACGGCTGCACCGCCGCAGACCGCCTGGCGCCTCCCGGCTGCCCGTTCTACCACTCCACCAACAACCGCGTGGAACAGCCGGTCCGATGGAGCATTACGGATTACCCTGAGGTTGAACTGACCCAGGCGGAGGGCAACTGGGTGCTCAGCCCGCTGAGCGGCACCGCCCAGGTCACCGCCACGCAGGTTGATCTCTTCACCGGAGACAAAAGCCCGTTGGTGGCCGAGGAGCCCTTCACCTTCAACGCCTCCCTGCGGGTGGACGGGGAGACTGTCACGCTGAGCCCGCAGGTCCAGTAGCGGCCCGGGTTAAACCCCTCAGGCGGCGGTACGGAGTTCTTCCGTGCCGCCGCCTGAGCGGGTTAAGGGCAAAGTGGAGCCGGCGTGCCCCGTCCAGCCGGTGGTGCTTAGTCCAGGCCGCGCAGGTCCAGGACCAGCTCGGACTCGCCGTCCGCCTGCACCGCTACCGGAATCCCCCAGTCCTGCTGGTACATGTGGCAGGCTGCGTGGTCCGGGATCTCGCCGCCCGGTTCTCCGTCACAGGCCGCCGCACGGGCGGTGATGTGGAGGACGCCGTCCGTCACCGTGTCGGAAAGCACCAGCTCACGGGTCAGGCCCGTGGCCGTGCCGCCGCCGGAGACGAGCAGCCCCTCCGGCGATGCGGAGATTTTCAGCTGGGTGGGATCTCCCCAGCGGTCGTCGAGCTTCTGGCCCTTGGGAGCCGCAAAGCGCACGGCCAGGGACAGGGCACCGGCGCTGACGGCGGTCTTGGGCCGCTGCGTCTGCCGGGCGCCTTCATCCACGGACTGGGCTTCCTTCGGAATCGGCAGCCGGACCAGCTGGTGCCGGTTGGACTCGACCACAATCAGCAGCGGTTCGGCGGCGCTGCTGTCCACCAGCACGTCCGAAGGCTCGGAGAGTCCGCGGGCCAGGGTGGACACGGAGCCCGTCGCCGGGTCGTAGCGCCGCACAGCGCCGTTGTAGGTATCCGCTATGGCCACGGAGCCGTCCGGCAGCACGGCTACGCCCAGCGGGTGCTGCAGGCGGGCCACCGAGGCGTCGCCGTCGCGGAAGCCAAAGTCGAACAGGCCGGTCCCCACGGCGGTTTCCACCTGGACGCTTCCGCCGGTGCCGTCCAGGGTCAAACGGCGCAGGGCCGATGTTTCGGAATCGGCTACCCAGAGGTTGCCGTCACCGTCTTCGGCAAGGCCGGAGGACTGGGCGAACCAGGCTGCGGAGGCGCCGCCGTCGAGCAGGCCTTCAAGCCCGGTGCCGGCCAGGACCGCTACGGATCCGGTGACCGGATCGAAGCTGAAGATCTGGTGGGTGCCGGCCATGGCGATGACCAGCCGCTGCAGCTTCGAGGACCAGACCAGGTCCCACGGTGAGGACAGCGAAATGTTCAGCGGGTCGGCGCCGAGCAGATCGGAGGAATCGGAGGGGGCGCTGTCGTCCGCGGCCTCACCTGATCCGGCGGATGCTGCCCCCGCCTTGGTCTGGTTCCCGGCATCCAGCAGCCGCTGGACCCCGTTGCCGGCGATGGTCTGCACGGCACCGGTTGCGAGGTTCACGGAGCGCAGCCGGTGGTTGACCGTGTCCGCCACAACGACGTCGTACCCGGCCTTTTCCGCCACGTCCGCGGGCAGCAGGGCCACGCCCTGGGGTTCGTTGAACCGTGCCGTCCCGGCATCCCCGTCCTGCCATCCCTTGACGCCGTCACCGATGGTCCGGCGCACACCCGCAAGGTCCGCGTCCAGCTCCACGAGGCGGTGGTGGCCGGTGTCGGCAACCAGGAACGTCCCCCCGGGCAGTGCGGTTACCTTGCCGGGGAAGCGCAGGTCTCCGGCAGTTGGTTCTGCGGGAACGTAGGGGCCGTCACCGCGGTGCAGTGTCCCCTTGGCCTCGTGTTCCTCCACGAGTTCGGCCACAAGCGATTCCAGGCCCGCTGCGTGCCCTTCACCGGACAGGTGCGCCACGATGTACCCCTCGGGGTCCAGGACCACCAGGGTAGGCCAGGCACGGGCGGTGTAAGCCTGCCAGGTGAGCAGCTCCGGGTCGTCCAGCACGGGGTGGTGGATTTCGTAGCGCTCCACGGCGGCCGCCAGGGCCACCGGGTCCGCTTCGTGCTCGAACTTCGGGGAATGGACTCCCACTGTCACCAGCACGTCGGAGAACTTTTCCTCCAGGGGCCGAAGCTCGTCCAGCACGTGCAGGCAGTTGATGCAGCAGAAAGTCCAGAAATCCAGCAACACGATCTTGCCGCGGAGATCCTCCAGGTTCAGCTGCCGGCCGCCGGTGTTCAGCCAGTTGCGGCCCTCAAGCTCCGAGGCCCGCACCCGGTATCCGGCGCGCACGGTTCCAGTCATTAACGATCTCCTTGATCCGGGGTCCCGGCATCGCGTTGTGCCAGGTTTGCAAACATGTTGTTGTAAGCGGTCAGATCGGCGTCGTTATTCCGCTCGGCTGCGCGGTCCGAGCGCCGGGTCTCACGTGCGTCGCTCTTGGACCACTGGTAAGCCACGCCGATGGCTACGAAGAGGGTCGGGATTTCGCCGATTCCCCACATCAATGACCCGCCCAGCTGCTGGTCAGCCAGCGCCGAGAGTCCCCATTCCCGGCCCATGTTGCCGAAGTAGGAGGCCTGGATCAGCGCGGTGCCGCCCATCACCGCCACGCCGAAGAAGGCGTGGAAGGCCATGGTGGCGAGCAGGATCACCAGGCGCAGCGGGTACGGCGCGCGGCCGGGCAGCGGATCGATGCCGATCATCGTGAGGATGAAGATGTAGCCGGTAAGGAGGAAGTGCACCACCATCAGCTCGTGTCCAACGTGCTCGCGCAGAGCCAGGCCGAACAGGTCCGAGTAGTAGAAGATCACAATGGAACCGGCGAAGTTGACGGCTGCCACGATCGGGTTGGTGATGATCTTCGAGAAGCGCGAATGCACGCCGATGAGGATCCATTCGCGGATCCCCCGGGTGCCGTCCGTCCGGGGCCGCAGGGCTTTGAGCGCCAGCGTGACGGGCGCGCCGAGCACCAGGAACAGCGGAACCACCATGGTCAGGGCCATGTGCGCGAGCATGTGGGTGCTAAACAGGACCATGCCGTAGATCTGCGGCGCACCGCAGGTGATGTAGCCGAGGGCCAGCAGGCCGATGAGCCAGCAGGCCGTACGCAGGACCGGCCACTTGTCGCCGCGGCGGCGGACCCGCACCGCGCCGATCAGATAGGAGGTGGCCAGGGTCAGGATGACGGCCACCCAGAGCCAGTCCGGCCGCCACTCGGTCAGGTAACGTTCGGGGGTCAGCTCGGGCGGGAGGTCATAGCCGGTGAGGATGCGTGCCGGCGAGGCGTCCTGCGGGAGCTCTTCGGCGCGCGGCGGCGCGGTACGCCCCAGGGCAACGGCCACGCCGGACACTGCGCCCATGATGGCCAGTTCGACGGCGATGAGCTGCCAGAGCACCCTCCGGGCTGTCAGTCCGTCCTTGGGGGCAGCCGAACCGGCCGGCACCGGGGTGCGGGACGGGTTGGAGCCCGCCAGGCGGGGAATGATCCAGCTGCGGTGCATCAGCCCCAGGAAGCCCAGGAGCAGCGTCAGCCCGGCTTTGGTCAGGACGAGGCCTCCCCAGGGGGTTCCGAGCTGGTCCAGCGAGTTGATCCGCAGCGAAGCGTTAACGACGCCGGACAGGAACACCAGCGCGAAGGCGAAGCCCGCGAGGGCGGAGAACCGGGCCAGGACTACCCCGGTGATGGCACCAAGCTGCCGGGAGATCACCGCGAGGACAATGATTCCGCCGATCCACAGGCAGACACCCAGCAGGTGCAGTCCGATGGAGTTCACCGCGGCAGCGTGGTCATCGCCGCCTGCGGAGTGGCCGATCAACGCCGTGGGCAGCAGCGCCCCGACGGCGAGGACCAGGGTGAAGGCCAGCATGCCCAGAGACCGGACGCCGAAGGACAGTGCGGTGACTACGGCCGCGATAATGCTCACGGCCAGCCATGCCCGTCCCGTCGCGAAGTCCGTCAGGAAGGAAGCCAGTCCGTCGGTGTAGGTGGAGTCGGCGCTGAGCGGCAGGCCGGAAACATCCGAGTAGGTGAACACCATAACCGCCAGCGCGGACAGCGTCCAGGCGACGGCGGCAACCGAGGTCAGGTTCAGCGCCCGGGTGAACGCCGGATGCTCGGGCTCAGCCGCTGCCGGACGGCCGGAGGCGGATTTGCGGACCCGTTTAAAGTTAAGGCTTTTGGGCAGGATCGCCACGGCAAATACCAGCGAGCCGATCACGGCCGCCATGGAGATATTCTGTACGGCCTTCGCCGCAGGGAGGGCCCAGCGAGTCAGTGACCCCGGATCGCCCAGCTGCGAGGCCCCGGCCGCTCCCGTGAAAAGCAGGGCTGCCGCGAGGGAAATGAAAACGAGGGCACCGGCGGCTGCGAGCCAGCCATTACGCACTGCAGGAACCGGGTTGCCGGTCTCCCCTGCTGTGCTTGGGTCGCCCCCGTTGCCGCGCTGCGGAAGCAGCGAACTGCCGGCGGGGCGGTCGGTCTGGATTTTGACGGATTTTGGCACAATACCCATTCTCTACCCGCGGTAAAAATAGGGCCAATCATTGTTGCCGCCCTCACGGCTTTTCGGGGTGCAGCCCCGGTTAGCTGACCGTTCCGCGGCAATTGGTCCCGGAACGCGGGAGGGCCGGCATCCGTTCCGCGGCATATCAGCCGGAAACGCGGAAGGGCCGGCATCACAACGATGCCGGCCCTCTCAGTGCTGCGGCAGGTCTGCCGCGGCGTAATGCTACTTCTTGGTGGAGACAGCAGCCTTCAGCTTGGAGCCGGCGGTCAGCTTGACGCTGTGGCCTGCCGGGATCTGAATGGTTTCGCCGGTCTGCGGGTTGCGGCCCGTACGTGCAGCGCGGTCGGTGCGCTCAACTGCGAGCCAGCCCGGGATGGTGATCTTCTCGCCCTTGGCAACGGAGTCTACGAAGATGTCGAAGACGGCATCCAGCACGCCGTTGACTGCGGTCTGGCTGTTGCCGGACTTTTCTGCAACTGCGGCAACAAGTTCACTGCGGTTCATAGCCAATTTATGTCCTCCTGGACTCTGGGTAACTCGAGCGGATCGCGGATGCGAAACCGCCGCTGTTCGAAAACTTACCAGCTTGGACCCCCAACTCCCGCAAAAACCCCTGCATTTAGCGGATTTTTCCCGATTTTAGGACCGAAAAGTGGCTTTTTGTCCCCAAGAGCCGACTAACTCGCACGGAGGCCAGTCCCGTGCTACACGGTTGCCCGGGGGCGGGCATCACCAGCACCGGCACCTCCGCTGGAGGGGTCGTGTGCTGGCGTCCCACGCAGGGTTTCGAAGCTTTCGGAACCCTGCGGCTGGAGCGAGTTCCTTGGGAAGCGGGGCCCAGGGCGCGGGACTGCCTGCACCGGGCGGTTCCGATGTCCGGCGTCGAGCCTCGTGAGTGCAGTCTCCGGTCTCCGGAGTTCAGCATCTGCTGCACACTCAAGTGGCCGTAGCCCCGCCCATACCGATCTGGTGAGCAGGTAACGGGCTTATCCGACGGCCATAACCCCGTTATCTGCACACTAGATCGAGCCGAACCTAGAGTCGGATGGAATAGCCGGGAACTCCAGCACTGCATCCCAGTCGGGGGTGCTGGACTGGTTGACGTGCCCACTTCCGCAACAGCAGCACCAGCGGGTGGGAATTCCTGCTCGGCGCGGCCTTCCAGGTCCGGATTCGGGCGTTCCTACTGCAGCAAATGCTCATCGAGCAGAAGATGCTGCCTGACCGGGATGCAGAGCGCGTGAGCTGTCCACCAGATGCGGCCTGGCCGGGGGCAGAGAAGCCTCCTGTACAGCAGATGCTGCCTGGCCGGGGGCAGAGAAGCCTCCTGTACAGCAGATGCTGCTTGGCCGGGGCGCGGAGCGCATGAGCTGTACAGCAGATGCAGCTTGGCCGGGGCGGAGGAGCCCTCCTGTACAACAAATGCTGCCTGGCCGGGGCGCGGAGCGCATGAGCTGTACAGCAGATGCAGCTTGGCCGGGGCGGAGGAGCCCTCCTGTACAGCAGATGCGGCCTGTCCGGGGGCAGAGGAGCCCTCCTGTACAGCAGATGCTGCCTGGCCGGGGCGCAGAGCGCATGAGCTGTACGTTAGGCGCTTCCCCTGAGCGTCCTCCACCTGAGCCCCAGCCTCCGCCCCTGGAAAAGCTGGCCAGGACCGCAGCCGAGGGAAAGGCAACGGCAGAACCACCCATGCCGCAAACGCCCCTTAACAGCAAAAAGGACGGCCCCCGTAAGGGACCGTCCTTCTTGAAGCGGTAGGCAGTGCTTACCAGCTGGACTTCTTGATACCCGGCAGTTCGCCTGCGTGGGCCATGTTGCGGAAACGCACACGCGAGATACCGAACTTCTGGAGGGTACCGCGGGGGCGGCCGTCAATCTGGTCGCGGTTACGAAGGCGGACCGGGGAAGCGTTGCGCGGAAGCTTCTGCAGGCCGAGGCGTGCAGCTTCGCGGGCTTCGTCGGTAGCGTTTGCGTCGACCAGGGTCTTCTTCAGTTCGAGGCGCTTGGCAGCGTAGCGCTCAACAATAACCTTGCGCTGCTCGTTGCGGGCAATCTTGGACTTCTTTGCCATTCTTAGCGCTCCTCACGGAAATCGACGTGCTGGCGGATCTTGGGATCGTACTTCTTCAGAACCATACGATCCGGATCGTTGCGACGGTTCTTGCGAGTTACGTAGGTGTAGCCGGTGCCCGCAGTGGACTTCAGCTTGATGATCGGACGTACGTCCTTGTCCTTAGCCACTACAGCTTCACACCCTTCGCGATCAGGTCGGTAACAACAGCGTCGATGCCGCGGATGTCAATCGTCTTGATGCCGCGTGCAGAAACCTGCAGCGTCACGTTGCGACGCAGGGACGGAACCCAGTAGCGCTTCTTCTGAATATTCGGGTCGAACCGACGCTTGTTGCGGCGGTGCGAGTGCGAAATGCTGTGACCAAAGCCGGGGATGGCTCCGGTTACCTGGCAGTAAGCTGCCATGATCTCTCCTCCAGTTGTAGTAAATATGACGGTCCTCAAAAAACAGACACAAGGCGGAAGCGCCTAAGCACCTGCCATAAAGAGCGTCCCGCCACCAGTTTTGACACCGTTATTACTGCGACTTTCCGGAGGTTAACCTGGCGGGGTGAGATCCAGCCGAAGTGCCTCGCCGCGGGGAAGACGGTGAAGTTCAGGCAGCCGAACGGGAGAACCCGGCTCGACAGCCTTCAATTCTAGGTTTATACGGGTGGCCGTGCAAATGCTCCCCTGCCCGCGCGAAGCGGAACAGGTTAACACACACACGACTTAACGCCTCTCTATCCTAGGGCCAACGGGCGTTTCGTTCAAACTCGGAGGTACGTGCGTGCCGGGTATCACGACGACGGCGCATCCACCTTTGAATCGCGTCCCACCACTGCCACGCCGTTTTCGGGATCCAGCTCCGCGCCGTCCAGTTTCCGCCCGCCGCCGATCACCGTTGTGGAGTCCACAACCAGGTTTGCGATGCGCGCTCCGGACCGGACCACCACACCGTCCAGCAGCACGCAGGAATCCACTTCGGCACCGGCCTCGACCACGGCCCCGGCACTGAGGACACTGCGGCGGACGCTGCCCTCGACCCGGGCACCGGGAGACAGCAGGCTCTCCACGGCAACACCGTCCGGCCCGACATAGGCCGGCAGCCGCCGCGGGCTGGCGGAAAGGATCGGCCACTGCGGATCATCGAAGTCCAGGCCGTTGCCCTCAATCAGGTCCAGGTGCGCCTGGTGGTAGCTGCGCGGCGTACCCATGTCCCGCCAATACCCCGGCAGACGGTATTCCAGTACCTTTTCCTGCTCCACCAGGTACGGAATGAGCTGGTCTCCGTAATCCTCGAGCTGACCATCCCGCTTCACCAGGGTTTCCAATGCGTTCAGCAGGACATCGGTCTCATACAGGAAGATTTCCGCCGCCACCAGGTCCGTCTTGGGATCCTGGGGCTTGTACTCGAATCCGGTCACCAGCCCGTCGGTCACCTCGACCACCCCGTGGTCGCCGGGATTGTTGTTGATCTTCGTGGTGACCAGGGTCAGGGCAGCCCCGTTTTCCTGATGGGCCTCGACGACGTCGCGGTAGTCCAGGCGGTAGAGATGGTCGGCGCTGAGCACCAGGACGAGGTCCGGGTTGAATTCCCGGATGTAATCCACCTGGCGGTACAGGGCGTCGGCATTGCCCTGGGCGAAGCCTTCGCCGTTCCCGCCCTGGAAGGGCGGGAGTACCCGCAGTCCGCCCTGGGTCCGGTCCAGGTCCCAGGGCCGGCCGCTGACCAGCTGGTCATTGAGGGACTGGGGCTTGTACTGCTCCACAATCCACACGTCGCCAAAGCCGCTGTTGTGCAGGTTGGAGAGGGAAATATCGATCAGGTTGTAGGACCCGGCAACCGGGATGGCCGGTTTCGCCCGGTGATCCGTCAAGCTGCCCAACCGCCCGCCGGCACCGCCGGCGAGGATGACGGTCAGGATTCGGGGTACGCGCATGCTGTGGTGCCTCTCATCGTGCCGTGGAAGTCGTTGCGTTAATCCGCATGTACCACGCTAACAAGGGCAGGCACCCGGAGGACAAGTTGACTAATGGCGCTACGGTGCCTCGTTGGGCCCCAGAATCCCGTTGCACGGGTCGAGGCGGGCGAGTATCTTCTTCCCCACGCGTTCCAGGTCGGCGACATCCTTTTCGGTGAGGCAGTCGAAGACCGCCTTCCGGACCGACTCCACATGTTCAGGGGCCAGCGCCTCGAGGGCTGCCATGCCCTCATCGGTCAGTGCCGCCGTCGTTACCCGGGCGTCGGTGGGCGAGGGCGTCCGGGACATCCAGCCGCGCTGCTCGAGTTTCTTCACCACATGGGAGAGCCGGGAGAGGGAGGCGTTGGACCGCGCGGCCAGCTCGCTCATGGGAAGGGCCCGGCCTTCGGCCTCGGAAACCATGGCCAGGACGTGGTAATCGAAGAGGGTGATCCGCGCACGGCGGAACAGGTCGGCGTCGAGCGCCGCCGGGAGGAGACCGGATACGGCATACAGTGCCAGCCAGGCCTGCCGCTCCGGAGCGCTTAGCCAACGCGGGGCGTCTTCGGTCATGCCGGCCTCCTCTCGTCAAAGCTTTACCGTTCAATGATTGCAGGCTTACGCCGGCGCTCCAACCGGCACCCCGACAACAGAAGCCGACCGGACGTATGTCCGGCCGGCTTCTGGCAGGCGGTGTTGCTAGTGCGGTTGGCGCTTAGCGATTGGCGCCGGGCTCCATGCGGTTGCCAGCCGGGTCAACACTGTTGGGCTCGCTGGCGGGAGCCTGCTGGCTCCCCAGCGTGTCGAACGGCAGCGCGTCGACGTCGAGCAGCGGGTTCTTGTCCTGGCCGGCGACCAGTTCGTGTGCCTCGGCGTGGGTGTCCACGCTCGGCATGGAACCGGGCATCGGCCGCTTGGCGGATTCCTTCATGAAGACGACGGCGATGGCACCGGCCACGGAGGTGAACATCAGCCAGTACGCCGGCGCCATGTCATTGTCCGTGAGGGTGATCAGGCCCTGCATGATCAACGGAGCAGTACCGCCGAAGATGGCGGTGGCAAGGTTGTAGGAGATACCCATGGCCCCGTAGCGGCTGGAGGTCTGGAACAGGGAGGGCAGCGTGGCGGCCAGGTTACCCACATAGAAGGTCACCGGGACGGCGAGCAGCAGCAGGCCCAGCAGCGTAGTGGCAACCGGTCCCTGGTCAATCAGCACAAAGGCAGGAACAGCCAGCACGATGGTGGATCCCGCACCGATCCACAACACGGGGCGGCGGCCGATCCGGTCCGACAGCTTACCGGCGAGCGGAATGCACAGGGCCATCAGCACCAGGACGGGGATAGTCAGCAGGGTGCCGTGGACCGGGTCGTAGCCCTTGGAATCGGTCAGGTATGACGGCATGTAGGACGTAAGCGCGTAGCCCACCGTGTTGACGGCGGCCACGAGGACCATGGCCAGCACGATCGGGCGCCAGTAGGCACGGAAAATTCCCATGGTGCCGAGGGAACCGGTTTCGTCACCGGCCTTGGCGCTGGCTTCCTGGGCGTCCATCGTGGCCTGGAAAGCCGGGGACTCCTCGATTTTCAGCCGGAAGTAGATAGCGATGATGCCCAGCGGTCCCGCAATGAGGAAGGGAATGCGCCAGCCCCAGCCCAACATGTCGGACTCGGAGAGCAGCAGCTGCATCACCGAAACGACGGCGGCACCCAGGGCAAAGCCCATGTAGCTGCCCAGATCCAGGATGCTGGCCAGGAAGCCGCGCCGCTTGTCGGAGGCGTATTCCGAGACGAAGGTGGTGGCACCGGCGTACTCGCCGCCGGTAGAGAAGCCCTGCAGCAGCTTCATAAGCACCAGCAGGATCGGAGCCCAGATGCCGATGGTGTTGTAGCTGGGCAGCAGGCCGATGGCAAAAGTGGAAGCGGCCATCATGATCAGCGTGATGGCGAGGGTTTTCTGCCGGCCGATGCGGTCGCCGAGGCGTCCGAAGACGACGCCGCCCAGCGGGCGGGCGATGAAGGTGGCTGCGAAGACGCCGAGGCTGAAGAGCAGCTGCGCGTCCTTGTCGGCGTCGGACAAGAAGACGGCACCCATGGTGACGGCGAGGTAGCCGTACACACCGACGTCGAACCATTCCATGGTGTTGCCGACGACGGTTCCGCCGACGGCCTTCTTCATCATGGTTTTGTCGACGACGTTGACATCGTCCACCTCGAGGCGGCGGCGCCGCAGGTGGGGCCTGCGGATCTTACGGGCCGCCTGTGCGGACGGTGAATCCGGGGTTCCGGAAGCGTGGGGCGGTGCATCTTTCGACATGTGGGCCTTCCCTCGATAGACGTCGGCTGCTGGAGACAAAAGCAACCACCCGAGCACCACACGGTGCCGGGCGACATACAAGTTTAGGAAAGGCACGGCGCATCCACCGAATCGGGGAAGCGGATTTTCCGCGTCAGGGCAGGGACTAAGGCCGGTTTTGGTATATAAACACCGAACTTGCCGGGGGCGATGTGATTTACCGCACGCCTACTGCTGGGAGGGCAGGATCGGCTGCGTCAGCTCGGGATACCGGGGCTTGAGGTTGTCCCCGGAAGAAACGCCCCGGAGCCGGCGGCTCACCCACGGGCCGAGGTATTCGCGGGCCCACTGGGCATCCCGCCGAAGCTGTTCCACCCGGTTGCGGGCGGGCTGCTCCTCCAGTTCCGGGGTATCAATGGCATCGGTGCCGCGGAGCACTTCCAGCACCTTCTTGGCGGTAAGCATGTGTCCGGCCGGGGACATGTGCAGCCGGTCCACTGCCCAGTACCGCTCATCCTGGAGGTTTTTCATCCGCCAGTAGTCCACCAGCACGGCGTCGTTCTTCTCCACTGCCTCGCGCACCAGTTCGTTGTAGATGGCGGTGCGTCCGCGGGTGCGCCCGAAGACCGGGGAGTTGCCGGAATCGAATCCCGTGAAGACCAGCACCGCGGCACCGCTGGAGCACAGCTTGGCAATCCCGGCGTCGTAGGCGGCCACAATGGCGTCAATGTCCACCTTGGGACGCAGGATGTCGTTGCCGCCGGCATAGATGGTGACGAGGGTGGGTGACAGGGCGATGGCAGCATCCACCTGCTCGTTCAGGACCTGGTGCAGCTTCTTGCCGCGGATGGCGAGGTTCGCATACCCCCAGGAACTGTCGGCCAGCACCAGCTGCTCGGCCACGCGGTCCGCCCAGCCGCGCACGCCGTTGGGGCGGGACTCGTCCTCATCCCCCACGCCTTCCGTAAAAGAATCACCCAGGGCCACGTATCGCTGCTTAAAAGTCACCACCTCAGATTACAAGCTTCTTCGAACAGCCCGCGTTCAAACCGGCAGCCACCGCAGCCTCCGCAGATCCACCCGCCGGGCTAGACTCAGAGCCGGAACAAAAAGTTCGCATACTTACGATAAGGACACCATGACCAGCCCAGCCACCCAGCCGCGCCAACGTGCCGCCGTCATTGTGAACCCCATTAAGAAGACGGACTTTGACGTCCGGGTGCGGGTGGCTGAAATCTGCGCCGACGAAGGCTGGGACGAGCCGCTGTTCTTCGACACCGAGGAAGCGGATCCGGGACACTCCATGGCCCGCAAGGCCATGGAGGCCGGCGTCGACCTGGTGATTGCCGCCGGCGGCGACGGAACCGTACGCTGCGTTGCCGCTGAGCTGGCCGGCACCTCGTTCCCCATGGGCCTGCTGCCCCTGGGCACGGGCAACCTGCTGGCGCGGAACCTGGACATCGGCGTCGATGACCCGGAGCAGGCGGTCCGCGCCGCCCTGAACGGAACCGAGCGGCGCATCGACGTCGTCCACGTGACCGTTGACGAAGCAGTGGACAGCGACACCTTCCTGGTGATGGCCGGGCTGGGTTACGACGCCGGCATGATGGCGGATACCAAGGACACACTCAAGGACAAGATCGGCTGGCTGGCGTACGTTGACGCCGGCATCCGGAACCTTCCCGGCAAACCCGTGAAGACCACCATCTCGATCGACGGCGGCAAGCCGATCCACCGCCGGCTCCGCAGCGTCATGGGCGGAAACTGCGGCAAGATCACCGGCGGGCTGGAGATCTTCCCCGGCGCCCGCCTCGACGACGGCCTGCTGGACATCCTGACCCTGGCACCCAAGGGCAAGCTGGGCTGGGTTGGTGTGGTGACCGGTCTGCTGCGCCGCGGCAAGGGCAGCAGCACCGCCGTGGAGTACTACCAGTGCAAGCGGGCCGAGGTGTGGACCGAGTCCCCGCTGGACTTCGAAATGGACGGCGACCATCTGGGCAACGCCACCCACATCCTCTTCGAGATGGACGCGAACGCCCTGCGGATCCGGATGCCCCACGGCAAGAAGGACCCGGCGGTCCTCACCAACCCGGTGCCGTAGCCCTTTTCGGGGCCGCCTGCGGGCCGGCCGCTGTAGCGCGGCCGCCTGCGGGTCTGCCGGTTGCAGCGGCCGCTGTAGCGCGGCCGGTTACAGCCAGCCCATCGGGTCTTCGTAGTTCCCGTGGCGCAGCACCTCAAAGTGCAGGTGCGGTCCGGTGGAGGCGCCGGTGCTGCCGATTCCGCCGACCACGGCGCCGGCGTCCACCGGCTGACCCACACTCACATCGATGCTGTGGAGATGGTTGTAGGTGGTCTGCACGCCGTCCCCGTGGTCGACGACCACGCGCAGCCCTCCGCCGCCGGTGGTATGCCAGCCGGCCTCGGTGACGGTCCCGCCAAGCATGGCCTTCACGGGAGTCCCGGTCACCGCGCCGAAATCCGTTCCGGTGTGGAATTCCAGGGCCCCCGGCGCCAGCGGATTGTTCCGGTAGCCGAACGGAGATGTGAGCACCATGTCATCCACCGGCGAAACAGGTTCCTGGACCGGTTCGGGGACCGGCTCCGGAGCGGGTTCGGCGGCAGTTTCAGCGGCAGCCGGTTCGGCATCCGGTGCCGGCCCGGATGCCGCGGGCTCCGGGGCGCCGCCGTCGTCCGCCGAGCCGCCGTCGGGCGCGTCTCCGCCCTGGGCGCCGGCCACCTCGCTGACCACCACCTGGCGTTCAATCTGCAGGTCCGGGTCGACTGAGCCGGAGGTGCCGGTGATAAGCCCGCCGAGAGCGACGGCGGCGGCAACGGACAACGCGCCGCCCCGCCGGTTGGGGGTGTCGTGTTCTTCAATCCAGTTCCTGGTGGAGGCACCCAGCTCCCTGGTGCGGGAACCCAGGTCCCTGCCCGCCCTGCTGCCCAGCTCTGCAGCCCGGGCACGGAGTGTTCCGGCGTGCGTGCGCAGGTTCTCCGCGTGGACCCGCAGGCTTTCAGCGGAGGTGCGGAGATCAAGGGGTTTTCGGTCGGGTGCAGGCTCCCCCGAAGGGCGCCGTTCCACCCGCGCCACCGTCCAGTCCCGGGCATTGGCGAGTGCGCGGAGCCAGGCCGGGGAATCGGGGGCTTTCTTTGAACGTGCGGAGTCTAAAAAGTGCTCGGTCAACAGTCACCTCAGTGTGCGTTGGTCAAGGACTCTTCTGTGATTGGCGGACATTCTGCCGTCCGCTGTGTTCCGGGCCCGGGCAGCCTTCACCGGGTCCCTCGGATATTACGAGCCGAAGGAATCGACCATGCCCGCGGAACACTTCCGGTCCGCCGAACAGCACTCCGGCCCGTTTTTAATTTTAAGAACCGGCAGGGCCGCCGTCCGCTCTTTGTGGCCAATCCCAACTCCCCCGGTGACCTGCGACCGGCACCCCTGTGTCCGCCGTCTCGAACTCCCGGCGGTCACCGGGGGTGCTGCGCAGAGCAGCACCCGCTTACCCGGCTCAGAGCACGCCCTTCCGTGCCTCCCCGAACAACAGGTAACCCAGGTAGAGGCTACCCAGGGCCGCAGTGAAGATGCCCACGGGCAGGGCTGCACCAATGTCGATCTGCTGCACCGTGAAGTCGGACAGGGTCAGCACCAGTGCCCCCACCAGCGCCGGGGCAACAACCCCGGGCGAGGACACTCCGAGCAGGCGCAGGGCGATCTGCGGGGCAACCAGGGCCACGAAGGCCACGGGTCCGCAGACGCTGACAGCCACGGCTGCCATCACCACGGCCAGGAGGATGGCAATCGTGCGGGTACGGGCCACCCGGACGCCGAGCGCCTCGGCCATGTCATCGCCGAGCGACACCACGTTCAGCTGCCGCTGCAGTGCCGCGGCAGCCGGCAGCACCAGTACCAGCGCGACGCCGAGCGTCGCCACATGGGACCAGGAGCGGGACGCCAGGGATCCGTTGAGGTAGAAGGCCAGCGTCTGCGCCTGCTGTTCACCCACGGTCGTCATGGCCAGCGAGGTCAATGCCGTCGCTACGGCGGATACGCCGATCCCGGCCACAATCAGCTTCCCCGGACGCGCGAAGCCACGGCCCGTGCTGACCCAGACCAGGCCCACGGCGATGGCCCCGCCCAGGATCGCGGCGATCGGCACCGGTACGTAGCCCGGCCAAAGCGTGGTGGCGGCGGCGCCGGCAGCCGCTCCGCTGGTCAGTCCAACCACCTCGGGGCTTCCCAACGGGTTGCGGGTAACCGTCTGGAAAAGGGATCCGGCCACACCGAAGGCAATACCCGCGCCCACGGCGGTCAGGAAGCGCGGGCCGCGCAGCCGCTCGAGCACAAAGGAAGCGCTTCCCTCCGGTGGTGACACGGCGAGGCCGAACAACTCGCGCCAGGTCAGCCCCAGGTCCCCGGCGGTCAACGTGAACGCTCCCACCAGGAGTACTGCAGCTGTCAGAAGAAGGGAAACCAGGACGCTGCGCCCGCGGTACCGGAAGCTCACGCGCTTTCCCACACGGAAGGTCCGGGACCCGGACGCGGTGCGGAGACGGGACGCGGTGCGGAGACCGGACGCGGTGCGGGGACCGCTCATGCCACTGCCCGCATCCGGCGCACGGCCAGGATCAGCAGCGGTGCACCCAGCAGGGCGGTGATAACGCCGGTCAGCATCTCCCCCGGCTGTGCGACGAGCCGACCGGCAACGTCTGCGAACAACAGCAGCGCAGGACCGACGACGGCGCTCAGGACCAGCAGCCAGCGGTGATCCGGGCCGGTGAAGCTCCGCACGATATGCGGCACGGCAAGGCCGACAAAGCCAATGGGTCCGACGGCGGCCGTCGCCGACGCGCAGAGTACTGCGGCGGCAAGTGCACCGGTGATTTTGGTTGTCTGCGGCCGCAGGCCAAGCGAAGCTGCTGCCTCCTCCCCCAAGGCGAGGGCGTTCAGGGACCGGCTGGTGGCGAGGGCTGCAGCCAGCCCCACCAGGAAGAACGGAAGGACGTCATAGGCCTGCTCCATCGTCCTTCCACTGAGTGATCCCACGGCCCAGAACCGGTACATGGTGAACACATCGGGCCGGGTCAGGGCGATGGCCTGGATAAAGGACATCAGCACCGCGGAAATCACCGTGCCGGCCAGGACCAAACGCACGGGCGTCGAGCCGCGCCGCCCGGACGCCAGTACATACACCACCAGCACGGTGAGCAGGGCCCCCGGGAGGGCAACCCAGACATTCGCGCTGGTGGCACCAAGACCGAAAAAAGCCATCCCCGTAACCATGGCAGCGGCGGCACCGGCGTTCACGCCCAGGATCCCGGGATCGGCCAGGGGGTTCCGGGTCAGGCCCTGCATAATCACGCCGGCCACGGCCAGGGCGGCGCCCGCGATCAGGCCAAGGACGGTCCGCGGCACCCGGCTGGCCACGACGTCGTCGGCGTAGGTGCTGCCCGTGCCGGTGATTTCGGTCCACAGGGACGCTGCGACCTCCGTGGGGCCCAGTTGATGGGCGCCGACGGCCAGGCTGGTGACGACGGCGAGGAGCAGCACACCCAGCCCGGCGGCCAGCAGCGCCGTCCCGCGCCCGGCGCCCAGCAGCGGACGCCGAAGAGCGGCCGGTGCATCCGCACCGGCCGCTCCCTGGTGGCCGGCTTCCGCCGGAACCAGGCCCGAACTAGTCGACCTTGGCAACTGCTTCTTCGATCATCGGCTCAAACCGATCCAGTACCCACGGAACGCTGAGCGGCGTCAGGAAGCTGGACGCCATGCCGACCTGGCGGTCCAGGCTGCGCACCACGGAACCGCGTTCGACGGCCGGGATCTGCGCGAACAGCCGCTGCTCTTCGGTGCGCTGCTGTTCGGCTTCGTCGTTGTACCAGGTGAACAGCACGTCGACGTCGTCCAGTTTGCCCGCGCTCTCCAGTCCCAGATCCGAGGTGAAGCTTCCCTCGCTCGAGGGGATGTCCTGGACCTCGGGAGCCACGGTCATGCCCAGGGCGGTGAGGATGTCCACCCGCGCGTCGCCCTCGTTGTAGAGCACCAGGGAACCGGGTGCACCGCCGCCCCAGACGTAGGCGAAGGTCTTCCCGGCGAACTCGGGATGCTCCGCGGCGCTGTCCGCCAGGGCCTGTCCGATGCCGTCAACTGCGTCCTCGGCCGCATCGGGTTCGCCCAGGGCCTTGCCGATGAGCGAGATCTGGTCATCCCACTTGATGTTCCACGCCTGCTCGGGATAGGCCACGGTGGGGGCGAGGTCGTTGAGGATATCGAAGTCCTCCTGGGTGATGCCGGAGTTCGGGGCCAGGATCAGGTCCGGCTCCAGGGCAACAATGGCGTCAATGTCAATGTCGGTGCCTCCGGTGAAAGTAGCGGGGAAATCGTCTCCGCGCTCCTCGATGGCTTCGCTTACCCACGGGTAGTTGCCGTGCTCATCGTTGCCCCAGGTCACCTCTTCTACGCCCACCGGTGTGGTGCCCAGCGCGACGGCGGTGTCCGCCGAGCCCCAGCCGATGGTGACCACGCGTTCGGGCTTCTTCTCGATGACGGCCTCGCCCAGGGCGGAGTCGATGGTCACCGGGAATTGCTCCGACGCCGTTTCACCCGATTCGGGTGCCGTGCTGTCTGCGGCATCGCTGCCGCAGCCGCTCAGTGCCAGCAGGACCGCCGGCACCGCCAGCAGGGCGATCGGAGCTCTTTTCATGGTTTTTCCTCTCAGAAGGACCGGCCCGCCATCTGGCGGACCGGTCATAACAAAATCTATTCGCCGGAGCTAGGACAGCTCGGCGCGGCCCTTGCGCCAGTAGCCCATAAAGGCCACCTGCTTGCGGTCGATCCCGACGTCGCGCACCAGGTAGCGGCGCAGGCCGCGCACCACGGCCGCCTCGCCGGCAATCCATGCGTAGAACGGAAGGGCACCTGACGGGGCGTTCGGGTTCCGCGAGGCTTCCACCACTGCCGGATCCAGCCGCTGCGGGGTTTCCCACAGGATGGCCTCGTCCACGTTGACTTCCTCGGGTTCCCCAAGGGAGGGACTGGGACGGAACGGTGCGCCGTCGGCGGTCTCCACCGAGGCCCAGCCGGGAAGCGCCACGACCTGCCGCACCGCGGCGTCGAGCAGTTCGCCGTGCGGCCGGGAGCCGCGGGCCAGCCAGATCATCTGCACGCCGGAGCTGGTACGCACGTCCTGGCGGTCCCCGGTGGAAGGGATTTCCATCAGGGCGTGGCCGGTGACGTCTTCGGGCAGCGATTCCAGGATCGCGGTGATGGCGGGAACGGCGGTTTCGTCCCCGGCGAGCAGCACGTGCCGGGCCATGCCCGGACGCCATTCGATCCCTCCGTAGGATTCAGCGGTGACGCACTGGGCGGCGTTGGGGCCGATAATGCAGACCCGGTCCCCCGGCTCCGCGGAGGCGGCCCAGCTGGACGCCGGCCCTCCCTTGCCGTCCTCGTCGAAATGCATCACGAAATCGACGTCGATCTCCGGTTCCGGGCCGGAGCAGCGGGCTCCGCGGACGGTGTAGGTCCGCATGTAGCCGCGGGTCGCCGGATCCAGCTTCAGCCAGTCCTGGTACCAGCCGGCGCCGAGCGTGGAGAGGTCCGGCAACGGAAGGGAGGTGCCGGCGGCGTCGATGCAGGGCACAATCACCTTGATCCGCAGATCGTGGGTCTGTCCCTGGACGCCGAAGTCGGCGAGGCAGGGTCCGGCGAAGGTGACGCGCTGGAAGTTGGCACCCATCCGGACAATCCGTTTGACCTCAACGTCAAAGGACAGCACGGCACCGGCGCTGCGGCTCCGGCGCCCGGGACGGGCGGGGACGGCTGCTGCAGCTTCGGCGGACGCGGCCGTTGCCCCGTTGGCGGAACGGACGTGCGTCATGATGCGGCCTCCATGGGCTCGTTGATGCCGGAGGAGCGCTGGCCGTCTCCCGGATTGGGCAGGTAGCCCCGTGGCTGTTCCGGTTCGGGCGCGGGTTCCGGTTCCGGTTCCGCTTCCGCTTCCGGCTCGGCGCTGTGGTGGCGTCCGAGCGGGACCACCATCGGCGTACCGGAGACCGGATCCGGGATGACGCGGCTCGCCAGCCCGAAGACGCTGCCCACGAGTTCCTCGGTCACGACGTCGGCCGGGGCGCCTTCCGCGGCGATCTTCCCGTCCTTCATGGCCACCAGGTGGTCCGCGTAGCGGGCAGCCAGGTTCAGGTCATGCAGCACGATGGCCACGGTGGTGCCCGACCGTCGGTTGAGGTCGGTGATCAGGTCCAGGACCTCGATCTGGTGGGTGACGTCCAGGAAGGTGGTGGGTTCATCCAGCAGCAGGATGTCCGTCTCCTGTGCCAGGGCCATGGCAATCCAGACCCGCTGGCGCTGGCCTCCGGAAAGCTCATCGACGTTCCGGCCGGCCAGGTCCACCGTGTCCGTGGCGGCCAGCGCAGCGGCCACTGCGTCGTCGTCGGCGGCCGTCCACTGCCGGAACCAGCCCTGGTGCGGGTAGCGGCCACGGCCCACCAGGTCCGCCACGGTGATCCCCTCGGGTGCGGTGGGCGTCTGCGGCAGCAGCCCCAGCGTGCGGGCCACCTGCCGGCTGGGTACGGAGGAGATGTCTTTGCCGTTCAGGTAGACGGTGCCCCCGGAAGGCTTCAGCAGCCGGGCCAGTCCGCGCAGGAGGGTGGACTTTCCGCAGGCATTGGCGCCGACAATGATCGTGATTTTCCCGGCGGGCAGGGTGAGCGAGAGCGAGTCCACCACTTTGCGCTCGTCGTATCCGAGCTCCAGCTTTTCAGCGGAAAGCAGGTTCTCCATGTCAGCCTCCTTGGCCTACGCGGTTTGACGTGACCAGCAGCCACAAAAGAAAGGGTGCCCCGAGCGCACCGGTCACTACGCCCACGGGCAGGGTGACGTCGGGGATAAGGTTGGCGCCGACGAAATCCGCCGCCAGGACAATGCAGGCACCAACCAGGCCGGCAGTGAGCAGGGTGGCCTCCCCGTGCATCAGCCGGCGGGCGATGGGTCCGGAGAGGAACGCGATGAAGGCCACCGGGCCGGCGGCAGCGGTCGCGGCGGCGGCCAGGCCTACCGCCACGATGATCAGGGCCAGCCGGGCCGTTTCCACCCGGATGCCCAGGCCCGCGGCGGCGTCGTCGCCCAGTTCCAGTCCGCGCAGCGCCCGGGAGAGCACGGCAGCGGCGGGAAGCAGCACCAGCAGGAAGACGGCCAGGACGGCCGCACGGTCCCAGCTGCTGTTGTTCAGGGAACCGGTGAGCCACACGAGGGCTTCGGAGGCGGTGCGGATGTCCGTCCGGGTCAGCAGGAAGTTAACCAGTGCCTGCATTACTGCGGCAAAGCCGATGCCCACCAGCACCAGCCGGTATCCGGCCACGCCGCCGCGGCGGGAAAGCAGGTAGATGGCCAGCGCCACCAGCAGGGCGCCGATCAGGGCGACGACGGACACGGTGGTTCCGGCGGCGCCGAACAGCACGATGGCACACACCGCGCTGGCGCTGGCGCCGTAGCTGATGCCGATGATGTCCGGGCTGGCCAGGGGATTGCGCAGCAGCGTCTGGAACACGGCGCCGGCAATCCCGAAGCCCACCCCGATCAGGGTGCCGATGACGGCGCGGGGAAGCTTGCTCTCCATCAGGATGTAGCTGGCGCCGGGAATCCGTTCGCCGAAGAGGATCCGGAAGAAATCCGGAACGGTGAAGGTATAGGTCCCCAGCAACACGTACACCGCAAACAGCACCAGCACCGCGGCGGCCAGCAGCGCCGGCACCAGGACGCGGCGTCGTCGTCCCTGCTTCCGGGCGGCGCGGACGGCGTCTGCTGCTCCGGCGGGGGCGGCGCGGGGACCGCGGGTCTCGACCGCGGCGTTCACAGCTCGGCCAGCTTCCGCCGCCGCACGAGCCAAATGAAGACGGGAGCACCGATCACGGCTGTGGTGACACCCACGGGGATCTCCCCCGGCGGCAGCAGGACACGCCCCACAACATCCGCGGTGACCAGCAGTGCCGGGGCGAGGAACAGGGAGAAGGGCAGGATCCAGCGGTAATCCGGGCCGGTAAAACTGCGCACCACGTGCGGGATGACCAGGCCGATGAAGGCGATGGGTCCGGCGGCCGCGGTGGCGGCCCCGCACAGCAGCACCACGCCCAGCGCAGTGATCCCCCGGCTGAGCCCAACATGCTGGCCGAGGCCGCGGGCAACGTCGTCGCCCAGGCTCAGGCCGTTCAGGGCGCGGCCGGCGAAGACGCAGATCAGGGCACCGGCAGCCACGAACGGCAGCACCGCCGCAATGGTGTCCCAGTCGCGTCCGGACACGCTGCCCACCCGCCAGAACCGGAAGGTATCCAGGGTCTGCTGGCTGGAGACCAGCACGGCGCTGAGCAGGGACATCAGCCCGGCACTCAGCGCGGCGCCGGCCAGGGCCAGCTTGACGGGCGTGGCACCTTCCCGGCCGAGGCTCGCCACCAGATAAACGACGACGGCGGCCAGCGCAGCGCCCACCAGCGAGAACCAGACGTAGCCGCTAAGGTTGGTGACGCCGAAAATGTAGATGCCCAGGACCACGGCGAACGCGGCCCCGGCGTTGACGCCCAGGATGCCGGGATCCGCCAGCGGGTTCCGGGCCACACCCTGCATGGCCGCTCCGGCCAGCCCGAGGGCGGCACCGGCGACCAGGCCCAGGACCGTGCGGGGAATGCGGGACTGGACAACTGCGTGGTCCCCGTTGGCCGGATCGAAGGCGGTGAAGGCGTCCCAGATAACACCGGGCGCTACCGGCCGCGCACCGACGGCGACGGACGCTGCACAGGCTACGGCCAGGACCGCAATGGTCAGGAGGAGAAGTCCGGCACGCCGTCCGGGGCCGTGCTTTCCGGCGGTGCCGGGTCCGGAACCCGGCAGCGCGGAGCCGCTGCTCGCGGGGCCGATGCCGGCGTTGGGTGCTGCCGCCTCGGTGGAGGCCGGGGCCGCGCGGGAGCCTGCCTGTCGGAGAACGCCTGACGGGCGTGCGGCAACACTCACGTAGGCACCTCCCTTGGGCAACTGGCAATTTCTTAAGTAAGGCTAGCCTATGGTCCGTGCCTTTAAGAAACGTTTATGTTGCGTAATAGGGAGCCTGCCGCGGCATTAGCTTGCGGCGCCGTGTCCGGGAGCAACCCGCTCTGATTCCCGCACCGGTCCAGGCGCGGTTCCGTTCCCGAACGGCCTGCCGCCCAGCGCCTCACGGCCGTGCGCGGACAGCCAGTTGGACAGGTCCGGCCCCCTGGGGACAATCCCGGTGGGATTGATGTCCTCGTGCACAACGTAGTAGTGCGCCTTGATCTGCTCGAAGTCCACGGTGTCGCCGAAGCCGGGGGTCTGGAACAGGTCCCGGGCGTAGCCCCACAGGGCCGGCATCTCGGTGAGCTTGTTCCGGTTGCACTTGAAGTGGCCGTGGTAAACGGGATCGAACCGGACCAGGGTGGTGAACAGCCGGACGTCTGCCTCGGTAGTGGTGTCGCCAACCAGGTAGCGCTGCCGGGAAAGCCGGTCCTCCAGCCAGTCCATGGCCGTCCACAGCCGGTCATAGGCGGCGTTGTAGGCCTCCTGCGAGCCGGCGAATCCGCAGCGGTAGACACCGTTGTTCACCTCGGTGAAGATCCGCTTGTTGACCTGCTCCATTTCCTCCAGGTGCTCCGCTGGAAGCAGGTCCGGTGCGCCTTCGCGGTGGAAGTCCTTCCACTCGGTGGAGAAGTCCAGGGTGATCTGCGGGAAGTTGTTCGTCACCACGGCGCCGGTGGGAACGTCGACGATCGCCGGAACGGTGATCCCGCGCTTATAGCCGGGCACCCGCTTAAAGAAGGCCTCCTGCAGCCGCTCGATGCCCAGCACCGGGTCCCGTCCGTCCGGATCCAGGTCGAACGTCCAGCTGCGGGCGTCGTGGGTGGGTCCGGGCAGGCCCAGCGAGATGGCGTCCTCCAGGCCGAGCAGCCGCCGGACAATGATGGTCCGGTTGGCCCACGGGCAGGCGCGGGCTGCAACCAGCCGGTAGCGGCCGGCCTCCACCGGGTAGCCGTCGCGGCCGTCCCGGGTGATCCGGGTTTCGATGTAGTTCGTGTCCCGGGTGTATTCGGTTCCGCCGGTGACGTAGGAACCTTTGGTGCTGTGCGCAGAGCCGTTCGCGGAGCCGGTCACATGGGCTGTTCCTTCAGTGGTCATGCCAACCAGATTAGCGCGTTACGTTCCGCTGCGGCCGGTCCGGGAGGGCACCTCCGGACGGTCCGGGGCTGCCGGAAAACCGGGGCGGCGGTAAAGTCGATTCAACGCGGGCGGCAGTGCAACGGAAGGATCTGGACCATGCGAGTAGCGGTTATCGGAGCAACCGGAAATGTCGGGACGGCGGTCCTGCGCCGGCTTGCCCAGGCCCGCGACGAACGCGGCGACCTCGAGGTGGCCGGCATTGCCCGTCGGGTCCCGGACACCTCCGAGCCTCCCTACACCGGCGTGCAGTGGCACAGCATCGACGTCGGCGACGCAGGGAACGTGGACCGGCTGACCGAGGCCCTGCGCGGCGCCGATGCGGTCATCCACCTTGCCTGGCTGATCCAGCCCAACCGCGATGAGGCCGAGCTGCACCGGGTCAACGTCTCCGGTACGGAAAACGCCCTGGCCGCCGCGGCCGCCGCCGGGGTCCGGCAGTTTGTCTGCGCGTCCTCCGTGGGAGCGTACAGCCCGGCCCCGAAGGACCGGCTGACGGACGAGTCCTGGCCGGCCCGCGGCATTGCCAGCTCGCACTACAGCCGGCACAAGGGCGAACAGGAAGCCCTGCTCGACCGGTTTGAACTGGAGTACCCGGAAATTGCCGTGGCCCGGCTGCGGCCGGGACTCATCTTCTCGTCCGGAGCCGGAAGCGAAATCGGCGGCTATTTCGTGGGCCGGGTGATCCCCAAGTTCTTCCTGAACAAGCTGCGGCTTCCACTGATCCCGCTGCCCCGTGAGTTCGTTTTCCAGGCGGTCCACGCCGACGACATAGCCGACGCGTACTGGCGCGTGGTGGACCAGCGGGCCGAGGGTGCCTTCAACATTGCCGCCGATCCGATCATCACTCCCGAACTGCTGGCCGGGGTCCTGGGCGCAAAGCGGATCCTGAACGTGCCCGTGAAGCTGGTGCGCGCCGTCGTCGGGCTCACCTGGGCAGCCCATCTGCAGGCCACCGATCCCGGCTGGATCGACATGGCCGCCGGCGCGCCCGTCATGGACACCACCCGGGCGCGCGAAGAGCTGGGCTGGCAGCCGCGGCGCACGTCGCTGGAATCCCTGCGCTTTGTGCTGGACGGGATGAGCACGGGCGACGGCGTGGCCGGCTCGCCGCTGCTGGCACCCCGTAGCCGGACCCGCGCCTAGCCGGTAGCTAGACCGCTTCGCGCAGGTCCGCGGCGTCGACCATTCCTGCTTCCGGCGCTGAGGCCACCGCCCGTCCGAGATCCTCTTCGAGCAGCTTGGCGTTGACCACCACGGCCAGGCGGTACGCGTCTCCGGCGGCGGCGACAACCTGGGCGGAGGGATCGGTGGCATTGCCCACGGCCCAGATCCGCTCCTGGCTGGTGCGTCCGAGCTCGTTGGTGACAATGCAGCCGTCGTCATCCGTTTCCAGGTGTTCGGTCAGCCCGGCGTCCATCTCGGCGGCGGGCTCCAGGAACATGGCTTCGCAGGGGACGGTCTGCCCGTCGGCCAGCACCAGGGCCGCCAGGGCATCGTTCTCGACGCTCACCTCCGCCACCGGGCCCTCCACCACACGGATACCCATGGCGGCCAGGCCGGAGGCGTCCTCTTCGCTGAGGGTAATGTCCGAGTGCAGCACCAGCACCACATCCGGGGAGAAGGTGCGCACCAGCTGTGCCTGCTGGATGGAGGTTTCCCCGGTCCCCAGCACGGCAAGCTGCTTGTCCACTGTTTCGTAGCCGTGGCAGTAGGGGCACTGCAGCACGTCGCGGCCCCAGCGCGGACGCAGGCCCTCGATTTCCGGCAGGACGTCCCGCAGGCCGGTGGCGAGAATCAGCTGCCGGCCGCGGAACCCGCGGCCGTCGCCGGTTCGGACCGTACCGGAGGGTTCGACGGCGGCCACCGTGGCCTCCGCCAGTTCCACGCCGTAGCCGCGCACCTCGGCCCGGGCGAGTTCCAGCAGTTCGGCCGGCGGCATGCCGTCGCGGGTGGGGAAACCATGCACATGGCCGGCAGGAGCGTTGCGCGGGGACCCGGCGTCGAGCACCACCACCCGGCGGCGGGCCCGTCCCAGGACCAGCGCAGCGGTGAGGCCGGCTATGCCGCCGCCCACGATCACCACGTCGTACTCGGGCACAGGAAGGGAAGATTCAGAACTGGTCATACGTATTTTTTACAGGATCCGGGAGGAATCATCAGCATTCTTACTATCCTGCATAAACTTTTCCTATGGAAGAAACCACGCAGGGAAAGCCTGCCTCCAAACTCAAGCAGGGCATCACCGGCCCCATGCTCTATCTGTTCATTTTAGGAGACGTCCTCGGCGCCGGCATCTACGCGCTGGTGGGGGAAGTTTCGGGTGAAGTCGGCGGTGCCATCTGGGTTCCGCTGCTGGTCGCCCTCGTCCTCGCACTGCTGACGGCTGCCTCCTACGCCGAACTCGTGACGAAGTACCCCAGGGCGGGCGGTGCGGCAGTGTTCGCCCAGCGTGCCT
The DNA here is from genome assembly GCF_020907405.1 of Arthrobacter sp. zg-Y769. GTDB lineage: Bacteria > Actinomycetota > Actinomycetes > Actinomycetales > Micrococcaceae > Arthrobacter_B. The sequence continues at coordinate 241,607 of NZ_JAJJOE010000004.1, forward strand.
TCAAGGTCCCGGCCATTTCCTTCCTGGTCGGCTTCGCCATGCTTGCCGCGGGCGTGACCAGCGCCGCGGGCCTGGCGCTGGCGTTCACCGGTGACTACCTCAGCCCGTTCCTGGACGTACCCTCGGTCCCGGCAGCCATCGTGTTCCTGCTGCTGGTGGCGCTGCTGAACGCCCGCGGCATTTCCGAGTCGGTGCGCAGCAACGTGGTCATGACCGTGATTGAACTCTCCGGCCTCGTACTGGTGATTGTGCTGGTAGGCCTGATGCTGGGCCAGGGCGAGGGCCACCCCGAGCAGATCACCGAGTTCCCGGTAGGCGTGAATCCAGGCACCGCCGTCCTTGGCGCGTCCGTCATTGCGTACTACTCCTTCGTCGGCTTCGAGGTTTCGGCCAACGTTGCCGAAGAGGTCCGCGACGTCCGCCGGGTCTACCCGAAGGCCATTTTCGGAGCCATGCTCACCGCCGGCCTGGTCTACGTCCTGATTGGGCTGGCCGCCTCGGTTGCCCTGCCCACCGCGGACCTGACGGGATCCTCCGGCCCGCTGCTCGACGTCGTCAGCGCCACCGGATTCGGCGTACCGGACTGGCTCTTCAGCCTGGTGGCCCTGGTCGCGGTGGCCAACGGCGCCCTGCTGACCATGATCATGTCCTCGCGGCTGACCTACGGCATGTCGGAGCAGGGTTTGCTCCCCGCCGTCTTCGGCCGCGTACTGCCCAACCGGAGGACTCCGTGGGTGGCCATCATCGCGACCACCGCCGTCGCCATGATCCTGACCCTGACCGGCGATCTGTCGGAGCTGGCCGAGACCGTGGTCCTGCTGCTGCTCTTCGTCTTCCTGAGCACCAACGTTGCAGTAATTGTGCTGCGCAAGGACAAGGTGGAGGAGAAGCACTTCAAGGCCCCCATCGTGGTGCCGTACCTCGCCATCGCGTCCTGCCTGCTGCTGCTGACCCAGCAGGACGGCACGGTCTGGCTGCGGGCCGGCGCCCTGATGCTTATCGGGCTGCTGCTGTTCGGAGCCCGGCTGCTGGCCAAGGGCAGGAACCTGGGCGACAAGGGACGCCGCGGCCGGAAGGCTCCGGAGAGCTCCGCACCGGAAAAGTAGGCGGCCGGCCGGACCGCTCCCCCGACCCTGCACCACCACGCAAAAGCGCCCCGGACCAAACGGTCCGGGGCGCTTTTAGGTTTGCACGGGTGATGCTGCGCTAGCGGTTACTCGTGCAGGTCGTCGTCGTAGTCCTTGCCGGCGTGCTGCTGGCGCAGCTTCCGGCCCTCGGCAATGTCCTTCTCTTCCTGCTCCTGGCGCTTCTCCGTCTGGCGGGTGTCGCGCGGGGGAAGCTGCACGGATTCCTCGGCCTGGATGCCTGCCTGCAGTTCGCGGCCGCGCTCCACCTCGGCGTCGAACTCTGCGCCGAAGAGCAGGGACACATTGGCCAGCCAGATCCACAGCAGCAGGACGATGACGCCGCCGATGGCGCCGTAGGTGGCGTTGTAGTTGCCGAAGTTCGCGACGTAGAAGCTGAAGCCAAGGGTCACGATCGCCAGGATCACGAGGGCGATCAGCGAGCCCATGCTCATCCAGCGGAACTTGGGCTGCTTGACGTTCGGGGTGGCGTAGTAGAGGACTGCGATGATCAGCACGGCGAAGATCACCATGACCGGCCACTTGGCGATGTTCCAGATGGTTACCGCTTCACTGCCCAGACCGATGACATTGCCGATCGCTTCGGCGATCGGGCCGGAAATCACCAGCATCAGCATCAGTGCGGCAGCCATCAGGACCAGCACCAGGGTCACGAGCAGCTGCGTGGGAAGCAGTTTCCAGGCGGGCCGGCCTTCCTCGACTTCGTAAATGCGGTTCAGGGAACGGCCAAACGCCTTCACGAAGCCGGAGGCGGACCAGAGGGCACCCAGGATACCGATAATCAGCGTGAGGCCGGCAGCGCTGGAGTTGGTCAGCTGCTCGATGGGTCCTTGAATGACCTCGGCCGCCTCTGCGGGCGCAAACTGCTTAACGAAGTCCAGCAGGGCATTGGTGGTGCTTTCGCCCTGCCCCACGACCCCCAGGATGGAGACCATGGCCAGCAGTGCCGGGAAGATCGCCAGGACTGTGTAGTAGGTCAGCGCCGCGGCCAGGTCGGTGCACTGGTCCTTGGAAAACTCCCGGACGGTCTTCTTGAGGATGTATTTCCAGCTGGGTTTGGAAACCTCGGTGGGTTTATCCGGCTTGCTGGCATCGTCCGGACTGGGTGCTGTCTCGGCTTTGCTGTTCGTTTCCTGCGCCACTGCGGCCTCCTGGGGATGAATGTTCTGATCCCCATGCTATTAGTAAGCGTTCTTAGCAACAAAGGGATACCGCTGATGCACCTGGGCCGAGCACCTCAGCGCAGGCTGTAGTAGTCCATCAGGATGCCCTCTTCCCGGGGGCTGAGCGGGTTTTCCGGGTTGGCGCCGGGTGAATGGGCCACCTGGTCCCTGGAATAATTCACGAAAATATCCTGCCCGTCCCGGCGGGCGCCCTCCAGCGGAACATAGTGTTCCTCGGGTTCGAACAGGCCCAGGTCAACCGTGATCCAGACAGGCTCCGCGGTGTTGCGGTCCAGGTGCACTTCGCCCACCAGGCCCAGCCGCTCGCCGTCGACGGCCCAGACGCTTGAGCCCTGGATTTCGTGGAGCACGTAGGCGTCAGCCATCTTTTCGTCCCTTCGCCGGGCCGGCCCATCTGCCGGGGCTTTTATTGCCGCCCGCCGCAGTGCCTGCTGTCAACACCCCGGGTGCACTGCGGCCGGGGAACGGCTCAGTCAGCGCGGATTGTCGTCGACGGCGTTTTCCTCCCGTTCGGCGAAGACCTCTTCACCGGGGCCGGAGAAGTTCACCCGGCGGTCCACGGCGTCGATGCTGCCGGTGAACAGCTGGGAGTCGCTGGTGTCCTCGCTGCGCGGAGCCGAAGCAGTGCGGGGTCCGCGGTGCACCTCACGGGCGGGCGGGCGGACTTCTTCCCAGCGCTGGCGGGGCAGGGCCTCCGGATGCCATTCCTGGAGATGGGTCACCATGGTTTCGCGGATGAGGCAGCGCAGGTCAAACAGTGTGCCGCTGTCCACGGCGCTGACGAGGATGCGGATCCGGACCAGGCCCTTCACCGCGTCCGTCACCTGCAGGACGCTGGTCCGCTGGTCCCACAGGTCGGTGTTGGCCAGGATCTCCTTCAGCAGCGTGCGCAGCTCCCCCACCGGGACCCGCCAGTCCAGGTCCAGTTCCACCGTGCCCAGGATGTCCGACCGGCGCCGGGTCCAGTTTTGGAACGGCGTGGTGGTGAAGTAGGTGGAGGGCAGGATCAGCCGCCGGTCATCCCAGATGTGGAGCACCACATAGGTCATGGTGATTTCCTCGATGGTGCCCCATTCGCCTTCCACCACAACGACGTCGTCCACGCGGATCGCGTCGGTGAAGGCCAGCTGCATCCCGGCAAAGACATTGGTCAGCGTCCCCTGCACGGCAAGGCCTGCCACGATGGACAGCACGCCGGCGGAGGCCAGGATGCCGGCGCCGAGGGCACGGACCTCGGGAATGGTCAGCAGCACGCAGGCCACGGCCAGGCTCACCAGGATGGCTATGCCCACCCGCCGGCCCAGGATGACCTGCGTCTTGAGGCGCCGGTACCTGCGGTTGTCGCGCGTATCGGTGCTGTACTTCGTGAGGATCATGGCCTCGATGACCAGCAGCACAACCACCGCAAGCCACGCCACGGCGGCGATCAGGCCCAGCACGAGCACATAGTCCACCGCCGGCAGCCAGGAGGCACCGGCTGCCGTGGCCCCGAGGGCAATCCTCGTGCCGATCAGCGCAAGCCCCAGCCGCAGCGGGTTCCGGGCCTTCACGGTGATCTCCCGGATGCCGGGGGTCCTGCGGAACGCCCGGTGGACCACCTCCCGCAGGATTCGGGCCAGGATCAGGGCGGCGCCCACGGCCACCAGCACGGCAAAGAGCGGTTTAAAGCCGGCGGCAAGGGATAACAGGTCTTCCATAGGTTCGATGATTGCAAACTGCCGTAGGCGGCTTCCAATCGGTGCGCCCCGTCGGGACCTCCCGCCGGGACCACCCGTGCGTTGATCCGCCCGGTTAAAGCAGCGGACACCCCGGAATGTTCCGGGGTGTCCGTTCCGCCTCCGGGGAGGTGGCTGTTTTCTTACGTCGCGTCGCCCGCAGCGGCCTCGGCGATCATCGGCACTACGTTGTCCAGGGCGTAGGGGATGCTGAGCACGTTGATGGCCGAGGTGGAGAAGACACGCGTGGGATCGGCGTCGGCTACGAGTCCCCCGTTCTTCACCGCCGGGATCTGGCCCAGCAGCGGATCCGAGGCGATGCTGTCCGCAACCTCTTCGCTGGCGACCCAGCTGACGAAGATGTCCGAGTCCAGCTGGTTGAGGTTCTCATCCGACCACGGGATGTAGAACTCGCCTTCCTTGGAGTTCTCCTCCACCACCGGTGCCTGCGTCAGGCCGAGCGATTCCATGAACTTGGGCCGGTTGTCCAGGGCTGTGTAAACGGAGTTCTCGGCGCCGGGCGCGAGGTTGCCGTAGATGAAGGTCTTACCTTCCAGCTCCGGGTATTCGGCAGCCTTGTCGGTGATGGCCTGCTCGGTGTCCGCAACCAGCTGCTCGGCTTCATCGCTCTTGCCCAGGGCTTCGCCGATCATGGTGGCGGTGTCCTGCCAGGACGTACCAAACGCAACTTCGGGGTAGGCCACCACGGGGGCAATCTTGCTCAGCTTGTCGTAATCCTCCTGGGACAGGCCCGAGTACGCAGCGAGGATCACGTCAGGGTTGGTGGCGGCGACGTCGTCAAAGGCAATGCCGTCGGTTTCCGCGTATTGCGCCGGAGCGTTCTCCGAACCGATGGGGGCATCCAGGTCTTCGAGCGCCTCGTCAATCCAGGGGGTGGTGCCCTGGTCATTGCCGCCGAACTCAATCAGCGGCATACCGACGGGAACCACGCCCAACGCCAGTGCCGTTTCGGCGTTTGCCCAGGAAACGGCGGCCACACGCTCGGGAACTCCCTCAATGGTGGTCTCACCGAAGGCATGCTCGATGGTCACCGGGAACTGGTCTTCCGCAGCTGCAGCGCTGCCGGAGGATTCGTTTTCCCCCGTGGCACCGGTGGAGCAGGCGGAAAGGGACAGAACAGCGACGGCGGCCGCAGCGGCAACGCGGCGCATCCGGGACAGGGCCATGTGGGGCTCCTTGGATCACATAAACGAACGGAACGGACCCGGCGGTTGCGGATCCAAAAGTAAGGTTAACCCAGCCCCCACCCAATTACGCAACGCAAACCTTGCGTAATCGACGGAGACCGACGGAACTGCCGCTGAAACCGCTGCCTCCGCGCCTTTATTTCCACTTTTCAGGGCTTGCCGCGCGCCAGCCTGCGCAGGTCCGTGCCGGGATCCCGCAGCAGTCCCGGATCGAGGATGCGGCCGGATTCGATGAGCTTCCGGGCAGCCCGAACGGCGGTTCCGCCGTCGACGGCGGCCACCCCGGCCAGGATCCCGTCCACACCGAGGCGGAAGGCCGTAAAGCCGGCACCGGGTTCACCGCGGAGTACGGTCCGCCCCGGTACGGCCATGCTGCCGGCCACTTCCAGGTGCACGCCGTAGCGGTCGGACCAGAACCAGTCCACCGCTTCGGCGGGAGGGTCGACGCCGAGCATCCCGGCCGCGGCTGCCTCACCCGTGCGGCGGGCCGCGTCCCAGTGCTCAAACCGGCGGCCGGGCACACCGTCCGGACCGATCCGGCGGGAGGAATCACCGGCGGCAAAAATGCGCGGATGCGAGGTACGGCCTGCCGCATCCACAAGCACTCCCCCGTCCACGGAAAGTCCTGCGGTCTCGGCGAGCGCCGTTTCGGGTTCACTGCCGGCCGCCACCAGGACGGCGGTACCCCGCAGCGTGCCGCCGTCCGCCAGCTCCACGAGCAGGGACTTCCCGGCCCCGGTGACCGCCGCCGCTGCACCCCGCACGTACTTTGTTCCATGCACGGCGTGGAGGTGATGCAGATAGCCCGCCATATCGACGCCCACGGCGGAGGCGGCCGGCAGCTCCGCGGGATCCACCAGGGTGACGGCGGCCCCTAATCCGCGGGCCGTTCCTGCCACTTCGGCGCCGATCAGTCCCGCCCCGAGGATAACCAGATGGGCGTCGGCATCCAGGTACGCCTGCAGGGCCTGGGCATCCCCGGCGCTGCGCAGGGTAAAGACGCCGGGCAGGTCCATGCCTGGCAGTGGCAGCCGGCGGGCGCGGGCACCGGTGGCAAGCAGGACGGCGTCGGCGGCCAGTTCCCGGCCCGAGGCCAGGGCGAGGACGGGAGCTTCGGTGCCGTTGCCGGCGTCGAGCTTATCCACGGTGTCGGCGATGACCGTGGTGCGGTTGTCTGCGTACCACTGGCCGGGGGCTAGCTGCAGGCGGAGCCGGTCCAGGGTTCCGGCGAGGAAGGCCTTGCTCAGCGGCGGCCGGTCATAGGGCAACCCGGCCGGGTCCACCAGCGACAGCTCACCGGCGTAACCGTGCCGGCGGAGTTCGCGGACGGCACTGAAACCGGCAATTCCGCCGCCCACCACGGCGATCGACGCGGGGGCAGCAACCATCAGGCGTCGAGCGGGCTCACGTTGGGGTATAGCCAGACGCCGCCGTCGCGCACGTCAACACGGTGCGCCTTGGTGTTGATAAGGGCCGGCAGGCACAGGGCTTCGCCGGTGCGGAGGCAGAACCGTGCCGAATGGATGGGGCATTCCACCTCGTCGCCCTCGATCCACCCGTCGGCAAGGGAAGCGTCCTCATGCGTGCAGGTGTCATTGAGCGCATAAAACCGCCCGTTGTCGCTGTGGAAGACGGCAATGTCGTCTGCCGTGCCCGCCGTCTCCGCATCCACCGTGAGGGCCTCGCCCTCATCTATCTCGTCGACATCGGCAACGCGAATACCCTCGCTCATGCCCTTCCTTCCCCGGCGCCAGGCCAAATAACGTGCTGCTCTTAGGTCAACACGTTACCCCGGCAGCGGAGGGACGAGCGGCCCCTCATGCTGTGCACCCGCCGGAGCCGGTCTGTGCGGGGCCTGCTGCTGCCTGCCGCGTTCCAGCGCGCGGATGAGCGTGATCAACTCCGACCGCAGCTCCGGGCCGATTCCGGCAGTGGACGTGTCCTGCTCCAGGTTTTCGGCGTCGGCGAGCAGTTTCTGCCCGCGCTCCGAGATGGCCATCCATCGTCCGGACCGGCCAACCGTCTCGCCGGGCACCTCCTCCACAAGGCCCTGAGCGACCATGCTCACCAGTGCCGTGCCCAGGGTCTGCGCGGTAACGCGCAGGCGCCGGGCCAGTTCCGCACGCCGCATGGGTCCGTCCGCCAGGAGGATCCGCAGCACGGTGACGCGTTCCTGGGTCAGCCCCACGGCACGCAGTTTGTTGTCTACTTCTCGTCTTACCAGTCTTGCAGCCGTTGAGAGCAGCCGCACGGGTTCCCAGTCCCCCTCGTTCTGCATCTTCCTGCTTCCCTGATACGTCATTGGTAGGCGGTCCTGCTCCGCTGAAACAATCAGTGTGCTTACTATTTCAACGCCAAAGAGGGGGTACTTGTCAAGCCGGGTCAAGTTAGCGGGCTGCCCACTGGCGGAACACGCGGACGGCGTCACCGCCGCCTTCGATGCTCACATTGGCCGCGGCACGCCGTCCCATGGCGTGCAGTGCGAGGTCCACCACGTCCCCGGAAACCAGCACCGACGGGCTGCCCTTCTTCACCCGGCGCCGGCCGGAACCGGGCAGGGCCAGCTCCACGCCCACGGGGCTGCCGCGGTATCCCATCCGCGCCATCAGGCCCAGCTGCTTCCACAGCGCCTGCTGCTCCCCGGCGGGAAGCACCCGCGGTGCTGCCATGACGCCTGCACGGCGGATGTCCTCGTGATGAATGACGTATTCCACCAGGTTCGCCGCATCCAGCCGGTACGGCGAGAACCGGGCCGGCCCGGCAGCGAACCGGTCCACCAGTGCGGCATACCCGTCCGGGGTGCCCGCGGCGTCGGCTTCGGCACCCAACTGCTTTTCCTGGCCGGGCTTGGGCCGGCGCACCGCATCGGCGGCGATCTTCCAGGGCGCGTGTTCCCGCAGCACCAGATGGGCCAGCAGCCGGCGCACGTCCCATCCTTCACACAGCGTCGGCGCCAGCGGATCGGCCTCCCGCAGCGTCCGGACCAATTCCGCGCGTTCCGTCTCCACCCATGCCATAACAATCTCCTTCACGTTGAACCTGCACCGGTTTTCCGCCTTTTCCAGGCGGCTCCCTCCGGCTTTGCGGCCTGCGGCCAACATTAGCCATCCAACCCCCTTTACCCCTACCTACTGACGCGTAGCATGGTCCCCACAGTGAGCCGAGGTTGCTACGCCGGTACCGGTATCGGCGTATGGCGGCGCGGCCGTGACCGAGGAGAAATCCCATGAGCACCACTGACATTCATGACGCCAGCCGGAACCGAAGCGCCCGCAGAATCAAAGAGCGCGTGGTAACCGAGCAGGACGCCCGCAACGCCACAGAAGCAGCCCGCGATACCGGGGAATCCCGCCCGAGTTTCGCCAAGGGAATCTATCTGGGAAATTACAATCTCGATCTGGTGGGCTCGCTGCCGCCGGCGGACCTCGATGAGGAGGCCCGCGCCCAGCTGTTCCTGGAAGCACTGACCGAGTACTGCCGGACCATGGACGGCCTGGCCATCGAGCGGACCGGCGTGATCCCGGATGAGAACCTGCGCGGACTCGCGGACCTGGGGGTATTCGGTATCAAGATCCCCCAGCACTACGGCGGGCTCGGGCTGTCCCTGCTGAACTACGGACGCGCGCTGATGATCCTGGGCACCGTGCACCCCAGCCTCGGGGCGCTGGTCTCCGCCCACCAGTCCATCGGCGTGCCGGAGCCGGTGAAGGTCTTCGGCAACGAGGCGCAGAAGGAGGAGTACCTGCCGCGCTGCGCCGCCGGGGCGGTGACCGCCTTCCTGCTCACCGAGCCCGACGTCGGTTCCGACCCGGCGCGGCTGCGCACCACGGCCATCCCCTCCGAAGACGGCAGCGAATACGTCATTGACGGCGTGAAGCTCTGGACCACCAACGGCGTGATTGCCGAACTGGTGGTGGTGATGGCCGCCGTTCCGCCGCACGGCGAACATAAAGGCGGCATCAGCGCATTCGTGGTGGAGATGTCCGCCCCGGGCATCACGGTGGAGAACCGCAATAACTTCATGGGCCTGCGCGGCATCGAGAACGGCGTCACCCGGTTCACCAACGTCCGCGTTCCGGCAGCCAACCGTTTGGGCCGCGAGGGCCAGGGCCTGAAGATCGCCCTGACGACGCTGAACACCGGGCGCCTCTCCATTCCGGCCATGTGCGCGGCCTCGGGGAAATGGTCGCTGAAGATTGCCCGCGGCTGGTCCGGCGCCCGGGAACAGTGGGGACGGCCGATCGGCCGGCACGAGGCCGTGGCCAAGAAGCTCGCCTTCATTGCGGCCACCAGCTTTGCCCTTGAGGCAGTCTTCGAACTCGCCGCCGAACTGGCCGACGCCGGCACCAAGGACATCCGCATCGAGGCGGCCCTGGCGAAGCTCTGGGCCAGTGAAATGGCCTACAACGTTGCCGACGAGCTGGTGCAGGTGCGCGGCGGACGCGGCTTCGAGACGGCCGATTCCCTCGCCGCCCGCGGTGAGCGGGCGGTCCCGGCGGAGCAGCAGCTGCGGGACCTGCGCATTAACCGGGTGTTTGAGGGCTCCACCGAGATCATGCACCTGTTCATTGCACGGGAAGCCGTGGATGCGCACCTTTCCGCGGCCGGGGACCTGGCGGTGGCGGATGCCCCGGTGGGCGCCAAGGCACGGGCGGCGCTGAAGGCCAGCGGCTTTTACGGCAAGTGGCTGCCGACCCTCGCGGCAGGCAAGGGCAACGTGCCCACGTCCTACGCCGAGTTCGGCCTGCTTGCCCGGCATCTGCGCTACGCCGAGCGGGCCTCGCGCCGGCTGGCCCGCTCCACCTTCCTCGGCATGGCGCGCTGGCAGGCCGGACTGGAACATCATCAGGTCTTCCTGGGCCGGATTGTGGATATCGGCGCGGAGATCTTCGCCATCTCGGCCTCGTGTGTCCGCGCCATGAAGATCCGGCGGGAGGATCCGGCCGAGGGTGAAAGCGCGTTGGAGCTCGCGGACGCCTTCAGCCGGCAGTCCCGGGTGCGGATCGAGTCCCTGTTCGACGGTCTCTGGAACAACTCCGACGCCGCCGACCGGCAGCTTTCCAAGGGAGTCCTGGACGGACGCTACACCTGGCAGGAGGACGGCGTACTGGACGGGTCCGAGGGCACCGGGCCGTGGATTTCCGAGAATGCCCTCGGCGACGCACCGAAGGAGAACCTGCACCGCCGGTACCGGTAGGTCCGGCGGTTAGGCCGCACCCACCGCGCCGCGGCAGATCTGCACGTAGCGCACCGCCAGTTCCTCCGGGCTGAGCGGGCCGCCGGCGCGATACCACTGGGCCACTCCGGTGCACATGGTGGTAACCGCCCGGCTGGCGTCCTTGGGATAGCCGGTGGCGAAGCGGCCGGTGCGGGCGGCTTCGGCGACGACGTCGTCGAGCAGTTTCTGCTGCCGGTCGCGGGCGGCGATATGCCCGGCCCGGGCGGGGCCTTCCAGGCTGCGGATCTCGCTGGCCGCGATGAAGGCGTGTTCCCAGCGGTAGGCGTGGACCAGGACCAGGCATTCGACCAGCAGGGCAAACCGTTCCTCGACGTCCCCGCCTGCCTCGGTGAGGGCGGCGGTGCTGCGCGCGTAGAGATCCGCCATGGCGGATTCGGCTATCCCCACCAGCAGCGCCTGCTTGGACGGGTAGTGGTGGTAGATGCCGGGCACCGACAGCCCGGCGCGGGTGGCGACGGTCCGGATGGTGGTGCCGTGGTAACCGTGCTCCACGAAGCAGTCCAGTGCGGCGCGCAGCAGCGGCGGCAGGGCCGGGACGGAGAAGTCCCGCCAGGCGGGCGGCATGCGGGCCTCGGTCATGGTGTCCCCTTTGAAGGTGGATATGTGACCCTTGACACTTTTCGGGGGCCTGCACCAGACTAACCATACCGAGCGGTCGCTCGGTAGAAGCTGGAAACGGAAGTTGGCGCCACACATGACGGAACAGACGCCGGAGCAGGCGCCGGAGCACGGCATAGCCAGGCCCCGTCTCGAAGGCAAAACCGCCGTTGTCACCGGCGCCAGCTGCGGCATCGGGCTGGCCATCGCCCGGCGGCTGGTCGCCGAAGGCGCGAAGGTCTGCATCACCGCCCGCAACATCGGGCCACTGAAGGAAGCCGCCGCCGAATTCCCGGAAGGCACGGTGCTGGCAATGGCCGGCAAGTCCGACGATCCGGAGCACCGTGCCGAGGTGCTGGACGCCGTCGCCCAGGCCTGGGGCCGGCTGGACATCCTCGTGAACAACGCCGGGGTGAACCCGGTGTACGGCCCGCTGAGCGAGCTGGACCCGGAGGCCGCCCGCCGCATCCTGGACGTCAACGTGCTCGGCACCCTCGCCTGGGTGTCGGCCGTCTGCGCCCACGAAGCCCTGGACTTCCGGGGCCGCGGCGGTTCGGTGCTGAACCTCTCCTCGGTCTCGGCGCAGACCCCCGCCGCCGGCATCGGCTTCTACGGCATCAGCAAGGCCGCCGTGGAACAGCTCACCCGCACCCTCGCCGTCGAGCTGGCCCCCACCGTGCGGGTGAACGCGCTGGCACCCGCCGTCGTCAAGACGCAGTTTGCGCGCGCCCTGTACGAGGGCCGCGAGGAGAAGGTCAGCTCCGCCTACCCGCTCAAGCGGCTCGGCACCCCGGAGGATGTCGCCGGGGCAGCCGCCTTCCTCGCGTCCGACGATGCCGCCTGGGTCACCGGGCAGATCATCAACCTCGACGGCGGCCTGCTGGTGGCCGGCGGCTCGGCCTGACCGTTTCCACCGCACCCCCTAAGGACACCTTCATGAGCACCCTTACGCCGGAGATCGAAGACCTGCGCCTGCGGACCCGCGAATTCATCCGCGGCACCGTGATGCCCGCCGAACCCCGGCCCGGCGCCGTCGTTCCGGATGCCCTGCTGGAGGACCTCCGCACAGCCGCCAAAGCCGCCGGCGTCTTCGCCCCGCACGCGCCCCGGGAATACGGCGGGCAGGGCGTTCCGCTGGAACACTGGTCCCCCATCTTCCAGGAGGCCGGCTATTCGCTGATCGGCCCCTCGGCACTGAACTGCATGGCCCCGGACGAGGGAAACATGCACATGCTGCACCTGATCGGCAGCGAGGAGCAGAAACGCCGCTACCTCGCCCCGCTCGTCGCCGGCGAGGCCCGCTCCTGCTTCGGCATGACCGAGCCGCACCCGGGCGCCGGATCGGACCCGGCCGCCCTGCGCAGCAGCGCCGCGAAGGTGGACGGCGGCTGGCTGATCAACGGGCACAAACGGTTCACCAGCGGCGCCAACAACGCCGCGTTCTGCATTGCCATGGTGCGCACGGACGCCGTGGACGGCGCCCCCGCCGGAGCCACCATGCTCCTGGTGGACATGGACGCCCCCGGGGTGCGGATCGGCGAGCAGCTGCACACCATGGACCGCGCGATCGGCGGCGGACATCCGCACGTGCACTTCGAGGACGTGTTTGTGCCCGACGGCGCCGTGCTCGGCGCACCCGGGGAGGGCTTCCGCTACGCGCAGGTCCGGCTCGGGCCGGCCCGGCTGACCCACTGCATGCGCTGGCTCGGCCTGGCCCGGCGGTCTCTGGACATTGCGCTGGACCGCACCAACCGGCGGGAAATCTTCGGCTCGGTGATGAACGAGCTCGGCCTGGCCCAGGAGATGATCGCCCAGTCCGTCATCGATATTGAAACCTCCGACGCGATCATCACCAAGACCGCCGCCCTGCTGGAGGCCGATGCCAGGGCCGGCTCGGCCCTGTCCTCGGTGGCCAAGGCGCACACCTCCGAGGCGGTGTACCGGGTGATCGACCGCAGCCTGCAGCTGTGCGGCGGCGACGGCGTCACCGACCGGCTGCCGCTGGCCTCCTACCTCAACGAGGTCCGTGCCTTCCGCATCTATGACGGCTCCAACGAGACGCACAAGTGGGCCATCGCCCGCCGCGCGTCCGCCGGCCGCCGCCGCGAGGTGGAGCGCGGCGCGCAGGATCTCGCCGATGTGTCCCGCCCGGCGAACGACGCCGGTTTCCCCGCCGAAGCGAAAGCCTGAACCCGATGCACACCACCGCCGACGGCGCCGAAGTTGTCGCCACCCGCTCCGATGCCGAAGCGCTTGCCTCTCCGCCGCTGCTGATCCTGGACGAGGTCACCGCGTTCTTCGACGCGCACGGCCTGGGGTCGGGGCCGCTGTCCTGGCAGCAGATCGGGGACGGGCAGTCCAACATCACCTACCGGATCCGGCGCGGAAACGAGGACTTCGTGCTGCGCCGCGGCCCGCGCCCGCCGCTGCCGCGCTCCACCCATGACATGGTCCGCGAGGCCCGGATCCAGCAGCTGCTGCGCGTCCAGGGTGTGCCGGTGCCGGAAATCCTGGCCGTGTGCGAAGACGAGTCGGTGCTCGGGGTGCCGTTCTACGTGATGGGTTTCCTCGACGGACTGGTCATCACCAAGACCATCCCGCCCGCCCTGTCCTCGAGGGAGGACCGGCGGGCCACCAGCGCCGCCGTCGTCGACACCCTGGTGCGTATCCATTCCGTGGACGTGAGCGGCGGGGACCTCGCCTCGTTCGGCAAGCCGGAGGGCTACCTGCAGCGTCAGGTGGCCCGGTTCTCCGGGTTGTGGGAGGTCAACACCATGCGCACCCTGCCCGAGGTGTCCCGGATCGGCAGCTGGCTGGCGGACAACGTCCCCGACAGCCAGGCCGCGGCTGTGCTGCACGGGGATTACCGGCCCGGAAACCTGATGTTCGCTCCGCACTCCCCCGCACGCGTTATTGCCGTTCTGGACTGGGAGATGTCCGCCGTCGGCGATCCGCTGGCGGACCTGGGGTACCTCACCGCCACCTATTCCGAACCCGGCAGCGCCGCCACCCCGCTGGAGCTGACCGGGGTGACCCGCAACCCGGGCTATTACACCCGGGCGGACATCATTGAGGCGTACCGCGAGCGGATGGACGTGGACCTGGAGGCCCTGCCCTGGTACCAGACCCTGGCGCTGTGGAAGGCGTCGATTTTCTGCGAGGCCATCTACACCCGCTGGCTCAAGGGCGAGCGCCCCAATGACAAGGTGTTCGGCCCGTCGCTGGAGGCCGGCGTGCCGCAGCTGTTGCGCGCTGCCGCCGGGTTCGCCGGGCTGGCGCCGGCACCGCTGTAGCTTCCGGCTGTTACGGCACAACGACGGCGCGGCCGAGGAGCTGGTTGTTCTTCAGCTTTTCATAGGCCGCCGGGGCTTCGTCCAGGCTGAACACCTCGGTGTGCACGTTGATGCCTTCGCCCCGCGCGAGGTCCAACACCTCGAACAGCTCCGACCGCGAGCCCCAGTACGGCGCCCGGATGGAGGTTTCCCACGCTGCGGTGGCGCTCAGGCCCACCGGCAGGGTGCCGGCGCCTACGCCCACCAGCACCTGGTCGCCCTGTGATCCCACCATCGCCTGGCCCAGGTCCAGCGTGGCCTGGTTGGTCACGAAGTCGAAGACGGCGTCCACGCCCCGCCCGCCGGTCAGGTCCCGGACCATGTCCACCGCGCCGGGCTCGGACGGGAAGGTGTAGTGCGCGCCGACATCGGTGGCCAGGTTCAGTTTCGCCTCGTCAATGTCCAGCGCCACCACGGTGGCCGCGGTCATGGCCCGCAGGATCTGCACGGCCACATGCCCCAGCCCGCCCACTCCGATGACGACGGCGGTCGCACCGGAGGGCAGCTTCTCCAGCGAGCCTTTGATCGCGTGGTACGGGGTGAGCCCGGCGTCGGTCAGGGACACGTTCTGCACCGGATCCAGGTCCCCGAGCGGGAGCAGATGCCGGGGGCTGTCCACAATCAGGTATTCAGCCATGGCCCCCGGCGCACCGAGCCCGGGCGGAACAATGCCGAATTTCGCGGCGTTGCGGCAGTAGTTTTCCCGGCCGCTGGAACACTCATAGCAAAGCCCGCAGCCCCAGGGCCCGTAGACGGCCATGGACGTACCTTCTTCGATGTACTGCACGCCGTCACCCACCCGGTCCACCACGCCGGCGCCCTCGTGCCCGAGTGTCAGGGGCAGCCCGTAAATGTACTCGTTCTCCGGCAGGCTCATGATGAATTCGTCGGAGTGGCAGACACCGGCAGCCGTCACCTTCAGGCGCACCTGCCCGGGTCCGGGTTCGGGGGTGTCGATCTCCACGACTTCGGGCGGCTGGCCGATGGTGCGGTATTGAAGGGCCTTCATGGCATGCTCCTGCTCTCCGCACCGGCGCGGATCCACGGCACGGGTGGATGGACTTTGCCCTTTAAGCGTTGCACCCGTGCCTAAGTTCCACAGCCCCTTAACGGCAGGTACGGTATGGGCCATGAAGAATCTTCCGCTCTCCCTCGCGCTCGCCGCTGCCGTCGGCGGTTTCACCCTGTCCCGGCCGGCCGACTGGTCCCCGAGGGTCCGCCGCGCCTACGTCCTTGGTTCCGGCGCAGCCGTGGGCACCGGCGTCGCGCTGGTACTCCGAAAAGGCAGACGAAAAGGCAGGGAGCTGGCTGCTGCCGGAACCGTTGACCTCGTCACCCCGTTCACGGCCGGGGCCGGGGGTGATTCCGCAACCGTGCCTTCCTACGTTGCCGCGCGCACGGCCGAGTCCCAGACGCGGAGGCCGGAAATTGCGATGACGGGTCTGGCTGCACTGATGGGGGTAACCGTCAGCGGGATCACGGCACTGACCCTGGTGCTGGATGAGGCTGTCGAAATGTGGCTGGTTCGGCGCGGGGTGGCCCGTCCCCGTCGCGTCATGGCAATGGCGATGGCACTCCATTCCCTCGTCATGGACCAGGTGATGGATTCGAAGGACGCCAAGAAGGCCGCCCATCAGTCTTCGTAGAGCCGGCGGACCGCTTCCGCGATGACCGGATAGGCACCCGTTATGTAGGCGGGGCCGTCGAAGTGGGGTATGCCTCCCACCTCATTGATAAGTTCGTTCAGCCGCTGCCAGAAGGCCTCGTCCGAGCTGATTCCCGTCGGTCTGGCCAGGAACCAGACGTATCCGGGCGGAATCGGAGGGATTCCCGCCCCCGCCAGATAGGCGTTGGTGAGTTCGTAGATCCATTCCTGGTCCTCGGCAGTCAGGACCTCCTGCGACTGCAGGGTTTCGTTGAGGGTGCCGAGCCTGCGGCAGGTGTGTTCCGGTCCCGCCGCCCAGCCCATCGTCAGGAACCAGCCGGTAAACGGAAGCTGCGTGTATCCGTCTACCGGCTGTTCCTGCGGCAGAACAGGGATTTCGTCCCAGCTGCCGGACGTGCTCATCCGTGCAGTCCGCTCAGACCGGTTCAGCCGAAGAGCGCAGCGGCCCGGGTCAGGGTCTGGAAGACTCCGTAGGCGAGCGGAACGCCCACCAGCAGCCAGCTAACCGTCAACTTTGCCTTCGTCATGAGTGGTCTCCTTGTCCCGCCTGGGCCGTGGCCGGCTTCGCGGATTGCGGTTCGTGGTATTTGGACGCCACCGGTGTCACCAGCAGGTTGGCGACGAAGCCCACCACCAGCAGCGCCACCATGGTCAGAAGCGCGGGCTGGTACGCCGCGGCAGTGAGTTCCCCGGGGGTGCCCTGGGAATCAAGGAATGAATTGACGATCAGCGGACCGGCGATGCCGGCGGCAGACCAGGCGGTGAGCAGCCGGCCGTGGATTGCTCCGACCTGGTACGTGCCGAAGAGATCCCGCAGGTAGGCCGGGGCCGTAGCGAATCCTCCACCGTAGAAGGAGAGGATGATGAACGCCAGCGCCACGTAGAGGAAGGTGGAACCGCCGCCGAAGAGGGACAGCAGGATGTACAAGGCGGCACCGAGGCCGAGGTAGACCATGTAGATGCGTTTGCGGCCCACCACGTCCGATGTTGCGGACCAGACAAAACGCCCGCCCATGTTTCCAATGGAAAGCAGGCCCACGAACCCACCTGCAACTGCGGCGGAAACCAGGGAGACGCCGTCGGGCTGGCGGAAGAAGTCCTGGATCATCGGGGCAGCCTGTTCCAGGATGCCGATGCCGGCGGTGACGTTGCAGAAGAGCACAACCCAGACCAGCCAGAACTGCTTTGTCTTGATGGCGTTGGCCGCGGAGACGTGGTTGGTGGTGACCATGGACTTGGCCTTGACCGTGGAGGGGTCGAAGCCCTCGGGTTTCCAGTCCGCCGCGGGCACCCGGATGCTCCATGCCCCGTAGAGCATGTACACCAGGTAGAGCGCGGCAAGGGTGAGGAACAGCTTGCCGACGGCGTCGCCGCTGGCCACCCAGCCCTCGGTGCCGGAATCCGGGTCAAAGAAACTCAGGAGGGCCGAGGACACCGGGCTGGCGATCAGCGCGCCGCCGCCGAAGCCCATGATGGCCATGCCGGTGGCAAGTCCGGGCCGGTCCGGGAACCATTTGATCAGGGTGGAGACCGGAGAAATATAGCCGATGCCCAGGCCGATTCCGCCGATGAAGCCGTAGCCCAGGTACAGCAGCCAGAGCTGTCCGGTGAAGATGCCCAGGGCACCGATCAGGAATCCGCCCACCCAGAACATGGCGGAGACGAACATCGCCTTGCGGGGTCCGTTGGCGTCCACCCAGGTGCCCATCACGGCGGCGGAGAGGCCCAGCATCACGATGGCGATGGAGAAAATGATGCCGATCTGGGTGAGGCTCGCATCGAAGTAATTCACCAGCGCCGTCTTGTAGACGCTGGTGGCGTACACCTGGCCGATGCACAGGTGCACGGCCAGTGCAGCCGGCGGGATCAGCCATCGATTAAATCCGGGCGGGGCGATGGTTCGTTCGCGGTCCAGCCAGCTCATACAGACTCCCTATTTAAGTAACGCAAAACTTGTCTGCTCTTAACGATGCCGGTCGTGAACTGGGTTACCACGGTCCGACACGCAGTTTCGCTAGGGCAGCAAAACATACCGCGCAACCTACCGGTCGGTAACTAATTTGGAAAAAGCCTTGCTTTGTTACTCACGGGTAGCTTAGATGTAACAGACATCACACTGGTTCCGCCCGGATGCGTCTCGTTGTTGCGACGGTTCCGGGTCACTTGCATCCGCGAAGGTAACGCCCACAGGCCTGTTACTCGCCGCTTAGTCAGTCTCATCCGTAAGAAGCAGAAGAAGGATATTCAATGACGAGTTCCACGTCCGGGCGCGCCTCCAGCCGCCCACACACACTTTTAACCGTACTTTTGGCGTTGTTCCTGGTCCTCCTCCTTGCCTTCTTCGTGCTCTTCACGGGCAAGGTTGCCAGCGGGGCATCGGAACTGAGCGACGGCGCCGAGCGCGCCTCCACCGGGGCGGGAGACCTGAAGGCCGGCGCCGAAAAGGCACAGACCGGCGCCAATGACCTCTCCGACGGCGCCAAGAAGGTCGACACCGGCGCCAACACCCTAGCCAACGGAATCGGCTCCGCCAAGGCCGGCGTGACCACCCTGAAGGAAGGCGCCACCACGCTGGATGAAGGAGCCGTCCAGCTTCTCACCGGCGCAGAGGCCGCCAACACCGGTGCCAACAAGCTTGCTGTCGGTGCCACGAATGCCCGTACCGGTGCCGGTACGCTGGCCGCCGGTGCCTACAGCGCTGCCGACGGCGCCAACCGGCTCAATGCCGGCGCCGGTGAATTGGCAGCAGGCATGGCCCAGCTGAATGACCCGAAGACGGGCGTTCCATTCCTGGCAGCTGGCGCACAGCAGTTGGCTAAGGGCACCGACGAGGCTGTAGTGGGCGTTGACGAACTCGACGCCGGCGCCCTTCGGCTCAAGAACGGCGCATTGGTTCTCCAAGCCGGCGTGAATCAGCTGGCAGCCAAGGATGCAGCGCCGGCACTCGCAGAGGGTGCCACCAACCTGAATAACGGAATCCAGCAGCTTGCTACTCTCAGGCCAACTCTCGTCAGCGGTGCCAATAAGCTCGCTGCCAGCGCTCCGACCGTTGCGGGCTCTGTCCAAGCCTTCCAAGGCGGCGTGAAGACCTTCGCCGGAGCAGCAGCACCGGCAGCCGATGCTGCCAAGGCGACATCGGGCGATATCTCCCGCCTTCGCGCCGACATTGCGGCAGGCACGCTCACTACTCAGCAGATTGCCGACCGCCTTGCCGCAATACAGGGTACGGCTGACCAAGCGGCCATCAACACCGCGACGGCCAAGGCGGGCTTTGAGGGTGCAACTGCTTTGTATTCGCCCGACGTCGCCGCGAAGTTCACCGAGTTCACCCAAGGCGCGACACAAATCGGAAGCGTCGCCGGAGCTCCTGCCTTCGCCGGGGGACTCGACCTGCTGGCGCAGGGAGCTCCTGCTCTGGCCGCGGGTGCAGAAAAGGTGAATGCAGGAATCACCCAGGTCAAGATAGGAATCGACGAAGGCAAGCGCACCGAGCTGGAACCCGGTCTGGTTCCCGGAACGACGAAGCTCTACGCGGGTACCCAGAAGTTGAAGGCCGGCTCCGCCGACCTGAACAAGGGTGCTTACCAGGTTGCGGGTGGTGCAGGCAAGGTCAAGGCCGGCGTCGACAAGCTCTCCGCAGGCGTGCAGACACTCCGCGCCGGTGCAGGCACGCTGGCCGACGGCAACGGCCAACTCGCCACCGGCGCAGGAACCCTCGCCACCGGCCTGGACACCCTGGAAACCGGCGCTTACACGCTGGCCGACGGCAACTACAAGATCTACGACGGCACCATCAGCCTCTCCGACGGCACCAGCCGCCTGGTCACCGGCACCGAGTCCCTGGACGAGGGCGTGGTGAAGCTCGACGAAGGCGGCAAGACGCTGACTGCCGGCACGAGCGACCTGAAGGAAGGCGCCGAGAAGCTGGCCGACGGCAATACCGAACTGGCCGAAGGCAGCAAGACCCTGGCCGACGGCAACGGCAAGATCTCCGAAGGTGCAGACACCATGCAGGCCAGCACCACGGCGCTGACCCCGGGCGAAATCTTCACCTCCCCGAAGATCCTGGCCGTGCTCATCCCGCTGCTGCTGCTGCTGGTTCCGATCGGCATGCTGATCGCCAGCACCCGCCGCGGCACCCAGCACTAGGGTCCGGGCAGCACACAGCTAGAGCGCACCGCATCACCTCGCATCACTAAGAAAAGGGCAGGTACCGCAACCGCGGCACCTGCCCTTTTCCGTGCCCGGGAAAAGTCCCGGGGACGGCCCTACCCGTTCAGCTCGACGGAGATCTTTTTCACGGCCTCGCGCAGCAGCGGCACCGCCCGGTCCGCGAAGCCCTCGTCCACGCGCGAGACCGGACCGGAGACGGACACCGCCGAGGGCGTGGGCGCGTTGGGAACGGTCATGGCGAAGCAGCGCACCCCGAGTTCCTGTTCCTGCTCGTCCACGGCGTAACCGCGTTCCCGGATGCGCGCCAGGTCCGCCAGGAGCGCCTCGACGCTGCCCAGGCTGTGCCCGGTGGGCGTGGGCATCCCCGCCCTGCCTACGATGCCGCGGACCTGTTCATCCGGCAGCTGCGCGAGGATCGCCTTGCCGACGCCGGTGTCATGGGTATGCGCCCGGCGGCCCACTTCAGTGAACATCCGCATGGAATGCCGTGACGGGACCTGGGCAACATAGACCACCATGTCGGCGTCGAGCACGGCCATGTTGGAGGTCTCCCCCAGATCGTCCACGAGGCCTTTGAGCTGCGGCATGGCCAGCGCACCCAGCTGCAGGTTGGCGCCTTCGCCGAGCCGGATCAGCTTCGGCCCGAGGGCGTAACGCCGGTTGGGCAGCTGCCGGGCGTAGCCCAGGCCCACGAGCGTGCGCAGCAGCCGGTGAATGGTGGGCAGGGGCAGGGCCGTGGAGGCGGCGAGTTCGCTCAGCGTGACCGCCCCGCCGGCGTCGGCAATCAGTTCCAGCAGTTCAAAGACGCGTTCCACGGACTGCACGCCGGATCCGGCGGCACGTTCAGCCATAGTTGACCCTCCCCGACAATTTGCCCCACTTTATCGCAGAGCGGAAACTTTCTTCCTTATTCGGGTCTGACTGCACGCCCTCAGACGGACATTCCGGAGCCGGCGTCGGATCCCGTGCCGGCCGGCAGCGCCGCGGGGTGCAGCGTCACGGAGATGGCTCCGGACCGCGTGGTCTGCGGCTGGGACACACTGTAGGAGGCGGCCTCACGGATGTCTTCGAACAGCCGCTTGCCCTGGCCCACCACCACCGGAAAGATCAGCAGGCGGTAGGCGTCCACCAGCCCGGCGGCCGCCAGGGCCTGGACCAGCTGGTAGCTTCCGTGCACCTGGACCTCGCCGCTGCGCCGGGACTTCAACCGTTCGACGCCGGCCACCAGGTCCCCCTGCAGCAGCCGCGTATTGTGCCAGGGCACCGTCGGCATAGTGGCGGAGACCAGATACTTCGGCAGTCCGTTCAGTACTGTGGCGAGAAAGTCCCCGGGATCGGTCACCGCCTCCCAGTAGGGCTGCATCATGTCGTACGTGTTGCGTCCCAGCAGCAGCGCATCCGCCATGGCGTACCACTGGGTGACAATCTGCTCCAGGTCCGGATCCGCATGCGGGGCCAGCCAGCCGCCTCCGGTGAAACCGCCGGACGGGTCCTCCTCGTTGCTGCCCGGAGCCTGCATCACGCCGTTCAACGTCAGGAAAGTGTTGACCGTCAGCTTCACCGAGCACCCCGTTCCTAGGTCCCCCTGCTTCTAGGTTCGGCCCGCTATCCGGGGGTGTCAACGGTCCCGGGTGCCGGGACGGAAAGTTCGCCTAGGCCCAGGTGTGCGGGGCGGGACGGCGGGTGCTCGGCAGCGCGACGGCGGCACGCCACTCGCTGATCCACTCCGGCAGTTCCAGGTCCGACGGCGGGACGGCACCTACGGCCTCGAAGATCTCCTCGTTGCTCACCGGGCCCTTCTTGGACACCAGGCGGGTGCAGATGACGGCGCTGGCATAGATCTCGCCGTCCGCCACCATGCGCTGCTCAATGTAGATGGCGCGTTCATCGAAGCCGATGACCCGGGTTTCAATGCTGTACTGCTGGTGCAGCTGCAGGGACTTGCGGAAGCTGATGGTTTCGTTGTTCGCCACCGGGCTCCAGCCGCGCTTTTTCATGATGTCCCAGACGCCGCTGCGGACCAGCAGGTCAAAGCGGCCCAGGTCCATCAGCGAGAAGTACATGCCGTTGTTCAGGTGCATGGCAAAGTCGATGTCCGTGACCAGGACCTTCATGGGCACGGAGGAGGTCTCGAAGAAACCAAGCTTGGGCCGGCGTCGGGCGCGGAAGAGAGTCAGGATGGTGCGCAGTATCAGGTGCATGGCCGCTATATTACCGCTCAGTAACATAGTGTCTAGTTGCGACGCGGGACTTTCTTCAGCGGGCACCGGTCCGAACCGCTACACCGCTGCCCCGTCAGCGCCACGGCTGGACCATGGCCTTGAGCGCGCCCGGCTCCTGCCCGGCGTCGAGCGCCTCCTGCACCTGGCCGAGCCCGAACTGATGGGTGACCAGCACGTCCAGATCCACCTTGCCCTCGGCGGCCAGCGCAATGGCCGTCGGCCAGGTGTTGGCGTAGCGGAAGACGCCGGTGAGCCAGATTTCCCGGTTCTGAATGACTCCGACCGGCAGTTCGACGTCCTCGGCGCCCATGCCCACCAGCACGGCCCGGCCGCCCGGTGCCACCGCCCGGATGCCGGCGCGGACGGCACGGGGCGCACCGGAGGCGTCGATGAACGCATCCACTCCCAGCCCGTCCACCGGATGGGAGGCGTGCAGGGTGTGGGTGGCTCCGTGCCGGGCCGCGAAGTCCAGCCGATCCTGCGCGATGTCGCTGATGTAGACGGCACTGGCCCCGAAGGCCCGGGCCACCTGGGCAATGATGACCCCGATGGGACCGGCACCGGCTACCAGCACCCGCTGGCCGGGTCCGATGCCGGCCTTCCGGCAGGCCCAGATGCCCACCGACAGCGGTTCCAGCAGGGCAGCGGCCTCGTCGGAGACGGTGTCGGGGACGGCGTGGGCGAAATCGGACTCGATCGCCACGTATTCGGCGAACGCGCCGTCGACCGGCGGGGTGGCATAGAAGGCCATGTCCGGGCAGAGGTTGTAGCGGCCCTGCTTGCACTGCTCGCAGCGGCGGCAGGGTTTCTGCGGCTCGATGGATACCCGCTGGCCGATCCGGGCCGGATCCACGGCGGCGCCGACGGCGGCAATGGTCCCCGACGCTTCGTGCCCGAGCACCAGCGGTTCCTCCACCACGAACTGCCCGATCCGTCCATGCCGGAAATAATGCACGTCGCTGCCGCACACGCCGACGGCGGCCACCCGGACCAGCACCTCGTTCGGTTCCAGCTGCGGAAGCGGGCGTTCGTCGACGGACAGCTGGGTGGGAACGGGATTGTCTGCATTTTCGATGTTGCCGATGCTGCCGGCCGGGACGCGCAGGACCGAGACGCGCATGGTGTCCGGAAGCCCCGGCGTCGGCGTTGAGGCGGCGGGACTGGTGAAAAGCGACATGGCGGTTCCTCTTCGTTGCGGGTCTGCGGGATGGATGCCTCCGGCGTACTGAGGACTCTAGCCCGGTGCGGATGCACGTGTCCTTAACCGGCACCGGACCGCAGCACCCTGTTTCGCCGTGGCCTGCCGCGCTACGTTGTCCGGCATGCACACCCTCGTTGTCCTGTTCGGCCATCCCCGGGATCCCGGCGCCTTCCGCCGGCACTACCGCAGCGTGCACCTGCCGCTCGTGCGCAACATTCCCGGGATCCGCGCGCTCCGGGCCTCGCAGGAGCTGGGCTCATCCGCGGGTACACCGCCGTATTTCGCGCTGTTTGAAGCCGATTTCGACGATGAGCCGGCCATGCAGGAGGCCCTGACCACGGCCGAGGGGCAGGCGGCCAACGCTGACATTCCCCATTTCGCCACCGGCGGGCTGACCGTGTTTACGTACCGGAACTAGTGGCGGCTTCCTCGGCTGCTGCAGGAGTACTTTCTGATGCTGCTGCCTTTCGTTTTTTCCTAAAGCCCCGTATCGCCGGGACCAGGAACATGGTGCTCATTAGTACAGCGCCCCCTCCGCGCAGTGACGCTCCGGAAAATGAGCGTTCGTCGCCCTCTACAACGGCTTTGCCGGGATGGGCAGGGTCGTAGAAAAGCGGCACTTTGCTGCCGACCATCTCCCAGTAGACGTCTGAAGTGGATCCTTCCTTCTTGCGGCGGTACCGCTCGCTATAACTCGTGGAATGGGTGCGTCCGCTTTCAACGTCGTACGCAACGGAGATGACTTTCCGCATGCTCCTCTTGCGCATCCGCTCGAAGTCCACCTCCGTGACGACGCCCTGGGTGCGCACCCCGTCGGCCATCAGACGGTGGTCCTCCCGTGCGTCCCCAAGGTCAATGACTCCGAAAACGATTCCCACGATCAGGAGAAAAGCGCCGATCATCAGGTTGGTCGCCGGATGCTCCTTAGCCGTGCCCTTCCGCCTGCCGCGTCGATTCGCTTTCCGCGGCTCGGCCGGATCAATCTCTGCTTGCATTACTAAAGCCCCCAGGCCAGTTGATTTGCTTCAAGCACCCTACCCCTGAATTTACGGCGGGAGCTGTCTTCTCCCCGCCGCCCTCCGTGAAGTCCGCGCCCTGCTCCTTCAGGCTCAGTCGCCGTCGCCCGGCGCGGACCGGAAACCGCGCCGCTTCGCGTCC
Source organism: Arthrobacter sp. zg-Y769 (assembly GCF_020907405.1). Taxonomy (GTDB): domain Bacteria; phylum Actinomycetota; class Actinomycetes; order Actinomycetales; family Micrococcaceae; genus Arthrobacter_B. Next base: position 266,447 of record NZ_JAJJOE010000004.1, read on the forward strand.
ATCCACAGCACCACGTCCATGGCGCGCAGGGTGGACACCCGCGCCGGCAGTGCCGCCCGGTCCTGGACGGCGTCCAGGCACCGGACCAGTTCCCGGTCATTGGCGGTCAGCAGTGCATGCCATTCCTCCCACTGTGTGAGGGAGCTGCCCGCCCCGATGCTGCGGGCCACCAGGGGATCCCAGATCGGAATCAGTTTCGGCCGCTTGCGGGCCAGCAGCTTGCTGGTTTTCGAGGCGCCCATCCTCCACTGGCCACCCCGGTAACCGCGGAAAATGTCCCAGAGCAGCCACGCCGGGCTTTCCTTACCGAGCACGTGAAAGTATTCGACGCCGGTGACATCCGCCAGTTCCAGGGTGACCGGGATCAGTTCCAGCAGCTCGCCGATCTCCGGCGCCTTGGTTTCGAGCAGGCCCACCACCGCCGGGCCCTTGACGTCCTCCCCCAGGAGCGCCAGCGCCACCAAATCATCGGCGGTGATCCGGTTGGCAGCCCCCGGGGAGTCCCCGCCGCCGGCCCAGGTGTCGAACCGTGCCCCGGTCCGCACGTGCCCCGAGGTCAGCTTCTGCGTGTAGTAGCGGCGCAGCAGGTCGGCGGCGTCGTCGACACGGCCGGCGTCGAGGATGGCTGGCAGCTGCACGGTGTCCACCTCACTCGGGAGCGGTGATCAGGCCCTTCTCAACCATCCAGTCGAACGCGACGTCGGCGGGTTCCTGGCCGTTGACATCCACGGCAAGGTTCATCTTGCGCAGTTCCTCGTCGGTAAGCAACGGAGATACCTGCGCGAAGATGTCCACCAGCTCGGGATACTCCTCCAGTGCCTCCGTGTTGAAGACCGGGGCCGCGTTGTAGGCGGGGAAGTAGGCGAGGTCGTCCTCGAGCACGGTCAGTTCGAGCGAATCGATCCGCCCGTCCGTGGCAAAGACCTCGCCGAAGTTGCACTCCCCGGCGTCGGTGGCCGAATACACGGCACCCGTGTCATAGATCCCCACGTTGGCGTCCGGCACGCCGTTCGGGGACCCGCGCGGGATGCCGTACTTCTCCAGCATCGGGTTCATGCCGTCAGGGCGGGAGTTGAATTCCGCCTCCAGGCAAAAGGTGCGTTCCCCCACCGGCAGGGCAGCGATGTCGGAGATGCTGTCCACCCCCAGCTTCTCGGCGGCTTCACTGCGGATGGCGAAGGCGTAGGTGTTGTTCAGCGGCGCCGGATCCCCCCAGGTGACGCCGTTGGCCAGGTCGGCGTCATGCACGGCCTGCCACTGTTCCTGCTTGTCGGGAATGCCTTCACTCTGGCCCAGGTAGGCGATCCACCCGGTGCCGGTGTATTCCCAGGTCATGCCTGCCTGCCCGGACAGCAGTAGCTCCCGCGCCGGCTGGCTGCCGGGCACGTTGGTCAGGTCGGTGACATCGAAACCGGCTACCTTGGTGGCCAGCACGGCGATCTTGCCCAGGATGAGCTGTTCGGTGAAGTTCTTGCTGGTGACGGTGAGTTTCGCGTCGTCGGGCAGTCCCTCGACCGGCTGGATCAGCCCGGGGTCCGCCTCCGGCACGTAGGAGGCGGCAGGCTGCAGTCCGCAGCCCGAAAGCAACAGTCCGACGGCGGCGGCACCGGTGGCGGCCAGACGGATCCGGATGTTCGGCTGCTTTTTCATCAGAGTCCCTTCGGCCGGGCGATGTGCTCGACCAGGCGGCCGATCCAGTCGACCACCAGGGCCAGCAGCGCCACCAGCAGGGCACCGGCAACCAGCACGGTGGTCAGGTTCAGGTTCACGCCGGTGGTGATGAGGATGCCCAGCCCTCCGCCGTTGACGAAGGTGGCCAGGGTGGCCGTGCCGACCAGGAGCACCAGGGCGGTCCGGACACCGGAGAGCATCACCGGTACCGCAAGCGGCAGCTCCAGCCGGAACAGCACCTGGGCGTTGCTCATGCCGACGCCGCGGCCGGCCTCCACGATGCGCGGGTCCACCTGCTGCAGGCCCACCATGGTGTTCCGCATGACCGGCAGCAGGGCGTAGACCACCAGGGCGCCGATGGCGGCCCAGAAGCCGAAGCCGACCCAGAAGGCCAGCAGCACCAGCAGCCCGATGGCAGGCGCGGCCTGGCCGATGTTGGCCACCGCCATGATCGGTCCGGTGAAGCGGCGCATCCGTCCACGCGTCAGCAGGACACCCAGCGGAATGGCGACCACCAGCACAATCACTGCGGATATGCCGGTGAGCAGCAGGTGCTGCACGGTGTAGTCCCAGAGGGCTGCGGGGTCCAGGGTGGTGCGCTCGGTGACGCTGAGCTCGGCGGTGGTCAGCCAGAGCATCAGCAGCCCGAAGGCCACCGCGATACCTGCCAGCTGCAGCAGCAGCGGGCGCCACGACGTCGGGCCGGCACCGGTTTCCGCTTCGGCCCGGGCCTGGGCGGCCGTGGGGACGGCGGTCATCGGGTGCCCTGGCCGGCGGCAGCACCGGCGTCATCCTTCACGGGGGCCTGGGCTTCGGTCCCGTTGCCGCGCTGGATGCCACCGCTGTTAATGCCCACCGGTGCGCTGGAGGAACCCAGCTGCGCGGCGTCGTTCGCTGCCGTGATCGCCTCCATCACGGTCTGGACGGTGACCGTTCCGAGGAATCTGTCGCGGGGTCCCGTGACAAGCGCGGCGCCGGTGCTGGAGACCAGCATGGTGTCCAGGGCGTCGTTGAGCGTGGACTGCTCGCTGATCACCGGAAGCTTGGGATCAACGATGTCGGTGTGCCGGTCCAGCCGGCTGAGCTGACGGCGGGAGAGCCACTGGATGGGCCGTTCGCGTTCGTCCAGGACCACGGCGTTCTGCTCGCCGGCGCCCTGCAACCGGGAAAGGGTATCGCTGGCCAGGCCGCCGATGTCCGCCGTGATCGGCCTCGTCAGCTCCACCTCGTTCACCCGGGTGAGGGTGAGCTGTTTCAGGCCGGCGCCGGAGCCGATGAAGTTTTCCACGAACTCGTTGGCGGGGTTGGCCAGGATGCGTTCCGGGGAGTCATACTGCACCAGCTGGGCGCCCTCATCGAAGATGGCGATCCAGTCCCCCAGCTTCACCGCTTCGTCGAAGTCATGGGTCACGCAGACGATGGTTTTGTGCAGTTCGGACTGGATGTGCAGCAGTTCGTCCTGCAGTCGCTGGCGGGTGATGGGGTCCACGGCGCCGAACGGTTCATCCATCAGCAGCACGGGCGGATCGGCGGCCAGCGCACGGGCCACCCCCACGCGCTGCTGCTGCCCGCCGGAAAGCTCCTTCGGGTAGCGGTCCCGGTAGAGGGCCGGGTCCAGGGAGACGAGTTCGAGCAGTTCGTCCACCCGGGCCTGGATGCGGTCCTTGTCCCAGTTGAGCATCTTGGGCACGACGGCGATGTTCGCCGCCACGGTCATGTGCGGAAAGAGGCCGCCGGCCTGGATGACGTAGCCGATGCCGCGGCGCAGCTGGTCGCCGTCGATCCCGGTGACGTCTTCGCCGTCGAGGATGATCCGCCCGCTGGTGGGCTCGATGAGCCGGTTGATCATTTTCAGCGTGGTGGTTTTGCCGCAGCCCGACGGGCCGACCAGCATCACGATGCTGCCCCGCGGGATTTCCATGGTCAATCCGCCGACCGCCGGTTTGTCCTGCCCGGGGTAGCGCTTGGTCACGTCTTCGAGCAGGATGCCGGTGGCGGTGGCTTGTGCGCCGGTGGAGGGGGAAACAGTCTCAGACACGGATACCTCGCGGGGTTGTGAGCCGGCCGAGGCCGACCAGGAGAAGGTCAAGGATCAGGGCCAGCAGGATGACGCCGACGACGCCGACCACCACGGACTCGAGGGAGTTGGCGCCGCCCAGGCGGGACAGGCCGGTGAAGATGAAGCCGCCCAGCCCCGGGCCGAGGGCGTAGGCCGCAATGGCGGCAATACCCATCACCATCTGGGCGGACACCCGGACACCGGCCAGGATGACCGGCCAGGCAAGCGGCAGTTCAATGCGCAGCAGCGTGCGCATCCGGCCCATGCCGACGCCGCGGGCGGATTCGACGACGGTCGGGGAAATCCCGGCCAGTCCCACCACGGCGTTACGCAGGATGGGCAGGGTGGCGTAGAAGGCCACCACGATCACTGCCGGCACGGCGCCGAACCCGAAGGGGGCGATCAGCAGGCCGATCAGGGCGAAGGACGGCAGCGTCAGTCCGACCGCGGAGACGCCGTTGGCCACTCCGCTGAGGGTTTTGCTGCGGTACACCAAGGCCGCGATGACCACGGCAATGACCGTGGCCAGGACCAGGCACTGGATCACTAGGCTGAAGTGCTGCCATCCGGCGAACAGGATCTGCTGATACCGGTCCGCTACGAATTCCCACACATCAAGACCTCTTAACTCTGGTTACGTATGCTTCTTGTCGCCGCCCGGGGTTTGGTGTCCGGGGTTTGGTATCCGGGCGAAAACTACCAAGCAACCTTACCGTTACCTCCTTCACATTAAGCGCCGAAATGGCCCCAACCGGAACAACGTGATGCTTTCGGAACGGTCCGGCGCGCGGTTTGCCTGCAGCTTTGCCGGGGTGCTGGCGGGGTGTTCCGGGGTGGGCTTTCGGGGCTGTCGCCTTCTGTACAGCTGATGCTGCTGCCTGGGAGGCCTCTGCCTCCGCCTTCTGTACAGCTGATGCTGTCTTGCGGAGTGCTATCGCGGACCGGCCCCGCCTTCTGTACAGCTGATGCTGCCTGGCGGGCCCCTGTCCCCGCCTTCTGTACAACTGATGCCGTCTGGCGGGCTTCTGCCTCCGCCTTCTGTACAGCTGATGCCGTCTAGGAGGCCTCCAGAGCGCATTTGCTGTACAGAAGGTGGCGACTTCGGGCCAGCTTGAGCAGGTTTTCCCACCCGCTGTGACTGTTGCGACTGCCGTTGTCCCAGCAGCAACAGCTGCACCACGGGCTGGACGCTCTGCCGGAATCGAGGGCTCCTGGGCAGTTCATAGTGCAGCAGATGCCCCCTCGCCGGTAACGTCCGGACCGGAATCTAGTGAGCAGATGACGGGCTTACCCGGAATCTACTGAGCAGATAACCGGGCTACCCGGAATCTAGTGAGCAGATGACGGGCTTACCCGGCGCCGATGAGCCCGTTATCTGCTCAGTAAACGCGATTCGGGGCTAAGCCCGGTCGGGGTTTGAGGCGCTCCGCCACCGCTGCCGCGCATCCACAGGGACCACGCCCATCGCCTGGAGCCGGGAAATCCGGCGGGAGGTCCCGCCTGCTCGGTATGCCGCTGGACGAAGATCAATGCCCAACACTCAGTGCCAGCCGATGATTGTGCACTACTGAACTGGTACGTACAGTATAGTTCCGGTTATCACGTCACCCACGAGAGGTATACCGATGTCGATGACGACAACGACCGCCCCCACAGCAAGCGAGCTCATCGCCCGCGCGGAAAAGCTGGTCCCGCTGTTGCGGGAGCGCGCATCCGAGGCCGAAAACCTCCGACGGCAGCCCGATGAGACCATCGAAGATTACAAATCAGCCGGGTTCTTCACAGCGATGGTGCCCGCCGAACATGGAGGCTCCGCACTCGGCCTCAGCGAGTTCGCCGACCTCGTCCGCGTCCTCTCGCGGGGTGACGCCTCTGCTGGCTGGATCGCCGCATTCCTCATCTCGCACTCAACCCTCCTCTATCGCTACGGCGCCGAGGCACAGGGCGAGTTCTTCGCGGAAAAACCGTACGGCCTGACCGTCGCAGCTGCGGGCCCGCCCGGAGCCGCAACCCCTGTGGAGGGCGGATATAACCTCTCCGGCACCTGGCGCTTCGGTTCCGGTGTTCTGCACGCCGAGTGGGCCGCGCTCAGTGCAATGTCCCCCGATGGCCCTCTCAGCGTTGTGGTACCCGTCAGTGAGACCGAGATTGTCGACACCTGGCACGTCCCCGGAATGAAGGCGACGGGCTCCAACGACATCAAGGTAGAGGGACTCTTCGTTCCCCGCCACCGCACGGTTCCCTTCCCCAAGTACTCGTCGGAGCACAACGAGGGTGCGGCACTGACTGAATACCCGCTCATCGGCTACCCCATGAACCGCACGCTCAACCTCATCCATTCCGCCGTCGCGATCGGCACCGCAGACGCAGCCCTCGAGCTGTTCGCGGCCGGTCTCGGTAAGCGGGTCCGGATGCAGACGCGGCAGAAGCAGATCGACGAACCGATCACCCGCCAGACCTACGGCAAGGCATGGGACCTCGTACAGGTCGCGGGTCTCCAGTTGCACGACGCACTTGCGCACACTGACCGGGTTTACGGCAGGCACTCGACCGGTCCCGCGACGCTCGCAGATCGCGCCCGCATCAATCTGGGGCTAACCGGATCCGGGCAGAAAGCTTTCCAGGCCATCGACCTAGTAGTACGGGCAGCCGGCGCCTCCATCTTCCGCACCGGGGACCCTCTGGAACGGATCGTCCGCGACACGCAGGTCATGCGCAACCACGCCGCAGTCGACTTCGAGACCATGGCATCGGTTGCCGGCGGAGCGCTGCTCGGTGTTGGCATCGGCGACTACGCCGAGCCCATGTTCTAAGTCGATCCGACCGACCTCCACCAACTGAAAAGGAAGACCGCATGACCGACATTGCTGCACTTGAACGCCGGATTTCCCGAACCGAGGCCTACATCGAGATCTCGAACATCATGGGAAGGATTGAATTCCTCCACTCCGCGTACGCGAACGAGCCGATTGTGCCCTACTTCAGCACACGGCCCGACACCGTGATCGAGCTCCCCTTCGGCCGCTACACCGGTTCCGACGCCGCGCAGCGCTGCTTCGTCGGCGCTCTCGATGAGGGCCTGCCGCCCCGCGACCTCAGCGGTGAGTACGTCGAGCACCTCTTGTCCACGCCCGTCATTGAGGTTGCCGATGACCTCGAAACGGCGAAGGCAGCGTGGATCACGCCGGGCGCCGAGGCGCACCACCTCGGTTGGGTTGAGGGCAATCCCCTCCACGGGTTCTGGTACTGGGGTCGCTACCATCTGGTCTTCCGCAAGGAGGACGGCGCCTGGAAGATCTGGAAGTACCGGAACTCCCTCACGTTCGTGGCCGACTACTACAAGAGCTTCACGGACGGCAGCCTCCCCCGTCCCCCCGCCCCGATCGGCAACGGCGGACCGGACAGCGCTCCGCGATTCCAGGTCGAGTACACCCCGTCGTGGGATCCCAAGGAACTCGTGCACGCGCCCGAGCCCTATGCCACGTTCGTCGACGAGGACGAGTTCTAGCCACGCAGGAACACCAAAAAGCGGCCGGGTGAACAATTCACCCGGCCGCTTTCCGTTCTGCCGATCAGCTGAGGCGTTCCAGCACGATTGCCATTCCCTGCCCGCCGCCCACGCACAGCGTGGCCATGCCAAGCGTCTTGTCCTCAGTCGACAGGCCGTTGATCAGCGTACCGATGAGGCGGGTACCGGTCGCACCGAACGGATGCCCGATGGCGATCGCCCCGCCGTGCGTGTTGAGCTGACGGTCCACGTCGATCCCGAGCTCCCTCGCAGAAGCAACGACCTGGACGGCGAATGCCTCATTGATCTCGATCAGGTCGAGGTCAGCGATGGTCAGGCCGGCCCGACGAAGCGCCCGCCGCGACGATTCCACTGGTCCGAGCCCCATGATCTCCGGCGACAGACCCGAGACAGCGGTAGAGACGATGCGTGCCAGTGGCTGCAGACCGTGCGCCTTCGCATACCGCCCGGAGACGACCACTGCGGCGGATGCACCGTCATTGAGCGGGCAGGCATTGCCGGCCGTGACCGTTCCGACGGGCGAGAACACGGGCTTAAGCTCGGCCAGGGCCTCCGCCGTGGTTCCCGGACGGAGCGAGTCATCCTGATCGAAGATCGACCCGTCCGACCGCACCACGGGAACGATCTCCCGCGCCAGGTAGCCGCTGGCCTGCGCTTCCCCCGCCAGACGCTGCGAGCGTGCAGCAAATGCGTCCTGCTCCGCGCGGCTGACGCCGGTCAGCCGCGCCACATACTCGGCCGTGTGACCCATTTGGATATAGGCGTCCGGCATCCCGCCGTCGGCGCGTGGGTCATGCCACGGCGCCCCCGACAGCATCGCCTGTGCCGTGCGTTCTGCAGCTGCGTCGAACGCGGCATTGCCCGCCCCGGCCGGCGGGGCCGCGTGGGATGTCGACTCGGTGCCTCCAACAAGGAACGCATCCCCTTCGCCGGCCTTAATGGCGTGGAAGGCCATCCGGGTGGTTTGGATCGAGGACGCGCAGAAGCGGTTCACGGTTGTGCCCGGCAGCGTGTCGTAGTTGAGCAGCGTTGCCACGACGCGGGCCATGTTGAACCCCTGTTCACCGTCGGGGGCCGCCGTGCCGAGCATCAGGTCGTCGACGTCGTCGATTGACAACCCAGGTACACGGTCGATGACGCCGGCGAAGACCTGGCGCGCGAGTTCATCGCCGCGCACATCGGCCAGACCGCCCTTGCGGGCACGGCCGATGGCGGTACGGGCGATGGAGACGATGACGGCGTCGTCGTCGGTAAGAGTGGTCATGCGGACTCCCGTAGCTGGGCCGATTCAAGGGCGGACATGAGGTGGATGGCGTCGTCGACGGTCTTTGCAGAGGCGAACCCGTGGAAGTCGGGACGGTAGACGACGGCCACGGCCGTATCGAAGACCTCACCGTATCGGCCGTCGACGTCACTGCCGCTGTGCCGGTTACGGGCCGCGGTATCGGGGGGCATGACCTCGATGACCTTGCACGGGAATCCGGCGGGTTTGGCCGCGCGGATACGCTCCGCTTCGTCCTCGCCCACCACGCGCCCGTCGACGAAGGCCACGAACTCACCCCAGGTAATTTGGTCTGCGGCTGTCTCGCTGCCGTCGAGGCCGCGCAACCGTCCCTGCACGCCGATTCGGCCGGCCACCGGATCGGCCCCGGGCGCACCGCCGGGGAAGAAGCCCGGCCCGAGGATCTCCGGCGGCATGGGGGGAAGTGCATTCCAGGGGAACGGCCCGGTACTGAGGAAGTGGGCGTCCCGCGCCTCGACCTTGGCGGGGTCGGTCTCGCAGATCATCCGCCCGAGTTCGAGTGACATCATCAGCGCATGCTGCACGTGTGCACCCCGCTCGCTCCCATAGGTGTCGAGCAGGCTGAGCGGCGCGAGCCCGCTGAGCACGTGGTCAATCTTCCACACGAGGTTCGCGACATCGCGGACCCCCGACACCATGCCCCGCCCGAAGAAAGGCGGCATCTGGTGCGCGGCGTCGCCGGCGACGAACACGCGCCCGCGGCTCCATTCGGTGACGCACCGCGCGTTGAACGTGTACATCGCCAGGCGCTCGAGGTCCGCGTTCTCGGGAGTGACCTCCCAGGGAGCGACGAGTCCCCAGGCGTTCTCCGTGCTGGTGAATGCCGCAGCGTCCTCGCCGGGCATCAGCATGAATTCGAAGCGACGCCGGCCAGGACCGCCGGAGACGACAGATGTCGGACGCAGGGGGTCGCAGATCTGGCCGTTCTCGGGCGTCCATTCACGCTCGGCCATCTGGAGATCCATCACCAGCCAGTCCGAACTGAAGTCCAGATCCGTCATCGCCAGACCGGCGAGTTCCCGCACGGCCGAGTTGGCGCCGTCGCATCCCACGAGGAACTTGGCCCGGACCGTGGCCCCGCCGGCAGGTCCGTCGATGACCGCCGACACCCCCTCGGCATCCTGGTCAAACCCGGTAAGAGCGGTTCCCCAGCGAATCTCGAGCCCTTCGGCCACCTCCTGGTGCCGCCGCAGCGCGGCTTCGAGGTCGGGCTGGGCGAACATCGTGGACTCCGGCCAGCCCTGCGGCCCGTCGAGGGGCGCCGGGAAGGTCAGCAGGAGCTTCCGATCGGCAGTCAGCCAGTCGTAGCTCAGGGCAGGCTCGCTGAACCTGGCCTGCTCCTCCGCATCCAGGCCTACTCCGGCCAGGAAGCGGTTGACGTCCGGGTCGTAGTGGACCGCCCGCGGCAGAGAATACGGTTCACGGTGCTGCTCAACGGCCAGCACCCGGTACCCGCGCTGTGCAAGGTAGAGGGAGGTCAGTTGCCCCACCACACCCTGTCCCACAACAAGCACATCGACATCGTTGTCGCTCATTTTGCTTCGATTCCGTTCTGTTCGTTGAACACTCGGGCACGCTGGACGAACCAGTCGACCGTGCCTGGGTTCTGCAGCGATCCGCGGTTGACCGCCTTGGCCTGGTCATACCCCAGGAACACCTTCTTCAAGGGCACCTCGATCCGCTTGCCGGAGTACGTGACGGGGATGCCCGGCGCTGCCTCGATCGCATCGGGAACATGCCGTGCCGTGGCCCGGGAGCGGATCGCGGTCCGGATCCGTGCCACCAGGTCGTCGCTGAGGTCGACGCCGTCGGCCAGTTCGACGAACAGCGGCATCCAGTACCGCCCGCCCGGCATTTCGATCCCCAGAACGACGCCGTTACGCACCTCGTCCAGAGTCTGCAGCGCGGCGTAGATCTCGGCGCTTCCGAGCCGCACGCCGTCGCGGTTGAGCGTCGCGTCGGATCTTCCGTGCACCACCACACCCCCGCGCGGGGTGCGGCTGATCCAGTCGCCGTGCGTCCAGACGGAGGGATCTGCCTCGAAGTACGCCGCGTGGTACTTGGCGCCATCCTCATCGCCCCAGAAGCGGACCGGCATCGACGGCATCGGCCCGGTCAGCACGAGCTCGCCCACTTCGTCGTCCGCCGCCTCGCGGCCGCCCTCGGCGCGGACCTGGACGGGAGTTCCCAGCGTCGGCCCCTGCAGTTCGCCGAGGTGCACGCGCTGCCAGGGGTTGCCCCCGATGAAACCGCTGCAGATATCGGTGCCGCCGGAATCGCTTGAGAGGTGGACATCGGCCTTGACCGCCGCGTGGACCCAGCGCCAGGTCGAGGGGGCGAGAACCGATCCCGTCGACATGATCGTGTCCAGGCACGAGAGGTCGTGACGATCCCCCGGGCGCAGCCCGGACTTCTCCACGAGGGCGAGATATGCGGCACCGGTCGCGAGCATCGTCGCCTGCGTCTGAGCAACGAGGGCGAACTGGCGGTCGGCATCCGGCCACATGGACGCACCGGGGAAAGTGACCACGGATGCCCCGACGCTGAGCGTGTTCGGAAGAGTGTTCCACACCATCCAGGAGGTGTTCGCGGCGGTGAAGTAGCGATCACCCGGACCGAGGTCGAACTGCAGCCCGATTCCCTTGGCGGATTCCAGCAGCATTCCGCCGTGTCCGTGCACGATCCCCTTCGGTATGCCGGTGGTTCCGGAGGAGAAGAGAACCCACAAGGGGTGGTCAAACGGGAGGCGCCGGTAGTCCGCGGGTGCAGGCGGCAAGGCATCGAGGCCGTCGAGGTACACGACGTCGGTCACCGTGGGCAGCGCGGAGCCGACCGAATCGACCAGTGGCCGGGAGTCGACCGCGCGGCCCTTGAACGTGTAGCCGGAGAAACCCAACAGCACGCGGGGCTCGAGCGGTGCGAGCCTGTCGACGATGGCGGGTTTAGCGAAGTCGGGTGAGCACACCGACCAGATGGCGCCGAGGGATGCGGTCGCGAGCATCGCAGCGATCGCCTCGGGGATATTCGGAAAGATACCCGCGACGACATCGCCCTGCTCGACGCCGAGGCCGCGGAGGCGGGCGGCGAGGGCCGCGACACGATCACGGAGACCGGCCCAGGTCCACTCGATGCGCCCGTCCTCGGCCAGTCCGACGATCGCCACCTCGTCCGACCTTGTGTCCGCATGCCGCAGGACATTCTCGGCATAGTTCAGCCGCGCCTGCGGGTACCAGACCGCACCGGGCATGCGGCGCTCCGCAAGGGCAGGTCCCACCAGCCCGTCGCCTATCAGGCCTGCATGCTCACGTACGAGATCCCAGAATGCCCCGGGCTCCTCGACCGACCACCGCCAGAAGGCAGGGTAGTCGTCGAGGAGCACGCCGTGGCGTTCCAGGGCCAGCTCACGGAGGGACCACAGCTGGGTCTGCCGGATACTCTCCTCGGTCGGAGCCCAGGTGACCTCGGGCGCCGCAGACGTCTCGGTCACGGTGCCGCGGTGAACTCGTTCGTAAACGAGCCGAAGCCGTCGAGGGTGCTGGTGAGGCGATAGCCCGGCCGCATCAGGATCCCGCGCGAGAGTCCCACACCCGCGGGCGTGCCCGTGAAGATGATGTCCCCGGGCAGCAGCGTCACGATCTGCGAGAGCCGGTGGATGCTCTCGTCAATCGGGAAGAAGAGCTGATCCGTGTCACCGTCCTGAAGGGTAATCGTCTCTTCGCCCGGGCGCTCGAGCACCGCGTGGAAGGAGATGGAGTCACGGTCCGGGAATTCGTCCGGGGTGACCACGAACGGTCCGAACGGTCCGAAATTCGGGAACGACTTGCCCATCGAGAACTGCGGTACGGGGGGACGGCGCTGCACCGTGCGTTCCGAGTAATCCTGCCCGACGGCGATGCCGGCCACGTGCTGCCACGCATCGGCCTTCGGGATCCTGCGGCCTCCCTTACCGATAACCACGACAATCTCGGTTTCGTAATCGACGTCGTCGCTCGGCAGTTCGACCTGCGCGTTGGGGGCTGCGAGGCAGGATTGGAACTTCGTGAAGACGATCAGGTCTTCAGGTGCCGGGATGTTCGCCTCCGCGGCGTGGTCCTTGTAGTTCACGCCGATGGCGAGCACCTGCGGAGGCCTCGGGACCGGGATGCCGAGATCGGCCGGTTCGAAGGGCACAGCCGCCGGCAGGGTCGCCGCCGCAGCCCAGGCAACGAAGTCACTCCAGCGCTCGTACACATCCATCGGGTCGGGCCCGAAAGCGCCGCCGGAGGCTTTCGCTACGTCGACTGCTCCCCCCTCGGTAACGAGGGAAGCGCGGCCGTTCAGGTTGGCGATGCGCATTTATCAGGCCTCCGCTGCGAGCGGGAAGGGAACTCCGCGCAGGAGCTCGGGGTTCGCCGCGATCTTCTCGGCCCAGCGGTCAGGGAATGACGGGTTGGGCACTTCGACGGCGGGACGGAACTCGCCGGCATACGCTCGGCGGTGGATCTCGTCGTGGTCCATCCCCGCCTCGCGTGCGGCAACCAGCTTGTCCGGGTCGAACTGCGGTCCGAGCTGGTCCTCCGCGAACTCGCGTGATGCCCACATCCACTCGCTCGACTTGCCCCAGTCATGGAAGTTGTCCACCTGGATCTCGATGCCGTTCCCGTCCGGGTCTGTGTAGTACATGGACATCGTCATGCCGTGGTCCATGTTGAAGGCGGGAAGGATGTCCTGGTCGCGCAGGCGGACGTAGTTGTCCAGCCACGAGTCGAAGTCGGGGTACTCGAACGCCGTGTGGTGGATCCCGGCCGAGTGGGGTTTGTCCACCGGCGGGACCGTGCCGGGGATCCGGAGAAGCGCGATGCGGTGGTTCGCCTCATCGTTGACCAGCCAGGCGGCGTTCTCCGAGTAGAAGATCGGCTGCAAGCCGCAGACTGCCTCGTAGAACTTCACCATGGGGTCGATCTCCATGGTCATGAAGGTCGCGTGGTGGAGCTTCGGGGCCCGGATAGGGCGCGGTTTCGGCGTGGTGGCGTAGACGGACTGGGACATCATTGTTCCTTTACTCGGCGGCTGCGCTGCAGCCGATTCATTGCTGTAATTACGGGTCGGTTTGGTAGGGACGGCCCTCAGGCCGCTGGCTCCACCGGAGTGAAGTGACCGAACCGGCGGTGCTGGTAAACGAGGCCGGCAACATCGAAGCTGTCCGCAGCACCGACGAGACCCGTCACGATCGTGTGATCCCCGGCCCGCACCAGGTCCACGACCTGGCACGCTGCCCACGACGCGATGCCGGCAATACGCGGCAATCCCTGATCCATCACCCAATTCACGCCAGCGAACCGATCGAGCCCACGCCTTGCGAAGGTCGAGGCGATCCCCGCCTGGTCGAAGGCGAGGACGTTGAGACCAAACCGCCCGGACCGCGTGATCAACTCGAGCAGGTCCGAGTCGTGTTGAAGCGACACGAGGACCATCGGCGGATCGAGCGACAACGACGCGAACGCACTGACCGTTGTCCCATGCGGGACACCGAGAGTGGTCGTCACGATGGAGACGGGCGTGGCGACGGCTCCCATAGCTGCACGGAATGCCTGCGGATCAACGGAAACTTCTGCGTGCGTATCCACCGGTACCTCCTCATTGAGATTCATAGTCGTACTGTACGGTGTAGTGCAGGTAAGCGCAATGGGTTTACTGCGGCGGCCCGGGGAACGTGTCGTACGGCTCCGGGGCGAACGGGAGCTCACGGGGGTCCCAGGCCGGTGAGTACGGCACCTGCCCGCGGGGCGGAGCATCCGGCCCGTTCTCGTCGTAGGGCGGCAGAGGCGGGATCAGCTGCGCAGCGGCATCCGTGAAGCTGGCGCTGTAGTCCGTGATGAAGGTGGCCGAGAGCCGGAAGTGCCAGAGCCGCCAGGCATCGTCTTCACGGACGAAATCCGCCGAGTAACGTCCCCAGTACCAAAGCGCCCGAAGCGGGTTGCCTTCAACCCAGCCGAGGTGATGCGCCTCGGCGCCCGGTGAGATCCATGCCGCCCGAGCGGTGCGCCCGTCCCGGGCAACTTCCACCACCGGAGTCGTGAGCAGGTGCTCAACGTACTCACCGGTCAGATCGCGCGAGGGCCCCTTCATGGGGGGCGGCGCCCACGCTCTCCGTGCGGCATCCCGCCCGGTGAACGTACCGAACGGCATCTCCACGACCAGGTCCTCTCGGTCCGCGAACAGCGGTGGAATCAGGTCGTCCCGGTAGGCCGAGTGGTAGAACGCATAGCGCCCCATGAGGTTTTCGATTTCATGAACAGCTTCGAGGCGCTCCAGTCGGCGGGTGATATCTGCGAGTTCGGACATGATGCCCTTTCGTAACGGAGGGGATGGAGGGGCGGTGTCGATTAAAAGAGGGGCTCGGGGAAGTCGCCGAGATCCTGCCCGAGGAGGACACCGCCGGCAACAGCGCTCATGGTCATGAAATCTGCGGACGCATGATTGCGGACGACCTGCACGTCCCTGCAGATGCGCTCCAGCGGGTCACCCGTGCGGAAGATAGAGGCCCCCGACGAGCGCACCACAAGGTCCACTGCAGCGAATGCCTTGGTGCCCGCCCCGGTGAGACCCAGGTTGATCACGGCGCGATTCTCAAGGCTTGCCTCCTGCGAGCGCTCAGGCCCGTAGATGGCAGCCGTCATTTCGAGTGCGTCCCTCATTTGCAGCTCTGCGACGTGCAGCAGGTCCCACGCGTGGGCGTATGCCGACCGCACGAGGGGCTCGTCCACGATTCGCTGCCCGGTCTGCATGCGGACACGCTTACCGGCATTTCCGCGGAACAGCTCCAAGGCCGCATCCGCGGTGCCGAGCGCAACTGCAGCCTGGATGACAGGCAGAATGCGGTTGACGGGGTACGCAGCGAGCGGGTAACCGGGGTGCAGCGCAGCAGCCCGTTCCGAGTCCGCGGAGAACAACGCGAACTCAATCGTTCGGTGCGCGGGAACGAAGACGTCCTGTGCCTCTACATCGTTGCTCCCGGTGCCCTTCATACCGGGGACCTGCCACGTGTCGATCACCGTCACGTCCTCGATGGGCACCGCCACCGAGAGCGGCCCGGTTGGAGAAAGGGCGCTGACCATCACCCATTGGGCGTGCATCACAGCGGAGGCGAAGCGCCAGCGACCGCTGACCAGGTAGCCGCCCTCGGTCG
This sequence comes from Arthrobacter sp. zg-Y769, assembly GCF_020907405.1. Taxonomy (GTDB): domain Bacteria; phylum Actinomycetota; class Actinomycetes; order Actinomycetales; family Micrococcaceae; genus Arthrobacter_B. The sequence continues at coordinate 282,177 of NZ_JAJJOE010000004.1, forward strand.
GCGCTGCCGTTCCGGGAGGGGTGGCCGCCGCTGCTGCCAGCGCGTACGTGCCGCCCTGGAAGAAGTCCGCCTGTGCCTGCACCCCGTAACGAGCGAGCAGGAGATTGTGGGCCATGAGGAACGCGCCGACCCACCCGGCCGACGCGTCGCCCCGGGACAGGGTCCGGACGATGTCCACGTACTCGATGAGGTCGATCTGGGAGCCGCCCAGCGTGGCCGGGAGCATCGCGCTGAATAGGCCTGCCCTTTCGAAGTCGGAGATCGTTTCGTCCGGGAGGCGGCGAAGCTCCTCGGTCTCGGCCGCACGCTCCCTCAGCAGGGGCACCAGTGCTTCGGCATTCGACAGGAGTTCGGCAGGGAGGGGGGCGGTAAGCAGAGGGGACATAACGGGGAACCTTTTCTTGGTGATGGGACGTGGGTGATAGAGAGAGTGGTGAGATGGCTGCTCGCGTCACGGATGCCGGCGGGTGTCCGCCAGGCGGGTGACGTAACGGGGACTCAGTCAGTAGGTCGGGGCTCGACCAGCGTTTTCTCGTCATGAACGGCAGGCCCCGTCCACGGGGCGGGGAACTTCGGCAGAAGGGCGGCGCACGCTACCGCGATGACCCCCAGCACAACGAGTACGAGCATCGGCGCGGCGTAGCTTCCCGTAGCTGCCTGAAGCGCACTGAAGAGGTACGGGGACGCCGCAAGCGCAACTCCCGTAACCGCGAGCGTCATGCCTTGGAGTGCCGCGAAGGACTTCATCCCGAAATACTTGGCGATCAGCGCCGGGCCCAGGGCCGACTCCACGCCCGCGATGATGCCGAGCAGTCCCATAGAGAGATAGACGAGCACCAGGGAACCACCGTTACCGAGTGCGAGCAGGAGACCTAGCGGTGCGCCGAGGAGAAGCAGCGCTACGACCCACGGGCGGCGTGTGCGGTCAAGAGTGGTACCCCCGGCAAGCAGTCCAATGATTGACGTGCTGGCGAGTACCGAAAGCGAGACCGAGACGGCGGCGGGATTGACACCGGACTGGCCGAAGAAATCCACTGCGTTCTGACGCATCGCGATCGGCCCGGTCCCAGCGAGGACGAGGAAGAGGATGAGTAGAATCCACGGTCGCGTCAAAATCGCCTTCCGGAACGGCACCCCGGGAAGAGAAGCGTCGACTGCCTTGGGCAGAGGAACGCGCGCAGTGACCTTGGGCTCGGAGATGAGCCAGAGCACGGTGGGGATTCCGATGACGGCGACCGCGATGGCGGTGACGAGGTAGGTGCCGTCCCAGCCAAGCCCCGCGAAGACCCCGGCGTCGACGGCAGGCATCGGCGCACCGCCCGTGTCACCAGGTGGAACCAGGCCGCCGCTTCCGGAGTCTGCGGGGGGCTCGGCGCCCGCCGGCGCCTCGCCTGCCGGGGGCACCCCACCTGTCCGGGGCGCGGCGTTCCCATTAATAAGCCACTGGAACAGAGGAGATGAGATCGCTGCGATCATGCCGGACGTCACGCCGACGAGGCCGAAACCAATACCACGATGCGCCGGGAACCACCCGGAGATGACTTTGAATACCACCCCCAGGCTCGCGCTGAAGCCACAGATGGCCGTGAGGGTAAGGAGCACACCGAGCAGCCATGGGGTGGTGCCGGCGACCGGAACCAAGGCCATAAAAACCGCATAGAGAATGATGGACGGCAAAGCGACCGTCCGGGCGCCGTGGCGGTCGACCCAGCGTCCGAGGAAGGGAAGGAACAATGGTCCGACGAGCAGCGGAATGCTGACGAACAGAAGTATCCCGTCCTGCGGCGGTGTACCTGTGCTCATCGCGTAGGCCGGAACAATAAAGGGGGTCATTGCAGCCAGGGCTGCAGGACTCACGGCGACCAGCAGGAGACTGCCGATCAGCGCCGCCTTGGCCCGGCCCGGGGCCTTCAGGAAGTCGACGGCGTATTGTCGAAAGCTGGTTTTCGCTGCGTCGTCGAGCAGGGGCACGGGCTGCGGAACGCTCGACGCCGGCACAACGGGATGATCTTTCTGCATCGGGACTCCTTGTGGTCGGTTGTCGCCGGCGTCGACCTTGACGCCTGCGCTTTCACCTGCTGGGGCACGAGGGCGAACCCCCGGGACACGACTTACGGGCGCGGGGGAACTGCCGGAGGACGCCCGCCCTTGGGCGCAGTGACGGGCGAACTTATCGCCGCCATCATCGGAAAAGGTGCAAGACCGAACATCGCCCGGCCATTGATCTCGGCCATCGGATCGATCCGGAACGCCCCATGCGTGGCCAGGACATGAATCTCCCGCACCGCGCGCTGGAGCGGGTTCGAGAGCGCAACCGCCGACGATCCCAGGGCGAGGAGGAGTCCGTCCACAGTATGAAGGCACTGGTGGATCAGGTGGACGAGGTCCATGGTGATCTCGGGCTCTTCCGACGGCAGATAGTCCTCTCCCGCGAGCGCCCGCCGATCGGCCTCGTCCATGTGCCGGGCGAGAACGGCGTCCGCCGCGTTGATGGCCGCACGCGCTTTGCCGGCGACCATCTGGATCGAGGCCATTTCCGACATAGTCGGGTAGGGCAGATTGAACGGCGGACGCTTCGCGGCCTGCGCCAGGAACGAGTCCAGTGCCCCCTGTGCGATCCCGATGGCCAAGGCGGCGAACGCGCCGCTGCTGCCGATCATCATCCCGAACGCTCCGTGCTTGAAGCCCAACCCCGAGTAGGCGCCTCGAAGTGAATCGCTCAGACGCGGAAGGTCAGCGGTGTGGACGACGCGGTAGTCGGGGACGAAGATCTCCTCGTCCGCCCGGATGCTGTTCGAATTCGTTGCCTGAAGCCCCATGACATGCCAGTCGTCGACGATCGTGTACTGGTCCCTGGACAGGACAGCCATTGCGCGTCGCCGCTCGCCGCTTGCCGGGTCGTCATACTCGAAACCAACGGAGCCCCAGGCAGCGTGCTTGCTGCCGCTGCCGAACGACCACTTGCCCTTCACCTGGTAGCCGCCGGCCACCTTGCGGCCGTCGCCGACCTTCGGAGCGAAGACGGTCGCACCGAACACGAGCGGACCGACCCATTCGTCGATTCCCGCAAGTACTTCGTCGCGGAGCTTCGCATCGAATCCAAGGATGTTCCGGGTCGCGCTCGAGACGATTACCAGCCAGGCGGCTGCCGCATCGCCCAGGCCGAGTGTCCGCACTACCTCCGCAGTGTCGCGAGCCCCGAGTGCGTAGCCGCCCAACTCTGTGGGGATCGTGATTTTGAAGGCACCGACCCGATTCACCGCCTCCAGGGTGGCAGGAGTCAGTGCGCCGAGCGCTTCCCCCTCGGCGGCCTGTTGGCGCAGCAACGGGAGGAGCTGGACAATCTCGTCCCGCATTCGGCGACCCTCATCACTCAGGTACGGCGACTCGGGAAACTTCGCCCTGGTGGCGGAAGGCCCGTCCGGCAGGATCGGCTCTCCGTTGGGGATACCTGCCGGCGGCAGTGTGCGTGATGTTGTCATCGAGGGATCCATTCTCTTCTTTGAGGCTTCCGTGATCAGGGGCGGGGCGCCGGGGAGCCCGACGGCATCGTCGGGGGCGGCGGGCCTTCGGCACGGAGCGGCCCCAGCGCATGCGTCCACCGCAGCAGTTCCGTCAGCATCGGTGCGACGGCACCCTGGGCGGAAGGCGGCGGCACGAAGTTGCCGGCCTCAAAGTTCTGCATAACAAGCGGCAGTACGACGCCGTCCGGCAGCGGCATCATGCGAACAGTCGTGACGATCTGTTTCATGACCTGGACTGCACGGAGACCTCCCGCGATGCCGCCGTAGCTGACGAAGGCGACGGGAGCATACGTCCACTCGCGCCCGAGGTAGTCGAAAGCATTCAGCAGGGCGGCCGACGGCCCGTAGTTGTACTCCGGTGAAACGAAGATGAACGCGTCCGCTTCCCTGATTTTCGCGGCCCACCGCTGCGTGTGCCCATGCTCGTAGCGTCCCAGGACAGGGTGGTGGCGTTCATCGAGGACGGGCAGTTCATACTCCGCGATGTCGACGAGCTCTACCTCGAATCTCCCATCCGCCACCGCTCGCTCGAAGGCCCACTGCGCTATGGGTCCGGCGAGGCGGCCGGGGCGAGTGCTGCCGACAATGATCTGCAGTTTGGGCATCGGTCAGTCCCCCAGCGGATCCTGGCCGGGGGCCGCTTTGCGGAAAGTGCTCCAATGCTCGGCAAGCTTGCCGTTGTGCACCCGAAAAACGGTGAGGATGTTCCAGTCGTAGGAGGCCTCCGGAATGACGGGATCGGGGACGACTTTTCGCATCATGAGGCACGCAACCTCGCCATCGAGGATGACGCCAACCACCGGCGGCGGGATCTCACCCACGACCGGCACATGCCGGAAATGTTCAATGAGCTTCTCGAGGCCGTTACCGGCGGCGTTCGGATCGTGCTGGACGTAGTCTTCGGCGGCGTATCTGGTCATGACCTCGACGACCTGTTCCTGCACCTTGTCGTCGCGGACCATGCGGGCCATGTCTGCTTCGAAGTCGATAAGCAGGCGCTTGACCGCTGTGCGTTCCGGCGAAGAATCGGCAGCGACCGCCGCCTTGAACTCCTCATTGTCGAGCCAGTTCTGATAAATCGCGGGATCACTGATCTCTGCGATTCCATTGATGACGGTAAATCCAGCCATGGTGCGGGTCCTCTCTGCAGCTGTCGGCGTCGCGTCAGGGGCAGACACCGCATCGAAACGCCATCGTTTCGATCAGCTCGAGGGCCACGCTACTGCCACGCCACAGGCAGCGCAACCCCCGTCACATTCGCAGCCTGCTCCCGGTGCAGGAGATCAGTGGGTTGGCCGGTCGGTTCCGGCATGGTTTTGCCGCCGATGACCCGTGCTCGTAGAGGGGTTGCCGCCGGAGCCGATGTGGCGCGTGGGCGACGTCGGGGCGAGAGCGTGAAGTGTCAGCGGTGCGAGAGCACCGGGAGCAGAATCGTGTCGACAAAGCCGGCCAAGTACTCGCGGTCCGGAAATGTCCCCTCCGCCAGGTGTTTGGCAAGCGGCATGGATAAGAACGCATGATGGCAGTACCGCCGAACGGTCGCATCGACGGAGATTTCCCGCCGCTCGACGGCGCGGTCGATGGCGCGGTCGAGCGGGGAACCCGCGGGAGCCGAGAGCTGCTCACGCATCGTCTCCGCGAGTGCCTCATCGCGCATCGACGCGTGGGCGAGGGCCGCGAGGAGCGTCATCTCGGATTCAGCCACATGGGCGATCTGCTCCATGACGGCGAGTAGATCGCCGCGTAACGTGCCGGTGTCTACATCGGCCGGCTCCCCCAGCTGGGAGTGTGAACGGAGGGCGGCCATCACCAGGCCCGGCTTGCCGTGCCACTGGCGATAGATCGTCGCCGTGCTGCATTTGGAGCGTTTCGCCACGGCGGGCATGGCCAGACCTTCATAACCGACCTCCTCGAGGAGGCCAAGGGTCTCGGCGAGGATCTCTGCCTCACGGTGCGGCGAGAGCCGGCTGTGCCGAGGCCGTTCAGCGGGATCGCTCACCGTCGCACCCTTTCTACAATCATCCCTAGCCCAGCGCCGGGCCCCACGGATAGTCGTAGCCGGGCTTCAGCACCAGGTCCTGCTCCCCCGCAATCGGACGCAGCCCGCGCAGGAAGACACGCACAATGTAGTCAACATGAGCTTCGAGCAGCTCGTCGGAGACGTCGAAGTCTGAGATCAGTGCATCGAACTCGATGCCGGACACCGTCATCCGCAGGAGCATTGAGGCGTGCGCCTCGGGCCGATCAACTTCGAAGCCGTGCTCGGAGCCATAATCAACGAGCAGCTGCGCGATGATGCTAATGATGTCCGAGACGTCAGGCATCGCAATGGTCGTGAACGCTGCCTGGATCTCGCGCCGCCGGTTGTGCTCAGCGATCATCACACGGAAGTACGCGATCGCCTGTGCACCCGTGCCGGCCCTGGTCGCCGCGACCAGCGCGCCCACCAGCCGATCCTCAGCGGACCCCTCTCCGGATCCGTCGCGCTGTCGAAGCTCGCGCAACCGCTGCCCGAGCTCCATGCTTCCATGCTGCAGGACAGCTTTGAAGAGCTCGAGCTTGTCCGCGAAGTGCGCATAGACCGTCGTCTTGGACACTCCTGCCCGAGCCGCCACCGCATCCATGGATGTGCCGTCATACCCATTGAGCAACAACAGTTCAACAGCGGCGTCGAGCACCGCGTCGCGCTTGCTGCGCCTGCCGCTTGGTTTTGCCCGTGGCATTCGGCTCTCCTCTGTTTACGCTCCGACTCGACTCGCACCTGCGAGTTGCCGCTCATCGCCATCTTATGCTCTGGACGGACCAGTACGGAAAGAGGGCATGGACAAGGGGCGCACTGATCCGTACAGTACAGGCCACCCAACGGACGGAGATAATATGACTGACACGATTCCCCAGCACTCTAACGAACTGAGTCCCGGGCTCCCCCCTGAGCGGTCGAGCCCCCTGGATGCACCGGCGTCGAGATATCTCAGTGCGGAGGGGAAACGGCTCGCCGACGGGGTGCGCGCCCTCCAGCACCGCATTCGGGAGCTCGCCCCCGAGGCCGAGCGCCGCGGCCGCCTCAGCACGGAGATTGTCGAGGCCTTTACTGAACTTGGTCTCTACCGCGCCTGTGCCCCCATCGAGTACGGCGGATCCGCTCTGGGCGCTCGTGACACCGCTGAGATTGCGCGGGCACTTGGACGAGGCGACGCCGCTGCAAGTTGGACCTTCTTCGTGGGCACCAGCCTCCGCATGGTCAGCACCTTCCCGAAGCCCTTGGTGGACGAGCTCTACAGCCGTCAGCAGGGCCACATCGGCCCCCTGGCCGCCGGGGGGTCGACGTTCGCCGCCGTGACGGGCAAGGCGGTCAGGGTGGAAGGGGGATGGAGCATCGAGGGGAAATGGACCTATGTATCGGGGAATCACGACGCCGCCTGGCTCTTCGGCGGTGCCGCCTGGGTCGATGGAGACCGCAGCGGTCATGCGCTTTTCATGATGGACCCGGCCGACGTTGAACCGATTGATGACTGGCATGTGGCCGGCATGATGGCATCCGACTCCAACTCCGTCACCACGAAGAAGCCGATGTTCGTGCCCGACCACCGCTTCATCGATATGGCAGAGTTCCCGATGCACCTGGACAGTGCGGCGGAACGGTTCGCGGGTCTTGCCTACCGGGCGAAGACCCGCGCATCCATGATGACCGCCACGGTATTGAACATGGCCACCCTGGTCGGCATGGCCGAGGGGGCCTTGGAGGTGTTCCAGGAGCTCGCGCCGAAACGGAAGCCGTTCAGCCCGCCGTATGACACGGTCGCCGAAATGGCGTCCAGCCAGGTTGCAGCCGGGAAGGCAAAGGCGCTTCTCGGCGTTGCGGGCGCGGCCGTACTCCAGTATGCGGACGAGATCGACCATCTCGCGGTTCGCGGGGAAGACTACACCGGCGATGAGGAAGCGCAGGGCTGCACGGATCTCGCCTTCGCCGGCCAGCTTGCGAAGGACGCAATCGACCTCCTCCTGCGCATCCTGGGTTCGTCGGGTATGGCACTGTCCAATCCGCTCCAGCGTTACTCGCGCGACGCCGGCGTCATACTCTCCCACGGCGCCATGCGTCTCGAATCGCTTGCGGAGATCAGTGGACGCCGCCTCCTCGGACAGCCCCCGTTCAAGATGTTCGCCGGTGGGCTGCAGGACAAGGGTGCGCAGAAGTAACCGGCGAAAGACGCTGAGGATCATGGGTGGAGCTTTCGTTCCACCCATGATCCTCTTTTCAGAGCTAGCCGTGAAAAAGGGGGAGGCAGAGGCGCTGGTCGCCCCGCCTCCCCCTCTGCGTGCAGCTCAGGAGGCCAGGATGCCCTCTTGGACGGAGGCTCCCGTGATCCAGCCGATGACGCTTTCCTTGTCGACTGACCCCGTCGCGGTGTCTGCCACCTTGCGCCCGCGGTTGAGGACGACGGTGCGGTCGGACACGGCGAAGGCGAGGGGAAGGTTATGGGTGACCACGACGATCGAGGTGCCGCGCGCAGCGAGGGCCTGGATGAGCTCCTCGACGAGTTCGGTCTGCTCGTGTCCGAGCGCAGCCGTCGGCTCATCCATGAGGAGGATGCCCTGTTCGGGCAAGCGGGCGCTGGCGCGCGCAATGGCGATTACCTGGCGCTGTCCACCGGACAGCATCTCGACGGGGCGAGTCACCGGCGCCGTCCGGATTCCCAGCTCGTCGAGTTCGCGCTCCGACTCGCGCCGCATCGCCTTGTGGTCGAGAAAGCCGAGCCATCCGAGAGGACCTCGCATGAGTTGCTCCCGGCCCAGGGTGAGGTTCCCGGCAATATCCATCGCCTCCACCAGTGCGAGATCCTGATACACCATCTGGACCCCTGCCCCGGAAGCATCCCGCGGCGACTTGAAATCCACCGGGCGCCCGTGCACCAGGATCTGCCCGGAACTGGGGCTATGCGCACCCGACATGACCTTCAGAAGCGTCGACTTGCCGGCACCGTTGTCGCCCAACAGCGCGACGACCTCGCCTGGCCGGACAGCCAGGGACACTCGCTCCAGGGCGCGCGCATATCCGTAGTGAACAGAGATGTCCTTCAGTTCCAATGCGGCGTCGCTCATCGTGTTCCTCTTTTCGCGCCGTCGTCGCCGCTGGCGAGAAGGAGCTTTGACGTTGTGTTTGTCGTCCACATGTTGAGGCCGAGACCGCCGACCAGCAGCACGCCCGTGACCACGGAAGACCAGTCCGCCGGCACCTTCGCCAGCAGCAGTCCGGCGGAGATCGTCGCTACCACGATCACGCCGAGGCCGACTCGAGGGAGGCTCCCCCGCCCACCGACGAACGGCACCCCCGCAAGCGCAACAGCTGTCATTGCGGTGAAGACGGTGCCCACGCTGGCGCTCGGGACCGCGGTCGTGATGTAGGCCGCCGTCACGATTCCTCCGAGGGCTGCGCACAGACCCGAGATCGCGAAGCCGAGGATGCGGTACCAGTTAACCGCGATGCCGACGCGACGGGCGGCCTCGGCGCTGCCGCCAACGGCCAGCAGACGTGTCCCCCCCGCGGGTGAACTTGAGGAACACAGTGAGGATAATGAAGAGGACCACCGCGATGTACACCGGTGCGGGTATGCCGAAGTATGTCCGCGTTCCCATGAACACCAGCTGGGTGAGCCCCGAGATGTTGTAACTGCCGGCGATCAGGAGCGATGCACCGCTGAGCACGCTGAGCATGGCGATGGTGACGATGAGGGGATTGAACCCCCGGAGTACGACCACGGCGTTGACAAGACCCACGACGAGTCCCACCAGCAAGCCGCACATGATCGCCGCCCCCACCGGCAGCCCCTCCTGAAGGAGGCGCCCGGTGACGACGCCGGCCAATGCGGCTGTGCCAGGCACCGAGAGGTCCAGCACTCCCGTCATGATCCCCACAGCGACACCCGCGGCGAAGATGCTCGCGATCGCTGCCGCGTTCAATATCGAGATAGCGGTGGGGAGGGTGAGGAAGTACGGTGCCCCCCAGAACGCGAAGACGATGATGATCGCGATGAAGAGTGCCAGGAGGCCTTGGTCACGGATCAGGAGCAGCCCGCGGATCTTCCAGGGCAGGGCGTTATTCGGCGAGAGCTGACTCACCGTGTCGGCCCGGGTAACAAGCGCCATATTCAGTTACCGCCCGTGGCCTTAACCGGAGTCTCGATGATCCCGCCCTGGGAGGTGGGGTCAGAGATCAGGCGAATGAGGTCTGCTCCGGCCTCGTCAACGGCGCTGGAGTAGTCCCAGCTGACGACCGCCGTGATGTCTCCGGCCTCCTGCGCGGCCACGGCCGCGTCACCGCCGCCGCCGGCCACGATGCAGGCCGGAGTCTTGTTGGCAGCCTTGAAGGCACCCGCCGCACCGAGCGCGGTCTCGTCGCTCGCCGCAATGATGACGTTCGCATCGGGGTTGGCGATGAGGAGCTGCGAGACGGTGGTCTGTGCACTCGAAATATCCGCAGCCTCGCCGGTTGCGACGATGGGGACGTCCGGGGCTCCGGCTGCAAAGGAATCCTCGATGGCACCGATGACCTGCTCTGTGCCGCCGGCGGCATCAGGCGGCATCAGGAACAGCGCCTCGCGCCCTTCGCCGTCAACGGCGCACGTCGCTGCGGTGTCGCCGATCATCGTCCCGTACTTCATGAAGTCCGGCTCGTCGAACGCGATTCCCGGCTGAGGTCCCTCTAATCCGACCGACATGGGCGGACCCTCCACGACCACGGGAATCTTCGCCGCCTGCAGCGCCGCGATGCTCTGAGCGGCGGTCTCAGGCGCCACGGGCATGATCCACGCCCCCACGATGCTGCGCGTGTCGATGGCCTGCTGGATCTGCTGGGCCTGCTTCACCGCGTCGAAGCCCGCGTCCTGGATGGTGACGGTGTACCCCTCACCCTCGAAGTACTCGACCACGCCGTCGGCTAGCGCAGCGACGACGTCGATCTGGGAGGACGGAGTGAAGAAGGCAATCTCTCCCTTCGACTCCGCGCCGGCGGAGCCGGCGGGCTTGGCAGCCGCTTCCTCGGATGCGGCACATCCGGGTAGGGTCAACAGGCTGACCGCGAGCGCGGTGCCTGCGATTGCGAGGGAGCGAGTATTCTTCATTGAATCTCCTTGTGCACGGGGCAGCATTGCCTGCGAAAGACACCAGACATTATCGGTTTCTGCACTGTACCGACCAGTAGCCTAATGCGCAATACCCCCGGCGGCGCCCAAGCCTCTTCTCCTTGGAACCCGACGGTTCCTGGATGGAGTTTGCCTGGCCCGGAGGACGTACTGGATGGTTTCATGGCAGTCACGCTGCGCGCAGCTGATGCTGCCCGCGTGCGGTTCGGGCATAATTCGTGCAGTAGATGGCCCCTCTTCGGTCTCCAGGCGGCATCTACTGAGCAGATAACGGGGCTACCCAGCAACCGGTGAGCAGATACATGTTCAGGGTTAAGCCTCTTCGTCTTCGCCGGTCGGGGGCTGGGGAGCTCCGCCACCGGTGCCGTGCATCCACAGCACCACGTCCATGGCGCGGAGCCGTGAAACGGGGTGGGGCAGTTCAGCGCGGCGCTGGATTTCGTCGAGGTGGAGGGCGAGCGCCGCGTTGTCCTTCGTGAGCGCCGCGTGCCAGTCATCCCACTGGGTCAGGGAGCCCTTCAGCTTCGTTTCGCTCTTCACCACCGAGTCCCAGATCGGGATCAGGCGGGGACGCTTGCGGGCCAGCAGCTTGCTCGCCTTGGTCGAGCCAATCCCCCATCCTCCGTCTTCCTTGCCGCGGAGAATATCCCAGAGCTTCCATGCCGGGCTCTCTTCGCCGAGGACCTTCTCCACCTCGTCGCGATTGAGGGCCGTTAGGTCCAGATCAGCCGGGATCTGGGCAAGCAGCGCGGTAATGTCGTCCCGGCGCGTCTCAAGGATGCCGATCGAAGCCCTCGGGGAAAAGCGGACCGAAAGGAACGACGCCGCCAGCATGTCATCGGCCGTGATGGTGTTGACGACGTCGGGTGCGTCTCCACCACCGGCCCAGGTGTCGAAGCGGGATCCGGTGCGCACCCTGCCCTTGGAACCGCGTTCGGTGTAGTAGTTCTTGAGCAGCGTGACCGCGTTTTCGGTCTGCTTTTCGGTGAGTATTTCCGGAATGTGCATGTGTCGGTCCCCCAATAGTTCGCACGGGCAGCGAGCGCTCCCCAGTTCCGTCGATAGTACAGAAAGCGTCCCCTCCGAAGCCCGGAGGGGACGTTTGCGGCATACCCCAAGCGGCGGCGCTGCCCGTGGCGGGCTACTTTTCGGCGGGCGCCATAATCTCCAGGACCACATTCGATCCGGAGTCCGGGTGGTAACTCCAGGAGGCGGAAATGCCGTCCCACTCCGAGCTTTGCCGCCCGTCCAAGGCCCTCGTGTTGTCCATCCGACTGCCGACGCTATCGGGCATGCCGGTTCGGCGGAGAACACACTGAATGTCCGCGTAGTCCGCGCCCTCGGCGTAGTAGTCCTCCCCTTCGCTGTTCATCGTGAGGCTTTGGCCCCCGTCACCGAGCTCTATGCCTGTGGCACCCTCTAGGGCGCACTCGCTCACCGCATCAACCAGAGCGGTGGAAGGCTGGGGCGACCCGGACAGGTCAATCTGCGCGAGCAGGAGCCCCGCACCCAGACCAACGACCAGCCCGGCACCGGCGAACAACACGTAGTTCCGCCGGGACGGGGGCAACTGGACCGTAGGCGGGTACGGCGCCATACCGAACGGCATTGCCGCAGGAGGCAGAGGAAGCGGCCCGGACTGCGCTGGCGGAGCCGGAGGCATCGGCGGCAAGGAGTTCAGCCGGGCACTATCCCCGCCATCAGCAGGGTCCTGAGACGTTGCAGATTCATTCATCATTACTGCTTCACCCACTTGCCGCAGTTGCTGGACTTGAAGTCCTGTCCCTCGGCGAGAGTGACAGTGGGCCGGCCACCGCCGGGGATGTCGTTCTGCAGGATGTCGTCACCGTTGGAACCGCTTCGGTAGATACCCCAGTAACAACGGGAGCCGACGTCGGCCGCGGTTGTGTAGGTACCCGGCGAGACGTTGCTGCCCACGGTCCAGGTTCCGTCGCTAATGGTGTTGGCTGCCTTCTGCTTCTCCGCGGAGGTGACAGCGGATTCGCGCTTTTTCACGTCCGCCTCGGACTTCGCGACGGCGTCCTCCCGCTCCCCCACCTTTTTCTCCCGTTCGTACATGCCGCTGGAGAGCTTGTCATAGTCCTCCTTCATCGTGCTGTAATCGTCCTGGGACTTCTCGAGCATCGACTGGCGCTGCGCCGATTCTTCCGAGAGCGCGATGTATTCCTCGCTCCGGGTCGGGTCGGTCAGGAAATGTCCGCCGACGGCGCCGCCGGCCAGCAGTACGACGCCGGCGGCCGCCAGCCAGATCCGTGCGGCTTTACGCTTTGTCGCCTGCCGGTCCGTTTGGGGCTTATCCGTCCGGGTCCGTTCGGCAGCCTTGCGACGGTCTCCCCGCTTCTGCGGGCCCATGGCCGGCGCAGCTTCGGCTGCGGTCTCCGGGGCGGGCGGTGGAGGCGGAAGCATCGGGCCGGGAACCGGTGCGGTCTCCTCCGGCTGCTTATCTGCGGGAATCGGAGGGACGGACTGTCCGGAGTGCTGCTGCATTCGCTGTTTCATTTCTTCGGTGCGGATCTAGGCTGGAGTGCACACCGGTGCCGCAGGCGCGACGGCTCCCGGGTGCACGCCCCTATATACAGTCGGCAGCCAAATCCCATCCGTAAGGGGAGGGCTCCCACCGCTCCGCATCCCATGGCCTGCGGTTCACTCCGGGATCCGCCCTGATCCCCGATGGAACTGCGGGACGGCTGCAGTTGTCACACTGCGAACCGGGGCGCCACTGCTTGAAATGTCCGGATAGAAACTCCGGGCCGGTTCTTAGTGCAGTACATGTCCTCTAGCGGGCCGGCAGCCAGCATCTACTGCACTATGAACGGGCAGGCCACCGTCGGTTGGACAGATCCAGGGGGCTACCCGGCATCCGGTGAGCAGATAACGGGCTTATCCGCCGCGGATAAGCCCGTTATCTGCTCAGTAAGCAGGCGAAAGCGCAGGCCCGGGAGAAGAAACTGCGGGCCAGTGCGTCCCCCGCTGACCCTGCGCCTGACCGGGTTATCCCTTCTTAGTTCCCGCCCGCAGCGCCTTCCACGCCCCAGTGGACCACAGCGCCCACAGCACCAGCGGCGGCTGGAAGAACAACCGCACCAGGCGGGCCCGGTCCGAATCCAGGCCGAACGCGTCCGTGTGCGTGACGTACTGGGAAATGTTGCCCGGGAAAATCGCGATGAAAAACGCAGCCGCGGCCAGGCCCACCGGCACCCGCCGCTTCGGCAGCAGGATCAGCGCCGCGCCCAGGCTGATCTCGGCCACGCCGGAGAGCAGCACCACGGCATCCTCGTTCAGCGGTACCCAGCCCGGCACCTGCGCCTGGAATTCCTGCCGGGCGAAGGTCAGGTGCGAGGTGCCGGCGAAGGCCAGGAACGTCCCGAGCCCGACGGCGGCAGCGCGCCGGGGTTTCGACGTCGGCGGCGCGGGGCGGGCGGCAAGGGCAAGGACCTTCTCAACGGCAGACATGCTCCCGACGCTAACACCCCCGCACCGGCCGGGGCAGGGGTGCGGGAAGGGACGGCCACCTAGGTGAGCCGGTTGTAGGCCAGCTGCGCCAGGGCGGCGGCCTGGTCCCCCAGCACCGAGTCGTCAAAAACCACCCGCGGCGAATGGTTCCAGGCGGCGGTGACCGGATTGACCTCCGGCGGCGTCGCCCCGAGGAAGAGGAAGGTGCCGGGGACCTCGTTTAGCACCAGCGAGAAGTCCTCCGAGCCCATCAGCGGATCCCGGGATTCGAGCACCCGGTCCTCGCCGAAGATCTGCCGCAGCCCGGTGACGGCCTCCCGGGTCCGGTCAGCGTCGTTGCGGGTGACCGGGTAGCGGAGGGTGAAGTCCACCTCCGCACTGCAGCCGTGCGCGCCGGCAATGCCCTCGGCAAGCGCCTTGGACTCCACGATCACCCGATCCAGGGATTCCTCGGACAGGGTGCGGACCGAGGCGCCGAGACTGGCGGTATCGGGAATGACATTGATCGCTTCCCCTGCGGAAAGCTGGGTCACGGTGAGCACGATCGGGTCGAACGCGGAGAACCGGCGGGTGGCCATGGTCTGCAGCGCCGTGGCGATTTCGGTGAGGGCCGGAACCGGGTCGATGGCCGTCTGCGGCTGTGAGCTGTGCCCGCCGGAGCCCTTCACCGTGATCCGCAGTTCGTTCGCACCGGCCATCAGCGTGCCGGGCTTGGTGCGGAAGACTCCCAGCGGTCCGGGCCGCACGTGGATGCCGTAGGCGGCTACGGGACGTTCCCCGGCGGCGTCGAGCACTCCCTCGTCAATCATCAGGCTCGCGCCGTCGTGACCCTCCTCCCCCGGCTGGAACATAAAGATCACGTTGCCGGCGAGATCCTGCTGCTGGGCGCAGAGCAGGCGGGCGGCGCCGACCAGGCCGGCGACGTGCAGGTCATGGCCGCAGGCGTGCATGGCGCCGTTGGTGGAGGCATAGTCCAGATCGGTCAGCTCGTTCACCGGCAGCGCATCCATATCCCCGCGCAGCAGGACGGTGGGCCCGGGTTCGGCCCCGCGGAGCACGGCGACCACGGAGGTGGTCTTCACTCCCAGGGTGATGTCCAGGTCCAGCCCCTCGAGGGCGGCGAGGACCTTTTCCTGGGTCCGGGGTAGGTTGATTCCGGT
Source organism: Arthrobacter sp. zg-Y769 (assembly GCF_020907405.1). Lineage (GTDB taxonomy): Bacteria > Actinomycetota > Actinomycetes > Actinomycetales > Micrococcaceae > Arthrobacter_B. The sequence continues at coordinate 297,474 of NZ_JAJJOE010000004.1, forward strand.
CTCCGGATCAAGGTGCAGCTCCCGCCGCAGGGCCACCAGTTCAGGCAGGATCGCCTGTGCTTCCTGTACAAACATGCTTTGAGTCCCGTCATCCACACTGATGGCCGGCAGCCGGTAGCGGCCGCCGCTATCTACGCAGTAAAGCACTCCTTTCGCTCCAGCACAGCGGGCACGGGCCCAACCACGCCGGTTCCGGTACGACGACGGCGGCCGGCGGGGCTCCCATGGGTAGTTCGACCCATGGACGGATCGACGCTCTTGGTCCGCTTCGGCCGTGTATGTCACCGGGAAATCCACTTACCGGATCCGCCGTAGGTCGTTCATCCCTGCGGCGGAGTCCCCGCCGGCAGTCCAGCTCCTAGACTGGGCACCATGATCGAGACCATGGCCTTCGACACGGCCGGCGCCGGCGCGGAACGGCCCGCACGGGCCCAGCCAGGCCGGCTTACCCGGCTTCCCTGGCGCACCGGTGAAGACTGGGAACGCCCGGGGCCCACCCGCGACCAGCAGCGCCATGACCTCATCGGCACCATCATCCTGTTGCTGGTCTCCGCGTTCATCCTGGAGGTGAGCCGCGGGATCGGCGCCCTGGCCGGGGAAACCCAGCCCGCCTGGTTCCAGCACCTGGCCATGGCCCTGATCATTCTGCCCCTGGTAGTGCGCCGCCGTTACCCGGTAGCCGTGATGCTGGTGTGCAGCGCCGCGTTCCTGGGCCTGGGACTGCTGGTGCCCATGGTCGCCACTCAGATGACCTTCCAGGCCGCCTATTTCGCCTCGCTCTATACCGCGGTGGCCTGGGCGAAGGACCGCAGGATGCTCTGGCTCGGCACCACCGTAGTCATTGCCGTGATGGCGCTGTGGGTCATCCTTTCCTTTACCGTTTCCAACGCCTACGACGGCATGCTGGAACGGGTCATGGAGGGCGATGACTCCTACCGCGGATTCCTGCCCCCGCTGGTCTCCCTGGCCCTCTATAACCTGGCCATTAACGCCGCCTTCTTCGGCGGCGCCATTATGTTCGGCATGAGCGCCTGGCGCAGCGCACACCAGCGCGAGCTGCTGATCAAGCAGTCCGCCCAGCTGGAAGTCCAGGCGACGGAACTGGCCCGGCAGGCGGTGCTGGATGAGCGGCTGCGCATCGCCCGGGAGCTGCACGACGTCGTCGCGCACCACATCGCGGTGATCGGAGTCCAGGCCGGCGCGGCGCGGCGCGTGCTGGAGAAAAAACCCGAGGCAACCGCGGGCGCCCTGCAGACCATCGAGGCATCCTCCCGTGAAGCGGTGGAACAGATGCGGTCCCTCCTCGGCGTACTGCGTGCCGGGGAGGAACCGGGGGCGGAGTCCGACGGCGGTGCGCGGCGGGCTCCGGAGCCCGGTCTGGCGGACCTGCCCGCATTGGTGGCTGAGCACGAGCAGCTGGGCCTGTCGGTGTCCTTCCACCGGTCCGGGGATGTTCCCGGTGCCCTGGACCGGGTTCCCGCACCAATGGGCCTCTCGATTTACCGCACCGTTCAGGAGTCCCTGGCGAACGTCCGGCGGCACTCGACCGCCGGGGCCGCCGTCGTTGCCCTGCGCACCGGCACCACCGGGGCGGGACAGGCCTGGGTGGAAGTGGAAACCGTAGATGATGGCCGGCCGCGGACCGGCAGCACCGCCGGTTCCGGGTTCGGCATCCGAGGCATCCGCGAGCGTGCCGACCTGCACGGCGGCACCGCGGAAATCGGCCCGCGGTCCGGCGGCGGCTGGCGCGTCCGGGTCCGTTTTCCGGTGCGCTGACCGCTACCGTGGTTGCCGAAGGCTGCATTCTGCGGCCTTCAGAACTCCTCCGAAAGGGAGAAACGTAAGCAATGGAACCGATCCGGGTCCTGCTGGCCGATGACCAGGCCCTGCTGCGGGCAGGCTTTGCCATGATGCTCTCCGTCGAGGATGAAATCGAGGTGGTGGGCCAGGCCGCCAACGGTGCCGAAGCGGTGGAGTTCGCCGCAGCACATCCCGTGGACATCATCCTTATGGACGTGCAGATGCCGGTCCTGGACGGGATCCGCGCCACCGAGCAGGTAGTGCAGGCCGGCACCGCGAAGGTCATCATCCTCACCACCTTTGAACGTGACGACTACCTATTTGACGCCATCAGCGCCGGCGCCAGCGGCTTCCTGCTCAAGAACTCCGATCCGGATGACCTGGTGGCCGCGGTCCACGCCGTCGCGGGCGGCCATGCCCTGCTGGCACCGGAGATGACGGTCAGGGTGATCGAGCGCTTCGCCCGGCAGCTACACGCCGAGGCTGCCGGTTCCGGCGCCCGCCCGGCTGCGGCCCCGGCCGCTGCCCCAGCCGGAACTGCTGCGGCCCCGGCCGCGCCCTCCGCCCCGGGGACAACGCCGCCGTCGTCGGCCGGTTCCGAGGAACAGCGCAACCTGCTGGACTCGCTGACCGCACGCGAGCGCGAAGTGCTGGTGAACGTGGCCGCCGGCCGGAGCAATGCCGAGATCGCCGCGGGCATGTTCGTGGCCGAAGCCACCGTGAAAACCCACGTATCCAACCTGCTGGCCAAGATCCAGGTCCGCGACCGGGTACAGGCAGTGGTGTTCGCCTACGAGTCCGGCCTCATCCTCCCGGGGGACAAACCCGCCGCCGGCTGACCCGAACAGGCTCCATCCCGCGGCCGATCCGCTTTGCTGCCTAGCTGCCTAGACTCGATCCAGAAGTCCATCACTAGGCCCGGCCCTTCCGGGAAAGGAGCAGCACATGCTGCAGGTCCGCAACCTCACCCGTCGTTTCGGGGACAAAACCGCCGTCGACGACGTCACATTCGATATTCCGTCCGGCGGCATGACCGGCTTCGTGGGCGCGAACGGCGCCGGCAAGACCACCACCATGCGCATGATCATGGGCGTCCTGACCGCCACCTCCGGCGAGGTGCTGCTGGACGGCTCCCCCGTGACCGCCGCGCAGCGTGCACAGTTCGGGTACATGCCCGAAGAACGCGGCCTCTACCCCAAGCAGCCCATCATCGACCAGCTGGTCTACCTCGGCCAGCTGCACCGGATGCGCCAGTCATCGGCCCGCCGCGAGGCACTGGAACTGCTGGACCGGTTTCGTTTGGCGGACCGCAGCAAGGACAAGCTCGAATCGCTCTCCCTGGGCAACCAGCAGCGCGTGCAGATTGCCGCCTCTCTGCTGCACCGGCCCACCGTCCTGATCCTGGACGAGCCGTTTTCCGGACTGGATCCCATCGCCGTCGATTCCATGGTGGAGCTGCTGCGCGAGCGGACCTCCGCCGGTGTCCCGGTGCTCTTCTCCAGCCATCAGCTGGACCTGGTGGACCGGCTCTGTGACAACCTGGTGGTCTTGCAGACCGGCCGCCTGATGGCCGCGGGCAGCGGCGACGAACTGCGCGCCTCGGCACCCCGCCGCCACCGCATCATGGTCTCCCCCGACGCCGGCTGGCTGCGTGAGGAAACCGGAGTCACCGTCATCGACGTCGCCGGTCCGTCGGCGCTTGTGGAGTTCGACGACGACGCACACGCCCAGCGCACCCTGACCGCAGCACTCACCCGCGGCACGGTGCAGGAATTCTCCCCCATCCGCCCCTCCCTGAGCGACATCTACCGTGAGGTGACAGCATGAGCACCGAAACCCGCACCCCCGTAGCCAAGCCCGGACAGGACCCCGAAGCCCCGGATACGACGCCGGCCTGGGCAATCGTGACGCTGCGCGAAGTCATGGTCAAAATGCGCGACCGCACGTACCTGCTGTCCACTCTGGTGACCCTGCTGCTGATCGCGGGCAGCGTCCTCTTCAACGCCTACATGTCCGCGCGCGGCTCGGACCACACGGTGGCCGTGGCCGACTCCGCCGCCACTGAGATCATCGCCGCAGCGGACGCCGCCGGTTCCGAGAATGACGGAAATACGTCCTTCGAAGCCGTAACGGCCGACTCCCCGGACGCCGCCCTGCAGCTAGTCCGCGATGAGGAGGCCGACGCCGCCCTGCTTCAGGACGAGGACGGCAGCTGGACCCTGACCGGGAAGGACGAGATCGATTCCGGTCTGCGCGGCCCGGTCTCCGAGGCCCTGACCGGCTATGTCATCAGCACCAATGCCGCCGCAGCCGGCACCACGGCCGCGGAACTGACCGCTGGCAGCGAACTGGGCGAAGCCCTGCTGGAAGGTGACACCGAGCAGGCCGGGATTGCCGCCGTCGTCGGCTTCGCGTTCAGCTTCCTCTTCTACATGGCCACGATCCTCTTCGGCATGGCCATCGCGACCTCCGTGCTCGAGGAGAAGCAGAACCGGGTGGTGGAGATCCTGGCCACCGCCATCCCCATCCGCCAGCTCCTCTACGGCAAGGTGATCGGCAACACCATCCTGGCCGTGGTCCAGCTGGCACTGTACGGCGGAGTGGCCCTGCTGGCGCTGAACGTGACGGGGACGGCGGACATGGTCGGTTCCATCATTCCGGTGTCCGGCTGGTTCCTGGTCTTCTTCCTGATCGGGTTCCTGATCCTGGCCGCCGGCTGGGCGATGCTCGGAGCCATGGCGAGCCGTTCCGAGGACCTGAACAGCAGCTCCACCCCGGTGATGGCGGTCATTTTCGCCGCGCTGTTCGCCGGTATGTTCGCCAAGGGGCAGCTACTGGTCATCGCCTCGTTCGTGCCCGTCATTTCCTCCGTGGCCATGCCCATCCGGATGCTGAACTCGAACGTGCCGCTGTGGCAGACCTTCGCGGCGCTGGCCATCGCGCTGGCCGCGGCCTACATCCTGCTGAACTTCGCCGCCAAGATCTACCGGCGCGCCGTTCTGCAGAGCGGCGGCTCGCTGACCCTGCGCAAGGCCATGAAGCTGGAGCAGTAGGCCCGGCGGGAGAATCACGGCGGCAGGCGGGGAGCATCGGCTCCCCGCCTGTTTCATTGCGCTGCCGTCAGTCCCGGTATTGCCGGCGCAGCTCGGCCTTGCGGATCTTCCCGCTCGCCGTCCGGGGAAAGTCCTCCACCATTGTCACGGTGCGCGGCACTTTGTACCGGGCCAGGCGGCCGAAGAGGTGTTCCTGCACTTCTTCGGCCGTCAGCGCGTATCCCTCCCGCAGGCTGATGACCGCGCGGGGAACTTCGCCCCACCTGCTGTCCGGCACCCCGACCACCGCAACGGCAGCCACGGCCTCCAGCTCCGCGATAACCTGCTCGACCTCGGCCGGATAAATGTTCTCCCCGCCGGAAATGATCATGTCCTTGAGCCGGTCGGAAATGAACAGGTACCCGTCGTCGTCGAAATAGCCCATGTCCCCTGACCGGAACCATGCGTCCTCCGCATAGGCTTCCGCAGTGGCGTCGGGCCGGTTCCAATAGGAGCGGATGACGTTCGGGCCGGAAATCTGGATCTCCCCCACCTCTCCCGCCGGGAGCACCCCGCCGTCCGGACCCGTGATCCGAACGTCCGTGAAGAAGTGCGGCAATCCGGCGGAACCGGCCTTTTCCCGGGACCGGGCGGCGGGAAGCGCCGTGGCACCCGGGGCGGTTTCAGTCATTCCGTAGCCGTTGGAGAAGGACAGTCCGCGGGCTTCATAGGCTTCCAGGACCCGCAGGGGCACTGCGGATCCGCCGCAGGTGATGGTGGTCAGCGAGCTGATGTCCCGCTTGGCCCAGTCCGGGTGTTCACACAGCATCTGGTACGTGGTGGGCACGCCGCTGATGTAGGTGGCGCCATACTGTTCAATCGCGGCAAGCGTGCGGCCCGGTTCGAACCTGGTTTCCAGCACCACCGTTCCGCCCTTGAGGAGCACCGGAAGGACGCCCATGTCCAGGGAAGCGACATGGAACATCGGGGAGATCATCAGTGCGACCTCCGTCCCGGACACGTCATAGTCCACCAGCACGTTGTAGCAGTTCCAGGCCAGGTTGGCGTGGGACAGCAGGGCGCCTTTGGGCCGTCCGGTGGTGCCGGAGGTGTAGAGGATCATCGCCCCGTCCTCTCCCCCGACTGGCAGGTCCAGCCGGTCCGGAGACGCCCCGGCGATCACGGCGTCGAAGTCGGACACCTGTCCTCCATCCGATCCCGCCGCCTCGTCCGCCGCCGGATTGACGGCCGGCGCGGCGCCGTCGGCCACCGCGGCGCCGTCGGCCACCTCCAGCCGCACCGTCACCGAGGTGCCGGCTGACCCCAGCTGCGCCAGCCGGGCGAGCGCACCGGTGTACACCAGTACAGAGCTGCCCGAATCCTGCAGCGCAAACTGGATTTCGGGCGGCGCCAGGCGGGTGTTCAACGGAACGAAGACGGCCCCCAGCGTTCCGGCGGCGAAAAACGTCTCCAGGAAGGCAGGATGGTTATCCCCGAGGAAAGCCACCCGGGAGCCGTGGTCCACACCGGCGGCACGCAGTGCCTGTGCCAGCCGGTTGATCCGCTCGTCCAGCTCCGTGTAGCTGATGCCCCGGCCTTGGAAAATCAGTGCCGTCCGGCCGGCGGACTTCAGGCGCCGGCGGTGTATCCAGGATCCCAGCCCCTGATTCTCCATGGCGCTACTGCACCGTCATGGCATCGACGTCCGGTTCCTTTGCCACAAACTCGTACTTCAGCATGAGGGCGCCCAAGTCATCCAGCTCGTCGCTTCGAAGGTCGCCGTCGAACTCCTCCATCCTCAGGTTCTCGGCGACTGCCGCGTCCATCCCCATGAACGCCGGAAGGGTGGCGCGGACGTCGTCGACGTTGGCCTGCGCAGAGGTGAGCGTTTCGGTGACGGCCTCCTTGAACGCCGTGACGGTCTCCTCATTTTCCTCCGCATACCGGCCGGAGGTAAACGTGACCATCGTGGGCATCCCGGGGATCGCTTCCTGGTTCGGATAGCCGACCAGCACGTAGTCGGGATTGGCCAGGGCGCGGCTCAGGAATGGCTCAGGCAGCCAGACCGCGTCCGTATTGCCTCGCTCGAGCGCGGCTTCCATATCCTGGAACGGCAGCTCGTTGAAGTTGATCTGCTCGGGATCGGCGCCGGCCATGGCGGCGCTTTCCATGATGGTGAGATCGCCCTGGGTGTTGACCGCGTTGACGGTGGTGGTTTTGCCTTCCAGATCGGCGAAGGACGTGATCCCGGAGTCCGCGCGGGCCACCACACCGTTGATGTCGTCGTCTTCGGCGAGGGAATTGGAGTATCCGGACACGATCTTCATATCCAGGCCCTTGTCCTTGGCCACCATGACCGACAGCGGGTTACCCACCGCAAAGTGGATGTCGCCGGTGGAGACTGCGGGCAGCATGGCTGCCCCGCCGGTGCCGCGCTGGAGCTCGATCTCCAGCCCGTGCTTCTCGAAAATGCCTTCATCTATGCCGTACTGCATGGCCGAGGACGGCGCGATGGACAACACCCCCACCACTACCTGCTGAAGTTCACCGCTGCCGGAGCTTTCGCTGCCCGACGGCGACGACTCGGCGTCGGATCCGGAGGTCGAACCGCCGGAGCAGCCGGTCAGTGCCAGTGCCAGCAGAACTCCGCCCGTGGCAGCGGTGGACAGTTTCCTGGTGATTGTGTTCCTCATGACCTACCTCTTCATTGTGGTGGTAAGAGTGGTGCCGCCCGTGACGGCGGCTTGCTCCATGTCACCCCGGATGGTTGAGAGAGTCAACAGTATTGGTTCCGGCCGGCAGGCCTTGGGTCGCGCACAAAAAAACGGTGCGGCGGTCCGCACAGCAGACCACCGCACCGGCGCTTGATCCTCGACCGCCGCAACGCCCGAAGGCGCGGGCGGGGCCGGGGGCGGGGTACAGCCCTAGATCCCCTTCTGCATCAGGGCGGCCAGCGACCGGAACCTTTCGTTCTGCTCCAGGTCGTCCAGCAGCACCGCCTCGCCGTCGGGACCGCTGAGCGGGATCCGCCAGTTCGGATACTCGTCCGCGGTCCCCGGCTGGTTCTGGGTCTTTTTCTCGCCCACCAGGTCGGCCAGTGCCACGCCGAGAAGCACCGAGGGGGTCTGCAGGATGAATTCGTGCAGCGCCTCCACGGTCCGCTGCACTTCCTCGCCGTGCATCCGGCCCGCCACCTGGTCAGAGGCGGACTTAGGCAGCAGCCCGCGCTGCCGGAGCGCATCCAGGACGGCTTCCTGCGCCTCGCTGTCCGCCTTCCGCTCTTCCTCCACCGGCCGGTTGAGCAGGCCGAGGGACTCGCGCAGGTTCACGTGTTCTCCGGCCAGGTAGCCTGCGGTCGGCGGGAGGTCATGGGTGTTGACGCTGGTCAGTGCGCCCACCCGGTATTCCCCGGGATCGCGGGGGCCGTCCTCGGTCTGCTCGAACCACAGGATGGAGGTGCCCAGCACACCGCGCTCCCCGAGGTACTCCTGGACCCACGGCTCAAACACGCCCAGGTCCTCGCCGATGACGACGGCGCCGGCCCGCTGGGCCTCCAGCGCCAGGATGCCGATCATCGCCTCGTGGTCGTAGTAGACGTACGCGCCCTCGCCCGGCGACGCGGCGTCCTGCGGGATCCACCAGAGCCGGAAGAGGCCCAGGATGTGGTCCACCCGGATGCCGCCGGCATGCCGGAGGATGGTGCGGATCATGTCCCGGTAGGCAGCGTAGCCGGACTCGGCCAGCCGTCCGGGGTGCCACGGCGGCTGGCTCCAGTCCTGGCCGCGCTGGTTGAACATGTCCGGCGGAGCGCCCACGGAGATGCCGGAGGTCAGCACGTCGCGGAGCATCCAGGCATCGGCACCGCTGGGGTGCACGCCCACGGCAAGGTCATGGATGACACCGATCCCCATGCCCGCCTTCCTGGCCGCCAACTGCACGGCCTCGAGCTGCTCGTCGCAGATCCACTGCAGCCACTTGAAGAAGTCGATCCGTTCCTGCAGCCGCGGCAGCTGCCGGATGACATAGTCGCTGTCCGGCCCGGTGGCCTCGGCCCACTCCGGAGCGCCGGGGGCCAGTTCCTCGGCCAGGGCGCACCAGCGGGCGAAGTTCTCCAGGCCCTCCCCGGCGTCGGCCTTGAAGGCGTCGAACTGCTTCTGCCGGCTCGGGCTGCGCTCCACTTGGTAGACGTCCTGCAGCACCCGCAGCTTGGCGGCATAGCTGGCGTCGCGGTCCAGTTCCGCCGCGGAGGTATTGGCCGGGTACAGGGAACGGCCCGCCTCCTCGGCGGCCTGCCGCTGTCCATCGGTCAGGTACGCGTATTCGGGCACGGCCTCCACCCGGATGTACAGGGGGTTGAAGAACCGCCGGGTGGTGGGCAGGTACGGGGACGGTTCAATCGGCGGAACCGGTTCCGCGGCGTGCAGCGGGTTGATCAGGACAAACCCGGCGTCGTAATCAGTGCCGGCGACGGCGGCAAGGTCCGCCAGGTCGGTCAGGTCACCGATCCCCCAGGACCGGGAGGAACGGACCGAGTAAAGCTGGGCCTGCACGCCCCAGGACCGGCTGGCCTCCAGCGCGTCCGCAGTGTCGAGCCGGTCCGGGGTGACCACCAGCACGGCGCTGGAGGAGGCGTCGCCGCTTGTCACTTCCAGCCGGTGCCAGCCCAGTTCCAGCCCTTCAGGCAGGGGAACCAGGGTGCGGGCCACGGCGGCGCCGTCCACTTCCCGTTCCTCTTCGGGCGTGGACGGCCAGTCGAGTTCCAGCTCCGAGCCGTCTTCCAGCCGGAGGGTCAGCTGCGCGGTGCTGCCCGGCGGCAGATGGACCGGAATGCTCCCGGGCTTGCCCTGGCGGACGACGGCGGTGGGCGGCAGCGGCCGCTTCCAGGCGGCGGTCCTGGACTCCTCGAGGGACCGCTCCAGGTCTTCTTCCGATTCGACGGCCAGGCCCAGGGCAGACAGGACGCTGCGCAGGGTGGAGTCGGAAACCTGCTGTTCGGAACCGTCCCATCCGGTGAAAGTGGTGGCTACCTTGTGAAAGTCGGCAAGCTGGCGGAGAAGATCCGGTGGGGGTGTTGGCTTTTCACTCATAAAACCAATCTATGGCCCGCAGGCAGCGGAACGCATCTTCAGCGTCGGGGAGCGGCCGCAGCGCTAGGGGCGTTCCTGCGTCAGCCGCCAGTTGTCCTGGAAATCCGGGTGGTCCTCGTGCACCGCAGCGAGGGCGGAGAGTGCCAGCCGCGTCCATTCCAGTTCCTCGCGGAACGGGAGATCGTCGTCCGGATCCACCACCATGCGCGACAGGGCATGGCGGCGGGCGCCCCCGATGATCTCGATGAGCATAAGCTTCGTTTCGCATTCCTTCAGCAGCCGCTCTTCGTACCAGCGGTCTGAGAGCGAAACGTCGGAGGATGCGAGTAGTTTGCGGGCCTCGGAGATGTCTTCCTGGAAACGGGTGACCAGGAAATCGACGATATCCATGGCCGAATCCTACCCGGCGCCCTGCCCGCCGGTCAGGGGTCCATGCGCGAACGGGAATATTTAATGGCCATGCGCTGGTTAGTGTAAGTATCAACTAAACAGGAGATGCCTTTTGCCGGTAGCTAATGCCCACTCCCACCAGACGACGACGCATGCCAGGCGCGTGCGCAGCATCCGTTCCCTCCGCCGCGGAGACATTGTTGAAGCCCGCAGCGGCGGCACCACCTATTTCCGCGGTGAAGTCCAGGACACCGCACCCGGCCTGTCCACAGTGTGGATCCGCGACGAGTCCACCGGTCTGCGGACCGCGGCCAGCATGGACGATTTCACCCTCTGGAAAGAGTAGTTCCCCCGCTCCCGCTTCGGATCAACGGTCGATCAGGGCGCCGGCACTGATGTTCAGTGTCGCCGCAGTCATGCTGGCCGCCCGGTCCGAGGCCGCGAAGGCCGCTGCGTAGCCGACGTCGTCCAGGGTGGCGGCGCGGCCCAGCATGGTGGATTTAGTTATGGCGTCGGCGATTTCGCCGGCGCCTTCCATGTTTTCCGGCAGGGTTTCCGGAATCCCGCCGCTGCGCAGGGTCAGCACCCGGATTCCGTAGGCGCCCAGTTCGCTGGACAGCTGGCGGCGCATGGCCTCCATCGCTTCAAACGCCGTCAGCAGTCCGCCCAGGAACACACCCGGCACCGGGTCGCCCGAGCCGCCGAACACCAGGACCACCCCGGAACGCTGCCGCATCATGTGCCGTGCGGCAGCCTGCGAGGTCAGGAAAAACGCCTGGACGGCGGTGGAGACCGGACGCAGATAGTCCTCCACCGCCATTTCGACCATGGGTGTTCCCTGCGCGTCGCCGTGCTGGATCACGTTCATGGAGATGTCCAGGCTGCCGGCGGCGGCCACCACGTCGTCGGCATGTTGGTTCACCGCCCGCTCATTGGTGGCATCCAGCAGGGCCGTTTCCACCGTTCCGCCGGCATGCCGGATCCGATCCGCCACGGCTTCGAGCGGCTCCGGCGTGCGGCCGGCGAGGAATACCCTCGCCCCTTCCCGAGAAAAGGCCTCCGCCACGGCCCCGCCGATGCCTCCACCGCCGCCGTAAATCACCGCGTTCTTCCCAATCAGCAGCTGCTCCATGGTCCCGCCTCCCGGTTAGCCTGCCTGCCCTGCCGGTCCCGGCCCGGCCCCGGCCCGACGGCTTTCGATCCCCATCATGGGCCGCTGCCCGGTGAGGACACAATGTCCCCGGCTCGCCGACGTCGGCCTAGCATGGAGACTACGGTCGCGAAGTGACCCACGGCACATCTGATGGAACGGAGCCGCACAAGATGTTCAATGCCCTCACTATCCAGGAACCGGTGGCGCCTGCCGCACTGCTGTGCGACCGGCATCCCGTCGACGCTGTTGCCTTCACCGTCATCGAGCAGGACCTTTCCGCCACCGACCTCACCTACGGTGAACTGCGGGAGGGCTCCGAGCGGGCAGCAGCGGCATTCGCCCGGCTGGGTGTGCGCCGGGGAGACCGCGTGGCCACCCTGATGGGCAAGAGCGGCGACCTCGTGACGGTGCTGCTGGGTCTGTGGCGGCTGGGGGCGGTCCATGTGCCGCTGTTCACCGCGTTTGCCACGCCTGCCATTTCCGTACGCCTGTCCTCCAGCGGAGCCCGGCTGGTGGTGGCCGATGGAAACCAGCTGGACAAGGTCCTGCCCCTGGTCCCGGAGCTGGGCCTGACGGTCCTCGCCGCCGGGCCGGATGCCGCGGATGCGGCGGGCGCTGAAGGCCCAGACTGGACGCAGCTGCTCGCTGCGGAGCAGCCCGGCATGCCGGCGGCCGTCCTGGACCCGGAGGACCTGCTCGTGGAAATCTTCACCTCGGGCACCACGGGCGCACCGAAGGGGGTGCCGGTGCCGGTGAAGGCGCTTGAGGCGTTTACCGCCTACTTCCACTACGGACTGGATGTGCAGGCGGAGGACGTGTTCTGGAATGCGGCCGATCCGGGCTGGGCCTACGGCCTGTACTACGGGATCCTCGCCCCGCTGGCGGCAGGACGCCGGAACCTTCTGCTGCGCGGCAGTTTCAGCGCGAAGCTGTGCTGGCAGGTACTGGAGCGCTTCGGCGTCACGAACTTCGCGGCCGCGCCCACCATCTTCCGCTCGCTTCGCGCCGAGGCGCCCGACGGCGTCGGCCCCCTGGCGCTGCAGCGTGCCTCCAGTGCGGGCGAGCCCCTGGACGCGGAAACCATCGGCTGGGCCACCCGCTGCCTGGGCACCCCCGTGCGGGACCATTACGGGCAGACGGAAATGGGGATGTGCATTGTGAACGGCTGGGAGGAATCGGTGTCCCGGGAGATCCGGCCCGGCTCAATGGGGCATGCCCTGCCCGGCTACCGCACCGAAGTCCTGGCACTGGAAGAGGACTCCGCGGCCGCACCGGGAGAGAAGGGGCGGGTGGCCATTGATGTTCCGGCCAGCCCGCTGATGTGGTTCAGCGGGTACACGGACAATCCGGAGAAAACCGCGGAGCGCTACAGCAGCGACGGCCGCTGGTATTACACCGGCGACACCGGCTCGCGCGATGCCGACGGCTACACCTATTTCTCCGCCCGGGATGACGATGTGATCATCATGGCCGGCTACCGGATCGGCCCGTTCGAGGTTGAATCCGTCCTGGCCACGCACCCCGAGGTGGCCGAGAGCGCCGTGATCGGCGTGCCGGACGAGCTGCGCGGGGAACGGCTCGAGGCGTACGTGGTGCTCCGCTCCGGCGAGGGCTCCCCCGAGCTGGCGGCGGAACTGCAGCAGCTGGTGAAGACCCAGTATGCGGCCCATGCGTATCCGCGGGCCGTGCACTTTGTGGATGAGCTGCCGAAAACGCCGAGCGGGAAGCTGCAGCGTTTCCTGCTGCGTGCCTCCCGCCCGGCGTCGGAATCCGAACCCCCGGTGAATGCCTAGATCAGCGCGTCCGAAAGGAAGTTCGGCGTTCCGAAGCGGTGCGCGGTGATGCTGACGGCCTGCTCGTGCAGGAACGGCAGCAGCTCCAGGCGGCCGGATTCGGTGACGGGCTGGGCGTAGACGGCAATATCCGGGCTGCCGCCGGTGGCCTCGGCCAGGGCCGGGACGGATCCGCCGATCAGCCGGACCCGCCCGGAGGCCAGCGAGGCAGCCGAGGCCAGCCACGCGGCGTCGTCCTGAACCCGGAACTGAAGTCCGAGCTCCGTCAGGACGGCGCGCAGGCCGGCGGGGAGGTCGACGGCGGCGGACACGGTGACAGTCGATCCCGCGGTCAGCGCTGCGGCGAGGACCCGGACCAGCAAGGCTGCGGGCTGTCCCTCCGAGAGGCGGACGGTGACGGGAACGGGCACGTACCGGAACACGTTGCGCTCGGCGGACAGGGCGGACACGTCCTTGGCGGTGCCGAATTCGCCGTTCCAGGCCCGCGCGTCGCTGTTCGCGGCACGGCGGAGGAAGGCGGCGTCGTCGGCGGTGAAGACGGAGCCTGCCGATTCCGCCGCGGCCACCAGCCGTGCAGCCGGGGCTGCGGCGGGCAGTTCAACGGCTGCCTCGGAGTTGCCGTTCACGGCTTCCCAGTTTCCCAGGCCGATCAGGTAGTTCGGGCCGCCGGCCTTGGTGCCCGCGCCGACGGCGGACTTCTTCCAGCCGCCGAAGGACTGGCGGCGGACGATCGCGCCGGTGATGCCGCGGTTCACGTACAGGTTGCCCGCCTGAATGCGGTTCAGCCAGACGTCCATTTCCGCCGGTTCGAGGGAATGCAGCCCGGCGGTCAGGCCGTAGTCGATGTCATTGGCCATGTCGATGGCCTCTTCGAGGGTGGCTGCGGTCATAACGCCCAGGATCGGGCCGAAGTATTCCGTGAGGTGGTATTCCGAGCCGCGGCGGACACCGGTGCGGATGCCCGGGCTCCACAGCCGGCCGCTGTCGTCGAGCTGTTCGGGCTGCAGCAGCCAGGTTTCCCCTTCGCCGAGTTCGGTGAGGCCCCGAAGCAACTTGCCGGCGGCGGGTTCGATAACCGGACCCATCTGCGTGGTGGGATCCTCGGGGTAGCCGACCTTCAGCGACTGCACGGCATCCACGAGCTGGTTCCGGAAGCGCGGCGACTTCGCCACCGAGCCGACGAGGATCACGAGCGACGCGGCGGAGCACTTCTGCCCGGCGTGGCCGAAGGCGGAGGCGGCGACGTCGCGGGCGGCGAGGTCGAAGTCTGCGCTGGGCGTGACGATCACGGTGTTTTTGCCCGAGGTTTCGGCCAGCAGCGGCAGGTCGGAGCGGAAGGAGCGGAACAGTTCGGCGGTTTCGTAGCCGCCGGTCAGGATTACCCGGTCCACGGCCGGGTTGGAAATCAGCTGGCGGCCGAGTTCCTTTTCACCCAGCTGGACGAGCTGCAGGACGTCGCGGGGGACGCCGGCTTCCCAGAGCGCTTCCACCATAACCGCGCCGCTGCGGGCGGACTGGCGGGCGGGCTTGATAACGACGGCGGACCCGGCGGCCAGCGCGGCGAGGGTCGAACCGGCGGGAATGGCGACCGGGAAGTTCCACGGCGGGGTGACCACGGTCAGGCGGGACGGGACGAAGCGGGCGCCCTCCACGGTGTCGAGTTCGCGGGCGAGCTCGGCGTAAAAGTGCGCAAAGTCGATGGCCTCGGACACTTCCGGGTCCGACTGGTCCAGGGTCTTGCCGGTCTCGGCGGCCATAACCTCCATCAGGTCGGCACGGCGCGCCTCAAGGACTTCGCCGGCCCGGTGCAGGACCTCGGCGCGGTCGGCACCGCTGAGCGCGCCCCACGCCTTGCCCTTGGTGACGGCGGTGTTGATGACGGCGTCGAGCTCCGCCTCGTTTCGAACGGCAGCCGCTGCGACGGCGGCCTTGCCCAGTTCGGAACCGGGGACGCGGGCGAGGATGCCCCGGCCCCAGGCCTGGTTGGCCGGCAGCGACGGGTCGCTGTCCGGGGTGTTGTCGAAGCTGTCCGTGGCAGCGGCCGCGGCGGGGCGGTTACGGTCCTGCACGCGGTGCGGGGCGGGCACGGAGGTGTCCAGGTTCTCCAGCGAGGCCAGGAAGCGCAGCTTTTCACGTTCGAATAGCACCTCGTTGTCGGCCAGTTCAAACACGGCGGACATAAAGTTCTCCGAGCTGGCGCCTTCCTCCAGCCGGCGGATCAGGTAGGCGATGGCGACGTCGAACTCCGCCGGGTGCACCACCGGGGTGTAGAGCAGCAGGCTGCCGACGTCGCGGCGCACCACCTCGGCCTGGCCGGCTGCCATGCCCAGCAGCATTTCGAATTCGATGCCGTCCCGCACCCCGCGTTCCCCGGCCAGCAGCCAGGCGAACGCGACGTCGAACAGGTTGTGTCCGGCAACGCCGATCCGCACGTTCTTAATGCGGTCCGGGTGCAGGGCGTAGTTGATGACGCGCTTGTAGTTGGTGTCGCTGTCCGCCTTGGTGTGCCAGGTGGCCAGCGGCCAGCCGTGCAGGGAGGCTTCCACCTGTTCCATGGGCAGGTTGGCGCCCTTGACCACGCGGACCTTGATGGCGGCGCCGCCGTCGGCGCGGCGCTTGGCGGCGAATTCCTGCAGCCGCATCATGGCCGAGAGGGCGTCCGGGAGGTAGGCCTGGAGCACGATGCCGGCTTCCAGATCCCGGAATTCGGACTGCGAGAGGATTCCGGTGAAGACCGCCATGGTCATCTCCAGGTCCTTGTATTCCTCCATGTCCAGGTTGATGAACTTCTTCACCGGGGACTGTGCGGCACGGCGGAAGAGCGGGGTCAGGGACTCAATGACGTGCTGCACGGCTTCGTTGAACGCCCACGGGGAGTGCGGGGCCACGGTGGAGGAAACCTTGATGGAGACGTAGTCGACGTCGTCGCGGGCCAGGAGGGTGTGGGTGCCTTCCAGCCGGCGGGCGGCCTCGTGCTGGCCCAGGACGGCCTCGCCGAGGAGGTTCATGTTCAGCCGGGTGTTGTCCTTGCGGATACCGGCAATGGCCTTGCCAAGCTTGGCGTCGGTGGCGTCCACGATCAGGTGGCCAACCATTTCGCGCAGCACCTTGCGGGCGGCCGGAATGACCACCTGCGGGACCGCGGGGCCCAGGATGCCGCCGGCGCGCACTGCCGCACGCATGTACCAGGGCAGGAACCCGGGCACGCGGGGGGCCAGGGCGGCGAGGTTGCGGGCGGCGACGCGGATGTCTTCGGGACGTACGACGCCGTCGACGAAGCCCACGGTGAAGGCGAGGCCGTCCGGGTCCTTCAGGACACCGGCCAGCTGGGCGGCGGAGGCGTCCACGGGGACGGCTGCGGCCTCGGTCAGCCAGCGGCGGACGAGGGCTACGGACTGCTCGGCCAGCTCGGCGCTGGGGGCGGCGTCGGCGGTGGCGCGGTCCTCAAAGGTATCGGTCATGAGTTGGTGCTCTTTTCACAAGTGGTTATCCCCCCGGGGTACTGACCCAGTATCCGCCTGTTGTTCAATTAGATAAAGCGAACATTTCCGACCGGTACAGGTCGGCTTTCCTTAACAATCCGAGAGGTCTGCCCCCCCATGCTCGATATCCGCCGTCTGCGGCTGCTGCGGGAACTCAAGGTCAGGGGCACGCTGGCGTCCGTCGCGACCGCCCTGAATTTCAGCCCGTCCTCGGTGTCGCAGCAGCTGGCCCTGCTGGAAAAAGAGGTGGGGGTTCCGCTCCTGCGCAAAACCGGACGCCGGGTCACGCTCACGCCGCAGGCCGAAATCCTGGTGGACCATGCCGCGGGGATCCTGGACGCCATGGAACGGGCCGAAGCCGACCTGGCCGAGTCCCTGACCACCGTGACGGGAACGGTGCGAGTGGCTGTCTTCCAGTCCGCGGCACTGGCCCTGATGCCGGATGCCCTCACCATTCTGGGACGGGACTATCCCGAAGTGCGGATCGAGATGACCCAGCGCGAACCCGAAACCGCCCTATATGAAACCTGGGCGCGGGATTTCGACCTGGTGATCGCCGAACAGTACCCTGGGCATGCCGCGCCCCGGTATCCCGGGCTGGACCGCGTGCAGCTGACGACCGATGCCATCCATCTGGCGGTTCCCGGCGGGGAGCCGGGCGGCGGGACGGTTCCCGGCGGGGAGCCGGGCGGCGGGGAGATCCGCTCGCTGGCGGATACCGCTTCCCGCGCCTGGGTGATGGAGCCCCGCGGCGCAGCCTCGCGGCACTGGGCCGAACAGGCGTGCCGGCGTGCCGGGTTCGAGCCGGATGTCCGCTACGAAACGGCGGACCTGCAGGCGCAGATCCGGCTGATCGAGTCCGGGAACGCCGTCGGCCTGATGCCGGAACTGGTGTGGACCGGGCGGACGCCCACGGTGCGGCTGCTGGCTTTGCCGGGCAGGCCGCGCCGAACCATTTTCACGTCGGCCCGGGAGGCCGGAAGCCAGCGCCCGGCCATTCTCGCGTGCCGGGAAGTCCTCGAGCGGACGGCCCGTCTGGTGGCGTAGGTGCTGCTCTGTGCCGGTGTTCCTCGGTGGGATTCTGCTGCCGGTCGGGGATTCTGCTGCCGGTCGGGGAGTCTGCTGCCGGTCGGGGAAATCCCTCCGCTGCGCCGTGGCAGCGTTTTCCCAAACCGGCAGCGTTTTCCCAGATCGGAGGGTTTGCAGAAGCTTCCGGGCGCAGAATCCCAGCCGGGGGCTGTTGATGTTCTTGCTGCGACCCCTCCCCCCTCCTTCGGGGAAGCCCCGCGGCGAAGGTTGGCCAGAGCCGTCTACTGCGGTTCCTCAGCGCCGGGGTTCACTCCGGACCAGCTGGCAGCGCCCCCGGAACCGGGAAAGACGGTTGCCTTCATGGCCCGGTCCCCGGCCACGCCGCCCGGAACGTAGTAGGCCGACAGATCAGGAACGTTGGGGTCATACGGCGCATAAAGTCCCGGCGCCAGTGCAACCATCAGCCTGTCAACGAGCCTGCCGTCGAACCACGCGGCCACCCGATAGTCCACCGAGGCGGCGTTCACGACCAGTGGGTAGCCCGGGAACGCGGCGCTGGCCTCGCCCGCCTTAGACGGGTCAGGAGCAGCGGGTGCGGCCCCGGCGTCGCCAACGGTGGCCTCATAGGGCGCGCACTGGGCGAGGATCTCCGAAACGGCGTTTCTCCAGGCATAGATATCGAATATCGGGGCGGCACCGGAGCCCTCGGTCAGCGGTATGACGCTTCCAATCGGTGCTGACAACTCCTTGAGCATGGTGTCCACGTCCTCCGGGGCACTGTCGGCAATGCCGTGGACTTCCGTGTAAAGCGCGCTTGCGCCCGTACCGTCGGAGCCCTCGAAGCCGAAGGTTGAACCGTTGTCTTTCACAAAGTAGATGGCCCGGTAAAGGGGGCCGTTGCCGTCGGTCCCGAGGAGCTTGCGGCAGGTTTGCTCTGCCGAGTCCAGAGCTACCGTTTCGGCGGTTGAGCCGGCAGGGGCCGGGGCGGATGGATTCGCGGTAGTGGAAGCGGAGGCAGGGGCGGAGGCCGCTACAGGCTCCGTTGCTTCGGAGCTACAGCCGGTGACGAGCAGCAGGGCAAGGGCCGGAATGGCGGCTGTTTTTCGCATGGTTCCCCCGGGAAACGTAGACAGTTGCCCTAACCTAGCACCTGCACCGGATCAACGAGGCTTCCGGTGCCGCTGCTTTTCCGGCGAGCGCCCGGGCTACTCGGAGCCGCTGCTTTTCCTCGAGTGTCCGGGCTACCCGGTGCCGCTGCTTTTCCGGCGAGCGCCCGGGCTACTCGGTGCCTCTGCTTTTCCTCGGTGGAATTCTGTGCCGGTTTGGGAAATCCCTTCGCTGCCATTTTGGGATTCTGCTGCCGGTTTGGGAAATCCCTCCGCTGCGCAGTGGCAGCGTTTTCCCAAACCGGCAGTTTTTTCCCATAGGAGGGTTTTGCAGAAGCTTCCGGGCGCGGAATCCCCAGCCGGTGGGGCGGGCCCAGGCTGTCGGGTAGGATCAGCCGGTTCGCTTATAGTGCCCGGCCCTGGACCTGTCCCGGACCGGCAGCGGACAGGCTATCCCACCCATTGGTGCCGCTGTGGCTCAAGTGGTCCCGCCAACAACATGAGCACCATTCAGTGGGACCCTGTGCTGTCCATCCGGACGCTTCCCCGTCCGGTAGCGATCTACTGAGCAGATCCGGGATGCCCATCCGCTCAGAAACCCCGGGCCGGCACGTCACCAGCACCCCGCCGTGCACAGCACAACGGCGGACCCCGGAAGCCCGGGACCCGCCGTCGTGCGTTGAAGGGGTCGTGCGTTGAAGGGTTAGGACCTAGCGGCCGCTACCGGACCCGGACCCCGAGGACCCGGACCCCGAACCCGAGGACCCCGACCCGCCGGACTTCTTCCCGCGGGAGGAAGAGTCATTGACGTCCGTGTCGATCTGCTCCTTGCGGACCTCTTCGGAGACGCTCTCGGTGCCGGTCACCGTCTCGGTGTCCAGGCGAACGCGCTCCACCGGCTCGGTGTGCTTCGACACCACAGCCTCTTCGGCATGGAGCGTCACTTCGTGCTCGTCTTCGCTGAGCTCGGCACCGGACAGGGCATCCCCCGCATTGGCATCCGTAATGGGCTCACGCTCGATCCGCACTTCCTCGTGGCTGACCGGTACCTGCTTGGTGACGGTCTCCGTCACGATGTATTTGCGCAGCCGGGCCTTGCCCACCGCACGGTTCTCGGTTCCGACGTTGATGCGCTCCTCCGAACGGGTCATGGCATCATCCGAGCCTGACCCCGAGCCCGACCCGGAGCCCGAGCCCGAACCGGAAGACGAGGAAAGGTTGGACGTGCCCGTGCCGGACGAGGTGCCGGCAGTCCGGCTGTCCGAAACCGTGCCGCTGCTCAGGCCACTGTCCCGCGTCTCGGTAATGGTGTCGGTTTCCGACACGGATTCCGAAGAACCGTCGTCGTAGCTGAAGCCGTAATACCGGTAGAGCGTGACTTCCTCGTCGGGGCTGATCGAACCGTCGCTTTCAATATGCGGCGCGTTCTTGACCTCTTCCTTGGAGTAGGGCACCAGGACGTCCGAGCCCTCAACGGATGCCTCGCTGAGGGGGATAAACGTTTCCGACGTGCCGAAGAGGCCGGTGTTCACGGTGACCCATGCCGGCTCGTCGGTCTGGTCGTCCAGATAGAAGGTACCTACGGAACCGATGCGGTCACCGTTAGGGCCAACTACACTGCCCGAACCGCTCATGAGTCCTTCGACCTGCTGATTCGTGATCATCTTGTTCTCCTCGCGACAGCGAATCCGCCGCGTCGGTTGACCGGCGGTAATTCACCACTGGCCTGATCGGAGACAGAGGACAAGGCGGTCGGTTATCCGCCTGCGGCTCCGGGCCGGCTGGTTGACTGGTGAGGCACCTGGCATGCATACCAAGCCCACTTACAATTCCAGCCCCCTGCCTCCGGACCCGTCAATAGGTACTTACTGCGAGGAGGGGAACTACGCGTCCTGCAGCAGCTTGTCCCGCACCTGGCGGCGCAGCACCTTGCCCAGCATGGACTTGGGCAGTTCCTCAATAACCACGATCTTCCGCGGCACCTTGTAGGGCGTGAGCCGTTCGCGGCAGTAGGCGCGCAGTGCGGCCTCGTCGAGTTCGGCACCTTCCTGGAGCACGACGGCGGCCACCACCTGCTCGCCGCCGTCGGCCCGGGGCAGGCCCACCACGGCGGCGTCGAGGATGTGCTGGTGGGTGCGCAGCACGTCCTCAACCTCCGACGGCGAGACGTTGAAGCCGCCGGTGATGATCAGTTCCTTGCGGCGGTCCACCACCTTCACGAAGCCGTCCTCGTCCACGGTGACGATGTCCCCGGAGCGCAGCCAACCGCCGTCGAGCAGTACCTCGGCAGTGCCCTCGGGGTTGTTCCAGTACCCGGCGAAGACCTGCGGCCCCCGGATGAGCAGCTCGCCGGCGTTACCGGGTTCGACGTCGTTCTCCGGGTTTTCCGGATCGACAACGCGCATCTCAGTGCTCGGGAACGGAACGCCGATGGTGCCGTTGCGGCGCGACTCGGCGAAGGGGTTGCCCAGGGCCACCGGGGAGGATTCGGTCAATCCGTAGCCTTCCACCAGCAGGCCGCCGGAGACCTCTTCCCACAGTTTCACTGTTGCCGCCGGCAGGGTCATGGCGCCGGAAATGGCGTAGCGGATGGTGGAGAGGTCCACGCCGCGCTTCTTGGACTCGTTCGCGGTCTTTTCGTAAATCGGCGGGACAGCGCAGAACACGGTGGGCTTGGACTTCTTGGCGGCGGCCAGCACCAGGTCCACATCGAACTTGGGGAACAACACGAGCCGCGACCCGGTGAGGACCGAGAAGGTCAGGTACAGGGTGAGGCCGAAGGCGTGGAACATCGGCAGGACGCCGTAAATGACTTCCTTGCCTTCCTGCGCGCCGTGCATCCAGGCCTTGCCCTGCAGCGCGTTGGACCGCAGGTTGTAATGCGTCAGCATCACGCCCTTGGGCAGCCCCGTGGTGCCGGAGGTGTACTGCAGCGCCGCCAGGTCGGTCACCTGCGGACGCGGGTGCTCCGGGGCCAGCGGTGCGGAGTCCAGCAGTTCCTCCCAGGACATGGTGTGCTCGGTCTTGGCGGTCAGGCCCTCGCGGGTGCGCCGCAGGGAGGGGACCGGAAGGGCCAGCGCCATCCGCTTGATGCGCGGCATGGCCTTGGTGATGTTCACGGCCACGATGGTTTCCACGGCCACGTCGCCGGGGAAGTCCTGCACCTTCTCCACTGCCTTGTCCCAGACAATGGCCACCTTGGCGCCGTGGTTCTCGAACTGGTGCCGCAGCTCGCGCTCGGTGTACAGCGGGTTGTGGCCGACGACGACGGCGCCCAGCCGGAGCACGGCGTAGAACGCGATGAGGTACTGCGGGCAGTTGGGCAGGATGATTGCCACCCGGTGGCCCTTCCGCACGCCCAGCTTCCGCAGGCCTTCGGCGGCCCGGTTGATCCGGTCCCCCAGGTCCCGATACGTGGTTTCGGCGCCGAAGAACTCCAGGGCCACCTTGCTGCCGAACCGCTCCACTGCCTCTTCCATCATGGCGGTGAGGGATTCGGTGGGCAGCTCAATCTCCGCAGGAACGCCGGGCTGGTAGTTCTTGACCCAATACGGTTCCAGGGCAGCGGACATGGAGGTCTCCTTCAGGTTGGGCTATATCACGACTATATCGAGGCCGCGGCCCTGTGGATAAAAAAGTTGTGCCGCACCACGCTATCCCACGGCCGGCGCCAGGGACGCCAGATACCGGGCCAGGGCGCGGGGCGCGGACTGCGGCGCAACGGCCTCCACGGCGGCGTTGTAGTTCGTGTTGGTGTTCACGTCGTAGGTGAGCAGGCGGCCGTCGGCGGCCTCGATGAACTCAATGCCGCAGACCTCCAGCCGGTTGCGGCGGGCGAACTCCAGGTACTTGCCGATCACGGGATGATCGAAATCCTCGCGCAGGCTGAACAGCTGGGTGTCCGCGTCCGGGGCAATGGTGGCGCCCGGCGGCATGATCGGCTTGCCGGTGGACGGGTCGATGGCGCAGGCATCAGCGGGGCAGAGCTGGAAGCCGCCGCGGGCCGTATCCGCCTTGATGGCGTAGATGAATTCCCCGCCGACAATCTCCGCACGGGTGATAAACGGCTCGGCCGCCTGGATGTACTCCTGGATGAGGGTGATGCCGTCCGCCGGCTCCTCGAAGTCCTCCGACGCCACGTAATCCGCCAGTTCCCCGTGGGATTCGAACTTCCGCACCCCGAGCCCCTTGCCGCCCTGGTTGTGCTTGGTGATGAACGGGGCGGGGAACTCCTTGGCCGCGGCGAGGATCTGGTGGCGTCCGACGGCGGCCACGGTGCGCGGGGTGTCGATGCCCGCGGCCCGCAGCGCGGTCAGCTGGTCCACCTTGCTCATTTCCAGTTCCAGCACGCGCCGGCCGTTGACCGTGCGCCGGCCGTGCGCCTCCAGCCAGGACAGCACCGCCCGGGCGTAGTCCTTGGACAGCCCGTGGTCCCGGGTATGCGAGGACGCACTGATCCTGGACCAGAAAATCCCCTCCGGCGGCACCGAATCCAGGTCCAGGACGCCGTCGGTCAGCAGCCACTCCTCCACGTGCACACCCTCGGCCTCGAAGGCACGGGCAAACGGCGGGAACCATTCGGGGTTCTCATGCAGGGCATAGACCGTGGGGGTGCTCATGGGACTCGCTTTCGCCGGTTTCGTCGACGGCCCCGGGAAGGGCCGGCGTGCACAGCAACCCTAGGCCCGACGGCGGGGCGCCGCCAGCTTCCGTGACGCCCGACGTCGGCCGCTCCCCTACCGCCCGCGGCCCGCCAGCCGCGCCACGAGGGCCTGCGGTGCCCGGTTGCCCACCGTGGCCAGCACCCGGTACCGCTTGGACGGAATGGAGATGCCCCTGCCTGCAAACGCATCCGCCAGGGCTTCGCGCACCACCCGGTCCGCATTGAGCCACATCCACTTGGGGTAGAGGCTCTTGTCCATTTCCATCCGGGCATGGAAATCCGTGTGCACAAAGCCCGGGCACACGGCGGTCACGGTGATCCCGCGGTCCCGGTAATAGAGGTTGGCCCAGCGGCTGAAGTTGATCACCCAGGCCTTGGCTGCGCTGTAGGTTCCCCGGGGAATGAAGCCCGCTACCGAGGCCACGTTGATGATCCGCCCGCCGCCGCGGGACAGCATCGCGTTCAACGCAGTGTGGCTCAGCTGCAGCGGTGCCTCCACCAGCACCTTCAGGTGGTCAACCTCCGCCTGCAGCTCGTTGCGGGCAAAGTCGTTCTTCAATCCGTATCCGGCGTTGTTGACCAGGAGTCCGACGTCGGGTTTCTGCACCCGGCGGGCGACCGCCGCGACGCCTTCGTCGGTGGCGAGGTCGGCCGCGATCCACTCGGTTTTCACCGAGTAGTCCCGGGCCAGCTCCGTTGCGGTGGTTTCCAGCCGTTCGGTATTCCGCCCGGTGAGCACCAGGTTGTAGCCCCGCTGCGCCAGTTGGCGGGCAAACTCCGCGCCGATCCCCGAGGTGGCTCCTGTGATTACTGCTGTCTGCGTCATACGGCCACCTTTCTATGCCGCGGCAGGTTTGGCAACGCGGCCGGTTGTGCGGACCCCTTGCCGGTGGGTGCGGCGGTCCCTAGCTTGGGAGGAACACCGAGTTCCATTCCGCCCCACCGGATCCGACCCTTCCCATGTTCTTCTCCGCCTCTGTTCCCTCCGCCGGCTGGGTGGACCGCGCCGACGCCGGCCGGACCCTCGCCGTCGGGCTGGCCGGTTACTCGGGTACCCCGGGCCTGCTGATCCTGGGTTTGCCCCGCGGCGGGGTTCCCGTGGCAGCCGTGGTGGCCCGCGCATTGTCCGCACCGTTGGACGTGGTGGTGGTGCGCAAGATCGGCTATCCGGAGCAGCCGGAACTGGCCGCCGGCGCAGTGGCGGGCATCGCGGGGACGGTCTGCGTTGTCCGCAACGAGGAGGTGCTCCGTTATTGGCGCAGCCGCAGCCCGGACGCTGACGCCCGGTTCGCCGCCGCCGCCGAGCAGGAGCTTGCCGAGGTCCGGCGCCGGGAGGAAGTGTTCCGGCCGGGGACACCGGCGCGGCCCATCACCGGCGGGACGGTCATTGTGGTGGATGACGGGCTGGCCACCGGCGCGACCATGCGCGCAGCCCTCGGCGCGGTCCGGCAACTGGAGCCGGCCCGCCTGGTGGCCGCCGCGCCGGTGGCGTGCGGCAGTGCGGCGGAACTCCTCATCCCGCCTGCCGACGACGTCGTTGTGCCCTGGGCGCACAGCGGGCTGGACGCCGTGGGGCTGGCCTACCGCAGGTTCGGCCAGACCACCGATGCCGAGGTGCGGACCCTGCTGGGCGTATAGCCAGGAAGGGGCCGCCGGACGTGCAGGCCCGCCCGCCGGAAGGATCCATGCCGGGCTTGCCGGTTCCGCTGCCGTTCCCTAGAGAAGCAGGGCATCCGCGGCGGATACTGGGAGAACCGGTGTCCCGCCGGGCCGATGGGGGAATCTCTCTGGAGGTCTTGAGAATGTCCGCATCAGGCAGCGCTTTCCATCAAGAGGGCGGGTTCGCACTGGACGCCCTGAACCTGGCTAAGTCCGCTGTTCGCGGCATCCGCCTCGGACTGGGGATCACCGGGCTGGTTTCAGTGGTTCTGGGACTGCTGATCCTGTTCTGGCCGGGAGCCACGCTCGAGGTGCTGGCGGTCCTTTTCGGCCTGTACTTCGTCATTGCCGGCGCGGTCCGTATCCTGCTCGGCGTTTTCACCGGGCTGGGCGCAGGATTGAAGATCCTTAATATCCTGGTGGGCCTGGCCCTGCTGGTGGTGGGGGTCATTGCCATCCGCAACCCTTTGGAAACCCTGACCGCGCTTGGGCTGGTGATCGGGATCGCCTGGATAGTGGAGGGTGTGATGGCCCTGGCCGAGTCCGACCGCGGCGGGTCCCGCTGGTTCGCCATTGTCCTGGGCATCCTCAGCATTCTTGCCGGGATAGTGGTGCTCTTCATTCCGCTGGAGTCCCTCGCCGTCCTGGTGATTTACGGCGGCATCTTCCTGGTGGTCCTGGGCGCCGTCCAGATTATCCGCGCGTTCGCCTTCGGCCGCGGCATGCCCCGGACGGCCTAGGGACCCCCGCCCGCGGCCGCCGGGCACCGCCAGGCATGCACATCCAGAAAGCTCCCAGCAGACGTCCAGTTCCCGTTAACGCAGCCCTAACCTGTTGGCGCTCCCGGCCGTAACATGCCGGCCCCACGCTTAAAGCAGCGCCGCGGATACCGGGTGCCGGCCAGCTTCGGGGGGCTGACCCCTCCATATTCTCCGCCCGGCTGCGTCGGCAGAGGCAGAAACGGGCGCACAACCCGAACGGGAGTACCTCCATGGACTCTGGAAACACGGCCTGGCTGCTGGCCAGTTCCGCATTGGTCTGCCTGATGATCCCCGGGATCGCCTTCTTCTACGGCGGCATGGTGGGCTCACGGCGGATCCTGAACATGATGATGATGTGCTTCGGCGGGGCCAGCCTCGTGGCCGTCCTCTGGGTGCTTTACGGCTATTCCGCAGCGTTCGGTGACTCGCTGGGCGGGGTGGGCCTGCTGGGCGATCCGCTGGAATACCTCGGCCTCTCCGCACTCCTTGCCGAAGATCCCGCCGCGTCCATTCCGGTGGCCCTGTTTGCCGCCTTCCAACTGATGTTCGCCTGTGTCACCACCGCCCTGGTTGCCGGGTCCGCCGCCGGACGGATGAAGTTCGGCGCCTGGATGGTCTTCGCCGGCCTCTGGGCCACGCTGGTCTACTTCCCGGTAGCGCACTGGGTCTTCGCTTTCGACAACGCAGAGGGCACCGTGGCCGGCGGCTGGATTGCCAACCAGCTGGGCGCCATCGACTTCGCCGGAGGCACTGCAGTGCACCTGAACGCAGGCGTTGCCGCCCTGGCCCTGGCACTGGTCCTGGGCCGCAGCAAGGGCTGGCCCAACTCGCACGGCCAGCCGCACAGCCGGCCGCTGATCCTGCTGGGAGCAAGCCTGCTGTGGATCGGGTGGTACGGATTCAACGCCGGCTCCGCCCTCAGCGCCGGCCACTCCGCCGCCGTCGTCTTCCTTAATACGGCAGTCGCGGCAGCTGCCGGCATGCTCGGCTGGATGCTCATGGAACGCCTGCGGCTGGGGCGCTCCTCAAGCCTGGGTGCGGCGTCGGGCCTGATCGCCGCACTGGTGGCCATCACCCCCGCCTGTGGGGCGGTCAGTCCCCTGGGCGCCGTCGCCATCGGCGTGATTGCCGGGCTGGTCTGCTCGCTGGCCATCGAACTGAAGTTCCGCCTTGGCTTCGATGACTCGCTGGACGTGGTGGCGGTACACGCCGTCGGCGGCCTGCTGGGCACCCTCCTGATTGGCCTGTTCGCCACCGAGGCAGCACCCAACGGGGTGAGCGGCCTCTTCTACGGCGGCGGCTTCTCCCTGCTCGGCACCCAGGCAATCGCCTGCGGAGCCGTACTCGTCTACTCCTTCGTGGTGACCTGGCTGATTGCCAAAGTGCTGCAGCTGACCATCGGCCTGCGCATCCCCGAAGAGAGCGAACTTCGAGGCATCGACCTGATGGCCCACTCCGAATCCGCCTACCTGAATGATGAAGAACCCGTGGAGCTCGGCGCACCGACCCGCACCTAGGTCCGGGGCACCGAAAGCCGGAACGGGCGTACCCTCCGCGGGTGCGCCCGTTCCGTCGTCCCGGGCCTGCTCCCGGACCGGGCTGCTCAGAGATCCCGGTACAGCCCTTCTTCCTGCTCCAGGTACACGTCCAGCATCCGGCGCGCATGTTCGCCCGCGGCACCCTCCTGCGCCAGGCCGTCCTTCATGGTCTCGGCCTGGACGGCACCGCTGGGGAAGGGCGGCAGCAGCGGCACCGCAGGATCGGTGACCACCTCAATCAGGAACGGACGTTTGGCGGCGAGCGCCACGTCCCAGGCCTCGCCCAGCAGTTCCGGATCCTCCACCCGGATGCTCTCCAGCCCCAGCAGCTTGGCGTACTCGGCATACTTGAAGTCCGGCAGCGACTGGCTGTCCTCGAACCGCGGATCCCCCTCCATCTCGCGCTGTTCCCAGGTGACCTCCGCCAGTTCGCGGTTGTTCAGCACGCAGAGAACAAACCGCGGATCCTCCCACTTCCGCCAGAGCCGGCTCAGGGTAATCAGTTCCGTCACTCCGGCCATCTGCATGGCGCCGTCTCCGGAGAGCGCCACCACCGGACGGTCCGGATACGCCAGCTTCGCGGCCAGGCCGTAGGGGACGGCGCAGCCCATGCTGGCCAGCGTGCTGGACAGGTGCGCGGGCACGCCCTCCGGAAGGTGCAGGTGCCGCGCGTACCAGTACACGGAACTGCCGACGTCGACCGCCACCTGGGCGTTGTCCGGCAGGCGCAGGTTCAGCTCGTACACCACACGCTCCGGGTTCACCGGGTCGGCGGGCGTCATGGCCCGAACCCGGGCCAGCTCGTGCCAGCGGCGGACGCTTTCCTGGACCCGCTGCCGCCAGGGCGCATCCGGCCGGGCGTCCAGCAGCGGAATCAAGGCGTCGAGGGTGGCTACGGTGTCTCCCGTGATGCCGACCTCCACCGGGTAACGGTTGCCGATCGCGGAAGCGTCCCGGTCAATCTGCACCCCCCGCGCGGTTCCAGGCTTTGGGTAGAACTCCGTCCACGGGTCGCTGGACCCGATGATCAGCAGGGTGTCGCAGTTATCCATGACATAGCCGGCGGAACTGGTGCCCAGATGCCCCATGGTTCCGGCGGAGAGCGGCAGTGTTTCATCCACGTACGGTTTGCCGAGCAGGCTGGTGGTGATGCCCGCACCGATCTTCTCGGCCAGGGCGCGAACCTGGGCGCGGGCGTCCCGGGCGCCCTGCCCGACCAGCAGGGCCACGCGCTCGCCAGCGTTGATCAGTTCCGCGGCGGCCCGGATATCCGCTTCCGCCGGTGAGGTCCGCGCGGGACTGAACACCGGGACGGTGTTGAGGATGCCGTGCTCCTGTTCCAGTTCCGGCGCCGGTGCCTGCTGCACGTCATGCGGAATGATGACGACCGCCGGAGTGCCGGTGGCCAGCGCCTTCTTGAACGCCCGGTCCAGCACCAGCGGGACCTGCTCGGGGGAATTGATCTGCTGGCGGAACGCCGAGGCGACGTCCCGGGTCAGGTTCATCAGGTCCACTTCCTGCATATAGGAGGAGCCCAGCACACTCCGGGACTGCTGGCCCACAATGGCCACCACGGGGGCTCCGTCCAGCCGGGCGTCATACAGGCCGTTGAGCAGATGGATGGCACCGGGACCCTGGGTGGACATCATCACGCCTACCCCGCCGGTGTATTTGGCATGTCCCACAGCCATGAAGGCGGCGTTTTCCTCGTGCCGGACCTGAATGAACTCGGGGTCGCCGCTGCGGCGCATCGCGCCCAGGACGGTATTGATGCCGTCTCCGCTGTAGCCGAACACCCGGTCCACGTTCCAGGCCTGCAGGCGTTCGACAATCAAATCCGCTACGAGCCGCTCGCTCATGGAAGCCTCCTATGCTCAGCATGCTTATGGTGTTGCCCCACTATTGCATTTGGTTCCCGGTGCGGAAAACCCCAAGGCGGGCGGATCATGGCCCGGTGCTGTGCTGAATCCACTGGTGGTGACAGGGATCACCTTTCGCGTACCCTTGGATGCACTGCCCTGGTCCCGTGACGAAGATGCCCCGATTGGAGGTGCCGGCCGTGCCCGCTCCTGCCCCGAAGAAGAAGGATTCCGCACCCGCCGGCCCAACCCCCGAAGGCGAGCGCCGGACAAGCCGGTTCTCCACCGCCCAGGCCCCTCTGCGCCAGCGGCTGGACCTGTGGGAGGAATACAACGAGCAGGCACTGTTCGGACTGCGCTGCAGTACCCTCTCCGAGCGAAGCCTGCTGGCCACGCAGACCAATCTGGTACTTCCCCGGATCCGCCTGACCCACATCAGCGGCAATGACCACGTGATCGAACGCGCGCCGGAGAATATCCGCAGGAATCCGGTTGACGCCGTGATGCTCTGCCTGCTGATGGAGGGGGAGGCGTTCTTCTACCACGACGCCGGCTGCGAAACCCTGGTGGCCGGTGAAGCCGTTGTCTATGACGCGAACCGCCCCTTTATGTACGGCTTTTCCACGGACATGCGGCAGGTCATTGTCGAGGTGCCGCGCGCGGTACTGCGGGAACAGTCCGCCCGCGAGGATTACTTCCGGCCGCGGGTGCTCCGCATCGCCGGGTCGCCCGCAGCCACGCACGCGAAAACCACCGCCAACGCCGTCCTGGGCGCCTTCCGGGACCCGGTCGGAGACATGGATGAGCTGGAGCGGAACGTGCTGGAAATGTTCTCCATCATTACCGGTGAGCCCGGGGCTTCCCCGTCTGTCGCCTATCTCGCAGCCTCCCGTGATTTCATCCAGGCGCATCTGGGCGAGCCGGACCTCTCGATGCCCCGGGTAGCCCGGGCCGTGGGGATCAGTGAACGCCACCTGACCCGGGTTTTCGCGGAGGCTGGAACCAGCCCGGCAAAGTATGTGCTGGAGAACCGGCTGGCACGTGCCCATGAACTGCTGGCCGATCCCACCCACAGCGCCACCCCCATTACAGAGTTGGCGGCTTCAGTCGGCTTCGTCTCCGCCGCGCACTTCTCCCGCGCCTTCCGCCAGCAGTACGGCTGCACACCCCGGGACGCGCGTGGTTCATTGGCATTGCGCCAAGCAGACTAGGCCGGCAGGCCGCCGTCGGGCCGCCGTCGGGGATTGCCGGATCCGGACATCCCCTTACCTGTTCCGGACAACTGCTTCGCAGCGCGCGGCCCCCCGGCAACAGTGAGAGCTACATCACATCACGTGTCATCCCGAAAGGCTCCGGCCCATGAAAACCCCTTCCCGCCTCCTCGGCCTGCTCGCCGTCCCGGCGCTGGCCCTGTCCCTCGCTGCCTGCGGAGGTTCCGACGACGCCGGCACGCCGGGCACCGCCGAAACCTCATCCTCGTCCGTAGATACTGCGGCGCTCGAGACCATGCTTACCGACTTCCAGAAACCCCTCGAAGAAGAGGTGCCCACGGAGTCCCCGGCCATCGCCAAGGACAAGAGCATCGTCGTCATCCCCTGCACCTATTCCTCGGAAGCCTGCGCCCGTGGCGCAGATGCCGCCATGGAAGCGGCCGAATCCCTCGGCT
Organism: Arthrobacter sp. zg-Y769; assembly: GCF_020907405.1. Taxonomy (GTDB): domain Bacteria; phylum Actinomycetota; class Actinomycetes; order Actinomycetales; family Micrococcaceae; genus Arthrobacter_B. The sequence continues at coordinate 328,492 of NZ_JAJJOE010000004.1, forward strand.
GGGAGACCCGCATGATCGACCCGGCCGGAAACCCGGAAAAGGCCCGGCAGGCCATCGACCAGGCAATCCAGCTCGATGCCGACGGCATCATCTTCACCGCCGCCGTCGGGGACCAGATCGACGCCTCGCTGACGAAGGCACGCGACGCCGGCATTTTCCTGGTCAACAGCATGTCCCCCGCCGATGACCGCTTCGACGTCGAGGTTGTCCCGGACGAGGACGTTTCGGGCAAGATGATGGCCGCGGCCATCGCCCAGGACAGCGGCGGAGACGCGAAGATCCTGGTCACCACCGACCCGGCGTTCCCCTCCATCACCACCCGCACCGCCGCTTTCGAGAAGTGGCTGCCCGAGTTCTGCGCCGGCTGCGAGATTGTCGAAACGATCGAAACGCAGATGTCCCAGCTGCAGTCCGGACTGCCGCCGCAGATCCAGGCGACCCTGACCGCCAACCCCGACATCGACTACATCTGGACCCACACCGGTGCCGCCGTCGTGTCGACGCAGGCCACTGTGGAGCGCAGCACCAACGGCGACAAGATCAAGATGGTTTCGTATGACGGGAACTCCGCCAACCTGGACCTGATCAAGGACGGCAAGAGCCAGTTCGCCGATGTCATCAAGCCGATGGAGCACACCGGCTACCTGTCCGTCCATGAGATGAACAAACTGTTCGCCAACGGCGCGAACGGCCACCAGATCATCGAAATGCCCAAGCGGATGGTGCTGCAGGAGACCCTGCCCGAGCTGCCGTGGACGGGTGACACCAATTGGAAGTCATCCTTCACGGCCTTGTGGGAGAACGCGGGCTAGATCCGTCGGAACCCACGCGGCCGGCCCGGGAAACCGGGCCGGCCGTATACCGCTTTCCCCGCACCCCCCATCTTCAGGAGTACCCATGGAGCACACCGCTGCCCTGAGCATCCGCGGCATCAGCAAGACCTTTACCGGACAACGGGCCCTCGACGACGTCAGCCTCGATATCCAGACCGGCAAAGTCACCGCGCTGCTGGGAATGAACGGTTCCGGAAAGTCCACGCTGATCAAGATCCTGGCCGGAGTCTATGCACCTGATCCGGGCGGGAGCCTGGCCGTCCGCGGCAAGGATCTGGGACTGCCCCTCACGCCCTCCGCCGCACACGCCGCGGGCCTGCGGTTCCTTCACCAGGATCTGGGACTCGTGGACGCACTGACCATCGCCGACAACTTCGCTCTCTCCGACGGTTTCTTCGCCCGCAGCTCCTTGTCCCCGGTGAAGCTCCGGAAGGAACACGCCCACGTGGCGGCCACCTTGGAACTTTTGGGGATTGACGAACACCCCGGCCGGCTGGTCGCGGACCTTACCCCCTCGACCCGCACCATGGTGGGCATTGCCCGGGCCTTCCAGCACCGTTCCGGAAACGGAGGCGACGCCGGACCCGCCGACGTTGACGCGCTCCGCCGGAACATCCTCGTCCTGGACGAACCCACGGCTTCGCTGCCGGCGCACGAGGCAGACCGCGTGCTGGCTCTGCTGGACATGCTGCGCAGCCACGGCGGAACCGCTGTCTACGTGAGCCACCGGATCGAGGAGGTCCGGCGCATCGCGGACAACGTTGCCGTACTGCGCGACGGCCGGCTCGTCGCCGATGAGCCGCTGGGCGAGCGGGATGCCGCGGCCATCGTTTCCCTGGTCATCGGCCGCGAGCTGGAGGCCCCCGCCATCCGCAGCGCCGAGGAACGCGAAGGCCCGGTGCTGCTGAGTACCCGCGGCCTCAGCGGCCCCCGGCTGGACGGCCTTGACCTCGACGTGCACGCCGGCGAGATCGTGGGGGTAACCGGGCTGATCGGCTGCGGCCGCAGCGAGCTGGTCCGCCTGATTGCAGGCGCCCAGCAGCCGGCGGCCGGATCCATGACCCTCGCCGGCAAACCCTATGCACCGGATTCCGCAGCGGCCGCAATCGCTGCCGGGGTGGCCTGCGTTCCGCAGAACCGCCGCCGGGACGGTGTTGTCCTGGATCTGGGCGTCGGGGAAAACCTGACCCTCGGACGCCTGGGCCGCTACACCCGCGGACCGGTCGTAAACCGTGCTGCGGAAAAGGCTGCCGCCGAGGACCTTTCCCGCCGTTTCCTCGTCAAGGCCGCATCCCTCGCCGCACCCGTGCGCAGCCTGTCCGGCGGAAACCAGCAGAAAGTGGTTGTGGCACGCGCGGCAAGCGGCTCACCGCTGGTGCTGCTGCTCGACGAGCCCTCCCAGGGGGTGGATGCCCTGGCCCGCCAGGAAATCAGCCGGCTGCTGAAGGAACTCGCCGACGACGGCGTCGCCATCCTGGTGGCCAGCACCGACTACGACGACTTCGTTGGCCTGGCCGACCGGGTTGTGGTCCTGGACCGGGGCCGGATCGCCAGGGAGCTTTCGGGGACGGATGTCACCGAGGACGGGATCGCTCTCGCCTGCCAGACCGGCGCACCGGCCTAAGCCGCACCCCCACCACCTACGCAACCCCCGCAAGGAGCCCCTACAGTGAACCTCCGCCTCAACCCCGGCGTCTTAATGAAGAACTACGGCATCGTGGTCTTCCTGGTATTGATGATCGCCGTCTTCTCAATGCTTATGCCGGATACCTTCGCGACGTCCGGCAACTTCCGCCAGATCCTCGCCGACCAGGCGGTGCCGGGCATCCTCGCGTTGGCCGTAATCCTGCCGCTGGCCGCCGGCGAGTTCGACCTCTCGGTCGGCGCCAACCTCGGCATCTGCACCATCACCGGAATTGTCCTGGCCGGAAACGGGCTGCCGCTGCCGCTGATCCTGCTTGCCACACTCGCCCTCGGCATGCTGATCGGCGCGGTCAACGCGTTCATGACCATCGTCGTCGGCGTCAACGCCTTTATTGCGACCCTGGGCATGGCCACCATCCTGGCCGGCCTGAACCTGCTGCTGACCAATTCCACGCTGATCACCCACTCCTCCGACGCGTTCTCGTCCCTGACCGGGGTCCGCCTTCCCGGCGGCCTGCAGATAGTCGTGTGCTACTTCCTGGTCGCGGCCCTCGCTCTCTGGTTCATTCTGGAACGCACTCCGTTTGGCCGGTATCTGCGGGCCACCGGTTTGGGCCGTGACGCCGCCGAGCTCTCCGGCGTCCGGACCAAGCGATACCTGGCAGCGGCCTTCATCGGGGCCGGGCTGCTCGGCGGGCTTGCCGGCACGCTGCAGGCCTCCCGCGCAGGGAACGCGACGCCGGACCTTGGCCCGGAGTTCCTGCTGCCGGCCTACGCCGCTGCTTTCCTGGGTGCCACTGCCATCCGTGCCGGCTATTTCAACGTCTGGGGCACCGTCACGGGCGTGTACCTGCTTGCCGTCGGGGCCAACGGGCTGGTGATCCTGGGCGCCAAGACCTGGGTGACCAACGTCTTCAACGGCGTGGCATTGCTTATAGCTGTCTCGGCCGCCACGCTGGTGCAGCGCCGCAAGACGCGGGCGCTGCGTCCGGCGTCCGACCCCGCCGCAACTGCGCCTGCACAGACCCCCGATGATCCTCCCAAGGCAGCCGGCCGCGGCCAGGGCGCTTCCGCCCCTGCCTGAATCCGGCTCCGTCCGTAGCGATCCGCTGCAGCCCACCCACCGCACACAACTTCCGCCTTTCCCCCCTCTGCACTTAGGAGCAGCCATGACACTCCTCGCCACTTCCGCCTGGCACGGAAAAATCCACACCGATTCCTGGACGGCCGGGTCAGCCGGTGTGCTCGACGTCGTCGAACCCGCCACGGGGCGCGTCCTCGGTTCCGTTGGTGCGGCTAACCGCGCCGATGCCCTCGCCGCCGCTACCCGGGCAGCTGCCGCGCAGCGCGCATGGACCCGGACCAAGCCGGAAGAACGCGCCGCCGTCCTGCGCCGGGCCGGGATGCTTTTCGAGGAGCACGCCAAGGAGATCCAGGGATGGATCATCCGGGAGGCCGGTGGGATCGAAGCCAAGGCCGCACTGGAGACACACATTGCCGCCAACGAATGCTTCGAAGCCGCAGCGCTTCCGGCGCACCCGGCCGGGGATGTGCTGACCAGCAACGAGGACCGCTGGTCCTTCGCGCGGCGACGTGCCGCCGGCGTCGTCTCGGTGATCTCCCCGTTCAACTTTCCCCTGATCCTCTCGATCCGGTCCGTGGCCCCTGCCCTGGCCCTCGGCAACGCCGTCCTGCTGAAGCCGGACCCCCGCACCAGCATCTCCGGCGGCGTGTCCATCATGCGCATCTTCGAGCTGGCCGGCCTTCCCGCGGGCGTCCTGCAGCTGCTGCCCGGTGGTGCCGACGTCGGGCAGGCCCTTGTCGAGGCGCCGGAGGTCCGGATCATCTCCTTCACCGGCTCCACGGCGGCCGGACGCAAGGTCGGTGAGACCGCGGGCCGCCTGCTCAAGCGCGCCCACCTGGAGCTCGGCGGCAACAACGCCCTGATTGTGCTGCCCGGGGCGGACCTGGACATGGCCGCATCGGCCGGAGCCTTCGGTTCGTTCATGCATCAGGGACAGATCTGCATGACGACCGGACGCCATTTGGTCCACGAATCCCTCCTTGACGAGTACGTTGACAAGCTCGCGGCCAAAGCCGGAGCCCTGCCCGTCGGGGACCCCAGCACCGGCAAGGTTGCCCTGGGCCCCATCATCGACGAGCGCCAGCGCGACAACATCGACCGGCTGGTGCGGGCGGCCAAGGACGCCGGCGCCCGAGTCGCTGCGGGCGGAACCTACGAGGGCCTCTTCTACCGGCCCACCGTCCTGACCGGGCTAACCCCGGACAACCCCGCCTGGTCCAACGAGATTTTCGGCCCGGTGGCCCCCGTGATGGGCTTCTCCACCATCGACGAGGCGGTCGAGCTGGCCAATGCCTCCGAGTACGGGCTTTCGGTGGGCGTGCTGGGTGAAGTGGGGATGGCCATGGAGGTGGCGGACCGGATGATCTCGGGCAAGGTGCACATTAACGAGCAGACTGTCTCCGACGAAGCGAATTCCCCGTTCGGCGGTATGGGCGCCTCGGGAACGGGGTCCCGCTTCGGCGGAGCGGCTGCCAACATTGAAGCCTTTACCGAAACACAGTGGCTGACCATGCGTCCGGAAATCGCCGGCTACCCCTTCTGATCCGAATCGCTGTTCCAACCTGCTGCGGGGCGTCCGGCCCTACAGGCGCCCCGCAGCAGGCAGCTATCCTCATTCCATGCCAAAGGTCATCTATTACGTTGCCTCCTCCCTGGACGGTTTTATCGCTACCGAGGACAACCGCCTGGATTGGCTGCTCCAGTTCGGTTTCGAAGCCTTCCAGGACGATTACAACCGGTTTATGGCCGACGTCGGCGCCGTCGTGATGGGCGCGGAAACCTACCGCTGGCTCCGGGCGGAGCAGCCGGAAAGCTGGGAGTATTCCCAGCCGTGCTGGGTGCTCACCCACCGGGAGGAACCCGCTCCGCCCTCGGGGGATGTCCGGTTCTTCTCCGGTGAAGTCCACGAAGTCCTTGGGCACGCCCGGGACGCGGCGGGAGGACGGAACGTCTGGGTGGTGGGCGGCGGCAACGTGGCGGCCCAGTTCGCCGAAGCCGGCCTGCTGGATGAGCTGTGGGTGACCTACATGCCGGTGGCGCTGGGCAGCGGACGGCGGCTGCTGCCGGTGTCCGGACCTACGGCGCCCATGCACCTGATTGCCGCCACGCAGTTCGACGGCGGCGCCACCGGGCTCCGCTACGCCGTATCGACAGGACGGTAGTTACCGTTTATCGGGCAATAAACCGTAACTATTCAACATTCGATTCGTGCCTGCGCACTAGACCGAATGACCGTTTTCCCGGCATTCCCTTCCTGCCCGCCACTCGCATTTGTGCATATGGCCCGGCTGGCCGTCTAAGCGGTATTAGACCTGTAATGTTTGCTGTGACTCCGCTCATGGTGTTGCGGCAGTGAATTAGACGAAAAGCAGGCATACAGGTAAATGAAGACTGATATCCGGACCCGGAACAATATCCGCGTCCTGGGACGGGCGGACGGACCGGTACTGCTTCTCGCCCATGGCTTTGGTTGCGACCAGGGCATGTGGTCCCGCGTACTGCCCCGCTTCACCGACGAATACAAAGTGGTTCTCTTCGACCATGTGGGTGCCGGCAGTTCCGACCTGGCCGCCTATTCCCCTCAGAAGTACGCCACCCTCGACGGATACGTAGCCGATGTCCTGGAGATGTGCGAAGAGCTGGACCTGCGCAATGTGACCTTCATCGGCCACAGCGTCAGCGCCATGATGGCCATTGCGGCCGGGGCCACCGCGGCCGAGCGCCTTGCCCGGATCATCCTGGTTGCGCCGTCGCCCAGCTACATGGATTATCCCGAGGACGGCTACGAAGGCGGCTTCAGCCGTGCGGACCTGGATGAGCTGCTCGCATCCCTGGACACCAACTACCTTGTCTGGGCCGCCACCATGGCGCCGGCGATCATGGGCAACCCGGCAGCTCCGGCTTTGGGCGCCGAACTTGAAGGTAGTTTCTGCCGGGTCAATCCGGGCATTGCCCGGCAGTTTGCCCGCGTGGCCTTCCTGACCGACGTCCGCAGCCTGCTGCCCCTGGTCTCAGTCCCCGCACTCATCATGCAGGCGTCGGCTGACCTGCTGGCCCCGGACCATGTGGGCCGCTACCTGCTGGAACACCTCCCGCAGGGCACGTTGGTACAGATGAAGGCCACCGGCCACCTCCCCCATGTCAGCGCCCCGCAGGAGACCGCGGATATCATCCTCGCCTACCTGCAACAGTCAAAGTAGGAGCATCGTGGACCTGGATTTCCGGCTCGATTACCGCGCCCTCTCCCAGAGCGCGCCTGCAGGGTATTTCATCACCCTGACCGACGGTACGGTGGTGGACGCCAACGGCACGGCGCAAAAATGGATGGGCAAGGCCTTGGAGGAGCTCCGCGGCACCAGCTTTTTGAAGCTGCTGCCCGTGGGGGACCGGATTGTCTACACCACCCACGCGATGCCGCAGCTGGAATTGAACGCGGCGTTCGCCGAACTCGCCGTCGACCTCCTGGGACCCGAAGGGCAGCGCATCCCGGTCCTGCTCTCCGCCACGCGCTCCCCCGCTGCCGACGGACGGCCGGCCCTTGACCAGGTGGTTGCGTTCTACGCACACGAGCGGCGGTTGTATGAGCGGGACCTCATTTCGGCCCTCCGCACCGCCGAGGACGCCGAGGCCGCCCGTGCCGAGGCTGAAGCCAGCCTCACCGCCCAGGCAGTGGTGCTGCAGGAAAAGGATGTGGTGCTGCAGGCTTCGCTGATGGAAAGCCTGCGCAAGGAATCCATGCTGGAGACCATCCTGAATACGATCCGCGTGGGCGTGGCGGTCATTGATGAGGACGGCCGCCGCATCCTGACCAACTCCCGCCAGCAGCTCCACGAGCGCCTGGCTGCCCCCTCCTTCACCAAACGTCCCACCGAGGACGAAATGTTTATTTTCGGACCGGACCGCACCACTCCGGTCCCCAGGGACCAGCGCCCGGTGCACCGCGCAGCCCAGGGCCACTCCTTCTCGGACCAGCTTGTCTGGTACGGGAACGGCGAGGAACAAAAGGCGCTGAGTGTTTCGGCCCGATCCGTCAAGGGCGACGACGACGCCTTCCGCGGCTCCGTGATCGCCTACAGCGACGTCACCGGCCTGGTGAACGCCGTGGCGGCGAAGGACGACTTCGTGGCCAATGTGTCCCATGAGCTGCGCACCCCGTTGACTTCGATCATGGGCTACCTGGAACTGGCACTCGATGAAGAAGACGCCATCCCCGCCTACGTTGCGTCATCGCTGAAGGTGGCTCAGCGGAATTCCGAGAAGCTCCTGCACCTGGTCTCGGACCTGCTGACTGCCGCGGCCGGGTCCGCCAATGTTCAGCAGGAAGTCACCGATCTCAGCGAACTGGTCCGCGCCGGCATCACCTCCGCCGCGCCCCGCGCCGAAATCAACGCGGTGTCCATTGTCGCCGAGGTCCCCGAGACCCTGCCGGCCATGGTGGATCCCAAGCGCATCTCCCAGGTGCTGGACAACCTGCTTTCCAACGCGGTGAAGTACTCGCCCGACGGCGGACGGGTGACGGTCAGGGCGTGGCGCGGCGACGACGGGTCCACCGTTCTTCAGGTGGCGGACTCCGGGATCGGCATGACCGAGGCCGAACAGGCGGAGGTCTTCACCAAGTTCTTCCGCTCCGGCACCGCGCGCCGGGCGCAGATCCCCGGCGTCGGGCTGGGCCTGGTTATCACCAAACGCATTGTGGAAGAACACGGCGGCAACATCGCGATGGAAAGCGAGGCCGGCAAGGGCACTGTCTTTACGGTCACACTGCCCTGATCCGGCTTGCATCGGCTCCGATTTTGAGGCCGAATGCGCTTTGTGCCATCATCCGAAAGGTAAAAGTCCTTCCCCGCGTGCGCGCACCCGGCGAGGGCAGGAAGCTGCGTCCCGCAGCAATGCGTTGAATGGATTTTTCGGTAATGGCAGAAACCAGCAAGGTGCGCGCAATCGTTCGCCGTCTGGGCTCGTTTTCAGCAGTCGGCGCCGTCGCCTTCGTGGTTGATGTAGGCCTGTTTAATATTCTCTCTGCCACTTTGGTTCCGGACAGCCCGATCGTCGCCAAGACCATCTCCGTACTGGCGGCCACCACTGTTTCGTGGCTGGGCAGCCGGTACCTGACTTTCCGGAAGCTGCGCACCCGGAGCATCCGCAGTGAAACGCTGCTTTTCGCCCTGACCAATCTCGTGGGGCTGTTGATTTCCACGGGCTGCCTGTATATCTCCCACTACGTGCTGGGTTTCCGCAGCACCTTTGCGGACAACGTTTCAGGCAACGTGGTGGGCATCGCCCTGGGCAATATTTTCCGCTACTTCGCGTACCGGTACGTGGTGTTTAACGGGCCCAGCGACCGCGCGGGGCAACCGGAAACGGAACCGGAAAGCACCCACGCGGCCTAGCGCCGCTACTTCTTCTGCGCTGCTCTTTTTATTGCGCCGCTACCTCTTCTGCGGGGTGCGGATCAGCTTCTTGTTGACGAACTCGGCCATCCCGAAACGGCCCAGCTCGCGGCCCACGCCGGAGCGCTTGACGCCGCCGAAGGGCAGGTCCTCCTGCGTGCCGGAGGTGCCGTTGATCCAGACCATGCCGCTTTCCAGCTGGTCGGCTACGTTCAGGGCGCGGTTTTCGTCGGTGCTGAACACTGCTCCGCCAAGGCCGAACGGGGAGTTGTTGGCCAGTTCAATGGCTTCTTCCTCGCTGGAGACCTTGTAGATGACGGCCGCGGGACCGAACAGCTCTTCGGAGAACGCCCGCATTTCGGGCGTGACGCCGGTCAGGACGGTGGGCTGCACGTAGGCGCCCGGGCCGTCGATCAGGCTGCCGCCGGTGTGCAGGGTGGCACCCTTGTCCACGGCGTCGCGGATCTGCTCCACCAGGCCGTCGGCAGCGGCCTGCGTGGAGAGCGGGCCGAACCGGGTTTCCGGCTGCAGCGGGTCCCCGGGCTCAATCGCTGCCATCCGGGCGGTGAACTTCTCCACGAAATCGTCGTAGAGGTCCTCCATCACGATGAAGCGCTTGGCGGCGTTGCATGCCTGCCCGCCGTTGCCCATCCGGCCGAGGACTCCGGCCTTGACCGTGGCATCGAGGTCCTCAGTGTCCAGGACGATGAACGGATCGCTGCCGCCCAGTTCAAGCACGTACTTCTTCAGGTTCCGGCCGGCCACCTCGGCGACGGCGGATCCCGCACGCTCGGAACCGGTCAGGGAAACACCCTGGATGCGCGGATCAGCGATGATGTCGGCGGCCTGCTCGTTCGTGGCGAACAGGTTGACGTAGGCACCCTCGGGCACTCCGGCGTCGGCGAAGATCTGCGCCATAGCCAAAGCGGACTGCGGGCAGTTGTTGGCATGCTTGAGCAGCACGGTGTTGCCCAGCATCAGGTTCGGACCGGCGAAGCGGGCCACCTGGTAATACGGGTAGTTCCAAGGCATGATGCCCAGCAGGGCACCTACGGGCTCGGTGCGGACCACGGCGTTGCCGCCGCCCTTGACGTCGAGCTGCTCGTCCGCCATGAAGCCCGGGCCCTGGGTGGCGTAGTACTCGTAGATGTTGGCGGAGAGGGCAACCTCGCTCTGCGCCTCCCGCAGCGGCTTGCCCATTTCCAGGGCAATCAGCTTGGCGAGCTCGTCGGCGCGCTCCCGGTACAGTTCCGCAACGCGGGTGATGACCTTGGTACGGTTTTCCACAGGCTCGTTCCGCCAGCTGGCGAAGGCCCCGTGGGCTGCGGTGACAGCCTGGTTGATTTCGGCGTCGGTGGATTCAGCGAATTCCTGAAGGGTTTCTCCGGTGGCTGGATTTACGCTCTTGTAAGCACTCATATTTTCAACGCTACTCCCGTAAATCGGGTCTGCAAAAGCCGGAATTTACGGGACTAAATCCGCGTCAGCGCTTGTTGTAGGGCAGCCGCGGACGTTTTTCCGGAAGGCCGCCGGGAAGGGCGCAGACAGCCCGATTGCCGGTGCGTCAACGCCGCAGGCGCGGTTTCCAGAACCTGGGCCGCGGCCAGCCCTGGCCCGAGCTGCGGCGATCCTCCGTGCGGGGGCGCCGGCTGAGCCGGACACTGAACTCCCCCGGCCCGGGCAGCCGCCACCCGCGGCGGCGGGCCACTGTGCACAGCACGGCGCAGGTGCCGATGGCCACGCCCATGCCCACGTTCTGCAGGCCCAGCTGATAGAGGATCACCATTTCGACGGCGGCCACGAGGGCACCCGTGGCGTACAGGGTGTTGCCGCCGAAGATGGCCGGCACCCGGCCCACCACGATGTCGCGGATCATGCCGCCGCCCACGGCTGTGACAACACCGATCAGGATGGCCGGGAGCCATTCGAGCCCCAGTCCCAGCGCCTTGGCCGTACCGGTGGCGGCCCAGCAGCCCAGCGCGAAGGCGTCGATCACAATAAGGAACCGGTTGGCCCACTTGCCCTTGAGCTCAATGGCATAGGCAATGACCGCCCCGGCGATTGCCGCAAAGAGATAGGCGGGGTTTGTCAGCGCTACGGGGGTGCCGGCCTGCAGAAGGGTGTCACGCAGCACGCCGCCGCCCAGCGCCGAGGTCAGCGCGAGGACCAGGAAGCCCACCGGGTCCATCCGCAGCTGCCGCGCCACGGCGCCGCCGAGGACTCCGTTCGCCAGCACACCGGCGAGGTCGACGGCGTCGAACACCGCCTTCGGGTCGAAAAGATCCACGCCGCTCCTGCTGTTTCCGTAGCCCGTTCTGGTGCCGTCCATTCTACGTGGCTGCGACGCTTACCGGGCTGCCGGTGCCTTCCCTGGATATTGGGACACGGCATGGGCACTTCTCCCCATGGAGCAAACCCGCAGGAATATGTAACACTCAACGCACAGTCCGTCATCCTCAGGGGGAAATGAAGATGAAATTCGAGCCCGATACTTTTACGGTGCCGTCTGCGCCGATTTCCGGACGTAGCGTTCGATACTCCATGGACCCAGCCGGTATTCATGCGACTTTGGTGGATGTTGCTGCAGACGGGGAATCCCTTAATCAGGCGGCGAAGGACACCCGTGCCTCCGGTGAAAAAATCTCCGGCGCCTTCGGTACCGCCGAGGTTGCAGCGGCGGCGTTCAACCGGTTTTGGGCGGCCCGTGACGATGTTGGGGAGCGGGTCGCCTCCCTTGTCTTCCGCAAGGCTGAAGCTGTCTCGACCGCTGCCCACGCATTTAGCCAGGCGGACAGCGACATGGCCTCCACAGCCCTGTCCAAACTTCCGGCCACTTACGCGTCGCCCAGCGGCGGCGGCATCCGGGCGGTGAAGTGAACATGACATCGCCACAGCTTCCTGACATCGTCGTCCCATGGGACACGCTGCAGAGTGCCGCGGAAGACATGTCTGTACGGGGGCAGATCACCGCAGAATACCTGCGCGACGCAACGTCGGTCTGGTCGCGTCTTCGTAGCTTTTATCAGGAGCCCGACACGGAGGAGCGAGTCTTCACTGCGCTGGATGATGTGCGGGAACCTTTGGAGAATTGGCACCGGTCGCTCCAGGAAGCCACTCAGGTTATCAGCGAGTTCGTGACAGCTGGTCGTGACTTGGAGCGTCGCCGACAGGATCTCCAGAGCACCGCCTTACAGCAGGGCAGCGGGCCGGAGGCAGGAGCCGGGCAGGATGAGCGTGCAGAACAGCAGCTCAACGAGGAGGCCGCAGCATTGACCCGCGAGTGGGCCAGCCTGCAGGAGGCCGCTGCCGCCTCCTTGGAACGCATCGCATATGGCACGGGTGCGGGCCTGCCGATGGGAGGGGAACCAGGCCGCGGAGTTCTACCTGCCGTCGGATGGGCGGAGCTGACCAGCCAACTGGACGATCGGTTCGGCACCCTCCATCCCGACGCGCTGCTGCCTTCCATAACGGGACTGAATGAGGAGGAACTGCGTGAGTGGGCAGCGGCCAATCCGGAGGCTGCCGCACTTTTGGCGGACAGGCGTCTGAACGGTCCGTTCCGGGCCGGAACTCCCGAAGCGATCATGCGCTCCGCGATGGCGGACGGCGCCCACCTCACCGAACACGGCGTGGCCGGTATCCGCAGCGCGTGGCTGGCCCTGTCCCCTGAGCATCAAGAGCGGCTGATGTTGCTCTACCCGGCGGTGTTCGGCAACCTCAACGGCATTCCCTTTGGGCAACGAACCAAGGCCAATATAGTCACATTGGCGGGCTATCGGCAGACCGCAAATGAAGTCCTGAATTCACCCGAGCCTTACCATCTCGACTATCCCACCCAGGAGGAATGGTATGCAGCGTTCCAGGCATGGGAAGCGGAAAAGACCCGCATGGCGGATTTGCTCCGAGGACTGGACCATGCCCATAAGTCAGGCGCTCAGGTAGTCAGCCTGGGCATGGAGGGCAATGGGCAGGTCATAACCATGGTTGGAACACCCTCCGATTCGACCACTCAGGTGGCCACGCTGGTCCCAGGCACCGGAGCGAAGCTCGGCGAGCTGGGCAGTTATTCGGAACGTCTGGCAGGAATCACCGGTGACCCCGCGGACCATAAAGTGGCCTTCTACTTCCAGAGCGCCGATTCACCCCAGAGCCTGGTTCTTGATAACGCGAGCCCCCATTTCAACGAAACGGGCGCGCCGATGTTGGCCGCATTCGACTTCGCCCTAGATCTGGAGATCCCGGCCGAAGCCCGCAGCACCTATGTCGGCTACAGTGCCGGCGGGTCCCTCATGGGCACCGCCGAGCGGGAAGGACTGGACTCCACCAACATTGTGTACGTGGCCCCTGCAGGCCCCGGGCACCAAGTCACCGGAGTGGATGCCACTGCTAATTCGGAAGCGAACCGTTACTGGGTCCAGACCCGTGACGATCTGATCCGCTTCGCCCAGGCCGGCGGCGGAAGCGCGCACAGCGGTTCCTTCTGGCAGACCGGCAGCCCGGAAAAAATGGGAGCAATCCGGCTCGAGCCCGGTTTTGCGGACCCGGATGATCCGGGCACCCTCTTGAAAGGGCACGAGGATTATTTCAAACGAGGTTCAACTGCTGCGATGAACATTCAAGGCGTCATCGACGGATCTACAGTGAGCCTGTTCGTAGAGGACGAAGTAATCCTGGGTGCCGATGGCTCCACCTCCTATTCACCAATCGAGGCCAATCCCGGTGACTACTCGCACGGCAGACTGGAATGGATCAACACCTTGGACCTCGAAAAATGATTCCCGCAACCCCTAAGCTGCGCGGGCACAGATTAACTGTGGGACTCCTGGCCGTCCTGCTGACGGTTATGACCACCAGCTGTGCTGCCTCAACATCCAACACTCCTCAGGACTCGGAGACTGCCATGACAGAGACGCTTTCATCGGACGAGTTTGCCGCTATGCAGGGCCGGCTCGAGCAGCTGATGCCCGCCCTGGAAACCGCGGGCGGCCGGTTCGTTGATCTCCACCTGAACCAAATCAGGGAAGTGTCCTGCCTACGGATCGAAAGTGAAAAAGAGCAGACCCAGACCAGCTGGCACGGCGAGCTCAGCGGCCCCGCCGCGGACCCGGAAACCGCCAACGCCGCCCTGGACGCCGTCCGCGATCTTCTGCTGGCCGAGGGGTGGGAGCTGTCCTGGGAAAAGAACGAACCACAGGAAGAGGTGGGCAGGCTGCGGGAGCTGAGCCTGCATAAGGACGGGCTCAAGGTTGCAGCCAGTTATGCGCGGGATCGGTCCGGATACGGCACAGTTCTGGTGTTGTCGACGACGCGTTGCACCGAACATCCGGAGGACCATCAGATGCTTCGCTCATCCCTCGATCCGGAGTACGGCGTCACGCACCCGAACTACACCGACGGCGACGACTAAATGGGTTCAAGCCGACCGACGCCGGCGCCGCTGTGCCCGGTTGTCTTGGGAATGACGGCCGCCGGCTAGTCCTCGCCGGCACCGGGCGGATAGTCGTCGTCGTTCCCCGGGACGTCCGTTTTCTGTTCCAGGATGTCGGCCTCGGACCCCTCGGGATAGACCGCACCTTCCGGTCCGGCGTCGCCGGCGCCGGGAACTGCGGGAATGTCCTGCTCAATGCCGTCCGCTTCCGAGCCGTCGCGGTGGATTTCACCGGCCGGCCCGGCGTCGCCGGCACCGGGGACCGCGGGCAGCGACTGTTCGGCCCGATCAGCGTCCGAACCGCCGGGGATTACCGGTTGGTCAGCGTCCTTGCGCATGCGCCTGCCTCCAATGCGGGTTGCCGTGGCCGCCGCGGGCGGCTTTGGTCTCTTCTGTCTATCACCGAAGCCGCCCGGTAGAAATAGCCTGCGGAACAGGTTAGGCGTCGTCCCGCAGGTCCAGTACCACCTTGATGTCGCCGTCGCGGTCCTCGAAGGCCTGGGCGTAGTCCGCCAGCGGAACCCGGCGCGAAATCAGCTGCTCCAGCCAGCGGGAGTCGCTCTTGGCCAGGGCCGCTGCGGCCTTGAGGTAGTGGCGCCGGTTGGCGTTGACGGTGCCGAAGACCACGCGGTTGTCCATCACCAGATTCAGGTTCAGTTCGCCCAGATCCACCGGCTGCTCTCCGCCGGGCTCGGAAACACCGGTGAGGCAGGTGACGGAGTTCTTGGCACCGTGATGGAGGACATCGTTGATCACCGTGGGCACGCCGGTGCATTCGATGATGATGTCCGGGGTGATGCCGGACTCGGGGAGCGTGTCGGTGTGGAAGACGGCACCCAGTTCCTTGGTCAGCTTCTCCTTCGGCCCGTCCTCTTCCAGATCGAAGACGTGCACTTCGAGTCCGCGCTGGACTCCGAACAAGGCACCGAGCAGTCCCACGGGGCCGGCGCCGGTGACGGCGACAACCCGCGGCCGGAAGTACGCGCGGCCGCCGATCCGGTCAATCTGCTCCCAGGCCTTGGCCAGGATGGTGGCCGGTTCCAGCAGCACCCCGACGCGTTCCAGCGAGGGTTCGAGCTTGACCATGTCGTCGGGGTCCCCGCGCCAGTACTCGCGCGCGAAACCGTCGAGGCCTTCGATGCCGTGCTCGGTGTAGGTGCCGGTCAGGCACATGTCCCATTCGCCGGCGGCGCAGGCGCGGCAGTTCTCGGCGCACGGGCGGCGGACTATCCCGACGACGAGGTCCCCGGCAGCCAGTTCGGAATCCTCCGGGGCCTCCACGACGCGGCCCAGGTTCTCGTGCCCCATCACCAGGTAGTCCCGGTCAGCGGGTGCGGTGCCGAATTCGGCGGCAATGACCTCACGGTCCGTGGCGCACAGGCCCACCGCGAGAGTCTCCACCAGCACGCTGCCTTCGGCGGCTTCCGGCTCGGGCAGGTCCCGCAGCTCCAGTGAGTCCTTCTGCCCGGGGGTGATGATTAGTGCCTGCATGTGTTTTCCTTCCCGCGGCTGCTTGCTGTCTGTATCCCAGATTAGCGCCGGGGCAGCGGCGGTTGAGACCCTGTGCACGATCCAGTGCCCGGAAACAGGGAAGGCCCGCCCCGATAGGGCAGGCCTTCCTTGTGGTGGAGATGGGGGGAATCGAACCCCCGTCCGGTGTTGTATTGCCAGGGCTTCTCCGGGCGCAGTATGCGTCGGATTTTCTCGGCCCCAGCCATCTTGCATACAGGTGGCTGTTCCGGGCCCAGCCGTCAAAATGTCCCGAACACCCCGACGGCGGGAGTGTTCAGCAGTGGCTCTCTAAACGACGCCAGCATCCGGAGCGAGAGCAACTCCGGGCTGACGGACTACTCCGGCTGCTTAGGCAGCGAGAGCGAAGTCAGTGCGCATAGGTTTGGCACTTATTGTTTTGCAGAGAGCGTTAACGAGATAACTCTGCGTTCTCGGCCCGCTTCCCCTGGCTCAACAAACATCGTCGAAACCGATCATCCCCGTATGGAGTTACCAAGCACCGTTCCCGGTGTTCCAGCCGGCCCTTTCGGACCGTCCACAAGATACAACGACGCCGGCCCGCGGATCATTCCCTCTCGACGGCACCTTTTGGAGGTGCGGGAAGGACCAGCGGACCGGCCCCGGTTAAACCGTGTCCCGGAAGCGGCAGCTGCTAGCGGCGGCGGCCGAAAACCAGGGAGGCCAGCGCCACGGCACCGGTCACGGTGTAGACGGCAGGCCAGGCACCCATCTTCTTGGCCAACGGGTGGGACAGTCCGAAGGCGGCTACGTAGCCGGCGGTCAGCGCCGCGGCAGTGCCCGTGCCGGCGTCGCGCTTCCAGAGGGCAAACGCACCGGCGCCGGCAGCGGCGAGCACAGCCCCGCCCAGCTGGCGGTTACCGGTGCTGCGTGCGGTCTTGTAGCCGCCGATGAGGCCGGCGGAAGTGATCAATGGGGTCAGCAGGGACAAGGTTTTCTCCTCGAGATAGGCAACACCTCCAGCTTATGCCGGGCTCCGCGCCGCCCGCCTCTCCGGCGTGGGACTAACCGGGCGGCTCTACCGGCACGGGGCCCCAGCCAGTGGTGCCCCTGTCAACTGGTGTGATCACTCTGGCAACACCAGCACCACTGCGTGGGACCCTCTGCACGGGACGGCACCCGCGGAGGCTCCCGCCGCCGTCATAGACTGGTCCTCCCCAAGCAGCAGCGCGAACGGAGGACCGTGGCGGATACGACATTGACCGAGCTGGCAGACCGGCTTTCAGCATGGGCTGAGCGGCCGGGCGGAACCGTGATCGTCGGCGTCGCCGGGGCTCCCGGGGCGGGGAAGACCACCCTGGTGGAAGCGCTGGTCCGCGACCTGAACGGCGCCGTCGACGACGTCGAAACGCACCGGTTTGCCCACGTGCCCATGGACGGCTTCCACCTCTCGGACCGGGAGCTGACCCGGCAGGGCCTGCTGACACGCAAGGGTGCGCCGGAAACCTTCGATGCGTACGGCTACGCGGCGCTGCTGGAACGCCTCCGGTCCCCGCGGAGCGCCGTCGTCTACGCGCCGGGTTTTGAACGGACCCTGGAGCAGCCGCTGGCCGGCGACATTCCCGTGTTTCCGGCAGCGAAGGTGATCCTGACGGAGGGAAACTACCTGCTGCTGGACCGCCCGGAATGGAGGCATGTCCGCTCCCGGTGCACGGAGGTCTGGTACTGCGAGCCCGATGACGAGCTGCGCGTGCAGCGGCTGGTGGAACGGCATGTCCGGTTCGGCAAGGCCCCGGAGCAGGCCGCCGCCTGGGTGCGCGACGTCGATGAGGCCAATTCGCGCCTGGTCCAGGAGTCCAGGCACCGCGCCGACGTTGTGGTCCGCCCGGTATGGGTGTGACAAGCGCCGGCTTTGGGCCGTAAGCCGCTGCCTCGCGTATAAAAGGACGCAGACTGCAAGTGTTGAAAGCAGGCCCTACGGAGCCGGCCCGAAGAAGGAGACAAAGCCATGGATGCACGCCCCCAGCCACTGCTGGAAGACGGAGCCTCGCTGGAGCAGGTGGGCAGGGGCTCGGTCTGGGCCGAGGGCCCCACCTGGGTACCGGAGCGAAATGCCGTGCGCTACAGCGACGTGCGGTCCAACCGGATCCTGGAGTACAGCGAAACCACCGGCGAACTCAGCGTTTACGGCGAGGACATTGAGTTCACCAACGGCCGCGCCCTGGACGCGGACGGTTCCGTGGTGCAGTGCTCGCACGGGCGCCGCGCCATCGAACGCGACCGCAGCGGCAGCGTGGAAACCCTGGTGGACCGCTTCGGCGACGTCCGCTTCAACTCGCCCAACGACGTCGTCGTTAAGTCCGACGGCACCATCTGGTTCTCGGACCCCTCCTACGGGATCGACAACCCGGCCGAAGGCCATCCCGGCGAGCTGGAGTACGGGGACCGGTACGTGTTCCGGTTTGATCCGGCCAGCGGGGAACTCACCGCTGTGATCACCGACATCATGGCCCCCAACGGGCTGGCGTTCTCCCCGGACGAGTCAGTCCTCTACGTCTCCGACACTGCCGAGGACGCCGTCTCCCCCTACGGCCCGGCGCAGTCCGAGGGCAACCCGATCCGGGCCTACGACGTCGTCGAGGGCCGGCAGGCGAAGAACGGCCGGGTGTTCGTGCGCGTGTCGCCCGGTGTGCCCGACGGATTCCGGGTGGACACGGATGGCAACATCTGGTCCTCCGGCGGCGACGGGGTACGGGTGTTTTCGCCCGCCGGTGAACTGCTCGAACATATCCCGGTGCCTGAAACCGTCAGCAACGTCTGCTTCGGCGGGCCGGACGGCCGGACGCTGTATATGACGGCAACCTCCAGCCTGTACCGGATCCGCACCACGGCAAGCGACGCCGCAGCCGCCCTGCGCTCGAGCCGGTAACGACGACGGCGGCACCGGCTGCGGCGGTTCAGGCAAGCAGGCGCCGCAGCCGGTATTCGAGTTTCCCGCGCCGGGTGCCGTCTTCGCTCAGGTGCGCGGTGCGCTGGATGTAGGCACGCCCCCACTGCTCCAGCAGGTAGTCATCCGCGGCCCGGACATGGCCCGGCGGAAACCGGTAGCGCAGCCGCGAGGCCAGGGACGGCCAGTTGGCTGAGCGCAGCAGTGCGGTGGCCTCGGCCAGTGAGTACACGGCATTGGCCTCCAGTGCCTGCACCAGCCAGTCATACTGTTCGGCACGGCTGCGCGGGTTTTCCGGCAGTTCCTGTTCGAGTACGCCGCGCAGTGCGGCGGCGGTCAGCTCGTCCCCGCTCTGCGCCCCGGGCCCCCGTGCGGCGCCGCGCATCCGCTGCAGGGCAACCACGTGGTTGATGGCATCGAACTCCCGGTCGGCCAGTTCGATCAGCCCGGAGGCCAGCGTGAACGCCCGGTTCACCTCCGGCGGCACCGGACCGGTGCCCTTGTAGCGGATTTCGTGTTCAAACTCGGCCCAGGCGTGCTGGAGGATGGTGCGGAACTGCACCTCGAAACGCTGTCCGCAGAGCGATTCGCAGCCCGGCGGCGGGTTTTCGGCGGGAACCCGCAGGACCAGGTGCTGTCCGGAGTAGCCGAAATCGCCCCGGATAATCTGCTCGGCCGACTTGTCCACATGGTCCAGCTCTTCAAAGGTGCCCGACAATGCCTCCATGGCGGCCGGGATATCCGATTCCAGGAAGAGGATGATCCGCACGCCGATCAGGTCGTCGATATCGTCAAGCCCGTTGATATACCGGGGTGATCCGTCCACGGTCCGCCGCTCAAGCTTCTTCCCCAGTGATTCGATGCCCTTCACCCGATGCTGGATGTGGTGATAATTCAGCCCGTCGTCGGCCAGCCGGGCAAGGACCGCCCCGTGGATCCCTTCCTCGGCGCTCTGGTAGCGGCCGCGGTTCATTGCGTAGTCACCCAACCAGCCGTTGATCCGCATGCTGTGCGTTGGCAGAAGTTCCATAGACAACTTGTTCCCCGGGCGGTCGGCCGACGCCGGTGGGCGGCCTCGGCGTGGAGCAATTTCCTCAATTCTGTGGGGACCGTCCCTGCCCTGCAAGGGTCCGCGGCGCTGTCCGCTGCCTTCCCGCCGGAGCCGGAAGGGACGGGGTGCTTGGGAAAGGTAACGCGAGGGGGTACCCCCGGGCCTGCCGGAGGACCATACTTCTGCCGTAGCCGGTGCCATAGACCTTGATTCCGGCGGTCCCGCCGGAATCGAAGGCACGGAGGGGAACAAGCATGTCCACAGATACCGGAAGCGGCGGTTCCGTTCTTCGCCGCAAGCCCATTGAGGAAATCGACGAGGAGAAAACCGGCAGCAAGCTGTTCAAGAGCCTCGGCCTCTGGCAGCTGACGGCCATCGGCGTGGGCGGCATCATCGGCATTGGGATCTTCACCCTTGCCGGATTGGTGGCCAACGGCGGCGCAGATGCCTCCCCGGTGGGACCGGCAGTGCTGATCTCCTTCCTTGTTGCGGGCCTGGCCAGCGCGGCGGCGGCCCTGTCCTACGCCGAGTTTGCCGGGATGGTACCGCGCGCCGGGTCCGCCTACACCTACGGGTACGTGGCGCTGGGCGAACTGATCGGCTGGTTCATCGGCTGGGACCTGCTGCTGGAATACACGGCAATCGTGGCGGTAGTGGCCATCGGCATCTCCGGTTATTTCGCCGAGTTCCTTGCCGGCTTCGGCATCGACATGCCCGTCTGGATGCAGGGAACCGGGGACACGGTGGAGGGCGGACTGATCAACCTCCCCGCCGCCGTCGTCTGCCTGTTCATCACCTTTATCCTCAGCCGCGGCACCAAGACCTTCGGCCGTTTCGAGCTGGTGGCCGTTGGCCTGAAGGTCCTGCTGATTGTGTTCATCGTGGGGCTGGGGTTTTTCTACGTCGACACGGATAACTACACGCCGTTCCTGCCCAGCGGTTTCGGTGCTGTGTTCACGGGCGCCGCCACCGTTTTCTTCGCCGTGTTCGGCTACGACGCGATGAGCACGGCCGCCGAGGAAGCCACGGACGGCAAGAAGCACATGCCCAAGGCCATCCTGCTCTCCCTGGCTGTGGCGATGGTCCTGTACATCCTGGCCACGCTGGTGCTGACCGGCATGCAGAACTATCGGGACATCAGCCCCACCGCCGGGTTCGCTTCCGCCTTCCAATCGGTCGGGCTGCCCGTCATTGCCACGGTGATCTCCGCCTTCGCCGTGCTCTCCATCCTTACGGTGATGCTCACCTTCCTGCTGGGTGTCACCCGGGTCTGGTTCTCCATGAGCCGCGACGGACTGCTCCCGGGCTGGTTCGCCGGGACCGACAAGCGCGGCACCCCGCAGCGGGTGACGTGGATTGCCGGCGGAACCTCCGCCCTGCTGGCGGGGTTCTTCCCCATCCGCGCCGTGGCCGACCTGACGAACATCGGCATCCTCGCCGCGTTCGTGGTGGTCTGCGTGGCGGTGATTGTGCTGCGCTACCGCCAGCCCGAGGCACCCCGCGAATTCCGGCTCCCACTGATGCCGTGGGTACCGGCGTTCGGGGTGCTGGCCTCCGGGTTCCTGATGCTGCAGCTGCACTGGGAAACCTGGCTCCGGTTCGGCATCTGGCTCGTCATCGGGATGCTGGTGTACGCGTTTTACGGGTATCGGCATTCCCTCCTGAACCCGAACAGTCCCCGGCACCGGGCCCAACGGGCGAACCCCCAGCCGGAAAACTGACAGTAACGGGCGTCAACACGGAATAGGCGCCGGCATCTATCGTCCAATTTCAATAAATACCGGTTATTATCTGCGGTATGGGTTTCGAATAAATTGGAACCCTCAGTTGGGGAGAATAACCGAATGGGCAGTCAGTCTCAGGCCACGCCTCCTGTGCGGGGGCGGTCCGTCATGCTTTTCCGCCGGGCACGGAGCGGCCTCGTGCTGATTGCCGCTTTCTGGCTTTGGCTGCTTTTTGGTGCCGCTGATTTTGTCGCAGCGCTTTTCGGTTCACCCATACATGCCGCTCTTGCCGTGTTTGCCCTCGGTGCGGTGACGCTTATTTCCCTGCTTTTCCTCCCGATCTGTGTTGCCTACCTGCTGCTCAACCGGCCAGGGACGCGGCCCGTATCGTCGGCCGCGCAGCGGTCCGGCCAAGCGCACGGCGCCGGCCTGGCGCCCGTGGTCCGGATGATGCCCCGCCGCGCCGCCGCCCGTGGTGCTGCCCTGACCGGCCGTGCCGCCGCCAAATGGCGGGACCTCGCTTCCTGATCTGCCGCGGCGGTCGGTTCGCTGCTGTTTCCCGCCCGGGTTTCCTCGCGGCTTTCTCCCGGTTTCCTCCGTTTCGGCAGGAATGTCAGAGGCGGTTGCCATTGTGGAGGTCATGACTTCCACCATCGGTACCCGGATGCCCTCCGCCCCGCCCGGCCCCGTCACCCACGCCCACTACCGTCGTGAGCCCTATGTCCGTTGCCGGACCGGAAACGGAACCGTTGACGGAAAGGCCGTGGCCTGGACCCGCACGGAGGTGCTCCTGCACTGGATTGACGACGACGGCCAGGCACACAACCGGTGGACGTCCGCCTCCAGCGTGCACCGGATTGCCCGGGACGATTCCGCCTGGCGCGACCCCTACGACGACTTCCGGTTCTATTACCAGCCCTCCCCCGCCGCCGCCTGAGCCCAGCCGCGGTTTTTGCGTAATCGTGCTTATCCGCATTTTGCAAAACTATTCGCTGCCGTTGGAAGTAACTGGGTCCCTTCCGGAAAAGTGGCCGCCGGAAAAGCTCGGGGACAAGAACGAATAACGGTTGGACAAAGACGGCCTGGGGTCGTGACCTGAATGCCCGAAAAAATATCGTTCCCGGCATAGCCATTTCAGTCTCGGGCCTGGTTATTTCTGCTAGCAATTCCAACCCGCATCAGGGCGCGCATCCCACGGGGTGCGTGCCCTGCGTTTTGTCCGGGGCTGATTTAGCCGGGACGCACCCGCGCAACCGGGGCGATCCACTGCCGATCCCACCCGGCGGAGGCCGTCCCGGAAGAATTGTTAGGCACACCGAAATTTAGGTGCTAGGTTGCTGTCATGGCCCGTACCGTCCAGCTCCCCGACGCCGCTGCGCGTCCGGCCGCCCGGCCCCGCAATATCCTGTGGCTGCTTGGCCCCGCCCTGGTGGCCGGCGTCGCCTACCTGGATCCGGGCAACGTAGCCAGCAATATGACCGCCGGGGCGAAGTTCGGCTACCTCCTCGTCTGGGTGGTGGTGACCGGCAACGTGATGGCGTGGCTGATCCAGTACCTCTCGGCCAAGCTGGGCCTGGTCACCGGCCGCAGCCTGCCGGAGCTTCTCGGCGAACGCATCGGCCGGAAACCGGCCCGGCGGCTGTACTGGCTGCAGGCCGAGCTCGTGGCCATGGCCACGGATGTCGCTGAGGTGATCGGCGGCGCCGTCGCGCTTTGGCTGCTCTTTGACCTGCCGCTGTTCCTGGGCGGAGTCATCACCGGCGGTATCTCCATGGTGGTGCTGCAGCTGCAGAACAGCGGCCGGCACCGAAGCTTCGAATACGTCATCGTTACGCTGATGCTGGTGATCGCGGTCGGCTTCACGGCCGGCGTGTTCCTCAGCCCGCCCGACGCCGGGTCGGTCGTCGAGGGACTGGTGCCGCGCTTCGAGGGCAGCGAATCCGTACTGCTTGCCGCCTCCATCCTGGGCGCCACCGTGATGCCGCACGCCATTTACGCGCACTCGGCCCTGACCCGGGACCGGTTCCCCGGGCGCACCGCCACCCTCACCACCAGCCGGCTGATCAAGGCCACCAAATGGGATGTAACCATTGCCCTGGCGGTGGCCGGTACGGTGAACCTGGCCATCCTGCTGCTCGCTGCCGGTTCCCTCCAGGGCGTGGAAGGGACCGACACCCTCCAGGGCGCGCACGCCGCCATTGCCGCATCGCTGGGCGGGGTGGTGGCCACCCTGTTCGCCGTCGGGCTGCTCGCGTCCGGCCTGGCGTCGACGTCGGTGGGCGCCTATGCCGGTGCGGAGATCATGCAGGGCCTGCTGAAGGTGCGCATCCCCATGCTGCTGCGCCGCCTGATCACCCTGCTTCCCGCCCTGGCTATCCTCGCCGTCGGCATCGATCCCACCTGGGCGCTGATCCTCAGCCAGGTCATCCTGTCCTTCGGCATTCCGTTCGCGCTGATTCCGCTGGTCTGGCTGACCGCGCAGCGGGATCTCATGGGGAACCACCGCAACCATTGGTGGACCACCAGCCTGGGCGTGCTGGTTTCGGTGCTGCTGGTGGGCCTGAACGTCACCCTGCTGGTGCTGACCTTCACCGGCGCCTGACCGCTAGCCGCTCAGGGAACCCTCCACGAGCGCGGTGGCGATGCTGTCGGCATCCGCCTGCGCGGCCAGATACCGCTCGGCGTCCAGCGCGGCGGAACAGCCGGTGCCGGCAGCCGTGACCGCCTGCCGGTAGCGGTGATCCACGGCGTCGCCGCACGCGAAGACCCCGTCCAGGTTGGTCTGGGTGCTCGGCGCAGCGACTCTGATGTAGCCCTCCGGGTCCAGTTCCACCTGTCCCGCCAGGAGATCGGTGCGCGGGGCATGGCCGATGGCCACAAAGATCCCCTGTGCCGGCAGGTCGCGGGTAGTCCCGGTGACGGTGTCCGTGAGCGTTATCCCGGTGACCTTGTCGGTGCCGTGGATGGCCGTGACCTCGCTGTTGAACTCGAAGCGGATCTTGCCGTGGTCACGGGCCCGCTGGGCCATGATGCGTGAGGCGCGCAGCGCGTCACGCCGGACGACGACGGTGACCGAGTCCGCGAAGCGGGTCAGGAACAGCGCTTCCTCCATGGCCGAATCCCCGCCGCCCACCACCACGACGTCCTGGCTGCGGAAGAAAAAGCCGTCGCAGGTGGCGCACCAGGAAATGCCCCGTCCGTTGAGCTGCTTTTCTTCGGGCAGCCCCAGTTCCTTGTACACGGAGCCGGTGGCGAGAATGACGCTGCGGGCCTTGTAGCTTTTCCCGGCACCGGTGGATACCCGCTTGGTGTGGCCGGCAAGGTCCACCGACACGACGTCGTCGTACTCCACCAGGGCACCGAACTTCTCCGCCTGCCGGCGCAGGTTGTCCATCAGGTCGGGCCCCAGGATGCCGTCGGGGAACCCCGGAAAGTTCTCCACTTCGGTGGTGTTCATCAGGGCGCCGCCCGCGGTGACGGAACCCGCGAGGATCCGCGGTTTCAACCCGGCGCGGGCGGCGTACACCCCTGCGGTGTACCCGGCCGGACCGGACCCGATGATGAGGACGGAATCAGTGCCCATCTGCGCCTCCCTTCGCCGGTGCGGTCCTTCAAGTCTGGCGGGCAGGAGGTTAGGGTCGGTACCCCGGGCGCGCTAAGCGGTGCCGGAAACGGCAAAGGAGCCAGCAGTGGTACTCAAACACATTCAGCTGATCCAGCTCCCCCGCGGTGTGATTGATGCCCTTGCCGCCGGCGACCTCCCCGGCGCCAACCGGCAGTCGCCCCTGGAACTTACCGAACACTTTTCGCAGGACCGGCAGCCGCTGTGGCGCATCCGGAGCGCCCAGTTGGAGCTGAATCCCGGGGACGCGGCGTGGATCACCCGCGCCATCTTTGACCCTGAGCTGAAGCGGGCGGTGGGCCTGGCAGGGTTCCACGGGCCCCCGGACGGCGAGGGCACGGTGGAAGTGGGGTACTCGGTGGACCCGGCCTACCGGCGCCGGGGCTACGCACGCGCGGCGTTGGAGGCGCTGCTTGCGGTGGCTGCCCGGGAACCGTCGATCCGCACCGTCCGCGCAACCATCAGCCCCGACAACGCCCCTTCCCGGCGGCTGGTGGAACAGTACGGGTTCGTGGCCAACGGCGACCAATGGGATGACGAGGACGGGCTGGAGATCATTTACGAAGTCCCGGCCGGGGGCAGCTGACGCCGGCCGGTTAGGATCGCTCCGGACCTGACGCTCAGCGGATGCGGGAACGGATCCTCAGCGCCGCCAGCAGGACAAAGACCACCACCATGGCAGCCAGGACAAACACCACATAGCCGGTGGGCACTTCCCAGTTCCCCACCGTGGCGGTGATGCCGAAGATTTCCCGCACCGCGGCGGCCGCTTCCGGCTGGTCCGTCACTGCGTCCATGGATCCGGCGGTCATTTCCTGGCGCACCACCATGGAGGACTGCATAAAGGGCAGTGCGCTGACGAAGTTCTTCACCCCCTCGGGAAAGGCCCCCACCGGGATGTAGGACCCGGCGGCGAAGCCGAGGATGGTGCCTACCAGCGTGGACAACGCCGCGAAAGAACCCGGGGTACGGACGAAGGTGACGATGAAGGCGCTCAGTGATCCGAAGGCGATACAGCTAAGCACCAGGTAACCGTAAGTGCGGGCCAGCTGGCCCGCTGTAAGCACCACGCCGTCCACGGCGGCGAGATATCCGAGGCTCACAGCCAACACCACGGTGGTCATGATCAGCGCGATCGCGACAGTGGAGAGCAGATACCCCAGGACCAGCTGCCCGCGGCTGATCGGGGAAACCAGGAAGTCCCGGAAGCGCCCCGTGGCGGTGTCATCCACGATCACGTTCACGGCGGCGAGCCCCGTGGTGATTGCGGTGATGCCCACGATCCCGGCGAACATCCACGCGTCCACAAAGCCCTTGATGTCCTCCTCGGCGGCCTGCGGAAACATTTCCGCCAGGCCTTCGGTCTGCTGGTTGCCCAGAAACAGGGTGTAGAGCAGGAACAGGACCAGTGCGCCGAGGAGGGAAAAGAACAGGTTGAGCCGGTCACGGAAGTACAGGCGCAGGTTCCGCCCGGTGATGTCCAGGACTACGTTCATGCTGCTTCCCCCTGCCGGCCGGTCAGGGCAAGGAAGACGTCATCCATCGTCCCGTGACGGAATTCGAAGTCCAGCACGCTGTCACCGTGCGCCGCGAGGAGGCGGCGGGCGGTGTCGGAGCGGTCTACGCGCAGCCGCAGCACGTTGCCGTCCACCCCGGCGACGTCGACCCCGGTTTCACGGGACAGGGCCACCAGTGCCTGCGGGTCGGAGGAGGTGATGGAGAGGATGCTGGTGCTGTATTCGGCCCGCAGCGTGGTGGGTGTGCCGTCGGCGATGATCTGTCCCTTTTCAATGACGCACACCCGGTCCGCTTCCTCGGTCTCCTCCATGTAGTGGGTGGTCAGGAAGACCGTGAGACCGTGGTTCTCGCGAAGGTCACGGATGGTGGACCAGACCAAGGCCCGGCTGGCCGGGTCAAGGCCCGCGGTGGGTTCGTCCAGGAAAAGGATCGACGGCGAGTGCAGCAGCGCCCGGGCAATGTCCACCCGGCGTCGTTCTCCGCCGGAGTAGGTGGCATAGCGCCGGTCGAGGAAGTCTCCCAAGCCGATCATCCGGCCCAGTTCCTCAATGCGGGCGTCATTGGCTGCTCTATCGGGTGAGTAGAACCGTGCCCGGGTTTGAAGGTTTTCCCGGCCGGTGAGGATGGGATCCAGCAGCGAATCCTGGAACACCACCCCAATGGCTTCGCGGACGCCGTCGCCGCTGGTTCGTACGTCGTGCCCCGCCACCTCGACGCTGCCCTCATCAAAGGGCAGGACGGTGGTCAGGCACGAGATGGTCGTGGATTTGCCTGCACCGTTGGCGCCCAGGAAAGCGAAAACACTCCCCGGCTCCACGTCAAAGGACAAATCATCAACGGCTGCAACACTGCCGAATTTTTTGGTGAGTCCCCGAACGGAAATTGCGGCTTCCGTAGTTACCAATTAGCCCCCTAGTTTGTGAAGAATTTATACGTCCAGGAGCAGATCGTCGAATTCCAGCGGGGTTACGGTGTTGTTTTCCCAGTCGGACCGAAGGATTGCATAGCCGACAGAGGCAACCCGGGTGCCGTCCGCCGTCGGCCACGCCTGCCGGTAGTGGGCTTCCTTGACGAATCCGGCGCGCAGGAACGTTTTACGCATCGCGATGTTGTCTTCCCGCGTCTGGCCTTCAACCCGGATGATTTGCGGTAGCTCGGTGAAGGCCAGTCCGCACAGGGCCCGCACGACGTCGGCGCCCAGTCCGCGGCCCCGCCGGCTTTCCGCCAGGCGGAGATCAAAGTCCAGGTTTTCGTCTGCCAGTCCCTCCAAAACCGCCAGCCCAATGTCTTCGCCGCCGTGCTGCACCCAGTACCCCTGGGATTCCCCGCTCCAGTAGTGTCCTTCCGCCACCCGCTTGTTTGCCAGGGACTCACCCGGAGCCGGGTTCACATGGAACGGAAACCGGTTGGCGGTCAGGAACGCGGTGACCGCACCGCCGTCGTCGGGGGTCATGCGGCGGAAGGTGACGGTCATGCGGGTGAGTCTAGCCAGCTGCCGGCACCGGCGAACCGCTGCGGTCCCGGCTCCCCGCCATGGCTGTCTTTTCCGCTTCTTCTTCGAGCCGGAGGCGCCAGCCCCGCGGCGGCGGCCAGGAGACACCCCACAGGGCGAGCTGCTGTTTGGTGAAACCACCTGCAGGAGTACGTGCTGCTTCTATTTCTTCACGGGTCGGCATTGGCAAATCATGACATGCGGCCGGGGTTATGTCACCGATAAGTCGGACATTTTCCAAGTGGTTTTTGCGGCCCCTTATTGACGGACCCGCAGAATGCCGCGATTCCGCTGGATCCCGCGGATTATCAGGGCTCCCACCGAATTCAGGGGACTCGCGGTATCACTAAAGAATTGTATTAGGGACTTCCGGTACCGCTTATTTGGCGATTAGGGATGAGTCGTCACCATAATCAATTGCCGATGACTTTCATGCCTCCCGGCCTAGGCACGGCACGGGACACCCTGCCCGCATAAAGCGGGTTGCGTCTAACGCCCCTAAGGGGATCGGGGCTAGGCCAGGTTTGCCGGCTCGTTACGCACGAGCTGATCCTGCACGACGGGATTTCCGGTGACGCCCAGCGAGGAAACTACGCGGTGAATGCCCACGAGGAGCATCGAGACACCGGCGATGGCAACAGCCACGCCGAGATACAGGAACATCACACTGTTGTGCGTATCGGCATAAGCACCGGATGACATCAGAACATCCATGGCCGAGAAGAGGATAAAGAGGGCACCGAGGAACAGAATCGCGCCGCCCCAGGAGATGAGCGCTGCGCTCTGCTTGAAGTTGTTCATAGAGCAACTCTATCGGCCCGGCCGGTGCCGCTTAGCCTGTCCATTGGTCCGGACAAAGCAAAACCCCCGGTTTCCCGGGGGTTTCTTGTGGAGCTTAGGGGAATCGAACCCCTGACCTTTTCATTGCGAACGAAACGCTCTACCAACTGAGCTAAAGCCCCGAAACTGCACCGTGCGGCGTCGTACTCCGTCCAAAACGACAGTCCAAACCACAGTCCGAACCACAGTCCGAACCAGCACAAACAACCGACCCCGCAAGGCTACACCGATTCTAATCACGCGCTCCGGCCCGCACCAAACCCCCGGCCCCCTAGGAATGCCGTGGGACCCTCGCTACGGTCAGGGACACCGGCACGGCCCGCCCGGGGAAGCGGTCGGCGCGAAGCACCGGAACCAAGGAGAATGCCATGGCCCTGATCACCGAAATGCTCGAAAACCATCCCGCCGGCGCCCGTACTTCGGACCCCCGGCTCCTCACCGAGTGCCTGCGAACCTGCGGTGAATGCGCGCAGGTCTGCAATGCCTGCGCGGACGCCTGCCTGGCTGAGGAGATGGTGGCCGATCTGGTCAGCTGCATCCGCATCGACCTGGACTGCGCCGAGATCTGCGCAACCACCTCCGCCGTCCTGTCCCGGACCAGTACCACCGGTCCGGCCACCGCAAGCCTGCTGCATGCCTGCCTCGCGGCCTGCGCCGCCTGTGCCGAGGAATGCCAGCAGCATGCGTCCGTGCACCAGCACTGCCGGATCTGTGCCGAAGCCTGCCGCCGCTGCCTTAACGCCTGCGAAAAGCTGCTGGCCTCGCTCAGTTAGCGGGTCCCCGGGTTTCAGGCACGCCACCGGGCCGTCTTGACCAGGTACGCCACCGTTTTCAGCGTCAGCTCCGGCTTCGCCGCGCGCAGGGCAGCAATCGCGGTGATCTCGGCCTGCCAGTCGGTGGCGTGCGGGTCCAGCCCTTTGGCCTTCAGCGTTTCGTTTGCCCACCGTCCCGCGGCGACCTGCGGATCCCCCGCACTGCCCCCGAAGGCTTCCTCGATCCGGACCCGGGGATCCACCCGGTCCCCGAAAATCCGTGCCCATCGAACTGACTGCACCACGCTGATTACCCCCTTGAATTCGCCAGTACCATTCCCCGGACATAGGCCGCCTGCCCCACATGCTCCAGGCAGTCCGCCAAGATACTTACCAGCCGGACGCCCAGCGTAACCGGCGGATCCCACGCGCGGTCCACAATCGAGTCCAGGTCCTCATCCGACAGCCCCGAGACGAAGGCTTCGGCGCGGGAGTGCACGTCGTCGTAATATCCCAGCAGCAGCTCCGCGGAGTGCACCTGGACCAGCGCCACCTGCTCGGAGGTGTGCCCGTAGCCGGTATCCTCCACCGCCAACGGGAGCCCCACCCGTTTCGCCCACCCGTCGGCGGTCCAGGCCTGTTCCTGCCCGGCCACCTCGGCAACCTGATGATCCTCCACCCGGCTCAGGTGCCAGACCAGCCAGGAGATGGAGTTCCCGTCCGGATAGGGACGCTGGTTCAACGCAGCGGCATCGAGGTTGTTTACGGCCCGTCGGACGGCGCCGGGCAGCCGCCCGAAGGCATCAACAAGGAGATCGCTCTGGTTCATGGCGGCAGGTTCCCTCGGGGGTCGGCGGCACGGTTTCGCCATCCTTTCACGGTGCCCGGGGTCCGGGAAGGGCCTTTTCGGGGTAGCCGCAGAAAAACCGGGACGGGCCGGTTCCATCCGCGGCACACGGTCCTAAAATTGCTCGCATGAGCTGGACAGACGAGCGTCCCGCATGGCTTCCGCCCATCCCGTCACCGCACCGCGGCCAGGCCCGGATTGTCCTGGGCATGATCCTGGTCTGCTCCAGCATGCTGACCAGCCTCGTGGTCGCCACGTTCGGTGCACTGCTGAGCATGTACATCCTCTGGCCGCTCGCCGGCGGCCTGCTCCTGCTGATGTCCGGGCTGCTGAGCCGGCGCCGCGGCGTGTAACCGCCCGGCGGGCAACGGCACACGTCACAGCGGTGCGGCGGGCGCTTAGGATTGGCGCATGACACCCCCTGAGCCGGCCGGAGCCGGCTCCCAGTCCCAGACCCTCTCCCGCGGCATCCGCGCGCTGGAACTTCTCGCCGACGCGGAGAACCCGCTGAGCATTGCCGAACTCTCCGATGGACTTGGGGTGCACCGTTCCATCGCCTACCGGATCCTGCGGACCTTGGAATCCCACTCGCTGGTAATGCGCGACGACGCCGGCCGGGTTTCGGCCGCTCCCGGCCTCGCGGCGCTGGCCCGGGGCGTGTCGCGGGACCTCCAGTCGGCGGCCCTGCCCGAGCTCAGCCTGCTGGCCAACGAGCTGTCCATGACGGCCTTCGTTGCCGTCTGGGACCGGCAGAACTGCGTCACCCTGATGACCGTGGAACCCACCCACAGCCGCACCGCGCTCATCCAGCGCCCGGGCACCCGGCACTCCTTCACCGCCGGCGCGCCGGGCATCGCCATCCAGTCCGCCATGACGGAGGACCAGTGGGACCGGCTGGCCCCCGGACAGAAATACCGCAGCGAAAGCCGGGCGGCCCGCGAACGCGGCTACGCCGTCAGCCACAACGAGGTCATTGAAGGAGTCTCCGCCGTTGCCGCCCCCGTCACGGCTGCCGGCCAGCTGCCCGCCGCCGTGTCGGTGGTCTATTTCGGCTCCGGCAAGGAT
This sequence comes from Arthrobacter sp. zg-Y769, assembly GCF_020907405.1. Lineage (GTDB taxonomy): Bacteria > Actinomycetota > Actinomycetes > Actinomycetales > Micrococcaceae > Arthrobacter_B. The sequence goes on from NZ_JAJJOE010000004.1 coordinate 360,199, forward strand.
GAAGATGCCATGGGACTGCGCCTGGCTGAAACTGCCCGGCGGATCGAAGCCGCCCTCCGCTGATACAGGCGGGCACCGCCGCGCTTCGCCGAAGTTAGGCAAGGTTTCTCTTGCTGGAAAGAGCCCGCCGACAGGCTTAAAACGGAAAGTATGTGGAGGAGGAGAACAACCGGAATCCCGGACGCGGTGCGCCGTTATCCGCTGGTGTTCGCCACACTGCTCGTTGGCCTGGCGGTCCTTGCCCTGCTTGCCGCCGATGCCGGCACCGCTGCGGCCCGGACCGCGAGCCTGTATGCCGGCGCCGTGGCGCTGAGGACCTCCGTGGGGATGGTCCGGAACATCCGTGCCGGGAACTGGGGACTGGATATCCTGGCGGTCATTGCCATCCTCAGCACCGTCGCCGTCGGGGAGTTCCTGGCCGCGCTGATCATCGTGCTGATGCTCTCCGGCGGGGAGGCGCTGGAGGATTATGCCGCCGGGCGTGCGCGCAGCGAGCTTGATGCCCTGCTGGAGCGCGCACCTCAGCGTGCGCACCGGGTGGCAGCGGACGCCGTCGTCGACGTTGCCGCCACCGATGTCCGGCCCGGCGACATCCTGCTGGTACGGCCTGCCGAACTGGTGCCCGTGGACGGCATCCTGCTGGATCCGGCCGCGGAGTTCGACGAATCCTCGCTCACGGGTGAATCGCTGCCCGCCCTGCGCAGCGCCGGGCAGAAGGTGCTCAGCGGGTCGGTCAACGGCACCGCCGCCGTCCGCATCCGCGCCACGGCGACGACGGCGGACAGCCAGTACCAGCGCATTGTGGCCCTGGTGCAGGAGGCCGCGGCGTCGCGGGCACCCCTGGTGCGGCTGGCGGACCGGTATGCCCTGCCGTTCACCGGGCTCTCCCTGCTGATTGCCGGTGCGGCCTGGCTCGCCAGCGGCGATCCCGTCCGGTTCGCGGAAGTGCTGGTCCTGGCCACGCCCTGCCCGCTGCTGATCGCCGCACCCGTGGCCTTTATTGGCGGCATGAGCCGCGCCGCCCGGCACGGCATCATCGTCAAGGGCGGGGCAACGCTGGAGCAGCTCGCCCGGATCCGCACCGCCGCGTTCGACAAGACCGGCACGCTGACCGCCGGACGGCCGGAACTTGTGGCCGTACATCCGCAGCCGCCGTTCACCGAGGATGAGCTGCTGTCCCTCGCCGCATCCGCGGAGCAGTATTCCCCACATGTCCTCGCCGCCGCCGTCCAGTCGGCCGCAACCGCACGGGGGCTGACGCTGCTGCCCGCCGAATATGCCTCCGAGGCGGCCGCCAACGGGGTCGAAGCGCTGATCGACGGCCGCAGGATCCGGGTGGGCAAGCAGCGGTTCATCTCCGGCACCGGCGCGAAGCCGGCAGAACAGGCACTGCAGCCGGGCGAACTGGCCGTCTATGTCGGTGTGGACGGCACCTTCGCCGGAACCCTGGTCCTCAGCGACACCGTGCGCCCCAATGCCGCGGCCACGCTTGCGGCCCTGCAGCGGATGGGCGTCCGCTCCACGGTGATGCTCACCGGCGACGCCGCAGGGACGGCACACAGCGTGGCTCACGGACTGGGTATCACGCAGGTCTCCGCCGGTTTGCTGCCGGCGGACAAGGTCCGCGTGGTTGCCGCCCTGCCCGGCCGTCCGGTGTTGATGGTGGGCGACGGCGTCAATGACGCCCCGGTGCTGGCCGCGGCCGACGTCGGCATTGCCATGGGTGCCCGGGGGTCCACCGCGGCGGGCGAGTCCGCCGATGCCGTGATTGTTGCCGATGACCTCTCCCGCGTGGCCGTCGCCGTCGACATCGGCCGGCACACGCTTCGGGTGGCACTGCAGAGCATCCGGCTCGGCATCGCCCTGAGCCTGGTCCTGATGCTGGTGGCAGCCTTCGGGTACATTCCGGCGGTCGCCGGTGCCTTGACCCAGGAATTGGTGGATTTGGCGGCCATACTCAATGCCCTGCGGGCCCTGCACGGGCCGGGACGCGGCCCCGACGGTGCCCGCGCGCGGCACCAAGCGGCACGGCAACCCGCGGACAGGGATAATGGACACTGGCCGCCGCCTGATGCCCGGCCAAAGACGGGTTTTTCGGTTTAGACGCTAGGGGAATGTCCATGACGTTGGTCGACAATGCGGTGTATGTGAACGGCAAGCGCCACCATGACCCGGACAGCCTGGATGAAACCTTCGAGCTGACCCGCAGCTCCGGCGGCATGGCCTGGATTGGCCTGTACCGCCCGGACGAGGTGGAACTGCTGGCAGTGGCCGAGGAATTCGGCCTGAACCTGCTTATTGTTGAAGACGCCCTGGCCGGCCACCAGCGCTCCAAGCTTGAACAGTACGGTGACCAGCTGTTCCTGGTCCTTCGTCCCGCCCGCTACCTGGACGACGTCGAACGCGTGGAGTTCGGTGAGCTGCACCTGTTTGTGGGCCCCAACTTCGTAGTGACAGTGCGCCATGCCGAATCCCCGGACCTGACCCGCGTCCGCAAGCGGCTGGAACAGGAACCGGAACTGCTCGCGCTCGGCCCGCAGGCGGTGCTCTATGCCGTGCTGGACCAGGTGGTGGACGAATACGCCCCCGTGGCGGCCGGGCTGGAAAACGACATCGACGAGATCGAGGACCAGCTGTTCGGCGGCGACGCCGAAGTGTCACGCCGCATCTACGAACTCTCCCGCGAGGTCATCCAGTTCCACCGCGCCATCAGTCCGCTGGAAAGCGTGGTCGGTGAACTGCGCCAGAACGCGGACCAGTACGGCATCCCGGCGGATCTGCATGACAACCTCGGGGATGTGCTGGACCACGTGCTGCGCCTGATCGACCGCGTCAACGCCTACCGCGCCATCCTGGACAACGCGCTCACCCTCTCCTCCACGCTTGCGTCCAACCGCCTGGCGGAGACCAGCATTGAACAGAACGAACAGGTGAAGCGGATATCGTCCTGGGCCGCCATCCTCTTTGCCCCCACCCTGGTGGGCACCATTTACGGCATGAACTTTGAGCACATGCCCGAACTCAGCTGGCAGTTCGGCTATCCGCTGGCCATCGTGGCGATGTTCGGGATGGGCGCCATCCTGTACGTGACCTTCAAGCGGAACAAGTGGCTCTGATCCGCAGGGTGCTGCTCCCCGTGCTGGCGGGGGCACTGCTGCTGGGCGCCTGCGGAACCGGTTCCGGTTCGGGCGCCGGCGGGTCCGGCGGTTCCGGCGGTTCCGGCGACCCCACGCCGGCAGCCGATGTAACCGGCGCGTGGGGCGACACCGCCGACCCCGAAGCGCCGTCCCTGGACTTCAGCCCCGACGGGCGGGTCAGCGGCACGGACGGCTGCAACCGGCTGATGGGACACTGGAGCATCTCCGGCAACCGCGTCACCCTTCGGGACATGGCAACCACCCTGATGGCCTGCCCGCCCGGAATGGACACGTGGCTCGCCGCGGGTGCCGCCGCCGACGTCGACGGCGGCACCCTGCGGATCTATGACCAGTCGGGCATCGAGATCGGTGTGCTGGAACGCTAGGTCAGTCCAGCTAGTGCCGGGACCGCTGCTTCGGCACTCCCTCCACGTGCAGGTCCGCTCCCTTGGTTTCCTTCACCATGGTCACCGCCACAAAGGACACCACGCACAGCACCATGATGTAGAGGCCGATGGACGGTGACCAGCCGGTCTCGTTCAGCAGTGCCTGGGCAATGGTCGGCGCGAAGGCCCCGCCCAGGATGGCCCCGAGCGCGTACCCGATGGAGACACCCGAGTACCGCACCCGGGCCGGGAACATCTCGGCATACATCGCCGACTGCGGACCGTAGGACAGGCCCAGGCCGATGGTCAGGACGAAAATCGACACGGCGAACAACACGATGTTGGTGGTGTCGATCAGCAGGAACATCGGGACCGACCACAGGAACACCCAGGCATAGCCGATCTGGAAAGTCCGGACCCGGCCGATCCGGTCCGACAGGATTCCGCCGTAGAGCGTGAAGATCAGCCATCCGAAGGACCCCAGCGTGGTGGCCAGCAGCACCGAGGGCCGGTCCATCCCCAGCCCGCCCGCGTCCGGCTTGCCGGTGGCGTAGGAAGCGAAGAAGGCAATAACCAGGTATCCGGCCGCATTGTTCGCAATAAAGATCAACGCGCTGAGGATCACCTCGCGGCTGTTGTGCTGGAACAGCTGGCTCAACGGCGCCGAAGATTCCTTCTTCCGCTCCTGCATCTCCTTGAAGATGGGGCTTTCCGCCACCGAACGGCGGATGAAGTACCCGACGACGATCAGCACCACCGAGAGCAGGAACGGGATGCGCCAGCCCCACGCCATGAACTGCTCTTCGCTCAGGCTGGTGCTCAGCACGTACATCACGAACGTCGCGAGGATCATGCCGATAGGCACGCCGATCTGCGGGTAGGCGCCGAACAACCCGCGCTTATTCACCGGAGCGTGCTCCACCGACAACAGGGCGGCCCCGCCCCATTCCCCGCCGGCGGAGAAGCCCTGCATAATGCGCAGCACAATCAGCAGGATCGGCGCGGCGACGCCGATCTGCGCGTAGGTGGGCACCACACCGATCAGGGCCGTGGAAATGCCCATCATGACCAGCGTGAAGACCAGCATTTTCTTCCGGCCGATCCGGTCCCCCAGATGCCCGGCGACGACGGCGCCCAGCGGGCGGAACAGGAAGCTGATGCCGATGGTTGCGAAGGAGACCACCTGACCCAGCGGTCCGTCGTTGATCGGACCGAAATACAGGGTGGCCAGGACCAGGCCGGCGGCCTGGGCGTAGATGAAGAAGTCGTACCACTCGATGGTGGTGCCGACCAGGGTTCCGGCGAGGACCTTGCGTTCCTCCCGGCTCATCCGGCCCGAAGAGGGCACGGCGGACGCGGCATTGACGCTCATCTAAAACTCCATTGTTTTGAGACGGACAGTGATTTTGGAACGGACAGTGATAGGTAATACGGACCCGGTCCCCGCATCCGGATGCACGCATCGTACGCCCGCCGCAGCCGTCGGGACCTGGATCGGGACCGGTGAGTTTCGAAGCTGCAGGGTTTCGTCACGAACCGCCCGGGGGTATGCCGTGCACGGAAGTAGGTCCACAATGGACTTCGGCTCTTTTTGCGCCTCTTCCACTTTCTAGACCGAAACGGCACCAACGCACTGTGAATACCTCCACGCCGGACATCAGACCCTGGCCGGCCCTCTGGTCCCTGGTCATCGGATTCTTCATGATTCTGGTGGACTCCACAATCGTCAACATCGCCACCCCGGCCATCATGGCGGACCTGGATGCCGGCCTGGACAAGGTCATCTGGGTGATCAGCGCCTATCTGCTGGCCTACGCCGTGCCGCTGCTGATCACCGGCCGCCTCGGCGACCGGTTCGGCCCGCGCCGCGTCTACCTGATCGGGCTGGTGGTCTTCACCCTGTCCAGCCTCTGGTGCGGCTTCGCGAACAGCGTGGACGCACTGATCCTGGCGCGTGTCTTCCAGGGCTTCGGCGCCGCGCTGATGACTCCGCAGACCATGTCCGTGATTACCCGGATCTTCCCGCCGAACAAGCGCGGCACTGCCCTGGGCCTGTGGGGCGCGACCGCCGGCGTCGCCACCCTGGTGGGACCCATCCTGGGCGGCGTCCTCGTGGACGCGCTCGGCTGGGAATGGATTTTCTTCATCAACGTTCCCGTCGGCGTCGTCGGCTTCATCCTCGCCTACCGCCTGGTGCCGAAGCTTGCCACGTCCGTGCACCGCTTCGACTATCTGGGCGTCCTGCTCAGCGCCGCGGGAATGTTCGCCCTGGTGTTCGGCATCCAGGAAGGCGAAAGCTACAACTGGGGCACCATCGCCGGACCCGTCTCCGTTTGGTCCCTGATCATTGCCGGTGTTGTGCTCCTCGCTGCGTTTGTGCTGTGGCAGCGGTTCAACCGTGCCGAGCCGCTGCTGCCGCTGAAGCTTTTCCGGGACCGCAACTTCTCCCTCGCAAATATCTCCATCACCGGCATGGGCTTCGCCGTCACGGCATTCTCCCTTCCGTTGATCCTCTTTGCGCAGAACGTGCGCGGGCTGAGCCCCACGCAGGCGGCCCTGTTGCTGGCCCCCATGGCGGTCCTGTCCGGGGTCCTGGCCCCGATCGCCGGCAAGACCGTGCAGCGCGGGAACCCCAAGTTCATTGCCGTGTTCGGGTTTGCCGCCATGGCGGTGTCCCTCATCTGGCTCGGCACGCTTCTGAGCCCGGACGTGCCCTACTGGCAGCTTGTGCTTCCCATGCTCCTGATGGGGCTGGCGAACGCCTGCATCTGGCCTTCGGTCTCCCTGACGGCCACCCGGAACCTGGCGGCCGACGTCGCCGGCGCCGGTTCGGGCGTCTACAACACCACCCGGCAGTTCGGCGCGGTGATCGGCAGCAGCGCCATCGCCGCGATCATGCAGTCCCGGCTGACGGCGCACCTGGGCGGCGGAGCGGCCGACGGCGGCACGGCACCGGCCGCCGGTGCGTTCCCCGAAGCACTCAAGGCCGGCTATTCGGAGGCCATGGGCCAGTCCCTGTACCTGCCCGCGGCCGTCATTCTCCTTGCCCTGCTCGCGGCGTTGTTCTACGCCAAGCCGGCCCCGGAGCTCACCTCCCGCGGTACGCCGGAAACCGCACCGACCGTCACGAAGGGCTGACCGCGTTACCCGGACAGCAGGAAACCGGACAGAGCCCCCGCTCCGCCCGGTTTTCCGTAGGGGGCTATTCCTTGTTCAGCTTGTCCTGCACAGCCCCTGCTGCCTTCTCGACCGGGTTGGGTACGTCGGTGGTGCCGTAGTACCGGGCGTCCGGGCGGGTGGGCGGCGGCATCGGAGCCGTGGTGGTCGGACCGTCGTGGTAGCTGAACTCGCCCTTGCCGTCCGGCGTCGGCCCCTTGGCCCAGGACCCTTCCTTCGCATGCTTCCCGTCGGAGAAGTTCAGGTACTGGTAGGACACCTCGCGGTGTTCCTTGTTGAGCGGGAAGTTGCTGGGTACCGGCAGCTGTTCCATGTTCTCCGCCTGAAGTTCCAGGGCCGCGGTGGTCCACTGGTTCTGGTGCATGGTGTCCCGGGCAAGCAGGAACGCCAGCAGGTCCCGCACCCCGTGGTCATCGGTCATGTGGTAGAGCCGGGCGACGGCGAGGCGGCCCTGCATTTCAATGTTGGCGTTGGAGGTAAAGTCCGCCAGCATGTTGCCGCTGGCCGTAACGTAGCCGCCGGTCCAGGGGTTGCCGTTGCTGTCCGCGGGGCGGGCACCGGCGCCGGCCACGATGGCCTGCTGCACGTCCATGCCGCCCACCACCGCCGCAACGGTGGGATCATCCTGGACCGCGTCGCCGGTAATCCCCAGCGGAGCCTTTTCCAGCAGCTGCGCAATCATGACGGCCAGCATTTCCACGTGGCCCATTTCTTCGGCGGCGATGCCGTACAGCAGGTCCCGGTATTTACCCGGGATGTGCGCATTCCAGGACTGGAATCCGTACTGCATGGCTACCGTTATTTCGCCGTACTGTCCGCCCAGGGCCTCCTGCAGCTTCCGGGCGTATACGGCATCCGGCTTCTCCGGAGTGGATTTGAACTGGAGTTCCTGTTTATGGAAAAACATACATTCCTCCGCACCTTGTGGACCGGCGCCGAAGTCGGCTTCCCCCTCGCTTGGAGGTGCCGTTGCCGGTCACGGTGTTTCCAACGTAGACCCGCGCCGAAGCCCGCGGAAGAGCAGACAGAACAGTTGGCGGACGCAGCTGACAACCAAGCCGTTTTCCTCCCGGCCTAACCCCGGAAGCACCTGTAGTGTCCTTGCCATGGTCTCCCAGGAACACTCTCCCGCCGCCGTCCCCGAATCATCCCCCGCCCCGGAAGCAGCCACCGCACCGGACGTTACCGATGACTTTGCCGTCCGCCGTCACACCCTGCCTTCGGGCCTGGCGTACACCAGCACCACCGGACGGATGGTGTTCCGCAAGGAAGAAGTCAAGGACGGGAAGTCGGACGGGTTCCGGCCCAAGGCGGAGATTTTCCTGGTCTCCTACACTGCGGACGCCCCGGAAACCGGGCCCAACCGCCGTCCCGTGGTCTTCGCCTTCAACGGCGGCCCGGGTTCCTCCTCGGTCTGGCTGCACATGGGGCTGCTGGGCCCGCGCATGGTGGACTCGGGCGACGCCGGTGCGCTGACCCCTCCCCCGTTCGGACTGGTGGACAATCCGCAGACCCTGCTCGAATACGCGGACCTGGTGCTGATCGATCCGGTCAATACCGGCTTCTCCCGGGTGGTGAACGGCAACGACGCCGCCGAGTTCCACGGGTTCGAGGAGGACCGGGACCTGGTGGCCGAGGTGATCCGGCTCTGGACCACGCGCAATAACCGCTGGCTGAGTCCGAAGTACCTGGTGGGCGAGTCCTACGGCACCCTGCGTGCGGTGGCTGTGGCCGGGAAGCTGTTCGACGCCTATGGCCTGGCGGTCAACGGCCTCGGCCTGATCTCCACCGTGCTGAACCTGGCCACCCTGGATTTCGCGCCCGGTCGGGACACCCCCTATGCCCTGCATCTGCCCACCTACGCCGCCATCGCGCATTTCCACGGCCGGCACCCGGGACGCGAGCTGGCCGACGTCGTCCGCGAAGCCGAAGAGTACGCCTCCCGGGAGTACGGCTATGCGCTGACCCAGGGCGCCCGGCTGAGCGCGGAGGAACTGGACGACGTCGTCGCCCGCCTGGCCGCGATCACCACCCTGGGTGAGGGCTTCATCCGCCGGACCAACCTGCGCTGGGACTATGCCATGTTTTCCGCGGAGCTGCTGCGCGAGGAGAACCTGGCGGTGGGGCGCATCGACGGCCGGTTCACTGCCGCGCCGGCGCATCAGCAGGACTGGATCAACTGGGATGATCCCAGCCTGGTGGCCATCAACGGCCCCTATTCCGCGGCCATCAACCACTATGTGCGTGCTGAGCTCGGCTACGAGAACGATCTTCCGTACGAGATCCTCAGCGGCCGGGTCCAGCCGTGGAGTTACAAGACCTTCGAGGGAGTTCCGGTAGACGTTACCGGCACATTGGAGCGGTTAATGGTGCACAACCCGGCCCTGCGGGTGCACGTGGACTACGGGTACTACGACGGCGCCACACCGCATTTCGCCGCGGAATACGTCTGGGCGCACATGCGGCTGAGCGAGGAAGCACGGTCCCGGTTCACGCACCACTACTACCAGGCCGGACACATGATGTACGTGAACCCCGACTGCCGCGCGGACCAGCTGCGGAACCTTGCCGGATTCGTGACCGGGGCCTAGTAAGTCCGCCGGCGGTGCTTTATCCGCTCCGCTTGCTTACCGGGTGGCGAAGTGCAGCCAGACGGCCCCGCCCCAGAGACCGCCGGCGGTCAGCGCCAGCGCCAGTTCGGCCAGAATGCCGATGCCCATGGCCTTCAGGGTGGCCACACTGGAGGACCAGGCTGTGGGCAGGTCCCGCTTGCGGAGCCACTCGCTGAGCAGCAGGCCGACGGCGAACCCGATGAACAGGCCCACGGCGGGAATGGTGAACATGCCGACGATGCCCACGCCTACGCCGGCCACGATGGAGCGCTTGGGGATTTCCCGTTCCTTCAGCCGCCGTCCGGTGAGGAAGGCGCTGGCGAGCATACCGGCAATCAGGAGCACCGCGCCGATCCCGAAGGCCCACCAGGCCGGCGCGCTCTGCACCCCGAGGGCCCAGCCCAGCAGGGCGATGATAATCAGGATGCTGCCCGGCAGTACCGGCACCACAATGCCGATCAGGCCCACGGCGATCACCAGGGCTGCGGCAATGGTTACAAGAAGGTCCGGATCCATCCCCCCAGTGTTCCACCAGCTGTCTACTCCCCTGCGTATTTGCCGTCCGGGTGGTTTCGGTTTTCCCGTTCCGCGCGGATTTCGGGGGCTAACCGGCGACGTGCTTTGGCGCACACCGGTGCGGCTAGGTGGAGGTATTACTAAGGATGCTTATAAGGTGGCATCTTCAGCCCGATTCACCGGACGGAAAACAGGAGAGCAGTAAATGAGCACCGAACCAGGGAACACTAACGCTTCTACGAGCGGACGCGGCGCCTCTGAGGGCGGCCCGTTCCGGGACCGCTCCGATCGGCCGGTACCCGTCGACGACAGCCAGGCCGTTCCCGTGGACGGGCACCGCGAGGACACCGCCACCCGGGCAATGGACACCGACGCCGCCACGGCTCCCGCTGCTCCGCTGCACACCTCCGGCCGCCGCTCTGGCAGCCATGCCGCCGCACCGGCAGCGGGTTACGACGACGACGCCGCCCGTACGGCGCCGGTCTCTGACACCGATGCCGGCTTCGGGTCCGGCTCCGGGTCCGAAGACACCCGCACCCGGGTTGCACCGGTCGCCGGTGCCGGTTCCTCCGACACGGACGGCGCGGACGGCTCCGGCGAACACCGGGGTGCCACCTCGGTATCCGCCGTGCGCGATCACCGCGACGCAGGCACCGACGCCGAGAACCGGCGCGACACGGCGGCCCGCGACACCGCCGACGACCGTAACGATGACCGCGATCGCCACGGCCGGAACGACAAGCACGACAGCGACGCCGTGCGGAACCGTGACCGCCGGAACGATGACCGGAACGCCGAGCACACCCGCGAGGCGGCCCTGCCCAACCGCGAGGCACTGCTCGCCCGGGAGAAGGAACGCTTCGGCGGCTTCAAGTTCGGTGCAGCCTTCTTCGGCTGGCTGACCGCTACGGGCATGGTTGTACTGCTCTCGGCACTGGCCGCCGCGATCGGCGCTGCCGTGGGCCTCTCGGCTGAAACCAACCTGGGCCAGGCCCTGGAATCCGCCGCGGCCAACCAGTCCGCCGGGATTATCGGTGCCATCATCATGCTTCTGGTGCTGCTGCTCTCCTACTTCGCCGGCGGGTACGTCGCCGGCCGTATGGCACGTTTCAACGGAGCCAAGCAGGGTCTGGCCGTCTGGCTGTGGGCACTGGTGGCGGCCGCCGTCGTCATCGTCCTGGGCCTGATCTTCGGCAACGACATCCGCAGCATCAGCCAGCTGAACTCGGTTGCACCGCTTCCGGAGAACCTGGAAGGCATGGACGCCGGCACGTGGATCGCCGTCGCCGCCAGCCTTGTGGCCACCCTGCTGGGCGCCATCCTGGGCGGCCTGGCCGGTATGCGCTACCACCGCCGTATTGACCGTGCAGACTTCCGCACGGAAGAGACCATCACCCGCTAAGACGCGGATTTTCGGTCCCTGCGGCCGCTGCAACCCTCCGGTTTCCGGGAGTTGCGGCGGCCGTTTTTGTTGGTCCGGGTGGGGTTCCAGCACGGTGTCCCACGGTTTGGGACGGATGTGACCCCTGGGACCCCGCCAGCAACACCAGCACCACCGGGTGGGACGCTGTGCGGGACACCTGCACGGTGTCCCACGCTTTGGGACGGATGTGACCCCTGGGACCCCGCCAGCAACACCAGCACCACCCAGTGGGATGCTGTGCGGGACAGACGCCGGACAGGGACCGGTCACCGGGACGCTGCCCGGCAGCTTAAACAACTGAGGCCCCGCAGATGCGGGGCCTCAGTTCTAGCGGGAGAAAACCGCAGACGTTACGGCGACGGGGTGCCGCCGTTGACGTTCAGGGTTTCGCCGATCACGTAGCTGGATTCCGGGGACGCCAGGAAGACGTAGGCCGGAGCCAGTTCGGTGGGCTGGCCCGCGCGGCCCAGCGGGGTGCTCTGGCCGAACTCCGTCAGCGCCTCCTTCTGCTGTCCGTCGGACGGCTGCAGCGGAGTCCAGAACGGCCCCGGCGCCACGGCGTTCACGCGGATGCCCTTGGGTGCAAGCTGCTGGCCCAGGCCCTTGGTGAAGTTGTTGATGGCCGCCTTGGTGCTGGCGTAGTCCAGCAGGTCGGCGGACGGCTCGTAGGCCTGGATCGAGGTGGTGTTGATGATGCTCGATCCAGCCGGCAGGTGCTTCAGCGCAGCCTTCGTCACCCGGAAGAACGAGTAGATATTGGTCTTGAAGGTGTGGTCCAGCTGCTCGTCGGAGAGATCTTCGAGGTTCTCCACGGCAATCTGCTTGCCGGCGTTGTTGACCAGGATGTCCAGACCGCCCAGGGCCGAAACGGCATCCTCAACCAGCTGGCGGCAGTACTCGGGATCCTTGAGATCACCGGGAAGCCTCACCAGCTTGCGGCCGGTCTTCTCGACCACCTCGGCAATGTGCTGGGCGTCCGGCTCCTCCTCGGGGAGGTAGGAGATGGCGACGTCGGCGCCTTCCCGTGCGAAGGCGATGGCCACTGCCGCGCCGATGCCGGAGTCGCCGCCGGTAATGAGCGCCTTGCGGCCCTCCAGACGGCCGGTGCCGCGGTAGGTGTCCTCGCCGTGGTCCACGTGCGGGGTCATGTCCTTATCCAGGCCCGGCTCGGGCTGGTCCTGGACGGGCGGTGCGATGGACGGGTACCGGTCCACCGGGTTCTGGAAGGTGTACTGGTCCGACTTGTTGCCGTTGGTCATAGAAGTTCCCACTTTCGGTAGGTCAGTCCATTCGGGCGGTCCTGTTCGGACCGCCGTAATAGGCGGGCGCTCACGCTAACGTAAGCATGCTTATTACCCTATGCCCGATTGTCAGTTCTACTCAAGTCCGCGGTTCCACCGCGCAATTCGCCGCTGCTCTGGCCCTGCCCGCCGCCGGGGGCGCAAACTGCTGCTTATCCAACTGCCCTGGAAGGAACACCATGACTGAGGGAACCCGGAAACGGATTGTGGTCGGAGTCGATGGTTCGGAGGAGTCGCTGGAGGCGCTTCGCCTGGCCCGTCGGCTGGCGGACCTGTTGGACTGCCGTATTGATGCCATCACGGTGTGGGAGTTTCCGGCAATGCTGGCCACGCCGTTTCCCACCACCGAATGGTCGCCGCGGGTGGAAGCCGAGCGAGGCCTGGCCGAGGCGGTGGAAGCAGCCTTCGAAGGGAAGGGCATTCCTGAGGATCTAACCCAGTCAGCGGTGGCCGGGCAGACCGCCGGGGTGCTGATGGAAGCCAGCCGCGGGGCGGAGATGCTGGTGGTGGGCAACCGCGGGCGCGGCGGTTTCGCCGGGCTGCTGCTCGGTTCCGTCAGCACTACTGTGGCCGCGCACGCCTACTGCCCGGTGCTGATCGCCCGGCCGCACCGGGACTAACCCCCGCACGGGGACTAGCGGTGAGCCGGAACCCGGCGCAGCAGCACCCCTGCACCCACGGCAGCCAGCACCATGGTGACCACGCCGATCAGCGAGGTGATGTTGACGCCGGAGTCGAAGGCGGCCTGTGCCGAATGCAGCAGCGCCGAGCCCGCCTCGGCAGGCAGGCCCCGGGCAGCCTCCACCGCTCCGCCGAGGGTTTCTCCGGCCGAAGCAGCCTGCTCGGGATCCAGCCCGGACGGAACGGTGACGCCGTTGCGGTAGGCCGCGGTCAGGATGCTGCCCAGCACGGCAGTGCCCAGGACGGATCCGATCTCATAGGCGGTCTCGGAAATAGCCGAGGCGGATCCGGCGCGGGACGGCGGAACGCTGGCCAGGATCAGGTCATTGGAAATGGTTTCCGCGGCCCCCACGCCCACGCCGAGCAGCAGGAACGCGATGACCAGTTCGAGCACGGTCACCGACTCCCCCGCAGCGAAAACCAGGGCATAACCGGCTCCGTTGAAGAGCAGCCCGCCGGCCACCACAATCGCCGGGCGGACCCGCTTCACCAGGGGCACCACAGCCAGGCCGGTGATGATGGTCAGCACCAGGCCGGGGAGCATGGTCAGGCCGGCTTCGATGGGTGTCTGTCCCACCACCAGCTGCAGGTGCTGGGACAGGAAGAAGATGAAGCCCACCATGGCGAACAGGCTGAGCAGGTTCGCGGCAATGGAGCCGGTGAAGACCGGGTTCCGGAACAGCCGGACGTCGAGCATCGGCTTTTCCCGCGAGAGCTGGCGGCGGACAAACAGGAAGCCGAGCACCAGGCCGACGCCGATGAACGGCAGGCCCGACCCGGCGCCGTCGTGCGCGAACTCCTTGATGCCGTACGTCACCGAGAGCATGGCCCCCATCACCAGCACAACGCCGAGAATGTCGACGGCGCCGGGACTGGGGTCCTTGGACTCCGGCAGCAGGATCGGGGCAAAGATCAGCAGGGGAAGCAGCACCGGAATGGACAGCAGGAACACCGAGCCCCACCAGAAGTGCTCGAGCAGGACGCCGCCGACGATCGGGCCGAGGGCCGCGCCGCCGGAGAAACCGGCCGCCCAGATGGCCACCGCGATGCGGCGCTGCGACGGGTCGGTGAAGATGTTACGGATCAGCGACAGCGTGGCGGGCATCAGCATGGCACCGAAGACACCCATCAGGGCTCGGGCCACGATCAGCAGCGCCGCCGAGGGCGCAAACGCGGCCACCAGGGAGAAGACGCCGAAGCCCACACTGCCGATCATCAGCAGGCGGAGCCGGCCGATCCGGTCGCCGAGGCTGCCCATGGGCACCAGCAGGCCGGCCAGGACCAGGGCGTAGACATCCACGATCCACAGCAGTTCGACGCCGGTGGGTGCCAGTGCCTGCGACAGCGACGGGATGGCGAAGCTCAGGACGTTGTTGTCGATGGAGATGAGCAGAACGGGCAGCATCAGGACTGCGAGTCCCCACCATTCGCGCGTGCCTGCACGCGTAACTGCGGGATTTTCCTGGACCGCCAGCACGGCTTCCTCCTTGTGGAACTGCGTTAGGAATTCATCACGGGAAATACCCGAAAAACTACTGTACCGTCTAGACTGTATGGTGGCAATCTGCGGCCCTTTCGCTGGCTGATGGCGTAGCGTGAAGTCATGCCCAACTCTCGTCCCGCCCGGGACCGTATCCTCGATGCCTACGAGGAGCTGCTCATCAACGAAGGCCCCCGCGGCGCCACCCTGGACGCCGTCGTCGCGCGCGCCGAAGTTTCCAAAGGCGGCCTGCTGTATCACTTCAAGAACAAGGAAGCGATGGCCGGTGCCCTGATCGAGAAGCTCCGCGGGCTCGCTGCCACTGATCTGCAGACCATGCGCGAGGATCCGGAAGGGCCGGCGCGGTATCTGGTCCGCAGCTCGGTCTACGTCGGCAGCGAGCTGGACCGGGCCCTGATCGGCGTCGTCCGCCTGGCGCAGGCCTCCGACCCCGTGGCCTCGGAGTTGCTGCAGGACATCCACCGCAGCTGGTTCGACCTGGTCCACGACGAGGTGGGCGATCCGGGCATTGCCCGCGCCATCACCCTGCTGGCCGACGGTCTGTATTACAACGAGGGCCTGCCCGGCGGCTGGCCGCAGGCCACCCGTGACAGCCGCACGCATTCGGTAGCGGACCTGCTGGAAATCGTGGACGTGCTCAAGTCCCACGCCCGGCAGGCCCGGACGTAGCCAACCCTCGCACACGCGCACGGCATTTCCCCGCGGTTTGGGGAAAACCGCAGGGATCCGGACAAACCGCAGGGCCGGCTGACAGCCACCCCTCGGCGTGGCAGGATGATTCGCTGCAGTGCCGTCTGTCACAGTGGTGCCATGAAAACAAGCACAGCTGACCTGTACGACGAACGCGGCGACGAGCTGGCCTCGGTGTCCCTGCAGTTCCAGGACCTGGGCGGGCATGTGGGCTTCACCGGCCCGATCCGCACCGTCCGCTGCCGGGAGGACAACGGCATCATCAAGTCTCTGCTGAACTCCCCCGGCGACGGCGCGGTGCTGGTGGTCGACGGCGCCGGGTCGTTGAACACCGCCCTGATGGGGGACCTGATTGCCGGGGCCGCCGTGGAGAACGGCTGGGCCGGCGTCGTTATCAACGGCGCCATCCGTGACCGTGCCGCCGTCGCCAAGCTGCCGCTGGGCGTGAAGGCGCTGGGATCGAATCCGCGCAAGAGCGCCAAGGACGCTGTCGGTGAAATCGATGTTCCCGTAGAGTTCGGCGGCGTCACCTTCCGTCCCGGCGCAACGCTCTACGCCGACGAGGACGGGATCCTCGTCGAACCCTAGGAGTCCCCATGGCCAACGTCCTGCTCTTCCACCACGCGCTCGGCCTGACCTCCGGCATGGATGCCTTCGCCGAGGTCCTGCGCGAAGCGGGCCACACGGTGACGGTGCCCGATCTCTATGATGGGCGTACCTTCACCGATCTGGAGGACGGGGTGGCCTATGCCCAGAAGATCGGCATGGACACCATCGAAGAGCTCGGCGTCAGTATTGCGAACCGGTTCCCTGCGGAAATGGTCTATATCGGCTTCTCGCTCGGTGTGATCCCGGCGCAGCGGCTGGCGCAGACCCGGCCCGGTGCCCGTGGCGCGGTGCTGGTCAGCGGCTGCATCCCGCTTGGCGCCTTCGCCGACACCTGGCCGGACGGCGTGCCGGTGCAGATCCACGGCATGGACGCCGATGAGGAATTCGTGGACAGCGGGGACCTCGACGCCGCGGAGAACCTGGCCGCGTCCACGCCGGACGCCGACCTTTTCCTCTACATGGGTGCCTCGCACCTGTTCGCGGACATCAGCCAGCCGGATTACGACATGGACGCCGCGTTCACCCTCACCCGGCTGGTGCTCCAGCTGCTCAGCCGGGTGGACAGCGGAGCGGAAACCGCCGGTTGACCGGCACCTGTACCTGCGCCCATGAGGTAGCGAACCACCTCGGCAGACTAGTGTGTCACTGCTGCCGACAATCCGCCGTCAACGGGCAGGCACACTCCGTTGATGTACCCGGCCTCGTCCGAGGCAAGGAAGAGGGCCGCGCGCGCAACATCGAAGGAGTCCCCCATCTTTCCCGTAGGGCTCAGCTTGTTCCGCGCTGCCACCATGGCCTCAACCGATTCGTAACTGCCCGCGATCTGCTTGTACATCATCGGCGTTTCCATCAACCCGGGGGCAATTGAGTTGGCCCTGATCCCTTGTGCGGCGTATTCCAGGGCTACATTCACAGTGAACTGGATGAGACCTCCTTTACTCGCGGAATAGCTTGGATAGTTGTACCCCAGGTAACGCAGCCCGCCTATCGAGGCAATGTTCACAATCGACCCTCTGCCCTGTTCCAGGAACAGGGGCAGCACGTGTTTTGTGGAGAGGAAGGCTCCGGTTAGATTGACGTCGAGGACAAATTTCCATTCCTCCAGGGACATCTCCACCGGGCCTCCCATACGGGCGATTCCGACATTGTTGTGCAGGACGTGCGGATTGCCCAACAGGGCGACACACTCCTCCACTGCCGCCTTCACGGCATCGCTGTCTGACACGTCGGCAACAGCTCCACCCCACTTGCCGCCTGCCGGGCGGGCAGAGTCCAGGCACTTGAGCGTATTGGCCAGGGCACGCTCGGAAGCATCCACGATGAACACATCCGCCGCCTCTTGCGCGTAGGTCAACGCCGCTGCCAACCCGTTGTTCATTTCCCCTTCCTGCGATCCTCCCCCGAAGATGATGATGGTCTTGCCCGCCATCCGTCCCGGAACCATGCTCAGACCTTTACCGTTGCATTGCGGAGAGCAAGAACGCTGGCAACTATCTCCGCCTCGGCAGGGATGACCGCACTTTCGAGCTTCTCGCTGTAAGGGATGGGGCTCCTGCTCCCGCCAAGGCGCCGAGGCGCCGCGTCCAAGTCATTCCAGGCTTCCTCCACCACGGAGGCAACGAATTCGGCACCCCACCCGTAGTCACGGACGGCTTCATGGGCAACAAGCAGATGCCTCGTTTTGCGCACCGAAGTGATGACGGTGTCCATATCGAAGGGGTACAAGGTTCTGGGATCGATAACTTCGATGCTGATGCCGTGTTCGTCCTGTAGGACTTGTGCGGCAGCGAGGGAGCGCTTCAGCATTTGCTGAGTTGCGACGACGGTTGCATCGGTGCCTTGCCGGGCGATGCGGGCCTGGCCAAACGGTATGGGCTCAAAGCTCACCGGCCCCTTGTCGTAGTACAGGTTCTTGTGCTCAAGGAAAATCGTGGGGTTGTTGCTGGCCACGGCAGTCCGCAGGAGGCCGTAAGCATCGCCCGGCGATCCGGGCACCACAACTTCCAGACCGGGAATGTGGGCAAAGAGGGTTTCCAGCGACTGCGAATGCTGGCCGGCCTTCCCTATTCCCGAACCTCCGTTTGTACGCAACACGAAAGGCACGTCGAACTGCCCGCCGAACATGTAGCGCGCTTTCGCGGCCTGGTTGATGATGCCGTCAAAGCCGAGGAAACTGAAGTCCGAATACATGATCTCGAGGATCGGCCGTGACCCCTTCATCGCAGCCCCGACGGCTGCAGAAATCATGACCTCTTCGCTGATGGGTGTGTCACGTACGCGGTCGGATCCGAAGTCGGTGACCAGCTTTTTGGTAACTCCGTAGATCCCTCCACCTGTGCCCCACGTGGTGATGTCCTCCCCCATCACAAACGCAGTGGGGGTGTCCTCGAGGATGTCATGCAGCGCTGCATTCAGTGCGCGCCAGGTGCTGAGCGTCTTCACGGTCTTCATGCCACGGTCTCCTGATATACATCGGTTGTCGCTGTGGATACATCGGGGAAAGGTGAATTGCGGGCAAATTCCTCCGCGGCGTCCATCTCGCGGGATACTTCCGCCTGTATTTCCAGCCAGCGTTCCTGCGTCAGGACGTCTGCCTCAATGAGGGTGGCGACCAAGCGGGCAATGGGGTCTTTATCTCGCCACTGCTGAACCTCATCGGGTTTTCGGTATATTTCCGTATCACCTGCCATATGGCCCAGATACCGATAAGTGTCGGCAACTATGAGGGTGGGTCCATCGCCGTCGCGCCCGCGCGCCACGGCGTCGGCGGCTGCACGGTAGACATCTTCCAAGTCCATGCCGTCCACATTCACAGAGTGAACTCCATAGGCAATGCCGCGCTGCGCCAGATCCGGTTGGGCGACCATCTGCTCAATTGACGCTGACTGGGCGTAATGGTTGTTCTCACAGACAAACAGCACGGGAAGATTCCAGATCGCTGCAAGATTCAGGGCTTCCGCCAGGACACCCTGGTTGGAGGCGCCGTCGCCAAAGTACGCAACGGAGACAGCTGTTGTGTTTTGCATCTTGGCGGCAAGGGCGGCTCCCGTAGCGAGGCCGATACCGGCTCCGACAATTCCGTTGGTGCCGAGGATTCCCAGCTCTTTCACGCCGATATGCATGGATCCACCCTTGCCCTGGCCGTACCCGTCCTGCCGGCCGAGAATTTCCGCCATGGTTCGCCCCGGATCGGAACCGCGAGCCAGGCAGTGTGCATGGCCACGGTGGTTACTCGCAATCGAGTCCTCCTCCCCCAGTGCCAGGGAGATCCCGACGGCAACCGCTTCCATGCCGACCGAAGGGTGTGTTGAACCTCGGATTAGTCCTTCGTCGGCCAGTTCCGGCATTTTGCTTTCAAATTCCCGAATTGATGCCATAAGGCGGAGGCCCGCCATGCCGTGGTTGTGTGCGTCATAAGTTGTCATGGTGTGCTCCTACGAAATAGTGGCGATGCTCTCATCGACCGAGATGATGTCACCCTCTTTAGCTGTGAGGGATATGGTCCCGGCGCGGGGAGCAGTGATCTCGTTGCTGGTTTTGGATGTCTCCAGTTCGGCAATAGGCTGTCCCTCGGTGACCTCCTCGCCGTCCTCCACAAGCCATTCGGTCAGCTCGGCTTCTCCTTCATCCCCAAGGAAATCGGTAGTTAGTAGGACATTCATGCCAGTGCCTCTTTCTGGTGCTCGGGGAGATCGGTTCCCCCCGGGATGGGGTTGAGTTCCTGGATCAGGAGTTCAAAGGTGACAGCAACCGGGTTTTCCCCGGGGACAAGGGTGCCTGCGTGAACCTGCCCGTATTTGTCGACAAGGGTGCAGTTGATGGTGACCTCCGGTTCGCCTGCCGTGTTCGTCGTGAGCAGCCCGACAAGAGTCGCTACTTCGGTACCAGGCCCCTCAACCCTGACCGGCCCCCGCTCTGCGGGCCCGGTGAGGGTTGCCCCGATGAGGCTGCCGATTCCGCCCCTGATGGCTGCGGTTCGTATGCCGGCGGATGCGCAAATGGTTTTGACGGCCGAGGTGATGTCCTCGTTGGGACAGACTCGGGCGATAACTGAGCGGCAAGTCTCTCCCCGCTCCCGCTGGTTTTCCGGCATGGTCGAATCCTTTACGAGTTGGGGCGTGAAAACCGGCATCGCAGTTTCGGGGTCGTCCGCACTAACGAGGTCGACGTCGTGCAAGGCATGAAGCACAACAACCGGGGGGCTCTGCCCGATCTGCGTTTCCGGCCAGATGTGGCCCGCCTGCAGCACCCCGTCCGGAGTGGTCCAGAGGCAGTGACTATGGATAAAGGGACTTCCGTCCCTGGAGCCCAAGGTGGCCGCACCGAGAATCAAATTGGCCTGGGGAGTGGTCCGGGTAGCGCTGTAGCTGACCGTTCTTTCATGTGTTCCGTCTGCCGGCACGCAGTAGCTGACAGGTGAAAGTGACCCCCCCGACAACTCGGCTATTCCGTTCCGCGCCCCGATGCCATGCAATGCATCAAAGAGTTGGCTCACTAGGGGTTGTCCGGGCTTAAGCCGGATTACTGCTGAGGACATGCGTGACTCAAAGGCGATCAACCGCGGTCTAGTCTGCGGTCCAGGGTGAACAAGTGTCAGCATTGCGACTCGTTTCTTGCTCGAGGGTGGTGAGCAGTTACGAGGCCGGGTTCCGGGGTTTGGAATGACCTCTTTAGAAATTGGTACTACCAAGAGATGCAAAATAAGAGGGGTCCCACATTCAGCCGATGGCAGCTCCGCCGCAGACCTTGAGAGTGTCGCCGGTGACGAAGGCTGCTTCGGGTGAAGCGAGGTAGGAGACGGCTGCGGCTACCTCGACGGGCGTTCCGAGCCGTTTGATGGCCTGGTTGTCAAAGGAGTAGCTCATGTTGTCGGTCATCGGCGTCTCGATAGGGCCGGGGGCAACGGTGTTGCAGGTGATGCCGAGGGTTCCGACTTCTTTCGCCACCCATTTGGTGAATGCGATGACCCCGCCCTTTGACGCTGCGTAGGAGGGGCCGGACCGTCCTGCCCCGTCCCCTGAGGCATAGGGGCCGCCCATAATCCCGCTGATCGAGCTGATGTTGATGATGCGGCCATCGCCTTGGTTCTTCATATGGGGATAAATGGCCGCTTGGGTGAAAAGAAACGTTCCTCGCAAATTGGTCTCGATATCGCGAGTCCAGGTTTCGTCATCCATGGTTTCGAGGTCAATTCGCCCGCATGTGCCTGCATTGTTAACCACAATGTCGACTGTTCCGAAGGCGTCGACAACCGATTGCACGCATGCTGACACCTCTGCCCGGCTCCGAACGTCTACGGCGGCCGTCATAACCTTCCTGCCCGTGCGGTCCGTGATGTCCCGCGCTGCCTCGGTGGCGTCGATGACGTCAACTATGCAAACATCGGCGCCCTGCTCGGCAAGACGCAAGGCGATCGCGTGTCCGATACCGCGGGCGCCGCCGGTGACGATTGCACTCTTTCCGGCGAGTGTTTCCACATTCATGTGGCCTCCTGGTTGATGCCCATTACAGGCCGAGAAGATCGGGAAGGAAATTGCTGAGTGCGGGCACAAACGTCACCAGCATGAGGACGCCGAGGCCCGCCAGGAAGAACGGCCAGATACCCTTGATTGCTTCTCCGAAGGGGATTTTGGCGATGCCGGCCGCAACGAACAGGTCGATCCCCACAGGCGGCGTGACCAGCCCAAGCGCAAGGTTAACCGTCATAAACACCCCAATTGTGGTCATGTCCATTCCCAGTTCCAGCAGCACCGGGACAAAGAGCGGGATGAAGAGATAGAAGGCGGAAATGGCGTCCAGGAACATGCCTGCGATCAGGAGGACCAAATTGATGAGCAGGACAAGGATCACCGTGTTGCTGGTCAGCGACAGAAGGCCTTCAGCAACGGTCTCTGCAATCTGATACTTCGTGATCACGTACGCAAAGAGTGTCGCTGTAGCGATGATGAACATAATGCGCGCGGCTTGCACGCCCGCAGTGGCAAAAATCTTGTAAACATCCGCGACCTTCAGGTCCCTCATCACAAACAAACCGATAATCAGGGCATAGACCGCAGCCACGGCGGCCGATTCAGTAGGCGTGAAGACGCCACCGTAGATTCCGCCCAAGATGATAAAAGGCATCATGAGCCCTGGGATGGCACGGACCAGCGCTTTACGGATCACTCGTGCCGGTGCCCGCGTGGTTCGGATTTGGATAGAGGTATCGTGCGGAATGTCCGCAAGGGTCATGGTGGCAGGATTCGCACGTTCCGGCCCGACCTCGGCGGCACCCTGACGCGGAGCGACATCCGGGGTCGATGGGGCTGCCCCTCCAGCATCGGGCGCTGTCCCACCCGCCGGATCTTTGGGACGGCCCAGGGCGTGCGCTGCGTGCAGCTTTGCACTTGCCTTGGCCTGCTCCATTTCCCTGGGCAAAAACCGGGCGACCAGGTAGAACGCAAGGCCCATGCACAGTCCCGGCAGCACACCTGCGGCGAAGAGCCGTCCGATGGAGATGCGTTCGTAGTCGCTCGCTACTACGGCGAAGACGATGAATGCGATGCTGGGTGGGATTACGATTCCCATCTCGCCGGCGCTTGCCACCAGGGCTGCAGCATGCCGTTTTTTGTACCCGTGTTTTGCGAGAGCGGGGATTAGTATTCCGCCCAGCGCTGCCACTGTTGCCGGTCCCGATCCGGAGATCGAGGAGAACACCAGAGCCGCCAGAATGGTGGTGAGTGCGATTCCGCTTTTGCGGTGCCCGACGCAGGCGTCGGCGAGTTCGATCAGCCGGGCGGAGATGCCCGTCAGTTCCATGATGACGCCAGCCAGTATGAAGAACGGGATGGCGAGGAGAGTTTCGGAGGCCATTGATGCGTACATGATTCCCGACGACGGGAACAGTGCGTTCACGCCCTGCATGTACAGGATGGTTACTAAGGAGGAGATGCCCATCGAAAAGGCGACAGGAACACCGAGGAAAAGCAAAAGTAGGAATGATCCGAAGAGAACGAGCTCAAGCATGTGGTTACCCTCCCGGCAGGAGCTGGCTTGAGCTCTGCTCGTCATGTTGAATAGCGGTGACGGCCATCTGCACCACTCGAACCATGCCCAGGACGGCTCCGAGGGGTAGCGCGAGCGACAGAAGCCACTGCGGCAGTCCGAGTGCCGGGGTTGCACGGCCCCGATCGAATTGGCTAGCGACCATGTCCCACCCCAGCCACAGGAGGATGGCCAGGAAGGTGAACATCGCGACGGCTATCGCGATGACCACGATTTTGCGCAGGATCGGGCGGGCAACGTCTTGGAGGATGGTGAAGGCCGGGTGTGCGTTCATGCGGATGGCGGCCGAGGTTCCGATCATGATCAGGTACACGGCCAGACCTACAACGAGTTCGTTGCTCCACGAGAGCGAAGCATGAAGCGCATAACGGCTGACAACATTCACGAACGCCAGAAGCGTGATGCTCGCAAAGGTGGCGACAATCAGTGCGTTCTCGAGCGAAGTCAGCGTGCGGTCGAAAGTGGATGCGACTGCCTTCATCGCTATTTGGGCTTCACTGCTTCAGCGAGATCTGCTGTCCACACCGATTCATATTTGTCGTAAATCGGCCCCATGGAATCACGGAAGACGGAAACCTGTTCCTCATTGAGTTCGGTGACAGTCATCGTCGACTTCATTTCCGCGAGCTGCTCCTCGCCGCGTTCACGGTTGGTCTTCTTCTGCAGTTCGTTGGCCTCGGCGGCTGCCTTCTGAACGAGTTCTTTATCGGAATCGCTCAGCTCCTCATACATGTCCTTGTTCATGCCCAGCATGAGCGGGTCGTAAATGTAGTTCCAGACAGTCAGATACTCCTGGACTTCCATCAGGCCGTTGGAGGCAATCACGTCGTAGGGATTCTCCTGGCCGTCGATGGTTCCGTTTTGCAGCGAGGTGAATACTTCGCTGAAGTTCATGGTGATCGGGTCTGCATCCATTGCGGAATAGATGTCGAGGAACATGCTCGAGCCGGGAACCCGAAACTTCAATGCCTTCAGGTCCTCGGGGGCGACAATCTCTTTGCTGTTGTTCGTGATCTGACGGAACCCTGACTCCCCGAACCCAAGGAGTTCAACCCCCTGCTCGTTGGCGAGTTCCTTGTAGGCATCGAGTGCCCCGGCTTCAATGGCCGCGTCTGCTTCCTCGTAGTCCTTATAGAGGAATGGAGCATTGATGGCCCCGTATCGGGGATCAATGCCGGAGTAGATGATGGTTGAGTTGTAGGAAAAGGCTTTGTCACCGTTCATTAGTTGTTCGACGCCGGCAGCCGCATCTCCACCGGAGAGCTGCTCATTTGCGTAGACGTTAACCGTGATGCGTCCATCGCTCTCTTCATTGAGAATCTCCGCGAACCGCTCGGCACCCAAGTACCAACTCGACGTATCGCTTACGGTCACGGTGAAGTCCCAGTTATATGTCTCCCCTTCTTCCCCGGCACCTGCGTTACTGGATCCGGAACCACACGCGGTTAGCATCAGCGCGGCGGTCAGTACGGGAACAATGTGCTTCGCCTTCATTCTTCTCCTCCTTGAGTGATACTCCCCCAGCAACGGTGGTTGTCTGGCGGAGGGCGGTGCGGTGATGCGCGAGGTTGGATTAACCAAGTTCAAACACAGGTGCAACGTCGGTGTGGCACTGCGAATACCCCCAGTGTGTCGTAGTTGGTACTACCAGACAAGAGTCTGGAGTAACCAGATTTAAATACTTTTGTGTGCGCAACCCCGCACGGCAGGAGCACGGGGGAAGCTCCTGCGGCTCCGCTAAGTCGTGTGATTTATGAGTTCATCAAGCCAGGAGAAGTGATCGTCAACGGCCATAACTGCGGCACCTTCATCTCCGGACTGCACCGCTTCCAGAATCGCCCGATGCAGGATGCGCATTCGGACCCGGTCCTGGTCGAGTGCGAGGTGCCGCATGGTATTGGACAGGACCGTCGAGAGGACCTTGGCGAAAAACACCAGCCCTTGCGATCCCGAGGCATTAAAGAGGGCTTGATGGAATGCCATGTCTGCCGCATGCAGTTCAGATGAGTCATCAGAGGCATCCATGCGGTCCACCGCTACGGCCATGTGGGCGCAGTTGACGTGGTCAACTCGCCTCGCCGCTTCAATCGCTGCCTGCCGTTCCAGCGCCACACGAACCGGCACCAGGGAATCAACAGTTATTTTCGATCCCATCAGCCCCAGGGTCAGCACTTCACTAACCGTTTCCGGACGAAGCCCGATGACGAAAGTTCCAGCCCTGTCCCTTCGCTCCAAAACACCCAGCGACTCCAGCCGGCCTATCCGGTCTCGAAGAGCGGTCCGGCTCACATTGAACCGCAGCGCCTGCTCGCGTTCACTTGGCAGGCGGTCTCCCGGTTCCATAGTGACAATCTGATTCATGAGCATGCCCATGATCGCGTCGCCGAAAAGCAAATCCTGAGAAGCCGTAGGCGGCTGAAACTCCATGCGTTGATGGTACCTTCTGGGGCAAACTGGTATTACCACTGCTGCCTCACACAGCGAACCTGCCGCTTAAGCGGCACAGCTGCGGCACCCGCACCGGATACCGCAGCTGTGTGGAACGAATAATTTCTAGGCGTTCCAGAGTCCGTAGGAGTCCGCCAGCGAGGAGATCTTCTGGGCGCGGGCCAGGCGCGGCAGGTAGGAGCCGTCGCCCACCACGGCTCCGGCGGCATGCGCCTCCAGCAGCTCGTGGGCCCAGGTGATTTCGGATTCGCTCGGCGAGAGACCCTGATTGATGAAGTCCGTGGCCTCGGGCATCAGGCACAGCTTGCCGGTCATGCCCATGCTCTGCGTGACCTTGCAGGCTTCCAGCAGCTTTTCACCCAGTGCGCCGACGGTGGGACCGTCGATCGGGCCGGGCAGCTGGCCGACGCGGGAGGCGACCACGAGCTTGGAGCGGGCGTAGGCCAGTGCCATCGGATCATCCGAGGCGCCGGTGTCGCGGCGGAAATCGCCGACGCCGAATGCGAGGCGGAAGGTGCCCGGCGCGCTGGCGATGGCGGTGGCATTTTCAATACCCAGGGCCGATTCCACCAGGGCCAGCACCGGGGTGCCGGCCTGCAGGCGCATGGCGGTGTGCGTGACCTGCTCGGGCTTTTCGGTCATGGCGAGCATCACGCCGCGCAGGCCGGGGGCCTTCGAGAGGGCAGCGAGGTCATCGGCCCAGTAGTCGGTTTCGATGCCGTTGACGCGCACCCACGCGGTCATGCCGGTGGAGAGCGCCTCGACGACGCGTTCGCGGGCTTCGGCCTTGCCGCCGGCGGGAACGGCATCTTCCATGTCGAAGACCACCGAATCGGCCTCGGACGCCAGCGCCGGTGCAAAATTTGCTTCATCTGCGGCGGAGGCCAGCAGCCAGGAACGGGACAGTTTGGCGGGGAGGGCAGCTGCGCGGCTGTTTCGGAAGGGGGCCATAAATAAGACATTACTTTCACGGCTGGCGGTTCCGAAAATGCGACGGCCGTCATGTGGCCACCGTCACCCCTGTGCGGTGGGCGCCCGGCCACCGTTGACTTCCGCTACGCCTCGCCCCGGCGCAGCAGCCGGCCGGCGGGAACGCCAGGGTCGACGTCGACGCCGGCCAGCAGCGTGCGGCGCACAACGCCGGTGAGCCGCTTCCCCGCGTACGGCGTGACCGGATTCCGGTGCTGCAGAGCCGCCGGATCCACGGTGAAGGTTTCCGCCGGCGCGAAGACCGCGAAGTCCGCGTCCCGGCCCGGCACAATGCCGCCCTTCCGGTCCAGCCCGGCCAAAGCAGCGGGAGCCGCGGACATCCAGTGCACCACCCGCTCCAGCGAAATCCCCCGGGTACGGGCCTCGGTCCAGATCAGCGCCAGCCCCAGCTGCAGCGAAGACACCCCGCCCCAGGCAACACCGAAGTCCCCGCGCACCAGGTCCTTCAGGTCCTGGGTGCTGGGCGAATGGTCCGACACGATGCAGTCGATGGTTCCGTCCGCCAGGCCGGCCCAGAGCTGTTCCCGGTTCGCGTCCGCGCGGATCGGCGGGCAGCATTTGAACGCCGTGGCGCCGTCCGGAATCTCCTCGGCCGTCAGCGTCAGGTAGTGCGGGCAGGTTTCGGCGGTGAGGCGGACGCCGTCGTCCTTCGCCGCGCGGATCAGCGGCAGCGCCTCGGCGGAGGACAGGTGCAGGATATGCGCCCGCGCTCCGGTGCGCCGTGCCGCCTCAATGACCTGCCCGACGGCGCTGTTTTCCGCTTCCGGCGGCCGCGAGGCCAGGAAGCCGGCGTACTGCGGACCGGCCGGGGTGTCCCGGATCTGGCCCGGGTCCTCGGCGTGGACGATCAGCAGGGCGTCGACGGTCTTCAGTTCGGCGAGGACGGTTTCCATTTCCGCCGGTTCCAGGTGCGGGAATTCGTCGACGCCGGAGTGGACCAGGAAGCATTTGAAGCCGAACACGCCGGCGTCGTGCAGGGGACGCAGGTCCGCTTCGTTTCCCGGAACGGCTCCGCCCCAGAACCCGACGTCGACGGCGGCCTGCGGCGCCGCGCAGGCCCGCTTGATCTCCAGCGCCTCCACGGTCACCGTGGGCGGGATGCTGTTCAGCGGCATGTCGATCAGGGTAGTGATGCCGCCGGCCGCCGCCGCCCGGGTGGCCGAGGCGAACCCCTCCCACTCGGTGCGCCCGGGCTCGTTCACGTGCACGTGGGTGTCCACCAGTCCGGGCAGCAGCGTTTCATCGTCGGCCAGTTCCAGCAGCCGCTCCCCCGCCAGCCCGGCACCCAGGGGGACGACGGCGGCAATCGAGCCGTCCCGGACGGCCACTTCGGCCGGGACAATTCCTTCCGGGGTGAGGACGGCGTTGCCGCGGATCACCAGGTCGTAGCGGTCTGCCACCGGCTTCCCAGCGGCAGCCGCCTCCGGCTCCAACCAGTCAAACGCCCCGGAAACCGGCGCCGCGTATTCCAGCGACACCTCCCCGCGGTAACCGCCGCTGCGACTCGCCCGGATCCAGTCCGCCAGGGGCAGGGTTCCGGTTCCGGGTGCCCCGCGGCCGGGCGCATCGGCAATCTGGACGTGCCCGAACCGGCCGGCGTCGGCGGCCACCAGCGCCGCCACGTCGTCGCCGTTCACCGCCAGATGGTAGAAATCGGCGAGCAGCGCCGTGTTGGCGGCCCCGGCGGCGTGCATCCGGTCCAGCACCGCGAACACGTCCGCCGCGGTTTTCAGGGGATAGTCCGGGGCGCCGCTGAGCGGTTCCAGCAGCACGGTTCCGCCGAAGGGCGCGACGGCGCGGGCCCCCTCCAGCAGGTTCCGCCCGGCTTCGGCGTCCTGCTCCTGGGGGCTAAAGCGGGGGTTGCGGTTGCCGTAGAGGGCGTTGAACAGCCGGCAGCCCAACCGTTCGCCGATTCCCGCCACCACCTGCACGTTGGCCCGGAAGTCCGCTCCCCGGTCCGGCAGGGAGGGCAGGCCCCGTTCGCCCGCGGGCATTGCCCCGGCGTCGAAGTTCAGGGCCCCCAGCCGCACCCCGGCGTCGCGGATGGCTGCCTCGAACTCCGCCACCTGCGCCTGCGGCGGCACCGGTTCGGTAAACGGCCACCAGAACTCCACGGTGTCGAAGCCCGCGGCGCGCGCGGCGGCCGGGCGTGCCAGCAGTGGCAGTTCGGTGAACAGAATGGAGCAGTTCACCGAGTATCCGGCGCGGGTACCGTCGTGCATCACCGGCCTCCCAGCAGGACCTGGCGGTTCACGTCCTTATAAAGGAGGTAGCGGAAGTTCGACGGGCCGCCGGCGTAACAGGCCTGCGGGCAGAACGCCCGCAGGGACAGATAGTCGCCTTCCTCCACCTCCACCCAGTCCTGGTTGAGCCGGTACACGGCCTTGCCCTCGAGCACGTACAGCCCGTGCTCCATCACATGGGTTTCGGCAAACGGAATCACGGCACCGGGTTCAAAGGTCACCACGTTCACGTGCATGTCATAAGCGACGTCGTCCACCGGGATCATCCGGGTGGTGCGCCATTTGTTGTCCGTGCCGGGCATCGGCGTCGGCGCGATGTCCGCCTCGTTGCCGAAGACCGGCGCCGGGGTGTGTCCCGGCAGCGGCTGGTGTGCCTTGCGGATCCAGGCGAACTTCGCCGGTTCCTGCCCCTCGTTGAACGCGCCCCACAGCGTTTCGGGCGGCAGGTAGGCGAACCCGCCCGGGGTCAGCACATGGTCCCGGCCCAGCCGGCGGACGGTCAGGGTGCCCTCGAGGACGAAAATAAAGGACTGCACTTCAAGTTCCGGTTCGGGCGCCCGGGAACCGCCGCCCGGGGCCACCTCCATCAGGTACTGGGCGAAGGTAGTGGCGCCGCCCGCCACCGGCCGGTTCAGGATCCAGGCGCGGGTATCGGTCCATTCGGGCAGCACGCTGACCACGATGTCCCGCAGCACGCCGCGCGGAATCACAGTGTAGGCCTCGGTGACCACAGCCCGTCCGGTGAGCAGCTCGGTCTGGGCGGGCAGGCCGCCCTCGGGGGCGTAGTAGCGGGGCGTGTTCACTAGCGGACCTTTTCGTCGGCGGCGGTGGAGGGGCGGGTAGCGCGGGGGTGGGCCAGGGCGGCAAGTTCGACGCCGGTCAGCCCGGTGTCCCGCGCAATCTCCGCCTCGGTGAGCGCTCCGCAGAGCATTCCCCGATGGACAAACCGGGCCAGCGCGCGGGCGGTGGCCGGTTCGTCGAGCACGCTGCCGCCGCGTTTCTGCACGTAACTGCGCAGGCGCGCCGCGGCGTCGTCGTACCCCTCCCGGTAAAAGGCGTACGTCGCCAGGAAGCGGGTGGGCAGCTGCGCCGGGTGCAGGTCCCAGCCCTGGTAGAAGCCGTGTTCCAGAGAGCGGCGCACCAGCCGGGCGTGCAGTTGCCAGGCGGAACGGATCTCGGCGGGCGTGCCCAGCGGCAGGATGTTGGTGGAGCCGTCCGAAAGCCGGACGCCGGTGCCGGCGGCGGCCACCTGCATCACGGCCTTGGCGTAGTCCGCGGCCGGATGCTCCATAGACTGGTAGGCCGCGGCGATCTGCACCGAATCGGAATAGTCGTAGGTGCCGTAGTGCAGGGCGGAGACCCGGCCCTTGGCCCGGTGGATCAGCTGCGCGGCGGGCACCGTGCCGTTGGCGGCCAGGACCAGCTGCGGGGTTTCCACCTGCACCTCGAACCGCAGCCGCCCTTCGGGCAGCCCGTGGGCGTCCTCCAGCAGTTCGCAGATGTAGACCATGGCCTCGACCTGTTCCACGGTGGAGACCTTGGGCAGGGTCAGCACCAGTCCCTCCGGCAGCGGACCGGCGGCCACCAGGCCGGCCAGGAACAGGTCCAGGGTGCGGACGCCGCGGGCGCGGGTGGACGCTTCGAAGGACTTGAACCGGATGCCGACAAACGGCGGGGCGGTTCCGGCCGCCACGGCCTCGGCCACGGCGGCGGCCGCCTGCCGGGCATGGCCGTCCTCCTCGTCGTCGGGCCGGAGTCCGTACCCGTCCTCGAAGTCCAGGCGTAGGTCCTCGATCGGTTCGGTGCGCAGCTTCGCCTCCACCAGCGGCACGACGGCGTCGGCCACGCGGGCGTCCAGGCCCAGCCGGTCCGCCAGCTCAGCGAGGGATCCGTGCGCGGCCAGGGCGGCCAGCGCGTCCTCGCCCCAGCTTTCGGGCAGGGCGGGCACGCAGCGGTCCGCCGGAACATAGACGGTGTGCACGGGCTGCCGGGTGCCGTCGTCGCCCGGGTAGGCCGCGGTGAGCAGCCGGTCCGTGTCCGCGAGGACGGCATCGAGCCGGGCCAGGTGCTCGACGCCGAGGACGGGTTCATCCGCGGCGGCGGAGTCCCGGGAGCGAGGGAGCATCAGCAGAACCCGCCCACGGTGTTCCACACCGATGCATCCGGGTCCGTGCCCTCACGCAGTACGGAGGCTTCGATCAGCCCGTAGGGGCGGTCCGCGGCGAAGAACACCTCGTTGGGGTTGTCCAGGCCAAACGGTGTCAGGTCCACCAGGAAGTGGTGGTTATTCGGCAGCGAGAGGCGGACTTCAACGATCTCCGGGTGGGCGGCAATCACGGCCTTGCCCATTTCATACATGCTCTGCTGCAGGGCCAGGGAGTGCGTCCCGGCGAAGGCATCCAGCAGCAGGGTCCGCGCCGAGGCATAGAGAGAGGTGAAATCCAGTGCGGCCAGGTCCGCGTCCGGGGCGTAGCGCCATTTGGCCGTGACGTCGGTGGCGAGGATCCGGTCAGTGGTTTCGGCGAGGGTGGTGTAGCGGTCCCGCGGGAAGCCGTGGAACTCGGAGCCGGTGGATTTGAGCACGGTCAGGCCGCTGATCCCGGAGACCAGCTGCCGCTCCCCGGCGGCGGACAGCAGCAGGGCGGTGCGGACTTCGGACTTGTCCTTGGCGAAGGCATGGTCGTGGTTGCTGATCCGGTTCCAGAAGTACTGCTCCGCGGCCCAGCGTCCGCCGGTGACCCAGCCGAATTCCCCGGTGAAGTGCTGCTCCAGGCGGAGCAGGAACGCCTCGGGTGAGCCGACGCCGTCGCGGGCGAAGGCGTAGATGGTGTTCTTCTGCGTATCGGTGGCCACCACGGAGGAGTTGTCCCCCTGCGTGTGGGCCGCATCGAAGTCGCCGTGCAGCTGGGAGGTGACGCTGAGGTCCTCGAGCTGGTGCCGGGCAGTGTCGCGGGTGACCTTCACCAGCCGGACCTCGGCCTTGCCGTACTGGTTGCGGCCGAGCACGACCCCCTCCACACCCGCCGTGGCGGTGTTGCCCCCCGCGGGGGCCTGTTTCGCTTCTGTCATGGCTCAGCTTCCTCGGTAGGTGGAGTAGGCAAACGGGCTCAGCAGCAGCGGAACGTGGTAGTGCTGGCCCGGATCGGTGAGGCTAAAGGTCAGGGAGACGCTGGGGAAGAAGGTGTCCGTTCCCGTGGCGGCGAAGTAGGCGCCGGTGGCGAAATCGATCCGGTAGGTGCCCGGTTCCAGTTCCGCCGGGCCGAGGCTGCCGATCCGGCCGTCCCCGTCGGTGGTTCCCTCGCCCACCCGGGTCGCGCCGTCGTCGCGCAGGAACCAGAGGGAGGCGGCGACGCCGGCGGCGGGCTTTCCGGCGCCGGTGTCCAGGATGTGGGTGGTGACGTGGCTGCGGCTCATGCGTTCAGCAGTCCTTCGAGTCGGAGGATGGCGATGTCCCGCAGCTGGGCTGCAACGACGGGGAGTTCCTCGGTGTCGTTGTGCTGCAGTCGTTCTTCGAGGACGGCGAGGATGTCCTCGGCGCTGCGGCCGGCGGCACGGATGAGGAAAACGCGTCCAAACCGGTCTTCATACGCCCGGTTGCCGGCCTGCAGCCGGTCCTGGATCTCCTCGAGTCCGCTCACGGACTCCTGCTCCCGGCGGGAAAGCCGTGCTTCGGCGCCGCTGCCCTTCGGGCTGTCGCCGATGCGCGGGTGGTGGGCCAGGGCGGCGTCGATCTCCGCCTCGGTGAAGTCCGGGGCGGCAAGTTCCGCGAAGCTCAGCAGCTCGCCGGGGGTGGCGAACGGGCGGGCGGCGGCCACCTCGTTGCACCACCGGGGAATGTCGGCGCAGGGGCGCAGCATCTCCTCCGCGTCCCGCCGGGACGCGGTGTTGAACGCGGCGAGGAAATCCGGTGCTTCTGTCGGCACGTCTTCTGAGGGCACGGGTGTCAGCTTTCAGTCAGGACTCTTCCGCCGCCGGCGCTGGACACCCTTGACCATCGGCGTCGCCGACTTGATTCGATGTTCCGGAAACGGAATTTATATTTGGGACAGTCTGTTCGCCGCCGATGTGTCTGTCAAGGAACATATGCAACCCGCCGTATTACCGCGGATTAGTTTGGGCGCTGTTCCGCGGACCCTTCCGGAACGCGAAGACCGGTTCCAGAATGATTCCTATGGACCGCTCCACGGGACAGCGGATGGCACGGAAAACAAGCCGGCGAAAGGCCCCAACCGGGTTTGGCCGCGCCTGCCTCTGGACGGCCTGCGCCGCCGGGCTGCTGCACGCCGCATTCAGCCTCTACTGGGCGCTGGGCGGCCGATGGCTGCTGGACACCGTGGGCCAGTGGGCGGTGCAGGAATCCGCCGACGCGCCGCTGCGGACCGGGCTGCTGCTTGGAGCTGTGGCACTGGCCAAGGCGGCAGCCGCAGTGATTCCGGTGGCGGCGGCGTACGGCCGGTTCCCCTGGCCGGGCCTGTGGCGGACGGTGAGCTGGATCGGCGCCGTGGTGTTGGTTCTGTACGGCGGTGCGAACACGGTGGTCAGCAATGCCGTGCTCGCCGGGCTGATCCGCCCGGACACCGGGTATGACCGCATGGCGACGATCGGGCATGCCTGGCTCTGGGACCCGTTGTTCCTGCTGTGGGGCCTGGCCCTGCTTGGTTATCTCGTACTGTCCCGTGCCGGACGGGATAACCGCTAGGAACGCGTCGGCGGGAGGGACATCATTTCCGGCGAGGTATCCCTAGGGCGGGGACCGCGTGGTACGCTTCCCTGCAATTACCGGGGCATTAGGGTTTTAGTGCCGGATATGCACAACGGCAAATGACATTCTTTTCCGCCCGTAATTGATAAGCAATGCGTCTCGAAATAGGTGACTGAGCTGCGGATTTAGGGGCTTCTGCGCGTTATTCCGGCAGGGTGAACTTCCCGCTTTAGTGCTGGGCTAGCCGGTGGCGTTTGCCACCCCTTGCTGGAGGGTAGGCCGCGATGTTGGACATGTTGGAGGAATTGGCAGCCGCCACGGCAGGGGACCTGCCCTGCGCCGCGGCAACCATCGTCCGAGCCTCCGGGTCGGTTCCCCGACCGGTGGGCACCACCATGCTGATCAGCGGCACCGGGAGAGTCCATGGGTCGCTTTCGGGCGGCTGCGTGGAGGCCGCCGTCGTCGCCCTCGCCGAGGACGTCCTCGCCGACGGCTGCCCGCGGCTCGAGTCCTTCGGGTACAGCGACACCGATGCGTTCGCCGTCGGACTCAGCTGCGGCGGCACCCTGGACGTCTTCATCGCTCCGGTCCTCCCCGGCTGGATCCCGTCCGTTCCGGCTGCCGGCACGCCCTGCGCCCTGATCCGGCGGATCGACGACGGCGCGGGCGCGCGTCCGGTGTTTATCGAGGACCCGGCCGGGACGGCCGCCACGCCGGCAGGTCTGCTTTCCACCCACGGTCCCGCACTGGCCGCGCTGCTGGGCACGGATCCGGCGCGTGCCGCCGCCCGCCTCGCTCCCCTTCTGGCTTCGGGCCGTACCGGCGTCGTCGAGCTGCGCGGCGGACAGCGGGGCTCAGCGTCCGGCGGGCCGGACTGCGACGGCGGCAGCACCGTCCTGTTCCTGGAGTCCCGGCTGGCGCCGCCGCGGCTGGTGCTCATCGGCGCGAACGATTTTTCCGCCGCCCTCGCCCGGCAGGGACGCCTGCTCGGCTACCGCGTGACCATCTGCGATGCCCGGCCGCTCTTCACCACGCCGGACCGTTTTCCCGACGCCCACCAGGTACGCGTGCAGCGGCCGGCGGACTACCTCCGGGACGAGGCTGTCGCCGGGCGGCTGGATGCCCGGACGGTGGTCTGCGTCCTCAGCCATGACGCCCGGTTCGATGTCCCTGCCCTCACCGAGGCCCTCCGCCTGGACCTCGCCTATGTGGGGGCCATGGGGTCCCGCCGCACCCACGACGCACGCATGGCCGCCCTGCGAAAATCCGGGCTGACCGGCGTCGAGCTGGCGAAGCTGCACTCCCCCATCGGCCTCGACATCGGTGCAGCCACTCCCGAGGAGACCGCGGTGTCCGTCTTCGCCGAAATCGTGGCCGCCCGGTCCGGGGCTGCGGCGAGCGGCCAGCCGCTGGGCGCAGTTTCCGGCCCCATCCATCCCGTCAACCGGCTCCACGCCAGCTGAGGAAACCCCATGGACCTGCCCACCGTTTCCGAGCTGATCCGCACCGCGGACCCGCAGCACTGGCGCCCCGGCGACGCCTGGCTCGCCGGCGGCACCGTACTGTTCTCCTACGGCAGCGACACCCTGCAGCGGCTGCTGGACCTCACCGCCGCCGGCTGGGAACCGCTGGCGATGAACGACGACGGACTCGAGATTGCCGCCACCTGCACCATCGCGGAACTGTATACGTTCCCGGGCGCCGTCCCGCCCCGGGTGCGGCAGGCCTGGCCGGCGCTGGACCTGATGCAGCCGTGCTGCGACTCGTTTGTGGCCTCCTTCAAGGTTTGGAACGTCTCCACGGTCGGCGGGAACATCTGCACCGGCCTGCCCGCCGGGCCCATGACCTCGCTGGCCGCGGCGCTCGACGGCACCGCACTGGTCCTCTCCCCCGGCGGCACCGTGCGTCGGGTGCCGGTGGCCGAACTCGTCATCGGCGACGGCCGTACCGCGCTGGCACCCGGGGAACTGCTGCGCAGCATCACGCTTCCTGCCACGGCGCTGCGTGCCCGCACCGCGTTCCGGCGGCTCTCGCTGACGAACCTGGGCCGGTCCGGGGTGCTGCTGATCGGCCGGACCGATGAGGACGGCAGTTTTGTCCTCACCGTCACCGCGGCCACGAAACGACCGGTCCAGCTGCGCTTTCCGTCCCTGCCGGACGCCGCCGGGCTGGGGGCCGGTTTAGCGGAAGCGATTGATGCCGGACTCTGGCACGACGACGTGCACGGGCTGCCCGCATGGCGGCGGGACATGACCTATCGGCTGGCGGAGGAGATCCGCGCCGAACTTGCTGCACCCGCACCCGCACCGGAGGACGGTTCCCTGTGACGTACCGGATCAACAACGCCGAGGTGGACGCCGCGCCTTTCCCCGGCCAGTGCCTCCGCACCTTCCTGCGCGAACAGGGCACCCTGGGCGTCAAGAAGGGCTGCGACGCCGGCGACTGCGGCGCGTGCACCGTACATGTGGACGGCCGGCCCGTGCACAGCTGCCTGTACCCGGCGGTCCGCGCCGAGGGCCGGGAGATCACCACCATCGAAGGCCTGGCCGACGGCGCGGGCCTGGCCGATGGCGAGGCGCTGCATCCGATGCAGCAGCAGTTCCTGGACGCGCAGGGTTTCCAGTGCGGGTTCTGCACCGCCGGCATGGTGATGACCGCCGCCACCTTCGACGAGCAGCAGAAAGCGAACCTGCCCCGGAACCTCAAGGGCAACCTCTGCCGCTGCACCGGCTACCGGGCCATCGAGGACGCGGTCTGCGGGCACCGGCACACCGAGGCGGACACCGCGTCCGACGGCGGGCCACGGACCGTCGGGGCCAACGTGGCCGCCCCGGCCGGACCGGACATCGTCACCGGCCGCGCCCGCTACACCCTGGATGTCCCGGCGGAGGAGCTGCCCGGGCTGCTGCATCTGAAGATCCTGCGCTCCCCGCACGCCCATGCCCGGATCCTGTCCATTGATGCGAGCGCCGCCCTGGCCGTGCCCGGCGTTGAAGCGGTGCTGACCCACGAGGACGCCCCGGACCAGCTGTTCTCCACCGCCCAGCACGAACTGCACACCGACGATCCCGACGACACCCGGGTACTGGACAGCGTGGTCAGGTTCCGCGGCCAGCGGGTGGCCGCCGTCGTCGCCGACACCGTGGGCGCTGCGGCCGCGGGTGTGCGTGCGTTGAAAGTCGACTACGAAATACTGCCCGCCGTGCTGGACCCCGCTGCAGCCCTGGCACCTGGAGCTCCGGAGGTCCATCCCGGGACCGCCGGAAATGTCGTGGCGGAACTGCATTCCGACATCGGCGACGTCGACGCAGGACTCGCCGCGGCCGACGTCGTGCATGAGAACACCTACTACAGCCAGCGGCTGCAGCATGTGGCGCTGGAGACGCACGGGTCGATCGCGTCCTTCGATGACCTGGGCCGGCTGGTGGTGCGGACCTCCACGCAGGTGCCGTTCCTGGTCCGGCGGACGCTGTGCCGGGTCTTCGGGCTGAAGCTCGCCTCGGTGCGCGTGCTCGCCGGCCGGGTGGGCGGCGGGTTCGGCGGCAAGCAGGAAGTACTCACCGAGGACCTCGTTGCGCTGGCCGCGTTGAAGCTGAACCGGCCGGTGCAGCTGGAACTGACCCGCGAGGAGCAGTTCACTGCCACCACCACCCGGCATCCCTTCGCCGTGAAGGTCCGGGCCGGTGCCGCCGCGGACGGCACGCTGACCGCCCTGGCTCTGGATGTGACTGCCAATACCGGGGCCTACGGCAACCACGCCCCCGGCGTGATGTTCCACGGCTGTGGGGAATCCGTGGCCGTTTACAGGTGCGCCAACAAGAAAGTGGATGCCCGCTCCGTCTACACCAACACTCTGCCGTCCGGGGCGTTCCGCGGCTACGGGCTGAGCCAGATGATCTTCGCGATCGAGTCCGCCATGGACGAACTCGCCCGCGGACTGGGCATGGATCCGCTGGACTTCCGCCGCCGCAACGTGGTGGCCCTGGGTGACCGCATGGTGTCCACCGCCCCCGAACCCGCCGAGGACGTGCACTACGGCAGCTACGGCCTGGACCAGTGCCTGGAGCTGGTGTCTACTGCTCTCGCTGCAGGGCGGCAGCGGGCGGAGACCTCCGGGGCGGCACTTTCCGTTTCGTCCGAGCTTTCCGTTTCGTCCGGCGCGGCCGACGACGGCGGGTGGCTGGTGGGCGAGGGCACCGCCGTCGCCATGATCGACACCGTGCCGCCGCGCGGGCACATCAGCCACGCGAAGATTTCCCTGCGCGAGGACGGCCGGTACGGGCTCGACGTCGGCACCGCCGAGTTCGGTAACGGCACCACCACCGTGCACGCGCAGCTGGCCTCGACGGCGCTGCACACCACCGCGGACCGGGTGGTGATCCGGCAGTCGGACACCGATCTGGTGGACCACGACACCGGTGCGTACGGCTCCACCGGCACCGTGGTGGCGGGCAAGGCGTCACTGGCCGCGGCGGAGGAACTGGCCACCCTGCTCAAGGGCTTCGCCGCGTCCCTGTTTCACCACACCTCGGCGCAGGTGCATCTGCTGGCGGACGCGGTGGAGTGCGGCGGCGAGCGGGTGCCGCTGGCCGACGTCGCCGCCCGGGCCCGCGAGGAAGGCATTGACCTGTCGGCGGAGGGCCGGTGGGGCGGCACCCCGCGGTCGGTGGCCTTCAACGTGCAGGGCTTCCGGGTGGCGGTGCATGCGGGAACCGGGGAGATCCGGATCCTGCAGAGCGTGCATGCTGCGGACGCCGGCGTCGTCGTCAATCCGCTGCAGTGCCGCGGCCAGATCGAGGGCGGCATTGCCCAGGCCCTCGGTGCGGCATTGTTCGAGGAGGTGCGGATCGACGCCGAGGGCACGGTGGAAACCCGGATCCTGCGCGAGTACCACGTCCCCACGTTCGCCGACGTGCCGCGCACGGTGATCTTCTTTGCCGACACGGACGATTCGCTGGGACCGATGGGCGCCAAGTCCATGAGCGAGAGTCCGTTCAATCCGGTGGCGCCGGCGCTGGCCAATGCGCTGCGGGATGCCACCGGTATCCGGTTCGCCCGGACGCCGTTTGCCCGGGACCGGGTGTACCTGGGGCTGCGGGCTGCACGCGTTCCGGTGGAACGGGAGGCTGCCGCTCCGGCTGTGTAGGGCTGGTTGCCCTCCTGTTTGTGCATTCTCCCTCCGGTTTGGGAAATCCCTGCCACTGCGCAGCGCAGGGATTTCCCAAACCATGCGGTTTTTCCCAAACCGGAGGGATCCGGCCAGATTTCCCGCGCTGAGAACCCCGGCGAGGAAACAACCCCGGGCAACCGGGCTCAGGCTGGCGTGGTGCCCCGGCCGGCGAAGCTCAGCACGGGCCGCTTCCAGGCCGCCCACGCGCTGACCACGCCCACGACAGAGCAGGTGACATAGAAGACCCCGGGTTGGATCCCGATGAGCCCAATAGCCGTGTTGCCCCCGAGGCCGAGGAACATGCCGGAAAGCGGGAGGGAAGTCAGGGGGATGAGGACAAGGCAGGCCCAGGGTCGCACCTTCGGCCCGGCAGCGGCCAGAAGCGCGGCAAGGACCACCAGCTCCAGGGCCCACCAGGCCAACCGCTGGTCGTTGATGAGGTAGGGGCCTCCCCAGAAGGTGCGCTGGGCTCCGCCGCCTTGAAGATAGCTGGTGAGGGTGAGGAAAACACCAAGGACCGGCGCGCCGATGAGTACAACCTTTCGGAGCACCGGGGTCCGGATGGGGTCACCGGACAACGTCAGCAGACCCGTTACTCCAAAGACGGCAAACACCAGGGGATGAACCGGGATGGGTGGATCCGTGACCCCGAGGAAGACCGTCAGAGCGATGCTTGCAGCGACGGAAGCCAGCTGCAGGACTATGGCAGTAGTGCGCCGTCCGGCTGCCCGGGCTCCGAACGCCGCGACGGTCAGGATAAAAACGATCGCAGCGGGAGTGGTGAACGCTCCGAACGGATTATCCACCAGGTTGTAGCTGTTCCAGCGGAACCACCGGCCCACCTCGCCAAGGACCATCATCACCAGCGCGAGCGCGGTACCTGAGATGGCCCCGATGGCAGCCATTCGGTCCCGACTGCGGCTCGGCAGGACCTGGTTCACCCGCGCGACGGTTCCGTGCAACGCCAGCTGCAGCAGCTCCGGTCGGGTCGGCTTCCCCCTTCCTTCGCCAGCTGCGACGTCGAGCAGCACCCCCAGGAACTCCTCGCCGTGCCGCGCGCGCCAGCCGGCAGGGTAGGCCCTCAACGCCCGACGATATCGCTCCTCCATTGCAGCTGATTCGCTCATGCCAGCGCCCCATTGGTCCTGACGCGCAGGCTCTGCCGCGCGGCGTCTGCGGCGGCCTCCATCCGGTCGGCCTCCCTTTTCAATGCGTCCGCCCCGTTGTCCGTCAGTGCGTAGTACCGGCGGAGCCGTCCCGCCACTACTTCCTCGCCGGCGTCCTCCACCAGACCCTCCTCCTGAATGCGGTCCAATGTCGTGTAGAGGCTGCCGGGTTTGAGCGACACCCTCCCACCGGAAAGCTTCTTGGTTTCCGTCAGCAGGGAGTAGCCGTGGTGCCTACCCCTGGCTAACGCGGTCAGGATCAGGAAGGTGGGTTCGCGCATCTCTCGGGTGCTCATGGAAGCAATATATGTATGTGACATGAATATGGCGAGGATTTACGGCCTCCCGGATCAGGACCAGGCCAACCCCTGCGGCCTGTCTCGATCCCCGCGGTCTGTGACAATCCCTGCGCTGCGCGGCGCAGGGATTGCGACAAACCGCAGGATTCTTGCCAAACCGGAGGGATCTCACGACCACCGAAGCTATCCGAAGTAAACGTGACCCAACCGTTATATACATTTCTTCCCTATATTCAGTTTTTCTGACTATTGTTCTGGGCATGAGCAAGCATGAGATGCGCGAACCGACCTTCCTGGTCCTCTCCGCCCTGGCTGACGGACCCAAGCACGGCTACGCCCTGATCGCCGAGACGAAGGATCTCTCCGGCGGCCGGGTGAAGCTGCAGCCCGGCACCCTCTACGGGGTGCTGGACCGACTGCGGGAGGACGGGCTGGTGGAGATTTCCGGCGAGGACGTCGTGGACGGCCGCGCCCGCCGCTACTACCGGATTACAGACGGCGGCGCCGCCACTCTCGCTCGGGAAGCGGACCGTCTGGCCGCCAACGCCCGGCAGGCGATGTCCAAGCTCCGGCTTCGGGCAGCGCAGGCCGGGGCATGACCGGGGGCGCCTCCAAACTGGAGGCCGCCTACACCCGGGCCTTGTGCGCCTACCCGCGCCGCTGGCGCCGGGAGCAGGGCGAGGAACTGATCGGCGTGCTGCTCTACGTCGCCCGGTCCGAGCAGCGCACCAGGGCCACCCCGGCCGAACTGTTCAACCTCGTGGGAAACGGCCTGGCAACCCGCGGCCTGGAACTGCTTGGCAGCGTGGGTCGGCGGCGGCGCAACGTCATCGCCTTCACCGCCACGGTGTTGGCCACCTACCTTGCGCTCACCCTGACCCTGCTGGGCGAATGGGGTCCGTGGGTCCGGCCGGGCACGCTGCGCTGGCGCCCCACCGGCGAGGGATTCGGGGAGGCGTTCCTGGCCGCGGGGCCGTTCACCACGGCGGCCGCAGCGGTTTATCTGGCGCTGCTCGCCGGATTCGTTGCCGCGCTGACCGGCCGGCAGTCCATGCGCCGGACCCTGCATCTCAGCGCGGCAGTCACGGCTCCGTTGATCCCCCTCTCTGGCGCGGTAACGGGAATCCTCGCACCGCCCCTTACTCCCATGCTGCTGCTGAGCGGCCTGGCGCTGCTGGCCCTCATCGGCAATCCCGCTGCCAGCGCTTCCCGCCGTGTCCTGCTGGCTGCCGTTACGGCAGGTGTGTCGTTCGCGGGTCTGTCGCTGGCCGTAAGCCGGCTCTCCGGCGGTGCCGCCCTGTTCTTCTACGACGCCACAAGCGTGCTTGCCGTCGACGCCCGGTCTCTGACACTGGCAGCGGCGGCGTTGATGCTGGCCGTCGGAATGGTCCTGGTCAGCGCAACCCGTCTGATCCCCTGGACGGCTGGCCTGGCCGTGGCATCGGTGCCGTTGCTGGTCCGGCTCTGGTCTGGAGGTTCCCTCGAAACCTGGCTTGCCGCCTCGGGATTACCCGGTCCCGTTACCGCTCACTGGGAATGGTCGTTCCTCGTACTGGCCTTGGCCACTGCAGCACTGACCGCCGCGGACCAGCAGATCCGGTCCCGACTTCTCCGAACCGCCTGACCTGCACCCCCAGCTTCCCCGCCCCACCAGCACTGCCTGCTCCACCTGATTACTGCTGTCGTTCTGCGGACATGCTCCCGATGAGCTGGTCCGGCACCGCACCTTGGATTCAGTCTCGAAAGGCACATCATGAACCGCAACCGCTTCTCCCCCGCTGCGCCCGCACCGGCCGCCGGCCCCGTCACCCCGGCCCGCCGTCGTCGTTACCTCGCCGGGTTCGGGGTCATCGCCTTCGGAGCCGCCGCTCTCGCTGGCTGTGCCGCCGATTCCGGCCTGGCACCGGTTTCGGAGTCTTCGGCCGACCCGTTCGAAATCTATTTGGCCGAAGATATGGACGCCATTCATTTGGCCCAGGACACCCTCCGCTTGCAGTGCTACGCGGACAACGGCTATCCCGAATATGAGGCGTTCATGCCGGAGGAACCGGCAGTGCAGTGGCGCGCGGATCTGCTGGACCAGCTCACCGTTGCGGACGCCTTCTTCGAAAGCGTGCAGGACGCCACGTCCAGCGGGCTCCGCGGCGAACAGTCCGGCCCGTCGCCGGCCAAGGTCTTTGTGCATGACGACGCCTTCGAGGCAGTGTCCGAAGCCTGCAACACGAAGGCCTGGGCTGCACTGGGAGACAACGCCGAGCAGAGCCTCATCGACTACAACCGGCTCAGCAGCAAGCTGGCCGGCGGCCTGGCCGACCGGACGTTTGAGGCCCTGGCACCCCTCCAGCAGGAAGTGGTCCAGTGCCTGATCGACGCCGGGGAGCCGGTGACGCCGGCGTCCGACAAGCTGTACGGCTTCACGTCGGACATCGAGCTCGGCACGGCGGTGGAATACCCCGAACGCAGCGGCCCGAAGCAGGCTTCCGGTGTGGAGATCATTCCCGCCGACGTCGAAATCACCTACACGCCCACTCCCGCCGAAGCGGCCCTGGCCGTGGAGTATTACAACTGCTCCTTGGAAACAGGCGTGCGGGACGAATTCGACGCCCTGATTCTTGAGACCAAGAAGGAAGTTGTCGCCGAGCACGCCGCGGAATTGGAGAAAGCCAACCCCCGGATGGCGGAACTGGCCGCCACCGCCCGCGAACTCACCGCCCGCTAGTCCCGGGTGCCGGTGCCCGACCGAGCGGCGGGCACCGGCGTCGTCGGCATCCTGTGAACACGGGACCTCGCTTCAGCGTCGGGTAACTGACCGGCCCAGCACATCATGTGCGCGCACCGACGCGGCGGGGGCACGCCGTTGTCCGGCCGGCCCGGCCAGCACGAGGGTGGCAAGGATCATCGCCGCGCCCAGGCACTGGCCGGGACTGAGCGACTGCCAAGCTGGACTCCTGACGCTTTGCCTTCCGCTTG
This sequence comes from Arthrobacter sp. zg-Y769, assembly GCF_020907405.1. Lineage (GTDB taxonomy): Bacteria > Actinomycetota > Actinomycetes > Actinomycetales > Micrococcaceae > Arthrobacter_B. The sequence continues at coordinate 403,264 of NZ_JAJJOE010000004.1, forward strand.
CTGGTCCGCTGCTGCAGGCCTTCCACCTGCAGGGCTTCCCAGCTGGCGGGGCGGCCGGACCGGGTGAGCCCGGGCTTCCACCCCGTCCTGGAGACGGTAATGAAGGAATAGAGGGCCCCCGGGGGCGACGGCGGGCGAATCCCTGCGGTTTGTCCAGTTCCCTGCGATCTGTCCAGTTCCCTGCGGTTTGTCCAGTTCCCTGCGGTATGTCCAGTTCCCTGCGCCGCGCGGCGCAGGGATTGCCGCAAACCGCAGGGTTTTCCCCAAACCGAGGGAATACGGGCGGGGACCGAGGGAATTCCGGTCCGGATTCCGACAATCCAGCAGCGGCGGACCCACCGTGAGCCAGCTGTGCCGGTGCCCACCGTCACGGCGGGCACCCGCTAGACTCTGGCGGAGAAGACGCGGCGGGTCCCGCAGCTGCACTCCGGCGGGATCGCTGGCTGGGTTCTACCGGGACAGCAGTCGACGTCCCGGAAGACATTCGGGAGCCTGTCTCCGTTCCAGAGCTGGAAGAAGCAAGAAATGCCCGGTTTCATCCCCACCCCGCCGCCGATCCGCGTTCCGGGTCCGATGCCGTTCACCGGTGCGGGCCAGCAGGCAACGACGGCGGCCCTGCCCCTTATCCCGGACATCCGCGACACACGCCCCACCGTCCGGGGAGGGAAGGCCGGCCCGCCCCTGGAAGCGCACCGGGTAAGCGTCCTCCGTGATGATCCGGGCAAGGCAGACGTCCGGGCCCTGCTCGCCGAAAACCGCGACCTGCTGTATCCCGCCGGAACAGTGGCTGCGGGCCTGACTCCTCCGTCCCTGCGGGACCCCTCGGTCACCTTTTGGACGGTCCGCGAGGACGGCGCCCTGTTGGGCTGCGGTGCATTAAAGGAGCTCGCTGCCGCGCCCGGGGGTGCAGGTGGATACGGGGAAATCACCTCGATGCGGACGGTCGAAGCAGCCCGCGGACGCGGCGTCGCCCAGTTGCTCCTGCAGCAGATCATCACCAACGCCCGCGCCCGCGGTTATGCCGCCTTGCTGCTGGAAACCGGCACACAGGAGTTCTTCGCCTCATCCCGGCGGCTGTACCAGCGCCACGGCTTCACCGCCTGCCCGCCGTTTGGCAACTACCGCGCCGACCCCAGCAGCACCTTTATGCGCCTGAACCTGCAGGCCACCGCCCCGGCGCAGGCAGCGGCCGCAGCCGTTCCCGACGCCGCCGTTCCGGACGCAACCCCCGCGGGCAAGGTCTATGCCAAGCCCGGAACCCTGACGGAGATCCTGGCCGCGCAACGGGCCCTGGCATCAGCCCCGATACCGAACCCGCGGCGGCGGCGCTAATCTTCAGCGCATCCGGGAGAGGAACACCGTGAAGCTGCAGCTCGACAATCCTGGCCGGGAAGACGTACTCAAGCTGCTGGCCGAGCATCTCGCCGACATGTTCGCCACCTCCCCGGCCGAAAGCGTACATGCCTTGGACCCCGCCGCCCTGCAGGCCCCGGCCATAACCTTCTGGACCGTGCGTGAGGACGGGCAGCTGCTGGGTTGCGGCGCGCTTAAGCAGCTCGGCCCGCACCAGGGCGAGATCAAGTCCATGCGCACCGCCGAAGCTGCCCGCGGACGCGGCGTCGGAACACGCATCCTGCAGATGATCGTCGTCGAGGCACGGTCCCGCGGCTACGCCGCCCTGCTGCTGGAAACCGGCACCCAGGACTTCTTCGCGCCCGCGCGGCGGCTTTACCAGCGGCACGGCTTTCGGCCCTGCCCGCCGTTCGGCGGCTACACCGCGGATCCCAACAGCATCTTTCTGCGCCTGGATCTGGGCAGCGTCCCGCCGGCCGGCCCGCACGAAGAATAGGGAGCACTCCGGCAAGCTGCCGGAACCCCGCCGTCTAAACTGGCAGGCATGGCAATCTCAACGGCGGACCCGGCGCCCCGCACCCGTACCCGGATCCTCTGGTTCGCCCTCGGACTTCCGGTTGCGCTGGTTCTGGTGGTCCTCGGCGCGCAGATCCACGGTCTGGATTTCACCGTGTACCGGGAAGGCGCCCGGGCCTTCCTCGGCCTGGGCGAACACCGGCTGTATGACCCGTCCCTGGTCGAAACGGACACCCGCGGCCTGCCGTTCACGTATCCGCCCTTTGCCGCCCTGCTGCTGACGCCGTTCGCGGTCCTGCCCGAGGCCGTGGGGCTGGTCCTGCTGACGGCGACGTCGTGCGCCTGCCTGGTGCTGACCGCCGTCCTCGTTGCGCGCTACCTGCAGGAAAACGAAGTGCTGCCGGAGAAGCTGCACACCGCGCTGGGCGGCAGCGCCGGCGTGGCCGTCCTCGCCACTCTGCTGATCGGCGTGCTCGGACCGTGGCGCGAAGGCCTGGGCTTCGGCCAGATCAACCCGATGCTGATGCTGCTAATCGTCGCGGACCTGCTCCGGCCGGCGTCGTCAAAGGTGCCGCGCGGCATCCTCATCGGACTCGCGGCCGGCATCAAGCTCACGCCGCTGGCCTTCGGGCTGATCTTCCTGGTCCGCCGCGACTGGCGGGCCATCCTGGCCATGGGTGCCGCGTTCGCCGCGACCATTGCCGTCGGTTGGCTCGCGTCACCGGAGCAGTCGCGGGCCTTCTGGTTCGACTCGCTCTTCAATTCCGACCGCGTCGGCGACACCACGGACATGTACAACGTGTCGCTGAATTCGTTCCTCACGCATCTGGGCACCCCCGAGGCACTGCAGCGTCCGCTCTGGCTGCTGGCCTCGGCCGCCGTCGTTGTGCTGGGTTTCCTCGCCATCCGCCGTTCGGACGCGCGCGGCGACACCCTGGCTGCGATCAGCGCGAACGCCGTCGTGATGCTCGCGATCTCGCCGATTTCCTGGTTCCACCACTGGGTCTGGATCGCGCTGGTGCTGCCGGCGCTGTGGGTGGCGGTACGACGACGGCGGGCCGGGGTCCGCGCCGCAGGCATCGCCCTGCTGGTGGTGCTGGTGCCGGTGTTTATGCTGTCCTCGATCACCGTCACGATGATGCTGACCGGCGTCGTCAGCGGCCAGGGCCCGGCAGCGCTGGAGCTGTTCACCGGTCTGGGCGTGGTGCTGCCGGTCGCGGCGCTGGCGTTCTGGGCCACCGCTCCGGTGCCGGCGCGTGACCATTCGTTGCATGGATACCTGCCATAGGAAAAGAGTGCTTCCACAACTACGTGATGGCGATCACAGTTAGGTTCTGAAAAGCTCAGCACCTAACGAATGTGAGAAAGCCCGTGGAACGACTCCTCGCCCATCTGGCACACCTGGAAATCAGCAGCCCCGATGTCGCGGCCTCCACCCGGTTCTATGTGGAGAACTTCGGCATGCGCCTGGTTGATTCCCTTGACGGCGTTTCCTATCTGCGCTGCTGGGGTGACCACTACCGGTACAGCCTGGTGGTACGGCCGGGGGAAGAACCGTCCCTGGCAAACATGGCCTGGCGCACGGCGTCCGCTGAGGCGCTCGAGGCAGCGGCGGCAAACGTGGAAGCCGCGGGAGTGCAGGGCGAATGGATTCCGGGCGGGCATGCGCACGGCAAGGCCTATCAATTCACCGGCCCCTACGGGCACCCGATGAAACTGTTCTACGAGGTGGAGCCGTACGTAGCGGAACCCGGTTTGGCATCCATCTACCCGGACCGGCCGGAACGCCGGAGCAGCCACGCCGCGGCGCCGCGCTTCCTGGATCACGTGACCGTGGCCAGCAGCGATGTCACCGGGTTCGCCGACTGGTACAGCGCCGTCCTGGGCTTCCGGATCATGGCCTTCACTACCTTGGACGAGGCGCCGATCACCGTCTTCTCCGTGCTTACCACCAATGAAAAATCGCACGATTTGGGGGTGGTCATGGATACCTCGGGCCGGGCCGGACGCGTCAACCACATTGCGTTCTGGGTGGATACCCATGAGGACCTGCTCCGCGCTGCAGATGTGCTGATGGAAAACGGCACGCCGATGGAATATGGCCCCTCCATCCACGGCATCGGCGAGCAGAACTTCCTGTACTTCCGGGAGCCGAGTGCGCTGCGGGTGGAACTGAACTCGGGCGGCTACCGCAACTACGTGCCGGACTGGGAGCCGCGCACCTGGACGCCTTCCCAGGGCTCAAACAACTTCTACCGCAACGGGACCATGCCGCATTCGCTGACCGAATCCTTCCCGTTGGCGGACGGGTTCACCGCCACGGAGGAAGGCGCCTCGGAGGAAATGAAACAAGCGCTGCTCAACCCCTACGCCAAGCACGGCAGGGGCTGAGTCGATGACCTACTCGCTGATCACGTTTCGGGACCCGGGCACAGGTGAGACCCGGGCCGGGCTGGAATCCGGCGGCCGCGTCCTGCCGCTGACTGACGCGAACCTGGACCTCCCCGGAGACAGGCTCACCCTGGAAGCGGTAGTCGAACACTGGGACAAAGCCGAGGGCCAGTTGGACCGGCTCGCGGAAGAGCCGAGCGCAGGCTGGCTGGACTACGCGGACCTCACGGTGCTTGTGCCGCTGCGGCCGCAGCAGGTCCTGCAGGCCGGGGCCAATTACCGCCAGCACGTCATTGACCTGGCAGTGGCGCACCGCGACGGTGAAGGCACGGAGGAGGAAATCCGGGCACGGACCGCCGCCACGATGGATCGGCGGGCAGCCGAGGGCACCCCGTACTTTTTCATCGGCCTCCCGACGGCGATGGCCTCCGCCACCGAGGACCTGGTGCTCCCGGGCTACAGCCAGGCCCATGACTGGGAACTGGAGCTCGCCGCCGTCGTCGGCAAGCGGGCCTTCCGCGTGAGCCCCGAGGAGGCCCTGGAATACGTCTTCGGCTACACGATGGTCAACGACATCACTACCCGGGACCTGGTCTTCCGCAAGGACATGCCGGCCATCGGCAGCGACTGGTACCGGTCTAAGAATGCCCCGGGTTTCCTGCCGACCGGACCGCTGGTGCTGCCCGCAAAGTTCGTGGCCGATCCGCAGGACCTGATGGTAACGCTGCGGCTCAACGGCGAAACCATGCAGGCGGAATCGACCGCGGACATGATCTTCACCGTGGCCCAGCTGGTTTCACATGCTTCCCAGCAGATGCCGCTGCTGCCCGGGGACCTGGTCCTGACCGGCAGCCCCGCCGGCAACGGGGCCCACTGGGGGCGGATGCTCCGCGACGGCGACGTTATGGAAGGCACGATTACCGGGTTGGGAACGCAGCTTGTGCGCTGCAGGGATGAGGTGGCACCGTGACCGGAATCAATGCCGAAGACCAAGAGATCATCCGCCGCAACGACCCGATGGGAAGCATCGAGGCGATGGCCGCCGCGCACAACAACTGGGGCCGCTGGGGGCCGGACGATGTCCTGGGCACCCTGAATTTCATCGACGAGGCGAAGCGGGTCGAGGCCGCCGGGCTGGTCCGCACCGGGCAGACGTTCTCCCTCTCCCAGCCGTTCGATACCAACGGCCCCCAGAAGGGCTGGCGCCGCCGGACCAACCCGGTGCACACCATGACGGATACCGGCACCGACGCAGAGTTCGGCGACCAGGGATTTCCGCACGGCATCGGCGGAGCCGACGACTACATCGCCATGCCGCTGCAGTGTTCCACGCAGTGGGACGGACTCGGCCACATTTTCGACCGGGGAAAGGCCTGGAACGGCCGCCGCGCCGGTTCGGTGGTGACCAGCGAAGGGGACCTGGTCACCGGGATCCAGACCGCGGCGGCGCAGATCGTCACCCGGGGCGTGCTGCTCGACGTCGGGCGGGCGCTCGGCCCCGCACTGGGCAGTGACGACGGCGAGCTGCCGGACGGATACGCCATCACTGCCGAGGACATCGAAGCCACCATCGAGAAGCAGGGGCCCAGCTCGGCGATCCGGCGCGGAGACATCGTGGTGCTGCGCACCGGCCAATACGCCCGAACCCTGCGCCAGGGATGGGGCGAGTACGCAGGAGGTCCGGCGCCGGGACTGTCCTTCGGCATGGCACCCTGGCTGCATAAAAGCGAGATCGCCGGAATCGCCACCGACACGTGGGGCTTCGAGGTCCGGCCCAATGAATTCGACACGGCTTTCCAGCCGCTGCACCAGATCGCCATCCCCAACCTCGGCCTCTTCCTGGGTGAAATGTGGGATCCGGAGCAGCTCGCCGCATCCTGCGCCGCCGACGGCCGGTACGACTTTCTGCTGACGGCCGCACCCCTGCCCATCACCGGGGCAGTCGGCTCGCCGGTCAATCCCATCGCCGTGAAGTAACCCGCTACATAATCCGCCGGAATGAAAACAAAGGAGTTTGCATCATGGCAGCTGTGAGCAAGGTAGGCATTGTCGGTTCGGGCGCAGCCGGGTTAACGGCGGCGATTCTGCTGGCCGACGCCGGCGTGGATGTGGAAGTCCTGGAGAAGGAATCCGGTCCGTCCCCGCTCGGATCCGGGATCACCCTGCAGGGCAACGCCCTGCGCATCTTCCGCCAGCTCGGCATCTGGGAGGAAATCGCCACCAAGGGCTTCGCCTTCAGCGAGCTCGGCCTCCGCGCCCCGGATCCTGCGGGCACCGTGCTCTCCGTCGTTGACGACGTCCGGACCGGCGGGGCGGACCTGCCCGCAACGCTGGGGATGTACCGGCCGGACCTCGCCGACGCGCTCCGCCGCCGCGCCGCCGACGCCGGAGCGCGCATCAGCTACGGCAGGAGGGTCAAGGGCGTGGAACAGGACGGCGGTTCGGTCACGGTCATTACCGACGACGGCGAGCGGCTTCCCTACGACCTGCTGATCGGCGCGGACGGGCTCCACTCGGCCGTGCGTGCGGCGATCGGCATCACCACCGAACCGGAACCCACCGGGATGGGCATCTGGCGGGCGTTCGTGGAACGGCCCGCCGACGTGGTCCGCACCGACCTGACCTATGGAGGGCCCTGCTATATCGCCGGGTACTGCCCCACCGGCCAGAACAGCATGTACGCCTACCTGGTTGAGGATGCCCAGGACCGCAGGGTCGAGGACGGACCGCAGATCATGGCCGGTCTCGCAGCGGCCTACGGCGGGCCGTGGAAGGAAATCCGGACCAGCCTGGACCACAGTGCGAGGATCAACTACACCCGGTTCACCACCCATCTGGTGGACGGACCCTGGAACCGGGGCCGGGCGGTGATCATCGGGGACGCCGCGCACAGCTGCCCTCCCACCATTGCCCAGGGTGTTGCCCTGGCCGTGGAGGACGCGGCGGTCCTGGCCGATCTGCTGACCAGCCGCGGCGAACTGGATGACAGCCTCTGGGCGGCCTTTACGGAGCGGCGGCTGGAACGGGCCAGGATCGTCATCCAGGGATCGGTGCAGCTGGGGCAGTGGATGCTCGACGGGCAGATCCGGGACGCCGATGTTCCGGGCGTGATCGCAACGGTGGCGGCAGCAGTAAGCCAGCCCGCATGAGCGGACAGCAGCCCGGCGCCCCGGTGGTGGACGTGCATGCCCACGTCCTGCTGCCGGCACTGCAGGAGTACGTGGCGGCCAGCGCTCCGGCGGAGTTCGCCGCTTCGCAGGAGCTCGATGCCCGGCGGCAGGGACCTGAATCGCTGACAGTCTCCGGCGCCATGATCCGGGACCGCTGGCCGCGGCTGGTGGACCTGTCCCGTCGGCTCGCGGACATGGATGCCGCGGGAGTCGACGTGCAGCTGGTGTCCCCCTCGCCGTCGCACTATTACTACTTCGCCGGTGCCGGGCTCGGGGCGGAAATTGCCCGCCGGGCCAATACCGCGGTCATGGAGCTGGTGGCGTCCGCCCCCGGCCGGCTGGCGGGACTGGGGCTCGTTCCCCTGCAGCACCCGGAAGCCATGGTGGCGGCACTGGACCACGCGGTGCTGGACTGCGGCCTGCTGGGGGTGGAGATCGGGTCCTACGCACCCGCCATTGACCGTCTCCCGGGGCAGGAACCGAACGCCGGGACCGTGGAACTGTCCGACCCCCGGCTGGAACCTTTCTGGGCCCGCGCCGAAGAACTCGGCGCACTGGTTTTCCTGCATCCGTTCGGCTGCTCGCTGGATGAGCGGCTGGACCGGTTCTACCTGGCCAATACCGTCTCGCAGCCGGCGGAGAACGCCGTCGCCCTCTCGCACCTGATCTTCGCCGGGGTGCTGGACCGCTACCCGGAGCTGCGGCTCATCGCGGCACACGGCGGCGGATACCTGCCCACCACGCTCGGCCGGTCGGACCATGCCTGGCGGGTCCGGCCGGACGCACGCGGCTGCGCTGCCCCGCCGTCGTCGTACATCAGCCGCCTGTGGTTCGACTCGCTCACCCACAGTCCCGTCGAACTGCGCGCGCTGGCCGGGGCCGCCGGGCCGGACCGGATCCTGCTGGGCTCGGATTATCCGTTCGACATGGGCTCGGAAGACCCGGTAGGGGACGTCCGCACCGCCGGTCTTTCCGTCCGGGAGGAGCAGGGAATCCTCGGCGGCAATGCCGCAGCCCTCGGGATCCGTGCCGGCCGTGCAGAGACCGGAGCCAACGGTGCCGCACCCAGGGAAGGAATTGAAATCGATGGTTAAGCTCGCACGCTGGAACGACGGCGGCGAGGTCCGCTCCGGCTTCATCCATGAGGACCGCGCCTACGGGCTTCCCGCAGGACAGACCGCCAATGACCTGCTCGAGGCCGGGTTGGACGAAACCCTGGCAACTGCGGAACGGGTCATCGGAGGCCCCTCATCCGCGCCGCTGTCCTCAGTGGTGCTGCTGGCCCCGCTGGTGCCGGCCACCCTGCGTGACTTTGTTGCCTTCGAGGAACACGTCGAGGGGATGCGGATCAGCATCGACGGCGCACCCGGCGTGATGGAGGAGTGGTACCAGGCCCCCACCTTCTATTTCAGCAATCCGCACACCATCCGGGCCACGGATGAAGAGATTGCTATTCCGGCCGGCTGCAGCCAGCTGGATTTCGAAACGGAGGTCGCCGCCGTCATCGGCCGGGTTCCCGGCAGCAGCGGCACCAACCTCAGCGCAGCGCAGGCGCAGCAGCACATCTTCGGTTACACGGTCTTCAACGACTGGTCCGCCCGGGACCTGCAGCGCCGGGAGATGAAGGTCAGCCTGGGCCCGTGCAAGGGAAAGGACTTCGCCGGCACCCTGGGTCCCTGGATCGTCACTGCCGACGAGTTCGAGGACCGGCACGACTCCGACGGCTTCCTGGCCCTGCGGATGAGCGTGGACGTCAACGGGTCCAGGGTCGGCGAGGATCTGCTGTCCAACATGGGCTGGCCGTTTGCCGAGCTGGTGGCCTACGCCTCGCAGGATTCACGGGTGCTCCCGGGCGATGTGCTGGGGTCCGGCACCTGCGGCAGCGGCTGCCTCGCCGAGCTGTGGGGACGTCTCGGTGATCAGGCTCCGCCGCCCCTGCAGACAGGGGACAGCGTCAGCATGACGGTGGAGGGCATCGGCACCATCACGAACACTGTGGGACCCCGTCGTGAAGCATCCACCCTGGTGCGTGCCCGGCCCCGGCAGCGCCTGCCGCGCAGTTACGACGGCGCCGCGGCGGCGCGGGGCTGAACCGTCAGGGCCGCGGTGTCCCGCCGACCTTCGCCAGGCGGGTTACGACGCTGGTCTCCGGGTGCCGCTGGGCGCAGGCGCGCTGGACCACGGACCGGAGCCACAGGCTGGCCGGGTCCTGGGCCCGGCTGGGGTGCCAGAACATGGCCTCCACCAGCACGGGTTCCGTTTCCGCAGGAAATTCAATGATCGAAATCCCTGCTCCCCGCTGCGATTTGAGGGCGAGCATTTTCGGAACCACCGCCACCAGGTCCGTCCCTTCGACGAGCAGCGGGAGGGCAAGCAACCCGGATACCTGCGCGGCGACCCGGCGTTCAATTCCCAGCGTCTCCCAGAAGAGGTCTGCAGGGGTTTTGATGGATGCCCCGAAGTTGCCCACCGCGTGCGGGAGCCTGCCCAGGTCCTCCGCACGGAGGGGGTCCGCCTGCAGGATGGCGTTCCCGGAATCGACCACCGCCACAAAGCTGTCCCGGAAGACCGCTTTTTTCTCCCCGGGCAGGGAGTACCCGGTGGGTCCGACCATCAGGTCGCAGCGGGTGAAATCGGCCTGGTGCAGGGGCATCGCATCTCCCGAGACAACGTTCACGCTGACACCGGGTGCCTCAACCTGCAGGATGCGGCGCAGCGGTTCCAGAATCACCGTTGCCGCGTAGTCCGACGCTGCAATGGTGAACTCGCGGTCGCTGGTGAAGGGATCGAACCTGCTCCGGATGCCGGTGACCCGGTCCAGGCCCTGCAGCGCCTCGTCCACCAGCGGGACCAGGTCCTGTGCCAGCGGGGTGAGCTCGAAGTGCCTGCCGGAACGGACGAGCAGTTCGTCGTCGAAATAGCGGCGCAGCCGGGAGAGGGCGGCACTTGTAGCCGGCTGACTCAGCTGCAGGTGTTCCGCCGTCCTCGAGACATTGCGCAGCTGGAGCAGGGCCTGAAGCGTCGGCAGGAGGTTCAGATCGATGGACTTCATGGGGGACAGCATAGGCGAGCGGCTACTGGGCTCACCTTCTTCTCGTCGCGGCGGTTGAGCTGCCCTTCCACTACGTCCCTTCGCCCGAACGGCGCCGGCCGAGATAACTGGACAGCCCGACGGCGACAAGAAGCGCCACGCCGTTAAAGACCTGGTCCACCCAGTTGGCAGCGCCGCTCAGTGTCAGGCCGCTGACGCTGACCGCCACGAACAGCACTCCGAACACGGTTCCGACAACGTTGAAGCGGCCCGGCAATATGGCGGTTGCTCCCAGGAAGACAGCAGCCAAGGCAGGGAAAAGCAGGTAGGTTCCATTGTCCGCATTGGCCCCGCCCGTTCGTGCCGCAAGGATGACCCCTGCCAGCCCGGCCAAAGTTCCGGAGAGGCAAAAGGCGGTCTGTGTGTACCGGCGCAGCGGCAGGCCCACCAGGACGGCGGCCCGATTGTTGGACCCGATGGCGTAGAGGGCGCGGCCGAAGGGAGTATGCGTCAGGAGATACCAGGCCAGGAAAGCGAGCACTGCCACCACGTACACCACCCGCGGCAGGCCCAGCCAGCTGCTGCTGCCGAACGTGGTGAACGCCGGATCCACGCCGATGATGGCTAGCCCGCCGGTGTACCACTGGATGAGTCCGCCCAGAAGTGTGGCCATGCCGAGGGTGGAGACGAAGGCGTTCATCCCAAACCGTGCCACAAGCAGTCCGTTTACCGCTCCCACAACGGCAGCTACTGCCACTCCGAGCAGGCAGGACAGCCACAGCGGCAGCGAAAAATGCGCCATGGAGGCTGCAGTGACTACGCTGCTCAGGACCGCGATACCGCCAACCGAGAAATCAAAGTGCCCTGCGACAAGGGGAAATATCAGGGCGAGGGCGACAAGAGTAACGACGGACTGGTTTGCCAGCACCACCGAGACGTTGGCGCCGCTCAGAAAGACAGTGGAGCTGGCCGGGAAAACGCCGAAGAAGGCGATGATCAGGACCAGCAGCAGCGGCAGGGCAAAACGTTCCAGGTGCGCGCCCAGAAGCCGGCCTCCCGCGCTGCGTTGCGGCCGGGTCCGGGAGCCTTCCGACCCGGCCGGGCCGGCAACTTTGGCCTCCCGGGCCTCGAGGGATCCTGCCGGTGCGTGACTGCTATCCATTAGTCTTCTGATCCTTCTTGGGGGCGTGGATGGTGTGATTTGCGGCCATCACGGCGGCGGCAAGCGTGCTGCGTTCGGTGTCCGCGGGGTCAAGATCCGCGACGATACGGCCTTCCACCAGGACCAGGATCCGGTCGCACAGCTCGGCGAGTTCGTCGAGGTCGCTGGAGGCCACCAGCACTCCGCACCCTTGTGCTGCGATGTCCCGCAGCGACCGGTAGATATCCCGGCGGGAGGTCACATCGACTCCCTGCGTTGGTTCGTCGAGCAGGAGCAGCCGGGGTTTTCGCCGCAACCAGCGTGCCAGGATCACCTTCTGCTGGTTGCCGCCGGAGAGCCTGCTGATCGGGATCTCTATTCCGTCAGCGCGAACCGAATGGTCGGCCAGCAGCCGGTGGGTATCCTCACGTTCCATCCGCAGGTTCATCACGAGCCTGCGCCAGTAGCGCCCGATGACGGTGGCAGAGGCGTTTTCCCGGACTCCGAGGTCCAGGAAGGCTGCGTCCCGGTGGCGGTTTTCCGGTACGAAGACGACGCCGGAACGAACCGCGTCCGCGGGAGAGGACGGTTCATGGGGCGCATCGTCCAGGCTCATGCTTCCGCCGGTCAGAGCGGTGTCTCCGAAAATCGCGCGCAGGACGGTAGAGCGGCCTGAACCTGCCAGCCCGGCCAGTCCCACGATTTCCCCGGATGCCACCGAAAGGTTTACGTCAGTCAGCGGGTATCTGGAAAGATCCCTGCCTTCAAAGAGGGGGCTTCGCGCGCCGGCTCCCGGGGCCTTCGGCGCCGGAGTTCGATGCACAACCTCATCGCCGGCGGGACCGGCGCCCGACATCATGTCAACGATGGCAGCGATGGACGTATCAGCCACGGGTCCGCCGCCGGCAACGATGCCGTCGCGGAGCACCGTTACGTGGTCTGCAACTTCCTCGATTTCACGAAAACGGTGCGTCACCAGCACGATTGTCTGCCCGTGGTTGGCACGGGAGCGCAGTGCCGCCATCAGTTCCCTGGACTCGTCCTCAGCCAGAGACGCCGTCGGCTCGTCCAGCAGCAGCGTGTATTCGCTGTCCTGCTGGTCGGCGAGGGCCCGCGCCACGGCCACCATGGTTTTTTGGCTGGGCCGCAGCGAACCCAATCGGTCGGTTGCCCGGGCCGCAATGGCGTAGTGCGCAAGCAACCCATCCACCCGGTTCTGCAATTCCCGCCAACGGATCCCGTGCAGCGCATTGGTGGGGAAGCCCGCGTCCAACGCGAAATTCTCCGCCACGCTCAGGGAATCGAACAGGCCAAGATCCTGATGAACAAACCTCAGTCCGGCGGCACGCGCGCGGCGCGGGGTCACCTGCCGGGCCGGAAGGGTTTCGCCGTGGACGCTGATTGTGCCTGCATCGGCCTGGTAGACGCCGGCGAGGCATTTGATTACCGTCGATTTGCCCGACCCGTTGCCCCCGAGCAGCGCATGGATGGTTCCAGCGGTAACCGTCAGGTCCACGCCCGAGAGCGCATTGGCGCCGGCGAATGACTTCACCAGTCCGTGTGCGGCCAAGGCAACGGCCCCCGCTTGGTCATCCGCACGTTCCGTGCCCCCGGCTGCCGCGGGCACGGAACGGCGGTTTTCGTTATGCGCAGCCACTACTTGCCCCAAGCCTCCAGATACGCCTGCTTGAAATCAATTTCCGGGTTGTACGTGAAGGAGGTGCCGTCGGCGGGCATATTGGTTTCCGCGTCCACCACCTGGAGCCCGACGCCGGAGGCGGCAATCTCCTGATCAGCCATCAGCCTCAGCGCGGTGTCCACACCGGACCAGCCGTCCCACTCCAGGCTGAAGGTAACGGATGCATCCTGGCCTTCGCCTGCCGCAATCAGGTCCAGGTTGCTGCGTTGACCGAAGGTGCCGATGACGGCCAGATCGTCAGAACGCTGGGAAGACACAATGGCCTGCGAGAGACCTGCCAGGAACCAGCCGTCCAGCGGCACGGAGATGGCGTTGGCATCCGGCGCCTGGAGCAGGGCGGTGGAGAGCTTCTGTGCCATGGTGCCGCTCGCCGCGTCCTGGTTGCTCAGCTGCAGTGTTCCCACGACTTCGCAGGTGTCACAGTCCGCAAGGGCGGCGTTCAAGCCGTCGCTGATCCAGGGTCCGAACCTGGCGTCGGCAAACGTCACTTCCAGCAGCTTCAGATCGCCGTCGGTCTGGCCTATCAGCCAGTCTGCCTGCAATTTACCGACCATGTTCCACCACTGCTCGTTGTCCAGTCCGTCCAGCTTCTTGGTTATGCCGGAGTACAGCGGCTCGCCGCCGTCGATGTCACAGTCGTTGGCTCCGACCCCCACCGTGGTAATTCCCGCCGCGCGTGCTTCCTCGAGGGGACCCTGGAAACTGGAGCAGTCCTGGCCCATCACAAGGATCACGTCCGCGTCGGCACCCACACCCTGACGGATGCAGCTGGCCCAACCGTTGGGATTGAGTTGGCCGTCACAGATGTTGCTTTGCCAGCCGATGGCTTCCGCCGCATCCGCCGCAGCTTGGGAAGGTGTCGAGCAGGTCACCTGTGACTGTCCGCAGGAGACAATCCAGGCCGTGAGGTCTTCGGGGACTGGAACCGATTCGGTGGGCGGGGTGCCGACCGTACCTTCATAGGCGGCGGCCAAAGCGTCGGTGCTCCCGGAGGTTGCTGCCGAAGCGGATTGTGCGTCAGCGGGTTCATCCTCTGCAGTTGCCGTACTGCAGGATGCCAGGGCGAGGCTGGCAATCAGCAAGGCGCTGAGTGCGCCCCGGACTTTCATTCTCGGCTTCATGCTTCTCATCGGGTCTCCATTGACAGTCAAAGTGAAGCGTGACGTACATCACGTTTCAACCACTGTGAAGGAGCCGGACTATGTGAGGAAGGGACTAATTGGGATACCTCGTATTTGCGAAACGGATAACCACCTGTGCGGGCCAGGCAAAGGAACACTTGGGCCGGCCGTTAACCAGAAACTCTGCGGGGATGGAAACCAGGAACCGAGGCAGGATTGGCCGCAGTCTTCCCATCCGCTAGGGCAGGTATCCGCCATCTGGCCAGCCCAGGGCCAAGTACATCTCCGGCACTCCGGCATACTCCCGGTCCAGTCCGGGAAAGTGCTGCAGGCCGGCGGCCAGGGCGGTCCGGCGCGAGCCGGTGTTCGTCGTCGTCGTGCGGGCCAGGATCGGCAGCTCCGGCAGCAGCTTCCGGCCGCGCCGGACCGCTTCCGTTGCTCCCTCTTTCGCGTAGCCCCGACCCCAGGCCGCCGGGTCGTAGCGGTAATACAGGTTAAGCATGGTTCGGCCGTCCACCACGGCGCGCTGCAGTCCGGTGAAGCCGATGACCGCGTCCGGGGCCTCGTGTTCAGCCACCGCCCAGTAGCCGAAGCCCTCGCGGTCCCAGTGGTCCAGGAAATCCTGCAGGGACCTGGCCACGGATTCCGCGGTGGGGGTCTGCGGATTGTGCCGGTTGGTCCGGGGGTCCGTGTGGATCCGGATGGCGGCATCGTAGTCCGCCCGTTCGAGCCGGCGCAGCAGCAGGCGCTCGGTGCTCACGGGGGTCCAGTCGCTCGGGTCTTGGCGCATGCGCCCATCCTAAGCGGGGCCTCCCCCCGGTTCCGTTCAACAGGCTCAGGGGAATCGAACCCCTGACCTGCCAGCCGACCATGGGCAGCAAGGTATTCTTCCGAGCATGACAATTCCCGGGGGCACTGAATCCGACAACCGCTCAAGTGACGCCATCATGTATTTCTGTGGTGCGGTCGCCATGTTGATGTTCGCAATACTCGCTTTCGGAAATGCGGCCGAATGGTTCGACTACGTTTCCGGTGCCATTTGGCTCGGCCTCGCTGCGGCACTTGGCTACCGGGGCTTCCGCCGGGGAACGGTCTGAGCCGGATCACCTCGAGGCCTCCAATGAAACCCAGAGCGTTCCCTTTCTCCCCGACTTCCGCCACCTCCCTCATGGTCGGTGACCTGGTCCCGGTGCAGGGCTCGTCCGGCAATTGGGCGTGCCTGCAGGTTGTGGAACTTGAGCCTCGGGTGCGCACGAATTTCATCATTGCCCTGCTGCCTTGGCGCGGCGGATCGGCGCCCGGCACCGCCGAGGTGACGGGACTCGTCCCGCTTGAACGAGCATTGACCCGGATCGAAATCTTCACTGAAGGCCACCTGCAGGTGATCGGGAATGCAGAACCGAACGATGAAGGGCAAGAGCGCTGGTACAGCCTTGGCTATGGGGGCCTGGCAACGTCGGTGTGGGGCTGGAAGGCGACGATCCGGCTTGCCCAGGACGCTGCGGACGGCGGGGTTCCCTCGCGGATCCGGACTAATCCAGCACTCGCGCCACGTGCTCTAGCCAGCGCGCAACAACGGCCAGCTCCGGGGCACTGAACCCGTCGGTGATCTTTCCGTTCAGCTCGCCCAGGGCGGATTGGACGACGCCGAGCGCAGCCTTCCCGTCGGCGGTCAGGTTCACCCGGATGGTGCGGCGGTCGGCCGGATCAGGTGCCCGGGTGACGAGCCCGGCTTTCTCCAGCCGGGACAGCAGCCCGCTTAGCCCGGCCGGCGAGGCGTCCACGGCTTCGGCCACCTCGCCGGTGCTCGCGCCGGGACGGGTAGCCAGATACAGCAGCACCCCGGAGGCTGCCGCGCTGAGGCCGCGGTCCTCGCCCCGGCGTCCGATCCACCGCCGCAGCCTCCGCTCGGCGGTCAGCGTCAGGAAGACCAGTCGCGGCGGACGCCGCCGGCCGGCGTCGCCCAGCCCGCCGCCGTCGCCCATCCCGCCGGCGTCGTCGGGCGCGGTCATGTCCGGTTCGCGATCCGTCCGTCCAGCCAGGCGAGGATCTCGGGCCACAGCTTGTCCTTGACGCCGCGCCGGAAGAAGCCCATGTGCCCGATCGAGGGTACCCCGGCGTCGTCGGGCGAGTAGGTGCGCCGCTCCAGCGGGGCGTTGGTGAGCCGGCTGTAGATGGCGTTGATCTGTCCCGGCGTGGCCCAGAGGTCGTCGGTGAAGCCGATGGACAGCACCTCGGTCTTGACCCGGGCCGCGCGTTCGGCGGCGTCCATGCTCGGGTCGTCGAAGAAGTAGTTGGGCCGTCGGGACCACTTGCTCCACTCGAGCATGGCGCCGCCGGGCATGTCCTCCCCCAGGCCCATTTTCCGGCCCGGCACTGCGCCGAGCAGCCGGCTGGTGGCCGGGCCGAGGACCCGCAGGACCAGTCCCACGCGCAGCCGTTCCTTCGGATCCTGGATGGCTCGGGTGACACCGGCGTGCGAGGCCACGGCCACGAAGCCCAGCAGTCCGTCGGTGCCGTTGTCCAGGGCCATCGCATGGCCGCCGATGCTGTGCCCGACGGCCAGGCGCGGCAGCTCCGGGAACCG
This sequence comes from Arthrobacter sp. zg-Y769, assembly GCF_020907405.1. GTDB lineage: Bacteria > Actinomycetota > Actinomycetes > Actinomycetales > Micrococcaceae > Arthrobacter_B. The sequence continues at coordinate 420,273 of NZ_JAJJOE010000004.1, forward strand.
CGCGGCCATCCACTCCGCGGCGGCCGGAACGTCCTGGGCCATCCAGTCGCGCATCCGCAGCTTCCGGTTGGCCTTCGGACTGCCGGAGGCACCGGTTCCGCGGTAGTCGTAGGTCAGGACCGCGTACCCGTTTTCGGCCAGGTATTCGCTGAAGCCGGTGTAGAGGCGCTCGGCCACCGCCGTGGCGGGGTGGATGACGACGGCGGCGCGGGGCGCGTCGTCGGCCGGCAGGCGCACGGTGCCGGCGAGCGCACCGCCCGCAGGGACGGGGATGCTGATTCGTTCGGACGTGACTGCTGCCACACTATTATTTCGCATGCGAAGTAATCTACACGGGACAGCGGGTTCCGGGTACCCCGCCCCCGGGTCCATCGGGTACATATGGACCCCCGTTAGTGGACGATGCCGGATCGCACCTCATCACCGACCGCCTCGCCGTTTTGCTGAGCCCTCAACGCTTCGACCGCGGTGTGCAAATCCTCCTGCAGTTTGTTCGTCCGGTTTCGCTCCTGCTTGAGTTCCGCTTCTAACGACTCAATGGTCCGGTCGCGCTCCCTTAGTCGATCAGACAGAGCCTTCGCGTCCTCCTGGATTCGCCGTGCCGTCTCATCCAGATCAGCCCGCATCTCAGGCACTTTCTTCGGTGCGGTCTCAGTCCGCATCGTCTTCTGCGTTATCTGCTCCAAGTTCACACCACGAACACCCTTAAGCAGCTCCCCAATGGCGCCCGGCCTCCAGTCAAAGAACTTCTCGATCCTCTCCTGCGACCCCTTGCGCGGAATCGCCTGCCCCGTCTCAATTGCATACAGAGATCGCGCCGACAGCCCCACCGCATCCGACAGAGACAGCCTGGTTTCCCCTGCTGCCTTGTACGCCTCCGTGATCAGACTTCCCAAACGCTTTTTCGCTTCTTCCTGGTGTGTGCTCATGCCACCTAGTATGCCGAGAGACGGAATCAGGCACGTTGCCATACTCGCCGGCAGAAGTTTTGAGGTGCCGGACCGTCAGTCCTCCACACGACCGACAACGTAGATGTTGCCCTCGGCAATAGGAACCCCACCCGGTCACCGGAGCCGATGCCGAGGGCTGCAAGTGAACCGGCGGCACGGGCACTCAATTCAACCAGCGCCGCGTAAGTCATCACGCTGTCGCCGATCCTCAGCGCGGGACTGTCCGGTGAGCGGGCTGCGCTATCGCTGAGGATACTGGCGAGATTCGGCTTGGCAGGCTCCATTGGTCTACAGGCGGTGCAGGCAGAAAGCTAGACCACCACCAGCTCCGTTTTATCTGCCCCGTGGTCGGCCAGCGCGACGCTCTGGATCGCCGGGTCGTCGTACGTGTTCCAGTAGTAGGTCATCGTCAGGGATGAGAAGAGCCCGGTGTAGGTGGTCTTCTCAAACTCGCCCGAGCCCATGGCCGCGCTTCCCTCCACCATCGCGACCTGCTGCAGCGTGTGGAACGCGCGGCTGACGTTCTCCTCTTCGGTCGTCTTGGGCGGGTAGTGCGCGTGGACGTAGGCCGCGCGGACAAACCGCGACGGCGAGTAGTAGTCGCCGGGGATCCCCCGCATCAGCGACCCCGAGCCGAACGGGGCCAGGTGCGCCTGATTGAGCACGACCTCCTCGGGGAAATCCGGCGAGGCATTGAGGTAGTTGCGCAGGTTCTCGTGGTGCCAGGCGAAGCCGGGCTGGTTTGCCAGGACGTCGACGTCGTCGTGAAAGACGTGCATACCGTCGCTCGTGTACTCCACGACGATGGCGCGCGTCGAGTCGCCGATCAACCAGTGCAGCAACGAGCTCGGGTACTTTTCGTTGATCGGCCGGTCCACAATGACAACTGTGTCCAGGGCCGCCTCGACCTCGTCGACGGTGCTGAACTGGGAGGCCACCCAGAGCGGGAACTCGAATGCGGCCACATTCGTCGCGCCGTCGACCGGTGCCGGTGCGTACTCCGCGTACCCCGGAAAGTTAAGGCCGCCGACGGCCAGGCCTGCCTCATTGCCGCAGTCGAAGTACAGCGGCGTGTCTTCCTGGACAATGCCCATGCCGATGACCGCATGCTGGATCTTCGGCACCGCCCCGAAGGGTGATTTGGTGGTGTACCCGGTGGGCGTCACCACCACCCGCTCCCCGAAGTCAGACGTCCAGTCGAGGTTGCGGGCGAAATAGAGGTTGCCGCTGCCGTCCGAGAACCTGATGCCTGTGCACATATTGATGCTCCCTGTTTTGGCGAAGCCCTGGCGGTGCTTCGCCTGTTCGGTGGACCTATGCCGGAGAAGCTGCCCAGGAGTTACGGTGCCGACCAGCCCGCACCCTCGGTGCACTTTCAGGTTAGGTCCGAACCCGCGCCGGCGGCAGTCTCCTCGCCCTTCTCGAACCCGAACCGGCGCAAGTCATCGTGCACGAGGGGCTAGGTGCCTATAAAGGGAACCATGATGGACGTCCCCGACGCCCCGCTGGAGGTCTCCCTCCCCTTCACGGGGAAATGGAAGGTGCAGAACAGCCCCCTGCGCCGGGTGCCCAGCCACGGCACGCATCTGCTCGCCACCACCTACGCCATCGATTTTGTGGGCGTGGACGACGCCGGACGGTCGGCCCCCACGGTCAGCTGGCGCACCGCGTTGGGCACCGAGCCGCCGGAGCTGTTCTTCGCCTTCGGGCGTCCGGTCCTGGCTCCGGTCAGCGGGCAGGTGGTCATCGTGCACGACGGCGAAGACGACCACGAAGCCCGCCGGTCGCAGCTGGCGCTGGTGCCGTACATGCTGGGGCAGCAGGGCCGGCTGCGGCAGGGCGCCGGTGCGATTGCCGGGAATTACATCCTCATCGCAACGGCCGACGGCGGCGCAGTGGTTGGGGTGATGCACCTGCGGTCCGGGTCGATCCGGGTTGGCACCGGCGAACACGTCGACGAGGGCCAGCACATCGGGGACTGCGGAAACTCCGGCAACTCCACGCAGCCCCACGTGCATGTGCAGGCCATGGACGGGGCCGATCCGTGGACCGCCCGCGGGCTGCCGCTGGTGTTCCGGTCCTTCGGCGAGAAGCCCGCCCACGGACGCACGTTCCTTCCCCGCGAGAACATGCTGCCGCAGGAGGCTTCCACGGTGGAAGCGCCCTAGCGCGGAGATACTTCCCAAACCGGTCGCGCTGCAGCCGGAGGTCCGTCCGCCGACACAGCATCCCCCGAAATGGTGCGGATGTTGCCTGATGTGAAAACAACAGCCCCACCAGCACCAATTCGTGGGACGCCGTGCGCCTGCGGCGATCGAAACTGCACAAATTACCGATTTTCGGACGGAAAACGGTAATTTGTGCAGTTTCGATTTCCAGCGGTCGCCGGCTCTCAGCGGCTACGGCGGTGCCGGACGGTGAAACAGTGGAAATCAGTAACTCGCCCGGGCGCCGTCGTCCGCAGATGAAATGAACTTCGCTGCCAGGGCCTCGCTGCCCCGGGCCAGCAGGGCGACGTCGGCCCCCACCAGGATGAAGTCCACACCGGCCTTGATATAGCGGCGGGCGGTGGCCTCGGCAAAGGCATTCACGCCCACCGGTTTCCCGGCCGCCTTCACCGCCCGGATGCAGTGCTCGACGGCGGCAATCACGTCGGGATGCTCCTGCTGGCCGAGATGGCCCATGGACGCGGCGAGGTCCGCCGGCCCGATGAACAGCCCGTCCACCCCGTCGACGGCGGCAATCGCCTCCACGTTTTCGACGGCGGCGGCGGTCTCGATCTGCACCAGCAGCGTCACGGACTCCGCGGCGTGCTCGAGGTACCCCTCGATCCGGTTCCAGCGCGACGCGCGGGCCAGTGCACTGCCCACCCCGCGGATACCGAGCGGCGGATACCGTACACCCCGGACCAGGTCGGCGGCCTGTTCCGGGGTGTCGACCATGGGAATCAGCAGGTTCTGCGCCCCCAGGTCCAGGTACTGCTTGAGCAGCACCGCATCCCCGGACGGCGGACGCACCACAGCAGTGACCGGATAACCGTGCACCGCCTGCAGCTGGGCGAGCAGGGATTCCAGCCCGTTGGGACTGTGCTCGGCGTCGATCAGCAGCCAGTCCAGGCCTGACCCGGCACAGATTTCGGCGACCAGCGGGCTGCCGGAACAGACCCACATACCGGTCTGCCGGCCGCCGCCGGCCAGCCGGGCGGCGAAGGTTTCCTCTACTCGAAGCGGCATGTGATGGTTCCCAACGGTCCGTAGTCGGCAAAGACGGTGTCGCCCTTGTATACCCACATCGGGCGGGTGAAGGAGCCGGCGAGGATGATTTCCCCGGCCTCCAGCGAAGTGCCGTGCACGGCAAGCTTGTTCGCCAGCCAGTACACGCCCGCCGCCGGATGGTTGAGCACCCCGGCGGCCACACCGGTTTCCTCGATGCCCTGGTTGCGGTACAGCAGCGCCGACACCCAGCGCAGGTCCACGTCGGCAGGCTTCACCGGGTTTCCGCCCACCACCATGGCGCCCATCGCCGCGTTGTCCGCGATGGTGTCCACGATGGTCCGGCCCTCCATCTCGATCCGGGAGTCCAGGATTTCCAGTGCGGGCACCACGTAGTCCGTGGCATCCAGGACGTCGAACAGCGTGCAGTTCGGCCCGGAGAGCGGCTTGCCCAGCACGAACGCCAGCTCCACCTCCACCCGCGGATGCGTGTAGCGGTCCCACTCCAGGGTGCAGCCGTTTTCCAGCACCATGTCATCGAGAATGACGCCGTAGTCGGGTTCGGTGATGCCGGTCGCGGCCTGCATGGCCTTGGAGGTGAGGCCGATCTTGTGCCCGGCCAGGGACCGCCCGGAGGCGATCAGCCGTTCCCGCCACAGGTTCTGCACCGCGTAGGAGTCCTCGATGGTCATGTCCGGGTAGCGCGCGGTCAGGCGCGGCACCGGGGTGCGGGTGCGCTGGGCTTCGAGCAGCTCATCGGCCACCGCCCGGAGGGTCTGTTTATCTAACACGGCGATTCCTTTGGGTTCAGAGGGTGCAGCGAGTTGGAGGGTGCGACGACGACGACGCGGGGCTGGCGCCGTCGTCGGGCGGTCTAGAGCTGGGTGCCGATCTTGAAGCCCTGCGCGGCTTCGCCCGCGGAGCCGCCGCCGTCGTCGTCGGGACGGGTGTAGGAGAAGCCGTCCGCGCCGATGGTGACCGCCATTTCGGAGGTTTCGGTGCGGGCGGTGAGCGGCTGCGGGTTGCCGTCCAGGTCCAGCACCAGGGAGGCCTCGGTGTACCAGGACGGGACCACGGGGTTGCCCCACCAGTCGCGGCGCTGGTTGTCGTGGACGTCCCAGGTGATGGTGGGGTTGTCCGGATCGCCGGTGTAGTAGTCCTGCGTGTAGATCTCGATGCGGTGGTCGTCCGGGTCGAGGATGTAGAGGTAGAAGGCGTTGGAGACGCCGTGCCGGCCGGGGCCGCGTTCGATCCGGTCGGAGATGCGCAGGGCGCCCATCTTGTCGCAGATCTGGATGATGTTGTGCTTTTCGTGCGTGGCGAAGGCCATGTGGTGCATGCGCGGGCCGTCGCCGCCGGTCAGCGCGGTGTCGTGGACGGTGTGCTTGCGGTGCATCCAGGCGGCGTAGGTGACGCCGTCGGAATCCTTGATGTCCTCGGAGACGCGGAAGCCCAGGTCCTCCAGGTAGGCGCGGCCGCGGGGCACGTCCGGGGTGACCTGGTTGAAGTGGTCCAGGCGGACCAGTTCCCCGGCGGAGTAGAGGTCGTAGCGCTGGGTGAGGCGTTCCACGTGCTCGGTTTCGTAGAAGAACTCGTAGGGGAAGCCCAGCGGGTCCTCCACGCGCACGGAGTCGCCGATGCCCTTGGTGAAGCCGTCCTGCCGGCGTTCGGTGCGGCAGCCCAGTTCCTGGTAGTACGCCTCGGCCACGTCCACGTCTTCGGGGGTGCGGACGCGGTAGGCCAGGGCGGCGACGGCGGCCATCGGTCCCTTGCGCAGCACCAGGTTGTGGTGGATGAACTCCTCGAGGGAGCGCAGGTAGATGGCGTTCTCGTCCTCTTCGGTGACATGCAGGCCGAGGACGTCCACGTAAAACTTCCGGGACCGTTCCAGATCGGTGACCACCAGGTCCGTGTAGGCGCAGCGGACAATGTCCGGCGGGGCGATGCTGGGGGTGGGAATGCGGTTTTCGATCTCCATGGTTTTGCTCCTTTGCAAAAGGCGGGGAAGTGTCGGGGAGGGCTTAGCCGTCGACCTTGGCGGCGTCGTCGGTCCCGAACTTGGGCGTGTGGACCGTGCCCAGGGAAATGTGCACGGCCTGCTGGTCGGTGTAGAAGTCGATGGAGCGGTAACCGCCCTCGTGGCCCAGGCCGGAGGCCTTCACGCCGCCGAACGGGGTGCGCAGGTCGCGGACGTTGTGGCTGTTGAGCCAGACCATCCCGGCCTCGGTGTTCTGCGCGAAGTTGTGCGCGCGGGTGAGGTCCTGCGTCCAGATGTAGGCGGCCAGGCCGTACTTGGTGTTGTTGGCCAGTTCCAGGGCCTGGGCTTCGGTGTCGAACGGGGTGATGGCGACGACGGGGCCGAAGATCTCCTCCTGGAAGATGCGGGCATCGGGGGCGACGTCGGCGAAGACGGTAGGTGCGATGTAGTTGCCTTCTTCGAGTCCTTCGGGGCGTCCGCCGCCGGCGAGCAGGCGGCCTTCGGTCTTGCCGATTTCCACGTAGGAGGCGACCTTGTCGAAGTGCTCCGGGTGCACCAGGGCGCCGACCTGGGTCTTCGGATCGTGCGGGTCGCCGACGACGATGGTCTTGGCGCGGGCGGCGAAGCGGTCGCAGAATTCGTCGTAGACCGGGCGTTCGACCAGGATGCGGGAGCCGGCGGTGCAGCGTTCCCCGTTGAGGGAGAAGACGCCGAACAGGGCGGAGTCGATCGCGGCGTTCAGGTCGGCGTCGGCGAAGATGACGCAGGGGCTCTTGCCGCCGAGCTCCATGGACAGGCCCTTCAGGTTTTCCGCGGCGTTGCGGAAGATGGTCTGCCCGGTGGTGGTTTCGCCGGTGAAGGAGATCAGCGGGACCTGCGGGTGCTTCACCAGGGCGTCGCCGGCTTCCTCGCCCAGGCCGTTGACGAGGTTGAACACCCCGGCGGGGACGCCGGCGTCCGTGAAGATGTCGGCCCAGAGCGAGGCGGAAAGCGGAGTGAATTCGGCCGGCTTGAGCACCACGGTGTTGCCGGTGGCCAGGGCCGGGGCGAGCTTCCAGGACTCGAGCATAAACGGGGTGTTCCACGGGGTGATGAGCCCGGCGACGCCGATCGGCTTGCGGTTCACGTAGTTGATCTGGGCGCCGGGGACCTTCATGGCGTCGTCGAACTGGGCCACGATCAGGTCCGCGAAGAAGCGGAAGTTCTCCGCTGCGCGCAGGGCCTGGCCCTTGGCCTGGGTGATGGGCAGGCCGGTGTCGAAGGTTTCCATTTCAGCCAGGCGTTCTTCCTGGGCCTCCACGGCGTCGGCAATCTTGTTGAGGATGCGGGCGCGTTCGCGCGGCTTCATTTTCGGCCAGGGACCGTTCACGAAGGCTTCGCGGGCGGCGGCGACGGCGGCGTCGATGTCTTCCTTCTGCCCGGCGGCGGCGGTGGCGTAGGTCTTGTTGGTGACCGGATCCAGCACGTCGAAGGTGGCGCCGCTGGCGGAGTCCACGAACTTGCCGTTGATGAAGTGCTGGATGTGGGTGGGCAGGTTTTCGGGGACGAAGTGCGTCGGCATGGGGTGTTCCTCTTTCGTCGTTTGCGTTAGATCGGGGAGGGCGGCTGGTGGCTTTGGGCCAGGAAGGCGTTGAGCGTGTTGGTGCGGTGCGCGCGGGCGGCGTGCTCGACGTCGGGGGCCGGGGCGTGTGCCTCGATCAGGCCCAGCAGCGCCTCGTGTTCCTGCACCGAGGCGTGCGCCCGGTCCGGGACGTACCGGAAGACGGAGGAGCGCATGCGGCCCAGCCGGTTCCAGCCGCGGTGGACCAGGTCGAGGATGTGCGGATTGGGGCAGCGGGCGTAGAGCAGGGCGTGGAACTCGGTATTCAGGGCGGTGAAGCGGACCGGGTCGAAGTTGTTCAGGACCTCGCGCATCTGGTTGTTGAGGTCCCGGGCCTTCGCCAGTTCCTCGGCGCTGATGTCCGGGGCGGCCAAGGCGGTGGCGGCGCCTTCGATGATGCTGAGGGTCTGCATGGTGTGCAGGTACTGGTCCGGGTCGATGCCGGCCACGGTGGCGCCGACGTTGCGGACAAAGTGCACCAGCCCTTCGGCTTCGAGCCGGCGGATGGCTTCGCGGACGGGGACCACGCTGCAGCCCATCTCGGTAGCGATGCTGCTGAGCACCAGGCGGTAGCCCGGGCTCAGTTCGCCGCCGAGGATGCCGTCCTTCAGCTGGGCATAGGCCTGCTCCGACTTGGAGCCGGTGGCGGTGGCTGTGCTGGCGGCTTGCCCGGTGCTGCTCGCCGTCCGGCTCACGCTGCTCATGCCTGTTCCGCTGCCCAGGCCTCGTACTTTTCCTTCCAGGCGGCGTTCATAGGGTAGAGCCCGTCCACGCCGTGGCCGGCCTTCACCATTTGTGCGATGAACTCTTCCTGGTGTTCCTGCTTCAGGCACGCCTCCACCAGCTCCTCGGCGAGGGCCGGCGGGATGACGAGGATGCCGTCGTCGTCGGCCACGATGATGTCGCCGGGCTGCACGGTGGCGCCGCCGCAGGCGATGGTGATGTCGGTGTCCCAGGGGACGTGTTTACGGCCAAGCACGGCGGGGTGCGGGGTGGCGCAGTAGACGGGCAGGTCAATGCCGGCGACGGTGGAGTAGTCGCGGACGCCGCCGTCGGTGATGATGGCGGCGGCGCCGTTGTGCTTGGCGCGCAGGGCGAGGATGTCGCCCAGGGTGCCGGTGCCCTTTTCGCCGCGGGCTTCCATGACCAGGATTTCGCCGTCGCCGACGGAGTCGATGGCGCGTTTCTGCGCGTTGTAGCCGCCGCCGTGGGTCTTGAAGAGGTCCTCACGGTTGGGCACGAAGCGCAGGGTGCGGGCGGTGCCGACCACCTTGCGGCCGGGGCGGGTGCCGGTGAGGCCGTCGATCGAGACGTTGTTCAGGCCGCGGGCGCGCATCTGGGAGGACAGGGTGGCCGTCGCGACGGATTCGAGCTTCGCCTTGAGTTCCGGGGGAAGGATTTTGGCCTGCTCCTCCTGCGTTTCCTGCTGCGGGGCGAGGCCGGCCTTTTCCGCGGAGCCCCAAGCTTCTTCGCGCTGCTTGTCGTCGATCTTCGGCTGCGCGCCGAAGGAGGCCAGCGGCGTGATGCCGTCGGTGACGGTGGTGGCGAGCCGGCCGGTGGTTTTATCCGCGCCGGGGACGTCCACTTCAACTTCGAGGCGGTCACCGGGGACGGCCACGGAGGCGCCGGCAGGGGTGCCGGTGAGGATCAGGTCGCCCGGTTCCAGGGTGAGCAGCTGGGAGAGGTCGGCGACCAGCTGACTAAAGGGGAAGAGCAGGTCTGCGGTGGTGTCATCCTGCGCGAGTTCCCCGTTGACCCAGGTGCGGATGCGCAGGGCCGCGGGGTCGACGTCGGCCGCGTTGAGGATGTGCGGGCCCACGGGGGTGAAGCCGTCGCCGCCCTTGGAGCGGAGGTTGGAGCCTTTGTCTGCCCAGCGCAGGTCGTACACGCCCAGGTCGTTGCTGGCGGTCACTCCCCCGACGTAGCTCCAGGCGTCTTCGATGCTCACGCGGCGGGCGGTCTTGCCGATGATGAGGGCGATTTCGCCTTCGAAGCCGAGGAGTTCGCAGCCGGCGGGGCGTTCCACGCTGCCGCCGGTCAGGGCCAGGGAGGAACTGGGCATGAGAAAGTACGAGGGCTGTTCCGGGGTGCGTCCGCGTTCTGCTGCCCGCGAGGGGTAGTTGATGTGGACGGCGATGACCTTGCCGGCCTGCTTCAGCGTGTCCTTCGTGGCGTCGTTGCCCATGTCTCTCCTGCATCAAGTACGAAATCGTATATGATCAGGGTCACATGTGGTGCGGGTCACGTCAAGGGCGTGGTGGGATGACTAGCTGCTTGCCCCGAGCACCCCCATTCGCTTTCACCGGCTACATGATCCCAAAGAATCTCCAGAACACTTGACCGGCCGCCCTCGACCCACCTAGGTGGCGCGGGACCTTTCCATGGGACTCTGACTCACCGAAAACGACCAACTCGCGGAGATGCGCCCGACAGTTGGTTATTCATCAACCTTTCCATGGCGAGCAGGAGCAGGCCGGCCGGCATGGCTCGAATCAGGAGCAGAATTCAATGCCCGTGAATTCAATGATCGGTGCCCTGCCTGCTATTACCCCAACGGCCCCAACAGCCTTGCGCGGATCTTCATTCGACAACTGATAAACATCGACCGGTTGACCAATCGTGATGCAGATCATAGAGTCTTGCGTAGTCATGGGCGGCACTAACCCTGCGGCACACTCACGTCAGGAAGCTGACCCGATTCAAAGGCAAAACAAAATGGCTAAGTCTCATAGCTCTCGCGGTGGGCTCCAGGGCGTGGGGCGCGTTCTGGGAAAGATTCCAGGCGCTGCAATGATCATTCCGCTGTTCCTTGGCGCACTCATCAACACTTTCCTTCCTGAACTACTGGATATTGGTAGCTTTACCACTGCTCTGTTCCGAGACGGCACGGGCGCGCTCCTTGCACTCTTCTTCTTTTGCCTCGGAGCCCAACTCGATCTCCGCACGGCGCCGGTAACGCTCGAAAAGGGCTTCGCTATCCTTATCGGCAAGGTGGGAATTGGTATCGCCATTGGGCTTGGCGTTGCCTTCCTCGCGCCCGGGGGAACGCTTTTCGGGTTGCTTCCACTCGCGATCATCGCGGCAATGACGAATTCAAACTCAGCTCTTTACGTCGCACTAACCAAGCAGTTTGGCAATGCCAGCGACCGCGGTGCCATCTCAGTCGTTGCAATGAATGACGGTCCGTTCTTCACCATGATCGCCCTTGGGGCAGCCGGACTCGCTTCCTTCCCTATCGAGATGCTAATTGGCATCCTGCTTCCCTTGTTCATTGGGTTCTTTGTAGGAAATGTGAGTGGAACGGCCCGCGAATTCCTCAAGCCGGGAGAAGCACTTACCATCCCGTTTATTGGATTCGTAGTGGGCACGGGTATCGATTTCGGAACCTTCGTGCAGGCAGGACTCCCCGGCGCCCTGCTTGGAGTGATGACCGTCGTATTCTCCGGCGGTGCGGCCATGGGCGTGCTCTGGGTTATACATGTCATCCGCCGGCGTCCGAAGCCGGCACGCAACCTTATCGCTGGCGCTGCGGAGTCGACGACTGCCGGCAACGCGATCGCCACGCCCGCGGCGATTACGCTTGTCGATCCAAGCTTTGCCGGTATCGAAGCTGTCGCCACCGCCCAAATCGCGGCGGCGACTGTCGCTACCGCGATTATCGTCCCATTCCTGGTCGCAGCCATCTCGCGCTGGCAAGATCGGCGCGGGGTTGGTCCAGCGCAGGAAGACGAGTGGAACTTTGGGCGCAATAGGGAGCCGGCAGCTGAGGAAAATCCGGCACCTGAGGAAAGTGCCGTCCGATAGCGGGGAAGTTCAGGCTCATTCCGCTGCGACACCGTCTCCGGCGCATCAGAGCAGCAATGACTTGATTGCTTACGACAGGCAAGGACGGATGCAGTGATGAACTCCCATAAAACTACGCTCGAGGTGTGGCATAAGTTTCGACCAGTCACGGGGACGCAATCCGTAGCTGACATCGTGCAAAGCATCATCCGGGGAGCGACCGAATCCGGTCTCGCCCAAGGAGACAAACTGCCACCCGAACGTCACCTCGCCGAGATGCTAGGAATAGGACGCTCACAACTTCGTGAAGCGCTCAAATGTCTGGATGTCTTGGGGTTTATCAGCATCAGGCAGGGAGACGGCACCTATCTTTCATCAAGCCCTGCGAGCTTATTGCCAAAGGTGATTTCCTGGGGCCTTCTCCTCGACACCAACGAAGCTCACCAGCTCATCGAGGCGCGGAGCTACTTGGAGAATATCCTTGTCCGTCTTGCCGCAGAACGCAGCACGCCCGAGGATCGGCATCTGATCGGATTCGAATTGAGTCGGATGAGATATGCCGCAAAGGCAACTGAGTTTGCGGATGCCGATTCTCAGTTTCATCTGGCTATCGCACGCGCCGCCCATAACTCTGTTCTGTCGTCAACACTAGAAAGCATAAAGTCGCTTTTGCAGGCGTGGATTGTTCGCGTGATCAGTTTTGCCGAGAATCAAAGCGAAATCCTCCACCAGCATGAGCGCATTCTGGAGGCAATCAATGCCGCAGATCCCGATGCTGCGGCTGCCGCGATGGACCAACACATCACTGAAGCCACGCAACACCTACAATCGGCGCTTGAATAGTTCCAGGGTTTTACTTTATTTAGGACTGGAATGAAATCGGCACACTCACTAGTCTCGCCAGGCCCCAACAGGCGGGCTCCTTTTCAGGAGAAAACACATAATGTACATTGATTTACGTAGATTTCTTCGCCCCCGAACGCTCAACCTGCCGCGAGACGCGAGGGAAGCTTGATGACTATGTTCGATTCACTGCATTCGAAGAGCCACCGGGTGGTTATGGCTCCCGATTCATTCAAAGGCACCATGGATGCCAGGGACGTCGCCGCAGCAATGCGTAAGGGATGGGCCGCGGAACGGCCGCAGGACCATGTCACATTGGCACCCATGGCTGACGGAGGCGAAGGCACATTGGAGGCATTTGCATTCGCCTACCCAACCGCCAAACGATGCCCGATTACCGTGCAGGGTCCAGATAACCGGAACGTTCAGACTGAGTGGCTTCTGCTACCCGACGGCCGCGCGGTTATAGAACTCGCTTCGACAAGCGGCATTACTCTCATTGGGACCCCGGATCCGTTGGGAGCGCACACACGCGGGTTTGGTCAGGCCATTCGCGCTGCCCACGCTGCTGGCGTGAACGGAATGATCCTCGCAGTGGGCGGAAGCTGCTCTACTGATGGCGGCGTCGGAGCCCTTCGGGAGCTCGGCGCAGTGTTCCGCGACGAGAACGGAGAGGAAATAGCGGACGGTGGAGCGGGTTTGTCCCACTGCATGGACGTCGACTTAGAGTCGTTGCTTGATCTGCCTCCAAATGGGGTTGAGGTTCTGTGCGACGTCACCAATCCGCTGTGTGGGGATCTTGGGGCAGCCCGAGTATTCGGTCCTCAGAAAGGCGCGACCGAAAAGGACATATCTTTTCTCGACAACGCCCTCCAGCAACTTGTTCATGCAGTTTCCCAGCATAACCAGGGCGCTGCGAAGCTCGCTGTCACACCCGGCGCCGGAGCCGCTGGTGGAATGGCCTACGGACTCCTCCTATGGGGAGCGCAGATAGCCGCCGGATCACAGGCTGTGGGAGACGCTCTAGGCCTTCCGGGCATAATTTCCTCGGCCGATATGGTGATCACAGGAGAGGGTCGCTTCGATCGGCAAAGCGCGGCCGGAAAGGTTCCTTCCTACATACTCCGGCTCGCCGCCCTCCAGGGCATTCCAGCCGCACTGGTAGCGGGGCAAATAGAGGGACCGGTTTCCGGATTCACGAGCAGCTGTTCGTTGTTGGAGTTAGCCGGAAGCGCTGCAGAAGCTATGGCCTCTCCAGGTCGGTGGGTTGTTCAGGCTACGGCCAAGATCGCCACTCAGAACCGCTAGAACAGCCGCGGTCCCCCCAACCTAATTCACCGGGGTAGGTACGATGTAATGAGTTTGTGGGGGTTAGCAGATGGAGAGGTAGAGTTGCGGTTGCCCCAACATCACAGAAGAGTTGTTTGATCCCGCTGCATAGACTGCTAATCGATGCCGTGGGCCGCATTCTTTCACGATGCTGCAGCTATGCCGGACAAAGTCCTCTGATATATGGCCAAGCTGATCGCAGACCAAGGCAACGGGAAACGTGTGAGCTTTGTGCCTTATCCACATCCCACAACGAGCCTGATTTGCGCGCAACCAGTTTTATTTGATCGTGTTCAATGCGCAGGGTACGCCAGTGGGCAGATCTCGAGCAGCACAGGAGTAATAGCATGCAGGAAACCGATACGACATCGATTGCAGTGGAAATCGCCTACGGCAAGACGGGCCTTACGGTTGAGTTGCCAGCCGACCGCACTACAGTAGTCACTCCGCTTCAACAGGCAGCGGCAAACGACATACCTGCCACACTTCGCGCCGCCCTCGCGAATCCCGTCGCCGGTCCCCCGCTGCGTGATGTGGTCCGGCCTGGCCAGACCATCGCTGTCTCCATGTGCGACTCCACACGCCCTCAGCCACGGGAACTAATGATCCGTGCGTTGCTTGAGGAGCTCGAGGGAATAGCTACCCGTGAGGATTTCGTGCTTCTGGTTGCCACCGGTACCCACCGGGGCAATACCGACGAAGAGATCCGCGGCATGATTGGTGATGATCTTGCCGATACCATGCGTGTCATCAACCACGACGGCCGCGACCCTAATGAGTTGGCATGGCTCGGAACTTATGGTGAGGGCGTGCCGGTATGGCTCAACCGCCACTGGGTCGAGGCAGATGTCAAAATTACAACGGGCTTCGTGGAACCCCATTTCTTCGCGGGTTTCAGCGGAGGCCCCAAACTCGTGGCTCCGGGGCTAGCAGGTTTGGAAACGGTCCTCACGCTGCACAATGCAGAAAGGATCGGAAGTCCCCAAGCTACCTGGGCCGTCTGTGAGGGAAACCCCGTCCACGACGACATCCGCGCGATCGCCTCTCAAACCGGCGTGGACTTCGCGTTCGACGTCGTCCTGAATCGAGAACAGAAAGTCGTTCAGGCGTTCGGCGGCGAACTACTTCCCATGCACGCTGCGGCTCGCCAGCTCGTCCGCGAGGTTTCCATGCGGCCGGTACCGCAGAAGTACGACATCGTCATCACGACGAATGCAGGGTTCCCCCTTGATCAGAACGTTTACCAATCAGTCAAGGGCATGACGGCGGCGGCAACGATCGTCAAGCCTGGCGGACTCATCATCTGCGCCGCTGAGTGCAGCGATGGGTTCCCCGATCATGGCTCTTTCCGCGAAGTCCTGGCCTCCGCGCCCACGCCCGCTGATCTTCTTCGCACCATCTCAGAGCGGACCGAAACCGTTCCTGACCAGTGGCAGGTACAGGTTCTCGCCCGGGTTCTCGCTACCGCCCGCGTCGGCATGCACACGACGTACCTCACCGATGAGCAATTACGAACTGCCCATCTCTTCCTTGTCGAAGACATTGCCCAGGCTGTAGCCGACGAGCTGAAGGCTGTGGGCCCCCACGCCCGTATCTGTGTGCTTCCAGAGGGTCCTCAAACCATTCCCTATCTCTCTGAGGAGACGCAACAATGAGTGTTTTGCTCGATCGACTGAAGGAGCGACTGGCTCAGGAGGACAAGCTCATCGTGGCGTTCTCCGGCGGAGCCGACTCGGCATTACTTGCAACCGTCGCACATCAGGTGCTGGGTGATCGAGCTGTTGCGGTCACCGCAGTGTCGGCCAGTCTACCCACGTCCGAGCGACGGGCAGCGAAGAAATTTGCCCGTGAGCAGGGAATCACTCACGTTGAGGTCTGCACAGACGAATTGGACAATGAACAGTACGTCGCCAATGACGGCAACCGCTGCTTCCACTGCAAAAGCGCACTCTTTGACGCCCTGGTTCCGCTGGCAAACCTCATGGGTGCCCGGATGGCTCTAGGAACGAATTTGGATGATCTTGGTGACCACCGTCCTGGCCAGGCTGCGGCGGCGCAGCGCGGTTCCGTGTTTCCAATGGTGGATGCGTCCCTCACCAAGGCTGATGTACGCGCCATCAGCTCTGAACTCGGTTTGTCCACAGCCACGAAACCCGCGGCCGCTTGCCTGTCCTCCCGTGTTGCCTACGGTGATGAAGTCAGCGAAGAGGTGCTGTCACGCATCGAGATCGCTGAGGACGCCTGCCGCACGGCGGGACTCCGTGAGTTCCGCGTGCGTGCGCACGCGAATGGAACACTGGCACGGCTAGAGATCGCCGAAAACGAGCTTGAGGCAGCTTTCGCCCGCCGCAAGGAGCTAAGGGACGCACTACGGGGAGCCGGCTTCCTGTTCACTTCGCTGGATATGGCCGGATTGCGTAGTGGCAGCATGAATACCATGTTGAACCTTAGGCCGGTCAGCCGATGAACGGGCAGTACGTTCCACCGCAAAACCTCACCCTTGATTTGGATCGGGAAACTCGGCAGGGTCTGCCCGAGGTGATTTATGGCCCCGGCAAAACTCCGCAGGAGATCGCTACGGCGGCCAGCACGCTCCTCAAGGGCAATGACGGTCCTGTCCTCGTGACCCGGATCGACGAGGACACAGCTGCGCAGGTCTTAGCGACGGTCCCCGGAGGAACATATCTCAATGCAGCACGGCTGCTGGTGTGGCGACCGGCTTCAGCCGGGGACTTCACGCTGGGAGTGGTCACCGCGGGGACTGCAGACGGCCCCGTGGCCAGCGAGGCTGCGGGTATGGCTTCCTCAATCGGGATGCGAGTGGTGGAAATCCGTGATGTCGGCGTTGCCGGCATCGACAGGATCCTCAACCGAGTGAAGGACATCCGTGCGTGCGACGCTGTCGTCGTCGTCGCCGGCATGGAAGGGGCCTTGGCTAGTGTTGTAGGAGGGCTGGTTGCCGCGCCGGTAATTGCTGTCCCCACCTCCACCGGATACGGGGCTGCGCTGGAGGGAGTGACGGCTATGCTCGCGATGATGACATCGTGTGCGGCCGGAGTGACGGTCGTAAATATCGACTCCGGGTTCGGAGCCGCAATGGCTGCGCATCGGCTGACTCAATTGCCCATCCGCCAGATTCCTACCTCATGAGGCGACCTTGATCCTCTTCCTTAACCCCATTGCCGGTCTCTCCGGTGATATGCTCCTTGGCGCATTAGTGGATCTGGGGGCGCCCTTGGAGAGTATCCGGGCCTCCATCGAAGCCACCGGCATCACTGGTTGGCGGCTCACCGCTGAGTCGGTCGAACGCCAAGGCGTGCGTGCTACACATGCCGTCGTTGAAGTGGACGATGTCGTGCCCGCACGAGCTGCAGCGGATCTCTTGAAAATGGCCAGCCTAGCCACGCCCCCAGAAGTCGCCGCGATGGCAGTGGCAGCCATAAACTCACTGGCGGAAGTGGAATCGAGGATCCATGGCGTACCTGCAGCCTCGGTCCATCTCCACGAGCTGGGCGGGGTGGACACTATTGTCGACACCGTGGGAGTCGCAGCAGCCCTCCAAGCATTAGACATATCGGAAGTCTGGTCAGGGCCAGTCGGGCTCGGCACCGGACAGGTGAAGGCTGCTCACGGCCTCCTGCCAGTTCCCGCGCCGGCTACCCTAGCCCTCCTCAAGAATGTACCGGTGGTGGGAATCGACACCACCACAGAGACCGTGACTCCAACCGGTGCAGCGCTGCTCCGCGCCATGAACGCCCGGTTCGGACCGATGCCTGCTATGACGATTCGTGATACAGGTTATGGAGCCGGCACCCGCGACACCCCTGGGCGTCCCAATGTAGTCACTGCTGTTCTGGGAACCCCTGCACTCAACACCGCCCATACTCAGTCCATGACGATGTTGGAAACTACCGTCGACGACGTCACTGGTGAAGTCCTCGGACATCTTATAAACGAGTTGCTCGAAGCAGGTGCCGCTGATGCATGGATCGCACCTGTTGTCGGAAAAAAGAACCGGCCCGCCCATGTCATTTCAGCGCTTTGCCTGCATCAGTCAGTTCCTTCGGTGGAGGAACGCCTCCTCAAGTCGACCGGCACCCTGGGAGTGCGTCACACGCTTGTTGACCGGCGCGCATTGCCCCGGGAATGGTCAAAGGTGGATGTGGAAGGCTCATCTGTCCGCATAAAGATAGGTCCACACCGC
Organism: Arthrobacter sp. zg-Y769; assembly: GCF_020907405.1. GTDB lineage: Bacteria > Actinomycetota > Actinomycetes > Actinomycetales > Micrococcaceae > Arthrobacter_B. The sequence continues at coordinate 438,172 of NZ_JAJJOE010000004.1, forward strand.
GTTAAGCCCGAGCACGCTGATCTTGTGGCCGCTTCGGAAGCAACCGGCATCCCGCTCCGCGTGCTCGCCGATCGGATCATAGATCAATTCAGGGCCGAAGCGTCCCAGAACCGATAGGAATCCAGGCGCGACCGCCAGGGCTCCTATTGACTCCCTCGCGCCAATGACATCCCAGCCGTCTGCATTGGCCGCATAGAGTGAACTTCTGACGCCGGATGCTGAACTCGATGGCGCCTATGCTTCCGAGGGGTAAAACAAGAGGTGTATCTGGGCATCCAGATCGAGACGGCGGACGCGGACACCGTAGACGGACTCTAGGAGCAGGGGATCCAAAACCTCGTCCACGGTCCCGTAGGCAGCGACTCGGCCGTGATCGAGCAGCAACAGGTAGTCGCAGTAGCGGGCGGCAAGGTTTAGATCATGGAGCACCACAATACTGCTTGAACCTAATCCACTGAGAAGTGACAGCACTTCGTGCTGATAGCGGATGTCGAGGTGGTTGGTCGGCTCATCCAACAGCATATGCGTTCCCTGCTGAGCCAGGGCACGAGCAATAAGAACCCGTTTTCTCTCGCCTCCAGAAAGCCGGGCGAAGTTTCTGGGGCCCAGATGAAGTATTCCCACCTTCGCTAAAGAATTAGTGGCTATAGTATGGTCCTGGTCGCCAGTGCGTTCAAACGGGCCTAAGTGTGGCCCTCGGCCGAGCAAAACCATCTCGCCGACTGTCATGGTCGATTCTGTATCCGATTCCTGCGTCACCACGGAAAGGCTGCGGGCTGCCTCACGCGGCTTCAGCCGAGCAAGTGGTTGGCCATCAACCGTAACGGTGCCCGCAGCGGGCGCTAGTGAGCCGTAAAGAATACGCAGCAGCGTTGTCTTTCCGCTGCCATTGGGACCGATTAGGCCGAGCACTCTCCCTTCATGCGTCCTGAGGTCGACACCGTCTATTACACGTATGTCTCCGTAGTTGAAACTCAGTCCCTCCGCAACAATCACTTGTTGAAACGCTCGACGATATGCTCGAGCCCATCAACAGCCAGCGGTGTTGCCGGCTCGGTGAAGTCAATGAAATGCGTGAGAACATCCCCGTTCGCTACCGCGGTGATACGCTGCGCTCCCGCCATATCTGAGACAGTCTTTTCCACGAGCGCTGGGTCCCCCTTCGAATACAACAAAATGAGCACATCCGGGTTCAGATTTAGCAATTCCTCAAGACTCACTTCGAAGACGCGGTCCTTCACGTTCCCAAAAACGTTGTCAAATCCCGCAGCCTCCAACTGAGGTTGGGCCATGGAGTAGTTCCCATAGGCATACGTCACTCCACCACCGACCGTTGGATAAAGCACCGCGGCGGTACGTCTGTCCTCGTTACCCGGCTTGACCTCTGCTGCAGACACCCGCTGTTTCAAGGAATTGATATACGAGGCTGCCTCATCACGTCGGTCGAATATTTCGCCATAGACCTCCAACTGATCATAGATACTGTCGAAACTCGGTTCCCCGCTTCCCTCGGTGGTCTGGCAGAATGCCGGTTCCTCGATCAGCGGCGTACCTGTGGAAGCCAGCATCGCCTGATTCAAATTTTCCGCAGCACCAAGTACCAGATCCGGTTGATAGGCGAGGACGGTTTCTCTGGAGATCTGGAGGTGCCCTGAGGAGTCCGTTTTGTCGGTCAATTGCGTGATCCCATCCAGTTCGGACTGGGTCTGCACGTCGTAGTAAGCCGCCGGGTAAACACCTGCTCTGGCCACTACTCGGTCCAGAACGCCGAGGGCATGCAGGGCAGGAATCGGAGCACTCCTAAGCAAGATAAGTTGCTCAGGCGCCTCATTAAAGACAAAGCCACTCCCACAGTTCTTCACTTCCACCGGATAGTGGTCATTCCCATTAGTCCTCCCATCTACCGCCATTGAGTCACTTTCACACGCTGTGAGGGTGAGCAGTGGCAGAAGTCCCAGGGCAACAAAGAAACCGCGGGTCCGTCGGATCCGGATTGGGCAGAACACAGGTGCCTTCCTTCGTTAAGGAATCGAGTGGAGCTTACGTACGAGAATGAGCAGGAACGGAGCCCCCAGCAGGGCGGTGACAATTCCAATTGGGATTTCCTGCGGTTGCAGGAGCGTTCTGGCCGCAACATCAGCCCAGACCAGCAGGATCGCGCCCATTAGTGCAGCGACCGGCAACGCCCGCCTATGTGTTGCTCCTACGAGTCGGCGTGCCATGTGTGGCACAACAAGTCCGACAAAGCCGATACTGCCCGAGGCTGCAACGAGTACACCAATGCACAATGCAACCAGAACGAGCAATCCGATGCGCAACCGCTCCGGAGGAATTCCCAACGATCGAGCAGTTTCGTCCCCCACGGCCAAGGCATCGAGGGCACGCCCCACGGATAGAAGCAGAAGGACAGTCAACACGGTGACAGAGGCAACGACCCCCAACGGGATTCCCCATCCGGACAGTGCCAGCGATCCAAGCAACCAGAACATTACTGAACGGGCGCCTTCCGCATTGTCGCTGGCGAATATCAAGAAGCTCGTCAGTGCATAGAGGGCGTACCCGACCGCCACTCCCGACAGTAGAAGTCTCACAGAGGTGACTCGCCCCCCAGAACGGGCTACGCCATAAACGAGCAGCGAGGCTATCAACGCTCCAACGAAGGCGCTTACGGGCAAGGCATGCACGCCTAAACCCGCCCCGGCACCAAAAAGAATAGCTGCGGCCGCGCCGCTAGATGCTCCGGAGTTCACGCCCAACAGATAGGGATCAGCGAGGATGTTACGCACCATCGCTTGCAAAGCCATGCCGCAAACTGCAAGTCCTGCTCCGACGCATACGCCCAACACGACCCGGGGCAAACGCACTTCCCACACTATGGTCCCGTCAGAAACAGCACCGGGCATCTCGTCGGGAAATCCCAATACATGATTGCCGATTATCCCCGCCACGGTGGTGGGGGATATGTTCACGGGACCTGTAGCTACGGCCATCACTACTGTCGCGGCAAGCGCGATGCTCAAAATCAGCAACCACACCGTTGCTCGTCGCTGCTGCCTGGTGATGCCGAGTGCATCCGCCGCAGTGATGCTTACCTGGGCTTCTGCCACACCGCTGAGGGGTACTGCGGCGTCGGTGACCTCATTCGTCACCGCACCGCTCTCTTTCTCATCAACAGTTTTTCTTTCCCGCCCTGTTTCGTTGCTATCCGACCAGCCTACAACCTGTTTTGGGCCTCGCTTTGCCCTCCAAGGAGAAGTCGCGTGCCGAAAGTTTTGGCCTGGAAGGGTCACAGCCACGGGAGGCAACCGCCACTGAATTCCTACGCCCGGGATAGGCAGGCCCCGAGACGCATCTACCGCCATCCAATCGATGCGCCGACGAGTTCCATCATTCTCGTAGGTGTTGTGGGGTGAGCCCGGCCCCACCGTGTGACATCGAGGGCTTCGCGATTATTCACTGCCTCCCCATCGGTTGTCGCTGGGTATACGGAGTGCAGCCCGGAAGGCACGAGTCCCGCTGCCACGCAACAAAAGGAACCCCCACTTGAAACTCTTTACCCCGCTGACCATCGGCACCATGGAACTGCCCAACCGCCTCGTCATGGCACCGATGTCCCGCGTGCGCGCCGACCGCAACGGCGTGCCCACAGACATCATGGTCGAGCACTACCGCCCGAACTCCCTTGCGCCAGCAGCCCAGTAAGGGCTTCCAGGACCGGCTAACGGCGCCTAATTATCGGCGCAAGCGCGGGCTGGCTTCGCTGGTCCCACGGTGACTGACCGCGGCCGGCCGGATCTCCGGGCACATCCGCGGGAGCCTGAACGGCTGCACCGGCCATCAGCTCCACCAACTTGGCGGTGTTTTGTGCCGTCTGGACTTGGGCCAACAGCCCTTCGCAGGCAATCCGGATAACAGACAGCATCCACATGGCCACAACCGGCCCAAGTACCAGAATCAGCAGCCCGACCCGGGGACCCGCTGCGAAACCAAGAAAGAGCGCAACGATCCACCCCAAAGCCAGCACTACGGCAGACAGGCCGTAGTGCAGCTCAATGAGAATTGGCGTCGAAAACTTCCTGAATGACAGGTCCAAGAAATTGATAATGCTGTGCCCCCGGTGTCTGTGTGCTGTCCAGTGTTGGCCGCCGCGGGCACGACGGACGGTTCAGCATAGCCGGAGTGACATCCGAATTCCCTGCCCTAGGTCGGGGAAAGGCGCCGGGTCGGCCCCGACCGGCTCAGGAGGCCTGCGCTCTTCGGTGGGTGTTGAGGACATGCAGCAGCTGGTCAGGGAGCCTCGATACCCTTGGCAGCCGCATCAACGCAGACTGCTGTTCTAGTGACATCATCGCCATAGCAGAAGACGCCTAGCACCGTTTCATCAATTGCATCCGGATGCGTGAACCCTAAAGCACCAGGATTCTGCTTCCCGGCGGCTAGCCACTCATTCGCTGATGTGCATGTTTGCAGAGGTGCGACGTCTATCGAATTCCACTCAGCGTCAGTAAAGGTCCTTCCCGCAGCTTCGGCTGCATACATAGCGTCGGATATTTGGCGAAGATCTTCAAACGCCTGCGTACAAGCTCGAGATATCGGCGTGTCTTCGACATCACTTTCACAACCGGTGATGACCAGAGTCGCGCAGAGTCCAAATAAAACTACGCCCGATTTTGCATATTTCCCCATCCGCGCAGCCTACGACAGGGATCATCCCGAATGAAAACAAGCAGCGTCCAGGGACGGTCCAGCCAAGCGAAACGCCGGCTCTCCACTGTTGGATCTCAAGCTTCCCGGGTGTGATGTGCAACGTCAGCGGAATATCTCCCGCCGCCATCGCGGTTGTTGGTGCATAGACAGATCTGCAGGTCGGGAGCATTCCCGCCCTGAGCCACGCAACAAAAGGAACCACCACGTGAAACTCTTTACCCCGCTGACCGTCGGCACCATGGAACTGCCCAACCGCCTCGTCATGGCCCCGATGTCCCGCGTGCGCGCCGACCGCAACGGCGTGCCCACAGACATCATGGTCGAGCACTACCGCCAGCGCGCCTCCATGGGCCTGATCATCACTGACGGCATCTACCCGTCCTTCACGGGCCAGGGCAACGCCCTGATGCCCGGCCTGGTCACCGAGGAGCACGTCGCCGGCTGGAAGCGCGTCACCGACGCCGTGCACGCCGCCGGCGGCCGGATCGTCGCCCAGCTGATGCACTCCGGACGCGTCGCGCACGAAAACATCAACGGCGGCCGTCAGCCAGTGGCCCCCAGCGCCATCGCGGTTGAAGGCATGGCGCACACCTACGACGGCAAGCAGCCCTTCCCGGTGCCGCACGCCCTCACCGAAGCCGAACTCCCCGGCGTCGTGCAGGACTTCGTCTCCGCCGCACAGAATGCGATGAAGGCAGGGTTCGACGGCGTCGAGCTGCACGGTGCCAACGGGTACCTGCTGCAGGAATTCCTCTCCCCCGTCTCCAACACCCGCACCGACTCCTACGGCGGATCACCGGAGAACCGGGCCCGCCTGGTCATCGAGGCCTTCCGTGCCGTGGCCGAGGCCGTCGGCGCCGAGCACACCGGCATCCGCATCTCCCCGGAGCACAACATCCAGGGCGTGCTGGAAACCGACCGCGCCGATGTGACCGCCACCTACACCGCCCTGGTGGACGGCATCGCCGACCTGAAGCCGGCCTACCTGAGCATCCTGCACGCGGATCCTGCCGACGAGATGGTCCAGGGCCTGCGCCACCGCTTCGGCGGCCCGGTGCTGATGAACACCGGCTTCGGCACGGTCACCACCCGCAGCGACGCCATCATGCTGCTCGAGGAGAACCTGGCCGACGCCGCCGTCGTCGGCCGTCCCGTGATCGCCAACCCGGACCTGGCCCGACGCTGGCAGGAAGACCACCCGCTGAACGAGATCGACCAGACCACCGTCTACACCGATGGTGCCGCCGGCTACACGGACTACCCGGAGCTGGCTCCGGTTTCCTAGTTAACGACGCAGGCCCTAGCCTTAGGGATAGGGCCTGCGTCCAGAGGGAAAAGGCAGAATTTTGATCGCCTGCTTTCGGAGAAGTACTCTGCTCGAACTAAGATCAGCTGAGATCTCTCCCTCCAAGAAGCTAACCCACAGCATGTTAGTGCCCACCAGTGGCATAAGGGATGGAACTTTTAGCTATCGCTGAGTATTGCGGAGCGAAATCTGCTTGACCGTTAGAACGATTACAAATATTCCGAATAAACCTGGCACCAAGGGTACGTTTTGTTCGCCGGCGGGCACACCCTCAAGTTCAGGACCTGGGATCATACTAAAAACGCACATGAAGATCAGGAAAGTGCTGAGGGTGGCATATATCGCTAAGAGCCAAGGATAGTATGTGTTCCAAGCATTTTTTCGCTCCGGTGGATTCTGATTTGCGCCGTTAGTCATGGCTGCAGAGTACCCGAATAAAAGTCCTTTCCCGCCGCAATTAGGTTGGGTGACTTCGTGGCTACGCCTTCCTATAGGCCGGTTGCCAAGTGCATCAGACAGCGGAGGGAGTTCCGCGCTTCCCTGTAGCCCTTCCCGCGTGGCCTATGCGGGATATGAAATGATCCGTCAATGACTGCCAGCTGGAATCCCGAAAGACCGAAAGTGGTCTCCGTCAGTCAAAGCAGCAAGCACAACTTCAGCAAGGACCGGGTGGAATCGGTCCTGCTCGTGGAAGGACTTGGGGTCGACGGAGACGCGCATTCCGGCACCACCGTGCAGCACGTGTACAGAAAGCGGTTCCATCCGACGGAGCCCAACCTGCGGCAGGTGCATCTGATCCAGGCCGAGCTCTTCGAGGAACTGGAGCAGGACGGCTTCGAGCTGCACCCGGGCGACCTCGGGGAAAACATCACCACCCGCGGCATCGACCTCCTGAACCTGTCCGAGGGGACACTCCTGCGCCTCGGACCCGACGCCGTCGTCCAGGTAACCGGCCTGCGGAATCCCTGCCGGCAGATCGACCGCTTCCAAACCGGGCTGCTCAAAGCGGTGTTACCCCGCGACAGCGCCGGAAAAGTCGTGCGCAAAACGGGAGTCATGGGCATCGTGCTGGCAGGCGGGCGGGTGAACGTCGACGACGAGATCCTCGCCGAGGTTCCGGCCGGGCCTAAACGTCAACTCAAGTGCGTCTGATTCCTGGCTAGGGCTGCTGGTAACTATTCCGCCCTGCCCCAAGTGATCCGGTGATCCAATTCCTCCAGTTCCGCCGGGTAGCCGTCCGGAAAATGGGGCGGGTCCTGCACCGCCGGCCCTCCGACTTCCCCGGGGCCCAGTTCATCGTGCAGCGCCAGGATGCCCGGAAGAGTACATTCCCTGGCCACAAACAGCTGTCCCTCGCCGAACGGGATCACGTAGTCACCCGAGACAGCGGGAACCTGCTCGTGGGCCTTCGCCGAAACCCACGCCAGATACGCCGCATGCGAGACGTACCCCTATCCATGCGTGCGCGGATGGCCGATATCGTCATGAACCTCGCTGAGTCAGGCTGCCAGATTCGCACCATGTCCAGGAACAAGCGTGCGGCTGCGGACGGTGGACCCAGCGGAAAATCTTCCGGAAGGTCCACGGTGACCTGGTTATCCTTCACGAATCCCGCAACTACGTTGATACTCGCTAACGGGTTCATCCGCTGTGCTGGATCCTCGTACAGGAAGAGGTAGGTATCCGAGTTGTCGAACTCGCTTCCCGTCGTCGCATTGGTCTCTTTCACGACACTTGCCAAAGAGCCCGGATCCTCCGGGACGGGAACCGTTCCCCTGCCATTCTCGTCCGTGGGCAGATACCAGGTCACGGATCCTGCGGAGAATCTGTCGGAGATGAGAGACATGGTTGGGGCCAGCCGGCGGGAAACCTCCAGCGCAGATTCCTTCCGGCCTTCCCAGACCAGGGAGATAAACGGCTTGCGGCACTCCGGTCCCAGCAAGTCGCGGACAGTTCTCATGGCGTTCAATGTACCGGCCCCGGACGCCGTCGTGCCCGACGACGGCGCCACCTCCACGGGACGCGACGTGATCAGATCCTGGGTTCCGGATTGAGATCCTGCACGTGCAAACGGCAAATGCGCAGGTGCGCCTGGACGGCAATTTCGGACAGGCCGCAAAAATGCACGATCCGCGGAAATCGACATTTCACGAACAGGTTATTCCGGTAAAAAGAGCAGGAAATAACTCCACCGCTCCGCCCGCCTCAGAACGGCCCTCCAGCCCGGACGGCTGCGCCGAAATTGCATCGCCTCGCGGCCCGACATCGGCTCACAAAGAATTTACCGAAAACAGCGGATAAACCAGCGGTAATGCCTTGGACGCACCGGCACAATCCGGAATACGTTCATAAACAAGGAGTTTGAGATGAAGTTCAAGATGAAAAGGCTGGGCGCCACCGTGGCCACAGCCCTAGCCCTGTCCTTGGGCACCGGAACCTTCGTCTCGCTCCCCGCGCAGGCCACCCCCGTGCGGCCCGCAACTGCCCCGCGGTTCATCACCACCGGCGGCGACATTCAGAATCTCTACAACAGGCTCGGTGGAGCAAGGTCCTATCTGGGCCAGCCCACGAGCAACAAGACTGCATGGCAGGGCGGCTACTATCAGCGCTTCCAGGGCGGGGTAATCACCTGGGGTCCAGGCGTCGGCGCCAGGAGCGTGGACACCGCCCAATTCAATATGTATTCCCGCAACTTCGGCCTGTACGGTTGGCCGACCAGGGACAGCTGGAAAGACGGCGGTGTCGTCCACACCCAGTTCCAGAAAGCGACGATTATCGCCGGCTATATCTTGACCCCCGGCGATATCCAGAGCCTCTACAACAGGCTGGGCGGCGCAAAATCGTCCCTGGGAAAGCCCACGACCAACAAGATCGCCTGGCAGGGCGGCTTCTATCAGCGCTTCAACGGCGGTGTGATCACCTGGGGTCCGGGCGTCGGGCCCAGGATCATCGATACCGCCCAATTCAATATGTATGCCCGCAACTTCGGCATGTACGGCTGGCCGACCAGGGACAGCTGGACTGAGGGCGGCGTCGTCCACACCCAGTTCCAGAAAGCGACGATTATCGCCGGCTACATTTTGACCCCCGGCGATATCCAGAATTTCTACAACAAACTCGGCGGCGCAAAATCCTCTCTGGGAAAGCCCACGACCAACAAGATCGCCTGGCAGGGTGGCTACTACCAGCGCTTCAACGGCGGCGTGATCACCTGGGGTCCGGGTGTCGGTGCCAAGAGCATTGATACCGGCCACTTCAATACGCTGGCCGGCGACTTCGGCAGGTACGGCTGGCCGACCAGGGACAGCTGGAAAAACGCCCGTGGAACCCACACCCAGTTCCTGAGGGGGGAGATCACCACTCCTCCGGCCACCCAGCCTCCCGCGGTCACTCCTCCGGCCACCCCGCCCCCCGTGGTAACTCCCCCTCCGGGCACGGAAGCCCCGGTCACCCAGCCTCCGGCGGTCACCCAGCCTCCGGCAATCACTCCGCCTCCGGTTGAGCCGGCATATCCGTTCACCAATGTCATAGCTGGCCCGACCTCGGTAGTGCTCTACGGTGATTCGCAGTTCGACGGCGACTCCTGGGGCGAGCAGGGCGCCCGAGCCATGGGCTTCACCGATCAGTCGGCGCATCTGGTCTACGGCGGCCTGGGTTACTCCTCCTACAATCCCTGGGTCGGCGGAACGGGCTGGACCGCGGTCCAGAATGAATTCGCTCCTTTCCCGGGCGGAACCCCGGGTCTGGTGATGGTCACCTTGGGCGGCAATGATGCGACGTCGGGCCAGTCCGATGCGCAGGTTATTGCCGACAGCGCGGCCCTGTGGGCAAAGCTGAAGGTGATGTACCCGCAGAGCAGGATCGTCATCAACGGAGTCATGTCCCGCACCGATGTTTCGCACGACCGGCGCCGCCATCTTGACGCCGTGCTTGCGCAGAACGCCGCGAATCTGGGCGTTACGTACATCTCTGTTGCCGGTCTCGCCAGCACGGCCGGTGCGGAGTACTACGACAATGTCCACATGACGCAGGCCGGACACGACGCCGTCGCCAAGCTGTACACCGAAAAGCTGGCGGCCGCGCTGGGCAGGTAACCGGAAGCCGCCGGTCTACTCCTCCAGGGAACGAATCACCCGTGCCGGCGAACCCACGGCGAGGGACCGCGCCGGAATGTCCTTGGTGACGACGGCGCCGGCGGCCACCACGGAATCGTCGCCGATGCTCACGCCCGGCAGTACCGTGACGTTGGAGCCGAGCCAGACGTTCCGGCCCAGGGTGACCGGTGCCGGATGCATGTCCGCCCGCCGGTCCGGGGACAAATCGTGGTTGAGCGTGGCCAGGACAACGTTGTGGCCGATGAGGCAGTCATCGCCGATGCGGATTCCGCCCTGGTCCTGGAACCGGCAGCCGGCGTTGATGAACACCCGTTTCCCCAGGCTGATATTCCGCCCGAAGTCGGCGGAGAACGGCGGGAACAGGGCGACGGTCTCGTCCACCGGTTTCGCGGTGAGCTGGGCCAGCAACTCCCGCACCCGTCCGGGTTCGTGGTAGCCGCTGTTGAGCTCGCCGGTGATCCGCAGGGCGGCCTGGCTGGCATGGTGCATGGCTTCATGCAGGGGTGAGCCGGCGGTAATCGTTTCGCCGGTGTTCAGCGCTGCGAGCAGTTCCGCTAGTTCCATGGGGGTCCTCTCCGTTACTGCTGACGGCTCTGGGGTCCGGCTCGAAGTGCCGGCGCAGGCCGCCGCGGCTCGGCTTCACGGACTTTCCCCCACATTCGCATCACCCGCTGTGCGGGACAAGTGCCGCACTGTGGCCGGATCGGCAACATGCCCGCTCCCCCTCTCCTCGTCCTGATCGGTCCCGGCGCCAGCGGGAAAACCACCAGTCGGCGGGCCATGACGGCTAGGCTGAAGCGGTGACGCACAGCTTCGATAAGGACTACTGGGAACAGCACTGGCACGAGGCTCCCGGGACGGCCCCGGCCGCGCCTGCGGAGACGCCGCCGAACCCCTACGTCCAACGCATCGCCCGCGACCTCCCTCCGGGCACGGCCCTCGACGCCGGCTGCGGCATCGGCACCGAAGCGCTGGAACTGGCCGCCCACGGCTGGGACGTCCTCGGCGCGGACATCTCCTCCACAGCCCTCGCCACGGCCGCCAGGCAAGCCGCAGAGCGGACACTGTCCGGCAGCATGACCTGGATCGAGGCGGATCTGGTCTCCTGGGAACCGGGACGCCGGTTCAACCTGGTGATGACCAACTATGCCCATCCGGCCATGCCGCAGCTCGCGTTCTATGAACGGATCATGGACTGGGTCGCCCCCGGCGGGACGCTGCTGATAGTCGGCCACGCCCACGACCCCGCGGCCATGACCGCCCACGGACACCATCCGCCGGACGAAGCCACGGTCACCGCCGCGGACGTTGCCGCACTGCTGGCTCCGGCGGAATGGACCATCCTGTTTGCCGATAGCCAGTCCCGCACCGTCACCGCGCCGGACGGGCAGACCCTCACCCTGCCCGACGTCGTCGTGCAGGCCCGCCGGAGCTAGGCCACGCCGCCGGACCCGGCCACGCGCCGACGTTCAGCGTCACCCGGCGAACCTAGCCGTCCCGCCAGGAACCCCGGAGAACCTCGATGCCGTCCAGCAGGACGTCCAGCCCGACGGCGAACTCGGCGTCGTAGTCGTAGCCTTCCTTCGCCAGCTCCCCCACCACTTCGAGCAGGTACGGATACCGGGCGGCCACCTCTGCCGATTCTGCAGCGCGGGTGGCGGCAGCCGCCTGGGCCGATTCCTCCGGGGTCTCGAAGGATAGGGTCTTCTGCTGCAGGGCGAAGCCGTACACGTAGGCATCCAGCAGGCTTGTGACGTGGACGGTGGTGCGGAAGGAAAAGCCGCTCTGCCGCAGGCAGCCCAGCAGCGCGTTGTGCTGGCGCAGGTTCTCCGGTCCCGGCCGCCCGGCCGCCTCCATCCGCCCCACCGCCCAGCGGTGCGTGGCCAGTGCGGCCCGGAGCGAGACGGCACGGTCGCGCAGGGCCTGCTTCCAGCCGCGCCCGCTGTCCGGCTCCGTAACCTCGGCCCAGACCAGGTCCACCATGCCCTCGAGCAGTTCCTGCTTGTTCGCCACATGCTTGTACAGCGCCATCGGCACCACGCCGAGTTCCTGGGAAAGGGTGCGCATGGTGAAGCCGTCGATGCCCGCCTGATCGGCCAGTACGACGCCGGCGCGCAGCACGGCGTCCCGGTTCAGCCGCGGCCGGCGCGCGGACGCTTCCTGCTGCCGAGCCTTCGGTACCTGTCCCACAGAGCCGCCTTCCCGGATATTGATGCTTGACAGAGTGTACGTCATACACCTAGGTTCATCGCATCAGGTGTACGCAGTACACCTTTGGCCGACAGGAGCACCATGCACGCCTCCAACCGGACCGCCGGGATCGCCGGGATCCTCTTCCTCCTCACCTTCGCCTCCGCCATCGCCGGGGCTGCACTGTACGCACCGCTGCTGACCGACCCGGACTACCTCGCCGGGTCCGGTGCCGACACCCGGATCCTGCTCGGGGCGGTCTGCGAACTGGTGCTGATCGTCGCCAACATCGGCACCGCCGTCGTCCTGTTCCCCGTCCTCCGCCGGCACAGCGAGACCGCCGCAATTGGCTATGTCGCCGCGCGGATCATGGAATGCGCGCTGATTGCCGTCGGAATTCTCAGTGTGCTCACCGTGGTGACGCTGCGGCAGACCGCCGGGGCCGACGCCGGAGAGTACCTGCCCGTGGCCCGGGCGCTGGTGGCGGTGCACGGCTGGACCTTCCTGCTCGGCCCGGGGTTCGTGGTGGGCATCGGCAACGGGCTGCTGCTGGGGTTCCTGATGTACCGCTCGCACCTGGTGCCACGGCCGCTGGCACTGTTCGGCCTGATCGGCGGTCCGCTGATGTCACTGTCCGGCATTGCCGTGCTTTTCGGTGCCTACGGGCAATCCTCGGTTCCGTCCGCGCTCGCCACGCTTCCGGAGATCATCTGGGAGGCGTCGCTGGGGATTTACCTGACGGTGGTCGGCTTCCGCCTGCCGCGGAAGGCCCGCGCGGGGGAATTCCTCCGCAGCAGGGGCAGTTCCCTCCTTTAGGGACTGCCGGAGTACACCCGCGCCGTCCAACCGAACATCATTGAAGGGATACGCAATGCCGACATTGGGCATCATTGGAAGCGGAAACATCGGATCGGCAGTCGCGCGTCTCGCGGTTGCGGCGGGCATGAATGTCGTGATCGCCAACTCGCGGGGACCGGAAACGCTCTCGGATCTGGTCGCTGAGCTCGGGCCGCTGGCCCAGGCCGGAACGGTGGAAGACGCCGCGAAACTCGGTGACGCCGTCGTGCTTTCCATTCCCCTGAACGCGGTTTCCGGTCTTCCGGACGGATTGCTGGCCGGCAAAATCGTCTTGGACACCAGCAATTACTACCCGTCCCGGGACGGACGCATCGCCGAGCTTGATGACGGCACGGTGACCACCAGCGAGCTGGTGCAGAGCCGGCTTCCCGGAGCGCAGTACGTCAAGGCGTTCAACAACATCCTGGCCCATCACATTCCGCTTCTGGCCCGCCCCGCCGGGTCCGCGGAACGCTCCGCTCTGCCCATCGCCTCCGACGACAAGTCGGCCAAGGCCGAGGCGGCGGCGCTCATCGACGGGCTGGGGTACGACGTCGTCGACGCCGGCACCCTCGCCGAGAGCTGGAAGTTTGAGCCGGACTCCGCGGGCTACACCCGCCTCTACCTCGCCGATGCCAGCACCCCCGACGACCAGCTGATGACCTCGGTTCCGGGCACAACGTCCACGGAGAAGGTTGAGTCCGCCCTGGCGTCGGCCACCCGGGTGAACGTGGCCGACCGCCTCTTCTAAGCCGTAGCCGGGGCAGGGTGCGGGCAACCCGCACCCTGCCCTCGTTCCCGGGTTGGGCCCGGCGGGCGGCGGGGTCAGAAGCTACGGGCGTTGGCGAGGACCGGGAGGCTTTCCCTTACGCCGGCGACAACGGACGTATCGATATCCACGACAGCAAGCTCCGGCTTGCCGTCAAGCACCAGCATCGGAGAGCCCAGCGGGGAAACCACGGCGCTGCGGCCGATTCCCGTGGGCGCCGATCCCGCTGACGGCAAGCCCACGCTGGCCGGGTCTCCCTGTCCGCATGCGATGACGAACGTGGTGCTGTCCAGAGCCCGGGCACGCGTCAGCAGGTCCCACTGCTCCGCCTTGCCCGCGCCGGCACCCCAGGACGCACAAACAATGTTGATCTCGACGCCGGCCCGGGCGTGGGCAGTGAAAAGCGACGGGAAACGCACGTCGTAGCACGTTGAGAGGCCGAACCGGGTGCCGTCCACTTCGAAGGTGACGGGCGAGGCGCCCGCCTCCACGGACTCCGATTCGGCGTAGCCGAAGGCATCAAACAGGTGGATCTTGTTATACGAAGCTTCGACTCCCGGGCCGGACACCAGAAGGGTGTTGCTGACCCTGCCGCCGGTGCCCGGAGTGAACATGCCCGCCACTATGACGATGTCCAGCTCCGCGGCAATCCCGCGAACTGCCGTGGCCCACTCGCCGTCGAGCGGTTCTGCGATTTCCTGCAGCGGGTTCCCAAAGGCACACATGGCGGCTTCCGGGAAAACAACGAGCCGGGCTCCGGAGTCCTTTGCTTCCGCGGCATAGCGGCGGATGAGGTCAAGGTTGGCGGACGGATCTCCGGTGCTGATGATCTGGGCTATGGCTGCGCGCATGGTATGTCTCAATTCTGTTGGTATACATGATGTATGCGAAATACGGCCCGGAGTACGTCCGGCAGGGAAAAGGCTTACGCGTACCTGCGGGAGAACATTCTTATTGACCCGGAGAGGCAGGGGCAGTTCCTTAATGAGCAGGAACTGGCCGCCGACATTGGCGTGTCCCGCACACCCGTCCGTGAAGCGCTGCTTCTGCTGGTGTCCGATGGCCTGGTGGAACTGATTCCCCAACGAGGCGCCTACGTTCCGCAGGTAACCGGACGCGAGATTTCAGAACTCATGGAACTGCGGGGCGTCCTGGAACGCCATGCCGCCGATCTGGTCATCAGGAACCACACAATACCCGGCGAACAGATGCAAAATACCCTGAACCTGCAAGCAGCGCTGTCGGATACCGAAGTTCCCGAGGATGCGCGTGAATTCATCCGTCTGGACACCCTTTTCCACCAGCAGCTAATTGATGCGGCGGGCAACGAACTCATTTCCCGCACCTACAGCAAGCTTCACGTCAGGCAGGTCCTGGTCGGCGTCTCGGCGCTGTTCCGGGCCTCCCGACGGCGGGAGCAGGTGTGTGCCGAGCATCAGGGCATTTTGGATGCCCTGATGCTCGGCGATACCGCCGAGGCGCAGAGGAAAATTGACCACCACCTCGATGTGACCCGCGATCTCCTGCTCCGCACCTGACCTTCCCGCTCAGCTGTCCCGGGAAACTTCGGTGGGTGCTATGCCCGAACCCTCGAGCAGCAGCCGGTATTCTTCGTCCTCCACCGTGTCGGAATCGCGGCCCAGGGACAGTCCCACCAGCGTGACTACACCGGCCACGGCTACGTAAACCGCCACCGGAACCCAGCTGTCGAACTCGCGCAGCAGCAGCGTGAACATCAACGGCGCAATGGCTCCGCCGATAACGCCGGCGAAGGTGTACGCCAGCGAACTACCCGTTGCACGGAGCCGCGGCGAGAATTGCTCCACGATGAATGCCGCCTGCGGCCCGTACATGAAGGAGTGCGCCATCAGGCCAAGCACAATGCCGACAATGAGCATCGGCTGGCTGTCTCCGCCGAGAACAGCGAAGAAAACGAAGGTCCAGACTGCGCCGGCCACAGCGCCGACGCCGTACACGAGGCGCCGGTTGAACCGATCGGACAGCGCACCGGCCAGCGGAATCATGAACAGCTGGAAGGCCGAGCCGATCAGGACTGCGGTGAGGACCTGTCCGCGCTCATAGTCGAGGTACTGCATGCCGTAGGTAAGCGTGAAGACGGTAAACAGTGCGTACAGCACGTCCGGGCCGACGCGGCACAGGATGGCCGCGATGAGGGGACGGAGCTCCTGCGTGAAGACCTCTTTGATGGGCGCATGCGGCTGCTCGCCGTGCGCCGCAATGGCTTTGAACACGGGAGTGTCTTCCAGCTTCAGCCGGATCCAGAGGCCGAAGCCCACCAGGAGTGCCGACAGCAGGAAAGCGATCCGCCAGCCGAAGCTGATGAACTGCTCCTCGGAGAGCAGGACCGTGAGCAGGGCCAGGGCCCCGTTGGCCATCAGGTTTCCCGCCGGCGGACCCACCTGTGCCGCGGAAGCCCAGAATCCGCGCCGTTTCGGGTCGCCGTATTCGCTGGAAAGCAGGACGGCACCGCCCCATTCGCCTCCCACACCCACGCCCTGGGCAAACCGCAGGAGCACCAGGATGATGGGGGCACTGATCCCGATGTTGTCGTATCCGGGCAGGACCCCGATCAGCACCGTGGCGACGCCGATGATCATCAGGGTGGTGACCAGGACTTTCTTGCGGCCTATGCGGTCGCCCAGCCGTCCGAAGATGATGCCGCCCACCGGTCGGGAGATGTAACCCACGGCGTACGTGGAGAAGGCGAGGATGGTTCCGGTTAGCGGATCCGTCGACGGGAAAAAGATGATCGGGAAAACGACTGCTGCTGCCGCCGAATAGACGGCAAAGTCGTACCACTCCAGCGCTGTGCCGGTAAGGCTGGCCGCGAAGGCTTTGTACAAGCCCGGTGGACGGATTTCCTTGTCGATCTGCGGCGGGCCGCCGGGAGCTGGAACTGCGGCGTTGGTCATGACGTCCTCCAGGGAAGTGGATGTGAGTGATGCCGGTCACGCTGGCTTATAATGTATACATTACGCATACTGGTTGTACATAGCCCGCTTTTCTCGTTTCCGCTTTGTAAATTTCACGAGAGAACTCTGTAAAGGACGCACGCCATGACCACTCTGAGTTTCGAACTTCCCGACGGCAGCACCAGCGAAGTTTCGGTGCTGCAACTGCTCAACGCCGGGTATGCCGGACGCGAGCAGGATGAAGTCCAGGCGCATATTGCCGAGCTTGCCGAACTCGGCGTTCCGGGCCCGACGGTGACTCCTGCCCTGTACCCCGTCTCTCCCTACCTGGCCCAGCAGGTTTCGGAGGTCAGCGTCCAGCATGGACGGACGTCCGGGGAAGCGGAGTGGGCGCTTGTCATCACCGATGCCGGTCCGCTGCTCACGGTGGCCTGCGACCATACCGACCGCGAGCTGGAGGTGCACGGGGTCGCGTGGAGCAAGAACGCCAGCCCCGATGTGCTGGGGCGCAAGGCGTGGCGTCTGGACGATGTCCGGGACCACTTGGACCAGATCACGCTGAAGGCCTGGGTGGGCCAGGGCGACCTGCCGGACACCCTCATCCAGGACAGCTCGCTGGGCGCCCTGCTGACCCCTGATTACTGGCTGGACGTCCTGACCGACCGGGGTCTGAACACTCCGGGAACGGTGCTGATTTCCGGAACGGTTGCTATGACGAGCGGTGTGGACCAGTTTGCGCGCAGCTGGAAGGTGGAAATGGCGGACCCGGTAACGGGGGCGGCCCTGGACCTCCAGTACGTTGTTGAGCAGATGGCAGAGCCCATCGGCTGACCAGGCCTGGTCGGGGCTCCGGTCCGGGGCTAGCCTTTGTACTGCGTCGTCCAGGCCAGCCGCCGGGCGTAAGCTCCAGCTACTGACGCCTCAGCCGGACGGAGGCGGACCTATGCAGAGGAGAGGCCATGCGCGGTTCAGCACTGATCGTCGGAGCGGGCATCGCGGGAACGGCCGTTGCGCGGGGCCTGCTTCGCGCCGGATGGTCGGTCCAGGTGCTCGAACGCGGCGCAAACCTGCCCGGCAGTGGAACGGCGCTGGCCATGTGGCCGGAGGCGATGCGTGCCCTGGACGCGTTGGGTGCCGGTGACGCAGTCCGCGCCGGTTCGGTGGAAGAGCGCGGCGCACGGATCCTCAAACCTGACGGCAGCCAGATAGCCGCCATGGGCCGTCGCCAGACCGCCCGCCTGGTCCCGCGCACCGTCCTGCTGGACGCTCTCTCCGGGGACTTTCCCGCCGGGGTTATCCAGTGGAAGTCACCGGTCGCGGGGCCCTCGGCCCTGCCCCCTGCCGATGTGGTTGTGGCCGCCGACGGAATCTTCAGCCGCCTGCGCACCGCCTGCAACGGAATATCTCCCCGGGCGCTGGGAACAGTGGCCTTTCGCGGCGTTGTACCCGGCCCGGCCGGCGGAGTCAGCGAGACGTGGGGGCGCGGCCGGCTGTTCGGCATTACGCCGCTGGACGCCGGTAGCACTAACTGGTTTGCCTGCCTCCGTTCCACGGACCTTCCCGCGCTGGGTTCCCCGGAGGCTATCGGCGCCCAGGGGGCAGACCTGCTGCGCAGCCTCTACCGAGGCTGGCATCCGGACGTCGCCCGGGTCCTAGGGAAACTGGACGGGAGCCCGATAGATTACCGGGAACTGTTCGACGTTCCGCCGCTCCCGTCCTACATTTCCGGCAACTTGGCCCTGCTGGGCGACGCGGCGCACGGTATGGCACCGAACCTTGGCCGCGGCGCCTGTGACGCACTTCTGGACGCGGTTGCCCTGATCGACGCACTCACCGCGGCTCCCGATGTTGCCGCCGGCCTGCAGCGCTACGACGCCGGCCGGCGTCGGCGGGGAAACCTCATGGTCCGCGCGGCACGGCTGCTGAACCGTGTCGCCACGGCCGAACATTTCACCGGAGCCCGAAACCTCGCGATGTCCGCCGGGTCACGGTTCGCCTAGCACTTCCGCCCGGAAGCCCCTTTTCCCTCGGGGAACCAGCACCGCCTCAGCCCACGGCGTAGGTCACCCGGACTCCCCCGTTGTCGAGGCGTTGTTCCCGCAGCAGGCGAAGGCGCAGCGGCAACCCGTTGGGCAGGGCCCGCGCGCCACCGCCGGCAATGACCGGACAGATCACCAGCGACACGACGTCGACCAGTCCCATCCGCATAGCGCTCTTGGCCAGCTCCGGGCCGCCGATCATAACGTTTCCCTCGGCCTTAGCCCTGTCCACGGCTTCCGGGGTCAGGGCGCGTTCCAAAGTCGTCCGGCCGGTGGAGACGTCCTGCAGCGTGGAGGAAAACACCACCTTGGGCACCGCCGTCCAGGCCGCCGCGAACCGGTCCGACCCCGGCGGCCCCACGGCCAGGGCTGGGTCGGTTTCCCACACGGCCATGGTTTCGTACATCCGCCGCCCGTAGAGCACAGCGGCCGCGTCCTCCAGGTCCTCGGCATGGGAGGCAAGAAAATCTTCGGTCGGCTCCAGCCAGGCGAAGTTACCGTCAGCGTCGGCGCTGTAACCGTCCAGTGAGCAGTTCATGGAGTAGGTAAGGGATCCCATCCCGCTACTCAACCCTCCGGACTCCTGCTTCGCCATCGAGTCTGCGCAATTTACCGATTTCGGGCCGAAAAACGGTAAATGCTGCAGACTCGATCCGGCCCCGGGCCATCCAGGGGGACCCGCCTGGATGGCCGCTACTTCGGGCGCGAGTACATCGCCAGCAGGACGCAGACCGTGGAAAACCCCGCCTGCGCCAGGAGCAGCACCGCCGGAACATGGCCAAGGAACAGGCCCAGCAGCAACGGCACCGCCGCCAGCAGGATCGCATCCAGGCCCTGGGCCAGCGATCCGGTCTGGGCCGTCGGCACCGGTCCGAACACGGTCTCCACGGGCGGGGCGGTCCAGTCGGGCAGCGGCCGGTAGGCGCCCCGCACCGCCGCGGCACCGAACCCCACCCCGGCCAGCGCACCAAGCCCGATCAGCGCCGGACTGCCCGCCCCCAGCAGCACCAACACGGCACAGAACGCGGCAGACCAAAGCACCAGTACGGCGGCGGGCAGGGCCGTCCGGCTCAGCCGCACCAGCGCCGGGGACAAAGGCAGCAGGGCGTCCAGCCCCGGAGTGATGGCGGTCTGCCGGGCCAGGGCGCCCAGCGCCGGAACCACCGCGCAGACGGTGAGCAGGATGATGACCAGCTGCAGCGGCGCCGGCTGCTGCCCGGCGGACAGCAGGACCGTGACACACAGCAGGAGCAGCAGCACGGGACGCCCCCAAATACCGGGGGTGCGCAGGAACGCAGCGGTATCCGCCCGCAGCAGTGCGCCGAACGGGGTGCGCGCTCCCCTGGCGTACCAGCGCCGGGCACGGGTGGACGTTCCGCCGGACGGCGTGCCGGCAAACGCCCGGCCCAGCTCGTTGGTGTCCATCAGATAGAGCGCGGCACCGGCATGCCCGGACACCCCGCCGCCGCGGATCAGTTCCCGCCCCGGGATCTGTTCCAGCCGCGCGAACACCGCCAGCCACAGCCCGACGACGGCGGCCAGCGCCGCGGCGCCCGGCTCCAGTTCCCCGGCGGCGGCCGGCCGGGGAAGGAAACTCAGCAGGGCCAACAGCACCAGCCCGCCGGCCGCACCCGGTGCACCGGCGGGAAACCCGTTCCCGGCCGACTGGCGCAGGGCCGCAAGCAGCACCGCGCAGACCGCAGCCAGTCCGAAGACGGCGGCGCCGAAGAACTGGCCTCCGGGGGTTGCCTGCAGGTCAGTGATAAACCCGACCGGCAGGTACAGGACAGCACCCGCCGCCCAGACCACGCCGATCCGGCGGACCAGCCGTCCGGCCACAAACGGGCGCCGGTCCACGGGAAGGCCGAGCCACCAGTACCCCTCTGCGGAGGCCACGGCCACCGGCCCGAGCTTCCGCGCCCCGGCCATCACCGCTGCCAAGGCGGCGAAGAGCAGGACGGTCACCGCCGCGCCGTCGGGCAGGGCGGTCCAGTCCGCGGTGAGAACGGTGCGGCGGCCGCCGGTGCCGGATCCCAGAGCCTTCGCCACCTCGTTCCGCATTGCCAAAACCAGTCCTCCGGCCAGGGCTCCGATGGTTCCGACTCCCAGCAAGGTGGCATAGGCATCCAACAGCAGGTCCCGGACGCGGACACGGCCGCGGCGGTGTTCCCGCGAGGCAACACGGGTGTAGCGGGCCGGATTGAACTCCGTCGGCAGGGACACGGAGGCGGGTTCGGAGCGGATCACGGGTTACCGGCCCGCGATCTCGGCGGCGGCCCGGGCGGGCTCGATCTCCTGCACCTGGTCGTCAATCAGCAGGCAGCGTTCCGCCGTCGCCAGGAGCAGCGCGGGGTCGTGGGTCACGAGCAGGACCGTGCCGCCGTCGTCGGCGTACCGCCGGATCCGCTCCCCCACCCGTTCACGCATCACCGGGTCCAGGCGCTGCTCGGGTTCGTCGAGGATCAGCAGCGAGGAGGGCCGGATCAGGGCCGAGGCAAGCAGCAGCCGGCGGCGCTGGCCGGAGGACACGGAGTCCGGAACGGCGTCGGCGCGGTCCTGCAGGCCAAAAAAGTCCAGTTCCGCGTCGACGGCGGCATCCGGGTCCGCAACACCGTGACCGCGGGCGACCAGCTGCAGATGTTCCCGGAGTGACAGGGACGGGAAGAAGGCATCCTCGTCGAAGAGGGCGGCCACCTGGCGGCGGAACGGGATGGCGTCTTCGTTGGCGGGCAGCCCGTGCACGCGCACCTCGCCGTCGAGCATCAGCTGCTTCCCGGCGATGGTGCGGGCGGCGGTGGATTTGCCGGCACCGTTGAAACCCACGACGCCGAGGATCTCGCCGGCGTCCGCGGAAGCCGTGATGGCGCCGCACACGGGCGCCCCGGCATAGCCCACCAGTAGGTTGGAAATCTCGAGCACGGCCCCCGCAGCAGTCATGCCCCCAATGTAGCGGGGCGGCGGCGCTTTTTAGTGGAGCGTCTTCAGCCCGATCACGCCGCCGACGATCATGGCGAGGAACAGGATCTTCAGCAGGGACACCGATTCGGCCCCGGTGGCCATGGCGTAGATAACGGTCAGCGTGGCGCCGATCCCCACCCAGACGGCGTAGGACGTGCCCAGCGGCAGCTCCCGCATGGCGTACGCGAGCCCGGCCATGCTCGCGAGCAGGGCGGTAACGAAGATGGCCGACGGCCAGAACCGGCTGAAGCCCTGCGACTTATCCAGGGCGGTGGCCCACACTGCTTCCAGGACGCCGGACAGCACCAGAACAATCCATGACATGAGAGTCTCCCTTGGGCCGTCTTGTCGCACACCGGGTACGGCACCCCTCGTCCGGGAGACCGTGTCGCGGCCTCCCTTAAACGGTCGCACGTCCGGTTTTCGGGGGCAACCTGGGGGCACTCCGGCTTCGCGGCGGGTGAACCGGCAGCGCCGGGGTCCCGGGCGGAATCCATCCTCCCTCGGAAGCCACTACAGTGACCCCATGCCCGAGCTCATCGCCCCCGACGCCGCCTGGCATCAAGCCTGGCGCGAGGCGCACCTCGAGTGGGGTCCGGGCCTCCACGAGGACGGCTTCGGACTCCTGCCCGGCGACGACGTCGAAACCCCGGACGGGTTCATGGCGTGGGTCCGCCGGCTCGCAGCCGATCCCGGGTGCACGTACCGGTGGATCGTCGAGGACGGGCGGGTCCTGGGCGGAATCGCCCTGCGGTACGGGGACCATTCCGCGGTGCCGCGCGCCGGACATCTGGGCTACGGGATCCGGCCCTCGGCCCGCCGGCGCGGAGTGGCGGTTTGGGCGGTGGAAGCCATGCTACACGAGGCATATATGCTCAAAATGCCCCGGATTCTCGCGGTCTGCGAGGCGGGCAACCTCGCCTCGATCCGAACCCTCAAAGCGGCGGGCGGCGTCCCTGAACAGTCCGACGACGGCGGCCGGGTGTGCCGCTACTGGCTCAGCACCGCACCCTCCCGGGAATCCCCGGCCACTGGTTAGTGAGAGTAGGCGCAGACCGTCGACCAGCCGGTGCGAAAGTGCCAGAGTTTTAGCCATGACCGATGAACAGTTTGAACGCGATGACCTAGGCATTGCCCTGTGGTGGCCGATGCTCGCGTCCGAGTCCCGCGAGTGGCTGACCGCCAATAACGGCGATGCGGTGGAGCCGTGGGTCGTGGAGGACATCGCCCGCAGCCGCGGCATGGTTTCCGACGGCAGCGGGGCCTACTTCCTGCCTGATGCAGCGGTGGACTGGATCGAGGCGGAGGCCAACGGCGAGGCACCCGGGTTATGAACTCCGGATGACCCGGGCGGGCACCGCCGAGGAAGAGTCCGGCGCCGGACCGGCAGCCACCGCCGTCGACTGGGCGTTTTTCACGTTCAGCGGCGTCGCGGCGGCCTGGTTCACCGTGCTGCTGCTCGAAGAGAGCCTGCAGCAGCGGCATCTCTGGTTTCTGGGGGTCTTCTGGGCGGCCCTGGCGTATCTGGTGCTGCCCCGGGTGGACCGGGTCTTGACGCAGATTTTCATCCCGAACTACTTCATGGGCCGCACCCGCACCAGTGCAGGACTGTTCGGCGACGCCGTCAACCTGGCCTTCCTCGGCAGCGAGGCGCAGCTGCGCGGCGCTTTGGAAAGGGCCGGCTGGCACCTCGCGGACCCGGTCACCCTGTCCAGCAGCTGGCGCATTGTCTCCTCAACCCTGCTGCACCGCAGCTACGTCCATGCCCCGGTGAGCCCGCTGCTCCTGTTCGACCGGCAGCAGGATTTTGCCTACGAGCAGGAAATGCACGGCAATCCCCGGCAGCGCCACCACGTCCGGTTCTGGCGCTGCCCCGAGGGTTGGATGCTTCCCGGCGGCATCGCCGCGGACTGGCTGGGTGCCGCGTCCTTTGACCGTGCCGTGGGTTTATCCCTGTTCACCCTGCAGGTGACGCACCGGGTCGGAGAGAATATCGACGCCGAACGGGACTACCTGATCGAATCGATTCGGAAATCCTCCCCCGCAGTGTCCGTAGAAGTCATCAAGAACTTCTCCACCGGCTACCACTCCCGCAACGGCGGCGGGGACTCGATTGTCACCGACGGGGACCTGCCGGTGGCTGACCTGCGCGATCTGCCGGAGGCCGTCCCGGCCGTGCCGACGGGGGCAGCAGCCGCCCGCCGGGAACGGCCGCCGGCACCCGTCATTTTCGGCACGGTCCTGGTGCTGCTGCGCGGAGTGGCTGCCCTGACGGTGGCGGCACCCTTTCTTGTGCATTTGACCGACATCTCCCTGGTGATCAACCTGCTGGGTACGCAGAGCCTCGGCCTTGCCGAGCTGGGCAGTGCCTACGCTCCCACCAGCGTCTCCCTGACCGTGTTCGCCGGGGTGGAGGCGGTGCTGGCCGTGCTCATCCTGCGCGGCAGCAACGCTGCCCGGATTACTGCGATGTCGCTGAGCTCGGTCGCCATTACGGTGCAGGTAGCAGCCGTGTCCGCCGGTCCCGTTGCCGCGCTGCGGACCAACCTGTTCGGCTACGCCTTTGACGTCCTGCTGATCCTCGCCCTGTCGAGTGACGGGGCGAGGATCTATGCCCACCGCCGACGGCACCGGCGGCGCTGAAAATGCCACTATCCCTCCGGTCACTGCTCGGCTATCGTCTGGGGAGACCGGGGGGATGCATGAGCAGACGAATGACGGCAGCCATGGGCTTCGCTGCGGCCGCCGCCGCGTTCACCGTGGTGCTCGCCGGGTGCGGCACCACCGACGCGGAAAGAAACGAGGCCCAGGCCCGCGCGGAGGCCAGCGCCCGGCCCACCCCGGAGCCCACCATGACCCTGCGGCCCTGCCCGGGCGGCGAAATTCTGCGCACGGACCCGTCCGGGACCACCAGCATCAAACCGGAGTGCTTCGACCAGGCCGTCGCCGAGGCCATCGCCGAATTCCCGGAACCGCTGCCTGCCGGCACCCAGTGGCTGGTCGAAACCACGGATTTCAGCGACCCCGCCGTCCGGGCGGAGCTAGGGGATATCAGCATCGAGGACGGAAACCAGGACACCACGGTCGCCGGCTATTGGCTCTGCGCGTGGATGGATTCCTATCTCGAGGCCTTCGACAGCGGTGACGAGGCAGGTCAGGAACACAGCATGGGGTACCTGGCCAAGTACACGTCCCTGCCCTCAACGCAGAAGTTCATGGTCAACCCCGAAGTGTTCGATGCCTCCGTCATCGCCCCCGCAAAGGCCGGAGATCCCGCTCTGCTGCGGGAGTACTTCAAAGGCGACTGCTCGTCCTTCACCAGGTCCGCGGATCCCTCCAACTAGCATGGCCCGATGACAGCTCTTCCCCTGGCCGGTCGCACCGCCGTCGTCACGGGCGTGAGCCGCCGCCGGGGCATTGGCTTCGCCGTTGCCGCACGGCTGGCGGACATGGGTGCCAGCCTGTATCTGCAGCACTTCGCGCTGCACGATGCCCAGCAGCCGTGGGGTGCCGAACAAGTTCAAACACCAGCTCGTCCTCCTCGGACCGGCTGCCGCCGCGCTACGCTGCGCTCCCAGCGCCCCGAGGTCCGCCGTGGCAGTCAGAGGAAGCACGTTGGCCACGTACTGGCCCGGGCGAAACACCACCACGGCGCCGTGACGGGAAATCCTCCACTCCTCGAAGATGTCCGCGGACGGGTCGGCGCCGTAGACCTTGGACAGCTCACTGAGCTGTAACGTGCCGACCTGCGGCCGCTTAGAGGAAATGGGGCCGGCGTCGTTGACGACACCGACCCCACTCGCCTAGCTTCCTGGCATCAGCCAACGAGTGCCAGGATCTGAGGCACTGAGAGGATTGCTACGTAGAAGCCCATGAACTGGACGCCGGAGTGCACATGGAATGCGTTGTTCAGGAGCCCGCCAATCAGTCCGACGGAGACGGTGACCAACAGCGCCACCACACCACCCTCGTACAATGAGATGACGATAATCAGGCCGATGAACGCTCCGATAATGGCCTCGTGGGAGACCTTGCGCATCACCCAGGACGCCGCGCGGTGGGCGTGAGTCATGGCAAACGGGTAAGCGATCAGCGTCGCGATGGCCACGGCGATAAGACCGAAGCCCAAGAACTCCCACGTACTAAGCAGATTATGGAGATTGTTGGTTTCTCCGGTTTCAGCATTGACCGTGTAGACAGGCGGAGCGTTGAACAACGGGGCCGCGGGGCCTGCAGCCAGCGGGGAAAGCGGAAGTCCGAGAGCAATCAGCGGAATCAGCGTCTCTGCAATGTACGTGGACTCCGTGGTTCCATTACGCACCGCGATAACAGAAGTAAGCCGGTGATAGCCGTTCTTGATCCTCTGGCCGGCCACTTCACCCATCAGCACGGTCATCGCCACCGGGGAGAACACAAAGGTGGCGCTCGAAACGACGGCGGCGCCGCTGGTGAAGGCCAACTGCTTCCTGTCGAGGACTGAGAATGGATTGGGAAGTCGCCCTTTCCAAGTCCTCACATCTGCAGCGAGGCTGAATTCCCTGGGTCCGGAACGCACCATGCTTTTGCGCCCTGGAGACAGGGTGGTGAACAAAGCAGCGATCAATGGTCCGGTGGCGATGCCGAGGAAGAAGCTGATGGACAGGCTCTTTCCCGTGTTCTGAACTGCGAAGGCCTGTAAACCGGCGATGAGGAGAACGAATGGGACCAGCGCAACCACTGCGGCCCATTTCCCCTTAGAAGTGTAAGCAATGAATGCCGCTACCACCAGGAAGATCCACGGAGCTGCCTTGCCGATCGCGTCAGCCGCAGGGGTCAGCAGCGTCGCAAACAGCACGGCAAATGGGACGGCAATAAAGGCTGCAATGACACCGCCGGAGATAGCCTTTCGCAGAGCAATATGGGGAACTCCGAGTTCGCGCAGCAACTGAGCTTCGCGCATCATCGGCACGGCCATGGTGTCACCCGGAATACCCAATAGCGTCGTCGGAATCATATGAGTGATGTGCTTGGCGACCACCCCTGCGAGGAAGAATGTAAACACGCCCGGTGCCGGCACGCCCAGCAAAACCACCAAAAGGGTCAGCGGAGCCACGGTGGCCGTTTCATCAGTGCCGGAAACCAGCCCGATCGCAGCAAACACCACAGCACCGACAAGGCCCATGCTGATTGCCCAAAGCAGGGCGGATATGAAATCGGGGCTCATTTTCCATGTCCTTGGGCGTAGGCGGCGTCTGGGGTCTCAGGATCTGTTTCCTGTATAGAACCGGTTGCAGGGGCCTGTTCCTCAAGTGCCGCCGCTTCCCGCCGACGTCGGTGGTCGGCGAGGAGCACGTCATATAGGCCCAGCGCGTGCAGCTCATCCTGGATGGGCTTCGCTAGATCGCCGGGATCGCCCAGCTCTCCCGATTCAGCCACAATGGCGTCCAGCGCCGCGCGCTGGCTGGCTTCATCAACGACGTCCTGCGCACGGACGACGCGTTTTGGCTTGAACAGGCGCCCGGCGACCAGCGCCGCAACCAGACACCCGACCAAGCCAGCCAGCAGCGCGTACGACTTCCCGAGCGCTGGGTTTTCCACGTTGGCTGTGAAGAACTGCTCGGCGATAAGGAATACGGGCACGGGTATCACAACGCCGATACCCACGGAGACAGCCAGATGACGGGAGTCAACGGTGTCTCCCCAGACTTCTAAGAGTCTTGTCATGGAACTTTCACTTTCTGCTAGGTCAATGCCGCGACAACCCGGGACGGGCTGGAACGGCCAAGGTGCCCGGAGAGCCAGGCGCTGGTTTTGACGAGGGCTGGCAAGTCAACACCGGTGCTGATGCCCAAGCCTTCCAGCATCCAGAGCAGGTCTTCCGTGGCAAGGTTTCCAGTTGCGGTGAGGGCAAACGGGCATCCCCCGATGCCGCCCACCGAACTGTCGAATTCGGTAAGTCCGCACTGCAAAGCGGCATAGACATTCGCAAGCGCCTGACCATAGGTGTCATGGGCATGCAATGCCAGCCGGTCCGGACCCAGCCCAGCAGCGTTAAGCCCCTCGACCACGGCCCGGATTTGTCCAGGAGTCGCAACGCCAATGGTGTCCCCCAACGAAATCAGCGGCACACCAGCTCCAGCGAGCTCCAGACAGGTCCGTTGGACGTCCTCGAGTCCCACGGGGCCCTCCCATGGGTCACCGAACACCATGGATACGTAACCGCGCACTGCTAAACCCTCGGAAAGGGCCCTAGTCGCGACAGCGGCCCCCACAGCGAGAACCTGGTCGCGGGTGGCCCCAAAGTTGGACTGTGCGAATGACTCCGTTGCACTCGTGAATACGGCAATATCCCGCACACCGGCCTTGAGCGCGTTGTCCAGGCCGCGCTGGTTCGGCACCAGCACAGGAAAGCGAACACCCGCGTCCAGGTCTATTCCGGCCACCAGCTCCGCGGCATCGGCCAGTTGCGGGATCCGCCGAGGGGAGACGAAGCTGGTCAGTTCAATCGTCGTGTTTCCGGCCTCTACGAGGCGTCGCACAAGTTCCCGCTTGGTTTCAGTGGGAACAATGGCTGACTCGGACTGGAGCCCATCGCGGGGACCGACCTCGTATATGCGCACTGACGCCGGCATACCCGGCTCCGGTGTAGGCACAGGCAATCCGCGGGCGGGCATCATGCTTTCGCCCCGCGCCGGATATCCGAGAGGATGGCTTCGGCACGATCATGGCGGAACACCCTTTCCTCAATCAGGCCGGCAACAACCTGCGGAACTTCTTCCGCCGAAGCGCCAACGGCTGCTGCCAGGGTCTTGGCATGCAGCGACATGTGTCCGCGCTGCACGCCTTCAGTAGCCAGCACCCGCATGGCCGCCACATTCTGGGCCAGGCCCACGGCCACTATCAACTCGGCAAGCTCAGAAGCCGTCGCGACTTCGGCTATCGCCAAGGCTGACTGCGCGGCCGGGTGGACCTTCGTTGCGCCACCCACGAGTCCCACCGGCACGGGCATTTCCAGCGTGGCGGAGAGGTTCCCGTTCCCATCCTTCTCGAAGGTGGAAAGGCTGGAGTACAGGCCCGCAGCATTGACGGCATGAGAGTGGGCACCCGCTTCAACCGCCCGAGTATCGTTGCCCGTGGCCAGCACCACTGCGGAAACACCGTTCATGATGCCCTTGTTGTGCGTCGCTGCCCGGTACGGGTCGGCTTCAGCGAGCGCGTATGCATGCAGCATGTCGTCAACGACCGCACTGCCGCCGAGAGCCGCCGCGTCGAAAGTGGCACGTGCACGGGCGAGCCGCAGGTCCGCTTTGTTGGTGAGGATCCGCAGCAATGCCCGCCCTCCCCCGACCTCGGCAATGGTTGCTGAAATTGCCTCCGCCATGGTGTTGACAGCATTCGCACCCATCGCGTCCCGAACGTCCACTACCAAATGGACCAACACATAGGTTCCGTACCGGGCAGGAACCACCCGGACAATAAGGTCGCGGACCCCTCCGCCCACCTCGGCGAGTTTCGGGTCCTGAAGGGCTGCCAGATCCATAATCCGTTGCCGCTGTTCCAGGATGCGAAGGCGTGCGGCCGCGGGGTCGCGTACGTCCACGAGCTGAATTTGCGCTTGCATGATGGGGCCAGTGCTGCTGGTGGTAAAGCCGCCTAGCTCGCGGGCCATTCGGGCACCGTTCGAGGCCGCCGCAATCACGGATGCTTCTTCAGTGGCCATCGGCACCAGTACTTCGCGGTTATTCACAATAAAGTTGGTTGCCACACCCACTGGCAGGCTGAAAACTCCAACCACGTTCTCGCTCATGTGTTCAGCCTTGGCAACCGGGAATGCGTCCCCCGAAAAACCTTCTAGCCGCTCCGGACTAATGCCGGTTTCTGCTGCCACGGCATCAATTCGTTCCTGCACCGTGAGGTTTCGAAATGACGGAATCCTGCTCGTGTGTGCCACGGTTAATGCTCCTGTTAGATATTTTAGTGACTCACGTCACAACTATCAGGGTTATTCAATCAGCAGTTAACCGCGACGGGTATGTCACTTTCAAACACCCATCAAGCACTGAGTATGTCTATGTCCCATCCCGCCTTTGAGATCCACCAGTCCGCAGTGAATGCAGGCGTAGCGCTACGGCGATCCGAAAGGCAGGTTCAGGCTTCCGCCAATCCCCGAGTAGCGATTCAATTCGATCCAACCGCTGCTTCACAGTATTGGAATGCACAAAAAGAGCCTGCGCAGTGCGTGTGATGCTGTGAGACTCGTCCATAAACACCGAGAGCGTCGTGCAAAGCTCACTGCGCCGCTCCCGATCCCAGGCCGTCAGCGGGCCAATAGCCGCTTCGATGAACTCCCCTACCCTTCCCGCCTGTGGTCCGAACATCGCTAGGTAGGGGGCATACGCGGTGACCGTGACCGCGCCCTGATCAATTCCAATATCAGGCAAAAATCCGGCACAGGACCAGGCCTCTTCGGCCAGCACAGCAATGTTTCGAGGGGACGCCGCTCGGGCAGCACCCACTGCGAGGATTTCTCGAGCCAAGGTGAACCGCATGGATTCCTGCACCGCTTCCGCCGCCAGCCCCGGGTCCGAGGAGGGCACCAGCACCGTGATCCCCCAATGATGCTGGCCGGCCAGCCAATGGGGCATCGTCTGGAGCAGATGGCGAAGTACACGACGCCGGTCACCCTCGGGCAGTGGCACGGCGACAACCACCCGTTCCGGCCGCAAATCGATGCCGCGGGAGTCCGCCCTCCGAAGCGCATCGGCGAAATGCCCCCGCCCTGACACCAGATCAGCAACCAATTCGTCTTGTACCCGTTCCGCAGCATCCGTGACTGCGTCCTGCTGCATGGTCAGCAACGCCAGAGTTTGTGCCCCGCGCTCCGCCGTACGCAGTTCCACTTCAGTTAGCGGTGACTCCCCCTTACCCAGCACGAGAGCGCCAAGGAACGCCTTCCCGGCCACCGCGGCCACTACGTAGGAATCCGGATATGTTGGCAGACCCAACGAAACGCACCGACCGGTCTCCCGGCTGCGTGCAGCTGCCGCGCGAACGGCATCAGCAAAGGGTCGGCTGTCAAAGGCCTCGACACCGTCGGCAAGCCCCAGCGGGACCACATCGCGGTCCACCACAGAAACAGAGCGATGCAGTGAGCGAGCAAGGATGCCGGCCACCTCGGGAGCCGCGAGTCCCGCCAGGACGGCTTGGGTCATTTCCTCGTGCACCATTGCCGAACGGGCAATTGCCTCAGCCCGGTCTTCGGCCGCGGCATACGCCCGGTGGGCGGCGTCGGCGGATCGGCGGACCTCTTCAAAAAGGCGTGCGGTCTGAAGTGCGACGGCGGCGTGATCAGCAAGCGCAGAGAACAGCACAACCTGCTCGGGGCTGAAGTGGTGCACATTCCGGTCTGCAGCAAAGAGCACGCCGAGCACCTCGCCGGCCGCGATCATCGGGACACCGAGCAGAGAACGCATTTGCTCCGCACCGACGGCACGGTCCACATCCCGCGACTTCGGCAGGTCGGGTTCAGCAGCGTAGTCAGCGGTCCACCGCGCAGCTCTAGTGTGCACCACGCTGCTGGCCAGCCCAATTCCCGCAGGCACCCGCAGATCGATCAGATCCGCGGACACGGCCCCGTGTGTTGCCCGAACGAAAAGCTCATCGGTGCCCGGGTCGTATTCCGAAAGGTAGGTCAGGTCCGTGCCGATAAGTTCGTGGGCGCGGTCGACCAAGCGCTGCAGCAATGACTTAGCATCCCGAAGTTCCGAAAGCTCCCTTGCACTGGAAATCAGTGCTGAAAGCTCCCGGTCCCGCCGCCGCCACCGCGCAATCCGGGCGGAGGCGCCGGCCAATCGCTTCATCGTTGCCGCTTCGAGGAACGCACTCGCAGCAGCCAGCTGCTCGGCGATAACCGCTTCGGAAAGTTGTTCCCCCGCATCGAGCATGTCCAAGACGGCGGAAACCGCTCTCGTGCCCGATGCTGCTGCAGACTGCGCTTCCGTACTCATCTCCCCATAACAGCACAGCTGGAAGCAGGTAGGCCCGATGCAGGGCAGGCATGGCGCTACCGTCCGGCGGGCCAGACCACTTCGAAGCGTTCGAACACCAACTCGTCCTCCTCGGACCAGCTGCCGCCGCGCGCGGCGGCCGTGCGTTCCCAGAACTTCCGGTGCTCGCGCTGCCACGACGCCAGGCTCCTGTCATCTTCACCCTCGTCGTAGGCGAAAGCCTCATCCGCGTCCGCAAAGGTTCCGAGCGTCAATTCAACAGTCCGCAGGATCACCTGCGGGGTGCCGGTGCCGTCGCAGGCAATCCAGTGGGCGCCGATCCGCGGGAGCGGTTCGCCGTCGGGGACATAGTCAGCGACGTCGGAGGAGGTGGCGCGTTTGCGGCCGGCCAGCACCAGGGCCAGCAGTTCGTCGGCCATCGCCGGGGAGTCGCCGAACGCTTCCACGGTGTATTCCCCGGCGGCCGCGGTTTGCTGGGGGAACGCCGCGGCATAGGCGTCCCAGAGGAGCGCGGCGGCGTCGTAGTCGGGCGTGATTTCGGGAGGGGCGGAGCTGTCCATGCGGCCCAGTCTGCCAGCCCCGCCGCGGTCAACGCCGGACGACGGCGGCACCGGGCGCCGCCGTCGTCGCGCGTTTGAAAGGAGCTACGCCTGCGGCTGACGGGCCGGCACGAGCGGGGCGAAGAAGGCCGCGAGTTCCGCGGTGGCCGTCAGCGGCAGCACATTGGCCACGTACTGGTCCGGGCGGACCACCACCACGGCGCCGTTCCGGGAAATCCCGCGCTGCTCGAAGATGTCGGCGGACGGGTCGGCGCCGTAGACCTTCGCCAGGTCATCGAGCCGGAAGGGCCCGACCTGCGGTTTGAACACCGCCGGCACGGCACCCAGGTCGATGCCCGTGTGGTCCTGCTGGTAAATGACCTTCACATCGAACCAGGCATCCCGGTCCCCCCCTTCCGGCGTGGCCGCCAGCGGGGACTCCGGGGAGGTCTCCAGCCAGTCGGCCAGCTCGGTGACCTGCGACGGTGTTCCGGCAGCCGCGGCGTCGGCGAAGACGTAGATCCGCCACTTGCCGTCCGCCCGGGCCTGGTGGCCCAGCTGCACCGGGTTGGTATCGGACACCCGCAGCACGGGTGCGGATTTGAAGCGCTTGCCGAGGGGGAACCCGGTGGCCAGGCCCTGGTGCTTCGGTTCGGCAATAAGCATCGAGGGGGTGTACTCGGTCATGAACCCGGCCGGGAACTCGGCGGTGCGGACGTAGAAGTCCTCCAGGTCCGAGGGGTTCTCGAACTCTTCGGGCTTCTTCGCCATGAGCGTGGACCACTCTTTGTCGAAGTCGATGAGGTTCTGCGCGACCACCTGGCGTTCAGCCGAATAGGTGGAGAGCAGGCTTTCCGGGCTCCGGCCGTCCAGCACGTGGCCGAGCTTCCAGCCCAGGTTGAAGCCGTCCTGCATGGAGACGTTCATGCCCTGGCCTGCCTTGGCGCTGTGGGTGTGGCACGCGTCGCCGGTGATGAAGACGCGCGGGGTCCGGGTGCCGAGGTCCTCCGGCACGACGTCGTCGAACCGGTCGGTGAGCCGGTGGCCCACCTCGTAGACGCTGTGCCAGGCGACGTTGCGGACATCGAGGGTGTACGGGGCCATGATGCCGTTGGCCTTGGCAATGATCTGGTCAATGGAGGTCCTGCGGACGGCGCCGTTGTCGCCTTCGGGGACAACGCCGAGGTCCACGTACATACGGAACAGGTGCCCGCCCTCGCGCGGGATGAGCAGGATGCTGCCGCCGTTGGAGGACTGGATGGCGCACTTAGTGCGGATGTCCGGGAAGTCGGTGTTGGCCAGGACGTCCATGACGCCCCACGCGTGGTTCGCCTTGTCACCGGCCATGGTGCTGCCGATGGATTCGCGGACCTTGCTGCGGGCACCGTCGGAGCCCACCACGTATTTGGCCCGAACCGTGCGCTCGGTGCCCTCATCCGGACCGGCGGTGGCCAGGAGGGTGACGGTGACCGGGTACTCGGCGTCGTCATCGACCTCCAGGCCGCGGAACTCGAACCCGTAGTCAGGCGTCATGCGGGTGGGTGAGTTGGCCATGAACCGGGCGAAGTAGTCCAGCACGCGGGCCTGGTTGACGATCAGGTGCGGGAATTCGCTGATCCCGGCCGGGTCATCCAGGGCACGGCCGGAGCGGACGATGTTCTCCGGGTTTTCCGGGTCCGGGCGCCAGAAACACATTTCGGTGATGCGGTAGGCCTCGGCAGTGATTTCCTCGGCGAAGCCGAAGGCCTGGAACGTTTCCACGCTGCGCGCCTGGATACCGTCCGCCTGGCCGATGGCGAGGCGGCTGTCCCGGCGCTCAATGATCCGGGTGGTGACGTTCGGGAACTGCGACAACTGTGCGGCGGTGAGCATACCCGCCGGACCGGAGCCGACGATCAGCACGTCCACTTCGTCGGGAAGATCGGCGGGGCGGTCGACGCCGGTGCCGGCCGCGGGCTGGATGCGGGGGTCGCCGGAAACGTAACCGTGGTGGTGGAACTGCACGGGGGTCCTCACTTCGTTGTGCCGTAGGTGCCCGCCGGAAGGTGTTCGCTATTCGAACAGAAGGTTCGATAGTTGAACCACCGGGGGTCTAGTCACCGTACCGGAGACATGACGCGGGTCACAAGAAGGGCGGTTCCGTACGGGTTGCCGGCGTCATTCCCCCTCGGCCTGCCGGAGCCGGGACACGGCAATCCCCACGAATGCTCCCGCTGCGGCAACCAGCAGCAAAGCCACGGCGATCATGGCGATTCGAATCGGAAGCGGGGAAACCGTGATGCTCGAAAGGGAAATTCCCGTACACATCAGCGCGAGGAAAATCGCTGCAAAGGCCGGGGTTTTCGCTGAGGTGCTCATTGCTTCAATATTCAGCAGGAGCGGATTCCTGTCAAATAAGGGGATATGCCGACTAAGGGGATATGCCGACGAGGTTCCGGAGTGCCCTCGTAGTTACAGCCGGCACGGTACCTTGGTGCCCATCAGGCCAACCGCCAGCAGGGAAGAGTTCATGACTGTTACATGCGCAGTGATCGACGATTATCAGGACGCCGCCACCCGGTTCGCCGACTGGGATTCGCTTCGGGGCCAGGTGGAGCTGACCGTCTTCTCCGACCACCTGGCCGACGAGGACGCCGTCGCCGCCCGCCTGGCCGGGTTCGACGTCGTCGTCGTGATGCGTGAGCGCACCCCCTTTCCGGCGACCCTGCTGGCCCGGCTGCCCCGCCTGAAACTGCTGGTGACCACCGGGGCGCGCAACGCCTCGATCGATCTGGCGGCAGCCCGGGAGCAGGGCGTCACCGTCTGCGGGACGGCCAGCAATTCGACGCCGCCCGCAGAGCTGACCTGGGCGCTGATCCTGGGACTGTCCCGCCACCTGGTCCCGGAGGCAACCGCACTGCGGGACCGCGGACCCTGGCAGCAGACCATCGGCACCGATCTGCACGGTGCCACGCTCGGCCTGCTGGGGTTGGGGAAGATCGGGGTGCAGGTTGCACGGGTAGGCGCTGCATTGGGGATGGAGGTCCTCGCCTGGAGCCAAAATCTCACCGCCGAACGTGCCGAAGACGCCGGCGCCCGCCTCGCTCCCTCCAAGGAGGCGCTGCTGGCGGCGTCCGACGTCCTCTCCGTCCATCTGGTGCTGAGCGACCGGACACGCGGGCTGCTTGGGGCCGCGGAGCTGGCCCTGATGAAGCCGGGTGCCTTCCTGATCAACACCTCCCGGGCCGGGATAGTCGATCAGGCTGCCCTGCTCGATGCCCTTCGGCGGCAGACGATTGCCGGCGCCGGGCTGGACGTGTTTGCCGAAGAGCCGCTGCCCGCCGATTCCCCGTTCCGGGACCTGCCCAACGTCCTGGCAACCCCGCACCTCGGCTACGTCACCGAGCGGAACTACCGCACGTTCTTTCCGCAGGTGGTGGAGGACATCTCCGCGTTCCTGGCAGGCACCCCGATCCGGACGCTGTAGCCGCCGGCAGCTCTTCTGACCGGCGCCGCGGACTCCTATTCTTTGTGCCATGCCGCATGTGCCGCGCCCGCCGCTTCCTGCCGCCCGCATCTCGGACGAAACGCACCGGGTCACCACGTTTGAGCTGTTCTTTGACCTGGTATTTGTGTTCGCGTTCACCCAGGTCACCGGATTCATGGTGCATGAGTATTCATTCCTCGGTGTGTTGCAGGGGATGGTCATCCTGACCCTGCTGTGGTGGTCCTGGGCGCCCTTCTCCTGGCTCGCCAACCAGGCACACGCCGATGAAGGACTCATGCGGTTCGGCCTGGCCGCCGTCATGGTGGCGATTTTCATTGCCGCACTGGCCATCCCCGAGGCCTTCGAAGACCTCGACGGCGGACTGCACGGCCCGCTGGTCCTTGCCCTGGCGTACACCGCGGTCCGGCTCCTGCACCTGGGGCTGTACGTGTATGCGGCCGGAAACGATCAGCCCCTGCGGCACCAGATAGCCAAGCTGACCGTCACCGCTGTCCTGGGAGCGGCGCTGGTCATCACCGGAGCGTTGCTCGGCGGAACCGCGCAGACCTGGTTCTGGCTCACCGGCATGGGGCTGGACACCGGCATCACCTTCCTCATCTCGTGGCACGGGAACTGGCGGGTCCACTCGGCCGTGCACTGGACCGAGCGGTACGGGCTCGTCATCATCCTCGCGCTCGGCGAATCCATCGTCTCCATCGGCGTGGGTGCCTCCGCGGTGCCCGTGAGCATACCGGTGCTTGCCGGTGCGGCGGCGGGAATCTGTTTGTCCATCGGGCTCTGGTGGCTCTACTTCGATGTCACGGCGGTCGCGGCGGAACACCGCTTCGCCGCACTGCGCGGATCCGTCCGGTCGTCGGCCGCCGTCGTCGCGTACACCTACCTGCACTTGCCCCTTGTGGCCGGTATTGTCCTCACGGCGTTGGGTGTGGAGCATGCGTTGGCGCATGTGGAGGAGGGGAAGGGCCTGGGCAGCGTCGGGGCTTTCGCGTTGTTCGGCGGACCGGCACTGTATCTGCTGGCCAGTGCGGGCTTTTGGCGGAGGATGGGCGGCGGCTGGAAGAAGTGGCGACTGGGCACGGCTGTGCTGCTGCTGGTCCTGATAGCCGCCGGTCCGCCGTTGACCTCCCTGGCGGCGCTTCTCCTCGTTGCAGCGTTGATTGCCGGGTTGGTGGCGGTGGAGAGCCTGCTGTACCGCGAGGTCCGGAGCCGTGTACGGGGTTCGCATGCGGCGTGACGTGCTGGGTACCGGGGCGGGTGTGGCGGGCGGGCTGGGCCGGGCCGACGGCGGGGCGGGCCGGGCCGGGCTCCGACGGCGGGCTTCTTGGGGCCGGGGCCGACCGGCGGGCTTGTCGAGGCCGGGCCGGCGCCGGCGGGCGGGATTCCCGGGGACGGGGCAGAGCCCGCCGGAGTTTTGCCCGGGACCCCGGCCTGGTGACCGAGCCTGGGACGGGCCAGCCGGCTCGGGGGTGAGGTTTCCCTGCGCACCGGACGACCCTTGACGCAGCACGGGTTGGTTTCCCTGCGTTTTGGGCAAATCCCTGCGGTTTGTGACAATCCCTGCGTTTTGTGACAATCCCTGCGCTGCGCGGCGCGGGGATTGATACAAACTGCAGGGATTCCGACAATGTGCAGGAAATCCGGTGGTTCCCCGTCCAGACCAGCCGGCTAATCGGCCGTTTTGCACTTCTGCTGCCACTTTGACGTTTTGCTGCCAGGTTAAACCGGCAGCAAGTTCCCAAACTGGCAGCACAAACTCCGACCGCGCTCGCCGCCCGCCCGCAATCTCCCGCCGCTCCCCCGCACCTCCCCGCACCTCCCCGCACCTCCCCGCACCCCGCATCCCCGCGCCCTCGGCACCCCCGGCACCCCCGCATCCCATCCCCCGCACCCCCGCTCCCCTCCGAACCTGCGGCAGGATGGATGCCATGACCATCGCAAAAACCATCCTGCTGTTCCTGCTGGCCGCTGCCGCCGAAATCGGCGGCGCCTGGCTGGTGTGGCAATCGGTGCGGGAGGACCGGGCCTGGTGGTGGGCCGGCCTGGGCGTGATGGCCCTAGGCGCCTACGGGTTCGTGGCCACGCTGCAGCCGGACGCGCACTTCGGCCGGATCCTGGCCGCGTACGGCGGAGTGTTCGTGGCCGGATCGCTGGCCTGGGGCATGGTCTTCGACGGTTTCCGGCCCGACCGCTGGGACATCCTCGGTTCCTTGATCTGTCTGGCGGGGGTCGCCGTGATCATGTTTGCGCCCCGCAGCCCGGTGTCCTGACCCTGCCGCCGCCCTGGGATACTTCGACCGGTTTGGGACATCCCCGCCACGGCGCGGCGGAGGGATTTCCCCAGATGGCAGCAGCAAGCGGCAGCAAACCTCATCCGGCCACGTACGCCGCCAGATGCTCCCCGGTCAGCGTCGGCTTCCCCGCAACCAGCTCCGCCGGCGTCCCCTCGAACACAATCTGCCCGCCGTCACGCCCGGCACCCGGGCCCAGGTCGATGATCCAGTCCGCGTGTGCCATCACCGCCTGATGGTGTTCAATCACGATCACGGACTTTCCGGCGTCCACCAACCGGTCCAGCAGTGCCAGGAGCTGTTCGACGTCGGCCAGGTGCAGCCCGGTGGTTGGCTCGTCCAGCACGTAAATGCCGCCCTTGCCGCCCATGTTGGTGGCCAGCTTCAACCGCTGCCGTTCCCCGCCGGACAGCGTGGTCAGCGGCTGGCCCAGATGCAGGTACCCCAGCCCGACGTCGGCGAGCTGGCCCAGGATCTTATGCGCGGCCGGGGTGGCGGCCTCCCCGGCGGAGAAGAAAGCCTCAGCATCGGTGACCGACAACGCCAGCACCTCGGCAATGTCCTTGCCGCCCAGCCGATATTCCAGCACGGAGGCCTGGAACCGCCGGCCCTCGCATTCCTCGCAGACCGACTCCACCGTGGCCATCACGCCCAGCTCGGTATAAATGACGCCGGCGCCGTTGCAGGCCGGGCAGGCCCCCTCGGAGTTGGAGGAGAACAGGGCCGGCTTCACCCCGTTGGCCTTCGCGAACGCCTTCCGGATCGGCTCCAGCAGGCCGGTGTAGGTGGCGGGGTTGCTGCGCCGCGAACCGCGGATGGGGCTCTGGTCCACCGTCACCACGCCTTTCCGGCCGGAAACGGAGCCCGAGATCAGCGAACTCTTGCCCGAACCGGCCACCCCGGTCAGCACCACCAGCACCCCCAGCGGAATGTCGACGTCGACGTCGCGCAGGTTGTTGGTTGCGGCGCCGCGCACCTGCAGCGACGCCGACGGCGGCCGCACCGACTCCTTGAGCCGCGCCCGGTCCCCGAGGTGGCGGCCGGTCAGCGTGCCGCTGGTCCGCAGCCCGGCGAGCGGCCCCTCGAAGGTGACAGTGCCGCCGTCGGACCCGGCGCCGGGACCCAGGTCCACCACGTGATCGGCGATCCCGATGGTTTCGGGCTTATGCTCCACCACCAGCACGGTGTTGCCCTTGTCCCGCAGCTGCAGCAGGAGCTGGTTCATCCGGGCAATGTCGTGCGGGTGCAGGCCGATGGTCGGCTCGTCGAAGACGTAGGTGACATCGGTGAGCGAGGAGCCCAAATGCCGGATCATCTTGGTCCGCTGCGATTCGCCGCCGGACAGGGTGCCCGAGGGTCGGTCCAGGGACAGGTAGCCCAGCCCGATTTCCGCAAACGCGTCCAGCAGGTGCTGCAGGCCGGTCAGCAACGGACCCACCGAGGGTTCCTTCAGGCCCCGGACCCAGCCGGCCAGGTCACTGATCTGCATGGCGCAGACGTCGGCAATGTTGACGCCGCCGATCTTCGAAGACCGCGCTTCCGGGCTGAGCCGGGTCCCGTCGCACTCCGGACAGGTGCTGAAGGTGATGGCCCGTTCCACGAAGGCGCGGATGTGCGGCTGCATGGCTTCGGGATCCTTGGAGAGCATGGATTTGGAGATCTTGGGGATCAAACCTTCATAGGTCAGGTTGATGCCCTCCACCTTGATCTTGGTGGGTTCCTTATAGAGCAGGTCATGCAGCTCGCGCTTATTGAACTTTGCAATCGGCTTGTCCATGTTAAAGAACCCGGAGCCGGCGTAGATCCGCGAGAACCATCCCTCCATGCTGTAACCGGGGACCGTGATGGCCCCTTCGGACAGTGACTTCGCGCCGTCGTACAGGGCCGTGAGGTCGAAGTCCGTGACCGCCCCCGTGCCTTCGCAGCGCGGGCACATGCCGCCCAGCCGGTTGTAGGTGGCCTTTTCCGCCCGGGTCTTGCCGTCGCCGCGCTCCACCGTGATGGCGCCGGAGGCCTTCACGGAGGGAACGTTGAAGGAATATGCGTTGGGCGCGCCGATGGACGGTTTCCCGAGCCGGCTGAACAGGATGCGCAGCATCGCGTTGGCGTCCGTGGCGGTGCCGACCGTGGAACGCGGATTCGAACCCATCCGTTCCTGGTCGACAATGATCGCGGTGGTCAGCCCCTCCAGCAGGTCCACTTCCGGCCGGGCGAGGGAGGGCATAAAGCCCTGCACAAAGGCGCTGTAGGTTTCGTTGATCAGCCGCTGGGATTCGGCGGCCACGGTACCGAATACCAGCGAGCTCTTGCCGGAGCCGGATACGCCGGTGAACACCGTCAGCCGCC
This sequence comes from Arthrobacter sp. zg-Y769, assembly GCF_020907405.1. Taxonomy (GTDB): domain Bacteria; phylum Actinomycetota; class Actinomycetes; order Actinomycetales; family Micrococcaceae; genus Arthrobacter_B. Next base: position 478,672 of record NZ_JAJJOE010000004.1, read on the forward strand.
GCTTGGGAATCTCGATGCTGATGTCCCGCAGGTTGTTCACCCGTGCACCCTGCACGCGGATCACGTCGTGGCTGTCCGCGGCGTGCGGGGCCCGGCTTGTGCCGGTGTTCGTGGTGGTGTCCGTGCTCATTGCCGCTCCATCCGTCCGCCGCGCCCGGGCAACATTGTCCCGCGCCTTCCGCCGTACCGTCCGATTCTGCCGGGTCAACAGGGGTGCGGCAACGGTTTTTCGGAACGACGACGGCGAGCGCCCGCCCGCCGGGGGCCTGTGGAGGGCTATATTCAGGCCTAAGTCGGCAGGACCACGGAAGAAGGAACAAGATGGCAAAGCTTGATCTGCGGGTGCGGCTGGTGGGCAAGGTGCTGGGCAGGACCTCGGTGGCCCGTAAGAGCGAGGAACAGATCCTCGCCGATCAGCAGCGCACCATTAAGCACAGCCCGGTTCTGGACTGGGTGCTGGGCGGCGTCGCATCCGGCGTCAGCATGAAGGACGATACCGCCGCGGGGGCCGAGGGCCGGATCCCCGTCCGGGTGTACCGGCCCAAGGACGCCGCCGGTCCGCTGCCCCTGGTGGTCCTGATCCACGGCGGCGGCTGGACGGTCGGCAACCTGGACATCTATGACTCGCTGGCCAGCACCATCGCCCGGGACGCATCCGCCGTCGTCGTCTCCGTGGAATACCGGCTGGCGCCCACGCACCCATGGCCCGCCGCCGCCGAGGACTGCTATGCCGCGCTGCTCGAGGTGGCCGGGCGCGCCGATGAATGGGAGGCCGACGCCGGCCGGCTCGCCGTGGTGGGCGACAGCGCCGGAGGGAACCTGGCAGCGGTGCTGACGCTGATGTCCCGGGACCGGTCCGGACCCGCGATCGCTTTCCAGGGGCTGATCTATCCCGCCACCGATATGACCCTGGGCAGTGCGTCCATCGAGGAGAACGCGAATGCCCCCATCCTCACCAAGGAGGACATCCTCCGCTACGGCAGCCTCTACGTTCCGGACCTGGAGGACCGGCGTAATCCCTATGCCTCGCCGCTGCTGGCACTGGACCACACGGGGCTGCCGCCGGCACTGATCCAGGTGGCCGAGCACGATCCGATCCGCGACGACGGGCTGCGGTACGCCGATGCCCTGCGCGCTGCCGGCGTCCCGGTCCGGGTCACCACCTATGTCGGGATGCCGCACGGCTATCTGGCGTTCCCCCGGCTGTGCCGCAGCGCCCCGCAGGCGCTGGCGGAACTCTGTGCGGAGCTGCGGCGGCAGCTCGCGCCCGCAACGGTGCGGTAGCTCCCGGTACCCTTCGGCTAGGGCTTGCCCGCGGCCATAACTCCGGCCTTGGTTCGCGAAGACATGATCGACCCGACGGACAGCCAGGACATCACCGCCACCGCGGATAACGCAGATCCGATGGACAGCACCGACCCGAAGGATCCGATCGAACCGATCGAGCACGCCGATCCCACGCTGCCGATCGACAACACCGAATTCTTCGATCCGATGGACAGCACCGACCCGGTTGACCACAACGACAGCCTTAAAAGTTCCATGTCCGCTCCCCTATCTCTTCAGTGCACCGCTGGTGGTGCACCGGTCCCTGCACGGTAGCCGCCGCGAACCCGGAATACGCGAGTAGCGGGAACCGGCTAAAGAAAGTGTCAACAAACCCTTGACGTTCCTCCGGTGTCAAGCTTTTATTGACACATGAGAACTCTCCGCATCGTCACCGCCGTCTACGCCGCACTGATGTTCCTGGGTGGGATCGCTCTATTTGCCACCTGGCTGCTGCTCGATCTGCACGGTTTCCCCAAGGGATTCTGCCAGGGCGGCGGCTTCGCCCTGATCGCGCTCAGCGTGTACCTTGCCGTCACGCAGGTCGTCCGGCGGGGAAACACGGACAGCAGCGGCACGGAGTACTGGCTGCCGAGCCGCGATACCGGGGAACAGCCGTGACGGATCGGACCGGCACAAGCCCCGGCGGGCCCGTCACCGACCTGCAGGAACAGATCGGGTCACTGATCCTCGGCGACTACGACGACGCCGGGACCCTCACCGAGGCGGACCACCTCGCCCTGGTGGCCCGGACGGGCGCCGCCGAGCAGGCCAGCCAGCAGCTGCAGCACCGGGCCGTCGCGGCGGCACGGAGCGCGGGAATCAGCTGGGCCGCGCTGGGCCGCGAGCTGGGGATGACCCGGCAGGCGGTGCAGCAGCGTTTCGGCGCGCGTCCGGAGGAGCCGGCCCCGGGTTCCCGCGAGCGCTGGCTCGGCCCGGTCACGGCCTTCGACGAAATGCCCGAGCTGGAACTCGCCGGGCGGCTGGGCTGGCGCACCATCGGCGTCGACATGCTCCGGCACCGCATGCTGCGGACGGACACCCAATGGGAACACCGCCGCGTGCTCTGGACCCGGCCGTCCTCCCACTACGAAACGGACGGCTGGCAGGTGGGCAGCCGGTCCTTTCCCTGGCTCTACCTCGTGCGGGACCTGAAGAAGGCGCCCGAAACCAAGCCGGGCGCGCGGGCGCCCGAACCTACTCCAAAGTGACCCCGCTCAGCCGGGCGACGGCTTCAGGGTCCCGATGGTCGAAGAACAGGGACTTCCCGGTGTCGAGGTCTGCGATAGAGGCCATTTCCTGGGGGCTGAGCTCGAAGTCGAACACATCGAAGTTCTCCGCCATCCGGTCCGGCCGGACCGATTTCGGGATCACCACCACCCCGCGCTGAATGAGCCAGCGCAGCACCACCTGGGGAATGGACTTCCCGTGGGCCTCGCCGACGGCCGAGAGCGTGGGATCCGAGAAGAGGTTGTTCTTCCCCTCCGCGAACGGCGCCCAGGACTCGTGCCGGACGCCGCGTTCGGTCATCAGCTGGTTCTCCACCGCCCGCTGGTAGAACGGGTTGGTTTCGATCTGGTTCACCGCGGGAACCACGTCGTTGTGCATGATCAGATCCAGCAGCCGGTCCGGCATGAAGTTCGAGACCCCGATGGCCCGGGCGGCGCCGTCACTGTAGAGCTGTTCCATCACCCGCCACTCGCCGTAGACGTCGCCGAAGGGCTGGTGGATCAGGTACAGGTCCACATACTCCATGCCCAGCTTCTGCAGCGAGGTCTCGAAGGCGCGCGTGGTGGTGGCCTCGCCGTTGTCCTGGATCCACAGCTTGGTGGTGATGAACAGTTCATTGCGCGCCAAACCGCTCTTCTGGACGGCGCGCCCCACGGCGTCTTCGTTTTGGTAGGCCGCGGCGGTATCCAGGGAGCGGTAGCCGGCGGCCAGGGCATTGGTCACGGCCTCTTCGGTCTGGTCCGGCGGGACCTGGTACACACCGAAGCCCAGGATCGGCATTTCGACGCCGTTGTTAAGCGTGACGTTCTCCATCGGTTTTCCTCTCTTTGGTCATCCGAAATCAGGACCGGGCATCGTCAGGATGTCCCCGCCGCGGGACTGGATCAGGCCGTAGCCTTCGGTGACGTGCAGGGTCTGCCCGACGGCGTGGACGTGCCAGGCGGTGCGGGCACCGGGGGCAAAATGCACGGCGTTGACCCGCATCCGGGACGGTGCCGGCTGCGGTGCCGCGATGACCTCGAACCAGACGTCGCCGGTGAACATGTGGGCCGGTCCCTTGGTGCTGGGCCTGCGCGGTTCCAGTTGCATGGCGTCTCCCTGGGGCCGACGGGTTCGGTGCGGCACCCGCGCGGATGCCGGGCGCGGCGCCTATTCGGATCCGCCGTCGACCCTTCGAGATTACAAGCGGTGAGCCGCAGGCGGGAGGGTCCCCGCGCGGACCCGGTCCCGGCCGGCGACATTATGTTCCGGCGGTTCCACGGCGCTATGACACTGCCCACACGGGGTGCTTACAACGGATTCTGGCGGATTCCGCCGCCGTACGATCGGAACGGGCCCCGCCCCACCCAGCGGGAACGTGCCGCGAAAACCGGCAATCCAAAACAGGAGATGCAACCGTGAGCGAACGACTCAAAGACAAAATAGCCCTGATTACCGGCGCAGCCAGCGGTATGGGTGCCTCCCATGCACGGGCCTTCGTGCGCGAAGGCGCCAAGGTAATGATCGCCGACATCAATGACGACGCCGGCGCTGCCCTGGCCGCGGAGCTGGGCGACGCCGCCCGCTACGTACATTTGAACGTCACCAGCGCGGAAGACTGGGCCGCCGCCGTGGCAGCCACCGTGGATGCCTTCGGCGGGCTCAACGTCCTGGTGAACAACGCCGGCATCCTCGACGGCGGCGCCATCGGCCAATACCCGGTGGAACGCTGGCAGCGGGTGCTGGACATCAACCTGACCGGCCCCTTCCTGGGCATCTCGGCGGCAGTCGAGGCACTGAAGGCCTCCGCTCCGGCGTCGGTCATCAACATCTCCTCCACCGCCGGGCTGGAGGGTATTGCCGGAATGCACGGCTACACGGCATCGAAGTTCGGCCTCCGGGGGCTGACGAAGTCCGTGGCATTGGAACTGGCAGCGGCCCACGTGCGGGTGAACTCGGTGCACCCCGGCTCTATTCAGACCCCGATGACCGCCGCGATGGGCCGGCAGAAGCCGATCGACTTCACCGAAACCACCCTCACGCGGCCGGCCGCGCCGGAGGAGGTCACCAGTGTTGTCCTGTTCCTGGCCAGTGATGAGTCCAGCTTCTCCACGGGCGCGGAGTTCGTGGTCGACGGCGGCATCACCGCCGGGAAGGTCTACAACGTCTAAGCCAGGTTGTTCCGCGGATCGGCACGCGGCGGCTGGTCCGCGGTGCCGGTCCGCGGCTTACGCCGGCTGGACGGGCTGCTGCAGCTCCGTGACCCAGTCCGCCTGGTCATCGGAGACCGCGCGGATGTACACCTCCCGGCACGGGCCCGAGAGAACAAAACCGCGGGCGATGGTCTCGGTGTGTACCGCCTGCCAGCTTTCCCCTATGCGGTCCATGCTGCCGAGGTGAACACCGCAGATGGCGGTCGGGGTGGACGGCAGGTCCACCACCTCCACGCCGTCGGGCGCTGCGGAAGAGGTGGCATACCCGGCAATGACGTGCATGCCGTTTTCGCTCATCTCGTACTGGGCGACCGGCTTATCCAGGGACGCGCCGGTGGGTGCCAGGGCCTCGGCGACGGCGTCGAACAACGGCCCGACGACGGCGGCGACTTCATGCTGTTCGGAGACGACGGCGGTGCGGGCGGCCAGACGGACCGCGGGTAGGGATTTCTGGACGATTTCTATCTTTGACATGGCCTTTTCCTTTTCAATGAGGTGGAGCCGCCGCTCCACGTCGAGGAGCCGGGCGGCCGCCGTCCGTTGTTCGCTCTCCACTTCGGCCCGCCGGATGCGAAGCATCCGGGCAATCCGGTCGGCGTCGACTCCGGCATCGAGAATGGAGGCAACTTCCTCCAGGCCGAAGCCGAGTTGGCGGAGGGCGACGATCCGGTGCAGCCGTTCCAGCTGGGAGGGATCGTAGGAGCGGTAGCCGCTGAACTCGTCCACGTGGGCCGGTACGAGCAGCCCGGCGGTGTCCCAGTGCCGCAGCATACGGTGGGTCACCTGGCCGATCTGCGCGAAGGCTCCGATGGTTAACATGTCTCAGTTCTCCCGCCTGCCACTGTGTCAGGGTCAAGTTTTCACGCCGGAATATTTTCCCGCTGCAGTCCGGCACCCATCGTAAGGTTTCTGCCCGGGCGGCGGACGGCCGTTCGGCTAGACGGCGCCGTCCCTCACACCCCGGGGCGTACTCCCGGCCCAGACCCGCACCGTGGGACGGAGAAGTGCTTTGGGTAAGCTGGTGCAATGACTGCCCTCACTCGTGGAACCTCAGTTGCGGCACAGCTCCAGCAACTCATTCTCGACAACCCGGGCATGGAACTTTTCCTGCAGGCTTTCGCCGGGCAGGCAGCCGAACTTTTCAGTGATCCCGACCAGTTGCTCTGCAGCATCACCCTGAAGCGGGACAAAAAAGCCCAGACCGTGGCCAGCAGCAGCCCGCAGGCCAATGAGCTCGATGAACTCCAGTACGGCTATGGCGACGGGCCGTGCCTGTACGCAGCGGAGAGTGGAGAGACGACGGTGGTGCCGGATACCCGCACGGGTTCCCGCTGGATCGAGTATTTCGAGGCCATCCACGCCCGGGGCTGTCAGTCCATGCTCGCCGTACCGCTGCTCATTGGCGACGACGGCGGCGCGGCCCTGAACCTCTACGGCAAGAGCACCGGCATCTTCACCGACGGTTTCGTGACGGCGGCCCAGGAATATGCCATGGAAGCGGCCGTGACGCTGCAGGTTGCCGTTCAGATCGCCAACCACATGGACGTCAGCGACGATCTGCGCAAGGCAATGGAATCCCGCACGGCCATCGACGTCGCCGTCGGTATCGTGGCCGGCCAGAACCGCTGCAGCCAGGAGGAGGCCTTCGGCATTCTCCGCCGGGCGTCCAGCCACCAGAACATCAAGCTCCGCACCCTGGCTGAACGGCTGGTCGAATCGGTGACCGCAGCCAAAGTGGCAACCCACTTCGCCTAAAGAGACGGCTTCGGCGCTGCAGGCGCCGTCGTCGCTCAGCGGCTACAGACTCCCCCGCAGCTCCCCGAACGGCTCCCAGAAAAAGTCGAAGTGCTCCTGCGGGCTGCCCAGGAACCGCTGGGTGAAGACGACGCCGATGTCCCCGCCCGGATAGACCGCGGCGCTGGTTCCGGACCCGCCGGCCCAGCCCCACATGCCGGGCTCGGACCACGGCTGGCCAAGGCCGGTCTGCACCGCGGTCATAAAGCCCCAGGACTCCTCCGGGCCGGCCATTTCGGCCATACCCACCTGCTGCGGAGAGGTCAACTGGTCCACGGTCATCTGATGCCGCAGTTCGGCGGGCAGCACCGTGTCATCCGCCAGTCCGGCAAGGAAGCGCAGGAAGTCCGGCACGGTGGAGACCATGCCGCCGCCCAGGGAGGCAAACTTCGGCGGGCACGCCAGCGCATCCCGGTAGGAGACCGCTTCGAACAGCCCGCCGTCGTCGTTGGCCGCATACACTCCCGGGAACTGTTCGGTTCCGGTGGGGAAGCCGGTGCCGGTGAGCCCGAACGGGACGCTGATCCGGTCCTGCACCAACTGGCCCAGGGGTGTGACGGCGGCGGCGGCAAGCAGGACCGAGAGTACGTCCGCGCTGGCGTGGTACATCCAGCGCTCCCCCGGCTGATAGGCCAGCGGCAGGCTGCCGAGCCGCGTGAGGTACTCCTCGGGGGTCATGTCCGGAGGATTGGGGCCCCAAAGGAAATCCTGGGTTGCCGCCACATACGGGGTCGGGTCAAAGTCGATACCCAGTCCTGCAGTGAAAGTCAGCAGGTGGCGCACGGTGACGGGACCGCGGGCCGGGACCGTCAGGGTCAGCGGGGCGTCCGGGGTGGCCAGGACCCGCAGGTTGGCGAGCGCGGGCAGCCAACGGCCGACTTCGTCGTCCAAACCTATCGTCCCGTCCGCCACTAGGCTCATGGCCAGGGCTCCGCCGACCAGCTTGCTCAGCGAGGAGATCCGGAACGGCGTGTCCTCGCTCATCGGCCCGGACTGCTCCAGGTCCAGGGCGCCGGTGGCGAAGATTTCGGTCTGCCCGTTGACCCGGACGCCGGCCACCAGCCCCGGGCACCAGCCCGATTGGACGGTCTCGGTCAGCCTGTCCCAGAGGGGTGCGGCGATGCCTGGCATGCCTCAACTGTCCGCTTGCCCCGGGGACAGAGTCAACGGACAAGGGGTCAGCGTGCACGGAAGCGGACGATTGCGCACCGCCCCGGCCGCCAACTACCCCTTGTGTTCCCGCACGGCAGCATAAATAAGCAGGTCCCGGCGCTGCCCGGAAATCTCCATATAGCTGCGCAGCAGTCCCTCCCGCTCGAAGCCGGCAAGTTCGGCCGACCGGATCGATGCGGCGTTCCACGGCTCGATGTACGCTTCCACGCGGTGCAGTTCCGGAATGCTCCAGGCGAAATCCAGCAGTGCCCGCAGGGCGTGGGCGGCAAACCGGTGGCCCCGGGCGGTCGGCATGATGCCGTAGCCGGCCTGGGCACGGCCGTGCTGCAGCTCCCACCCCCAGAGTCCAATCTGCCCCACGCACCGGTCGGTTTCGGCGTCCGCGACGGCAAAGGAAAAGCCTGTTCCCGCGGTGTGCCGCTGCCGCTGCTGTTCCAGCCACTCCAAGGCCTGCCCGTGGGTTGCCCGCGCCGGAAGGGTTCCCACCGTGGGGACGTACTTGTCCTGGGCCAGGTCCATGGCCATCCCGACGTCGGTGTCCCGGAACGCGCGCAGCCTCACGTTGGCATACTGCGGCTCGACCGAAGGCCATGCGGGGATGCCCGTACTGGTTTCCATGGCGACAGCCTGCCACAGCCATGCTTCCGCTGACCGGAGGCACGGCTCGCCGCGGACTAATCCAGCACGGCAGTGGCTTCAATTTCCACGAGGACCCCGGGTTCGTAGAGCTGCACCACCTCGATCAGCGGGGCCGGCGGAAGCGGCGTCGGCAACCCGATCTCCCCAGCCACCGCCTGGGTCCCGGTCCGTTTATATCGTGCGGTCAAGTTTGCGCTATACCCCCATGGGTATTACGGTGGCTGTGAACCTATACCCCTAGGGGTATCAGATAGACACTCAAGGAGACCCATGCTGCTCGAGCGCATCTACGACGAGGACCTGGCCCAGGCCAGCTACCTCATCGGCTGCCAGCGCACCGGCGAGGCCGTGGTGGTGGACGCCCGCCGCGACATCAGCACCTACCTGCGACTCGCGGCCGCGAACGGCCTGCGTATTGCCGCTGTCACCGAAACGCACATTCACGCCGATTACCTCTCCGGCACGCGCGAGCTGGCCGCCGCCACCGGTGCCGAGATGTACGTTTCGGGTGAGGGCGGCAGGGACTGGCAGTACCGGTTCGAGGCCGCCCGCCTGCACGACGGCGACACGATCCGCCTCGGCAACGTCACCCTCAAGGCGCTGCACACCCCGGGCCACACCCCCGAACACCTCTCCTTCCTGGTGACCGACGGCGCCTTTGCCGACACACCCGGCTACCTGCTCTCCGGCGACTTCGTGTTTTCCGGGGACCTGGGCCGGCCCGACCTGCTGGACGAGGCAGCCGGCGGCGTCGACACCCGCTTCGAAGGTGCCCGGCAGATCTTCCGCAGCCTGCAGGAGAAGTTCCTTTCCCTGCCGGACCACGTCCAGGTCTACCCCGGCCACGGCTCGGGCAGCGCCTGCGGCAAGGCGCTGGGCGCGCTGCCCTCCACCACCGTGGGCTACGAACGCCTCTATGCCTGGTGGGGCAAGCACCTCGCCGCCGGCGATGAACAGGGCTTCGTGGACGAACTGCTCGACGGCCAGCCCGACGCGCATGCCTACTTCGGCCGGATGAAGCGCGAAAACCGGCAGGGACCGGCGGTGATGGGCGACCGCGCCCCGCTGCCGGGACTTGCCGCCGACGACGTCGCACGCCGCCTCGCGCAGGACACCGCCACGTTCGTGGACACCCGTCCGCACACGGAGGTGCATTGGGGCACCGTGGCCGGGGCGCTGAACATCCCGGCCGGCAAGAAGACCGCCAGCTTCGGCGCGTGGGCCGTTGATCCCGAAACCGACGAGCGCCCGCTGGTGCTGCTCGCATCCGACCAGGACGCCGCGCAGGAAATGTGGGACCAGCTGGTCCGCGTCGGCGTCGACCGGGTGGCCGGCTACATCACCAGCCTGGACGGTCTTCCGCAGACCACGCCGCGGCTGATCCAGCCGGAGGAACTGGAAGGGTTCGACGCCGCCCTGGTCCTGGACGTCCGCAACCGCACCGAGCACTCGGCCGGGCACATCCCCGGCTCCCGGCAGCTCAGCGCCGGCCGGGTGCTGTGGAACCTGGACCAGCTGCCCGCCGAGGGGACCATCGTGACGTACTGCCAGAGCGGTGTGCGGAACTCCGTGGCCGCCAGTACCCTGCGCCGTGCCGGATACGACGTCCTCGAACTGGACGGCAGCTACGCCGGCTGGATCCGCTCAGACCGGAGCGCTTAGCGCTTAGGCCAGTGACAGGAAGAGCTTTTCCAGGTCTTTCTTGTCCATCGTGCCGTCTTCGCTCCTCAGGCACTGTTCCAGCCCGGCCGCGATGATCGCGAACCCCGCCTTGTCCAGGGCCTTCGAGACGGCGGCGAGCTGCGTGACGATATCCTTGCAGTCCCGCCCCTCCTCGAGCATCCGGGTGACGGCGGCCAACTGGCCCTGGGCCCGCTTGAGCCGGTTGACGACGGGCGCGAGTTCGCTGTTGTCGAGCTGCATGGACTCTCCTCCAATGGATCTTTCCAGCAGTATACCCCCCGGGGTTTACCCCCCCCCCTTCCAGTTTCCACCCTCCAGAAATGAGCCCTCATGTCTTCCTCCACCTCCGCCACCACCGCGCTTGACGCCGCCACCCTGCAGAACTGGATGACCCGGCACGAGGACCTCGTAATCCTCGATGTCCGCTCCGCCGCCGAGTTCGAGAGCATGCACATTCCCGGCTCCTACAACGTGCCGCTGCCGCTGCTGGCCGAACACGCAGACGAAGTGGCCGAGCGTCTGGGCAGCCGCGTGGTGCTGGCCTGCCAGTCCGGCGTCCGCGCCGAACAGGCCCGCGGGCGCCTCGCCGGTGCCGGCATCAACTCCGCCCAGGTCCTCACCGGCGGTGTGCCCGGTTTCGCGGCGGCCGGCGGCGACGTCGTCCGCGGCGCGCAGCGCTGGTCGATGGAACGCCAGGTCCGGATGGCCGCAGGCTCCCTGGTGATCGCCGGCCTCGCCGGCGGCCGGTTTGTTTCCCCCAAGCTGCGCCTGCTCGCCGGGGGCATCGGTGCGGGGCTGACGTTCTCCGCTGCAACCAACACCTGCGCCATGGGCCAGGCCCTGTCGAAGATGCCGTGGAATAAGGCTGCCTCCGAACCCACCGCGCAGTCGGCCATCAGCCAGTTGCCCGCCGTCCGCTAAGCGCCGCCACTCGGCGCTCCAGCCGCCGTCCGGCACGCAGCCAGCACCACCAAGGACACCATCCATGACCGTTACCCTCGCCGCGACCCTGCTGCTTTCAGTGCTGATCGGGCTTTCGCTCGGCCTGCTCGGCGGCGGCGGTTCCATCCTCACCGTTCCGATCCTGACCTACGTTGCCGGACTCAGCTCCCGGGAAGCCATCGCCGCTTCACTGTTCGTGGTGGGCGCGACGTCGGCCGTCAGTGCCGTCGGACACGCACGCAGGGGCCGGGTGAAGTGGCGCACCGGGCTGCTTTTCGGGGCCGCCGGCATGGCCGGGGCATTTGCCGGCGGACTGCTCGGCGGGCACATTCCGGGGACGGTGCTGATGGTCGCTTTCGCCCTGATGATGATTGCCACCTCGGCGGCCATGATCCGCGGGCGCAAGAGCGGTGCCGCCGCGCCCTCCACCCAGGAGCTCCCGGTGGGGAAGGTTATTGGCGAAGGCCTGATAGTCGGCCTGGTGACCGGGCTGGTGGGAGCCGGCGGCGGGTTCCTGGTGGTCCCGGCGCTGGCCCTGCTGGGCGGGCTCTCCATGCCCGTGGCGGTGGGAACCTCGCTGGTGGTCATTGCCATGAAGTCCTTCGCCGGACTGGCCGGCTACCTCACCACGGTGTCGCTGGACTGGACCCTGGTGGGCGGCGTCACCGCCGCGGCCATGGTCGGGTCGCTGCTCGGCGCCCGCCTGGTGGGCCGGATTCCGGAGGCGGCGCTGCGCCGGGGCTTCGGGTTCTTCGTGCTGGTGATGGGTATTTTCGTGCTGGCCATGGAGCTGCTGTAACAGGCACATCCATCTTTGCTGACAGGTCCCAGGTGAACGGGTGAGCAGATAACGGGCTTATCCCCGCGGAATTACCCCGTTATCTGCTCACTAGATACCGTGTCCTGCAGCAATGCGCGACGACGGGGAGCTCCGCGCCAGGCCGCCCTGCGGCACCCCGGGATTCGTCCCCTAAACCGACCGGGTCTCGCCCGCCCGGTCCGCAAAGGCGGACTCCAGGTCCCCGGCCAGGGCTTCCTCCACCCGTCGGGCCATGTCGCGGACTTCCTGTCTGTCAGCCACCGCCAAATCCCGTGCCGTGTTCTCCAGCACCAGTGAGGACTGCCGGCGGATCTCCTCGCGCTGGTCATCATTGACCGCATTGGCTGCGCAGTCACGCAGCAGGCGCTGCACGGCGGTGAGCACAATCGGCTCCGAATGGGCGAAGCGGCGGACCGGCCCGCAGACCAGGTCCATGAAATACCGGTAGTCGCGGCCCACGGTGACCAGGCGCAGTACGCCGTCGCTGTCCTTTTCTCCCTCCGGGCCCAGCCGCCGGCGCGAGATATCCACCAGGAGGTCCGCGCAGTAGCCCAGGGCGTGCGCGGCGGTGATCGGATCGTTGATGCTCGGGGAAGTAGCCTTCACGGCGATGTCCGTCAGCTGGCGCAGCCCCAGCGCGGCATCCTGCTCCGGAGTGCGTTCGTAGCCGATCTCCAGGGCTTCCGCCAAGGCGGCCCGCACGGCACCCGGCGGCACCGGGACGCCGTCGTCGCTCCAGGCCCTCGCCACGGGCGTTCCGATGGTGACGTGGTCACCCGGCTGCACCTCGATCCGCAGAGTCAGCCCGTGGCGCTGCAGCACCTGGACCAGGGGCTTTGCGTGCACTGCCTGCACGATCCCGCTGCTCCCGGCCGGAACCGGAGTGCCGCCGTCGGGCACGGGAAAGTCCTGCACCTCGCCGGTTTCGGACTCCGGATAGGTGTCGCGCAGCACGGCCAGGCAGCCCTGGTGCGCGTTGAGCATCATGGTGTCCACCCGCAGGGACCGGGTGATGTGCCCAATAAACAGCAGCAGCACCACACCGCTGGCAATTCCCAGTATGTAGACCAGCCCCACCACCAGCACGGGGACGGGCCGGTCCGCGTCCATGCCGTGCAGGCCGGTGATGGAGACCATGAAGGTCCCCATCAGCACACCCAAAATGGCCTGGGTGCGGGAATCCCGGGCGAACTCACGCAGCAGGCGGGGCGAAAACTGCTGCGAGGCCAGCTGGAGGGCCACCACGGTCAGCGAGAAGGTCACGGTGGCGGCGGTCATAACGCTGGTGGCCACGGTCTGCAGCAGGCTGCTCGCCGCGTCGACGCCGGTAGGCCAGATCCAGCGCGCCCACGCGGCGTCGTCCCCCGGGCGGACCCGCAGCAGCAGCAGGGTCAGCAGCACCGCTGCAAGCGAGGCGCAGGTGGGCCAGAACCAGAGTGAGGCCCTCAGCGCGTCCCGGGACACCCGGATCCGCGGCTCCGGACCGGGATGACGCGGCGTGAAGGTGGACGAACCATGGTCGGTATTGCTCATCGGCGCCCCTTGGGAAGTGGAATCTCAACCACCTTTCATTGTGCCCCGGGTTCGCCGTTGCTCGCTCCCGATCGGGAGGCTGGAAGAGGACCTCGTCACCTTTCCCCATGAGATCGGTCACCAGGGGGCGCATATGGTCAGGACGGCAAAAAGCCCGGACGTAACGTTGATTTAAATCAACTTTTGACCATTGTTTCGGCCTTTTGGAGTACGCATGTCCGTTTCCCCTGCCCGGCAGGGCGCTTTCCCCGCAACCCGAGCGGAGGCGCGGGCGGAGGCAAAACGAAAGCACCGCGCCGTCCTCCAGGCCCTGACCGGCCTGTTGCTGGGCATGTTCGTCTCCATGCTGGCCAACACGGTGGTGAGCACCTCGCTGCCGGTGATCATTTCGGACCTCGACGGCGACCAGGCCGCCTTCACCTGGGTGGTCACCGCCACCCTGCTGGCCACCGCGGTCTCGACCCCGGTCTGGGGCAAGCTCGCTGACCTGCTCAACCGCAAGGTCCTGATCCAGCTGGCCCTGATCATCTTTATTGTCGCCAGTGCCGCAGCAGGTTTCGCGCAGAACACCGACTGGCTCATTGCCATGCGCGTGATCCAGGGCATCGGCGCCGGCGGCCTCGGGGCGCTGACCCAGATCGTGATGGCGGACATTGTTTCCCCGCGGGAGCGCGGCCGCTACATGGGCCTGTTCGGTGCCGTGATGGCCCTGTCCACCGTGGGCGGGCCGCTGATCGGCGGTGTCATCACGGACACCGTGAACTGGCGCTGGAACTTCTACGTGGCGGTGCCGCTGGCCGCCGTCGCACTGGTAATGATCCAGAAGACCCTGCACCTGCCCCCGCTGAAGAAGCGAAAGGTGCAGATCGACTACGCCGGCATCGTGCTGCTTTCGGCGTCCGTGTCCTGCCTGCTCATCTGGGTCTCCCTGGTGGGCAATGACTTCGGCTGGGCCAGTGCCGCCACCGCATGGATGGTGGGCGGCTCCCTGCTGGGCCTCGCCGCGTTCGTGGCCGTGGAGCGATCAGCAGCGGAGCCGCTGATTCCGCTGAGCCTGTTCCGCAACCGGACCTTCACCTTCTCGGTGATCGGATCGCTCGCCGTCGGCGTCGCCATGTTCGGCACCACCGTCTTCCTGTCCCAGTACATGCAGCTGGCACGCGGCGCCTCCGCGACCATGTCCGGGCTGATGACCATTCCAATGATGGCGGGCCTCCTGATCATCTCCACACTGGTGGGCCGGATGATCACCAAGACCGGCAAGTGGAAGGCCTACGTGGTGGTCGGGTCGGTACTGCTCACCGCCGGGCTGGTCCTGATGGGCACCATCGAATACGACACCGATTTCTGGCTGGTCTCCCTGTACATGTTCCTGCTGGGCGCCGGCGTGGGCATGGTGATGCAGAACCTGGTGCTCGTGGTGCAGAACGACGTTCCCACCCGGGACCTCGGCGTCGCCAGCTCCAGCATCAACTTCTTCCGCACCATCGGCGGCACCGTCGGGGTTTCCGCGCTGGGCGCCGTGCTGGCGACCCAGGTGGCCGACCGGCTGGCCGAGAAGCAGGGCGAGCTGACGGCCGCCATCGGCGCGCTCGGCGAGGAGGGCAAGGCGGTGGCCGCTTCCCTGGGTTCCGGCAGCATCCCGGATGTGAATTCCCTGCCCGAGTCGGTGCGCCTCATCGTGGAATCGGTGTACGGCTCCTCCGTGGCGCACATCTTCATGATCGCCGCTCCGCTGGGCGTCCTGACCCTGTTGGCTGTGCTCTTCCTGCCAAACCTGCCGCTGGGCAGCCTGACCCGGCACGAGAAGATGCAGGCCGAAGCCGAGGCCGCAGCCTCCGCGGCAGGGAACACTGCCGGGACGGTAGCCGCCGTGTCCGAAGAGGCCGCCGGCCAGAACCCGGACGTCCCTGCCGGAGAGGACGTTCCTGCCGGAGAGGACGTTCCTGCCGGAGAGGACGTTCCGTCCGACCCGGACGTCCCTTCCGGAAAGGATGCTCCTTCCGGAAAGAACAACGGTTAGGGTGACGACGCCGGCAGCCGGGGACGCTGGGAGCATCACCTTCGAGTCCTCGGTCCTGGAGGTGGAACGCCAGTTCTCGGTCATGCTTGCCGCCGCGCGGCGGACCTTCAAGGATGCAGCCGCGGCCGTCCATCCAAGCCTGCAGCCGCTGGGGTACACGGTCCTGATGACCCTGTACCCCGGCGGGGAGCGCCAGCAGGGCAGCGTGGCCGAAGCCCTTCAGGTGGACAAGGCGCTGCTCAGCCGGACCGTGTCCCAGCTGGAGACGCTGGGCCTGGTGGTCCGTCGGGCCGATCCCTCCGACGGACGGGCCCAGCTGTTGGACCTGACCGCCGAGGGCCGGGTCCGCTTCGAAGGCGTGCACACCGCGAAACAATCCCCGCTGCGGGACAGGCTGCGGGACTGGAGTCCGGCCGAACTGCGGAACCTTTCGGACCTGCTGCACAAGCTCACCGAGCGGGACTGATCCCGGCTGCTGTCCCGGGGACCTTCGGCAGGGACACCGTAAACTCGCTTCCCTGCCCCGGGCTGCTGACGAAGCTCAGCTCTCCCCCGTGCGATTCCACAATATTCTTGGTGATCACCAGGCCCAGCCCGACGCCGGGCACGGCCGAGGCCACGGCACGGCGGGACCTGAAGAACTTGGTGAACACCTTTTCCTGTTCGGCCTCGCTCATTCCGATCCCGGTGTCAGTCACCTGGAGACGGATCGACTGCTCGTCCTGCCAGAGCCGAACAGTCACCGTTCCCCCGCCGGGCGAGTACTTCACGGCGTTGGACAGCAGATTATCGACCACCTGCGCCAGGCGCTGGGGATCAACGTCCGCCGTCAGGGAGGCCGGAATCTCCGTCACCAGGTCCACCCGTCCCGCACCGGCCTTCGGGGATACCGACACCACGCCTGCCCGCACAATGTCGGCCAGATCCGCCGGGCGGCGGTCCATTTTGGTGGCTCCGGAGGCAACGGACAGCAGATCGGAAACCAGCGCCAGCAGCCGTTCTGAGTTGCGCAGCGCTACCTGCAGCGCCACCGTCACCTGCGGAGGCAACCCTTCCTCATCCAGCGCGAGGTCGAGGTAGCCCATGATCGAGGTCAGGGGGGTCCGCAGTTCATGCGACACACTCGCCACGAACTCCTCCTGTGCCGCCACCGCCCGGACCAGCCTGCTGACATCGCTGAAGGCAAGGACGGATCCGGAGAAGGATCCCTCGGTTTTGATGGGCCGCGCCGACACATTGAGGGCCATCTCGTGCTCACCGGCACCGAACCACACCAGCTGATCCGAGAAGGACTCGCCGGAGGCGGCTCGCCGAGCAGGGCTGTCGGCGGGCTCGATGGGAGTGACCCGGTCCGGCCCGAAAATGGTTTGTCCTTTTGCCGTGATGGGAATGTCTCCCATTGCGCGGCGCCAGTTGGAATGCAGATGGGCGTTGGTGAGCAGGGTGTTCCCTTCCTGGTCCACCACAAGCAGTCCGACGTCGACGGCGTCCAGTATGGATTCCAGCAGGGCCTCCCGTTCCCTGCTTTCCAGAAGGTTCGCCTGCAGGACACGGTCCTTCTCCTCGAGTGCCTTCTGCTTTTGCCGGATTTCCTCCTCGGCTGCGGCCCGTGCTGCTTCCGCCGCCTCGGCTTTCCGCAGCGCAGCCACCAGCTCCCGCTCGTAGAGCCGGCGTTCGGAGGCGTTGAAGACGGCAATCCGGTCCAGGCCGGTGCCGTGCCCGCCGTCGTCGTCGTCTTCGGAGCGCACACCTGAGAGCAGGACCGGGATGCGCTCCCCGTCCGCAGACACCAGGTCCGCCGCCATTTCGTTGAAGCACCCGGACACTGCGAGCTGCGGTACGGCGTAGGAAGCGAAGAGCACCTGGTCGGCCAGCGGCATCAGGTCAAGGATGTTGCCGCCGAGCAGTCCGTCCCGGGAGCGCCCGGTCCAGGAGGCCAGTGTCTGGTTGACATCGAGGATCGTACCGTCCGTGGTGAGGACGAGATATCCGGAGGCCGCCGCATGGAAGTGTTCCTCGTAGTCCGTGCCCTCGGCGGGGTCGGTACCTTCCTGGCCCTTGTGCCGGTTGCCGTCAGTGCTGGGCACGGGTACCTGCCTCCAGGTACTCCAGAATGGCCCCCGCCGTTTCCCGGGGAGAGCTAAGGTGCGGCATGTTCCCGCGTGCTTTCAGGTCCACACGCGTGCTTTGGGGCAGGTGGGTATGCAGGAACAACGACGCCGGTTCCGGGGTCAGCGGGTCGCCCCGGGACTGCAGGATCAGGGTCGGAACAAGCACCTGGGGCAGCAGCTGCCGGACATCCGCGGCGAACGACATCTCCAGGAAGCCCCGGACGTACTCCGGACGCAACCGGCACATGTTCTCCGCCAGTTCGTCACTGACCACGGAGCCGGGGTCCTCGCCTGCTATTGCCGGCGCCATCGCCCGTGCCCATAGCGGGTAGTTGGTCTCCACCGTATTCAGGACATCCTCGATGTCCTCCGGCTGGAGCCCGCCGGAATATCCCTCGTCGCTGACGTAGCAAGGCGAGGCGCAGAGCAGGACAAGACGCGTAATCCTCGGGCTCCGCGTTGCGGCCGCCAGCGCCATCGTGCCGGCGATGCTGTGCCCGAGGACCGTGGCGTCGTGCAGGTCCAGCACGTCAATGATTTCGTTCAGGTCTGCCAGAAAAGCGTCGAAGTCAGCATATTTGGCGTCGTCGTAAGCCTCCGGATCAGCGCCTCCGGTTCCAACATGATCGAACAGGACCACTTTGTAGGCGTCCGTGAAGAACGGCAGAATCCGGTTCCAGATCACCTGGTCGCAGCCAAAGCCCTGTGCCAAAAGCAGCACGGGACCGTCCGTACGTCCCAGAACCCGGACATTGTTGCGCTGGATTACTGCCTGCACATTCATCCTGCACCTGCTTTCGGTTGGTCCATTCGAGGTGTGCTGAGAGCACGTGGGGAATTTCTTTTGTTTTTGCCCGGCAACGGACTGCTGCCCGCTGCCGACACTGCTGGCGGGGGGGCTCTGCGGACGGAAAGGAAACTCCGGGCACCCGCGGGGATTGCAACGCGCTGCCGGGGTGGTACGCCGGCCACTGACGGCCCTGCGCCGGCGTCCTAGAAGGACCGGGCGGATTCTTCCGCGGGCGGCGGGGAACTGACTTCGGGCCCTGCCGGGGCTGCAAAGGCACCCCGGGTATGGGACTTACCGGTCGTTTTACACATGAAGTAGAGACCTTATATCGAGACTGTTTTCAATCACCGGCAAACTGCCGTTGAGGAAGGCACGCGGCAACACGTGAATTTCCCCCGTTCGAAATCTAACAGAACGGCGGGTACAGGAGAAAATCAGACTACTTAGTTTCACCGTATGGGCATCCAGGCGAAGCTCTCAAAAGCAATTGGAACGCATCTTTCTGGTCTTCGGTTCCACCCTGTATTTGGGAACACCTGTATCGCCCACGAAGTTCAGCGAGGCGACTACGCAGTCTTATGCGAGTGATATCGCGCGGAGCGTCGGCGGACCTCTGTCTCGTCCTTCCGTACAGCTGATGCTGCCTGGGAGGACTCTAGGGCGCATTAGCTATACAGAAGGCGGCGATTTCGGGCCAGCTCGAGCAGGTTTCCCCAACGTCCGGATCGGCATCCGGTGAGCAGACAACGGGGCCACCCGGCATCCGGTGAGCAGATAACGGGGTTACCCGCCGCGGATAAGCCCGTAATCTGCTCAGTAGATGCGTGTTCAAGGGCTCAGCGTAAGCCTTTCAATCCGTCCCGATCCCCGCCGAGTTCCCCCAGTATCCGCGCCAGCTCCGCACGGTCGCCCGGTTCCAGGACGGAAAAGAACTCATCCGCCTCGCGCTTCCGGTCCGCCAGCACCGTTTCCCGCAGCTGCTCCCCGGCCTCGGTCAACAGCAGCAGGGTGGCACGCCGGTCGGCCGGATGCGCCCGGCGCTCCACCAGCCCCTTGGCGGTCAACTGATCCACCACCTCGGTGGCGGAACGCGGTGCAATGCGCAGCCGCTCTGCCAGTTCCTTCAGCCGCAGCCCAGCCCCGCCGTCGGGCCGCACGCCGTCGTGCCCGTCCCCCTCATGCTCGAGCGCCCGGCCCACGGCATTCATTGCCCGGAACTGGTGCGGTGTCAGCTCATACGGGGCCAGCTGCTGCATCCAGCGCTTCCGCAGCCCGCGGAACGCCGTATGCATCAGTTCTCCCAGGGCGGCCGGATCGGCGGAGGCATTCGTCATGGAAATGAGTCTACCCATTTTACTGGTAGCCACATAATGAGGTAACCTCTGCATTAGCTGCCGAACCGCACAACCCGGCAGCGTCAGGAGGAACCATGGCTATTCCCGAAGCGGCCCCCGCGGGCCCCGGAAGCGGTAGAGGATCAGGCGGCGGCGGCCCCGCGAAACTGAATCCCGCCGATGAAAAACAGCTGAACCGGCATCCGGTTAGCCTGCGCCGCATCGCTGCGCTGTTCGCCCCGCACAAGGGGGCCATCGCCGTCGTCGTCCTGCTGATCACCGCCTCGTCGGTGATTGGACTGGCCCAGCCGTTCCTGGTCCGCGCCGTGATTGACGACGCGTTGCCGCACGGCAACACCCGCCTGCTGCTGTTCCTCACCGCCTCCATGGTGGGCGTGGCCGCCCTGACCGCCGCGATCGGCGTCATCCAGACCTGGATGGCCACCAGCATGGGCCAGCGCGTGATGCACACCCTGCGCGTAAACCTCTTCACCCACCTGCAGGCCCAGTCCCTGGGCTTCTTCACCCGCACCCGCGGCGGGGAGGTGCAGTCCCGGCTCACGCACGACGTTTCCGGCATGCAGTCGGTGGTCACCTCCACCGCCACCGGCGTGGCCTCCAACCTCACGACGGCGGTCGCCACCGCCGTCGCCATGGCTGCCCTCTCCCCCGGGCTGAGCCTGATCTCGCTTGTGGTGCTGCCGCCGGCCATCTGGCTTTCCCGCCGGGTGGCAATGATCCGCCGCGACGTCACCGACGAACGCCAGCGCGAACTCGCCGCCCTGCATACCCAGGTGGAGGAAGGCCTCTCCGTCTCGGGTGTCCGGCTGGCCAAAACGCTGGGCACCATCCCGCGTGACGCCGACCGCTTCCGTGCGCGCTCCGAAACCCTGGTGGGGCTGGAGCTGCGCAGCCAGCTCGCGGGCCGCTGGCGGATGGCGACCATGCAGATTGTCTTCGCCGCCATCCCGGCCGTCATCTACCTCGCCGCCGGGTTCCCCGCCACCAGCGGCGGCATGACCATCGGCACCCTGGTGGCCTTCACCGGACTGCAGGCCGGCATCTTCCGGCCGGTCATGGGGCTGCTGAACATCGGCGTGCAGTGGGTGACTGCCCTGGCGTTCTTCAGCCGGATCTTCGAATACCTGGACCTCGAGCCGCAGATTCGGCCGGCAGCCCACCCGGTCCGGCTGGATCCGGCCGCGGTGCGCGGCGACGTGCGGTTCCAGGACGTGCACTTCACGTACGACGACGGCACCGAAGTCCTGCACGGCATCGACCTGACGCTGCCGGCAGGGACCACCACCGCCGTCGTCGGCCCCACCGGCTCCGGCAAAAGCACCCTGGCGTCCCTGCTGCCCCGGCTCAACGACACCAGTACGGGCCGCGTGAGCATCGACGGCGTGGACGTCCGCGACCTGGCGCCCGAGGACCTGTCCCGGATTGTCGGCGTTGTCTCGCAGGAGAGCTACCTGATCCACGCCTCCATCCGCGAGAACCTGCTGCTGGCGGATCCGGACGCGAGCGATGACCAACTCTGGTCCGCACTGGCAGCCGCGCAGATGGCCGATACCGTCGGTGCCCTGCCGGACGGCCTGGACACCCTGGTGGGTGCACGCGGCCACCGCTTCTCGGGCGGCGAGCAGCAGCGGCTGGCCATTGCCCGGACCGTCCTGCGCAATCCGCCGGTACTGGTGCTGGACGAGGCAACCTCAGCCCTGGACAACACCACCGAGGCCCAGGTGCAGCTGGCCCTCGAGCGGCTGTCGGCGGGCCGGACCACGCTCACCATCGCGCACCGGCTCTCCACCGTGGAGAACGCGGATCAGGTGGTGGTGCTCGACGCCGGCCGGATAGTCGAAGCCGGCACGCCGGACGAGCTGCGGGCAGCCAACGGCGCCTTTGCCCGGCTGGCCGCGCACACCGCGCAGCAGGAGGACAACGCCGCCTAGCCGGTGCCGGTCCGTCCAGCCTTCGCTGTTCCGGACGGCTAGCCCTGGCAGAGGCAGAAGGGGTGGCCTGCCGGATCCAGGAACACGCGGAAGGTCCTCCCCAGCTGATGCTCGTGTTTGGTTGCCCCAAGCGCGAGAACTGCGGCTTCCCCTTCGTCCAGATCGTCCACATCGACATCGATGTGCATCTGCTGGGGAACATCCTGGCCCGGCCAGACCGGCGGCGTGTAGTTTTCCACCCGTTGGAAAGCGAAGCGCTGGCCGGTGACGTCGGAGATTTCGGTCCAGGCGCCGTCGTACCCGTCCAGGTCCACCTTCCAATCCAGGAGGGCTCCGTAGAAGGTGGCTAGTGCCACGGGATCCGGGCAGTCAATAACTGTGCTGGGTATTCGTGCGATGGCCATGACGGGTAGCTTAGGGCCCTATGCCGCCGGCTGTCACGCAAACTTCTGCCCGGGGCTGCTGCCCCGGACCTGCAGGGCGCGGGGATTTAGTCGTTCCGCCAGCCGACGCAGAGGCAGAACGGATGGCCGGCCGGGTCAAGGAAGACCCGGAAGGTATCCCCCGGCTGGTACTCGTGTTTGGTGGCGCCGAGTGCGAGGACCGCGGCTTCCCCCTCGTCCAGATCGTCCACATCGACGTCGATATGCATCTGCTGGGGAACGTCCTGGCCCGGCCAGACCGGAGGCGTGTAGTTCTCCACCCGCTGGAAGGCGAAGCGCTGGCCGGTGACGTCGGTAATGTCGGCCCAGCCGTCGTCGTCCACGTCCACCTTCCAGTCCAGGAGGGCGCCGTAGAAGGTGGCGAGTGCCTCGGGATCCGGGCAGTCGATAACGGTGTTGGGGACTCTTGCGATAGCCATGGCGGGAAGCTTAGGGCTCTGTGCCGCCTGCTGTCACGCGAATTTCCGCTAGCCCCGCGCCTGCCTTTTCCCGGAACGAAAAACGTGCCGCCCTTCCCGAAGGAAGGACGGCACGTTTTTCGTTCTTAGGGACCGGGAACTAGCTCCGGACCGGTTCCTCCACCTCTGCGTGCGTCTCATCGACGTGCGGGTGACGGCGTTCCAGGGAAGCGCCCTCGACGTCGACGTCCGGCAGGATCTTGTCCAGCCACTTCGGCAGCCACCAGGCCTTGTCGCCGGCCAGGTGCATCAGGGCCGGGATGAGCAGCATCCGCACCACGAAGGCGTCAACCAGGACGCCGAAGGCCAGTGCGAAGCCGATCGGCCGGATCATCGTGCTGTGCGAGAAGATGAAGCCGCCGAACACGGAGGCCATGATGATGGCCGCCGCCGCAACAACCGAGCGTCCGGCACGGAAGCCCTGGGCAACGGCGAGGCGTGCCGGTGCGCCGTGGACGAACGCTTCCCGCATGCCGGAGCCGAGGAAGAGCATGTAGTCCATGGCCAGGCCGAAGAGGATGCCCGCCAGGATGGTCGGCAGGAAGCTCAGGATCGGGCCAGGGGTTTCCACGCCGAAGATGCCGGACAGCCAGCCCCACTGGTAGATGGCCACCACGCCGCCGAGGGCGGCGAAGTAGGACAGGATGAAGCCGAGCGTGGCAATCACCGGAACGAAGATGGACCGGAACACCAGGATCAGGATCAGCAGGGACAGTCCCACCACCACGCTGAGGTAGAGCGGCAGGGCCTCGCCCAGCTTCTCGGAGATGTCGATGTTGCCGCTGGCGGAGCCGGCCACGCCGATCTCGTAGTCGCCGTTTTCGCCCTCGACCGGGGACATGCCGCGCAGCGCGTTTACGAGCGTTTCGGTGGATTCGCTCGTGGGGCCTTCTTCCGGAATGACCTGGAAGGCAGCCACGCTCCGGTCTTCGGAGGTACCGATGGGGGCGACTGCCGCCACGTCGTCCTGGTCGAAGATGGCGGTGGCAATCTCATTCTGGGCCACCAGCGCTTCCTCTTCGCTGGGCTCGCCGGGCAGCTCGGCCACGAGCAGCAGCGGACCGTTCTGTCCTTCCCCGAACTTCTCGGAGACGGCGGCATAAGCCCGGTACTGGGTGGTGTCGTGTGATTCGGCGGAACCGTCGGGCAGGTTCAGCCGCAGGTCCATCGACGGCACCGCCAGCAGCAGCAGTGCGGCAATGGAGCCGACAACCGTCACCACTGCACGGACGGAGGACATGGGCTTGGCCGACGCGAGCTGCGGGCGGCCCTCGTTGGAGTCGGCGCCGTGTGCGGGGGTGATGGCCGCGCGTTCCTTGCGGCTGAGGATGCGCATGCCGACGAGCTTCAGCAGGGCCGGCGTCAGGGTGACGGCAACCAGCACGGCGATGGCAACACACGCGGCGCCCACGGTACCCATGAGGCCCAGGAACGGAATGCCCGTGACGTTCAGGGCGAGGAGTGCAATGAACACGGTGGCACCGGCGAACACCACGGCGTTGCCCGAGGTGCCGTTGGCCAGCGCAATGGATTCCTGCAGCTGGTAGCCCGTCTTAAGCTGGCGGCGGTGCCGGTTGACGATGAAGAGGGCGTAGTCGATGCCCACGGCGAGGCCGAGCATCAGGCCGAGCACCGGGGTTACGGAGGCCATTTCGACGACGCCGGAGAAGGCGAGGCCGCCCAGGGCACCGATGCCGACGCCGATCAGCGCGGTCAGAAGCGGCAGCCCGGCAGCGATCAGGGTGCCCAGCATAACGAACAGGACCACGCCGGCGATGACGAGGCCAACCACCTCGCCGATGCCGAAGAGCGCCGGAGTCGCGGCCGAGATTTCAGCGGAGAAGTCCACCTTGACCCCGTCGATGGGCTCTTCCTCGAAGAGGGCCACCACGGCATCCTTGGTTTCCTGCGTAATTTCCATCTGCGACTCAGTAAAGGTCACGTTCAGGATGGCGGCGCTTCCGTCCTCGGAAACGGTGCGGATTTCCGTGGCCATGTCCAGCAGGGCTGCGCCCTGTTCGGCCTGCACGGCGCCGGCTTCCAGCTCTTCGCTGCCGGCGTCCAGCTCTGCCCGCTTGGCGTCCAGCTCGGCCTGCTGTGCATCCAGCTGGGCCATCATTTCAGCGGGTGCACCCGCCGCTTCGGCCTGCTGCCGCGCGGCGTCGAGCTGGCCCTGTCCGGCCTCCAGCTGGGCGCGGCCGTCCTCAATCTGGGTGCGGCCTGCCTCAACCTGCGCCAGGCCCGCCTGCAGCTCCTGTCCCTGCTTGGCCCGGTCCGCCTCGGTGGCAAACGGGTCGATGACGTTTTCCACGCCGTCAATCTCGGCCGCCGTGGTGACCCACTCGGAGATTTCCTGCTGCTGGGTATCGGTGAAGCGGGAGCCGTCCTCCGTTTGAACCATCACGGAGCCGGAGCCGCCCGATGCCTGCGGAAGTTTTTCCTGCAGTCGCTCGGTGACCTTCGTGGTGGGCGTATCGGGAATGGAGAACGCGGTGGTGAGGGTGCCGCTGAAGAGCGTGTAGGCCACACCGGCCACCACGAGCACAGCGAACCACGCCGCCAGGACGGTGCGCGCACGGCGTGCGGCCGCCGCACCAAGGCGGTAGAGGAATTCAGCCATTGAGAGTCTGTCCTTTAGAGGGATGGTTGGGGGAAACTGGGGAACTAGGGCAGGCTTGCCCGGCCGGTCCGGCGGCATGGCCGGTACGGACGGTTTCGAGCAGCTGGTCCAGCATCCGCGCCCAGCTGCGCCGGGACTGCGGGGTGTCAACGGCACCGGTGGCGCAGTGCCAGTGGTGGTACAGCACCCCCAGTCCGCTGGTGAGGGCGCCCACCAACAGGTGCACGCTGAGCTTATCGGCCTCCGGGTGGCGGCTGAGCATCACGGCGGAGAGCCGCTCGCTAAGCTCGGTGAACGCCCGCAGGGCCATGGGATGCGCGGTCACTGCCGGTCCCCCGTCGCCCAGCACGCGGTTCAAGTAGGCCATGGGCGCCACCAGGTCTGCGCTGCGGAACGCCTCGGCTATCTCGTCAAGCACAGCCGGGCTGCCGACGTCGGACGCCGGGACGGCGGTCAGGCTGGCGACGGCGGAACTGAGCACGTCGCTGCAGACCTCGGAAACGATGTCGTTGATGGAGCCGAAGTGGTTGAACACCGTGCGGCGGGAAACGTCTGCGCGCTGCGCCAATTCATCCACGGTGAAATCCGTGGCCTGGCGTTCGTCCATCAGCGCGGCCGCGGCAGCAACAATTTCCTGCCGGTGGCGGCTTTTCAGCGCTTTGCGGCGGTCTTCAACCGGGAGGGTGGTCAGCACGTTTCTACACTACGTGCATCATTGCACTGGGTGCAAACGGTTCCGAAAGGCGCCGGATTGCCGCCAGACCTCCCCAAACGCTGCTTCGCGCTGTTCCAATAAGAGTGCATAAAGCCGCCCACCCGGAGGAGACCCCATGAGCACCGTCCTGGTTGCAGGCGCCACCGGCAGCATCGGGCATCTGGTTGTTGAAGAGGCCCTCAGCGAGGGCTACACCGTGCGTGCCCTGGTCCGCGATCCGGCCAAGGCAGCCCGAACACTTCCCCCGGCAGCGCAGATCGCGGTGGGGGACGTGACCCGGCCGCAGACACTGCCCGCCGCAGTGGAGGGAGTGGACGCCCTCATCCTGACGCTGGGGTCCGATGCCGGCGGTTCAAGTCCCGAGGACGTGGACTACGGCGGAGTGCGCAACCTCCTCGAAGCCCTGGCCGGACGCCGGGTCCGGGTGGTGCTGATGACAGCCATCGGCGACACCAGCCGCTCCGCCGGCTACGGCCACCTGCTGGATTGGAAACGCCGTTCCGAAAGGCTGGTCCGCGCCAGTGGCCTCCCCTATACGATCGTGCGGCCCGGGTGGTTCGACTATGCCGCCCCCGACGAGCTCCGCCTGGTCGCCCTGCAGGGTGACACCCGGCGCACCGGGACCCCGGCCGACGGCGCCGTCGCCCGCCGCCAGATTGCCCAGGTGCTCGTCCGCGCACTGTCGTCGGACGCGGCCGTGGGCAAGACGTTCGAACTGGTTGCCGAGAAGCGGCCCGCCACCGAGGACTTCGATGAGTTCTTCGCTCCGCTGGCACCGGACATCTCCGGCTCCCTGGACGGGGTGCGGGACGAGGCGAACATGCCCCTGGCGCAGGAACCCGAGCAGGTCCGCGCGGACCTGGCGGCGGTCGGAGCGGGCTAGCCGGGAGCCGTTCGGTCAGTACCGGGCGCCCTCCGGCTGCGGTGCGTTATTGAGCAATGCCATGTCCTCGCCGCTGAGCACCAGGTCACCGGCAGCCACGTTTTCCCGCAGGTACTTCGGGGTTTTGGTGCCGGGAATCGGAATTACCCGGCGGCCCTGGGCCACCACCCACGCCAGAGCCACCTGCGCCGGCGTCGCCCCCACCCGTTCCGCGACGTCGTGCACCCGTTGCACAATGGCGAGGTTTGCCTTGAGGTTCTCCTGCTGGAAGCGCGGAAGCCTTCGGCGCATGTCATCAGCGGGCAGGTCGTTGAACGAGGTGAAGCGGCCGGTGAGGAAGCCGCGGCCCAGCGGTGAGAAGGGCAGGAACGCCATACCCTGTTCCTCGCAGTAAGGCACGACGTCGGCCAGCCGGTCCCGGGTCCAGAGCGAGAGTTCGGACTGCACGGCGGTCACCGGATGCACCGACTGCGCCAGCTGGACCTGCTCCACGCTTGCCTCGGACAGCCCGATGGCGCGGGCCTTGCCGTCGGTGACCGTCTGCGCCATTGCGCCCCAGGAGTCCTCCAACGGCACGTGGGGATCCACCCGGTGCAGGATGTACAAGTCCACGTGATCGGTGCCGAGCCGGCGCAGGCTCGCATCAATGGATGCGCGGATATGCTCGGGGCGGCCATCCTTCTTCAGCCCGGGCATGGTCCCGGCGGCGGGGGCCTCGTTGCTGACCTCCAGCCCGACCTTGGTGGACAGCACCACCCGTTCCCGGTAGCCGTCCTTCAGCGCCCGGCCCACGAGTTCCTCGTTGGTATAGGGCCCGTACACGTCGGCGGTATCAATCAGGGTGACCCCCAGTTCGACCGCTCCGCGGATTACCGAGATGGAGGTTTCTTCATCACGCTCCGCGTCCATGTCATAGGCATAGCTCATGCCCATGCAGCCCAGGCCGATGACACCGACCTCGGGTCCGTTGGTTCCCAGGGAAGTTGTGCGCATTGCAGGCTCCTTGCGTGGTGCATCGGACAGGTTTAAGGCTTAACGCTTACCTCCAGCAGACCGTCCCGGATGCGGGTGGAAAAGGACGGCTGCGGGGCCGTCGCCGGGCCGTGCAGTACTTCGCCCGACTCGACGGAGAAAGTGCTGCCGTGCCAGGGACAGACAATGCACAGCTCGTTTTTCACCTCCCGCAGTTCACCCTCGTGCAGGGGGCCGCCGAGGTGGCTGCAGGTGTTCACCAGGACGGAGACCGCTCCGTCCGCGGCGCCGTCGGTCCGTTTGAGTACCAACAGGGGCACCGCTCCGAGCCGGGCCGTCTGCGGAACTCCTGACGCGAACGCACCCACGGGCCCCAGCGAGTGCCAGCCCGAGGGAACTTGGAAGTCATCGTTGCGGTTGACCCCCGCACCCTGCCGGTAGGACAGGTGGCCGCCTAGAAAACCGCCTACACCGGTGGCGGCGAGCCCGGTGAACGCGAGGGCCTTGCCCAGCCCGGTACGCCCCCGTCCGCGCAGCAGCCAGGAGGCGGAATAGAGTCCGACGGCGAGCACATTGGCACCCTCGTGCACAATGCCGGTGCGCTGCTGCTCGGTATCCAGCCGGGAGAAGTCCACGGCGCCCGCGAGCGCGGTGGGTCCGGCCGCAGCTACGCCCATGCCCACCAACGTCCGCGCGGCCCGCTCATTGCCGGGCAGCACGTCCAGTACGGCGGCGGAAACCCATGCTCCCAGCGGTGCCACGATCATCAGCGGGTGCAGGGGGTGCCCCAGGGGCACACCGTGCAAAAGGTCCCTGACGGCAGGCCACGGCACTGCCGCTTTCACGGTCCGGGCAACCCATCCGGCTGCGGGATCCAGCCAGCCCGCCTTTTCCAGTTTGTCGGGAACGGTAACTAAGGGCAGTCGGCGCATGGCCTC
The DNA here is from genome assembly GCF_020907405.1 of Arthrobacter sp. zg-Y769. GTDB lineage: Bacteria > Actinomycetota > Actinomycetes > Actinomycetales > Micrococcaceae > Arthrobacter_B. Next base: position 507,243 of record NZ_JAJJOE010000004.1, read on the forward strand.
TCCTCACGGGATAACACCTGATGGTCCCTGCAGGGTAGGTGTCGAGCGGGACGGACGCCACCGAAACCGGGGACGTCCCCCCGGGTACTGCTACGTGGCGTCCAGGCCGGCAGCGGCCCCCGGTCAGAGCGCCTTACCCGGATTGAGGATGCCCAGCGGGTCCAGCGCGGTGCGGATGGTGTTCATAACCTCGAGGGACACCCCGCCCAGCTCCTCCTCCAGCCAGTCCCGCTTGAGCAGGCCGATCCCGTGCTCGCCGGTCAGTGTGCCGCCCAGGCGGTGCGCGAGATAGAACATCTCCCCCAGGGCCGCTTTCGCCGGACCGGTGGTCACCGAGTCCTCCGGGTCCAGCACGATCATGGGATGCAGGTTCCCGTCCGAGGCGTGCGCAATGGTGAAGATGCGGACCCCGGTCCTCGCGGAGATTTCCTCGAGCCCGCTCACCACCTCGGCCAACCGCCCCCGTGGGACGCCGATATCGCCGATGGACACCCTGCCCAGCTTCTCCAGCGAGGGGATGGCTTCCCGGCGGGCGGTGATCAGCGCGGCGGCGTGCTCGTCATCGACGGCCCGCTCGCAGCTGCCCAGTGTTGTCAGGACGTCCATCACCACGTCCTGCTCAAGGAACGCCCCGTACCCGTCCGTCTGCACCAGCAGGAACGCCCCTCCCTTTGAGCGGTAATCCGTTCCCAGGGCCATATCCACCGCCTCAAGCGTGGATCCGTCCATCAGCTCCATCACCGAGGGCTGGATCCGTGCGGCTACGACCGCGGACGCCGCCTGGGCGGCGGTGGTGACATCCGGGAAGAACGCGGCCACCGTGGCGGTATGCACCGGAAGCGGGCGGAGCCGCAGGGTGGCTTCGACCACCACCCCGAGGGTTCCCTCCGAGCCGATCATCAGGGCGTTGAGGTCATAGCCGCTGACACCCTTGATGGTCTCGCGGCCGGTGCGCAGTTCCCGTCCGTCCGCCAGGATCACGCGCAGGGCCAGCACCGATTCCCGCGTGACACCGTACTTGGCACAGCGCATGCCGCCGGCGTTGGTGGCAATGTTTCCGCCGATGCTGCAGATAGCGGTGCTTGCCGGGTCCGGTGCGTAAAAGAGTCCGTATTCCGCGGCTGCAGCGTTGAGGTCGGCGTTCAGGACCCCGGGCTCCACCACGGCCAGCTGCTCCTGCGGGTCGATGCGCAGGATCCGGTTCATGCCCGAGACATCGAGTACCAGCTCACCCGCCCGGGAGGACGACGCGCCGGCGAGCCCAGTGCCTGCACCGCGCGGAACCACGGGTACGCGGTGTTCGCTGGCCCGCTGAAGGGTGGCGACGACGTCGTCCGCGGTGCGGGCGAACACCACGCCGTCCGGGAGCGATTCCGGAACAAAGCCGGACCTGTCGGTGCTCACCCGTTGCCGGTCCGCTTCCAGGAAGGAGACGGAGGGGAAACCGCTCAGGACGGTGCTGCCGGAACCGGCGGCAACCGCGGCGGGAATTGGATCGAGGGAGTGCGTGCTCACGGGATTTCTCCTTGCGGTTCAAGGACGAGGGGTGCCGGTTCCACGTACCGGCTCCCCGCGGCCTCGGGGATAGGGGTTAGGGGACCATCCAGCCCAGAACAGACGTGGACTGCAGCCAGATCAGCACGGTGATGAACGCCAGCAGGCCAAGGCTCCAGCCGATCAGCTTGCGCAGCAGCGTTGCTTCGGCCCCTTCCAGGCCAACGGCGGCCGAGGCGATGGCGAGGTTCTGCAGCGAGAGCATCTTGCCCATGACCCCGGCGGAGGAGTTAGCCGCGGCCATGAGCGTGGGCGACAGCCCGGTCTCATTGGCAGCGGCCACCTGGAGGGCGCCGAAGAGGGAGTTCGAGGACGTATCGGATCCGGTAAGGGCCACGCCGATCCAGCCCAGCAGCGGGGAGAGCACGGCGAAGAACCCGCCTGCGGACGCCAAGGCGACCCCCAGGGTGGTGGTCTGGCCGGACAGGTTCATCACGAAGGACAGGGCCAGCACGGCGCAGACCGTCAGGATGGTCCAGCGCAGCTGTTTCAGGGTTTCGCCGTAGACGCGCACCCCGCGGCCCGGCCCAATCCGGTACAGCAGCATGGTGATGATGCCGGAGAACAGCAGCAGGGTGCCGGTAGCCCTGATGTGGTCAAAACGCAGGGTCTGGGCGGCGACAGGTTCGCCGTTGTTCCCGACGACGTCCAGGCCGGGCCACCGGAAGGTGGTGCTGCCGATCGTGGTCAGCCAGGTCTTGACCACCGGGATCTGGGCAATGGAGAACACAACGATGATCACCAGATACGGGGCGATGGCCATCCACACATCGTGCCCCGGAGGCCTGCCGGTGTTTGAGGTGTTGTCTCCGGCTTGGTTCCCAGGCTCCCCTCCGCCTCCGGCGCCCACGGCAGTGGCTCCCCCGGAAACTCCTCCGGGTCCGGCCCCGGTTCCGGCTCCGGGTGCCCCGCTGCGCCCGGAACCGGTGAGGGTATCCGTTCCGGCAGCTTCATTTTCCGAAAGCGACACGGCTTCCCCTGCCTTCTCCGCCTCGCGGGTTTCCCCGGTCATGCCGATAATCTCGGCCGGCTGCCAGACCCGGAGCATCAACAGCACTGCCACTACCGTCACCACGGCGGCAACGACGTCGGTCAGTTCCACAATGAAGAAGTTCGAAGCGGCGAACTGCGCCAGCCCGAAGGCTGCTCCGGCCACCAGGGCAACCGGCCAGGTCTGCCGCAGCCCGCGCTTGCCGTCCACCAGGAAAACCAGGATCAGCGGAACCACCAGGGCAATAAAGGGGGTCTGCCGTCCGGTCATGGAGGACAGTTCCTGCAGCGGAATGCCCGTGACGCCGTTCAGCGCGATAATCGGCGCGGCCATGGCGCCGAAGGCCACCGGCGCCGTATTGGCCAGCAGGGCGACCATGGCGGATTTCAGCGGCTTCATGCCTGCGGCCATCAGCATGGCGGCCGCGATGGCCACCGGCGCGCCGAAGCCGGCCAGGGATTCCAGCAGGGCACCGAAGCAGAAGGCAATGAGGATGGACAGGATGCGCAGATCGTCCGAGATGGAGCGGATGGTGCGCCCCAGGACCTCGAACCAGGGGGTTGCCACGGTCAGCTTGTAGATCCACAGAGCGTTGATCAGGATCCAGAGGATGGGGAAGATGGCATAAAAGGCACCAAGGCCCGTGGCCGAAAGGACCTGCCCCACCGGCATCTTCCAGCCCACTATGGCCAGGATGATGGACAGCGCCAGGCTGATCAGGCCAGCCTGGTAGGCCTTCAGCCGGAACACGCCCAGCAGGACAAACAGAATGAGCAGCGGAAGCGCGGCCAGGATGGCGGACAGGGCCAGGGAACCGGCAATCGGGTCAAGGGGCTGTTGGAATGCAGCAGCAATCGTCACAAAAACTCCTTTGTTTTTGTTTCCACATCCACGGTGATGATGCGTTCGACCCTAGGCCCGCCCCTTGGCAGGGTCAACGGTTCATGCCCATCCGGTTCAAACCGGCCCTGCCGAACCGAAGCTGCTTAAACACAACAGCCGCCGCTGTTCCCGGCCCGGTGAGGGCCAGGAACCGCGGCGGCGGCTGGAAGTGTGTGCTGCGTCCTTAGCTGGACGCCGGCGGCTGCTTAGGCGCGGGTAGCCGTAGCATCCCGGCGGTCACGGGTCAGGGCCATGCCTGCACCGATCATGGCAACCGCGAGGAAGCCGTGCAGCCAGTTGTCAGCGGTGTTCAGCGGAACGAAGTTGGCAGCGGAATCGTGGCCGATGAACAGGCCGTAGACCAGCAGCAGTGCGTAGACCACGCCGCCGCCGATCAGGTAGTTGCGGGCACCGGAGACGGTGCGGGAGAACGCCAGGCCGGCAATACCGAACAGCAGGTGAACAATGTTGTGCAGCGCGGACACCTGGAAGATGCCCAGGAGCTTAGCTTCGGAGTGGTGGCCCGCGAAGGTCAGTTCACTGTAATTGGTGGTGGCGCCGGGGATGAACCCCAGGACGCCGACGAGCAGGAAAACGACGCCGAAGGCCAGCGCGGCCTTCTGGACGTTGGTGCGCCGGGTGGTCGCGGCTGTGTTGCCGTGGTTCGACATTGCCAGTACCTATCTTTAGTTCCCAACCCCTCGGAAAATACCGAAGGGACTTCTTGGAAACATAATAAGCATACTTACATTCGAAGTTCTAATTGCGGGTTTGCTCCCAATACTAAAAACCGCAAAGCCTATTGGCGGGGATCCGGGTTCCGCGGCTGCTCGCTGCCCATATCCGCGGCACCGAAAAGCTTTTCCGCCGGTGAATCCGTGTCGCTGTTCGCGCGGGCCATCAGCTCCGGATGATGGAGGTCCAGTGCCGGACGCTCCGAACGGATCTTCGGCAGCGAGGTGAAGTTGTGCCGCGGCGGCGGGCAGGAAGTCGCCCATTCCAGGGATCCGCCGAAGCCCCAGGGATCGTCTACCTCAACCTTCTTGCCGTGCCGCCAGGTGGCGTAGACATTCCAGACGAAGGGGATCATGGACAGCGCCAGAATTGCCGACCCGATGGTAGAGAGCTGGTTCATCCCGGTGAAATTGTCCTCCACCAGGTAGTCGGCATAGCGCCGGGGCATACCCAGCACACCGAGCCAGTGCTGGATCAGGAACGTGGTGTGGAAACCCAGGAAAAGCAGCCAGAAGTGAATCTTGCCAAGACGTTCGTTCAGCATCTTTCCGGTGAATTTTGGCCACCAGAAATAAAAGCCCGCAAACATCGCGAATACCACGGTCCCGAACACCACATAGTGGAAGTGCGCCACCACGAAGTACGTGTCCGAAACGTGGAAGTCCAGCGGCGGAGAGGACAGGATGATCCCGGTCAGTCCGCCGAAGAGGAACGTGATCAGGAAGCCGATGCTCCAGAGCATGGGGGTTTCGAACGTAATGGACCCCCGCCACAGGGTGCCGATCCAGTTGAAGAACTTCACCCCGGTGGGCACTGCGATCAGCATGGTCATGAAGGAGAAGAACGGCAGCATGACCGCACCCGTCACGTACATGTGGTGCGCCCAAACCGTCACCGACAGAGCGGCAATGGCGATGGTGGCGAATACCAGGCCCTTGTAGCCAAAGATGGACTTTCGGCTGAAGACGGGGAAGATTTCGGACACGATGCCGAAGAACGGCAGCGCGATGATGTAGACCTCGGGATGGCCGAAGAACCAGAACAGGTGCTGCCACAGGATGGATCCGCCGCGTTCGGGGTTGTAGATGTCCGCACCGAAGCGCCGGTCCGCACCGAGGGCGAACAGTGCTGCGGCCAGGGGCGGGAACGCCATCAGGACCAGAATCGCCGTCACCAGGGTGTTCCAGGTGAAGATCGGCATCCGCCACATGGTCATGCCCGGAGCGCGCAGGCAGATGATGGTGGTAATGAAGTTGACCGAACCCAGGATGGTGCCGAAGCCGGATAACGCCAGTCCGAAGACCCACAGGTCACCGCCGAGGCCGGGGCTGAACGCAACGTTGGACAGCGGGGTGTAGGCGGTCCAGCCAAAGGACGCGGTGCCCTGCGGGGTGATGAACCCGGACAGTGCAATCAGCGAGCCGAACAGGAAGAACCAGAACGCGAGGGCGTTCAGGCGCGGGAACGCGACGTCGGGCGCCCCGATCTGCAGCGGCATGATCACATTCGCGAAGCCGGCGAAGAGCGGAGTGGCGAACATCAGCAGCATGGCTGTGCCGTGCATGGTGAAGAGCTGGTTGTACTGCTCCCGTGTCTGAAGGATCTGCATTCCCGGCTCAAACAGTTCGGCACGGATCAGCAGTGCCATCACGCCCGCCAGCGAGAAAAAGACAAAGGACGCGATCAGGTACATATACCCGATGGTCTTGTGGTCGGTGGAGGTGAGCCAGCTGACGACGATCCGCCCTCTGGACACCGGAACCACCCGGGGTGCTACAAACGTTCCGTCCGGTTCCGCGGTGTATTTCACTGTCGACATGGAACTATCCCGATCCGCCGAAGGGTACTGCCCTGCCAGGAACACGAGACTGTGCTTGGTATCGTATGGCGGCGGCGGACGGCCCGCCAGCCCCCCGCGGCAATCCAGAGGCAGGGGCGTGCGCGTTGCCTCCGAATGGCGCCGACCACCAATCCCGGAACCGGTGCCGCGAAGAGGCGGGGCAGGGCACAATCGATAGATGGACAAGCAGACCCCTTCGCCCGAAGCGCCCCGGACCGCAGTGATTACCGGGGCCGGCTCGGGGATTGGCCGTGCCACGGCCCGTGCCTTTCTGGCTGCCGGCTTCCGGGTGGTCCTGGCAGGCCGCCGTGAGGCGGAACTGCGGGAAACCGCTGACGGTTCGGAAGCGGCGCTCGTGGTGCCCACCGATGTCACCCTGCCCGACGACGTCGAGCGGCTTTTCGCTGCCGCCGTCGGTACGTTCGGGCGCGTGGATGTTTTATTCAACAATGCCGGGACGTTCGGCCCCACCGGCAGCATTGACGAACTGACCGTGGAGGACTGGAACCGCACCCTGGCGGTCAACGTCACCGGCACCATGCTGTGTTCCGCCGCCGCCGTAAGGCATATGAAGGCCCAGTCTCCGCAGGGCGGCCGGATCATCAACAACGGCTCCATCTCGGCGCATACACCGCGTCCGCTTTCCGCAGCGTATACGGCCACCAAACATGCCGTGACCGGCCTGACCAAGGCAATCGACCTGGACGGGCGCCCCTTCGGCATCACCTGCGGCCAGATCGACATCGGCAACGCCGCCACCGACCTGCTCACGGGAATCGGCGGCGGCCAGGGCGCGCTGCAGGCCGACGGCACCCGGGCCGTGGAACCCTCATTCCCCGCGGCAGAAGCTGCGGCTGCCGTGCTGTTTATGGCCTCCGCTCCGGCGTCCGCGAATGTCCGTTCCCTCGTGGTCACCGCCGCCGGCATGCCCTTCGGCGGCCGCGGCTAGGGTTGTTTCCTCCCGGGAGCCTTTGCGGCGCGCACGGCGGTTCAGCACTTATGCTGATGGTCATGGGGAAACAGAACACCGGGCCCGGGTATTGGCGGGCGGCACAGGACAAGCTTGAACTCTTTGAGCGGAACCCGAGCGAACCGGCGCCGCCGTTCCGGCTAAGCGGCGGGTGGGTGGCACTGTGGGTTTTCCTGCTGCTGTTCGGCGGACTGATGGCATACCTGGGGATCGACTCCCTGCAGACCGGAAGGCCCACGAGGCGGGGCGAAAGCGTGTCGAGCTCATGGATCTTCGTCATCCTCGGGCTCTTCCTTATGTCCGTGCCTATCTGGCACTACCCGCAGATCCGCAAGGACTGGGGGCGGCAGTATCCCAGAATGACCGTCACTGGCTCGGGCGTGAACTTTCATGTGATGGTGACGCCGCTTTCCCTTGCCTGGGAAGACGTCCGCGGGTTTCGGGTGGAGCGCACCGGCCGCAGGGACAAGCTGGTCGCGGACCTCAACTCACCGCACCCCAACCCGGAGAAGAAGGGTCCCGCCCAGGTCACCTCCTTCACCGACATCTCGTGCATCGAACCGCACAGCACTGCCTACGTCCTGAACTATCTGCGCACCGGGGTAGCCGCCCGCGCAGCGGTTGGATCGCTCCGCTCCGAAGCGGAAATCAACGCAATCATGGCCAGCGCAGCCCCGGCAAAGCGCTAGGCAACCGTTCCTAGCCCTCCCGGGCGTTCCGGGTCTGTTTCTCACTGGCCTTCTGCAGTGCCTCCACCAGCTCGTCCTTGGTCATCTTGGAGCGGCCGGAGATCTCCAGTCGGGACGCGAGTTCATACAAGTGGTCCTTGGACGCGTTCGCGTCCACTCCCCCGGCGGTGTCCCCGGACGAGTTGCGGCCTCCGGCTGCCCGGGCGTCGGAGGGACCCTTCTGCTCCTTTTCCTCCCAGTGGTCACCCACTTTTTCGTGGGTGTGCTTGAGGGAGGCATATGCCGTCCGGGCGGCCCGCTCGCCGTCGCCGTACTCCTCCACCGCGGAATCGTAGGTCTTGGCGAAGGTGTCCTGGGCCTTGGAATCCGAGCGCTGCAGGGTCGAAGGCAGTTCGCTCGCTACAGCGTGGTCGTTTCCGCCGGTCTTAGGCATTCTCGTCCCTGTCCCTAGTGCCGGTTTCGACTCCGTTCGGGTCCATTGCCTCCAGCACCTCGTCCGGATCGGTGTCGTCCGGCAGTGGTTCGGGCTGGCGCCATTCCGAGAGATGGCCCGGGCGCGTGGTCTTGGTCAGGTCCTCAGTCTCGAGCTTCAGCTCCTCATCGAGGCGGCGCCCGTGGGTGCTGTTTCCGCGTTCAGCCATGATGCGTTCCTTCCGGTCCGTCGGCAATAAGCGTCCTTACGGTCTACCACCCTTCCCAGCGGTCCCTCAACCCAAAACTCCCCCGCCGCTCCCGGCAGTGCACGGGAGGGGCGGAGGAGTTTCTGCAGGACCGGGGCCGGCTACCCCAGGTGCGGTTTAGGCGGTGGCGGCGGCGTCCTTGATGTCGTCCTCGTCAATGCCGAGCATTTCCAGCTTTCCGCTCTTGCGGTCCGCCAGGTACTCCTTCATTTCCTTCTTGATCACGGGCAGCAGCAGGTAAACGCCGAGCAGGTTCACGAACGCGCAGACAAAGAGGGCGGCGTCGGCGAAGCTGATGACCTGGCTGAAGGACAGGACACAGCCGGCCACGGTGAAGAGCAGGAAGATCACCTTGTAGGCGATTTCCCGGCGACGGCCGCGGCCGAAGAGGTATTCCCAGGACTTCAGGCCGTAGTAGGACCAGGTGATCAGGGTGGAGTAGGCGAAGAGCGCCACGGCAATGGAGAGCACGATCGGGAACCACGGCAGGACGGTGGCGAAGGCATCGGAGGTGAGGATTACGCCGTCGGGCGCGGCGCCGCCGCCCTGGACCTGGTCAATGCCTGCCTGCAGGCTGGGGGTGGACGCCATGATGATGGCCAGGGCGGTCATGGTGCAGATCAGCACCGTGTCCACGAGCGGTTCGAACAGCGCCACGAAGCCTTCGCTGACGGGCCGGCGGGTCTTGACCGCCGAGTGCGCGATGGCTGCGGAGCCGACGCCCGCCTCGTTCGAGAAGGACGCCCGCTGGAAGCCGACGATCATCACGCCGATGATGCCGCCCGCGAAGCCCTCGGGACGGAAGGCGCCCTCGATGATTGCGCCGAAGGCTGCCGGGACGTTCTCGAAGTTGACGATGATGACGAACAGGCAGGCCACGATGTAGATGCCGGCCATGGCAGGCACCAGCTTGGACGTGGTTGCACCGATCGACTTGATGCCGCCCAGAATCACCACGGCCACCAGGACAGCCAGGACCAGGCCGAAGATCAGGGCTGCACCCGCGCTGCCGAGGAGGCCGTCTTCGCCGCCGGTGACGTTCTGAATCTGCGCGAAGGTCTGGTTGGCCTGGAACATGTTTCCGCCGGCCACGCCGAAGATCAGGATGGCGACGGCGAAGATTCCGGTGAGGATTTTCGCCGGCCACCGGCCGAAGCGGGCAAAAGCCACCGGCAGGTACTTGAACGGACCGCCGCTGATGGAACCGTCTTCATGGACCTCGCGGTACTTCACGCCGAGCGTGCACTCCGCGAACTTCGAGGCCATGCCCAGCAGCCCGGCCAGGATCATCCAGAAGGTCGCACCGGGGCCGCCGAGCGCCATGGCCGCGCCGACACCGGCAATGTTGCCCAGGCCGACGGTGCCGGAAAGGGCGGAGGTGAGGGCCTGGAAGTGCGGCACCTCGCCCGGATCATCCTTGGAGGAGAATTTGCCGCGGACCACCTGGATGGCCACCTTCAGTCCGCGGAACTGGATGAAGCCGAAGTAGAAGGTAAAGACGATGCCGGCGATGATCAGCCAGGCGACGACGGCGGGGAAGCTGAAGTCGCCGATGGTGATCGGGAAGAACACAATCCCGGAGAACACAGCAGTAATCGGTTCGAAAAATGAGTTGACGGCGGCGTCTATGGTGCCGAGCAGCCCACCGTCCTCCGATGCCGGTGCCATGGAAACTGCCCGTGCTGCGTTCATTGGTTCGAACCCCTGTTTCAAGTAAGCGTGCTGTCGAATGCGACAACATAGCCTCGCTTAACCCAGTGGTATTGCACAAATCACACTCTGTACGTGAGACGGACCGTCAGCACTCCACCACATTGACGGCCAGGCCGCCGAGCGCGGTTTCCTTGTATTTGGAGCTCATATCCCGGCCGGTTTCCCGCATCGTCACAATCACTTCATCCAGCGAGACGCGATGCTCGCCGTCGCCCCAGAGCGCCATTTTGGCGGCGTTCACGGCCTTCGCAGCACCGATGGCATTGCGCTCGATGCAGGGCACCTGCACCAGCCCGCCGATCGGATCGCAGGTCAGGCCCAGGTTGTGCTCCATGGCGATCTCGGCGGCGTTTTCCACCTGTTCCGGGGTACCGCCCAGGATCTCGGCCAGACCGGCGGCGGCCATGGACGACGCCGATCCCACCTCGCCCTGGCAGCCCACCTCCGCGCCGGAAATGGAGGCCTGCTCCTTGTAGAGCACCCCCACTGCGGCGGCGGCGAGCAGGAAGCGGACCACGACGTCGTCGCGCTGCTCGGGCGTGGCGTTCTCCATGCCCGGCCCGTAGTGGGTGGCGTAGAACATCACGGCGGGAATGATTCCTGCGGCACCGTTGGTGGGCGCGGTGACCACCCGTCCGCCGGACGCGTTTTCCTCGTTGACGGCCAGCGCCACCAGGTTGACCCATTCCTGCCAGAACTTCGGGTCCCGGTCCGGATCCTCGGCACGCAGCCGGGTGTGCCAGGCCGGAGCCCGACGCCGGACCTTCAGCCCGCCGGGCAGCAGGCCGGTGCGGCGGATGGCGGAGTTCTTGCACTCCTCCATCACGTTGCGGATATGCAGCAGGCCGGAGCGGATGTCCGCCTCGGGCCGGGACACCAGCTCGTTGGCCAGCATCACCTCGCTGATGCTCAGTCCGCTGCCGGTGCAGTGCTGCAGCAGCTCGACGGCAGTCCGGAAGGGGTACGGCAGGTCAGACTTGCTGGCCTCCAGTTCCAGTGCATCCGCCCGCTCTTCACCCTCGCGGACAATGAAGCCGCCGCCCACGGAAAAGAACGTGGCTTCGTGGACTGCGGAGCCGTCGGCGGCCAGGGCCGCGAACTTCATGCCGTTGGTGTGCCGCGGCAGCACGGTGAGCGGGTGCAGCACAATGTCCGCTTCGCCGTATTCCAGCGGGCAGGCCACGGCGCCGGGAACCTGCGCGCAGAGCTGCAGTTTCCGGGTCGCCTCGATATCGGCCAGCCGCTGCTCCACCTGTTCGGGCAGGATCAGTTCCGGGGCGAACCCTTCCAAGCCCAGCAGCACCGCGGTCATGGTGCCGTGGCCGCGGCCGGTTGCCGCGAGCGAACCGTACAGGTCCACGCGGAGGCCGGCGACGGCGGCCAGGCTGCCGGCGTCGACCAGCTCCTCCGCGAACACGGCAGCGGCGCGCATCGGGCCCACCGTGTGGGAGCTCGATGGGCCGATGCCCACGGTAAACAGGTCAAAAACGCCGACAGCCAAGGGGTATTTCCTAACGGTTTGCAGCAGCGGGGGCAGCGGCGAGATCCGCCACCTCCGGGTACAGCGGGTGGGCCTGCGCAAGGGCGGTGACGCGCTCGCGCAGGGGCGCCAGGTCTGAGTCCCCGCGTGCGATGAGGGCCTGGGCAATGATGTCTGCAACTTCACGGAACGCGTCTTCGCCGAAGCCGCGGGTGGCCAGGGCGGGGGTGCCGATCCGCAGGCCCGAGGTCACCATCGGCGGCCGCGGATCGAACGGCACGGCGTTGCGGTTCACGGTGATGTCGATCTGCGCCAGCCGGTCTTCGGCCTCCTGGCCGTTGAGGGCCGCGTTGCGCAGGTCAACGAGCACCAGGTGCACGTCGGTGCCGCCGGAGACCACCGAGATGCCTGCGGCTGCGACGTCGTCGGCCAGCAGGCGTTCGGCGAGGATCCGTGCGCCGGTGAGCGTGCGCTCCTGGCGTTCCCGGAATTCGGGGGTGGCGGCGATCTTGAAGGCGGTGGCCTTGCCGGCAATCACGTGTTCCAGCGGGCCGCCCTGCTGGCCGGGGAACACTGCCGAGTTGATCTTCTTGGCAATGTCGGCGTCGTTGGACAGGATGATGCCGCCGCGCGGTCCAGCGAGCGTCTTGTGCGTGGTGGTGGTGACCACGTGGGCGTGCGGCACGGGGCTGGGGTGCAGTCCCGCGGCCACCAGGCCGGCGAAGTGGGCCATGTCCACCATGAGGTAGGCGCCGACTTCGTCCGCGATGCGGCGGAACTCGGCGAAGTCCAGCTGGCGGGCGTAGGCGGACCAGCCGGCCACGATCAGCTTGGGCCGGTGCTCCTTGGCAAGGGCCTCCACTTCGGCCATGTCCACGCGGTGGTCCGCTTCGGACACGTTGTAGGGAACGACGTTGTAGAGCCGGCCGGAGAAGTTGATCTTCATGCCGTGGGTCAGGTGTCCGCCGTGCGCCAGGGACAGGCCCAGGATGGTGTCCCCGGGCCGGATCAGGGCGTGCATCACCGAAGCGTTGGCCTGTGCGCCGGAGTGCGGCTGCACGTTGGCGAAGCCCGCGCCGAACAGGGACTTGGCCCGGTCGATCGCCAGCTGCTCAATGACGTCCACGAATTCGCAGCCGCCGTAGTAACGGCGCCCCGGGTAGCCTTCGGCGTACTTGTTGGTCAGCACCGAGCCCTGCGCCTCCATGACGGAAACCGCGGTGTGGTTCTCGGAGGCGATCATCTCCAGGCCCTGCTGCTGCCGGCGGAGCTCGTTATCGATCTGCTCCGCGACCTCGGGGTCGACTACCGCCAGGGAATCGTTGAGGTAATCGCTCACAGGTCACCGCCGTTCTTCTCTGCGTATTCCTCGGCACTGAGCAGTGCGCCCTCGGCCGTGGCGTTCACGGTGAAGAGCCAGCCGGCGCCGTACGGGTCCTCGTTCAGCAGGGCCGGGTTGTCGATGGCCTCCTGGTTGATCTCCACGATTTCGCCGGACACCGGAGCGTAGAGGTCCGAGACGGACTTCGTGGACTCAACCTCGCCGCAGGTTTCGCCCGCCGTGACCGTGTCGCCGACGGCGGGCAGGTCAACGTAGACGACGTCGCCGAGGGCGTCTGCAGCGACGGCGGAAATGCCGACGCGGACGGGGCTGGAGGAGTCTACCCACTCGTGTTCGGCGGAATAGCGGAGTCCTGCGTTTACTTTGCTCATCTTGGGCCTCTCGGGAAGTCTTGGTTGTTTCGTTCTCTAGGTCAAAGTCTAGGTCGGGGCGCCGGAAGCGCGGCATTCTGCCGCCCTTAGACACCTCGCTCGTTCCTCGCTCGGCGATGCGGGCTACACAGAATGCCCCGCGTCCGACCCTTTACATCGCCTCACCAAAGCATCCACCCACTTACGTGAGCCGCTCTCAGGCCTGCCGCACCACATGACCCTGCGCCGCCGCCAAAAGCGTCTTTTGTCTTTGGCGTTACTGCTTGCTGCGCTTATAGAACGGAAGCTCGACAACCGTGAAGGATTCGGGCTTTCCACGGAGGTCCACTGAGAGGGTGGTGCCGGGTTCCGTGTAGGCCTCATCCACGTAGGCGAGGGCGACAGGGAAGCCGAGGGTGGGGCTGGGAGCGCCGGAAGTGACTTCTCCGATGACCGTTTCGCCGTCGCTGCTGAGCACCGGGTAGGAGGAGCGGGCGGAACGGCGGCCGGAGCCCTTCAGGCCCACGAGGCGGCGGGCAGGCCCGGCGGCCTTGCGGGCTTCGAGGGCGGAACGGCCCACGAAGTTGCCCTCCTTGGAAAGCGCGACCACGGGTCCCAGGCCGGCGGCGTACGGGTCCGTGTCCAGCGTGAGTTCGTTGCCGTACAGCGGCATCCCGGCCTCCAGGCGGAGCGAATCGCGGCAGGCCAGGCCTGCCGGAATCAGGCCCCGGCCCTCCCCGGCGGCGAGCAGCACAGACCAGAGGGTCCCGGCGTCGTCGTTGGGGACGTAGATCTCGAAACCGTCCTCGCCGGTGTACCCGGTGCGGGCCACGAGCAGGTCCAGGGTGCGCTCCCCCGCCCGGATGCCCACGGTGGCGGCGGCGTAATACTTCATCCCGGTGACGGCCTCGGCCTGCTCGGCAGGGACCAGTTCCAGCAGGATGGCTTCGGCCGCCGGACCCTGCACGGCCACCAGCGAGGTTTCCGCCGAGACGTTGGTTACCGTGACATCGAAGCCCTCGGCGCGGGTAGACAGTTCGGCGGCGACGGTGTCCGCGTTGCCGGCATTGGGCACCACCAGATAGGAATCCTCCGCGAGCCGGTAGCTGATCAGGTCGTCGATGATCCCGCCGTCGTTGTTGGTGATCAGCGAGTACTTCGCCCGTCCGGTCTTCACCGCGGAGAGCTTGCCGACCAGGGCATAGTCCAGGAACGCCCCGGCGTCGGGCCCGCTGACCTCCACCTCGCCCATGTGGGAGAGGTCGAACAACCCGGCTGCGCTGCGCACGGCCTTATGTTCGGCCAGCTCGGAGCTGTATTTGAGGGGCATCTGCCAGCCGCCGAAATCGGTGAAGGAGGCACCCAGGCGTTTGTGCGCTTCGTAGAGCGCCGTGTACTTCTCAGTCATGGGGTCTTCCTTCTAGTTTTCGAAGTCTTCGATGGGCGGGCAGGAGCAGACCAGGTTCCGGTCTCCGGCGGCGCCGTCAATGCGGCCCACCGGCGGGAAGTACTTGTCCATACGCAGGCTGCGCAGCGGGAACGCGGCCTGTTCGCGCGGGTAGTCGCGGTCCCATTCGTTGGCTGCGACGACGACGGCGGTGTGCGGAGCGTTGCGGAGCGGACTGGCCTCGAGGGTGAAATCCCCCGCCGCCACCTGGTCGATTTCTGCGCGGATGGCGATCATGGCGTCGATGAAGCGGTCCATCTCGCCCAGGTCCTCGGACTCGGTGGGTTCCACCATCAGGGTGCCGGCCACCGGGAAGGACAGCGTGGGGGCGTGGAAGCCGTAGTCCACCAGGCGCTTGGCCACGTCCTCGGCGGTGACACCGGTCCGGGCCGTCAACTCGCGGAGGTCCAGGATGCACTCGTGCGCCACCAGGCCGCCCTTGCCCGTGTACAGCACCGGGAAGTATTCGTTCAGGCGGGCTGCCACATAGTTCGCTGCCAGCAGCGCATGCTTGGTGGCGCTGGTCAGGCCCTCGCCGCCCATGAGGCTGACGTACGCCCAGGAGATGGGCAGCACGCCGGCGGAGCCGAACCGGGATGCAGAGACGGGAATGTCCTCGCCTCCGGTCCAGGTGGCGGCGTCACCGGGCATAAAGGGCGCCAGATGCGCCTTGGCCGCCACGGGGCCGACGCCGGGGCCGCCTCCGCCGTGCGGGATGCAGAAGGTCTTGTGCAGGTTCAGGTGGGACACGTCGCCGCCGAATTCGCCGGGCTGGGCCAGGCCGACCAGGGCGTTGAGGTTGGCGCCGTCAATGTAGACCTGGCCACCGGCCTCGTGGACGGCTTCGCAGACGTCGCGGACGTCGTCGTCGAACACCCCGTGGGTGGAGGGGTAGGTGATCATAATGGCGGCGAGGTTCCCGCGGTTCGCGTCGATCTTCGCCCGCAGGTCCGCGTGGTCGATGGCGCCGTCAGCGGCGGTGGCCACAACCACCACCTTCATGCCGGCCAGGACAGCGGAGGCGGCGTTGGTGCCGTGCGCGGACGCCGGAATCAGGCAGACGTTGCGCTGCACGTCGCCGCGCGAGTGGTGGTAGCCGCGGATGGCCAGCAGGCCGGCCAGTTCACCCTGGGAACCCGCGTTGGGCTGGATGGAGACGGTGTCGTAGCCGGTGATGACCGCGAGTTTCTCTTCCAGGTCCGCAATCAGTTCCCGCCAGCCCTCGGTCTGGGAATCCGGGGCGAACGGGTGGATGGAAGCGAACTCCGGCCAGGTCATTGCCTGCATTTCGGCGGTGGCGTTCAGCTTCATGGTGCACGAACCCAGCGGGATCATGGTGCGGTCCAGGGCCAGGTCCCGGTCCGAGAGGCGGCGCAGGTAACGCAGCATCTGCGTTTCGGAGCGGTAGGAGGAGAACACCGGGTGGGTCATGAACTCCGAGGTGCGCAGCAGTCCGGCCGGCAGGTCGAAGCCTTCCGCGGATTCCGCCGGGGCCGCACCGAAGACGGCGGCCACGTCGGCGATGACGGCCGGCGTCGTCGTTTCGTCGGCGGAGATGCCCACGGTGTCCGCATCGATGCGGCGCAGGTTGATGCCCTTCGCTTCGGCGGCGGCAATGACCCCGGCGGCGCGGCCGGGGACGCGGGCGGTCACGGTGTCGAAGAAGGACTCGTGCAGCAGTTCGACGCCGGCGGTTTTCAGCGCGGTTGCCAGGCTCCGGGCGGAGTCGTGGGCGCGGCGGGCAATCGCGGTGAGCCCGGCAGGCCCGTGGTAGACGGCGTACATGGAGGCCACAATGGCCAGCAGCGCCTGGGCGGTGCAGATATTCGAGGTCGCCTTCTCCCGGCGGATGTGCTGCTCGCGGGTCTGCAGCGCCAGGCGGTAGGCGGGGGTGCCGGCGGAATCCTTGGAGACGCCGACCAGACGGCCGGGCAGGGACCGCTCCAGGCCCTTGCGGACGGCCATGTAGGCGGCGTGTGGTCCGCCGTAGAACAGGGGAACGCCGAAGCGCTGCACGGAGCCGACGGCTATGTCGGCGCCCTGCTCGCCGGGAGGGGTGATGAGGGTCATGGCCAGCAGGTCGGCGGCGACCGTGACGAGCGCTCCGCGTTCCTTCGCGTCGGCAATCAGGGAGCTCTGGTCGCGGACCACGCCGGAGGCACCGGGCTGCTGCAGCACGACGCCGGCCAGCTCGCCGTCGGGCAGGCCGTTGCCGAGGTCCGCAACAATGACATCGAAGCCGAGCGCCTTGGCCCGGCCCTTCACCACGGCAATGGTCTGCGGGAACAGTTCCGAGTCCAGCACGACGGCGGCGTTGCCCTTTGACTTGTTGGACCGGCGCATCAACAGCACCGCTTCCGCGACGGCGGTGGCTTCATCGAGGAGGGACGCGTTGGCGATGGGCAGCGCGGTGAGGTCCTGGACCATGGTCTGGAAGTTCAGCAGCGCTTCGAGCCGGCCCTGGGAGATTTCGGGCTGGTACGGGGTGTAGGCGGTGTACCAGGCGGGATCCTCCACCACGTTGCGCAGGATCACGGGCGGGGTGTGCGTGCCGTAGTAGCCCTGGCCGATCATCTGGACGGCCGTTTTATTCCTGCCGGCAATTCGGCGCAGGGCCGCGAGGGTTTCCTCCTCGCTCTTCGCCGGGTCCAGGACCAGCGGGAAGTTCTGGCGGATGGCGGCGGGGACGGCCATGTCCACCAGTCCGTCGAGGGAGTCGTAGCCGACCGCCTTGAGCATGGTCTCGACGGCATCGGCACGGGCACCGATGTGCCGGTCCGCAAAGGCCGCGGCGGAGGGGGCGGTGGAGGTGGAGGACGGTTCTACAGACATAAGAGGCTCCAGGAAAGGCAGACGGGGGTACGTCGACGACGACGGCTCCTCCCCGCTCTGTATTGGACCTGAGAGATTCCGCGGGTGTACTTCCGCTTGCACCGTCGGTGAGCCTCCGGCACGGCCGGGACTGCTTTCCAGAGTTGCCTCGCTGTGGCGGTACGGGGGCCTGAGAGATTCCCGGGGAGGGTTTGCTCCTACGGCGCCCGCCGATGCTGATGCGCATCCGGCGGAACTCTCCCGCCACGGCTGATAAAGGCATATTCAGTTGGAACTGCTGGTGTGACAGAGCCAACCTTAGCCTGCACCCGGTGCCTCCTCAACCCTCGAACACACCCGGGCACGGGGCCCCGCGGGCGTCCGGGAACGCAGCCGCACCCCGTGTGACCTGCAACGTCACATCCCCGGGAATTTGACGGGGCCTGTCGACGGCTTCCAAACTGAAATGTCGGCGGTGGCGCCAACATCCAGGGGCCGCCTCTTAGGGCGGCATAGGCGATTACGGCGGACGAGCTGCCGGCGGGTGCCTAATAGAAGGATTTCAATGTCTGAGCGCATGACCCGCCCACCAAGCGGCAGCCCTGTTACCGCGCCGCAAAACAGCGCCGAAGAACCCCACCTCGCCCGTTCCCTGTCCAGCCGGCACATCCAGCTGCTGGCCATCGGCGGTGCCATCGGCACCGGACTGTTCATGGGGTCCGGCAAGACCATCTCCGCGGCCGGCCCCTCGGTGATCTTCGTCTACGCGATCATCGGCTTCATGCTCTTCTTCGTGATGCGGGCCATGGGCGAGCTGCTGCTCTCCAACCTCAACTACAAGTCCTTCACCGACTTCTCCGCAGACCTGCTGGGCCCCTGGGCAGGTTTCTTCACCGGCTGGACCTACTGGTTCTGCTGGGTGGTCACCGGCATTGCGGACGTGGTCGCGATTGCCCACTACGTCACCTTCTGGTGGGGCAATGCTCCCCTGTGGATACCCGCCCTGACCTGCATAGTGGTCCTGCTCGCACTGAACCTGCCTACGGTCAAGGCCTTCGGGGAGACCGAATTCTGGTTCGCGCTGATCAAGATCATCGCCATCCTGACGCTCATCGTGGTGGGCCTGGTAATGATCCTGACCGGCTTCACGCACGGCGACGGGGTCACCGCCGGCTTCGGAAACCTCTGGGAACACGGCGGCTTCTTCCCCACCGGCCCCATGGGCTTTGTTGCGGGGTTCCAGATTGCCGTGTTTGCGTTTGTCGGCATTGAACTCGTGGGCACCACCGCAGCGGAGACCAAGGACCCGGAAAAGAACCTGCCCCGGGCCGTGAACTCCATTCCGATCCGCATCCTGCTCTTCTACGTAGGCGCCCTGGTGGTGCTGATGGCCGTGATTCCGTGGAACGAATTCAGCGCCGATGAAAGCCCGTTCGTGGGGATGTTCACCCTGGCCGGGCTCGGCACCGCCGCAGCCATCGTGAACTTCGTAGTGCTGACTTCCGCGGCATCTTCAGCGAATTCCGGGATATATTCCACTTCGCGTATGGTTTTCGGCCTGGCGCAGGAGGGCGACGCACCCCGGCCGTTCGGCCGCCTCTCCCGACGCAAGGTGCCCCAGAACGCCCTGTTCTTCTCCTGCACCTTCCTGCTGGCCGGCGTCGCCCTGCTGTACGCGGGCGAATCCGTCAGCGCGGCATTCACCCTGGTGAGCACCATTTCGGCCCTGTGCTTTATGTTCGTCTGGTCCATCATCCTGATCAGCTACCTGGTGTACCGCAGGCGCCGGCCGCAGCTGCATGAGGCGTCGAAGTTTAAGATGCCCGGCGGCGTCGTGATGGCCTACGTGGTGCTGGCGTTCTTCGCCTTTATCCTCTGGACGCTCACCACCAAGGCCGACACCCTGCAGGCACTCCTCGTGACCCCCGTCTGGTTCATCCTGCTGGGCATCATCTACGCCGTCCTGCGGCGGACCCCCGTGCATCAGGCGCGGGTGGCGGCACACCACGACGACGTCGCCCGCGAGCGCGCGGCGCTCACCGCCGCGCAGACGGGCTCCTAGTACACCACCGTCCCCCGGGAGCTGACCGTGGCGCCGCCTCCCGGGGCGCCGGCTTTACTGCTGGCGTCAATCTCCAGTCCGAAGGTGTTCAGCGGCACTTCCAGGGCGGAGACCAGGTGCGGCACCACCTCCTGCTGGATCCGGGCGATCACGCCCTGCACGTCCGCATCGGAATTAACCGTGACCTTCATGGCCAGGTCCGGTTCGTCCGCGGTGCCGCGCAGGCGGACCGTGGAGCCCACCACTCCGGGCAGCTGTTCGGTCTCATGGCTGACGGCAGAGGCCAGCACCTGCGGATCACACACGGTGACGCCGTGCGCCGGATCTTCCTGTAGACGGAAGGTTCCCGCCGCACGGGCACGGGGAATCTGGGCCAGGAGCCACCACAGCCCCAGGATGCCCAGGATCACCCCGGCCAGCAGCATGCCCCACGGTGCGTACTCACCCGACAGGAGCCCCTGCCCGCCGGACAGCACCCGGTCCGAACGGCCCGGACTGCCGCCGATCAGGCGCTCCAGGGTTCCCGCGGCGATAAGTACCGCCGCCACTCCGGCGGCGAGGAACAGGATGCCGAGGATAATCAGCCACGTCCGGTTGGCTCTTCCTGAGTGATGTCTCATTGCCCCTGCCTTCCGCTGCCGGTCCCCATCAGTCCCGTGTCCGGACGGAGGCCGTGACCTCCGGTACGGGGTCCAGTCCCGTGGCGGCCAGGCGTGAACGCACGCCGTCCACCACCCAGTGCTGCACATCGGAGGTGCCGTGCAGCGCCGTCGTCACGTCCAGGTGGACTTTGCGTGAGGACGCCGTCGCGGAGGCGGAAGCCACCCCGTCAATGTGGTCGCACGTGGAGGCCGCCAGCCGCGCAACCGCGCGCCGGCTCATCACCACGGTTTCCCCTCCCCGGACCGACGGCACCCCGCCGGATTCCCCCGCCCCGGGCATCCCCGGCATATTCACCGGCTTAGCCCGCAGCGGCAGTGCGGAGAAGTCTCCGGGGATCATGCCGCACAACAGCAGAACCAGCCCGATCAGCAGCAGTACTACGGCACCGGTCCAGCCCCGGGTGCTGTCCCATCCGGTCTCGGCGAGCCAGCGCAGCGGTTCCGTTACGAAAACCGGCCAGCTTCCCTGCACCAGGCGGACGACGGCGGCCCAGACCAGTCCCACGCCGACGGCCAGCATCAGGACGGCGGAAATTGTTGCGGGAACGGAACGGCTGGGGCGGCGGCGCATGGACACCGGGGGCGGGACCTTCGGATTCATTGCAGTTTCCTTCGGCCGCGTAGCTCCCGCTGAGGGGGCTTGAGCCAGGAAACCGTGATGTCCACCTGCCTCACCTGGACTCCGGTCAGCTCGGTTACCCGTTCGGTGATCCGGCGGCGCAGCTGCTCCGTTGCCTGGCGCAGGGGCATCGGATAAGGAAGCCCCACGGTGACCTTCAGGCTCGCGATGTTCCCGGCCAGTTCCACACTGGCGTCCGGCCGTGCGGATAGGTCCCCCCGGCTGCCGATCCCCAGGAATCCGCCCGAGCTGCCGCCCGCAAAGGTTTCGTCCCGGGCTACCTGGCTGGCGGTTTTCTCAAGCACCCGCCGGGCCAGGACGGTTTCACCGCGGTCATCGACATCGCGCGCCAAACCCGGCGATGCCGAGGGAATGCTCATCGGCTTGACGCTTTACCGAGCATTCCCGCAACGTCCACCTTCCCGTCTGCCACCAACCCCACCAGGAGTCCGATCAGGCCAAACAGGACCGTGATCAGGAAGGCCAGCCAACCACCGAAGGCCAGCACTATTCCCAGTACCAGCCCGATTACCAGACACCACCGCGTTGCGGACATGGAGTCCTCCTTTTGGTTGTTGTGCGGCCTTTACTCCAGGCTCTTGGACTGGCTGGGGGCCGGCTGCTCGTCCTGGTCATCGTTCTCCTCCGGCAGGTGGACGTCGGTGACATTCACGTTCACCTCCAGTACTTCCAAACCCGTGGCGTTTTCCACCGACCGGATGACGTTGCGCCGGATGCCCTGGCTTACCTCCACCACCGAGAAGCCGTACTCCACCACTATGCTGACGTCGATCGCGGCCTGGCGTTCGCCCTTTTCCACCGTGACGCCGTTGCTGACGTTGGTCTGGGATCCCGGGATCCGTTCGGTCATGGAGCTGAAGGCCCGCCGGGCGGCATTGCCCATGGCGTACACGCCCGGCACCTCCCGGGTGGCCATCCCGGCCAGCTTCTGCACCACCGTTTCCTCGATGGTGGTATCGCCCCTGGGTGTGTGCAGCGGCCCGCGCTGGGTGTCGGCGGGCGGTGACCCCTGGGAGGCCGCCTGCCCCTGGCCGGAGCCCTGCACCGTCTGCACACCCTGGGTGCCCTGCGGATTGGTCGTAGCGGACGTTGCCCCCGCTGCCTTTGACGGATCTGCCATGGGAATCATCTCCTGCGTTCATTGCGGATGGTTCATTGCGGATGCACCGCGCACGCCCCTTACCGAGGTAATGACGCGCAGGGACGGGGATCGTCACGCTGGAACGGTAAGTTCGCTCAACTTTCCCCCGGCCCGGTCCGCGGTATTCCGTCACAGTCCCCGTTCTGGGAGAATCGGCGCAGGTCCGGCCGCTGCCGGACAGGACAGGACACCATGGCAGGATCCGAGCTGCCGCAGGCGGCGCACAACGGCAGGATTTCCCCGCCCACCCGATCGGGGAACAACGGGCATACCGATGAGGCGGCCCTGGTCGCGCGGGCCCGGGACGGCGACCTGCCTGCCTTTGAGTATCTGGTGGCGATTTACCAGCGCAGGCTGTTCCGCCTTGCCTACCGCATGCTTCGGGACCGCGGCGACGCCGAGGACGTCGTCCAGGACACCCTGGCGGCCGGCTGGCGGATGCTTCCGACCCTGACCAGGGAGGAGGCTTTCGGCGGCTGGATCTACCGCACGGCCACCAACCGGTGCCTGGATGTCCTTCGGCACCGCACTGCCCATCCCCAGGACCTGCCGGGCGCCGACCCGCTGGCCGATGCGGCCGCCGTCGTCGCAGCCCGGGAGTCGGTCCTGGAATCGGATCCGCACCACACGGCTGAGGTGGCGGCGGAACTGGAGACGCTGCGGCGGGCCCTCGCCCTGCTTCCTGCGGATCAGCGGGCCTGCTGGCTGCTGCGTGAAATCCATGGCCAAAGCTATGCGGAGATCGGTGCTGCGCTGCGCATCAGCCCGCAGGCGGTACGGGGACGGCTGTCCCGGGCCCGCGAACACCTGGCAGCAGCCATGGCGCAGTGGCACTGATCCCGTGCAGTTTCCCTTGTAATTCCACTTCCCAGACAATAATATCCACGATACGGAAGAAGTAACCGGCATCACTTTATTGCCGTCCACCGGCATTGCCACAGGGAGAATCATTATGGCCATTGAAGTAACCGACTCCTCGCCCGCCGAAGGATCGGAACACATCCTGACCCCCGAAGCGCTGGAGTTCATCGAGGAACTTCACCGCCGCTTCCGCAGCACCCGGGATGAGCGCCTTGCCGCCCGCGGCGTCCGCCGCCAGGAAGCCGCCTCCACCGGCCGGCTGGATTTCCTGCCCGAGACTGCCGGCATCCGCAGCGGGGACTGGAAGGTGGCCGAGGCACCGGCCGCACTGCAGGACCGCCGGGTGGAAATGACCGGCCCGGCCTCCCCCGCCAAAATGGCCATCAACGCACTGAACTCCGGTGCCAAGGTCTGGCTGGCGGACCTGGAGGATGCCTGCACCCCCACCTGGCACAACGTGGTGGATTCACAGGTGAACCTGTACCGCGCAGCCCGCAACGACCTTTCCTTCACCTCACCCGAAGGCAAGGAGTACGCACTGCGCACCGACGCACCCCTCGCCGTCGTCGTGATGCGTCCGCGCGGCTGGCACCTGCCCGAAAAGCACGTGCTGATCGACGGCGAACCGGCGGTCGGCTCGCTGGTGGACTTCGGCCTGCACTTCTTTGCCAACGCCCGGCAGCTGCTGGACAACGGCCAGGGGCCCTATTACTACCTCCCCAAGATGGAGAGCCATCTGGAGGCCCGCCTCTGGAACGATGTCTTCACCTTCTCCGAGGAATACGTAGGCGTACCGCACGGCTCCGTCCGGGCCACCGTGCTGATCGAGACCATTCCGGCTGCCTTCGAGATGGAGGAGATCCTCTACGAACTGCGTGATCATGCCTCGGGCCTGAACGCCGGACGCTGGGATTACCTGTTCAGCATGATCAAGGTCTTCCGCGACGCCGGAAAGGCCTATCTGCTGCCGGACCGTGCCGACGTCTCCATGACCGCACCCTTCATGCGCGCCTACACCGAGCTGCTCGTCAAAACCTGCCACCGCCGCGGCGCCTTCGCCATGGGCGGCATGGCTGCCTTCATCCCCAACCGCCGCGAACCGGAAATCACGGCGAGCGCCCTGGAAAAGGTGAAGGCCGACAAAACCCGTGAGGCCGGCGACGGGTTTGACGGGTCCTGGGTGGCGCATCCGGATCTGGTTCCCGTCTGCCGGGAGGTCTTCGACGGCGTCCTGGGCGACAAGCCGAACCAGGTGGACCGCCTGCGTGAGGACGTCTCCGTGACGGCCGCGGACCTGCTCGATGTCAGCACCGCCGAAGGCTCCATTACCGAGGCCGGGCTGCGGTCCAACCTCTACGTGGCCATCTATTACGTGGCGATCTGGCTCTCCGGCAACGGGGCTGTCGCTATCCGGAACCTTATGGAAGACGCCGCCACGGCGGAGATCTCCCGCTCCCAGGTCTGGCAGCAGGTACGCAACGCCGTGGTGCTTGAGGACACCGGCGAGACCGTGACCGAGGAACTGGTCAGCCGGCTACTGGCCGAGGAAACGGAACGGCTGCGCGGGGAGGTGTCCGATGAAATGTTCACGGGCTACTTTGAGCCGGCCAGCCGCATCATCGGGGAGATCAGCCTGTCCAAGGACTACACGGACTTCCTGACCCTGCCGGCGTACGAGCTGATCGACTAGCCCTCGGGTGTGACGCGGGCCCAGCCGCTGTGCGGCAGGGCCCGCAGATAGCCGCTGCCCCAGCGGGTGATTGCGTTGTACGCCTGTGCGCGGACCGCCGGTGCGGACAGGAACACGTCATGCATCGCATTGGGGATCCGGTCCACGTTCACGGTGGAGCCCAGGGAGAGCGCGCGGTGGGCCACTAAATTGACGTCCAGCACGACGTCGGAACGTGCAGCATCTTCCGACCAGCGCGGATGCAGGTAGCTGTTGTCCGACAGCAGCACCAGTACGGGCAGCTGCAGCCGAAGTCCCGCAGCCACCGCTGCCTGGGCGGAGAACACTGCGTGCAGGAAGGCGACTGTGACCGGGAATCCCCGCACGGGTCGCCACTCGGTGTTGTAGTTCCATTCCCCGCCGAACGCCGCAGATACCGTCCGGGTGTAGATCCCGGGGTCAACCGGAGGCAGCGGACGGCGCGGATGGTGCTGTGCCTCCAGGCTGACCAGCGGAGAAATCACGCGGCGGGCCAGTTCGGTGGCCTGGAATTCCAGCCAGGGGCTGTTCAGGATCAGGGCTGCAGCCCGGCCCGGATGGCGGTGGGCCCAAACGGCCAGCGTCAGGCCGCCGGTGGAGTGGCCGAGCAGGATCAGCGGCCCGGCGTCTGCGGCGTTCTGCCCCATGGCTTCCAGGGCCGCGCCCAGATCCGCGTCATAGTCGCCCAGGTCCTGGACATAGCCGGGTTCCTCCCCCGGACGCAGGCTCCGGCCGTAGTGGTGCAGGTCGAGGGCAAAGAACCGGGCACCCTGTCCCGCCCAGTAGCCCGCCAGTTCGGTCTGGAAGAAATAGTCGGACCAGCCGTGCACGTAGAGGACATCAGCTGTCGGGCCATCCGCCGTCGGGCCGGACCACGGATCCGGCGGTGCATCCGGCGGGATCCCAGGCGGCGTGTAGCGGACCAGGGTGGCCACCTTCCCGCCGGGCAGATCCAGGGTCAGCTGTTCGAACCCCTCGCCAAGGATGTCCGGCCGCCAGCGGGGTCCGGCGTGCGGCTCGTTCACGCAGGTCCGCCGTCCGGCTCGAAGACGATGACCTGTCGGATGGCCAGGCCGTCGGCGAGGGTGTCCATGGCCGCGTTGATGTCCTCCAGCGCAATGGTGGAGGACACCAGTTCCTCCACCGGCAGCTTCCCTTCCCGCCACAGCTGCGCATAAACCGGAATGTCGCGGGCCGGAACGGCGGAACCGAGGTAGCTGCCGATGATGGTCCGGGCCTCCGCGGTCAGCGTCAGCGGCGTAATTTCGGAGGTTTGGTCCGGGGCCGGCAGACCGACCGTGACGGTGGTGCCCCCGGGGGCGGTGATCCGTACGGCCGTTTCGAAGGCGCGCGGATGCCCTGCAGCCTCGATCACCAGGGCGGGCCGGATGCCGGCGTCGAGCGCCTCCTGCGGCGTGTAGACCGCGTCGGCGCCGAGTTCACGTGCGCGTGCCAGCTTCTCCGGCAGCGCGTCGATTCCGATGACGCTGTGCACCTCCAGGGACAGCGCTGTCAGCAGCGCCGCCATGCCGACGCCGCCGAGCCCGACGATCGCGACGTCGTCGTCCTTACCCGGGCGGGCCGGGTTCAGCACGGCACCGCCTCCGGTCAGGACGGCGCATCCCAGCAGGGCCGCCACGTGCGGCGGAATGTCATCGTCTACCGGCACCACCGACTTCCGGTTGACCACGGCGTGCGTGGCGAAGCCGGAGACACCGAGGTGGTGGCGCACTTCTTCACCGTCCGCGCCGCTCAAACGCATCCCGCCATCGAGCAGTGTTCCGGCATTATTTGCTGCGGAACCGGGGATGCAGGGCATCCTGCCCTCGGTCCGGCAGCCTGCGCATTCGCCGCAGCGGGGCAGGAAGGCCATCACCACGCGCTGTCCGACGGCGAGATCCTCCACGCCCTCGCCCAGCTCCTCCACCTTGCCGGCGGCCTCGTGTCCGAGCAGCATGGGCAGCGGCCGCACCCGGCTGCCGTTCACCACCGACAGGTCCGAGTGGCACAGGCTTGCAGCCTCAATGCGCACCATGATTTCACCCGGCCCGGGCGGCTGCAGCTGGAGGTCCTGGACCGCCAGCGGCCGGGAGTCCGCGTAGGGGCGCAGGGCGCCGATCCGCTGCAGGACCGCGCCGCGGATGGACCTGGTGCTCTCGGTACCCATGAACTCTCCCTCGAGTAGATTCGGAACCGGATTCCGGCCTCTTCTTGTTAAACACAACAGAACACAACGGGACACAACAGGCCTATTCCACCACGACTGGCCCGGGCCGTCCCGCTGTTTCCACTGCCCCAACGGCTTCAACACGGCCACAGTAAGCGCCCGGCCGCGATTCCTTTGGCAAGATTAGGGCCATGAGTGAGAGTTCCCGGACCGTACCGGCACTGCCGGACAAAGACACCCTTGCATTGAAGCGCGCGCTGGCTGCCGGGGACGTTACCGTCTTCGTGGACGGCACGGCCCTGCGCCTGCCCGACACTGCCCGGGACGCGGTGCTGGACCTGCTGTCCCGGCTCGCGGCGGGAAACCCCGTGACGCTGTCTTCGGTGCCGTCCGTGCCGGCGGATCCGCCGCTTCCAGCCGGGCCGGTGCCGCTGTTGACCACATCCCAGGCGGCAGCTGCCGCGGGTATCTCCCACACCTACCTGCGGAACCTGACGGATGCCGGGATCATCCCGGTCCAATACCGCGGCTCGCACCGCCGCATCCGGATGGAAGACATCCAGTCCTGGCTCGAATCCCAGCAGGCCGCCAAGGCAGCCAAAGCAGCGGGGGAAGCCTCCGGGAACGGTGCGGACCCCGCGGGCGCCTGACGCCGGAAGCTAGGCCGGAGCCAGAAAACCGGCTCCGGAGGCCCCTGCCCGGGGGTGCTGCGGGGGATCTATGCTGGGGCTGTGTCGGCGGACACCCCGCCGGCTGACCCTACTGACGGAGCAATACTGTGATCATCGGTATCCCAAAGGAAATCAAGAACAATGAATTCCGCGTAGCAATAACGGCCTCGGGCGTGCATGAACTGCGCACCCACGGCCACCAGGTGCTGGTACAAAGCGGTGCCGGCACCGGCTCGAACATTACGGACGCGGAATACTCCGCCGCCGGAGCGCAGATCCTGGACTCAGCCGACGACGTCTGGTCCCGGGCCGCCATGGTCCTCAAGGTCAAGGAGCCCATCGCGTCCGAATACCGGCATTTCCGGCCGGGACTGGTTCTTTTCACCTACCTGCATCTGGCCGCCGAGCCGGAACTGACGGCGGCGCTGCTGGAACACGGCGTCACCGCCATCGCCTATGAAACCGTGCAGCGCGGCCGCACCCTTCCGCTTTTGGCCCCCATGTCCGAGGTGGCCGGACGGCTTTCCGTCCAGGTGGGGGCCCAGTCCATGATGGCTCCTGCGGGCGGCCCCGGGCTGCTGCTCGGCGGTGTTCCGGGCGTCCGGCCCGCGAAGGTGGTGGTGCTTGGCGCCGGCGTGGCCGGGACCAATGCCGCGGCTGCCGCCGTCGGCGCCCATGCCGACGTCACGGTCCTGGACATCAATATCGACCGGCTGCGGCAACTCGACGAGCTCTACGCGGGCCGGATCAAGACGGTGGCGTCCAACGCCTTCGAGATCGAGCGCGCCCTAGTGGATGCGGACCTAGTGATCGGCTCGGTCTTGGTTCCGGGCGCCCGGGCACCCAAGCTGGTCACCAACGACATGGTTTCGCGGATGAAGCCGGGAAGCGTCCTGGTGGACATTGCGGTGGACCAGGGCGGCTGCTTTGAAGACAGCCGTCCCACCACGCATGAGGATCCCACCTTCCGTGTGCACGGCTCGCTGTTCTACTGCGTGGCCAATATGCCGGGCGCGGTCCCCAATACGTCCACCTACGCGTTGACCAACGTGACGCTGCCGTACGCGGTGGCGCTGGCCAACCTCGGGGTGGCGGGCGCATTCGAGAAGTACCCGGACCTCGCGCACGGACTGAACATTGCCGGCGGCCGCGTCACCCACTCCTCCGTCTCTGCTGCACACGGTCTGGAACTCGCCTCGGACTGGCCGGACCTGGTTGCTTCCTAGCGGTTCGGCATCCACCGTCCGGTCCGCCGCTTTTCCGCGGCGGACCGGGCACTGTCAGGAAACCGGTGCCGGAGCTTTGGGAGCGGGTCCGCGCAGGACCGGCTGGCCCAGCATGGAGACAATGACGGCGCCCAGTGCCATCGGGATAACAAACAGGAAGTACAGATCCCCGGGCGTCCAGCCGCCGTCCATCAGGACGCCGGCCAGGGTCGGCGAAATGATGGCGCCCACACGTCCCATGCCGATGACCAGCCCCAGGGCGGTGCCGCGGACTTCGCTGGCGTAGTAGGTGGGGCTGATTGCCAGCATCCCCGCGATGGGTGCGTTGGAACCGAATCCCACAAGCGCTGCGGCAAACAGGGCCCAGCCAAGGGGACCGTTGGTCGAGTTGGCAAACACGACGAAAGTGGCGGCCCCGATCACAAAGAACACGGCCAGGACCTTCCGCATGGGGAAGCGTGCACCGAAAAGGCCCAGCAGGATGCCGCCGGCAATGGCACCGACGCTGAAGAGCACCCCGGCGTTGATGCCGTCCTGGGCCGAGAACCCGCTGGCGGTGATCAGTCTGGGGGTCCACGAGTTGGCGAAGTAGAAGCTGGCCATCAGGACGAAGTAGGCCAGCGCCAGCAGGATGGTGCGGCGGGCGTTGTAACCGGTAAGAACGTCGGCAAACCGGGATTTGGTTTGACCCACGGGCCCGGGCTCCGGCAGGACCCCGACAGCAGGCTGTCCGATGGCCCGCAGGCTGCGGTTAACGCGGTCCAGTGCGTCTGCCGGCCGGCGGGCGAGCAGATAATCGACCGATTCCGGGAACACCTTCAGCACCAGCGGAATCATCAGGAAGGTCACGACGGCGCCGAACAGGAAGGCCGAACGCCAGCCGTACTGGCTGATCAGGATGCCGCTGATCAGGCCGCCGAGGACTCCGCCGATTGGCTGCCCGATGCTGACGATGGACAGGGCGGTGGACCGGCGCTTTGCATTGGAGAACTCAGAGGCAAACACGCTGATGGTGGACTGCAGCGTTCCGATGGCCACGCCCGTCAGGAGGCGGAGAATCAGCAGCACCTCGTAACTCGGGGCAAAAAATGAGGCCAGCATGCCCACGGCAACAACACAGACGCCGATCAGCAGCGTTTTCTGGCGGCCGATAATGTCTGAGACGGTCGAAACAAAGATGGATCCAACGGCCATTCCCACCAGCGCGGCACTGAGCAGGTAGCCCAGCTGGGCGCCGCTCAACCCCCATTCTTCCGCCACATGGCTGGCACTGAAGGCCATGACCAGGACGTCGAAGCCGTCGATCATGTAGAGGGTGGTGCAGATGGCGATAATCGCCACCTGCCGCGGGCTCATCCGCGAATCTTCGATTCGTTCCTTTATCTGCACCAAATAAAGCTAACTGAGAACTACGTCACTACAGGATTCCGTGTCGCTGTGCGGCGGGATCGTTACAGCTTGGGCGGCAGGTTCAGGAGCTCCGGGCCACCGCGTCCACCAGCTCCTCCCAGCCTTTTTCCAGCCGCTGCAGGCTCATGCCTTCCTCACCGTGCAGATGGAGCAGCAGGCCTGCATCGAGGAACGCCGTCAGCTGGTAGGCGGCCAGTTCCGGATCCGGAACGGTGCCGGCCAACCGGAGCAAGCCCGCAAGGTGCTGCCGGGCAAGGCTGCGGGACGGGTGCCGGTAGCGCGTTCCGGGATCGACGTCGGCTGCCCGCGCCAGCTCGCCGGTTACGTTCAGCGAAGCCAGCCGGGCAAGGCCGAAGGCCCTCATCCGGTCCCGCGCCGGTGCCCCCGGACCCAGCGGCGGCGGGCCGAACAGGTAGGCCGTCCGGAAACCCTGCTCCGCATGATCCAGGAGGGCCTGCATCAGACCGGCGCGCGAGCCGAAGCGTCGGAAGACGGTCCCCTTGCCCACCTGGGCGCGCCGGGCAAGATCATCCATCGTCAGGGCATCGGCACCGCCGGCCTCAACAAGTTCCAAAGCCGCCTCAAGCAGGCGGTGGTGGTTCCGGGCAGCATCCACCCGGATACCTGCCTGTGATGGTCCTCTCCTGCGCATGCGGGCCAGTGTAGCGCCGCGGGGAATAAAATCGGACTGTAGTCCGCTTAAGTGCATGAAGCAGAATCCGTGCCCGTGCCCCAATGCGGCACGGCCAAGACAGGAGTTCCAATTTTGAGCACCACCATCCTGACCCTCGTCGGCAGCCTCCGCGCCGGTTCCATCAACCGCCAGCTCGCTGAAGCCGCAGCCGCCGGCGCTCCGGAAGGCGTCGAGGTGAAGCTCTTTGAAGGGTTGGGCGAGATTCCGTTCTACAACGAGGATATTGATGTAGAGGGGCTCGTCCCCGAAGCAGCACAGGTCCTTCGTGACGCGGCCGCCGCCTCCGACGGCCTGCTGCTGATCAGCCCCGAATACAACGGCACCATGCCCGCCGTGCTTAAGAACGCCATCGACTGGCTGTCCCGCCCCTTCGGCGCCGGTGCCATCTCCGGGATGCCCACCGCCGTCATCGGCTCAGCCTTCGGCCAGTACGGCGGCGTCTGGGCACAGGACGATGCACGCAAGTCGGTCGGCATCGCCGGCGCCCGCGTGGTCGAGGAAGTCCGCCTGGCCATCGGCGGATCCGTGACGCGCTACGACGGTATCCACCCGCAGGATGATCCCGACACCGTTGCCCAGCTTGGTGAGGCAGTGCGCGTCCTGGCTGAGGCATCCGTCTCCGCAGCCTAGGCAAACGCAGGAGAGGGACGGACCATCACCGGTCCGTCCCTCTCCTGCTATGCCCCTGGTGCAACTTCCTAGTACCAGACCTCGTCCGCCCATGCCGCATCCCGCAGGTATTCACGGGCCGGACCGACATTCCAGGCCTCTCCATGAGGGGCCAGGACCCCGCTGTTCTTCAGATCCGTAAGAACGTCTTCAGAGCAGCCGAGGAGTGATCCCAGTTCCTGCGCGTCTGCTACCACCACTTCTTCAAGATCGGCCACCGGATGGGCCCCCTTCCCATTAGTGCGCCGGTTAGCGCCTATCCAGCAGAACTGATTCCCGTTCCGGGCTCCAGGTCCGTGCGTACAATCCCATGGCCGCTTCCTCGCGCAGGCTCAGGCCCAGGCGGTTCAGCAGCATGTGCGCCTGGTAGACCGTCAGGTGTTGCGCACTGCGGCTCAACCGGGCCTTGTCCGCCCGATACAGGTAGGTGTCGATTCCCCGGAACCAGCGGCGCCGCCAGTTTTCGACGGCGGATTCCGCCGCCGTCGCTGCCATGAGCCGGTGGGTGGGCATGACCTTGGCACCAACCTGAACCGTCATGGCCTGGCGCACCCCCGCCGCCCGCGGACCAAAGCCTGCCGTGCAGCTGCGCAGATGGCTGTCCCAGTAATAGTCCCAGGAGAGGCGCCGCCGGTCCGGCCACGCGGACGCCCGCGGACCCTTCATCATGCTCCGGGCCGCATCAAACAGCAGGAGCGAGCCAAGTGCCCAGCGGTTCTGGACCTTGGGAAAACGTGCGGTGGCCCAGCTGGCGAGATCGGAGGAGAGCTCAAAGACCTCTTCTGCGAGGGAGAGCCCCTCCACGCCGCCGTATTTGGCGAGATCGGCCTCAATACGCGGGTCCTGCGGCTCACTGCCGCCGGGGCTGAGCCGGTCTGTGGCAGGCTCGCTGAACTGCTGGGTGGTTTCCAGATGCCCTATGACACCGCTGGACTGGTCCTGCAGTGCCACCAACAGCGACTGCAGCCGCTCCAGCGTGTTAGTAGGTGCCAGCACCCGGAGCTTTACGTGTGCCTGGGCCGGGTCCGAACACCGGGTGAAATACCAGCGCTGCGCGCCCAGGACCTGGGCCTGAGCCGCCAGCGGGGTAACCAGTTCTCCGACGATGCCGTCCGCTACATCGAAGCCCCCGGTATGAATGGAGAGCGACCACCAAAGAGTGCCCGGTTGCGTCCGTGAGGCTGGTCGAACTACAGCTAGCTGGCTCATTTGCGTCTTCCCCTCGGGGTGGTGCGGTTACCGCCGCTGGGCGGCCTTGCATTGTAGTTACGCGTCTTTGGCCCTCTCGGGGCCTTCGGTTAGAACCAATCCCAGCTCTTCATGATCGCTATCCCCCTTGGGTCTTGGGCTGTTGCTCAGCCGGCGCCTTGATTTGACTCCGAAAGCTTCCCCCGCCGCCGCACGGCCTGTAAATACCCTCCGGTGCCCGGTTCCTGACATGTCCGGAAATGGACCTTGATGGTTCCCCATCCACCCGGCGGGAGCTGTGCAGCTCGCCGTGTCCTCCGGACTTCCGGTGAAACAGCTCCACCCCGCCCTCGTTGGCATTAACCGGCCATGTCCACCATTCCAAAGTGTGTTGCCGTCATAAAACACTTTGGTCACAGGCGGACCGGAAACGCGGCTTGCTGGGTAGGGTGTCTGTGGGGGCTCCAGCTGACGCTTTTGAAAGGATTCGCCGTGCTGTCTCAGGTTTCGCTCGACGTCTACCGCTTTGCCGTGAGCCGTCCGGGGTGGACGGCACAGGAGGCTTCCGAAGCCCTGGGGTACACCAGCCGGGTGATTGACGCGGCGATAACCGAACTGACCGGACGCTGCCTGCTGCTGAAGCAGGACGCCGACTGCCCGAGCTTCACAGCAGTCTCCCCCGACGTGGCCCTGGCCGAACTGGTTGATCCGGACGAGCGGGCACTACTGGAACTGCGCGGACGGATCAACGCCCGACGGCGGGAGATGGCCGCGTTGACGCCCGCCTATGTCGAGGCACGTAAGCGCCTGGCCGCCGATTCCTCGGTGGAGGTGGTCGAGGACCAGGAACAGGTCCAGCGGGTGTTGATCGAATATGGGCGCAGCGCCACCGACCGGGTCCTGATCGCCCGTCCCGGGCAGGGCGCCAATGCCGACATCCATGAGGAAAGCGTGCAGAAGGACCTGGACCTCCTGCGCAGCGGTGTCCGGAGGCAGACCCTCTACCAGGCAAGCACAAGGGACCATGTGCCCACCCGCAAGGCGGTGGAAATTATTACGGAAGCCGGCGGGCAGTTCCGCACCCTGCCCTACATGCCGCTGCGGACCCTCATTTTCGATGAAAAAGTCGCCGTGGTTGCCCGCGATCTGCATCCCGGCGACGTTGCGGGGCTTGTGGTCCGGGATCCCAACCTCATCCGCATTTTCGGGTTGCTCTTCGATTTTGCGTGGGGCCTGGCGGAGCCGTTCCTGACCGATAATCCCGGCAGGGAGGAGCTCACCAGCACACAGCGGTCGGTGCTCACGGCACTGGCATCCGGCTATTCGGACGAGGCCATTGCCCGACGCGTGGGAATCAGCGTCCGCACGTGCCGCCGCCACATTGCCTGGATGTTGGAGGAGCTGGGCGCCGAGAGCCGGTTCCAGGCCGGGATCAAGGCTCATAAGGCCGGCTGGATCTAGGACACACGCGCCACAGTCCGGCGAGCGTGCAAGGTGCGGCACCTGTACTAAACAGCCGTTGCCTGGAGGTCAACAAGCGGGGTTAGCATGGGGCATGACCCGCGAGGAATTCTCCGATGCCGTAGAACTACCCGTTGACACCATGTCCGCCCTGGAGCGGGCGGCCGGTTCGCATCGCCACGAGGTGCTGTTCTCCAACCGTGCCTTCCACATTAAGCAGTCCGCGGTGCGGGACGTCTTCGACGTTTCCATCCGCCCCGGCCTGATTTCGCTCGCGGGCGGGAGCCCTTACCTGCGTTCCCTCCCCTTGGAAGAGCTTGGCAGGACCGCCCAGCGGATCATCGCCGAGCACGGACTCGAGGCCCTGCAGTACGGCGGCGGACAGGGCATGGAAGAGCTGCGCAGGCAGGTCTGCGAGGTCATGGCGGCGGAGGGGATCCTCGACGCCGATCCGGCCGACATCGTTATCACCACCGGCTCGCAGTCCGCCCAGGACGTTGCGGCCAAGGTCTTCTGCGACCCCGGCGATGTCATCCTCTGCGAAGATCCCACCTATGTAGGGGCGTTGAACGCCTTTGAGGCCTATGAGGTGGACGTCCGCACCGTGCCGATGGACGACGGCGGCCTGGTGCCGGAGGCGCTCGAGCGGCGGATCCGCGACGTGCGCGCCGAAGGCAGGACCATCAAGCTGCTCTATACGATCCCGAGTTTCAACAACCCCAGCGGTGCCACCCTGACCGCCGACCGCAGGCAGGCCGTCGTGGACATCTGCCGGCGGAACAACATCCTGATCCTTGAGGACAATCCGTACGGTCTTCTCCGGTTCGACGGCGAGCCGCTGGCTCCGATGCGCGCGGGAAACCCCCAGGACGTGCTGTATCTGGGCTCGTTCTCCAAGATTTTCGCCCCCGGTGTCCGGCTCGGCTGGGCCCTGGTTCCCCGCCACCTCTACCGGCGTTTCTACCTCGCCTGCGAGGCTGTGGTCCTCTGCCCCTCGCCCCTCACCCAGATGCTGGTCTCTGCCTACCTGCGCGAGTACGACTGGATGGGCCACGTGCGCAGTTCCCGCAGCCTCTATGCCGACCGTTGTTCCTCGATGCTGGCCGCCCTGGCGGACCGGATGCCCGAGGGAATCACGTGGACCCGGCCGGACGGCGGGTTCTTCATCTGGGTGACGCTGCCCGAGGGCGTGGACACCTATCCCCTGCTCTACGAAGCAATCGACGCCGGCACGGTCTTCATTCCGGGCGCGGCCTTTACGCCCGGCGAGGGCCCTTCCAACAAGCTGCGCCTGGCCTTCAGCGCTGTTTCCCCCGAGGACATTGCCGAAGGTGTACGCCGTCTTGCGCCGATCCTGACGGCCGCCGTCAATGCCGCAAAGCTGCGGTGAGGACCGCAGCAGAGCTGCCGGCCGGCCCTCAGTCCAGCAGCAGTGCCGGCTCTTCCAGGATTGAGGCGACGTCGGCCATGAACCGGGCCGACAGGTCGCCGTCGACTACGCGGTGATCAAAGGAGCCGCCCAGGGTCGTGATCCAGCGCGGCACCACCTCGCCGTCAACCACCCAGGGCTTCTGCTTGATGGTTCCAAACGCCACGATGGCCACTTCG
Organism: Arthrobacter sp. zg-Y769; assembly: GCF_020907405.1. Lineage (GTDB taxonomy): Bacteria > Actinomycetota > Actinomycetes > Actinomycetales > Micrococcaceae > Arthrobacter_B. Next base: position 542,895 of record NZ_JAJJOE010000004.1, read on the forward strand.
CCCGGGTTGATGATCGGGGTGCCGGTGTCGATGCCCAGCGAACCGATGTTGGTGACCGTCAGCGTTCCGCCGCGCATATCCGCCGGCGGTGTCCTGCCCTCCCGGGCCGTTGACGCCAGGTTGTTGAGCGCGACGGCCAGCTCCTTCAGCGAAAGCTCCTGCGCATCCTTGATGTTCGGCACCATCAGCCCGCGCGGGGTGGCTGCTGCAATACCGAGGTTCATGAAATGCTTCACCAGGATCTCGTCGCCGGCCCAGGTGGCGTTGACTGACGGGTTCCGTGCGGCAGCCCAGATAACGGCTTTCGCCAGGATCAGCAGCGGTGAAACCCTGATGCCCTCGAAATCCTTCGAGGTCTTCAGCCGCTTCACGAACTCCATGGTCCGGGAAGCATCCACGTCCACGAAGATGCTGACGTGGGGCGCGCTGAAGGCACTTTCGACCATGGCCTTTGCGGTGGCGCGGCGCACTCCCCTGACTGGGATCCGTTCAATCCGCGAATCCTCGGCGCCTGCACCTGCACCCGGCGTCCAGAACCCGCCGGCCGACTCGCGCTCTGCCTCACGCTGGGCCTGGTAGCTGATCAGGTCCTGCTTGGTCACCTCGCCGCTGGCGCCGGTGGCCGTGACGTCCGCCAGGTTGATCCCCAGGTCCTTGGCGGCCTTCCGGACCGGCGGCTTGGCCAGCACGCGCTGGATCAGCCGGTTGACCCGGTCCTGCACTGCTGCGGTGCCCGACGACGCCGGGGCGGGAGCGGTCGGCTTGGGTTCGGCTGACCGGGCAGGAGTTGGTGCTGCTGCGGGAGCCGGTTCTGCTGCGGGAGCCGGTTCAGGGGCGGCGGCGGGAGCCGGAGCAGCCGGGTCGGCGGCGGGAGCCGGAGCGGCCGGGGCTCCGGAGCCTGCAGTGCCTGATGCAGCGGCATCGGACGCTGCTGGACGCCGCAGGCGACGACGCACGGCGTCGGGCTTGGGACCGGTGCCCGTCAGGGAAGCAGTGGGAGCTTCTGCTTCCGGAGCGGGTGTCGGCGCTTCTTCCGCCGCAGGGACCGTTTCCGGTGCCCCGGCCGCGGAGGTGCCTGCCGGCGTCGTCGGCTTCTGCCCGGCGCCGCCGTCAACCGTCACGCTGATGATGGGCGTGCCGACATCGACCGTTTCGCCTTCCGCAACCATGAGGGAAGAGACCGTGCCGGCGAATGGCGAGGGAAGCTCCACCAGGGACTTCGCGGTTTCGATTTCCACGATGACGTCGTTGACGGCAACCGTGTCGCCCGGGGAGACCTTCCACTGCACGATATCGGCTTCGGTCAGGCCTTCGCCCACGTCCGGCAGGCGAAATGTCTTTTCAGTCATGGCAACTCGTTCTTGATCATTGGCAGTGGGCGGGCGGACAGGCTGGTCAGTAGGCGAAGGAGCGGTCCAGCGCTTCAAGCAGGCGGTCGATATCCGGCAGGTAATGCTCCTCGACCTTCGCTACCGGATACGGCATGTGGAATCCGCCGACGCGAAGCACCGGTGCTTCCAGCGACAGGAAGGCGCGTTCGGCCACCCGTGCGGCAATTTCGCCGCCGATCCCGCCGAAGGTCGGTGCCTCGTGAGTGACGATCAGCCGGCCGGTTTTGCGGACGGATTCGGTCACAGTGTCGAAGTCGATCGGCGAAATGGACCGCAGGTCCACCACCTCCACTGACCGTCCGTCTTCCTCTGCTGCCGCGGCGGCTGCCAGGGCAACGGGTACCAGCGGACCGTAGGCCACGATGGTTGCGTCGGTTCCCTCGCGGACAATATGGGCGGAGAACGGATCCGACGTCGGCGCGGCGGTGTCGACGTCGCCCTTGAGCCAGTAGCGGCGCTTGGGTTCGAAGACGATAACCGGGTCCTTGCAGGCCACGGCCTGCTGGATCATCCAATAAGCGTCCTGGGGGTTCGACGGCGTGATGATGCGCAGTCCTGCAGTGTGGGCAAAGAGCGCTTCGGGTGATTCCGAGTGGTGCTCGATGGAGCCGATGCCGCCGCCATACGGGATCCGGATGACCACGGGTGCGCTGAGCGCGCCCTCGCTGCGGGAGTGCATCTTGGCCAGCTGGGTGGTGATCTGGTTGAAGCCCGGGAAAACGAACCCATCGAACTGGATTTCACACACGGGCAGGTAGCCGCGCAGGGCCAAACCGATGGCGGTACCGATGATTCCGGATTCGGCCAGGGGCGTATCCATGACGCGGTCTGCGCCGAAGTCGGCTTTCAGGCCTTCCGTCACCCGGTAGACGCCGCCGAGGGAACCAATATCCTCCCCCATAAGCAGGGAGTTCGGGTGGGATTCGAGGGCTGCGCGCAGACCGGCGTTGATGGCCTTGGCCATGGTCATGGTGGTGCTCATGCGTTGTGCTCCCGGACGGCGGGGGTGGACGTGGCGGAGTCGGTTGAAGTTGCGGCAGTCCCGCCTGCGCTGCCGGCAGCAGCGTCGGCGTGGGCGTCGGCGTCGGAGTGCGTGTCGGCGTCGGCGAACCCTGCTTCGTACCGGCGGTGGGTCTCCAGCTCTTCGCGGATCAGCGGATGGGCCTCCGCGTACACGTCGGCAAAGGCGTCCTCAAAGCCCGGGGCCTCCATTTGCTGCACATCATCGCGGAGCCGGACTGCCATGTGGCGGCCTTCCTCGTGCAGCTCCTCAAAGAACGCGTCGTCGGCCAGCCCCTGGGTACGCAGGTACTTTTCCATCCGAAGCAGCGGGTCCCGGTCCAGCCAGGCTTCCTCGTCAGCACTCAGGCGGTATTTGGTGGGGTCGTCCGCCGTCGTATGTGCGCTCATCCGGTAGGTGAAGGCCTCGATGAGTACCGGCCCTCCGCCCGAGCGGGCGTGCTCCAGCGCCCACCGCGTGACCGCATGGACCGCTAGGACGTCGTTCCCGTCAACCCGGATGCCGGGGAATCCGTAGCCCTGTGCCCGGTTCGCCAGGGGGATCCTGGACTGGACTTCGGTGGGGACGGAAATGGCCCAGTGGTTGTTCTGGCAGAAGAAGACCACCGGTGCGTTGTAGGACGCGGCGAAGACCATGCCTTCATGCACGTCGCCTTCGGAGCTCGCGCCGTCGCCGAAGTACGCCACAGTGGCGGCTTCGGGCAGTTTTGGATCCACCAGCCGGTCGCGGGCCATCCCCATGGCATAGCCGACGGCGTGTGGCACCTGGGCCGCCAGCACCAGCGTGTAGAGATGGAAGTTGACTTCGCGCGGGTCCCAGCCACCGTGGGAGATGCCGCGGAAGCGCCGAAGCAGGTGGGCAAGTTCCAGCCCGCGGGTGTAGGCGACGCCGTGCTCGCGGTAGGTGGGGAACGCGTAGTCCTGCGGCAGGAGGGCCCGGCCGGAACCGATCTGCGCGCCCTCCTGGCCGGTGAGTGGAACCCACATGACCAGTTCGCCCTGCCGCTGCAGCGCAGTGGCCTCCTCGTCGAACCGGCGGACCAGGAACATGTCCCGGTAGAACCCGCGGAGTTCGTCGGGAGTCAGCCCCTGGACATAGCTGCTGAAAGTGTCGTCCTGCAGGAGCTCACCATCGATGGTGAGCAGTTGGACCATGTCCGGGACAGGGTTTTCCTCCGGAGCACCCATGAGGGATTGCTCAAGTCCGGCCGAGTCGAACTCACTGGCCGGCAAGTGTCCTAAGTCCATGCCTTCTCCTTGCCTGGACAGCCGAAAGCCGCACCGCGCTGGAAATATACCTCGCCGGGAATACATTCCCGCTGTTGCATATAAGTGGAAGTTACCTTCCAAAGCCTAACGACGGCGCGGCTTCGGACCCTACCTAAGACACGCTAGGAAACGCGGGGGGCTTTTGTATAAGTCGCACATAACGCCAGGAACCGCGTGTTTGCTTCTTCCTCGCCAATGGTCACTCTCACACCTTCATTGCCGAAGGCCCTTACCGCCAGGGCCTGCTCCTCCGCCAGAGCTGCAAACTCGGGGGTGTTCTCTCCCAGACCCAGCCAGACAAAGTTGCCCTGAGCGGCCGGAACGAACCATCCCAGGGCCTCCAGCCCCTCCACTACCCGGGTCCGTTCAGCCACTAGTCGTTGTATTCTCTCCACAATTTCGTCGTGATGGCGCAGGGAGGTCACGGCTGCCTGTTCTGCGATTGTGGAAACGGCGAACGGGACGGCTGCCACCCGGAGGTGCCGGGTGATCGGAGCGTGCGAGACGGAGTAACCAACGCGGAGTCCGGCCAGTCCCGCACCCTTGGAGAATGTCCTCAGCACCACCACATTCGGGTGGCTGCGGTACATATCGATGCCGTTGACGGCGTCGTCGTCCCGGACAAAATCCTCATACGCTTCATCGATGACCACAATGACGCTGGAGGGAACCCGTCGGAGGAAGTTCTCCACCTGTGCTGTCGTCAGTACCGGGCCGGTCGGGTTGTTGGGGGTGCACAGCAGGATCACTTTGGTCCGCTCAGTGATTGCTTCGGCCATGGCATCCAAGTTGTGCGTGCCGTCAGCGTTAAGCGGCACCTGGACACTCTCGGCACCGGCCAGGCCCACACTGATGGGGTAGGCCTCGAAGGAACGCCAGGCGTAGATGACCTCATCCGTGGTGCCATCCGGGTTCTGTCCGGCAAAAGTGGCGAGCAGTTGGTTCAGCGCCCCCAGGCTTCCGCCGCCCGTGACGATGTCTTCTGCGGGGACATCCAGGAAGGCGGAGAGCTCGTTGCGCAGGGCGGTGGAGAGCGGATCCGGATAGCGGTTTACCGTTGCGGCAGCGTTTATCGCGTCCAGCACAGCGGGGAGCGGCGGGAACGGGTTCTCATTGGACGAGAGTTTGTAACTTTGAAGTCCTTCTACAACCACCGGCGGCTTGCCCGCGGCGTACTGGGGAAGCTTCCCAATTACGGGCCTGGGAGCCGTGCCGGGTGCGGGAACTTCAGCTGCGTCGGTGTCATTCTCGGTAGTGGTCATGGCGTTAACAGTAATGGTCCCTTTTCTGCCAGCATGGGGGCATGTTCTCTCTGTTGCTGCGGATAGTCCTGAACGCCGTTGCCCTTTGGGTGGCCGGGTGGCTTTTGCCCGGCCTCACAGTGATCGCGCCCACCGGAAGCCTGAGTGGGGATCCGGTTATCGATACGGTGCTCGCGTACCTATTTGTCGGCCTGATTTTCGGCGTAGTCAACGCTCTCGTTCGGCCCATTGCCCAGGGCCTGACTTTGCCGTTGGCCATCCTGACGTTGGGGTTGTTCCGTGTGGTCATCAATGCCGCCATGCTCGAGCTCACCGCATGGCTCAGCAGCTACACCCCCATCCGTTTCGAGGTTGATTCCTTCTTCTGGACCGCCATTCTGGGTGCCGTTGTCATCAGCCTTGTATCGCTGGTGCTGGACACGATCACCGGCAGCCGCCGCCGAAGCCGGCGCTAACCGTCAGAAGGGGGCCGGACTTTCCTCCGGGCCGGGAGCTGCTTTGCCGGTGCCCGTCCATAGCTTTCCTGCCTGCAAAGTCCCTGCAGGACCGCTTCCAATGAAGTCCCTGCCGTGTAATTTCGCGTCCGTTCGGTAGACCCGTCCCATCGGTGAAGTCCACTCGATGATCCCCGGCTCCGGTTGCCATGCCTTCCACAACCCGACTGTCTTGAACCGGTGGTGCTTCTTGCATAGGTGGGCCAGGTTCCCGTGCTCGGTTGGCCCTCCAACGGCCCAGGGCAGGGTGTGGTCGAGTT
>NZ_JAJJOE010000005.1 GCF_020907405.1 Arthrobacter sp. zg-Y769
CACCTGGACGGACACGACTTCAAACGGTCCGTCAAAGTATAAAGGGTGTTGTAGATCATGCTGCTTGCGTCCACTATGTGGTTCCCGGACAACAACACCGTTGTTGCTACCTGGAACACGAACCATGTCTCCCTTGTCCGGGGGGCGGGTTCACAACTTTTACCGCACTGCCGGCACCCGCCGTCGTTTTCGAACGGCAGGGGGTTCCGGGACGTGTTGTAACCATTGTTTTCCCCACGCACGCCTTGTTGGTTTTGGGTGTGTGGTGCGGGTGGAAGGGTTACGGCGGTCATAGCGTGGGGGAAACGCCCGGTCCCATTCCGAACCCGGAAGCTAAGACCCACAGCGCCGATGGTACTGCATCCGGGAGGATGTGGGAGAGTAGGTCACCGCCGGACAATATTTAGCAGAGAAGGTCAGGCCCCGCACCATTGGTGCGGGGCCTGACCTGTTTAAGCAGTGCCCAGGGGTGGCCTGCTGCTCCGCCGCCGAAGCCAAATCGCCGCTGCGGTCACCAGGGGCAGCTGGACGGCGCCGTACAGAACATGGAAGCCGTAATGCCACGCCGTCTGGGCGGGATCGAAGGGCAGAATCGATAGCGGAAGCACGGTAAACACCGCGGCTGTGAGATTCAGCACTCCCCAAACCAGCAGTCCCCAGACTGCCCATAGCCGCCGGGGTGTAAACCACAGGACCAGCAGCCCCAGCATCAACAGCAGCGGGAGGGACGATTCCGGACTCAGGAGCGTCTGGCCGGGGAGGTCGGCAAGATTGTGGACCAGTAATCCCAGCCAGCTCAATACACCCAGCGCCGGCACCCAGGGGAACATGCGTCGAGTATCGCACTCCGCAGCAGTAAAAGCTTTCGTCCACTAGGCTTAGACCCATGCGTATTGCTCGATTTGTACAGGACAGCGACCCCGCCTTCGGCGTGGTCGGCGGAGAAGAAGGCAGCGAAGAAATCGCCGTCATTAAGGGTGACCCGTTCTTTTCGGGCGTCCAGCTGACGGGGGAGCGGCACAAGCTGGAAGATCTACGGCTGCTGGCCCCGATCATCCCGAGAAGCAAAGTCGTCGGCATTGGCCGCAACTACGCGGACCACGCCAGCGAAATGGGCAACGACGTGCCGCCGGCACCGCTGATGTTCCTCAAGCCCAATACCTCGGTGATCGGCCCGAACGATCCGGTAGTCCTGCCCTCGTTCTCGGACGAGGTCTCCTACGAAGCCGAACTCGCCGTCGTCATCGGCCGCATCTGCAAGGATGTCCCGATCGAACGCGTGGACGAAGTCATCTTCGGCTACACCTGCGCCAACGACCTCACAGCCCGCGACGCCCAGCGCACCGACGACCAGTGGGCCCGGGCCAAGGGCTTTGACACCTCCTGCCCGCTGGGCCCGTGGATCGAAACCGAACTGGATCCCGAGAACACCGCGGTCCGCGGCTACCTCAACGGTGAACTCGTCCAGGACGGCAACACCAACTCGATGATCTGGGGAGTCAAGGAACTGGTTTCCTACGTCTCGCAGGCCTTCACGCTGCTTCCCGGCGACGTCATCCTCACCGGCACCCCTGCGGGCGTCGGCATTATCAGCGACGGGGAACGCTTCGAGGTGGACATCGAAGGCATCGGCCGGCTGGTCAACACCGTCCGCAGCTGATGCCCCGCGGAGCGGACCGGGGGGCCGGCCGGAACCGGAACGCAGCCTGGGCTGCGCTCGTCTGGTCCCTCATCCTCCTGGCTGCTCCGTTCCTCGGTTTTGCGCCCGGCGCAGCCCTGCCCTGGGGCGCCGGTGCCGCCCTGTTGATGGGTGTCTTCCCCGCACTCCTGGTTTCCTACCTGCAGCAGCGCAACGACCTTCGGCGGCTGCCGCCGTCGTCGCTTCCACCTGCACTACTTGCTGCGGCAGCGCTGGCGTTTATGTTCCAGCGGATCATCCTCTGGCTGGACGGTCCGTTACCGCTCTCGGCAGCCGTTTTCGGCCTGCTGGCTGCAGCCCTCGTGCTGCTCATCGCCAACGCCTTCACATCCTGGTCCTGGCTGGACCTCACCCTCGGTGCGGGGATAGTCATCCTCGGTTCGACGGCGGCACTGCTTTTCCCGGGGCTGCCGGGAACTGCGGCGGCGGTCCTCATCGCTGCCATCCTGGCAGGTACCCTCGCCGCCAGGATGCGGCAGGGACTCCCCGCAACACACCTTGCCGCCTCCGCGGCCGGAGCGGCAGCGGGTGGGGGAGTATTCCTCTGGCTGCTGTCCTACTCGCCTTAAGGCACCCGGCGGACGGAAGAGTCTAAACTGGGGAACATCATGACTAACGCTCCCACTCCCTTAGCCGACCTTCCCGCCGTTACCGATGACACGCCCGTACGCGTGCGCTTCTGCCCGTCTCCCACGGGTACCCCGCACGTCGGCCTCATCCGGACCGCCCTTTTCAACTGGGCCTATGCCAAGCACACCAAGGGCACCATGGTGTTCCGCATCGAAGATACCGATACCGCTCGTGACAGCGAGGAGAGCTACCTGCAGCTCCTCGACGCGCTGAAGTGGCTCGGCATCACCTGGGATGAAGGCGTGGAGGTGGGCGGACCGCACGAACCGTACCGGCAGTCCCAGCGCGGCGAGATTTACCAGGACGTCATCGCCAAGCTGCGCGCTGCGGGCTACGTTTACGAGTCCTACTCCACCCCGGAGGAAATCGAAGCACGCCACCGTGCCGCCGGCCGCGACATCAAGCTGGGCTACGACAACTATGACCGCGACCTGACCGCCGAGCAGATCGAAGCCTTCCGGGCCGAAGGCCGCTCACCGGTGCTCCGTGTCCGGATGCCGGACGAAGACATCACCTTCACCGACCTGGTCCGCGGCGAGATCACCTTCAAGGCCGGGACAGTTCCGGACTTCGTGGTGGTCCGAGCCAACGGCGCACCGCTCTACACGCTGGTCAACCCGGTGGACGACGCCCTCATGGGCATCACCCACGTCCTGCGCGGCGAGGACCTGCTGTCCTCCACCCCGCGCCAGGTTGCGCTCTACCGCGCCCTGATCGACGTCGGAGTGGCCAAGTACATGCCGCTGTTCGGGCACCTGCCGTACGTGATGGGTGCGGGGAACAAGAAGCTCTCCAAGCGCGATCCGGAGTCCAGCCTCTTCCTGCACCGGGAGCGCGGCTTCATTCCCGAAGGCCTGCTGAACTACCTGTCCCTGCTGGGCTGGTCCCTGTCCGCGGACGAGGACATCTTCACCGTCGAACAGCTGGTGGAGAACTTCGACATCCACAACGTGCTGGCCAACCCCGCCCGCTTCGACCTGAAGAAGGCCGAGGCCATCAACGGCACCCACGTACGCATGCTCGAGGCCGAAGACTTCCGCAACCGCCTGGTCCCGTACCTGCAGCACGCCGGCCTGGTGGGGGAGACCCTCACACCGCGGGAAGAGGAAATCCTGACCGAAGCCGCGCCGCTGGTACAGGAACGCATCACCCTGCTGGGCGAGGCCCCGGACATGCTCGGTTTCCTCTTCAAGGCCGACGACGCCGTCGACGTTGCCGACGATGCCCGCAAGGGCCTGCCGGCAAACCTGGGCGAGGTGCTCGACGCCGCACTGGCCGCTCTCGAATCCGTGGCCGACTGGAATGCCGAGAACATCCAGGCCGCGCTGCGTCAGGCACTGGTGGAAGACATGGGCATCAAGCCGCGCCTGGCTTTCGGTCCGGTGCGTACAGCTGTGTCGGGACGCCGGATTTCGCCGCCCCTGTTCGAGTCCATGGTTATCCTCGGCCGGGAATCCTCGCTCGCCCGGATCCGCGCGTTCCGCGCCGCCGCGTAGGGAACCATAAATAGGCAGGTCCATCGATGCGGTGCTGTTCGATATCGACGAGACCCTCGTGGACCTGCAGGCTGCCATGGGCAGCACGCTGCAGGCGGTCAGCGCCGGTGACCTGACCCATTTCACGGCGGCGGACTGGGAGTCGTATACCTCCCTGTTCGCCGCCGACCCGCAGGGGCACTACTACGCGTACCTCGCCGGACGGCTGACCTTTGCCGACCAGCGGGTACTGCGCCTGCAGCATGCCCGGGAACAGGCAGGCCTGGCACCGCTGGACAGCGATGCGGCACGGGCCTGGAACCAGGCCTACGAGGCGACCCTGCCCCGCTACTTCCGGGCGTTCGACGACGTCGTGCCCCTCCTGGACGCGCTGGAAGCCCGCGGCATTGGGTACGGTGCCGTGAGCAACAATGTCCACGACTACCAGCGGGCCAAGCTGGACGCCGCCGGGCTGCAGCGGATCAAGGTTCTGGTGGGCATTGACACCGTGGGCGCTGCCAAACCGGAACCGGCCATATTCCATGAAGGAGTCCGCCTGCTCGGCAGCTCGCCGGAACGCACTGCCTACGTCGGGGACAACCTGACCGTGGATTCAGTGGGAGCGGCCGACGCCGGCCTGCTGGGCGTCTGGCTCGACCGCACGGACAATCCTTCTCCGGTGCGCGGTGACGGAGCAGTAGCGCCTTCGGGGGTGCACACCATCGGCTCGCTCGGGGAGCTGCTGGAGCTGGTCTGACGCGGCCTTCGGGCCCGTTTTGTACTTGGTCCGGAAGCCGTGTATAGTTATATCTCGTGCTGAGGGGCTGCGGCCGGGGGTAACTCCTCGAGAAGCAGCCGGAAAAGTGCATTGGGATATGGTGTAATTGGCAACACATCGGTTTCTGGTACCGACATTCTAGGTTCGAGTCCTGGTATCCCAGCGGTAATCAATTGGTGGTTCAGCCCCGATTGGTCTCCTCTGAAAGAGTATGAAATACTCTACAGGCCGGTTCTTCGAAACCGGCAAGGAAGTGCCTGAGTTCTAAAGCTCGGAGCACTGTACACGGCCCCATCGTATAGCGGCCTAGTACGCTGCCCTCTCACGGCGGTAACGCGGGTTCGAATCCCGCTGGGGTCACAATTCACCGGCTCCGGACATTATGTCCGGGGCCGGTTTTGTTTTGCCCGGGGGATTTCCGACGCACCTCCTACGATTCCTGCCGTGCTAATTTCGATCGATAGCCGCAGAACAATAGCCAGAGGAACAGCCCGTGCCGCCAGAAGCCCTTACCGTGGACCAGCTCGATGAGAAGGGGCTCCTGGCCCGGATCTTTCCCCGGCTCGGACCCACCACGGCACTTGTGGGGCCGGGCGATGACGCGGCCGTCATCGCTGCGCCGGACGGCCGGACGGTGATCTCCATTGACACCCTCGTTCAAGATGCAGACTTCCGCCTGCTCTGGCCCTCGGGGTACCGCACCACCGGATTCGTCGTTGGCTGGAAATGCGCTGCACAGAACCTTTCGGATATCAGCGCCATGGGGGCCGTTCCCACGTCGCTGGTGGTCAGCCTCACGCTTCCGGGCAGCACGGAGGTTGCCTGGGTGGAGGGCCTGGCGACCGGACTTGCGGCAGGGGTGCAGTCACTGACGTTGAACGCCGGCCACTGCTCGGTGGTGGGCGGAGACCTGGGCCGGGGCAGTCAAATTGTCGTCACGGCCGCCGTCACCGGCGATCTCGAGGGCCGCGCTCCGGTCCTGCGCTCCGGAGCGCGCCCCGGAGACGTGCTGGCACACACCGGCGCATTGGGTGCTGCCGCAGGCGGCCTGGCCGTGCTGGAGAGCAGCCTGGACTACTCAGCTGTCCGGGAAGAGGAGAACCAGGTTCTCGCTGGGCTCGCTGCGTCACAGAACCGTCCCCATCCGCCGGTCCATCTGGGTCCGCGGGCGGCAATTGCCGGCGCCACCGCCATGCTGGATGTGTCCGACGGCCTGGTGCGCGACGCCGGCCGGATCGCGCGCGCCTCGGGCGTGGCCATTGACCTCGACGCCGGCTATCTCACCTCCCGGGCCGAGGTGCTGGCTCCGGCCGCAGCCCGGCTGGGAGCGGACCCGCTGGCCTGGGTGCTCGGCGGGGGAGAGGATCACGGACTGCTGGCAACCTTCCCGCCGGACGCGGTCCTGCCGGCAGGGTTTGTCCGCATTGGAAAGGTAACGGACGGCGGGGGAGTGACATTCGGCGGACAGGTGCCGCCGGCCACCGGCTGGGACCACTTCGCCGGCTAGCAGTAGCCGGTTGTACAGAACGGCAACCGTTCAGGAATCCGGCAGGATCCGCCGGCTGCGGATCCGTTCGGCAAGGTCCAGCAGCTGCTCGCGTGACAGGTCCGGCAGGTGCTCAAGCTCCTTGACGAAGTCATCCAGTGCATTGGTGGCCCGGGCTTTGAGGAGTTCGGTGTAGAAACCCACGATGATGCCGGTCATGAGGGCCACCACGAGGATTCCGTACAGGGTCACCACCACGGTGATGATCCGGCCGGCCGGCCCGGTGGCCACATAGTCTCCGAAGCCGACAGTGGTGAAGGAAACGAAGAGGTACCAGAGGCCGTCACCGAAATCGGTGAATTGCGGTTCGAGCCGCGGCAGCAGGAAGCCGGCGACCCCAAGGACAATCAGGAAGCCGGCGAAAATGTAGTCGGCGCCGGAGATCCGGATAACGTGCCACAGCACCCGCATCCGCTTCATGGGAACTCCCTTGGGTCTTAGATTCCCAATGGTTCAGGTTCCCAATATAGGGTTATTCGCCGCTCTTACGCAGCGCCTCGGTGAGCTGGGCTCCTGCCTTGGCCACCACCTCGGCATGGATGCGGCCCGGCTGGCGGGTGAGGCGTTCTATCGGCCCGGAAATGGAGACGGCAGCGATAACCCGGCCGGACGGTCCGCGCACGGGAGCGGAAACGGAGGCGACCCCGGGCTCGCGTTCACCCAGGCTCTGGGCCCAGCCGCGCCGCCGGACGCCGGCCAGGACGGTCGGGGTGAAGCGGGCATTGTGCAGGCCCTCAAGGAGGCGGTCATGGTCCTCCCAGGCCAGCAGGCACTGGGCCGCGGAACCGGCCTTCATGGAGAGCTGGGTGCCCACGGGAATAGTGTCCCGCAGGCCGATGGGCCGCTCGGCGGAGGCAACGCAGACCCGCCACTCACCCTGCCGCCGGAAGACCTGGGAGCTCTCGCCCGTGGCATCCCGCAGCGCCAGCAGTACCGGCCCGGCAGAGGCAATGAGGCGGTCTTCGCCTGCCGCGGAGGCAAGCTCCACCAGGCGTCCGCCCAGGACAAAGCGGCCCTGGATGTCCCGTCCCACCAGGCGGTGGTGCACCAAAGCCAGCGCCAGCCGGTGCACGGTGGGGCGCGCGAGTCCCGTGGCGGAAACCAGCTGCGCCAGCGTGGTCGGCCCGGCCTCCAGTGCGTCCAGCACCATTGCCGCTTTGTCGATGACGCCTACCCCGCTCGCTGTGTCCATAAATTGATACTGCCGTCTCACTATCTGAGATGCAAATCGAAAAGGTGGCGCTGCCGGCGCGCCGGCTGGTTCTCTTAACCCCACAGGGAAAGACAACGAGGGGTACCTGATATGGGTGAGCATGTGGCAGGCAGGACGCTTGCACAGAAAGTGTGGGACGAGCATGTGGTCCGCAAGGGCGAGGACGGTGCGCCCGATTTGCTCTACATCGATCTCCACCTTGTCCACGAGGTCACCTCACCCCAGGCCTTCGAAGGCCTGCGGCTGTCCGGACGCGGGCTGCGCCGCCCGGACCTGACCATTGCCACCGAGGATCACAACACGCCCACGCTGGCCATCGACAAGCCCATTGCCGACCCGGTGAGCCGGACCCAGATTGAAACCCTTCGGGCCAACTGTGCCGAGTTCGGAGTACGGCTGCATCCGCTCGGGGACGCCGAGCAGGGCATTGTCCACGTGGTGGGTCCGCAGCTGGGCCTGACCCAGCCCGGACTCACGGTGGTCTGCGGCGATTCCCACACCTCCACGCACGGGGCGTTCGGGGCACTGGCAATGGGTATCGGCACGTCCGAGGTTGAACACGTGATGGCCACCCAGACCCTGTCCCTGAAGCCGTTTCGGACCATGGCGATCAATGTCGAGGGCACGCTCCGTCCAGGCGTTACGTCCAAGGACATCATCCTGGCGGTGATTGCCCGGATCGGTACGGGCGGCGGACAGGGTTACGTGCTGGAATACCGCGGCTCGGCTATCCGTGCGCTGTCGATGGAAGCGCGGATGACCATCTGCAACATGTCCATCGAGGCAGGTGCACGGGCCGGAATGGTGGCCCCGGACGAAACCACTTTCGCCTACCTTCGGCACCGGCCGCACGCCCCGCAGGGCCGGGACTGGGACGCCGCCGTCGAACACTGGAAATCCCTTGCCACGGACGACGACGCCGAGTTCGACGCCGAGGTCTTCCTGGACGCCGACACCCTGGAGCCGTTCGTCACCTGGGGAACCAATCCCGGGCAGGGAGTCCCGCTCTCGGAAGCCGTTCCCGCGCCGGAGGACTTCAGCAACGAAAACGCACGCGCCGCCGCCGAACGGGCGCTGGCCTACATGGACCTGGCTGCCGGAACGCCGATGAAGGACATCCGGGTGGACACCGTCTTCCTGGGCTCCTGCACCAACAGCCGCATCGAGGACCTGCGGATAGCCGCAGACATTATCCGCGGACGGCAGAAGGACCCCCGGGTCCGGATGATGGTGGTGCCCGGATCCGCACGCGTGCGCCTGGAGGCGGAGGCGGAAGGGCTGGACCGGGTCTTCAAGGACTTCGGCGCGGAGTGGCGTTTTGCCGGCTGCTCCATGTGCCTGGGGATGAACCCGGACCAGCTGGAACCGGGGGAGCGCTGCGCCTCCACGTCCAACCGCAACTTCGAGGGCCGGCAGGGCAAGGGCGGGCGGACGCACCTGGTCTCGCCGGTGGTGGCAGCCGCCACCGCCGTCCGGGGAACCCTCAGCTCACCCTCGGACCTTGACCCGCTGCCGGGCGCCGTCGTCGGCACAGCAGCCTAGGAGAACCGCCATGGAAAAGATCACCACCCACACCGGAATCGGTGTCCCGCTGCGGCAAAGCGACGTCGACACCGACCAGATCATTCCGGCCGTCTACCTCAAGCGCATTACGCGTACGGGGTTCGAGGACGCGCTCTTCGCCGGCTGGCGGAAAAACGAGGACTTCATCCTGAACCGGGAACCGTATCACCAGGGATCCGTCCTGGTGGCCGGACCGGACTTCGGCACCGGATCCTCGCGTGAGCATGCTGTCTGGGCCCTGAAGGACTACGGCTTCCGTGCCGTGCTCTCCTCCCGCTTTGCCGACATTTTCCGCGGCAACGCCGGTAAGCAGGGCCTCGTCGCCGCCCAGGTGGCGCAGGACGATATCGAGCTCATCTGGAAGGTCCTGGAAAACTCCCCGGGGACAACCGTCACTGTTGACCTGCAGGCCCGAACCGCCGTCTGCGGCAGCGTCTCGGCGGCATTCGAAATTGACGACTACACCCGCTGGCGCCTGCTGGAAGGGCTGGACGACATTGCCCTGACCCTGCGCCATGAGTCCGAGATCACAACCTTCGAAGCGGAACGCCCCTCCTACAAGCCCGCAACCCTCCCGGCCCTGCACTAGGGCGGTCCCGGCAGGGGCAGGCCGGCCCCGGAATGATCAGCAGGCTGCCGGTTTGCACTCCGGGAGGTTTTCTGCCCCCGGAACGGCCCCGATATTATGGATAGGCCCCGCTTCGGCGGGGCCTATCCGCGTTCCGCTGCGGGGCATGACCGGAATCACACCGGTGCTGCCCTCCTAAGGGCCGGAGTTATTTCAGTAAGCAGACGCTTGCTCATATGCTTGAGTGCAGTCTCTTATTGCTTCCGGGGCCAAACTATATTAAGAAATCAGGTGTTCATGGGTAGCGTCCTCACCATCCGAGGCGGTGTTCCTCTCTCAGGGAAGGTACCGGTCCGCGGGGCGAAAAATCTGGTCCCCAAAGCGATGGTTGCGGCCCTGCTTGGCAACGGCCCGTCCACACTGCGCAACGTTCCGGAAATCAAGGACGTCGAGGTAGTTACGTCCCTGCTTCAGCTGCACGGCGTCGAGGTCACCAAGGACCCCGTCACCGGCGACCTCACCATGGATCCCAAGAACGCAAAGACGGCGGCGTCCAAGGACATTGACGCCCACGCCGGCGATTCGCGCATCCCGATCCTGCTCTGCGGGCCGCTGATGCACAGCCTCGGTGAAGCCTTCATTCCGGATCTCGGCGGCTGCAAAATCGGCGACCGGCCCATCGACTTCCACCTGCAGATGCTGCGCAACTTCGGTGCCGTCGTGGAAAAGCGCCCCGGCGGCATTTCGATTTCCGCACCCAAGGGCCTCAGCGGCGCCAAGCTTGAACTGCCCTACCCGAGCGTCGGAGCCACCGAACAGGTGCTCCTGACCGCCGTGAAGGCCGTGGGCATCACTGAGCTGCGCGGTGCAGCCGTTGAACCCGAGATCATGGACCTGATCGCCATCCTGCAGAAGATGGGCGCCATCATCTCCGTGCAGACGGACCGTGTAATCCGGATCGAAGGCGTTTCCGAACTGACCGGCTACAACCACCGGGCGCTTCCGGACCGCAACGAGGCCGCTTCCTGGGCTTCAGCGGCCCTCGTCACCAAGGGCGACATCTATGTAGAGGGCGCGGACCAGAAGGACCTCACTGCGTTCCTGAACACGTACCGCAAGATCGGCGGAGCGTTCGACATCGACGACGGCGGCATCCGGTTCTACCACCCGGGCGGCCCGCTGAACCCGCTGGTACTGGAAACCGATGTCCACCCCGGCTTTATGACTGACTGGCAGCAGCCGCTGGTGGTCGCCCTAACCCAGGCCGAGGGTGTGTCCATCGTGCACGAAACCGTGTACGAGAACCGCTTCGGCTTCACGGATGCGCTTATCCGGATGGGCGCCAACATCCAGGTCCACCGTGAGTGCCTGGGCAGCGTCCCGTGCCGTTTCGGCCAGCGCAACTTCCTTCACTCGGCTGTCATCGCCGGATCAGTGCAGCTGCGCGGCGCCGAAATCGACATCCCGGACCTGCGCGGCGGCTTCAGCCACCTCATCGCGGCGCTGGCTGCCGAGGGTACCTCGCGGGTTACCGGCATTGAGCTGATCAACCGTGGATACGAGCACTTCCAGGGCAAGCTTGAGGGCCTCGGGGCGGACTTTGACGTCACATCCGGCGTATCCGCCGGACTCCGGTAGCCTGACGGCATGACGGAATCGACTAAGTCACGGGTTGCCTTTGCCTTACTCGCCGGAAGCCTCCGGCCGGTATTCAATATCTTCCTGAAAAAGCAGTGGCAGGGGGCGGAAAACCTGCCCTCGGATCCGGGATTCATTGTCTGCCCCAACCATGTGACTGAAATCGATCCGGTGGTGGTGGGCCACTTCCTGTACAACCAGGGCCGCCCGCCCCACTTCCTGGCCAAGGCATCACTCTTCAAGGTGCCGGTGTTGGGAGCGGCGCTGTCCGCCACGAACCAGGTCCCGGTGGAACGAATCACCACCGGGGCCGCCGGTTCCCTGGAATCGGCACGCGCCGCCCTGGAAGCCGGGCACACCCTGGTGATCTACCCCGAAGGCACCCTTACCCGGGATCCCGATCTCTGGCCGATGAAGGGCCGGACCGGCGCGGCGCGGCTGGCGCTGCAGACCGGGGTTCCGGTAGTCCCGGTCGCCCACTGGGGAGCGCAGGACGCTTTTCCGCGCTATGCGAAGTTCCCCAAGCTGTTTCCGCGCAAGCGGGTGCGGCTGGTGGTCGGCAAACCTGTTGACCTGTCCGATTTCGCCGGCCTGCCGATAAGCAAAGCAGTGCTGGACGCCGCCACGGAGCGGATCATGTCCGACGTTACGGACATGGTTTCCAAGCTCCGAGGCGCCCAGCCGCCCACCGAGCGGTGGAATCCCGTGGCCAAGGGCCAACGGCAGGTGGGCCGTTCCTTCGAAACCGGAACCGCAACCGGCACAGCAACCAAACCAAACCAAACGAACCGGAGGCCGGACAGTGACCGCCCGCAGTGAATACCCCGCCGTCGTCGCCGTCCTGGGTGCCGGAAGCTGGGGCACCGCCTTCGCCAAGATTGCTGCCGACTCCGGCGCCGAGCGCGGCACGGATGTCCGTCTCTGGGCCCGCCGCGCCGAGGTAGCCTCGGACATCAACGACAGGCACCGCAACACCCAGTACCTCAAGGACACCGTCCTGCCCGCCAATCTGCGCGCCTCCACGGACCTCGCCGAGGTGCTGGCCGGTGCCGAGCTGGTGGTCCTCGCCGTCCCGGCACAGTCCCTGCGCGTGCAGCTCAAGGAGGTTGCGGGCCTCATTCCGGCGGACGCTGTCGTGGTATCGCTAATGAAGGGCCTGGAACGGGGCTCCGATGCCCGGATGAGCCAGGTGATTGCCGAGGAGCTGGGGCTGCCCGCCGAACGCATCGCAGTGGTCTCGGGCCCGAACCTGGCCATGGAGATTGCCCGCCAGGAACCCACCGCTTCCGTGGTGGCCTGCACCGACCTGGACACGGCTGCCTGGATCGCCGGAGCCTGCACCGCGCCGTATTTCCGTCCCTACACCAACGAGGATGTGGTGGGCACCGAGATCGGCGGCATCGTCAAGAACGTCATTGCCCTCGCGGTGGGGATCTGCGACGGCAAGAACATGGGGGACAACACCAGGGCCTCCGTGATGACCCGCGGACTGGCCGAAACCACCCGCCTGGCCCTGGCACTGGGCGGCAACGCCGAAACCATGGCCGGCCTGGCCGGGATGGGTGACCTGATTGCCACCTGCTCCTCGCCCCTGTCACGCAACCACACCGCCGGTACGCTGCTGGCCCAGGGCCTGAGCCTGGCCGAGGTCAACGCGTCCATGACGCAGACTGCCGAGGGCATCAAGTCCGCGCAGGCCGTGCTGGACCGTGCCACCCAGCTGGGGGTGTACATGCCGATTACCGAAAACGTCGTCGCCGTACTGCAGGGCGTAATCACTGTTGATGAACTGGGCCCGCGGTTGCTGGCCCGCGAACTGAAATCCGAAGGTGTGTCCGCCCCGTGACTGTTGAACCCCTGCCCGCCGGTACCGTAGAGGACCATTCCGGAAACGTCCGCCCGCGGGTGGCCGTCCTGTTCGGCGGGCGCTCCAGCGAGCACGCCGTCAGCTGTGTGACCGCCGCCGGTGTCCTGCAGGCCATCGACACGGCAAAGTACGACGTCGTTCCCATCGGCATCGCGAAAAACGGCCAGTGGAGCCTGGTCTCGGCTGATCCGGCCGAGTGGTCCCTGCGCGCCGCGACCCTGCCCGAAGTTCCGGTGTCGGAGGAATCCGTGGTGCTCTCCTCACAGGACGGCAGCCGGGAGCTCGTGGCCCACGCTGCCGGCAGCCTGCCGCGCAGCCTCGGTTCCATCGACGTTGTGCTGCCGCTGCTGCACGGCCCCTTCGGTGAAGACGGGACCCTGCAGGGGCTCCTGGAAATGGCTGACGTGCGGTACGTGGGAGCCGGAGTCCTGGCGTCCGCCGTCGGCATGGACAAGCACTACATGAAGGTGGTCTTCGAAGCCGCAGGCCTGCTGGTTGGCCCCTACGAGGTCATCACCGACCGGCAGTGGCTGCGGGACCCGCAGGACTGCCTGGACCGTGCCGGCGCACTGGAGTTCCCGTTGTTCGTCAAGCCGGCGCGCGCCGGCTCCTCCATGGGCATCACCCGGGTCACTGAGGCCGCGGAACTGCCGGCCGCCATTGAGGCGGCACGCCTTCATGATCCAAAGGTCGTGGTGGAAGCCGGGATTACCGGCCGGGAGATCGAAGTGGCCGTCCTGCAGGGGCGCGGCACCGAGGATCCGCGCACCAGCCAGCCCGGCGAGGTTGCCGTGCGCGACGGCGGCCACGACTGGTACGACTTTGAAGCCAAGTATGTGGACGGTGCAGCCGCGGAACTGAGCTGCCCGGCCGACCTGCCTGCGGATATTACCGCGCAGGTCCGCCGGCTCGCCGCCGAAGCGTTCGATGCAGTTGGCGGGGAGGGCCTGTCCCGGGTGGACTTCTTCTACACCCCGGAGGGGAAGCTGATCATCAACGAGATCAACACCATGCCCGGGTTCACCCCGATCAGCATGTATCCGCAGATGTGGGCCAAGTCCGGGCTGCCGTACACCGAACTGATCGATGAACTGATTTCCCTGGCCCTGGGCCGGAAGACGGGCCTGCGCTAGCCCTGCCCGGCTTCCAGGTCCAGGGTGTCCTCGGGGCTGAGGCACTCGCGGGTGGGTTCGATCTTGGCTACCGCGTTCTGCAGCTGGACCAGGATCGTGGACGAGGCCACCTCGTTCGGATCGAACATCACCTCCACGGCCGGCTCCCGGCCGAAGGTGGTTGCGGTCCAGGTGTCCTCCCCTTCCCGCAGGATCCAGTCGACGCCGTTCACTGAGGCGCACGGATCGGTGGTCGGGCCGGGCACCGGGACCCCGCACTTGAGGATCGCCCGGGACGGGTTGCCCCAGGCCGCCGTCGACTGGCTGTCCGTATCCCGCAGCGCATAGCCGGCCATCTCGTCCGGCAGCGCCACCATCACGGCGGCGCAGTCGGAGTTGGCTGCGTCCGGGGCCGAATCCACATTGGCGACCGGAGTGCAGCCGGTGGCGGCAACGAGTGCGAGCAGTACGGGTAACGCGTAGAACTTCATGATTCAAGCCTATCCGCCGCGCTGCCCTGTCCTGAATCGGTCATTCGGGCCAAATGCATAAACTCATACCGTCCCCGACCTGAGGAAACACACTTGAGCGAGTACACGACGTCCCCGGAGCCCCGGCGGGGAAAGCGGCATCCTGTCCGCAACACCATGCTGGTGCTGCTGACCCTCGTGCTGGTGGCCGCAGTAGCTGCCGGGGGCTACCTGTGGCATCTGGCTCGAACCTTTGACAACGGCACCAACACCATTGCAGATGCCCTGCCAGAGAACAGGCCGGAGAAGGCGGCGGCCGCGGAGGGATCACAGAACATCCTCCTGATGGGCAGCGATACCCGCGATCCCGCTTCCGGTGATGCACGCTCCGACGCAATGATGCTCGTCCATGTCCCGGGGGATCGAAGCGGTGTCTACGTTATGTCGATCATGCGTGACACCTGGGTGGAAATGCCCGGGCACGGCGAACAGAAAATCAACGCAGCCATGGCCATCGGCGGTGTGTCCCTGACGGTGGACACCGTGCAGACGCTGTTCGACATCCCGATTGACCACGTGGCAATCATCGACTTCGAAGGTTTCCAGGGCCTGACGGATGCACTGGACGGAGTTACCCTCAACAACGAAGTTGCCTTCCAGTCCGAGGGAGCCCAGGGCGAATACTTTGCGGCCGGGCCCATCACGGTGGAGGGCGAGTCCGCGCTCAAATATGTCCGGGAGCGGTACGCCTTCACGGACGGGGACTACCAGCGTGTCAAGAACCAGCAGGCTTTCCTGAGCGGGGTCATCTCCGGTGTCCTCAACAAGGCGACCCTCACCAATCCCGTGAAGGTCAGCAACGTGGTGGGCGCAATATCGCCGTACCTGAGCGTGGATGAAGAGCTTGACGCATCAGCGGCCGGGGCATTGGCACTCGGGCTCCGCAACGTCCGTGCCGGGGATGTGCACATGTTTACCCTGCCGAATGCAGGAGTGGGTACGTCCTCCGACGGCCAGTCGATTGTAGTGCCGGACTACGCTGCCATTGCTGAAATCGCCGCGGCACTGGACGCCGACGACGTCGCCGGATACGTCCGCTCGACCCTTCCGGAGGGCTGACGGCCCAACCGGCGGTAAATCGTTATCGGCCGCTGTCAGTGCCCTGCGGTAGGCTTCCTAATGACATAGACGGTTAGCGGCAATGACGGCGAAGACCGGATGGGACGGCCTCAATGAGCGGCACCAGCAGGACCAAAGACAGTGCTACAGGCAGGAAACGGGATTACTTTGCAGACTAAAATCACCGCCAACGCGCAAGCGCTGAAGCGATGGTTGAGCAACGCAGAGGTCTCCCTGGGTAACCACAGCGACCGCCTCAATGCCATCAATATCTTTCCCGTGGCCGACGGCGACACCGGCACCAACCTCTACCTGACGCTTTGCGCCGCCTCACGGGCTGCCGCAGATATGGACACCGCAGACATCGGCGAGCTGCTGGGAACGGCCGGACGGGCCGCGATGGAAGAAGCCCGCGGCAACTCCGGAACCCTGTTTTCCGTCTTCCTCTCGTCCATGGCCGAACCCCTGGCCGGCGCCGCCCGCCTCTCCGCCCCCCTGCTCGCAGCCGCCCTGCAGCGTGCGCAGCTGCGCTCCTGGTCCGTACTCAGCGATCCGGTGCCCGGCACCATGCTCTCCGTCCTGGAGGCAGCAGCCCACGCAGCGTCCGACAGCGAAGCAGCGGTTACCGGAGATGACAGCAACGCGGGGCTGGCAGTCACGCTGCGGGCCATGATGGAGGCCGCGCTGACGGCAGTCATCAATACCGAGAGCCAGTTGGACGCGCTCACCCGCGCGCGGGTGGTGGACGCAGGCGGCGTCGGCTTCCTGCTGGTGCTGGACGCGCTGCGTGCCGCCGCCCTGGGGGAGGAACTCCAGGAGGAACTCCTGGACGGACTGCACGGCTACGACGTGCAGGACCCGCACATCCACGCACAC
Source organism: Arthrobacter sp. zg-Y769 (assembly GCF_020907405.1). Taxonomy (GTDB): domain Bacteria; phylum Actinomycetota; class Actinomycetes; order Actinomycetales; family Micrococcaceae; genus Arthrobacter_B. The sequence continues at coordinate 16,555 of NZ_JAJJOE010000005.1, forward strand.
ATGCCCCGCATGGAAGGCGTGGAGGTCATGTGCACCATCACCCTGAGTCCGCTGGATGCCGCCACGCTGCGGCTGCAGCTGGACGAACTGGGCGACTCAGTCATCATGAGCGCTGTCAGTCCGGTGGGGGAGGGCTACCGCTGGCGCGTCCACGTCCACACCCCCGACGCCGGCACCGCCATCGATCTGCTGCGCACCCTGGGTGATCCCGAGAACCTGACCATCACCGAGTTGTCCGCGGACGGACACGAAACCAAAGAAGTCCCCGAGGCACATGGACTCTAGGCTCCCCGGCGAACTCGACTTTCCGCTGGACCGCCGGATCGGCAAGGTTACGGCCAATGCCATGGAGAAGCAGCTTGGCCTGAAGACCGTTGGCGATCTGCTTCACCATTTTCCGCGCCGGTACCTGGAGCGGGGCGAGCTCACACCCATCGCCGAAATACCGTTCGACGAAGACGTCACCCTGATAGCCCGGGTACAGAGCAACAACCGCCGGCAGATGCGGGCCCGCAAGGGGACGATCGTCGAGGTGGTCGTCACCGACGACACCGACGGCAGCCTCGGGCAGCTGCACCTGACGTTCTTCAACGGATTCAATGCTGCCAAGGAACTCATCGTCGGTACCCGTGCCATGTTTTCCGGCAAGGTGGGGGCCTACCGGGGCCAGCTGCAGCTGACCAATCCCAGTTATGTGCTCCTGGACGAAGACTCGGTGGACGAGGAGGAGGCCAAGCGGCCCATCCCCGTTTACCGGGCCTCGGCCCGGGTGGCCAGCCCGACCATCGCGAAGTCCGTGTCGATGCTGCTGGACAATATGGAAGCCGCCCGGCTGCGCGATCCGATCCCGGCAGCAATCCGCCAGCGCGACCGTCTTCCCGACATCACGGATGCCTATAACAGGATCCACCGGCCGGCCACCATGGAGGAGGCCTACGCCGCCCGGCACCGGTTCCGGTACCAGGAGGCCCTGGTCCTGCAGACCGCACTGGCCCGGCGTCGTGCCCTGACCGCCGAAGAGGAAGCCACCGCGCGTCCGGCAGTGCCCGGCGGTCTCCTGGACCGCTTTGACGCATCCCTTCCCTTCACCCTGACGAACGGGCAGGCCGAAATCGGGCGGGACCTCTCCGCCGAACTGGCCGGCGACCATCCCATGAACCGCCTGCTGCAGGGCGAGGTGGGCTCGGGCAAGACCCTGGTGGCGCTGCGCGCCATGCTGCAGGTCATCGACGCCGGGGGACAGGCGGCGCTGCTGGCACCCACCGAGGTCCTGGCGTCCCAGCACTACGAGTCCATCAGTGCGATGCTCGGCCCGCTGGGCCGCGGCGGGCAGCTGGACGGGGACCCGGACGGCACCAAGGTGGTGTTGCTGACCGGTTCGATGAACACCGCCGGGCGCCGCACCGCGATGCTGGACGCCGCCAGCGGTGCGGCCGGCATCATTATCGGCACCCACGCCCTGCTGTCGGAGCACGTCTCCTTTGCCGACCTCGGCCTGGTGGTGGTGGACGAACAGCACCGGTTCGGCGTCGAGCAGCGCGACGTGCTGCGTACCAAGGGGCACAGCACCCCGCACCTTTTGGTGATGACGGCCACCCCCATTCCCCGTACCGTCGCGATGACCGTCTTCGGGGACCTGGAGGTCTCCACCCTGACCGAGCTGCCGGCCGGACGCGCACCCATCTCCACCTACGTCTCGCCGCTGGCTGAGAAGCCGCAGTGGGAGCAGCGGATCTGGGCCCGCGCCCGGGAAGAGATCGACGCCGGCCGTCAGGTGTATGTGGTCTGCCCCAAGATCGGCGCCAAGGAAGAGGAACCCGGTTCGGACCTGGCACTGTTCGACTCGAAGGAAGCAGCTGAGGGACGGGCGCGTGCCGAGCGGCAGGAGCTGACCTCCGTTGCCGAGCTGTCCGAATACCTCACCACCGTGCCGGCGCTCGCCGGCAAAACCATTGCACCCCTGCACGGACGGCTGGACCCGAACGACAAGCACGAGACCATGGCCGCCTTCAACCGCGGCGACATCGACGTGCTGGTGTCCACCACCGTCATCGAGGTGGGAGTGGACGTGCCCAATGCCTCGCTCATGGTGATCATGGATGCGGACCGGTTCGGCATCTCCCAGCTGCACCAGCTGCGCGGCCGGGTGGGCCGCGGCGGGCTGCCCGGTACCTGCCTGCTTGTCACCCAGCTGGAACCGGGACATCCGAGCCGGGAGCGGCTGGAGGCCGTGGCCGCCACCACCGACGGTTTTGAACTCTCCCGCAAGGACCTCGAACTGCGCCGCGAAGGCGACATCCTCGGTGCCAGCCAGTCCGGCGGACGGTCCACCCTCAAGCTGCTGCGCGCGGTCCAGGACGAAAAGCTCATCGAGAAGGCCCGCGCCGACGCCGTGGCCCTCGTGGCCGAGGATCCGGACCTGCGGGACTACCCGGCCCTGGACGAAGCCATCGAGGCGTCCCTGAACCCCGAGGCCGAAGCGTTCCTGGAACGGGGCTAGCCCCTGCCGCCGGGCCTGTCCGGCCGCCGGAGCGGATAAAGTGAAGGCATGAGCCGCATTATTGCCGGGGCTGCCGGCGGATCCTCCTTGTTCAGCGTTCCGGGTGACGGAACCCGCCCCACCACGGACCGGGTGAAGGAAGCCCTCTTTTCCCGCCTGGAGTCCTACGGCATCCTGCAGGAAGCCCGCGTGCTGGACCTGTTTGCCGGGTCCGGAGCCCTGGGGGTGGAGAGCGCCAGCCGCGGGGCCGCCGCCGTCGACCTGGTGGAGCTTGCCGACAAGCCGGCGGCGACGTGCCGGCAGAACGCGGAACTGGTCAACAAGATCCTGGGCCGGACCTGCGTGAGCGTGCACCGGGCCAAGGCCGAAACCTTCCTGCTGCGGGTCCCCGCGGATGTGCGCTGGGACGTGGTCTTCATCGACCCGCCCTACGCGTTTACCGAAGCCGAACTGGCGACTGTCCTCACCCCGCTGGCCGGGCACCTTGCCGACGGCGCCGTAGTAGTGCTCGAGCGCTCCACGCGTTCCCCGGAACCGGTCTGGCCCGAGGGCCTGGAGCGCTTCAGCGAGCGTAAGTACGGCGAGACCACCCTGTGGTTCGCCGAGCCGGCCGACGGCGATGCCGAGTCCGGTGATGCCGAGTCCGGTGACGGCGAAACCGAGGCTGCGCAGGCCTAACCGGCGAAAACCTCCAGGTCCTCGCCGGTCAGCACCGCCGCAGGGTGCGGTCCGGCGGCCAGGAGCTGCTGCGTCCACTCCGCCGGCCAGGGGAACGGCGTGGCCGCGAGCACGATATTGCCGGGGTAGCGCCCCGTAAACATGTCCTGCTGCCCCAGTGCCGCCAGGTCGGCGTCCGCGCCAGGGACGGCCTGCAGTTCGCGGACCTGCCGGCGCATAAAGGTCAGCGGCGGGTCATCGCCCACGTTGACCAGCAGCACCCCGCCGGGGGAGAGCAGCGCCATCAGCTCGGCGTAGTAGTCCGACGTCGCCAGGTGCGCGGGTGCATCGGCACCGGCGAAGATGTCCAGCACAATGGCGTCGAAGGACCGCCCGGCAAAGCGGTCCAGTGATTCGCGCGCATCGCCGATCACCGTCTCCAGCTCCGTGCCGTCCGGCAGCGGAAGATGCGCCAGGACAAAGTCCAGCAGTTCGCGTTCCAGTTCCACCGCTGCCTGCCTGGACCCGGGGCGGGTGGCCTGGAGGTACCGGGTGAGGGTCAGCGCCCCGGCACCCAGGTGCAGGGCGCTCAGCGGCTCCCCGGCCGGAGCGGCCAGATCCAGGACATTGCCTATCCGGCGCAGGTACTCGTAGAAGATTTCCTGCGGCCTCGCCAGGTCCACGTGGGACTGCTCGGCCCCGCCGATGCTCAGCACGTAGGCGCCGGGGGTGTAACCGTCTTCGGTGATCGTGGCGTGCGCGCCGATGCCCCGCAGCAGCCGGGACGCGGTCACAGGGCACCGCCCAGCCGGGCGAGGCGTTCGGAGGCCTGTTCCAGGACCTCGGTTTTCTTGCAGAACGCGAACCGGAGCAGGGACCGGGTGCGCCGTGCCCCTTCGGCATGGCAGAACACGGCGACCGGGATTGCAGCCACACCGATGAGTTCCGGCAGCCGGCGGGCAAGTTCCGTAGCGTCGGTAATGCCCAGGGCAGAGGTATCGGCGGTGAGGAAGTACGTGCCGGACGAGGGCAGGACGTCCATCCCGGCGGCCCGGAGTCCCGCGCCAAGCAGATCCCGCTTCGCCTGCAGTGCGGAGGCGGCGCCGAGAAAATAGGCATCCTCCAGTCCCAGTCCCACGGCGACGGCGGACTGGAAAGGGGTGCCCGAGGTGTAGCTCAGGAAGGTCTTGACCGTGCGGACTGCGGCCACCAGCGGCGCCGGCCCCGTGAGCCAGCCGATTTTCCAGCCGGTCACGGAAAACGTCTTGCCGGCCGAGGAGATAGTCAGGGTCCGTTCGGCAGCACCGGGCAGTGTTGCCACGGGGATGTGCACGGGTCCGAACGTCAGGTGTTCGTAGACCTCGTCGGTGACGATCACGGTGTTGTGCTTCGCCGCCAGGTCCACGATTTCCTGCAGGACTTCGCGGGGGAGGACAGCGCCGGTGGGGTTGTGGGGATTGTTGACCAGGACCACCCGGGTGCGGTCGGTGAATGCCGCTGCGAGGGCGCCGGCGGCGGGCAGGAAGTGCGGTGCCTGGAGCGCGACGGTGGTGTGCGTGGCACCGCTGAGCCCGATGACGGCGCCGTAGGAATCGTAGAACGGCTCGAAGGTCAGCACCTCGTCGCCGGGACCGGTGAGGGCCAGCAGGGCCGAGGCAATGGCTTCCGTGGCGCCGGTGCTGACGATAACCTCGGTGTCCGGGTCCACCTGCAGCCCGTAGAACCGCTCCTGATGCGCCGCGACGGCGTTGCGCAGGACCGGCAGGCCCTGCCCGGGGGCGTACTGGTTGGCGCCGGAGGCAATGGCGGCCCGCGCGGCGTCGAGCATTTCGGCCGGGCCGTCCTCGTCGGGAAAGCCCTGGCCCAGGTTGATGGCTCCGTGCCGGCCGGCGAGGGCAGTGATCTCCTCGAAAATGGTCACGCCCAGGTTTCCGTCCGCCGCGAGCAGGTTGGCTCCGGCGGCGGTCCGCTGCCACGGCTGGGCGGCTGCTGTGCCGGGGCCGTGCTGTGCGCGGAGCAGGGACGCGGTTGTACTGATACTCATGCAACAAGTATTACCCGCCGGCACCCGGTAGATTCGACCTATGCGACGCGCTGTATGCCCCGGCTCCTTTGATCCCATCCACAACGGCCACGTCGAGGTGATTGCCCGCGCGGCAAGCCTCTTCGACGAAGTAATAGTGGCGGTCTCCACCAACTATGCGAAGAAGTACCGCTTCAGCGCCGAGGAACGCCTGGAACTGGCGGCCGGAACGTTTAAGGCCCTGCGCGGGGTTTCCGTGGTCCCCATGGGGGACGGGCTCCTGGCCGATTTCTGCCGGGAACACGGAGCCACCGCGATTGTGAAGGGGCTGCGGTCCGTCCAGGACTACCAGTACGAACTGCCGATGGCCGTAATGAACCGGCAGCTCACCGGCGTCGAAACCGTCTTCCTGGCCGCGGAAAGCAGCTACGCCCACCTTTCCTCTTCCCTGATCAAGGAAGTGGCCTCCCTGGGCGGCGACGTCGCCGGGTACGTTCCGCCGACGGTACTGAAGCGCCTGGCCGAAGGTTAGGCCGGCTTTGCCGCCGTCCGCACGGCACCTCCCCGGGCGCCGATTAGCCGGATGCCCCGGGACGGGTAAACTGGACTGTGGAGCACGTGCCCGCACGTGTTCCCTGGCTGCGGTGCAGCCGCAGTTTGAGAGATTCCGGCAAGTCAGGCTAAGATGATATGTCGGTCTATGTTCTACAGGAGTTCTCATTAGCGAATTTTCGCGGTCCAATCCGGAAACTCCCCTGGCTATCAACGTCAGGGACCTCGGGCGCAGCCCGGGAACGATGCGGACTTTGCATGAACATGTACCGGCACCGAAAGACTTCGGTGTTGCGCTTATCGGCGTTCCGGAAGGATCCGGCCTCGAGCTCGATCTGAGGTTGGAGGCCGTGCACGAAGGGATTCTGGTATCCGGCGTAGTAATCGCCCCCGTAAAGGGTGAATGCGGCCGCTGCCTGAAGCCACTCGCGTACGACCAAGAAGTCGATGTGCAGGAACTCTTCTACTACGAGGACGCTGAGTCCTTCGAAGAAGAAGATGAAGAAGAGCAACACCGGATCGAGCGAGATGTCATCGATCTTGAGCCGGTATTGCGGGACGCAGTGGTTCTTACCATGCCGTTCCAGCCGGTGTGCCGGGAAGACTGCGAAGGCCTTTGCTCCGAATGCGGAGCGCGCCTTGAGGAGGATCCGGGTCACCACCATGAAGTAGTGGATCCTCGCTGGGCAGCCCTCGCCGGGCTGACCGGCACGGCCGCAGAAGATACTGCGGCACCAAGTACAGAGTCAGACGAGAGAGAAGAGAGTTAGCCGTGGCTGTTCCGAAGCGGAAAATGTCCCGCGCGAATACACGTGCACGCCGGTCCCAGTGGAAGGCGACCGCGCCCAACCTGGTGAAGACCGTGGAGAACGGCCGCGTCACCTATAGCCTGCCGCACCAGGCCAAGGTCGTAACCGACTCCGCCGGCACCGCGCTGTTCCTTGAATACAAGGGCCGCAAGGTCGCGGACGTCTAAGACCAGTGTTCGGCCCGGTTTTGCGCATCATTAATGTTGTTGCGGACGGGCACATGAATACTGCTTTTCGGGTTGTATCCAAAAAGTGAAGAATACTGAAGAGCTTATGAAGCGTCTCGGTGTCGAACTCGACGCCGGGACGCTTCGTCTTGCACTCACGCACCGTTCCTACGCTTACGAGCAGGGCGGCATCCCCACGAACGAGCGCCTCGAATTCCTTGGCGACTCCATTCTGGGGTTCTCGGTAACCGATGCGCTCTACCGGGATAATCCTGATCTTTCCGAAGGCGAGCTGGCCAAGCGCCGCTCCGCCGTCGTAAGTACCCGTGCCCTCGCCGGCATTGCCCGCGGCCTGGGGCTGGGGGAGTACATCCTGCTGGGCCAGGGCGAAAAGCTGACCAACGGACGCGACAAGTCCTCTATCCTTGCGGACACCACCGAGGCAATCATCGGTGCCGTGTACCTGGACCACGGAATTGAAACCGCCCGGCAGATGGTGATGCGCCTCGTGGGGCCGCTGCTGTCCAACGCCGAGGCGCTGGGTGCCGGTACCGACTGGAAGACCAGCATCCAGGAAATTGCCGCCGGCCGGAAAATGGGCGATATCGAATACCGGGTCTCCGGGTCCGGTCCCGACCACTCCCGCAGTTTCGTAGCGGTCCTGCACATCGGCGACAAGGCCTTCGGCACAGGGGTGGGCCATTCCAAGAAGGAAGCCGAGCAGGAAGCCGCCGCCGCGTCCTGGAAGATGATCAACGCCAAGGAAGCCGACTCCGCGGCTGCCGGCTCCTAGGAGCGCACGGCGATGCCTGAGCTTCCCGAAGTCGAGGTGGTCCGCCGCGGACTGGCGTCATGGGTCCGCGGCCGCACCATTACCGGCGTCGAAGTCCTGGATCCCCGTTCCGTGCGGCGCCATGCGCCCGGCCCGGCCGATCTTGTCGCCAACCTCGAAGGCGCGGTGGTGGCCGACGTCGTCCGCCGCGGCAAGTTCCTCTGGCTGCCGCTGCTCGAATCTGCTCCTTCGCCGGCCGGCACGGCTTCCGGCGCGGCCGACGACGTCGTGCCCCCCTTTGCGCTGATGGCCCACCTGGGCATGAGCGGGCAGCTGCTGATGGAGGACTCGGCGCTTCCGGATGAGAAGCACCTGAAGGTCCGGTTTACGCTGAGTCCCGCTCTGGATGCCTCCGGTGCTGCGATGCCGGACGAGCTGCGTTTTGTGGACCAGCGGATTTTCGGCGGGGTGTTCCTCACCGACCTGGTGCCGACGCCCGACGGCGCCCCCGGCGGCCTGTCCGAAACCGCCCTGCCGCTCGTGGCTGCCGAGGCGGCCCATATTGCCCGTGACCCGCTGGATCCGGCGTTTTCCTTTGACGAGTTCTACCGCCGGCTGCGGCTGCGGAAGACCGGGATCAAGCGTGCCCTGCTGGACCAGGGACTGATTTCCGGGGTCGGAAACATTTACGCCGACGAGTCCCTTTGGGCGGCGCGGATGCACTTTGCCCGGGCCACGGACACCATGCGCCGGGCCGATGCGCTGCGGCTGGTCGAGGCCGCCCGTGACGTGATGACCCGGGCGCTGGCGGCAGGCGGCACCAGCTTCGATTCGCTGTATGTCAACGTGAACGGTGCCTCGGGGTACTTCTCACGGTCCCTCAACGCCTATGGCCGCGAAGGGCTGCCCTGTCCACGGTGTGAGCAGCTGGGGCTGCATACCCTGATCCGGCGGGATTCCTTTATGAACCGGTCGTCCTACAGCTGTCCGGTGTGCCAGCCGCGTCCCCGGAACGGGCGCTGGTAGGTTTCCGTTCCACGAACTGGATCGGATGTCCGTCGAAGTCTTCGACGAATGCAACCCGCAGCTTTCCGTCCAGGAACGGGTGCGGTCCTTGAAGGTCTTTTGCTCCCGCGTGGAGCGCAGCGGCGTAGGCGGCTGCGACGTCGTCCGTCCAGAGCGTGAGGCACGCGCGGTGTCCGGCCGTGACCGGGGTGAGTCCGTGCGCTTCGGCCGCCGGTCCCGGCAGTGCGAGCCCGAGCTCAAAGCCTTCCAATGACATTTCGATCTTGACGGGCGCTGTCCCTGCCCCTGTTGCACGGGATTCTTCAATGAAGCCGAGGGCCGCGTAGAAACGTGCCGCCCGCGCGACGTCGGCGACGAACAGGATGATCTGCGGATTGAAGAGTTTCATGGCTTGAGCAGGTCCCCGGTGGCAGCCAGTTTGCGGAGTTCCTCGATGTGGGCCTTGAATGCCTTCTGCCCGGCCTTATTCAAGGCCACCCAGGTGCGGGTGCGGCCGTTCACGGAACCTTTGCGCACGGTAACGAACCCGGCCTGTTCAAGCACCTTGACGTGTTTGCTTAGTACGGAATCGCTGAGGTCCAGGGCGTCCCGGAGTACGCCGAATTCGGCCTCACCCACTTCCGCAAGGATCGAACAGATGCGCAGCCGGGTAGGGACGTGGATGATGTCGTTGAACCCGTCGCTCATCAGCCGGCGTTCCGCAGCGCGCGTGCCAGGCGGGCATCCATGGCCGGTCCCGTCACCAGAGTCAGGACCACTACGAGGACTGCCGCGACGTAGGCAATCCATGCCCGGGAGTAGGTCGAGTAGAGCACAACGGCCACAACGCAGATAAGAAGAAACGCGGCAACGTACAGCCAGGACAGCCCGCGGCTTCCCGGATGGGTGTAGACGTCAACCACCAGGCGGCCGCGGGTCTGGAGCATCGGCAGGACACTGAAGAGCACTCCGGACACCGCGATGAGGGCCATCGCCCAGCCCGTGTCCTTGGAGAAGACGAGGCCGATCACGAACAATCCCATTCCCACTCCCTGGGCGGGGTAGAGCCAGGAAGGTGACCTGACGTACGGGGCCAGTGCCTGCTTCGACAGGGTGACGGATTCCAGTGCCTGGCGTGCTTCTTCTGCGGAGGGGCGGGCGCCTTGAGGGTTGGTCATGCTGGGAGCCTAGACTTTCCGCAACGGAAAGGGAAGAGTTTCCGTTGCGGAAAGTTGTGGAGTGATCCGGAGCACCCGGTAGAAATAATTACGAAAGTCTTGAAATTGTTCCGGTATTACGTAATTCTCTAGCCATGCCCATTAACGACGACACCCGGCTGCAGGCCCTGGAGGCGCGCGTCGCAGCCCTGGAACAGCGCGCGGAAGCTGCCGGTCCGGCGTCGTCCGCCGATGATGCGGACGCTTTCTGGGCCCTCAACGGGCTGCGCGAACGCCACCCCGAACCGGGAGCCGTACTGTTCGCGGGCACCGTGACGGCTGCGGCCGGTGCCCATTACGAGTACCAGTACGGGCTGGAGACGGAGCATCTGCTTGACGTCGACTGGACCCGGTTCGCCGAAACCCTTGCGTCCCTCGGACATCCTCTTCGCCTGGCTGTGCTGCGTGCCGTGCTCGGCGGAACCGAAACCGTGGCCGGCCTGGTGGAGGAACTGGGGTCCGGAACGTCCGGGCAGATCTACCACCACGTTCACCAGCTGACGGCAGCCGGCTGGCTCGCGCCGCATGCCCGGTCCCGCTATCGGATTCCACCCGCCCGCGTCATTCCGCTGCTCGCCATTCTGACCGCTGCCTCCGGAGGTAACTGACATGAACAAACGCAGACGTATTACCGTCGCCGCCCTTTCCGCTTCCGCCGTGCTGGCCTGCGGACTGCTGGCCGCGCCGTGGGCGCCGCGCCTGTCGACACAGGTTTCCGGCGATGCGGTACTGGCGGAAGCCGTCCGGCCCCTGCTGCAGAAACCTGCCGATAAGCTCAGCGTGGCCTACCTGGAAGACGGCACCGTGCGGATCGCCGGATTCGGTGCCGATGAACGGACCGAGTTCGAGATCGGGTCGGTGTCCAAGACATTCACGGCAGCACTGCTGGCGGACGCCGTCGAGCGCGGCGAGGTGACGTTCGAGACCACCGTTGCCGAAATCCTCGGACCGGACCTGCAGGACCCGGACGCCGAAATCGGTACCGTCACCTTGGCCGAGCTCGCCAGCCACCGGTCGGGGCTTCCCCGGCTTGCCACCGATCCTGATGCGCTGGTTTCGTCGTTTCTAAATTCCGCTCTCCGCCGCGACCCCTACACTGCCCCGCCCGCCGAGGTGAACGACCAGGCACAGTCCGCGTCATTGGGAGGGCGGGGCACCGTGGCCTATTCCAACCTCGGTTATGCCCTCCTGGGGCAGCTGCTCGCCAGGGCAGCCGGGATGGACTACGCCGATCTGCTGCAGGAGCGGATTCTGGACCCCCTGGGAATGAAGGACACGTACGTTCCGGTCACCGCCGACAACCTGCGACCCGATGCTCCGACCGGGCGGGCTGCGAGCGGATTGCCGCACGCTGCATGGACCGCCAACGGCGGGGCGCCGATGGGCGGGATCCGCTCTACCGCAGCGGATATGTCGCTTTACCTCCAGGCGCTGCTGGCGGGCACTGCGCCTGGTGCAGGTTCCTTGGAGCCGCGCTGGGACACCGGCGGCGACGGCGAGCAGGTGGGACTGGCGTGGTTCACGCAGGTGTCCCCATCGAGCGGGCGGGCTGCGACCTGGCACAACGGCCAGACCGGAGGTTTCTCCGCCATGGCGGCGATGGACCGCGACGCGGGCACGGCCGTGCTGATCCTCTCGAATGTGGCTGCCGGGCAGGAAGAAGCAGCGTTGGCCCTGTTGAAGGAAGGTCTCTGATGGTTCCTGCTCTGGTGTCCTGGGTGCTCGCCGTCTGGGTGGTGGTGACCTGTCTGACCGTGGCGGTTTCCGTGTGGAAACGGGCGGGTCTGCCGTCCGGTCCCAGCCGGAGGTCCGTGGTTGCCGGGCTGTTGGAAGCGGCCTGGTTCGCCGGCCTTATGCGGCTTGTGGTGTCGTGGAGTCCCGGATCGGTGGTCCTCTGGGTGGTGGCCGTGGTCGTATTGGCGGCGGCAGTTGCCGGTGCCATTGTTCGCTGGCCCGAGTTGCCGGACCGGGTGCGGGGATCTGGGGCGGTGCAAGCGGCGTCCGAGGGGGAGGCACGGCAGGAGGCCTTGCCGGCGGAGGCGGAGGGGGAGGCTGTGCCGGTGGGGCAGGTTCCGAAGCCCGACGTCACAGTGTTGGAAGTGCCGGAGCAATCCCGACGGCCCTTCCTCCCGGCGCAGGAAGCACCATATGGGTCCGCTACCGGCAAGCCCCGCAGGAAGACGAAGGCGGCGAAGAAGCCGAAGAAAGATCCCGGAAATCTCGCGCTGGTTGTTAATGCGGCCCTGCTGCTGGCCGTCGTCGTGGTTTCCTTTCTAGCTGGTTAGGGAAGTTTCCGGCCGCAGGGACATCGTCTGGAAGACCTGGGGTGAGACCTAAAAAAACAGGTGGCGGGACAGGTAGTCGAACGATAGATCCGACGTCCGAACCTCGCTAGACTCGAACACATGTTCGAATGCTTTCGACCTGAGAACCATCAACAGACCGGCGGGCTGACTGCCGGTACCGCAGTCGTGAACGCGTGGGTCTGGACCCTGGCAGAGGAAGCCGAAGGCCTTTCCGGCGGGGAGCAGGACTGCGAACTCATTGACCGAATCCGGGCGCTCGAGGAACTCAAGGCAGCAGCCTCGGCGGCACAGGCCCGGGCCGCTGCGGTGTTTGATGCTTCGCAGCGCCGGAAACAAGCTGAAGCCGGAGTACGGCGCGAGGAACTGGGCCGCGGCATCGCTTCCCAGATTGCCTTGGCGCGCAGGGAGTCTCCGAGCCGCGGGGGACGGCTACTCGGATTCGCCAAGGTGCTGACCGAGGAAATGCCGTGCACGCTGCAGGCACTGACCCGCGGGAAGATCAGCGAATGGCGGGCAACGCTGCTGGTCCGCGAGACTGCGTGCCTGAGTCTGGAGGACCGGCGGCGGGTGGATGAAGAAGTTGCCGGAGATCCGGACATGCTTGAAACCCTGGGGGACCGGCAGATCATTTCCCGTGCCAGAGGCGCCGGCTACCGGCTGGATCCTTCGGCTGCGGTCAAGCGTGCAGCCAAGGCCGAATCCGAACGTTTTGTGTCCTGCCGACCCGCACCGGACACCATGACCTACCTGACCGGGCTGCTCCCCGTCGCTCAGGGTGTGGGTGTTTTTGCGGCATTGTCCCGCGAAGCGGACCGGCTGCGTGCGTCCGGAGATTCCCGGGGCCGGGGCCAGATCATGGCGGACACCCTTGTGGAACGCGTGACCGGACAGGCAGGTGCAGGCCAAGTGAAGGTGGAAGTGCAGCTGGTGATGTCGGACCGGACCCTGGTGGGCGGAGATTCCGAGCCTGCCTTCGTCCCCGGGTACGGTCCCGTGCCGGCGCAGTGGGCGAGGGACCTGGTCCGGGACAAACCGGCAGAGCGATGGATCCGGAGGCTCTACGCCAAACCGGCTACCGGTCAATTAGTCGCTATGGATTCGCGGGCACGCTTGTTCCCGGCTTCGCTGGGACGGTTTATCGCCGCACGGGACCAGACCTGCCGGATGCCGTGGTGCGGGGCGCCGATTCGGAATGTCGACCACATTCGTCCGCACCAGGACGGCGGGGCCACGAGTACCGAGAACGGACAGGGACTCTGCGAGGCCTGCAACCAGGCGAAGGAGGCATCCGGTTGGAAGGCGCGAACGGTCGACCCGCCGGGGCCAAATCCACCGCACACCGTCGAGACCACCACCCCCACCGGACACACCTACCGGTCCACCGCGCCGCCGCTGCCCGGGGTTAGTGCTGTAGCGGGAGCCGGAGTTGCGGCCCGGATCGGAAGGTCAGGATCTCCGCCCTCGAAAGGTTTCTTGAATCCTGCATCGTGGACCTGATCTGGGCTGCCTAGGCACAGGGGCCGCTAGCGGCCCGCCAGCTCCGCAAGGACCGCATCCGTGAAGGGAGGCCAGACTTCCGCTGCCCAGGGACCGAAATCGCGGTCGGTGAGGCAGACAGTAGCAGCACGAGCTTCCGGATCCACCCAAAGGAAGGTGCCGGACTGGCCAAAGTGCCCGAAGGTCGCAGGCGAGCTGTTGGCACCGGTCCAATGCGGAGACTTCCGGGCACGGATTTCGAACCCGAGTCCCCAGTCGTTCTCCTTCTGCCGGCCGAAACCGGGAAGGACCCCGGCCAGACCGGGAAAGACTACCTGCGTCGCTTCGGCCAGCCGGCCCGGATCGGTGAGTGTGGGAGCTTGCAGCTCGGCAGCAAACCGGCACAGGTCCGCAGCGGTGGAGACACCACCGGCAGCGGGGGAGCCCTCCAACGCCGTGGCAGACATGCCCAACGGCACCAACACGCCTTCCTGCAGATATTCGCCGAAGGTCATGCCTGTCGCCTGCTCCAACGTCTCGCCCAGTACCTCGAAACCCGCGTTGGAATACAGCCGCCGCGTGCCGGGGGTATAGCGGACCGTGCGCTCGCCGAAGTCGTAGCCGCCGGAATGGGCCAGCAGGTGCCGGACGGTGGAACCCTCGGGGCCCGCAGGCTGATCGAGTTCCAAGGCTCCCTCATCGAGGGACACCAGTACGGCGTAGGCGCTCAGCAGCTTGGTAACGGAAGCCAGCGGAAAACGCCGGTCCTGGTCGTCCGCAGTTCCCAGCACCTCGCCGTCGACGGACACGACGGCGGCAGCGGCATTGTCTACCGGCCATGACTCGATCTTCTGCAGGCTTTTCACTGGAATCATCCTAAGAGTAGTGCCGGGCCAGCCGGGCCATACCGTCTTCGATTGAAACTTCCGGAGTCCAGTCCAGGACCTCCCGGGTTTCCCGCTGGTCAAACCAGTGCGAGGTGGAGAGCTGCTCGGCGAGGAAACGTGTCATGGGCGGTTCGTCATGGACCAGGCCGTGTTTACCGGCCGCAAGCCAGGCCTTCTCGATCAGGCTTCCGGCGCCGCGGGCGACCTTACCGGGAACGCTCCAGCCCGGTGCAGCCACTCCTGCGGCTGCACAGATACCGGCAATCATTTCGCCCACCGGCCGCGGCTGGCCGTTCGTCACCACGAGGGCACGGCCGGCGGCGGCGTCCATCCGCTCCAGTCCGCGGACAATAGCCGACGCTGCGTTATCGATGTACGTGGTGTCGATCAGTGCAGCACCCGCATCCAGCAGGGGCAGGCGGCCGGACCGGGCCCGGTCAATCACGCGTTCGACCAGCTGCGTATCGCCGGGACCCCAGACGATATGCGGGCGGATGGCTGTGACCCTGAACTCGGAGGAGTTCCGCGCCAGCGCAATCAGTTCGGCCTGTGCCTTGGATGCGGCATAAAAACCCCTGGCACGCCCCGGGTCCGCGGTGCCGGCACCGGCGCCGGCAATCGGCTCGCCGAAATGCGCCACGGACGGAGAGGAAACGAAAACGACGTCGCGGACACCTGCGGCCTGCGCGGCATCCAGCAGGACCTGCGTGCCGACGATGTTCGTTTCCTCGAACTCATACCACTCGCCGGTAAAGGAGACCTTCGCAGCGAGATGGATGACTGCGTCCATCCCGTCGACGGCGCGGACAGCAGCAGCGCGATCGGCAACGGAACCGGACACGGAATCCCTGCCGGGCCGGCCGGGACGGCGCTGGAAGGTACGGACCTTGTGGCCTTTGGCTTCCAGCAGATCCGCAACGGCACCGCCCAGCAGGCCGCTCGCTCCGGTGACCAGGACGTTCCGGGGAGGCAGGACGGCGGAGCTCATCGCCGGCCCTTGCCCAGGCGCGGCACCGGACCGCCGGCCAGCAGCCGGGAGGCCCAGTCAGCCAGCGCCGTACGGTCAATCTTGGAATTGTGCCGGATATCGGTAGGCATCTGCGGCAGCACCAGGACGGCCGCCAGATCGAGACCGACCAGCTCGGCCACGCGGGACCGCACAGCCGTGGTCAGTTCGGAGGACGCGGTCCCGGCCCGGCGGGCCGGAGGAACGGTCTCCACCACGGCCACGGGAACCTGCGTACCCGCGGGTCCGACGCCGACCAGCGCCACCCTGCCTACGCCGTCGACCGTCTCGGCCGCCTGCTCCGCGGCCACCGGAGTCCGGACGCCGTCCGCGGTGGTGAGGATGTGCCCGAGGCGGCCCTCGACCCACAACCGGCCCTCGTCATCGAAGTGGCCGACGTCGCCGGTGCGGTGCCAGCCGTCAATGGACGAACTATGGCTCTCGGTGATCCAGAGCCGGTCGTAGCGGTCCTTGACGTGCGGAGCGCTGACCAGGATTTCACCGGTGCGGTTCGGAACAGTCAGCGGCTTATCTCCGACCGAACCATCCGGGAAGACCTCGGCAATGGCCACCTCGGCCCGGGACACCGGAGTGCCGACGCAGACGCCGTTGCCGGCACCCGCGGCACGGATGCCCTCGAGGCTGATATCGGTGACCGGCAGTGCTTCGGTCATGCCGTACGGGGTGTGCAGGGACGCCTTCGGCACCAGGTCCTGCACCTGGGCCAGAAGCGGCTCGGCTATCGGAGCTCCGGCGGAAAGCAGCAGTTCCACCTGTGCCAGTGCTGCCCGCTGCGTAGCGTCCAGCTGGCCGGACGTGGCCAGCACGTTGGTCAGCGCCGCAGGGGAAGCAAAGATGGTGGTGGCATCCACGGCGACGGCGGCATCGGCCAGGGCTGCCGCGGTCAGGGTGCGCGGGGAGGTGACGTCCATGTCCGGTGTCACCGATGTCGCCCCCAGCGCCGGACCCAGCAGGGCGAACGGTGCGAAACCGGCCACCAGGGAGGTTCCCGCCCGCAGGTTATAGGTGTCCTTGATGGCGTCGCGCATGGCGGCCAGCTGCCGGTGCGTGTACACCACGCCCTTGGCAGGCCCGGTGGACCCGGAGGTGAACAGGACGGCGGCGTCGGCGTCGGGATCCGCCGGGTGCCACGGCACGTCGTTTCCGGCGCCGTCGGCAATGAGACCCTCAACGGAATGCCGGACACCCAGCAGCCGTTTACGGGCCGGAGACAGCTCGGACACACTGATCCGGGTTCCCGGCCAGCCCAGCGCCCGGGCACCGATCAGCGCCCGGTCGATGCCGATCAGGAACGCCGGACCGGCGCCCTTGATCGCGCGGCCGAGTCCCTTGGTGCCCAGGCCGGCGTCGGCCACCACAATGACGGCGTTCAGGCGCAGGCACGCATAGATCAGCGAGGTCAGTTCAATGCCCGGCGGAACCAGCAGGTTTACCCGGGTGCCCGGGCGCACGCCCGCCGCGGCGAGGCCGGCGGCGAGGGCGTTCACCCGTTCCGCGAGCCCGGCCCAGGACAGGGTGCGCGGCTGCGCAGCCGCGCCTTCGCTGCCGCCCAGCGGTGCCATGTCGACGACGGCGGGGCTGGTGTCGCCCGCGCGCTCATCCAGCTCGGCAAGCATGGGGCGGAGCGGCTCAGCGCGCCGGAGTGCGGAATCCGCCGGGGCTTCGACGGCTGTCTGCAGCCAGGTGAAGATGGGGGAGGCAATGTCCACGTCTTCCGCAAGCAGGTGCCCGGCACCTTCGAAACGGTGCACGGAGGAAGCCGGCAGCCGCTCCAGCAGGTCGCGGAGGTAGCGGTCGGAGAAGACCGGATCCCGAGGTCCCCAGAGAACCAGTGAGGGAACGTTGAGCCGGCGGATGCCCTCGGCAACGGTGTTCAGCGCGCGCCAGCTCGGGTGGGTCTCGACGGCGGGAATGTCGGCAACGAAGTTCGCGACGCCGGCCCGGCGGGCCGCCGTGCGGTACGGCAGCGCCAACGCCTCCCGGACGGGGGCAGGCAGGGCGGGGGAGGCCAGGGAATGCGTGACCCGGATAAAGGCATCGGTGCTGCGCGTGCCCCACGGATGGACGGCCGGATGCAGGGCCAGTTTCAGGGCCGGCGGCAGCGAATATCCGGCGGGGTGCACCGCCGTGTTGGTCAGGACCACGCCGGCGAGCTGGCGGCGGTGCCGCAGCGCCCACCCCAGGGAGATCACGCCGCCCCAGTCATGGCCGACGGTGACCACGGGGCCGGTGATCCCCAGCGTGTCCGTCAGGTCGCCGAGGTCGGTGATCCGGTCCGCCAGCCGCCGGAAGGCGCCGGTGCGTTCGGAGAAGCCCATGTCCAGCTGGTCAACGGCCACCACGCGCCAGGGCTTGTCGGCGGAAGCTCCGGCGGCCAGCAGGGTACGCCAGAGGTAGGACCAGGTGGGGTTGCCGTGCACACACAGCAGGGTCCCGGCCGGTTCGACGCCGGCCGCAGCCAGATCGGGCCCGTTATCGAGGACATGCCACTTGCGGACCGTGCCGGGAACGTCGACGGCGGAAGTGGAGGGAACGCGGACAAACGAGGACCAGGCGGGGGAAACGCCGGGCCAAAGCTCCTCTACCACGCAATCTCCATCATGGTCGTGTTCAGTCCCGAGCCCACGCCCATGCACAGCACCCGGTCGCCCGGGTTCAGGGACCGGGATTCCTGGGCCAGAGTCATCGGCAGCGACGCCGGCCCCACGTTGCCCCAGTTCGGGAACGTGATCGGCACCTTTTTCCGGTCCAGGTCCACGGCCTTGATGATGGCGTTGGTGTACGAGTTGGACACCTGGTGGGTGACGTAGCGGTCCATGCCGGACCAGTCCCAGCCGTTGCCGTGGGCTTCGTGCCAGGCATCCACCACGAGTTCCAATCCGCCGTCCAGCAGGCCCTTGGTGTCGGTGTACATCCCGTCAATGCCGCCCACGCACAGCTCGTGGTGCTGGGTTCCGGCACGCGAAACGCCGCCAAGGATGCGGTGCGAGCCGGGGTGCCGGTCCGCCCGGCCGATGACGGCGGCAGCGGCGCCGGAGCCGAGGGTGAGGGTCGCGAATTCGCGCAGGTAGTCGTCGCGGGTGGAATCGGGGCGGTTGAGCCGCTCGAACGTGGCTTCCTGCACACCCTGCGAGTCTTCGCCGGCCACGATCAGGGCATAGTTGATCTGTCCGGAGTCGATCATGTTGGACGCCAGAGTCATGCCGTTGACGAAGCCAAGGCAGGCATTGGCCAGGTCGAAGTTCATGGCGGAGGAGGGAAGCCCCAGGCCGTTGTGGATCTTCACCGCTACGGAGGGTTCAAGGTTCCGGCGCGTGACCGAGGTGTTGATGAGCAGCCCGATTTCGGAAGCCTCGACGCCCGCCTCGGCCAGGGCCTTGGCGCCCGCCTCGGTGGCGCCGTCGTCGAACGCGGTGCCGGGAGCCCACCAGCGCCGTTCGCTCACGCCGGCCACGCGCTCCAGCATGCGCTTGGAGAGCCGCAGCCGCTTGAGTGAAGGCTCAAGCCGCTCGTCGAATTCAGTGGAACTCATAACCACCGGAGCTTCAACGCTGTTCACGCTGAGGATGGCCGAGTTGGAGTGCTGGAAGTTGAAGTTCCCGGTCAAAATGCCTGCCTTGTCTGCTGCTGAACCTATCGCGCTGGCGGCCGCCGTGAAGCCTGCATCCACGCCCTAAAATCATATGACTCATCTAGAAGCCTACTTACCGGCCCCGCGATTCCGCAGGCAAAAGCCCGATTACGCTCTCCGAGTAGAGCGGAATTTTGACGCTAACCGCGTAGATTTAAGGAATCAACCCCGGTAGGAGAGAAAAACCCCCGTGCATCTGAAGACCCTGACTATGCGAGGATTCAAGTCCTTTGCATCGGCCACCACCTTTGAGTTCGAACCCGGTGTCACGGCGGTGGTTGGCCCCAACGGGTCCGGGAAATCCAACGTGGTGGATGCCCTGGCCTGGGTAATGGGCGAACAGGGCGCCAAAACCCTGCGCGGCGGGAAGATGGAAGACGTAATCTTCGCGGGTACGTCCGGCACCTCCGGGCGTGCGGCGCTTGGCCGGGCGCAGGTATCGCTGACCATCGACAACGCCGACGGCGCCCTGCCGATCGAATACTCCGAGGTCACTATCTCGCGTACGCTTTTCCGCACCGGCGGATCCGAGTACGCCATCAACGGCAGCTCCTGCCGCCTGCTCGACATCCAGGAACTGCTCTCGGACTCCGGCCTGGGCCGTGAGATGCATGTCATAGTCGGGCAGGGGCAGCTGGACAAGGTGCTGCACGCTACACCGGAAGAGCGCCGCGGCTTCATCGAGGAAGCCGCCGGCATCCTCAAGCACCGGCGGCGCAAGGAAAAAACCCTGCGCAAGCTGGACGCCATGGCGGCGAACCTGGCCCGCGTCACCGATCTCACGGCCGAACTGCGCCGCCAGCTCGGACCGCTGGGCAAACAGGCCGCCGTCGCCCGCCGTGCCAAGACGGTGCAGCAGGACGTCCGGGACGCCCGTTCGCGCCTGCTGGCCGATGACCTGGCCACCCTGAAAGCATCCTTCGAAAAAGAAGTGGAGGACGAAAGCGCCCTGAAGGCCCGCCGGCACGAGGTTGAAGCCGCCGTGAACAACGGCAGGCAGCGGCAGGCGGCACTGGAAGCCCTGGCTGCCGAAGCAGCACCGCAGCTGAACGCGGCACGGGACACCTGGTACGAACTGTCCTCGCTGCAGGAGCGGTTCCGCTCCCTTGCCGCACTTGCCGCCGAACGCGCCCGCCTGCTGGGGGCAGCCGAACCCGCCGCCGGCAGCGGCCGGGACCCGGAACAGCTGCAGTCCTCCGCGGACCGGGTACGCGCGGAAGCCGCCGCCCTGCAAATCCACATCGGGGACCGGCGGGCACGGCTGGACGACGCCGTGGAGATCCGCGAGGCAGCCGAAGAGGAAGCAGCAGCGGAGGAGAAGCGCTACGCCGGGCTGCTCCGGGCCGCCGCGGACCGGCGCGAGGGCCTGGCCCGGCTGACCGGCTCGGTGGAAGCCGCCCGCTCAAGGGTGGCCTCGGCACAGTCCGAAGTGGGACGGCTGCGGGCCTCGATAACCGCTGCCGAGGAACGCCGCACCCGCGCGCAGGAAGAGTTTGAGCAGCTGGAAGGGTCGGCGGCCGGCGCCGAAGCCGGCGAAGCCGACCTCGATGCCGAGTATGAAGAAGCGCAGGCAGCCCTGGAGGAGGCCGAGCAGGAGCACCGGCGGCTGCAGCAGGCCGAGCGGGAAGCGGTCCGCGAGGCCGAGAACCTCGCCGCCCGCCGGGAGGCGCTCGCCGTCGGCCTGGACCGGCGCGACGGCAGCGCTTCGGTGCGGAATGCCGGGCTGGACGGAGTGCTGGAGCCGCTGGCCGACCTCATCAGCGTGAAGCCGGGCTATGAACGGACGGTCGCTGCGGCATTGGGAACCGCAGCCGATGCCCTGGCTGCCGACGGCCTCGACGCCGCCGCGCGCGCCCTGCAGCACCTGAAGGAGGCAGGGGAGGGGCAGGTGGAACTGCTGCTGGGCGGGACAGCCGCCCCGGCGACGGAACTGCCCGCCGATCTCCCGCCCGGCGCGGTGCCGGTGCTGTCCCTGGTGAGTGCCGATGCCAAGGTGCAGGACGCGCTGAGCGCACTGCTGGGCAACGCCGTAGCTGTCCCCGACCTGGAATCCGCAGTGAACCTGGTTGCCGTCTCTCCCGGAGCCGTCGCGGTGACCGCCGACGGGGATGTCCTGAGCGCCTTCAGCGCCCGCGGCGGGTCGGTCACGGCCCCGGGCCTGCTCGAAATCACCGCGGCGGTGGAGGACACGGATGCCCGCCTGGCGGCCGCACGGACCCGCGCAGAGGAAGCCGGCGCCGGCATGGGAGCGGCGGCCGCGCGGGCGACAGCCTGCCGGCAGCGGGTGGACGCGGCCCTCGCGGCCCTGCACGAGTCCGATGCCCGGCTTGCCGCCGTCGCCGAACGGCTCGGGACCCTGGGGTCTGCCCTGCGCGCCGCCTCCGGGGAAGCGGACCGGCTCTCGTCCCTCGTGACGGCCGCGGAAGCCAACGTCGGAGCAGAAGAAGCGAAACTGGCAGATGTCTCCGCGCGCCTGGCCGCTGCCGGCCAGGAGCACCGCCCCGAGGAGGAACCGTCTGCGGACCGGCGGGACGCCCTGGCGCTCGCGGCAGCTTCCGCACGGCAGGCCGAAATGGACGCCCGGCTGGGCCAGCGTTCGGCCGAAGAACAGCTCAAGGCCGTTGCCGGCCGTGCCGAGTCCCTGGAACGCGCCGCCCTGGCCGAACGCAGGGCCCGGGCTGCCGCAGCGGAACGGGCACACCGCCGGGCCGGGCAGCGTGCCCGGGCCGTTGCCGTCGGTGCCGCGGCAGAGGCTGTCCTGGCGCACCTGCAGGTTTCCCTGGCGCTGGCCGCCGGGGAACGGGACCGCGCCGAGGAAACCCGGACCGCGCGGGAAGCCGAGCTCGCCGCCGTCCGCACCGCCAACAACGACGCCGCAGCGGAACTGGCCCGGCTCACGGACTCCGTCCACCGCGACGAGTTGGCCCGTGCACAGCAGCGGCTGCGCATCGAGGCGCTCGAAGCCCGTGCCCTCGAGGAGCTGGGCATGACGGCGGAGCATCTGGTGGCGAACTTCGGCCCGGACCAGCCCGTCCCGGTGCCGGCGGAGCCGGTCAGCGGCGATAAGTGGGCCGCCCTCCGCGCGCCGGTGGATGAGGAGGGCAATCCGCTCCTGGACGGCATCCCGTACGTCCGGGCGGAGCAGGAAAAGCGGCTGAAGCGAGCCGAACGGGACCTCGCCGCGCTCGGCAAGGTCAATCCCCTGGCGCTGGAGGAATTTGCCGCCCTGGAGGAACGCCACCAGTTCCTGTCCACACAGCTGGAAGACCTCAAGGCCACCCGGAAGGACCTGCTGGACATCATTGCCGACGTCGACCGCAGGGTGGAGGAAGTCTTCACCGCCGCCTACCGGGACACCGCCGAACAGTTCGAGCACGTCTTCGGCACGCTGTTCCCGGGCGGCGAAGGGCGCCTGGTGCTGACCGATCCGGACAATATGCTGACCACCGGCATCGAGGTCCATGCCCGGCCGGCCGGCAAGAAGATCAAACGGCTTTCGCTGCTCTCCGGCGGCGAGCGGTCATTGACGGCGGTGGCCCTGCTGGTGGCCATCTTCAAGGCCAGGCCCTCGCCGTTCTACGTGATGGATGAGGTTGAGGCGGCCCTGGATGACACGAACCTCGGCCGGCTGATCACCATCTTCGAGGAACTGCGCGAATCCAGCCAGCTGATCGTCATCACCCACCAGAAACGCACCATGGAGGTGGCGGACGCGCTCTACGGGGTGACCATGCGCGGCGACGGCGTGTCCACCGTCATCAGCCAGCGGATCGAGCGCGGAACGGACGCCGGCGCACAGGAGGGCTAGGACGCGTAACGGCGAACGAAGTTCTGCAGCACCCGCGGCGGCACGTGCACTGCCGTTCGGCGGGCGGCGTCCATCACCGTCTCTGCCTCCTCGGGCAGGAAGTAACCGGCATGCCGGTACACGGAGATCCGGGTCAGCAGCCCGGCCACGTCCAGCTCGGGGTGGAACTGCGTGGCGTAAAGGTTGGACTTGACCCGGAACATCTGCACCGGGCAGGTGGCCGAACCGGCAAGGTTCACCGCCTGCGGCGGCAGCTCGGCGACGGCTTCCTTATGCCCCACATAGGCGGCAAAGGTGTCCGGGACACCCTCCAGGAGCGGGTCCCGGCGGCCTTCGGGAGTCAGCCGCACCTCGACCGGACCAACGGGCTCGCCGTACCGGCGGTCCACCGTTGCGCCCTGGTGCCGGCCCAGCGTGCCGACCCCGTAGCAGGCACCGAAGAACGGAAAGTCGCGGGCCACGACGTCGTCGAGCAGTTCGGCCATCTCCGCTTCCACCCGCTGCTGGACCGGGGACTTGGATTCCTCCGGATCGCTGGAGTTGAACGGGCCGCCGCCCACAATCACGCCGCTGTAGTTATCCAGGTCCACCGGCGGCAGCGGGCCTGCTTCGAGGCGCACCCGGTGCAGCTGCTCCTCGGCGAGCCCGCCGAAGCGCCGGAATGAGGCGTACTCCTCGTCGGCGGCATCGTCTTCGGCTCGGGTGGCCAGGAGCAGGAAAGGCTTCATTCCTCGATGGTAGTGGGGGCGGGGGCAGCTTTCCGGGCAGGCAGGGTTTCCCGCGCCGCCAGCCAGGCGAGGAGGCCCATGACGCCAATGGCTCCGGTAACGCCGAAGGCCCACGAGTAGCCCAGCGAATCCGCGAGCATGCCGGCCAGGATGGGGCCGGCAATCGCACCGGTGTCGCTGGCCATCTGGAACGTGGCCAGGACCTTGCCGCCGCTGCGGCCGTTGCCGATGATGTCACCGACCGCTGCCTGCTGGGCGGGATTCAGCAGGCCGGTGCCCATACCGGCAATGACGGAGATGATCAGGAACTCCGGAACGCTGGAACTGAAGCCCATCAGCCCGGTGGCCGCGGCATTCACGGCCAGTCCGATGAGGACCAGGGGCTTGCGTCCCCAGCTGTCGGCGAGCCGGCCGGAGAACGTCAGGACGACGGCGGTGCCCGCAGCGAAGGCGGTCAGGGAAATGCCCGCCACCTCGGGACCGGCGGACAGTGCCGCGGCAGCGAAGAGCGGCACCAGGGCATTACGCACACCGAACGAGGACCAGCCGTTGGCGAAGGAGGAAGCCAGTGCGGCACGGTAGGTCGAGTCGCGCAGCGCCTCCCGGACAGTGAGTACCGGCAGCGCGGCAGCGGGCTTGTCATCTCCGCCGCGGGCGGGCCGTGCATCCTTCAACCGGAGGAAAACGACGCCGGCGGCCAGCACCAGCGCGGCGGCGTAGACCAGGAACGGAACGCGCAGTCCCAGGCCCGCGAGAAGGCCTCCGAGCAACGGACCGCCGATGTTGCCGAGCAGGAACGAGGAGGCGTAGGCACTGGAGACCCGGCCGCGGATCTCCGCAGGTGCGAGCCGGATGATCAACGCCATGGCCGAGATGGTGAACATGGTCGACCCGATGCCGCCCAGGCCGCGGAAGACCAGCAGCTGCCAGTAACTCTGCGCAAACGCGCACGCGGCGGTGGACACGGCCACAATCAGCAGCCCGGCAATGTAGACCGGGCGCTCGCCGAGCTTTTCCAGCAGCATGCCGCCGGCCGGCGCGAACACCAGCCGGGTGAACGCGAACGCGCTGACGATGACGGCGGAAGCCGTGACGCCGACGTCGAAACTCTGTGCAAACTGCGGCAGTACCGGTGCCACCAGGCCAAAGCCGAGGGCTATGACGAAGGCGGCCGCGATGAGGACCTGGATTTCCTGGGGGATTCGGATTCTGGGAGAGCGCACCATGATAAGGCGATTCTCTCAGATTCCCGGAGATCGAATGAGCGGCGTGTGAGAAGCTTGGGAGCGTGAATGAGACCCTTTCGATAGTGATCTATGTCCTTGTTGCGATCGCCGTTGTCGGCTTCTCCGCGACGCTGCTGGTACGGACCCGGCGTACTCCCAGGAGCATGTACCCCACCCGCCGGGACGCCAACGATCCGGTCACCGGAACCGGCGGCGGCACCGACACCCTGGAGGCACCGCCGGGGGAGACCGACGTCGTTGTTCCGGATGACCTGCGCGATCTGGAGGAAGCCCCCGCCCCGCAGGCGCCGAGCATCGAGACGCCCGAACCGGTGCAGGGCCGGCTGGCCCGGCTGCGCGCCCGGCTGGCAAAATCCAACAACGCATTGGGCAAGGCGCTGCTGGCGCTGCTCTCCCGCGACACCATCGATGAAGACGTCTGGGACGAGATCGAAGAAACCCTCCTCCTTGCCGATCTGGGCACCGAACCCACCATGGAACTCGTGGACGCGCTGCGTCAGCGGGTCAAGGTCTCCGGCAGCCAGGACCCGCAGGAAGTCCACGCGATGCTGCGCGAAGAACTGATCAAGCTGGTGGATCCGACCATGGACCGCTCGCTCGCCGTGACCCGTCACGCCGAGACCCCCGCCATCGTGATGGTGGTGGGCGTGAACGGCGTCGGCAAGACCACCACGGTGGGCAAGCTGGCCCGGGTCCTCGTGGCCGAAGACAAGGACGTGCTGCTGGGCGCTGCGGACACCTTCCGCGCGGCAGCCGCGGAACAGCTGGCCACCTGGGGCCAGCGCGTGGGCGTGCCCACCGTGCGCTCCGAGATCGACGGCGCCGACCCCGCCTCCGTGGCGTTCGAAGCGGTCAAGGCCGGCATTGAGGGTGAAGTGGACGTGGTCCTGATCGACACCGCCGGACGCCTGCAGAACAAGGTCGGCCTGATGGACGAACTCGGCAAGGTCAAGCGCGTTATCGAGAAGCAGGCCGCCGTGGACGAGGTCCTGCTGGTCCTGGACGCCACCACCGGCCAGAACGGCCTGACCCAGGCGAAGGTCTTCGCCGAGGTCGTCAACATCTCGGGCATTGTCCTGACCAAGCTGGACGGCACCGCCAAGGGCGGCATCGTCGTCGCCATCCAGCGGACCCTGGGAGTACCGGTGAAGCTGGTGGGACTGGGCGAGGGGGCTGACGACCTGGCGCCGTTCGAGGCCGAGAGCTTCGTGGACGCACTGCTGAGCTAACCAGCAAGAGCTGCCCGCACCACTTCAGAAAGGACCCCGTACTGCAAGGTACGGGGTCCTTTTCGGCTATCCCGGCCCTTCGAAGAAACCTGGCCGAAATGTGTCCGTCACGAGTCTTTTACCGGAACGGCCGGTTTGTAACCTCCCGGCAACACCTCCGGGCCGGGACGGAAATCTGGCCCGGGCAGAGTTCCTTACGCGGGAGATGCCCGCCATTTGTGAAGGGACGTGAAGATGGATCTGTCAGCAGGTCACGTCTGGGTAATGATTTCGGCGGCGCTGGTGCTGCTTATGACACCGGGCGTGGCATTCTTTTACGGCGGCATGACCCGCGCCAAGGCAGCGCTGAACATGATGATGATGAGCTTCGTCTCGATCGGACTCATCGGCGTCGTCTGGATCCTCTGGGGCTTCTCCATGACCGGCGGGGACGGCATCGCCGGACTGTTCGGCAACCCCTTCACCTCCTTCGGGCTGAAAGACATCCTCGGCTCCGAGGACCTCATCACCGCCGGCTACGGGGCCACGTTCGCCATCATCACCGTTGCCCTGATCAGCGGTGCGGTCGCCGACCGCACCAAGTTCGGCGCCTGGGCGGTCTTCGTGCCGATCTGGGTGACCCTGGTCTACTGCCCGCTGGCCTTCATGGTCTGGGGCGGCGGCCTCCTCGGTGCCGAGGGCGCCGTGGGTTCGGTGGTCGGTGAAGCCATCGACTTCGCCGGCGGCACCGTGGTCCATATCAACGCAGGCGTGGCGGGACTGGTCCTGGCCCTGATCCTCGGCAAGCGGAAGGGCTTCGGGAAGGACCCCAACCAGCGTCCGCACAACATCCCCTTCGTAATGCTCGGCGCCACGCTGCTCTGGTTCGGGTGGTTCGGCTTCAACGGCGGTGCCGCGGGCACTGCCGAAGAAGCGGGGCTGATCTGGATCAACACCCTCGCCGCACCGGCCGCAGCGATGCTCGGCTGGCTCCTGACCGAACGGCTCCGTGACGGCCGGGCCACATCGCTCGGAGCCGCCTCCGGCGTCGTGGCGGGACTCGTTGCCATCACCCCGGCCTGCGCCAACGTCAGTCCGCTCGCCGCGGTGGGGCTCGGCCTGGTCTCCGGTGCCCTGTCCGCCCTCGCCGTCGGACTCAAATTCCGGTTCGGCTATGACGACTCGCTCGACGTCGTCGGCGTGCACCTCGTCGCCGGCCTCGTGGGCACCCTTGCCCTCGGCTTCATCGCCCTGCCCGCCGACGGCGCGGGAGGCGGCCTGTTCTACGGCGGCGGTCCCGGCCAGCTCGGCGCCCAGGCAGCAGCCGCGGCAGTGGCCATCGTCTTCTCCGGGGTCCTGACGCTGATTATCGGGCTGGCGATCCACAAGACCATGGGCTTCCGGATCTCCGAGGAGGACGAGGTCAACGGCGTGGACCTGAGCGAACATGCGGAAACCGCCTACGAATTCGGCGGACTCGGCTCCGGCGGCTCCTTCAGCCCCTTCCAGGACACGGCACGCGCCACCACAACCAAGGAGACGGTCAACTCATGAAACTCGTAACCGCTATTGTCCGGCCGGAGAAGCTGGACGCTGTCCGGGGCAGCCTGGAGAGCTACGGAGTCCAGGGGCTGACCGTGAGCTCCGCCAACGGGTACGGCCGCCAGCGCGGACACACCGAGGTCTACCGCGGCGCGGAATACACGGTGGACCTGCTGCCCAAGGTCCGGGTGGAGATCCTGGTGGCCAATGACTGGGTCAACGACATCGTGGACGTGCTGGTCTCCACGGCCAACACCGGCCGGGCCGGCGACGGCAAGGTCTGGGTGGTGAACGTGGAGGAAGCCCTCCGGGTCCGGACGGGGGAGCGCGGCGACTCCGCCCTCTAGCAGCACGGAAGCAGCACTCAAGCGAAAGGAACCGACCGCCCGGCTGGTGCTCCAGCCGGGCGGTCCTGCGATCCGGCAGGGCAGGAGGGGCGAATAGCGGGACCGGCTTGGTACCCTTAACAGCTGGGCCTGCCAAACATGGCGAAGAACTGACGAAAGAAGTGCGCGGCACGTGTTCAATTCACTGTCTGACCGGTTGACTTCAACCTTCAAGAATCTCCGCGGCAAGGGCCGGCTCACCGAGGCCGACGTCGACGCCACCGTACGCGAGATCCGCCGCGCCCTGCTGGACGCCGACGTCGCCGTTCCCGTGGTGCGTGCGTTCACTGCCTCCGTCAAGGAACGCGCCCTCGGCCTGGAGGTCTCGCAGGCGCTGAACCCGGGCCAGCAGGTCGTCAAGATCGTCAACGAGGAGCTCAAGGGCATTCTCGGCGGCGAGACCCGGCGGCTGCGCCTGGCCAAGAACCCGCCCACGGTCATCATGCTCGCGGGCCTGCAGGGTGCCGGTAAGACCACCCTCGCCGGCAAGCTCTCCAAGCACCTGAAATCCCAGGGCCACAGCCCGCTGCTGGTTGCAGCGGACCTGCAGCGCCCCAACGCCGTCCGCCAGCTGCAGGTCAACGGCGAACGCGCCGGCGTCCCCGTCTACGCTCCGCACCCGGGTGTCTCCTCCGAGTTCGAGGCAGCCACCGGCGATCCGGTTGCCGTCGCCCGCCAGGGCATCGAGGAAGCACGCACCAAGCTCTACGACGTCGTCATTGTCGACACCGCCGGCCGCCTGGGCGTGGACGCCGAACTGATGCAGCAGGCCGCGGACATCCGCGCCGCGATCAACCCGGACGAAGTCCTGTTCGTCATTGACGCCATGATCGGCCAGGACGCCGTGAACACGGCGCAGGCCTTCAACGAGGGCGTCAACTTCACCGGCGTGGTCCTGACCAAGCTCGACGGCGACGCCCGCGGCGGTGCCGCACTGTCCGTGGCCTCGGTGACCGGCAAGCCGATCATGTTCGCCTCCACCGGCGAGGGCCTGACCGACTTCGAGGTCTTCCACCCGGACCGCATGGCCAGCCGCATCCTGGACCTCGGCGACGTCCTGACCCTGATCGAGCAGGCCGAGCAGAGCTGGGACAAGGACGAAGCGTCCCGGATGGCGAAGAAGTTCGCCGACCAGGAAGACTTCACCCTCGACGACTTCCTGGCCCAGATGCAGCAGATCCGCAAGATGGGCTCCATGAAGAAGATGCTCATGATGATGCCCGGCGCCGCCGGGATGCGTGAGCAGCTGGAAAACTTCGACGAGCGTGAAATCGACCGGGTGGAAGCGATTGTCCGCTCCATGACCCCGCACGAGCGGGTTGCCCCCAAGATCATCAACGGCTCCCGCCGCGCCCGCATCGCCCGCGGTTCCGGCGTGCACGTCTCCGAGGTCAACGGCCTGCTGGAGCGCTTTGTGCAGGCCCAGAAGATGATGAAGAAGATGGCTGCCGGCGGCGGCATCCCGGGCATGCCCGGCATGGCAGGACCCGGCGGGTTCGGCGGTGCACGCAAGAAGCAGCAGGCAGCCAAGGGCAAGAAGAAGGCCAAGTCCGGCAACCCCGCCAAGGCAGCCCAGGAGCGTGCGGAAGCCGAGGCGCGGCGCGCCGGTGCCCGGCAGGCACTGCCCACCGGAAGCGCCTTCGGCGGCCAGGAAGCCGACTTCGACCCGTCGTCGCTGAACCTGCCCAAGGGCTTCGATAAGTTCCTCGGCAAGTAGGCCCGCACCGTACCCAGCACAACGCCGGACTCCTGGTCCGGCGTTGTGTGTTTAATGGCGGAGGCGTGCCTTTCGCGGCAACGCCGAAGTTCGGCACCAGGAAAGTTCGGCACCAAAGGAGAGGACCAGCATGGCGCAGGGGCTGAGCGGCTTTTACGGGTCGGTCTTCCGGCGCAGCATCACCGTACGGGTCCTGATCCGTACCGGCGACGACCGCGTGCTGCTGCTGCGCAGCGGCCAGGCCTGGGAGCTGCCGGGAGGAGTGGTGAAGGGCGGGGAAGATCCACGCTCCGCCGCCCGCCGCGTTGTCCGCTCGATCCTGGATCCGGAGTCCGACGTCGGGCGCGTCCTGGTGCTGGACTACGTACAGGGCATCCAAGGGCAGGGGGACTCGGTTGCCTTCCTGTTTGACGGCGGTATGGTGTCCACCTCGGTGACGGCCTTCACCGGTGCCGGCGGGGAACGGGAGGCACGGTTCGTTCCCCTGGCGGACTGCGGTGAGGCATGGGGCGAGGGGCTGCGGGAAGCTGCGCTGGAGGCACTGGAACTGGGGACCATGGTGGAGCTCGTGGACGGTGGGCCTGTCTCTCCGGGGCCGGTCGCCGCGCCCTCGCTGCGCAGGATGATGCCGCCTCTGGAGGGCTTCTCCGGAATTCTTGGACGTTAGGAATGGGTTTGCCTCGGGAACGAGTGGTGTTTGTGCACGGCACCGGGAGCTTTGGCGCGGCCGCCTGGCCCCGGCAGCACGGGCTTGCCCTGGACTATGACTGCCTGTTCCTTCGCCGCCACGGCTATGACGCCGTCGCCGAGCCGCTGCCTCCGGACCTGGAGGCGGACATCGCCCTGATCCGCCAGGAACTGGGTGACGGCGGACACCTGGTGGCGCACTCGGCCGGCGCGGTTCCGGCCATGCTGGCTGCACTCCGTGATCCGGCAAGGGTCCATTCACTGGTCCTGTGCGAGCCTGCCGTCTTCTCCCTGACCCGCGACCTGCCGGCTACAACGGCACACCGCACCCTGCAGCAGCCGCTTTTTCACGACGCTCCGCTGGATATTGTTCCGGGGGTACCCACGCTGGTCCTTACCGGGGGATGGGAGCCGCTGTACGAAGAAGTGGCGGATTTCCTGGTCTCGACGGGTGCCGAGCACCGGCAGGTCGGCGGGAACCACCGTCCCCAGGACACGGATGCCGGGCGGCAGGCGATCCGGGACTTCCTGGCCCGCCGGAGCCGGATGGACGCGGGCAAGTGAGACCATCCATCCGGGACGCGGCCCCCGCCGATCTGGCCTTCCTTCCCGCAGTGGAGGAGGCATCCGACACGCTTCTGGACGGGATGACAAGTGTCGCGGGATTGCCCGTGCTGCCACCGCCGGCCACCGCGGCGGAGCTCGCTGCTTCCCTCCACATCCTGGTCGCCGGCGATCCGCCCGTCGGATTCGCCCGCTTGGAGGAAGTCGACGGACAGGCCCACCTGGAGCAGCTTTCCGTCCATCCGGATGTGGCAGGCGCCGGGCTGGGTAGGGCATTGGTGCAGGCGGCGCTCGACTGGGCCCGCGAACAGGGCTACGCCTCCATGACCCTGTGCACCTTCCGTGGTTCTGGTTCCCAGCAGGTGCGGCGAATGGACTGCCATGGCGGCCGACATGGCAGCCAGGCTCCGCACGCAGGTGCCGGGCGCACGCCTTGAACACATCGGGTCCACCTCTGTGCCGGGCCTGGCAGCGAAGGACGTCGTGGACCTTCTCATAGGGGTTGAAGAAAACCGGGTAGCTGAGGTTGCGGCGGAACTGGCGGCGGACGGATTCGACCTTGAAGGGGAGCTTCCCGGGCACTGCTGGCTGAGCTACCCGGCACGTGCTTCGCGCCGGTACATCCTGCACGTAGTCGAATTCGACGGGGTGCCCTGGCGCAGGCGCATCGGCTTTCGCGATCTGCTTCGGCGCGATGAATCTGCGCGTGCCAGGTATCTGGAGGCCAAGCTCGAAGCCGCACGAGAAGCCCAGGGGTGGGACGACTACACCCAATTCAAGACGCCGGTGGTCGCCGGACTTCTGGCGCAGGATGCCTCGGGCTCATGCGAACCGCCGGCGCTTACCGGCTTTCGCTGACCGCCGCGCATCGCCGTCGCCTGAAAATCCGCGGATCCGCACGCGGGCTGTGGAAGTCGCAAAAGATGGACTCATCTGGCACAATGATCAGGTACTCGATCTGCGCGGACCCTCTCTCCGTGCATGCATCTTGTCCTTTTGAACCCCAACGTTATGGCCCGCCCCACGGGAGCAGAAGTACGGGTTCGCCCCATTTCAGATCAGGAGTGACCACAAAAGTGGCCGTAAAGATTCGCCTTAAGCGCCTTGGCAAGAAGTTCTCAGCACACTACCGCGTCGTTGTCATGGATTCCCGTGCCAAGCGCGATGGCCGTGCCATCGAAGAAATCGGACTGTACCGTCCGACCGAAGAGCCGTCGTACATCGACATCAAGTCGGACCGTGCGCAGTACTGGCTCGGCGTCGGCGCCCAGCCCACCGAGCAGGTCGCAGCACTGCTGAAGATCACCGGTGACTGGCAGAAGTTCAAGAACATCGAAGGCCAGGAAGGTACCCTGCGTACCAAGGCCCCGAAGGAACCCTTCGTGGTTCCCGAAAAGAAGTCCGTGATTGTCCCCGAGGCCATCACCCCCAAGGCCAAGAAGGAAGAGGCCCCCGAGGCCTCCACCGAGGCTGAGGCAGAGTAACTTGCTCGCTGAAGCGCTGGAGCACCTCGTGCGCGGAATCGTTGACAGTCCCGAGGACGTCAAGGTTTCCGCCAAGAGCAACCGCCGTGGGGAAACCCTCGAGGTTCGGGTTCACCAGGACGACCTCGGCCGGGTCATCGGCAGGCAGGGACGGACGGCACGCGCACTGCGCACGGTCATCGCCGCCCTCGCCAACGGTGAGCAGGTCCGAGTGGACGTAGTGGACACGGACCGGCGCCGCTGATCTGGAAATGATCACCGACGGCGCAGCGGAAGCAAACAGTTCTTCACTGCAGTACCGGAAGTAGAGCAGTAAAAGCAGTACACAGGATCCGGCCCCGACACCAGATAATGGTGAAGGGGCCGGATTTTTTTCAGGCACCGGCCAATCCGGACGACGAAACCCCACAGAGGAGATTCCATGCAGTTACAGGTGGCACGCATCGGCAAGCCGCACGGCATCCGCGGTGAAGTGACCGTCCAGGTGCTGACCGACGCACCGGAAGACCGCTTTGTCCCCGGCACCGAACTCACCGTTGAGCCGGCCGGCAAGGGCCCGCTGACGGTGATCAGCGCCCGTTGGAACAAGGACATCCTGCTGCTTGGCTTCGAGGAAATCACCGACCGCAACGGAGCTGAGGAACTGCGCGGCGTAAAGCTGTTCATCGACACCGAAACGGTTGATGAGGACGACGACGACGAAGGCTGGTATGAGCACGAACTGGTGGGCCTGAAGGCACGGGTGGGCGACGACGTCGTCGGCACTGTCAGCGGCCTGCGCACCCTCACCGTCCAGGACCTGCTGGTGGTCGAGGACAGCCGCGGCGAGGAAATCCTCGTGCCTTTCGTGGAGGCGATCGTCCCCGAGGTGAACATCGAAGACGGCTATGTGCTGCTGACTCCGCCGGACGGGCTCTTCGAGCTGAATAAGCCCGAGGACAAAAAGGACGCCGCGCCGGCTGAAACAAAGGAAGCCGGACAGTAAGTGCGTATCGACGTCGTTAGCATTTTCCCTGAGTACCTGGCCGCCCTGGAGCTGTCCCTGATCGGCAAGGCCCGGCAGGAAGGCCTGCTGGAACTGGCCGTCCATGACCTGCGGGACTTCACCACGGACCGGCACCGCACCGTGGATGACACCCCGTACGGCGGGGGAGCGGGCATGGTGATGAAGCCGGAGCCCTGGGCTGCCGCGCTTGATGCGGTTGCCGGTGACGGCGACGAGCGGCCGGTCCTGATTGTCCCTTCACCCGCCGGCGCCGTCTTCACCCAGGCAATGGCCTACGAGCTGGCGGAGGAGAAGCACCTGGTCTTCGCCTGCGGCCGCTACGAGGGAATCGACGAACGGGTCCTGGAATGGGCCGGGGAACGCTTCGATGTCCGCCCTGTCAGCCTCGGCGACTACGTGCTCAACGGCGGCGAAGTGGCCGTGCTGGCCATGGTCGAGGCCGTGGGGCGGCTGGTGCCCGGCGTCGTCGGCAACCCCGAGTCCCTTGTCGAGGAATCCCACTCGGACGGGCTGCTGGAATACCCGGTCTACACCAAGCCGTCCGCCTGGCGCGAGCGTCCCGTTCCGGAGGTCCTGCTCAGCGGCAACCACGGGAAGATCGCCCGGTTCCGGCGGGACGAACAGCTGCGGCGCACGGCCGACCGCCGGCCCGACCTGATCGAAAAGCTCGACGCCGCGACGCTGGACAAGGCCGATCGGGCCACCCTGGCGGCACTGGGTTATGAAATCCGTGACGGCAGGGTCTGTCCGCCCGCCTGAGCGCAGCGGCGGATTGGTGCCGTTCCGATGCGTATGGCAAAATGGGGAGTTGTGTCATCTGGGTCCGTACCTGCCACAGGGGGAACGCGGCCAACAGATAAGGACACACCGGCAATCCATCCTCGGACCTGCCGGTCTACTAACTTCGACAGCATCCGTGCAGCCCGCAGTTTGGGCGCATTCTTGCTGCCGTTACCAAAGTGAATGACCTGTGGCGTTCACCAGGAGTGATAAACAATGCACATCCTAGATTCTGTTGACGCAGCTTCCCTGCGTACGGACATCCCCGAGTTCCGCGCCGGTGACACGGTCAAGGTTCACGTAAACATCATCGAAGGCAAGAACACCCGTGTTCAGGTCTTCCAGGGCTTCGTGCTCAAGCGCCAGGGCGACGGCCTCCGCGCGACCTTCACGGTCCGCAAGGTCAGCTTCGGTGTCGGCGTGGAGCGTACCTTCCCGGTACACTCCCCGGTTATCGACAAGCTCGAGGTTGTCTCCAAGGGCGATGTCCGCCGCGCGAAGCTGTACTACATGCGCGATCTGCGCGGCAAGGCAGCCAAGATCAAGGAAAAGCGCGACTTCCGTCCCGCCAAGTAACTTACTTGACTGCAGCATCCGCCTCCGGGGGTCCCTCCGCGAAGCACACGAAACGCCGGCCCCGGTTTGTGGGCTGGCGTTTTGTGCTATGTGCTCTTGCCGCCGCCGTGATCCTGGCCGCGCTCGTCCGGGCCTTCCTGTTCGATGTCTTCTACATCCCCTCCGATTCCATGCAGCCGCTGCTGGAACCCGGCGACCGGATCCTCGTCTCCCGGACCGCGTACGCGTCCGAGGAGATCGGGCGCGGGGACGTGGTGGTGTTCGACGGACGGGGTTCGCTGGCGCCCCTGCACAGCGGGCGTCCGGCAGTGGCCGACGCCGCCGTCACCGTGGGACGCTGGCTCGGCCTGGCCGGCAGCGAGACGGTCTACGTCAAGCGGGTCATCGGCGTGGCGGGGGACCGGGTCAGCTGCTGCACCGACGGGGATCCCCGGATTACCGTCAATGGAGCTCCCGTGGACGAGCCGTACGTTTACCCTGGAGACGCTCCCAGCGACCACGCCTTCGACGTCATCGTTCCCGAAGGCCGGCTGTGGCTGATGGGGGACCACCGGTCCGTTTCAGCGGATTCCCGCTCCCTGCTGGGGGCTCCCGGCGGCGGCCTGATCTCCACGGAACGGGTCATCGGACAGGCCCAGCGGATTCTTTGGCCGCTCGAACGCGGTACCAATATTGACCGGCTATCCTTAGGAGCCGAGTGGAACACGGAGAAATAAGAGGAAACGCAATGTCGCACCAACCGGACCAGCCCCGCGACGGGACGCCCGGCTCCGGGGAACAGCGGGACCACGCAGCGCACTCGAAGGACCCGAAGGAGAAAAAGCGGGGTTTCGGCTCGTGGCTGCGCGAAGTCCTCACGATCGTAGTGATAGCCCTGGTGCTGTCCTTCCTGATCAAAACCTTCCTTTTCCGGGCGTTTTACATCCCCTCCGGGTCCATGGAGGAAACGTTGGAAATCAACGACCGCATTTTCGTCAACCTCCTGGTCCCCGAGCCGATGGACCTGAACCGCGGCGACGTCGTGGTCTTCAAGGACACCAAGGGCTGGCTGCCGCAGACAGCGGAGAAGGAAACGAATCCGATCCGGGAGGGCCTGACCTTCGTGGGCCTGCTCCCGGACGAGTCCCAGCAGCACCTGGTCAAGCGGGTCATCGGCACCGAAGGTGACCACGTGGTCTGCTGCGATGCCGACGGCAGGATCACCGTCAACGGCGAACCCCTGGACGAGCCCTATCTTTACCCCGGGGCTGCCCCCTCCGACGTCCCCTTTGATGTGGTTGTCCCGGAGGGCAAGGTCTGGGTGATGGGCGACCACCGCAATGCGTCGGCGGATTCCCGCGAACACCAGTACGGCGACGGCGGCGGCTTCGTGGACGTGGCGGACATAGAGGGCAAGGCCGTAGTTACCGCGTGGCCGCTGAACCGCGTGGGCGGGGTCAGCAGCTATCCCGAGGTCTTCGAAAACGTCCCGGAACCGAGCGACAGCAAGTGAGTTCCACGGCTAAGCCCCCCACCCTGCGGTACGAACGAACCTTCTCGGCCGCGGGCCACCGGATCCTGGCCGGGTGCGACGAAGTCGGCCGCGGCGCCCTGGCCGGGCCGGTATCCGTGGGGATGGTGGCCGTGGACCTGGCCACCGTACGTTCGCTCAAGGGGGTGCGGGACAGCAAGCTGCTCTCCGTGGCGGACCGGAACGCGCTCGTTCCGCAGATCAAGAAATGGGCCCCGGCCTGGGGTGTCGGCCATGCCAGTGCCGCCGAGATCGACCTGCACGGGCTGACCGTCGCCCTTCGGCTTGCCGGGACGCGCGCGTGGGACCAGGTCTGCCTGACGCTGCGCCCCGACGTCGTGCTCCTGGACGGCAACTACAACTGGCTCTCGCCCGAGCGGCAGGGCAGCCTATTCGACGATCCCGACGAACCGGCCGGAGGATGCACCGCACCGGTGCACACCCGGATCAAGGCGGACATGCAGTGCCTCAGCGTGGCTGCCGCCAGCGTGCTGGCGAAGGTGGAACGCGACGCCATGATGGTAGAGTTTGCCGCTTCGAACCCGCACTACTCGTGGGAGATCAACAAGGGTTACGCCACCGAGTCGCACCGCGCGGCCATCGACGTCCACGGACCCACGCCGCTGCACCGTATGTCCTGGCGGCTGGGATCAAAGCCCCGCCCGGGCAACCCGGCGCTGGAACCGGAAGACGACTTAAGCACAGTTGGGGGATGATAGGAACATGAGCGCCGAAGACCTTGAGAACTATGAAACGGACATGGAGCTCCAGCTGTACCGGGAGTACCGCGACGTCGTAGGCCTCTTCAGCTACGTGGTGGAAACCGAACGGCGCTTTTACCTGGCCAACCATGTTGACCTGCAGGCGCGGTCCGCCGACGGCGAGATCTATTTTGACCTCACGCTGCAGGATGCGTGGGTCTGGGACGTCTACCGGTCCGCCCGGTTCGTGAAAAGCGTACGCGTGATTACGTTCAAGGACGTCAACGTGGAGGAACTGACCCGCAACGACGACCTGACGCTGCCCAAGGCGGACGAACTCTAGCGGTTACCCCGCGTTCGCGGGCACTGAGGGGAGTGCCTGTACGGCATCCGCCCAACTGCCTGACGGTTCCCGGGCCTCGTTCCGGCCGAGGCTGGAAATCCAGCCTTCCACCATTGTTCCCCGGTGGTTCAGCAGGTAGGGAACCGCGGTCGGCTGCGGGAAACCGCAGCGCCAGACCGTCTTATAGCTGCCGGTGTTTCCCGCATTTGCCTTCCAGGTGACCACGTCCCAGTCCAGGTCCTCGAAGGCATGGACCACTGCCAGCCGGACCGCGCGGGACATCAGGCCGCGTCCCCGGTATTCCGGTGACGTGACGAACCCCAGTGACCCGGAGGCAGCGCCCTCGAAGCGCAGGTCGATGGTCCCGGCATAGCTGCCTGCGACGTCGAGCGCCCAGGACACCGCGTTGTCCTGCGGCGCCGAGACGGTTTCCAGGTACTCCTGCGCCATGTCCGGCGTGTAATCCAGCGGAATGGTGGTCCATTGGACCGATACGGGGTCAACGCAGCGGGTGTACACGGCGTCGAGGTCGGCCGCGGTGTGCTGGCGGAGCAGGAGCGTGTCATCGGAGAGCAGCGGAATCTCGAAAGCCATCCCGACAGCCTAGCTGCGGTTGCTCCGGCCTAGACTTTCAACATGCCCGAATCCCGGCCCGGCTTCGATGCCAACCTCCGCCTGTATGCGCAGATGCAGCCCGACGCTCCGTCACTGGCCCACCTGCTGTCCCTGCAGCAGGCGCTTCCCCCCGGCACCCGGCTGGTGCCGCGGCGGCAGCTGCACGGAACCCTGATCCATTTCGGCAAGGTGCTGGACGTGTACCGGGTGATCAGCACGGAAACCGGCATTTCCCTGCCGGCCTACGAGCGGCTGCTCGCCGGATACATCGCCCGGACCGAAGCGCTGCTGCCCGCGGCCACGTTCCGGCTGGAGCCGGTGGGATTCGCCGGGTTCGGCGCCAGGGGATCGACCCTCGTGGTGGAATACCTGCCCTCGGCTGAACTCACTGCACTGCATGGAGAGCTGCACGCGGCGTTGGTGGATTTCCTGGCCGCGTGCGGGGTTTCCGGGACCGAGGCCTTCATGGCGGCGGACCCGAACCTCATGTTTGCCTCGACCCTGCGACCGCACATCTCCCTGGCGCGGGGTTTTGCGGGCGCCCTGCCGTCGCTGCCGCTGGAATCCGTGACGCTGCAGCCGATGCCGGTGGTGTACCCCGGGCACTGATGGTGTCCGGGGTACACCTGCAGGTGAGGGCTTAGGCCTTCCTGCGGCGGGCAATCACCACCAGTGCCGCTCCCACAGCCAGGATGGCTGCGCCGGCGGCGGCAAGCCAGGTTCCGTTCATACCCGTATGGGCCAATCCTGCATCAGGTACCCGAGGGCTGGGGCTGCCTGCGACCTGGACCCCGGGGGCCGAGGTGACCGGGGCAGGCGGGGGAGTGTTCGCTGCGGGCGGCGTCACCGAGCCTGCCGGGGTTTCGGACGGGGCGTCCGTGGGTGTCGGGGTTGGTGCCGGCGTCACCGAGCCTGCCGGGGTGTCCGTTGGAGTCGGGGTCGGTGTCGGCGTCGTGGTGTCCGTGGGGGTTGGCGTCGGGGTCGGCTGTTCGGACGGGGGATCAGTAGGCTCCGGCGTCGGTGTCGGCGTCGGGCTGTCCTCGGGATCCGGTGTGGACCTGTCTCCGCAATCGGGAACCGTCATCAGATCCTCAAGCTCCTGATGCTGGGAGGCCTTCAGCTTGGGGTTCCCGGGGAAGGGCTCGGGGTAGCGGAGGTTCTGCGGCCACTCATAACTGTCTTCAAACTCGAGTACGTCTTGCTGGACAGCCCAGCCGGGACCACATACCTCGAACGGAACTGAAGGGACCAGGGACGTTACATCGGTGAACCACTGATGTCCGGGCTGCTTGGCCAGGAAGGTTTGTTCACCCGAGTTCTCCCAGGCGGCCGGCTTCTGCGCGTGTACCTTCCGGTACAGGTAGATGCCTGTTTCCGTCACGGAAACCCCCGTCGAGGGCGAAGCGCTCGGCGGCGTGGTTGGGACAGTGTTCCCGGTCGCCGGCACGGCGGTGGCCAAAGCCGGTGCACCGGTGACAATCGACAGCCCAGCTAAGGCTGCAAATCCTGCCACGACAGCGGTTGTATTTCGCTTGCGGTTTTGCATGATGTCCTTTACGTGAGTCGAACATGGGCGTTAGCGTCGCTATCCTGTCCGGGCCGTCTCAGCGTTCCCCTACGGAATGGCGCAGTTTCCCGACAAGACCCGCTCAAATTCCGCTCGGGCGTCCACCTGCCCCTTGGCCATATGGCGCCGGTGGTGTACCCCGGACATTCAAAACGCTAAGGTCCTGCCTAGGACCAGCGAGGAGAGCGTCATGGATACTGCGGGACGGGTTGCCCTGGTGACCGGAGGATCCGGCGGGATCGGAGCGGCTGTGGTCCGACGGCTCGCGTTGAACGGCTATTCGGTGGGTGTGCACTACGCACGGAACCGATCGACAGCAGACGGGGTCGTAGCCGACATAGCCGCCGGGGGCGGACATGCCTTGGCCGTAGGCGGAGATGTGGGAGACGAGCCGGCGATGGCTGCCGTGTTCGACGCCGTCGAGACAGCCTTCGGCGGTCTGGACGTGGTCGTCAACACCGCCGGCATCATGCTCCTTGCCCCCATCGCGGAGCTGGACCTGGCGGACCTGGACCGGATGCACCACACGAATATCCGGGGAACGTTCGTGGTCTCTCAGCAGGCGGCTCGTCGGGTCCGAGCGGGTGGAGCGATCATAAACTTCTCAACGACGGTCCGGCGCACCCAATACCCCGGCTACGGCGCCTATGCGGCCAGCAAGGCGGCTGTGGAGGGGATGACGCTGATCCTGGCGCGGGAACTGCGTGGACGGGACATCACGGTCAACGCGGTGGCGCCGGGGCCGACAGCTACTGCCTTGTTCCTGGACGGCAAGGAGGAGGCCACCATTGCCCGGCTGGCTGAGGCGGCGCCGCTAGGGCGCCTGGGCCGGCCCGAAGACATCGCCGAAACCGTCGCCTTCCTGGCCGGGCCGGGGCGCTGGGTCAACGGCCAGGTGGTCTACGCCAACGGGGGACTTGCCTGAACTTCTGCTCCTCCACACTCAGGGTCCGGTGCGCCGCGGCGGAAACCTCCTCCACAAGCCGGTAGTTCCCGGGTGGCCGGCCCGGCCGGCTTCAGCCAACGTGGTGGACATGAAAGCCAAAGACATTCTGGGAAGCCGCGGAGAAGAACTGGCGGCGCGGTACCTGACCGAGGCAGGGCTACGGATCATTGACCGGAACTGGCGGTGTCCGGAGGGCGAGATCGACCTGGTTGCGGTGGACGGGGCCACCCTGGTGGTGGTCGAAGTGAAAACGCGCTCCTCGCTGAACTTCGGTCACCCCTTTGAAGCGATCGGGGAAGACAAGGTCGCCCGTCTTTATCTGCTGGCAGGAGCCTGGGCAAGGGCCAACAGCCGCTACTTCACCCACCGCCGGATCGACGCAGTCTCGATACTCGACGACGGCGCCAACCCGCCGGTGGTTGAGCACCTGAGGGGGATTTCCTGATGGGGCTGGGGCGTACCTACGGTGTAGGGCTGGTCGGCCTGCGGGGCAGGATCGTCGAGATCGAGGCTGACATCGAGCAGTCCCTGCCGTCCTTCATCCTGCTGGGGCTGCCGGACGCCTCCCTCAATGAGGCCCGCGACCGGGTGAAGTCCGCGGCAAAGAACGCCGGGCTGCCGCTGAGCCGGCGCCGGATCACCGTGAACCTCATGCCGGCTGACGTACCCAAGCACGGCTCCGGGTTTGACCTGGCGATTGTCGTCGCTGCCCTCTGTGCCGGCGGGGTACTGCGAAGTCCGGGCCGGTGTGTCTTCCTGGCTGAGCTCGGCCTGGACAGCAGGCTTAGGCCAATCCGCGGAGTCCTGCCGGCAGTGATGGCTGCGGTTGCGTCCGGGTACACGGACATCGTTGTGGCCACGGAGAATGCCGAGGAAGCTGCGTTGGTTCCTGCAGCACGGGTCCGTGGTTATTCCTGCCTGGCCGAGGTGGCAGCGGACCTTGGTGCCGACCCTGAGCTGCTGAACTTTCCGCCGCCGGTGATGCGCATGGCGGAGGACGAAGCGGCAGGAGAAAACCCGGACGGGTCCGCCCGGGTTCCTGATCTGGCGGACGTGGCCGGGCAGGCAGAGGCCCGGTTCGCCGTCGAGGTTGCCGCGGCGGGAGCACACCATCTGCTGATGACCGGGCCGCCCGGAGCCGGAAAGACCATGCTGGCTGAGCGGTTGCCGGGCATCCTGCCGGACCTTCCCGACGACCAGGCAATGGAAGTCACCGCCATCCATTCCCTGGCCTGGCAGGGACGCCCCTGCCGCCAGCTGCTCCGCAGGCCCCCGTTCGAGAGTCCGCACCACACCGCGTCCACTGCAGCGGTGATCGGCGGCGGGTCCGGCATCCCACGCCCCGGAGCCGCGTCCCGGGCCCACCGCGGCGTATTGTTCCTCGATGAAGCGCCGGAGTACGAGAGGCGTGTCCTGGACGGTCTGCGCCAGCCGCTGGAGAGCGGAAAGCTGGTCCTGCACCGGGCGGCGGGAACGGCCGTGTATCCCGCACGCTTCCAGCTGGTCCTTGCCGCCAACCCCTGCCCCTGCGGACTCGCAACCGGCAAAGGCATCGAGTGCACCTGCACCTCCACGCAGCGGCGCCGGTATTTCAGCCGGCTGTCCGGTCCGCTCCTGGACAGGGTGGACCTGCAGCTCTCCGTCCAGCGGGTCTCCCTGCTCGACTACTTCGCCGAAGAGGCTACTGAGGCAAGCTCCACGGTGGCGGCACGGGTGCAGGAGGCACGGCGGCTGCAACGGGACCGGCTGCAGCCGCTGGGCTGCGAAACCAATGCCGAGGTTCCCGGCACCCTGCTGCGGGACAGCCTGCGGCCGTCGAGCAAGGCAACCGCAGCCCTGGATCGGGCCATGGACCGCCAGCTGCTGACCGCGCGCGGATACGACCGGGTACTGCGTGTAGCCTGGACCGTCGCCGACCTTGGCGGGCATGGAAGCCCGGACGCCGACGACGTCGGACAGGCCCTGGCTTTCCGGCGGCAGGGAGCAGCCGCATGAGTCTCGATGAGGTGCTTCTCGCACGGGCCGCGTTGTCCAGGCTGTTCGAACCCTCGGACGCCGTGGGCCTTGCCCTTGTGGCGGCAGCGGGACCGGTCCAGGCGCTGAAGGTCGCCACCGGGGCGGTGGCGGCAGCGCCGGATGTTGCCGCCGAAACGGCGCGGTCCCTGTCCCCGGGCGGCAACGGAGCGCCCGGTGCCTTGGCGGAAGGGCTGAAACGCTGGGCGCCGCGGGTGGCGGATCTGGCCCCGGAGCGGGACTTGGACACGATCCGGCGCCTGGGCGGGGAGCTTCTGATACCGGAGGATCTCCGTTGGCCAGAGTCATTGCGCCATCTGCAGCTGGAAATGCCCTTGTGCCTCTGGACGAGGGGAGACCTGGATGGAGGTCTGCCGGTACTGGACCGGACAGTGGCTGTGGTTGGGTCGCGGGACGCCACCGGCTATGGGTTGTCCATCGCAGGCGACATCTCGGCGGGCCTGGCCAACCGGGGGTGCACCGTCGTCTCCGGAGGTGCCTACGGAATCGACGCCCAGGCACACCGTGCTGCGCTGGCTTCTGTGCCGGCGGATTCCATGGCCACCATCGCGGTAATGGCATGCGGAGCGGACCGGTTCTACCCGGCCGGCAACGAAGAGCTGCTGCGCACCGTCGCGGCCCGCGGACTCCTGCTGTCCGAAGTGCCGCCGGGATCGGCGCCCACCCGCTGGAGGTTCCTGCAACGGAACCGGATCATTGCTGCGCTGAGTGCCGTCACCGTGGTGGTGGAGGCCCGGTGGAGGTCCGGCGCGCTGAACACTGCCCATCATGCCGCCGGGTTGGGTAGGGAAGTCGGAGCCGTGCCCGGATCCGTGTACTCGGCCAACTCCGCCGGCTGCCATCGGCTGCTGCGCGACGGCAGCGCCGTCTGTGTGACCGATGCCCAGGAAGTGGCCGGCCTGGCCGGGCCGCTGGACGCTTCCCGACGCGAAGATTCCGGACAGCACGGTGATGACCGGCCGGGAGAAGCGGACGGACCCGGTGACCGGGCCGGGAATCACCGGGCAGACCACGACGGACTGGCCGTGGAAGACCTGCTCCTGCTGGATGCGCTCCCCGTGCGCAGCGGAACCACCGTCGAAAAACTGGCCGTAGTTGCAGGACTGTCTCCGCCGGGGGTGCGCGCCGGACTGGCTCGGCTGGAACTGGAAGGACTCGCCGTCCGGTCCGGTGCCGATCGGTGGCACCGCGGCCGGCGCTAGCAGCAAGGACCTATCTACAACCCGTGTCACCTAGGAAGGACATCATCATGATCACCCACAAGATAGTCACCTCCCCGATAGGGGTGCTCACCCTCGTGGCCTTGGACGGCGTCTTGACCGCAGTCCGGCTCGGGCGGCCTCAGCCACCCGCAGGAGCAGGGACACCTTACGGCATCGCGGCTGAGGAGGGGTTCGAAGAAGTCGAACGGCAACTGACGGAGTACTTCGAAGGCACTCGCTGCTGCTTCACCGTCGACACCAGTCCGCAGGGAACCGAATTCCAGTGCAGGGTATGGGAGGAGGTCGCGGGCATCGGCTACGGCCGGACGGCAAGCTATAAGCAGCTGGCGGTCCTGCTCGGCGATGCAGCCAAGGCTCGAAGCGTAGGCGCTGCACTGGCCCACAACCCGCTGAACCTGGTTGTCCCCACCCACCGCGTGGTCGGGTCCCGTGGGGCCCTGACCGGATACTCGGGAGGGGTCGACGCGAAGCGGTACCTCCTGGAACTGGAGCAGGCACCCCAGACAGAGCACCTGCGGCGCAACTGCCTGCGTGCCGACAGCGTGCCTGCTTGAACGGCAGAGGCAAACAGAGAACAGTAGGGAGGTGATGTCAAAAGGAACCAGCACGGAGTGGCCGGCGGAATTCCGTTCCGCCCTGGAAGGCTTCTGCCGGTATTTGACGGCGGAGCGGGGACGGTCGGAACACACCGTCCGGGCGTATGAGTCGGACGTGTCGAAACTCCTCGACTACGCGCTGGGCGCCGGGGCGGCCTCGCTTCGGGACCTGGACCTGGGCGTCCTGCGCGGCTGGCTGGGGGAACTCAGCGCCGCCGGGCAGGCCCGTTCGACGCTGGCCCGCCGCG
Organism: Arthrobacter sp. zg-Y769; assembly: GCF_020907405.1. GTDB lineage: Bacteria > Actinomycetota > Actinomycetes > Actinomycetales > Micrococcaceae > Arthrobacter_B. The sequence continues at coordinate 61,100 of NZ_JAJJOE010000005.1, forward strand.
CGGCCACGGCCCGCAGCTTCACCAACTGGGCGCTGCGCGAGGAACTGATCACCGAGAACCCGGCCCTGCGGCTGAAGGCACCGAAGAAGGAAAAGACCCTTCCCGGCGTGCTGCGCAGCAGCCAGCTGGATGACCTGTTCGAAACCCTGCAGGCGGCCGCCGCCGAGGGCGACCCCATGGCCCTGCGGGACCGCGCGATGGTGGAACTGCTCTACGCGACGGGCATCCGCGTGGGGGAGCTGGCCGGGCTGGACGTCGACGACCTGGATCCGGACCGCAGGACACTGACCGTGCTGGGCAAAGGCAACAAGGAACGCACGGTTCCCTACGGCCTGCCGGCTGCGCTCGCAGTGGATGACTGGCAGCGCCGAGGCCGCCCGGGGCTGGCTACCGGGGACAGCGGTCCGGCACTGTTCCTGGGGAAGCGGGGCGGACGGGTGGACCAGCGCCAGGTCCGCAGCGTCGTTGCCGACCTCCTGGCAGCACTTCCGGATACTTCCGCCTCCGGCCCTCACGCGCTGCGCCATTCGGCGGCAACCCACCTGCTCGACGGCGGTGCGGACCTGCGTGCCGTCCAGGAAATCCTGGGCCACTCGTCGCTCGCCACCACCCAGCTCTACACGCATGTGTCCGTGGACCGGCTGCGCCAGAGCTACAGCCAGGCCCACCCGCGCGCCTGAGCAGCTCGAGGACTTGCCCTGAATCTCCGCGCCGGAGAGGCACAAAAGGATACATTGGCGCATCTGCGTAACTTACGGCACAATGAGGGACAGCGGACACATATGGCTCGATATCCGTCCATACAGCAGCAGGTCGTTGGGGAAGACGTACCTACAGCTATGGAGGATGGAATGTCTGTTGTGATGGCGCGCGGCGTACTGTTTGTGCACTCTGCCCCTTCCGCGTTGTGCCCCCATATCGAGTGGGCCATCGGATCCGTCGTGGAAAAGCGAACGGATCTTCAGTGGACCCCTCAGCCGGCTGCGCCGGGGATGCTGCGGGCCGAAATTGCATGGACCGGGCCGCAGGGCACCGGGTCACTGCTTGCGTCCGCCCTGCGTGGCTGGGCGCACCTGCGGTACGAGGTCACGGAGGAACAGAGTGCCGGCGCCGACGGCAGCCGCTGGGCCCATACCCCCGAGCTGGGCATCTTCCATGCCGCCACCGATGTGCACGGCAACATCATGATTTCCGAGAACCGCGTCCGTTATGCGTACGAAAACGGTGCCGGCGATCCTTCCGCCGTCTACCACGAGCTGTCACTCGCCCTGGGCGAGGCCTGGGACGACGAACTCGAGCCGTTCCGGCACGCGGCCGACGGCGCCCCCGTCCGCTGGCTGCACCAGGTCGGCTAGTTCCTCAAAACTCCGTAGCTGGAACTACAACAGGCGTGCGGGGCCCCCCGGGGCCCGCCGCCGGGGTGGGTGGGGGGCCGGTAGGGGGGGGGGCGCACGGGCCCCGGGGGA
>NZ_JAJJOE010000006.1 GCF_020907405.1 Arthrobacter sp. zg-Y769
ACCCCGGGGGGTGTTGCCCACCCCCGGCGGTGGGGGTACCACCCCGGGCCGGCGGGCCCCGGGGGGCCCCGCACGCCTGTTTCGTTGCGGACCGGTTAGTGGCTGCGCAGCACGGCGACGGCGTTATGCCCGCCGAAGCCGAAGGAGTTGCTCAGCGCCACAATATCGCCGCCGCGCAGCTGACGGCTGGAGGTTACGACGTCGAGCGGGATCTCCGGATCCTGGTTGTCCAGGTTGATGGTTGCCGGTGCCTGGCGTTCGTAGACCGCCAAAGCCGTCAGAACGGCTTCGACTGCACCGGAGGCACCCAGGAGGTGTCCCATCTGTGACTTGGTGGCGGATACGGCCACACCGTCGAGGGCACTGCCCAGGGCGGCCTTGAGTGCCGTGTATTCCGGCTTGTCGCCTACCGGGGTGGACGTAGCGTGCGCGTTCACGTGGACAACGTCCTCGGCCTGTGCCCGCGCATCAAAGAGGGCGGCTTTCAGGGCACGGGTGGCGCCGAGGCCCTCGGGGTCCGGCGCGGTGATGTGGTACGCGTCGGCGGTGACGGCAGTGCCGGCCAGCTCGGCGTAGATCCGGGCACCGCGGGCCAGGGCGTGCTCTTCGCTTTCGAGTACCAGTGCGCCGGCGCCCTCACCCATCACGAAGCCGTCGCGGTCCTTGTCATACGGGCGGGAGGCACGCTGGGGATCATCGTTGCGCTTGGACAGTGCCTGCATGGAGGCGAAGGAGGCAAGCGGCATCGGGTGGATGCAGGCCTCTGCACCGCCGGCCACCACAATGTCAGCCTTGCCGGAGCGGATCATCTCGAGGCCCTGGTGGAGTGCCTCGGTTCCGGAGGCACAGGCGGACACGGGCGTGTGGGCACCGGCACGGGCACCCAGGTCGAGGCTGACCGCGGCGGACGGGCCGTTGGGCATCAGCATGGGAACGGTCATGGGGAGCACGCGCCGGGGTCCCTTTTCGCGCAGGGTGTCCCACGCATCAAGGAGGGTCCAGATGCCGCCAATGCCGGTGGCAAAGGACACGGCGAGCCGGTCGTGGTCAATGTCAGAGAGGCCGGAATCGGCCCAGGCCTCGCGGGCCGCGACGACGGCAAACTGGGTGGAGGGGTCCATCCGCTTGGCTTCGACGCGGGAAAGGACTTCCGAAGCGGGAGTGGTGACCCGCGCGGCGAAGGTGACGGGCAGCGAATACTTCTCCACCCATTCGTCTTCCAGCGTGCGGGCGCCGGAGACACCCTGCAGTGCGTTCTTCCACATGGTGGGAACGTCCCCGCCGATCGGCGTGGTCGCTCCGAGTCCTGTGATGACTACTTTGCGGGCCATGATTCACTCTCTTGAAGCAGTTGCTGGTGCTGGTGCCGGCGGCGCCGGGCGGCCGCCGCCTGGCAGCGGCCGCCGTGGGGTTAAGCCTGGGCGTTGGAGATGAAGTCCACGGCGTCGCCGACGGTCTTCAGGTTCTTGACCTCTTCGTCCGGGATGCGCACGCCGAACTTCTCTTCGGCGTTGACGACGATGGTCATCATGGAAATGGAGTCGATGTCCAGGTCATCGGTGAAGGACTTGTCCAGCTCGACGGCCTCGGGGGCCAGGCCCGTCTCTTCGTTGACGATCTCGGCGAGGCCGGCCAGGATTTCTTCGTTGCTAGCCATGTTGGCTCCTTTTCTTGTAGTGCCGGTACGGGACCGGTCCGGTATTCCAACCGCCGGGGCGGTGTGGTTCTGTGGGCTGCGCCGGTGTCCCCGGAGCAGCGGGCAATGCGGCTAGGGGAGGACAACAACCTGCGCGCCGAACACCAGGCCGGCACCGAAGCCGATCTGCAGCGACAGCTTGCCGCTCAGTTCCGGATGCTCCTGCAGCAGGCGGTAGGTGGCCAGGGGAATGGATGCGGCGGAGGTGTTTCCGGCATCGGCGATGTCCCGGGCAATGATGACCGACTCGGGCAGCTTCAACTGCTTAGCCATCTCGTCGATGATGCGCATGTTGGCCTGGTGCGGCACGAAGGCGGAGAGATCCTCAGCGGTAATCCCGGCGGCGTCGAGCGCCTGCTGGGCCGCCTTGGCCATTTCCCATACGGCCCAGCGGAACACCGTCTGGCCGTCCTGTCGAAGGGTGGGCCAGAGTTTGGTCTCCCGGGCGGAGAGGTCCGCGGGGGCCAGGCCGCCGTCGGCTTCGGCGGCGAGCGAGAGTTCACGCACGTCCAGCATCGAGTGGGTCATGCCGATGGCACCTGACTTGCTGCCGTCCGAGCCCCAGACGGACGGCGCAATGCCGGGGGTGTCGGAGGGACCGACGACGACGGCGCCGGCACCGTCTCCGAGCAGGAAGGAGATGGTGCGCTCGGTGTTGTCGATGAAGTCGGAAAGCTTTTCCACGCCGATGACCAGCACATAGTCGGCGGCACCGGAGCGGACCAGTGCGTCGGCCTGGGCAATGCCGTAGCAGTACCCGGCGCAGGCAGCCGAGACGTCGTAGGCCGGTGCCGGCGTTGCTCCCAGCCGTTCGGTGATCTGGGTGGCGGCGGACGGCGTGGCGAAGGGATGGGTCACCGTGGAGACGATCACCGCACCCAGCTGGGATCCGTCAATGCCGGCGTTCTCCAAAGCCTCTCGGCCTGCGGCTTCGGCCATGTCCACCACGGACGTGCCCTTGTCCGCACGGTGCCGCGTCACGATCCCCGTGCGCTGGCGGATCCACTCATCGGAGGAATCGATCCACTGGCAGACATCCTCATTGCTGACAATGACGTCGGGGCGGAAGGCTCCGATGCCGTGGATCCGGCTGAATTCGTTGACGGGTGACTGTTTCAGGGTGGGCGTGCTCACGCGTTACCTTCTCCGGTTGTTGCCGGCGTTCCGGAATGCTCACGGATGAACTCCCGGGCCGCGGTTAGATCTTCTGGGGATTTGAGGGCCAGCGTCGGAATGCCCTTCATGCCGCGGCGCGCCAGCCCGGTGAGGGTGCCGGCAGGCGGCAGCTCCAGCAGCCCGGTCACGCCCATGGCGATCATGTTTTCCATGCAGAGGTCCCACCGCACCGGGCGGGATACCTGGGCGATGAGGCTGTCCAGGTTGGCGTCGCCGGACACCACTGCCGCGCCGTCGCGGTTGGACAGCAGGGTGGCCAGGGGTGCCTGCGGGGTAAGGGAAGGGCGCAGGGCTTCCAGCACGGTGACTGCCGGGGCCATGTGGGAAGTGTGGAAGGCTCCGGCGACCTTGAGCGGAATAACCCGGGCCTTGGCCGGCGGGGCGGCAGTGAGGACTTCGAGCTGGTTGTGCGTTCCGGCCGCGACGATCTGCCCGCCGCCGTTGGCATTCGCCGCGGTGAGCCCGGCTGCCTCCAGCACGGCGGCGACGTCGTCGGGATCCCCGCCGAGGATGGCGCTCATGCCGGTGGGCTCGACGGCTGCGGCCAGTGCCATGGCATTGGCCCGTTCCCGGACGAAGACCAGGGCGTCCCGTTCCCCAAGCGCACCGGCGATGGCCGAGGCGGTGATCTCTCCGACGGAGTGGCCGGCCAGGACGGTGGAGGAAGTCAGTGCCGCCGGCTCCAGCAGCAACCGGGCGGCCATCAGTCCGGCAGCCACGATCAGGGGCTGGGCGACGGCGGTGTCCTTGATGGTTTCCTCGTCGGAGACCGTGCCGTGGGCAATCAGGTCCAGCCCGGCGACGTCGCTCAGTGCGGAAAGGTGATCCCGTACGCCGGGCAGTTCCAGCCACGGCGCGAGGAATCCTGGCGTTTGGGACCCCTGGCCGGGGCAGGCGATTGCAAGCACGTATACAGCTTTCCAAACATAGGGGACGGTACCGGGTGTTTGCGTAGACCAAGCTCCCCGGGCGGCTTTGTAGGAAGTCTACAAGCCGACGGCGGAACACGGACAGGGTTCAAAGCCGGGCGGCAGGCTTCTCGGGGGCTGCCTTTCCGGCGGGGGCCAGGCGTCCGACCACCAGCGCTGTCTGCAGCACGAAGGCTTCCCGGGGCAGCATCGGGTCCCAGCCGGTGACATCGCAGACGCGCCGCAGCCGGTACCGGACGGTATTGGCATGGACAAAGAGTTCGCGTGCCGTGGCCTCCAGCGAATGGCCCAGTGAAAGGTAGGCGCTGAGGGTTTCGGCCAGGCCGTTGGACGCACCAAGCAGCGGAGTATAGATGCTCTGCACCAGGGCCTTGCGCGCGGTGTCGTCTCCGGACATTACCCGTTCGGGCCACAGGTCGTCAGCGGCTACCGGGCGGGGGGCAGCGGGCCAGGCGCGGGCGGCGGTAAGCCCCGCGAACGCGGCCTGGGCCGACGGGCCGGCCTCGACCAGCGACAGTGCCGGCGGGCCGTACACCACCGGTCCCGGACCGAACAGCTCCGACAGGCGGGTGTAGGAGAACGCCTTGTCTTCCAGGCCGCCCAGGACCAGGATCAGCCGTTCGCCCTGGATGCCGACGAGGGTGTCTTCCGCCAGCCGGCCCGTGGCCCGGCGCAGTTCATTCACGAAGGTGGCATTGGCTTCGGCGGGGGAGCCGCCCACCATCACGGTGACGGGCGCCGTCGAGGTCCACCCGACGGCGGCGATCCTGGAGCGCAGCGCATCGGAACTCTCGCCGCGCAGGATGGCATCGACAACGAGTGCCTCCAGCCGGGTGTCCCACGCGCCGCGGGTTTCGGCCGCACGGGCATAGACGTCCGCAGCGGCAAACGCCACCTCGCGGGAGTAGCGGAGCACCGCTTCGCGCAGCTTGGACTGGACTTCGCTGCCGGCAAGCTCCGGCACCCGGTCCTCCACCACCTGGACCACCACCCGGATCAGCTGCAGGGCCTTCTGCAGGCTGATCGAACGGGTAAGTTCGGTCGGCGCGGTACCGAAGACATCGCTGAGGACCCAGGCGGGCGAGGCAGGACGCTGGTACCAGTTCACGAAGGACGCGATGCCCTTCTGCGCAACCATGCCCAGCGCCGAGCGCTCGTCCGGGCGCAGCCCCCGGTACCAGGGCAGGGAGATGTCCAGCTGCTGCAGGGTGGCGGTCGAAAGCTTGCCGATATTCGCTTTCAGTCGCTCGACTGTGGGTTGGTCTGCTTCGGGCGGCGCTGAGGCAGCGGACTTAGGGGGACGCACTGGCATACCTGCGAGCTTACGGCCTGCACCGTTCAACCGCTATTTTGTGTGAAGGCTACAACTTCGCTAGGCCGGCAGTATCGGCGGCACTACAGCGCCGACCCCAGCCGCTGGAACCGCCCGGTGCGCCGGGCCAGCCGCTCGGCCGCGGGGACGGTGCGCTGTGATGCCAGCTCGTATTCCACGGCCCGGGCCATCCGCCGGCAGAAGGCCGGGGCCTCGGCGGCGGCATCGGGAAGTTCGGCCACTGTATGGTCCACAATCCCGTGGGAGGCCAGCGCGAAGGCCGTCACTCCCTGCTGCTCGGCCATTTGGGCACCGTGCAGGGTGTCCCGGTACACGATGGCGCTGGCGCCCTCCGGCGGCAGCGAGGACAGCCAGGCATGCTGGGCGGCGACCGTGCGGTCCGCCGGCAGCAGCGCCAGCGCCCCGCCGCCCGCCCCCTGGCCCAGCAGCACGGAGACCGTGGGGCAGTCCAGACCGACCAGGTCATTGAGGCAGCGGGCGATTTCCGCGGCGAGGCCGCCTTCCTCGGCCTCCTTGGAGAGTGCCGCACCGGCAGTGTCGATCACCGTAAGCAGCGGAAGGTCCAGTTCTTCGGCCAGCCGCATGCCGCGGCGTGCCTCGCGCAGCGAAGCAGGTCCCAGGGCGGCCTGTTCCGGTCCGCGCTGCCGGTCCTGGCCCAGCACAACGCAGGACGTCCGGCCGAAACGGGCCAGGGCCAGGATCAGTCCGGGATCTTTTTCGCCCTGCCCCGTACTGTTCAGCGGCAACACATCCGCGGCCCCGAAGTGCAGGAGCTGGCGCACGCCGGGACGGTGCCGGTTGCGGGAAATGCTGATGGACTCCCAGGCCGGAACCCGTTCCGGGCTGGTGCGGAGGGAGGTGGGAGCGGGAACTGAGGGAGCCGGGCCGGGCATCAGCATGGACAGGGCGCGGTGGACGGTGCCGGCCAGTTCTTCCGGGGGCAGCACCGCATCCACCAGTCCGTGGTCCCTCAGGTTTTCTGCGGTCTGCACGCCCTCCGGGAACGGTTCCCCGTATAGCGCCGCATAGACCCGCGGTCCCAGGAAACCCAGGAGCGCCCCGGGTTCGGCCACGGTGATATGCCCCAGTGAGCCCCACGAAGCCATCACCCCGCCGGTGGTGGGGTGACGTAGGTAGACCAGGTAGGGCAGGCCTGCTTCCTTGTGACGGCGGACGGCGGCGGTGATCTTGACCATGGACAGGAAAGCCAGGGTGCCTTCCTGCATCCGGGTGCCGCCCGAAGCCGGTCCGGCCAGGAGCGGCAGCCCTTCCCGGGTGGCGCGTTCGACGGCTTCGGTCAGCCGGTCCGCCGCGGCTACTCCGATGGAGCCGCCCAGGAACCCGAACTCGCAGACAACCAGGGCCACACGCCGCCCCTGGACGAGGCCTTCACCGGTCAGCACGGATTCGTCCTCACCGGTCTTCCGCCGGGCCGCTTCCAGGTCCTTTTCGTACGCTTCGCTGTGCGGGGTGTAGGACACCGGGGCGTCCCAGGAGCTGAAGGACCCCGGATCAACAACCAGTTCGAGCAGCCCCCTGGCATCCAGCCGGCGGCGCTGCGCCTGCACGCTCACGTTTCACTTCCTTGCGGCCCGGCCAGCCAGCTGCGGATCCCGCTGCCATGTTGGTCGAGCAGGGGCGGGGCGGAGTGGGAGCGGTTAGTGGTTTCAGTGCCCTGACCGGCGTCGAAAAAGCGCAGCGGCGGGCCGGGGAGGGCCACGGTGCCCAGGACGGGATGCTCCACATGGACCACCAGCCCCTGCGAGTGGACCTGTTCCCAGCCATACACCTCGTCCAGGGTGCGCACTTTTCCGGCGGGGATGCCGGCGGCCCGGAGTTTTTCCAGCAGGGGTTCGGCCTCCATGTCAGCGAAGGCCTCCTCGATGGTGTCAATCACCGCCTGCCGGTTGCGTACCCGCTGCGCATTGCCGGCAAACTCCGGGCGGGAAGCATCGATACCGAATGCCGCGGCGAAGGTAGCCCACAGTTTTTCACTGCCGACGCTGATCTGGACCTTCCCGCCCCGGCAGGAGAAGAGGCCGTAGGGGGCAATCGACGGGTGGTGGTTGCCCTGGGCCGCGGGGACCTCGCCGGCTACGGTGTGCCGGGTGCCCTGGAAGGCATGCACGCCCACGACGGCGGCCAGCAGCGAAGTGCGGACCACCTGGCCCTTTCCGGTGCGCTCGCGTTCCAGCAGGGCTGCCAGCAGTCCGAAGGCACCATACATACCCGAGAGCAGGTCCGCGATGGGGACGCCCACCCGCTGCGGATCCTCCGCCCCGGACCCGGTCAGCGACATGAGCCCCGCCTCGCCCTGGACAATCTGGTCGTAGCCGCTGCGGGTGGCCTCGGGCCCGTCATGGCCGAAACCGCTGATGGAGAGGATAACCAGCCCGGGATTGAGCCCGTGCAGCCGGGCAGGAGAGAAGCCCAGCCGGTCCAGCACGCCGGGCCGGAAGTTCTCCACCAGCACGTCTGCCCGCAGGACCAGGTCCTGCAGGACGGCCGCGCCGTCATCGGACTTCAGGTCCAGGGCGATGGATTCCTTGTTCCGGTTGCAGGAAAGGAAGTAGGTGGCCTGCTGGTCATCGCCAGGACCGACGAAGGGCGGTCCCCAGCTGCGGGTATCGTCGCCGGTCCCGGGGGTTTCGACCTTGATGACGCGTGCGCCCAGGTCCGCGAGCATCATGCCGGCATGCGGCCCCGCGAGGGCGCGGCTGAGGTCGACGACCAGATATCCGTCGAGGGGACCGCGGGAAGCGGATTCGGTGCTCATGGGGAACTCTTTTCCTGATGAGTAGGGCTAGAGCCAGCCGGGGACCACCATGATCAGCCAGGCCACCAGCGGTCCCGCCACTACGACGATGCCGCTGTAGGCGAGGATCTGTTTGTAGAAGCGATCCTTGTCCAGCTCCTCCGGGGCGTTGGCCAGCACCAGGGCGCCGTTGGTGGAAAAGGGCGAAACATCCACGATGGTTGAGGAAACGGCCAGTGCGCAGATGAGGCCCACGGCACCGATCTCCCCGGAGGAAAGGAACGGCACGGCCAACGGAATCAGCGCCGCAAGAATGGCGGTTGAGGACGCGAAGGCGGACACGACGGCGCCGATGTAGCAGATGAGCAGCGCCGCCAGCAGCGGCATGCCCAGGCCGGCAACGCCGTCGGACACATACTCGATAGTGCCTGCCTCCTGCAGGACGCCGACGAAAGTGAGCATGCCGCAGATCAGCAGGACAGTGGTCCAGCTGATTTTGTTGACTGCCCCTTTCTGCGCCTGCGGGGAGACGAGGGCGAGGACCATGGCGATGGTGATGGACACGAAGCCCACATCCACCTTGAAGCCCAGTGCAACCACGGCCAGGGTGATCAGCCCGGCGATGGTGGCAATCTGGGGGAGGGTCTCGCTGCGTGTCTTCGTGGCGGTAAGCCCGTCACCGGCGGGATCCCGTGGACCGTAGATGCCGGAACCGGTTCCCTTGAAGGCGACGTCGGGACGGCCGGCCACACTGAGATTCATCCGGGCCTGCGCGACCTGCTCCGTGAAGGCACCCGCGGTGCTGCGGCGCAGCCTGCTGCCGCCGAGGACGAAGAACAGGATCAGCGCGATGAAGGTGTTGAAAAGCAGGCTCGACATAAAGACGGCAAAGGGGCTGGACTCCAGGTCCGTCTCCGCGATGATGCCGTTGACCGTGACGCCATAGACGGCGATCGGGGAAAATCCGCCGGCCTGCGCGCCGTGGATGACCATCATGCCCATCATCAACGGGTTGATCTTGTTCTTGGCGGCGAAACCCAGGGCGATCGGTGCCACGATCGCGACGGCGGCCGGGGACAGCGCGCCGACGGCTGTGATCACGGCGGTGACGGCGAACATGATCCAGGGAATCAGGGCCACCCGGTTGCCGACGAGCTTTACGGCACCGCGCACAAGCAGGTCGATGGTGCCGTTGTTCTGCGCAATGGCGAACAGATACGTCACCCCGACAATCGTCAGGAACAAACCGCCGGGAAAGTTGGCCAGGATGTCCTCGGTGCTCATGCCAAGGAACACGAAGCCCAGCAGGAAGGCCCCCACAAAGGCCAGCGCACCCATGTTCAGGGGCAACACGGTGGCCAGGATGAACATGGCCACCAAAATCAGGATGGAGAGGACTGGAGCGGACATCGTTGTCCCTTCGTCGACGGTCGCAGCCTGCCTGGACCGGCAGCCAAGACACCGTGGGCCGGGCCCCGGGTGCACTGGATCAGCCTGCGGGACTGCGTCCCTTTGTCAACGAGTGGTTTCCGAACTAACGGCACGAAATGTCTTCGCGTGCCGGGGCGGCAGCCAAAAAAGGAACCGCCGCAGATGCGGCGGTTCCTTTTTGGTTCCCGAGGGATGGAAAACCGGCAGGACGCCTAGGCGTCGCCCCCGGCGTTTCCGCTGGTGCCGGCGTTGACATCCAGCAGGTGGTACTTCTCGATTGCCTCCTTGGGGGCATTCGCATCGACTTCACCGCGGCGGGCGAGCATCTCAAGTGCCCGCACCACCATCGAGTGGCTGTCGATCTTGAAGTACCGGCGTGCAGCTGCACGGGTGTCCGCGAAACCGAAGTCATCGGCACCGAGGGTGGCGAACTCGTTCGGCAGGAACTGGCGGATCTGGTCCGGGACGGCCTTCATGTAGTCCGTGGAAGCGACAATCGGGCCGGTGGCGCCGGCCAGCTGCTGGGTCACGAACGGCACCCGCGGCTCGGAGCCGGGGTTAAGGAAGGCTTCCTCCTCGGCGGCAAGGCCGTCGCGGCGGAGCTCGTTCCAGGAAGTCACGGACCAGACATCGGCCGAGACACCCCAGTCCTCGGCCAGGAGCTTCTGGGCTTCCAGGGCCCACGGCACGGCAACGCCGGAGGCCAGCAGCTGCGTGCGCGGGCCGTCGATCTTTGCCGGTGCAAGCAGGTAGATGCCCTTGATGATGCCTTCCACGTCCAGGTCCTCGGGGGCCTTGGGCTGCTGGATCGGCTCGTTGTAGACCATGAGGTTGTAGATGACGTTCGGATCCTGGGAATCCGGGCCGTACATTTCCTCGAGGCCGTGCCGGACAATGTGTCCGATCTCGTAGCCGTACGCCGGATCGTAGGTCTTCACCGCGGGGTTGGTGGAGGCCAGGATCGGGGAGTGGCCGTCGGCGTGCTGCAGGCCTTCACCGGTCAGGGTGGTGCGGCCGGCAGTAGCCGAGATCAGGAACCCGCGTGCCATCTGGTCGGTTGCCGCCCAGATGTAGTCGGCGGTGCGCTGGAAACCGAACATCGAGTAGAACACGTAGACCGGAATCAGGGGCTCGCCGTGGGTGGCGTAGGAGGTGCCGGCCGCGGTGAAGGCCGCGATCGAGCCTGCCTCGTTGATACCCACGTGCACGATCTGGCCCTGCGGGGACTCCTTGTAGGCCAGGACGAGGTCCCGGTCCACGGACAGGTAGTTCTGGCCCTTGGGGTTGTAGATCTTAGCCGTGGGGAAGAACGAGTCCATGCCGAACGTGCGGGCCTCATCGGGAATGATCGGCACAATGCGCTTGCCGAATTCCTTGTCCCGCATCAGGTCCTTGAGCAGGCGGACGAACGCCATGGTGGTGGCTGCCATCTGCTTGCCGGAGCCGCGGTTGGCAACTTCGTAGGCCTTCTCGTCCGGAAGGTGGACCGGTTCGTGCTTCACCCGGCGCTCGGGGACGTTGCCGCCCAGTTCGCGCCGGCGTTCGAGCATGTACTTGATCTCGGGGGCGTCCGCTCCCGGGTTGTAGTACGGAGGCTGGTACGGGTCGGCTTCGAGCTGCTCGTCGCTGATCGGAATCCGCAGGTGGTCGCGGAAGGCCTTCAGGTCGTCCAGGGTCAGCTTCTTCATCTGGTGGGTCGCGTTGCGGCCCTCGAAGTGCGTACCCAGGCCGTAGCCCTTGACCGTGTGGGCCAGGATGACCGTCGGAGCGCCCTTGAATTCCATGGCGGCCTTGTACGCGGCGTAGACCTTGCGGTAGTCATGGCCGCCGCGCTTGAGGTTCCAGATCTCCTCGTCCGTCAGGTTGGCAACCAGTTCCTTGGTCTCCGGGCTCTTGCCGAAGAAGTGCTCGCGCACGAACCCGCCGGACTCTGCCTTGTACGTCTGGTAGTCGCCGTCGGGGGTGGCATTCATGATGTCCACCAGCGAGCCGTCCTTGTCACGGCTGAGCAGGTCATCCCACTCGCGGCCCCAGACAACCTTGATGACGTTCCAGCCGGCACCGCGGAAGAAGGCTTCCAGTTCCTGCATGATCTTGCCGTTGCCGCGGACCGGGCCGTCGAGGCGCTGCAGGTTGCAGTTGATCACGAACGTCAGGTTGTCGAGCTTGTCATTGGCTGCAAGCTGCAGCAGGCCGCGCGATTCCGGCTCGTCCATTTCGCCGTCGCCAAGGAACGCCCACACGTGCTGATCGGAGGTGTCCTTGATGCCGCGGTTCTGCAGGTAGCGGTTGGACTGTGCCTGGTAAATGGCGTTCATGGGACCGATGCCCATGGAAACCGTCGGGAACTCCCAGAAATCCGGCATGCTGCGCGGATGCGGGTAGGAGGACAGGGCATGCCCCTCGCGGGACTTCTCCTGGCGGAAGCCGTCCATGTCCTCTTCGGACAGGCGGCCTTCGAGGAAGGCGCGGGCGTACATGCCGGGGGAGGCGTGACCCTGGAAGTAAATCTGGTCTCCGCCGCCCGGATGGTCCTTGCCCCGGAAGAAGTGGTTCATGCCCACCTCGTACAGGGTCGCCGCTCCGGCGTACGTAGAAATGTGCCCGCCGACGCCGATCCCCGGGCGCTGGGCCCGGTGCACCATGATGGCCGCGTTCCAACGCAGCCAGGCACGGTATCGCCGTTCGGTTTCCTCGTCGCCGGGGAATTCAGGTTCCTGATCAACCGGGATCGTGTTGACGTAGTCGGTGGTGGTTACCATCGGCACGCCCACGCTTTGGGAACCGGCACGCTGGAGCAGTGAACGCATGATGTACTGCGCACGTTCTGTGCCCTGCGAACGGATCAGCTCATCGAGCGATTCGATCCATTCTGCGGTTTCCTCGGGATCACGGTCCGGCAGCTGGTTTGTTAACCCGCTCAGGATGTCCGTTGTGTCTTCTGCGGCCACGGCCAACCTCTCTCATGTACAGATTGTGTCTGCGACATTGTTCTGTGGAATCCGGCCGGTGTCCGCCGGATCTTCGCTTGCGCGTATGCGCGCCAGCACGCCCCTTGTATTCCACTCTAGTCCCGAGCCGCCGTCGATGCGTAGCCTGCACAGCAGTCATCGCTGACGGCGTACAGTCCCCGAACCCTTGAAGCCTGCGGGTTTTAGGTGTTTCGTTGAGACTGAGACCGCGCAGATCAGGCAAATGTGTGATTCCCTTGTATTTATGCAGTCAACCAGGAGGAGTGAAGTGAGCGAGGCCGAGGCCGTCACTGAGGAAAACGTGGCGAGCAGATTGGGTTTCAAGGACGGTGACCTGGTCCAGGAGTACGGCTACGACGAGGATGTGGACTTCGACTTCCGCGAGGACCTTGAGGACCTCATCGGCGGCGAGCTCCTGACCGAAGAGGACCACGACGTTGTGGACGGGGTCATCCTCTGGTGGCGGGCCGACGACGGAGACCTCGTGGATGCGCTGGTGGACTCGCTGACCACGCTCGACGACGGCGGCGTGGTCTGGGTCCTGACTCCGAAGTCCGGACGGGACGGCTACGTTCCTCCGGCCGACATCGAGGAAGCGGCCCCCACGGCGGGGCTGCACGTCACCACGTCCCCCGGCGTCACCGATGATTGGGCGGCCACCCGCCTGGTGAGCCGGCGCAAGAAGTGACTGCGCACCTGCCCATGGCAGGTGCTGCGGTCCCGGATTTCCGCCTCCCCAACCAGTTCGGCGAAGAGGTCCGGCTGGACGGTCTGCGGGGCTCCGGCGTCGTGCTGGTCTTTTTTCCGTTCGCGTTCTCTTCGGTCTGCCGCGGTGAACTCGCGGAACTGCAGGCGGAACGTGCGTTGTTCGACGACGCCGGAGTGCGCCTGCTGGCCGTTTCGTGTGATTCGAAATACACCCTGCGAGCCTGGGCGGAGCAGGAAGGGTTCGGCTTTGACCTGCTTTCGGATTTCTGGCCGCACGGGGCGGCGGCCCGCGCCTTTGGTGTCTTTGATGCCCGGCGGGGGCTCGCATCACGGGCCAGCTTCGTTATAGACGGGGAAGGCGTTCTCCGCGCCTGCATCCGTTCCGAGCCGGGGGCCGCGCGCCCGCTCGAGCAGTACCGCACCGCTTTGGAGGAACTGTGAGCGAACAGCCGGAGCCGAAGAACTCCCGCCCGGGCCTCGGACTCACGGGCTTTGCAAGCGGCGGCGCCCTCGAATCCGTCCCCGCGCCCACGGAGGCTGAACTGCGGCTCCTCGAGCGCGCCGTCGACTACCTGGGCGGGCGGCGCCTGGCACTGTTGACCGGTGCCGGGCTGAGTACGGACTCCGGCATTCCCGATTACCGGGGGCCCGACGCGCCGCCGCGCAACCCCCTTACCTACCAGCAGTTCGTCGGGGACCAGGACCTGCGCCGGCGGTACTGGGCCCGCAACCACGTAGGCTGGCACCACCTGCGCCATGCCGAGCCCAACCCCGGCCACGCGGCAGTCGTGGACCTGGAACGGCGGGGACTGCTCTCGGGCCTGATCACCCAGAACGTGGACCGGCTGCACACGGACGCCGGCAGCGTCAACGTCATCGACCTGCATGGACGTTACGACCGCGTGGTCTGCCTGGACTGCCGCTCGGGCTTTTCCCGGTCGGAGGTTGCCGGGCTGCTGCAGGAACTGAACCCCGGCTATCTCGAGCGGGCGCGGCTCGGCGGTGGGATCGCCCCGGACGCCGATGCCGATATTGCCGATACCGAAGACTTCGTGGTGGCGGACTGCCCCGTCTGCGGCGGAATGCTCAAACCGGACTTTGTGTACTTCGGGGAGAACGTCCCCAAGGATCGCGTGGCCCGGGCCTTCGCCATGGTGGACGACGCCGGGGCCCTGCTGGTCGCGGGCTCCTCACTGACCGTGATGAGCGGGCTGCGGTTCGTCCGGTACGCGGTGAAGGCCGGCAAACCGGTGGTCATCATCAACCGGGGGACCACCCGGGGGGACCCGCTGGCAACCCTCAAGTTGGATATGGGGGTCAGTACGGCCCTGACCTGGCTGGCGGCAAACCTTCCGGACCTGCCGGCCGGGGCGCAGGAAACCGCCGATTAGGCATCCGCCGCGGTTTTGCGGTAACGTAGTTCCTCGTGATGCAGGGCCTGCGGAAAACTTTTCCCCCGGCCGGGCAACATGTTTCGGGTCTTTAGCTCAGCTGGTAGAGCGCCACGTTTACACCGTGGATGTCATCGGTTCGATCCCGGTAGGACCCACAAGACAGGCCGCCGTTATTTTCCGCACATGCGGGAGGTAACGGCGGTTTTTTGTCGTTTAACCCAGAGGACCTCCACTCGAGGAGGGAAACGGAAGAAGGCAAAACAGGACAAAGGGGGAAATGGCTGAGTCATTGAAGGGGCAAAAGACCGTCTGCTCGGTGCTGGCCGGACTGCTCCTGCTGGCGGGCTGCGCCGGGCCGGAGGAGGCACCGGTGGCGGAGTCCGCCGGCCCGGACCCGGAGGGCATTGCTGCCACACCGGCGGCTCCGCCCGAGACGGTTGCCGCCGAGCTTGAACAGCTGGCCGCGGACACCGGGGCGGACTTCTCCGTCGCCGTCCAGGATAACCGTACCGGCGCTTCCTGGAGCTATAACCCGGACGGCCGCTACCTTGAAGCGAGCCTGGTCAAGGTTCCCATCCTCCTCACACTGGTCCGGCAGGCGACCGCGGAACAGCGCAGCCTCACGGCGGAGGAAGAGAACCTGGCAGCGATGATGATCGAATACAGCGACAACGGCGCCACCAGCGAGCTATACCGCCGGGTGGGAGGCCGGACGGAGCTGAACCGAACCTACGAACTCATCGGCGTTTCGGATACGGAAGCCGGTGAAACCTGGGGCGCCAATGAAACCACGGCTCAGGACCAGCTGCGGATCGCCCGGACCGCCGCACAGGGTGCCGACTGGCTGGACGCGGACCTGCTGGAGTTCGCCGTCGGACTGATGGAAAACGTCTGCCCGGAGCAGAACTGGGGTATCAGTGCAGGGGTTCAGGATTACGGTGCCGAAGTGGCACTGAAGAACGGCTGGCTGCAGGACGACGACGCCGCGTGGAACGTGGGCAGCGCCGGTTTTGTCCGCACCGGCGGCAGCGACTACAGCATCGTTGTGCTCAGCTCCCGGAATTCCACCCTCCCGGAAGGGATCGAGGCCGTGGAGGGTGTTGCCTCAACGGTCAACGGCTACGAAGCCGGCGGGTGAGCCCCGTGCCAATGTGGCGGCAGGCAGGCGAAGAAGCATAGGCTGGAGCGTGAACACGGCGCGCTTCTTCTGCGCCGGCCCCGTGCCCACCGGGCACCCGACCATCCCTGGAGAGAACTTGAGTGCACAAATTGGTGTAACCGGCCTTGCCGTCATGGGTGCGAACCTCGCCCGCAATCTCGCCCGCAACGGTTACACGGTGGCCCTGCACAACCGTTCCATCGAGAAAACGGACGCCCTGCTTTCCGCGCATGGTGACGAGGGAGACTTCATCCGTACCGAGACGCTGCAGGAACTGGTCGACTCGCTGGAGAAGCCGCGCCGCGTCCTGATCATGGTCAAGGCCGGCGCGCCCGTGGACTCGGTCATCAGCCAGCTCGTGCCGCTGCTGGAGCCGGGCGACATCGTGATCGACGGCGGCAATTCGCACTTCGAAGACACCCGCCGCCGCGAGGCCGCACTGGCCGAAAAGGACCTGCACTTCGTGGGCGTCGGCGTTTCCGGCGGTGAAGAGGGCGCCCTCCTGGGCCCCTCGATCATGCCCGGAGGCTCCCGTGAGTCCTACGACTCCCTGGGTCCGATGCTGGAGAAGATCGCAGCAAAGTACGACGGCGAGCCCTGCTGCACCTGGATCGGCACCGACGGCGCCGGCCACTTCGTCAAGATGGTGCACAACGGCATCGAGTACGCAGACATGCAGGTGATCGGCGAGGCCTATGACCTGCTGCGCTCTGCCGCGGGCATCGAGCCCGCCGAGCAGGCCGGGATTTTCAACGAGTGGAACACGGGCCAGCTCAGTTCCTTCCTGATTGAAATCACGGCCGAGGTCCTGGGCCACGTGGATGCCCGGACCGGAAAGCCCTTTGTGGACGTAGTGGTGGACTCCGCCGGACAGAAGGGCACCGGACGCTGGACGGTCGTGTCGGGCCTGGACCTGGGCTCCCCGGTCTCGGCGATTGCCGAGTCCGTCTTCGCACGCGCGCTGTCCTCCCAGCGCGGCCAGCGCCAGGTGGCACAGGAAACACTCCAGGGCGCGGAATCCGCCGTCGAGCTTCCCGCTACGTTCGTGGACGACGTGCGCCAGGCGCTCTACGCGTCCAAGCTGGTCAGCTACGCGCAGGGCATCGACATGCTTAACGCTGCCGCGAAGGAATACGGCTGGGAACTGAAGCTGGATGAAATCGCCTCGCTCTGGCGGGCGGGCTGCATCATCCGCGCCGAACTGCTCGATGACATCATGAAGGCCTACGCAGGCAGCGAAGCCCCCGCCAATCTGCTGTTCGCCCCGGCCTTCGCGGAGTCCATCGCCGCCGCCGTGCCGGCCTGGCGCCGCGTGGTGTCCGTAGCCGTGCAGCTGGGTATCCCCGTTCCGGTGTTCTCCTCCTCGCTGGCCTACTACGACGGCCTGCGCCGCAAGCGCCTTCCGGCGGCACTCACCCAGGGTCTGCGCGACCTGTTCGGCGCGCACACGTACAACCGGGTTGATGCCGAAGGAACGTTCCACACCATGTGGGGCGAGGACCGCGCCGAAGTCGAGGCAGTGGACACACACTAAGGTCCACCGGCACGAAAAAGGCCCGCAGCGGATGCTGCGGGCCTTTCCTTTGCCGAGTCCGGCCGGATACCGTCCGGCTAAATGTAGATGGCCGGGTCGATGTACTCGGCGGGATCGACCGCGGGCTGGGTCATCTTGGTGTCGCGGTGCCGCCACTTGGCGGGGATGCCGGTGATGATCGAATCCGCCGGAGCGTCCTTGACCACCACGGCGTTGGCACCCACCGCGCTATTGGCGCCGATGGTCACCGGTCCCAGGATTTTTGCTCCTGCGCCCACGGTGACGCCGTCGCAGATGGTCGGATGCCGCTTGACCTTGGCCAGTGACCGCCCGCCCAGCGTCACCCCGTGGTAGAGCATCACGTCGTCGCCGATCTCGGCGGTTTCGCCGATGACCACGCCCATGCCGTGGTCAATGAAGAACCGGCGGCCGATGGTCGCACCCGGGTGGATCTCGATGCCGGTGGCGAAGCGTGTCACCTGCGACAGCACTCGGGCCGGGAACCGCAGCGCCGGACGGGCCCACATGCGGTGCGTCAGCCGGTGCATCCAGATTGCGTGCAGGCCGGAGTAGACAACGAGGTTTTCGAGCGAGCCCCGGGCCGCCGGATCGTGCGATGCGGCGGCGTCGAGGTCTTCACGCAGTCGGGCTAACAGACTCACAGAGAACTTTCTGCTCGGATGATCCGTCCGGCAAGGGGCGGAACGCGGACTATCCGCGGATGTCGTCGTAGAGGACGGTAGAGATGTAGCGCTCTCCGAAGTCGCAGACGGTGGCAACAATCAGCTTACCGGCGTTCTCTTCGCGCTTGGCGAGTTCCAGCGCCGCCCAGACAATGGCTCCCGAGGAAATGCCGCCCAGGATGCCTTCCTGGGTGCCCAGTGCACGGGCCGTCGCGACGGAATCCTCGATGGAGGCATCGAAGACCTCGTCATAGACGGTGGTGTCGAGGATTTCGGGTACGAAGTTCGCACCGATGCCCTGGATCTTGTGGGGGCCGGGGGAGCCGCCGTTGAGGATGGCGGAGTCCTTGGGCTCCACCGCCACGATCTTCACGTCCGGCTTGCGTTCCTTGAGGACCTGACCGACGCCGGTGATGGTTCCGCCGGTGCCGATGCCGGCAACGAAGATGTCCACCCTGCCGTCGGTATCGGCCCAGATCTCTTCAGCCGTGGTGGCGCGGTGTACCGCCGGGTTTGCTTCATTGGCGAACTGCTGGGCCCAGATGGCGTTTTCAGTGGTGGCCACGATTTCCTTGGCCTTTTCCACCGCGCCGCGCATGCCCTCGGCGCCCGGGGTAAGGACAATTTCGGCACCGTAGGCGCGCAGCATGACCCGGCGCTCGGTGGACATGGTCTCCGGCATGGTCAGGATCACCTTGTAGCCGCGGGCGGCGCCCACCATGGCCAGGGCAATGCCGGTGTTGCCGGAGGTACCCTCCACAATGGTGCCGCCGGGCTGAAGCGCGCCGGCCTTCTCGGCGGCGTCGACAATGGCCACGCCGATCCGGTCCTTGACGCTGTTGGCGGGGTTGTAGAACTCCAGCTTTACGGCCACCTGGGCGGGGAGCCCGGCGGCGAGCCGGTTCAGGCGGACCAGCGGGGTGCCGCCTACGAGCTGGGTTACATCGTCATAAATACGAGCCATGGTTTCCTCTATTCCTTCAACGTTGCTCAAAAAGCCGGACTTAAAAAGCCGAACTCAGTTCTGCCTTCCAGCCTATCGGGGCGGCTGCACGGCCCTAGTCCTGAAGCCATTCGGAGTAATACTTGCGGGCCTTCGCCAGTTTCGGATTAATAATCACCTGGCAGTACCCCTGGCCGGGGTGTTTTGCATAGAAATCCTGATGGAAGTCCTCCGCCGGGTAGAACCGGGGAAGGGGTACGATCTCGGTCACAATGGGGTCCTTCCAGTTCTCCCGGGCCCGCTCCAGCGCAGCTTCGAATTCCTTGCGCTGGTCCTCGTCCCGGTAGAACATGGACGACCGGTACTGGGTGCCCACATCGTAGCCCTGGCGGTTCAGGGTAGTGGGATCATGCTGGGAAAAGAACATGTCCAGGATGACTTCCGGGGGGATGACATCCTCGTCAAAGGTCACCGCCACCACCTCCGCGTGTCCGGTGATCCCGGCGCTCACACTGTCGTAGTCGGGATTGTCCGCAGCTCCGCCGGTATAGCCGGAAACTACGTCGGTTACGCCGCGGACCTTGCGGTAGAGGGCATCGAGGCACCAAAAGCAGCCTCCGCCTAGTACATACGTCTTCATGCCCTTAACAAGGCGCCCGGGCCCGCTTTGATTCCCGGTGCCCGGCAACGGGGTCCGGTGGTGTTCCCTCCGTCACGGCAGGCGCGGCGGAATTGAGCCCGGCAACAGCCGCAGGGTAGAACTAAAGTTATGGAAGCCGATCACCCCCACGAGCCCGCCGGCGCGGACACTGACCAGGCGCCGGAAACCGACGTTCCCACCCTCGGCGACATACTGCTGGCAGCAGAAGAATTATGGCCCGAATCGCTGGCCGAGGACTGGGATGCCCCCGGCCTCGTGGCCGGCCGCGCCGACCGTGAGGTCCGGCGGATCCTGTTCGCGGTCGATCCCACGCGCGAAGTCATCGACGAGGCCCTTGAATGGGGCGCCGATCTGCTCGTCACCCATCATCCGCTGCTGCTGAAGCCGGTCAATTCCGTGGCCGCCACAACGTTCAAGGGCGACACCGTGCACCGCCTGATCGAGGGCGGCTGCGCCCTGCTGACCGTGCACACCAACGGTGACAGTGCCGTTGGCGGAGTGTCCGACGTCCTTGCCGACGCCTTCGGGCTCCGGGATGTCACCCCGCTGGTTCCCGCCGGCGATGGCCTGCCGGAAGAAGGAATCGGCAGGGTGGGAGATCTTCCCGAGATGCTTTCCCTGGCGGACTTTGCCGAGCGTGTGTTCGCCCTCATGCCGGCCGTCGCGGGCGGCGTCCGTGTGGCCGGGGACGCCCAGGGCCTGATCCGCAGGGTGGCCGTGTGCGGAGGAGCCGGCGACAGCCTGTTCGACGCCGTCCGTGCCCAGCGCGCCGACGTCTACGTCACCGCGGACCTGCGCCACCACCCGGCGTCGGAACTTCGGGAACGCGCCGTCACCGGGAACGGCCGTCCCTACCTTATTGACGTCTCCCACTTTGGCAGCGAGTGGCTGTGGCTGACGCCGGCCGCGAACGCCCTCGAAAACGTCCTGACAGACCAGGGTTTCGCCGCTGACGTGCGCGTCAGCGGGGTGAACACCGATCCGTGGGACTTCGTACTGACTCCCTAGGCTGAAGTGATCCCCCGCGGTGGCATAGGCTTAGGAGAGCCGGGCCAGGCAGGCCCGGATATACACGGAGGTAACCGGTGGCAAAAGCATCGCCCGCGGAGCAGCTGAGGCTGCTGGATCTGCAGGCCCTGGACAGCAGGATCAAGTCCCTGCGGAACCAGGCCCGCAACGTTAGCAACAATCCCGAGATCGCGTCCCTTGCCGGTGCAGTTGCCGCCGCCGAGAGCGCACGTGTGTCGGCCGGCACGGAAGTGGCGGACATCGAACGTGAGCTCACCCGCGCCGAAGCGGACGTAGCGTCGGTTGTTGCGCGCATGGCCCGTGACCAGCAGCACCTGGACAGCGGTAAGGGCGGCTCCAAGGAGCTCACCGCCCTGCAGGCGGAAATCGTTTCCCTGGAACGCCGCCGGTCCGACCTCGAAGACGTTGAACTCGACGTGATGGAACGGCTGGAAGCTGCCCGCACCCGCGAAGGCGAAGCCGGCGCAGCGCTGGCCGCCCTGCACGAGAAACGCCGGGAACTGGAGGAGAAGCGCGACGCCGAACTCGCCGTCATTGCTGCGGACAGCTCCGACGCCGAAGCCCGCCGTGAAGAGCTTGCCGACAGCTTCGACCGGGCACTGCTCGCGGTGTACGAAAAGACCCTGTCCAAGCACGGCATCGGCGCCGCCCGGCTGTTCCACGGCACCTCGGAAGGATCGGGGATGCAGCTGAGCCCCGGTGACCTGGCGGATATCCGCAAGGCAGCGGATGACGAGATTGTGTTCTGCCCGGATTCGGGCTGCATCCTGGTCCGCTCTGCCGAGTGGGGCAGCTGAGCAGTGACATTGTTTGACCCGGAGCCGGACTCCGGCGAGGAACCCCCGGCTGCCCGCATCCCGGCCGGCGGATCCCGCCGCACCCTGATTGTGGAAGCCGACGGCGGCTCGCGCGGCAACCCGGGTATCGCCGGCTACGGGGCACTGGTCCGCGATCCCGACACCGGGCGCATCCTGGCGGAGAAGGCCGAATACGTGGGCCGGGTGTCCAATAATGTCGCGGAGTATTCCGGCCTTATCGCAGCGCTGGAACTGGCCCACAGCATCGATCCCGACTGCTGGATCCTGGCCAAGATGGACTCCAAGCTGGTGGTCGAGCAGATGAGCGGCCGCTGGAAGATCAAGCATGCAGACATGCAGAAGCTGGCGGCAAAGGCCCGGTCCATCGTTAATCCGCAGCGGGTGAAATACCAGTGGATTCCGCGGGAACTGAACAAGGACGCCGACCGGCTGTCCAATGAGGCGATGGACGCCGGAACCGCGGGAGTCCCGTGGAAGCCGCGCGCCGGTGCCGACATGAAGGCAGCGGCTGCCGCGGCGGTGCTGGAAGCAGCCTCGTCTCCCGCTCCTGCGGCCGTACCCACGGGGCGCCTGCATCACGCGGAGATCTGGGTCAACGACTTCGCCGCGGCGGAAAAGTCCCTTGGCTGGCTGCTTGAGCGGCTCGGCTACGTCCGGAAGGACACCTGGACCACCGGCGCCAGCTGGCAGGGCGCCGAGGGGTACATCGTCCTGGAGGAAGGCCCCGACGTCGAACGGGGTCCCTATTCCCGCATGCGGGCAGGCCTTAACCACCTGGCGTTCCGCGCCGGTTCGGAGGCCGACGTCGAGCTTCTGGCACGGCGGGCAGCCAGCCACGGCTGGACCCTGCTGTTCGCGGACCGGCATCCCCACGCCGGGGGAGAAGAGCACTACGCCGCCTACCTCGAAAACGACGAAGGTTTCGAAGTGGAACTGGTGGCGGGCTAGCGTCTACTCCGCCAGGATGAGGTTGAGCTGGTATGGCTTCCGGCCTACCGGGGGTACCAGTTCGGCCTCCCATTTTTCCTGTGCGGCGGCCAGGAGCTCCTGCGGCGTTGCCGGCTCGGTGCCGGCGCGCAGGAGCAGATGCCGGGCGAGCTCGCCGCGGGTGTGCTTGGCGAAGTGCGAAACCACTTTGCGCTGGCCGTTGCGGACGGAAAAGACGTTCACTGCGGCAGTGTGCTGCGGGTTCGGCGTCCAGGCAGCGGCGTAGGTGCTGGAGCGGCAGTCCACCACCAGCGAATCGCCGGCGTAGTCATCGAGCGGACCCGTCAGGTGCTGCTTCCAGAACGCAGCCAGGCGTCCGGTTTCCGGAAGCCGCACCGACATCGAGAGCCGGTACGCCGGAATCGGGTCTGCAAAGCCCAGGGCGCCCCACAGGGCGGACATCACCAGCACGGTATCGTCTGCGCGCCGCTGCACCTCGGCCGGCAGGGAAGGGTAGCCCAGCGCGTCGTACAGGACCCCCGTGTAGACCCGGTGTGCTGGGGCGCAGGGCTCGGTGGCCAGGGCGGTGTTGCGCCGCACTTCCGGAGCGAGGGTCGCACCCACCCCCAGGACCGCCAGGGCATCCCCGGAACTGCTGGCTTCCGCCAGGGCCTTGAGTACCAGCGCGCGGGGTTCGCCAAGCAGCGGGAAATGCAGCCGGGAGGCGTCAAGAACCGGCCCGGACGCGGCGGGGGTTTTTCCTTCGGAGGGCGGGAGCAGAATCAGCACCGGTTAATCCTACGCGAGTCGGCTGTCGCCGGTGCGGGACCGGGCAGCGCCCGCGGGACGGTAGAGTTGACCGTGGACGGGTTGGCCAGGCAATCGCGTCGGCGCGGGTTCCTTTTGGGGAAACCGCTGCCGCCGAGGAAAGTCCGGGCTCCGCAGGGCAGGGTGGTGGGTAACGCCCACTCGGGGAAACCCGCAGGCCAGTGCCACAGAAAAGAAACCGCCGGCGGCTGCTTTTCGCAGTCCGCAGGTAAGGGTGAAAAGGCGGTGTAAGAGACCACCAGCGTCCCGGGTGACCGGGACGGCTAGGTAAACCCCACCCGGAGCAAGGCCATACAGGACACGTTTGAGGGCTGCCCGCCCGATGTGTCCGGGTAGGCCGCTTGAGGACGCCGGCAACGGCGCCCCTAGATGGATGATTGCCGCTCCCGGTCCGGTAACGGTCCGGGCGTACAAAACCCGGCTTATCGGCCAGCCCGTCCACATACTTCCGCATAAAGACCGCGGTGCCGTACCGCAGCCAAAGAATTACGCAGCACCGGCTCAGCTTTGGCGCAATATCCCGGATTCGGTTCGCGCCCGGTTATATTTCGCCGGTGCTGGGCTAATCTGTGGCAATGTCCCAAACCGAGGCGGCAAAGAAGCCATTGGTTCTGCGAAACACCAATTTTCGCCGACTGTGGTTCTCGTCAACCGCCGGAATATTCGGCACTGCCGTCACCAGCGTTGCCCTGCCCGTCATCGCTGTGACGGAACTGGATGCCTCGAACGCCACGGTTGCCGTCCTCTCCGGCATGACCTTCCTTCCCTGGCTCCTGTTCGCCCTGCCCATCGGCGTACTGGTGGACCGCCACCGGCGCCGGCCCCTGATAGTCGTTTCGCTTACTGTGCGGACGTTGTTGCTCGCGAGCCTGCCCGTGGCCTGGTGGCTTGGGGTCCTTACGGTTGCCCAATTGTTTGCTGTGTCTTTCTGCGCCGGACTCGCAGCAGTGTTTTTCGCCCTCGCCGAGCAGGCACTCCTGCCCGCCGCCGTGGACCGCGAGGAGCTGGCGGAAGGGAACGGACTGATGACGGCCTCCGGTGCCCTCGGCGACGCCGGCGGCCGCGCCGTGGGCGGCTGGGTGATGGACGCCTGGGGGGCATCCAACGCGCTGCTGCTGCAGGTGGCGGCCTCCCTTGCCTCCCTGGGGGCGATCCTGCGGCTGGACATCACCGAGACCCGCCCCGACAGGCCGAAGGACCGGAGGGTTCTGCGGGAAATGGGGGAGGGGCTGCGGTACACCTTCAGCACCGTCCCCCTGCGGATGCTGCTGATCACCGGGGCGCTCTGGAACCTTGGCGGCAATATTGTGGTGTCACTGCTGGTCCTTCTGGTTCTCCGCTCCCTCGGGGAGTCCCCCGGAATGCTGGGCCTGCTTACGGCTGCTACGGCCGTGGGCGGAACCATCGGCGGCTTGTCCGCCAAGTGGATCACGGGCCGTCTCGGCTCCGGTCGGGTGTGGCGGTATTCGATGTTTCCGGTAGTGGCCGGATATGCGACCCTGCTGTTCATTACGCCGGGGTGGGGAATGACCGCCGGCTTTATCGGCCTTTTCATCGCGGGCTTTTCCATTGCCTTGAACATTGTCGTCTCCACCACCTTCCGGCAGCGGGTGTGCCCGCCGCAGATGCTCGGCCGCCTCGGGTCCGCCCAGCGGATGGTGACCTGGGGCATGCTCGCCGTCGCCGCTTTTGCCGCCGGCCTGCTGGTTGAGGTGATGGATATCCGCGGGGCCATCCTGACCGGGATCCTGGTGGCCGCGCTGGCCCCGTTGGCGGCTGCCTTCGGTCCGCTGCGCCGGGTCCGGGAGCTTGCGGACCTGGAACCCCCGCGTACGGAAGCGCCGGCAGGCAACCGGGCCATCCCAGCGAATGGGGCGTGAGGGACTCCTGTGGTCCCACTGATAACACGGGCACCACGTGGTGGGACCCTGTGCTGGGACCGCCCCACCTCCCGGACAGCTAAGGGGCTTCAGTCCCCGTGCAGGCCGCCTTACCTGTCCGCAAGCGGTCGGTGCAGACGCATCCGGGACCGGCCTGCACACCTCCTGAATGTGACAGATCTCTCAGCGCCGGAGCGGGTGGGGTTGATGTGTCCTAATACACTTGTAGGGATTACCACCAACCGGCACAACGCAGTGCCGGCTGAGAAAAGGATGTGAAGTTCTGTGAGCTCCAATTCGGATACCTGCCTTGACGCCTGGATGGACCGGGAGGCCCTCGCCGAGGCCATGATTCCGCTCATCGGGCGGCTCTACCGGGAAAACAGCGTGGTCACCTCGGTTTACGGGCGTCCACTCGTGAACAAGTCGGTTATCGACATTCTGAAGGCGCACCGGTTCGCCCGCCAGATCGACGAAACCGAACTGCCGGTTGCGGAGACGTACCCCTTGCTCCTGGCCTTGACTGAACTGGAACTGGGTGCCGCGTCCGTGGACCTGGCCAGGCTGAGCAACAAGTACAAGGAGCAGGGCGGGGACCTCAGCGAGTTCCTGCGGACCGAACTGGCCGACGTCGCCGGTAAGCGCGGGGCGGATGAGCGGACGAGCACCGACGTCGTCCTCTACGGCTTCGGCCGCATCGGACGCCTCCTCGCCCGGATCCTCGTGGAGAAGGCGGGCGGCGGGCAGGGCCTGCGGCTGCGCGCCATCGTGGTGCGGAAGGGATCCGAAAACGATCTCGTCAAGCGTGCCAGCCTGCTGCGCCGGGATTCGGTGCACGGGGCCTTCAACGGCACCATTACGGTGGACGAGGAAAAAAACACGATCCTCGCCAACGGCACCCTGATCCAGGTCATTTACTCCAATGATCCGGCCACCGTGGACTACACCTCCTACGGCATCAGCAACGCGGTGGTGGTGGACAACACCGGCCGCTGGCGCGATGAGAAGGGCCTGTCCCAGCACCTCGCCGCCAAGGGCGTATCCCGGGTGCTGCTGACCGCGCCGGGGAAGGGCAGCCTGAAGAACATCGTGCACGGGATCAACCACGGTTCCATCACTGATGAGGACCGCATCGTCACTGCCGCATCCTGCACCACCAACGCCATCACGCCCGTGCTCAAGGTCCTCAACGACAAGTACGGCATTGTGAACGGGCACGTGGAAACGGTGCATTCCTTCACCAATGACCAGAACCTGATCGATAATTTCCACAACGGCGACCGGCGCGGACGTTCGGCCGCGCTGAACATGGTCATCACGGAAACCGGTGCCGCGAAGGCGGTTGCCAAGGCACTGCCGGAACTGGAAGGCAGGCTCAGCGGCAACGCGATCCGCGTTCCCACCCCGGACGTATCGATGGCCATCCTCAACCTGAACCTGGAGAGCGCCACGACCAGGGACGAAGTGAACGCCTTCCTGCGCGAAACCTCGTTGAACTCGCCGCTGCACAAGCAGATCGACTACATCGCCTCACCCGAGGTGGTCTCCAGCGACTTCGTGGGCTCCAAGCGGGCCGGGATCGTGGACGGCCTGGCGACCATTTCCAACGGGAAGAACCTCGTGCTGTACGTCTGGTACGACAACGAATTCGGCTACAGCTGCCAGGTGGTCCGTGTATTGGAGGAGATGGCGCACGTCAACCCGCCGGCCTTCCCCAAGGCACAGTCGCTGGCCGCCATCGCCGGCTAGCAGCGCGCAGCGCGGCTCACGCGCGAAGGGCCCGCAGGATGATCTCCTGCGGGCCCTTCGCCCGTTAACGGCGGGTCGGTACGGAGGAACTCAGTGGCCGAACGGGTCCGGGTCCACACCCGGCATCCAGGAATGCCCCGGGACGGTCCAGCCCTGCGCCTTCATCACCTTCCGCGCCTTGCGGCTCCACCGGTCGGTAAGCCGGTCCACGTAGAGCTTGCCGTCGAGGTGGTCGTACTCGTGCTGCAGGACCCGGGCAAACCAGTCGGTCGCCTCGAACTGCACGGGCGCCCCGAACTCGTCGAAGCCGCTGATCTTCACCCATTCGGCCCGGTTCACCGGGAAGTTCTCGCCGGGTACGGAGAGGCAGCCTTCGGAGGTCTCGTCCGGATCGGGAGCGGAGCCCGGGATCTTGGACGTGATCAGGACCGGGTTGATAACGACGCCGCGGTCGGGGGCGTCGTCGTCGTTCTCATACGCGAACGTAAACAGGCGCAGGCCGACGCCGATCTGCGGTGCCGCCAGGCCCACGCCGTTGGCGACGTCCATGGTTTCGAACATGTCGGCAACCAGGGTGCGCAGTTCATCGTTGAACTCTTCCACCTCGGCCGCCCTGCGGTGCAGTACGGGTTCTCCGTGGATGACGATGGGACGAACGGTCATTACTGTCTTTCTCTCGTGGTCGTGGTGCCGGGAAGCCGGGCTCAGCGGACGATGCCGCGCCCGATGACTTCCCGCATGATTTCGCTGGTGCCGCCGAAGATGGTCAGCAGGCGGGCCGCCAGGAAGGCCTGGGCAACCGGGTATTCCAGGATGTAGCCGTAGCCGCCGTGCAGCTGCAGGCAGCGGTCGGTGATGGACTTGGCGCGTTCGCTGGCCCAGAGCTTGGCCTTGGCGGCCGAAACGGCGTCGAGCTTTCCTTCATTGAAGGCGAGGACGGCGGAATCGACGTAGGATTCGGTGACTTCAACCTCAGTGAGGATGTCGGCCAGGGCGAACCGGCTGTTCTGGAAGTCGGCGATCCGGTCCCCGAAGGCATTGCGGTTCCTGGTGTATTCCACCGTGGCTTCGTAGATCTGCCGGGCGACGGCGGAGGAGGCGACGGCGATGGCCAGCCGGCCCTGGGGGAGCTGTCCCTCGGCGTACTCCAGCCCGCGGCCGACTTCGCCCACGAGGTTTGCCGCCGGGACATGCACATCGTCGAAGAACAGTTCAGCGGTGTCGGAAGCCTTCAGGCCCATCTTGTCCAGCTGGCGGCCGGTGCTGTAGCCCTCGGTTTTCTCCACCATGAACATGCTGAAGGAATCGCGCTGTCCGCGCCCGGTGCTGCCGTCCGTGCGGGCAAGGACCAGGGACGCATCGCCGCTGATGCCGTTGCCGATGAAGGTCTTCTGGCCGCTGAGGCGCCAGTCGCCGTCGTCGGTGCGGACCGCCTTGGTGCGGATGCCGCGCAGGTCGCTGCCCGCCCCGGGCTCGGTCCAGGCCACCGAGGTGACCAGGTCTCCGGACACCATGCCGGGCAACCAGTGTTCCTTGAGCTCATCGGAGCCGTAGGCCAGCAGGTGGGGGAGGACCATGTCGTCATGCAGATGGAAGGCGAGGCCGACGGCGAGGTGGTTGGAGCGGGCAAATTCCTCGTCCATCACGGCGCGGAAGCGGTAATCCGGCATGCCGGCACCGCCGAACTCTTCGGGGACGGCCAGACCGAGCAGGCCCTGTTCGCCGGCGGCTTTCCAAAGCCGGCGGGGCATCATGTGCGCGGCGTCCCAGTCCGGGTACCCGGGGGCTACTTCACGGGAATCGAATTCCCGGACGACTTCCCGGAACAGCTCATGGTCCTCTTCGAACAGTCTGCGCTCCAAGGCGGCGCCTCCTCATTGATAAGCCACGCATAGGCGTAAGGGGTTCAGTGCGGGCCATTGCCCGCGGGCGCCGTGCGTCAGGCACTGCACCGCTAACAGTGAAACACAAACATAAAAGGCCGCCCCGGACTAATCCGAGGCGGCCTTTCGAAGCTGGAACCGCCAGCCTCATTGGGGTGAGTAACGGGGGTTGAACCCGCGACCTCCTGGACCACAACCAGGCGCTCTGCCAACTGAGCTATACCCACCATGTGCCTCAAACGTTCATCCGCGAAGTCCAGGCGAGTGGTCTTGCGGACTCATTTATCTGAGGCAGCGGAATCAAGCTTACACGGTTTTTGGAGTGCTTTTGACACGTCCGGGGCCGGGCAGCTGTTTTGTGATGGAGCTAACTCGAAATCCCTGCCGCAATCTTCTTGGCAGTCGCGGAATCCGGCCCGGGTGCGGGGACGAAAACAGCCTCGCGGTAGTAGCGCAGCTCATTGATGGAATCACGGATGTCGCCGAGGGCACGGTGTCCGCCGCTCTTCGCCGGAGCCTGGAAGTAGGCCCTCGGATACCAGCGGCGGGCCAGCTCCTTGATCGTGGACACATCGATGATCCGGTAGTGCAGGTAATCGATCACCTCGGGCATGTCGCGGGCCAGGAACATCTTGTCCGTCCCCACGGAGTTGCCGGCGAGCTGCGCCTTCTTGGGCTCGGGCACCCACTTGGTGATGTATTCGACGACGGCGGCCTCGGCTTCCGCCATGGTGATGCCGTTGGGCAGTTCATCCAGGAGCCTGGAGGTGGTGTGCATCTGGCGCACAAAGTCACCCATCTGCGCCAGTGAGGCGTCATCGGGCTTGATGACCACGTCCACGCCGTCGCCGAGGATGTTCAGCTCGGAATCCGTGACGAGGACGGCCACTTCGATCAGGGCGTCGTTCTTGATGTCCAGGCCGGTCATTTCGCAGTCGATCCAGACCATACGTTCATTTGTTATTGGCACTTCTCCAATGTACCGCTTTCGACCACCTGGTCCCTGGAAAGGGTACGGGGCTAAAGGCTGGAGTGGCTGCGCTGGCGCCGGTCCGGAAGATCGTTGTCAGCAGTGGCGTAGCTTGCCGGCACACCGGACAGGTAGGGCTGCAGGGGGATCTGGCCGGTGTCGGGCGGTCCGAAGGTGCGGGTCCAGCGGCTCGGTTCGGCGGGCGTCACCACCGGAGCCCCGGCAGCCCGACGTCCGTGCGGTGCGTTTCGGGTCCGGGCTGCGGGGCGGGCGCCGGGATGGGTGGAGGCCGGGCGGGCAGCAACTGCGTCTGCAGCCGTATGCGGGACGGGGGCGACAGGAGCGGGTGCCGGGGCTGCCGGAGCCGGAGCCGGCGGGGCCGGAGCGGGAACCGGGGAGGTCGCCGCCGTCGTCGTGCGCGGCGGCGCGAAGAACCAGCTGAGCCCAAAAGCCAGGAACAGAAGGGCCGACGACGCCGCTAAGGTGCCGTGGGGCACCTCGACCCACAGCATCCCGCCGGCGGCAACGGCAGTAAGGAAGACGCCCCACGCCAGAAGCTCCGGGCTGCGCCGCTGCGGCAGTGCGGGCCGCGTTGCAGCTTTCCCTTCGGGTTTGCTTGTCTTTATTGGTTCTGCCCGGTGGCGCCCCACAGCCAATACCGCCTTGCCTCGTTTGTCACAACAGAAACATCAGTGTAAGCGACCGTGGGCCGGCTCACAGGATTGACAGCGGCCGCGTCGCCTTGCGGCCCGGGCAGACGCAGGGGCCGGTGCTAATATCAGCCTGTTACGGTACCCGGGCATTCTTGTGCCCGTATTCGAAACCGGTACCGGACCCTGACTGCCGACGGGCCCGCAGGACTAAGTTTTCACCCAGAGATTGGAACCACGAAGATGACCGCCCAGGTCCCCGCGACCGAGCCTTCGTCTCCGGGCACGGAGATAGCGAAAGCCGACCGCCCCAACATCGCGATCCTGCAGGGGTTCATCGGTTCCCTTTTGATCCTCTTCGGATCATTCGGCGTGGGCTGGCTGTCGCTCGATTCCGCGGATCTCCGGAGCAATCCGCTGATTATCTGGATGCGCTTCGATCAGCCCATCGGTGCCGTTGCCGCTGTCCTGATGCTGGCAACGGGCGGGATGCTCCTCGTGCGGTCCTGGCTTCGCCTGGGCCAGCGGATGAAGGGCTGCTGGGGTCCGGAGTCCCGGCCGGTGGTCCTGCGTGCCGTGATCGCCTGGTCGGCACCCATGTGCTTTGCCCTGCCGCTGTTCAGCCGCGATGTCTTCGCCTACATCGCCCAGGGACTGGTTATGGTCAGCGGGTTGAACCCGTACAAGGACGGCTACTCCCAGATCTCCAACTACCTGCAGCTCGGCGCGGATGATCTTTGGGCACAAAGCCCCACCCCGTACGGGCCGGTCTTCCTCTGGATCGAAGAACTCGTGGTCCGGATTACCGGCGGGCAGCCTGAGTTCTCGATCCTGTTGTTCCGGCTGATAGCACTGATCGGCGTCGCGCTCTGCGTTTACTACGTGCCGAAGCTGGCCGAGCTGCACGGCATCAACCCGAACCGCGCGCTCTGGCTGACCGCAGCCAACCCGTTGTTCCTGGTCAATTTCATTGCCGCCGTCCACAACGATGCCCTGATGATCGGCCTCGCGCTGGCCGGGCTGTACCTGGCCGCGACCAACCGGGCCCTGGCCGGCATCCTCCTCGTGACCCTGTCCATCGGGATCAAGCCGATCACCGTCATTTTCCTTCCGTTTATCGGCCTGCTGTGGGCCGGAAAGAACGCGTCGTGGCGGCGGAAGTTCGGCTACTGGTTCATGACGGCGGGTATTTCCCTGGGCCTGCTGTGGATCATGGGGCTGATCAACGGATTCGGTTTCGGCTGGGTGGGCGCCCTGAGCACCCCCGGCAGCGTCTGGATCTGGTACGCGCCGGTGGGCTTCGCCGGCATGCTGGTGGCAACGCTGGGCAATGCCCTGGGGCTGCCGGGCTGGACCCTGGCCGACATAGTGCACACCATCGGACGCGTGGCCTCCGTGGCCATTGTGCTGTGGCAGATGTTCGTTGGACAGTACAGCCGCATGATCCGCCGGCTGGCGCTGGCCTTCGCCGCCATCGTGATGCTGGCACCGATGATCCAGTCCTGGTACGTCGTGTGGCTCATCCCGCTGTTCGCGGTCACGGGCCTGCGGGATGACTGGCAGGCGAAAACGCTGTACCTGTTCGTTTCGTTCTTTATGGTCTATGCCATCAGCGACCAGCTGGATATCTGGCCCTACTTCGAGCTCAGCCTCAGCGCGGCCCGCCAGATCGCCGCCGTCATTGCGCTGGCCTTTGCCCTCTACCTGATTTTCCTGGATCCCAAGACCAAGGTCCTGTTCCGCAAGAAGCTTACGGAGCCTGCTCCGGGCGAACTGCGGATGCGCTGAGCCTGCCGCCGCCGGCCCGGGTCAGACGGATGACCCGGGCCAGCGACCAGCCGAAGAGCACCAGCAGCAGGATGTTGCGGGCGGTCAGGAGCAGGGCCACGGCAATGTTCAGGTCGTTGTACAGCGCGGAGTAGAACATCGGATAGACCAGCGTCGTCAGCGCCGCAATCACAGGCATAAGTATCCCGGGGACCTTCCAGGCCGTGCCTTCCCAGGCCAGTCCGACGGCGACCACGGCGCCCAGCCAGAGCATGAACTGCGGCGATCCCACCTTGTTGAACACAATGAACGCGCTCACCAGTGCCAGCGAGCCGGAGATCAGCAGGGCACGGGAATCGGCTCCGCGGCGCAGCGCCCAGATCAGCAGTCCGACGACGGCGAGGGCGGCCAGCGCCAGCAGCGGCGTCATCAGCGCGGCCACGGGCTCGCCCAGGGCTCCGCGGACTTCGCGGGTGTTGATGACCTTGTCTTCGAAAATGTACGCGTCTGAGGATCCGAGGATCGCCTGCCAGAGCCCCGGCGTGGTGAACGGCGCTTCCATCTGCATACCGCGGGCGCCCTGTTCACCGATGAAGCTCAGCAGGTGGGCAAGGCCGCCGGACAGTGCCACGGCGGCGGCAATGACCGCCGAGACAACGGCACCGGTGGCCAGCAGGGTGAGGCGTTTCTTCCACGCTACGAGCACCGCGAGGATGACGGCGGCGGGCCAGACCTTGATCCAGGTGGCCAGCGACAGCAGGGCCGATGCCAGGACGGGACGGGTGGCAAGGAAGAGCAGGCCCATAATCACCAGGGGTGCGGTGAGTCCGTCCACGCGTCCCACGGCAACCGGGCCGAGCAGTGCCGTGACGGCCAGCCACCAGTAGGCGGCCGCGATGCCCCGGGTCCCGGCACGCCGTGCGAGGACCGCGACGCCGCCCGCATTCAGGGCGGTAAAGAGCAGGAACCACGTGAACTGGTAGGCACCGTAGCCAAAGACCGCTGCCAGGACCATCGGTACCAGCGCAGCAATGGGATAGACCCAGCCGCCGTCAATCCCGACCCAGTAGCCGTTCTCGATTCCCGAGAACGCCCAGAGCCGGTAGAAGCCCACGTCGCTAAGGACATCGCCGCCGAGGATACG
The DNA here is from genome assembly GCF_020907405.1 of Arthrobacter sp. zg-Y769. GTDB lineage: Bacteria > Actinomycetota > Actinomycetes > Actinomycetales > Micrococcaceae > Arthrobacter_B. Next base: position 33,020 of record NZ_JAJJOE010000006.1, read on the forward strand.
GGTCGCGAGGGCGGCAAGGAAGCCCAGATGGACCACGGCAAATACCGTCCAGAGGGTGGCGGGACGGAGTAACCGATGGTGCTGGAAGGCCAATTTCCGGGTCATGCGAGGGTGGTGCTCCTTAGGTAAATCCGTTGCCGTGCCGCGTCCGTGCACAGCGATAAGGCTACCCAAGCGCGGCACCCGGCATGCAATCCGCCGCCGGACACGGGATACTGGAGTAATGACCGACCTAACTGAAGAAGTGATTGTGGCGGATTTCGACGTTTCGGAGTGGGAACCCACCCCGTACCAGGTGGAGGGAACCAACAGCGAACTCTCCACGGTTCGGGCGGTGAAGATCTACGAGGGCGACATCACCGGAACTTCCGTCGCGGACCTGATTATGGCCGGTAATTCCGTGGGGGCGGGCTATGTCGGTTCCGAGGTCTTCGCCGGGACCATAGCGGGCCGTTCCGGAACCATGGTTATCCAGCACTGGGGGCTGGCCGAGGGAACGGCGACGGCTAGCTCCGGGCACATTATTCCCGGCTCCGGCACCGACGACCTCGCCGGCATCTCCGGCAAGGCCATCTACACCCAGGAAGAGGACGGCCAGCATCGGCTCGAACTGCGGGTGACCTTCCCCGCTCCCCAGAGCTAGGCCCCCGGGCGGAACCAGCTGCCCAGCGCGGCGAACACCGCAGCCGCCAGCGAAGCGGCGATCACAAGGGCAAATCCCGCCAGCCACAGCGCAGCGGGAACCCCGGTACGCCGGGAGAGGATGTAGGCGTCGGAGCTTTCCAGGTTCCGGCGCCGGCGTGTGTGGACGCTCAGCACGTTGAACCAGTCCCGGACAGCGCCCACCAGGAGCGCAATGCCCGTGCACATCGCCACGTAGCCTGCAACGGGCGGGGCAGCGAACCAGACCAGCAGCACCGAAACTCCTGCACAGCCGAAAGCAATCACGAACCCCTGGCCGTTTCGGATGAACAGCAGCGCAGCCAGCAGCACCAGCGCGCTAAGCGACAGTGCCGCACCGGCCCAGCCGCCCAGCGCCGCCAGCACCAGCACGGCACCCACCACTGCCGGCACCGGGTATCCCCAGAATCCGGCCCAGGCTGCGGGGAAACCACCCCGGCCCAGGGACCGCATGTCACCGGAGTGGTCAAAGCGCAGGCGAATGCCCTTGAGCACCTGCCCGGTCATCAATGCCGCGAACGCATGGCCGAGTTCATGGACGAACGTCACGAACAACCCGAACCACCGCCACGTTCCCCGGGGGATGCTGAGCAGGGCGGCGACGGCGGCAATCATCAGCAGCACCCCCGGATCGGGTTCCACCGCCGGAACGCGGTCGAAGCCGGCCAGGACCCGGGACCACCACTCGGCGGCCACAGCCAGCGGCTCAGCCACGGCCGGCCGGTCCCGGGCGCCGGCAGCAACGGGTGGCCTTACGGGTCGAGGACTCCGCGCAGGATCGAATCCCCCGAATGGGTGGGGTTGCCGTCAAACGGCTCGTCCGAGATATCAACAATTGGGTACTCATCGAGGTCAAGGTTAGCCGGGATGGTGAACCGGCCTTCCGTGCCCTCCATCGTGCCGAGGCTGACCATGCGCTGCACGTCCGGGGCGATCAGCCAGACCTCGCGGAAGCCCCGGGCCCCGGATCCGCTCGCCGTCACTACCAGCTCGCGTCCGCCGTCGGAGCGCTGGTCCACCTCGGCGCGGCCGGTGTCCGAGTAGGCAGGCAGGGGGGCCAGCTCCACCGCCGCAATGACCTCGCTGCGGTCGGCCAGGATCCGGGAAATGCCCCAGACACCGGCGGCAGCCAGCACCACGGCCGCTGCGGCTGCGCCGAGGACCTGCGGGAGCCGGCGCCGTGCACGCCGCTTCCGGGCGTCCTCCAGCGGCACCGGGGATGACCCCGCGGGGGAGACCCGCTGTGCCGGGGACGGGGCATCCACCGCTGCCGGGGGCGTATCAACTGCGTCAAAGGGATCGGCGCGTACCGCATCGCTGAGCCCGAGCCGGGCGTGGATTGAGTCCCAGACCGACGACGGCGGCCGGGGGAGTCCCTCAGATTCGCCGGCGTTCCGTCCGGCCGTTACGACGCGCCGGAGCGCGGTGACCTCGGCGGCGCATTCGGCGCAGTCCGCGAGATGGGCAGTGTCGCCGGGTTCGGCCTCGCCCAGGGCGCACAGGGCCAGCGTCTCAGGTGGCAGATGCTGCATCGCTGACCTCCAATCGCTGGCGGAGTTGGACAAGGCTTCTTCGGATGTGGCTCTTTACGGTACCCAACGGCAGCTTCAGTGTTTCCGATATCTGTTGATGTGTCAGGTCTTCATGGAAGGCCAGGCGGAGGATGGAACCCTGCGGCTCGCCGAGCCGGGCCAGCTCGGCGTCGAGCACCACGCGGTCCGCTACGCCGTCAGGATCCGGACCGGCAGGCGGACCCGGGTTCCTGCCCGGCTCCGGACTTTCCATCAGGGTTTCCGAGGAGCGGACCCGGGAGGTGGCCATGCCGGCCGCCACATTGCGGCCAATCCCGACCAGCCAGGCGGCGAGGGTGGAACGTTCAGGGGCGTAGCTGCCGCGGTATTTCCAGGCCCGGATGAATACTTCCTGCACGGCGTCGTCGGCCGCGCCCTGATCGAGCAGCCTGCGCAGCGCCAGGGCACGGATCAGGGGCGAGAAGCGGCGGTACGCCTCCGCCAGCGCCGCTTCGTCCCCCGCCGCGAAGGCATGGTCCATCGCGGCGTCGTGATCTGGGGCGCCCGTGGGCATCAGTGGCGCTCTCCTGCCGTGCGGGGCTGCATCCGGTATCCGGCAGCTCTCTGGGGTAGCCACTATGGTACGGGTACGGCGGTGAGCACAACGTTGTCCTCATAGTCACCTGCGGTTTCCAGCCATTTACCGCCGCAGGTTACCAGTTGCAGCCGCGGCGCACCGTCGCGGTCGAAAAGATTAAAGTCGTCGAGTGCGGCCTTGGGGATGTTCTGCACGTTCTCCGTGGCGTAGCGCAGGACGCTTCCGTCGCTGCGCGTCACGGTCACGGGGGTGCCTGCAGGCACCTCGTCCAGCCCCGCGATGGGAAGTGCCTCGGTGCGGGAGTCCACGTGGGCCGCGAGCACCGCCGCTCCGCGGGAAGATCCGGGTGCAGGCCCGTAGCGGTACCAGCCGGCCTGGTAATGGTTGTCCGGCAGGGTCATGGCGCCGTCGGCTTCCTGGCCCACCGGGACCACCTCCAGTTCGATGCCGGTCCCCTCCACACTGACGCGCACGGGTTCGGGAACGGTTTCGGGCGGCGTCGGTGCTGCCGGCCGAACCGGGATCCCGGTGGCGGGCGCCGCGGGGGCCGCGGTCGACGTCGGTGAGGGTACCGCCGAAACGGACTCGGACGGGGAAACGGCCTCGGGCGCACCGCTGCAGGCTGACGTGCCGGCAAGGACGGCGGCGGAGAGGCAGGCCGCTGCCGCGAACCGTCGCAGGGGAACAACGGGCATGGATGGAACCTCCGGGAAAGGGTGGCCCCGGTGCTGCGGCGCGGAAAGGGGTGTCGGGAGCGCCGCAGCACCGGGGGGATCGGGTGGGTGCTGCTTAGCTGTCGCTGACCGTGGACCGGCGGCGCAGCAGGACGGCACCCAGGGCGAGCAGCGCGACGCCGCCGGTGGCGGCAGCCGCCGTCAGGGCCGAGTCGTCCCCGGACCCGGCAACCTGCTCCAATGCGCCCGGAACCGCGTGCGGCGCGGAGTGCAGCCCCTCAATGGTCTGAGTGGCGAGGGCCAGGTTCCCTGCTTCGAGCGAACCCCACGCGTAGACAATCGTGTTCGTCCCCTCGGCCAGGGCAAGGTCCGCCGGGCCGATCACCGGCGTGGTGGTACCGGCTGCAGCCACAGAAGCGGAGACCGTTCCGGCATCCACGGTCAGCGCCTTCTCGTTGGGGTTGGTGAGGCCCTCGATTACGGGCGTACCGCCTGCCAGGACGTCAACGGCAGGTGCGGCTGCCACATGGCGGACGGTCAGGCGGGACTTTCCAGCCTCGACGGGGGCCGTGTCATTGGTGAACAGGTTCGCCGTCGGCGTGCCCGAGGCATCCAGGTTGGCGGTTGCAGTGTAGTTGCCGCCTGCTGCCAGGTCCGCGGAGACCGGGCCGATGATCGGGGCGGAGGCGTCGACGGCGTCGGCGGCAGTGATTGCCAACTGATAGTTGCCGCCGGGCAGGTCCAGCGGTCCGGCAAGCTCGCCGGGCATGAAGTCATCCAGGGTAAGCGTGCCGTTGACGTAGACGTCCACCGGAGTGTCCGGAACGCCGTGCAGTACCGACAGTTTTGCCGTGTCGGAATCAGCGGCGGATGCCGGTACAGCCGAGAAGGCTGCGGCGGCACCCAGTCCGAGGGTCGCGAGAGCGGTAGCGGTCTTGCGCATGGTCTGAGCTCCTTGATCTGCCGCACCTTCCGGGTACGGGTTTGTGACTTACACCCCTATTACTTCCGGGATGTCTGTCTTGGATGCAGACCGGCGGTATTTTCCAAAAAGATCCGGGAGGCCCGGGACGGCTGCGGCAGGCGTTTGCCGGGAGACGGCGGCCCGTAGCGGCGGGGTGCCGCGGAACGGCTGCCCGTGCCGTCCGTAGTATCATCGTGTGGTTGCCCCCGTAGCTCAATGGATAGAGCAACGGCCTTCTAATCCGTAGGTTGCGCGTTCGAGTCGCGCCGGGGGCACTCAAAAGGACTGTCTCAGGGCAGGTCCAGGCGGCGCATGGCGCCTACCTCCGGCCGGGAGCTTCACAGGCCTTCCTCCACAGGGCCGGCAGCGGCGTTTCGGGTCCGGACTGATCCACAGAATCCCCGGTGGCGCGGCCTCGGGGATGCAGGCCGGTGGATGCTTGCCTGACCGGCGGACCAGCCGGAACCCGTGCGGTTTGACACTGCACCTTTGACTTTGCTGACTCTGCGCAGTGTCAAAGGTGCAGGCACCGCGGTACCGAGCCGAAGGCAGGAAACCATGAGTGACACCATTACGCTCCGGGGCTACGTAGCCACCGACCTCCGCCGGAACACCACTGACAACGGACTCGCAGTGGCCAGCTTCCGGATGTGCACCACCGAGCGCCGTTATGACCGGGACACCGGCGGCTGGCTGGACGGGCAGACAAATTGGTACGCCGTCAGTTTGTTTCGGCAGCTGGCCACCAACGCCGCGTTCAGCATCCACAAGGGGGACCGGGTAGTGGTTACCGGCCGGCTGCGCCTGCGGCAATGGGTCACGGAAGACGGCCGCAGCGGCACCAGCGCCGATATTGACGCGGACACGGTGGGCCATGACCTGATGTGGGGGACCGCAAGCTTCCGGCGCACCACGTCTGCGGGTACCGACGGATCCGCGGGCGGGGACCGTACCGGGGTTAGGCCGGACGACGCCGACGGGACCGGCTCCAACGGCGATCCGGATCTCATGGAGGCCCTGGGCCGGGTTGATCCGCTGACCGGCGAGCTGCTTGAAACGTCCGGGGACGACAGCGCCGGGACGGAGGACGAGGAGGCAGTGACAACGCAGGGAGCCCGCGAAGGGGCGGCCGCACCCTTTTGACCGTGCCCCTGATTCATCCGGTGACCCTTTTGTCCCGGGGGTATGGCCCATGGCACAATCGCCGCATGAGCCCCCGCCGCAGAGCCCGACAGACTCCGCCCGCCGCTGCCATGGCGGCGGTGTTCCTGGCGCTCGCCGTCGGGCTTTCCGGCTGCGGATCATCGGGGGATCGCAGCACGGAATCCGCGCCGGCGGAACCCGGTGCAGCGGAGTCAGCGCCGGCGGAACCCGGTGCAGCGGAGTCAGCCCCGGGGGAACCCGGTGCAGCGGAGTCAGCCCCGGGGGATGCTCCCGCCGCCCATGCCGCCGTCATCGATGCACTGGAATCCGAGCTGGGGAAGCTGGCCGATTCGGATTCGCTGCCGGACGGGGAAGCCGTGGCGGCGGCGTTTGCCGCTGCCGGCTTCCCGGCAGGATCCGTGGAGGTATCGGCCGACCGCACGCCCACCGGACTGGAGGTTGACTCGATCCAGGCTGCGTCCGTGAAGGACGGGGACTGCATTTTCGGGGAGGTCCGGGACGGGTCGGCCTACGTCACGGTGTTGCCGGTGCTGTCCGGCGGGGGATGCTTCGTCGGCAACTGAGCGGGACGAAAGGGTCGGGAACGGGGCTGGAACTGAAAGCCCTTCGGTTTGTCGCGATCCCAGCGGTTTGTGACAGTTCCTGCGCCGCGCGGTGCAGGAACCCGGACAAACTGCAGGAACCCGGACATACCGCAGGGATCCGGACACCTGGCGGGGACAATCTGCAGGGAGCCGGACCACGTGAACCCGGTATCCCAAGCCTCCGCGTAGGAGTAGCTGCCGGGGCCGAAAGCCGGAAAATGGTATATATCGGCGCTGACACACTAGCCTTGTAGCTATGGCGGAATTTATCTACACGATGACCAAGGCCCGCAAGGCCGTTGGCGACAAAGTTATCCTCGACGACGTAAGCATGTCCTTCTACCCCGGTGCCAAGATCGGCGTGGTGGGTCCCAACGGTGCGGGTAAGTCCACCATCCTCAAGATCATGGCCGGACTGGACACCCCCTCAAACGGCGAGGCCCGGCTCAGCGCCGGCTACACCGTGGGCATCCTGCTCCAGGAACCGCCGCTGAATGAGGAAAAGACCGTACTCGGCAACGTCCAGGAGGGCGTCGGCGAGATCTACGGCAAGATCCAGCGGTTCAACGAAATTTCAGAAGAGATGTCGCAGCCGGACGCGGACTTCGACAGCCTGCTCGAGGAAATGGGCAAGCTGCAGGAAGCCATCGACGCCGCCGATGCCTGGGACATTGATTCCCAGCTCGAACAGGCCATGGACGCCCTGCGCTGCCCGCCGCCCGAATCCGACGTCACCCTCCTCTCCGGCGGTGAGCGCCGCCGCGTGGCCCTGTGCAAGCTGCTGCTGCAGAAGCCGGACCTGCTGCTTCTCGATGAGCCCACCAACCACCTGGATGCCGAGAGCGTGCTCTGGCTTGAGCAGCACCTCTCCGCCTACCACGGCGCCGTCCTGGCCGTGACCCACGACCGGTACTTCCTGGACCACGTGGCCCAGTGGATCGCCGAAGTGGACCGCGGACACCTGTACCCGTACGAGGGCAACTACTCCACGTACCTGGAAAAGAAGCGCGCGCGCCTGGAAGTCCAGGGCAAAAAGGACCAGAAGCTGGCCAAGCGCCTCACTGACGAGCTGGACTGGGTCCGTTCCAATGCCAAGGGACGCCAGACGAAATCCAAGGCCCGCCTGGCCCGCTACGAGGAAATGGCAGCCGAAGCGGACCGCACCCGCAAACTGGACTTCGAAGAAATCCAGATCCCGCCGGGCCCGCGCCTGGGTTCCCTGGTGCTGGAGGCCAAGGGCCTGCAGAAGGGCTTCGGCGACCGGCAGCTGATCGACGGACTGTCCTTCTCCCTGCCGCGCAACGGCATTGTCGGCGTCATCGGCCCCAACGGCGTGGGTAAGTCCACGCTGTTCAAGACCATCGTCGGGTTGGAAGAGCTCGACGGCGGCGAGCTGAAGATCGGTGATTCCGTAAAGATCTCCTACGTGGACCAGTCCCGCGGCGGCATCGACCCGGAGAAGAGCCTGTGGGAGGTCGTGTCCGAGGGGCACGACTGGATCCAGGTCGGCCAGGTCGAAATGCCGTCCCGTGCCTACGTCTCCGCATTCGGTTTCAAGGGCCCGGACCAGCAGAAGAAGGCCGGTGTGCTCTCCGGCGGTGAGCGCAACCGCCTGAACCTGGCCATGACCCTGAAGCAGGGCGGCAACCTGCTCCTGCTTGATGAGCCCACTAACGACCTGGATGTGGAGACCCTGTCCAGCCTGGAAAACGCCCTGCTGGAATTCCCCGGCTGCGCCGTGGTGGTCTCCCACGACCGTTGGTTCCTCGACCGGGTGGCCACCCACATCCTGGCCTTCGAAGGCACCGAGGAAAACCCGGCGAACTGGTACTGGTTCGAGGGCAACTTCGAGTCCTACGAGCAGAACAAGATCGAACGCCTCGGCCCGGACGCAGCCAAGCCGCACCGGGTGACGCACCGCCGCCTGACGCGTGACTAAGGGCGACTGCTGAATAACTGAATCAACGAAAAGAGCTCCGCTTCCCCGAATGGGAGGCGGAGCTCTTTTTGGTCAGGCGTGCGGGTCCGTTACTGCGGTACGCGGACCATGCCCTCCTGGGCGACGGTGGCAACCAGTTCCCCGCTGCGGTTGAAGATCCGTCCGGTGGACAGTCCCCGCGCGGCGGAGGCGCTGGGGGATTCCTGCACATAGAGCAGCCAGTCATCCACCCGGACCGGGCGGTGCCACCACATGGCGTGGTCCAGGCTGGCGATGCTCATGCCCGGCGTGGTCCAGGAAAGTCCGTGCCCCCGCAGCACCGGTTCCAGCAGCGTGTAGTCGCTCGCATACGCGAGGGCCGCGCGGTGGAGGTTCTCGCCGTCGGGCATGGGCTTGAAGGTTTTCATCCAGACCGCGTTGTGCGGTGTCTTTTCCCGTCCGGCGCGGACATACACCGGGTCCATTACGTGGCGGATATCCAGGGGGCGCCGGTGGGACCAGGCCTCGGCCACCGGGTGGTCGAAGTCCTTCAGCAGTTCGGCAGTGGTCGGCAGGTCCTCCGGTTCGGGAATGCCCGCGGGCATCTCCTCCTGGTGGTCCAGCCCCGAATCCGGGACCTGGAAGGACGCAATCATGGACAGGATCGGTTTGCCGTTCTGGTAGGCGTGGCTGCGCCGGGCGGAGAAGGAGCGGCCGTCCCGCAGCCGTTCCACGCCGAAGGTAATGGGCACCTCGGTGTCGCCCGGGCGCAGGAAATACCCGTGCATGGAATGCATCACCCGGTCTTCGGGAACGGTCCGGGAAGCGGCGACGAGGGACTGGCCCAGCACCTGCCCGCCGAACACCCGCTTGCGTGGCTCCGGCTGGGAGCCCCCAACGAAAATGTCCTCATCGGTCTTCGCGCCGTCGGCCCAGCTTAGGTTCAGCAGTTCCAGCAGGGACGCTGTCGGATCGAAGGATTCATCAATGGACATCTGGGACTATCTCCTAGCAGGAAGGGCGGTGCCGCCGGAGGCGGGGACCGCGGAACACTCTTATCTTAAACGTACCGGCCAGTAACAAGTCCGGCGGCCGGGCGGCGCCGTTTTAGGGCAAAGCTCACTCTCTGGGAAGATGGAGGGCATGTCTGTGCATCGTTTTCCCGTCCAGCTTCGGTTCGGCGACCAAGATCCCAACGGCCACATCAACAACGTTAAGTTTGTTCAGTTCCTGGAGGAAGCGCGGGTCCAGCTGGGCCTGCTGCCGCTTCCGGCAGGGGCAGGCGGGCCGGGCAGCTTCCGCGACCTGACCGGTGGGCGCACGGCGACCTATGTGGCCCGGCAGGAAATCGAGTACCGGGAGCCGCTGCTTCACCGGAAGGATCCGGTCTGGGTGGACGTCTGGGTCACCCGGATCGGTTCCAGCTCCCTCTCCTACGGTTTCCGGCTCGCGGATGAAGACGGGGAGACCGTGTATGCCCACGCAGAAGCGGCAATGGTGCAGGTAGAGGCCGCCACCGGCAAGCCGACTCCGCTGACGGACGAACAGCGGCTGGTACTCCAGGAGTGGATGGGCGAACCCGTTCCGTTCCGGGCCGCCGCAGCTGCCGGACAGGGCAAGTAGATGGACACCGAGCTGCGGCTGGCGGATCCGCAGGTCACTGCCGATCTGCGCAACTTCATTGCCCGCGCGCGAACGGCCGACGACGGCGCGGTGCGCCTGCAGGCGGTGGGCAGTGTCCTGGCTGCCTACGTCTGCATCCTGAGGCCGAGGATTCTCGGGGAAGACACCCCGACCGTACTGGGACTGCGGACCATGCCCCTGGCGGCGCCGGCCGAGGTGGACACCACGGTCCAGTTGTCGGCAGTGGGGGACCGGCTGGCCCGGATGGGAACCGCAGACACGGTGCTGCCCGTACCGCCGATGACGGTCCGGGAGACCTGGGCCGGCATCCTGGCACCGCGTACCGGCTGGCAGCCCGCCGGCCGGGTTCCGGTGCAGCTCCTGGAGCAGACGGCGCACCGAGGGATCCGAGAGGTCGCTGCGATGCTGCCCCAGAGCCCGGGAGCCGCCGTCGTCCACAGCGCCCGCACGCGGGTCTGGGCGCAGCCGATGGGGGGAACCGAGGTTCCGGTGCCCGCGGGTGCTGCCTTCGCGGCGCTTTCCCTGGGTTTCCTGCCGGCGGAGGGACCCGAAAAGGACGCCGCCCTGTTCAGCAACGGGCGCTGGCTGCGGCTGAGCACGTCCCGCGGGCACGTCCTGACCAGGTCACCGGCGGTTCTGTAGGCGCAGCCCCCTTCTGCTGGCGCAGCCCCCGGCGGTGGCTCAGGCCGAGTTGACCATGGAGTGGGCGGCGCGTTCCAGATAATCCCAGAGGGTCCCCTCGTGCAGAGGAGAGAGGTCGAGGGAGTCGACGGCGGCGCGCATGTGCCGCAGCCACGCGTCCCGGGCCGCGGGAGTGACGATGAAGGGCATGTGCCGCATCCGCAGCCGGGGGTGCCCGCGCTGCTCGCCGTAGGTCTTGGGTCCGCCCCAGTACTGCTCGAGGAACAGCAGCAGGCGTTCCTTGGCCGGGCCCAGGTCCTCTTCGGGATACATCGGGCGCATCAGAGGATCATCCGCCACGCCTTCGTAGAACACGTCCACGAGCTTCACGAAGGTCGGATGCCCGCCCACGGCCTCGTAAAAGTTGTCCGTGTACTGCGGCTGCTGGAAGGCCCGGGGCTGCTGCGTGGGCTGTTGCGCCGGACGCAGCGGCAGGGACGCCGCGCTCGGCGGCGCCTCCGGAACAGGTGCCGGTTCAGTCATTGGCAGCCATCCCGTCTTTGAGCGCGTCGGCCTTTGCCGTTTCCGCCGGAGCTTCGCCCAGGTACGTGCCCTGGGACCGGTTGCCGATCTTGGCGATTTCGCCGTTGCGGATGTACCAGATGACGCCGCGGTCATCGATGATCCGCGTGATCCGGATACCCACGGACTGCACCGTTCCGGCGGTGTCGCCGACTTCGATGACGTCGCCGATTCCGTATTGGTCCTCAATGGTGATGAAGAATCCGGCCAGGGCGTCGCGGATAAGTTCCCGGGCACCGAAGCCGAGGGCGATGCCGACAATGCCGACGCTGGCCAGCAGCGGGGCGATATTGATGCCGACGGCGTCCAGCACCATGATGATCGCAACGGTCCAGATGGAAACGTTGACGGCGCTGCGCAGCAGGGCGCCGATGGTGTCGGCCCGCTGGGCGCGGCGTTTCTTATCCAGGTTGCGCATCACCGGCTGCGGCCACTTGATCTTGGAGGAGTGCAGCAGCGAGTAGCCCTTCTGGGCACGCGCCACCAGCCGGTTGATCAGGAAACGTGCAACGAACCAGACGCCGGTCGCGGCCAGGACGATAAAGGCGGCCTCGACCAGGCCGGAAAAGTCAAAATCATTGATGGTCACTGAAGAGAGGTCAATTTCGGAAGCGGAGAGCACGGGCTGCTGTTCATCCTTTGTATTGCCGGACAGGGGTCTGCGGTTAAGGCTACCCGTGCCGGGGGTGCCGGGACCGCATTTAGGACCCGGCCAGCATTTAGGACCCGGCCAGCGTCACCGGTTGGTGCTCCACCGGGAAGTTCACGCTCCGGGCGATGAAGCACAGCCGGTTGGCCTCGGCATGCATCGGCCCGGCTGCGAGGTCGACGGCGGCGGGCCCGCCGGCCTCGTCGATTCTCACTTTGGGACGCAGCACCGCGGAGGTGAATTCACCGCTGCCGTCACGGTTGAGCCGCAGCAGCCCCTCGGGGGAGTCCTGGTAGGCAAGCACCCGGATGCCGTTCCGGACGGCCACGTGCAGGTAGGAAAGCATGTGGCACTGCGACAGTGCGGCAAGCAGCAGCTGTTCGGGGTTCCAGCGGTCCCGGTCGCCGTGGAAGGTGGGATCGGCGGTCCCGGGGAGGTCGGGCAGCCCGGCCGCCCGGATGATGTGGTCGCGGCCGTAGCCGCGGTAGGACGCAGTGCCCTGGCCGCGGTTTCCCGTCCATTCCAGATCGAGCGTGTAACGGTGTTCGGAGAGATTCACGCTCTCCAAGCTACCGTCTCCGCTCCCCGGTGGAAGGGAAACCGCGGCGGTAAGGTGCTACCGGTCGGCTTCCTGGGCCTTCAGGGCGCGAACCACGCCGTCGCGGTTTTCCAGGATCAGCCGGCGCAGCGAGGGGAAGTCCCCGCCCAGCTCGGACAGGAAGGCATCAGTGGTGTCCACCGTGTCCCGGCGGGTCAGCCGGGACGGGTAGAGGCCCACCGCAATCTGCTGGGCGATCTCATGGGTGCGGCTGGCCCATACGTCGCGGATGGTGTCGAAGTACTTCTGCGCATACGGCTCCAGCAGCGCGGTGTCATGAACGCGCATGAATCCGGCGATGGCCGAACGCTGGGCAGCGTTGGGCATATCCGAACGCTCCACGATGGCTTCCCAGGCAGCTGCCTTGGCCTCGGCCGTGGGGAGGGCAGCACGTGCCATGGCGCCGGCCAGGGCACCGGTGGCGGTGGCATCGCGCTCGAGTTCGGCGTCGATGTCCTCTGCTCCGAGCCGGCCGCCCGCGACCAGGCCGGTGAGCAGTTCCCAGCGCAGGTCCGCGTCAATGGCCAGCCCCTCAAGGGACTGGTCGCCGGTGAACAGGCCCGCCAGCGCGTCCAGCTGCTCGTCGGACGAGGCGTGGGCTGCGAAGGCCTTTACGAACTGCAGCTGGGAATCCGAGCCCGGTTCCGCCGCGGAGGCCAGCTCCCAGAGGCTTTCGGCAGCGGCAACCGTCATGGGCTCCCGGTCCCGGGGGCTGACATAGAACGTCAGGGTGGTAGCCAGCTGGCGCAGCAGTACCTGGACCACGGTGGAGTCGGACTCGGACGCGATGTTCTGCAAAACCAGTTCCACATAGTTGCGGGCGGGAATCTCCGCATCCCGGGCGGCGTCCCAAGCGGAGGCCCAAACGAGGGTCCGGGGCAGTGAGTCCGCAATGCTGCGCAGGCTTCGGGTGGCGGTGTGCTGCGAGGCAGCGTCCAGACGGATCTTCGCGTAGGCAAGGTCGTCGTCGTTGAGCAGCAGCAGGGCCGGGCGCGGCTGGCCGGTGAGTTCGGGTACCTCGGTGCGTTCGCCGTCGACGTCGAGCTCCACCCGGTGCGTGCGCTGCAGCCTGCCCGCCTCGTCCGGGTTGTAGAAGCCGATGGCCAGGCGGTGCGGGCGCAGCGTGGGGTAGTCCTCAATAGCGCTCTGCAGCACGGCGAAGGAGGTAATGGTGCCGTCTTCGTCCGTGTCGAACTCGGGCCGCAGCGTGTTCACGCCGGCGGTTTCCAGCCACTTGGCGGACCACTCCGACAGGTCCCGGCCGCTGGCAGTTTCCAGCTCGGACAGCAGGTCCGACAGTTCCGTGTTCCGCCAGGCGTGCTTGCCGAAGTACTCCCGCACACCGGCCATGAACTTGTCCTGCCCGACCCAGGCCACCAGCTGCTTCAGCACGGAAGCGCCCTTGGCGTAGGTAATGCCGTCGAAGTTCACCTGGACGTCTTCCAGGTCGCGGATTTCGGCGACGATGGGGTGCGTGGTGGGCAGCTGGTCCTGGCGGTAGGCCCAGGCCTTTTCCAGCGAGGCGAAGGTGGTCCACGCCTGCCGGAACTCGGTGGCCTCGGCGGCGGCGAGGGTGGACATGAACTCGGCAAAGGACTCGTTCAGCCACAGGTCATTCCACCAGCGCATAGTGACCAGGTCGCCGAACCACATGTGTGCCAGCTCATGCAGGATCGTCACGGCACGGCGTTCCACGGTGGCGTCCGTGACCCGGGAGCGGAAAACGTAGCTCTCGAGGAAGGTCACCGCACCGGCGTTTTCCATGGCCCCCGCGTTGAACTCGGGCACGAACAGCTGGTCATACTTCGCAAACGGGTACGGGGTGCCGAACTGCTCTTCGTAGAAGGCAAAGCCCTGGCGGGTCAGTTCAAAGATATTCTCCGCGTCCATGAACTGCATCAGGGACCGGCGGGCAAAAACGCCCAGCGGGATGGTACGCCCGTCGGAGCTGGTCAGTTCGCTGCGGACGGACTGGTACGGGCCGGCGATCAGCGCGGTGATGTAGGAGGAAATCCGCGGCGTCGGTTCGAAGGACCAGGTGGAGCGGGGGCTGGAGTCGGTCAGGTCCCCGGCGGCGACGGGCTCCGGGGTGGGGGAGTTGGAGATGACGTCCCAGTACGACGGCGCGGTGACGGTAAAGCGGAAGGTGGCCTTCAGGTCCGGCTGCTCGAAGACGGCGAACATCCGGCGGGAATCCGGAACCTCAAACTGCGAATAAAGGTAGACCTCGTTGTCCACTGGGTCCACGAAGCGGTGCAGGCCTTCGCCGGTGTTCATGTAGCGGGCGTCCGCATCCACCACCAGTTCATTGGACTCGGCCAGGTTGGGCAGGGAGATGCGGACGCCGTCGGACACCTCCGCCGGATCGAGGGACACGCCGTTCAGCGTGATCCGGTGCACCGTGTCGGTGACCGCGTCAATGAAGGTCGACGTGCCGGGGCGGGCGGAGAACCGGACGACAGTCGTGCTGCCGAACACCTTCTCTCCCCGGGTCAGGTCAAGGTTGATGTCATAGGACTCCACGTCAAGGAGTTCTGCGCGTTCACGGGCTTCGGACCGCGTGAGATTCATACCTGGCAAGGTGGGGCCTTTCTCAAGGACAAGGAGAGCCGGCGTTTCACAGGATCCGCCTGATGTTAGTGATCTTCTGCAACAGTCTCTCACTGCTAAGCACCCTGCCAAAGCACGGGAGGGGGGGGGGGGGCACCCCCCACCCCCCGGCCGGAACTCCCCCCGGGGGTGGGGTACGGGAGTT
>NZ_JAJJOE010000007.1 GCF_020907405.1 Arthrobacter sp. zg-Y769
CTGCAACAGTCTCTCACTGCTACGCACCCTGCCAACGCAGGGGAGGGCGGTTTGCCGAAGCAATCCGCCCTCCCGATATCATCCCCGGTGGTTACTTATCCGCTATTTGTACTGGATAAGTGCTTTCCCGTCGGTGCCGAGGACAATCTTTCCGCCCCGGAAATCCTGCACCTTGGTTTTGCCAACGGCATATTCACCGGTTGTGGGGAAGCCCAGTCGACCGCTTTCGAATCCCTGCCCGCGGTATGCATCGCGGATGGGGCCGTTCTGGGACACCTGCGCACCTGTGGCCGAAGACCACAGGATGGCGCCGTTCCTGTAATTCTGGTATTTGCCGCCGGGGATGGTTACTTCTCCGCTGGTGGGGAAGCCGAGCCCGCCGGTTTCAAAGCCCGTCTTCTGGTAGGCGTCCCGGATGGGTCCGGTAAGGGAGACCTGCGCGCCGGTGGCGGCGGACCAGAGGATCGCGCCGTTTTTGTAGTTCTGGTATTTGCCGCCCGGGATCACCTTCTCGGAGCCGGTGGGGAAGCCGAGGGGGCCGCTTTCGGATCCCGACTTCCGGTAAGCGTCCCGGATGGGCCCGTCCGTGGAAACCAGTGCCCCTGCCGAGGCCGTCCAGTGGATGGAACCCTTGCTGAAGTTTTGGTATTTTCCACCGCCGGCCACGGTGATCTCAGCGCTGATGGGGAAGCCGAGCACACCGGTTTCATAGCCGGTTTTCGAATAGGCGTCCCGGATCACTCCCTTCGGAGAGACCTGGGCGCCGGTGGCGGCGGACCAGAGGATCGCTCCGTTTTGGAAGTCCTGGTATTTGCCGCCGCGGACGGTAACTTCTCCGCTGGTGGGGAAGCCGAGGGGGCCGGTCTCGGATCCCGACTTCCGGTAGGCGTCCCGGATGGGCCCGTCGGCGGAAACCTGTGCACCGGTTGAGGCCGTCCAGAGGATGGTGCCGTTGGCGAAGGTCTGGTGCTTCCCGCCGGGGATGCTGACTTCTCCGCTGGTGGGGAAGCCGAGGGGGCCGGTCTCGAATCCTGTTTTGGCATAGGCGTCCCGAACGGCGCCCTTGACGGAGACCTGCGCGCCGGTTGAGTCCGACCAGAGAATCGCCCCTTGGGAGAAGTTCTGGTACTTTCCGCCGGCCACGGTGACTTCACCGCTGGTGGGGAAGCCGAGCGGGCCGGTTTCGTAGCCCGTCTTCGCATACGCGTTGCGGATCGCTCCGCTGGGGGAAACCTGCGCACCGCCCGACGCCGACCAGAGGATTGCACCGTTTTGGAAGTTCTGGTACTTCCCGCCCGGGATATTGGTTTCTCCGCCGGTGGGGAAGCCAAGCGGCCCCCGCTCAAAGCCGGATTTGCGGTAAGCGTCCCGGATGGCTCCGCTGAGGGAAATCTGTGCGCCGCCGGACGCCGTCCAGAGGATGGCTCCGTTCTTGTAGTCCTGGTATTTGCCGCCCGGGACGCTAACTTCTCCGCTGGTGGGGAAACCCAGCGGACCGGTCTCGAATCCGGTTTCGCGGTAGGCGTCGCGGATGTCCCCGTTAAGGGTCACCTGCGCTCCGGTGGCCGCGGACCAGAGGATGGCCCCGTGGGCGAAGTTCTGGTATTTGCCCCCGGGTACGGACGTTTCGGAACCGGTGGGGAAGCCGAGCGGACCGGTTTCGTAGCCCGACCGCTGGTAGGTCTCCCGGATGGCCCCGTTGAGGGTCACCTGGGCTCCGGTGGCGGCGGACCAGAGGATCGCCCCGTTGGTGAAGTTCTGGTAGCTGCCCCCGGGTACGGACGTTTCGGAACCGGTGGGGAAGCCGAGCGCACCGGCCTCGAAGCCCGCCTTCTGATAGGCGGTCCTGATGGCGCCCTTGAGCGAAACCTGCGCGCCGCTGGCGGCGGACCACAGGATGGCGCCGTTCGTGAAGTTCTGGTACTGGCCGCCGCGGACGTTGATGGGCCCGCTGGTCGGGAAGCCGAGGGGGCCGCGTTCATAGCCGGTGTTCCGGTAGGTATCCCGGATGGACCCGTCAATGCTGACCTGCGCTCCGGTGGAAGCGGACCAGAGGATCGCACCGTTCTGGAAGTCCTGGTACCTGCCGCCCGTGACGGCTTTTTCGGGGCCGGTGGGGTAGCCCAGCAAACCGGTTTCGAAGCCTGTGTTGCGGTAGGTATCCCGAATGGGTCCGTTGACGGATGCCTGGGCGCCGGTGGCGGCGCTCCAAAGCACGGCACCGCCTTCGAAGTTGCGATAGGCGCCGTTGTCCCGGATCCCGCCGGTAACTTCCGAAGTGGGGGATCCGAGGGCGGGGTTGGCGGCGCGTGCCTGCTCGATCGGTTCGGCCGCCCGCGCGGCGGCCCCACCGGTGATGGTCACTGACGCCGAGTCCCCGTTGACCGAGTTGATCCTGACCGTGGTGCCACTGTGGGTGGTGAATGTCTGGCCGGACTGCCAGGTGCTGTTGGCGTTGGTGTAGCCGGCAAAGTCCCGGGTATTGGGCGAGACGATCACGGAGTTGACCGCCCAACTGTTGGCGAGGTCCGCCTTGACGATCTTCACGCCGCGGTTTCCGCCCACTGCCGTCCCGGTGTCGTAGCCCACCGGTGTACGAAGCTCGAGGTAATAGGTTTCTCCCGAAGCGTCCTTGAACTTCACGGCACGTTTGGCAGCCGACCCTGCCCACGGCCGAAGCGTGTAGGTCTTGGCCTGCCCCGGCGCACCGGCGTTGAGGATTTCGTCGCCGCGGCCGAAGGTGCCGGAGTCCCAGAAATAGGAACTGATCATCGGCAGGTTGTACTGCGCATAACCCATCAGGTCCGAGGTATCTCCGTACTCCCGCGACGTGCACGCGCCGTCGGCCCAGTTGCCCGCGGAGTTGACCCCGATATCGGACCGGCCGTTGTTGCACTTGAGGCTGTTGGCATGCAGCAGGCCGAGTACATGGCCAAGTTCATGGGTGACTACGTTGTTGGTAAAGCCGGAAGGCCTGGGCATCAGCACCGAGCCGCTGGTGGGGCCGGACGTCCAGCCGCCGCCCAGGATGCCGCCGTAACCGCCGCTGCGCAGGTCACCTGCCGGAACGAACACCACAAGGGCCTCGTTTGGGGTGTCATACCACCGGAGGTCCTTCCTGATGGTGTTCATCATCGCCGCGTAGTCCTGCCCGGAGTTCGCAGTGCTGTTCAGCGTCTTGGTTTCGGCAATCGCCATACCCAGCCGCTGGTCCGATGCGGCCCGCCAGTACCTGTTGGCCTCCGTGATGGAGTTCTTGGCGGCCTGCTGGTCCACTCCGCCGCGGTTGTCCGTCAGCGTTGCGAAGACCAGGGTCACCTGAATGGTTCCGCTGCGCGCAGCGGCGGCCGTCGTGCTGGCTGCGCCGCCCTGCCTCGCGCTGACGGCTGAGAGGCCGTGGCCATGCGCGGCGGAGATATCGGTTTCCACTGCGGACCGTACGGTGCCGTCGGGGTCGGTTACCAGAGGGGTATTGGGGCCGGGAACAGGGAACCCGCCGCCAACCACGGGATCGTAGCCTTCTCCGTCCTGCGGCTGATCTTCGTCGTCCGTGCTCTTTGTTTCGGAGTCCGGCGCCGGGACGGCCGGATCAGTGGCCGGCACAGTGGCAGTCGGCACCGGCTCAGCGGCCGGCTCAGTTTCGGTCGGCGCGTTCTGCTTCGGCTTCTGGGTGCCCTGCGCGGGAGTGGCCGGATCGGCCTCCGGCTCCTCAGCGGGCACCGGAGACGGAACGGTTGAACGGGCGCCCGGTCCGGGCGCGTCAGTGGCAGCCGACTGCGGGAGCTCATTGAGCCCCTGGGCAGGAAGCCCTCCTGCCGTCAACGAAGCAGCGAGGAGGGCCAGAACGGCGAGTTTTGCACTTTTCAATAGATAATCCTTGTAGGGCGAGGCCTGGTGGCGCAAACGGTGCAGCATCCACAACGCCCGCGTCCGACATGGAGAACCGAACCGAGCGTAGGCGAACTTAGAATTAGTCCTATCTGCCTTATCGGCAGGCCTGCCGGTTATGTAAGCAGTGTTCACCGGAGAAAAAGCCGGCAATTTGGAAGCCGCACTGCGGCGGAAGCTAGGCTGGAAGCGTCTTTCCCTTCCCGAAGAAACGGATTTATTTCTAATGCGCGTGCACATTGCAACCGACCACGCAGGCATGGACCTGAGCTCCCACCTCATCGCCCACCTGGCAGGCAAGGGGTACGACGTCGTTGACCACGGCCCCCGCGAATACGACGCCGAGGACGATTACCCGGCATTCTGCATCAACGCAGCGGAGGCCGTTGTCCGGGATCAGGAAGCCGGCACGGAAGCCCTGGGAATTGTGCTGGGGGGTTCCGGAAACGGCGAGCAGATCGCAGCGAACAAGGTCCGGGGCGTGCGGGCGGCACTGGCTTGGAACCTCGAAACGGCCAAGCTTGCCCGGCAGCACAATGACGCGAACATCGTGGCGGTGGGTGGACGCCAGCACAGCGTCGAGGAAGCCACCGGCATCATCGAGGCCTTCCTGGCCGAACCCTTCAGCGACGCCGAACGCCACGTGCGGCGGATCGCCCAGATCGCACGGTACGAAACCACCGGTTCGACCCGCTAATGCCCGAGGGCCACTCGATCCACCGCCTGGCCCGGCAGTTCAACTCGGCGTTCGGCGGGGCTTCGCTGTCCGTCAGCAGCCCGCAGGGCCGGTTTGCCGCCGGTGCCGCACGGTTGGACGGCCATGTGCTCGAAGCAGCGGAAGCCCACGGCAAGCAGCTGTTCCTGCACTTCGACAACGATCTCTATCTGCGCATCCACCTGGGCCTTTACGGTGCCTTCGACTTCGGCGGGGATAAAACCTTCACGGGTGCCTCCAGCATCGGCGCGCCCCGGCGCGTGGGGGAGCAGGAGGTGGCGGGTGACGACGGCGCGGGCTACGCCGGCCCGCCCGAGCCCAGGGGAGCAGTGCGGGTCCGGCTGGTCTCCGAGCATGGCTGGGCGGACCTGCGTGGCCCCACCGCATGCGAGGTGGTTACGGAGGCCGAACGCAGCAAAGTGCTGGCACGGCTGGGGCCGGACCCGTTGGCTGACGGCGCTGACGGCACCGCCGGAACCGAGGCAGCGGCGGAATTCACGCGCCGGCTGCGGAGCAGGGGCTCGCCGGTGGGCCTGCTCCTGATGAACCAGGAAGTCCTTGCCGGCGTGGGCAACGTCTACCGCGCCGAAGCGCTCTTCCGGGCCCGGATGTCTCCCTGGCGGCTCGGCCGCAGCGTCGGCGGGGACGAGGCAGCCCAGCTGTGGAACGACGTCGTGCGCCTGATGAACGACGGCGTGCGGCAGGGCAGGATCATCACCACGGAGCCGCAGGACCGGGACGACGCCGGCGAACCCGTACCCGTGTCCGAGGCCCACTATGTCTATAAACGGACGGGACTGCCGTGCCGGCGCTGCGGAACGCCGGTGGCCGGAACGGACATGGGCACCCGGAAACTGTACTGGTGCCCGTCCTGCCAGGCGGACTGAGACCTGCTGCCAAACGCAGGAAGGGCCTTCCGCAGTGCGGAAGGCCCTTCTAAGCTGGAGGGGATGACGGGAATCGAACCCGCGTAATCAGTTTGGAAGACTGAGGCTCTACCATTGAGCTACATCCCCGGCGCCGTAAGGCAGGTTTTACCTTAGCACGCGATAACCGGCCGTGAGTAATCGGCCCGTATCCGGTTCCCGGCCGGGTGCGGAATCCATCCCGCAGCACGGAAATTGGTCATACCCGCTTTCGGGCAGGTAGGCTGTCAGGTGCACTGACGGGGTGTAGCTCAGCTTGGAAGAGCGCCTGCTTTGGGAGCAGGAAGTCGCAGGTTCAAATCCTGTCACCCCGACTCTGTATAACCATGGTGCAGACCAATCCCAGAAACCCTCAGGAGAACTTACGCTGTGAAGAGCGCCGTAGAAAACCTCACACCCACGCGGGTAAAGCTCAACGTCGAAGTTCCGTTCGAGGAACTGAAGCCGAGCATCGAAGAGGCCTACAAGACCATCGCCACTCAGGTGCAGGTCCCGGGCTTCCGCAAGGGCAAGGTTCCCAACCGCCTCATCGATCAGCGCGTGGGCCGCGGCTACGTTCTGGAGACGGCGATCAATGACGGACTCAACGGCTTCTACGCCGCAGCCGTCCAGGAAACCGGCATCACGCCCCTGAGCCGGCCCGAAGTTGAGATCACCGAAGTACCGGATCCCGGCACCGACGAGGGCCAGCTGGTCTTCACCGTCGAACTGGACATCCGTCCCGAAATCGAGCTGCCGGACTACGCCGGCCTCGAGGTCACCGTCGAGCCCGCCGAGGCTTCCGACGCCGACGTCGACAAGGCCCTGGACGAACTGCGCAGCCGCTTCGGCACGCTGAAGTCCGTGGACCGCCCCGCAGCTGCTGATGACTTCCTGACCATGGACCTGGTTGCCAAGGTTGACGGTGAAGAGGTGGATTCCGCCGCTGACCTGTCCTACCAGGTAGGCGCCGGAACCATGCTCGAAGGCATGGACGAGGCCGTTACCGGCCTGAGCAGCGGCGAGTCCGCTACGTTCAACACCAAGCTGGCCGGCGGCGAGCACGCAGGCGCCGACGCCGTGGTCACCGTTACGGTCAAGGCCGTCAAGGAGCGCGAGCTCCCGGAAGCCAATGACGACTTTGCCCAGCTGGCAAGCGAGTTCGACACCATCGGTGAACTGCGCGAAGACCTCACCAAGCGTGCGGCTGAGTCCAAGCTGATGGAGCAGGGCGTCGAGGCCCGCGACAAGGTCCTGGAGAAGCTGCTCGAGCTCGTTGAGGTTCCGGTTCCGGAATCCGTCATCGAAGAGCAGATCGAACAGCACTTCAACTCGGAGAGCGCCCAGACTTCCGGTGCCGACCACGACACCGAGGAGCACCGCGCCGAGGTCCGTGCCAACACGGAGGCCGCCTTCAAGAACGAAATCATTCTTGACGCCGTAGCCGAGAAGGAAGAAGTAGGCGTCGCCCAGAACGAGCTGATCGACTACATCGTTTCCTCCGCCTCCCAGTACGGCATGGATCCGAACCAGTTCGCCCAGCTGATTGACCAGAGCGGCCAGGTTCCGATGATGGTCGGTGAGGTCCGCCGCCGCAAGGCACTGGCCAAGGTCCTGGAACTGGCCAAGGTCACCGACACCACGGGTGCCGAGATTGACCTGACCGACTTCGTCCGGCCCGCCGGCGAAGAGGTTGAGGCAGCAGAAGCCGAAGAAGAGCAGAACGAAGACAAGGCCTAGCCTGTCCGGGTTTCCCCAGCGGAAACCAGCCCCTGTGCCGGCCGGGCGAATTGGCCCGCGGCACGCGGGGTTTAAGGTTAATTTAACCCCAAGGGGCGCACCACGGACCGATGTGACGCGCATCGTGCGCCGTCAGCGAACAGTCGGCGAAACCGACGCGGATCGCCGCCGCAACAGGCTAGTGTCCTAGAAGAGACAAACGGCAGGAGCCGCTGGCACGGCCAGCACCCGTTCCTGCCAGAGCGAGAGGTCACTCAGTATGGCAACTGCACCGAACACACCCACCATGGCAACGGTGGACCCGGCCGGCCGGGACGACTACATCTACAACCGCCTGCTCAAAGAGCGGATCATCTGGTTGGGCTCGGAAGTCCGGGACGAGAATGCCAACGCGATCTGCTCCCAGCTTCTGCTGCTTTCCGCGGAAGATCCTGAGAAGGACATCTACCTTTACATCAACTCTCCCGGCGGTTCCGTGACCGCAGGCATGGCGATCTACGACACCATGCAGTTCATCCCGAACGACGTCGTCACGGTCGCCACCGGCCTGGCCGCCTCCATGGGCCAGTTCCTGCTCTCCTCCGGCACCAAGGGCAAGCGCTACGCAACGCCGCACGCCCGCATCCTGATGCACCAGCCCTCCGGCGGAATCGGCGGCACGGCTTCGGACATCAAGATCCAGGCCGAGCTGATCCTGAACATGAAGCGCGTGATGGCCGAACTGACCGCCGAGCAGACCGGCCAGACCGTCGAAACCATCCTCAAGGACAATGACCGCGACAAGTGGTTCACCGCGCAGGAAGCCCTGGAATACGGCTTCTTCGACAAGATCTCCGCCCACGCAGGCGGCGTGACCGGCGGCGGCGGAACCAACCAGGACCAGGCAGAGGGCAAGGACGAGGACTAGGGTCCCCGGCCAGCCACCCCTCCATTTGCAGACTTCAGGAGTAATTCATGAACCATAATTTCGGCACCGCCGGCTCCGCCGTCGCCCCGCAGATGCCCACCAGCCGCTACGTCCTGCCGCAGTTCGAAGAGCGCACGCCCTACGGCTTCAAGCGCCAGGACCCGTACACCAAGCTGTTCGAAGACCGCATCATCTTCCTGGGCGTCCAGGTTGACGACGCGTCCGCCGACGACGTCATGGCCCAGCTGCTGGTCCTTGAGTCCACGGATCCGGACCGCGACATCACCCTGTACATTAACTCCCCGGGCGGCTCGTTCACGGCCATGACGGCCATTTACGACACCATGCAGTACATCCGTCCGGAGATCCAGACGGTCTGCCTCGGTCAGGCGGCCAGTGCGGCCGCCGTGCTGCTGGCCGCCGGCACCCCGGGCAAGCGCCTGGCACTGCCGAACGCCCGCGTGCTCATCCACCAGCCGTCGCTGTCCGGCGGCCAGGGCGGCCAGGCCTCCGACCTGGAAATCCAGGCCGCCGAGGTCATGCGGATGCGCACCTGGCTGGAGGACACCCTGGCGCTGCACTCCAACCGCACCTCCGAGCAGGTCAACACGGACATCGAGCGCGACAAGATCCTGACCGCCGATTCGGCCCTGGAATACGGGCTGATCGACCAGGTCCTTGATTCCCGCAAGCTCAAGACGCCGGCCATCAACAAGATGTAACCGGCTCCACCCATAAGCAGGATGTTCCGGCGGCCCGTGGCGCGTAATATCGCACCACGGGCCGTTTGGTTGCTGAATAGCTCCTCCAAGTGTCCTAGAGTGGATCATGGTTGGCTCAGCCCATGCTGCGGAACCGTTTTTTGATGGACCATCTAAGGGGACTGAACTATGGCTCGCATTGGTGAGAGCACGGATCTGCTCAAGTGCTCTTTCTGCGGAAAGAGCCAGAAGCAGGTGCGTAAACTCATTGCCGGCCCCGGCGTGTACATCTGCGATGAGTGCATCGACCTCTGCAACGAGATCATCGAGGAAGAGCTCTCCGAGGTTGCCGATTTGGGCACCTTCGAGCTGCCCAAGCCCCGCGAGATCTTCGATTCGCTCCAGGAATACGTTATCGGCCAGGAACCCGCCAAGCGGTCGCTGGCCGTTGCTGTCTACAACCACTACAAGCGCATCCAGGCGGGCCACGCCCCGCGGGGCGCCGGCAACCTCGCCGATGCCGTAGCTGCCGACGACGTCGAAATCGGCAAGTCCAACATCCTCCTGATCGGTCCCACCGGCTGCGGCAAGACCTATCTGGCGCAGACCCTGGCCCGCCGGCTCAACGTCCCCTTCGCCGTTGCCGATGCCACCGCGCTCACCGAAGCCGGGTATGTCGGTGAAGACGTGGAGAACATCCTGCTCAAGCTCATCCAGGCCGCGGACTACGACGTCAAGAAGGCCGAGCAGGGCATCATCTACATTGACGAGATCGACAAGATCTCCCGTAAGAGCGAAAACCCGTCGATCACCCGCGACGTGTCCGGCGAAGGCGTGCAGCAGGCGCTGCTGAAGATCCTCGAAGGCACCGTCGCCTCCGTCCCGCCGCAGGGCGGGCGCAAGCATCCGCACCAGGAATTCATCCAGATCGACACCACCAACGTCCTCTTCATTGTTGCCGGCGCCTTTGCCGGCCTGGAGGAGATCATCGGTTCGCGGTCCGGCCGCAAGGGCATCGGTTTCGGTGCGCCGCTGATCGAAACGACAAAGGGTACCGACTCCTACGCGGAGGTCATGCCCGAGGACCTGCTGAAATTCGGACTGATTCCGGAATTCATCGGCCGGCTTCCCGTGATCACCACGGTCTCCAACCTGGACCGCACGGCCCTGATCCGCATCCTGACCGAGCCCAAGAACGCCCTGGTCAAGCAGTACCAGAAGATGTTCCAGCTTGACGGCGTCGAGCTCACCTTCGAGCAGGGCGCACTGGACGCGATCGCCGACCAGGCGCTGGACCGCGGCACCGGAGCCCGCGGGCTGCGTGCCATCCTCGAGGAAGTGCTGCTGCCGGTCATGTTCGACCTGCCCAGCCAGGAGGACGTCGCCACGGTGGTCATCACCGCCGATACCGTGGAGAAGAAGGCCGAACCTACCCTCATCTCGCACGCCGTCGCGACCAAGCGCAGGAACAAATCGGCCTGAGCCGCGGTTGGTAGAAGTAGTATGCAGGGCGCATCTGCGCCGTCCACCGCTTCGAAGGAGTTTCCATGACCGCTAACGGTTCTGTGTCCGCCGCCGGTTCGGCATCGACTGCCGATTTCTGGTTTGACCCGATGTGCCCGTTCGCCTGGGTCACCTCCCGCTGGATGGACGAGGTGGAACAGGTCCGCGATGTCCGCACCGACTGGCACGTTATGAGCCTGGCCGTCCTGAACGAGGGACGCGAGCTTCCGGAGGACTACCGGAAGCGGATGGATGCAGCCTGGGGTCCGGTGCGCGTGATCATTGCTGCGCAGGAACTGCACGGCAGCGAATACATCAAGAAGCTGTACGACGCCATGGGTACGCGGATCCACGTCGGCGGCAACAGCGACTTCCCCACGGTCATCCGGGAAGCCCTGGCGGAGGTGGGCCTGCCCGCCGAGCTGGCGCGCTACGCCGACACCGATGAGTACGACGCGCAGCTTCGTGCCTCGCACAAGGAAGGCATCGACAAGGTGGGCGACGACGTCGGAACCCCCATCGTGGCCTTCAACGGGACCGCGTTCTTCGGACCGGTGCTGACCCGCATCCCGCGCGGCGAAGAAGCAGGGGCCATGTTCGACGGCGCAGTGATGCTGGCCTCGAACCCCGCGTTCTTCGAACTCAAGCGCAGCCGCACCGAGAGCCCGCAGTTCGACTGATTAGTCTGCTTTCATAAAGAGAACGCCCGGCCGGGTAACCCGGCCGGGCGTTCTGCTGTCCTGCTGCGGTTACTCCGCCGGAGGTGCCAGTTCGACGTCGGAAACGGCGAGCTCGCCCTCGCCGACGGCCAGGTTCAGTTCCCGGACGTTGCCGGCGGCCAAAAGGTCCGCCTGTCCGGCGCGGAGCCGCGTCACTGCACCCTCGGGCGCGGTGACGGTGGCCTTGAGGACCTCGGTCCGCTGCTTGACCTTGGCCTCGGACTTGGCCTTGCGGATGCCGCCCAGGGCGGCGGCAACCGTACCGAGGATGCCGGCGTCGGCGTCCGCCACGGCAGTGGCAAGGCCGTCTACGTTCGGCCACGGCGCACGGTGCACCGATCCGGCGCGCCACCAGCCCCAGACCTCTTCGGTGGCGAAGGGCAGGAACGGAGCGAACAGGCGCAGCAGTGCGTCCAGGGTGGTGGCCAGGGTGGCCAGCACCGAGGCCTGCTCCGCCTCGCCGGCGGCACCGTAGGCACGGTCCTTGATCAGCTCCACATAGTCATCAGTGAAGGACCAGAAGAAGGACTCGGTCAGCTGCAGGGCCTTGGCGTAGTCATAGCGCTCAAACGCGCCCGTGGCGGCCTGGACGACGTCGGTCAGCTGGGCCAGCAGCGCCAGATCCAGGGCGTTGGTGATCACCGAGGTGTCCGCCAGGGCCACGTTCTTCTCCGTGGCGCCCAGGTTCAGGACGAACTTGGAGGCATTGAGCAGCTTGATGGCCAGGCGGCGGCCGATCTTCATCTGCGCAATTTCGTACGCCGTATCCGCACCGAGCTTCGCCGAGGCGGCCCAGTAACGCACCGCGTCGGAACCGAACTCGTTGAGCACATCGGTGGGGACCACCACGTTGCCCTTGGACTTGGACATCTTCTTCCGGTCCGGGTCCAGGATCCAGCCGGAAATCGCGGCATGCTTCCACGGCGCGGCGGCGTTCAGCGCGTCGGCGCGGACCACCGAGGAGAAGAGCCAGGTCCGGATGATGTCGTGGCCCTGCGGACGGAGGTCAAACGGGAAGACCTTCGAGAAGAGGTCCTCGTCCCGGCTCCAGCCGCCTACGATCTGCGGGGTCAGCGAGGAGGTGGCCCAGGTGTCGAGCACATCCGCGTCGCCGATGAAGCCGCCCGGCTGGTTGCGCTGGGACTCTTCGTAACCCGGAGCCGCTTCGGCAGCCGGATCCACCGGAAGGGATTCGGAGGCGGGCAGTACCGGGTTGTCGTAGTCCGGGTTGCCCGAGGCGTCCAGCGGGTACCAGACCGGCACGGGGACGCCGAAGAAGCGCTGGCGGGAGACCAGCCAGTCACCGTTCAGGCCCTCGATCCAGTTCTCGTAGCGGGAGCGCATAAACGCCGGGTGGAAGTCGATTTCCCTGCCCCGGGCGATCAGGCGTCCGCGGCGTTCCTCATCGCGCCCGCCGTTGCGGATGTACCACTGGCGGCTGGTAACCACTTCGAGGGGCTTATCGCCCTTTTCGAAGAAGTTGACCGGGTGGGTGATCTTCTTCGGCTCACCGTCGAGGTCGCCGCTTTCGCGCAGCATCTCGACGACGGTTTCCTTGGCGCTGAAGACTGTCTTAGTGGCGAGGGCGGCATAGTTTTCCTTGGCCGTCTCGGTGGCAATCCACTCCGGGGTCTCGGCGAGGATGCGGCCGTCGCGGCCGATCACGGCGCGGGTGGGCAGGTTCAGCTCGCGCCACCAGGTCACGTCGGTGAGGTCACCGAAGGTGCAGATCATGGCAATGCCGGAGCCCTTGTCGGGCTTGGCCAGCGGATGCGCCTTCACCTCCACCTCGACGTCGAACAGCGGGGACTTCACAGTGGTGCCGAAGAGGCGCTGGTACCGTTCGTCGTCGGGGTGCGCCACCAGGGCCACGCAGGCCGGGAGCAGTTCCGGGCGGGTGGTCTCGATGTAGATCTTCTCGCCGTCGGGGGCATGGAAGCTCACCCGGTGGTAGGCGCCGGGCTGTTCGCGGTCCTCGAGCTCGGCCTGGGCGACGGCGGTGCGGAAGGTGACGTCCCACAGGGTAGGGGCCTCGGCCATGTAGGCGTCGCCGGCCCGGAGGTTGTCCAGGAACGCGCGCTGGCTGACGGCACGCGAAGAGTCGTCGATCGTGCGGTAGGTCCGCGTCCAGTCCACGGAAAGGCCCAGGGTGGAGAAGAGATCCTCAAAGACCTTTTCATCCTCGACGGCCAGTTCCTCGCACAGCTCGATGAAGTTGCGGCGGGAGACGACGTCGAAATCGCGCTGGTTCTTCGCGGCCTTGGCCGGCGGACGGTAGTCGGCGTCGTACGGCTTGGTGGGGTCGCAGCGCACACCGTAGTAATTCTGTACGCGGCGCTCGGTGGGAAGGCCGTTGTCGTCCCAGCCCATCGGGTAGAAGACGTTCTTGCCGGTCATCCGCTTGTAACGGGCCATCACGTCGGTCTGCGTGTAGGAGAACATGTGTCCCACGTGCAGCGAGCCGGAGGCCGTGGGCGGGGGAGTGTCGATGGAGTAGACCTCGTCCCGGACCGTGTCCGGGTCAAACGCGTACGTTCCCTCCTCGCGCCAGCGGGCACTCAGCTTGGACTCGAGCCCCTCAAGGGCGGGCTTGTCGGGGACGGAAACGGTCTGGGGTTCGTTGTCGGGCGTGTCTGTGCCCGGGATATGTTCAGCCATGGTTTCCATTCTTCCATGCAGGCCTATGCCCTGAGGCACGTTACGGTCTGCCGGAATGTTGGGGTGCGGCGCCGTCGGGCCGTATTTGCCGTGCGGCAGGCGCAGTCCAGGCGCGTCGGAGCTTCCCGGGTCCCGAGCCGAAACCCTAGTTGTCCTGTGCCTTGCCGAAGTAGTGGGCCAGGAAAAAACTCATGGCGACTGCTCCGGTGAGCAGCGAGATGCGTTCACGTGGCCCGGCCGGGGTTCGGCCCAGCAGGGGGACGCCGCCGGCTGCGTTCAAGCCGCTCCAGAGGGCATTGGCCATGGGGCCGGAGAGCCCGACGCCGGGCGGATTGGCAAACGGCGTGGGGAACCGTTTTCCCTGCACGGCACTGACCCCGTGGGGGACTGCATTGGCGAGGAGTATCCCTGCGAAGAATCTGCTGATGAGAGGCATAAGGCTTGCCGAGTCCTGTTCGTGTAGGCGGGAAGTCCAGCGGGGAGCCGGTGTACCGAGAGCGTACAGCTTTGGCCCCCGCCCGGGTCCGCGAGCACAGCATCCCACCGGGTGGTGCTGCTGGTGCTGGTGGGACCTCAGTAGGCACCTGCAGCCCCAAACCGTGGGACCGCGTGCCAGCAGACAGCGTCGTCTCTCCCTCCACACAGGCTCTAACCGCAGCGGGTGCCCCGATGCACCCCACCCCGCAGCATGGAAGAGCAACAATCGGGCCGAGACACTCCACTGTTTGGGGATGCAGCAACTGGAGGCATTCCTGCTCACACGTTACGGAGTGGCCAGCTACGGGACGCTGACCGCCAACGGGTTCCCGCGGTGGACAGTCAACCAGGCTCTGCGCACCGGGATCGTCCGGCGCGTGGCCCGCGGGACGTTTGCACTGCCTCAGGCGGACGCCCGGTTGGTTCAGGCCGCACGCAGCCAGGCCTCGCTGACATGCGTCTCGGCGGCAGAGGTTCTGGGCTGGTGGTTGCTGACCCCACCCGAAACCGTCCATGTCCGGTGTGATGCGGCCCGGACAATACCCGGCACGGTCGTGCACCGGGGACAGCGGTCGGCACACCGGCTGATAGTGCCGCCCTGGCAGATCCTCCGGGACGCCTTCCGCTGCCTTCCCCGGCTGGACGCACTGGTGATGGCGGAATCCGCAGTCGTAACCAACGCCGTGGGACTGCAGAGCCTGCAGAAGGAATTCTCCGGGCAGCAGGACTGGCAGGTCCGGGCCCTGCTGGGGACCATTCGGCGGACCACGGCATCACCGCTGGAGGTCTGCGCGCGGTTCCACCTGCTGAACGCAGGCCTACGGATCGAGACGGAGGTCGCCCTCCCTGGTATCGGACGAGTGGATCTGCTTGTTGACGGGTGGCTGATCATCGAGATTGATGGGTTCGCGTTCCACAGCAGCAGAGAGCAGTACCGAGGGGACCGGCGACGCTGGAACGCGGCGGCAGCAGGCGGGTGGGTCACGCTGCGGATCACCGCGGAACTTGTCCTGCACCGACCGGACGAGTTCGTGGAGCTGGTGCAAAAGGCGCGGAATATGTGGAGCGGACGCGTGCCGACGTTTACCCGTGGACCAAGCCGGCGTGGCGGTAGCCGGACCAAGCCGGCCCCCGTAGCCTGACCAGCCCGGTGACCCTAACCGTCACAATGCTCAGCAACCCCGTGCCGGAGCCAAAGACGCACGGAACGCTGGCTAAAGTAAACCCATGACTGAGATCACACCGAAGCGGGCCGTTGTTACCGGAGCAAGTTCAGGGATCGGAGCCGCCGCTGTACGGGCCCTGCGCGCCTCGGGCTGGGACGTCGTCGCCGTCGCCCGGCGCGGGGACAGGCTGCAGGCGCTCGCCGAAGAAACGGGTGCCGAAGCCATCGCTGCGGACGTCACCGACGACGCTTCCGTGGCACGGCTCGCCGAACAGGTCCTGGCCGGCGGGGGAGTGGACGCCCTGATCAACAACGCCGGCGGTGCCTTCGGACTCGACCCGGCCGCCAGCGGACGGATCAGCGACTGGCAGCGCATGTACGACGTCAATGTCCTCGGCGCGCTGCGCATGACGCAGGCGTTCCTGCCGGCCCTGCGGGCGAGCGGCCGGGGATCGGTCCTGCTGCTGACGTCGACGGCGGCCTTCACCGCCTACGAGGGCGGGGCCGGCTACAGCGCGGCGAAGTCCGGAGAGGAGATGCTCGCCCGGACGCTGCGCCTGGAGGAAGCCGAACATAATGTCCGTGTCATCGAGATTGCCCCGGGCATGGTGAAGACGGAGGAGTTCTCCCTGAACCGGGTGGGGGATAAGGAAGCTGCGGACAAGGTGTACGCCGGCGTCGAAAAGCCGCTGACGGCGGAAGATGTCGCCGAGGTGATGGCCTTCGCCCTGAATGTGCCGCATCACGTGAACCTGGACCAGGTGGTCCTGCGGCCGCTGGCACAGGCCGCCCAGCACAAGGTCATACGCACCGGGCAGTGAGCCGGTAGGTAGTCCGGGCACGCCTGCGGGAACGGTGCTTCGACAAGGGGCGCGGGCGTGGCCTAAACTTGAGCGGAACAGCACTGACCCGGCCATCACCGGTGAGCTTCCGGAAGAACAGCGGTCCCGTTAGGGGCCAGCCCAGTAGAACCGGACGGGTAAGCCCGTCACAGCAGTCAATGAGCGGCAGCCTTACGAACCCGGCACCACCGGGGGCGTACGGCGGCAAGCGAGGTGGTACCGCGGTTACCGCCGGCCTTTCGAGGCCGGTAGAGGCCGCCCTCGCATCCTGTTCCACAGCCAGATTCACTTGCCGCTATCAGGATGACGACTATGCCCTCTGTATACCCCAAAGCCAGCACCGGCGACGCAGCTTCTGCTGCCGTTCCCTCCTCTCCCCGGTTTCCGGAACTCGAAGAACGCGTTCTGAAGTACTGGGATAAGGACGGCACCTTCCAGGCTTCCATCGACGCCCGGCCGGCCGGAAACGACGGCGAGAACGAATTCGTCTTCTACGACGGCCCGCCCTTCGCCAACGGCCTGCCGCACTACGGCCACCTGCTCACCGGCTACGTCAAGGACCTGGTGGCCCGCTACCAGACCCAGCGCGGCCGCCGCGTGGAACGCCGCTTCGGCTGGGACACCCACGGCCTGCCCGCCGAACTCGAGGCCATGAAGCAGCTCGGCATGAGCGACAAGGTCCAGATCGAGAAGATGGGCATCGATAAGTTCAACGATGCCTGCCGTGCCTCCGTGATGAAGTACGCCGGCGAGTGGCAGGACTACGTCACCCGCCAGGCCCGCTGGGTGGACTTCGAGAACGACTACAAGACGCTCAACGTCGAATACATGGAATCCGTCATCTGGGCGTTCAAGACCCTGCATGAAAAGGGCCTGACCTACAGCGGCTTCCGCGTGCTTCCGTACTGCTGGAAGGACGAAACACCGCTGTCCAACCATGAGCTGCGCATGGATGACGACGTCTACAAGATGCGCCAGGACCAGACGGTCACGGTCACCTTCCCCATCACCGCGGGCGACAATGCGCTCTCGGCCGAGCTCGAAGGCGTGCAGGCGATCGCCTGGACCACCACCCCCTGGACCCTGCCCACCAACATGGCCCTCGCCGTCGGACCCGGGGTCCGCTACGCCGTCGTGCCCGCCGGACCAAAGGGCACGCAGGCAGGCGAGGGACGTTTCCTCCTGGCCGAAGACCTCGTAGGTGCCTACGCGAAGGACCTGGGGTACGACGACGCCGACGCCGCCCGCGCTGCCGTCACCGCCGTCCACCTCGGCAGCGACCTGGCCGGGCTGCGCTACGCACCGCTGTGGAACTACTACACCGACGCCGATAAGTGGGGCACTGCCAACGCCTGGCAGATCGTCACCGCGGATTACGTCACCACCACCGACGGCACCGGCATCGTCCACCAGGCACCCGCCTACGGTGAAGACGACCAGAAGGTCTGCGAGGAATACGGCATCCCCGTGATCCTCTCCGTGGACGAAGGCGGCAGGTTCCTGCCCATGTTCGGCACCGGGGAGCTCGCCGACATCGCCGGCCTGCAGGTCTTCGATGCCAACAAGTTGATCACCCGCGTTTTGAAGGCCGACGGCCGGCTGCTGCGCCAGGCCAGCTACGAACACAGCTACCCGCACTGCTGGCGCTGCCGGAACCCGCTGATCTACAAGGCGGTCTCCTCCTGGTTCGTGGAGGTCACCAAGATCAAGGACCGCATGGTCGAACTCAACCAGCAGATCAACTGGATCCCCGAGAACGTCAAGGACGGCCAGTTCGGCAAGTGGCTGGAAAACGCCCGCGACTGGTCCATCAGCCGCAACCGCTACTGGGGCAGCCCCATTCCGGTCTGGGTGTCGGATGATCCCAACTACCCGCGCACCGACGTCTACGGTTCGCTGGCGGAAATGGAAGCCGACTTCGGCCGCCTGCCGCTGAACAAGGAGGGCCAGCCGGACCTGCACCGCCCGTTCATCGACGAGCTGACCCGGCCCAACCCGGACGATCCCACCGGGCAGTCCACCATGCGCCGAGTGGAGGATGTCCTGGACGTGTGGTTCGACTCCGGGTCCATGCCCTACGCCCAGGTGCACTATCCGCACGAGAACGCCGACTGGTTCGAAAGCCACAACCCCGGCGATTTTATTGTCGAGTACATCGGCCAGACCCGCGGCTGGTTCTACACCCTGCATGTCCTGGCCACCGCGCTGTTTGACCGGCCCGCCTTCCGCAACGTCATCAGCCACGGCATTGTCCTGGGCTCCGACGGGCAGAAGATGTCCAAGTCCCTGCGCAACTACCCGGATGTCTCGGAGGTCCTGGACCGCGACGGCTCCGACGCCATGCGCTGGTTCCTGATGGCCTCCCCGATCCTGCGCGGCGGCAACCTGGTCGTCACCGAACAGGGAATCCGCGACGGCGTCCGCCAGGCCATCCTGCCGCTCTGGAACGTCTGGCACTTCTTCAGCCTCTACACCAACGCCGCCAACAACGGCAACGGCTACGAGGCGAAGGCCTGCTACGACTCCACCGAGCCGCTGGACCGCTACCTGCTCGCCGCCACCGGCGACCTGGTCCGGGACATGGGCACCGCTCTGGACACCTACGATGTGTCCGTCGCGTGCGAGATCCTGCGCGCCTACATGGACACGCTGACCAACTGGTACATCCGCCGCAGCCGCACGCGCTTCTTCGAAGAAGACACGCAGGCCTTCGACGTGCTTTACACCTGCCTGGAGACGGTGTGCCGGGTGGCAGCTCCGCTGCTGCCGCTCATCGGCGAGGAAATCTGGCGCGGCCTGACCGGCGGGCGCTCCGTGCACCTGACCGACTGGCCGGACGCGGACCTCTTCCCGAGCGATCCCGCCCTGGTGGAACGCATGGAAGCCACCCGCCGGATTGCCTCCGTCGGGTCCTCCCTGCGCAAGGGCGCGAACCTCCGGGTCCGCCTGCCCCTGTCCGAGATGACCGTCGTCGCCCCGGAAGCGCAGTCCCTGGCCGGCCAGTTCGCCGCGATCATCGCGGATGAGCTGAATTTGAAGAACGTCCGCCTGGTGGACGCCGCCGACGCCGACCCGGCAGAATTCGGCATCAGCCAGAAGCTCGTGGTTAACGCCCGCGCCGCCGGTCCCCGCCTGGGCAAGAACGTGCAGACGGCCATCAAGGCAGCCAAGTCCGGCGACTGGTCCGTGGACGACGCCGGCACGGTCACCGCCGGCGGCCTGACCCTGGAGCCGCAGGAGTACACCCTGGAGACCGTCGTCGAATCGGGCGAAGGCGAGTCAGCGAAGGCGGTTGCCGTGCTGCCCGGCGGCGGCTTCCTGGTCCTCAACACCGAGGTCACGCCCGAGCTGGCCGCCGAGGGCACCGCCCGCGACGCCATCCGCGCCGTCCAGCAGGCCCGCCGCGATGCGGACCTGCACATCAGCGACCGCATCCGCACCCGCATCAGCACGGGGATGGAAGAAGCGGCAGCGCTCGAAGCCAACGTTGACCTGGTAAAGGCAGAAACGCTCACCGACGACCTGGTGGTCACCGGCGACCTGGTCACCGACGGCGCCGGCACCGACGCCGAGAAATACATCGTCACAGTGGAGAAAATCTAATGAGTTCAGCAGACCGC
This sequence comes from Arthrobacter sp. zg-Y769, assembly GCF_020907405.1. GTDB lineage: Bacteria > Actinomycetota > Actinomycetes > Actinomycetales > Micrococcaceae > Arthrobacter_B. Next base: position 19,841 of record NZ_JAJJOE010000007.1, read on the forward strand.
CCGTCCGGTTCCATTGACGGGTTCTCCGTGGAGAGCGTTTATGCCGAACTGCTCAGCCGCGCCCCGGAGAGCAGGATGGAGCCGCGCACCGCTCCGCTGTTCCGGGCCATGGAGGTACTGGGGGAGCCGAACAAGGCGTTCCCGATCATCCATATCACCGGCACCAACGGCAAGACGTCCACGGCCCGCATGATCGAGGCCGGACTGCGGGCCTACGGGCTCCGTACCGGCCGGTACACCAGCCCGCACCTGAGCAGCGTCACCGAGCGGATCAGCATTGACGGCGAACCCGTCAGCGACGAAACGTTTGTCCGGATCTGGGACGAAATCCATCCCTACCTGGACATTGTCGACGCCGAACTGGAGGCCGCGGGCGAGCCCCGGCTGACGTACTTCGAAGCCGTGACCATCCTGGCGTTCGCGGTCTTCGCGGACGAACCGGTGGACGTGGCAGTCATCGAAGTAGGACTCGGCGGCATCACCGATGCCACCAACGTCGGCGACGGCACCGTCTCCGTAGTCACCCCTATTTCCCTGGACCACACCGAGCTGCTCGGTGACGACGTCGCCGACATTGCCCGGGAAAAGGCCGGCATCATCAAGGAGGACGGGTTCCTCATCAGCGCCGCACAGCCGATGGAAGCCGCGCAGGTGCTGCTGGAAAAGGCGCACGAGGCAGGCGTTCCGTTCCGGTTCGAAGGCGTTGAATTCGGCGTCGAGTCCCGCGTGATGGCGGTGGGCGGGCAGATGGTCACCATCAACGGCCTCGCCGGCCGCTACGAGGATCTCCAGGTTCCGCTGCACGGTGCGCACCAGGCCGAAAACGCAGCTGTTGCCGTGGCGGCACTGGAAGCGTTCATCGGCGGGGGCACCAAGGAGCTCGACGTCGAACTGCTGCGTACCGGGTTCCTGACCGTCACCTCGCCCGGCCGCCTCGAGGTGGTGCGGACCGCTCCCACCATCGTGGTCGACGCCGCACACAACCCCGCCGGCGCCAAGGCAACTGCCGAGGCACTGCGCGAGGCGTTCAACTTCACCACGCTCGTCCTGGTCGTCGGGATCCTGGCGGAGAAGGACGCCGTCGGCATCCTGAGCGAACTCCGCGAACAGCTGGGGGACATGGTCAGCGGGATCGTCCTGACCCAGTCCGGCTCGCCGCGGGCCATCCCGGCCGAGGAACTGGTCCAGGATGCGGTGGACGCCGGCTTTGCGGACGAAGACATCCAGGTTGAGGCAGGCCTAGACAATGCCCTCGAATGGGCCGTAGCCAAGGCCGAGGAGAACAACGACCTCTCCGGCGGCGTGCTTGTGGTCGGTTCAATCACCGTGGTCGCCGAAGCGCGCACCCTCCTCGGAAAGTAGGCTTCGCAGCCATGGCAAGACTGACCAAGGCCCAGCGCGAATGGCGTCCGGGCATGCCCAAGAAGCGCCGCTCCGTCAAGGTAATGTTCGCGTCGACGGTCCTGACGCTGGAGGCGTTCGTTGTGCTGTTCGGAACGCTTGCCGTCTTCGGGCTGCACCGCGACAGCATCTCCCCGCCGCTGCTGCTGGGCGGCGGACTGCTGCTGGCCGCGGCAATGATCGGAACGTGTGCGCTGCTCTCGAAGCCGGCAGGTCCGCTGATCGGGTGGATCCTGCAGCTGGTGCTCATTGCCAGCGGTTTCCTGGAACCCCTGATGTTCCTCGTCGGCGGGCTCTTCGCCATGACCTGGTGGTACGGCCTCAAGGCCGGAATGCGCCTGGACCGGGAAAACCGCGAACGGGACCGGATGCAGGCCGAATGGGAGAAAGCCCATCCCGAAGAGGGCAATGCGGCTGCGGGCCCCGAATCCGCTGCCGGCACCGACTAGGCTTAGATCCGATATCCGATCGTTCCAAGGAGATACACCGTGAGCACCGAGCGCACACTTGTCCTGATCAAGCCCGACGGCGTCGAGCGCCGGCTCACCGGCGCCATCCTGGCCCGGATCGAAGCCAAGGGTTACACCGTGGCGGAGCTGAAGAAGACCGAAGCCACCCGCGGCATCCTCGAAGAGCACTACGCCGAGCATCAGGGCAAGCCGTTCTACGAACCGCTGGTGGAGTTTATGCTCAGCGGCCCGATTGTTGCGGTGGTCCTAGAGGGACAGCGTGTGATTGAGGGCTTCCGCTCCCTGGCCGGCACCACCGATCCCACGACGGCGGCTCCGGGCACCATCCGCGGCGACTTCGGCCGCGACTGGGGTTCCGCGGTGCAGCAGAACCTGGTCCACGGCTCCGATTCGCCCGAATCGGCAGCCCGCGAAATCGGCATCTGGTTCAGCTAACCGCAGTCCGTACGAACCTGGAAAGGGCCGGCACCATCTCTGGTGCCGGCCCTTTCGTTGTCTATCTGCCCCCGGGTTAGGGAACCAGGTTTTCGGCCCGCAGACGCGCAAAGAGCGCCTTGAACGCGTCCTCCGTGCGGCGGTAACCGGTGAAGCCGGCCAGCCGGCTCTTGCTCATGTCCGTGAGTACTTCCACCTTCCGGCCAAGGTCGGCGTCAGTGTGCCACCAGGAGGCCAGCCGTGCCAGGTCCGGTTCGGCCAGGCCCTGGCGCTCGGCGATCTTGGCCCAGGCATCGGACATCCCGGCCATCTGCTTTTCGAGCGGGCGCGGCTCGGATTCGAAACCGACGGGCTCCACGCCGAACTCGGCGGCCAGGCGGGGCCACAGCGAACGCCAGCGGAAGACATCGCCGTTGACCACGTTGAAGGCCTCATTGGCGGTGTGCTCATCCGTGGCTGCCCAGAGCATGTGCTCGGTGAGCAGGCCGGCGTCGGTCATGTCGGTGACCGAATTCCATTGCGTTTCGGAGCCCGGGAAAATGAACGGCATCCCGAGTTCACGGCACAGTGTCGCCTGCACGGCAAGGGTCTGGCCCATGTTCATGGCGTTGCCGACGGCGAAGCCGATCACGGTGTGGGCGCGGTGGACGGACCATGCGAAGCCCTGCCGCTCGGCGGCTTCCATCAGTTCGTCTTCCTGCGCATAGTAGAAGTTCTCCACCGGCAGCCGCGGTTCGTCTTCCGAGAACGGGGTATCCGGCATGGGGCCTTCGCCGTACGCCTCGAACGGCCCCATGTAGTGCTTGAGTCCGGTCATCAGGGCAACATGCTCCAGGGGAGCGTCCGCCAGCGCGGTCAACAGGTTGCGGACCATCGCGGAGTTGACGGCAATGTTCTGGGCCTCCGTTTCCTGCCGGGACCACGAGGTGAAGAACACATGTGTGGGACGGTGGCCCTCAAGCGCCCGTGCAAGGCTTTCGGGCGAGCCGAGGTCTGCTGCAACGGGAACGACGCCGGGACGTGCCGGGTCGGGGGCTCCGGCCTTCCGGGACAGGGCCAAGACGGTCCAGCCCTCGCTCGAGAGCAGGTCCACCAGGGCCGCTCCGGCGATTCCGGTGGCACCGGCAACAAGCGCCGTGCGCGGGGCGTCCGGGTGGGCAGGTGTGGTTCTGAGCATGGTTCTCCTCATGGATCGAAATGCGGCGCTGCGGGGCTATCTTCCGCACGCCTTCTTCTTCGGCAACGGGGAACAGGCGGAGGAAATTCCTGACGGGTTCCGCAAAAGACGCCTAGGCTGTGCCCATGGCACTTATATACGACGCCGAGCTGCGTCCGGGCAAAATGGAACTGATTTCCGGCTGGCTGCCGGGCACCTGGTGGTTTCCCTCGACGGAGCCGGTGACGGTTCGAAAGCTGGGCTCCTTCCGGTTCGATGACCCCGAGGGCGAGGTGGGAATCGAAACCCATGTCGTGGAAGCCGGTTCAACGGTGGTGCAGGTTCCCCTGACCTACCGGGGCGCGCCCCTGGCGGGTGCGGAGGAATTCCTGATCAACGAAATGGAGCACTCGGTCCTCGGACACCGCTGGGTCTACGACGCCCTCGGCGACCCGGTATATGCGCGGGTCCTGGAAGCCGCGCTCCTTTCCCGGCAGCCGCAGGCAGCGCAGTACCTTGACAACGACGGCGCCCGCGAGCTGCTGCCCGAATCCATGCAGGTCAGCAGCACGGGAATGCCAAACGGCGCCGAGCTGGTCCAGGCGCCGGAGTCCGAGCCGCAGGGCTGGGCAACATCCGTCCTGACCCAGGGCGGCTGGGAGTTCTCCGTGGTGCGGCTGCTGGATCTGGACGGCCGGACTGCGCCGGACCCCTCGCTGACCGCCGTGTGGGACGGACAGGAGATTCCGGTGGTGCTGGCCTGGGGGCTTCCGCTGGTTCCCTGAGGGAGGGGCTAGCTGCCGACGAACGAATTCAGGAACCGGAAGAAGATGGACGCGGCCGTCGCCACCCAGAGCAGGACGACAATCGGCCACGCCCAGTCCGTCAGGAAACGGATCAGGCCGGCCGGCGCCGGTATGGTGCCGGCCGCCAGGTTGCGGATGGTCGTGAAGACGAAGAGCGGAATCATGGCCGCCCACACCACGATGCAGTAGATGCACAGCACATAAATGTCGAACAGTGCCTGGCTCCACAGCCAGACGACGAACACCATGCCGAGGGTGACGCCGATCTGCAGCCCGATCCAGTACCACCGGGCGAACCGGGCACCGGCCAGCAGTCCCATCGCCGTGGTGATCACCACGGCGAAGGCCACAATGCCGATCAGCGGGTTGGGAAAGCCGAAGATGGCGGCCTGCCAGGTCTGGAACACCGTCCCGCAGGAGACCCAGGGACTGATGTCGCAGCTTGTGATGTAGCCGGCGTCCGCATACACACGCAGGCGCTCAATCACCAGGATCCCGGATGCGACCCATCCGACCACAGCGGTGACCAGCAGCGTCCAGGCGAAGGACCGGCGTTCCGGCCGTACCGCGGAAGCTGCCGGATCCGGGAGGTCTGCGGCTTCGGCCGGGGTGGTGCCGGAAGATGGACGGGCTGCGCTGGAGGGCACGGAAGCTCCTTACGGAGTAGGTGTCTAAAGTAACTATCTGCGTCGAGTCTATGCGCAGGGACGGGCCAAAAAGGCGGCCGTATGCGATAATGAAGCTTGGCTGATGGCGGAACCACATTCCGTGATCGGTCCAGCGACAGGCTTCCGGTTCTGCCGGTGACGCTTCCCGTGTAGTTAGCCCATCAATCCGGATGGGAACCAGGGAATCCGCCGGCCAGACCTGCCCATAGCCGTAACGAAGATTATCCGTTCCGCGGGGGTAGCAGGAAAAGCGCCGCTGGTCTTCGAGTGATACCGCGCCCCACAGCTGGCACGACCTCGAATGACATCCAGACGACTTCCGGCTGGCGGGCAGGCTGCGATGCCACCGTACAGCCGACACATTGCCTTGGGGCATTGGAATGTGGCCAGTGCCGCAGGGCCGGAGCATAGGCCTAGATGACTAATCAGAATAATGGAACCAATGAACTGCCTGTGGAAACCGGAGCAGCAGGTGATCTCCCCGAGCAGCCGGCCCCGGTCAAGAAGGCCACCCGCAGCCGCCGCAAGTCCGTTCCGGTTTCTTCCCCGCAGCCGACGGCGGACGCCGCGGCAGCGGTAACCCCGGCAGCCGAAACCCCTTCAGACACCCCGGCGCCCGCAGCCGAAAAGCCCAAGCGGACACGCTCACCCCGTAAGAAGGCAGCACCGGCCGCCGAAGCACCGACCGCCCCGGAGGAAACCCCGGAAGCCGTGGCCGAGGCCGCTTCCGCCGCCGCGGATTCGGTTTCCGCCGACGGCGCCGCTTCAACCGACACGGCGTCCGAAACCCCGGCCAAGACGGTCCGCCGTCGCCGCAGCCCGGCCAGGAAGCCTGCCGCCGAGGCTGCCGCGGTAGAGATCGCCGCCGGGGTTGACACTCCCGCCGGCGACGAAGTGACGCTGGCAGCCGGTCCCGAGTCCACCAACACTGCCGAACCGGCCGCTGAAGCGCCGGCACCGAAAACCCGTACCCGCCGCCGTGCCAGCACCCCCACCGGTCCGGCACGCTCGGCCGAGTCGGCAGCGGCGCCCGCTGCTGCGGAGTCCGCCGGGACCCCCGTTGAAACCCCGGCCGAGCCCGTAGTGCCTGCGGCGGCTTCCGCCAAGGACCAGGCGCCGGCAAAGGACCAGGCTCCCGCAAAGACCGAAGCTGCCGGACCTACCTCCGCGCTGGATCCGTTCTCAGTGCCGGAATCGCCCACGTCGGTGCTGTTCCACGCCCCGGATCTCACCGCTGTCCGCTCCGTCCCCGTGGCCAAGCCCGCCGACACCGAAGAAACGGACGAGCAGGAAAGCAGCGAGGACTCCGGACGTTCCCGCCGTCGTTCCCGCCGCAGCCGTACCCGTCAGGGAGCCGAGTCGGAAAACGCCCAGGAAACAGGAGCGGAAGAAGCATCTGCCGGCCCTGAGGACAACGAGTCCGACGGCGTCACCTCCCGCCGCCGCCGCCGTCGCCGCCGCGGCGATGCCGATCTGGAACTGACCGGGGGAGCGGACGACGATCCGCCCAACACCGTCACCCGGGTCCGTGCGCCGCGCGCCCACGCCGAAGCTCCGGTCTCCGACCGCGTGACCAGCGTCAAGGGCTCAACCCGGCTGGAAGCCAAGAAGCAGCGCCGCCGCGAGTCCCGCGAGTCGGGCCGCCGCCGCCACGTGATCACCGAGGCTGAGTTCCTGGCCCGCCGTGAATCCGTGGACCGCCAGATGATCGTCCGCCAGCGGGACGAGCGGATCCAGATCGGCGTGCTGGAGGACGGCATCCTTGCCGAGCACTTTGTCTCCAACACCCAGCAGGACTCCCTGATCGGCAATGTCTACGTCGGCAAGGTCCAGAACGTTCTGCCCAGCATGGAAGCGGCCTTCGTGGACATCGGCCGCGGACGCAATGCCGTGCTTTACGCCGGTGAGGTCAACTGGGACGCCGCAGGCCTGGACGGCCAGCCGCGCCGGATCGAACTGGCGCTCAAATCGGGCGACTCCGTCCTGGTGCAGGTCACCAAGGATCCGGTGGGCCACAAGGGCGCCCGCTTGACCAGCCAGATCTCCCTGCCCGGCCGCTACCTCGTGTACGTTCCGGGCGGTTCGATGACCGGCATCTCACGCAAGCTGCCCGACGTCGAACGCAACCGGCTCAAGAAGATCCTCAAGGACCACCTGCCGGAGAACGCGGGCGTCATTGTGCGTACCGCCGCCGAAGGTGCCAGCGAGGAAGAGTTGATGAATGACATCAACCGCCTCCGCGCCCAGTGGGAGACCATCGAGGCGAAGTCCAAGTCCACCAAGACGCTGCCGCCGGAGCTCCTGTACGGAGAGCCGGACCTGACCATCAAGGTGGTCCGCGACGTCTTCAACGAGGACTTCTCCAAGCTTGTGGTCTCCGGTGAGGACGCCTGGGACACCATCGAGGCCTATGTCACATACGTGGCTCCGGACCTCGTTGGACGGCTCGAGAAGTGGACCAAGGACGAGGACATCTTCTCGGCCCACCGCATCGACGAGCAGATCGCCAAGGCACTGGACCGCAAGGTGTTCCTGCCCTCCGGCGGTTCCCTGGTGATTGACCGCACCGAAGCCATGACCGTGGTGGACGTGAACACGGGCAAGTTCACCGGCAGCGGCGGCAACCTGGAGGAAACCGTCACCAAGAACAACCTGGAAGCGGCCGAAGAAGTTGTCCGGCAGCTGCGCCTGCGCGACATCGGCGGCATCATCGTCATTGACTTCATCGACATGGTCCTTGAAGCGAACCGCGACCTGGTGCTGCGCCGCCTCGTGGAGTGCCTGGGCCGGGACCGGACCAAGCACCAGGTCGCAGAGGTGACCTCGCTCGGCCTGGTCCAGATGACCCGCAAGCGCATGGGTACCGGACTGCTGGAAGTCTTCGGCGAGACCTGTGAACACTGTGACGGCCGCGGCGTCGTCACCCAGGACGTCCCCGTTGAGCACCGCCGCAGCACCAGCCATGCTCCGGCAGGCAACGGGCATGCGGTGGCCGACGACAACCACCAGCAGCACCTCAAGCAGGAAAAGCAGTCCCGCGGGGACCGGAAGCGCAGCCGCAGCCGGGGGCAGAACAGCAACGCCCAGGCGCCGGACGAGCAGCCGCAGCACGACGAGCCGGTACAGGAAGATGCCGAGCGGCAGGCCAAGGCCGAAGCGGCCCGGGCCGCCCTGGCCAGCATTGCCGCTGCGACCGCTGCCGCGCATGAAGTGGTGGACGCCGCCCCAAACGGCAACGGGGAATCCTCGGAGCAGTCCGATACCGAGCCCGGGGCTGTGCTGAACATCCAGGGTGAAACCGTGGTGGTTCCGCGACGCCAGCGCCGCCGCCAGGTAAAGGAAGAGCCGGCCCTGACGCTTGAAAGCCTGACCGAGGCCTTCAACGAGGTCGCCTCGGCCGTGGCCCAGTCCGTGGAGCCGGAACAGTCCGCGGCGCCGGAACAGCAGCCTGCTGTTCGCCAGTCGGCGGCTGAACCGAAGTCCGCGCCGCGACAGGCTGCCGCTCCGGAGGCGCCTGCCCGTCCGGCCCGCCGCCGCAGGGCAGCCAGCAGCCCGCAGGGTGCTGCCGAAGTCCTGGCGCCGGCGGCAGGGGAAGCGGCTCCCTCCGCTCCCGCACGGCATACGGTCACGGCTGTCGGCAGGCCGCCGGTTGCCCCCGAGGAAAAGACCGGCGCTGCCGCTCCGGTGATCCTGGGCGTAGGCGTACCCGCCTCCGAGCTGTAGCGTCCCTGTTCCACCGCCTGCGGGCGGCCTGTCCCTGAGGGGGCGGGCCGCCCGCAGGCGTTTAAGCCCCTGCCGCGGACCCGCCGGGGATGCCGATGCCCGGAACACCGGCCGCATGGGATAAAGTAGAGATCGAGCAGTGGCACCGGTTCGGTGGCGCCCATGGTCCTGGTGCATGTGTACACACGCAGGCACAGTCCGCATTTGCGGGTTATAGGACCATTAGCGTAGCCTTGAACTTCGGTGCGAACGCCTTCCAACCGTTTATCGGTTCAGGCGGAACTGCATGGCGCAAGGCGGGTCCAATCTGGACCTGGCTAAATGCGCATCCAAGTATTAAACGTCGAGAGAAGTGAGTTCCCAAGTGGTGTACGCGATTGTCCGCGCTGGCGGCCGCCAAGAAAAGGTTTCCGTCGGAGACCTCGTAACCCTGGACCGCGTCCCCGGTGGAGCCGGTAGCACCTTTGAGCTGCCTGCCCTGCTTTTGGTTGATGGCGACAAGGTCACCTCTGCTGCACAGGACCTGGCCAAGGTTACCGTGACTGCAGAAATCGTCGAGAACTTCCGGGGTCCGAAGATTGTCATCCAGAAGTTCAAGAACAAGACCGGCTACAAGAAGCGTCAGGGCTACCGCTCCTCGCTGACCAAGGTCAAGGTTACGTCCATCAACTCCTGATTCTCCTGCCGGCCCCAGGGCCGGGAACGCGGGTGTGATCCCGCCTGAGGGTTTCAATATCAGTTAGCAAAGGCAGGCAAAGAAATGGCACATAAGAAAGGTGCGAGTTCCACTCGCAACGGTCGCGACTCCAACGCCCAGTACCTCGGCGTAAAGCGTTTCGGCGGCCAGGTTGTCAAGGCAGGCGAAATCATCGTTCGCCAGCGTGGCACCCACTTCCACCCGGGTGAGGGCGTTGGCCGCGGAGGCGACGACACCCTGTTCGCCCTGGAAGCAGGCGCAGTTGAATTCGGCAGCCGTCGTGGCCGCCGCGTCGTGAACATCGTGGCTGCTGCAGCCGCCGAGTAATCACCGGCATTTAGCTTTTCCGACGGGGCGGGCCTTGATGGCCCGCCCCGTCGTTTTTTAAGCCAAGTAGAATTGGCATGATCAAGAAGTTCCTCTGAAGGAGAACCATGGCCAGCTTTGTAGACCGCGTAGTGCTGCACGTTTCGGGCGGTACAGGCGGCCATGGTTGCGTGTCCGTCAAGCGTGAAAAGTTCAAGCCCCTGGGTGGGCCCGACGGCGGCAACGGCGGCGACGGCGGCGACGTCATCCTGCGCGTTGACACGAATACCACCACCCTGCTGGACTACCACCACGCCCCGCACCGGCACGCCACCAACGGCGGCAACGGGATGGGCGACTGGCGCGCAGGCAAGACCGGCGAGACACTGATCCTTTCGGTGCCGGACGGCACCGTCGTCAAGAACAAGGCCGGCGACGTCCTGGCGGACCTGGTAGGGGAGGGCGCCGAATACATCGCTGCCGCCGGTGGCCAGGGCGGCCTCGGCAACTCCTCGCTTTCCTCGCAGAAGCGCAAGGCTCCCGGATTCGCGCTGCTGGGCGTCCCCGGCGAAGAGGCCGACATTGTCCTGGAGCTCAAGTCCATTGCCGATATTGCACTGGTCGGCTTCCCGTCGGCCGGCAAGTCCTCGCTGATTGCCGCCATCTCCGCTGCCCGGCCGAAGATCGCCGACTACCCCTTCACCACGCTGATCCCGAACCTGGGCGTTGTCCAGTCCGGTGACGTGCGCTTTACCGTCGCCGATGTTCCCGGCCTGATTGAAGGCGCCTCGGAAGGCAAGGGGCTGGGCCACAACTTCCTGCGCCACGTGGAACGCTGCGCCGCCCTGGTGCACGTGCTGGACTGCGCCGCACTGGAAACGGACCGCGACCCCATTGGGGACCTCGAAGTCATTGAGCGGGAGCTCGAGAAGTACGAAGTGGACATGAGCTACGCGGGCACCGACGGCGACGTCGTCCCGCTGAACCGCCGTCCCCGCCTTATCGCCCTGAACAAGGTGGACGTTCCTGACGGCCGCGACATGGCCGAGTTCGTCCGGCCGGAACTGGAGAAGCGCGGATACCGCGTGTTCGAGGTTTCCGCGTCCAGCCATGAAGGCCTGCGTGAACTCGGGTTCGCCATGGCTGCCATCGTCAAGGACGCCCGTGACGCCGTGGAGAAGGCTCCGCCGCGCATCCAGCCGCCGGTCCTGAAGCCGCGCGGCGCCAACTACAAGGGCGGCTTCCTGATCCGCCGCGAAGAGCGCAACCTCGAGCCGCTCTTCCGCGTCCTGGGCGAGAAGCCGGTTCGCTGGGTCCAGCAGACCGACTTCACCAATGACGAAGCCGTCGGCTACCTGGCGGACCGCCTGGCCAAGCTGGGCGTGGAGGAGAAACTGTTCAAGGAAGGCGCCAAGCCCGGTGACGCCGTGGTCATCGGCGAAGGCGACGGCGTCGTCTTCGACTGGGAGCCCACGATGATCGGCGGAGCGGAACTGCTTGCCGCTTCCCCGCGCGGCAGCGACATCCGCGTCGAAGACTTCTCCCGCCCCACCCGCGAGGAAAAGCGCAGCGACCACCAGAAGCGCAAGGATGCCCGCGCCGCGGCCCGAGACGAGCTCGAAGCCGAACGCAAGGCAGGCATCTGGACCGAGTCCGTGAACTACAAGCACTCCTCCCGCCCTGCGGACGTCGAGGGTAACGAAGAAGAGTAACTCCTTCATCTTGCCGGTAGGGACGGGGTGCAGCGCATAGGCTGGGCAGGTTATGAGTGAACACATCGAATTCGCCACACCTGCCCGCCGTGCGCTGACCTCGCGCTCCGGACTTGCCCGCGCCCGCCGGGTGGTCGTCAAAGTGGGCTCCTCGTCCCTGACCTCGGTGGCGGGCGGGATCTCCGACTCTGCCCTGAAGTCCCTGGCCGACGTGTTGTCCGCCCGGCATGCGGAGGGCACCGAGATCATCCTGGTCTCGTCCGGAGCCATCAGTGCCGGCCTGGCGCCGCTGGGCCTGACCAAGCGCCCGGCCCAGCTTTCCTCGCAGCAGGCTGCTGCGAGCGTGGGGCAGGGCCTCCTGATGGCGCGGTACACCTCCGCCTTCAGTGCGCACGGTGTCACGGTCAGCCAGGTCCTGCTCACCATTGACGACCTGATGCGCCGCACGCACCACGCCAACGCGCACCGGGCCATGGAACGGCTGCTGAACTTCGGCGTCCTGCCGATTGTCAACGAGAACGACGCCGTCGCCAGCCACGAAATCCGTTTCGGCGACAATGACCGTCTGGCCGCCCTCGTGGCGCACCTCGTGAAGGCCGACGCGCTCATCCTGCTCTCCGACGTCGACGCCCTCTACGACGGTCCGCCGTCCGAGGGCGCCCGCCGCATCCCCGAAGTCACCGGTCCCAAGGACCTTGCGGACGTACGGATCGGCAAGGTGGGCAAGGCCGGCGTCGGTACCGGCGGGATGGCGACCAAGGTCGAAGCAGCCACCATTGCCGCGGAGTCGGGCATCCCGGCACTGGTCACGTCCACGGCCAACGCAGCCGCCGCGCTGGCCGGAGAAGACGTGGGCACGTGGTTCACCACCCGCGGCCGGCGCCGGTCCATCCGCCTGCTGTGGCTCGCCCACCTCGCCCGCATTCAAGGCACCCTGGTGCTCGACGACGGCGCCGCACGGGCGGTGGGGGACCGGCACCGTTCGCTGCTGCCGGCGGGAATCACTGCCGTGAAGGGGCAATTCGAGCCCGGTGACGCCGTCGCCCTGGTCGACACTGCGGGCCGCGTGATTGCCCACGGGCTGACCAACTACGGTTCCGACGAGCTGCCCTCCATGCTTGGCCGCTCCACCCGGGAACTGTCCCGCGAACTGGGGCGCGGCTATGAACGTGCGGTGGTGCACGTCAACGACCTCGTTCTCCTGCATCCCCACGAGGCACCGGCAACCGCGCCGGAAACCGGTACCCGACCTACACTTGGGACATGACTTCCGTGAACACTTCCGAAGCAGCCGCCGCCGAACTGGAACCCGCCGGAACCGCCGCCGCGGGGGAGGACAGCGTCGAAGCCCGGGTGCATGCCCTGGCGGACCGTTCCCGCACCGCCGCACGGCGCCTGGCGCGGGCCAACCGTGCCTGGAAGGACCGCGCCCTGCGGCAGATCGCGCAGAACGTCAACGCGAAACAGGACGCCATCCTCGCTGCCAATGCCAAGGATGTGGCGGCAGGCCGGGAAAACGGGACCTCAACAGCCATGCTGGACCGGCTGTCGCTGACCCCCGCGCGCATCACCGCGCTGGCTGCAGCATTGGAGAACCTCGCCGGGCTTCCTGATCCGGTGGGGTCGGTTGCCCGCGGCCAGACGCTGCCCAACGGCCTGCGGCTGCGCCAGGTGCACGTACCCATGGGCGTGGTGGCGGCAATCTACGAAGCCCGCCCCAACGTCACGCTCGATATTGCCGGACTGGCCCTGAAAAGCGGCAACGCGGTGCTCCTGCGGGGCGGCAGTGCTGCGGCGGCCACCAACGCTGTCCTGGTGGAGATCATCCGCGACTCCCTCGAAGACGTGGGCCTGCCCGCGGACGCCGTGCAGAGCGTTGACCAATACGGCCGTGAAGGCGCCAACATACTGATGAAGGCGCGGGGCCGGGTGGATGTGCTGATTCCCCGCGGCGGCCGGTCCCTGATCCAGTCCGTCGTCACCAACGCCACCGTTCCCGTCATCGAAACGGGGGAGGGCAACGTGCACATCTACCTGGACCGCACCGCGCCGGTGGAAATGGCCGTCGATATCCTGCTCAATGCCAAAACACAGCGCCCCAGCGTCTGCAACACCGTCGAAACCCTGCTCATCCACGACGGCGCTCCGGCGGCGCCGGACGTCCTGGCTGCCCTGGCCGCTGCCGGCGTCCGCCTGCACGCCGATCCCCGTGCCATGGACCTGCTCCCCGCCGGCGTCAGCGCGGAACCCGCCGACGACGGCGACTGGGGGCGTGAATACATGGACCTGGACCTGGCTGTGGCGGTGGTGGACAGCCTGGACGATGCCCTGGAGCACATCAGGCGCTGGACCACCGGACACACCGAAGCGATCATCACCAACGACCTGGCCAACGCTGAGCGGTTCATTGCCGAGATTGACTCGGCCGCGGTGATTGTCAACGCCTCCACCAGGTTTACGGACGGCGGAGAACTGGGGCTTGGAGCCGAGGTGGGCATTTCCACGCAGAAGATGCATGCCCGCGGTCCCATGGGGCTGAAGGAACTGACCACCACCAAATGGATCATCCAGGGCGACGGCCAGATCCGCGGCTAGTTCGCTCCAGTGCGCCCTGCGACGGGTGCGGCTGCGATGTGCACTCCGTTACGCGTACCATTGACTAGAACCCGTTCCGCCGGCTGCCCGGCGGAACCTATCGATCTCTAGGGGAGATACATGCTGATCCAGCTTACGGGCGCCGTGCTTACTGCTGCGGAGATGGCCGAAGAACACCACGTTGAACTGCCGGCGTCTCCGTACGTCTACGGCGGGGTGATCTTTGCGGCGCTGCTGCTACTGATGCTGATCACGGTGTCTTTCAGCAACGTGGGCAACCGCCACACGGCCGAGCCGGAGCACGTTGACCCCCAGCGCCAGTTCCCCGACAAGCATGACCACGGCCAGGCCATCCGGGACTGACCCCGTACGTGGAGTCAGCGAAGGCGTTCTTCCCCATGGGTGAACCGCAGCGGACGGAAAGCAACGGAAAACGCAGATTCCGCCTCGGAGTCATGGGTGGAACGTTCGACCCGATTCACCACGGCCACCTGGTGGCGGCAAGCGAAGTGGCGTCCACATTCGACCTTGACGAGGTTGTCTTTGTGCCCACCGGCGATCCGTGGCATAAGCCGGCCAAACAGCAGGTGAGCCCGGCCGAACACCGGTACCTGATGACGGTCATCGCGACGGCGTCGAACCCGCGCTTCACGGTGAGCCGGGTCGATATTGACCGCCCCGGACCCACGTACACCATCGACACACTGCGCGATTTGAAGGCAGCGAGGCCCGAGGCCGATCTGTTCTTCATCACCGGCGCCGATGCCATGGCGCAGATCCTGTCCTGGAAAGACATCCAGGAACTGTGGTCCCTGGCGCGTTTCGTGGGGGTGACGCGGCCCGGGCATGTCCTGGAAAACGTCGGCCGGGATGATGTTGTCCTGATGGATGTGCCCGCGATGGCGATTTCGTCGACTGACTGCCGGCGCCGCGTGGCCGAAGGTAACCCCGTGTGGTACCTCGTGCCGGACGGAGTGGTGCAGTACATCGCAAAGCACCGCCTGTATGCCGCAGGACAGCAGGCCCTGGGCTCCGCGAAAACCGAATCAGAACCAGTAGCGTAAACACATATACCGGATGGGTAGGAAATGACTAACGGTCCAGAGTCCGCGCCGCGGCGCAGCCGCCGGGCGGCCGACGTACCTGTGGATTCCCCGGCCGGGCCGCGGGAACGTGAGTCCCAGCAGCGCGCCCGTGACAGGGAAGCGCTGCGTGCGTACAAGGCCCTGGCCGACACGCAGGAGCGCCCGGACCCGGAAACCGCCCTGCCTACCCGCCGCCAGTTGAGACTTCAGCAGCAGCAGCGTGCCGCAGCGGCAGGCAGCCGGACGACCCCTGTGCCGGCGGCCGCCGTCGAGTCGCCCGCCGTCCGCCCGGCCGCATCCGGACCGCTTGCCGAAACCCCGTCACCTGCCAGTGTGCCCCTGCGCCGGGAACGACGCCGGCAGTCGCCGGCAGCGGCTGTGGACGGGGAGTCGGAGGCTCCGGATCTACAGGCTGCCGAAACCGAGCACGAGCAGGAAACCGGCTCCCGGGTGCAGGCATCCCGCCAGCAGAGCCGGCGCTCGGCAACAGCGACCCCGGAATCGGAGCCCACGGCAACGGAGTCCGTGACGGCGGTACCCGTTGCCGGGGCCGCTGCAGGCACCGATCCCAATGCCGACGTCGAGGGCATGAGCGTGGAGCAGGCCCTGGCCGCCCGCCAGGCACTCGAGGGGCAGGCCCGCAACCACGTCGCGGCTATGGAAGCGATGGAGGCCCAGGACCCGCAGGCGGTGGACCTGGAACTGCTGGCACAGCAGAAAGCCCTGGCTGAACGTGCCAAGGTGCTGAACCGCCGCACCCGGGCCATAGAGAAGCTGTCCCGGGAAAATGAGCAGCGCAGGCCCTCGTCCGGCGATCCGAGCACTGCCCACAACCTGGCCATGGTGACCCCGCTCGAATTCGTCAACGTCCCCGGGATGGAACATCCCGTGATGAAGGCACCGCCCACCTCGCATGTGCCTGTCGTCACCGCTGCGACGCAGCAGGCGGCGGCACCGGCCGACCGGCCCGTGGCCCCTGCCCAGCGTCCGGCGTCCGCGCCGCGCCGGAAACCTGTGGGTGCTACGGACGTGCGCCATTCACGGATCCTGGCCCGCGCGGATGCGCTGGTCAATGCACCGGATGAGGAAGCGGCCAGCCCAATCGGAGCCCGAAGCGCCTTCGGGCTCGACCCACTAGATGTCATGACGGCCGGACTCGGCCGTACCCGGAGGCTGCGTTTTGCAGCCGCCGGTGTTGCAGGTCTGGGCACACTTGCCCTGATCGTCGGAATATTAATGATCGTCGGCGGCCTTGGCGGCTGACCGATTACCCCAAGGAGACACACTTTGAGCGCCACCGAATCTTCCATTGACATCGCACGGGCGGCGGCGAAAGCGGCGTCGGCCAAGATTGCCGACGACATTGTCGCAATCGACGTGAGCGAACGCCTCGCCATCACCGATGTCTTCCTCATTGCCTCCGCGTCGAACGAACGCCAGGTCAACTCCATTGTTGACGGCATCGAAGAGGAACTGGCAAAGATGGACCTCAAGCCCATCCGCCGTGAGGGGCGCAGCGAAGGCCGCTGGGTCCTGCTGGACTACGCCAACGTCGTAGTGCACGTGCAGCACGAAGAAGACCGGGTGTTCTACGCACTGGAGCGCCTGTGGAAGGACTGCCCCGAGGTTGACCTTCAGCTCGAAGACGCCCCTGCCGGCGCCGAGTCCGAGTAGCCTGCACACGTGAGCGCCCCAGCCCCCTGGGATCCGGATACCGCGTCGCGCCGGGTGGTTTTCTGGCGCCACGGCCGCACCGAGTGGAACCGGGTGGGACGTTTCCAGGGGCAGCAGGATATTGCCCTTGACGACGACGGCACCCGCCAGGCAGCCGAGGCTGCGGCAGTGCTGCGGTTCCTCGAGCCGGACATCATTGTTTCCTCGGACCTGAGCCGTGCCCTTAATACGGGCAGGGCCCTGGCCGCGGAGACGGGCGTTGCCGTTGCACAGGACAAGCGCCTGCGCGAAACCTTCGCCGGCACGTGGGAGGGGCAGACCTTCACGCAGATCGCCGAGCAGGACGCGCCGTTGCTCGCGGCCTGGTCCGCCGGCGTCGGCAGCGCCCGGGCCGGCGGCGGCGAAACACGTGTCGACGTCGGCAGGCGGGTAGCCGAAGCCGTGGGTGAGGCGGTCGAGGGACTGCCCGCCGGCGGCACCCTGGTGGCAGTAAGCCACGGCGGAGCGATCCGCGCCGGAATCTGTGCCCTGCTCGGCCTGCCCACGGAGTCCTGGGCAGTCATTTCGGGAGTATCCAACTGCCACTGGTCCGTCCTGCAGGAAATCCCGGACCGCCACGGGAATTCCGCCTGGCACCTGGCCCAGCACAATGTAGGGCTGGACTCGCTCCCCAGCGGCCCGGTGGAGGGCTGACGACCCTGTCGGAAGCCCGGCAGGGGAGCGGAGTTATGGATTTTGCGCTCCTGTTGATTTGTACTAAGGTAGAGGAGTTGCTTCGCCCCGGTGAACGGAAAAGTGAGGCAGACAACCTTTAGTTTTGGGGCTGTGGCGCAGCTGGTAGCGCACCTGCATGGCATGCAGGGGGTCAGGGGTTCGAGTCCCCTCAGCTCCACCAAAACCTTCGGGAAACCGGAGGGTTTGCGGTGGACAACCACTGAAAGTTCGGGGCTGTGGCGCAGCTGGTAGCGCACCTGCATGGCATGCAGGGGGTCAGGGGTTCGAGTCCCCTCAGCTCCACCAAGGAAGAGGTCTGAGTAATCAGGCCTCTTTTTGCATGTCCGGACAACATGGTTTCGGGGCAGTACGCCCGCGCCTCCCATCGTTCCGCTCCCCCAGCCCTCGCTGTGCCCTCAGGGTCGTTCTGCCCGCTTTCCAAGCGCCCCCCGCATAGCGCATCCGGCCTTTCTCTGTGATACTCCCCACCATGGGGACGGGAACGCCCGTTGTTGCTTAGCCGGAGCCTGCCAGTCCCGTGACCTTTATTCAGAAAAACGGGGAGGCACTCTGATGGAAGAAGTAGACGTTGTTGTGGTCGGCGCAGGGACGGGAATGTTCGCGGCGCTTGCCGCCGCGCATCACGGAATGTCCGCCCTGGTGGTGGAGAAATCTCCGTATGTAGGGGGATCAACTTCGCTGTCCGGAGGCGGCTTTTGGATCCCCGGCAACTCCATCCTGGAGGAGAACGGCCAGAAAGAGGACCCGGAACGGATCCGTACCTATCTCAGGGAAGCCACCCGGGGCGAAGTGAAGGACGAACGCTGGCAGACCCACATCGATGCGGGCCGCGCCACCGTCGACCTGCTGCGAAGCATGACGCCGCTGAAGTTCCAGTTCATGAACGAATACGCCGACTATTTCCCCGAGCTCCCGGGAGGGTCGGCGACAGGGAGGGCCTGCGAGCCCAAACCGTTCGATGCCAAATCATTGGGCGCCGACCGGGCGCTTCTGCGGGCACCCAAACTCAAGGCACCGTTTCCCATGCCGATTACCAGCCGCGCCTACAAATGGCTGAACCTGGTGGCCCGCAGCCCCAAGGGGGTGCTTGCCGGTGCCCGCCAGCTGGGCCTGGGGGTAGGCGGCATGGCGCTTGGGCGTGAGTACCTGGCCGGCGGACAGGCACTGGCTGCAGGCCTCCTGGCCGGGCTGCGAAAGGCAGGGGTGCCGATTTGGACGCAGACACCGCTGGATGACCTGATCATCGAAGACGGACGTGTTACCGGCGTCGTCGTGGAGCGGGACGGGCTCAAAACCAGGGTGCGCGCCCGCCGCGGGGTCATCTTGGCCACGGGAGGGTTCGACCGAAACGCCGGGATGCGGCATGAATTCCAGTCTCCTTACGTCGACGGGTCCTGGAGCTTCGGCGCAGAGTCCAATACGGGCGATGTCGTTTCCATTGCCCAAAGCCACGGAGCGGATCTGGCATTCATGGATGCAGCCTGGTGGTTCCCCGCCGTGCCCGTCCCGGGGCCCATGCCGGGCGCACTCCTTGCAGAGCGGTCGCTCCCGGGACAGATCATTGTCAACGGCAGTGGACGGCGCTTCATGAACGAAGCCGTGAACTACATGACCGCCGGGCAGATCATCACGTCGAAGCACACTCCGGAAGACCCCCACATTCCGGCCTGGATGATCTTCGACCAGCGATACCGCAACCGCTATCTGTTCGGCGGCGGGCTGTTCCCGCGCCAGCCCCTGCCCAAGGCCTGGTATGACGCGGGCATTGCCAAGCAGGAGCCAACCCTTGAAAAGCTCGCCTCCTCGCTGGGCATGGCGGAGCTGCCTGCAACGGTGGAGCGGTTCAACAGCCTGGCGGGGGCAGGGCGGGACGACGACTTCGGCCGGGGCGACAGCGCGTACGACCGCTACTACGGGGACCCCACGGTTTCACCCAATCCGTGTCTTGGGCCTATCGACGCCGGCCCGTACTACGCAGTGCAGGTTGTCCCGGGGGATCTGGGCACCTGCGGCGGCATACGCGCCGATGCCAACGGGCAGGCCCTGGCTACGGACGGCAGCACGATTCCCGGGTTGTACGCAATCGGAAACGCCGCCGGGAATGCTTTCGGACGGGTGTACCCGGGGCCCGGTGCCACCATCGGGCAGGGCCTGACCTTCGGGTATGCCGCGGCGCGGAATCTGGCCGACGTGCAGGACTGACCTGGTTCGGTGACGCCCCGCCCGCCACGGCGGGCGGGGCTTTATCTACATGTGACCTAGATCTCACTATTGGTGCAGACCAGCCCTTCCGTTCTCCCTCCGCCGGCCCTAGGCTACTCATTGTCACATTGACAATAAATCAGGGGAGCGACATGAACGCAGTACTGGACTGGATGAACTCGCCGGCGGCAAACCTGCTCGGAGCACCCGTCAGCTGGATCGAAGTCATCGGATTCGTCACCGGAGCGGCCTGCGTCTACGGCGTCGCCCGGCAAAAGGCCTGGAACTGGCCCGTGGGCATCGTCAACAACATTGCGTTCATGATCCTGTTCTTCGGTGCCGGGCTCTACGGGGAGACCGTCCTGCAGGCCGTGTTTGCGGCAGTCGCCGTCTACGGCTGGTACAACTGGGTCCGCGGCGCCAGGGACACGGAGCAGAAAAGCGACCTGCCCATCCGCGACGCCAGCCGGAACGAAATCATCGCCGGGATCGCCGCCGTCGTCCTGGCCACCGCAGGGATCGCCATGATCCTCACCCATGGAACGGACTCCGAGGTTCCCTGGCCCGACGCCTTCGTCCTGGCGGCATCGCTCCTGGCCACGTACGGACAGGCCAAGAAGATCTTCCAGCACTGGTACGTGTGGATTGCCATCGACCTTGTCAGCGTTCCGCTCTACTTCTCCCGCGGCCTCAACCTGACCGGCCTCCTTTACATCGGCTTCACCGCCCTCTGCGTCTACGGCCTTATCGACTGGAAGCGCACCCGCACCGCAGCCGCCCGCACGGGCGCCGCAACGGGAAAGGTGCCGGCATGAGCCTGTTCAAACAGGGCGTCGTGATCGGCAAATTCTTTCCGCCGCATACCGGCCACCGGCATCTCATTGCCACCGCGTCGGAGCAGTGCGCCGGGCTTGCCGTCGTCGTCCTTGGCAGCCGGTTCGAGAACATCAGCCTTGCCGACCGCGTGAAATGGCTCGCCGCTGAGTTCGAGGAGAGCAACGTCACCGTCATCGGCATGCCGGATGACTGCCCCGTGGACTACGCTTCCCGCGCGATCTGGAAGGCGCACAACGAAGTGCTGCGTCTTGCCCTCAAGCTCAAGGGCATCACGGCCGTCGACGCCGTCTTCAGCTCGGAAGAGTACGGCGCAACGCTGGCTGAGGACTTCGGAGCCGCCCACGTTATGGTCGACCACGCCCGGGCCGCCTACCCGGTCAGCAGCACCCTTTGCCGCGATGACCTCAGCGCGGCCTGGCGGAACATCATCAAGCCCGCCCGCCAGGACCTGGCCGTGCGCATCATCGTGGTCGGTGCCGAATCCACCGGCACCACCACCCTGGCCCGGGCCCTGACCGGCCACTACCGGGGCCGCTATCCCGAGCTGGTGGACGTTCCCGAGTTCGGCCGCCAGTTCACCTACGATAAGTTTGCCGAGCTGCAGGCACGGAAGCCCGACGCCGTCCTCTCCGACATGGTCTGGACGGCGGAGGATTTCGCCCTCATCGGAGAACGCCAGAACCAGATGGAGAACGAGGCGGCGGCACGGTGCCCCCTGGTGATTGCCGACACCGATGTCATCACCACCTCCCTCTTTGAACGCGTCTACATCGGCGAGCAGAGCTACGGCTCCTATCACGCCGTCGACCGGCTGCCGCACCGCGACCTGTACCTCATTACCGACCACGACGGCGTGCCCTTCGAGGACGACGGCTGGCGCGACGCCGAGCACCCCCGCGCCGAAATGACCGAGTGGTTCAAGGAGGAGCTCACGGCAGCCGGCCATTCCTGGATCCTTGTTTCCGGCACCCCGCAGGAGCGGATTGCCGCGGCAACTGGGATAATCGACCTCATCATCGCCCAGCGGAACAGCTTTACCTCCCCGCCCTGGGCAACACGGACGGTATTGACGGGAGCCTGATGGCCGGCGAAGAAGAGCAGTTCCTTCAGGACTACGCGCCCAGGGAGTATCCCTCCGTTGCGCTGACCGTGGATCTGGTCGTCTTCGCCGTCTCCGGAAGCACTCTCCATGCCGCCTTCGTCCGCCGCGGAGGGCACCCCTTCAAGGGGTCCCTGGCGCTGCCGGGCGGGTTTGTCGGTCCGAATGAGGACGCCCTTGCAGCAGCCTGGCGCGAGCTGGAGGAGGAGACTGGGCTGGATCTTGGTGCCCACCGCGCCCACGTCGAGCAGCTGGCCACCTACAGCGCACCGAACCGCGACCCCCGCATGCGTGTCGTTTCCGTCGCCCACCTTGCACTGCTCGCGACCGACGGCCGCGTCCTGCCCGCACTCAATCCCGGCACCGACACGTCGGCGGCGCACTGGCTGCCCGTGTACGAAGTCCTCGCCACTGAGAAGCTTGCCTTCGACCACCGTGAGATCCTCACCGCCGCTCTTGGGCGCCTCGCCGGCAAGATCGAATACACCCTCGCCGCTGCCAGGCTCCTGCCCGAGGAGTTCGCCCTCTACCAGCTGCGCCGGGTCTACCAGGCCGTGTGGAACACCGACAAGCTCGACGCCGGCAACTTCACCCGCAAGATGACGGGCGCGCTGCATGACACCGGGCGCAAGGCCGCCCGCGGCAAGGGCGCACCGGCCGCGCTGTTCACGGTTCGGGATGAGTATCTCAGCCCTCCGATGATCCGCCCCGCCACGGAGACCTGACGCGTTTTCCGCCGGTAACGGGGAATAGTCCGTCAGCGCACCCCGCGCCAGGTCCGCAGGACCCCTGCGGCAATGAGGCCCTGCCCGGCACAGTAAGTCAGCATCACGAGCGGATTGGTCCAGTCCGGCATCTGCCCGGGCAAAAAGATCCGGCCGGCCAGGACCGTGTCCGAGGCCAGGAACAGCAGGCCGCCGGCTGCCACCATCGGCCGGCACCGCGCCGCCGTCGCCGCCGTGCCGGCGAGGACAATGCCGTAGGCCGCCACGGCGAAGGCGAGGCCGCCGAGGGCCGGCCAGAGGACCAGCAGCATCAGCACCCACCACAACCCAAAGACCAGTGCCCACCGGGGAAGAGGTCCGGCCTGGGCATACCGCGCCAGCAGCCAGATGTAACAAATGTGGGCAATACCGAACGAACCAAGCATGACCGGCAGTTCCGGTGCCGAGGGGAAGAACGCGGCCGCCCCATCGCCGATCCAGGAGAAAAACAGTGCGGCCAGCAGCAGTGCAGCCGGCAGTTTCCGGCCGGAAGGCCCGCGGAGCAGTCCGCGCGCACCCCACAGGACGGCAACGGCAAGCAACGGCATCAGGGTGAGCTTGGTGGGCTCCGCGATGTCGGTGGCTTCGGCTGCACGTGCCCCGATATGAACAGCTGAGGCCGCGGCGAAGGGAAGGAACCCCCACCACCACGAGCGGGGCAGGGCTGCGGTCTGGTTACGGACGGTCGCGGTAGCCATGGCACTCCTTTGGGTCGGCTGCAGCCCATCGTACGGTGCCTGCCGGGAACGGGACCGCCGGCGTCCCGGTACCCGGTCCGGAGAGGCGGCGGCAAAAGGTCACGGGAGTGTCACAGACAAACACCAGACTTCCGGGTTAGGCTGATCACATCTGCAGAGCGGAACCGCTCGTCACCCCGGCTGGGAAGTCGTACATCACCTGAAGGCCGAATGAGCATAACCGCATCCTCCACTGCATCCGTTGATGAAAGCCCGAGCGAAAAGAAGCCGCGCAGGAACAACGTCACCAGCACCTACTCCGGACTGCTCAAGGCTGTCCGCGATGAAGGACTGCTGAAGCGCCGGAGCTCTTTTTACATCACCACGTTCGTGTTTCTGTGCCTCGGCCTGGTGGCCGCTGCCACAGGGTCCTTCTTTATCGGGGAAAGCTGGTTCCAGCTGCTGATCGCCGCTGCGCTGGGCATCCTCCTGACCCAGCTGGCGTTTATTGCCCATGAGGCTTCGCACCGGCAGGTCTTCGAATCGGGACCGGCGAATGACCGTGCCGGCAAGTTCGTGGCAAACGCCGTCGTCGGCATCAGTTACCAGTGGTGGATGAACAAGCACAGCCGGCACCATGCCAACCCCAATACGGTGGGCAAGGATCCGGACATCGACATGGATACCATCTCCTTCCTGCCGGAGCAGGCAGCACGGCAGAAGGGCTTTATGGCCTGGTTTGCACGCCGCCAGGGCTGGCTGTTCTTCCCGCTGCTGATGCTGGAGGGCATCAACCTGCATGCGACGTCCATCAAGCACCTGTTCGAGAACAAGCAGGTCAAGGGCCGTATTTCCGAACTGGTTATGGTCTTCACCCGCCTGGGCCTTTACCTGGCTGCCGTGTTCTTCTTCCTGCCGGTGGGAATGGCCTTCGCCTTCATCGGCGTGCAGCTTGCCGTCTTCGGTGTGTACATGGGCGCTTCCTTTGCCCCGAACCACAAGGGCATGCCGATCCTGCCCAGGGATTCCAAGGTGGACTTCCTCGGCCGCCAGGTCCTTACCTCCCGGAACATTGTCGGCCGGGGTATGAACACCCTGATGGGCGGACTGAACTACCAGGTGGAGCACCACCTGTTCCCGAGCATGCCCCGGCCGTCGCTGGCCCGGGCCAGCGAACTGGTGAAGGAACACTGCGCCAAGCATTCCATCCCCTACACCGAGACCACACTCGTGCAGTCCTACGCCATCGTGGTTCGGTACCTCAACGAGGTGGGCCTCTCCGCACGTGATCCGTTCGACTGCCCGGTTCGCTCCAAGTACCGTATCTAGCGCGCGATTCACGCGGGCACTGGCGAACACCTGCATTCGACGCATCTGACAGACTAGGAATATGACAAAAAACCCCGTAGCCCGTCCGGCGGACAAAACCCCGGTGGCCCACCTCGGCATGCGCATGGAGGATTCCCTGCACGCATGGCGCGATGAACGTGCCCGGAAGCGGGGGGACGTGCAGATCGTCCTCCCTTTCACCGGGTACGGCTCCACCGAATGGGTGCGCGTCCTCGGCCGGGTAGTCCTGGCCAAGCCCGGGTATTTTGACGGCGCTGAAAAGTCGATGGCGTCCAAGGCGATCGCCGACGGCATCCGCGGCTGGCGGAACTTCACGAGCCCGCCGGTCAACAAAGCCACGGTCACGGTGGTTGTGGGTGACCAGAAGCATGTGGTCACTGCCGACCGCGGGGGAGTGGTCGACGCCGTCCTTCCGGCGGACCTGGCTCCGGGATGGACCACCATCCTGCTCCGGTCTGAAGACGGCGAGGAAACCACGGCGCCCATCTACGTGGTGGATCCCGCGGCCGAGGTGGGCGTGGTGTCCGATATCGACGACACCATCATGGTCACCGCCCTGCCGCGTCCGATGCTGGCCGCGTGGAACACCTTCGTCCTGGACGAACATGCCCGCACACCCACTCCGGGAATGGCCGTGATGATGGACCGCCTGGCACGGGAAAACCCCGTGGGCCCGGTGCTCTACCTCTCGACCGGGGCCTGGAATGTCGCTGCCACGCTGACCCGGTTCATTACCCGCAACCTGTATCCGGCCGGTCCGCTGCTGCTGACCGACTGGGGTCCCACCACGGACCGCTGGTTCCGCAGCGGACAGGCGCACAAGCGCACCCAGCTGGAACGCCTGTCCCAGGAATTCCCGGACATCAAGTGGCTGCTGATCGGCGACAACGGCCAGCATGACGAAGAGATCTATGCCGACTTCGCACAGCGCCACCCGGAGAACGTCCGCGCCATCGCCATCCGCCAGCTCTCGGCCGGCGAAGCGGTACTGGCCGGTGGACGGACGGGGAAGCCGGGGGAGACCCCGGTGGACGTGCCGTGGATTTACGCCCCGGACGGCGCCGGGATGGCCCGTCAGCTTGCCGAGATCGGTCTGTTGACGGACGAGGGGTAGACCCGCGCATCTCGCATAAAACGGCCCGTGCCCTGGGAAATCCCAAGGCACGGGCTGTTTTGCGTTTAGGGCAGTTCTGCCTCGGTGATGGTCACACCCCAGGGAACGCCTTCGGTCCCGTACACGTTCACATCTAGTTCCCCTGCGGCGGGCCTGATGTCCACGGTCAGCGAGTGATTGTTGGCGTCCGGCCCGCATGAGAGCTTCATTGGTCCTACCTTGGCCATCTCGATGGTGATGGTACCTGTCCGGTTACAGGCTGCCTGCAGGGTGACGGCCTCGGCATTAACCTTGATGCCTTGAACGGACCGGGCGCCGCGGTCCCCTTCCAGATTCAGGATCTGGGTGACCAGGAC
Source organism: Arthrobacter sp. zg-Y769 (assembly GCF_020907405.1). Taxonomy (GTDB): domain Bacteria; phylum Actinomycetota; class Actinomycetes; order Actinomycetales; family Micrococcaceae; genus Arthrobacter_B. The sequence goes on from NZ_JAJJOE010000007.1 coordinate 45,703, forward strand.
GGCTGTGCCCGGCTCCGGTGCCGTGACAGGGACTGCGGAGTCGGAGGGATTTGCTGCGGCGCTGGTCTCCGGGACAGCGGAACCTTCCGCTGTGTCTGCTGGAGAACAACTCGACAGGAACAATGCGCCAAAACTAAATGCGGCGATTGCCGGCATTGCGATTCTGCGTTGTTGCATTGGTTCTCCCTTTAACTCGGGAGGCCCTCCATGTTGTCTAACCCGGATTTCCGGGCGGCTGACCCCGACGGATGGTGCTTTGTGATGCGCAGTGCACTGTGTCTTTCTCTTTCGCAGTCTTGCTTTCCCGCAGGGCAGTGTCAACCTTGCGGGTCCTGCGAAGGAATGTCGAACACCCCTGAATGCCTGTCATTGCACGCCTATTGCGGGAATTGAATTAGTTTCAGAACGGCGGCTTTACCCGGTGAAGTCGTCCGCTATAAGCGCTGGCAAATCAGCGGCGGAAATCCAGGGCGGGCTATTCGCCGGCGGGCAGGACACTAACGCGGCCTAGGCGTCGCCGTCGGACTCCGTGTTGATGATCCGAAGGATGCGGCGCAGGTCCATGGCCAGGGCCGCCGTCGCATCCACCGGGCTGTCCGCCGAGCCCGAGGTGTTGACCAGCCGCACCAGTTCCACAAGTGCCTTGGTTGCCGTCGAATGCTCTTCACTTTCGGGATCCCACGTCTCCACCGCCTCGCCGCAGGCATTCACGGCGTCGGCCAGCGGAACGATCAGTGCCGCCGGGACAGCCACATGCTCCGGGTTGCGCCAGATGGCGTCCGTGAGGACTTCGGTCATGTCCTTCACATGCCGGGTGGCACGTTCCATGGCCCGCAGTGCCCGGTAGTCGGCAGTGAAATCACGTCTGTACTTGCGGCTGCGGATGTTTCCGTGCCGGCTGTTGTCTGCCAGCTCCACGGCTTCCCGGACCTCCTTGGTCAGGGTATCCAGTTCGCTCTCGCGCTGGGACCAGTCCTCGTGTTTAGGCGGCCAGGTTTCCTCCAGCGCCGTGCCCATGTCCCGCAGCTGCCGAGCCAGCGACTTCCGCAGCGTCACCAGCCCGTTGACGGCGCCGTTCAGGTGCAGGGGCGGGAAGACAAGGGCATTGACGGCCAGCCCGACACCAACGCCTACCAGCATCTGCACCCCGTAGCCGAACGAGTAGCCGTCCGGATCATCACCGCCCAGGACCAGCACGAACAACGCAGCCATCGGCACGTATTCCCGGCCGGACGCGCCCAGGAAGGACAGCCCGCCAAGCAGTACGCCGATGCCCACGATCACCGAGATCGTCCAGACATTCGGGGTGCCGATCAGCAGTGCCCCCAGCGCCAGGAGCATGCCGGTCACCAGGCCCGCCAAGGTCTCCATGCCGGTGCGGAACGAACCGGACACTGTGGGGTACATGCTGACAATGGCACCCAAAGGCGCGTAGTACGGGTACTGCGAAGCCACCCCCGGCACATGCGGGGCGAGTGTCCAGGCGATGCCGACAGCGAGGGTCGCCTTGAAGGCGAGCTGGAAGCGGGTGACCCGCAGGACTCCGGTTACCCGGTTGGTAACGGCACTCAATGACCGTTTGGAGATGGTTTTTTCGCCAGTGGTCATGTTTCGAGTATGGCCCGGGGCCAACCCCGAAAACGACTTTTCAGCCCTGCTGCGGGCCGTATGTGGGGAGCGGCACTATGCTCCGCCGGCCCAGCACATCCGCCAGCCGGTCGAGGAAGAGCCGGACCTGGACGTTCTGCTCGTGGATCAGGAGGGCGAAGATGCTGCGTGCCAGCCGGATCTCCGGGACGTCCAGCACCACCGTGCCGGCGGGACGGTTCAGCAGCGCCAGCTCCGGCACCAGCGCCGCGCCCAGGCCGGCGGAAGCCATCGCCAGGCTGGCATTGAAGTCGTCACAGTACGCGGCCACCTGCGGGTGGAGGCTGCAGCTGGCGAAAAGCCGCTCAATCACCAGCGCATCGGGGGTGCCGGGGTGGTGCATGATCCAGGGCATCCCCGCCAGCTGTTCGGCCGTCACCTCGGCGCCGCTGCGGATCCCCCAGGATTCGGGCAGCACCACCCGGAAGTTATCGTCACCCAGCCATCGGCGGCGGATGGAGGACGGCCAGGCCAGGCCGCCCTGGCCCACCTGGTACACCAGTGCGACGTCGAGGTTCCCGCCGGTGCGCAGGCCCTGGATGGTCTGTGCGGGTTCCGCAACGGAAAGCAGCAGCTCAATTCCCAGGTCCCGCCACTGGGGCGAGGCCAGCAGTTCCGGGAGGGCGAAGGTGGCCAGGCTGGGGAAGATGCCCAGCCGCAGCTCCTGCCCGCTGCCCGGTCCCGGCCGTGCGGCGGCTGCCAGGAGGGCGTCCATGTCGGTGAGCACCTTGACGGCGTGCCGGGACATGACGACGGCGGCTTCGGTGGGGGAGGCCGTGCGGGCCGAACGCTCGAACAGGCGTGCTCCGGTGTCCTTCTCCAGGGCTGACATCTGTTGGGACACCGCGGACGCCGTATAGCCCAGCCGCAGGGCGGCGGCGGCAAACGACCCGGTGCGGAGAACCTCCAACAGCGTCTTCAGGTGCACGGGGTTCACCATGTCCGCTGCCCTCCTTCCTCGCCCCGGCGGGGTCGACCACAAGATCTAGTGTTGGCCGGTACTAGACCCGACACGCCCACGGTACGCGACACGCGTGAATCTTGCCTGCCTCGTCACATGCCCGCCGGGTTCTGCACAGGCTGTGGAGAACCCCCGCGGAGCCGCGGAAATCCCGCCGGAATACGCGGCATCCCCTGTGCACAAACTGTGGACGACGGGCCTGCGTAATGACATACTTGTAATACATCATGTAGGGGTTCCACCTCAGGGGGCGCACTAGATGTAGTGTCTGGGCATGGAACTGGATGTAGTATCTAGGAACAGACTTCGAGAGCTTCACCAAGCTCCGCAAGCAGTTTTTTGAGCACCACGCACGTCCAGCACCGCCAGCTTCATCCAGCAGCACAGAACAGACTTCACGCTTCACTAGGGGAGACCAGCCATGACCGTTACGGTTTACACCAAGCCCGCCTGCGTACAGTGCAACGCCACTTACCGCGCCCTCGACAAGAAGGGCATTGTGTACCAGAGCGTGGACATGTCGCAGGACCCCGAGGCCCTCGAGCGCGTCCGTGCAATGGGCTACATGCAGGCACCCGTTGTCGTCACCGAGCAGGACTCCTGGTCCGGCTTCCGGCCCGACAAGATCGAAGAGCTGTCCCAGGCACAGGTTTCCTCCGTAGCCTAGGGTTCCCCCGGGCCCCGCAGGCCCTCGGCTTCCCGCCGCAGCAACCCGCATCACGCACCACCCGCGCAATACCCGTCAGGAGCGCAGCAACCATGACACTGGGGATGGCACATTCCACCGGCTTTGCGCCGGCATCCGCAGGAGATGGGCAGCCGGAAACGGATGCGTCCTTGATCTACTTCTCCTCAGCCTCCGGGTATACCCGCCGCTTCGTGGAGAAGCTCGGGATCCGCGCGGCCCAGCTCCCGCTCCACACCTCCCAGCCCACGCTGCTGGCCCTCCGGCCCTATGTACTGCTGCTTCCCACCTACGGTGGAACTGCTGCATCACCGGGGGCCGCAGCCCGGGGCGCCGTTCCCAAACAGGTCATCAAGTTCCTGAACCATGAGGGCAACCGCTCCCTGATCCGGGGAGTGATCGGCGCGGGCAACACAAACTTCGGGGACTCCTATTGCCTCGCGGCAGACATCATTGCCGTGAAATGCCAGGTCCCCGTGCTGTATCGATTTGAACTCATGGGCACGTCCGAGGACGTTGCCAAGGTTAACGAAGGATTGGAAAAGTTTTGGACACATCAGTCGCAGAAGCCGGCATGACGGACTCCAAGGAGCTCCCGGAGGCTTACAAGGGCCTGGGTTATCACGAGCTCAACGCCATGCTGAACCTGTATGGCAAGAACGGAGAGATCCAGTTCGACGCCGACCGCGCTGCTGCGCGCCAGTACTTCCTCCAGCACGTTAACAACAACACGGTCTTCTTCCACGACCTGGAAGAGAAGCTGGAATACCTGGTCAAGAATGAGTACTACGAGCCGGAAACGCTCGACCAGTACTCCATGACCTTCATCAAGGAGCTGTACAACCGCGCCTACAAGAAGAAGTTCCGCTTCGAGACCTTCCTGGGCGCGTTCAAGTTCTACACCTCGTACACGCTGAAGACCTTCGACGGCAAGCGTTACCTGGAGCGTTACGAAGACCGCGTCTGCATGGTTGCCCTGCACCTGGCCCGCGGCGACGAGCAGCTCGCCACCCAGATGGTGGATGAAATCATCGAGGGCCGCTTCCAGCCGGCCACCCCCACGTTCCTCAACGCGGGCAAGGCACAGCGCGGCGAGCTGGTCTCCTGCTTCCTGCTGCGCATCGAAGACAACATGGAGTCCATCGGCCGCTCCATCAACTCCGCACTGCAGCTGTCCAAGCGCGGCGGCGGCGTTGCCTTCGCACTGACGAACATCCGCGAGGTCGGTGCGCCGATCAAGCAGATCGAGAACCAGTCCTCCGGCGTTATCCCCGTGATGAAGCTCCTCGAGGACAGCTTCTCCTACGCCAACCAGCTGGGCGCCCGCCAGGGTGCCGGTGCCGTGTACCTGCACGCCCACCACCCGGACATTAACCGGTTCCTGGACACCAAGCGCGAAAACGCGGATGAGAAGATCCGCATCAAGACCCTCTCGCTCGGCGTCGTCGTTCCGGACATCACCTTCGAACTGGCCAAGCGCGACGAGGACATGTACCTGTTCTCCCCGTACGACGTCGAGAAGGTCTACGGCATGCCGTTCTCCGACATCTCGGTCACCGAAAAGTACTACGAGATGGTCGACGACGCGCGGATCAAGAAGACCAAGATCCGTGCCCGCGACTTCTTCCAGACCCTCGCCGAGATCCAGTTCGAGTCGGGCTACCCCTACATCATGTTCGAGGACACGGTGAACCGGGAGAACCCGATCGAGGGCAAGATCATCATGTCCAACCTGTGCTCGGAGATCCTCCAGGTTTCCCAGCCCACCACGTACAAGGATGACCTGTCCTACGACGAGACCGGCAAGGACATCTCCTGCAACCTCGGCTCGCTGAACATTGCCAAGACCATGGATTCGCCGGACTTCGGCCGGACCATTGAGACGGCCATCCGTGCGCTGACCGCCGTTTCGGACATGAGCCACATCGGTTCGGTTCCGTCCATTGCCAAGGGCAACGACATGTCCCACGCCATCGGCCTGGGCCAGATGAACCTGCACGGCTATCTGGCACGCGAGCGGGTCTACTACGGCTCCGAAGAGGGCATCGACTTCACCAACATCTACTTCTACACGGTGGTTTACCACGCCGTGCGGGCGTCGAACCTGCTGGCCATCGAGACCGGCCGCAAGTTCGCCGGCTTCGAGCGTTCCAAATACGCCACGGGGGAGTACTTCGACAAGTACACCAACCAGGAATGGGTACCTCAGACCCAGCGTGTGCGCGAGCTCTTCGAGGGCGTGCACATCCCCACCGCCGCTGACTGGGAGGCGCTGAAGGCTTCGGTCATGGAGCACGGCATCTACAACCAGAACCTGCAGGCCGTGCCGCCCACCGGATCGATCTCCTACATCAACAACTCCACCTCTTCCATTCACCCGGTGGCGTCGAAGATCGAGATCCGCAAGGAAGGCAAGCTCGGGCGCGTCTACTACCCGGCCCCGTACCTGACCAACGACAACCTGGAGTACTACCAGGATGCGTACGAAATCGGCTACGAGAAGATCATCGACACCTACGCTGCCGCCACGCAGCACGTGGACCAGGGCCTGTCCCTGACGCTGTTCTTCAAGGACACCGCAACCACCCGCGACATCAACAAGGCGCAGATCTACGCCTGGCGCAAGGGCATCAAGACCATTTACTACATCCGCCTGCGCCAGCTCGCGCTGGAAGGCACCGAGGTTGAGGGCTGCGTTTCCTGCATGCTGTAAGGCTGCAGCCTTCCGCACCCCTTTCCCCGAACTTTTGAAGACAAGGAATTATTCATGACCGAGAAGCTGAAGCTGATCGACGGCGTCGAGGCGATCAACTGGAACCGGATCCAGGATGAGAAGGACGTTGAGGTCTGGAACCGTCTGGTCAACAACTTCTGGCTGCCGGAGAAGGTGCCGCTGTCCAACGATGTCCAGTCCTGGGCAACGCTGACTCCGGATGAGCAGCAGCTCACCATGCGTGTGTTCACGGGACTGACCCTGCTGGACACCATGCAGGCCACCATCGGTGCCGTTTCGCTGATTCCCGATGCGCTGACCCCGCACGAGGAAGCGGTCTACACGAACATTGCGTTCATGGAGTCCGTGCACGCCAAGAGCTACTCCTCGATCTTCTCCACCCTGGCTTCCACCAAGGAAATCGATGAGGCGTTCCGTTGGTCGACGGAGAACCCGCACCTGCAGAAGAAGGCGCGGATCATCACCGATTACTACCGCGGCGATGATCCCCTGAAGCGCAAGGTGGCCTCCACCCTGCTGGAGTCCTTCCTCTTCTACTCGGGCTTCTACCTGCCGATGTACTGGTCCTCGCGGGCCAAGCTCACAAACACGGCCGACCTGGTCCGCCTCATCATCCGTGACGAGGCCGTGCACGGCTACTACATCGGTTACAAGTACCAGCGTGGCCTGGAGACCATTCCCGAGGAACGCCGCCAGGAACTGAAGGACTACACGTACGAGCTGCTCTTCGAGCTGTACGAAAACGAAGTCCAGTACACGCACGACCTGTACGACGGCGTCGGCCTGGCCGAGGACGTCAAGAAGTTCCTGCACTACAACGCCAACAAGGCGCTGATGAACCTGGGCTACGAAGCCATGTTCCCGTCCACCCTGACGGACGTGAACCCGGCGATCCTTTCGGCCCTGTCCCCGAATGCCGACGAGAACCACGACTTCTTCTCCGGCTCCGGATCTTCCTACGTCATCGGCAAGGCCGTGAACACGGAAGACGACGACTGGGACTTCTAGTTCCTGGCTGTACCGGCAACACTGCCGCTGCGGCGGGCCTCTGGGCCTGCTGCGGCGGCAGCGCTGGTTAAGGCCTCCAGCCAACCCAGGACCCCGTTCCGCAGGGCGACGGCGACGGGGATGAGGGCGAGGAAGAGCAGCAGCCCGAACAGCATCGCCGGGCCGCCGATGTTTTCGACGGACCCGGCATGGGCAAATACTCCGGCGAAGAGCACTGCCATGGCACCCAGCGAAACCGCCATGATGTTGGCCCATCCGGTCGACCGACGTTGCGCGGACCTGTCCGCTGCCGCGGCGGAGACCAGTTGCCAGGCTGCGAGCAACGCCAGTTCGAAGGCGGCCACCGCGACCCCGATTACCGTGACGTACGGGGACGCCAAGTCCGCAACCTCCGGATAGGCGTCCGCGGCCCGGGCCGCGATCCGCGGAACCACCACGAACTGAACCACCAGGGCCGCAAGGGCAAACGTCACAAGGGCGCAGCGGAGGGGGAGTGCTTCCTGCCGAGTCATAGCGTGATCCTCGCCCCGGCCGGTGCAGCTGTCAACCGGTGCCTGGAGGCCGGCGCTTCCGGTGCGCAGCGAAGACCGTGCCAGGGCTGACCACGCATGGACGCTGCGGCACCGTCTGCCTAGTCTTCCGCTTTATGACTGAAGAGATTCACAAGATAGAACCACCGCTGGCGGGAACCGAAATTGAAACCCTGCTGGGTTCCCTTGACCGGCAGCGTGCCACGTTTGCCTGGAAAACGGGCGGCCTGGATTCCGAGTCCCTTAACACCACTGTTGGCGCGTCTGCCATTACGCTCGGTGGTCTCCTCAAGCACCTGGCGGGTGTGGAGGACATGTACTTCGCCTGGCGGCTGAAAGGTCAGGACCCGGGAGCCCCGTGGAATGCGGTGGACTGGGAAACCGATCCGGACTGGGATTGGCGTACCTCCGCAGACGACAGCCCGGAGCACCTCTATGCCCTGTGGGGCGACGCCGTCGGACGCTCCCGGCAACGCCTTGCCGCCGCTTACAACGACGGCGGACTCGACCAGCTGCTGCCGGCTATTGAGGGGCAGGCCGGCAGCCTGCGCCGCATGCTGATCGACCTGATCGAGGAATATGCCCGGCACACGGGACATGCCGATCTGATCCGTGAATCGGTGGACGGGCTGGTGGGGGAGGACCCCCCGGGGGACGTAGCCTGGCCAGGCCCTGCTGCCGTGTAAGCCGGTCCCGGCCCAGCGGAGCCCCGCCTACTCGCAGTAGAGCCTGACGCCCGCTTTATACGCCTCGGGATATACCTCCATTGCCATCTCCAGGGATTTCTCGCTCCACTCCTTGTCGCCCGGCTCGTAATCCCCGGCGTCCGCCGACTCGATGGTGGCCGAGTTGAAGGTGGGGCGGGGCTCCTTGCTGGTTAGATCGAACTCCACCTTGGAATACCCCATGATGTCCACTGTGGTGTCATTGGAGCAGGTGTCGTGCCAGAACTCTGAGAGGTCGCTGTAGAGAATGCCGACGCCCAGGTGTTTGCCGCCGTCCCGCTCTATCGCCGGGGTCAACCGGTCAAGGTAGACCTGCGTGTGTGCCCGCAGGGCTTCGTCCTGTATCTGATCCACTTCGGCTTGACTGCCCGCGATCCGCTTCCGGTACTGTTCGAGGGCCCTATCGGTAAGGCGGTCCAGATAGGCCTGGGCCTCCGGCGTGTTCAGCGCGGGTTGCTCCCAGAGCTTCTCCCAGTTCTCCTCCGACATAAACTCGGTGTCATTGGGGTTTTCCGTGACGATGCGCAGCACCCGATCCACCGCGTCCGACACCGACTTTGCGATCTCGGCGTCTCCGGGATGCTGGCTCTGGGAGGTGAGCGGCGGGTACGGGGACTCACAATGATGCTTCAATCCAGCCTCGAAGGCGGCAGGGTAGGCGAGCTCGGCCAGGTCGCCGATCCGCTGTCCATGAGGGTTGCCGCTCCAGATGGTGTGGGCCGACGTCACCATCCAGACTCCCTCCAGGGTGGGCTTGCCTGAGCCGTCGTACAGTATTTCAAACGTGGCCCGCCCATAGCAGGCATCGGTGATTACCTCGGCAAGGTCGCCGTAAATTCGCCGTTTTCCGGCGCGATGCAAGCCGCCCTCGATTGCCTGCGACAGCAGGTCCACCGAGGCCTGCGCGTCCTCCCTGCGGGAGGAGTCCGAGATGGAGCCTGCATCCCATTCCATTTCGGACTCGTCCTCCCGGAGTTGATAGTCCCATGCCGCCGCCATGGCTTCGAGAAGATCCTGCATTTCCGGTGAGTTCATGGCCGGCTCGCTCCAGAACGCGTCCCACTGTTCCTCTGTTACGCCGTAGGGAGGGGCGTCCAGTATGGCGTTCATCCGCATGTTCACCGTGTGGGCGACATGGGCCTGCGCCCGGGCATCCTCGAACTGGTCGGAACCCTCGCTGTAGGTGCCCACCACGGACAGTACGGTGAGCATCACAACTGCCAGAAGCGAGGCGGTCACGATGAAGAACACCTTTAGAACGCGGGACTTGGGCTTGGGAGGGGGCGGCGGCATCCAGTACGGCGGGTAATGCCCGTTCGGCGGAAACGGCGGCGTTCCGGCGGGGTAGGCACTCATCGTGCCACCTCTCGTTCAACCCGGCCGCCCCCAGGCGCGGAAACTGTTTCCGCACGGAACTTAACTTCTGAAAGCTTGCTGCGCATATTTCCCCCGAAATAATTCCTGACTCAGTCTGCGGCGCAGCAGGTAACCTTCGAAATCGCGCCCAGTCCGAAACGATAACGGACAACCGCCTTGATTCACGGCTCATCGGCCGGGGCGGATTCTATGAATGCGCCCCTATCCACTACCTGCGGCCGAAGAGTAGCCTGACCGCATGGGTACTGGCTCTGCCGCATCCGTGGTGCAGACCCGTGCGCTGCACAAGCGGTTCGGGCGCATCGCGGCCCTGAAGGGGATCGACCTGGATGTCCCTGCCGGAAGCGTCTTCGGGATCATCGGCCCCAACGGGGCCGGCAAGACCACGCTGATGCGCCTGTTGCTGGACCTGCTGCGCCCCAGTTCCGGAGAGATAGCTGTCCTCGGCGTTGATCCCCGCAGCGGAGGGCCCGACCTGCGCCGACGGATCGGCTTCCTCCCCGGCGACCTGTTTATGGCGGAAAGAGTGAGCGGACAGGAGCTTCTCCGTTGTTTCTCCCGGATCAGCGGTCCCGTTAAGCCGGGAACCGTCCGGGCCCTGGCAGAGCGGCTCGAGCTGGACCTCGGCCGCCCGGTGCGGGCACTGTCCAAAGGAAACAGGCAGAAACTCGGACTTATCCAGGCATTTATGCATCAACCCCCGCTGCTCATTTTGGACGAACCAACCAGCGGATTGGACCCACTGGTTCAGCAGGAGTTCCTGGCCCTGGTGAGGGAGGCGAGCAGTAACGGCCAGACCGTGCTGCTCAGTTCGCACGTCCTGAGCGAGATTGAGGAGGCCGCCGATACCGTAGCCATCCTCCGTTCGGGGACGGTGGTCTCCGCCGCCAGTACCGCGGCTATCCGGGCCTCGGCCGGCCGCCGCGTGCGGATCGGAACCACCGTCACGGAGGCACCTGCCCTGGTTGAACGCCTCGGAAGGGTGCCGGGATTGGTGCTGCTCCAAGTGGGCGCCGACCCCGTAGCCTCAGGCGCAACCTCGATCAATGCCCGGTTCGACGGCGAGATGCCGGACCTGATCACGGCCCTGGCGGGCCAACGCCTCCTCGACCTGGTGGTGCAGGAACCCGACCTGGAGGAAGCGGTCCTGCGTTTTTACGGCCCGGAGGCCGGTGCCGGAACGGGCGACGGCGGTGCGGGCTAATGAGCCGTCTTCCCTTGTTCACCCGTTCACTCGCCGGGTCGTGGCGCCCGCTGCTGGGATGGGCGGCGGGCATCCTCGCTGTCCTGAGCCTGTACCTGCCCCTTTATCCGTCCCTGGCGGGGCAGGATTTTCAGGATCTCCTGCAGAGCCTGCCATCCGAGCTCATTTCCGCACTGGGCTATGACCAGCTGACCACCGGCGCGGGATACACCCAGTCGACGTTTTTCGGCCTCATCGGTTTCGTACTCTTCACCATCGCCGCCGTTTCCTGGGGAACCCGGGCCATTGCCGGGGACGAAGAGAGCGGGACCCTGGAACTAGTCCTGGCCCACGCCGTCAGCCGGGTCCAACTCGTCCTGGAGCGGAGCGCCGCCATCGCGGCCCGCCTGCTGCTGCTGGGCCTTTTCACCGGTCTGGCTGTGCTGGTTTTCAACCGCCCCGCACAACTCGGGCTCGTTCCTTCCCACGTCTGGGCCGGGTGTGCAGCACTTATCGGACTGGCACTGCTGACGGCGTTCGTGGCCCTGGCCGCAGGGGCCTTCAGCGGCCGCCGCGTCTGGGCGCTCGCGGCTGCCGTGGCGGTCGCCGTCGGCGGGTACGCCCTCAATGCCGTGGCCAACCAGAACCCGGACCTGGACTACCTCCACTCCTGGACACCTTATTACTGGGCCTTCGGCGCCGGTCCGCTCAGCAACGGGGCCGATTGGGCAGGGCTCACTGCGCTGTACGGCACGAGCACGCTGCTGGTGCTGCTCGCGGCCTTCGCCCTCAACCGGAGGGACATCGGCACGTGATCGGGTGCCCCGTGTGATGATGTCCCCACCAAAACGAGGCGGCGGGCACCAGTGCGTCGATATTCGTAACATTACGTTTATTTCGTCAATAAACTTCCAATGACGAAAAAGCTGGGTAGGCTGGCAGCATGTTCACCGCATACGCAGCAGTCCCGCAGGGATACACCGTCCATTCGGCCGCCACGCCCATGTCCTTTCCGGCCGGGGAGGCCCACCTCAAGGTCGAAGGCAGTCCGGAGGAGACCCCGCTCTACCTCTACCTCACCGGCGCTGACGCAAACGAGTACCTAGCCGCAGCCATGTGGATCGACTACGCCCACCAGGGTGGCCACAAGGTCCAGGCCCTCATTCCATACCTGCCCGGAGCCCGGCAGGACCGCGGCAACCCCTTCGGTGCCAAGGTCTACGCCAACCTCATCAACGCCATGAACGCCGACGAGGTGGTCTGCTTCGACCCCCACTCGCCCGTTATGCCGGCACTGGTGAACAACCTGCGCATCGTCGAATCCTCCACCGTCATCGCGCAGGTCCTGCGGAACAGGGCGGGGGAGTACGCGGGCGTCATCTGCCCGGATGCCGGGGCGAAGGAACGCACCGCCCGGACCGCCGCAGCGCTCGGACTTCCGCTCTACCACGCCGAAAAACACCGGGACTTTGCCACCGGCAAGCTCTCCGGGTTCACCTGCGAGGAGCTGCCCGCAGAAGGCCGCTTCCTGGTGGTCGACGACATCTGCGACGGCGGCGGCACCTTCATGGGACTGGCCGCAGCCACCGGCCTCGGACCGGACCGCCTGGACCTGTGGATCAGCCACGGAGTCTTCTCCGGCAAGGCAGCCCAGCTGAGGCAGGCATACGGCTCAGTCCACACCACCGATTCACACCCCGGCGCGGCCAACCCGGACGTCGCCGCTTCCATCACGCCCCTGATTTCCCACCTCATCTAAGGACCAACGATGACCATCACAGCAGCGCCTGCCGAACTGACCACCGCCAGCACCACCGCCGCCCTCTTCCAGACGGACGCGTACAAGCTCGGCCACATCCACATGTATCCCCGGGGCACCACGAAGGTCCTCTCCAACTTCACCAACCGCGGTTCCCGTCTTGAGGGCGTCGACCACGTGGTGCACTTCGGCCTGCAGGCCTTCCTGCAGAAATTCTGCCTCGAAGCCTTCGCCCCCTTCTTCGCCGCCGATGAAGACGACGCCGTCGCCGAGTACCAGGGCGGCCTCGACGACATCCTCGGTCCCAACACCGTCGGAACCGGCCACATCCGGGCCCTGCACCGCCGCGGCTACCTGCCGCTGATCTTCCGCGCCGTTCCCGAGGGAACCCGGGTTCCGCTGCGGGTCCCGTCCGTGACCGTCGAATCCACCGAACCGGAGTTCTTCTGGCTGGTCAACTACATCGAGACGGCACTCAGCGCGTCCATCTGGCAGCCCTCCACCGCAGCGACCATCGCCGACAAGTACCGCGGCATCCTCGATGCCGCTGCCGAAAAGACCGGCACGGACGCCGCGTTCGTGGACTGGCAGCTCCACGACTTCTCCTTCCGCGGCATGCCCGGAGTCGAGGCGGCTGCCGCCTCCGGCGCCGGACACCTGCTCTCCTTCAAGGGGTCGGACTCCCTCGCCTCGGCAGACTTCATCCGCCGCTACTACAACTCCTCCTTCGGTGCCGACAACGGCCAGATCCTCGGCTCCATCCCCGCCAGCGAGCACGCCGTGATGTGCGCCGGAGGCCAGGAAGGGGAGGCGGACACCTTCCGCCACATCCTGGAGGTCAATCCCAGCGGCAACATTTCGCTGGTGTCCGACGGTTTCGACCTGTGGCACGTGCTGCAGAACATCCTGCCCGGGCTCAAGGACATCATCACCTCCCGGGACGGCAACGTGGTCATCCGTCCCGACTCCGGGGATCCCGCCGATATTGTCTGCGGCACCTCCACCCGGCCCGGCGCCGTCCCCGACACGGCACCGCCGATGGCAGAGGACCCGGCCTACTTCGGCGTCGCCGCCCTCCTGGAAGCCGAGTTCGGCTCCACCCTCAACGGGGCCGGCTACAAGGTCCTGAACAACGTGCGTGTGATGTACGGGGACTCCATCACCCCGGAACGTGCCGCCGACATCACCGCGCGGCTGGAGAAAGCGGGCTACGCTGCCGAGAATGTGGTGCTGGGCGCCGGGTCGTTCACCTACCAGTACGTCACGCGCGACACCTTCTCCTCGGCAGTCAAGGTCACCTACATCGAGGTCAACGGGGAAGGGCGCAACGTCTTCAAGGATCCGATCACGGCCAAGGGGTTCGGCTCCAAGCGCTCGGCCACGGGACGCCTGGCCGTTACCCGGAACGACGACGGCGAACTGGCCCTCATAGAGAAGGCCACTCCCGAGCAGGAAGAGGCGTCCCTGCTCCAGCCTGTCTGGGCCAACGGTGAGTTCCTCCGCCGCCAGTCCTTCGCGGACGTCCGGGAAGTGCTCGGTAACATCTCTTCATGAGCATTGAACGGCAGCAGCCCCTCGTCTCGATCGATACCGTGCCCTTCATTGGAAGGGACGGGGGGCTGTGCGTGGTGACCGCGGAGCGGGCCAACGAACCCTTTGCCGGAGTCCAGGCGCTCCCCGGTGTCCTCCTGCTTCCCTCCGAGCGGCTGGCGGAGGCTGCACTGCGGGCCTTGACGGTCAAGACCGGAATAGGGGAGGACCAGGTGCAGCACCTCGACACGGCGGGCGTCTACGACAACCCGGACCGGGATCCGCGCGGGCCCACCATCTCGATCGTCCACACCGCCGTCCTGCAGCCGGATGCCCGGCTGGATGAAACGAGGGTCAAGGTCACGCCGGTGGAGCGGGTGTCCGGACTGCCGTTCGACCACGACACCATCATCCGCCGCACCGCCGGCACCGTGCTGGATGCCCTCTGGGTGGACCAGCCACTGACGAAAGCACTGCTGGGAAAGCACTTCACCACCGCGCAGGCGGCCCGGATCATCCGGAATCTCTCGGCCGCCGCCGGCCGCAGCGAACCCGACTCGTCCAATCTGGGCCGGACGCTGGCCCGGAACCCGGCCCTGTCCAAGTCCGGTCAGGCAGTGGCAGAAGGCCGCGGGCGGCCGGCTGCAGGGTGGTCCTGGAAATAGCCGGAAGCATCGAAATCAATGGCGGCTTTCGGAAGAAGCATTCGGTTACAGTTATTGTCGCCAGACCTTTGATCCGTTCAGCTGTGACACAGACTGACCTTACGAAAATCGGAGCTCCATGTCTTTTGAATATGTTTCAGCGGTAATGGCCCAAGGAGCAAGCGAAAGCGATGGCTCAGGGAGAACTTGGATTCTCGTAGCGGTAATACTCCTGCTCGGATTGCTAGCTTCGAAACCCTCCAAATCCGCCAAATCCAAGGGCGAATCCGCCACATACGGCACCGGTACTCTCACAGCTGAAGAGGTTGTCGCCAAACGTTTCCAGCCCACGAAATTCAAGGAGGGCTATGACCAGGACGAGGTGGATGACTTCCTGGATCGAACTGTCCAGGAGCTCCGACGGCTCGAAAAGGAAGGTCTTCAGCTACAAAAGACGGCCATTTTCAGGCAGGACGTTACCGCTCCAATTCTTAGCCCTGAAGAGGTAATAACGCAGAGGTTCCAGCCGACAAAGTTCCGCGAGGGGTATGCGCAGAATGAGGTGGATGACTTCCTGGACCGGATTGCCACGGGTCTTCGGGACCGGGTTTCCGAAAATGAGCAGCTTCGGCGCCGGCTAGGCCCGTCCCAGTACGGAACGCCGACGACGCCGAGCTAACCCGGATACGGCCCATCGGTGGGCAGCAGCCCTCAAATTGATGCCAAACCCCGGTGGAATTAATCAGCCGGCGGCCGTTGCCGTTGCCGCTTCGTGGCACCCCGTTGTTTCTTTGCATCGAGGCGGCGGTAGTTCGAGCCCCGGGTAGGTTTGGTGGTGCGGCGCGGGGCAGGTCCGGGCGCCAGTCCGTCTGCCACGAGGGAGGCGAGCTTGGCCAGGGCTGTTTCCCGATTGCGAAGCTGGGAACGTTGCTCGGAGGCCGTCACGGTCAGCACTCCAGCCACGAGCCTGCGTTTCAGCTGCTGCTGTAGCAGCAGGCGTTGCTGTTCCGACAGCACCGCAGAACCGGCTACGTTCCAGGAGAGTGCAACGCGGCTGTCCGAGGTGTTGACATGCTGGCCCCCGGGGCCGGACGAACGGGAGAACCGCCAGTCGAGTTCAGCCGCGGGAATCGTGAGCGCGGGCGACACCACCAAATCCATCCCTCCAGCGTCGCACGAATGCGCGGCGGGGAATGCCTCCGATGCGTGGGTGATCGCTCACCGCTGATCATCCTGGCAGCAGGTCCCACAGCTTCCGGGTTGTTTTCCAGCTGCGGATCGTCATCGACTTGTAGAGCGGGGAGGCCGCGATGGCGCTGAGCCGGCTCTTGGTCAGCTCGGCGCTGAGCCGCTGCGAATAGATCACGCCGTCGCCGGCCCAGACCGTGTCGATTCCTTCCCTGGGCCGGAATGCGCCCATCGCGGCGTCGGCATCGATACCCATGAGGAAGATCGCGTCGGAGTGGTAGAGGTCCGGCCGCTCACCGAAGTTCTCGGGCCGGTGCTCGACGACGGCCTGCACCTGGGCACGGCCCAGCACCAGGACCTTGACGAGTTCGTCGTCGAGGTCGAAGTTCTCGGTGAGGGCGGCTTCGATCCGGCTGCCGATCGAGGCGGCGTCGTCGTTCGAGGCCAGGAAAACATTGCCGCTCGCGATGTAGGTCGAGACCTGCTGGTACCCGAGGTCCTCCAGATGCCCCCGCAGGGCCTGCATGGGGACCTTGTTCCGCCCGCCGACATTGATGCCGCGTAGGAGGGCGAGGTAGGAGGGCGTGCTCCCACCCGGGGCGTCCGTCACTGCACCGGTATGCGGCGGCGGATTTCGCGGACGGTGCCCGACGGATCGGGGGAATGGTCGTGGGATTCCGGCACTGTCACCAGGACCGCGTGGGGCATGCGCTTGGCCAGCTTCTCGGTGGCGTCCATGATCACCGGGTACGTGGTGGTGCCCCGCAGAATCGTGACGGGCACCGAGACCTCCGCCATCGCCGTCGTCGGGGTCGAGACGGATTGTGAAAGGCGCGCGTCGTAGACCGCGGACTGGGCCAGCCGAAGAAGTGCCGGGAAAAACGGGCTGGTCCGGATTTCTTCGATCAGCGGTTCGGGCAGGCCGATGCCTTCACGCTGGAAGGTGGTGACCGCCTCGGCCGGATTGTCGGCGTCGACGAGGGACTGGAGCCGGTCCGGAAGATCCTCAGACGGCTCCCCTTCACCGAACAGGAAGGGCGGCTCGGAAAGGAACAGATGACTGATCGGTGCTCCTTCGGCCGCGGCCAGCAGCGCCAGCATCGCGCCCGAAGAATGCCCGAGGACAACCGATTCACCGCCGACGGCGTTCAGGACCGCCGTGAGGTCCTCCACCTCCCGCTGCGGTGAGTAGGGGGAGGTGTCGCTGCTTTCCCCGCGGGCACGGCGGTCCACGGTCACGGCCTGGAAGCCGGCGGCCTTCAGCGCGTCGGCGAGCGGGGCGCCGGCGTCCGCGGTTGAAAAGGCACCGCCGACAATGACTACCGGGGTGCCGTGGCCCACCTGGTCGAAGGCGATGCGGGTGCCGTCTGCTGAGGTTGCGTACAACATGCCCCAGATTCGATCACACCACCGGCGCCCCGGCAATCAGTGAATCCGCATCCGTTCCTGAAGGTGCGGAACTTTCCTGCCTAGCCGGCGACCTGGCTGCGCTGGCCGGTATCGACGGCGGCCACCGCACCGCCGTCAATTAGGAGGTCCGCGCCGGTCATGAAGCTGGCCTCCTGGCTGAGCAGGAAGGCCGTGGCGTTGGCGATGTCGAAGGCGGTGCCGAGGCGCTTGGTGCCGGACGCCTCGATCATGGCGCGCATCTGCGAGCCGGATTCGCCGGAGAGTTCCTGCTGGCCCATCGGGGTGGAAATGACGCCGGGGCTGATGCTGTTCACGCGTGCCCCGCGGGCACCCCAGCGCAGGCTGGCGGTCTGGACGCGGACCTGGTTGGCGCGCTTGGCCACGCTGTAGGCGTGTCCGGGGTGGTCGATGCCGGCGACAAAGGGAATCAGCAGCAGATCGTCCGCGGGGACGGTCGCCAGACTCGCCAGCACATCGGCGGGCATCTGGCCGCCGGCCATGTAGGCGGACATGCTGGAGATAACGACGCCGGCACCGCCCGGGGCGATGACCTTCTCGAACTCCTCCAGCACCACGGCCACACCGAAGAGGTCGACCTTCCAGATGGCCTCCACCGGCGCCTGGACGGGGGAGAGTCCGGCGGTGTGCACTACACCGGTTACGGCGCCCAGTTCGCGGGCGGTTGCGGCCAGCGCGGCCACCGACTGCCGCGAGGAGACATCCACCTGCTGGGAGACGACGTCGTAGCCTTCGCCCAGTGCGGCGGCGTGCACGCTCTCGAGCAGGTCCTCATTGAAGTCGGCCAGCAGGATCTTGCGTCCTGCGCCGGACCGGCGCATAACCGCCTGCCCCATGCCGCCCATGCCGATGACTACCAGTACGTCCGAGGCCATAACGCTCCCATGCTTAGAGTGCCGGCGGGGAAGCCGCCGGAGGTATGCCTCCGAGACTAGCCGGTCCCCGGCCGTCCCGGCGCGGCGCCGCGGCGGGCACGGCCCGGGATTCGGTCCGTGCCCGCGGGGTACCGGGCACGGGGTTAGCCGGCGGGCTCGTAGGCGACGGCGACGTCAAGCACCCATGTGACGCCGAAGCGGTCCTGCACCATTCCGTAGGCGGGGGAGAAGGCCGAGGGGGCCAGGTCCTGCAGCACGGTGGAGCCGTCGGCAAGCCGCCCCCAGAGTCCAGTGATCTCCTCCGCCGAGTCGCCGCGGACCGAAACGAAGGAGGACTTCTCGCCCTGGTCGTAGGAAACGCTGGAGGGAACGTCGTAGGCCATGACGGAGAACCCGTTCCCGCCGATTACCTGCCCGAACTTGACCTGGCCCGCCTCCTCCGGGAGGTCGACGCTGTGGGCGTCTTCGTTGGTGACGACGATAAGCTGCCCGCCGAAGACCGAGTGGTAGAACTCCAGGGCGGCCCGGGCATTGCCGCGGAAGTTCAGGTGGGGCGTGGTGGTGACTGACATGGAGAGCTCCTTCTGGGAAAGCCCGGGTGGTTTCCCGGTAACTCCCACTCTTCTCCCAATAGAGGTCAGGTTCTGGCCGCTATTTCGCTTATCTTTTGTCTTATGACCACCACGACGTCGCGGCTCCTGCTGCTCCTCTCGCTCCTGCAGACTCCGCGGGACTGGCCGGGGCAGGTGCTGGCCGACCGGCTCGAGATCAGCCCCCGGACCGTGCGGCGCGACGTCGACCGGCTGCGGGAGATGGGCTATTCCATCTCCGCGCTGAAGGGGCCGGACGGAGGCTACCGCCTGGACGCCGGCGCCGAGCTGCCGCCGCTGCTTTTCGACGATGACCAGGTGCTGGCGCTCGCCGTCGCGCTGCAGTCCGCACCCCTCACCGGTGCGGGGATCGAGGAGGCCGCGGCACGGGCGCTGGCCACGGTCCGGCAGGTGATGCCCTCGCGGCTGCGCCACCGTCTTGACGCGCTGCAGTTCACTACACTGCCGGGACTCCCTGGCACGGGCGGATCGGTTTCGCCGGAACTGCTGCTGACCCTCGCCACTGCCGTCCGATCACGTCAGGTGCTGCGCTTTGACTATGCGGGTGCCCAGGCGAATGACGGCGACGTCGGCTTCTCACCGCCGCGCCGGGCGGAGCCGCATCATCTGGTGGCCTCCCGCGGACGCTGGTACCTGGTGGCCTGGGATCTGGACCGGAACGACTGGCGGATCTTCCGTGCCGACCGGATCACGCCGCGGATGCCGGCGGGTGCCCGGTTCCGGCAGCGGGAACTGCCCGGCGGCAGCGTGCACGCCTTCGTCTCCGCCCGGTTCCGGGGAGCGGAGCCGGGAAAGCATCCCGGTAAGGGGTCCGACTGGCCCTGCCGGGGTGCCGTGATCCTGCACCTGCCGGCGGCCGCCGTCGTACCGTTCGCCGCGGACGGCACGGTCGAAGCGCTGGGATCCGACCGGTGCCGCCTGGAGGCGGGCTCCTGGTCCTGGGCGGCACTGGCAGCCTCCTTTGGCCGGTTCGACGCCGAACTCGAGGTGGCGGGCCCGCCGGAGCTGGCGGCCGCCTTCGGTCAACTCGCCGCGCGATTCGCCGCTGCGGCTGCAGCACGGTAGGCACGTGACATCTCCGATTCACCGTGGAGCAGGCCAGCCGGAACCGGGATCGGGCTGCATAATGCCGTTATGGCTTCCGACCACCGGAACATGAATCCGCTTCCCGCACTCTGGCGGGACCTTGCCCCGCTGCTGCCGAGTCCGCCTTCGGATACCGAGCGGATCGAACTGGAACCGGAGCTACGGACCTGGCCGAGTGCCTACGGCGAACTGGTCTTTGTGCCGCCTCCGCTGCTTGTCGACGGTAACCAGCTTGAATACGGTTGGGCCCCTCCGCGTTACGGCAGCGCCACCCTGGGCTGGGAATGATGCGCACGCATACCGTGCTGAAACCGAAACCAACCAGCGCCAGCACCCATGGCGGAGCGTTAAATCGGGCAATTACCCGATTCTTTGCTTGGAATCTGTCCTACTCGGTCTGGGCGCTGACCTCGTCCTGGAGTGTTGGGTGGGCCGAGCACTGGCTCCTGAGGGTCAGGAGCTGTTCTGCGTCGTTCGCCCCGTAGTCGATAAAGGCGCCGTCGGCCCGTTTCCCGGTGACAATATAGGTGTTCTTGGGTTCGTTTCCGGCCGGGGGGTCCATGGACCGGGTCAACTCGTATCCATGATCCTGCAGGTAGGCCCGCATTTGATCCCGCGCTTCACCGGGCCCGACGGGTGCCGGAGGTCCGATCAGCCCAAACTCCATAAAGCGCTGCTCCATGCCGTCAGCGGTCCTTCCGCAGGGCTCCGGAGAAAAAGCGATGACGGGCTCTTCAGGAGCCCAGATTGTTCCGTTCTCATAGGTCCACCCTGATGTGCCGGTAGCGCTGACCGCATCAGCAGCCATACCTATGAGATCGTCAAAGACCACCGCTGCGGGCTGTCCGTGGCTGTCGCCCCCTGAGGCCTGCTCGGCAGCGGAGGGTGTGTTGTTCGGCATAGCGGGGGCTCCTTGGGCACATGAACTCAGGGTGAGCAGGGCAATCATTCCGGCGCTAGTCACGGAAATTACTAACGAGCTTCTCCGCGTGGAATTCCAGAACGCGTAACCGCCTCTTGAAGTACTCATCCGCCTCTTTCTGCTGGGTGTCCACAATGTCCTCAACCCTATGCTGGCCGTGGTCCACGATTTCGTTATGTTGCCGCCGGGCAGCTTCCGCGTTTTCCACGGCTTCACGTTGCTTCTCATCGACAAAGGGATCCAGTGGATTCTCGAAAGGCCCGAAGTCCGGCAGATAGTGGTCCTGCAGAACGTCTGACACTTGAACCAGCCCGTCCTGCAAAGCATCCGCCGCTCGATTATGCCCTTCCTGAAGCGTGTCGACGGTGTGTTCTCCGAACGTCTGCATATTGTCGACAACCCTTCCCGGACCGTAGTAAACATCCTCGGTCGTTTCCTTCAGGTGTTCCACCCTGTCATCCATCGCGGACTGGGGGATCAGATCGAGGGAGGAGCCGTTGCCTGTGCTCGCCTCGGCGATCTGCGCCAGGCTCGATGTGCCGAAGTCCAGATACCCGCCGCCGGCTTCCGTCTGGTGAGGGAGGGCATGAGTTTCCTTTCCCTCCACACTGTGGCCGCCGTTGGCACGACCGTATTCATCCACCTCGGAACTGAAAACCTTCGCACCAAAGGCTTCGGCGGTGGGACTCAGCCGCGGATTGCCCAGTTCGGACCCGGCAATACCACCCGGGGCGACGATGTCCCGGCTACCCTGGGTGGCATAGACCTCCCGGGCATTCAGGTCCGCAGCGGTTCGGGCTGCTTCAGGGTCTATGCCGGCAGATCCGTAGAACACGACCGTGTCCACAGTATGGGTGGTCTGGCTTAGCGCGTACGCCGCCGTGGTGGTGCCGTAGGAGTGAGCGGTTACGCTTACTTCCGGGATATCGGAACTCCGGGTGTAGTACAGCCCGTCGATCACGGTCGCGAGCTTTGCCCCGCCGGTGCGGGCTTTGTCGGAGTACAGGACTTCGGCGGAGAGTTCCGGTGAATCGTATCCAATCCACGCGACGACAGCGTGGCCTGATGTCAGGCGCTCCTGTTGCGTGTAGATGTTGTTGGCCGCCGTTACTGCGCCTTCCATGTCCTGCGAGGAGCTGTCCATCCCCGACACGTTCATGGTTACATTGGTTGCCGTATCCATGTTGCCGATGGCGACGGCGGCGAGGGGCGGATCGGCAGGATCAAAGGCGATGAGGCTGCGTCCGGAAGGATCCATCGTATTTCGATCCCCCAACGACGCGTTGATGCTCTTGTACGCTGCGCGCTGTTCATCGGTTGCCCGCCAGGAGGGTTTCATGACCAAGGCCAGGACGGCAGCATTCGCTGCCGCGCGGAGGCCATAGGGAACCCCCTCCGTATTGCCGACGACGGCGGGCAGGGCCTGGGCGAGCGCCTCCTGCTGCTCTGGCGTCAGGGATTGCCAGAACGCAGCCTGCTGGTCCGCCGCCAGACCGATCCGGGGCGGATAAACGGCTGCTTCCGGATAATCCTGTGCATAGTCCTTATAGTCGGCGGGATCCATGGCAGCGAGCGCGTCGTAGTAGCACTGGACATCCTCGGGCGTGGCTCCGGACGAGACCGCACGCCGGTGCAGGCGTTCCACATCGTGGCTGACCAGATCAAGGGCGTCCGAGGCGTAGTACGAGGACGCGTCGGAGGAGGCGCGGCGAATCCCTGACAGCGCCGCCAGACAGGCGGCCCGGGCCTGTTCGTAGGCATCCGCCAGGGCGTCGGCCCGTTTGGTGAAGTCTGTTTGGTAGTTGAACAGGGCGTTGTCGAAGCTGTCGCCGACAGGTTCTTCCTCGCTGCCGAGCAGGGAGGCCAGATCATTCTCCGCAGCGTTGATTTCGATCTGCAGGTCGGTTCTGGTGGTCCGTATGGTCCTGACGGACTCCGCAAAGTCGCTGATGGCCCGGGCCGCGGCAGCTGTGCTGGCAGTCAATGCCTGGGCCTGCCACGCCGGTGCTGCCATGGCGTTGAGGACCAGGGAACTCTGCGGCGTTTCATAGAGGACGCCCAGCACCCGCCACTTATCTGCCGTATCCGAAACCTGTGCCTGGAATGCCTCGCCGGCAGCGGACAGCAGCGGGGCCTGTTCCTGGAGCACCACGGGATCAGGAAGGGTTTGGGTGGCTGAGAGGTCAACGTAAAGGTAGCCCATCCCTACTTCACCATCCGATGTCCGCCGCCGGACATTCCCGGGGCCTCCGGAACGGACGCCGTCAGCGAAGCCGCCTTGTGGGCCAGATCCGCCATATCCCGGTCGCCCTCAACATACGCGTTGACGCTCTCGCGGGTCGCATGAACGGCGTTGTTGCACCGGACAAGAATGTCAGTCATATCATTGGCGATGACCTCGAAGCGCAGGTGGTCAACGGCGTCCGCGAGTTCCGGACAATGCGCCAGCGCAGTTTCCATTGCATTCAGTGCCTGCTGGGCATTGTCTTTGGCCGATTCGCATTCGGCGAGCAGGTTTTCGCTGTCCTGGAGCAATGACAACGCTCCCGGGACCTGTATGTTCCAATTTTCCCCCATATCCCACAACCTAAGCGAGGAAAGCGGAAGAGTCCATGGGGAGAACTACCCATGCACCGCTGCGGGTCACGGAAGCCTGCCGGGCCTCAGTAGCGACGGGACGGCGGCCCTGGCCGGATCCAACGGAACGGGGCTGAGGAGCAGGGCCGGCCCGCGGTGAAGCGTCCCGCTGCTTAGCGGCCGGCAGCGCAGCCCGCCCCTGCCGCGCATCGCCTTGTGTGCACCGGGCGCCAGGACCTGATCCATCCAGGCGCAGGGGTGGGCCTGCCTGCCGCCATGGAATTGAACCCGGCCGCCTGCCGACTCCAGAACAAAGTCCTGTCCCAGCAGCGGGGACAGTTCGGCGCCGCGGAGCACCACGTTCCGGCGGGCCAGCAGCGGATCGAAAGGGTCGGCGCCGAGCTCGGAGGCGATGGCGTCCAGCGCCTCGATGGCGAACAAAGTGACGGCGGCATCCATGTGGGCTGCCTTGCCGAAGAACCGGTCACCGACAATTCCCTTACCGGCAACGACCTCGGCTTCGTCCGCATCGGTGGTGACGACGTCGGCCGGGCCGTCCTTAGCGCGCCCGAAGTAGGCGTGCGCCGGCGAGACCAGCAGGTGCAGGATCTCGACGTCGTACGCATAACTCATGCCTCCACGCTAGCCGCTCCTCCAAGGACGGCCGTAACCGCAGCCTAAGGCCGCGCCGGTCCCGGCCGCCGTGTACCGCCCGTGCGAGGATAGCGCGCAAACCCAACGAGGGGGAACTGCCGTTTGAAGGGCGGGGTCTAGTGGGAACAACGCGGTATCTGTACCTCAGGACGTTTGCAAACATGGCCGCCCTGCTGTGCGTCTGCCTGGCCGTGTCACTTGCCGTGTTCCTGAACCTTTCCAATGAGCCGGCCGACGCGGCAGCCGCCTCCGATGTCGACTCGCCGGACAGTTCCATCATCGTGGTCAATAAGGACCGTCCCCTCGCGGCGGAGTATGTGCCGCAGGACCTGGTTGATGCGGGCGGGATGCTGCTGCGGGCCGAAGCGGCAGGCGCCTATACCCGAATGGTGGCCGACGCAGCGGCTGACGGTGTCGCCGTTTCCGCCGTCAGCGGCTACCGGTCCCGCGAAGAACAGTCCCGGCTGCACACCTCCTACATCGCGGACTACGGGCAGGAGGGAGCCGATTCGCTTTCCGCCCGGCCCGGCTACAGCGAGCATGAGACCGGGCTGGCCGTGGACATCGGCAACCCGGATGGCCTGTGTGCGCTGGAAACCTGTTTCGAGGGAACGGCGGCCGGTTCCTGGGCCGCGGCTAACGCCCACCGCTACGGCTTCCTTATCCGTTATCCGGCGGGGGCGGAACACATCACGGGGTATGCCTACGAACCCTGGCACCTGCGCTACGTGGGGCCGGAGACCGCCCGCGGAGTCCGCGACGCCGGCGTGACGCTGGAGGAGTTTCTCGGCCTTCCGGCCGCGCCGGGCTACTGAGCCGCGGCGTCCAAGGGGGCACGCATGTCAGACCGCCTTGACCACCGGCAGCTCGCTCCACTCCGTGGTGTACCGCGGCGAGGAATACCTGCGCGACATGGTCCACTCCGGCGTCGCCGTCGACATCCCCGCCAGCCCGAGCCCGATGCTGGCCGCCCCGTATTTGTCCGTGACCTTCCCCAGCAGCTCGCCCAGATTCCGGCGTTCCTGGGCGGAAACGAACTCCTCGAACAGCGGCTGCGCGCCGGCGGACTCCAGCCCGCTGAGCATCACCCCGGCCTTGGTGTACGGCACGCCCTCCACCACCTGGGCCTCGAGGGCACCGACCGCGGCCCGGCTGAGGACCACGGGATCCGACGTCGGGGCGGGCAGGCGCACGGTGGCCGAGGGGAACGACGCCGCCCGCTCACTGAAGTGCGACGTGCCGGCATAGGCGGTGAGGATGCTGGCCTGCTGCCCCTCGCGCTCCAGCCGGGCGGCGGCCTGCTGGGCGTAAATGCTCATGACCTGGCGCATCTCGGCGCCGGTGGTGACCGGCGTCGAGAAGCTCCGGGAGAAGATCAGCTGCTTGCGGTCCGCCCGTTCGTCCTCCTGCGGGATGCAGGCGGTGCCGTTGAGCTCCAGCACGGTGCGCTGCAGGGTGACCGAGAATTTCCGCCGGATCAGCGCCGGATCGGCGGCGCGCAGATCCGCGACCGTGGAGATCCCCATCGCATCCAGCTTCGCGCCGAGCCGGGACCCCACGCCCCACAGCCCGGTGACCGGCACCCGGGACATGATGGCCTCCACCGCAGCCGGGTCCATGGTCTCGAGGTTGCAGACGCCCTGCAGGTGCCGGTTCTGCTTCGCGATCCGGTTGGCGAACTTCGCCAGGGTCTTGGTGGTGCCGATCCCCACGCAGACGGGAAGGCCGGTGTGGCGGGCGACGGCGGTGCGGATCGTTGTGCCCTGTTCCTCCAGCTGCCGGGGCGTGCCGGCGAGTCCGAGGAAGGACTCGTCTATGGAGTAGACCTCCTGCCACAACGAGTAGCGGCCCAGCAGTTCCATCACCCGGGAACTGAGGTCCCCGTACAGCTCGTAGTTGCTCGAGCGCTGGACCAGGCCCACGCGCGGCGCGGATTCGGCGAGCTTGAACCAGGGCGTGCCGGTCTTGATGCCCAGCGCCTTCGCCTCATCCGAGCGTGCCACCACGCAGCCGTCATTGTTGGACAGCACCACCACCGGCACCCCGGCCAGTTTCGGATCGAAGGCGCGCTCGCAGGAAACGTAGAAGCTGTTGACGTCCACCAGCGCAATCCGCTGGCTGGCGCCGGAGGGCGCAGCCGGTTCAGACATGGTGCAGGCAGCGGGTCACAACGCCCCACACGGACAGTTCCGACGGCTCGGCCACCAGGATGTCCGGATAACCCGGGCTTTCGGCCCGCAGTACTATCCGCTGCCCGCCCAGCAGCAGCCGGCGGACCGTGAGTTCGCCGTCCACCACGGCGACGACGACGGCGCCGTCCCGCGGCGTGAGCGAACGGTCCACTATCAGTTCGTCACCGTTGCAGATGCCGGTGCCTGCCATGGAGTCACCTTCCACCCGGACTACGTAGGTGGAGGTCGGGTCGCGGATCAGGTGCCGGTTAAGGTCGATCCGGCCGTCGAAGTAATCCCGGGCCGGACTGGGAAAGCCCGCGGCAGTCGCGGCGTCGGACTCCGACGGCGGAGCGGGGCGGCGGGAACGGTCCGCTGAGAACACCGCCATGCCGAGGCCTCCTGAGGGGATACTTCTAGAACATACTTTCGAACCTTAGCCTAGCACCGCACTGCTGTTCGTTACTTGAGCGGAACCCCGTGGGCATCGGTGCGGAAGGTCTTGGCGTTGCAGAGAATCATCAGGCCTTCGACGAATCCCCAGACAGCTCCCATGCCCGTGAAGCAGGTCAGGACAATCTGTGCGATGCCCAGGTTGTTGTTGCCCAGGTAGAAGCGATGGACACCGAAGCCGCCGAGGAATACTCCAAGCAGTCCGGCGGCGACGCGGGATTTCTGGGGACGGTAACCGGAGCCCTGCGGCGCATGGCCGAACTGGGCATGGCCGTAGCCCTGGGCCTGCTGGTGGCCGGCGGCCGGGTAACCCTGGACGGGATATCCCTGGGCCTGGTTCGGGTAACCCTGGTTCGGGTAACCCTGGCCGGGATACCCCTGGCCGGGCTGGTTCGAGTAGCCGGGGGAGGGATAGTGAGGTGCCTGCTGAGGCTGCTGGGCCGCCGGCGGCGGGGTGGGTTCAGGTTTCTTGGGGGAGGCGTATTGCTCGTCCCACTCGTCGGACCACCGGTTTCCGTGGTTGTTTCCCTGGCCTGAACCGTAACCTGACATGGTTTCCTCCAACATCTTTTCGAAGCCATCCGGACGGGGTGTCGAGATTCAGCTTCAACTCCGGCGGCGAGCGCCGTAACCATCCGGATATACCTGCTGCCTGCACTCTAACAGCCGCCGGAAAACAGAAGCTCCAGACCCGCCCGCCCCGGAATGGCTTGTTCCTAGGCGTCCGCCCGCGCCCGGCCGGCCAGCCGGTCGCTGACTTCCATCCAACCGGCGTCCAGGCCCTGTTCCTGCGGATGGGCATCGTGCCACCGGATAATTTCGCGGGCCCCCTCGGCAAAGGGAATCACCGCACGGTAGTCCGGCACCAGGGACTTGATCTTGCTGTTGTCGAAGATCACCGAATGGCTCTTGTCGCCCAGCAGGCCCGGACCGCGCCCCGGATCCAGCGCGGCGATGGTCTCCGATGCCACGTGCACCAGCAGGGGCTCGGGGACACCGGCGGCCGCCGCCAGGGAACGGTAGACGGCATCCCAGGGCAGGAACTCGTCCGAGGTGATCGTGTAGCTCTCGCCGACGGACTCGGGCCGGCCCAGGAGGCCCACGAAAGCCTTCGCGAAATCCCGGCTGTGCGTCAGCGTCCACAGCGACGTGCCGTCACCGTGCACCACCACCGGCAGCCTGGCGCGCATCCGGTGGATATCCGTCCAGTGACCGGACAACGGGACCATCGTGGCGTCGTAGGTGTGCGACGGGCGAACAATCGTTCCAGGAAAGCCCTCGCTCCGGTAGGCCTGCACGAGGAGGTCCTCACCGGCGATCTTGTCCCGGGAGTACTGCCAGAACGGGTTGCGCAGCGGCGTGGATTCACGCACGGGCAGGCGGGCCGGCGGCTTCTGGTAGGCCGAAGCCGAACTGATGAAGACATACTGCCCGGTCCGGCCGCGGTACAGTTCCACCGCCGCCGCCACATGTTCGGCGGTGAAGGACAGGAAGTCCGCCACGGCGTCGAACGTGCGGTCGCCCAGGGCGGCGCGCACGGCACCTGGATCCCGGACATCGGCGGCGAGGACCTCGACGCCGTCCGGCACCGGACGAAGCGCGGACACGCCGCGGTTCAGCACGGTCACGCGGTGTCCGAGGCTGGTGGCCCGCGCGACGGCGGCCGAACTGATCACTCCGGTCCCGCCGATAAAAAGCAGGTTAAGGGCCGCGGGATGCGTCATTGCAGGTTTCCTTACGGGTTTCCTTGACTGAGGGCAGGAGCCGGGCTTAGGTGGAGGTGCCCGCCTCCCGGCTGCACCCAAGCCTAAATGACCGCACCGCAGGAAAGGCACCGCCATGACAGAGAGTTCCCGCACCGTTGTTCCGGAACTGACGCTCGGCAACTCCGTGCGGATTCCGCAATTGGGGTTCGGCGTTTTCCAGGTTCCGCCCGGCCGGACGCAGGAGGTGGTGGAGGACGCCCTGGCGGCCGGGTACCGGCATATCGACACCGCCGCCGCGTACGGCAACGAGGCCGGCGTGGGAGCGGCCATCGCCGCGTCGGGCATTCCGCGGTCCGAGATCTTCGTGACCACCAAGCTGCGCAACGGAGACCAGGGGAGGGCGCGGGCTGCGTTCCTGGACAGTCGGCGAGCGCTGAACCTCGACGTCGTCGACCTGTACCTGATTCACTGGCCGGTGCCCTCGCAGGGGATGTTCGTGCAGGCCTGGAAGGAACTCGAAGCCCTTTACCGGGACGGCTACATGCGTGCCATCGGCGTCTCCAACTTTCTCACCGACCACCTGGATGCACTTTACGAGCAGAGCCAGGTGCTGCCGGCGGTGAACCAGATCGAGCTGCATCCCGGGTTCCAGCAGGCGGCGCTCGCCGCCGAGACCATGTCCCGCGGCATTGCCGTGGAGGCGTACAGCCCGCTGGGGCAGGGGACTGAGCTGGCCGGGGCGGAAGTGGCCGCGCTCGCCGGGAAGTACGCGGCCACCCCCGCGCAGGTGGTCCTGGCCTGGCACCTGGGCTCGGGCCGGATCGTCATTCCCAAGTCGGCCAATTCCGAGCGGATGCGGGAGAATCTCGCCGCGGCCGGACTCGAGCTGACGGAGGAGGAGCTGGCCATCCTGGACGGGCTGGACGGCGGACGCCGACTGGGTGCCGATCCGGCGACGGCTGACTTCAGCCAGTTCTGACTTTCTGACTGCACGAACAGCGCTCCCGGGAGGACGGATGCCCCCTTCGCAGACAGCCTTGGATCTCCTGCAGGCCATCGCCGACGAGCTGCAGGACGGCCCGCTGACCGTCGGCACCATGTTCCGCAGCCCCGGGCTGCGCACCGGATCCAAGATCGTGGCCTTCCTCGGTTCCGGCGGCTACCTGATCGTGAAGCTGCCGATGGTTCGTGCCCGGGAGCTCATCGCCGCCGGCGCCGCAGGTCCGGTCACCATGGGTAAGCGCACCATGCGGGAATGGGTCGAGGTGCCGTCCGCCGCGGACCCGGCAGCCACGGCACGGCAGTGGACGGAGCTGACCCGCGAGGCGCTGGAATATGTCCGCAGCCTTCCGGAATAGCACGGCAATCAGCTTTCACCCTCTAAACCTGTGAGTCGAAGCCGACGAAACAGACCGGGGGAACGGGGACACTGCGGACGAGGAGATCAGGCCTGCAGCTTCGCCGGGAGCTGCACCCCGAGTGGGCAAGTCTCGGAGCCACCAGCCGACCGACAGAAGTCAGAGGAAGCACTCACCTGGTAGCAAGTCTTTGCAAGACATCGACAGGTGGTTCCGGTGTGGGGCGGCCCTCAGTGGCTGCAACCCAAACGATGCCGTGCTGATCTTGACGACTTCTGGCGGTGCCGATCGGCTCGGCGAGGTTAACCGCCACGTCGCGGGCGAAACCCTCTACGGTGCCGTCCGCTGAGTTTGCACTAAACTCGAGCCTCCACCCAATGGACACTTCGGGGTCAGCAGTCCGGCGATAAACAACGCAAACTGCGGCCGGCCCATCTTCCCAGATGCCGAGGATCTGCACGTCGTCAGCCCAGTAACGGCTAACTGAGTCAACTACATGGCGAACGAGATTCACATTTCCATCCTGAAGGAAAATCAGACGTGAAAGTAGTCGGTCAGGCTACCGCAACATCGCCCAGTGGGGGAAGGCTATCGGACGTACCACCAGGGATGTTGTAGCAACGTAGCTACTGAATCGGGTCCGGCAATCGACCCATTTTGTTTTCCGTGAGTACGCCCGACGAAAACGTAGCGGCTCATCACCGTGGGAACAATCGAATCAACAACTAAGAAGTGCCCGGGCTTTCTGACCTGGGGACGAGAAACCTAGTCCGTTATCGTGGAGGCAATCGCAGGATAGGGAGATTCCGTGGAGTTGACTCGATGTGCAGTGTCGGTCGCTGTCAGCGTTGCGGTCTTAGTTGGAGGGTGCAGTGTGTCCGCGTGTGCATTCAACGCTCTCCCTGGATCGGGTCCGACTGAGCAGAAGAATCTGCCATTGGATCCGTCTAAGCTCGAGAGCTCGCCGCCGGAGGAGGCCAAGAACTCGTTAGAAGAATCAGAACTCCTTAAAGATGCAGGGATTCTGTTAGAGGCCCTGCATGGCAGCAGCGCTTTGGTGAGTGTTTCATCGGACGTTGACCATGGCAGGGTCGTGGTCTATTGGTACGGAAATGATAGGTCGGCGCTCGAGGGCATCCTGAGTAGTGTAGGTTCACCCGTTGAGGTGCGATCTTCTCCATATGATCCTGAGGCTCTCGATAATGCGGCAGAGTTCTTGTTGGCCACGGATCTAGGCATTGACGTTTCCGCGACCTCCGTAGAGCCTGACGGATCAGGAATACTGGTCAGCTTAGTGTCGGCGCCAATTGGTGAGGGCCTCGAGGAAGTTGCTGCGCGGTTGTCAACGCTCGTTGGGTTCCCCGTGGACATAGATCTCAACGGCCCCGTCCCCGCAGCAAAGTAGTAGCGGAATAGTTGCCACTCGACCGGTTGTTCCGTCTCCCGAGTTGGAAGTTTCCTTGATCCGGTTGATCTTCACAGCTGGGCTAGGAGCTCCACGGCAGTGCCCTTAGGGGCTGTCCCGGGCGGTACGGTCCCCGAGCGTTTCCTTGCGGGAGTTGTTGGTCCGGCGGGTCACCGCTGATGCCCACACCCAGGTGGCCCGGCGCAGCCCGCCGTCCTCCCAAAGCACCTGCACCGCCCGCGGGGACCAGCTGCAGGCCTCGCCCTTGACCCGCTCGGCGGCACCGGGGAACCGGATCCAGGCCCAGACCGGCACGCCGGGCACCGAGGTGGTGACCGGATTGTGCTCGAAGTCCAGCTCTTCGGGGGTAAGGCTGATCGGCTCGGCCCGCCGCGCATAGCGGGCCGCCAGCCGCTCGGCGGCTTCCTGGTTCATACTCTTAAAAATAGAACATATGTTCGAAAGAAGGTAACCGGGACGGGAGTGTTCGGCCCCTGACGTCCTCCTGCCGGCGGCCGGTCCATGGTGCACAATGGGTGCCATGTGCGGACGCTACGTAATGGCAAGGGCGACGTCGGACCTGGTCTCCGCGTTCGCCGTCGAGCAGACAGTGGGAGCGGACGTGCTGCCGTCCTGGAACGTGGCGCCCACGGACGACGTGCGCATCGTCACCGAACGGTTCTCCCACGAAGCGCCGGTCCGGCGGCTGGCGACGGCGAAATGGGGGCTGGTGCCGGTCTGGGCCAAGGACCCTAAGATCGGGTCGCGGATGATCAACGCACGCCGCGAGACGATCCTGGAGAAACCGGCGTTCCGCAAGGCGGCCGTGAAACGCCGGGCCCTGGTGCCGGCGGACGGTTACTACGAGTGGGAAAAATCCCCGGAGGGGAAAATCCCCACCTATCTGTATTCCGGGAAGCAGGACCCGCTGGCGTTCGCCGGCCTGTACGAATTCTGGCCGGACCCGGCACTGCCGGAGGACCACGAACACAAATGGCTGCTGAGCGTCACCATCATCACCACGAAGGCCACGGACGCACTCGGGCACATCCATGACCGCACCCCGCTGATCATTCCGCCGGACCTCTATGCAGACTGGCTGGATCCGAAACTGAGCGACGGGGCAGATGTCGCCCAGCTGCTCGACGCCGTACCCGAACCCACGCTCACCCCGCGGGTGGTCTCCACGGAGGTGAACTCGGTGCGCAACAACGGGCCGCAGCTGATTGAGCCTGCGAGCGCCTGACCCGGCGCCCGCCGCTGTGACTCACCAGGCGTAGTCCTCCGGCGCCGGCGAGTGCCCCGGGAAGATTTCGTCCAGCCGGTCCAGTGTCCCGGAATCGAGGGCAACATCCAGGGCGAGCAGTGCCTCGTCCAGCTGTTCCTGGGTACGCGGCCCCACCAGCGGCGCGGTCACCGCCGGCTGGTGCAGCAGCCAGGCCAGGGCCAGGACCCCGGGAAGGATCTCCAGCTCCGCGCCCAGCTCCTCATACTGCCGGATCTGGTCCTCGTGTTTCGCCAGCAGGTCCCGCACCTTGCCCTCGGCGCGCCGGCCGCCGCCGTCGGCCTCCTTCTGCAGGATCCCGCCCAGCAGGCCGCCCTGCAGGGGAGACCACGGCAGGATGCCCAAGCCGTACTGCTGCGCGGCGGGCAGGACTTCCAGCTCAACGGACCGGTTGATCAGGTTGTAGATCGACTGTTCGCTGACCAGGCCCATGAAGTTGCGGCGCCGGGCGTTCTCCTGTGCCTGGGCGATGTGCCAGCCGGCAAAATTGCTGCTGCCGTTGTAGATCACCTTGCCCTGCGCCACGGCCACTTCCATGGCCTGCCAGATCTCGTCCCAGGGTGTGTTCCGGTCAATGTGGTGGAACTGGTAGAGGTCAATGTAGTCCGTCTGCAGCCGCTGCAGGCTGGCGTCCAGGGCGCGGCGGATGTTCAGGGCGGAGAGGAACGTGTCATTGGGGCGCTCGCTCATGGAGCCGTAGAGCTTGGTGCCCAGGACGGTGCCCTCGCGCCGGCCGCCGCCCTTGGCGAACCACCGGCCGATGATCTGCTCGGTCCAGCCCTTGTTCTTCCCCCAGCCGTACACATTGGCGGTATCGAGAAAGTTGATGCCGGCGTCGCGGGCGGAGTCCATGATGGCGTGGGCATCCGCCTCCTCGGTCTTCGGGCCGAAGTTCATGGTGCCCAGGCACAGGCGGGAGACGGACAGGCCGGACCGGCCGAGGTGGGTATATTCCATCCGGCCAGTGTGCGCCGCGTTACGTCCGGGGGCCAGTCGTCCGGCCGCGCTGGGGTAGCCTGAGAGCTCCAATTTCCGGAACCGGCAGGGAGAAGCAAGCACGTGGCTGAATCGTATTACCGCTCACTGGGCAACGATGCCTACGAGGCAACCATCCACACCCAGGGCGCCTGGAATCCGCACGAACAGCACATGGCGCCCATTTCCGGACTGCTGGCCCACAGCCTGGAGCAGTTCCGTCCCCGGCCCGAGCTGCGCATGGCCCGGATCAGCTACGACATCTTCGGGCTGATCCCGCGCACCACCTTCGAGGTGAAGACCTCCGTCCTGCGTCCCGGACGCACCATCGAACTGGTCCAGGCCGAAATGGTGGCCGAGGGCCGCACCGCCGTGCGTGCCACCGCCTGGCGCATCGCCCGCGGATCGACGTCTGAGGTGGCCGCCGTCGAAGACGACCCCATGCCCGGTCCTGCCGAGGCAGGCAGCCATGAGGGCCTGACCTCGTGGCCCGGTGCCTTCATCGAATCCATCGAGATGCGGGCACTGCCGGGGCTGCGGCCGGGCCGCGGCCGGGCCTGGCTCCGCACCCCACACGAAATGGTGGAGGGGATGCCGACGTCGGACCTTGTCCGCCTCGTCGGCATGGCGGACACGGCCAACGGCATCTCCACCCGTGTCCCGCCGGGAGGGGACAGCTACATGTTCCCCAACGTGGACCTGCAGCTGCACCTGCACCGGGATCCCCGCGGCGAGTGGCTGGGCCTGGATACCCGGGTAACCTTCGGCGCCGACGGCATCGGCCTGACCTCGGCTGTCCTGCATGACGTCCACGGACCGTTCGGGCGCAGCGAGCAGATCCTGACCGTCCGGCCGCTCGGCGGAGCGTAGGCGGTGCCCGCTGCCCTGGAGGTGTTCCGGCAGGACGGCTCGCTGGGGGCCGCCGCGGACCTGGACTTCGCGCTCGCCATGCTCGACGCCGTCCGCCGCGGCGAGCTGGGCCCCGCCCTGCGGATCTACCGCCCGCGTCCCACGGTGGCCCTGGGGCAGCGGGACGCCAAGCTGCCCGGCTTCACCGCAGCGCAGGCGGCCTCCCGGCGCCATGGTTTCGAGCCGCTGGTCCGCAGGGCCGGCGGCCGGGCCGCCGCCTACCACGAGGGCTGCCTGGTCCTGGACCACGTGGAACCCGATGCCTCTGCCCTGGCCGGGTCCCGGCGCCGGTTCGAGGACTTCGGCGAGCTGTTGGCGGACGCGTTCCGCAAGGCCGGCCTGACCGCCGGGGTGGGCGAAATTCCGGGGGAGTACTGCCCCGGTGAGTTCACTGTCTTCGGCGAGGCCCCCGACGGCGGACGGATCAAGCTGGCGGGCACCGCCCAGCGGGTGATTGCCGGCGGCTGGCTGTTTTCCTCGGTGCTGGTGGTGGACAACGCCGCCCCGCTGCGCCGGGTCCTGACCGACTGTTATGCCGAGCTCGGGCTGGATTGGGACCCGCGTACCGCCGGTGCTGCCCGGGACCTCGCGCCGAGCCTGGACCTGGCCCAGGTGCAGGACGCCGTGCTGGCTGCCTATGCCGGATACGCGCCCCTCGTTGACGGCGACTTCTCCGGATTGGTGGGGAGAGTTACACGACACTAGGGCCCCGGTGCTTCTTCCCGGGAGCTACCGGGGATAGTGTTGAATGCGGTCAGCCGGCTTATCAGGAGCGGCTATCTTCATTCGTAACAAAGGAATTCCATTGGGCTCAGACACCGTTGAAAACACTGCGCTGCGGCTGCAGGCGGTCCTTGAGATCCTCGCTGCAGAGGACCCGTCAGCTACAGGCAAGGTCAGCAGGGCAAAGGTACTCGGTGCCGCCCTGGACCGTGTGCCGCTTGCAGGACGCGAAGCGGAGGCCCTGGCCAGCGGCACCACCCGCGGTGAGCGTGCCCTGGTGAACGCCACCACCAAGCTCGTCAAGGCCGGCTGGATCCTCAAGGAAGCCCGCTCCGGCTGGAGCATCACCAACGAGGGCCGCCGGGCCCTGAAGGACTTCCCGGAGCCGGCGCATCTCTCGGCCGCCCTCAGCGGGAAGCCGGTAGCTGCGGCCGAAGCCGTTTCCCCGGCCGAGGAAGTAGTGGAAGAGGCCCTGCGCGACGCCGTCGCCGTCCCCTCCGCTCCGGCCGAGCAGCACGGCTCCCACCCGGAGGCCGGCACCTCCGAGCCGTCCTTCCCGCAGCCGGAATCCGTCGCCCTCGCCGGCGACTTCGGCTCTGCGCTCGGCATCGAGGACTGGGACCCCGCCGGGGCGCAGTTCGTGTTCGACCGCCACGATGAACTGTGGAAGCTCACAGTGGACCTGCCCGAAGGCACGTACTCCTACAAGGTGGCATTGAACGGTTCCTGGGACGAGAACTACGGGTTCGACGCGCACCGCGACGGCGGCAACATCGAAATGCGCCATGCGGGCGGACAGTTGACCTTCCTGTATGACCATGCCACGCACAACGTAGTCACCAAGCCGGAAGTGAACGCCTAGGACCCCTCCGGCGCGGTGCCCGGTCCCTGGATCGGGTCCACCAGGATCCCCGCCGGCTCCCGCACCCACCAGACCCGTTCCCGGCGCAGTTCCGCGGGCGTGGAAAAGCGGTAGCGGTAGACCCGGGCACGGATCCAGCGGGGCGGCTCGCCGTCGAACGGGTCCCTGCGCAGCAGGCGCAGGGTCCGGCGGTCGGCGGCGAGCAGCTTCCGCAGCAGCACCGGGAACCAGGCACCGGAGGCGCCCAGGCCCAGGAACCACATCAGCCAGTCCAGGCGCAGGTGGTAGGGCGCAAACTGGCGCGGCATCCGGCGCGGGTCCCCGGGTTTTCCCTTGAATTCGTACTCCTGCCAGCGGGCCGCCGGCCCCGGCGGATCGTTGGTGCCCTCAATGACCACCTCGTTCCGGTGCCGGGTGATGCTGCCGAACGCGCCGTAGGCGTTGGAGAGGTGCCAGCGGTTGAAGCTGGCATTCATCAGCTGGTCGCGGCGGACCAGGTTCTTCAGCGGTGCCCACGCCCAGTACAGCACCGCCAGGGTGACGACGCCGACGACGACGGCGAACGCCGCCGGGGTTGCCTCCGGATCCGGTGCGGCGAACCGCACCCAAGGAAGCACCGCCTGCACGGCCGAATCGCTGATCGCCGTGCACGCCAGCAGGATGGTCAGCACGTTCAGCCAGGCGAAGTTCCCCGAGAGGACCAGCCAGAACTGGGTAATAACCACGACCGCCGCGGCGATGGAGGCCACCGGCTGCGGGAAGAACAGGAAGAACGGCACCACCAGCTGCGCAAAGTGGTTGCCCAGCACCTCCACCCGGTGCAGAGGCTTTGGCAGGTGATGGAAGAACCAGCTGGCCGGATTCGGCATCGGCTGGGTTTCTTGGTGGTAGTACAGGGCGGTGAGGTCCCGCCACACCTTGTCGCCGCGCAGCTTAATCAGCCCGGCACCGAATTCGAGCCGGAACACCAGCCAGCGGAAGGCCCACAGCACCGCGACCGGTGCGGCGACGTCGTCGGAGCCCAGGAACGCGGCCAGAAAACCCGCCTCCAGCAGCAGCGATTCCCAGCCGAACCCGTAGAACGTCTGCCCGATGTTCACTACGGACAGGTACAGCCCCCAGATGAGCAGGAACGCCGCCATCGGCAGCCACCACGGTCCGGCCTGCGGGACCCCGGCGACCAGCAGGGCAGCGACGGCGGCGCCGGTCCAGGCCACGGCGAGCAGGAACCGGTCGGAGTAGTGCCAGTGGAAGAGGGTGGGAATGCCCCTGCCCTTGATCCGGGCCAGGAACTGCGGCGCCGGCAGCAGCCCCTTTTCGCCCAGCAGTGCCGGGAACTGGGCTGCGGCTGACAGGAACGCGATCAGGTACACGGCCGCGATGCCTCGCTGCAGGATCTGGCGGGCGAATTCGTATCCTTCGGCACTGAACCACTCCATGGCAATCCAGCCTAGCCCCAGGTGACGAGTGCGCAGCGGGCTACGTGCTCATGACGTGGCTCCCTGAATGATGAGCCCGACACCGGCGGAGAGCAGGCCGACGCCCAGCACCGCCGCTCCACTCTCCGGGTACGGGTTAGCCGGCTCGCCGCATCCGGGCCAGTTCGGCTTCAATACGGCGATCCGAGATGGCGGGACGGCCCGCATAGATGGGAATCCCCGCAACGACCGCGGCGAGAAGAGTTCCCAGGACCGGCCAGGCCGGCCAGAAGTAACCGCCCGGCGTCGTGAAGTACCAGATAGCGATCTGAAGGACCGCGAGCAGCAGCCAGAGACCGACCAGGCCCTTGTAGGCCGTCTTGGC
The DNA here is from genome assembly GCF_020907405.1 of Arthrobacter sp. zg-Y769. Classification (GTDB taxonomy): domain Bacteria; phylum Actinomycetota; class Actinomycetes; order Actinomycetales; family Micrococcaceae; genus Arthrobacter_B. The sequence continues at coordinate 83,477 of NZ_JAJJOE010000007.1, forward strand.
GATGACGCGCCGACGGGCGAGCTCGTACGACTCATTTGTTGACATGGTGTGTCTTCCTTTTTCGATGGAGTATTCAGGTCAGGCGGACGATTGGCTGTGCACCGGGCTTCCCCCGAATTGGATAGTTGACTATCTAAGCTGTACGATAGCCCTACTATCCAATGGAGGCAAGATGCAAATATCAGAACTGGTGCAACGGGCAGACGTACCGCTGGCAACGGTCAAGTTCTACATCCGGGAGGGCCTTCTCCCTGCAGGGCGTGCAACCAGTGCAACCCGTGCCGACTACGACGAGAACCACCTCGCGCGGTTGCGGCTGATCCGCTCGCTCACGGTTGTGGCCGGCCTGCCCCTGAACCGGGTCAAGAAGATCCTTGACGTGATCGATCATCCGAAAGACAGCATCTACGAGACGCTGGGGACGGCAATAGATGCCCTCACGGGCTTTCTTCCCGGTGACCAGGACCCCGACCGCGGCTGTCCGCGGGCCGAAGCGGCTCTCGCTTCGCTGGGGAGCGCCTATAACGCCTCGGATGACCGGATGGCGGCTTTTGTGCAGCTCGAGAGCGCCCTCCGTGCCGTCGAGGAGGTCGGCATGCCGGCCGACGCTGCGAGGCTGCGGCTTTACGGTGACCATGTGATGGCGATTGCGCGCGCTGAAATAGACGGGATGTCGACGGAAGACCCGCAGGCAGCCGTTCAGTACGCGGTCCTGGGTACAGCACTGTATGAGCCGGTCCTGACGGCAATACGCCGCCTCGCCCACCAAAACCTCGCCATCGGCGTTCAGTGAACCCCGGGCCTCACTGACTAGGGGTCCCGCACCTGCCGCGGCGGGCCTACGCTGGAACGGTGGCAAAGCGCTCTGCGGCAGGAGGTGCCTGACATGAGCGGATCACGGGTTCTTGCCCTCGTCGTCGCCCATCCGGACGACGACGCCTACGGGCTGGCGGGAACGGTGGCGCTGCACGAACACGATCCGGGGTTCCGCTTCATCCTGGTCCACGCGACCGACGGCGGCGCCGGGCAGATCGATCCGTCCTATCCGCCGGTCAACGAGCCGCTCGGGCGGATCCGGCGGCGGGAAATGGAAGCCGCCTGGACGGCGCACGGCAGGCCGCCGGACCGCCACGAGTGGCTGGACTACGACGACGGTGCAGTGGCGCAGGTTCCCTTCCGGGAACTGGTGGAGCGGATCGGCGGCATCTTGGCGCAGGAGCGGCCCGACGTCGTCGCCACCTTCGGCCCCGACGGGATCACCGGGCACCCGGACCACATCGCCGTCGGTGCGGCCACCGATGCCGCCTTCACGGGTCTTCGGTCCGACGGCGGACCGGGGCTGCAGCGCCTGCTGCACGGCGGAGTCCGCCGCTCCACCTGGGAACGGTGGAACCGCAGCCGGGTTCGGCGCGGACTGGAACCCTGGGACGAGGGCCGGGTGTATGACGTACGTCCGGTGCCGGACGATCTGATCGGCATGGAGGTGGACGTCGGCAGCGTGGCGCACCGGATCGTAGCCGGGCTGATGGAGCACCGGACCCAGCGGCACGTGGTTTCCCCGGGCGTACCCCCGGACTCGGAAGAGGATGCCGGCTGGGCGCGTTCCGTGTCAGTGGAGCCGCTGGTCATCGCCTGGCCGCCGCGGCTGCCCGGGGCAGCCGTACTGGGCGATGTTTTCGAGGGGCTGTGAAGTAGGTCAGGGTTGCCTGATGACGACCTTGCCCCTGCCGCTTGCGGCCAGTAGAGCCCACCGTGTCCCCGGATCTGACGGCAGCCATGGCCTCACGCAATCCTGGACGTGTGCGGTTTGTTCCAGTGAGTCCGTGATCGACATAGATGTTCTCGGGGTCAACTCCGAGGACCGCCAATCCGTCCCGCTGAGCGGTGAGGTCTTGTTCGTTGGTCGAGACTCGGGCATATCCAATCTTCACCCAGACAATGTTGCAGATTAGGTACCCGCACCATGCATCTCACCGTGCGGGTCTTACGTATGACGAACCCCCTCTGGTTCCAGCACCAATGTCGCCTGTAGCAGACAGGCTCCGAGCTGTTGGCCGAGGGAGCGAAACGAACCTATGTCTGTCCTGGCTAAGCAAAGCCGCCAAATTTAGCATCCGGCCTGGCTATGGAAGGCGCGGGCGTCGGAGAAGAACTCATTGGCACCTGATGATCCGCAATTGCTGGAAATTAAGTAGCTGTAGCAGACGGCCGCCACAGCGACACCGACAATGGTAATGGCGTGCAGGATCCAACGGGCATGCCTATGGTTGATGTGGTCGGTCATTGGTCTCCTTGGTCGGTGATTCTGTCCGTTCGGAGTGCTACACCGTAGCAGCACCGTACACGGTGGCCCGCAATATTATTCGTGCATCCAGCCGTGTCAGGAGGATGCGCATCGTTCTTATGTCCGTAAGCCGATCCGGCAGCGTGCACGATCGAGCGCTAATGGGACAATCTGGTGTCAGTGACATGATGAGCCGGTGACATTCTCTCCCTGCAGTGATCAAGCGCCCGCGGAGTGGATCACCACTAGCGATGAGCATTGGTGGAGCCTGGTGACGCTGGGCCCTCCAGGGTTCCCGTCCTATGCGCGACTGCGGTTCATCCCAGACCCGGCCCATGAGGGTCAGTCTGAAAACGAGATTGCGGGCCAGAGCGACATCCCGTCAGATACTGCTCAACTCCGTCTCGCGGTTGAGGCGTTGCTCCAGCGCCCCGACTCGCCTGCCGAGGGGTACGTGCTGATGTGGGACGGGTGGGGTGAGGATGAGTTCCCCGAACCGGTGCTGCGCACAGCCCGTGTGGTGCTCCCACATCGTGAGTACTACCTGTGCCGGGTCTCACTGGCAGACTTTGCCTCTGGGGTGATCGAAGACTCCTGGCAGGCGAAATCGAATCGTCCCATGCCCTTGCCATCATTTATATGGCCCTCCGATCGGGCCTGGTGCATCACCAAAGATGTTGATCCACATTGGGCCGGCGTCGGGGCTGAGCAGGCGCTGATTGACCAGCTACTGACCGAACCAAGTCTCGACGTCGTTCCGGTCGAGACGAATCAAAAACTGCCCTTCTATCACTAGAGGATAGAACCGACGAGCAAGAGGGACGGTGCCTCGCTGGAGGATCCCCAACGGGCGGGCTGTGCGGACGACTTTGGACATTCCGTGCAGTCGACTTCGGAAACTGACAATCGGTGATGTCAGTGGATATATGAAGCTTTTCCGGAATGCATGAGTGCACGGTGAGGGACCCCCTAGCGTGCACCCCGCAAGAAGCCCTCCATGGCGTAGCCGCCATTTTGCTCCAGTACATCTCTAGCAATCCCGGCCAGCTTTCGGGGGTCATAGTCCGTCGAAGCCGCCCACGCCAATAGCCCCAATGCGGCCTCATCGTTGGGCAGCTGTTCCAGGCGCCGAACCACCCATTTGCCGTTGCCCAACCATTTTTGGTGCCGGAGCAACAGCAGTTCGGCGGATTGGCGGAACACATTCGAGGCGATGGCGAACGTTTCGGCGGGAGAACTGGAACCCAGAAGGTCATCCATCGAACAGCTGAGGTCGTACCTACGGAGGTCGCGTTCGGCATCAGTTAACGGCATGGGGCCCTGCCGCATGTAAAGGCGCGCCTCATCCTGCCATTGCGTCCCGGGCCCGTGGTCGGTCAGCAAGAGTCCCCGGGCGCAGATGTCTCCGAGGATGGCACAGCGTATTGACCTTTCCTTCTCATACCAGAAGGCCAGGCTCTCGGGGGTGTGAACGAAGGCTTCTACGATCCATCCGCGATACCGGACGGTCTCCGCGTAGTTCGAGCCACCAGCTCGATAGAGGATGGCTATATCAAGATCAGATGTCGGAGTCGAACAGCCCCCAAGGCTGCGCTGCCACCCAGGATTGATGCTTCCGCTCCGGCATGCATTTCCTCGACATAAGAGCGTGCAATCGTGATTGGATCCATTAGCCCATGATGCCCTACGCCTACAGGCCTTCTTCGACACAGCGCGAGGACACATGTTCCAAAGCGGATCCGCTTATAGGACTGGAGCCGCGGGCCTGAGGGATTGAACGCATCTGGGGACGTTCCCCAGTCCAGTACCTTTCGTGGTCTTGAAGCATCCCGCGGGGAACGTCGTACACCACCTCCGTGGGGACTTGACCCGTATCGGATCCACCGGCAGAGTCCTCGGCATGATCTTCGATGGGCCTGTAGGGAGTGCTCCATTGGGACTTGACCTTCGCGAGGTGGCCGCACCACCGTGGGAAGAAGACCTGCTGGTCACCGCCCGGCCCAAGGGAGTCGTGGACGTGTGGTCGCTGATGCGCGGGGCGCGCTGCGTCACGTTCGAAACGGTCTGGGGCTCCGGCGGCTGGCGGGGGGCACTGGTGCCCGGTGAGCACCCCGTGGTGGTGGCCGGCGCGTGGGAGCACCACGGCGTATGCGGGTACGACCTGACGGGACAGCGGCTGTGGCAGGACCGCAGCCGCACGAACGTAGAGGCCGTGACTGCCCTCACTGGAGGTCGTGTTGTCGTCACTCACCTCCGCAGGGCCACCCGCGTGCTGGAGGCAGCGACCGGGGAGGAGATGCGTACCCTGCGCGGGGCGTTGAGGGTGATCGCGCTGCGCCCGGACCTCACGCTTGCAGTAGGTGGCGGCTGGTGCCGCCTGCTGGATCGTTCGCTGGATCCGCTCGGGTCCCGAATTTCGACCGGACTGAATACGGTTTGGTGTGCGGCTAGCGACGGGGAGCACCTGGCGATCAACGAGATAGGCGGACCCTTACGCATTCTCGACTCCGACGGGCAAGAACGAGCGAGAATAGCTGAGCACTTCCGTCACCTCCTCCACGACCCGGTGACGAACACCTGGGTCGCGGTCCAGGATTTTGGGGAGAAGAACTCCCTGCTCAGGTTCAGCAACGACGGGGAGGTTCTGGAGCGACGTCCCTGGGACCTCCACATCGGCGGTACGGCCACGATGCGCGGAGGCAGAACGTTGATCCTGAACACGAATCAAGGCGGGCAGGTCGTAAACTGCGCGGACTGGAGCGTGCGCGGGCTTGAAGCGACGTGAGCCCGCGCGCCGAGCAGCCCGTCGCATTGCCACGGGTTGACGGCGGTCCCTGCCATCACCATCGGCCAGCCCGCCACCAGCACATCGCTCGTTTTTCGACATGACCGAGCGTTCTTGCATGACAGGGGCCAGCATTTCGGGCGGGCCACCGATCGCGGTGCGGTATGTATTGCAGCGCTTTGTGGGACGACCACCGTCAACGTTGCCAGCCAGTCTCAGACCAGCCACCAAGACTCACAGTCGTTTTTGTACGGGAAGACCCGCCAGTACCAACGCGCCGACGATCGCCGCAATTCCGCCGACGGTCAGAACGGAGGTGGCACCGGCGCCGTCGACGAGGACTCCGCCGATACTTGCTCCCACGGCGATCGCGATATTGCAGACCGTCACGATGAGTCCGCCGATTTGCTCAAGTCGTGTCGGTGCAGTCCTGGCACCCCAGCTGAGCACCGACGTCGGGAGTCCGCCGAAACCAAAGCCCCAGAGTGCGGCGGCGATGAAGAGGCCGGTGATTGATCCCCCGCCGAGGAGCATAGCGAGCATTCCGAATCCCAATACCGCAGGGAAGAGGAACACTGCGGCCCGAAGCGCACGGTCGGCCAGGGGGCCGCTGAGAACGGTGCCCAGGACACTGGCGGAACCGAACACGAGCAGCAGCACGGCCAGGCCACCACCGGCATCGATTCCTGACACGGTTTCTGCCGCCGGGCGGATATACGTGAATCCGCCGAAGTGGCCGCCGAAGGTCAGCAGGACCGCAGCCAATCCCACTACGACCACTCCGGAGCGAAGGGTCGATCCGAGGGCGCGGAGCCCGCTCACTCCTGTAGGTTTGACGGCCGGCAGCGTGGCCGCCTGCACGAGCAGGGCCAGAGCGGCGACGACTGCGGCGATGAAGAAGACGGCCCGCCATCCCCAGATTTCCCCGAGCCAGGCGCCGAGAGGTACGGCAACAATGGTTGCAACTGCTACACCGGCGTTGATGACGGTCAGCGCGCGGCCGAGATGGTCGGCGGGCACCAAGTGCGCGGCCATGGCGGTGGCCATTGCCCAGAAGCCGCCAAGGGCAACGCCGAGCAGGAGCCGCGCGGACAAAAGAACGAAAAGGCCGGGTGCCAGGGCAACGAGGATGTTGGAGAGGATAGCCAAGGCGGTAAGGCCGATCATCACCCGCCGGCGATCGGTGCGGGGGAGGACCACTGCGATAAAGAGGGCCGAGAAAACAGCAGCGACGGCGGTCATTGTCACGCTTTGTCCGGCAGCACCGACCGATACGTCCAGGGTTCCAGCGATACGCGGAAGGAGGCTCGCGGGCAGGAACTCAGACATAACAATCGCGAAGATTCCAAGGCCGAGCGAGACGACGCCGCCCCAGGCGGCTGTCTGGTCTGCTTTGGTGATGTGTGCGGGGATGGCGGTCATTGTGGTGATCCTTCTCCTAGAAGTACAGCTCGCCGTTTTCGTCCCGGAGGGTTCCTGTTGGGCCGTCGGAGCCGAGGGTGGCGAGGCGTACAACGACTCGTGCGCTTTCTTCCGGCGGCCTCCCGATTCCGAATCCGGCCGTCATATCCGTGGCAGTGGTTCCGGGTTCGAGTGCGTTGAACTTGATGCCCGGGTGGGACTTGGCGTACTGCACGGTGAGCATGGTCGCCGCCGTCTTCGATGCCGAGTAGAGGGCGAGCGGCAGATCGAACTCCGGTCGATCGGGGTTGGTTACGGCCCAGAAGGACCCGGCGCTGCTCGAGATGGTGACCACATGGGCGTTGGCGGACTTGCGCAGCAGGGGGAGTGCCGCCTGCGTGACGCGGACAATACCTACTGCATTGGTATCGAAGGCCCGGAGGGCGGAAGGGCCGTCCATCTCCGTCTCCAGGATGCCTGCGTTGTGCACCAGGACATCGAGCCGCCCCTCGGCGGCATCAATGCTCGCGAGTGCGCTGCTGACTGAGGCGTCATTCGTTACATCGAGCTGCACGAATCGAGCGCCCAGCCCTGCTGCGGCTTTCCCACCCCCCTCGGCGTCACGGGCGCCGATGTAAACGACATGCCCCAACTCCAGCAGTTGCCTGGCAGTCTCGAATCCGATGCCCTTGTTCGCCCCGGTGATTATTGTGACCGTCATCTTCTGTCCCCTCGGTAGTCTGCTCCAGCTGAGCCACTGCAACGCTACGAATGCCTGCTTTCACCGGCCAGAGCCCTGTCCAGCCGGGGGAGTGACAGGACCCCCGCTGCCGCTGTCCCATCTGCCCTGCCAGGTCCTAGGCTGGCTTCCATGAGTAAGACACCGAACGCCCTTGGCGACTACCTGCGGGCCAGGCGCGAGCTGGTAACACCGAAGCAGGCCGGCATACCGGACATAGGTGTGCGGCGCGTGCCCGGACTGCGGCGCGAGGAAGTGGCCATGCTCGCCGGCATCAGCGCCGATTACTACCTGCGGTTGGAGCGCGGGCGGGACCGGCACCCCTCCGTGCAGGTCCTCGAGTCCATCGCCCGCGTGCTCCAACTTGACGACGACCACCTCGCGCACCTGCTCACGCTGGTCGCGGACGTTCCCCGGCAGCGCGTTCGCCGGCCGGCCAAGGAATCCGCTCCCCCTGGTGCACTCAAGCTGCTGGATTCGCTTGCCCAGCCCGCCTTCATCGAGGGGCGGTACTTCGACATCCTGTCCTCGAACAGCCTGGCGAAGGCGCTCTCACCCCGTCTTGATATCGGGGGGAATCAGCTGAGGGACATGTTCCTCGACCCGGCCGAGCAGGCCCTTCATCCGGAGTGGGAAGTGGTGACGGAGTGCTTCGTTGCGAACCTTCGGCAGTCCGTGGGCAAGGATGTCGATAATCCCCGTTTCATTGAACTCGTAGGAGAGCTTTCACTGGCGAGCCCCTACTTCCGCCGAATGTGGGCACGGCATGAAGTGGGGCCCCAGAGAGGCACACCGATGCGGCTCAACCACCCGCAGGTCGGGGAAATGACCCTCAACCGGGAGCGGCTGGGCATCAACGGAGCGGACGGACTGATGCTCGTCATTTACCACCCCGACGCCGGCTCGGACAATGCTGAGAAACTTGCACTCCTTGCCTCCGCAGCCTTCTCAACGAACAGGAGCCAGGAACATCCGCAAACCAAACCAGCGCCAGGTTAAGCAAGGAGTAATACCGTGACTACCATCGGCATCCTCGGGGCGGGCCAGGCCGGAACAACGCTTGCCCGGGTGGCAACGGCGGCGGGCTACGACGTCGTTATCGCGAATTCGCGGGGACCCGAAACCTTGCAGCGGCTGGTCAAGGACTTGGGGCCGCGGGCACGCGCCGCCTACGCGGCAGAGGCCGCGGCTGCAGCTGACTTCGCCGTCACCGCGTTCCCGTACGCACCCGGTGACCGGCTGCCGGTACAGGAACTCGCAGGAAAAGTCGTCATCGATAACAACAATTACATGGTCTGGCGTGACGGGAACTTCCCTCTCGTCGACGCCGGGCTCAAGACAATTCATGAGTTACGCCAGGAACAGCTGCCCGCCTCAAAGGTCGTCAAGGCGTTCAATCACGTCCAGTTCCATGAGCGCTTCCACCTCCGTGTCCCCAGCGATGCGCTGCCGGCCATCATGCGGCTGGCGCGACCGGCCGGAGCACCTGACCGTAAGGCGCTGGCCGTCTCCAGCGACTATCCGGAGGCCGTCGAGCTGGTGACCCGGTTCTATGACGATCTCGGATTCGATGCAGTTGATAACAGTCCCCTGAGCGATTCCTGGCGCAGCAGCCCCGGTACGCCGATGTGGCGCCACCACGTCGATGGGCAAAGCCGCGAGGAACTCATCCGCAATCTGCAGCGCGCACAACGGTCCGTCATCGCGGCAGCGGCTCAGGCGAAGGGGCCCATGCCTGCGTAAAAAGCTTCGGGAGGCGGGCAGGGTGCCTTCTGGGCGCAGATCCTAGCCGACTTGATGAGGAGGCCGAGATGACGAGCACTCCCGCGCGGGTCAGCCGTCCCGCCGCATCCGGGCCAGTTCGGCTTCAATGCGGCGATCCGAGATGGCGGGACGGCCTGCATAGATGGGGATTCCCGCAATGACCGCGGCGGCAAGTGTTCCCAGGATCGGCCAGACCGGCCAGAAGTAACCCCCCGGCGTCGTGAAGTACCAGATAGCGATCTGAAGGACCGCCAGCAGGAGCCAGAGACCGACTACCCCCTTGTAGATGGTCTTCGCGATGACGCGCCGGCGGGCAAGTTCGTACGATTCGTTAGGCGTTGACATGGCGTGGTCTCCCTTTCTGATGCGGTGTTGGGGAAACAACGCTACGAACCCGGGTTATCAGCGGCCAGTGCCCTGCACAGCCGGGGGTTTGACAGGACCCCCCTCCCGCATTTGCCTGGTGCAGCGGATACTGGCCGTGCCGACGGAACTCCCGGATGGCCGGCACGAGAACATCCGAACAGACAGGGAACACCCATGAGGATTGTGGTGACCAGTATTTTTGTGGACGACCAGGACAAGGCACTGGATTTTTATACGCGGGTGCTGGGATTCGAGCAGCGGCAGGATGTGCCGGCGGGCGGGGCGCGTTGGCTGACTGTGGGTGTGCCGGGGGAGGACACCGGGGTGGAACTGCTGCTCGAACCGGCCGGGCATCCCGCCGTCGCGCCATTCACGGAGGCGCTGGTAGCGGACGGGATCCCCTTCACCTCCTTCGCCGTGGACCGCGTGGAGGACGAATATCAACGGCTGTTGGACTTGGGCGTGGCCTTCACCCAGCCGCCTACCCGGATGGGACCAATAACCACGGCGGTTTTCTCCGACACCGTGGGCAACCTCATCCAGATTGCCGATACTGCGGGCTGAAGCAGCCTTAGAAGCGGAACAGGGAGGTGATTTCCTGTTTGATGTCATCGACGTAGACCTCGGTCCGCTCGTCGAAGAACGAGACCCGGTCCTTGAGCTGCGCCGAATCGGGCAGCACCGCTTCGTAGGACCAGGCGAGGTCGGTTCCCGCCGGATGTCCGGCCACGGACCAGTAGTTCGCCGTCCCCTTGTACGGGCAGACGGACCGGAAGGTCGATGCGTTGAGGACATCCCAGTCCACATCCCCGCGCGGGAAGTAGGTCCGCGGCGGGAGCATGGTTTCGTACACGAGCAGCGGCTGGCGGGTTTCGGCCAGCAGCTGGCCGTCCAGATGCACCCGCACCGCCCGCGAGGAGTCCAGGGCATCGACCCGGTGGAAGGGGTCCCGGGGGTGCCCCTGGACCACCTGGTCTTCCTCCAGCCAGCGGTCGAACGCATTGAAGTCCAGCAGCACATACCCGGCGAGATCCGCATCCTCCGGACGGAACCCCGCGCCGGGCAGCTCGTGCGACCCGGCGCGCAGGTCCAGCGGCTGGCCGGGGGCGGTGTGCGCGGAGAACGGGTAGCGCGGGTCCATCAGGGCCTCCGGGGGCACACCGGCCAGCGGGTCGCCGTCGGGCGCGGCTGCCGTCAGTTCCGCGGAGATATCGCCGGCCGGCACCGCGTAGATGGGGGTGACCCGTCTCGGCTCGTAGGCCAGCACCGCATGGGTGGAATCCACCACGGTGTTGCCGCCGAGCTGCGCCCGGATCCGCCGCGGCGTGGGTTCGTAGCGCAGTTCAGGCAGAATTTTCCAGAAAGAGGGACTGATGTGCAGTGCCATGGTTCCAGTGTCTGGCGGGCCGGGAGCGGACACAAGGTCCTGCCGGAACGAATCGGATCCCGGTCCGGCGGCCGTCAAATACGGGTGTATCCATGATGGTAAAAGAGAAACCTAAATGGATGTTGGTTTCGCAGGGAAAGGGGACTTCATAAGGCAGGCCCATATCCTTCAACGGCCGGCCGGGCATGGACGCAGGCTGGGCGAATTCATAGTGTCTTAGGGGTCTAATACACTTTGCGGAATGAAGAAATCAATGATGAAGAATCCTCTCCGCCGCCGTGCCGGAGGCGCGGCAATCGCGCTTTCGGCCCTGCTCGTAGTTTCCGGGTGCGGATCTTCCCCCGCTGAAGAGACCCCGGCGGAAACGCTCCCGGTGGAAACAGTAACCCCGGAACCGGAATGGCCGGCCGGAGACGAAAAAGGGACGCTGGAGAATCCCTATAGCCTCGGCGAAGAAATAGTAGACGGTGACTGGACGCTGACGGTTAACAGCGTCAATCTTGACGCCAACGAACAGTTCAAGGCGATGGATAGCTTTGTGGGACAGGTTCCCCCGGACCCGGGCAACACCTGGGTTTTCATCAACGCAACATTTAGTTACAACGGCGATGAGCCTGCTGAAGGCGGCACTATGTTCTCGATCGTCAATGAGAACTGGACCGGCGGCTTTATGACCGACGATGAGTACGGAACGACCTTCAACTCCGTTTCAACGCTCAAGCCGGGGGAGACCAAAGCCGGTCCCGTAGAAGACGGATTCACGGTGACGGAGAACGCGATCCTGCAAATGCCCGTGGAACATGCAAATGAATCGAGCATGGTCAATGTTGAATTCAACAATGCCGAATATAATCACTTCCTCGTGAAGCTCGACTAGAAACACCTGGATCCAAGGAATGCCCCGGCCATCCGGCCGGGGCATTCCTTTTCCCTGTCGCGGGAATAGTGCGGCGGGTCCTAGTGCCCCCGGTCGATCCATTCCTGCAGGTGCGGACCTTCGGCGGCGATCGACGTCGAATCTCCGTGCCCGGTGAGCACCTTCGTCTCCGCCGGCAGCGTCAGCAGCCGTTCCCGGATGGACTCGATGATGGTCGGGAAGTCGCTGTAGGAGCGGCCCGTGGCACCCGGGCCGCCGCTGAACAGCGTGTCGCCGCTGAAGACCACCGGCTCCGGAACGTCCTCGCCGGCGGCCAGCGAGAAGCACACCGATCCGGGGGAGTGGCCCGGGGTGTGCAGGGCGCGCAGGGTATGGCCGGCGATCTCGAACGTGTCGCCGTCCTCGATGACATCGTCCGGTCCCTCGTCGGGGAACACGGCGTCCCAGAGCATCCGGTCCGCGGCGTGCAGGAATACCGGGGCGCTGAAGCGGTCCCGGGCCTTGCCGACGGCGCGGATGTGGTCGTCGTGGCCGTGCGTGAGCAGGATGGCCATGACCTCCCGGTCACCCACGGCTTCGGCCACCGCGTTGATGTTGTGCGCCGGGTCGATGACGATCACCTGGAGGTCATCGCCGACAATCCAGACGTTGTTGTCCACGTCCCAGGTGCCGCCGTCCAGGGAGAAGGTCCCCGAGGTGACCACGTTATCGATGCGGAACATTACAGCTCCACCACCGAACGCAGGACCTTGCCGTCATGCATCTTGGTGAAGGCTTCCTCAATGTCGCCCAGGCCGATGCGTTCGGTAACGAAGGCATCCAGGTCCAGCCGGCCGAGCTTGTACTGCTCCACCAGCATGGGGAAGTCCCGCGACGGCAGGCAGTCGCCGTACCAGGAGGACTTCAGGGAGCCGCCGCGGCCGAACACGTCCGCCAGCGGCAGCTCGATCTTCATCTCCGGGTTCGGCACACCCACCAAAACCACGCGGCCGGCGAGGTCGCGGGCGTAGAACGCCTGCTTATAGGTCTCCGGGCGTCCCACGGCGTCAATCACGACGTCGGCGCCGAAGCCGCCGGTGAGCGCGCGGATGGCTTCCACCGGATCCTCGTCCTTGGAGTTGATGCCGTGCGTGGCGCCCTGCGCCATAGCCAGGTCGACCTTGGCCGAATCGATGTCCACGGCAATGATGGTGGTGGCGCCCGCCAGCTTCGCACCGGCGACGGCGGCAATACCCACGCCGCCGCAGCCGATGACGGCCACGGATTCCCCGCGCTGCACGGCGCCGGTGTTGATGGCGGCACCGATGCCGGCCATAACGCCGCAGCCGAGCAGGCCCACCGCGGCGGCGTCGACGTCGTCGTCCACCTTGGTGCACTGGCCGGCGGCCACGAGGGTCTTTTCGGCGAACGCACCGATGCCCAGGGCGGGCGTCAGCTCGGTGCCGTCCTCCAGGGTCATCTTCTGCGTGGCGTTGGCGGTGTTGAAGCAGTACTGCGGCTCGCCCTTGCGGCAGGCACGGCATTCGCCGCACACGGCGCGCCAGTTCAGCACCACGCGGTCGCCGGGGGCAACCTCGGTGACGTCGGGGCCGACGGCGGAGACGACGCCGGTGGCCTCGTGTCCGAGCAGGAAGGGATAGTCGTCATTGATGGCGCCCTGCTTGTAGTGCAGGTCGGTGTGACAGACGCCGCAGGTGAGGATGTCCACCAGCGCCTCGCCGGGGCCGGGATCCGGAACCAGGATGGTCTCCAGGGAGACGGGGGCGTTCTTTTCCTTGACGACTACGGCCTGAACCTTATGAACCATGAGTGTGCTGCCTCTTTCGATGTCCGGGCGGGAAGCGGAAATCCAGCATCCCGCTTTTCCATCCTATGGAGCCGGGGCGCCGGGGGCGAAGCCGGGATTGCCCTTCCGCTCCAGGCTTCGCCGTCAGGGCCTGACGCCGGCCCCGGGTTCGGTCATAGCATGGAAGGAGGGAACGGTCCCCAGACTCTGCAACCTACCGCAGGAAGTGCCCATGCTAGGAACCCTGATGTACGCGGAGCGGGATGTCCGGGTGGAGGAGATGCCCCGGCCGGTCCTGCAGGATCCCGGCGACGCCATCGTGAGGGTGGTGGCCGCCTGCGTCTGCGGATCGGACCTGTGGCCGTACCGCGGCATCGATCCGCTGCGCCGTCCCCGCGCGATGGGGCACGAATATGTCGGCGTGGTCGAAGAAACGGGGTCCGCGGTTTCGCTGCTTGAGCCAGGCAGTTTCGTGGTGGGTTCCTTCTTCGCCTCGGACAACACGTGTGAAATCTGCAGGGCGGGGTATCAGAGCCGCTGCGTCCAGGCGACCGGCGTCGGCGGAGCGCAGGCCGAATATCTGCGGGTTCCCCTCGCGGACGGCACACTCGTGGCGACGGCGGAACTACCCGCGGAGGACCTGGTGCCGTCCCTGCTCGCGGCCTCGGACGTGCTCGGGACCGGCTGGTTCGGTGCCGCGGCGGCCGAAGCCGGACCCGGCAAGACGGTGGCCGTGGTGGGCGACGGTGCGGTGGGCCTGCTGGCCGTGCTGTCGGCACGCGAGATGGGTGCCGAACGGATCATCGCCATGAGCAGCCACGCCGACCGCCAGGCCCTGGCCCGGGAGTTCGGGGCCACCGACATTGTCCCGGAACGCGGCGACGACGGCGTGGCAGCGGTCCGCGAACTCACCGGAGGCCTGGGCGCGCACAGCGTGGTGGAGGCGGTAGGGACCCAGTCATCGATGCTGCAGGGCATCGGCTGCACCCGCCCCGGCGGGCACATGGGCTACGTGGGTGTACCGCATGGTGTCCAGCTACCCGGGGAACAGCTCTTCTTCAGCGAGATCCACCTGCTGGGCGGACCGGCGCCGGTCCGCCGTTTCCTGCCCGAGCTCATGGAGCTCATCCTGCAGCGGAAAATCAATCCGGGGAAGGTCTTTACCCTGGAGCTGCCGCTAAGCGAGGCCGCGGAAGGCTACCGGGCCATGGACGAACGGCGCACCATAAAGGCCCTGCTGCGTCCGGAACCGCTCCCGGCACGTCCCGCCGGGGGTTAGAACTCTACGTAGGTGCCGGTGGGAACGGTGCCGCTGAAGTTCGATGCGGGACCAAAAAGTCCGTTGAGCCCGCACTCCTGCTGGGAACCGGAAAACGACGTCAGATTGAAGCCGTAGGTCACGTCCTGGGACCGGCCTGCCGGTAAGGTCAGCTGGATTATCGACTGTCCGGCACGCCAGCTGGCACTTTCGAACGCCAGGGCACTGACTTCGGTCCGCACGGCGGGAAGGACCGCGGAGAGCGGCACCGATCCCTTGACCGAAGCGCGGCTTGTCACGGCTTTTTCATTCGTGGCACCGATGGGTGCAGTGACCGTGGAAGTGTTCAGGAGCGTTACCGAGCCTGCGGCTTCCCTGCTCGCGGAGGTTTTCTTGAAGGTGGTCGCCGTGGATCCGGGTTCACATTCGGTGTCGGCCGCCGACGCCGGTGCCGCCGCAACCGCAGATCCTGCGAGCAATCCGGCTGTCGACAGAAGTACGGCGAGCCGCCTCGTTGTGGTCTTCATCCCGCTCCTTCGTGTCCCGGTAGTATCCGTTCCCTCTGGAAGAGCCCCAACACTACTACTCAGTAATCGGGAGTCAAGCAGGCAGTCCAGCCGGTTCCGCGGCCGCGGACCGGGCCGGGAGCTAGAGACCGAGTCGGGACTTTACTTCCGATGCCGAGGGATTGGTGGCCGAGGAGCCGTCCGGGAAGATCACGGTGGGGACGGTCTGGTTGCCGCCGTTGAGCGAGGCCACCAGCTCCGCAGTGCCTTCCACGTCTTCGATGTTGATCTCCGTGTAGCCGATGCCCTGCGCGTCCAGCTGGGACTTCAGGCGCCGGCAGTATCCGCACCAGGAGGTGGAGAACATGGTGATGGTCCCGGTTGCGGGGGTGAAAGCTTCAGCAGTGGCAGCCACGGGGGTAGCTCCTCTTCGTCGAAATGGATAGTTGCCTAATCCAACAGTATTCCGGCCCGCGGCATTCCCGGTGGCAGACTGGAGGCATGTGCGGAAGATACGTGATGGCCCGCTCCGTGGGGGACCTCGTGGCCGAGGCAGAAGCAGAGGCCGATGACCGCCTGGAACTGCGCGCGTCCTGGAACGTGGCCCCGACGTCGGACGTCCCTGTTGTCCTTGAACGGTTCGTGGAGGTGCCTGGCCGGGGGCGGACGCAGGTGCGCCAGATCCACGTGGCCCGCTGGGGCCTGGTGCCGGGCTGGGCAGGTGATGCGTCCGTGGGCGTCCGGGCATTCAATGCCCGCAGCGAGACCGTCCTGGAGAAACCCACCTTCCGTGAGGCCGTAGTCTCGCGCCGCTGTGCCGTGCCGGTGGACGGCTACTACGAATGGAAGGCCGGCCCCGGCAAGGCCCGCCACCCGTTCCATGTTTCCCGGGCCGACGGCGCTCCGATTTTTTTGCCGGCCTGTATGAGTGGTGGCGGGATCCGGCCAAGGCCGAGGACGATCCGGAGAAGTGGCTGCTCTCGACGTCGATCCTCACCGTCGCCGCGCCCCCGGCGGACAGCGCCGAACCGGTGCTGCGCGAACTTGCCGACCTGCACGACCGGCTGCCGCTGCCGCTGTCTGCGGACGCAATGGCTGCCTGGCTGGACCCGGCGCGGCGGGATGCGGCGGCGCTGGTGGCCCTGGCCGCGGACCAGGCCTACGACACGGCGGCGGAGTGGGTGCTGGCCGAAGCCCACCCGGCGGTTGGCAATGTGCGCAACGACGGCGAGTACCTGCTGCATCCGGACCCGGCGGTGTTGCCGGCGGACGTGCTCTTCTAGTCCTGCCGGGCGAGCGGGCCCCGAACTTAGTCGGCGATCGCGGCCAGGGTGACCCGGCCGGCGTCGTCCACGCTGAGGCCGGGGTTGAAGCAGACCTCCCAGCGCAGTCCGTCCGGGTCCGTGAAGTAGCCGGAATAGCCGCCCCAGCTCATCTGCGTTCCGGGGGCGGTGATGATCCCGCCGGCGCCGGCGGCGTTCGCCAGCACGGCGTCCACCTCGGCAGCGGAATCCACATTGTGGCCGAGGGTGACCGGGGCGTTGTGGAGCTCGCCCGCCGCACCGGCTTCCGCGGCCAGGTGGTCGGCCCGGAAGAAAGCCAGCAGCAGCCCATGGTTGATCTGGAAGAAGATCACCTCATCGTGGACATACTGGACCGATTCCCAGCCGAGCCGTGAAACGTAAAACGCGTAAGTTACTTCGAGGTCCCGTACGCCTACGGTGACCACGGAAACGTGGGGGTTCACGTCTTGATCCTGCCATGAAGTCACCGATTGGCCATTACCCGGGTACCGGACGCCCGGGTGCCGCGTCCGCGGCCCGGTGGTGGTTACTCTTAAGACATGGAAGCAGCTGAGCAGAAATCCGTTTCGGGACAGCTAGATAATGTCCGGACGGCAATTGACGAGATCGACGAGGAAATTGTCGCGCTGATCTGGCGCCGGCAGCGGCTGGTCCGGCTTGCCGGGGGACTGAAGGACAACGACGACGCCGTCCGTTCACCCAAGCGCATGGAGGAAGTCATTGCCCACGTCCGCCACGCGGCCGAGGAGCAGGACGGCGACTGCAACGTGGTGGAACGCACGTACAAGGCCATGATCGAGGCCTTTATCGACTACGAGCTGAAGGTTCGCCACGAGATGGAGACGCAGCGCAAGCTGGACGCCTTCAGCCGCAGCTAGGCCTCCGGCCGAGAAGGGGAACCATGGGGGAAACCAATCCGGCGCCGGAGGGAAACCGCTGGCGTCCCGTTGCGGCGGCGCTCGCAGACCGCCGGCGCCTGCACCTGTACGCCCGTGCCGTGCTGGCGGCCGACGACGGCGAGCGCCTGGATCCGAAGGGCCTCACCTCTGCCGAGGCCAAGTCATTGGCGGTGCTGCAGAACGCCGGCCTGGTCCGCGTCGGCGAGCGCGGGGTGGAACCCGCAGCGTCCGTCTTCGCTGACCTGCTCACTGTGCGTCCGCCGGACACCACCGCGCGCCGCTTCCTGGTCAACGGCAAGGTCGAGTCCTACCCGCGCAAACGCGCCGACCGGCTGGAGCTGCTGCATTTCCTGGCCGGGGAGGTCTTTGAGCACGCCCGGCCGCCGGAACCGGGGCTCCGGCCCGTGCTGACCGAAAAGGAACTCACCACCCGGCTGGCCGCCTTCACCGCAGACCCCGCTGCCATCCGCCGCTATCTGGTGGATGAAGGCATCGTGGCCCGGGATGCCGCAGGCACCCAGTACTGGCTCACCCGTCCCCGCCCGGCGGAAGGAATGGAATTTGCCTAGTTTCCCGGACACGGCCAGGGTCACTGACGTCGACGCGGCTCCCGGCACCCGCGCCGGCGTGGAAGGCCTGGTGAACTTCCGCGATCTGGGCGGCCGGCGACGGCGCGACGGCACGCTTACGCCGCACGGGGTCTTCTTCCGCTCCGAAACGGTGGACCTGGTCCGGCCCGGCGGCTGGGACACTCTGTATGCGCTGGGAGTGCGCACCGTCGTCGATCTCCGCCAGCCGCCCGAACGTGCGCGGGACACCACCGCCCGCCCGGACTGGCTCACCACGGTTCCCGTGGACCTGGACGGCCTGGCCGAGAACCCGGAGTTCTGGGAAGGGTACTGGGACAACGGGCTGATGGGCACACCGCTGTACTACCTGCCGCACCTCACGCGGCTGCCGGACCGGATGGGCGCCGCCCTCACCGCCCTGGCCGGCGCACCTGAAGGCGGGGTGCTTTTCCACTGCATGGCGGGACGCGACCGCACCGGAATGACCGCAATGGTCCTGCTCGCGGCACTGGACGCGGAGCCGGAGGAGATCCGGGAGGACTACTTCGAAACCGTCCGCAACGCGGACGCCTTCGCAGCAGCAACGGGACGGCCCAATCCGGAGGCAGAGAGCGAAAAACTGTGTGCCGAGCACGGAACCAGCATGGACGGTGCCTTCCGCGCGGCGGTGGACGGCTTTTCGCTGCAGCGGCTCTTTGACGACGCCGGGCTGCCGGAAGAGGTCCGGGACCGTATTCGGACCTGGCGGGGAGCACTTCCCGCCGGGCCATAACGCTGCTCTGCTACTCCGACGTTCCCGCTTCGAGGATCGACACGATGGAGAAGAGCGTAAAACAGACAGCTCCGAGCCCAACCAGCACGTGTGCGGGGACAAAGAACGCAGGGTCTGTGCCTGCGGCTTCAAAGAGGAACGCGGCGAAGAACAGACAGGTGAGCGCTGTTCCGACGGGCATCAGCGGGATGCGGTTGGCCAGGGCAAACGGGCGGCGCCAGACGAGGGCGAGCAACAGCACCTTCGACAGGATGCTGAAGCAGATCAGCCCGAGGCCGATCAGCACACATCCCGGGGCCAGCCGAAAGGGCTCGTGAGAGCTGAACAGCACGAATAGTCCGAGCAGCACATTGATCGTGCCGGCGGCAGCGACGAGCCAGGGCCAGGCGAAACGTTCGCCATCGCTGAATTCGTTGCGCACCTGGCGCACGATGCTCGCGACCAGGGCGATCAGCGACGTGCAGATCGCCGACAGGCCGATCAGGACGTGGCCGGCAACGAAGCCGGGAGTATCTCCGCGCACCAACAGGCCGGTCGCAAGGGAGAAACCTACGACGGCGGCCACAACCGGAACTGCGAGCAGCACGGCACCGATGGCGCGGGAGTGGGCACCTTCGGGCGGGCCGCCCTGAGGCTCAAGTAACTGTGCTGACTGGATGAGCGTGAATTTTGTGGACGCGGCCGCGACGGTGCTGACGCACGTGGCGACGAAGCCGACGCCGATCACAACGAAGCCCGCCGTGAGGTTCTCCGCGGTGTTGTCCCGGTTGGCCAGGACGATGCCCCAGATGATGGCGGCGGCAGCAGCCACGTAGCCGGAGAGCGGCAGGACGATCCCCCACACGCGCCCATAGCGGTTGATGAGCTGCCTGATGATGGTGGCCGCCGTAGTGAATAGTGCATAACAGATGACGGTCAGCCCGACGTTAACGTGTCCGGCGACAAAGTGACCGGCGTCGTTCCGCCCGGCCAGGATATAGAGGCCAAAAGACAGACAGACAGCACCCATCAGCAGCGGTATGGCGCGGAAAATGACACTAATTGTACGGTTCATGGCGTACCCCGAAGCTGGTCCCATGCGGCTCCCACATCGTGGCCGGTCCGCGCTCAGTGCCAGTTTGCGCCTGTCCTACCCGCGGAACAACGCCGTGGCAGGGAGCAGTTCGCTGGCTATGTAACTTCGCGCCCTCTACAGCCACGACGCCTGCCGGTACCGGCGGCATGGGTGCCGCCGCCGACCGTTGACTTGGCAGGACGGGGGGCGTCGAATGGGAGTTCCGACCGGACTGCCCTCATCCGGCGGAAATTTCCAAGGAGGAGTGCATGGCCGACCGGTTTACTCCCCACGGAACCGCTGCAACCCATCCGATAGCCGGCATGGCCGGCGCCATGGGAGCACCGGTCAACGCAGTCCCCCTGGTGGCGCACACGACGCAGTCCCGGACCGGCCCGCCACCGGGTGGTGCCGGGGCACAGGGCCGCGCCGATGCGGGCGGGGGACACTCACGGCGCCAGATCGCCGTCGTTTTCGCCGGGCTGATGCTGGCGGTGCTTGTCGCGGCCCTGGACCAGACCATCGTCTCCACCGCCCTGCCCACCATCGTGGGAGACCTGCAGGGTATGGACCACCTGTCCTGGGTGATCACCGCGTATCTGCTGACCTCCACCATCGGGCTGCCGATCTACGGGAAGCTCGGAGACCTGCTCGGGCGCAAGAACATCTTCATTTTCGCCATTGTGGTTTTCCTGGGCGGCTCCGCCCTGTCCGGGCAGGCACACAGCATGACCGAGCTCATCACCTACCGTGCCATCCAGGGGGTAGGCGGCGGCGGGCTGATCATCGGCGCGCAGGCCATCATCGGCGACATTGTGCCCGCCCGCGAGCGCGGCAAGTACATGGGACTGATCGGGGCGGCGTTCGGCATCGCCTCGGTCAGCGGACCGCTGCTGGGCGGCTACCTTACCGATTACTGGTCCTGGCGGTGGGTCTTCTACATCAACCTGCCGATCGGTGCGGTGGCGCTCGCGGTCATCATCACCGCGCTGCACCTGCCGCGGTCCGGACGCACGGGCATCCGGCTGGATTACGCCGGCGGTGTGCTGCTGGCCGTCGCCTCCACCGCCCTGGTGCTGCTGACCAGCTGGGGCGGCAACAACTATGCCTGGACCTCTCCCACCATCCTCACGCTGGGAGCAGTGGCCGCCGTCGCCGTCGCCATCTTCATTCCGGTGGAGCTGCGGGCCGCCGAACCGATGCTTCCGCTGCGCCTGTTCGGGATCCGCAACTTCCTGATCTGCACGCTGGTGGGGCTCGCGGTGGGGCTGGCCATGTTCGGGTCCATTGCCTATCTGCCCACCTTCCTGCAGATCGTCAACGGAGCGAGCCCCACGATGTCCGGGCTGATGATGCTCCCGATGACCGCGGGGCTGCTCACCACCTCGATCGGAACGGGGCAGCTGATCTCCCGCACCGGCAGGTACAAGATCTATCCCATCCTCGGGTCCCTCACCATGATTGCGGGCCTGGTGCTGCTCTCACGTATCTCCAGTACGACGCCGTACTCGCTCACCGCGCTCGGCATGCTGGTGCTGGGACTGGGGATCGGGGCGCTGATGCAGAACGTGGTGCTGATTGTGCAGAACAGCGTCCCCGCCAAGGACATGGGTACCGGGGTTTCCACGGCCAACTACTTCCGGCAGATGGGCGGTTCCCTGGGGATTGCCCTTTTCGGGTCCCTGTTCATCCGCCGCTTGAACGACCAGCTGGCCTCCGCTCCGGCCGGCGCCGGCGACGCGGCGTCCGGCGGCGCCAATTCGATCAGTCCGGACAGCATCAGGGCGCTGCCCGCACCCGCGCAGGACTTCATCAAGTCCGCATTCGGCGAGGCGCTGCCGCCGATCTTCCTGCTGGGGGTGCCGATCCTGGGGGCGGCCTTTGTCCTGACGCTGTTTATTGTGCAGCAGCCGCTGGCCAGGACGGCGCGGGTCAGCCTGGACAGCGGTAAGTAAGGCAACGGAACGAGAAGAGAAGATACCCGCCATGTCCCACAGAGCAATAACCCCGCGCATCGCGGTACACCCGGCCCGTCCCGGGACCAGCGTGCCGAAGCACCGGGAGGAGGCTGCCCAGGGCGAGGAACCGAAGCGGAGCCTCGTGCCGGTCTTCACGGGACTGGTGCTCTCCGTACTGCTGGCAGCCCTGGACCAAACCATCGTCGCTACCGCCCTGCCCACCATAGTGGGGGACCTGAACGGGTTGGAGCATCTGTCCTGGGTGGTGACTGCGTATATTCTGGCGGCAACCATCGGGCTGCCGATCTACGGGAAGCTCGGCGACCTGTTCGGCCGCAAGAGCATTTTCATTTTCGCCATCGCGGTGTTCCTCATCGGCTCGGTCCTGTCCGGACTCGCGCAGAATATGGGCCAGCTGATCGGTTTCCGCGCCCTGCAGGGCATCGGCGGCGGCGGGCTGATGATCGGGGCGCAGGCAATCCTCGGAGACCTGGTCTCCCCCCGGGAGCGCGGGAAGTACATGGGCCTGATCGGGGCCGCCTTCGGACTGGCGTCCGTGGGCGGTCCGCTGCTGGGCGGCTGGATCACCGATGCCTGGTCCTGGCGGTGGGTGTTCTACATCAACCTGCCCATCGGTGCAGTGGCGCTCGCCGTCGTCGTTTCCTCGCTGCACCTGCCCAAACCCCGGGGCAGGCGCCCGAAGCTGGATTACGCAGGCGCCGGGCTGCTCGCGCTCGCGAGCGCCGCCCTGGTGATGCTGACCACCTGGGCCGGCACCACGTACGCCTGGTCGAATCCCCGGATTCTTGCCCTGGCTGTGGTGACGCTTGCGGCCGGCACGTCGTTTGTGCTGGTGGAGAGGCGGGCACAGGAACCCATCCTGCCGCTGGGCCTGTTCCGCAGCCGGAATTTCCTGCTGCCGGTGCTGGTGGGCATCGCCGTCGGAATCGCAATGTTCTCCACCATCTCCTACCTGCCCACCTTCCTGCAGATGGTCAACCGGGCCACCGCCACGCAGTCGGGCCTGATGATGCTGCCCATGATGGGCGGGCTGCTGCTGACCTCCATCGGTACCGGACAGCTGATTTCCCGCACCGGCCGGTACAAGATCTACCCGGTGCTGGGCTGCGCGGTGATCATTGCCGGGCTGGTGCTGCTCTCACGGATCTCAGACACGACCGCCTACGGCTTCACCGCTCTTGGCATGCTGGTGATGGGACTCGGACTGGGAATGCTGATGCAGAACCTGGTGCTGATTGTGCAGAACAGCGTGCCGGGCAGGGACATGGGGGCGGCCATCTCCGCAGCGAACTATTTCCGGCAGATCGGTGCCTCGTTCGGGATCGCGCTGTTCGGGTCGATCTTCATCCACCGGCTGGGCAATGAGATTGCAGCGGCGCCTCCGGGGGCAGGGGCTGCCCTCGGGGGAGACATCAATTCGCTGAGTCCGGCCATGCTCCGCGGACTCCCCGCTCCGGCGCAGGACTTCATTGCTGCGGCATTCGGGCAGGCCCTGCCGCCCATTTTCCTGCTCAGCGTGCCCATCGTGGCAGTGGCCCTGGTGCTGTGCCTGTTCATCCGGGAGGTGCCGTTGTCCACCACGGTGCGGGTGAACGCGGACAGCGACAGGTAGGGGCCAGCCGTTAGGTGCCGTCATAACCGGCAAGGGCTATCAGCACTAGGAGAAGTGCAGCCAGGGTCCCTCCCTGCCAGATCAGTGAGGGAATGATGTACAGGCGGGCGGCAAGTTTCCTGTTTCCCTGGATAAGCGCCGCGATGAATCCCGTCACTGCTCCGAGCAGGGTGAGCAGGCCGGAAAAGATGAAGAAGTCAAAAAGGGAGAAGGTGGCGTCCCAGTCAGCCATGGCGATGAGAGGCCGGATGACGATCGCCCAGGCGATCGACACGAGGACCATTCCCGTTATCGCCGCCGCGCTGAACCGTGTCCGCTGGGGGTCCGCTTCTGGAGGAATCGCCTGATCCGCAGGTAGGAGGTCCTCCCGATATGGATTCCGCTGCAGCGGTTCGGGCTCCTGCCTGCTAAACGGTGTGTTGCTCTCTGCTGTCATGACCGGCCCCCATCCGATGAAAATTGCCCGGACCGGCCTTCTGCGCCGGATCCGGTGTGTCTGGAAACAGTGTGCACCATGCGGGGCGATCCATCCCGCATGGTGTCGTTTGTCCCCGGCTGGTCGTACACTGGTGGCGGAGCTGTTCGAACATATGTTCGAATCAGTTGCCAATCGATAACCAACTGAACCAATGGCTGATCAAGTCATAACCAATGGCTGACCAGTGGGGAATGACGCAGGCGGTGTGCCTGTGTACCGGGGCGGGGAGGAAGCTGAATGGGTGTCTTCAGTGAGGCAATAGAGGTGGTGTGCTCGCCCGCGGGACAGCCTCTGAGGCTCATCTGGGGCGGGCGTACCTACAAGGTGGGAGCGGACCCGGTGCGCTGGTATGAACGCCGCAACTGGTGGGAAGAGGAAACCCGTGCCGAGCGCGGCCACGGCGCCGGACTGGTGGATACCGAGATCTGGCGGGTCCAGGCCCGCGCCAATGACCGCTCCGACCTGCGCACCCTCGACCTCTCACACCATGTCCGCAGCGACCGCTGGCGCCTGATCCGGATCCACGATGCCCTCAGGGACAGTGCCTAGTGAAGGACAGCGCACCGGTATGAGCTTTACCCACCTGCACGCAGCCACCGCGTTCAGCGCCCACTACGGGGTGTCCTGGCCGGAGGAGATGGCATCCGCCGCAGCGGCCGACGGCGCGGACGCGCTCGCCTGCACCGACAGGGACGGGCTCTACGGAACGGTCAAGCACCTGCGGGCCTGCATGGAGGCGGGCATCGATCCCGTCGTCGGGGTGGACCTGGCCGTGCTGGATGCAGGGAACGCCGTCACGGGACGGGTGGTCATCCTTGCCCACGGGCATAACGGGGGAGCGGGATACCGTGCACTGTGCCGGCTGATCTCCGCCGCACACGCCGCCACCTCGGCCTCCCGGGCACGCACCGGCAAACCGGTAGGCATCACCGTGGAGCAGCTTGCCGGGTACGTCCGCGGTGTAAGGGCCGGGGAAGGCGTCCCCGATGAGGAGGCCGAACCGGTCCTGACCGTCCTCGTCGGACCGCAGTCCGACGTCGGCCAGGCCATGCGCAGCCGCAGCTACGCCGTCGCCCGCACCCTGTTCGGCCGCTGGCGCTCGCTGATCCCTGCCCGGGCGCTCGCCGTCGAGGTGGTCACGCATCTGTCTGCGCCGGGGGAGAACCTCAGCCTTGCCCACGCAGTACGCATGTTCCGGCTGGCCGATGAGATGCAGGTCCCTGCCATCCTCACCAACGCCGTACGGTATGTGGACGAGGACGGCGCCGCTACCGCTGACGTGCTCGACGCCGCGCGCTCGCTGACCTCGCTGTCCCAGCTTCCGGACTTACAGCCCAACGGGCAGGGCTGGCTCAAGGGGGCACGGGCAATGACCTCCCTTGCCCGGGAAGTCAGCGCGGAAGCAGGCTACGGTTCCGCGGGAGCGGCGCGGATGCTCGCCGACACTGCGGCGCTCGCGGATCGCTGCCGGATAGACCCCGTAGCGGACATGGGCTGGAAGCAGCCCGTGGTGCCCGAAGCCTCGGTGATCGGTATCGAGGCCGAACCCATGATCGAACTGCGCCAGCGCTGCGAGGCGGGGATCAACCGGAGGCTGCGTGCCCGGGACTCCATTGCCGAGGTCGAGCTGCGCAACCGGCTCGAACACGAGCTGGGCATCATCGAACGGCTGGGCTTCGCCTCCTACTTCCTCACGGTGGCGGAAGTCTCGGCCATGATCACCGGGATGGGGGTACGCGCCGCGGCCCGGGGGTCGGGAGCCTCCTCACTGGTGAACTACCTGCTGGGCGTCAGCCATGTAAACCCGCTGGACCACGACCTGATCTTTGAACGCTTCCTCTCCCGGGACCGCTCCACGCTGCCGGATATCGACATCGACGTGGAGAGCGCCGAGCGGCACAACGTCTATCACCGCATCTTCGAACGCTTCGGCTCCGAACGGGTCACGCTGATGAGCATGCAGAACGGCTACCGGGCACGGGGGGCGGTGCGCGATGCCGGCCTGGCGCTGGGTATGCCGGAGGAGGAGATCGGCGCTGTGGCTAAACAGCTGTGGCGTTTCTCGGCCCGCAACTTCCGCGAGGCGCTCGCCGAAAAGCCCGAACTGCGGGAATTCTCCGGCCAGGTGGAAAAGAACCAGCAGCTGGACCTGCTGGTGGACCTCACCGAACGCCTGGACCGGCTGCCGCGGCACATCTCCATGCATCCCTGCGGAGTGATCCTGGGGGACACCTCCCTGCTGGACCGCACCCCCGTGCAGCCCAGCGGCCTGGGCCTGCCCATGTCCCAGTTCGACAAGCACGACATGGACCCCATGGGCATGCTCAAACTCGATGTGCTGGGCGTGCGGATGCAGAGCGCCATGGCCTTCGCCGTGCGCGAGGTAGTGCGTGTGCATTCCTCCCGCGAAGAGGTCATTGCCGCCGGGAAGCATCAGGAAGGGCCGGATGAGCCGGACCCGGAGTTCGTCGAACCGGACGGGCGGATCAACCTGGACGCCGTGCCGTTCGACGACGAACCCACCTATGAGCTCATCCGCAGCACACATACCCTGGGCTGCTTCCAGATCGAATCCCCGGGACAGCGTGAGCTGGTGGGCAAGCTGGCGCCGCGGGAATTCAATGACCTGATCATCGACATTTCCCTGTTCCGGCCCGGCCCGATGAAATCCGACATGGTCCGGCCGTTCCTGGAACACCGGCACGGCTTCTCCCCGGAGGTCTATCCGCACGAGGCGCTGCGCCCGGTACTGGCCGAAACCCACGGCGTCACCGTCTTCCATGAGCAGGTGCTGCGGACCCTGAATGTCTTCACCGGCTGCGGCCTGGCCAAGGCGGACGAGCTGCGCCGGCTGCTGGGCAACGAAGCCGCCGAACCGGGCGTGGAGGAATACTTCCGCAGCAAGGCAGCCGCCCGGGGGTACACGCCGGAGACCATCGACAAGGTCTGGGACACGCTCAAGGCCTTCGGCAGCTTCGGCTTCTGCAAGGCCCACGGGGCTGCCTTTGCCGTACCCACCTACCAGTCCGCGTGGTTGAAGGCACACCATCCGGCGGCGTTCCTCGCCGGAATCTTCGAGCACGATCCCGGGATGTATCCCCGCCGGCTGCTGGTGGCCGAGGCCCGGCGGATGGGCATCCCCATCCTGCCCCTGGACATCAACCGCAGCGGTGAAACCTACCGGGTGGAACGGCTCGACGACGGCCGGCTGGGGATCCGGCTGTCCCTGGCCGGGATCTACGGGCTGTCCGCCGTCGAACTTCGACGCATTACCGCCGGGCAGCCCTATGACTCCCTGGCGGACCTGCGGGCCCGCGCGAAGGTCTCCCGGCCCACGCTGCGCCGGCTGGCACAGCTCGGTGCGTTCGACTCGCTCAGCAAACAGATCGGCTCCGAGGGCAGCCGCGCAGACCTGATCCAGTACCTGGACGCCGCCCCGGCCAAGTCCGCGTCCCGGAAGCACGATCCGATCCCCGGGCAGCTGGCCCTGCCGCTGGGGGACACCGAGCTGGCGAACCTGCACCGTCACCTGCCCGAACCGGGGCTGCGGGAAAAGGTCCGCACCGAACTGGACCTGCTCTCCGTGGATGTCAGCGCGCATCTGATGGAGAGCTACGGCCCGCTGCTGCGCGGGCTGGGCGTTACGCCCGCGGAAGCACTGATGGACCTGCGCAACGGGACCGAGGTGCTGGTGGCCGGCATCCGGGTGGCCACGCAGACCCCGCCAATGCGCGGGGGCCGCCGCGTGGTGTTCATCAGCCTCGACGACGGCACGGGCTGCATTGACTGCACGTTCTTCCACGAGGCGCAGGAGAAATCCGGTCCGCTTCTTTTCGGCACCGAACTGCTGCTGGTCCGCGGGCTGACCCGCCGCACCGGCCCGCGGGGCATCAGCCTCCAGGCACTCGAGGCATGGAACCTGGCGGACACGGACTCGCTTCCGAAGCCCGGCCGTCAGCGCGGCATGTTGGTGGGGCCCAAGCGCAGCGGATAACATCGGTACGGGCGGAAGTGCGGCCGTGTCCAGGCCGTGCAGCAGACGCCGTACAACGAAATCTAGGAGACAACCGTGTCAGTGCCAGAGAAGTTCACCCTCATCGTCGACGGCGAAGAGACCACGGTGGATACTGGCACCACTGGTGCACAGCTCTTCTTCGACCGCCGCGACGTCGTCGTGATGCGCGTCCACTCCGTCCTCAAGGACCTGGATACGCCGCTGGAGCAGGGCGACATCGTGGAGTCCGTCACCATTGAGTCCGAAGACGGACTGAATGTCCTGCGCCACTCCACCGCCCACGTCATGGCCCAGGCCGTGCAGCAGCTGCGTCCGGACGCCAAGCTGGGCATCGGCCCGTACATCAAGGACGGCTTCTATTTCGACTTCGACGTCGCCGAGCCGTTCACGCCGGAGGATTTGAAGACCCTCGAGAAGATGATGCAGAAGATCATCAACTCGAACCAGAAATTCGCCCGCCGCGTGGTCAGCGAAGACGAAGCCCGCGAAGCCATGAAGAACGAGCCGTACAAGCTTGAACTGCTGGGCAAGAAGGACGGCGCCGAGGAAGCCGGCGAGGGCGCAAGCATCGAGGTCGGCGCCGGCGAGATCACCATTTACGATAATGTGGACCGCAAGTCCGGCGACGTCGTCTGGTGCGATCTGTGCCGCGGCCCGCACCTGCCCAACACCAAGCTGATCTCCAACGCCTTTGCCCTGACCCGCTCAGCCGCCGCCTACTGGCTCGGCAACCAGAAGAACCAGCAGCTGCAGCGCATCTACGGCACCGCCTGGCCCACCAAGGACGCGCTGAAGGCCTACCAGGAACGCCTGGCCGAGGCCGAGCGCCGCGACCACCGCAAGCTGGGCACCGAACTGGACCTGTTCTCCTTCCCAGACGAGCTGGGCTCGGGCCTGCCGGTGTTCCACCCCAAGGGCGGCATCATCCGCAAGGCCATGGAGGACTACTCCCGCCAGCGCCACACAGAGGCCGGCTACGAGTTCGTCTACACCCCGCACATCACCAAGGGCCACCTGTACGAGGTCTCCGGCCACCTGGACTGGTACCGCGACGGAATGTTCCCTCCCATGCACGTGGACGAGGTCACCGATCCGGAGACCGGCGAGGTCACCAAGCCCGGCCAGGATTACTACCTGAAGCCGATGAACTGCCCCATGCACAACCTGATCTTCCGCTCCCGCGGACGGTCCTACCGCGAACTGCCGCTGCGGCTGTTCGAATTCGGTTCCGTGTACCGCTACGAGAAGTCCGGCGTGATCCACGGCCTGACGCGCGTGCGGGGCATGACCCAGGACGACGCCCACATCTACTGCACCCGCGAGCAGATGAAGGACGAGCTGACCACCACGCTGAAGTTCGTGCTGGACCTGCTCAAGGACTACGGGCTGGATGACTTCTACCTGGAACTGTCCACCAAGGACCCGGAGAAGTACGTCGGTTCCGACGAAGTGTGGGACGAAGCCACCCGCACCCTCGCCGAGGTTGCCGAAGCCTCCGGGCTGGACCTGGTCCCCGATCCGGGCGGAGCAGCCTTCTACGGCCCGAAGATCTCTGTCCAGGCCCGCGACGCCATCGGCCGCACCTGGCAGATGTCCACCATCCAGCTGGACTTCAACCTGCCCGAGCGCTTTGAGCTCGAGTACCAGGCCGCCGACGGCACCCGCCAGCGCCCGGTCATGATCCACCGTGCCCTGTTCGGTTCCGTGGAACGCTTTATGGCCGTGCTCACCGAGCACTACGCCGGCGCGTTCCCGGCCTGGCTGGCACCGGTGCAGGTGGTCGGCATCCCCGTGGCCGAAGCGTTCAACGACTACATGTTCGACGTCGTCGACAAGCTCAAGGCCCACGGCATCCGCGCGCAGGTGGACACCGGCACCGACCGCTTCCCGAAGAAGATCCGCACCGCGTCCAAGGACAAGATCCCGTTTGTCCTGATCGCCGGCGGTGACGACGCCGAGGCAGGCGCCGTCTCCTTCCGCTTCCGCGACGGCAGCCAGGACAACGGGGTACCCGTTGAAGAGGCCGTCAAGCGGATTGTCGAAGCCGTCCGCAACCGGGACAAGTAGGGCGGCGGGGACGCTATGGGAGAACAGCCTGACGACGCCGCGGTGACGGACACGTTTGAACTCGCCGGCGTCCCCGACGCATTCCAGCGGCTCTGGACTCCGCACCGGCTGGCCTACATCAAGGGCGGACAGAAGCAGGTTTCCTCCAAGGAGACCTGCCCGTTCTGCGCCGCGCCGGAGCGGTCGGACGAGGAATCGCTGATTGTCCACCGCGGGAAGCATGCCTTCGTCATTCTGAACCTCTTTCCGTACAACGCCGGCCACCTGCTGGTCTGCCCGTACCGGCATGTGCCGGATTACACGGACATCGACCCGGAGGAGACGGCGGAAATTGCGGCCCTGACCCAGACCGCCATGCGCGTGCTGCGGAAGGTGTCCAGCCCCACCGGTTTCAACCTGGGCATGAACCAGGGCGAAACCGGCGGGGCCGGGATTGCCGCCCACCTGCACCAGCACATCGTGCCCCGGTGGGGCGGCGACGGAAACTTCCTGCCGATCATTGCGCAGACCAAGGCCATCACCCAGACCTTGGGCGAGGTGCGCCGGCAGGTGGCTGACGCCTGGCCGCAAGAGGGCTCCGGCCCGGACAGCGAGGACTGACACGTGCTCAACAAATACGCACGGGGATTCTTCACTGCCGTTTTCACCCCGCTGGCCACCTGGCTGCTCCGCCGCGGGGTAACCCCGGACATGGTTACCATTGCCGGCACGCTCGGTGTGATGATCGGGGGACTGGTCTTTTATCCCCTGGGTGAGCTGTTCTGGGGAACCATCTTCATCACCGTCTTCATCTTCTCCGACGTGGTGGACGGAATCATGGCCCGGCAGCAGCGGCGCACCGGCAGCTGGGGCGGGTTCCTGGACTCGACCCTGGACCGCTTCGCCGACGGCGCTCTCTTTGCCGGCGTCGCCATCTGGTTCTTCACCGGCGGCGGCAATGATGCGATCGGCATCGCAGCCGTCCTCTGCCTGGTCGTGGGCATGCTGGTGTCCTACATCCGGGCCAAGGCGGAGTCGCTGGGCTTCAACGCGAACGTCGGTATTGCCGAGCGGGCCGAGCGGCTCGTCTCCCTGCTGGTCGCCACCGGCCTGGTGGGGCTGGGCGTACCGGAGGTCCTGCTGCTGGTGGTCCTCATCCTGCTGACCCTGGCCAGCTGCGTGACCATCGGGCAGCGGATGTACAGCGTCCGGAAGCAGGCCAGGCAGGGAAACCCGGCAACGTAGAAGGTAGCAAAAAGGCGGGAACCGGATCACCGGTTCCCGCCTTTTTCTCTGCCCGCCTGCCTGCTAGGCTAGGCCGCGCCGGTCCAGCAGCGGCTGGATCTGCGCATCGCGGCCGCGGAAGTTCCGGAACGCCTGCAGCGGGTCGATGCTGTTGCCGCGGGACAGCAGCTCCGTGCGGAAACGGTTCCCGTTCTCCCGGGTCAGGCCGCCGTTCTCCCGGAACCACTCGACCGTGTCGGCGTCGAGCACTTCGCTCCAGATGTACGCGTAGTAGGAGGCAGCGTAACCGCCGGCAAAGATGTGCTTGAAGTAGCCGGTCCGGTAGCGCGGCGGAACCAGGTCCAGGTCGACGCCGGCCGCTGCCAAGGCCGCGGCCTCGAAGGCTTCCGGATCCTCCACCGTTTCGCCCGGGGCGAGTTCGTGCCAGGCCAGGTCCAGCAGGGCGGCGCCCAGGTACTCGGTGGTGGAGAACCCTTCGCCCCAGACGGCCGCCGCATTCACCTTGTCGATGACGTCCTGCGGCAGCGGCTCCCCGGTGACGTGGTGCTTCGCGAAGTTGCTGACCACCTCCGGCCACAGCATCCACATCTCGTTGACCTGCGACGGGTATTCCACGAAGTCGCGCGGTACGGCGGTGCCGGAGAACTGCGGATAGGTGACGTCCGAGAACAGTCCATGCAGCGCATGGCCGAATTCGTGGAACGCCGTAACCACCTCGCCGAAGCTCAGCAGCGTGGGCTCGCCGGCTGCGGGCCTGGAAATGTTCAGGTTGTTGATGACCACGGGCTGGGCGTCCAGCAGCCGGGACTGGTGGACCACGGAATTCATCCAGGCGCCGCCGTTCTTGGTGTCCCGGGTGTAGTAGTCGCCCAGGAACAGGCCCAGCCCGGTGCCGTCGTCGTCCTTGACCTCCCAGACCCGGACATCCGGGTGGTAGCCCGCGAGGTCAGTCCGTTCGGTGAAGGTCAGCCCGTAGAGGCGGTTGGCGGCGTAGAAGACCCCGTCAGTGAGAACGCGCTCCAGCTCGAAGTACGGGCGTAGGGCGGAGGAGTCGACGTCGAATTTCTCCCGCCGGACCTGCTCGGAGTAGTACGCCCAGTCCCAGGCGGCCAGATCGTGTCCGTCCCGGCGGGCCGCTTCGCGCAGTTCTTCGGCTTCGGCCTTGGCATTGCGGACGGCTGCAGGGGCGAGCTTGTCCAGCATTGCGTGGATCGCGTCCAGGGACGGTGCGGTCTGGTCATCGGTGCCGTACTCGGCATGGCTGGTGAAACCGAGCAGTGCAGCCTTCTCGGCCCGCAGCGCGGCCATTTCCGCGGCGAGGGCAAGCGTGTTCCCGTCATTGTTCCGGAAACCGCGGTTCCGGGCGGCTTCGTGCAGCCGGCGGCGGGTTTCCCGGTTCGTCAGCGACGCCAGGGCTGGCTGCGGGGTAGGCAGCACGAGGGACAGCAGGTACTTGCCGTCATGGCCGGCGTCCGTTGCGGCGGTGGCTGCCGCCGCGACGTCGTCGTCGGCCAGGCCGTCCAGCTCGGCGGCGTCCTCCACCACCAGGGCGGAATCGTTGGTGTCCTTCAGCAGGCGCTGGGAGAACTGCGTGCCCAGTTCCGACAGGCGCGTGTTCAGTTCGCGCATGCGGGCCTGGCCGGCGTCGTCCAGCTGCGCGCCGGCGCGGATGAACCGGCGGCGGTACTCGGACACGAGACGGACCTGCTCATCATCGAGGCCGGCGGTTTCTGCCGCGATGGCCTCCACCCGGTCAAAGAGCTGCCGGTTCAGGTAAACGGCATCCTCATGGGCGGCGAGCCGTGGCCCGACCTCCTGCTGGATCCGCTGCACGCCGTCGGTGGCGTGCGCGGCGCAGAGAGTGAAGAAGACGACGGCGGTGCGTCCCAGCTCCTGGCCCGAGGACTCCAGAGCCGCGATGGTGTTCTCGAAGTCAGGGGCCTGGGGGTTCGCCGCAATGCGGTCAATCTCTTCGGCGTGGCCGGAAATCCCGGAGTCAAAGGCGGGCAGGAAAACGTCTTCGTTGATCTGCTCGAACGGGGGCAGCTGGTACGGCAGGCTACTCGGGTAAAGGAAAGGGTTGTCCATAAAGCCCAAGAGTGGCACAGCGGAGCATCCCGCTCCAACCCGGCGCTGCAGTAGGATCGGTCCGATTCCCCGTCGCCCGCAGCCCGCAGGCCTGGGGTGACAAGCCTGGGGGAGTTCATGAAACGCAACCTTGACGTTCATACTGCGGGGTTTCGCGGGGCGGGGCTGCGCCGCTGGCGGGGGCTGCGCCGCCTGCGGGGGCTGGCAGCGGTGCTGGTGGCGGCCCTGCTGATCGGCGGGTGCATGGCGGACCGCGGAGACGGACCGGAGGGCGGCGAGGATCGGGACGCCGGTGGGCCGTCGTCGTCATTACCGTCAGGGTCGATACCGTCCGCCGAGTCGCCGTCCGCGTCTGCCGGCAGCCCCGGTAAAGGGCCTGCCTGCCCCACGGAGAACTGCTTTACCCTGATGCTCGCCGGAGACCTGCTGGTCCATCCGCAGCTGTGGGAGCAGGCTGCGGCGGATGCGGCTGCCACCGGGAAAGGACCGCTGGACTTCGAGCCGCTGCTGGCCGGGCAGCGTACGTACATTTCCGTCTCGGACCTGGCCGTGTGCCACATGGAAACCCCGGTGGCCGAACCGGACGGACCGTATGCGGGGTACCCGATGTTCAACGTGCCTCCCCAGATCCTCACGGCGGCGGACGCCGTCGGCTACTCCGGCTGCACGACCGCCAGCAACCACACCATTGATGCCGGCACGGAAGGGCTGAACCGGACGCTGGGCGTGCTGGATTCCCTTGGGCTGGCGCACACCGGGTCGTACGCCGCGGAGGCCGGTGCCGGCGCACCCATGTTCCTGTCCGCTCCGGCCGGGGACCTCGCCGTCGTCGAGGCAACCTACGGCCTGAACGGGCTGGTTGCCGAGTACCCGTGGCAGGTGGATCTGCTCGACGCCCCGGCGATGATCGCCAAGGCGAAGGCAGCCCGTGCGGAGGGGGCCGACGTCGTCGTCGCGGCCATCCATGCCGGTGAGGAATACGCGTCGGTGCCCAATGCCCAGCAGATCGAAACGGCGCACGCGCTGGCCGACAGCGGCGAGTTCGACTTCATTTACGGCCACCACACGCATTCGATCCTGCCGATCGAGAACTACAACGGCACGTGGATTGTGTACGGGCTTGGCAATGCCGTGACGGAGCTTTCGCCCTGGTACGACGTCAACAATGAAGGCCTGATTGTCCGGGCACAGTTTGCCCGCGACGACGCCGGGGCCTGGACAGTGAGCGACCTCGCCTGGGCATCGTCGGTGATTGTGCGGGATCCGTACCGGTGGTGTTCCGTTGCCGGGGACCTGCCGCAGGGGGAGTGCGCGCCGCCGGCCCAGCAGGCGGCCGTGCGGGCGCGGACCATACCGGTGGTGGAGTCCCTGGGAGCGGCCGACGCCGGGGCGCATGAGTGGCTGGTGACGCAGGACGGCGGGGGCGGGTAGCGGCGGGGGCGTGGTGGGGTTGCGGGGTGTCGGGGTGTTGCGTGGGTGTCGCTAGGCCGGGTTGGTGAGCACGATCCACTCCGGCGAATCCTGCGCACCGGACTTCCATCCCAGTTCCCCCAGCACTGATCGACCGTAAATCCTGCGGCTTCCAACCCTGCGGTTACCGTGTCCCAGGCGGGGAAGCGCAGTGTCTCGGTCGTCGTCCAGGTTCCGGATCCGTTGGTCCAGGTATCCGTGTGCGTGACCAGGTCGTCCCTGCGCTGGACGGTCTGGCTGACTGTTCCTCCACTGGTGGTATGCGTGCCCTGCCACCGGCGCCAGGCTTCAACGGCCGGGTTGCGTACTTCGAAGGCCAGCCGACCTCCGGGCCTCAGCGCGCGTCCGGCCTGAGTGAGCACTGCTGCCCATGAAGCATCATCGAGGAAATACTGGGCAACGTGGCCGGTCATCAGAACCAGATCGGCCCAGGCCGCCGGAAGGTGTTCGGCGGTTCCCCGGATCCAGGACACGGCGTCGGCGTGTGGCTGGGACGCAGCGAGCGACACCATGGTTTCTTCCGGTTCGACACCGGTCACCTCATACCCTTGCCCGGCCAACAGGCTTCAGAGCAGACCTGTTCCCGATCCGATGTCCGCAACGCGGCGGGCTCCCAGCGTTGCGGCCAGGGACAGGTAGAACGGTAGGTCCTGCCGGGCTTTGGTATCGACGTCGTAAGCGGCTGCAAGTTCAGGGACGGCGTAGTAGTTCCCGGGGTTCGATGCAGTCATGCGGCTCGTTTCATTCGGAGTTGCCTCTTCATTCGCGGGACCGGAGGACTTCGGTTTGGGTACGTGCCCGAACGCTAGCACGCGGCGAACCGGGTGCCGACGGCTGGGTCGACTGCACGCCTCCAACGAGCACCCGGGATCGGCCGATGCCGGCAGGAACCTACCCAGCCCTTTCAAGTGTTTCCGCAGGTCAGGGTGGGGGTACTCGGAACGATGGGTAGTTTTCCACAAGGACGAAAAATCCTATTGCGGGCTTGGTTTTGAGCCCATAGCATCGAACACATGTTCGAATCAAATCGGGACTATCCACCACCTGTCGATGGTGTTGAGCTCTGCTTCAGTACGGCCCCTGGACGCCGCGGTGGCAGCAGCGGGCCGGCATCCGTGCCAGCGCTGTCCGCCCGTGAGTGCCCTGGTCCGGAAACTCCCGACGAGG
The DNA here is from genome assembly GCF_020907405.1 of Arthrobacter sp. zg-Y769. Taxonomy (GTDB): domain Bacteria; phylum Actinomycetota; class Actinomycetes; order Actinomycetales; family Micrococcaceae; genus Arthrobacter_B. The sequence continues at coordinate 119,328 of NZ_JAJJOE010000007.1, forward strand.
CGCATTGCGGCAATGAATCCTCATCCTCGCCGGTCACCACGTGGATTGCAGAACTGTCGTCCGCGCGGGTCCTGGAGGCGATCGCCTCCGATACGGACGCGGGACTGATAAACCGGCTGCGCGAACTGGAAGAACTCAAGGCTGCTGCTTCAGCTGCCCAGGTCCGGGTTGCCGCCGCTTTCGATTCTTCCGTACGTGCAGCACATGCCCGTTCCGGGGTTCCCCTGGAGCAGCAGGGGAGAGGCATTGCAGCTCAAATCGCCCTCGCCCGACGTGAATCGCCTGCACGGGGCGGGCGGATTCTTGGCTTTTCCAAGGCATTGGCACATGAAATGCCGTGCACGCTCCGGGCGCTGTCCGAGGGCAGACTCAGCGAATGGCGGGCAACGCTGCTGGTCCGCGAGACGGCATGCCTGTCGGTATCCGACCGTCGTCTGGTGGACCGCGAGGTAGCCGGAGACCCTGCAGGGCTCGAGGGCTTGGGGGACGGACGCCTGATTGGCCGGATCCGGAAAATAACCTACCGGATCGATCAGGAGGCGCTGGTCCGCCGGGCCTCCAAGGCCCAGGCGGACCGTTATGTTTCCTGTCGGCCTGCCCCGGACACCATGACCTACCTGACCGGCCTATTGCCGGTGGCCCAGGGTGTTGCCGTATTTGCCGCCCTTAGCCGTGAAGCAGATTCCCTCCGGGCACATGGCGATGCACGCGGCCGGGGCCAAATCATGGCGGACACGCTGGTTGAAAGAATCACCGGCCTTACCCAAGCTGACCGTGTGCCGCTGGAGGTCCAACTTGTTATGACCGACCGTGCGCTTCTTGCGGGCTCGGATGAGCCGGCCTACCTCCAGGGATACGGTGTGGTACCGGCCATGTGGGCACGCGACGCGGTGCGAAAAACGGGAAGCCGCAAGGCCGGAGGGTTCACCGCCGAGAGCGTCAGCCCCGGCGGTGGAGGGACAGGAAAGGACCGGTCGCACAAAGCCGGACACGAAGAACCGACCGGCCGGTGCGGAGTATCTGCAGCGCCGGACCTCTGGCTCCGGCGCCTTTATACGGCCCCGACCTCAGGTGAACTCATCGGCCTGGACTCCAAGGCGCGGTTTGTCCCTGAATCGTTGGCGAGGTTCATCTCCGTGAGGGATCAAACCTGCCGGACACCGTGGTGCAACGCCCCAATACGGCACCGCGACCACATCCGTCCGCACCGTATCGGCGGCAGGACAAACGTCGAAAACCTGCAGGGCCTGTGCGAAGCCTGCAACCAGGCCAAGGAAGCACCAGGCTGGCGGGCAAGGAGTGTTGGAAGTCCGGGCCGGCACACGGTCGAAATCACCACGCCCACTGGATATACCTACCAATCCACGGCGCCACCGCTGCCGGGCACCTGATCGTTTGAGCCGCAGCGCAAAATCGCGGGTGTGCGCATTGATGCTGCCGTAGACGGCGTGCATACTCAGATTTCAAGCAGATGCAGGACGAGCCCCGACCGAACCCTAGGAGTGACATGTCTGGTGCAACACTGGCGAAGTCCGCGATGCGGTTCGGCACGCGGTTCGGTATCGCAGCGGTCGTCCTCCTCGTCCTGGGTCCGTTCATCAACAGGAACTTCGGTATAGGAGACGGTCTGAACTACCTGCACCTTCCCGCGCTCTGGGAAGAAGCACCCGTCGCTGTGCTGGTATCGCTGATCTATCTGCTTCTCCTGGTTACGTCCATGTTGCTCTCCGCCATGCTCATCACGACCTCCCTGGTCATTCGTCACAGCGAAGCAAGTGGACAGGCAACGATGAACAAGGACTCAACCTCCACCGGGTTCTGACCGGTACAACCACTTGTGCCCGTAACCGCCCTGCCCGCTTACGATGCCCCGGTGGAAACTTCGTTGAAGAAGTACGATGCCTACGTTCCCCGGACGCCGCCGCCAGCTGCGGACGACCCTGTTGTGCAGTGGCTGCTGCAAGGCGATCCAGCCATCCGCTGGCAGGTTTTACGTGACATTCTCGACGCCCAGTTGGATCAGGTGGTGGCTGAGCAGGCGCGGGTGGAGCACGAAGGGTGGGGCGCTGGACTGCTCGCGCTGCGGGCACCCGACGGACATTGGGCAAACGGGGCATGCTTCCCGGATACCGCCGCGTTCGCCGAGCGTACCGCGCAGGCCCTGGCTGCCGGCGAGCCACCGCCGCCGTTCCCGTCACCAGCCGCTGAACCAGACGCGGAACCGGCCGAGGGGCCAGTTGGGCAGCCCGGTGGGGAACCCGGGCAACCATGGACCGCCACCTACCCGGTGCTGCTCGACCTGTGCCACTTGGGCATACCGCCGGACAGTGCGGTGATGCGGGAAACGGCCCGGCTTGTCGCCCACAATTGCCGGTGGGAGTACAACGGGTTGCCGTTCTTCGCCGGGGAAGTCGACTGCTGCATCAACGCCGGCACTATCCTGATCGGCACCTACCTGGGCATCGACGTCGACCCGGTGGTGCAGCGGCTCGTGGCCGACCAGCTGCCTGACGGTGGCTGGAACTGCTGGGCCGAGACGCCTTCGGCGCCGGGATCTTTCGCCAGCACTCTTGACGTGGTTGACGCGTTACTGAGGTGGGAGCGGCACACCGGTGGATCCGACGAGGTCCGCCGGGCCCGCCATGCCGGCGAGGAGTATCTGCTTCGCCGTACCCTGTTCCGTTCATTGCGCACCGGCGGGGTGGTGAACCCACAATGGCTTCAGTTCTCCTACCCTCCACGCTGGCACTATGACCTGCTCAAGGCGGCGAGCTACTTCGCCCTGCGCGGCGGCCCGGCCGATCCGCGGCTGGTTGAGGCGATCGAACAAGTCCGTGCCAGGCGTCAGCCGGACGGACGCTGGCTGCTGGAGAACACCCACCCCGGAGCGGTCCACTTACGATTCGAAGAACCCGATGGAACGCCGAGCCGGTGGAACACCCTCAGGGCACTGCGGGTCCTGCGCTGGTACGACGCAGCAAGTCCCTAGCGGGGCCGCTGCCCGGCGTGCTGGCGCGCCATCTCCGAAAGCTTCGACAGATCCGCCAGGTCCTGCTCCGAACGGGGAACAGGAGAGAAGCTTCCAAACTTACGTTCGGCAGCCTTCTCGATCAGGAAGTCGGCAATCGCCGGGTTCTTCGGAAGGAGGGAGCCGTGCAGGTAACTGGCAACCACGTTCTTGTAGCGGGCGCCCTCGGTGCTGTCCTTGGTGTTGTTGCCTTCACCCTTGCGGATCTCGGCCAGCGGCTTCACGCCCGGGCCAAGGAACGTCTGTCCGCTGTGGTTCTCATAGCCGTGGATCTCGCCGAACTCTTCGCTAACGGAATGCACATTGCCGATCAGCCGCACGTCGCCGCCGTGGGTCTCCATGTCCAGGATGCCGATGCCCGGAATGAGCGCGCCCTCGTGCGTCTTAAAGAACCGTCCGAACAACTGGTACAGACCGCAGATCACCAGCATCGGCAGGCCGTCCTCGGCAAGCCCCTGCAGGGTGGGAGCCAGCTGCTGGAGATCCTGCTGGATCACCACCTGTCCGCTGTCCTGGCCGCCGCCGCCGACTATGATGTCGACGTCGGTCGGGAACACGTCCCCGGCGTTGTACTCCTCGACGACGGGCGTGTAGCCGTACCACTTCAGGCGCTGCTTGAGCACCAGCACGTTGCCCCAGTCGCCGTAAATGTTCATTTCCCGCGGATACAGCTGCAGGATCTTGATTGTGCGGTCCTCGGTCATGAGACCACCTCTACCTTCGTGATCTTGGAGAGTTCCCGGCGTACGGCCAGCATGGCCGTGTACGTGCAGAAGATCCGCATGGGAACCCCGGGGGAGTCCTTGATGAAACGCTTCAGTCCGTCCGTGATGTCCGGTTCGATGGTGCGCACCGGCACGTCGTCGTACTTCAGCCGCAGGGCCATGTCGTAGGCGCGGACGCCGCTGACGACGTCGACGCCGCCCTCGGCCAGGGACTCGAAGTCCACGTCCCACAGCCAGGACATGTCCCGGCCGTCGGCGTAGTTGTCATTGATGGCGATCATGGTCGAATAGCCGTGGGCGGCAAAGGACTTCAGGCCCAGACGGAAGCCGCTGGGATTCTTCACCAGCACCAGCTCCAGCGGCTGGCCGTTGACGGTCAGGGACTCGCCGCGGCCGAAGGCAGGCTCCACGTTGGCCAGCGCCTCGAACAGGGCATCGGAATCCAGGTCATCGCCCTTGATGGTGCGGGCGAAGGCCAGGGCTGCAGCGGCATTGAAGATGTTGTAGACGCCGCGCAGCTTCAGCCCGGAGGTGCGGACCTGTCCGTCGATCAGGAAGTCCGCGTCCGCCTCACTGACGCGTTCCAGGACGACGTCGGCCTGCTGGGTGGCTGCCAGGGCCTCGGCGAGGCTGCCGCGCATCTCGTCGTCGTTGGGGAAGGTGCTGCGCAGCGAGGCGTCGAGCCCGAAGTACACGGCGCGCTGGCCGTTCAGGGACTCGGCAATACCCGCAACGCGGGGGTCTTCACGGTTCAGGACCACCGTCTCCGTGGTGGCCCGGGCAATGGTTTCGAGCAGGCGCGTGGTCTTGTCGATCTCGCCGAACCGGTCCAGCTGGTCACGCAGGACATTCAGCAGCAGGCTGTAGCGCGGCCGGATCAGTTTCACGAAGTGCACGGCGTGCGCCTCGTCCAGCTCCAGGACGGCGATGTCCGCGTCCAGGTGCCCGCGCAGGTTCACTTCGCCCAGCAGCGCCGCGGCAACACCGCGGGTGAAGTTGCTGCCCGTGCGGTTGGTGAAAACCTTCAGCCCCTGGCTCTCGAGCAGCTCCACCACCATCTTGGTAGTGGTGGTCTTGCCGTTGGTTCCGGAGACGACGGCGACGCCGAGCGGCAGGTCCGCGAGGGTGCGGCGGATGAAATCGGGGTCGATCTTCTCCACCACCAGGCCCGGCAGGGCGGAGCCGCCGCCACGCAGTTTGGAGGCACTGCGGACCAGTTTTCCGACCAGGATGGAGAAAGAACTCATGGTTACTGAATATAGCGCACACCCTTGATCCGGCGCCGATGCCGGGACGTGAGGCTGCACGCATCAGGGCAGGTCAGCGGCGTGACGGGCCTGCGGATTCGGCCCCGACCAGGGCACAGGAAGCGTTTCCGGCCCCGGAAACGGATTCGGTCGCTAGAATTGTGGCAGTGCGTTCGGGAAGCTTAGCTGGTCTCCCTGTTCGGGCCGGGTCTCCCGGAGTCCTGGACGGGCGGCAAGCAGCCGGACTTTTTTATCGATCAGAGGAGAAGCGTAGAGCATGTCGGGCCACTCTAAATGGGCAACCACCAAGCACAAGAAGGCCGTAATTGATGCCAAGCGCGCCAAGTCCTTCGCCAAGCTGATCAAGAACATCGAAGTTGCAGCACGCGCCGGCGGGGCCGACATGGCAGGCAACCCGGCCCTGGAACTGGCCGTGTCAAAGGCCAAGAAGACCTCGGTCCCCATCGACAACATCAACCGTGCGGTCAAGCGCGGCGCCGGCCTGCTCGGTGAAGCCGTCGATTACCAGACCATCATGTACGAGGGCTACGGACCCCAGGGTTCCGCGCTGCTGATCGAGTGCCTTACGGACAACAAGAACCGTGCCGCCTCCGAGGTCCGCCTCGCGGTCACCCGCAACGGCGGCAACATGGGCGACCCCGGTTCCGTGGCCTACATGTTCACCCGCAAGGGCGTAGTGAACCTGCCCAAGAACGGCCTTACCGAAGACGACCTGCTGATGGCAGTCCTCGACGCCGGTGCGGACGAAGTAAAGGAATCCGGCGAGAACTTCGAGATCATCTCCGAGCCGCAGGATCTGCGCGCCGTCGTCGGCGCACTGGAAGAGGCGAGCATCGAGTACGAGACCGATGAAGCCGAATTCCTACCGTCCATGCACGTGGAACTGGACGCGGACGCTGCCCGCAAGTTCCTCAAGCTCGTGGACGCGCTTGAAGACCTCGACGACGTACAGAATGTCTACTCCAACGCTGATATCCCGGCCGCCGTTATGGCCGAGCTTGAAGAAGACGACTAAGCGCCGCCTCCGTGTCCTTACGCGTCCTGGGGGTGGACCCCGGCCTGACCCGCTGCGGCCTTGGAGTAGTTGAGGTCGAGGGAAACCGCCGGGCCACCCTCGTGGCCGTCGGAGTTGTCGGCACCGTCGCCGGAACCGCGCTTGACGCGCGGCTGCTGGTCATTTCCGAAGCCATCGACCTGTGGCTGGACACGCACCGGCCCGATGTCCTGGCCGTGGAACGGGTGTTCAGCCAGCTCAATGTCAGCACCGTCATGGGCACCGCCCAGGCATCCGGCGTCGTGATTGCCGCCGCCGCCCGGCGCGGCATCCCGGTGGCCCTGCACACCCCCACCGAGGTCAAGGCAGCGGTCACCGGCTCCGGCTCGGCCAATAAGGACGCCGTGGGCAAGATGGTGACCAAGATCCTGCGGCTGGACGAAATGCCCAAGCCGGCGGACGCCGCCGACGCCCTGGCCCTCGCGATCACGCATGCCTGGCGGCGCGGCGTCGCCGGTCCCGGACCCACTGCCGGCTCTGCGTCGCGGGGTACGGCGCCGGCGACCGGGCTGACCCCGGCCCAGCGGCTCTGGGCCGAAGCGGAAGCCCGGGCAAAACGCGGACGCTAGCGGCCAGCGGGGGAATGCGGGCACCAGCAAGTAGGGTATTCGTAGATATGTTCTATACAGCCTCTGGAGTTCCTTCATGATCAGTTCCCTCCGCGGGGTCGTTTCGCACGTGGGCCTTTCCTCCGCCGTCATCGATGTCCACGGACTCGGGATGCTTGTCCAGGCCACGCCCCAGACGCTGGCTTCGCTGCGCACGGGAAGTGAAGCGTTCGTCCACACCGCCATGATCGTCCGCGAGGACTCCATGACCCTGTACGGTTTCAGCGACGCGGACCAGCGGGAAGTCTTCGAAATCCTCCTCGGCGTCAGCGGCGTGGGTCCGCGGATTGCCCTTGCAGTACTGGCCGTGCACACGCCGGAAGCCATCCGCGTGGCAGCGTCCAGCGGGGACGACAAGGCCTTCAGCAAGGTTTCCGGCATCGGCCCCAAGGGAGCGCGCCGCATTGTCCTCGAACTGGCGGACAAGCTTGTGCCGCACGGCACCGTGGAAAACCCGGCCGCACCCCGCTGGCAGGAACAGGTCCTGGCGGCAATGACCGGTCTCGGCTGGTCCGAAAAGGACGCCACTGCCGCCATCGACGACACTGCAGCCGAGCATCCCGATGTCGCGGCCGCGGGCAACGTCGGCGAAATCCTGAAACTGACGCTGCGCCGCCTCGGCACCGACGGCGCCCGGGCCTCCTCGCGCCGAAAGGCCGGCTGAGGTGTCCGCCGACTCCCTGGTTGCTCCGGGGCACGATCCGGACGACAAGGCCATTGAAGCCGCCCTGCGGCCCAAGAACCTGGACGACTTCGTGGGGCAGAAGCGTGTCCGGGAACAGCTTTCGCTGGTGCTCGAAGCATCCAGGCTGCGCGGCCGGAGCGCGGACCATGTGCTGCTGTCCGGTCCTCCCGGCCTGGGCAAGACCACCCTGTCCATGATCATTGCCGCGGAGATGAACGCGCCGCTGCGGATCAGCTCCGGACCGGCCATCCAGCACGCCGGCGACCTCGCAGCCATCCTGTCCTCCCTGACCGAGGGCGAGGTGCTGTTCCTGGACGAAATCCACCGCATGTCCCGGCCGGCCGAGGAAATGCTCTACATGGCCATGGAGGATTTCCGCGTCGACATCATTGTCGGCAAGGGAGCCGGCGCCACCGCCATCCCGCTGGACCTGCCGCCGTTCACCCTGGTGGGGGCCACCACCCGCGCCGGGCTGCTGCCCGGACCGCTGCGGGACCGTTTCGGCTTCACCGGCCACCTGGAGTTCTACTCGACGGACGAACTGGAACTGGTGCTGCGCCGCTCGGCCATGCTGATGGACATGAAGGTCAACTCCGCAGGCTTTGCCGAGGTTGCCGGACGCTCGCGCGGCACCCCTCGAATCGCCAACCGGCTGCTGCGCCGCGTACGCGACTGGGCCCTGGTGCACGGCATCGAGCAGATCGATGCCCGCTCGGCCGGGGCCGCCCTGGACATGTATGAAGTGGACGTCCTGGGCCTGGACCGGTTGGACCGCGCCGTGCTGACCGCACTGATCACAAAGTTCAACGGGGGACCGGTGGGCCTTTCCACCCTGGCAATCGCCGTCGGCGAGGAACCGGAGACCGTGGAGACGGTGGCCGAGCCCTACCTCGTCCGCGAAGGCCTGCTCGGCAGGACGCCGAGGGGCCGCATCGCCACCCGGGCCGCCTGGGAGCATCTGGGGCTCCAGATGCCCGAGAACGTGGCGGCAGCGATGCCGCAGAACATGTTTTCCGGGCCCGGCACAAACACCTCATCCGCCCCGGCCGAGGAGACCGTGCCGGAAACTTAACGGCTGGTTCCCACGTTTTCCGTTTAGACTGGCCCTTGGGCACGGTCCCGGCAGCACGCCCGGACGCCCAGTACTTCCCCAACAGAAACGGAACTTTCCACGTGAATATCGCTGATCTCTTTCTCCCTCTGCTGCTGGCGGCCTTCGTCATCCTGATGTTCCGCAAGCAGAAGAAGACGCAGCAGACGGTCACCCAGCAGCGGGCCCAGATGCTTCCGGGCACCGAGGTCATGACGCAGTTCGGGCTTTTCGGCCGGATTGTTTCCGTGGACCAGGAAGAAAACAAGGCCGTTCTGGAACTTTCGCCCGGGAACACGGCCACCGTGCACCTTCAGGCACTGACCAAGGTGGTCACCGTTCCCGCTGAAGAAGAAGCACCTGCCGACGACGCCGTCGTCCCCGACGATGCTTCCACCCTCACGCTCGGCAAGGACACCTCCGAGCGCCAGGACGCCGTTCAGGACGAGACACCTGAAGAAACACTCAAGCGCCTGAACCGCGACGACAAAAAAGAGAACTAGACTCTCCACGAGCCAAGCGGGGCATTGATGCCCCGCTTGCCGCCCGGAGACCATGACGGTCCCGGTGATCTTCGCCCTTAAGGAAAAATTCCCTATGCCCCGTACCGGCCCCGGCTCGGCCGCGAAAAAGACGCTCCTCTGGCTGGGCGTCATTTTTGCTGCCCTGGCCCTTCTGCTTGGCGGTGGTTCCATGTGGAGCAACGCCAGCTGGACCCCGAAACTCGCCCTCGACCTCGAGGGCGGCACCCAGATGATCCTTGCTCCCGAGGTGCAGGGTGGTGACTCCGAAATCACCACCGAACAGCTCGACCAGGCCGTGGAGATCATCCGCCAGCGCGTGGACGGCAGCGGTGTCTCCGAAGCGGAGATCAGCACGCAGTCCAACCGCAACGTCGTGGTGTCGCTGCCCGGTGTCCCCGATCCCGAGACCCGCGAACTGATCCAGGCTTCGGCGAACATGGAGTTCCGGCCGGTCCTGGCCGGCGGAGGGGGACAGGGCGCAGCAGTCACGGACCCCACCCCGGCAGAGCAGCTGCCCACCCCGTCGGCGGAACCCACCGATGCCTCTGACACCAACTGGATTTCCCCCGAGTTGCAGACAGAGTTCGAAACCACCGACTGCCTGAACCCGGACACCATTGCCAACGCGGAGCAGGCTCCTGCAGACCAGCCGATGGTTGCCTGCGAACCCGGCACCGCCGGCAAGTACATCCTGGGTCCGGTGGAAGTTCCCGGCGTTGACATCTCCACCGCCAGCTTCGGCATGGCACAGGGCAACAACGGCGTCTCCACCAACCAGTGGGCCGTGAACATCGAGTTCAACGGTGAAGGCACCGATAAATTCCGCGCCGTCACCGACCGGCTCTTCGCCTTCCCGGAGGGGGATCCCCGGAACCAGTTCGCCATTGTCCTGGACGGCCAGATCATCTCGGCGCCGACCGTCAACGCGGTCATCACCGACGGCAAGCCCCAGATCACCGGCAACTTCACGCAGGAGAGCTCCGAGGCCCTGTCCGAGCAGCTCAAGTACGGCGCACTGCCGATCAGCTTCGAGATCCAGAGCGAGCAGCAGGTCTCGGCAACCCTGGGCGCCGACCAGTTGAAGATGGGCATCATCGCCGGCCTGATCGGCCTGGCCCTGGTTGCCGTCTACTCGCTGTTCCAGTACCGCGCGCTGGGCCTGGTGACCATTGCCTCGCTCGTCGTCGCCGGTCTGCTGAGCTACCTGGCCATCGCCATCCTGGGCTGGAGCCACAACTACCGCCTCTCGCTGGCCGGCGTGGCCGGCCTGATTGTCGCCATCGGCCAGACCGCGGACTCGTTCATCGTCTACTTCGAACGCATCCGTGACGAACTCCGGGACGGCCGCGGACTGGTCTCCGCAGTGGACAACGGCTGGAAGCGCGCCAAGCGCACCGTCCTGGCGTCCAAGGCCGTCAACATCCTCGCCGCCGTCGTCCTGTACTTCGTGGCCGTGGGCAACGTGCGCGGCTTTGCGTTCACCCTGGGCCTCACCGCCATTGCGGACCTCATCGTGGTCTTTATGTTCACGCACCCCACCATGGTGCTTCTGGCCCGCACCAGGTTCTTCGGTGACGGCCACCGCTTCTCCGGCCTCGATCCGAGCAAGCTGGGCGCCGTACCGCTGTACCGCGGTGCCGGACGCCTGCGGAATCCCTCCGATGTTCCTGCTGCGCGCGGCAAGAACAAGGCGGCGGCCAAGGAAGCCGAACGACGGATGACCATCGCCGAACGGCGGCTTGCCGAAAAGCAGGATTCAATGGCCGGCAGCGGCCGCAGCTCCGAGAAGGACGGCGAGTAATGAGTAAGCTCCCCAGTTTCGCCGCATTCGGCAACGACCTTTACACCGGAAAGCGGTCCTACAACTTCGTTGGCAAGGCCAAGCTGTGGTTCCTCATCGCAGCGGCAGCCGTGGTGCTTTCGATCCTCATCCCGGTGGCCAAGGGCGGCTTCAACCTCGGCATAGAATTCCGCGGCGGCTCCGAATTCACCGTCTCCAACGTCAGCACTACCGACGTCAGCGGCGGCGAGGAGGCCGTGGCCGAGGTTGCGGGCACCGCAGACCCGAAGGTCACCAACATCGCCCCCGGCACCATGCGGATCCAGACGGAGAAGCTGAGCGATGACCAGACCATCGAGGTCAAGGAGTCACTGGCCAAGACGTACGGCGTCAGCCAGGACGAGGTCACTTCCACGTTCATCGGTCCCACCTGGGGCAGCGACGTCAGCCGGCAGGCGCTGGTGGGCCTCATCGTGTTCGTGGCACTGGCCGCGGTGCTGATGGCCGTCTACTTCCGGACCTGGAAGATGTCGGTAGCCGCCGTCGTCGGGCTGCTGGTGGTTATGGTCGTCACCGCAGGCGTCTACGCGCTGAGCGGTTTCGAAGTCACGCCGTCGGCCATCATCGGTTTCCTTACCGTGCTGAGCTACTCGCTCTATGACACGGTGGTGGTCTTCGACAAGGTCCGGGAAAACACGAAGGACCTGGACAAGCGGACCAAGCGGACCTTCGCGGAAGAAGTAAACCTGGCCGTGAACCAGACCCTCGTGCGGTCCATCAACACTTCCGTGGTGGCGGTCCTCCCGGTGGCCTCGATCCTGTTCATCGGAGCAATGCTGCTGGGCGCCGGCACCCTGAAGGACCTGTCCCTGGCACTGTTCGTGGGTATCATCCTGGGTACCGTTGCGACCATCTACATCGCGGCGCCTCTGTACGCGTGGCTGCGGCGCAACGAACCGGACATCCGCAAGCAGGCCAAGCGGGTGGCCGAGCGCCGGGCCAACGAAGCAAAGGGCTCCGTGGCAGTGGACGCCTAAGGGGAAAACCCTGATCCGCCTTCCGGTTCCGTACTCCCCGCCAAGGGAGTACGGAACCGGCGGTTTAGGTGCGGTGCGGTCAGGCTTAGACTGGTTGACAGGATCAGCACCGCACGCGGTGCGCCAAAAAGCGTATTTGAGAACCTGCTCGAAGCAGCACGGAAGAAAGGTCGTCAGTGGCCAACAGTGCATCGCCTGCCGATGAGGCAGGAAACAGCGGCACCCCGGGTATGACCCCGGGGCATGAGGGCACCGCAGCGGGCGAGGCTGCGGCACTGGATGCTGCCGCGGGCAAGACTGACGCACTGCTTCCGGTATCCGCCCCGGCCCAGGTGCCTGTCCCGGCGAGGGTAGGTAGCGGTGCCGGCCGTGCGCCGTCGACCGGCCGCCGTGCCTCCACCCGTGCCCGGCTCGCCCGCCTGGCCGGCCGCGGCAACCCCGGCTACTCGCCGATGCTCGAACCGCTGCTGCGCACGGTCCGGGTGAACAACCCCAAGGAAGACCTGGACCTGATCCAGCGTGCCTACGTGGTGGCCGAGCGCAGCCACGAGGGCCAGAAGCGCAAGAGCGGCGACCCGTACATTACGCACCCGGTGGCGGTGGCGACCATCCTCGCCGAGCTGGGCATGACCGGCACCACCCTGGCCGCGGCCCTGCTGCATGACACGGTGGAGGACACCACCTATACGCTGGACGAGCTGCGCCGGGAGTTCGGCCCCGAAGTGGCCATGCTCGTAGACGGAGTCACCAAGCTGGACAAGGTCACCTTCGGTGACGCAGCGCAGTCCGAAACCGTGCGCAAGATGGTCGTCGCCATGGCCAAGGACATCCGCGTGCTGGTCATCAAGCTGGCGGACCGGCTGCACAACGCCCGCACCTGGCGCTTCGTCTCGCCGGAATCCTCCGCCCGCAAGGCACGCGAAACACTCGAGATTTTCGCACCGCTGGCCCACCGGCTGGGCATGAACACCATCAAGTGGGAACTGGAGGACCTTTCCTTCGCCGCGCTGCACCCCAAGGTGTATGACGAGATTGTCCGGATGGTCGGCGACCGCACCCCGGAGCGGGAAAAGTACCTGGGCACCGTGCGGTCACAGATCGCGGATGACCTGCACGCGGTCAAGATCAAGGCCACCATCACCGGCCGGCCCAAGCACTATTACTCGATCTACCAGAAGATGATTGTCCGGGGCAAAGACTTCGACGACATCCATGACCTGATGGGCGTCCGCGTCCTGGTGGACTCCGTCCGTGACTGTTATGCCACCCTCGGCGCGCTGCATTCGCGCTGGAACCCCCTTCCCGGGCGGTTCAAGGACTACATCGCGATGCCGAAGTTCAACATGTACCAGTCACTTCACACCACGGTGATCGGCCCCGGCGGCAAGCCGGTGGAAATCCAGATCCGGACCCATGACATGCACCGCCGCGCCGAGTACGGTGTAGCCGCGCACTGGAAGTACAAGGACGGCAACAAGGGCCCCGAAGCCCCCGACGACATGGGCTGGCTGCGCAGCCTGGTGGACTGGCAGCAGGAAACCTCCGATCCGGACGAGTTCCTGGATTCGCTGCGGTTCGAGATCAACGCCCGCGAGGTGTTTGTCTTCACCCCCAAGGGCGAGGTCATGGCCCTGCCGGCCGGGTCGACGCCGGTGGACTTCGCCTACGCGGTCCACACCGAGGTGGGCCACCGGACCATTGGTGCACGCGTCAACGGGAAACTGGTGCCGCTCAACAGCGAGCTGCAGCACGGCGACTGGGTGGAGATCTTCACGTCCAAGGCGGAAGGCGCCGGCCCCAGCCAGGACTGGCAGGGCTTCGTCAAGAGCCCGCGCGCCCGGAACAAGATCCGGCAGTGGTTCACCAAGGAACGCCGCGAAGAGGCGATCGAAAAGGGCAAGGATCTGCTCACCCGCGGCATGCGCAAGCAGAACCTGCCGCTGCAGCGCCTGATGACGCACGACGCGCTGGTGGCGGTGGCCGAGGAGCTGCACCACCAGGACATCTCGGCGCTTTATGCGGCTGTAGGCGACGGGCATACCTCGGCCCAGAACGTCATTGAGCATCTGGTGAACCTGATGGGCGGCCACCAGGGCGCCGAAGAGGACCTGGCTGAAACGCCGGTGGCCACGGCCGCCCGCCGCCCCAAGTTCTCCGATTCCGGTGTCACGGTACGCGGCACCGGCGACGTGTGGGTCAAGCTGGCCCGCTGCTGCACCCCGGTTCCGCCGGACCCCATCATCGGCTTCGTGACGCGCGGCTCCGGCGTTTCGGTCCACCGCAGCGACTGCCGCAACGTGCAGGAACTGCGGGCCACTCCGGACCGCATCGTCCCGGTGGAATGGGCGCCCACCCAGTCCAGCGTGTTCCTGGTCGAAATCCAGGTGGAGGCACTGGACCGCAAGAGCCTGCTGTCGGACGTGACGCGGGTCCTCTCGGACAACCACGTGAACATCCTCTCCGCCAGCGTGAACACCTCCAGCGACCGTGTGGCCATGTCGAAGTTCGTGTTCGAGATGGGGGATCCGAAGTACCTGAACCACATCCTCAGCGCGGTCCGGAAGATCGACGGGGTGTTCGACGTCTACCGGACCACGGGGTCGCAGCGGCGGGTCTAGCGGCGGGTCAACCGGCGGGTCTAACCCGCAGGGGCGGCGGCTGCCGTGACGCGTTCCAGGGCCGCTGCCTTGCCCGGTACGCGGTTGCCTGCCTGCAGGGCGCGCCGCACGAGGTCCAGGCGGCAGTCCAGGGCCGGGTGCGCTGCCAGACGGCGCAGGGCCGGGACAGCGTCAGCGGTGGCCGCATAGAGGGCAACGTCGACGGCGGTCCGCAGCGGGGAGGTGACTGACACCGTCCCGACGTCAACGCGGTCGGCAGGACCGAGCAGGCCCTCATGGAGGACCGCGGTGCTGAAGGGCTGCAGGGCGCCCGTGCGGCTGCGCCGGTCCGCCAGGACATCGAGCCTGGACGGCCGCGGCGCGCAGCCATAGATCCAGGCAGCGCTCAACCTTCCCATGGTCAGCCGGCGCCGCAGCGGCGCAGGCAGCGCGGCAGACGCCGCGAGGGCCCGGACCACCGGATCCGGGCGGACATCCCAGCGCACGAAGGTTCCGGCGTACACCTGCCGGAGCAGTCCGTCCATCGCCATGGCCTGGAGTTCCCCGTGGCGGAAGATCTCTCCGGCCGTGAACAGCGCACCGCCCGTGGAGGTGACCTGCGGGAGGGCACCGGGGTAGGGGAACAGCTGCGCGGGCATGCACACCAGCATGTGCAGTGAAGCCGACAAAGTAAAAGCCCCGGCCGCCCGCTGTGGATAACGGGGGACCGGGGCTTTCGCCGCGCGGAAGGGACGGAGCCTAGGCGAAGTCCTGCGCGGACTTCCGCAGCATTTCCAGCCACTGCTGACGGGCTTCGAGGGCCTCGCGGGCCTCGGCGATCTTCCTGGCGTTGCCGGCCTTCTCAGCGTCGGCCAGGTCCTGCTCGAGGGACGCGATGGTCGCCTCCAGCTGGGACAGGGCAGAGTTGGTGCGCGCCTTGGTCTCGGGGTTGCTCCGCTGCCAGTGCTCGTCTTCGGCAGCCTTCACGGCTTCCTCGACCTTGCGGATACCGGCTTCCATGCGGCCCATGTCCGCCCTGGGTACCTTGCCGGCGTCTTCCCAGCGTTCCCGGATGGACTGCAGGGCCTTGCGGGCCGAGTTCAGGTCCGTGATCGGCAGGAGGGCCTGGGCTTCCCGGAGCAGCTGTTCCTTGACCACGAGGTTGGCGGCGAATTCCTCGTCAATAACCTCGTTGGCGGCCTGGCGGGCGGCGAAGAACTTATCCTGCGCTGCCCGGAAACGGGCCCACAGGGCGTCGTCGTCCTTGCGGCTGGCGCGCTTGGAGGCCTTCCACTCGTCCATGAGCTGCCGGTATTCGGCGGCGGTGTTGCCCCAGTCCGTGGACGTGGCGAGTTCCTCGGCACGCGCAATGAGTGCCTCCTTCGCAGCCTTGGCGGACGAATTTTCGCTGTCCAGCTGCGAGAAGTAGGCGCGGCGGTGGCGGTCGAAGACCGTCCGGGCGGAGCGGAACCGCTTCCACAGGCTGTCTTCGGTGCTGCGGCCGAGGCGCGGGCCGTTCTTCTGCGCGGTCTTCCACGCATCGAACAGTTCGTTCATCCGGTTGCTGCTGGTTTTCCACTGGATGGCGGCCGGGTCCTTGGCCGCGATTTCCTCCGCCTCGGCAACGATGGCTTCACGGGCGGCAAGCTCACGGGCCTTGGCTGCTTCAGCTTCGGCGCGCTCTGCGGCCTCGGCTTCCTGGAGCGAGGTTTCAAGGGCAGCGATACGGGCATCGAGGGCCTTGATATCGCCCACCATCTTGCGCTCGGCCACCTGCTGGGCCAGATGCTTCAGGGTCTTGTGGATGTCGGCGGCCGGAGCCTTGACCTGCATGCGCTGCTCAAGGAGCAGGAGCTGGCTGGCGACGTCGTCGTACTTGCGCACGAAGTAGGCCAGGGCTTCTTCCTTGGAGGCGTCGGGGAACTGGCCAACCGGGGATTCCTCGCCGTCCACGATCAGGAAGACATGGCCGTCCTCCTCAACGCGCGCAAAGCGGGCGGCTTCCTCCAGCGGGGTGGAGTGCGCTGCCGGAACAGCCACCACCGGCTGGGCCGGCGATCCCGCCCGCGGGCCTACAGCTGCGGGGGAAGGACGCCGCGCCGCGAGTGCTGCCGGGCTCGGAGTGGCAGGCCGGGAAGTTTCCGTAGGGATCCGGTCTGCTGTTTCGTCGGATTTCTGACTGTCTGTCACCGCTAAAAGTCTTTCACTCGATGGATGGCAGTTTGCGAAGCCCGCGCCGCCACTTAATTCAGGGTGAACGAGTTAATCGTCACCGGGTCTTTCGGAAAACCATCGGTCTTCCCGGAGTCTGTCCCCGAGGAAGCGATGGACTCCACTACGTCAAGACCTGACGTTACCTTACCCATTATCGTGTAGCCGCCCGTTTCCTGCGCCAGCGTCGAATCCTTGTAAACGATGAAGAACTGTGTGCCGTGGCTCATGACGTCGTCCCCGCGGGCGACGGCGATGGAGCCGGCGGGGTAGAAGCCGTCAGCCGGTGTGTTTTCCACCGGCCCCCACAGGAAATCCTGGTCTGCTTTGCCGTCCCCGTCCGGTGACCCGCACTGCAGCACGAACGTGGTTTCAGCAGTGGTCAGACGGTGGCAGTCCTTGCCGCTGAAATACCCCTCGTCCGCAAGGGTCTTGAAGACGGCTGCGGCCTGCGGCGCCGCGTTGCCGTCCAGCTCCACGCCGATCTCGCCCTGGCCGAGGGCCAGCGAACCGGTGAACGTCCTGCCTTCAGCCATGGACGGATCCGGAACCTCCGGCAGGTCGGCGACGGAGGCCTGGTCCCGCAGCAGGTCCAGCTCCTCGGCGGTGGGATCGGAACTGAACCAGCTCACCTGCAGGGCAGCGGCAAGGGCCAGGACGACGGCCGCGGCTGACGCTGCGAAGAGGTTGTCCCGCTTCCGCCGCTTCGCACGGGCGGCAGCGAAGGCCTTCCGTGCCTCCATCCGGGCCACCCGGCGCCTGTCTTCACGGCTGGTGCGGTTTGCTGCCACCGTTGCCTCCTGTACTGGATCTGGGTTGGATGGGGCCGCGCCGGGACTGGGCGTCCGCGCGCCTGAAACGAGGGCTGCGTCCAAGAACGCTAAAATGAGTGCCGCACATAGTTTATGCACGCTCTGCGTGCACTTTGGCCGGGCGGGGTGCTGCCTGTGCCTTTTCGCCCACCTAAGGAGTTTGCCACCATGGCACGCAAGGCCTCACTGTCCGGTTTCCCCGAATGGCTACCGCAGGAGCGCCTCGTTGAACTCCATGTCCTGGACGTGCTGCGCCGGACCTTCGAGCTGCACGGCTTCTCCAACATTGAAACCCGTGCCGTAGAGACGGTGGGCCAGCTGCTGCGCAAGGGCGAGATTGACAAGGAAGTGTACGCGCTCAGCCGGCTGCAGGCCGAAGAGGGCGAAGCCGCCGGCAAGCAGGATCCCAACCAGCTGGCCCTGCACTTCGACCTCACCGTGCCGTTTGCCCGCTATGTCGTGGAAAACGCCGGCCACCTCTCCTTCCCGTTCCGCCGCTACCAGATCCAGAAGGTCTGGCGCGGCGAACGGCCGCAGGAGGGCCGCGCCCGCGAGTTCACCCAGGCGGACATTGACGTGGTGGGCGACGGCGACCTGCCGTTCCGGTACGACGTCGAGCTGGCGCTGGTCATCGCCGAAGCCCTCGGTGCGCTGCCCATTCCCGAATTCCGGATCCGGGTCAACAACCGCAAGCTGGCCGAAGGCTTCTACCGGGGCATCGGGCTGGAAGACACCGCCGGAGTGCTGCGCAGCATCGACAAGCTCGAGAAGATCGGCGCGCAGCGCGTGGCCGAACTCCTGCAGGAAGAACTCGGCGCCACCCCCGCGCAGGCCGAGGCAGCCCTGAAACTGGCCTCCATCCGCACGGAGGACACGTCCTTCGTGGAGCAGGTCCGTGCCCTGGGTGTGTCGAATGACCTGCTCGAGGAAGGCCTGGATGAGCTGTTCCAGGTCATCAGCGAAGCCTCCCGCCGGGCTCCGGGACGGGTTCTTGCGGACCTCAGCATCGCCCGCGGCCTGGACTACTACACCGGCACCGTCTACGAAACCGTCCTGGTGGGCCACGAAGCCCTCGGCTCCATCTGCTCCGGCGGCCGCTACGACGCCCTGGCCAGCAAGGGCAGCCGCACCTTCCCCGGCGTCGGACTCTCCATTGGCGTCACCCGGCTGGTCATGCGCATCCTCAGCCAGGAATTCGCCGCCGCCTCCCGCAGCGTGCCCACCACCGTGCTGCTGACGCTGGCAACCGACGACTCCTGGTCCGAAGCGCAGGACATCGCTGCGCAGCTGCGCAGCCGGGGCATCTCCGTGGAGGTGGCACCGAAGGCGGAAAAGTTCGGCAAGCAGATCAAGTTCGCCGACCGCCGGGGCATCCCGTTCGTCTGGTTTACCGCCGAAGACGGCAGCCACGAAGTCAAGGACATCCGCTCAGGCGAGCAGGTCCCCGCAGATCCGGCCCTTTGGACGCCGCCGGCCGAGGACCTCACCGTGCAGGTGGCCCGGGTGCAGGCGCCCTAGCGGCCCTGACGGCCGCGGCCCGCGGACTTCTGCGGGGCGGACTTGGCGAAAGGCACTGTTAGCGGGAACAGGCACAGTCCTAGGGTTTAGCCATGACCGCTGATCTGCTTCCCACTCCGCCCTGCGCCGAAATCCATCTGCACATTGAAGGGACGCTGGAACCCGAGCTGATCTTCGACCTGGCCGCGCGTAACGGCATCGACCTGCCCTACGCCGGGCTCGAGGACCTCCGCGCACGCTACCGCTTCACGGACCTGCAGTCCTTCCTGGACCTGTACTACGCCAACATGGACGTCCTGCGCACAGAGGCGGACTTCGCCGACATGACCCGCGCCTACCTGCGGCGGGCAGCCACCGCCGGGGTGCGGCATGTGGAGATGATGATGGACCCGCAGGCGCACCTGATCCGCGGGATTCCCCTGGAGACCTCCGTCCGCGGCGTCTGCTCGGTGCTGGAGCGCAGCGAGGAGGAATTCGGCATCTCCACCGGGCTGATCGCCGCGTTCCTGCGTGACCGCCCGGCGGCTGAGGCGCTGGAGGTCCTGGAGGAGCTGCTGGCCATGGACGCGCCGATCATTGCGATAGGCCTGGATTCGGCGGAAGTGGGGAACCCGCCGTCGTGGTTCGTCGAGCTGTACCGGAGGGCGCGGGAGGCCGGATTGAGGACCGTTGCCCATGCCGGAGAGGAGGGGCCGCCCACCTACATCGTGGAGGCCCTGGACCTGCTCCTGGTAGACCGGATCGACCACGGCATTACCTGCCTGGATGACCCGGCCCTGGTGGAGCGGCTGGTCCGCGAGAAAATCCCGCTGACCATCTGCCCGCTCTCCAACGTACGCCTGCAGGCCGTGGAGAGCCTGGCGCAGCATCCCCTGCCGCAGATGCTCGATCACGGGTTGAACATTTCGGTGAACTCCGACGATCCGGCGTATTTCGGAGGCTACGTGGATGATGCGTTCCGCACCGCGCAGGAAGCCTTCGGCCTGAGCCGGGCACAGCTCGCCCGGCTCGCGGCGGATTCCATCGAAGCATCGTTCGCGTCCGCGGAACGCCGCGACGAACTGCTGGTAGAAATCCGTGCGTGGGCGGCAGCAGGACCCGAAGCAGGCTAGAGCGCCGGCGGGGTCTTGGAAGAGCGCGGTCGGCGGAAGCTCAGCCGGACCACCAGTCCGGCCACCAGGATGATCAGGGTCAGGCTGATGGACAGCGGGGGCAGCGCCAGGGCCAGCAGCAGCGCTCCGGCCGCTCCGGCAAGGTTGAGGATCCGGGGCGCGTAGCGCGTGCGGTCCTTCAGTGAGAACGCACACACGGCGGTGATGGCCGCATAGAACAGCAGCGCGAAGGAAGCCATCCCCAGCAGCCCGTCCAGTTCGCCGAACACTACAAGCAGCAGGACGACGACGGCGGCCGCGGCCTGGGCTGCCCAGGGGACGGGCCCCGTGCGGGAGTTCCGGGAAGCGGAGAAGACTGATGGCAGGTCACGGTCGGAGGCCATGGCGGACGCGGTCCGGCTGGCCGATTCCAGCAGAGACCACAGGCCGCCCAGGGCAGCGGCGGTGACCGCAATGACAACGGCTCCCGTACCCACATCGGCGCCGACGCTCTGCATCGGATCCAGCAGGGGAGCGGTTTCCGCGGAAAGTGCCGCCGCCCCGTAGTAGGCAAGCATTGAGGAGCCCATAAACCAGTAGAGCGCGAAGGCAACGGCCAGGGCCGCGGGGATGGCGATGGGCAGGTTTCGTGAGGGATTGCGCACACCGGAGCCCATCGTGGCCAGCCGCGTGTAACCGGAGAAAAGGAAGAACAGCAGCCCGGCCGCCTGCAGCACCCCGGAGACGGACGCCTCGATCTCGGCGCCCACCCGTACCGGCTGGTGGGGTGCCTCGTTGAAGAGCACCACCACGGTGAACGCCAGGACACTGAAGACGAAGGCCACAATGAAGCGGGTGACCCAGGAACTCCGGCTGAAGCCCAGCAGGTTCACCACGGCCATCGCCGCCACGGCGCCCGCGCCGCCCACCCGGGGGTGCTCCGGGAAGGCATACGCGCCGAACGCCAGGGCCAGCACCGCGGAGGAGAGCATCAGCGCCCAGATCAGGGTCCAGCCGGAAAGGAAACCGCTGTAGGGTCCCAGCAGGATCCGCGCAGCCGTTCGTGCCGTTTCATCCCCGCCCTGGTCCTCGGGAAGGCGCCGCGATACTGCCCGGCTGAGCTGGAACGTGGAGAGGCCGCAGAGGAAGGCCACAAAGGCCGCTATCCCGAGGCCCGCGCCCAGTGCCGGACCAGCGGCGGCGGCAGCCGGGGCGAAGGCAACAAACGCTCCGGCACCGACGATGGAGCCTAGGCCGGCAGTGGTGGCATCAAAGCCGCCCAGGGGAACACGCGGCTGGGTAGTGCCGGACAACAGGGCGTCCAATCGGTAGGTACGTGGCGGGGCGGGGGTCGGTTCACCGGTAAACTCTCAAGAAGACCGTGTATTTACAATGGGCGGAAACAGTGGTTTCCGCAAGTTTCTCGAAAGGACAGCTGTGCTGCGCACTCATGCCCTTGGTTCCCTGAGGGCCGAGCATATTGGACAGACCGTTACTCTCGCAGGCTGGGTCGCCCGACGGCGCGACCACGGCGGCGTTGCCTTCCTCGACCTCCGCGACGCTTCGGGCGTGGCCCAGGTTGTGGTGCGTGAAGAGGATGTCTTCCACGGCCTGCGCAACGAGTACGTCCTGCAGATCACCGGCACCGTGCAGAAGCGGCCCGAGGGTAACGAAAACCCGGCGCTGGCCACCGGCGAAGTCGAGGTGATCGCGGACGACGTCGTCATCCTGAACACCTCCGACCCGCTGCCGTTCCAGATTGACGAGCATGTGGAGGTCGGCGAGGAAGCCCGCCTGCGCCACCGCTACCTGGACCTGCGCCGCCCGGCACCGGCCGCGGCCATGCGCCTGCGCTCCGAAGCCAACCGCGTGGCCCGCGAGCTGCTGCACGACGAAGGTTTCGTGGAAATCGAAACCCCCACGCTGACGCGCTCCACCCCCGAGGGTGCCCGCGACTTCGTGGTTCCCGCACGCCTGGCCCCGGGTTCCTGGTACGCGCTGCCGCAGTCCCCGCAGCTGTTCAAGCAGCTGCTCCAGGTGGGCGGCTTCGAGAAGTACTACCAGATTGCCCGCTGCTACCGCGATGAGGACTTCCGCGCGGACCGCCAGCCGGAATTCACGCAGCTGGACATCGAGGCCAGCTTCGTGGAAGAAGACGACATCATCGCCCTGGGCGAGCAGATCGTGAAGTCGCTGTGGAAGCTGATCGGCGTCGACATCACCACCCCCATCCCGCGCATGACCTACGCGGACGCCATGGCCCGCTACGGCTCCGACAAGCCGGACCTGCGTTTCGGCCTGGAACTGACGGAACTCACCGAGTTCTTCAAGGACACCACCTTCCGCGTCTTCCAGGCTCCGTACGTGGGCGCCGTGGTGATGCCGGGCGGTGCCTCGCAGGCACGCCGCACCCTCGACGCCTGGCAGGAATGGGCCAAGCAGCGCGGCGCGAAGGGCCTGGCCTACGTGCTGATCCAGGAAGACGGCACGCTGACCGGTCCGGTCGCCAAGAACCTGACCGACTTCGAGCGTGAAAACCTCGCCGGGAAGGTCGGCGCCAAGCCGGGAGACTGTATCTTCTTCGGAGCCGGTGAAAAGAGCGAGGCACGTGCCCTGCTCGGCGCCGCCCGCGTGGAGATCGGCCACCGCACGGGCCTGATCGATCCCAAGGACTGGGCGTTCGTCTGGGTTGTTGACGCGCCCATGTTCGAACCGGCCTCCGCTGCTGTCGCAGCCGGTGACGTGGCAGTGGGCGGCGGCGCCTGGACCGCCGTGCACCACGCGTTCACCTCGCCCAAGCCCGAATTCATGGACACCTTCGACACGGATCCCGAGTCGGCTGTGGCCTACGCCTACGATATTGTCTGCAACGGCAACGAAATCGGCGGCGGTTCCATCCGTATCCACCAGCGCGACGTGCAGGAACGCGTCTTCAAGGTCATGGGCCTTTCGCAGGAGGACGCACAGGAGAAGTTCGGATTCCTGCTTGAGGGCTTCAAGTACGGCGCCCCGCCCCACGGCGGCATCGCCTTCGGCTGGGACCGCGTGGTGGCCCTGCTGGCCGGCACCGATTCCATCCGCGACGTCATCGCCTTCCCGAAGTCCGGCGGCGGCTTCGACCCGCTGACCCAGGCTCCGGCCCCGATCACGCCGCAGCAGCGCAGGGAAGCCGGCGTGGACTTCAAGCCGGAGGCCAAGAAGGACAAGGAAGCACCCGCGAAGGAAGCATAATTTCCCACCGCAGTCGGTACCCGGTCGCAGATGCGGCCGGGTACCGTGCTTTAACCCGCTTGGACATACCCGCTTCCGCTGGACAGTCCGGCGCCGGCACCCGATAGTGTTTGGGCATGAGAGATCGCTGGTTCAAGCAGGTCGACGTTTTCGGCACAAAGCCCTACCTGGGCAACCCGGTAGCCGTGGTACTCGACGCAGACGGTTTATCCGACGCTGCCATGGCTTCCTTTGCCCGGTGGACCAACCTGTCGGAGACCACCTTCGTGCTGCCTCCCACACAGGACGGCGCCGACTATAAGGTCCGGATCTTCACGCCCGGGGGAGAGATCCCCTTTGCCGGACACCCCACTCTGGGCACCTGCCACGCGTGGCTGGAGGCCGGGAACATCCCGCACTATCCCGGCGTCGTGATCTCCGAATGCGGAGTGGGGCTGGTGACCCTGCACGCCTCGGCCGGCATGGCCGCGTTCGGGGCGCCGCCGCTGATCCGCTCGGGCGAGC
The DNA here is from genome assembly GCF_020907405.1 of Arthrobacter sp. zg-Y769. Classification (GTDB taxonomy): domain Bacteria; phylum Actinomycetota; class Actinomycetes; order Actinomycetales; family Micrococcaceae; genus Arthrobacter_B. The sequence goes on from NZ_JAJJOE010000007.1 coordinate 143,091, forward strand.
TGGAGGACGCCGTGCTGAAGCAGGCGGTGGATGCCCTTGGCATCAGCCGGGACCAGGTCTCCGCTTCAAACTGGATTGACAACGGCCCCGGCTGGCTGGGCCTGCTCCTGAAGGACGCCGATACGGTACTGTCCCTGACCCCGGATGCCGCGGCCATGGGCTCCCTGGCCGTAGGGGTCATCGGGCCGAAGAGCGACGGCGAGGAAACGGACTTCGAAGTCCGCGCCTTCGCGCCAGGTCACGGTGTGCCGGAGGATCCCGTTACAGGCAGCCTCAACGCCGGACTGGCGCAGTGGCTGATCGGCGCCGGGCTCGCACCGGACCGCTACACCGTTACGCAGGGCACCGTGCTGGAACGTTCCGGACTGGTGCGGATCTTTACCCGGGACCGGAGGATCTGGGTCGGCGGGGAAACCGCCACCTGCATCGACGGCACCGTCAAGCTGTAACCGCCGGCCGTGTTTACGCTGAAGTCCCTGCCGCACGGCGTGGTCGGGGCGCCCATGGCCGGCGGGCCGTCCACTCCGGCGCTGGCCGCGGCGGTCAGCAACGCCGGCGGGCTGGGATTCCTGGCTGCGGGCTATAAAACCGCCGAGGCCGTGGCCGCCGAAATCACTGCGGCCCGGGAGCTGACCGGAAAGCCGTTCGGGGTGAACCTCTTCGTCCCGGACGCCGCGAATACCGGCGGTTCCGGCACGTCCCGGCAGGTCGCTGCCGCCCTGGCCTACCGGGAGCAGCTGGCCCGGGACTACCCGCCGGAGCTGCTGCCGCTGCCGGACCCGGAGGACGAGGACGGCTGGGACACCAAACTCGACCTGGTCCTCCGCCTGCTGGTTCCCGTGGTGTCCTTTACCTTCGGCCTGCCCGGCAGGGACGTTATTACCGCGCTCCGGGATGCAGGCACCGCCGTCGTGGTCACCGTGACCACCGCCGGGGAAGCAGCATTGGCCGTTTCCGCCGGTGCACGGATCCTGTGCCTGCAGGGACCGGAGGCGGGCGGCCACCGCGGCACGTTCGACGCCGCGGCGGACGTGCCAACGCAGCCGCTGGCGGAACTGGTGCGTGCGGTGCGCGGCGCCGGCAGCGGGGTTGGATCCGGCGTCGAACTCATTGCCGCCGGAGGAATCCGCACCTCCGCAGACGCGCGTGCCCTGCGCGCTGCCGGCGCCGATGCAGTACAGGTTGGAACCGCGCTGCTGTTGAGCCCGGAGGCCGGGACCGCCGCCGTGCACCGGGCGGCCCTGCAGGATCCGCAGTTTACGCAGACCGCACTGACCCGGGCCTTCTCCGGCCGCACCGCACGCGGACTCGCCAACCGGTTTATGGCCAGCCATCCTGACGCTCCGGCCGCGTACCCGCTGGTCAACCAGATGACCAAGGGGCTCCGGGCGCAGGCCGCAGCCGCCGCAGATCCGCACGGCACCAGTCTCTGGGCCGGAACCGGCTACCGGTCGGCAGTGCCGGAGCCGGCCGCGGTTGTGGTCGCGCGCCTAGGCGGGCAGTAACCGTTCCTAGGGCAGGGTGACCCGGATAAAGACCGACGCCGCGTCCCGGGCCGCCTGCTCCAGCACCGCTGCTTTGGGGTCCGCGACGTCCAAGGGACGCAGCCGGGGGAGCCGTGCCCAGCGCGCAAACTCCCGCCGTCCGGCCACCTGCCCGGCCAGCATCCGGTCGCCGCCGAAGACCAGATATTCAGGAGCCGCACTGCTGAATACTGCCGCTGCCTGCTCCGCGGCGGCTCCAGCCAGGGCGTCGGCCGCGTTGGCACGGCGGCTGTTGGACGAGCCGGTTTTCGAAGCCAGCAGCCTCCCTTCCCGTGCCGCCCCTACGGCATATCCGCCCCGGCGCACCAGCACCAGGCCCAGTGTCCGGGCCTGCCCGGCCAGCGAGGTGAGGCGTTCGATGTCGTTGGCTCCCCGCCCGGGGCGGCCGTCGGCAGGCCAGGGACCCAGGAGCCGGGCCTCGGCGCCGGATACCGCACGGACCCGGAGGCCGTCGGTTTCGGGCAGGAACTCCAGGGGACCCTGGCTGGCCTCGAACCGTTCCAGCCAGCCGGGCAGCCGCTCGGCGGGAACATAGGTGGTGCGCGAGCCGGGCACGGCGGGGCCTGCTTTCAAGGAAAAAGGGGGTGGACCAGCTCAGGTTACGGCACGAGTAGCCTTGAAGCGTGAATGGTTTGCCGGGGAATGATTTGTTCAGCGTTGGCGGAGACGACGACGCGGAGTTCGACGACGCCGGGGACAGCCCGGGCGCGAGGATACGGCCGCGCAGCCCCCTGGCGGTCCGGATGCGCCCGCGGACAGTGGACGAGGTGGTGGGCCAGCAGCACCTGCTCGGTCCGGGTTCGCCGCTGCGCACGCTGGCGTCCTCCGCTGACGAACGCAACCCCGCCGGTCCCTCCTCGGTCATGCTGTGGGGGCCGCCCGGAACCGGCAAGACCACGCTCGCGCACGTCGTCGCCCGCGGCGCCGGACGCAAGTTCGTGGAACTCTCCGCCATCACGGCAGGCGTTAAGGACGTTCGCCGGGTCATGGAGCAGGCCCTGACGGACCGGGACCTGCACGGGGTGACCACCATCCTCTTCCTGGACGAGATCCACCGCTTTAACAAGGCCCAGCAGGACGCACTGCTGCCGGGCGTGGAGAACCGGTGGGTGGTCCTGATGGCCGCCACCACCGAGAACCCCTCCTTCTCCGTGGTCTCCCCGCTGCTGTCCCGGTCGCTGCTGCTCACCCTGAAACCGCTGACAGAGGAAGACATCGCCGCCCTGCTCCAGCGCGCCGTCGAGGATGAACGCGGACTGGCCGGACGCGTCACGCTTCACGCCGAGGCGCTCGAGCACCTGGTCCGGCTGGCCGCGGGGGACGCCCGCCGCGGCCTGACCGCGCTCGAGGCTGCGGCCGGCGTCGCGTACTCCGAGAAGGCCGACGGCGACGACATCCCGGAAGTCACGCTGAAGCACGCCGAAGAGGCCCTGGACGTTGCGGCGTTGCGCTATGACCGCGCGGGGGACCAGCACTATGACATCACCAGCGCGTTCATCAAGTCCCTCCGCGGTTCCGACGTCGACGCCGCGCTGCACTACCTGGCCCGCATGCTGGAGTCGGGGGAGGACCCGCGGTTCGTTTCCCGGCGGCTGATCATCTCCGCGTCGGAGGATGTGGGCATGGCCGATCCGACGGCGCTGCAGACGGCCGTCGCCGCGGCGCAGGCCGTGCAGCTGATCGGCATGCCGGAAGGGCGGATCATCCTCGCGGAGGCCGTGGTGCATATTGCCACGGCGCCGAAATCGAACGCTGCCTATATGGGCATCAACGCTGCCATCGCCGATGTCCGGGCCGGACGCGGGCAGGGCGTACCGTCCCACCTGCGTGATGCACACTACCCGGGTGCCAAACAGCTGGGGCACGGCAAGGGCTACGTCTATTCGCACGATTCCCCGCACGGGGTGGCACGCCAGCAGTACGCCCCCGATGACCTGGTGGGAAAGAACTACTACGAGCCCACCGGCAACGGCGTGGAGCGGGACATCTCCGCAAGGCTGGAGCGGCTGCGGGGAATCATCCGGGGCGAGAAGTCCTGACCTGCCCGGGATGCGCCCTGCCCGGCAGGTCCCGCGGTGCGTGTTAGCATTGATGGTTGACTGGCAAGCCGGTTGTCGATTTCGACACCCTCGGCTGTAGCAGACGGCAGCGGTTGGCCGGAGCTCTCCCTAATGGAGGCCAGCATATTTCGCAGCAGTCACGGCACGCTTTACCGCCGTGGCCAAACCGCCAAACAGTGAAAGGTGAACGTGGCTAACAACACACGTGCACGCCGTCAGGCACGCGCATCGCGCGCCCTCGGCATTGCTTTGACCCCCAAGGCAGCTAAGTACTTCGAGCGTCGGCCTTACCCCCCGGGTGAGCACGGCCGCGCCCGTCGCAAGCAGGACAGCGACTACGCGGTACGTCTGCGCGAAAAGCAGCGTCTGCGCGCCCAGTACGGCATCCGCGAAGCACAGATGACCCGTGTCTTCGAAGAAGCCCGCCGCACCGCCGGCCTGACCGGTGAAAACCTGATCGAACTGCTCGAAATGCGTCTCGACGCACTCGTGCTGCGTGCCGGCTTCGCCCGCACGATCGCCCAGGCCCGCCAGCTGGTTGTGCACCGCCACATCATGGTTGACGGCGCCCGCGTGGACCGTCCGTCCTTCCGCGTTTCCGAAGGCCAGCTCATCCACGTGCACCAGCGCAGCGAGACCATGACGCCGTTCCAGGTTGCCGCAGCCGGCGCCCACCGCGACGTCCTGCCCGCCGTTCCGGGTTACCTCGATGTTTCCCTGGACAAGCTGCAGGCACGCCTCGTGCGTCGCCCGAAGCGCTCGGAAGTCCCCGTGACCTGCGAAGAGCAGCTCGTGGTGGAATACTACGCACGCTAATAACGGTAAAAACTCCGTTTACTGTTCAGCCCGCGGCCCTGTGCCGCGGGCTGTTCCGTTGTCCGGGGGCAGATGTCCCCGAGTGGCGCACACGGCAAAAGTAAGTGCCGCGGCGCTGCAGTAGGTAAGGTACATACCGGGGTCTTTCGCCGTATCCAGGCAGGGGCACCAAGGCAGAACCGGCCACGGGGATGCGAACCACAATTTTTTGCGTAAAAGGAGTCCCATGTCGGGTGGAGATATAGCCGGTCTGATCGCGGCCGGTGTGTTTGCCGTATTGGTCGCGTTGCTGGCCGTTCCCATCTGGAAACTGGGGAAGGTCTTTGACGAGATGCGCGGTGCCATCCGTACCCTCAGCGAGGAAACCACGCCGCTGATCGACGAGGTCACCACGACGGTGTCCACCACCAACCAGCAGCTGCAGAAGGTGGACGGCATCTCCTCGAACGTCTCCGATGCGACGGCGAACCTGTCCGCACTGTCCTCCCTGGTGGCCGCCACCGTGGGCTCCCCGCTGATCAAGGTTTCGGCGTTCAGCTACGGCGTCCGCTCCGCCCTTGCCTCCCGCAGGACGGCCGGCCGCGGCCGGCGCAGCCGCTAAGCAAACCTACACAACTACAGGAGCCAGCCATGATCAAGCGCGTATTTTGGATGTCCATCGGCGTCGCCATCGGCGTGATCGCTGTCCGCCGGGTCACCGAGGCCAAGACCAGCCTGAGCCAGGCGGGCATCAACCGTGCCGTTGATTCCGCCGCGGGTGTGGTGCAGGGCTTCGCCGAAGCCCTGCGCGAAGGCATGGGCCAGCGCGAAGGTGAACTGCGCGCTGCCCTGGGCCTGGACAACACGGACAACGTTGCCGAGACGCTGAGGTCCACGCGCCGCTAAGCGCCGGCACCTCTTCGTTCCCCGCAGCACAGCACCAGGCACGCAGTCCTGCAGGCTGAATAATCATTACCGGAAGGGTATAGAAGCACCATGAAGTCCCACGAGATTGCACGCCGCTGGCTGGATTACTTCAGCGATAAAGGGCATACGGTGGTGCCCTCGGCGTCACTCGTTTCCAACGATCCCTCGCTGCTGTTCACCGTGGCCGGCATGGTGCCGTTCATCCCCTACCTGACTGCCCGCGAAAAGGCTCCGTACAGCCGCGCGACCAGCGTGCAGAAGTGCATCCGCACCGCGGACATTGAAGAAGTGGGCAAGACCGCCCGCCACGGCACCTTCTTCCAGATGGCCGGCAACTTCTCCTTCGGTGACTACTTCAAGGAAGAAGCCATCACCTACGCCTGGGATCTGCTGACCTCCGACGTCGAGAAGGGCGGCTACGGCCTGGACCCGCAGCGGCTCTGGGTCACCGTCTACGAAGACGGCGACGAGCGCGACGACGAAGCACGCGCCATCTGGCGGGACAAGATCGGCATCCCCAACGAACGCATCATCGGCACCGGCAAGGCCGACAACTACTGGAACACCGGACAGGCCGGCCCCGGCGGCCCCTGCTCCGAGATCTACTACGATCGCGGCCCCGCCTACGGGCAGGAGGGCGGCCCGGCAGTAGACGAGACGCGCTACATCGAGATCTGGAACCTGGTCTTTATGCAGTACCAGCTCTCCGCCGTGCGCTCCAAGACGGACTTCGACGTCGCCGGCGAGCTGCCGCAGAAGAACATCGACACCGGCCTCGGCCTGGAACGCCTCGCCATGATCCTGCAGGGCGTCGAGAACATGTATGAAACGGACCAGGTCCGTCCCGTGCTGGACAAGGCCGCCGAACTTTCCGGCAAGACCTACACCAGCGCCGAAGACCCGTCCGATCCGCACCACACGGACGACGTCCGGATGCGCGTGGTGGGCGACCACATCCGCTCCGCCCTGATGCTGATTTCCGACGGCGTGAGCCCGTCGAACGAAGGCCGCGGCTATGTGCTGCGCCGCCTGATCCGCCGGGCCGTGCGCGCCATGCGCCTGCTCGGGGTGGAAACGGCCGTGCTGCCGGAACTGCTGCCCGTCTCGCGTGACGCAATGAAGGGCACCTACCCCGAGGTCGAAGCCGACTTCGCCCGGATCAGCCGGATTGCCTACGCGGAGGAAAAGGCGTTCCTGCGCACCATCGCCTCCGGCACCGAGCGCCTGGAAGAGGCCGTGAAGGTCTCCAAGGCCGCGGGCGCCCCCCTCAGCGGCGAAGAGGCCTTCGCCCTGCACGACACGTACGGTTTCCCCATCGACCTCACGCTGGAAATGGCGGAGGAAGCGGGACTGAAGGTGGACGAAGCCGGCTTCCGGTCGCTGATGTCCGAGCAGCGCAAGCGCGCCCAGGCCGACGCCCGCGGAAAGAAGCACGGGCACGCCGACATGTCCGTGTTCAACGAACTGCTGGCTGCCGGCTCCACCGTGTTCACGGGCTACGACGAGCTCAAGACCGAATCCAAGGTCCGCGGGATCATCTCCGGGGACTCCCGGGTGGAATACGCCGGCCAGGGTTCGGAAATCTCCCTGGTGCTGGATGAGACGCCGTTCTACGCCGAAGCGGGCGGCCAGGCCGCCGATACCGGCCTGATCACCGGCGACGGGTTCGTCCTCGAGGTGCAGGACGTGCAGCGTCCGGTCAAGGGACTGAGCGTGCACAAGGCGATTGTCCGCGAGGGCGAAATTGCCGCGGGTGCCAGCGTCCTGGCCGCCGTCGATGCCCAGCGCCGCCACGAGGCCGAGCAGGCGCACTCCGGTACGCACATCGTGCATGCCGCCCTGCACCAGATCCTCGGCCCGGAAGCGCTGCAGCGCGGCTCCTTTAACAAGGCCGGCTACCTGCGGTTCGACTTCTCCTGGGGCGAGGGCCTGTCCGATGCTGCGAAGTCCGAGATCGAAGAGGTCTCCAACCTTGCGATCCGCAGCAACTACCAGGTCGAGACCAAAATCATGTCCCTGGCCGAGGCCAAGGCCCTGGGCGCCACCGCCCTGTTCGGCGAAGCCTACGGCGACACGGTGCGGGTCGTGGAGATGAACGGCGACTGGTCCCGGGAACTCTGCGGCGGCACGCACGTCGCGTCGACCTCCCGCATCGGCAGCCTGACGCTGCTGGGGGAGCAGTCCGTGGGCTCCGGCAACCGCCGCGTCGAAGCGTTCGTGGGTATGGACGCCTTCCGCCACCTCGCCGCCGAGCGCGCCCTGGTCAACGAGCTTTCGGAAATGCTCAAGGTTCCGTCGGCCCAGCTGCCGGACCGCCTTGCCGCTACCCTGGCGAAGCTGAAGTCCACGGAGAAGGAACTGGAAAGGCTGCGCCGCGAACAGCTGGCCGCCTCCGCTGCCGCCCTCGTGGGTTCCGCAGTGGACATCGACGGCGTCCGGCTCCTGGCCCACAACGCCGGCGAGGTCGGGGGAGCGGATGACCTGCGCACCCTCGCCCTTGACCTGCGCTCCCGGCTGGGCAGCGAACCCGCCGCCGTGGCCGTGGCCGGTGTGTCCAACAACCGTCCCGTGGTGATTGTGGCCACGAACGAGGGTGCCCGCGGTGCCGGCGTCAAGGCCGGTGCACTCGTCAAGGTTGCCGCCGGTGTGCTCGGCGGCGGCGGCGGCGGCAAGGACGACGTCGCCCAGGGCGGCGGCTCCGACGCCGGCAGGATTCCGGATGCCCTCACGGCCATCCGCGAAGCCGTGGCGGGGCGGGCCTAACTTGGCTCGTCTGCACGGGGTGAAGCTGGGCGTCGACGTCGGCCTGGTTCGGGTCGGCCTCGCAGCCAGCGACCCCGACGGCGTCCTGGCCATGCCGGTCAGGACGCTGAAGCGGGACGCGAAGAAGAACAGCGACATCCGTGTGGTGGTTCGTGAAGCTGCGGAGCGGGGGGCCGTGGAAATATTTGTCGGCCTGCCCCGCAGCCTGGGCGGCGGCGAAACGGCCTCCACGCAGATGGCGCGCGACTACGCGCAGACACTGGTCCGGGCCCTGGCGGATGCCGGGCAGGACCAGCAGGTGCGGCTGGTGGACGAACGCCTGACTACCGTTTCCGCGCACCGTTCCCTGCGTGAAGCTGGAATGAACAGCCGGAATCACCGTACAGTGGTTGATCAAGCAGCAGCTGTGGCGATTCTGCAGCAGTCTATTGACACACAACGATCCCTGAACAGGGACGTAGGGGAGCTGGTTACACTGCGCCGGCCGCGCCGCGAAAGCGGCGGGGTGCCGGCCCCGACTGAGGAGTTCGAAATTTCGCAGGACATCGAGCGCGAAGGCGGTATCACGCCGTGAGCCACAGATATCCCGAGTACCCGGCCATGGCTGAACCTGACCATTTGCCCGGACAGGGAGGCAGCAACCAACTGCCCGTGGGCCAGTTCTTCGAGGAACCATCGGACCTGCCCAGCCGCAGGAGCCAGCGCCCGAGCCGCGAAAAGCAGCGTCGCCGCCGTCGCCGCACCATCGTGATGATCACCGTACTCGCCGTCTTCGCCGGGGTGATCTTCGGCCTCATCATGTTCCTCCGGGACCTGCTGGGCATGAATGAGATCCAGGATTACGAGGGCGCCGGCAAAGGCACCATAGCCTTTACCGTCGCCGAGGGCGACGGTCCGCTGCTGATTGGCGGCAAGCTTGAAGCCGAAGACATCGTCGCCACTTCCAAGGAATTCATCAACGCCTTCACCGCGCAGTCGGACGGACGGGAAATCCAGCCCGGAACGTATGAGATGAAATACCAGATGTCCTCCTCCGCCGCCGTGGACGCCCTGCTCGGAGACGGCGGCAGCCAGGTGCACTACGCTGCCGTGGCACGCGACCTGCGCCAGAACGAGGTCTTTGAGGTCCTGAACACCTCCACCCGGATCCCGCTGTCGGAGTTCCAGGCCCTGGCCGCGAACCCGCAGCAGTTCGGCCTCCCCGCTGAAGCAGTGAGCCTTGAGGGCTACCTGCACCCGGGCGAATACCGGTTCGACGTCGAAATGGACGCGACGGCGATCATCACCGAGATGGTGGACAACACCTTCGCCCAGCTCGAAGAGGCCGGTATCACCGACCCCGCCGAGCAATACCGGATCCTGACCAAAGCCAGCATCATCCAGGCCGAGGCCGGGGAAGCCGACTACGGTTCCGTTGCCGGTTCCATCGAGAACCGCCTCGGCCCGGACAACAAGGAAACCAACGGGCTGATCCAGTCCGATGCAACGGTGACCTACGGCCTGGGACGCAAGAGCTACGAACTCACCCCCGAGGAAAAGGCCGACAAGTCCAATCCGTACAACACGTACGCCAACCCCGGCCTGCCCGTCGGCCCGATCGGTTCCCCGAGCCGGGAGGCCATTGACGCGGCAGCCAACCCGTCCGATGTCCCGTACTACTACTGGGTCACCGTCAACCTCGACACGGGCGAAACCAAGTTCTCCTCCACCCTGGCCGAGCACGCCAAGTACGTGGAGGAATACCAGAACTGGTGCAGCACACAGAAGCCCGGGCGGTGCGGATAGGTGGATCAGACCCTGCGGCGGGCAGCCGTCCTGGGGCACCCGATCAGCCATTCCCGGTCCCCGCAGCTGCACCGGGCCGCGTACGCCTACCTCGGGTTCGAATGCAGTTACGAGGCAATTGACGTACGCGAAGAGGAGGCCGCGGAATTCGCGGCCTCCGTCCGCGGGCAGGCAGGCTGGACCGGCCTGTCCGTCACCATGCCGCTGAAGGCGGTCATGGTGGAGCAGATGGACGAGGTCCGGCCGCTGGTGCAGGCACTCGGAGTGTTGAACACCGTGACTTTTCGCCGGGAGAACTCCCGCACCCTCCTGGTAGGCCACAACACCGACGTGGCCGGGATTGTCGGTGCGCTGCGGCACGCGGGCATCGGCCTCCGGCCCCGCGCCCTGGTGCTGGGCGCCGGAGGGACCGCATGCGCGGCCGTTGCCGCCCTGGCGCAGTTGGACCCGGCAGGCGTTGAGGTGTGCGCGCGGCGCTTCCCCGAAGCGGCGGCGGGCCGGGCGGGAGTTCTGGAAGCGGGCCTGGCGACGGGTATCGCGGTCCGCCCACGCCCCTGGGCAGAGGCCGCCGCCGCCTGCACGGAAGCCGACGTCGTGATCTCCACACTGCCGCCGCGGGGCGCCGACGGGCTCGCGGACACCATCCCCGGAGTGCGGCCGGGTGCCATCCTCCTGGACGCCGCCTACGACCCGTGGCCAAGCCGGCTCGCCTCCGTCTGGTCCGGGCTGGGCGGAACCGTGGCACCGGGCATTGAGATGCTGCTTTACCAGGCAGTGGAACAGGTGAAGCTTTTCACCGGCGATGCCTTCTTTGACGAACCCGGCGTCACAAACGCCATGTGTGACGCAGCGGGAATACTGCGGCGCTGAACGCCCGCGCCGGGCATGGCAGTATTGAAAGCATGTTGCGTTGGTTGACCGCCGGTGAGTCCCATGGCCCTGCACTGGTTGGAATTGTTGAAGGTGTCCCTGCGGGAGTGGAAGTGGACAGCACCCGCATCTCCGCTGCCCTGGCCCGCCGCCGGCTCGGTTACGGCCGCGGCGCGCGGATGAAATTCGAGCAGGATGCCGTGCGCATCCTCGGTGGAGTCCGCCACGGCCTCACCCAGGGCGGCCCCGTCGCCATTGAGATCGGCAACACCGAGTGGCCCAAATGGGAACAGGTGATGGCCCCGGATCCCGTCGATCCGGCTGTTCTGGGCGATTCCGCGCGGAACGCGCCCCTCACCCGCCCGCGTCCGGGCCATGCCGATTTCACCGGCATGCAGAAATACGGCTTCGACGACGCCCGCCCCGTCCTGGAACGCGCCAGTGCCCGTGAAACCGCCACCCGCGTGGCCCTTGGAGCGGTTGCGTCCGCGTTCCTGAAGCAGCTGGGCATTGAACTGGTCAGCCACACGGTGGGTATTGCCGGTGTGATGGCACCCGGAGACTCGGCGCTGCCGCTGCCCGCCGACGTCGACGCCCTCGACGCCGATCCGATGCGCTGCTTCGACGCCGGAGTCTCGGCGGCCATGGTTGCCGAAGTGGATGCCGCCCACAAGGAAGGCGAAACGCTCGGGGGAGTGGTGGAGGTGCTGGCCTACGGACTGCCGCCCGGACTGGGCAGCTACGTGCACTGGGACCGTCGGCTGGACGCCAGGATCGCCGGTGCCCTGATGGGCATCCAGGCCATCAAGGGCGTGGAAGTGGGGGACGGCTTCCTCACCGCCACCCGCCGCGGCTCCGCTGCCCACGATGAAATCCTGCAGGACGCCCAGGGCCGCGTGGTCCGTTCCGGCAACCGGGCCGGGGGCATCGAAGGCGGCATGAGTATCGGCGAGCTGCTGCGGGTGCGGGCCGCCATGAAACCCATTGCCACCGTGCCGCGGGCGCTGCGCACCGTGGACGTACGCACGTCCGAACCGGCACGCGCCCATCACCAGCGGTCCGATGTCTGTGCGGTCCCCGCTGCCGGAGTGGTTGCCGAAGCCATGGTGGCGCTGGTCCTGGCCGAAGCCGTGATCGAGAAGTTCGGCGGCGATTCGGTGCCGGAAACCGCACGGAACCTGCACGCCTACCTGGCCGCCATCCCGCAGTCGCTGGAATCCGCCGGAACCGATGTCCCTTAGCAGCGGCCGGTCCCGGCTTTCCGACCGGCACCTGGTCCTGATGGGCTTTATGGCCGCCGGGAAGTCGGTGGTGGGGCGCGGGTTCGCCGCCCGCCAGCAGATGCCCTTCCTGGACACGGACGAGGCAGTGGTGGCACGCTACGGCCCCATCGCCGGCCTGTTCAGTGCCTACGGGGAACACTATTTCCGCGAGGTTGAGGCCCGCACAGTCGCCGCCGCACTCGAGGCCCGGGTCCCCACGGTGATCTCGCTGGGCGGGGGCGCCGTGCTGGACTCGGGGACGCAGCAGCTGCTCGGCGGAGCCACTGTAGTGTTTCTGGATACGGACCTTGCCACTGTGCTTCCACGGATCACCCGTGCAGGCCACCGCCCGCTGCTGGCACCGGATCCGGTCCGGCGCTGGCAGGAGCTGGCGGACGTCCGCCGTCCCATATACGAATCCCTGGCCGACATCACCATTGACACCAGGGGATTGACCGTTCCGGCCATCATTGACCGGCTGACTTCCGTCCTCATCAAAGGAGAAGACTAGATGCCCTCCGAATCCACAATCATTCAGGTGACCGGTGCCAACCCCGCAGAGAACTACGACGTCGTCGTAGGCAACGGCCTGCTCGGACGCCTGCCGGAGATGCTCGGTGAGCGGGTGCGCCGCGTCCTGGTCATCCACCCCCGCGCCCTGCGCACCACCGGCGACACCGTCCGGGACGAACTCGCCGCAACGGGGCTGACTGCCGTCACCGCCGAGATCCCGGATGCCGAAGAGGGCAAGCACATCCAGGTGGCCTCCTTCTGCTGGCAGGTCCTGGGCCAGAACGACTTCACCCGGTCCGACGCCATTGTGGCCGTGGGCGGCGGGGCCGTCACCGACCTGGCCGGTTTCGTGGCAGCCACCTGGCTGCGGGGCATCAAGGTAGTGCATATCCCCACGTCCCTGCTGGGCATGGTGGATGCCGCCGTGGGCGGCAAAACCGGCATCAACACCGCCGAAGGCAAGAACCTGGTGGGCGCCTTCCATCCGCCGGCCGGGGTCCTGGCGGACCTGGACGCCCTGGCCACCCTGCCCAAGAATGAACTGCTCAGCGGCATGGCGGAGGTCATCAAGTGCGGCTTTATCGCCGACCCCGCCATCCTGGACCTGGTCGAAGCGAACCCGGAGGCCGTGGCCGACGGCGGCTCCGCCGTCGTACGCGAGCTGGTGGAACGCTCGATCGCGGTGAAGGCCGACATCGTTTCCTCCGACCTGCGCGAGTCCGGCCGGCGGGAATTCCTGAACTACGGACACACCCTGGGCCATTCGATCGAACTGGCCGAACGCTACCAGTGGCGCCACGGCGCGGCGGTGTCCGTGGGCCTGGTCTTCGCCGCGGAACTGGGACGGACGGTGGGCCGCCTGGATGACGCCACCGCGGACCGGCACAAGGAGATCCTGTCCTTGCTGGGGTTGCCGGTGACGTACCGCAAGGACCGCTGGTCCGCCCTGCTGGACGGCATGCGCCGGGACAAGAAATCCCGCGGGGACCTGCTGCGCTTCGTGGTGCTGGACGGGCTGGCGAAACCGTCCATGCTTGAGGTCCCTGACACCTCCCTGCTCTTCGCCGCCTACCAGGAGATTGCTTCCGAGCCGCAGGGCGGAATCCGCCTCAGCCTGTAGGTTCTGCGCGAGCGGGTAGAATAGTCGACGGACTTGAATAAAACGTACTTTGACTAACGACTGACGAACAACGGAAGAGAAACTGTGGCGACGACCAACGACATCAAGAACGGCACCGTGCTGAAGCTTGAAGGCAACCTCTGGAGCATCATCGAGTTCCAGCACGTGAAGCCGGGCAAGGGTGGTGCGTTCGTCCGTACCAAGATGCGCAACGTGACTTCGGGCAAGGTAGTGGACAAGACGTTCAACGCCGGCATCAAGGTTGAGACCGCCACCGTGGACCGCCGCGATTACCAGTACCTGTACCAGGACGGCGAAGACTACGTCTTCATGGACACCTCCGACTTCGACCAGCTCACCGTGCCGGGGAAGATCGTGGGCGACAACGCGAACTTCATGATGGAGTCGATGATGGTCACCATCGCCATCCACGAAGGTTCGCCGCTGTACATCGAACTGCCGCCCTCGGTCACCATGGAAATCACCTACACGGAGCCGGGCCTGCAGGGCGACCGCTCCACCGGCGGCACCAAGCCGGCCACCATCGAGACCGGCTACGAAATCCAGGTGCCCCTGTTCCTGGAGCAGGGCACCAAGGTCAAGGTTGACACCCGCACCGGCGACTACCTGGGACGCGTTAACGAGTGAGTGCACGCAGTAAAGCACGGACCCGGGCACTGGAGGTCCTGTTCGAAGCCGAGCAGCGTTCGGTTTCTGCCTTCGACGCCATCCGGGCCCGCCGCGAAAAGACCGACCAGACCATCAACCCCTACACCATGGACCTGGTGGAAGGCGTGGTTGCGATGCAGGAGCAGATCGATGAGTTCCTGAGCACGTATTCGCAGGGCTGGACGCTTGATCGCATGCCTTCGGTGGACCGCATCATTCTCCGCCTGGGCACGTGGGAACTTCTCTACAACGACGACGTTCCCGACAAGGTGGCCATCAGCGAAGCCGTGGAATTGGCGAAAGCGTTCTCCACGGACGAATCCCCGGCCTTCATCAACGGCCTGCTCGGCCGGCTCCAGGAACTGAAGCCGTCCCTGCTGGCCTAGGCAGAACCCGCGCAGATACGAAAAGACCGGCCCCTCGGGGCCGGTCTTTTCTGCGTTGGGAGCGGTTTGGTCCAGGTGCCGCTTACCGCCGTTGCCCGGCAAGCATGGCGGTCCGGATACCGGTAACCTCGCCCAGCAGGGTCAGTTCGTACTCCATGTTGGCCGGAACATCCCGGCCGGACGCTATCTGCTGCCGGGTCAGTGCCAGGCGCGTGGCACGCCGGATGAACTCCTTCATGGCCGGGGCGGCCCCGGTGGCCCGCGCCCAGACCATTGCCTGGCGCCGGCCGGCACCGGTGGCCAGCATCAGCACTTCGGCCGGTGTGAACCAGCCCGCCCTGGCGTATTCCTGAAGCCGGCGCAGGGTCAGGCGCTGCTCGGCGCGGCGCAGCAGCCACACGCCCGTGACCGCCGCGGCGAAGAACGGGACCTGAAGCAGGAAGTAGAAGAGGAAGAAGTCACCGAACAGCAAGGCCGGTCCGCCGTTCCAGAGCATGTGCCCCAGTATTGCGGGGATCAGGCCGAGCAAGAACGCGGGCAGGATCCATCCGTTGCCGGCGCGCCGCGCCGCGAGGCCCAGGGCGAGCCCGGTGCAGGCGGTGAACAGCACATGCGCAAAGGGCGAGAGCAGGCCGCGGAGGATGAACGTAAACCCGAGCTCGTAGACGGTGTCGGAACCGGCCCCCAGCAGCGCCGAGCCGAAATAGAGGATGTTTTCCGTGAAGGCGAACCCCGCAGCCACCGCGGCGGCAAACACGATGCCGTCCACGGCCCCGTCAAAGATCCGCCGGCGCACCAGCAGCAGCAGGAGGATGCCCAGGCCCTTGGCGATTTCCTCCACTACGGGAGCCTGGACCACCGCGCCCAGCAGGTCTGCGGAGCCGTACGGAACCAATTCCAGCAGGGCAAACGTGAAGTAGGGGCCGACCAGCAGTGCGATGGCCACCGAAACCCCGGCACCCCAGAGGAAGGAGAAAACCAGGCTGCTGCGGGGTTCCGGCTCCCACCGGTCCACCCACCAGATACCCAGCACGCAGATGCCCAGGGGCACCAGGGCGAGGAGCCCGCAGATGATGAAGGCCGGCGGGCCGAGGGTGTCGAGCAGGAACATTCCCACCCAGGCCAGCGCCACGGCGGAGAGCGCAATCAGCACCACGGTGGCCGCCAGGCCCTTGTCCCGGCGGGGAGCGGGAGGGGACCAGAACGCCTGGACGGGTGCGGCGCCGTAGGCAGGACCATAGCCCGGAGGGGCGGGATGCTGCTGCTGGGCGGGGAAGATTCCGGGTGCGCTCATGCGCTGGGCCTGCTCATAGCAGACAGGATAGTTGCACCGCGGCAATTACCGCCGGTCAACGCCTGCAGCGGCGTGCCCTGTGATAGCTTGATCCCGCATTCAACCTTTAAGTTCCGTCCTGTGAGGCGGGGAAGGAGGAAGCGGATATGACGGCCCATGATTCCATTTCCAGCCGTACTGTTTTGTCTTCAGCTGATATTGACCGCGCCCTGACGCGCATTGCCTACGAGATTCTCGAGGCCAACAAGGGCCCGGAGGACCTGGTCCTGATGGGGATTCCGCGCCGCGGCTATCCGTTGGCCCGGCGCCTGGCCGCCAAAATTGCGGCGGCGGCCCCCGGCGTCGACCCCGCTGCCATTACCGGGCAGCTCGATGTCACCATGTTCCGGGACGATCTTGCCCGCAGGCCCACCCGGCCGCCCCATGCCACCCGTGTCCCGGTCACCGGCATCGATGACAAAGTGGTGGTGCTCGTGGACGACGTCCTGTATTCCGGCCGGACCATCCGCTCCGCGCTCGATGCCCTCGTGGACCTCGGCCGGCCCCGCATTGTCCGGCTGGCGGTGCTCGTGGACCGCGGCCACCGCGAGCTGCCCATCAGGGCGGATCACGTGGGCAAGAACCTGCCCACCGCTGCCCGCGAACGGGTCCGTGTGCGGCTGGCCGAAAGCGACAGTGCGGCCACGGGTGAAGCGGCCGCTGACGAAGTGGTCATTGAGGGCCCTGCATGAGGCACCTTTTGTCCACGCTGGACCTCAGCCGGGACGATGCCCTGGCCATCCTGGACACCGCGGAGCAGATGGCGGCCGTGGGGGAGCGGGAAGTCAAGAAGCTTCCCGCTCTGCGCGGGCGCACCGTGGTGAACCTCTTCTTCGAGGACTCCACCCGCACGCGGATCTCCTTCGAAGCGGCGGCCAAACGGCTGTCCGCCGACGTCATTAATTTCTCCGCCAGGGGTTCCTCGGTTTCCAAGGGGGAATCGCTGAAGGACACCGCGCAGACGCTTGCGGCCATGGGGGCCGACGCCGTGGTGATCCGGCACGGTTCCTCCGGAGCTCCGGCCCGGCTGGCCTCCTCCGGCTGGATAAATGCGGCCGTGCTCAACGCCGGAGACGGCACGCACGAGCACCCCACCCAGGCACTGCTGGATGCGTTCACCATGCGCCGGCACTGGGCGCGGCTGCATGGCACGGAATCCACCGGCACGGACCTGGCGGGCATGAAAGTGGTCATTGCCGGGGACGTGCTGCACTCACGGGTTGCCCGCTCGGACCTGTGGCTGCTTCGAACCCTGGGGGCGGAGGTCACCCTGGTGGCCCCGCCGACGCTGCTGCCGTTCGGCGTCGAGAGCTGGCCGTGCACGGTCAGTTACGACCTGGACGAGGCACTGGCTACCCGGCCGGATGCGGTCATGATGCTGCGGGTGCAGGGGGAACGGATGCATTCGGCCTTCTTCCCCTCCGTCCGCGAGTATTCCCGCCGGTGGGGCCTGGACGACGTCCGCCTGGACCGGCTGGACGCGCTGGGCCTGACGGACACCATCATCATGCACCCGGGTCCGGTGAACCGCGGGCTGGAAATTTCCGCCCGTGCGGCTGATTCGCCCCGCTCCACTGTGCTGGACCAGGTCCGCAACGGCGTCTCCGTGCGCATGGCCGCCCTTTACCTGCTGCTCTCCGGAGAGAACAGCACCGAACGTACAGCCGAGGAGCAGCCCCGATGAGCACCACCGGAACCTATCTGATCCGCGGAGCCTCCGTGCTCGGCACCGAACGTGCGGATATCCGCATTGAGGACGGCATCATCACCGCCGTCGGCTCCGGGCTGCCGGTGCCCCGGAACGCCGCCGTGGTCGAGGCGGACGGCCTGATCGCCCTGCCCGGCATGGTGGACCTGCACACGCACCTGCGCGAGCCCGGCCGGGAGGACGCCGAAACCGTGGCGACCGGAACCCGGGCCGCGGCGCTCGGTGGCTTCACCGCTGTGCATGCCATGGCCAACAGCATGCCGGTCGCGGACACTGCAGGCGTGGTGGAACAGGTCCTTAGCCTGGGGGAGCGGGCGGGATGGGTGGACGTGCGTCCCGTAGGGGCCGTCACCGTGGGCCTGGAAGGCAGGCAGCTGGCCGAACTCGGTGCGATGGCCGACTCCCGTGCCCGGGTACGCGTGTTTTCCGACGACGGGAAATGCGTTTCGGACCCCGTGCTGATGCGCCGTGCGTTGGAATACGTGAAGGCGTTCGACGGCGTTATTGCCCAGCACGCGCAGGAACCGCGCCTGACCGAAGACGCGCAGATGAACGAGGGCGAAGTCAGTGCAGTCCTGGGGCTGGCCGGCTGGCCCGCCGTCGCCGAGGAATCCATCATTGCCCGGGACGTCCTGCTGGCACGGCACACGGGATCCCGGCTGCATGTCTGCCATGTTTCGACCGCGGGGTCCGTGGAGATTCTCCGGTGGGCGAAGGAGCGCGGCATCCGGGTCACCGCCGAGGTCACCCCGCACCATCTGCTGCTGACCGACGAACTGGTGCGGACCTTCGATCCGGTCTACAAGGTGAACCCGCCGCTGCGTACCGAAGCCGATGTGCAGGCAGTCCGCCGCGGCCTGGCCGACGGCACCATCGACATTGTCGGCACCGACCACGCCCCGCACCCGAGCGAGCACAAGGAAGGCGAGTGGGCGACGGCGGCGATGGGCATGACCGGCCTGGAGACCGCCCTCTCGGTGGTGCAGCACGCCATGATCGACACGGGGCTGATGGACTGGGCCGGCTTTGCCCGGGTCACCTCGACAACTCCCGCGCTGATCGGCCGGCTACCCGGGCAGGGCAGGCCCGTCGCGGCCGGCGAACCGGCCAACGTCATATTGGTGAACCCGTCTGCGCGAAGAAGGGTCGACCCTTCTAAGATGGCTAGCAAGGGACGCAACAGTCCGTTTGCCGGACTGGAACTGCCCGGTGGAGTCGAAGCGGTTTTCTACGCCGGCCACCCCACCGTCCTGAACGGCAGGCTGAACACGCCCCACCCCGCTGCCGCAAAGGAATCCTGATGGAACTGGTCTTTTTCTTCCTGGGCCTGGCTGCCCTCATTGTCGTCGTCCTGGGCCTGTTTGCCCTGGGCTGGCGCGGCCGGCGACGCCGCCAGCAGGACACACCCCGGCCCGTGCCCCTGCCGGACGAACTGTCCGAGCCGGGCTTCCAGGCCCTGGGCCAGTACGTGGCCACCACCACCGCCGGTGACTGGCTGGACCGCGTGGCCCTCTACGGCCTGGGCGTAAAGTCCAATGCCACCGCCGCCGTCTTCCCCGAAGGCGTGCTGTTTGCCCGTTCCGGTGCCGACGACCTCTGGATCCCGCGCGCGGACCTGCGCAGCGTCCGCCTGGAACGCGGGATGGCCGGAAAATTCGTCGAGAAGGACGGGCTGGTCATTGTGACGTGGCAGCTGGGTCCCAAGCGTGTGGACACCGGCTTCCGCACCCGCTCGGCCGACGACAAGACACCCCTGGTCCGCGCCGTTACCGAACTCCTGCCGGCAACGGACACCCCTAGCGAGGAACAACTGTGACAGTGCACGAAATCATCAATCCCACTCCCGCCGTCCTGATGCTGGAAGACGGCCGCACTTTCCGCGGGCGTGCCTACGGCGCGCAGGGAACGGCCCTTGGCGAGGCAGTGTTCGCCACCGGCATGACCGGGTACCAGGAGACCATTACGGATCCCTCCTATGCCCGCCAGCTGGTGGTCCAGACCGCCCCGCATATCGGCAACACCGGAGTGAACGGCGACGACGCCGAGTCCCGGCGCATCTGGGTGGCCGGGTACATTGTGCGCGACGCGGCCCGCCGCCCCTCCAGCTGGCGCTCCGAGCGCACCTTGGAGGAGCAGCTCGCGGAGCAGGGCGTCGTCGGCATCTCCGGCGTCGACACCCGTGCCGTGACCCGGCACCTGCGTGAGCGCGGGGCGATGAAGGCCGGGATCTTCTCCGGATCCGACGCCGAACGGCCCGATTCCGAGCTCCTCGCCGAGGTCCGTGCCCAGCAGGGGATGGAAGGCTCCCGGCTGGCCGAAGAGGTCAGCGTGGACGAGGCCTACCTGATCGACCCGGCGGACCACGGGTGGGCCGGCGAACCGCTGTTCACCGTTGCAGCCATAGACCTGGGCATCAAGTCCATGACCCCGGTGCGCCTGGCCGAGCGCGGAATCCGCACCTACGTGCTGCCCGCGGCCTCCACCTTCGAGGACATCAAGGCACTGAACGCCGACGGCGTGTTTATGTCCAACGGCCCCGGCGATCCCGCCACCGCCGACGTGCAGGTGGACCTGCTGCGCGAGGTGCTGGATGCCCGCATCCCGTTCTTCGGGATCTGCTTCGGCAACCAGATCCTCGGCCGCGCCCTCGGCTTCGGCACCTACAAGCTGCGCTACGGCCACCGCGGCATCAACCAGCCCGTCATGGACCGGCGGACCGGGAAGGTGGAAATCACCAGCCAGAACCACGGGTTCGCCGTCGACGCCCCGCTGGACGGGCCCGTCACCGCACCCGAGGCCCGCTTCGGGCGGGTGGAGGTCAGCCACGTGAGCCTGAACGACGACGTCGTCGAGGGCCTCGCCTGCCTGGACATCCCGGCTTTCTCGGTCCAGTACCACCCCGAGGCTGCCGCCGGACCGCACGACTCCGCCTACCTCTTCGACCGCTTCGTGGACCTGATGGCCGCCAGCAAGAGCAAGGAAAGCATCTAATGCCCCGCAGAACCGACCTCAAGTCCGTCCTGGTCATCGGCTCCGGCCCGATCGTCATCGGCCAGGCCGCGGAATTCGACTACTCCGGCACGCAGGCCCTGCGGGTGCTCAAGGAGGAGGGCCTGCGGGTCATCCTCGTGAACTCCAACCCGGCCACGATCATGACCGACCCGGAATTCGCCGACGCCACGTACGTAGAGCCGATCACCCCGGAGGTGGTCGAAAAAATCATCGCCAAGGAACGCCCCGACGCCATCCTGCCCACCCTGGGCGGACAGACCGCACTGAACACCGCCATCGCGCTGGATAAGAGCGGCGCGCTGGAAAAGTACAACGTGGAGCTGATCGGGGCAAACATTGCCGCGATCGAACTCGGTGAGGACCGCGAAAAGTTCAAGGGCGTCGTCGAGCGCTGCGGCGCCGAATCCGCGAAGTCGATCATCGTGCACAGCATGGACGAGGCCTTCGCCGCCGCCGAGGAACTGGGCTACCCGATGGTGGTCCGGCCCTCCTTCACCATGGGCGGGCTCGGCTCCGGCCTGGCCTACAACGCCGAGGACCTGCGCCGCATTGCCGGTGCCGGCATCCAGTACAGCCCCACCTCCGAGGTCCTGCTCGAAGAGAGCATCCTCGGCTGGAAGGAATACGAACTGGAGATGATGCGGGATAAGAACGACAACGTGGTTGTTGTCTGTTCCATCGAGAACTTCGACCCGGTGGGCGTGCACACCGGAGACTCCATCACCGTGGCCCCGGCCATGACCCTCACCGACCGTGAGTACCAGAAGCTGCGCAACATCGCGATCGCCGTCATCCGCGAAGTGGGCGTCGACACCGGCGGCTGCAACATCCAGTTCGCCATCGAACCGGACACCGGCCGCGTGGTGGTCATTGAAATGAACCCGCGCGTCTCCCGCTCCTCCGCCCTGGCCTCGAAGGCCACCGGCTTCGCCATCGCCAAGATCGCCACCAAGCTTTCCCTCGGCTACACCCTGGACGAGATTCCGAACGACATCACCAAGAAGACCCCGGCGTCGTTCGAACCCACCCTGGATTACGTGGTGGTGAAGGTTCCGCGGTTCGCGTTCGAGAAGTTCCCTGCCGCGGACCCCACGCTGACCACCACCATGAAATCCGTGGGCGAGGCCATGGCGATCGGCCGCAACTTCACCGAAGCCCTGCAGAAGGCCCTGCGTTCCCTGGAACAGAGGGGCGCCACCCTGTCCTTCGACCCGGTGGATGCCGCCGACGTGCCCGGCTTGATCGAAGCCTCCCGGCGTCCCACCACCGCCCGGCTGCAGCAGGTGCAGCAGGCGCTGCTGGGCGGGGCCTCCATTGAGGAACTCTTCGAAGCCACCGGCATCGACCCCTGGTACCTGGACCAGCTGGTGCTGATCAACGAAACCGCCGAACAGATCCGCCGGGCGCCGTCGGTCAACGAGGACATCCTGCGCCTGGCGAAGCGGCACGGTTTCTCCGATGAGCAGATCGGCGCGCTGACCAACACTCCCGAAGCCGTGGTCCGCGGTGTCCGGCACGCGCTGAACGTGCGGCCGGTCTTCAAGACGGTGGATACCTGCGCCGCCGAATTCGCCGCCTACACCCCGTACCACTACTCCTCCTACGACGAGGAGGACGAGGTGGCCGAGCACGCCAAGCCGTCCATCATCATCCTCGGCTCCGGGCCGAACCGGATCGGGCAGGGCATCGAGTTCGACTACTCCTGCGTCCACGCGACCATGGCCCTGCGCGAAGCCGGCCACGAGACCGTGATGATCAACTGCAACCCGGAAACCGTGTCCACCGACTACGACATCTCCGACCGGCTCTACTTCGAGCCGCTGACCCTGGAGGATGTCCTGGAGGTCATCGCCGCGGAGCAGCGCACCGGCGGTGTCCTGGGTGTCTTCGTCCAGCTCGGCGGGCAGACTCCGCTGAAGCTGGCCCAGGCCCTGGCCGACGCCGGCGTGCCGATCCTGGGCACCTCGCCTGCCGCGATCGACCTGGCCGAACACCGCGGGGCGTTCCAGCAGGTGCTGGATGAGGGCGGGCTGACCGCGCCGAAGAACGGCACCGCTGTGTCCTTCGAGGACGCCAAGCGGGTGGCGGATGAGATCGGCTACCCCGTGCTGGTCCGCCCGTCCTATGTGCTGGGCGGCCGCGGCATGGAAATCGTCTACGACGAAGCGAACCTCTCCCGCTACATCACCAACGCCACCGAGATCACTCCGGACCATCCCGTCCTGGTGGACCGGTTCCTGGAAGACGCCATCGAGATCGATGTCGATGCGCTCTTCGACGGCACCGATCTCTACGTGGGCGGAATCATGGAGCACATTGAGGAGGCCGGCATCCATTCCGGCGACTCCGCCTGTGTGCTGCCGCCCATCACCTTCGGCACCGACGTGATCGACCGGGTCCGCGAGGCCACCCGGGTGATCGCCGCCGGCGTCGGTGTCCGCGGCCTCATCAATATCCAGTTCGCGCTGGCCTCGGACATTCTCTACGTCATCGAAGCCAACCCGCGTGCCTCCCGCACCGTGCCCTTCGTTTCCAAGGCCACCGGCGTCCAGCTGGCCAAGGCCGCGGCCCTGATCGGCACCGGCAGCAGCATTGCCGAGCTGCGGGCGGCCGGGAAGCTGACCGCCGTCGGCGACGGCTCCACCCTGCCGCTGGATGCCCCCGTGGCCGTGAAGGAAGCGGTGCTGCCGTTCAGCCGGTTCCGCACCCCCGAAGGCACCGTGGTGGACTCGCTCCTGGGCCCGGAAATGCGCTCCACCGGCGAGGTCATGGGCATCGACAAGTACTTCGATACCGCCTTCGCCAAGTCGCAGGCCGCCGCGAACAGTGCCCTGCCCACCGCCGGCAAGGTCTTCGTCTCGGTCGCGAACCGGGATAAGCGCTCCATCATCATGCCGGTGAAGCGGATGAGCGATCTTGGCTTCGAAATCCTCTCCACCGGCGGCACGGCCGAGGTGCTGCGCCGCAACGGCATTGCCGCCACGGTGGTGCGCAAGGTCGGCGAAGGCGCGGGACCGAACGGGGAAGGGACCGTCGTGGACCTCATCACCGCGGGTGAAATCAACCTGGTGGTGAACACGCCTTCCGGCGGCCAGGCCCGCGGCGACGGGTACGAGATCCGGGCGGCGGCGACGTCCATCGGCTGCCCGGTGGTCACCACCGTTTCCGAGTTCGGCGCCGCCGTGCAGGCGATCGACGCCATGCGGTCCTACGAATGGGACGTCACCTCCCTGCAGGAACACGCGTCCCGGCTCAAGGCCGCCACCGGTGCCTGACACCGGCCCGGCGGCGCGTCCGGCTTTCGGTACCCGCCTCCGCGCAGCCATGGACCGCCGCGGGCAGCTGTGTGTGGGGATCGATCCGCACCCCGGGCTGCTGGCGGACTGGGGATTGAACGACGACGCCGCCGGGCTGGAGCGGTTCTCGCTCACTGTCCTGGCGGCGGTGGGGGAGCAGGTCTCTGCCGTGAAGCCGCAGGTGGCGTTGTACGAACGGCACGGATCAGCCGGGATCGCGGTCCTGGAACGGCTGCTGGGTGAGTGCGCGGACGCGGGAGTGCTCAGCATTGCCGACGCTAAGCGCGGGGACATCGGCTCCACGATGGCTGCCTATGCCGACGCCTGGCTGCGGGATGGCTCACCGCTGGCGGCCGACGCACTCACGCTTAGTCCGTATCTTGGGTTCGAGTCCCTGCGGCCGGCGCTGGACCTTGCCGCTGCCGCCGGCCGCGGTGTCTTCGTCCTCGCGCTGACCTCGAATCCGGAAGGGGCGGGCGTGCAGCACATGGGCGGTCCGGGCAGCCGCTCCGTGGCTGCCCGGATCGTTGACGCCGCTGCGGCGGAAAACGCCGGGCCGGGGCTGGGTTCCGTGGGACTTGTGGTGGGCGCGACCGTCGGGACCGCCCTCGCGGACCTGGGGATTGACCTCGCGGCCTCCCGTGCCCCGCTGCTCGCCCCGGGACTGGGCGCCCAGGGCGCAACGGCCGCCGACCTGCGCCAAACCTTTGCTGCCGCCTACCCCAATGTCCTGGCCACCTCCAGCCGCGGCATCCTGCGGGCCGGCCCCGATCCGCGGGCGCTGCGCGAGGCAGCGCTTCGGACCCGATCGGAACTGGTATCCGTACGCTAGCCGCGCGGCCCGCCCTGCCCAGCGGCCTCCATTGCAATTGGGCTTCGATTGCGGATAGGTTCGGACCTACCAGCAGAGCCGCTGACAGCGGTGTGTCTTCGTCCGGGAGTGTCTCTTGAACCTCAAGCCTCTGACAGAAGCCGAGCGTACGCGGGCCCGTGAAAAGGCCACTGCGGCCCGGGCCGTCCGTGCCGAGGTGAAGTCACGAATCAAGTCCGGTGATCTCAGCGTGGAAGAAGTCATCCTGTCCCGTTCGGGGGAGGAGGCGGTGGGCCGGCTGAAGGTCATGGACCTGCTGCGCGCCCTGCCTGGTGTCGGGGAGCGTCGCGCAGCTGGAATAATGGCTACGGTAGGTATTGCGCCCACCCGCCGGGTCCGGGGGCTGGGCGTGCATCAGCGCAAGGCGCTGATAGAGCTGCTGGACAGCCATTGAAGTAGCAACGCATCAATAACGAGTGAATGAGGTTTACGTGTCGCAACCGCGGCTGACAGTTCTTGCAGGTCCAACCGCAGTTGGCAAAGGCACTGTATCCACCTATATCCGGGACAACTATCCCGAGGTCTGGCTTTCCGTATCGGCCACCACCCGTGCTCCCCGGCCGGGTGAAGAAGACGGCGTGCATTACTTCTTCGTCAGTAGCGAAGAGTTCGATGCCATGATCGAAGAGGACCAGATGCTCGAGTGGGCAGTGGTCCACGGACGCAACCGGTACGGCACGCTGCGCCGCACCGTGGAAGCAGCCATGGCCGAGGGGCGCAGCGTCCTGCTGGAGATCGATCTGCAGGGCGCCCGGCAGGTCAAGAAGTCCATGCCGGAGGCGAATTTCGTGTTCCTGGCCCCGCCTACGTGGGACGAAATGGTCCGCCGGCTGGTGGGACGCGGAACTGAAACATCCGAAGAGCAGCAGCAACGGCTGGAAACCGCTAAACTGGAACTTGCTGCCGAGTCCGAGTTCGATCACACCGTCATTAATGATGACGTCAAGCGGGCTGCAGCTGAGCTTGTATCACTCATGGGAATCAGTCCGCGCACGCGCTGACAAACCGCGAATCCCGTTCAAGAATTTTGGAGAACCCTGTGTCTGAAGGCATCATCAACCCGCCGATCGACGACCTGCTCGAAGCAGCAGATTCCAAGTACGCGCTGGTCATCTACGGTGCCAAGCGCGCCCGCCAGATCAACGCCTACTACTCCCAGCTGCACGAGGGCCTGTTCGAGTACGTCGGCCCGCTGGTGGAGACCAAGCTGAACGAAAAGCCGCTCTCCATCGCCCTGCGCGAGATCAACGACGGCATGCTCGTGTCGCGTCCGAGCGAGAGCGCCGAGTAAAGCTCAGCAACCACGAGGGGGAGGCGGCAGCGTGCGCATAGTGCTGGGTGTAGGCGGCGGTATCGCCGCCTACAAGGCTGCGTCGCTGCTGCGGCTTTTCACCGAAGCCGGCCACGACGTCTCCGTTGTCCCCACCGAATCCTCCAAGCAGTTCGTCGGGGTGGCTACATGGGAAGCGCTCTCGGGCAACCCCGTTTCCTCCTCCGTCTTTGACGAGGTGGAGAAGGTCAACCACGTGCGGCTGGGCCACGAAGCGGACCTGATCGTAGTCGCACCGGCCACCGCGGACCTGCTGGCCAGGGCTGCAACAGGCCAGGCAAATGACCTGCTGACCAATACCCTGCTGATGGCGCGCGGGCCGGTGGTGTTCGCACCGGCCATGCACACCGAGATGTGGGCCCATCCCGCCACGGCGGCCAACGTCGCCACCCTGCGCAGCCGGGGTGCCGTGGTGCTGGAACCGGGCATCGGACGGCTCACCGGCAAGGACACCGGCCCCGGCCGACTGCCCGAACCGGACGAGATCTTTACCGCCGCGCTGGCTGCCGTCGATACCGCGGACCCGGCAGCCGACAGTCCGGCAGCGGCTCCCGGCGCCTTGGCCGGAACCACCGTCACCATCACTGCCGGGGGCACCCGCGAACCGCTGGATCCGGTACGGTTCCTCGGCAACCGCTCCTCCGGGAAGCAGGGAACCGCGCTGGCGGAAGCGGCCATGGCAGCAGGTGCCCGGGTTCGGCTCATCGCAGCGCACATGGACGTACCGGCGCCTAGCGGCGTCGAACTGGTCCGCGTGGAAACAGCGCTTGAACTGCGTGCCGCCGCCCATGCTGCCTCGGGGGATTCCGACGTCGTGATCATGGCTGCCGCCGTGGCGGATTTCCGCCCGTCCCAGGTGGTGGAGACCAAGATCAAGAAGCGCGACGACGAAGCGGATCCCGTCATCACCCTGGTTAGGAACCCCGACATCCTGCAGGAACTCGTCCGTGCCCGCGACGCCGCCGGGACGGGCACTCCGAAACTCATTGTCGGATTCGCCGCCGAAACCGGTGACGCAACCTCCGACGTGCTTGAATACGGGCGCAAAAAACTTGCCCGGAAGGGCTGCGACCTGCTGGTGCTCAACCGGGTCGGCAAATCACTGGTCTTCGGCCAGGACGACACCGAGGTGAGGATTCTCTCACCGGCGGACTCCGCGGAGGACGCAGGCGAAAGTGCGGCCGGCACTAAAGCCGAGGTCTCGGCACGCATCATCTCGCGGATTTCCGCCGAGCTCGCAACCCGCAGCGCCTGACCGCCCATCCTCTGCACGTGCTTCGATGGTCGGTGCGGCCCGGTAGAGTAAACCCCGTGACTTCTACTTCCTCTCCCGCTAAGCCGCAGTCGAACCTGCGCCTTTTCACCTCGGAATCCGTCACTGAGGGCCACCCGGACAAAATCTGTGACCAGATCAGTGACGCAATCCTCGACGGCCTGCTCAAGGTGGACCCCGAGTCCCGGGTAGCCGTTGAAACCCTGGTGACCACCGGCCTGGTGCATGTCGCCGGGGAAGTAACCACCGAGGGTTACGTCGAAATCCCGCAGTTGGTCCGCGACACCATCCTGGACATCGGCTACGACTCCTCCGCCAACGGGTTCGACGGCGCCCGCTGCGGCGTCTCCGTCTCCATCGGCCAGCAGTCCCCGGAAATCGCTTCCGGCGTGTTCAACTCCCTGGAGAACCGGACCGGGAAAGTCGTGGACCCCTACGACGCCCAGGGCGCGGGGGACCAGGGCATCATGTTCGGCTACGCGAGCGATGAGACTTCGGTGCTGATGCCGACGCCCATCTGGCTGGCCCACCGTCTCTCCGAACGCCTCACCACCGTCCGCAAGGACGGCACCCTTCCGTACCTGCGTCCGGACGGCAAGACCCAGGTCACCGTCGGCTACGACGGCGACCGGCCGGTCTCGGTGGACTCCGTGGTGGTCTCCACGCAGCACGCAGCCGAGCTGGACCTGGAGCAGCTGCGCGCCGACATGGTCGAGTACGTGGTCAATCCGGTACTGGCGGGCACGAACCTGGACATTTCCGATGTCGAGCACATCATCAACCCGGGTGGACCGTTCGTTATCGGCGGGCCCGTGGGCGACGCCGGCCTCACCGGCCGCAAGATCATCGTTGACACGTACGGCGGATTCGCCCGGCACGGCGGCGGTGCCTTCAGCGGCAAGGATCCGAGCAAGGTGGACCGTTCCGCGGCCTACGCCATGCGCTGGGTGGCCAAGAACGTGGTTGCCGCCGGCCTGGCCCGGCGGGCTGAAATCCAGATCGCGTACGCCATCGGCATGGCCCGTCCCGTCGGGATCTACGTCGAGACCTTCGGCACCGAGACGGTGGACCCGGCACGGATTGCCGACGCCATCCAGGAAGTCTTCGACCTGCGTCCGCTGGGTATCATCAACGGCCTGGACCTCAAGCGTCCCATCTACCAGCGGACTGCCGCCCACGGCCACTTCGGCCGTGAGGACGAAGGTTTCACCTGGGAGCGCAAGGACAAGGTCGAGGACCTCCGCAGCTACTTCAACGTGTAGCCGGCCATGCCCGCTGACGACTCCTCAGAGGCCGTGCAGCTTTCCCTGCTGCACGGCTTCACGCCGTCGGCAAAGCCGGCGGGCAAGGCGCAGCCGGCTTCGGCCCTGCCGATTGCCCGCGTGCTGCTTGATTCTCCGCTGCCGCACCTGGACCGTCTCTTTGACTATCTGGTGCCTGCGGACTTCGACGCCGACGCCGTTGCCGGAGCGCGCGTCAAGGTCCGCTTCGGCGGACAGGAACTCCCGGGATTCATCACCGAGCGGGCAGCCGAGGCGGACACCACCGCCCGGCTGATGCCGCTGGGCAAAGTCGTTTCCCCGCAGCCGGTTCTTTCGCCTCAGATCCTGCGTCTGGCCGAGGCAGTTGCCGCCCGGTACGCGGGCACGGTGCACGACGTACTGCGGGTAGCCATTCCGCCGCGTGCCGCCCGCGTGGACAAGGAATTCACCCCCGAAGCACGGGCCGCG
The DNA here is from genome assembly GCF_020907405.1 of Arthrobacter sp. zg-Y769. Lineage (GTDB taxonomy): Bacteria > Actinomycetota > Actinomycetes > Actinomycetales > Micrococcaceae > Arthrobacter_B. Next base: position 172,338 of record NZ_JAJJOE010000007.1, read on the forward strand.
GAGGCCGGGGCGGGGGAGGGTGCAGCGGCCGACGCCGTACCCGGACCGGAAGGGGCCGGGGCGAACCCGCTGGCACGGTATCCGCACGGTCCCCGGTTCCTGACCCATCTTGCGGCCGGCCACAGCCCCCGGGCCGTGCTGTCCTCGCTCGGCGGATACGGTCCACAGGACTGGCCGGCCGAAATTGCCGAAGCTGTCCGTTCCACACTGATCTCGGGCCGCGGCGCCGTCGTCGTGGTGCCCGATAACAAGGACCTGGCCCGGCTGCAGTCTGTCCTGACCGCCCGGATTGGAGCGGACGCGTTTGTCCGGCTGACCGCCGAAGACGGACCCACGCCGCGCTACCGCAGTTTCCTGCAGCTGCTGCACGGCGATGTCCGCGTTGCCGTGGGCACCCGCTCGGCCGCGTACGCGCCGGTGCAGGACCTGGGCCTGGCCGTCATTTGGGACGATGCCGACGAACTGCACGCCGAGCAGCGCGCTCCCTATCAGCACGCCCGCGATGTGCTGCTGCTGCGGTCCGAACTGGAAAACGCGGCTCTGCTGCTGGCATCGCATTCGCGTAGCACCGAGGCGCAGCGGCTGGTTGCCAGCGGCTGGGCGGCTGGCATAGCCGCGGAGCGTTCCACCGTCCGGGCACATGCCCCGCGCGTTGTCAGTACTACCGACTCCTTCTCGATGGAACGTGATCCCCTGGCGGCGCGTGCCCGGATACCGCATGCAGCATGGAAGGCCGCCCAAGACGGACTCACGCGGGGCCCCGTGCTGGTCCAGGTGGCCCGGACGGGATTCTCGCCTGCGTTGTCCTGCCAGGAATGCCGGGAACCCGCCCGCTGCCGGAACTGTTCCGGACCGTTGGGGCTGGCGAGCAGGAACGGCATACCCGCCTGCCGCTGGTGCGGGCGTCCGGAGCCGATGTGGCATTGCGGCAACTGCGGCGGAACCCATCTGCGCGGATCCACCGCCGGAGCCGGCCGCACCGCTGAGGAACTCGGCCGTGCCTTCCCCTCCACCACCGTGATCTCTTCCGCCGGAGACCACATCCGGACCGAGATTCCGGACACTCCCGCTCTGGTGGTTGCCACCCCCGGCGCCGAACCCGTGGTTCCGGGCGGCTACGCCGCAGCCATCCTGCTGGACGGCAACGCCATGCTGTCGCGCGAGTCCCTGCGGGCCGGCGAAGACACCCTGCGGCGTTGGTTTACGGCAGCGTCGCTGGTTCGTCCGGCGACCGAGAAGGGCCTAGTGGTAGTCACCGCCGATGATTCGGCAACTGTCGGGCACCTGCTCCGGTGGGATCCGGCGTCGGCGGCGGAACGCGAACTGGAGCTGCGGCGTGAACTGGGCCTGCCTCCTGCCGTGCGGTATGCCGAACTTACCGGCTCCCGGGAGGGCCTCGATGCCTTTATCGCCCGGCTCGGGCTGCCCGAGGGAGTGCGGGCTGTGGGACCGGCGCCGCTCGCGCCGCCCGTTGTTCCGCCGTCGGCCAACGCCCAAACACGCGATGTCCGGTCTCCGGACGGCCAGCTGGGAGGCGCCGGCGGACGCTACCGGACGCTCTTGTTCTTCCCCTACGGGCAGGCACCGGCCATTACCGCGGCACTGCGTTCCACGAAGGCTGCAGCCTCGGCCCGCCGCACCGGAGATCCCGTGTACATACGGGTGGACGGTACTGACGTCCTTTAACGGTCCTACAGCAGTTCGAGCAGGACGGCGCCGGCGCCGAGCAGGGAAAGCAGCGCCAGCTGGGCTGCGCCGCCCAACCGGGACAGCTGCCCCAAGAGTCCGCGGGGTACTCCGTGGATCATCCAGTTCCGATGATTGACAGTCGGCAGCCTCATCGCTGCGTCCCCTTTCCTGGCTGCCCGGCCTTGACGGCGGCTTTGACTGCGCAGCCTCTTGCCCGGGTCGAATCGGTTATGGCGTACATTTCCCAGTATCGCGCTCCGGAGAAGTGCAGCCGGACCGGAACCGGGTGAACTTCGCCACGGGCAGGCACAAGGAAGGGCTCCGGAGATCCGGAGCCCTTCCTTGCTGGTTCTGTCTATTTATGCCTGGACGGCTTCACGGGTATCGCCCTCGGAGGCTTCCCCGCTGATCGTCGTGGATTCAGCGGATGTCTGGACTGCAATCTTGCGGGGCTTCGCCCGCTCAACCACCGGGATGATGACGCTGAGGACACCGTTCTCGTACTGCGCGGAGATCTTTTCAGTGTCGATTCCCTGGCCCAGGTTGAGCTGCCGAAGGAAGGATCCGCTTTCACGTTCGCGGGTCAGCCACTTCACCCCGTCAGTGTTCTGCAGCGTGCGCTGGGCGCGGATCGTCAGCAGCTGGCCGTCAACGTCAATGTCGATGGAGCCAGGGTCGATCCCCGGGAGGTCGGCTGCGAGGATGTACTGGTCGCCCTGCCGGTAGAGGTCCATGGGCATGCCGCGCAGAGTTCCTTCGCCGCGCAGTGCCTGAGTCATGCGGTCCAGTTCCTGGAACGGATCAAACTTCATAGCCATGGTGGTACCAACTCCTTTATCAAGATTCAGTTCCAAAGTTGAGTCGGTGTCACTCAACTTGCAGAAAGAGATTAGCACTCACCTGTGGCGAGTGCCAACTACTTTTTCTGGTGTGGAAATTGTTCTCCGGCCCGTCGGGCGAGCTGTTGTAGGTCTCCGGGATTTCCACGCCACGGAGCGCCGTGCCCGGGAAGCACCCAGCTGGCCTGAATACCCGCGAGACGGCCCAGGGATTCGAGGGCTGCCTCCGGATCGTCGGTGAATGGCGCGGGTTGAATGCCCGATACCCCGGTCAGTACGTGGCGGGTGGTCAGTGCATCGCCGACGAAGACGGCATCCGCCTCCGGCACATGCACTGCGATACTGCCCGGAGAGTGGCCAGGAAGGGCTATGACCCGCGGTGAGCCCGGCAGCGGAAGGACATCCCCGTCTGCCACCTCGGTTACTTCGGTGAGGTAGGTGGTGCGCCAGCCGTGCTTTCGGAGTCCGTAAAGGAGGAACTGGATCAGTGGGAAAACCCGCAGCCGGCCCATTGCGGCTTTGGGTTTGCTGCCGCCGCGCGCACGGTCGGCGTCGAGCGAGTGCACAAAGACCGGTACGCCGCCTTCCCGCCGCAACTTTTCGGCAAAGCCGATATGGTCGCTGTCGCCGTGGGTCAGAACGGCCCCGCGCACGTCGTCGAGGGAGCGGCCCATTGCCTTCAGCTCCGTGAGGAAATCGTCCCAGTGTCCGGGGAGCCCGGTGTCGATGACGGTTATCCCGTCCTCCGTGTCGACCAAGTAGGCAGCAACAATGTCATTACCGATGCGGTGCAGGTGAGGTGCGAGTCTCATCAGGGGTTCCTTGCAGGTAGTGGACGTCGCTTTAGCGACACGGTGCAGGGTGGAATCAGGCGGCCCGGATCAGGTCTGCCAGGCAGGCTTCGAAGGAGGAGTCTTCTATCGGCAGGCTAACCGCCGGAAGTTTCCCAGGTAAGGGTGGTGGGGTGGAGCGGTAGGTGCGCACGGATGGCAGCGAGTCCCAGCTGCGTCGGCGGGCAGTACGGCGGTAATCGGGGATTCCCAGCATCCGGACAGCCTAGGGCCACCACGGAAACTTCCGCGGACCGACATATATTGTGCACAATCGAATTGTGCCCTACGGTGTATCCATGAACGAATCACTGCAGCGTCAGGTGTGCTTCTCGCTGTATTCCGCCTCCCGTGCCGCTACGGCCCTGTACCGTCCCATGCTTGAAGAGCTTGGCCTGACCTACCCGCAGTACCTGGTGATGTCGCTGCTCTGGGAGGAAGACGGCCAAAGCGTCCGGGAACTCGGCACGGCGCTGGACCTGGATTCCGGCACGCTTTCGCCGCTGCTCAAGCGGCTGGAAGCAGCGGACCTGGTGCGGCGCCGTCGTGCCGTTGAGGACGAGCGGCGCGTGCGCATCCACCTCACGGATGCCGGACGCGCCCTTGAACAGCACGCCAGGAACCTGCCGGACCGGCTGGCGGATTCCGCCGGACTGGCGCCGCAGGATCTGAAGAGCCTGCAGGAAACCCTCGCCAAGGTCACCGCCGCCCTGCGGCAGGCCGTGGCGAAGTAGATACCCACCATCAACCCCGACAGTAAGGTTCATTCCATGAGCAGTTACACCGGCCGCGAAATCCAGCTTGCCTCCCGCCCCGAAGGGTGGCCGACGGAGCAGAACTTCCGCTTGGCGGAGGTGCCCGTTCCCGAACTCCGGGAGGGCCAGGTCCTGGTCCGTAACCTGTACATGTCCGTGGATCCCTACATGCGCGGCAGGATGAACGACGCCAAGTCCTATGTTCCGCCGTTCCAGCTTGACGCCCCGCTGGAGGGCGGCGCCGTCGGTGAAGTCGTGGAGTCACGCTCCCCGGAGCACAAGCCCGGAGACAAGGTGCTGCACGGCCTGGGCTGGCGTGATTACGCAGTCCTGGACGGGCGCCGCGCCCGCATCATCGACACGGAGGCGGCTCCGGCCAGCGCCTACCTGGGAGTGCTGGGCATGACCGGGCAGACGGCCTACGCGGGCCTGACCAAGGTGGCGGAGTTCCGGGAAGGCGACGTCGTCTTCGTTTCGGGCGCGGCCGGTGCCGTGGGTTCGCTGGTGGGCCAGATTGCCAAGGCTCTGGGCGCCAAAAAGGTCATCGGCAGTGCGGGCTCCGCCGAAAAGGTCCAGCGGCTGCTCGATCTTGGCTTCGATGAGGCGTTCAACTACCACGACGGTCCCGTGAAGGATTCCCTGAAGAAGGCCGCCGGTGCCGACGGTATTGACGTCTACTTCGACAATGTGGGCGGCGAACACCTCGAAGCGGCCCTTTCGGTGATGAACAAGTTCGGCCGGATCGCCATGTGCGGCGCCATTTCCCAGTACAACGATTCCCCCGTCGGCCCGCGCAACCTGGCGATCGCCATCGGCAAGGAAATCACCCTGCGCGGGTTCCTGGTGGGTAGCTACAACGAGTACGCCGACGAGTTCGCCACCCTGATGACCGGCTGGCTGCAGGAAGGCCTGGTCCGTTACGACGAGACCTTCGCGGACGGACTCGAAAACGCTCCGCAGGCCTTCATCGACCTGATGAAGGGCGCCAACAAGGGCAAGATGATCGTGACCCTGGGCAAGTAGGGATCAACGACGGCGGCGGCGGCCGGGGAACAGGCGGACAGCCTCCCCGGCCGCTTCCATAAGCTGGGCCGCGGAGGCACCCCAGCTGTAATCGGCTGCGCGCTGCACACCGGCGTCGGACGCCTTCTGCCAACGTCCGGGCTCCCCAAGGTTCCGGACGGCATCGGCGAAGGCAGAGGGATCATCCGCATCCACCAGCAGCGCCGCGCCCCCCGAAACCTCCCGGAAGATCGGAATGTCGCTGGCGACAACCGGCGTACCCACAGCCATCGCCTCGATCACCGGCAGCCCGTAGCCCTCGGCTTTCGACAGGGTCACCAGCGCCGTGGTGCGGCGCAGCAGGGCGTCATACTCCTCATCGCTCACACCGTTGTGGAACCTCACGCGGGCACCGGCTGGAACAATCGCTTCGAGCTCGCTCCGCCGCGCATCGGAGATACGGCTCAGCAGGTGCAGCGTGAAGTCCGGCAGATACTCCATGCCGCGGATGATGGTTTCGACGTTTTTGTAGGGCATGAAGGAGCCCATATACAGCAGCGAAGCCTCCGCCCCGGCGTCCGGATCCCGCGGGACGGCACCTGCCTGGGGTGCGTTGGCCACTATCCGGACCGGACGCTTCGTGAGCCGGTGCCCGTCCATCAGCCCGCGCGTGGTGTCGCTGATGGTGGCGACGACGTCGGCCCGGTTCAGCAGCAGCCGCTGCGGCCAGTAGGCCAGGTGGTAGAGCCGCCACAGCCAGCGAACCGGCAGCGGAAGGAACGACGGCGGCGTCGGGTTCGAGTAGTAGATCAGGTCATGGAGGGTCAGGACCAGCGGATACTTCCGTCCCCAGCTGCCCATGGTCTGCATCGGGCTGAAAACGGCGTCGGGGCGGAGACGGTTGATCCGGAAGGCCGCGAACAGCTCCGCGGGGGAGAGCGGACTGTTGATCTTCACCCACGGCAGGTCCGGAAGCAGGGCGAGCTGGCGTTCGTCGGAGATCAGCATCAGGACGTCCGCGTGCCCGCTGACGGCTTCGATCAGGCTGGCGCCGTACCGGCTGATGCCGTCATGGTGGTCGGTGCGGGTAAAGCGTGCGTCTACGGCCAGGCGCATCCTCATGGGTGCCTCCGGGAAAGGAAATCCTCGATCTTTTCGGCCGCTTCCGCCGGCTTCTCATAGTGCACCAGATGCCCGACGCCGGGCAGCATGTGCAGTTCCGCGTCGGGAATGCGCTCCGCAAGCAGGCGCTGTCCCTTCACCGATCCGATGTCGTCCTGTTCCGCCGCGATGAGCAGCACCGGCATCGTCAACTGCGCGGCGACGTCGCGCACCGTGGCCGAAATGGACGCCCGGAAGGCATCCAGGACCACCCGGCGGTTGGCGAACGCGCTGAAGTAGGCATCGTGCTGGGCGTGGATCCAGCGGCGCAGGCCGGGATCCTTCGTCTTCGCCATCAGCATGCTCATGCCGCGGACAATGACCGGGCTGCGCAGCACCGCCATGCCGGGTTTCTCCGGCAGCGCCGCGGCCAGCCGGTAGTAGAATTCGGCGGCCTTGCTGGTGATCCCCTTGGGCCCCTCCAGTGCCGGCTCGCAGATCGGGTTGACCAGCACCAGTTCACTGATCAACTCCGGCGACTCGGCCGCCAGACGGGAGGCAATGATGGAACCGAAGGAATGGCCGAGCAGGACGGTGTCCGGTCCCAGGCCAAGCTCCTCGAGTGCGCCGCGGACAAATGCGGTGTAGGCGGGGACATCGTGCCGGCCCGGAAGGGCGGCACCGGCCCCGAAGCCGGGAAGATCCGGCACCAGGACCCGGTGGCGGGGGAGCGCTTCGACAATCCGCAGCAGCCCATGGTGGTCGCCCCGGAAGCCGTGGACCATAAAGATCGGCGGAAGGCCGGGGTCGCCGTCAGTCACCGGCGCAAAATCCCGGCACACCTGTTCAGCGCCGCCCACCGTAAAGGACCGCACTGCGGCCCTGCGCGAGAAGGGCACCGGGGCACCCGACGGCGTCAGCTGCCGGCGTGCCGCCGTACCGGACATTCAGTTCACCTCGTCGGGATGCGAACCGGAACGGTGCCCGCGGTCCAGCGCGTTCAACGCGGCCCGGTGCTCGTCGGACAACTCGAAGGAGTACAGGTCCAGGTTCCCGGCAATCCGCTCCGGGCTGCTTGCCTTGGGAATAACGATGTTCCCCAGGTCCAGGTGCCAGCGCAGGATCACCTGTGCGGGGGTGCGCCCCAGCTCCGCGGCAATCCGCTCAATCACCGGGTCCGCCAGTACGGCGCCGCGGCCCAGCGGACTCCAGGCGGCCGTGCGGATTCCCAGGCGCCGGTGCAGCCGCCTCAGTTCCTCCTGTGCCAGCCACGGGTGCAGCTCAATCTGGTTTACCGCGGGAACAATTCCGGTTGCGTCCAGCAGTTGCTCCAAATGGGAGGGCTGGAAATTCGAGACGCCGATGGCACGGACCCGGCCCGCCGCGTAGAGCTCCTCCAGCGCCCGGTACGTGTCAATGAACTGTTTCCGCTGGGGGCACGGCCAGTGAATCAGGTACAAATCCAAGTAGTCCAGGCCCAGCCGGGACAGGGATGCGTCGAAGGCCCGCAGGGTCGAGTCGTAGCCCTGGTCGGTGTTCCAGACCTTGGAGGTGACGAAGATGTCGCTGCGTACGGCACCGCCCCCGGCGGTAAAGGTGTTCACTGCCTCGCCCACCCCGGCTTCGTTGCCGTACAGGGCCGCCGTGTCGATATGCCGGTAGCCCGCCCCGAGGGCGTCCAGGCACAGCCGGGCTGCGTCGTCGGCAGGGATCTTGTAGGTGCCGAAACCGACCTGGTCGATCAGGACGCCGTTATTAAGCGCGATTCGCGGTGCAGGCTGCATAGGACGACTTTACCGAGGCGCGGGCGCGGTGCCGAATCGCCTCCTGACTACCTGTTTCTCCGTATGAAGATTGGCGTGGCGCCAAACAGGTCAGCTAAGGTAATGGCGCTTCTTGCAAAAGATTGGTTGCATAGAACCCAACAGTCCGCCCTCCCACTTGGGTCGTGGACAGATACGAATGATCGGAGGAGTCGATGGTGACTCTGGGAGAAGTTTTCATCAGTGAGCTGGCGGGAACAGCCATCCTCATTATTCTGGGCTGCGGTGTGGTGGCCAACGTGGCACTCGCCAAAACGAAGGGTGCCGGCGGCGGCTTCCTGATGGTCAACTGGGGGTGGGCCATCGGTGTATTCGCCGGCGTGTACGCGGCCGCTATTTCCGGCGCACACATCAACCCCGCCGTGACGGTAGGCCTCTGGGCAGCCGGCAACGAGGAGTTCGCACCGGGCGTCGAAGTTTCCTTCGGCGCGGCGATGGTTTACTTCGCCGGACAGATGGCCGGTGCCATTGTCGGCGCCATTGTGGCCTGGCTTGCCTATAAGAAGCAGTTCGACGACGAACCCGACGCCGCGAACATCCTGGGTGTCTTCTCCACCGGTCCTGCCATCCGGTCGTACGGCTGGAACGTCGTGACCGAGGTGGTGGGCACCTTCGTCCTGGTCTTCACCATTGTTGCCTTCGCCGGAACGCCCACGGAGCTCGGCCCGCTGGCCGTCGCGCTCGTGGTGCTCGGCATCGGCGCCTCGCTCGGCGGACCCACCGGCTACGCCATCAACCCGGCCCGTGACCTCGGCCCGCGCATCGTGCACGCCCTGCTGCCGATCCCGAACAAGGGCAGCAGCGACTGGGCCTACGCCTGGGTGCCCGTCGTCGGCCCGCTGATCGGCGGTGCCCTCGGCGGCCTTATCGGCGCCCAGCTTCCCCTCCCGCTTCCGGTATAAGCGCACCGGCTGGCCGGCAGGTCCGCCACCACCCAAAGACCCCCACCGCAAGGAGCAGAAACAATGCCTGACAATCCCAGGTACATCATCGCCATCGACCAGGGCACCACCAGCAGCCGTGCAATTGTTTTCGGCCACGACGGAAACATCGTTTCCACCGGGCAGAAGGAACACGAGCAGATCTTCCCGCACGCGGGCTGGGTGGAGCACGATCCGATGGAGATCTGGACGAACGTCCGCGAGGTCGTGGGCAGTGCCCTGTCCAAGGCCAACCTGACCCGGCACGACATTGCCGCCGTCGGAATCACGAACCAGCGTGAAACGGCCGTTGTCTGGGACCGCAACACGGGCGAGCCCGTCTACAACGCAATTGTCTGGCAGGACACCCGCACGCAGCCCATCGTCAACGAGCTGGCGGCAAACGGCGGACTGGACCGCTTCAAGGACACCGTTGGCCTGCCGCTGGCGACATACTTCTCCGGCACGAAGATCAAGTGGATCCTGGACAACGTAGAGGGGGCACGTGAACGGGCAGAGGCGGGGGACCTCATGTTCGGCAACACGGACTCCTGGATTGTCTGGAACCTGACCGGCGGGACGGACGGCGGCGTGCACATCACCGACGTCACCAACGCTTCGCGCACCCTGTTTATGAACCTCGAGACGCTCACCTGGGATGAGGACATCCTCAAGGAGTTCGGTATTCCGCGGTCGATGCTGCCGGAAATCAAGTCCTCCTCCGAGGTCTACGGCATAGTTGCCGGCTCCCAGCTGCTGCGGGAAACCCCGGTGGCAGGCATCCTCGGTGACCAGCAGGCCGCAACGTTCGGCCAGGCGGCGTTCGAAAAGGGCAACGCCAAGAACACCTACGGGACCGGTTGCTTCCTGATCTTCAACACCGGTGAGGAAATTGTCCGTTCCGAGAACGGGCTCATCACCACCGTGGCCTACCAGCTGGGCGACGCCAAGCCGGTTTACGCGCTTGAAGGTTCCATTGCCGTCACCGGTTCCCTGGTCCAGTGGCTCCGCGACAACCTGGGCATCATCAACAGCGCCCCGGAGATCGAAGAGCTCGCCCGCAAGGTGGACGACAACGGCGGCGTGTACATCGTGCCCGCGTTCTCCGGACTCTTCGCACCGTACTGGCGTGCAGATGCGCGCGGTGCGATGGTGGGCCTGACCCGTTACGTGAACAAGAACCACATTGCCCGGGCCGCACTGGAAGCCACCGCCTTCCAGACCCGGGAAGTGCTCGACGCCGTGAACGCTGACTCCGGTGTCCCGCTGACGGAACTGCGCGTAGACGGCGGCATGGTCGCCAACGATGCCCTGATGCAGTTCCAGGCAGACATCCTCGGCGTCGACGTCGTCCGGCCCAAGGTCATCGAGACCACCGCACTGGGTGCCGCTTACGCGGCCGGCCTGGCTGTCGGTTTCTGGAACGGCACCGACGAGCTCGAGCAGAACTGGGCTGAAGGCAAACGCTGGATCCCGCAGATGGAAGAATCCGAACGTGACCGCCAGATGCGCCTCTGGAAGAAGGCCGTCACCAAGACCTTCGACTGGGTTGACGACGACGTTCAGTAATTCGAAGGCAGACTAGTAGTGAAAGGCCCCGGCAGCGAGACTGCCGGGGCCTTTCGCTTCCCCCGCTCGGGCGGGGTCGGTTTGACGGGCACATCAACCCTTCGGTACCGTTCGGGCAGCATCGACGGTGATGCAGGTCACAGAAGCAGGTGGAAGTGTCTCCCGCAGCAAACTTTGTACGATCGGAACTGCCTGTCGCCGTTATCGGCGCCGGACCCAGCGGCCTTGCCGCCATGCGGGCCCTATCCAGGCAGGGCCTCGCTTTTGTCGGCTTTGAGCGGCATACCGACGTCGGCGGACTCTGGAATATCGAGAATCCGGCCAGTACGGTCTACGAATCGGCCCACCTGATCTCGTCGAAATCCACTACGCAGTTTGCCGAATTCCCCATGCCGGAGGGCACCCCCGACTACCCCGGGCACCGCCATCTCCAGGCCTATTTCCGGTCCTACGCCGACCGCTTCCAGCTGCGTCGGTCCATCCGGTTCGGTGTCCGGGTCACCGCAGCGGTGCCGTCCGAGGACGGCGCGTGGATGGTGTCCTGGGAGGGCGCCGACGGACCGGACAGCGGACGGTTCAGTGCTGTCATCGTCGCTTCGGGCACCCTGCACACCCCGGCAATTCCCACCCTGCCCGGGCAGTTCAGCGGCGAGATCCGCCACTCGGCGTCCTACAAAAACCCCCGGGAACTCTCCGGAAAGCGCGTGCTGATTGTTGGAGCCGGCAACAGCGGCTGCGACCTGGCCGTGGACGCCGTCCACCACGCCGCCTCCGTCGACATCAGCGTCCGGCGGGGTTACTACTTCATTCCCAAGTACGTCTTCGGCCGGCCCACCGACACCCTGAACCAGGGAAAGCCGCTGCCCCGGCCGCTGAAGCAGTTCTTCGACAAGCGGCTGCTGCGCATGTTCACCGGAGACCCGCGCCGCTTCGGCTTCCCGAAACCCGACCACCGCATCTACGAATCCCACCCCGTGGTGAACTCCCTGATCCTGCACCATCTGGGACACGGGGATCTTCAGGTCAAGGGCGACATTGCCCGGCTGGACGGGCACACCGTTCACTTCCGGGACGGAACCTCGGGGGAGTACGACCTCCTTCTCCTTGCCACGGGCTACGTGCTGGACTATCCGTTCCTGGACCCGGCGCTGCTTGGCTGGGACGGCCCGTCGCCGTCGTTGTACCTGAACATGTTCAGCCGCCAGGCGGAGAACCTGCTCGTGATCGGCATGGTGGAGGCCTCGGGCCTGGGCTGGGAGGGCAGGTTCCGGCAGGCCGAACTGGCGGCCGCCTACCTGGCCGCCCAAAAACGCGACCCGGAGTCCGCCGGGGAGTTCCGGCAGCTGCTGGCCGGAGAATCACCGGATGTCACCGGCGGTTACCGCTATCTGGGCCTGGACCGGATGAGCTACTACGTCAACAAGGACGCCTACCGTGCCGAACTTGAAGCGCACCTGGAGCGGCTGGCGTCAGCCGGGTCCGCAGCGCGTGAAGAGGCGAACCGCTGATGCCCATTGACGACGTCGTCCTGAGCTTTACGCCTGCCTCGCTGCTGATCCTGAACGTAGTGCTGGCGGTGATTATCCTTGGCATCGCCCTCGAAGTACGTCCGGCGGATTTCCGCACCGTGGCGCGCAGCCCAAAGGCGGTGCTGCTGGGAATCGGCGCCCAGTACCTGGTGCTTCCCGCCGTGACGGTCGGGCTGGCGCTCCTCCTGCAGGTCCCGGCATCGATTGCCCTGGGCATGATCCTCGTGGCCTGCTGTCCGCCCGGGGGCATCTCCAACGTCCTGACACACCGGGCGCACGGCAATGTTGCCCTGTCCGCTTCCATGACCGCTGTCTCGAACCTGGTGGCCATCGCCGTGATGCCGCTGAATGTGGCGCTGTGGGCGCGGCTGAATCCGGCCACTGCCGGGCTGATGCGGGACTTCTCCCTGGACCGCTGGGAAATGCTGATCCAGGTCCTGCTCATCATCGGCGTGCCCTTTGCCGTGGGCATGCCGCTGGCCCGTCGCTTCCCCGCGGTGACCGACATCCTGCGGCCCTGGGTACAGCGGATAGGCCTGGTGGCCCTGCTTGTATTCATTGTCGCCGGGACAGCCAGCAACCTTGGCCCGCTCCGCGAGCATCTCGGGACCATCTTCCTGATCGTGCTGCTGCATGACGCGGTGGCACTGGCTGTGGGCTACTGGACGGCGGCGGCGGTGCGGCTGGATGAACCCAGCCGGCGGGCGTTTACCTTCGAAGTCGGCGCCCGCAACACCGGACTCGGGCTCGGCCTGACTCTAACCTTCTTTGCCGGTCTGGGCGGCATGGCCATGGTCGCCGCCTGGTGGGGCATCTGGGACATCCTGGCCGGACTGCTGCTGGCGGCCTGGTGGCGACGGCGTGACGCACGCCGCGGTTCGCCGGCCCCGGCCGCGGAGCGGGGGACAGGACGATGACCCGGGTCTGCGTGACCGGCGGCAACGGCTTCCTGGGCAGTGCGGTGGTCGCCGGATTGGCGGACCATCCGGAGATTTCGCATGTCCTCAGCCTCGACATCCGGGAACCCGCGGAGGAACGCCGGCTCGCCGGGGTCGAGTACGCCCTCGCGGATGTATGTTCCCCGGACGTGGCGCGGCTGCTGCAGGCGCACCGGATCGACACCGTGGTCCATCTTGCCGCCATCGTGAATCCGGGAAAGCACACCACGCGGGAACAGGAATTCTCGGTGGACGTGGTGGGCTCACGGAATGTCCTGGCGGCCTGCATTTCCTCCGGGGTGAAGCACGTGGTCATTTCCTCTTCCGGCGCCGCCTACGGCTACCACCCGGACAACCCCCCGTGGCTGAAGGAATCCGATGCGCTCCGCGGCAATGACGAGTTTGCCTACTCCCGGCATAAACGGCTGGTCGAGGAGGAGCTGGCAAGGGTCCGCGAAGAACATCCCGAGCTGCAGCAGACCATCTTCCGGATCGGCACCATCCTCGGCGAGCGGGTCCGCAACCAGATCACGGCCCTTTTCGACGCACCGAAGCTGCTGCGGGTAGCCGGCAGCGACTCCCCGTTTGTGTTCATCTGGGACGAAGACGTGGCCGGCATCATGGTCCAGGCCGTCGTCACGGGACGCAGCGGCATCTTCAACGTTGCCGGAGACGGTGCCCTGACTGTGCGGGAGATAGCGGGACTGCTGGGACGCGGCACCGTCACGGTTCCGGCACCCGTCCTGGCTGCCGCGCTCTGGCTGGGTCACCTGCTGCGGCTGACCGTCCACGGTCCCGAACAGGTGCGGTTCCTGCGCTACCGGCCGGTGCTGGACAACACCGCACTCAAGCAGGAGTTCGGCTTTACTCCTTCCCGCACCAGCAGGGAAGCGTTCCTCGCGTTCCGGGCAGCGCGGGACACGGCCGGCTAAAGCTCCCGCGGCTCACCCGGGCACACTGGCTTCGAGGGCCGTGTGCTGTTGTAAAGTGGAGAAATGATCGCAGTTCTCCTCCTTAGCTAGCCGCGCACCGTCCGTGCGCGGCCGCCCCTTGCTTGTCGAGGGGCTTTTGTGTGTCTGGGGAGGACCCAAAAATTTAAGGGCCGGATTTACCGCCGGCCCGCAGCGCGGATCGATTTTCTTTGAGGACAGAGGCGAAGCATAGTGAGCACGCAGTCACAGACTGATCAGCAGGAAGAGGCCGTCTACAGTTTCGCGGCCATCGAGCAGAAATGGCCGAAGGTCTGGGATGACCTCGGCGTTTTCACCCCTGCCGACGACGGCTCGCGCGAACGGCGCTATGTACTGGACATGTTCCCGTACCCCTCCGGCGACCTGCACATGGGCCACGCCGAGGCGTTCGCGATGGGCGACGTCGTCGCCCGTTACTGGCGCCAGCTCGGGTACGACGTGCTGCACCCGATCGGCTGGGACTCCTTCGGCCTGCCCGCCGAGAACGCGGCCATCAAGAACAACGCGCACCCCAGCGACTGGACCTACCGCAACATCGAGACCCAGGCGGAGTCCTTCAAGCGCTACGCCATCAGCGTTGACTGGTCCCGCCGGATCCACACGTCGGACCCCGAGTACTACCGCTGGACCCAGTGGCTGTTCACCCGCTTCTACGAGCGCGGCCTGGCCTACCGGAAGAATTCCCCGGTCAACTGGTGCCCCAAGGACCAGACCGTGCTGGCCAACGAACAGGTGGTCAACGGTGCCTGCGAACGCTGCGGCACCCAGGTCACGAAGAAGTCGCTGAACCAGTGGTACTTCAAGATCACCGATTACGCCGACCGCCTGCTCGATGACATGGAACAGCTCAAGGGCCACTGGCCCGAGCGGGTCCTGGCCATGCAGAAAAACTGGATCGGCCGCTCTGAGGGCGCCCACGTCCGGTTCAACATCGAGGCCGAGGGCGGCAAACCCGCCGAGCAGGTCACCGTCTTCACCACCCGCCCGGACACCCTGGCCGGCGCCACCTTCTTCGTCGTCGCCGCGGACGCCCCGCTGGCACTGGACCTGGTGACGGATGAAAACCGCGACTCGCTGCTGGACTACCGCGAATCGGTGAAGGCACTCTCGGACATCGAGCGCCAGTCCACCGAACGCGTCAAGACCGGCATCTTCACCGGCCGGTACGCCGTGAACCCGCTGAACGGCGAAAAGCTGCCCGTCTGGGCCGCCGACTATGTGCTGGCCGACTACGGCACCGGCGCCATCATGGCCGTCCCGGCGCACGACCAGCGTGACCTGGACTTCGCCAAGACCTTCGACCTGCCCGTCAAGGCTGTCCTGGACACCGGCGAAGAGGATCCCGCCGTCAGCGGTGTTGCCACCACCGGCGAAGGCACCCTGATCAACTCCGGCGCACTGGACGGCCTGCCCAAGGCCGAGGCCATTCCCGCCGCTGTCCGGATGCTCGAGGAACAGGGCACCGGCGAGAAGTTCGTGAACTTCCGCCTGCGTGACTGGCTGCTGTCCCGGCAGCGTTTCTGGGGCACCCCCATCCCGATCATCCACTGCGAGAACTGCGGCGAGGTTCCGGTCCCCGATGACCAGCTGCCCGTCACGCTGCCCACCGGGCTGCGCGGTGAAGCACTGGCACCGAAGGGCACCTCCCCGCTGGCCTCCGCCGAGGACTGGGTCAACGTGGCCTGCCCGAAGTGCGACGGCCCCGCCAAGCGCGATACCGACACCATGGACACGTTCGTGGATTCGTCCTGGTACTTCATGCGCTTCGTGTCCCCGCACTTCACGGACGGCCCGTTTGATCCGGAGGCGGCAAAGAACTGGATGCCGGTCGGGCAGTATGTGGGCGGCGTGGAACACGCCATCCTGCACCTGCTTTACGCACGGTTCTTCACCAAGGTGGTCCACGACATGGGCCTGCTGGAAGCCAGCGAACCGTTCAGCTCGCTGCTGAACCAGGGCCAGGTCCTCAACGGCGGCAAGGCCATGTCCAAGTCACTGGGCAACGGAGTGGACCTGAGCGAGCAGCTGGACAAGTACGGCGTCGACGCGGTGCGCCTGACCATGATCTTCGCTTCCCCGCCGGAAGACGACGTCGACTGGGCGGATGTGTCGCCGTCGGGTTCCGCGAAGTTCCTGGCCCGCGCCTGGCGCCTGGGACAGGACATCACCAGCGAGCCCGGCGTGGACTTCTCGACCGGGGACCGGAAGCTGCGTGCGCTCACGCACCGGACCGTTGCCGATGCCACCGAGCTGCTGGAAAACAGCAAGTTCAACGTGGTGGTGGCCAAGCTGATGGAGCTGGTCAACGCCACCCGCAAGGCCATCGATTCCGGTGCCGGCGCTGCCGATCCGGCGGTACGCGAGGCGGCGGAAGCCGTCGCCGTCATCCTGAGCCTCTTCGCGCCCTACACGGCCGAGGATCTCTGGAACCTGCTGGGCCGCGATGCCTCCGTCGTAAACGCCGGCTGGCCCGCGGTCGACAAGACGCTGCTGGTGCAGGACACGGTCACCGCCGTCGTCCAGGTGCAGGGTAAGGTCCGTGACCGCCTCGAGGTTGCCGCGGACATCAGCGAGGAAGACCTGCGGGAGGCCGCGCTGGCGTCTGACGCCGTGCAGCGGTTCCTCGACGGGCGCGGTATCCGTACGGTCATCGTCCGGGCGCCGAAGCTCGTCAACATCGTTCCGGCCTAGGCCGGAACGCCCCATGGACTGGCTCGAACGGCTCGCCTCGCGGGCCAGGGGACGGCAGCGGTCAGCTGCTGCCGTCCCCGCGCCGTCCGTGGGAGTGGTGACCGATTCCGCCTCGGCCCTGCCGGTCCGGTGGGCGGAGGCGGCAAACGCGTCCGCGTTCGTCCGGGTGGTACCGATGCCCGTGATGATCGGGGACCAGATCTACGGTGAAGGCTCGGATGACCTGATTCCGGCCCTCGCCCTGGCCCTGGCCCAAGGGCACGAGGTCCGTACCTCACGGCCGGCTCCGGGACAGTTCGAGGCTGCGTACCGGGAGCTGGCAGCCGCCGGTTGCGCCTCAGTAGTGTCCATCCACCTTTCCGGGCAACTGTCCGGCACCGTCGATTCGGCCCGGCTGGCATCCCGTTCCGCCGGAATTCCGGTCGAGGTCATTGACAGTGCGACGGCGGCCATGGGCCTGGGGTTTGCCGTGGCAGCCGCGACCGAGTGCGCCCGGACCGGCGCTTCGGCGTCGGAGGTGGCCGCCTGTGCCCGGGCCGTGGCAGCCGATTCCAGCATCCTCTTCTATGTCCCCAGCCTGGACCAGCTGCGGCGGGGCGGTCGGATCGGAGCGGCCGCCGGCTGGCTGGGGACACTGCTGGCCGTGAAGCCGATCCTGGTGGTCCGCGACGGCAAGGTGCTTCCGCTGGAACGGGTCCGGACCGCCCCCAAGGCACTGGCGCGGCTGGCAGAACTCGTACAGCAGGACATCGCCGGGCGGACCGGGAAGGTCCGTGCCGCGGTGCATCACTTCGGTAACGCATCGGAAGCCGAGCGGCTGGCCGGCGTCATCGGTGCCGCCGCACCCGAGGTGGAGGTTCTCATCTGCGCGCTGCCCGCCGTGCTTGCTGCGCATGCGGGGTTGGGGGTGCTGGCCGTGGCCGTTGCGGGAGACGAACCGGATCCGGCCAGGCCCGTTGTGCCGTAGGAGAATTGAGAATTTCCCCTTATCTTTCCCTCCCGCTATTGCGGTAGCTGCATAAAGGGTAAGTGGTAGAGTGAGCGGAAAATTTACGCCTACTGCGAGGGAATGCCGCTATGTCTCCATTTGGATTTGGTAAGAACAATGAAACCGCTGCTGCTGCTCCGGTCGTAGATCTTGGGAAGAAAACCGGTGCCATTTCCCTTGAAAAAGGTAACCGCGTCACCATTGCAAAAACTCCTGTAGTCACGGCTCGCTGTGAATGGTCATCCAACACCGACTACGATCTTTACGCGTTGGTCATTCTCAAGGATGGAACGGAACTGGTTTGTTCCACCTTCGGCTCCGAAGCGCAGCCGGATCCGACGCCGGAACTGCTCGGCGGCGCAGTTCGCCACCTGGGTGACGTGGGGCGCGGGCAGAACGGCAAGGCCCAGGAAACCATTGAAATCAAGCTGACGGACGAGATCGAAGCGGTTGTTCCCATCGCTTACTCGGCCCAGTCCAACGGAATGGGCTCTTTCCGTAAGTACGGGGTATCCCTGGGAATCGACAATGGCTCCGGAACCAGCGTAACCATCGACTCCGCCAACGCTTCCAAGCGGATGAGTGTATTCACGGTTGCGATCGGAGTTATTCGCAACACCGCTGATGGGGTTGTCGTAGAGTCACTGGAAACGTACTCAAAGTCCCTGAGCGAATTCCGCCCGACCTGGCAGAATGGCCAGGTTGTTATGGATGCCGGGTCCAAGAACATCTTCAAGTAAAACCACCCCAACGGGCCGGCAAGAGTCCCGGCCCACCGTTTGTCTTGTCCTCAACATTGCCGAGCGGGGCTGCGGGCCGTTCCGGTTCGTCCAGTTACGCGAACAAAGGCTTCGAACCCGGCGGGCCGGGGATCGTAGGTTTGCCCGATGGCACAACATCGTTGGGACAGCCCGGACGTCCACGTCCCGGAGGAGCCGGAGCCGGCAGACGGCCATCCGTCCGGGCGGAGGCGCAGGTGGGCCTTTTCCCTGCCCGCAGCGGTGCTGGCGGTTTCCCTGTTGCTGGGCTGCGGGGCAGCGGTCGTTATGCTGCGCGATCGAGGACCGGTTCCGGTTGCCAGTGTTCAGCTGTCCCCACCGGCTACGGATCCCTCACCCGCTGCCGCCGAAAGCGGCGGTCCGGGGATACCTTTGGCGTCTGGGCCGGCCTCGCCCTCACCGTCTCCGTCCAGTGCGAAGGAACCGGGAGGGAACCCGGCAACGGTGGTGGTCCATGTGGCCGGGGCCGTCCAGCGTCCAGGCGTCGTCCGGTTGTCACCGGGCAGCCGGATCGTTGATGCCGTTGATGCTGCGGGCGGAACGGCGGCTGATGCGGACCTCGCCGCCGTGAACCTGGCCGCCTTGGCGGAGGACGGTGCGATGGTGTTGGTTCCGCGGATCGGCGAAAGCCCGCCGGGCCCCGTGGGCGCCGCAGGAAATCCGGCGGATGGCGGTGCGTCCGGTGCCAAGGGTCCGGGAGTGCAGGCCGGCAGCGGCACTTCGGACAGCGTCAACCTGAACACCGCAGACTCGGCCCGGCTGCAAAGCCTGCCGAGGGTCGGCCCGGTAATGGCCGAACGGATCATTGCGTGGCGGACCGAGCATGGCGGGTTCAGCCGGCCGGAGGATCTGGATGCCGTACCGGGGATCGGCGAGGCCATGATGGCGGCGCTGCTGCCACTGGTTACGGTTTAGCGGACAGTGCATGTCCAGCGGGTCCGAAAGCAGATGGTCACGGTATGTCACCTCGGCACTGAACCCGGAAGCGCAGCGCTTAGTTCCGCAGGCGGAGCGGGGCGCAACCGCAGGCGGCCGGTGGGACAGGACCTGGGGAGGAATCGGCAGGGCACGGGAAGCCTGGCACAACCGGGAGACCGCAGCAGCAGACACGCCGCCGCCTGAGCTCCGGGAGCTGCGGCTCTTGCCGGCGGCAGCCACGGTATGGGCGGCAGCTTTTGTTGCAGTTCGTTTGCCGCACCCGGCGGGATGGGCGTTGGCCGCCGCGGCGGCTGTCCTGGCGGTCCTCTTGCTGCTGACCGCCACGCGGCGGCGCTGCAGGCAAAGAAGCACGGCCGGATTCCTGCGAGGTGCCGCCGTTCCCCTCGCGGCGGCAGCGTTGGTCTGCGCCGGTGCGACCGCAAGTCTGGCTGCACGCACGGCCGGCCCCATCTCCGGTCTCATCGCCGAAGAGGCCGCTGTGACCGTGGAACTGCGTGCAGCATCGGATGCCCGCCCGGGGGCACCGGACCGGTTCACCGGCCGTCCGCGGTATCTCATCGATGCCGTAGCGGAATCGGGCACCGCGGAGGGGCAGCGGTTCGGAACGTCGGCGACCCTCCTGGTGATCGGCGGGGAGGACTACGCGCCCGTCAGGCTGGGGGACCGGTTTACCAGCGCCGGATCCCTGCAGCCGCTCCCTGCAGGGGACCGTAATCTGGCCCTGCTCCGGGCGGCTGCTCCACCGGAGGTCACACCTGCCGGTGGATGGTACGCGGCAACGGCAGAACTCCGCGGCACCTTCGTCCAGGCGGCCGAAGACCGCGGTGCGGATGTCGAGGGACTGCTTCCGGGCATGGTGCTGGGTGACCGGGGCGGCCTGGATCCCGGCTTGGAGCAGGCGATGAAGAATACCGGCCTGACCCATCTGACAGCTGTCTCGGGCGCCAACTGCAGCTATCTGCTGGCGTTTATCTTCCTCACTGCCCGGGCCCTGCGGTTGCCGCGGGCGCCCGCCGTGCTGCTGGCGTTGGCCGGGCTTGTGGCGTTTGTGCTCCTCGTCCGGCCGGATCCCAGTGTCCTGCGCGCTGCCGTAATGGGCGGGCTGGGAACCCTCGCCGTACTTTCCGGGAGGGGACGCCTGTCCGCCGCCCTGCTCTTCCTGTCGATCTCGGTGCTGCTGTGCGTGGACCCCTGGTTGTCCGGAAGCTACGCGTTCACCCTCTCGGTCTGCGCAACCCTCGGGCTTATTGTGCTGGGACCGCATCTGGTGCGCGTACTCTCGATGCGCCTGCCCCGCTGGTTCGCGGCTGCCTTGGCCATACCCGTTGCTGCGCAGCTGTTCTGCGCCCCGGTTCTGGTGCTCCTGCAGCCGCAGCTGCCGGTGTATTCGGTGCCTGCCAATCTTGTTGCCGCGCCCGTTGTTCCGGCCGTGACCGTGGCCGGAATGCTTGCCGTCGCACTGGTGGGCGTCGCTCCGGTGCTTGCGGCACCGCCGCTTCTGCTTGCGGCTGCAGGTGCCTGGTGGGTGGCCCGGACGGCCCGGTTCTTTGAGTCCGCACCCGGCGCCGTGGCCGCCTGGCCTGAGGGGAGCCCGGGTGTGCTGCTGATGGGTGTATGTGCGGGCGCGGCCGTGGCCGGAATCCTGGTTCTCTCACGGCGGGATCTCCCGCCGCGGGGGAGCGGCGGCGGGACGGGTCGGCGCCGGATAGCGGCCGGGGCAGCTGCTTTGCTGGTCCTTCCCGGTGGTGCAGTCCTCGGCGCCCGTGCCCTGCAGGGAGGACAAGTGCAGGAGGGGGAGTGGGTGGTGGCCGCGTGCGACGTCGGACAGGGGGACGGTTTTGTACTCCGTGCCGGACCGGAGAGTGCAGTAGTGATCGATGCCGGTTCAGAGCCCGGTCCCATGGATGCCTGCCTGGACCGGCTGGGCGTGCGGACCGTGGAGCTGCTGGTATTCACGCATGCCCATCTGGACCATTACGGCGGTGCTGCCGGAGTGTTGTCCGGACGGTCCGTGCGGCAGGTGGGCTACTCAACGGCGGGCCGGGAACTGCCGGAGGAACTGGCAGGAGTACTGGCCGGAACACCGGCGTCCCGGACCCGGCTGGCTCAGGGAATGGCCGGAACAGCGGGCAGGGTGGGGTGGGAAGTCCTCTGGCCGCCGGCCGGCACAGTGCCCGCAGCGGGCGATGACGAGGAGAACAATGCCAGTTCCGTCCTGCTGGTGACCGTTGCCGGACCGGACCCGGGGGAGCGGCCGCTGCGGATACTCTTCACCGGCGATGCGGAGGAGGAAGCAGCAGCAAGGATCCTTGCAACGCACACCGATCTCCGATCCGGCGTCGATGTGCTGAAGGTAGCCCACCACGGGGCACGCAACGGCGGCGACGGCTGGTCCCGGACCGTGCGTCCCTCGCTTGCGCTCATATCCGTTGGTGCCGATAACGGATACGGCCATCCGGCACCCGAAATTCTGGCGCAGCTGAAGGCTTCGGGCACGGCGGTGGCACGTACGGACCAGCACGGCACGGTCCTGGTGGTCCGCGAAGGCAACGCCGTCGAGATCCTGAGCCTGCCTCCGTAGAACCCCGGCAGACATGGCGTCGGCTGTCCGGAAAATTGGCCGCCGCCCGGGACCGTGGCAATCTTGGAGTGAGGCTATCCGCGGTGCGGGTACGTTTCGAATCATTTACCCCGGCAGGCCGGAATCCGGCAGCCTAGAATCCCAGGAGCACCCGCTGTGAATCCGGCAGTCCCTTCCAAACGCAGCTCCGGCAGCAAGCCCGCCGCAAAGTCCTCAGCGACAGTTTCCTGGCGCGAGGTCGAACCCGCTCCGGTGGTCCTGCTGGCAGGTCCCGAGGACTACCTGGCGTCCCGTGCGCGGGACCGGCTGCGCGGGGTGCTGCGTGAGAAGCAGCCGGACACGGAACTGGTGCACTTCGACGCCGCCTCCTACGTCTCCGGCGAGCTCACCCTGCAGTCAAGTCCCTCGCTGTTCGGCGAAGCCAAACTCATCGAGGCCGTGAATCTCGCGTCGATGAACGAGGATTTCCTCACCGAAACCCTGGCCTATTTGAAGGACCCTTCTCCGGACGCCGTGCTGGTGCTGCATCATTCCGGCGGTAACCGCGGCAAGAAGCTGCTGGATGCGGTTAAAGCCTTCGGCGCACCCGTGGTGGAATGCCAGCCGTTCAAGAAGGATGCGGAGAAGCTGGACTTCGTCACCTCTGAGTTCCGCACTGCCCGCCGCCGGATCGATCCGGCCGCAGCCCGGGCGCTGGTAAGCGCTGTCGGGTCCAGCCTTTCGGAGCTGGCAGCCTCGTGCCAGCAGCTGATCAGTGATTCCACCGGCGAGGTGACCGAGGAACTGGTGGAGCGCTATTACGGCGGACGGGTGGAGGCCACGGCCTTCAAGGTGGCCGACGCCGCCTTGGCCGGCCGCGCGGCTCAGGCGCTGTCCATGCTCCGGCACGCCCTGGACACCGGAGTGGATCCGGTGCCCTTGGTGGCCGCCCTGGCCATGAAGGTCCGCGCCGTGGCCCGCGTGGCCAACCTGCGTGGATCCTCGGCCTCGATGGCCAAGGAACTGTCCATGGCACCCTGGCAGGTGGACCAGGCACGGCGGGACGCCCAGCGGTTCTCCTCGGAGTCACTGATCGAGGCCGTCCAGGCCCTCGCCGAGGCTGATGCCCAGGTCAAGGGCGCAGGGCGGGATCCCGTCTACGCCGTGGAACGCGCCGTCACTGTCATTGCCCTGGCGGCGTCGGGCCGGTAGGGGCACCACGGGCGCAGCTTAGAGCAAAGCAGGCTAAAACAAAGCAGGTTAAAACAAAGCATGGCCGGTCCCGAAGGACCGGCCATGCTTTTGTAAGTCTGTGTTGCTGGCTGCTGGTTAGAGCGCGCTGACCTTCTTGGAGATGGCCGACTTGCGGTTGGCAGCGTTGTTCTTGTGGATTACGCCCTTGCTGACGGCCTTGTCCAGCTTGCGGCTGGCGGTCTTCAGCGCTTCGGCTGCTGCGTCCTTGTCGCTGGCCTTGACTGCGGCATCAACCTTGCTGATGACGGTCTTCAGCTCGGACTTCACCGAGTTGTTACGCTGACGCGCCTTCTCGTTGGTGAGGATGCGCTTCTTCTGGGACTTAATATTGGCCACTTATAAACTCTCTTTGTATTGCGGACTTGGTCGGTGAGGGTATTTCAGCCCAGACATTGACTGAGCGGCGTGGGGATACCGTAATGGCGCCTGAACCAAAGTGCCCGTCGACCTGCGCGGACACACAGCAATAAATGTTAGCAGAGTTTGGCCTCCGGTAACGAAAGCGCCGGTTCAGCGCGCCGGACGGATCACGGCCAGGCGCCGGGCAACTGTTTGGAAAACGTTCTTATCCATGATCGCACCTTCCCGGCGTACGCTGCCCGGATCCAGCTGCAGCACCCGGTCCAGCTTCACTTCGCTGGGCCGCCCCTTGCTGTCCCAAGGTCCGGTGCCGACGTCGAGGTACCGCGGGTCGGAACCACTGCGGTTGTTCCGGTCCCGGCTGGTCATCATCAGGCCCAGCAGTGCCCCGCCGCTGCGTCCGATCAGCAGGACGGGACGGTCCTTGCCCTGGCTGGCGTCATCCTCGTACGGAACCCAGGCCCACACCACCTCTCCGGGATCCGGATCACCGTCGGGCTGCGGGGCGTAGACAGGATTGACGGGGCCGGAGTAATCACCGGCGTAACCCCGGGCGGCGGCGGGCGCTGTCCGTGCGGACGACGACGGCGAGGGCCGGGTGGTGTGCGGGGGAGCCGCCCTGGTTCCGGGGGAGGGTGACGGCGTCCGGACGGTCGTGCGCGGCCGGGCCGGTCCGCCGGTTCTCCGGCTGTTTTCGGCAGGCCCGGCGGACGAAGAGGCCTGGCGCAGTAGGCGGAGAGCCGTGCGGGCAATGGAGGCAAACGAGCGGGCGTTAAAGGGCATGGCACTACGTTATGCTCCCGGTGCACGGAACCCGGTGCGTCCGGTTCCTGTTGCGGCAGGCAAACGTGGGAGACTGTTAACTCGACAGAACTCCCACTAGAACCGCCAGGACGAAGGACACCCGCGCACCGCGCCGCGTCCGGAGAGTCCCGGAACAGTAAAGGAACCGCCACAGTGTCACCCATGGCCCGCTTCTCGCCGGTGCCTGCCGCGACGGATCCGGCGATCATCAGAAACTTCTGCATCATCGCCCACATCGACCACGGCAAGTCCACCCTGGCCGACCGCATGCTCCAGTCCACCGGAGTGGTTGAGCACCGGAACATGAAGGCCCAGTACCTGGACCGGATGGATATTGAGCGCGAACGCGGCATCACCATCAAGTCGCAGGCCGTGCGCATGCCCTGGGAGCTGGACGGGCAGTCCTACGCCCTGAACATGATCGACACCCCGGGCCACGTGGACTTCACCTACGAGGTTTCGCGTTCCCTTGCTGCCTGCGAAGGCGCAGTGCTGCTGGTGGACGCCGCCCAGGGCATCGAGGCGCAGACGCTGGCGAACCTCTATCTGGCGATGGAAAACGACCTGACCATCATTCCGGTCCTGAACAAGATCGACCTCCCGGCGGCGCAGCCGGAGAAGTACGCCGAGGAACTGGCGAAGCTGATCGGCGGCGATCCGGCGGACGTACTGAGGGTCTCCGGCAAGACCGGTGTAGGCGTTGAAGCCCTGCTGGACCAGATTGTCCGCGAGATTCCGGCACCGGTGGGGGACCCCAACGCTCCCGCCCGAGCCATGATCTTCGACTCCGTGTATGACACCTACCGCGGCGTCGTCACCTATGTCCGCGTGATCGACGGGTCGCTGTCGCCGCGTGAACGCATCCAGATGATGTCCACCCGGGCCAGCCATGAACTCCTCGAAATCGGAGTCAGCTCGCCGGAGCCCACCCCGTCCAAGGGCCTGGGCGTGGGTGAGGTGGGCTACCTCATCACCGGCGTGAAGGATGTTCGGCTGTCCAAGGTGGGCGACACCGTCACCAACCTGGCCAAGCCGGCCGAGAAGTCCCTCGAAGGCTACGCAGATCCCAAACCCATGGTGTTCTCCGGGCTGTACCCCATCGACGGCGCCGACTACCCGGTGCTGCGCGAAGCGCTGGAAAAACTGATGCTCAACGATGCCGCGCTGGTGTACGAACCCGAGACCTCCGCGGCACTGGGCTTCGGCTTCCGGGTGGGCTTCCTGGGCCTGCTGCACCTGGAAATCACCCGTGAACGGCTCGAGCGCGAGTACAACCTGGACCTGATCTCCACCGCGCCCAACGTCGAGTACGAGGTGACGCTCGAGGACAAGAAGGTGGTCACGGTGACCAACCCCAGCGAGTACCCCGAAGGCAAGATCAAAGAGGTCCGCGAGCCGATGGTCTCGGCCACGATCCTGGCGCCGAACGAATTTGTCGGCGCCATCATGGAGCTGTGCCAGGCCCGCCGCGGCGTCCTGGGCGGCATGGACTATCTCTCCGAGGACCGGGTGGAAATCCGGTACCGCCTGCCGCTGGCCGAGATCGTTTTCGACTTCTTCGACATCCTCAAATCCAAGACCCGCGGCTACGCCTCCCTGGATTGGAAGGCCGACGGCGAACAGGTTGCCGACCTGGTCAAGGTGGACATCCTGCTCCAGGGCGAGCAGGTGGACGCCTTCAGCTCCATCACGCACAAGGACAAGGCGTACGCCTACGGCGTGATGATGACCGGCAAGCTCCGCGAGCTCATCCCGCGCCAGCAGTTTGAGGTGCCCATCCAGGCGGCCATCGGCTCCCGCATCATTGCCCGCGAATCCATCCGCGCCATCCGCAAGGACGTGCTTGCCAAGTGCTACGGCGGCGACATCAGCCGTAAGCGCAAGCTGCTGGAAAAGCAGAAGGAAGGCAAGAAGCGCATGAAGATGGTGGGCCGCGTCGAAGTTCCGCAGGAAGCCTTCGTGGCCGCGCTTTCCTCTGACGAATCCAAGGACAAATCCAAGAAGTGACACCCAGTGCACTGCCCCTCGGAGACCCGGCACCCGCCGACGGCCTCCTGCCAGCACAGGCCGCAGACGGCGCAGCCGATCGGAACTTCGGGCTTTACGTCCATATCCCGTTCTGCGCAGTCCGCTGCGGCTACTGCGATTTCAACACCTACACCGCTACCGAACTCGGCGGCGGCGCCTCGCAGGACGCCTACGGCGGCACGGCTGCGCGTGAAGTCGTCTTCGCCGCCGATGCCCTGCGGCGTTCGGGACTGCCGGAACGCCGCATGGGTACCGTCTTCTTCGGCGGCGGCACTCCCACCCTGCTCCCGGCGGAGGACCTGGCGCTGATCCTGCGCACCGCCGTCGACCAGTGGGGCCTGGCCCCCGGTGCGGAGGTCACCACCGAAGCGAATCCGGACTCGGTGACGCCGCAGTCCCTGCAGCTGCTTGCCGACGCCGGCTTTACCCGGGTCTCCTTCGGCATGCAGTCGGCAGTTCCGCACGTGCTGGCGGTCCTGGACCGCACACACACGCCTTCCCGCGTTCCGCAGGCAGTGCAGTGGGCGCGCGATGCCGGCCTGCAGGTAAGCGTTGACCTGATCTACGGGACGCCGGGCGAGTCCATGGCCGACTGGAAGCACTCGCTTGAAGAGGCGCTGAGCTACGAGCCGGACCATATCTCCGCCTACGCCCTCATCATCGAGGAAGGCACCAAGCTGGCCGCCCGGATGCGGCGCGGCGAGGTGCCGCCCATCGACGACGACGACCACGCCGACAAATACGTGCTGGCGGACGAGATGATGAGCGCAGCCGGGCTGAACTGGTACGAGGTCAGCAACTGGGCGCGCACCCCCGAGGACCAGTGCCGGCACAACCTGGCGTACTGGCGCAGCGACGACTGGTGGGGTGTCGGACCGGGAGCCCACTCGCATGCCGGCGGCGTGCGGTGGTGGAACGCCAAGCATCCCACCGCCTATGCCCAGCGGATCGCGGCGGGACAGTCACCGGCAGTCGGACGCGAAACCCTTGACGCCGACACCCGGTACGTGGAAGACGTTATGCTTCGGACCCGGCTGGCCGAGGGCCTGGCCCTGGACCGGCTGCGCGAGCCGGGCCGGCTGGCCGTGGCCGGCCTCATGGCCGACGGGCTGGTGGATCCGCGGGCTGCCCTGACCGGCACCGTCCTGCTTACCGCCAAGGGGCGGCTGCTGGCCGACGCCGTGGTCCGGCGGCTCCTGCCCGACTAAGTAAGCAGCAGATCCGTCCGACGAAGCGACGAAGCAGCGGCTGCGGCTTACTTGGTGCGGCTTACTTGATGCGGCGCAGGTTGATCGGGTAGCGGTAGGGCCGGCCACGGTTGCACTCGATGCCCGCGATGACCGAGGACACGGCCACGTAGACCCAGATGAGCGCGTTGAGCACGGCGAAGAATCCGCCGATCTCCGGGATGAAGGACAGTGCCCAGACCGTGAGGGCCGCGATGCTGGGAGGCAGCGTGAAGTTCAGGGCTTCCTTGGACTCCTGCGCCGTGAACGGACCGCGGTCGCGGAACACCAGGTAAATGATCAGCGACGGAACAAAGGCGAGGATGCCGCCGAAGTGCGCCAGGGTTGCCCACTGCCGGTCTTCCGACGCGGTCAGGGGCAGTGCGTTGGCGGGGGCGCCCTGGTAGATCGGACGCTGCGCTCCGCCCTGCTCTTCCGGCCGGGCGTGGTGATTCTGGCGTGTGTTGGACACGGCGTTTATTCCTTTTGATTCATGGTGACACAGGGTCGGTCCGCTACTACGTATTCCCCAAGCGTACTGGTTCGGGCACTTCATCACGGAAAGGCCACGGGGGATGCGGTGCAGGTCTCACCCGGGAACGGTCAGGAAATCGATGACTTCCTCCACCCGTCCAAGCAGCGACGGTTCAAGATCCGCGTAGCTGTTCACCTGCCCCAGCAGCTTCTTCCAGCCCATGGCGACGTCGGTATGGTCGCGGTGCGGCCAGCCCAGTCCCTGCAGGATCCCGGTTTTCCAATCCAGATGCCGGGGGACCACCGGCCAGGCACTGCGCCCGATCACGGACGGCTTGATGGCCTGCCAGACATCCACGTACGGATGCCCCACAATCAGGACGTTGCCCGGCGCGCCGGGGGAGGTCATGGCCTCGGCCGCGATCCGGGATTCCTTGGACCCCGGAACCAGGTGGTCCACCAGGATCCCCAGCCGGCGGCCCGGTCCGGGTGCGAACTCGCGAACCGCCGAATACAGGTCGTCGACCCCGTGGAGAGGCTCGACGACGATTCCCTCCACCCGCAGGTCGTCACCCCAGACCTTCTCCACCAGCTCGGCGTCGTGCTTGCCCTCGACCCAGATGCGGCTCGCCCGGGCGGTGCGCGCACGCTGGTTGGCAACACGCACGGAGCCCGACGCCGTCCGTGCGGGCCCTGTTTTTCCGGCGGCCGCGGCTGCCGGCACTACTTCCACCGGCTCGCCCTCGAGCAGGAAACCGAAACCGAGTTCGAAGGACTTGCTTTTTCCGCGCCGGTCTTCGAGCACCATCAGGTGCAGCCCGCCGGACTTCTCCACGCGTACCACCGCACCCACCCAGCCCGAGGCAACGTCCTCCAGGACAAGGCCGGTTTCGGCGCCGACTTTGCGCAGCGCGGTCCGGGCCGGCGCGGTGATGTCCTGCGGACCCCAGGAAAAGCTGGACACGAAAATTGCCTCACTAACGGTTCTGGATTGGACGACAAACCGCAGCAGGCCACGGGTTCCTCAATGCTAGCAACGCTGCCGATCCGTATTAGACTTAGCACTTGAATACTGTGAGTGCTAAACGTCAGGCTCTCCGGCCTGTAGGTGATGACGCAGGTCAAGACGCAGAACAACTTGCCGATCACCCGCCGATCAACAAGGAGGGAAAACCATGAGTGAGCCACGCCGACTCGAGGTCCTCCGAGCCATTGTTGAGGACTACGTCCATTCGCGCGAGCCCGTAGGATCCAAGGCACTCGTGGAACGTCACCACCTGGGTGTTTCCTCGGCCACCATCCGCAACGACATGGCCGCCCTGGAGGAAGAGGGGCTGATCACCGCCCCGCACACTTCCGCCGGCCGTATCCCCACCGATAAGGGCTATCGGCTGTTCGTTGACCGCATCTCCGATGTCAAGCCCCTCTCGGCACCCGAACGCCGTGCCATTTCCTCCCTGCTGGAGGAGGCCGACGACCTCGATGACGTCATGGACCGCACCGTCCGGCTGCTGTCCCAGCTGACCAACCAGGTGGCGGTGGTGCAGTACCCGCATCTGGGCAACGCCAAAGTCCGGCACATCGAGTTTGTCCTGCTGGCACCGGCACAGGTGCTGGTGGTCCTCATCTCGACCACGGGACGGGTGGAGCAGCGGGTGATCACCGTTCCGCAGCCGGTGACCGAGCCGGACCTGATGGACCTGCGCCAGCACTTCCTGTCCATGGTGGCCGGCACACCGCTGAGCAGCATCACCAGCCAGCTGGCCAATGCCCTTGCCACTGTGCCGGCGGACCGCCGCCGGGTCGGCAATGCCCTGGGCCACTGCCTGGAGCAGCTGGCCGGCATCAACCGCGAGGACCGCATGGTGATGGCAGGGACAGCCAATCTGGCCCGCTCCACTGTAGACTTCCCGCTGACTATTGGTCCCGTGCTCGAAGCGCTTGAGGAGCAGGTGGTGATGCTGCGCCTGCTGTCCGAGATGGAACAGGATGCCCGCGGGGTCGCTGTCCGGATCGGACGCGAGAATCCGCACGGCGGCCTGTCCGAAGCGTCGGTGGTGGCCACGGGATATGGCCCCGATTCCACGGCCAAGGTCGGCATTCTCGGCCCCACCCGAATGGACTATCCCACCACCATGGCAGCCGTGCGCGCCGTAGCCAGGTACCTGTCCCGAATACTGAATAACTAGCGCGGTCCCCGGCAGTTCGGGACCGGCCCGCCGGGAAACCGGCGGAACCCCAACCTCCGTCTTCAAAGTCTGAAGGCATGCAATACAGGAAAGCGATGTGCACGAGTGAGCGATCACTACCAGGTCCTTGGTGTCGGACGAGACGCCACCGGTGAAGAAATCAAAAAGGCGTACCGGAAGCTTGCCCGCAAGCTGCATCCGGACGTCAACAGTGCTCCGGGCGCGTCAGATGAATTCAAAGCGGTATCGCACGCCTACGAAGTCCTTTCCGATCCGGAAAAGCGGCGGATCTATGACACCACGGGCAATGAGAACGGCAATGACAACGGCTTCGGCGGCGGCGGCTTCGGCGCCCAGGGGTTCGGCTTCCAGGACATCTTCGACACCTTCTTCGGCGGTGCCGCTCCGGGCGGCGGACGCGGGCCGGCCTCGCGCAGCCGCCGCGGACAGGATGCACTGATCAGCGTCCGGATCGACCTCAAGGACGCCGTCTTCGGCACCAACAAGAAGATCGACGTCGATACTGCGGTTGTCTGCCCCACGTGTGACGGCTCCTGCTGCCAGCCCGGAACCTCCCCGCGCACCTGCGACATCTGCCACGGCACCGGCCAGGTCCAGCGCGCCGTCCGCTCCATCCTGGGCCAGGTCATGACCTCGGCACCCTGCGGGACCTGCAACGGCTTCGGCACCGTCATCCCCGATCCGTGCCACGAGTGCTCCGGCGAAGGCCGTGTCCGCAACCGCCGCACCCTGACCATCAAGGTCCCGGCCGGCGTCGCGACCGGTACCCGGATCCAGCTCGGCGGGCAGGGCGAAGCCGGCCTCGCCGGCGGCCCCGCGGGTGACCTGTACGTGGAGATCCGCGTCAACAACGATCCGACGTTCCTCCGCGACGGCGATGACCTGCACGCCACGCTCACGGTTCCCATGACTGCCGCAGCGCTCGGCACGACCGTCATGCTGGAGACCTTCGACGGCGAACGCGAGATCACCGTTAAGCCCGGGACCCAGTCGGGCGAGGTATCCGTCCTCAACGATCTGGGCGTCACGCACCTGCGTGGCCACGGCCGCGGCGACCTGCGGGTGCACCTGCACGTGGAGACGCCGCAGAAGCTGGACTCCGAGCAGGAGGAACTGCTGCGCCGGCTCGCCAAGCTGCGCGGCGAGGAATACACCGAGGGCCGGCTCAACAGCTCCGGCACCGGGGTGTTCGCGAAGCTGCGGGACCGGTTGGGCAACCTCTGAGATGACCAACCCGATTTTCTTCGGTGACCCGGCGCTGGTGTCCGCCGCCGGGCCCGGAGACGTTTTCCGCCTCGAGGGGCCGGAAGCCCGGCACGCCGTGTCCGTGAAGCGCCTCGGAATCGGAGAGAGCGTGGACGTGGTCGACGGCGCCGGGCGCCGGCTCACCGGGACCGTGACGGAAACCGGTGCATCGGTCCTCGAGCTGCGGGTGGAAAACGTGCTGAACGAACCCGCTGCGTCCGAACGGTTCCTCCTGGTGCAGGCGCTGGCCAAGGGGGACCGGGACGAGCAGGCAGTCGAAGCAGCCACCGAGCTGGGCGTGGACGCCGTGATCCCGTGGCAGTCGGACCGCAGCATTGTCCGCTGGCGTGCGGAGAAGGCGGCCAAGGGACAGGCGAAATGGCAGGCGCTTACCTCTGCCGCAGCCAAACAGTCCCGGCGTTCACGCATTCCCGTGGTGGAGCCGGCACTGGACAGCCGAGCCCTGCCGGCCCGGCTGGCGGACCTGAACCTGGTCCTGGTCCTGCACGAGGAGGCCGACGTGCCGTTGGCCGAGGCACTGCAAAAGCTCGGTACACGCACGGATGACGCGGCGGCGGACATCGCAGTGGTGGTAGGTCCCGAAGGGGGCATCAGCCCTGCGGAGCTGGCGGCGCTGCGCGGCGTCGGAGCCGTCGCCGTGCGGCTGGGACCGCATGTGCTGCGCTCCTCGACTGCCGGTCCTTCCGCGCTGGCGGTACTGAACCAGCTGCTCGGCCGCTGGTAGGAGCCGCGCGGGGCTAGTGTTCGGAAGGCTCCGATGAAGCGGCGACGGTGATGCGCTTGGAGTCCCCGGCGGTTTCCTGCCCGCTGTAATAGACCCGGAGGCTGTACTCGCCAGGGGCGAGGGAAGCGGTGAAATTGAACTCGCCGGTTTTGCCGGGCGCCTCATCCAGCTCAACACGGCCGGACGCCGCAGCACCGGTGGACGGCCTGCCGTCCACTATGGGTTCAGCCCGCCAGTGCAGTCCCGCGGGCTTGGCCACCGCCGTGCCGCTGACCGTCACATCGGTACCCCGGAGCTGGGCTTCCTGCGGATCAATGATCCAGATCTTCGCCACCAGCGCGGGATCGCGGCTCAGCGGTCCCTCAAGGGGAACATGGCCGAACGCACGGTAGCCCTCCTTGCCGTCCACCAGGATTGCCACGCTGCTTTCCTGCCCCACGGCAGTCAAACCTGCGTTGGCGGCGGCGGCCGTGGCGGTGTACACCAGCTGCTGGACGGCCCGGTGGGCCATGCCCGAGTCGAGGGACCCCTTGAATGCGTCCGAGGAGATGTCCACGGTAATAACGTTCTTGCTGGAAATCGACGCGGTGACACTGTCCGCCGCGTGCCAGGGCGTGAAGTAATCCTGGTCCAGCGGCTTATCGGCGGTCATGGCCTGAACCGCCTCGCCGATGGGATCACCGGTGTTGTCCGAGGAAAGGAACTCACGGTAAAGACTGACCGTCGAGTCCGTCAGCCCCAGCCAGTACACCGGCATGAGGGTTCCGGCGGAACTGGCTTCCGCCGGTGGAGAGATAGTCATGGGCGCTGCACCGGAGGCCTCGCCGCCGTCGGCGGATGAGGGCATTGAGATGGTGGGATTCTCGGCAAGGACACCGCATCCGCCCAGTCCCAGCGCGGCCGCGGCCACCAGCGGACCGGCGAGGAAGCGCCTGCGGCGGACCCCGCGGGGAAGGGACGTTCCGGAAGTGGTTCCAACGTCCATCTATCCTCCTTGGGGCCGAACGCGAAAAGGTACGTCTTCAACCTTTGCACACGCGCAGGGGCGCACCCGTGCTCTGAACGGGCCCGCGTCCGGACTGAAACACGATTGAGACATCACCGTTGCGGGGCTGAGATAAATCCGATGCGGCTCCGTGCGGTGAGGAGTGCATCAAGTAAGATTTAGGTAGCGGGCGGGTGCGCCGTCTCCAGGCAAGCGCTCCAGGCAGGCGGCCAGTGAAATGTCGGGCAGGGAAATGCCGGACAGGGAAATAATCGTCTGTCCCGGGACGTTGGCGCTAGTGGCCGGATACGCCTGCCAAGGGCAGGCTTCAGCACCGGACTTGTTCACTGAACTTTAAAACCAGACTCTATAAGGGGCGATGAAAGGCCTGAAAAGGCCGTCTATATGACCGAATCTTCAATGGAAATCGGCACCATACGGCTGGATAACCAGACCATAGTCTTTGACTCCACGGAACACATGGTCCAGTCGCTGGGTGCCAATGACGAGGCGCTCAGGATCATTGAGACGGCAAATCCCGAGGTAAGCCTGATGGTGCGGGGGAACGAGCTGTCCGTTTCCGGCCCTGCCGCCGAGGTGGAGCAGACCGTACGCCTGGTCAACGAAGTCCGGGTCCTGGCCCGCAACCAGACGCGGGTGACACCGCAGGTCCTCGAGCAGCTGATCAGCATGCTCAAGGACCAGAGCACCCACCGCCCGGCCGATGTCCTGACGCAGAACATCCTGTCCACGCGCGGGAAGACCATTCGGCCCAAGACCCTGAACCAGAAGAACTACGTGGATGCGATCGACCGCAACACAGTCGTTTTCGGCATTGGTCCCGCAGGAACCGGCAAGACCTACCTGGCCATGGCCAAGGCCGTGCAGGCCCTGCAGCAAAAAGAGGTCAACCGGATCATCCTCACCCGGCCGGCAGTGGAAGCAGGGGAGCGGCTTGGGTTCCTCCCGGGCACGCTGAGCGACAAGATCGACCCGTATCTGCGTCCGCTCTACGACGCCCTGCACGACATGATGGACCCCGAATCGATTCCCCGGCTGATGGCTGCGGGCACCATCGAGGTGGCGCCGCTGGCCTACATGCGCGGCCGGACGCTCAACGATGCCTTCATCATCCTCGATGAAGCCCAGAACACCACGCCTGAGCAGATGAAGATGTTCCTGACCCGCCTCGGCTTCGGTTCGAAGATGGTTGTCACCGGCGATGTCACCCAGGTGGACCTCCCCGGCGGCACCGCGTCCGGCCTGCGGATTGTCCACGACATCCTGGGCGATATCGACGACGTCGCGTTCTCGGAACTGCAGGCCGCGGACGTTGTCCGGCACCGGCTTGTCAGCAATATCGTTACCGCGTACAGCGAGTGGGACGAGGCCCGGCGGCGCAGCGGAGCCGACGGCGGCCGGAATGACGGCAGCCGGGCCAACGGCCACGGCCGGTCCAACGGCCAGACACGGGAGGCCCGCTCATGAGCATCGAAGTCAACAACGAATCCAGCGCCCCCGACGTCGACGAAGAGGAACTGGCCCGGCTGGGCCGGTACCTGCTGGACAGTCTGTACGTACACCCGGAAGCGGACCTGTCCATCATCCTGGTCGATGAGGACGCAATCGAGAAGCTGCACATCGAGTGGATGGACCTGCCCGGTCCCACGGACGTGCTGTCCTTCCCGATGGACGAGCTCCGTCCCGGCACGGCCGGACGCATAACGCCCGCCGGAGTCCTGGGCGACATTGTGCTCTGTCCGCAGGTCGCGGCACGGCAGGCCCGGGACGCAGGGCACGGAACGAACGAAGAGCTCCTGCTCCTGACCACCCACGGCGTCCTGCACCTGCTCGGCTACGATCACGCCGAGCCGGAAGAGGAGAAGGAGATGTTCGGTCTCCAGCGCCGCCTCCTGTCCGCTTATCTGGGTAAACAGGCCCCCAAGGAGACCCGAAGTTGAGTATTGGCGTCCTCATCGTCATGGCCATGGCTTTCATGGTCCTGGCGGGCCTGCTCACCGCCGCGGAGTCAGCGTACGGCTACCTGCCCCGGCAGGACGCCGAAGCGCTGCTCCACGGCAAGGCAGGAGCGCCGCTGCGCCGGATCCTGGCGCACCCGGTGGCGCACATGCACGCGCTGCGCTTCTGGCGGGTGTGGTTCGAAATGGCCATGGCGGTGTCCGTGGCAACACTGTTCCAGCTGCTGCTGGACAACATCTGGCTGGCCGGCCTGCTCGCCACCGTGACCATGGCCGCCGTCGGCTTTGTCCTCGTCGGCGTCTCTCCGCGGCAGATCGGCCGCAAGCACGTAACGGCAGTCGTTGTGCTCACGGCCGGGCTGGTCCGCGTCCTGCGGACCGTCCTGGGACCGATCCCGGGCTGGCTCGTCCGCCTCGGCAGCGCCGTCGCCCCCGGCACCCAGGGACCCGACGCCGCGTTCTTTACGGAAGAGGAATTCCGTGAACTGCTGGACCGCGCGTCCGACGCCGACATGATTGAGGACACCGAGGCGGAACTGATCCACTCGGTCTTTGAACTCGGCGACACCAAGGTCCGGTCCGTCATGGTCCCGCGCACGGACATGGTGTGCATCGAAGCCGGCAGCACGCTGCGCCAGGCCATGTCGCTGTTCCTCCGCTCGGGCTATTCCCGCGTCCCGGTGATCGAGGACAGCGCCGACCACCTGGTGGGGATCCTCTACCTGAAGGACGTCGCCGCGCAGATGCACAGCGACCCGGAACGCGCGTCCGTGCAGAAGGTCGAGGATTACGCCCGCGGCGTCCGCTACGTCCCCGAATCCAAGGCGGTGAGCGAGCTCCTGCAGGAACTGCAGCGCGAGTCCACCCATGTCGCGATTGTCATCGACGAATACGGCGGAACCGCCGGACTGGTTACGCTGGAGGACCTGATCGAAGAGATCGTCGGGGAGATCGTCGATGAATACGATTCGGAACGTCCCGAAATCGAAGGCCTGGGGGACGGCCGTTACCGGGTCAGTTCCAAGACCGGCATCGACGACCTCGGTGAGCTGTTCGACGTCGAACTGGAGGATGATGAAGTGGACACGGTGGGCGGCCTCCTGGCCAAGGTCCTGGGCCGCGTCCCGATTGTCGGCAGCGAGGTAGTGGTTGAAGGCATCGCCCTGCACGCCGAACGGCTCGAGGGCCGGCGCAACCGTGTCTCGCACGTCCTGGCGTGGAACACCTCGCCGCAGAATGAAGAAATCAGCGATGAGGGCAGAAACCCTGCCCATCGCACCCGCTCTACAGAATTGGTACCCCGTAATGACTGAACCGCAGTTCCGCGCAGGATTCGTTTCCCTGGTGGGCCGGCCCAACGCCGGAAAATCCACCCTGACCAATGCGCTGGTCGGTTCCAAGGTGGCCATCACTTCCGCCAAGCCGCAGACCACCCGGCACACTATCCGCGGCATCGTCCACCGCGAGGACTCACAGCTGATCCTCGTGGACACCCCGGGCCTGCACCGTCCGCGGACCCTGCTGGGCAAGCGGCTGAACGAGCTGGTGGCCGACACCCTGGCCGAGGTTGACGCCGTTGGTTTCTGCCTGCCCGCCAATGAGGCCGTGGGTCCCGGCGACCGCTACATCGCTGCGCAGCTCGCGGCCCTGAAGCGGACACCCGTGATTGCCCTGGTCACGAAGACGGACCTGGTGGACCGCGCCGCCCTGGCCAAGCAGCTGATGTCCGTCACCGCACTGGGCAATGAAGTGCTGGGGGAGGCAGGCTGGGCGGACGTCGTGCCCGTGTCGGCAGCCGACGGATTCCAGGTGGACACCGTGGCAGAGGTCCTGGCCGGGCACATGCCTGCGTCCCCGCCCCTGTACCCCGACGGCGAACTGACCGATGAGCCCGAAGCCGTGATGGTTGCCGAGCTGGTCCGCGAAGCGGCCCTTGAGGGCGTCCGCGACGAGCTGCCGCACTCCCTGGCAGTGGTGGTGGATGAGATCGTGCCCCGTGAGGGACGCAGCGAAGATAATCAGCTGCTGGATGTCCGCGTCAACCTGTATGTGGAGCGCTCCTCGCAGAAGGCCATCATCATCGGCCGCGGCGGGTCCCGGCTGCGCGACGTCGGAACCACGGCGCGGCACGGCATCGAGGCACTGCTGGGCACCAAGGTGTACCTTGACCTGCACGTAAAAATCGCCAAGGACTGGCAGCGGGATCCCAAGCAGCTGGTGAAACTCGGCTTCTAGCCCGGGGCGGCCGGCTCCCGTATCCACAGGAGCTGGCCGTACACTGTGAAACATTCGTTTGAGCATATTGATTCATGAAGGGGACCGGCTATGTCATCTCGCCGTGCCGCAACGGGCGGCGGCCCCTTGGGAAAACCTACTGACGGCCCGGGTTCAGCAGAACCCGGCGGCAGGCATCTCTCCAGCGGAGCCTCCTCCGGCCACCCGCTGCTGAAGGGCATTGCCGCCGTCCTCGCCCTGGTGCTGGTGGGCGGGGTGGTCTTCGGCGCCGTTCAACTGCTTCGGCTTAGGGGCAACTTCGATACCCAGCCCCTGAACCTGGGTGCCGGCGACACACCGGCGGAGCAGGCGGATGCCAACTCGGACCCCATGCAGATCCTGGTACTCGGTACCGACCAGCGTGACGGACAGAATTCGAACAACTCCGATGTGATGATGCTGGTGAACCTCACGGCGGACCGTTCAAACGTCACCGTGGTCAGTTTCCCCCGCGACCTCTTGGTCCCGCTGCCCGAATGTGAGGACCCCTCGTCCGGAACGGTCTATGACGCAATGGACCTGGGCCAGCTGAACGGCGCCCTGGGCAACGGCGGACCCGGCTGCACTGTCGCCGCCATCAACGACGTCACCGGCCTGTCGATCGATCACTTCATGATGGCCGACTTCGATGCGGTGAAGGAACTGTCCAACACCCTCGGCGGAGTGGAAGTCTGCGTCAACCAGCCCGTAAAGGATCCGCTCTCCGGCCTCGACCTGCCGGCGGGCGTCAGCAGCGTCAAGGGCGAGCAGGCCCTCGCCTTCCTGCGGACCCGCCACGGGTTCGGCAACGGCGGCGACGAAGGCCGCATCCGCGCCCAGCAAAGCTTCCTGGCCTCCATGGTCCGCAAGGTCAAGGAAGAGGGAACGCTGAACAACCTCCCCAAGCTCTATTCGATCGCGGAGACCGTGACGAAGAACCTCACGGTGGACGACGAGCTCGCGAATATTCCCGACCTGGTCGCGCTGGCGACCCGCCTGAAGGATGTGGACCTGGGCAACGTTGCGTTCGTAACGGCTCCCGTAATGCCGTACGAATACGACCCCAACCGGCTGGTGCTCGACGAAGCGAAGGCGCAGCCCCTCTTTGACGCACTGGTGGCGGACCAGGGCATCACCGCCGAGGAGACCCCGTCCCCGGAAGCCACCGAGACAGCGGACGCGGGCGCCACGGCTACCGCTGAGGCAACGGAACCTGCCGCACCCGCCGTCGACCCCGCTGCCGTTCCGGTGACGCTGGTCAATGCTTCCGGAACCGCCGGCCGCGATGCCGAGGTCCTCGAGTATCTCGCGTCCAAGGGATTCAGCCAGGGCGTCGCCGGCGGCACCGCCCCCGCCGAAAGCCCTGCCACGCAGATCTTCTACGGCTACGGATATGAAGAAATGGCCCTGGAAGTGGCCCGGACGCTGAACATCCCCAGCGTGCAGGTGGTACTGAGTGCCGCCTACACCGGTGTTTCCGTAGAGATCGGTGCCGATTTCGCCAGCGGCTCCACCATGGGCGACCTGGGGGATCTGGGGGACCTGGACGGGCAGACCGCAGCCCAGGTTACGTGCCAGTCGGCGTTTGGGAACTAGCCCTTCGGCTAGCCGTTGGGCTGCGTGTTAGTCTGATCACGTGCACGCAGAGACCCTCCTCCTTAGCTGCCGCGGCGAGGCCACACAAGCACCTGCTTAGGCCGCCCCTCGCTGCGGAGTTTGTGTTGCCCGGCCACCGTTTCTGATGATCGACTAGAAAAGGCCAGACCAACACCATGCGTAACGCACAGCAGTCCTCGGGCATGCCGATCTCCAAGTACGTCCCCTTCCACGAGCAGATTGCCGTGGACCTTCCGGACCGGACGTGGCCGGACAAGGTCCTTACCAAGGCCCCGCGCTGGTGCGCGGTTGACCTGCGGGACGGCAACCAGGCTTTGATCGACCCCATGACGCCCGAACGCAAGCACAAAATGTTCGACCTGCTGGTGAAGATGGGGTTCAAGGAAATTGAAGTCGGTTTCCCCTCCGCCTCCCAGCTGGACTTCGACTTTGTCCGCCAGCTCATCGAAGGGGACCGGATCCCCGACGACGTCACCATCCAGGTCCTGACCCAGTCCCGGGAACACCTGATTGAGCGCACCTACGAATCCCTCGCGGGCGCGGACCGGGCGATTGTCCACCTCTACAACTCCACCTCGGTACTGCAGCGCCGCGTCGTGTTCAACACGGACCGCGACGGCATCGTGGACATTGCCCTGTCCGGAGCTCGCCTGTGCAAAAAGTACGAGGAGCAGCTGCGCGGCGTCGACGTCACCTACGAGTACTCACCCGAGTCCTACACCGGCACGGAACTGGACTTCGCCCTGCGGATCTCCGACGCCGTCGCCGAAGTCCTGGAGGCATCCCCTGACCGGCAGATGATCCTGAACCTCCCGGCGACGGTGGAAATGACCACGCCGAACGTCTACGCGGACTCCATCGAGTGGATGCACCGCAACATCGCCAACCGCGAGTCGGTCATCCTGTCCCTGCACCCGCACAATGACCGGGGCACCGGCGTCGCGGCCGCGGAACTGGGCTACCTGGCCGGCGCCGACCGGATCGAAGGCTGCCTGTTCGGAAACGGCGAACGGACCGGCAACGTGGACCTGGTGACGCTGGGCATGAACCTGTTCAGCCACGGCATTGACCCGCAGATCGATTTCTCCGACATGGACGAGATCCGCCGCACAGTGGAGTACTGCAACCAGCTCCCCGTGCCCGAGCGGTCACCCTACGGCGGAGACCTGGTCTTCACCGCCTTCTCCGGCTCCCACCAGGACGCCATTAAGAAGGGCTTCGAGGCCATGGCGAAGGATGCCGCCGCCGAAGGCAAGACCGTGGACGAACTGCAGTGGGGCGTGCCCTACCTCCCGATCGATCCGAAGGACATCGGCCGCAGCTACGAAGCAGTGATCCGGGTGAATTCCCAGTCCGGCAAGGGCGGCGTTGCGTACCTGCTCAAGAACGAGCACAACCTGGACCTGCCGCGCCGCGCGCAGATCGAATTCTCGGGGGTCATCCAGCGGCGCACGGACACCGCCGGCGGAGAGATCACCGGAGCCGAACTCTGGAAGGTGTTCCAGGATGAGTACCTGCCGTATACGCCGGAGTCCGACGGCGCCGCCTGGGGACACTACGAACTGACGTCCGTGAATGCGGACACCGCGGCGGACGGACGGTTCAACCTGACCGCAACCCTCGGTGTGGACGGCGTGCGGCAGCGGCGGATGGCCAGCGGAACCGGCCCCATCGCGGCGCTGCTGGAAATCCTGGGCCAGGACGGCATTGATGTCCGGCTGCTCGACTACACCGAACACGCGCTGTCCGCCAGCGGCAACGCGCACGCTGCGGCGTACGTGGAGCTGGCGGTGGGGGAGCGTGTGCTCTGGGGCGTGGGTATCGATCCCAACACCACCATGTCCGCGCTGAAGGCCGTCATCTCCGCAGTGAACCGGGCCATCCGGGACCAGTCCTAGGGGCCGGCGGGGGCGCGCCGGGCGGCAACGGTCCGCCGGGCGTGCCCGGGCGTGGGAAAATAGCTTTCGTGGCCAAATCCTTTGCATCCCGCACCTACCGGGATGACGCGGTTGTCCTGCGCACCCACAAGCTGGGCGAAGCGGACCGCATCCTCGTCCTGCTGACCCGTGAGCACGGGCAGGTGCGCGCCGTAGCCAAGGGCGTCCGGCGGACGTCGAGCAAGTTCGGTGCCCGGCTGGAACCCTTTATGGTGGCCGAGCTGCTGCTCTCGCACGGCCGGAACCTGGACATCGTGACCCAGGCCCAGACCAAGGGCGCCTACGGGCAGGCCATCGCCGCGGACTACGGCCGCTACACGGCCGCCGCTGCCATTGCCGAAACCGCGGAGCGGCTGACCGATATTGACGGTGAATCGGCAAAGGCCCACTACCAACTGGTGATCGGCGCCTTTGCGGCGCTCAGCCGCGGGCTGCACGCTCCGGAACTGATCCTGGATTCCTATCTGCTGCGCGCCCTGGCCACCGCCGGGTGGGCGCCGAGCTTTACCGACTGTGCCCGCTGCGGCGCCGCCGGACCGCACACTGCGTTCTCCGCACCGCTGGGCGGAGCCGTCTGTCCGGTCTGCCGGCCGCCCGGCTCGGCGTCGCCGTCGCCGGAAACCATGGTGCTGCTGGCTGCCCTGCTTACCGGTGACTGGCCTACCGCCGACGCCTCCGGCCCGCAGCCGCGCCATGAGTCCGCCGGCCTGGTGGCCGGATATCTTCAGTGGCACCT
The DNA here is from genome assembly GCF_020907405.1 of Arthrobacter sp. zg-Y769. Classification (GTDB taxonomy): domain Bacteria; phylum Actinomycetota; class Actinomycetes; order Actinomycetales; family Micrococcaceae; genus Arthrobacter_B. The sequence continues at coordinate 214,114 of NZ_JAJJOE010000007.1, forward strand.
CGAACGGGTGCTGCGGTCCCTTCAACATGTGGAGCGTGTCTGACCTTGCGTTCAAAAACTCCGTCCGTCCGGCCGGCCGGACCCGTGAGCACTCCTGCACCGCATCCCTCGGGTGCGGTTCCGCCGCAGGTCCCCGCCGAGCTGGTGCCCGCCCATGTGGCGATTGTGATGGACGGCAACGGCCGCTGGGCGAACCAGCGCGGCCTGCCCCGGACCGAGGGGCACCGCGCGGGCGAAGCCGCCCTGCTGGACGTGATGGCCGGCGCCATCGAAATGGGCATCCGCCACGTTTCCGTCTACGCGTTCTCCACCGAGAACTGGAAACGCTCCCCGGAGGAGGTCCGCTTCCTGATGGGCTTCAGCCGGGATGTCCTGCGCCGGCAGCGGGACCAGCTGAATGAATGGGGTGTCCGGATCCGCTGGTCCGGCCGCCGGCCGCGGCTGTGGCAGAGCGTTGTGCGGGAACTGGAGATTGCCGAGGAGGAAACGCGCGGGAACACGGTGTGCACCCTGAACATGTGCGTGAACTACGGCGGGCGGGCCGAGATCGCCGACGCCGTCGCCGCGATTGCCGCCGATGTGCAGAAGGGCAAGCTGCGGCCGGGCTCGATCAGCGAGAAAACCATCCAGAAGTACCTGGACGAACCGGACCTTCCCGACGTGGACCTGTTCCTGCGCACCTCGGGGGAGCAGCGCTTCTCCAACTTCATGCTCTGGCAGTCCGCCTACGCCGAGATGGTCTTTATGGATACCCTCTGGCCGGACGTGGACCGGCGGACCCTGTGGGAAGCAGTGGAGATTTACGCGCGCCGGGACCGCAGGTACGGCGGCGCCGTCGACAAGGCCGCGCTCAGCGCGGAAGCATAAAGGCCCCGGACCACCGCCGGATTCCCTCGTAGACCCGGGTTCGGACGGGCAGGGCCGAAAGCAGGGTGTCGTGCAGGGCGCCGTCGAACCGGTACACAGTGATCTCCGGTCCGAGCAGGACGCCGCGCTGCACCATCAGGTTTACGTCCAGCACACTGTCGGTGCGCAGCATCTGCGGATTCCAGGTGGGGGAAATGGTCGACGCCGCTGAGGCCAGGAGCAGCACCGGCACCCGGATGTCCAGGCCGCGGGCAACCCGGGCGTGGCCTGCCAGCACCGCCCTGATCCAGCCGGCGCGGACGGGGAAGCTGAACGGCGGCCGCCACAGCGGATCCACGTCCCATTCACCGTCCATCGCCGAGCTGATGCTCCGGAAATAGAAACCGAACTCCGGAATCTTCAGCCTTGCCTTCGGCCGCCGGCGGGCCACCGGTTCCAGCAGCCCGCTGGTGGCGAACCGGAGCATGGAACTTCCGCTGAGCTCCAGCCAGGGACTGTTCAGGATCAAGGCCTGCAGCCGGTCGGGGAACCGGTCCGCCCAGAGCGCGGCGACCAGCCCGCCCGTTGAATGCGCCATCAGCGTGGTGCGCATGTCGGCGTCATACCTCGCCCGGACGTCCGCTTCCATGGCCTTCAGCGCGGCCTCGATGTCGGCGTCGTACTCCGCCAGGTCGGTCACGTAACCCTCGGACTGGCCGGGGCGCAGGCTCCGCCCGTACTTCCGCAGGTCAAGGGCATAGAAGGCGACACCCTGCCCGGCCCAGAACCGCGCCAGGTCCGCCTGGAAGAAATAGTCGCTCCATCCATGCAGGTACAGGACGGCATCCACCTGTCCGGCAGTCGGGACCGGGGGAACGGGCGGAAGATAGGTGACCAGGGTGGCAACCACCGGGCCTTCGTCGTCCACTCCCAGATCGAGGGTCAGGCTGCGGAACCCGTCGCCTAGAACATCGGGTTTCCAGGTGGGGTGTTCGTGCCGCATGCCTTCGACAATAGTCGACCACCCGTTTAGCGCCGGGGGTTTGGCACGGGGTGCCGGTTCTGGAATCTTTGACCTATGCGCATTTATCCCACCTTCTTCCGGCTGGTGTTTTCCGGCATGGACCCCGAACTGGCACACCGGATCGGCTTTGTGCTCATCCGCGCCGCGGCCAGGACGCCCGCCGGGCCGGTGATGCGCCGGCTGATGCGCCCTGCCCCGGTGCTTCGGACCGAAGCACTCGGACTGACGTTTCCGTCGCCGTTCGGACTGGCGGCCGGATTCGACAAGGAAGGTTCCGGCATCGCGGCCCTGAGCAACCTGGGCTTCGGGCACGTGGAGGTGGGCACCGTGACCGCCAAGGCCCAGCCCGGCAACCCGAAGCCGCGCCTGTTCCGCCTGGTGGAGGACCGTGCCGTGATCAACCGGATGGGCTTCAACAACGACGGCGCCGCCGCGGTGGCGCCCCGCCTGGCCAAGGCACGGAAGGCACTTGATAAAACCTTCGGGTCGCCGCGGCCCGTGATCGGTATCAATATCGGCAAGACCAAGACGGTTGACCTCGCGGACGCCGTCGAGGACTACCTCGCCAGTGCCCGGGAACTGGCCCCCTACGCCGACTACCTTGCCGTGAACGTCAGTTCCCCCAACACGCCCGGACTGCGGCTGCTGCAGGACATCTCCACGCTGCGGCCGCTTTTGGCCCGGGTGGGCGGCGCGGCTGACGAGGCTGCCGGCCAACACGTGCCGCTGCTGGTCAAGATCGCCCCGGACCTGACGGACGCGGACATCGACGACGTCGCGGACCTCGCCCGGTCCCTGCAGCTGGACGGGGTGATCGCCACCAACACCACCGTCACCCGGGAAAACCTGGTCACCGACCCGGAACGGGTGATTGCCTGCGGCGTCGGCGGGCTCAGCGGCGCACCGCTGAAGAAACGCTCCCTCGAGGTGCTGCGGCGGCTGCGCACCGGGCTGGGGGAGGGCGGCCCGGTGATCATTTCGGTCGGGGGAGTGGAAACGGCAGCCGATGTGCAGGAGCGGCTGGACGCCGGCGCGGTCCTGGTGCAGGGGTACACCGCCTTCTTGTACGAAGGACCGTTCTGGGCGGCGCGGATCAACCGGGGCCTGGCGCGGAACCGCGCTTAGCAAAAAGAAGGGCCGCCCGGAGGGGCGGCCCTTCTTTTTGAGGAGGAAGAGGATCAGGAGGGGTACTGGCCGCGGCTGACCTGCGGCTTGGGCAGGCGGAACCGGCGCAGCTGAAGCGACCGGGACACCCCGTACCAGACATCACCGGGATTGGGTCCGCCGAACTTGGCCGTCAGGCGCTTCCGGATCTGGCGGCGCAGCATAAAGCTGTCCGCGATGACCAGCAGGATGAGCACCCAGAACGCGGACATCACGATCAACTGGACCTCGATGCTCTGGATGAAGCTGAAGAGGACGAAGACGAGGGCGGCGATCATGATGAACTCGCCCAGGTTCCAGCGCGCGTCCACGATGTCGCGGACAAACCGGCGGTTGGGCCCCTTGTCGCGAAGGGGAAGGTAGCGCTCTTCGCCGGTGTCGAGGGCGCGGCGGGTCTTCATCCGCTCCTCCCGCAGCGCCTCGCGGTTGGCTGCCTTGGCGGCCTTCCGGTCATCCGGCACCAACGGGCGCCGGCGGGCGGCTACCTGGTCCTTGCGGCGGGGCGTCGGGGCACCCTTGCCCACCCGTACATTGGCTGCCTGATCAGCGGCAGCTGCCTGGTCCACAGTTTCCTGCGCGGTGGGCGCTTCTTTCTTTCGTCCGAACACATCCCAAGGATACCGTGAAAGATTGTAGGGTTTTGGCTATGACTTCCAACCCCACACCAGACGCAAATCCCTCGTCCCCGGATGTCCACGAGGACGCCCTGCGCGCCAGCGTGGCCGCTGATTTCCCGCGGACCGTCGAGCAGCTCACGTCCCTGGTCAGCATCCCGGGCATCGCGTGGGATTCCTTTGATCCCGAACACCTCAACCGCAGTGCCGCCGCCGTTGCCGAGTTGGTCCGTGAAGCCGGCATCGAGGACGTGCAGATCCTGCGCGTGGACAACAACGGCACTCCCGGCGGCCCCGCCGTCGTCGCACGCCGGCCGGCGCGGGCCGGAGCGCCCACCGTCCTGCTGTACGCCCACCACGATGTCCAGCCCCCGGGTGACCCGGACCTGTGGGAGTCCGACCCGTTCACCGCCGAGGAACGCAACGGACGGCTCTACGGCCGCGGCGCAGCCGATGACAAGGCCGGCATCATGGCGCACATCGGTGCCCTGCGCGCCCTGGAAGAGGTGCTGGGGGAGGAGTCCGGCGTCGGTGTCACCCTGTTTATCGAAGGGGAGGAAGAGGCCGGTTCGCCGACCTTCCGCACCTTCCTGGAGACCTACCAGGACCTGCTCCGCGCCGACGTCATAGTGGTGGCCGATTCCGGCAACTGGAAGGTAGGCGTACCGGCGCTCACCACGAGCCTGCGCGGCCTCGTGGACGGCACTGTCGAGGTCCAGGTGCTGGAACACGCGGTGCATTCGGGCATGTTCGGCGGACCGGTGCTGGATGCACCCACCCTGCTGGCGCGCCTGATTGCCACTTTCCATAACGACGCCGGCGACGTCGCCATCGCCGGGCTTGTGTCCGAAGACGCCGCCGCCGTGGAATACCCGGAGGCGGACTTCCGCGCCGATTCGTCCCTGCTCGAGGGCGTCCGGCTCGCCGGAACGGGTTCCATCGCCTCCCGGCTGTGGACCAAGCCCGCCCTCTCGATCATCGGCATCGACGTGCCGACGGTTGCGATGTCCTCCAACACCATCCAGCCGAAGGCCCGGGCGAAGTTCAGCCTGCGCCTGGCCCCCGGGCAGAGCCCGGAGGCAGCCATGGCGGCCGTCGAGGCCCATGTTCAGGCAAATGCTCCGTTCGGAGCCAAAGTCACCTTCACCCCGGGGGAGCAGGGCAACGCTTTCGCCACCGACACCAGCGCAAGCGCCGCACGTACTGCGCTCTGGGCCCTCGAACGCGCATGGGGAGTGGAACCGGTCGAGTCCGGTATGGGCGGCTCCATCCCGTTCATTTCGGACCTTGTCGAACTGTTCCCGCAGGCGCAGATCCTGATCACCGGCGTTGAAGATCCGGATTCGCGCGCGCACAGCGCCAACGAATCGCTGGACCTGAATGACTTCCGGAACGCCATCCTGGCCGAAGCGCTGCTGCTCGCACGTCTCGGGGCGGTTGCCGGCTAGGAACAGCCGGTGAAGGTGCCGGGCGGGAATCATCCCCGCCCCGCACCTGTTGGATGGATGGGGGTTCCCGGACGTACCATTGAGACACTGGTCCCCGGCCACGGCAGGCGCTTATGACCTGCCCGCGGAGAGACCAGCTGAGGAAAGAGAGAAACTATGAGCGTTTCCACCAGCGAAAACATGACCGCCGCGGCAGAGGCTGAACTGCCCGTACATGAAGTACTGCTGTCGGATGTTGCGGCGCAGAAGGTCCGCAGCCTGCTGGAGCAGGAAGGCCGCACCGACCTCCGCCTCCGCGTGGCGGTACAGCCCGGCGGCTGCTCGGGACTTATCTACCAGCTTTACTTCGATGAGCGCGTCCTCGACGGCGACGCCGTTCGTGACTTCGACGGCGTCGAGGTCATCGTGGACAAGATGAGCGTTCCGTACCTGTCGGGCGCATCGATCGACTTCGAGGACACCATCTCGAAGCAGGGGTTCACCATTGATAACCCCAATGCCGGCGGCTCCTGTGCCTGCGGAGATTCCTTCCACTAGGACCCACAGCCTCGGCGGCCCGTAATACCGGAGCATTAACACCCCGGCGCGGCGGCGATCTGTCACTGGATCGCCGCGCGTACGGGTAAGCTCTACACGTAGTAGTAAAACTAATGTCCGTAGGCGGGAACTTTTTTGTCCCCGTTCGGACAGCACTTGCACGCAACAAGAGGAAGGGCCGTCTGTGAGTTCGCAGGACCGAACCAGCAGCCGACGCGCCAGGATCTTAAAGATCTCAGCCGTAACGTCGGCCGGCGCGTTGTTTTTATCGGGGTGTTCGTCAGAGGCTCAAACGGGCTGGTTGCCGTCGGACCGCGACACCACTAACCACACCGGCCGCATCATTGACCTGTGGGTCAACTCGTGGATTGCCGCCCTGGCGGTTGGTATCCTCACCTGGGCTTTGATCCTGTGGTGCATGGTTGCCTACCGCCGGCGCAAGAACGAGACCGGGTACCCCCGCCAGCTCAGCTACAACCTGCCGCTGGAAATCTTCTACACGGCTGTCCCGCTGTTCATGGTTCTGGTGTTGTTCTACTTCACCAACCAGGACATCAAGGCGATCAATGCAACCAGTGATGACCCGGACCGGGTCATCATTGACGTGCGCGCCAAACAGTGGTCCTGGGACTTCAACTATGTCAACGAAGACAAGTACTACCAGGGCACGCAGGTCAACCTCGATGGAACCGAAGTTTCAGCGGATGAGTTCCCCACCCTGGTGCTCCCCGTTGACCAGACCATCGAGCTGCAGCTGAACACCCGCGACGTCCAGCACTCCTTCTGGGTGCCTGCCTTCCTGCAGAAGATGGATATCTACCCCGGCCGCACCAACGTCATCACCCTCGAAACCGGCAAAACCGGCACCTTCGACGGTAAGTGCGCCGAGCTCTGCGGTGAATACCACTCCGAGATGCTCTTCAATGTCGAGGTTGTCAGCGAAAGCGAGTACGACACGTACGTTGCGGGACTGCCCAGCGGCCAGGTCGACGGCGACTACGACCGCCAGTACAACTCAGAATCTAGCGAAGTTAGGAAGTAGGTGACGTTATGACTACTCTCGAATACACTTCGGAAGATTCAGGCACCAGGGTTGCGCCCCGCGTAGTACCCGTCTCCAAGGGACGAATCGTTGTCAGCTGGATCACGTCCACTGACCACAAGACGATCGGGTACATGTACCTGATTGCCTCGTTTATCTTCTTCTGCCTCGCCGGCGTGATGGCACTGGTCATCCGCGCGGAGCTGTTTGAGCCCGGTATGCAGATCCTGCAGACCAAGGACCAGTACAACCAGCTGTTCACGATGCACGGCACCGTGATGCTCCTGATGTTCGCCACCCCGCTGTTCTCCGGTTTCGCGAACGTCATCATGCCGCTCCAGATCGGCGCGCCGGACGTCGCCTTCCCGCGGCTGAACGCCCTGGCGTTCTGGTTCTTCCTCTTCGGCAGCACCATTGCCGTTGCCGGCTTCATTACGCCGCAGGGCGCTGCGTCCTTCGGCTGGTTTGCCTACACCCCGCTGTCCAGCACCACGTTCTCTCCGGGCGTGGGCGGAGACCTCTGGGTCTTCGGCCTGGCACTGTCCGGCTTCGGCACCATCCTCGGTGCGGTCAACTTCATCACCACCATCATCTGCATGCGTGCCCCGGGCATGACCATGTGGCGGATGCCGATCTTCACCTGGAACACGCTGGTCACGGCCATCCTGGTCCTGATGGCGTTCCCGCCCCTGGCAGCAGCACTGTTCGCCCTCGGCGCCGACCGGCGCTTCGGAGCGCACATCTTTGATCCGGAGCGCGGCGGTGCCATTCTCTGGCAGCACCTGTTCTGGTTCTTCGGCCACCCCGAGGTCTACATCATCGCGCTGCCGTTCTTCGGCATCGTGTCCGAGATCTTCCCGGTCTTCAGCCGCAAGCCGATCTTCGGCTACAAGGGCCTGGTCTACGCAACCATCGCCATTGCCGCACTGTCGGTGACGGTTTGGGCGCACCACATGTACGTAACCGGTGCGGTCATGCTGCCGTTCTTCGCCTTTATGACCATGTTGATTGCGGTGCCTACGGGCGTGAAGTTCTTCAACTGGATCGGCACCATGTGGCGGGGGTCCATTACGTTCGAGACCCCCATGCTCTGGAGCATCGGCTTCCTGATCACGTTCCTCTTCGGCGGACTGACCGGCATCATCCTGTCCTCCCCGCCGCTGGACTTCCACGTCTCGGACACCTACTTCGTGGTTGCCCACTTCCACTACGTGATCTTCGGCACCGTCGTATTCGCCATGTTCGCCGGCTTCTACTTCTGGTGGCCCAAGTGGACCGGCAAGATGCTCAACGAGCGCCTCGGCAAGATCCACTTCTGGCTCCTGTTCATCGGCTTCCACGGCACCTTCCTCATCCAGCACTGGCTCGGTGTCCTGGGCATGCCGCGCCGTTACGCCGACTACCTGGTGGAAGACAACTTCACCGCGATGAACCAGTTCTCCACCATCGCCTCCTTCGTCCTCGGTGCTTCGATGATCCCGTTCTTCTGGAACGTGTACATCACCTGGCGCCACGGCAAGAAGGTTGAAGTGGATGACCCCTGGGGCTTCGGTGGCTCGCTCGAGTGGGCAACTTCCTGCCCGCCGCCGCGCCACAACTTCACGTCCCTGCCCCGGATCCGTTCGGAGCGTCCGGCCCTGGACCTGCACCACCCCGAGCTGCAGCAGCACGTCACTGACGATTCCGCCGCTGCCAAGGTATTCGGCCCCGGCGACCGGAAGGAAAAAGTCTAATGAAGGTTGAGACTAAACTCTTCGCTTACATGGCGCCGTTCTTCGTCGTCGTCGGCGTGGTCTACGGCTACCTGGTGGAGTGGACGGAGCCCGTCGGTTACCTGGCGCTCTTCCTCACCGGCGGTATGTCCGGCATGATCGCCTACTACATCGGCTTCACCGGCAAGCGGGTCGGACCCCGTCCCGAGGACCGCCTGGACGCCGAGATTCACGAAGGTTCCGGCGAGCAGGGCTTCTTCAGCCCGTGGAGCTGGTGGCCGCTGCTGCTGGGTGCCTCCGCCGCTATCGGCTTCCTGGGCATGGCGGTTGGCTGGTGGATCCTGTACATCGGTGCCGGACTGGCCGTCATTGCACTGGTCGGCTGGGTTTTCGAGTACAGCCGCGGAAACCACGCCCACTAGGGACTGCATAACAGCATAAAAAGGAAGGACCCGCAGGAGACTGCGGGTCCTTCCTTTTTGTTCTTGCCCCCCCTTGCCGGACGACGAGGATGGTGTCGGGGGCGGCTAGGGGAGTGATGCCGGGCTGTCTGCCGGTATTCTTAGACGGCAGCAGTTTTCCCAGCCGAAGGGGCGGAGTAGAAGCATGCGCACTAACAGTTCCACCTCCCGCCGGGAAGCCAGCCGGTGAGCAATACCCGTCTGCGGCTGCTGACCGAGGGGATTGACCCCGCCGCAGGCGTCGCGAAGCATATACAGCTTCAAGCCATTCTCCGGCGGTTTGTCGAAGTCCATTCCGCGGCGGGGGAGATCATCCCCTCGGAGCGGGAGCTCTCGGAACACTTTGCGGTAGCCCGCATGACCATCCGCCAGGCCGTGGATGCCCTGGTCGCGGACGGTGTCCTGGAGCGCGTCGTCGGCCTCGGCACCTTCGTCGCCCGCCCCAAGATGGACCTGCAGGTGCAGCTGACCTCCTACTCGGAGGAAATGCACCGCCGCGGCATGGTCCCCGACGCCCATGTCCTGAGCTTCGAACAGATCGGCGCCTCGCAGCTGGTGGCCCGCGAACTGCAGATCGAACCGGGCCAGCCCGTGGTCCGCTTCCGCAGGCAGCTGCTGGCCGACGGCGAGCCGATGAGCGTGGACGAAAACTTCATTCCCGCACACTACGTACCCGGCATCCTCGAGGAGCAGCCCCCGACGTCGCTCTACAACGTTTTGAGCGAAAGGTACGGGCTGGTGATGGAGTGGGGCGAGGACACCATCGAGGCCACCGCGGCCTCCGCTTCCATTGCCCGCCTGCTCAACGTCGAGCTTGGCGCACCGGTACTGAAGATCCAGCGCCACGCGTATGTCTCACGCGCGATGGTGGACTATTCGGTGTCCTACTACCGGGCGGACCGCTACAAGCTCTGGGTGCCCCTCCAGCGCCCCGGTGTGCGTACGCCGCGCTCCTATCACCCGCGCAGGCGCCCGCACGCCTGAGGCCACCCCCGGGGGGGCCGCAACCGAAGCACTTAGAACCCAACGCAGGAAGAGGAACACCATCATGGTCACCATTCGGATGTACAAGCGCGACGACGCGGGGGTGCTCCATTTCCGGGAGGCGCTTTACGACGAGGATGACGGGCAGCTAATGCTGACTTCCGGTCCCGTGGGCCACGAGGGCTCCGCCAAGGTCCAGGATGCGGCACCGGACGCGGCGGAGGGATTGCTGCGTGCCTTCACAGCTGCCTCCGAGGAGGACGGTTACGAGGAGATTGATCCTGAGGAGCAGCATTGGGTGATTGTCCAGTACGCGCTCAAGACGGCCACCGGCACCGAACGGGACCGCTACCTCGAACACAAAGCCACCCAGGCCATCTCCTCGTATTTCCTTTGGCGTGGACTGGGCGAGGTGGACCACACGGAGTTCGTACCGCGCAGGCTGAACATCTATTGCCTGGTGCCGGACGTGAACAAGGCCGTTGCAGGCCTCAAGGTCGTGCTCCGCGACCCGCTGCTTGACTTCACCAAACTGACCATCGGCTCGGCACCCGTGGCGGACCCGTCCGCCCTGAAACAGCGTTACCCGCTTCCCGCCAAGCGGCCGTTTACCCTGGCCTAGCCCGCCCGCCAAACTAAAAAGAAGAGGGCCCGACCGGATTATCCGGTCGGGCCCTCTTCCGTACAGCCTTGGGGTTAGCGCTGTTCGATCGACGCCTGGTCGTTGGCCTTGGCCTCAACCTCGGACGGCGACTCGTGGTGATGCGCGTTCGCCAGCTCGGACGGCGTCACCGGGGCAACGCGGTCCTCGAAGAAGAAGCGGGACAGCTTGGCACGGCGCTTTTCCTTGCCGGAAACCTTGCCGTTGGCATCCAGCTGGGCCGGAATCGCCTTGTATGCCTCAAAGTCCACCAAGCGGTAGCGCTTGTACTCGTCCAGCGGCTCATGGACCTCGATGTACTCGCCGTGCGGGAGACGGACAATGCGTCCGCTCTCAACACCGTGCAGGACAATCTCGCGGTCCTTGCGCTGCAGCGCCAAGGCGATGCGGCGGGCAATGATGAAGCCCAGGATCGGACCGACGAAGAACAGCACGCGCAGCCAGTACGTCACATCGTTCAGCGACACATGGAAGTGCGTGGCGATGAGGTCGGAGCTGGCAGCGGCCCACATAACGCAGTAGAACGTGATGCCTGCAACGCCGACGGCGGTGCGGTACGGAGCGTTACGCGGACGGTCCAGCAGGTTGTGGACCCGCTTGTCCTTGGTCAGCCAGGCTTCGATCCACGGCCATGCGAAGAGCAGGGTGAAGACGAGGCCTGCCGGGCCCAGGGCCGGCAGCAGCACGTTCAGCGACAGGGTGTTATCGCCCCACGGGAACGGGATAACCCATTCCAGCGGGAACCCGCCGATGAATCCGGGCATCAGGCGCAGGGCGCCGTCAACCCAACCGATGTACCAGTCAGGCTGGGTACCGGCGGACACAGGGGAGGGATCGTAGGGACCGTAGTTCCAGATCGGGTTGATGGTAAAGAACCCGGCGATGATGGCAATCACACCGAAGACGATGAAGAAGAAGCCGCCGGCCTTCGCTGCGTAGACCGGGCCGACAGGGTAACCGACAACGTTGTTGTTGGTCCGGCCGGGGCCGCGGAACTGCGTGTGCTTGTGGATGACGACCATAAACAGGTGGATGGCGATCATCAGCAGGATCAGCGCCGGAACCAGGAGGATATGCAGCATGTAGAGGCGGCCGATGATCGCGGTTCCGGGGAATTCACCTCCGAAGAGGAAGAAGCTGATGTAGGTACCTACCACCGGGACCGACTTGATCACGCCGTCGATGATGCGCAGGCCGTTGCCGGAGAGCAGGTCATCGGGGAGGGAGTAACCGGTGAAGCCGGCAGCCAGGGACAGGATCAGCAGGACGCCGCCCACCACCCAGTTGAGTTCGCGCGGCTTGCGGAAGGCGCCGGTGAAGAAGACGCGGAGCATGTGCACCGAGACGGCCGCTACGAAGAGCAGGGCCGACCAGTGGTGGACCTGGCGCATGAAGAGGCCGCCGCGTACATCGAAGGAGATGTTCAGTGAGGACTCGTAGGCCACGGACATTTCAACGCCGCGCAGCGGAACGTAGCTGCCTTCGTAGTGCGTTTCCGCCATGGACGGATCGAAGAAGAACGTCAGGAACGTTCCGGTCAGCAGCAGGATGACGAAGCAGTACAGTGCAACTTCGCCGAACATGAACGACCAGTGGTCGGGGAAGACCTTGCGGCCCAGGCCCTTGACTATGCCGGAACCGTTGACCCGGGAGTCAACGAAGTTGGTGACGCGGCCCAGACGGGTCTTTGCCTCGTAAGGGGTGGCAGAGGGAACACTCATGATTAGCCACGCTCCCAGTAGCTCGGACCAACGGGTTCTTTGAAGTCGCTGGTGGCAATGAGGTAGCCCTCATCGTCCACAGCGATCGGCAGCTGCGGCAGCGCGTGTCCGGCCGGGCCGAAGATGACCTTGCATTCCTGGGTCACATCGAAGGTCGACTGGTGGCACGGGCACAGCAGGTGGTGCGTCTGCTGCTCGTACAGAGCAACCGGGCAGCCAACGTGGGTGCAGATCTTGGAGTAGGCGACGATGCCGTCGACAGCCCAGTCTTCGCGCCCGGGAGAGGGGTTCAGGTCCTCGGGGTTAAGGCGCATCAGCAGGACTACGGCCTTGGCCTTCTCTTCGAGCTTGTGCTCCGGCAGGTCCTTCAGGCCATTGGGGATGACATGGAAGGCCGAGCCTACGGTGACATCGGCAGCCTTGATGGCGGTGCCGCTGGGATCGCGCACCAGGCGCGTTCCGGCTTCCCACATGGTGTGGCGAAGCGTGTCGCCCGGGAGCGGGCCGAGGTCGCGGAAGACGGCGATGGCCGGCAGCGGGGCCAGAACCATGGCGCCGAGGAGGGTGTTGCGGATCAGGGGACGGCGCTTGATGCCCGTTTCCTCAATGATGTCCCCAACCATCTTCTCTGCAATGACGCGATCCTCTTCGGGACGGATCTCGTGGCGTTCTTCCGTGATCTCGTGGTCCGGCATAAGCGTCTTCGCCCAGTGGACAATGCCCACGCCGATGCCCAGCATGGCGAAGGCGGTGCCGAGTCCCAGGAGGATGTTCTGCAGCCGCAGTTCGGCGATGCTTGCATCATCCAGGTGGATGCTGAAGTACCCAATGAAAAACACGATGGTGCCGATGATCGACACGATGAACAGGCTCGCCACCTGCCGCTCTGCCCGCTTTTCTGCGCGGGGATTTGTGTCGGCTAGACGAGGGCGGTGTGGGGGAAGTCCCGGATTCTGGAACTTCTCCTCATCTCCCTGGCCAGCCGTAGCGACGGTGCCCGAGGTGTTCGGACTGCCGTGACTATGGTCGCCCATGATCCCCCTCATCCTTCTCTGAAAACTGCATTTATAGACCTATATGTAACTGTGATGTCACCCGTGGAGGTGAGCGCGGCGGTGGTTAGGAAGACCGGGAGGTCAACCAGATAGTGAAAGCGATGATGATTCCCAGACCAGCGGTCCAGATAAAGAGGCCCTCGGATACCGGACCGAGCGAGCCCAGCTGGGCTCCACCGGGGGAGCCGCTGGTTTCGATGTCCTTCAGGAACGTGATGATGTCCTGCTTTTCGTCGGGGGTGATGTTGGTGTCATTGAAGACAGGCATGTTCTGCGGGCCGGTGGCCATGGCCTCGTAGATGTGCTTTTCGCTGACGCCGTCCAGGCTCGGAGCGAACTTGCCGCGGGTCAGTGCACCGCCGGCAGCTGCTGCGTTGTGGCACATGGCGCAGTTCACGCGGAAGAGCTCGCCGCCGTTGGCTGACGCCTCTTCGTCGGAGGTGTCCGGCTCAAGGTATTCCGAATCCGGGACCGAAGGGCCTGCGCCCAGGCTGGAGACGTAGGCGGCCAGTTCTGCCGTCTGCTCCTCGTTGAACTGGACCGGCTTTTCCTGGGCCTGGGGGCCCTGCATGGCCATCGGCATGCGGCCGGTGCCCACCTGGAAGTCGACCGATGCTGCGCCGACGCCGACCAGCGAAGGGCCGTTCTCGGTGCCGGAGGCTTCAATGCCGTGGCACGTTGCACAGTTGGCGACGAAGAGCTTCTCGCCCTCGCTGACGTCTTCGGCAGTGTACGTGGTGGTAGCCGCCTGGGCCTGGTTGGCTCCGTTGGCTACGGCATAGAGACCACCCGTAACGAGGAGTCCCAGCAGCAGCAGCGCGACTGCTGCGAGGGGATGACGCCGCCTTTGCGATAGTGCCTTCACTTCGTAGTTCCTAACTTATGTGGTCTTTGGGAAACTTGTGCCACTTTGAAGTATTTCGTGGGGGTGCGGGTCCTCAAGCAGTGTTACTTGAGGAAGTAAATGATGACGAACAGGGCAATCCAGACCACATCGACGAAGTGCCAGTAGTACGAGGTTACGATCGCCGAAGTTGCTTCGAAGTGTCCGAAGCGCTTGGCGGCGTAGGCACGGCCGATGATGAAGAGGAACGCGATCAGGCCGCCGGCCACGTGCAGGCCGTGGAAACCGGTGGTCAGGTAGAACGCGGAACCGTAGGAGTTCGACGAGAGGGATACACCTTCAGAGACGAGCATGGCGTATTCGTAGGCCTGTACGGAGACGAAGATCGCTCCGAGTACGAAGGTCAGCAGGAACCACTCAGTCATGCCCCAGCGGGAGAACTTCAGGAGCCCTCCGGTGCGGCGTGCCTGAAGGCGTTCTGCGGCGAAGACGCCGAACTGGCAGGTGAAGGAACTGGAAACAAGGATCACCGTGTTTACGAAAGCGAACGGGACGTTCAGCTTCTCGGTCTCCATGGCCCACAGTTCGCTCGAGACCGAGCGAAGGGTGAAATACATGGCGAAGAGAGCAGCAAAGAACATCAGTTCGCTGGAGAGCCACACCACGGTTCCTACGGAAACCATATTGGGGCGGTTCAGCGTGGGGTGAGCCGGGGTACTGGGGGCATGGGTCGCTGTTGTCACATAGACATTATGGCGGTAAAACTGCCCAGTTCTCCAACGTATCCGGGCCACCGGCGCGTCCAAAGCCGGCACCGGCGCCCCGGATCCCAGTACTGGCGCGGAAATAGGCCTCCCAGAAAGAAATCAGCATTTTCTACGAATCGTAGATAACCTAGGGGGTGTGACTACGATTCCGAGTTCCGGTGACACCTGGCCGAGCCTGATTACTGCCCTCATCGGAGGCGAAAACCTCTCCACTGAGCAGACCCGCTGGGCCATGGCCACCATCATGGCCGGCAATGCCACGGACTCCCAGATCGCCGGGTTCCTCGTGGCCCTGCGGGCCAAGGGGGAGACCGTTGACGAGCTCACCGGGCTGGTCGAGGCGATGGTTGCCAGTGCGCGGCCCATCAACATCCCGGGGGAGACCCTCGACATCGTGGGCACCGGCGGCGACCGTCATAACACCGTGAACATCTCTTCCATGGCGGCACTTGTCTGCGCCGGCGCCGGCGCGAAGGTGGTCAAGCACGGAAACCGTGCCGCGTCGTCGGCCTCCGGGTCCGCCGACGTCATTGAAGCGCTGGGGGTGCGGCTGGATCTGTCCGTGGAGCGGGTGGCGCAGGCGGCTGTCGAGGCCGGCATCACCTTCTGCTTTGCCCAGGTCTTCCACCCGTCCATGCGCTTTGCCGCGGTGCCCCGCCGCGAGATGGGTGTGGCCACGGCTTTCAACTTCATGGGTCCGCTGACGAACCCGTCCAATCCGAGCGCCTCCGCTATCGGTGTTGCGGACGCCCGGCTGGCGCCGCTGATGGCCGGAGTGCTTGCCCGGCGCGGTGTACGCGCCCTGGTGTTCCGCGGCGGTGACGGGCTGGACGAGATGACCACCACCGGCGTCTCCACCGTCTGGGAGGTCCGTAACGGTGCCGTGGAGGAGTCCGTAGTGGATCCCTTGGATCTCGGGATCAGCCGGGCCACGCTGGAGGACCTGAGGGGCGGAGACGCCGCCGCCAATGCGGCCGTGGTACGCAGCGTGCTCGCCGGGGACAAGGGGCCGGTGCGGGATGCCGTCGTGCTGAATGCGGCAGCGGCGCTGGTGGCCCTGGACCGGGATGCCGACGGTCCGCTGATTGAGCGGCTGGCCCGCGGCCTGGTCCGGGCCTGCGACTCGATTGACAGCGGCGCGGCCCAGGCTGCGCTGGACCGCTGGGTGGCCGTTACGCAGTAGCCGGCCGGCGGCGGCTAGCTATCGAAGCCGAGTGAAAACGCGGCGTCCAGGTCATGCTGCGAGTAGGCGCGGAACGCAATCTGCGTGGTGGTTCCAACGACCCCTTCGACCTTGGACAGGCGGTTGGCAATGGCGTCCGCGAGGTCCTCGTGGCGCTGGACCCGGGCAATGGCGATCAGGTCGCACTCGCCCGTGACCGAGTAGACCTCGCTGATGCCGTCAATCTCGGAGATTTCCTCCGCACATTCCGGGATCCGGGCGGAGTCGGTCTGGATGAGTACAAAAGCGGTGATCATGGCGGGGCCTTTCCTGCAGCGCTTATCTGCGGTGGGGTTGACGGTGCTCTTTCGAGCCTAGTGGATGGGGCGGTCCCGCCGGCGGGATGCCACTGTCCATGCCGCGCGGTGGCCCAGCAGGAACACACCGAGCACTATGAGCGTGACCACCTGGAAGCTGACGGCCGTGCCGCCCCCGGTAAGCGCGCGGATGCCGAGTCCCGCCGCTGCGGTCACCAGCCAGATAACGACGCCGGAGGGCCACAGCTGCACCGGACGGCGCCAGGCGCGCATGACGGCCCAGCCGAGCAGGCAGGCCAGCAGGAACGGCAGCGCCGTGGCGAGGATGCCGGGCAGTGCCAGTCCGTGTTCGTGGCTCTGCCGGCCGAGGGCGGCGAAGATGACGATCAGGACCAGATCCGAGGCGAGGAGCCAGGGCCAGAGCCGGACGGCCGTGGTGGTTCGGGCGGTTGTATCTGTCATGGCGTGCCCTCCCGGGCGGGGGTAGTGCGGTTTGCCCCGGTCCACCGCCGGACAGCGGGCCGGAGGTTAGGACCAGATGTCGTCGCCGCGCAGCGTGGCGTCGGCGCCGCCGTCGGTGTAGATGGTCTGTCCCGTGGTGTGGCTGTTCTCCTCGGAGGTCAGCCAGATCAGGAGCCGTGCGATAACTTCCGGTTCCGAGTGGCCGTTGAGCGGCATCGGGACATTTGCGTCCACCATGGCCCGTCCTTCGGGGGTGGACAGCAGGTCCCGCGTCATGGCGGAGACCACGGTGCCGGGGGCAACCGCGTTCAGCGGGATGCCGGCGCCGGCAAAGGCCGGGCTGATGCTTTCGCGGCGGACCCAGCGGCTCAGGGCGCGCTTGCTGGAGGGGTAGTTGAGGTAGCCGGTCTGGGGGCCGTTGTCGGCGAGTGCCTGGCCGATCCGCAGGGCCTCTTCCTCGTTGCCTGCGAGCAAGGCATCCACGAGCTCGGGGGAGTTGGGCTGCAGGCTGGCCATGGAGCTGACGACGGCGGCGCGCGGGGCGCTGCTCTTGGCCAGGACCGGTGCCAGTTCGGTCAGGAAGTCCGTGACGCCGAAGAAGTTCACGGCGACGGTGATGGGTGCGGGGGCGGAGATGCCGGCGCAGGCGATCACGGCGTCGACGTTCCCGCCGGCGAGTTCGACGGCCTTGGCGACGGCGGCGGAGCGGCCCTCGGGCTTGCTCAGGTCCGCCTCGACGTCGGCGTTGCGCAGGTCGACACCGATAACGGTGTTGCCGCGCTCTTTCAGGATGGCGGCGGTTGCTGCTCCGATGCCCGAAGCTGATCCGGTCACAATGTAGGTTCTAGTCATGTTTACAGTGTAGACCGGTCACCGACGGCATTTCAGTGCAGCAGCTCCTGCCAGTGGGCGGGGACCCGCCCGGCGGGGCCGGGAACGGACTGGTCGTCCGGATGGTGTGCCGGCGGGGCGAGCTCCGGTCCGGCAAAGACCGAGGAGTCCGCGTAGTTCCAGAACCACTCCTCGCCGGGTTCGAAGCTGCGGATGACGGGGTGACCGGTCTGCTGCTCGTGCAGCGTTGCGTGCTGCCCGGGCGAGCTGTCGCAGCAGCCGATGTGCCCGCATTCGGCACATCGGCGCAGGTGGTACCACCATCCCTGCAGCTCGTTGCATTCCACGCAGCCGGGGCCGCTGGGTGGAACCGACACGTTGACACCGGGGATCGGGTCCATGACGGACCTCCTTTGGATACGGGGACTCCGCCGGCACGTTGAGGTGCCGTCCCCACCACGGTAGCCAGCAGGCCGTCCCCGTCAACAGGTGCCGGGCCGCAAGGCGTTCCGGGAACGGGCCGTCCGGCTAGGCCAGCCAGGCGGTGGTGTCCGGCGGCAGCAGGCCGCCGTCGAGCCCTGCGCTGCTGTGCAGCACGGTCCCCTCCGGCAGCTCGACGGCCTCGGCCCCGAAGTTGGTGATGCTCTGCCACCCGCCGGGGCGCCGGAAGTGCAGCACGGCGGCCGGGCTCTCCAGCCACTCCAGCTCCTCCGCCGTCTGCTGCTTGCCGCGGAGCTCCAATGCCCGGCGGTAGAAGTTCAGGGTCGAGCTGCCGTCCTGTTCCTGTTCCGACACTGCCGTGGAAGCGAACTCATCCGGCTGGGGCAGATGCGCCCCTCCCGTGCCGAATCCGAAGGACGGCCCGTCAGCGGTCCAGGGGAGCGGCACGCGGCACCCGTCACGGCCTTTGTCCACCCCCGCGTTGCGGTGGAACGTCGGATCCTGCCGGTCCGCGTCGGGAATCGCCGCCACTTCGTGCAGGCCAAGTTCCTCACCCTGGTACAGATAGGCGGAGCCGGGCAGTGCCAGCATCAGCATTGTTGCTGCGCGTGCCCTTCGCAGCCCCAGTCCGCGGTCCAGGTCCGGTTCGGTGCCGCCGGAGAAAACCCACCCCTTGCCGTCCTGTCCCTTGGCGCTGCCCGCCGGAGCGGACGGCAGGCCGTACCGCGTGGCATGCCGCACGACGTCGTGGTTGGACAGCACCCAGGTGGAGGAGGCGCCGGTGGCGGCCGCCTGCTCCAGGTTGGCGGTGATGATCTCCCGGAACCGGACCGCGTCGAAGTCCGCCTGCAGCAGGTCGAAGTTGAACGCCTGGCCCAGGCCTTCCGGGCTGGCATACCGGCCGCGGCGCGAGGCATGCACCCAGGCCTCGGCCACTGCGGTGCGCGGAGGGTTGTACTCGTTGAACAGCTCCCGCCACTCGGCGTAGATCCCGTGCACCTCGTCGCGGTCCCAGAAGGGGTGGGCGCCGTCCAGGCCCTCACCTTCCGCCGCCAGTTCGGCGCTGGTTGCCAGCGGCTCGGTGAGGTCCTTTGCGAGTGCATGGGCCACATCGATCCGGAAGCCGTCCACGCCGCGGTCGGACCAGAAGCGCAGGGTCGTAAGGAACTCGGCGCGCACCTCGGGGTTCTCCCAGTTGAAGTCCGGCTGTTCCGGGGCGAACAGGTGCAGGTACCACTGCCCGTCGGGCACCCGTTCCCAGGCGCCGCCGCCGAAGACGGACTGCCAGTCCGACGGCGGCAGGCTCCCGTCCGGACCCGTTCCGTCGCGGAAGATGTACCGGCTCCGGGCGGCGGAGCCCTTGGGTGATGCCAGTGCTTCCCGGAACCAGGCGTGCCGGTTGGAGGAGTGGTTCGGGACGATGTCCACGATCAGTTTGATGCCGGCGGAGTGCAGCGCGGCGGCCATGTCATCGAAGTCGTCCAGGCTGCCCAGCCGCGGGTCGACGGCGCGGTAATCGTCGACGTCGTACCCGCCGTCGGCGAGCGCCGAGGGGTAAAAGGGGCTCAGCCACACGGCGTCGACCCCCAGCTGCGCCAGGTACGGCACCTTGGCCGTGATGCCGGGCAGGTCACCGAGGCCGTCGCCGTTGGCATCCGAGAAGCTGCGCGGATAGATCTGGTACACCGCGGCCTGCCGCCACCAGTGCGGATCCCTCATCGGGTCGGCGGGGAATGGCTGCTGCGCGGAAGCGGTCAAGGCGGTCCTTCGGGTATGGGGCGTGTGGGGCGTGTGGTGCGTTGTCTGGACTCTACCAACCTGCGCAGCTGAGAGGTCAGGGCGAGGCGGCACGGCGCTCGAGCACAACACGCTCGCGGTGGTTCCCGGCGAGGGCCGCGGCGGCGGTGAATTCCGCACGTGCCTCATCGGTCCGGCCGAGCCGGGCCAGCAGTTCGGCCCGCACGCTGGGCAGCAGATAGGATCCGTGCAGCGCTCCCTGGTCCGCCAGCCGGTTCACGATAGCCAGTGCAGCGACCGGTCCGGTGGCCATGGACACTGCCACGGCCCGGTTGAGGTCAACCACGGGACCGGGGGCGATCCGGCCCAGTGCCTCGTAGAGCAGGACGATCCGAGGCCAGTCCGTGGCATCGGCACGGACGGCGGTGGCGTGGCATTCCGCGATGGCCGCCTGCAGGGCATAGCTTCCGCGTGCCCGCCCGAGTTCCCTGGACAGTTCGTCGGCGCGGGCAAGAGCTGCGGTGCCGCGTTGGATCTGCGCCCGGTCCCAGCGGGTGCGGTCCTGGTCCGCCAGCAGGACGGGCTCGCCGCCGGGACCGGTGCGGGCGGCGAAGCGGGAGGCGGAGAACTCCATCAGGGCCACCAGCGCGTGTGCTTCCGGTACCCGGGGGATCAGCCCGGTGAGGATCCGTCCGATCCGCAGCGCCTCCGCCGCCAGCTCGGGCCGGGTCCAGTTCTCCCCGGTGGTAGCGGCATATCCTTCGGTGAACATCAGGTAGATGACATGCAGGACACCCCGCAGCCGCGGAGTCCATTCGCTCGGCTCCGGAGGTTCAAAGGGAACCCGCGCGGCCGCCAGTGTTTTCCTGGCACGGCCAATGCGCTGCTGCACCGTGGCCGTCGGCACCAGGAACAGCCGGGCAATCTCCTCGGTGCGCAGCGACCCCACCACCCGCAGCGTCAGCGCAATCTGGGCCTCGGTGGAGAGCACCGGATGGCAGGCAGTAAACAGCAGGCGAAGTACGTCGTCGGGCAGCGGGTCCCACTCGGGGGCCCCTTCGTCCTGCAGTTCGCGGGCCAGTACTTCGTAGCGGTCCTGCAGCCGTTCGGACCGCCGCCACCTGTCGATGGCGCGGCGTTTGGCCACCGCGGTGATCCACGCGCCGGGACTGCGGGGAATCCCCGTGCGGCTCCATGAGGCAAGCGCGTCGGCGACGGCGTCCTGCGCCGCATCCTCGGCCAGGCCGACGTCGTCCGTCACCCGTGCCAGGGCGGCAACAATCCGGGCGCCTTCGATGCGCCACAACGCGTCGAGGCGTCCCCGGACTGCTGCCTGATCCGCGGCTACTTGCCGTCCGCGTTCAGCTTCTCTTCTTCCTGCCGCCACAACTCTTCCTTCCGGATGTATTCGTTGTCCGCAAAGTCGGCGAAGTCGGAGGCTTCGGTCACGCGGCGGACCTCCAGTTTGGAGCCTGGACCCAGGGGTGCGCGGCTGGCCCACTCCGCGGCCTCCTCGCGGGAACCCACCTGCACAATCCAGAACCCGTTGAAGAGCTCATGGGTTTCGCCGTAGGGGCCGTCGGTGACCAGGGGCGGATCTTCGGCGAAGTCGACCACCAGGGCGCTGCCCTCGGAAAGGTCGGCGAGGCCTTCGCCGCCGAGCATCACTCCGGCGTTGATCATGGACTCGTTGTAGGCGCCCATCTGGTTGATGATCTGCTCAAACGGGACGTCCTTGGAAGCCTGCACTGCCTCATCGGTGGCCCGCATGATGAACATGTACTTCATGGCACTCTCCCTGCTGTTAGCTCCGTAGAAGGTGCTGATGCGCCTTCTACTATGACGTCGAACGGGCGGGATGGATATCGACAGCGGAGAAGAATTCTTTTCGGCCGCCGGCGTCGTCGTTGCCTCCTGTCTGGTTTCCGCCCTGTGCCTTTCCGCGTGCCGGGCCGGGATCTACAGTGTGGTGCATGGCCGGGATTCAGGTGCGCCTCCTGGGGCAGCCGTCGATCGAGTGCCCGGCCGGTGACGGGAGGCAGCCCCGTGGCCGGAAGGGCTGGGGGCTGCTCACGTATCTGCTGCTGCACCGCACTCCCACACCGCGGGGCCAGTTCGCCGCGATGCTGTTCCCCGATGCCGGGGATCCGCTCGGGGCGCTGCGCTGGCACCTGTCGGACCTGCGCCGCGTGCTGGGTCCCGGCTCGGTGCTGCAGGGCGACCCGCTGATCCTGCGGCTGCCGCCGTCATCGTCCTGCGACGCCGATACCGCCGCACCGTGGTCAGCGGCTACCCCGTCCGCCGAACTGCTCGAGCGGCTGGAGTTCGCTGACTGTCCCGGCTTCGATACCTGGCTGACCGTGGAACGCCACCGGGTGCGGCACTTCGTCGAAACAGCGGCCTATGAAAGGGGGTTGGCTGCCCTCGCCGACGGTGATGCCGGGAGTGCCGTGCAGTTCGCCGGGCAGGCCGTCAGCCTGGACCTGCTGAACGGGGACTTCCATGCCCTGCTTGTCCGCGCCCTCCTGGCCGGCGGGGACCGCAGCGGAGCCCGGGAGCAGGCCGCCCGGTGCACCCGCCTTTTTGCCGAACACCTTGGCCTGGGCATGCCAGCTGAAGTCCAGCAGGCACTGGCCGCCCCGGACGTCAGGATCAGCGCCCTGCCAGCCACCGCCGTCGCTGTCAGGTCCTATCTGGAAGCGGCCGCGTCCTGTCTCGCCGCCGGGGCCACTACGCCCGCGTTGGCGCACCTGCGGGTGGCCGGCGGCCTGGCCGAACGGACCGGGAACCGCCAGCTGCAGGCCGAGGCGCTTTTGGCCCTGGCCGGCGCCCTGATCCACGGTGCCGGCGGCCGCGGCGCCGAGGTTGCCGATCTGCTGCACCGCGTGGTGTCCCTCTCCGGGCCGGACGGCAGTCCCGCCGTGCAGGCGGCCGCGTACCGGGAGCTGGGATTCCTCGCCGTGCAGCGCGGCTTCCCGGCGAGCGGGCTTCGCTGGTTGGACCGGGCGTTGGCGACGGCGACGGGACTGGCGGACGAAACGGCCAGGGTATTGGGCGTCCGCGGCATGCTGGCCACCGATACCGCTGACTATCCCGCAGCCGCAGAGGCGCTGGGCCGATCGGCGGGTCTGAGCATCGGCAACCTCCGGCAGGAGGCGTTCGCGCGTGCCATGCTGGGCCGGCTGTACCTGCTCACCGGGCAGCACCGCACCGCCGCTGAGGAACTCGACGCGTCGCTGGTGCTTCTGGCAAGCGAGCACTGGGCCGCGTTCCGGCCGCTGGTGGAAGCCTTGCGAAGCGAGGCATACCTGTTTTCCGGTGCTTCTTCGGAAGCGGCGGAGATGGCCGACCATGCGGTCGCGCTGGCCGAGGCGTTCGGGGACCGCTGTTATCTGGACTCGGCGTTCCAGGCCAAGGCCCGGGTCCTGCTGGCTGCCGGCAACCGGGCCGCCGCGGGAGAGTGGATCCGCCGCGGGCTGCGCCCCGATCCCTGGTACCGCTGGTTCAGGGGACGGAACCTGGACCTTGCCTGCACGGTGTCGCTGCATTCGAATCCGCCGCTGGCACTCGGGTACGCACGGGAACTAAGTGAGCTGTCCAGCCGCTATGGCCACGCTGAGCTCACCGTCCGGGCCTATTCCTTCCGGGCAGCGCTGGGGGACTCCGCCGTGGAAACGGCGATTCCGCTATTGGCCGCCCGGATCATCAATCCCCGGCTGCGGGCTGACCTGGCCGGCCTTGCACACGGCACCGCACACGCCGCGGTCGAACACTGAGAGCGTCAGGCAGCACAGGGGCGGGATGTAAGCCGCGCAAACGCAAGGACGTGAGGATCATGACGGAAACGCAAACCAGTCCCGACCGGGAATTGAAGGCGAAGCTCCGGGCAGTTTGGGCGCTCGGGAACTACACGGCCGTGGCCACCGGGATCATTCCCAGCCTGGGACCCGTGCTGGTGGAGGCCTGCGCTATTACGGACCGGGATGAAGTCCTGGACGTTGCGGCGGGTACGGGCAACGCGGCCATTCCGGCTGCGGAGACCGGCGCAGACGTGACCGCCTCGGACCTGACACCGGAACTCCTCGAATCGGGCAAACGGATAGCGCAGTCCCGGGGTGCGCACCTGAGCTGGGTGGTGGCCGACGCCGAATCGCTTCCGTTCGCGGACGGCTCCTTCGACGCAGTGATCTCCTGCGTAGGAGTGATGTTCGCTCCGCACCATGGGCAGACTGCGTCGGAAATGGTGCGTGTGTGCCGGCCGGGCGGAAGGATCGGGCTGATCAACTGGACCCCGGAAGGATTCATTGGGCGCATGTTCGCCACCATGAAGCCGTACGCGCCGCCTCCGCCTCCCGGAGCGCAGCCGCCGCCGTTGTGGGGAAACCCCGAGCATGTGGAGTCTCTCCTGGCGGGCAAGGTGCAGAATCTCACAACCGAACGCCGGACCCTGCGTGTTGACCGGTTCGCGACGCCGGAGGATTTCCTGGGTTTCTTCAAAGCGAATTACGGTCCCACTATTGCCGTGTACAAGTCACTGGCGGGAGACCCCGGCCGCGCTGCGGCACTGGACGCGGAGCTGCTGGAGCTGGTGAGCCGGTTCAGCGCCGGCGCCGGCAACACGGCCATGGACTGGGAGTATCTGCTGGTCAAGGCACGGCGCGTTTAGGGGAGGGGAGTGCCCCCGGTCCGCACCCGGAAGTCCCCTGAGGGAATCAGTCGCGCCTTGTGTACAGCTGATGCTGTCTGGATCGCCCGCAGGCAGCATCAGCTGTACATCCGAGGAACCAACCGGCGGCCGTCGTGAAGCCGGAACGCTGCCCGAGAGGCGGCCAGCGGATTCGGTCACCACCCGGGACCACAGCAACCAGCACCGCATCGGAGGAAATCCTGCCGGGGAACCCAAAGCGGCACGAAGCCGGTGTGAACGCATCCAAGGGTATTCGGGGCAATTCAGGGTATCCGGACTCGGGGAGCCGGCTCCGGGGGACCCCCTTCTCAATGCTAGTTGACATAATGTGGATTATCGGCGTTTATATAAGGGTGCTGGAAGTGGAGAAAACCGCCTATATGCCCCTGGCTTCCATCCAGCCCCGAATACCCGCTAATCCCCCGTTTTTCATGCTTTCTTCGTCGGGTTTCCCGCTGCCGGAACCTCCGGTGCAGCCCGGACGCCGGCTGCTGTCCCAAGCCTAAAGCCGTCCAGCCGCTCGCCGGGCTCGAAAAGCGGCTGACCTGGTCAGCCGATTCCCAGCCTCCCGCTCCCGGATACACCGTCGCGATTCAGTTGACATAACGTCCCCCGGCAAGCTTCCGGCGCCGGTTGCACGGCTTTACATAACCGCCGGACTGCCACTGCCCCGCCGTGGAAACCGTACGACCTGGTCGTACGGTTTCTCCTTCTGCCAGCCGTCCAGGCAGCCCTCCGGTCGGTTGACATAATGCCCGGTCGACCGCGTGAACGGGTTGACATAACTGGCCCACCGACGCTGCCCTTCCCCGGGACTCCGCCGGTCCTTCCCCGGGACTCCGCCGGTCCTTCCCCGGGACTCCGCCGGACCGCAGCCGGGAATACAAAATCCGTACGGGACGTTGATCACTTTTCAGCCGTATTTCGTCATCCGTGGTCCGCCACGCCTGTACGGTTTGGTGCAGCGACTTTCGTTGCCCTATATGATCTACGCTTCACCCCCCACAATCAGGAGATAAGCACAAGAAAATGGCTACCGATTACGATGCCCCGCGCGTCAAGGAAGAAGACCAGCACACAGACTCCCTGGAGGGTCTGAAAGCTCAGCAGCGTGGCGGAGCGATGACAGCAGTCATCGATGTCGAAGAGTCAGACGCCATCGACGGTTTTGACCTTCCGGGTGCAGACCTCTCCGGCGAGGAACTCCTCATCAAGGTGGTTCCCCCGCAGGCAGACGAGTTCACCTGCATGTCCTGCTTCCTCGTACGCCACCGTTCGCAGATTGCCCGCGAAAAGAACGGCGAGGCTTACTGCGTGGACTGCGAGGGCTAGTCTCTCCCGAGCCGCACAGCCGGGTTCCGCCAGACGGCGGGCCCCGGCTGTTTGTCTTTAACGGCTGACGGGTTACCCGCCCCGTAGACAATGCGCATGAGCACCTACCTGCCCGCATCAGCCCTTCCGCTCACCCCGGCGGACCAGGAGCTGGTGGACCTTGCCCGAAACACCATTGACGCTGCCACGGACGCCGGCCCCGGCGCAGACGGAATTCACACCATGGGCGCGGCGGTCCGCACGGCCGACGGCGGGATGCACGCCGGCGTGAACCTGTATCACTTCACGGGCGGTCCCTGCGCCGAACTGGTCGCCCTCGGCGTAGCCCGGGCAGCCGGGGGGCTCGAACCGACCTGCATCGTCGCCGTCGGCAACCACGGCCGCGGCGTCCAAAGCCCCGGCGGCCGGGACCGGCAGGTCCTCGCCGACTACTACCCGGCGATCCGCGTGATCCTGCCGACGCCGGCCGGCCCGGTCAGTATCTCCGCAGGCGACCTGCTGCCGCTGGGATTCGTCCCGCCGGCGGCATAGTTCCCCTATGCCTGCCTCTCCCCTGCTGCGCCCCTGGACGGCCGCCGATGCGCCGGCCCTGCATGCCGCCTTTGCCGCCGATCCCTTACTGGAGCACCAGCTGGGGTGCCGGCTCGACGACGTCGGACAGGCCGCGGCGTATCTCGAAGCAAACCTGGCCGGTTCCCTGCAGCGGCGCAGCTTCGCAGTCGACGTGGACGGTGCTGCGGTGGGCAATATCGGACTCACGGCCATCGATCCGCGGCATCAGAGCGCCTGGGTGTCCTATTGGCTGGCGCCGTCGGTGCGGGGCCGTTCGCTGGCCGCCCGCGGTGTCGCGGCAGCAGCAGACTGGGCCCTCGGCGAAGGCGGCCTGTTCCGCCTCGAGCTGGGGCACCGGACCAACAACCCCGCTTCCTGCCGGGTGGCATGGAAGGCCGGTTTTCAACCGGAGGGCATCGAGCGGGCGAAACTGCGGTACGGCCAGGCCCGCTTTGATGTGGAAACCCACGCCCGGCTGGCGTCCGACCCGGTTCCGGACATCTATCCCCTGCCGCTTCAGTCCCCCGGTCCCTCCACGTCCTGAATCACCTCGTTGCGGCGCAGGAACCACGGCCGCAAAGGCGGGTCGAACCGCGCGAACCGCGGACCGCCCAGGGCAGTGAACCCCTCGGCGGATACTGCTGCCCGGAGGGCTGCGAGGTGGCCCTGGAAGTTGGCTTCGCTCCAGCGGCCGGAAAACGCGGCTGCTGCGGCCGCCTGCCCCGGCACCGACACAACGCTCACGGCCGGATCCCCGGGCACCGGAGCGGCGTCCGCCGTAAGGTTCCCGGGCAGGACAAAGGCCACGCAGAAGGCTCCCGGTATCGGGCTGGGTTCCATCAACACCGGCGCAGTCATGGCCAAGGCCGGCCCGGCCGTTCCCACCAGGCGCGGTTCCGCACCTGAGCGGGACAGGTTGTTTCCGCTGATGTACCCGTAGAGGTGCCGGAAGCCGGTGTTCCCCGCCCCCTGGAAGCCCGCATTCACTGTGACCTGGGCCAGCAGATGCGCGGGGTAATGGCGTAACTCGAAACCTGGGTACCGTCCCAGGACGGTGTACGGCTGCTGCTCGGTCATGGTGCAGACGAGGTTACGCCCCCCGGCCGCGCGGGAACACTGCAGCGGCCACTAGGATAAAGCGGTGCCCACCGATACCACTGCCCTGCTGCGTGACCTGGTCCTGCCGATGCTCGAACAGGAGCTCGTGCCGATAGTCCAACTGGGGCACCCGGCCCTCCGCCGCGAGGCGCTTCCGTTCGACGGCGAACTGGACGCCGTCGAACTTGAGGCCCTCGTCGCGCTTCTGCGGCGGGTCATGCATGCTGCACCGGGCGTCGGACTGGCAGCACCCCAGCTGGGTATTCCCCTGCAGATCGCGGTGCTGGAGGACACCTACGACGTCGGTGAGGAGGCCGCCGGCGTCCGGGAGCGGTCCCCGCTGCCCTTTTTTACGATCATCAATCCCCGGTATGAAGCCGACGGAGACGAGACGGCCGAGTTCTTCGAAGGCTGTCTTTCCTTCGAGGGCTACCAGGGCGTGGTCCGCCGGCCGCGGTCCGTGGTGCTGGACTACACCGACCTGCACTCGCGGCAGCGCATGGAACGTTACAGCGGCTGGCAGGCCCGGATAGTCCAGCATGAAACGGATCATCTCTACGGAACTGTGTACGTGGACCGGATGATTCCCCGGTCCCTGAGCAGCAACGCGGAATACGCCCGGCGCTGGACCTCACCGGGCATCGGCGAGGCCCAGCGCATCCTGGGGTTCTAGGCCCGCGAAGGTTCCGGCTCGCGGGCCTGCTCCGGGGCCGGGTTCTGCGGGGTGGGAAGCCAGCGGGCCCACCAGGCGAGCAGGTGCTCAAATCGCCGGCGGCGGTGCCACGGGGTGCCGCTGCGCGAGAGTTCGTGGTTCTCTCCGGGGAAGAGCAGCAGCTCGGTGGGCACCGACCGCAGCTTCAGGGCCGTGTAGTACCGCTGGGCCTGCTCCACCGGGCAGCGCAGGTCCTCTTCGGAATGGACCACGAAGGTGGGCGTGCGGACGGAGTCCACGCAGGCCATGGGGCTCTGGGCCTGCACCGCGGCGGGGTCGGTGCCGGTGTACCCGGCGCTGAAGAACCAGCCGATGTCCGCGGAACCGACAAAGGACAGCGGATCCAGGAAGCCGCGTTCCACCACGGCGGCGGTGAACCTGTGGTCATGCGCGATGGTCCAGGCCGTGAGGTAACCGCCGTAGGAGCCGCCCATAATGCCCAGCCGGCTTCCGTCCAGTTCCGGATGCGCGGCCAGCGCACCGTCCACGAACGCCAGCACATCGGCCAGGTCATGGGTGCCCATCGCCTCCTTGATGCTTCGCCCGTGCGCCTGCCCGTAGCCGGCCGAACCGCGGGGATTGCACATCAGCACCGCGTAGCCGGCCCGGGTGTAGACCTGCGTCTCGTCGAAATAGCCCCAGCCGTACTGGGAAAACGGACCGCCGTGGATATTCAGCAGCACCGGGTGCGGGCCCGGCCCCTCGGGCAGGGCCAGCCAGCCGTGCACGGGATAGCCGTCTCCGGAGGGGTGGGTCTCCTCCAGCGGCAGCGCCACCGCCGTCTCCCGGCGCAGTACGTCGGAGAAGTCCGTGACCGGGCGGATCCCGCCGTCGACGACGACGGCAAGGTCGCCGGCCGTCCGGGGATCGGTGTAGCTGACCACCACTGTGCCGTCCGCCGACCCGGCGGCTTCCACCACGCGGGAACCCGATACCAGCACTTCGACCCGTCCGCGCGGATCCACGGCCAGGAGCTCACCCGTTCCGCGGGTGCGGTTGAAGACCAGGACCTCGGAGCCGAGGTGCGGCACGACGGTGCCCTCCGCCAGGTCCACCGTCTCCGGATCCGTCAGCCGGCGGACCGCCGTCGGGTCGGCCGCCGGTGCCGCATAGAGGCCGGTGTTCCGGGCGACGAAGTCCGTCCCGGTGGCGGAAACCTCCAGGCCCAGGTAAAACAGCCATTGGCCGTTGGCACTTTCCACCGGGTCGGAGACCGTCAGCGGGTTCCCGGCGTCGTGGTTGGTGAGGCGGTTCAGGCCGGTGCCGTCCGGACGGATGCTGAAGACGTCGGAGGCCAGCGAGGTATCCATGTCCGGCGAGGACGTGAAGAGGATCCTGCCGCCGTCCGCCGAGAACACCGGCTGCAGGTGGTCCGCTGCGCCGGTTGTCAGCTGCACCGCCTCGGGCAGGCCCGAAACCGGCCCGGCGCCGTCCTTCGCCCGGCCGCGCGGGTCGATGTGGGGCTCGGCGTCGAGGTCCGGCAGTGTCAGGTGGAAGATCTGCACGGGCTTGTCGCCGGTGTAGCCAACCCCGTTCATCCGGTATTGGAAGGTGGTGATGAGCCGGGGATCCTCCGCTGCGGACCCCACGCCGTCCGTGGTCCCGTAGCGGCCGTCCTCCGGCACCCGGGCGGAAAACACCACGCTGCCGCCGTCCGGCGAGAAATTGAACCAGGACACCCCCAGCAACGCGTCGGTCAGCTGCACGGGCTCCCCGCTGCCGGCGCCCAGCACGTACAGCTGTGCCGGTTCACCTGGTGCTGCACGCAGGAAACCCAGGCTGGAGCCGTCGGCGCTGTACTTAGGCGAGGTGTCCCGGAAGCCGCGGGTGAGCCGGCGCGGCCGGCCTCCCTGCGTCAGGGGAACGCGCCACAGCTGCCCGGTATAGGCATCGGCGCCGAAGTCCGGGCGGGTCACGGAGACCACGCAGTGCAGGGCATCAGGGTGCACGGCCGGAGCGGACAGGGAATTCAGGAGAGGCAGGTCACATGGTTTCACGCTCCGAAGCCTAATGTCCGGAGCCGCCCGGGCCAACCGCCGCTTTAGGATGGACTCATGCCTTCCCTGCCGCTGCTGGCCTGTCCCGTGTGTGGCGACAGCCTCGAACCCGACTCCGGCTTCCGGAGCCTCACCTGCCCGTCCGGCCACCGGTACGATGCGGCCAGACAGGGGTACTTCAACCTCCTCACGGGCGGCGGAACCAAATTCCAGGCCGACACCGCGGCCATGGTGCAGGCCCGCACGCACTTCCTGGCCGCCGGGCACTATCTGCCCATGGCAACCGAGCTGGCGCGGCTCGTTGCAGCTGCCGCACCGGGCGCGGGGACAGTCCTGGACGCGGGCGCGGGCACGGGCTATTACCTCGGCGAAGTGCTCCGGCCGCTTTCGGGGGCCACCGCGGTGGCACTGGACATTTCCAAGTTCGCGCTGCGCCGCGCGGCCCGCGCACTGCCCGGAACCTACGCGCTCGTGTGGGACGTCTGGCGGCGGCTTCCACTGCGGGATGCGTCCGTGGACGTGGTCCTGAATGTGTTCGCCCCGCGGAACCCGCCCGAATTCCGCCGCGTGCTGGCCCCCGGCGGCATCCTCGCCGTCGTGACTCCGCGGCCGGAGCACCTGCAGGAAATCCGTGCAGAGGCGGCGATGCTCGGTATCGCAGCCGAGAAGGAGGAACGGGTCTCCGCGTCCCTGGCACCCGGCTTCACTCCCCTGCACACCGGCCGCTGCACCTACCCGATGCAGCTGGGCCGTGCCGACGTCCGAAACGTGGTGTTGATGGGTCCTTCCGCCCGGCACCTGGACGAAGCCGGTCTCGAGCGGACCCTGGCCGCCCTGCCCGACGCCGTCACGGTGACCGCGTCCTTTACCCTGCAGATCTTCCGCGCCGACTGAGGCCCGACGCACAAAACGTTATCCATCCGCCGCCCGCGGCCCTAGGTCTGCGGCACGGTCTCGGGCAGAATGTACTAAACGCCCGGTAACCGCCGCCGCGCGCGCTGCCGGTGCCGCAGGCAGCGGAACGAGCAGGACAAGCAGGACACTCAGGACGAGCAGGACACTCAGGACACGCGGAACTGTCCGGAAGATAAGGGGAAAGCGGATGCAGGAAGTCTTCGAATGGATGCTCAGCTATGGCTGGGCCCTCTGGTTGGTTCTTTTCCTCGGATTCGCCGCCGTGGAGGCCCTTACCCTGGACCTGTTCTTCGGAATGCTCGCCGTGGGCGCGCTGGCGGCTATGCTGGCCTCGTTCTTCGCCGCCCCGCTCTTCCTGCAGGTGGTGGTGTTCGCGGTGGTCTCCGTCCTCATGATCGGCGTAGTACGGCCGATCGCCCTGAAACACCTGCAGAAGGGCGACAAAGACCAGTTGTCCAACATCGACCGGATCATCGGCGCGCCTGCGCTGACGCTGGAATCCGTGACGGGTTCCTCCGGAACGGTGAAAATCGGCGGCGACACGTGGACTGCCCGCAGCGTTGACGGATCCCCGCTGCCCGCGGGCGTCGAGGTCAGCGTCGCACGGATCGAGGGTGCTACCGCCCTGGTCCAGGCGGCCGGAACCGGAACAACAGCAGCACACTGACAAATCAGGCGGCATGGCCGCCGAACCGAATGCGGGAATTCCGGAAGGAATCCCGCTGAACCAAACCGCGGAATCCGTCCCGGATCGCGCGGAACGCAAGGGGGAACATGAGTGGAACAGCAGTCCTATTAATTCTCGCCGTCCTGGTGATCTTTGTACTGGTCATCCTGGTCAAGGCGGTCAAGATCGTCCCGCAGGCACGGGCAGGCGTGGTGGAACGGCTTGGCAAGTACCAGCGCACGCTGAATCCCGGCCTGACCATCCTGGTTCCGTTTGTGGACCGGATGCTGCCGCTGCTGGACCTGCGTGAACAGGTGGTGTCCTTCCCCCCGCAGCAGGTCATCACCGAGGACTCCCTCGTGGTCTCCATCGATACCGTGGTCTATTTCCAGGTCACGGATGCCCGGGCAGCAACCTATGAGATCGCGAACTACATCCAGGCCGTGGAGCAGCTGACCACCACCACGCTCCGCAACGTGGTGGGCGGCCTGAACCTGGAAGAGGCGCTGACCTCCCGTGACCAGATCAACGGCCAGCTGCGCGGCGTCCTGGATGACGCCACCGGCCGCTGGGGTATCCGGGTCTCCCGGGTGGAGCTCAAGGCCATTGAACCGCCCCTGTCGATCCAGGATTCCATGGAGAAGCAGATGCGGGCCGAGCGGGAACGCCGCGCAACCATTCTGACGGCCGAAGGCACCAAACAGTCGCAGATCCTCACCGCCGAAGGACGCCGGCAGGCCGCCATCCTCGCTGCCGAGGGTGACGCGAAAGCCGCCATCCTGCGCGCCGACGGTGAGGCGCAGGCCATCGCCAAGGTCTTCGGTGCCATCCACAAGGGCAACCCGGACCAGAAGCTGCTCGCATACCAGTACCTGCAGACCCTGCCGAAGCTGGCCGAAGGCACGTCCAACAAGCTGTGGATCATCCCCAGTGAGTTGGGCGAAGCCCTCAAGGGTGTCGGCAGCGCATTGGGCGACTTTGTGCCGGACGCGGCCATGCACTCGTCCAACGGGAGCACCCCGGCCCAGGCTTCCGGACCCGCAGCCGGAGCAGGCCCCGCAGCCGGAGCCTAGCCCGTTCCGCTCCCCTGTTAGCCGATTCCCGTTCGGTGCCGGTATAATCGGTTGTTTGCCGGGCAATAGCCGCGGCACCGAAACGGGACCGCCGTCGGGAACAGCTGCGGCGCCGTCGGCGTTGTACTGACTGTGCGGCCAGCCTTAGGTGGCCTGCCGGTCCGCCTGCAGGGCGGCGGGCGGGTACGGCACCGGCATAACAAGGGATCCGCCAGCGGATCCAGCAGATTGAAGAGGGAGAAAAGATGAGCGATCGTAGCCTGCGGGGTATGCGCCTCGGCGCGCAGAGCATGGAGACGGAATCCGGTGTGGAGCCGGCTCCCCGCCAGCGGGTGGAATACCGCTGCGAGGACGGCGAGCGTGTTTTCGTAACCTTCGCTGCCGAAGCGGACGTTCCGCCGGTCTGGATCTCCAAGACCGGCAAGGAAGCCCTTCTGGTCGACGGCGAGAAGCCGGACACCAGCAACGACAAGCCGGTGCGGACGCACTGGGACATGCTGTTGGAACGACGCAGCATCGAGGAACTTGAGCAGATCCTCCAGGACCGCCTGACGATCCTGCGCGAACGCCGCGGAGAGCGCACCAGCGCCTAGGGCGCCGGAGCCAAAAAAGTCGGAGCCAAAAAAGTCGGAGACAAAAAAGCGGGGGGGGGGGGGCCACTGCGGCCGCCCCCCGGGTGGGTTTATCAGCCCCCGGCCGGGGGG
>NZ_JAJJOE010000008.1 GCF_020907405.1 Arthrobacter sp. zg-Y769
AAAAAACAAAAAACCACCAAACAAAAACACCCCCACACCACCCGGCGGGGCCCCCCCCCCCCCCCCCCCCCCCCCGCTTTGTGTTTAACTCAGCCGCGTCCGGTGAGCTTCTGCCAGCGGGCGGTGAGCCCCCAGCGGGTCACGTTCGCCATCGCCTCGACCACAATGTTGCCGCTCATCTTGGAGTCACCGAGTTCACGCTCAACGAAGGTAATCGGCACCTCGGTGATCGACAGGCCCTGGCGTGCCACACGGAATGTCATGTCCACCTGGAAGCCGTAGCCTACGGATTCGACGGCGCCCAGGTCCAGCTGCTCGAGGGTGCCGCGGCGGAAGGCCCGGTAGCCGGCGGTGATGTCGCGGACGGGAATGCCCAGCATGAACCGCGAATAGGTGCTTCCGGCGCGGGAAAGCAGCTTGCGGTGAAGCGGCCAGTTGACCACGGAACCACCCGTGACCCAGCGGGAACCGATGACGAGGTCCGCGCCTGCCTTGGAGGCTTCCAGCAGGCGGGGAAGTTCCTCCGGGCGGTGCGAGCCGTCAGCATCCATTTCGACCAGAATGTCGTAGCCGCGTTCCAGGCCCCAGCGGAAGCCGGCGATGTAGGCCGCCCCGAGCCCTTCCTTGCCCTTGCGGTGCAGCACGTGCACCTTCGGGTCCTGCGCGGCGATCTCGTCGGCGTAGGCACCGGTGCCGTCCGGGCTGTTATCGTCCGCAATCAGTACATCCGAATCGGGAACTGCGTCCCGCAGCCGCTTCAGGGTGATGGGCAGCGACTCGATCTCGTTGTAAGTGGGGATGATGGTCAGGACACGCACTCGGTAAGCCTTTCAGCGGACGCACGCCGCGGTGTTCGCGGCCGGGACGGGGTTACTCCCCCGGCAGACTATCCAGTATATGGGAGTATGCGGCGCCGCGGGTCAGCTCAGTGCGCCCCCAGGCAGCGCAACCGGGCGGGTCCAGCCGTCTTCGGGCCAGTTCCGGCGCAGTGCCGGCCCTGTTTTCTACTGACGGTTGAACCCACCCGGTTGTGTAATGCTGGACCCGGTGACCGGCACCCGGGGAGCATTTCCTCCGGTGCGCGTAGGGCGGGCCATGGCAGCACAGTCCCGGCGAGACAGCCCGAAGCGCTGCCTGGAAAAAGATCCAGGACAGCGCCCGGCATACCTCAAAAAGCCGGTCCCGACTACGTTCCTCATAGCCTACGTGCTGGCGGGCACCTGTCAATAAGCCCCCTGACTAGGACGTTTACATGTCCATGCAGGTCAGGGGCAGTGCCGGGCGAGCCGGGTCAGGCAGGTAGTTTTGCCGTTCAGGCCCGATCCGGAGCACGGTAGAGCTCCCGGCCGTTATGGACCGTGCGCAGGCAGCGCGGCTCGTCGCCGTTGTCCAGCGCGGGCAGCAGCGGTGTTCCGGCGCGCGGATCCGTGCTCCACGCAGAGACGTTGGCATCCGGGGTCTGGACCATCAGCTCCTGCACTTCCCAGACGGCGAAGGACGCCGGCGCTCCGGCGGCCAGCTGGCCCCGCATGAAGTTCCTCTCCCCGGCCGCACGCCAGCCCGCCCGGGTGTGCCCGATAAACGCAGCCCGCGCCGAGACCCGCTCCTTCGGGTTGGAATGGAAAACGGCGGCACGCACCCCGGACCAGGGGTCCAGCGGGAGGACGGGAGTGTCCGAGCCCAGTGCCACCGGCACACCGGCCGAGAGCAGCGAAGCCATGCGGTTCATGCTCTCCCGCCTATCCCCCAGCCGCTGTTCGTACAGACCGCCGGGATGGCCCCAGGCAGCATCGAAGCCCGGCTGCAGGCTGACGCTGACGCCGAAGCGCAGCAGCTCGGCGATGGCGGCGTCGTCGGTCAGCTCCGCGTGCTCCAGCCGGTGGTGGGCTGCCCGGACAGCGGCTTCCCCCACCGCATCGGCAGCGAGGCGCAGCCCGGCCAGTGCCGTGTCCATCCCTGCGTCGCCGATAACGTGGAAGCCGCCCTGCAGCCCGGCCTTCGTCAACAGTTCCAGGTGCCGCCCCACCTGCTCCGGGGTCAGGTACAGGGTTCCGGTGGTGTCGGGCCGGTCCGTATAGGGCTCACGCAGTGCAGCGGTCCGGGCACCGAAGGATCCGTCAATGTTCAGGTCTCCGGCCAGTCCCAGGAGCCGGCCCTCGAAAAAGTCCACCAGCCCGGCCACCTGGGCCTCGGTTTCCACCAGCTGGCCCCAGTACGGGAGGATCTGCGGAAGTGCCTCCTCGTGCAGGGGGCCGTCCAGGCCCAGCAGCACGCGCAGGTCTTCCGGGGGTGCAATGTGGGGTGCGGCCATTTCCGCAACGGCCACCACGCCCCGGGACGCCGCATGCTTCAGGGCCGCGAGCTGGAACGCGCGGCGCTGGCCCGGATCGGCGTCGCGCGCTACCGTGCGGGCGGCGTCGTGGGCGGCGCGGACAACGAAGCCGTTGTCCCAGCCGTCGTATTCCTGCAGCCGCAGTTCGGCGGCCAGCGTGCCGGAGACTGCAGCACAGTGCACGTCGGAGCGGGAGAGGTAGACCGGCCGGTTGCCCGAGGCGGCGTCGAGCTCGGCAGCGGTGGGTGCGCGGCGTTCCGGCCAGCGTGACTCGTCCCAGTTGGAACCCAGGATCAGGCCGGAGGTTTCGGAGGCGTGCCGGCGGACCGTGTCCAGCAGGTCCTCAAGGGAGGTGCATGCGCTCAGGTCCAGCGTGGCCAGGGACATACCCAGCTCGGTGGTATGGACGTGGGAGTCCACGAATCCGGGGGCCACCAGTGCGCCCTGCAGGTCCACCACGTCCATTTTGCTGTCCTGGATGGAGGTGGCGGCCTGCTCCGAGCCCACCCAGGCGACGGTGTCGCCGTCGACCAGCATTGCGGTGGCAAAGGGATCGCCGGCGCTGTAGACCGAACCGTTGCGGTAGAGCGTCAGGGTGCGGGCGCTCTGGATGGGACTGCCGTTCAAGGACTCACCTGTTTTCTGTAGGACGTTGCGGGTTGGGGGCGGCGGATCAGTCGCCGACGTTGGAGTAGGCGACGACGCCGCGCCGCACCAGGGAAATGGCGTCCAGGAAGCGGCGGCGCATGCCGGGCGGCAGGTCCGGGACCTTGGCCAGCTGGTCCAGCAGGTCGATCACCTGCTTGGCCCAGCGGACGAAGTCCCCCGCAGCCAGTTCGGTGCCGTCCAGGGCGACCCGCAGGTGCTTGCCCTTGACCCACTTGTACATGGGCCAGACCAGGCCGAGTTCCGGTTCCCCGGTCTGCGGCAGCCGGGACGCCTCTTCCAGATCGGTGAGTTCGGACCACTGGCGGATGACGGTGTCCACTGCCGATTCCAGGGAAATGCTCGGCATCTTGGGCCGCAGCCCGCGTTCCTCGCGTTTGGCCTGGTAGACCAGGGCGGTGGCCAGGCAGGCCAGCTCGGCGGGGTCGAGGTCATCGAAGGCGCCGTTTTCCAGGGAGAGGGCCACGAGCAGGTCCTTTTCGCCGTAGATCCGCCGCAGTTTCTGTCCGGCGGGTGTTACGGCGTCCAGCCCGGACTCATCCGGGGCAACGTACCCGTAGCGGGTGAGCACCTCGCAGACCCGGTCGAAGGTCTTGGCAATGGTGTTGGTGCGGCCCCGGATCTGTCCCACGAGGTTGTCGGTTTCCCGGCGCAGCTTCCACCAGCGCTCAGCCCAGCGGGCGTGGTCTTCACGTTCGCTGCAGCCGTGGCAGGGGTGCGCGCGCATCTTCCGGCGCAGCTCGGCGATCGCCTTCTCCTGCCGCTCCGCACCCGCCGTGAGCATGGCATTCGCGCGGGCCGACGCCGGCCGCGGCGGCCGGTGGTCGTGCAGGGCGTTGCGCAGCGAGGAGGACAGGTCGCGCCGGTCCTTGGGCGAGCGGGCGTTGAAGGATTTCGGAATGCGGATGTGCGAGACCGGCTCAAGCGCGTCATCGAGATCGGCGGCACTGATGCGCCGGATCTGCTTGTCCTCGGTCAGGATCGCAGGCCGCACCTCGCGGGCGGAGGCATCCACGTCCAGCACGACGGCGTGGCCGGAGTTCCGGCCGCCGGGAAGAAAGACAATGTCCCCCGGACGCAGGTTCTCCAACGACGCGGCGGCGTAACTGCGCCGGTTCCGGGCTTTGGTCTTGGACGCAGCGGTCTCCAGGTCCGAGAGCTGCCGGCGCAGGGCGGCGTACTCGTTGAAGTCCCCGAGATGGCAGGTCATTGCCTTCTCATAGCCGGCGAGAGATTCCTCACGGGACCGGACCTGCTTCGCCAGGCCGACGACGGAGCGGTCCGCCTGGAACTGCGCGAAGGAGGACTCGAGGATCTCCCGGGCCCGTTCCCTCCCGAACTGCGCAATCAGGTTGATGCTCATGTTGTAGGTGGGCCGGAAACTGGAGTTCAGCGGGTAGGTGCGCCGCGACGCCAGTCCCGCCACGGCCGCCGGATCGGTGCCCGGCTGCCAGAGGACCACGGCGTGGCCCTCGACGTCGATCCCCCGGCGTCCGGCACGGCCGGTCAGCTGGGTGTATTCACCGGCGGTGATGTCGACGTGCGCTTCGCCGTTGAACTTGTCCAGCTTTTCCAGCACCACCGAACGCGCCGGCATGTTGATGCCCAGGGCCAGGGTTTCGGTGGCGAAGACCGCGCGCACCAGCCCGGCGGCGAACAGGCGTTCCACCACTTCCTTGAAAGTGGGCAGCATCCCGGCGTGGTGGGCGGCGAAACCGCGCACCAGGCCTTCGCGCCAGGTCCAGAAGCCGAGAACCTCAAGGTCTTCTTCGGGGATGTCCTGGGTGGCTTCGTCCACCACGCGGGCAATTTCCCGGCGTTCGTCTTCGTCCGTCAGCCAAAGCCCCGAGTCCACGCACTGCCGGACGGCGCCCTCGCAGCCGTTGCGGGAGAAAATGAACGTGATGACGGGCAGCAGGCCGTTGCGCTCCAGCTGGGCGATGACCTGGGGGCGGGAGGCCCGCTGGATGCGCGTGATCGGCGGGCCGCCATGCCCGCCGGGACGTCCGCCGCGGGAGGAATCACGGCGGCCGCCGCGGGAGGAACCGCGCGGCCCGCCCCAGTGGCCGCGCTGGCTGACGCGGGACTCGGCGCGCGCCAGTTCCATCAGTTCGGGGTTGACCCGGTAGCGTTCCTTGATGCCCGGCTGCTCATCGGCGGCCTCGTCGAAGGACACATCGGATTCGAACAGGTCGAAGATGTCGCGGCCCACCATCACGTGCTGCCAGAGCGGAACCGGCCGGTGTTCGGAGACCACGACGTCGGTGTCGCCGCGGACAGTATCCAGCCAGGCGCCGAATTCCTCCGCGTTGGACACGGTTGCGCTGAGCGAGACAACCAGGACATCGGACGGCAGATGGATAATGACTTCCTCCCACACCGCCCCGCGGAACCGGTCCGCCAGGTAATGCACCTCGTCCATCACCACGTAACCGAGGTCCATGAGGGTATCCGAGTTGGAATAGAGCATGTTCCGCAGCACTTCGGTGGTCATGACGACGACGTCGGCGTCCGGATTGATACTGGTGTCACCGGTCAGCAGGCCCACCCGGTCGCTGCCGTAGGCTGCGGCCAGCTCGCTGTACTTCTGGTTGCTCAGCGCCTTGATGGGCGTGGTGTAGAAGGCCTTCAGGCCCTGCTGCAGGGCCAGGTACACGGCGAACTCCCCCACCACCGTCTTGCCGGCCCCCGTGGGAGCGGCCACCAGGACGCCGCGGCCGGCTTCGAGGGACCGGCAGGCCTCGGACTGGAACGCGTCCAGTTCGAAGCCCAGCGACTGCTCGAAGACCCCCAGTTGCGTCTTGGCATGTTCGGAACGTTGTTTTGCGGCAAGGTACCGCTCCGAAGGAGAAGTCATGGATCCAGCCTATGCGCTGCGCCCGCCCCCGGACGCCATATCATCGGTGGGCGAACGCGCACCCCGGGGCCCTACAGCTTGTCGATAGGGGTTGCCGTGTCGGCGTCGGCCTCGACGGCGGCTTCCCGGGCGGCCTGCTTCCGGGCGCGGCGGCGGTCATTGATCAGGCAGATGCCCACCGCCAGGGCGAACAGCGCCAGCAGGGGCGCGGCCAGGTAGAACATGCTCAGCGCGTCGGCGCCGGGGGCGGCCATGGCAGCAAAGAGGCAGATAAGGAAGACCGTGATCCGCCAGTACTTGATGATGGTCCGTCCCGACAGCAGGCCGGCCAGGTTCAATCCGACCAGGAACACGGGGATCAGGAACGCAATGCCGAAGGCCAGGAGGAGCCGCAGCACGAAGGCCAGGTAGACCGATGCGGTGATGACGTTCGAGCCGCCTTCGGGCGTGAACTCGGTCAGTACCCGGACCGCCTGGGGCAGGATCAGCCAGGCGAGGTAAACGCCGCCGATGAACAGCGGCACCGCGGCGGCCAGGAAGCCGAGGGCGGCACGGCGCTCCTTGCTTTTCAGGCCCGGGGTAACGAACGCCCAGGCCTGGTAGAGCCAGACCGGACTCGAAACCAGCAGGCCGATGAAGACCGAGACCTGGATCATCTGGTCGAAGGGCGTCGCGACGCCTTCGAAGTTGATGGTGGTGAACCGGCCGTCGGCGTTGCCCGCATCCAGGAGCGGCCGGGTCAGCGCCTCAAAAACGGGCAGGTAGAGGAAGAACCCGCCAACGGTTCCCAGAAGGACGGCGACGCCGGATTTGAAGAGCCGGTTGCGGAACTCCCGCAGATGCTCTTTGAGGGCCATCCGCCCTTCGGGGTTGGATTTGCGCCCTTTGCGCAGCGCCACGGCTGCTAGCGGCTGGTTGGCGGGTTACCCGCAGAATCCGGGGAAGCCCCCGGAGTGCCGGACGGCGGGGTCTGCCCGGGGAAGAACGTCTGCTCGGCTGCCTTGGTGTGCGGCTCGGGGTGCACTACCTTCCCCTCCACCGGATCGGTGGCAGCCGGAGTTGATGAAGGGCTTTCATCCTTCATCTGGCGCACCTCGGATTTGAAGATGCGAAGGGACTGCCCCAGGCTCCTTGCCAAGCCCGGAAGCTTCGGAGCGCCGAAGAGCAGAATGGCCAGTACAACAATGACGATGATTTGCCAGCCTTCAAGCCTCATGGCGGTGTCCTTTCGTTGGAGAATATTCTATGTCAGAGTTCCGGGAAATCCCGCCACGCCCGCGGCTGCCCCTTGGCAATGCGGCGCTCGATGCGGCGTTGGCGCCGGGCCTCGCGGCGGGCGGTTTTGCCGGCGTCGTAGGCCCTGCGCGCCTCGGCCGGCTCCGTGAAGATGCCGGCGGGTTCCTCTTCCAGGACGGTGGACGGAACAGTGTCCCGCGGCTGGAAGGACAGCTTCGCAGAGGCAGCTTCGAATTCCCGGAGAATCCCGAGGAACCTTTGGAAGAGCCGGTAGCCGATCAGGGCGTAGAAGGCCGCGGCGCCTGCCGCTAGGGCAAACCAAATGAGTATCCAGGACCACCAAGGCATACTCCCAGCATAGTGGAGTCTGCCTGCCCGGACGGACCGGGGGCTAGGCGGAGGGATAGTTCCCGGCGGCCTCCTCCAGCCAGGCCAGGGTGGCGTGCCGCAGATCGTCCGGTGCTGCAACTGCGGCGGCTCCGCCCAGCTGCGCCGTGAACGCCGGGATCCAGCCGGCATCCGCCGTGCGCAGTTCCACAGCCGTCCGTCCGTCCGGCAGCGGGGCCTGCCGCTCGGCGTCGTAGGCCTCCGCCACCCAGAGGGCCGCGGGTTCCAGGACCAGCGTTACCCTCAGGTCCAGCGGACCCGGCGTGAAAAGACTGGCGGGGAACGCGGCCCCGGGCTCCGGCGCATGGGTCAGTGCCGGACCGGTGTCCCGCACGCCGTGGATGCGGTCCACGCGGAAATTGCGGGGGGCTTCCGCCCGGTGGCACCACGCTTCCAGGTACCAGGTGTTGTCCACCGAGAAGAGCCGCCGCGGGTCGACGGTGCGCAGGGTCACTTCGTCGCGCCGCGGCACCAGGTAGCGCAGTTCGAGCTGGCGCGTGCCGGTGATGGCCTGCTGGAGTTCGGCCAGGACGGTGCCCCCGGCTGCATCGTCCAGGCGTGCCGCGACCGCGGTTCCGACGCCGCCGGCCTCCCCTGCCGCCTCGGTCAGCTTCTCCAGGGCGCTGGCTACGGGGGCGGACGCGCCGATGCCCGGCAGCGCCGAGAGCGTGTCCAGCCCCACGATCAGCGCCGCGGCTTCGTCCATGCCGAAGCGCACCGGCTCGGAAAGGTCCTCGGCGTTCTCGATGTAGATCCTGTCGTCCTCGAAGCTGACGTCCATCAGTCCGTTGGGGTAATGCCTTGGCCCGCTCACGAACAATAGGTCCAGGTCCTTTCCCAGCTGTTCCTTGCTGACGCCGAAGGCAGCGGCGGTCTCGTCCATGTCTGCGCCCTGGTTCGCCAGCACATACGGCACCAGGT
The DNA here is from genome assembly GCF_020907405.1 of Arthrobacter sp. zg-Y769. Classification (GTDB taxonomy): domain Bacteria; phylum Actinomycetota; class Actinomycetes; order Actinomycetales; family Micrococcaceae; genus Arthrobacter_B. The sequence goes on from NZ_JAJJOE010000008.1 coordinate 8,400, forward strand.
CCAGCAGGCGGGTGAGGTGGTCCTGGGCCCCGGAGGCCGGGCGGCGTGCCGGGGCGGGGGCCTCGGCCAGTTCGAAGCCCGGCAGCGGCACGCGCTGGGTGGCCAGGGCACGCGAAAGGGCGGTGCGTACGGCGTCCACATATTCGGGCGGGTCGACGGCGACGGCGGCTGCCCCCAGTGCCGCGGTGTCCGCGGCCAGCGCGTCCAGGTCACGGACCCGCAGGTGCAGCCGGTCCCGGCCCGCAGTGCCGGCTTCGACGGATTCTGCCTGCTGGCGCAGGGCTGCCCCGGAGCCGGGGCGTACATCCACCACTGCCGGCTGCGGAACATACACGTCATCCAGGGAAGCGAGCGAGGTGTCGATGTCAAAGCCTGCCGGGACGGTGTAGGTGCCGGGCCGCAGCCGGACCGGGCCCTCCATGCGTGAAAGCCGGAAGATCCGTTCGGCTCCGCGGTCCAGGTCGTAGCCCACCAGGTACCAGTGTCCGAAGCGGCTGCCCATGCCCCAGGGCTGGACCTGCCGGACGGACTGCACCGTGCTGCCGACCGGGCGGTAGCCGAAGGTCACCGGTGTGCGGGTGGTGGCCGCACGCCAGATCTCATCGAAATGCGCATCGTTGGTGCGGATGCTGGGCTGGAGGGGGATGGTGCCGGCGTCGTCGGGCAGCACGCCCCGGGCGGAGAGCTTGCGCAGGGCGCGGGCGGCGGCCGAGCCCAGCGAAGCCTGGTCCCACATGCGGGCGGCCAGGGTGAGGACGGCGGATTCCTCGGGCGTGAACCGGACGCCCGGAAGCCGGTAGGCATCCTGCCGGATGCGGTAGCGCTGGGTGGTGTTGTCCTCGAACAGGGTCTCTTCGCTGTAGGACTCCACCGGGATCCCCTGCTCGCGCAGGAACGCCTTGTCCCGGTCAAAGAGCTTCTCCCGCGCGTCGGCGGTGGAGGCTTCCGAGTACAGTTCAATCTCTTCGAACAACTCGTGCTTGGTAAAGCCCCTGCGCGTGGACAGCAGCGCAATGACGAGGTTCAGCAGGCGTTCGGTTCTCTTGGCGGACACGGGAGCTAATCTACCTTCCTTCCGGGCCGCGACATGCGAAAGGGCGGAACCGCCGTCCTAAGTGACAGCGGTCCCGCCCTTTTGCAGGAGGTGCGGATCAGCGGACGCCGAGCAGGTCCACTACGAAGATCAGCGACTCGCCCGGGGCCACGGCGGAACCGGCACCCCGGTCGCCGTAGGCCATGGAGGAGGGGATTTCCAGCCGGCGGCGGCCGCCGACCTTCATGCCCAGCAGGCCCTGGTCCCAGCCCTGGATAACCTGGCCGACCCCCACGCGGAAGTCCAGGGGCGCGCCCCGGTTCCAGGACGCGTCGAACTCTTCGCCGGTGGAGAAGGCTACGCCCACGTAATGGGTGGAAACCGTGTCTCCGACCTTGACCTCCTGGCCGTCGCCGACCACGAGGTCCTCAATGACGAGGTCAGTGGGCGCATCGTGGGCCGGGAAATCGATTTCCGGCTTCTGGCGGTCGTATTCGCGCTTTCCGAATGACATTGGTGCTCCTTGTGTCTGTTGGGTCAGGTGTTAAGGCTACTTGACTTCCTTGATGTCCACGACGAAGACCAGCGGACCTCCGGGGCTGGTGCCGGTGGCGGGATCGCCGTAGGCCAGTTCGGACGGCAGGACCAGCAGGACCTTGGAGCCGGCCTTCTGTCCTTCCAGCCCGTAGGTCCAGCCCGGAATAACGTTGCCCAGGGGGAACTCGGCGGGTTCGCCGCGTTCGTAGCTGGAATCAAAGGTGGTGCCGTCCCGCAGGCTCACGCCGAGGTAGTCCGCCACGACGGTGCCGGTGGATTCAAGCGCCGGACCGTCGCCTTCTTCAAGGACCTTCACGACCAGGCGCTCCGGCTCCTCGGCGCCTTCCGGGACGGTGATGGACGGGGTTCCGTCTTCGGCGAAGGAAACTTCGGGCAGCTTTCCGTCGGCCTCGAGGGCTTCGACGTCTTCACTGCTCATCAGGAGGGTGCCGTCGGCGTCCCGGGAAGCGGCTTCGTCCGGCGTAAGGGTCGGGACGGTGTCCTCGGCGCTCAGCAGGTTCAGGATCATCACCTGCGTGGGCTGGTCGCCGCTGCCGGCTGCGTCCTGGGCATCAGGGAAGGCGTAGGCAATCTGGGAGCCGACCTTGGTGCCGAGCAGAACCTCGTACAGCGCCGGGTCCTGCTCCTTGAGCGAATCGTTTACGGCAAGTGAAACGGCATCCCGGGCATATGTGTCGCCCAGGACACTGGCATCTTCGGCGTTCAGTGCCACGAACTTGAAGCTGACGCTCTGCCCCTCGGCAACGGGTTCGCCGTCGCCCGTGTGGACTACCTTGGCGGAGCCTTCAGTGATGTCCAGGGGTGCCTCGAACTCGACTTCGGGGGGTGTTTCCTGGTCCTTGACTGTGACCTTTACGGAATCAAATACACCTTCCTGGCCGGCTTCCTTGCCGGAGGAACCGGCGTCGCCGCCGGAGCAGGCGGTGAGGAACAGCAGGAAGGGCAGGAGGATGGCTAGTACTTTACGCACACTACTTCTTTCAGTGGTGGACAGTGAGCAGGGCGGCCCTTGGCGGCTGCCGGTGTTTCCGGGCAGGTCTACGCCGCGCGGCCGCAACTGCCCCAGACTAGCCGGTCCGGCTGGATGAAGCCTAGGTACGCGCGGAGGCGGCGGTCAGGTCAGAGGGTGGACAGCAGCGCCTCGACCCGCTCGTCGACGGACGCGAACGGGTCCTTACACAACACCGTCTGCTGGGCCCGGTCATTGAGCTTGAGGTGTACCCAGTCCACCGTAAAGTCGCGGTTGGCGTTCTTGGCGCGCCGCACGAAGTCGCCCCGGAGCTTCGCCCGGGTAGTCTGCGGCGGCTGGTCCACGGCTTCCTTGATGTCGCTGTCCTCCACTACGCGGGCCGTTTCCCCGCGTGCCTGCAGCAGATAGAACAATCCGCGGCGCCGGGAGATGTCATGGTAGGTCAGGTCCACCTGGGCCAGGCGGGAGGACGACATCTCGAGTCCGTGCCGCTCTCCGTACCGGTCCACCAGCTTCTTCTTGATGGCCCAGTCGATCTCCGTATCGATGCCGGAATGGTCGCCGGATTCGATGGCGTCCAGGGTGCGCTGCCACAAATCGACCACCCGGCCCACGTGCCGGTTATGCTCCCCGTTGGCTGCTACGAAGTCCTGGACCCGCTGCAGGTAGATGCGCTGAAGGTCCAGCGGCGTCATGGTTGAACCGTTGGCCAGTTTCAGCGGCTGCCGCCCGGAGAGGTCATGGGAGGTTTCCCGGATGCTGCGGATCGGGTTTTCCAACCGCAGGTCCCGCATTAGCACGCCGGCCTCGATCATCCGCAGCATCAGGTCCACGGACCCGGCCTTGAGGAGCATGGTGGTCTCGGACATGTTGGAGTCGCCTGCAATCACGTGCAGGCGGCGGTAGTGTTCGGCGTCGGCGTGCGGCTCGTCCCGGGTGTTGATGATCGGCCGGGACCGGGTGGTGGCCGAGGACACGCCTTCCCAGATGTGGTCCGCCCGCTGGGAAAACGCATAGAGGGAACCGGATTGTGTCTTGAGTACCTTGCCCGCGCCGACCAGCAGCTGGCGGGTCACCAGGAACGGAATAAGGACATCGGCCAGCCGGGAGAACTCGAGCCGGCGCGGAATGAGGTAGTTTTCGTGGCTGCCGTAGGAGTTGCCGGCGGAATCGGTGTTGTTCTTGAAGAGGTAGACGCTGCCGTTGAAGCCTTCGGCCTTCAACCTGTCCTCCGCTTCCCCCACCAGGTCCTCCAGGATGAGCTCGCCGGCCCGGTCGTGCGCCACCAGCTGCGCCAGGTCGTCGCACTCTGCGGTGGCGTACTCCGGATGCGACCCGACGTCGAGGTAGAGACGCGAGCCGTTGGTCAGGAAAACATTTGATGAGCGGCCCCAGCTGACAACCTTGCGGAAGAGGTAGCGGGCTACTTCCTCGGGGGAAAGGGGACGGGAATCGGGGCCGGAATAGGCGATGCCGAATTCCGTTTCCACCCCGTAGATCCTGCGGTCCATCAGTCTCCTTCCGCGCTGGACAGCAGACGGTCCAGCTCAACGGTGTTTATCCTGCGGAACGCCCTGACGGTGCCGCGGGAGGACAGCGGGTCCCGGTCCAGGACGGCTACCTCCAGCAGTCCGGCACCCAGGGGTTCGGGCCCCTGTCCGTTGCCGGAACCGTCCGCTGACCGTGTGGCGGAAAGGGCCGAAACCGCCGTCCGGATGGCAGAGCCGAAATCCGCGTCCTGGTTCCAGGTCCGGCTGAGGGCTTCATTGACTATTTCGGCCTGTCCGCCCATCACGGTGTAGTTGCTTTCATCCGCAATCGAGCCGTCGAAGTTCAGGCGGTACAAGCGGTCCGAATAGGGGTCCTCCCCCACCTCGGCCACGGCCAGCTCGACTTCGAACGGTTTTCCCTCGGTGGTGAAGACCGACCCGAGGCTTTGTGCGTAGACACTGGCCAGGGCGCGGGCCGAGACGTCGTCGCGGGAATACGAGTAGCCGCGCACATCCGCGAACCGGATGCCCGCCTGGCGCAGGGACTCGAACTCGTTGTATTTCCCGACGGCGGCGAAACCGATCCGGTCGTAGATCTCGCTGAGCTTGTGGAGGGACGGTGACGGATTCTCCGCGACCAGCGCGATGCCTTCCCGGCAGGTCAGCACCACCACCGACCGCCCCCTGGCTATGCCTTTCCGGGCGAAGTCCGCCCGGTCCTTCATCAGCTGTTCGGGTGAGACGTAGAACTGCTGGGTCACGGCTACGCCTCCAATCCGGCAGCTGTGCGCCGTGAGATGAGTTCACGGGAGAGCTCCTGCAGTTCCCGCTCGGGGATCTCCCGGTTGCCCGCACTGTTGACCACGTAGACCACCGGCCAGAGCCGCCGCACCATGTCCGGGCCGCCGGTGGCCGAATCGTCGTCGGCCGCGTCGTAAAGGGACTCCACGGCCACCCGGACCGCGTCCTCCTCGTCCAGGTTGGGCTGCCAGAGTTTCTTCAGGGCGCCGCGTGCGAACACCGACCCCGAGCCGACGCTGTGGTGCTCGTATTCCTCATACCGGCCGCCGGTGACGTCGTAGGAAAAGAGCCGCCCCGCCCGCCGCTGGGTGTCGAACCCGGCAAAGAGCGGGACCACGGCCAGTCCCTGCAGCGCCAGCGGAAGATTGGAGCGCACCATGGCCGCGAGCCGGTTGGACTTGCCGTCCAGGCTCATGGGCGTTCCTTCGATTTTTTCGTAGTGCTCCAGTTCCACCTGGAACAACCGGATCATGTCCAGGGCGAGCCCGGCCGTGCCGGCTATCCCGAGTACGGAGAAGTTGTCCGCGGGGAAGACTTTCCTGATGTGCCGGCTGGCGATCATGTTGCCCATCGTGGCACGCCGGTCACCTGCCATCAGGACTCCCCCTGCGTAGGTGAGCGACACGATGGTGGTGGCCTGCGGGGCCAGCTCGCCCGCCGAACCGTGCGACGCCGGTCCGAGGGAACGGGAGGACGGCAGCAGTTCGGGGCGGTGGCGGGAGAGGTGGTCGGTAAAGGAAGAGGACGGGGCTTGGTGGATGGAGGCGGCGGGGTCCCGGGGGGCCATCCGTTACTGACCGCCCTTCTGGATGAAGCCGCGGACAAACTCTTCGGCGTTGCTCTCCAGCACGCCGTCGATCTCATCCAGGAGGTCGTCTACGCCCTCGGTCTCGGCGGAGGCTTCGGTCTCAGCTGCGGGGGGAGTAACGGCCTCGGTTTCTTCTTCTTCGACGGGATGCGTTCCGGTGGTTTTGCGGTCCTGGGTTGCCATGATGCCTAGCCCTTTCTTGCCCGGGGGTTGAATCCTAGTCCTATGGTGCCACGGCGGCGTCTGAACCGGTCAGGAGTCTGGTGACAAAATCCTCCGCATCGGCAGATGCGTTGAACAGTTCCTCGGTCAGCGCCCGGGTACCGCGGAGCGGCTCGCGGGTGGGGATCCGCTGGAGCCGCCGACGGGAGGGAAGCTCGAAGATGATCGAGTCCCAGCTTGCCCCGATGACCTCCTTCGGGAACCGCTTGAGGCAGTTCCCGCGGAAGTAGGCCCGCGTGTCGTCCGGCGGGGAGCTGACGGCACGCACAATCTCTTCGTCGGTAAGCACCCGTTCCATCTGCCCGCGGGCAGCCAGCCGGTAATAGAGTCCCTTCTCCGGGCGCATATCCGAGTACTGCAGATCCACCAGATGCAGCCGGGCGTCGGACCAGGCCAGCCCGTCGCGCTCGCGGTAGGCCTGCAGCAGCTTCAGTTTCGCCACCCAGTCCACGGAAGCCGCGGCCTCAAGCGGGTCGCGCTTCAAGGTGCCCAGCAGTGCGGACCAGCGCGCGAGGATGTCCTCGGTATCCGCGTCCGTGCCGCCGCCGGCCCGGGAATGCGCGGCTGCTGCCTCGAAATAGATCTCCTGCAGGTCCAAGCCGGTGACCATCCTGCCGTCCGTCAGTTCCACCAGCTGTTCCAGCGACGGGTCGTGGCTGATGGCCTGCAGTGCTCCTACCGGGTCGCGGAGCTCGACGGCGGGGGCGGTACCGGCTTCAATCATGGACAGGACGAGCGAGGTGGTGCCGATCTTGAGCAGGGCGGATACCTCGCTGAGGTTGGCGTCCCCGATGATGACGTGCAGCCGCCGGTACTTTTCCGCCACCGCGTGCGGCTCGTCCCGGGTATTGATGATGGGCCGGCGGATGGTGGTTTCCAGTCCTACTTCCGTTTCGAAGAAGTCCGCCCGCTGGCTCAGCTGGAACCCCTGGCGCTGGTTGTTGGTGCCGATGCCCACCCGGCCGGATCCCGCGATGACCTGGCGGGACACGAAGAACGGCACGAGGCCGCTGACCAGTGCCCCGAACGGGACGCTGCGCGGAACCAGGTAGTTTTCGTGCGAGCCGTAGGAGACGCCCTTGTTGTCGGTGTTGTTCTTGTACAGGTTGACCGGTGCGAATCCGGGCATCCTGGTGATGTGCCGCATCGCGGCCAGCACCACGGCGTCGCCCGCCTTGTCCCAGAGCACGGCGTCACGGGGACGGGTCACTTCCGGGGAGGAGTACTCGGGATGGGCGTGGTCCACGTACAGGCGCGCACCGTTCCCCAGGACCATGTTCATCAGCACCGGGTTATCCTGCGTCTGCTCCCCGTAGAGGGCAGCCGGGCCGCTGCCCTCCATGGCGATCTGTTCGGCATCCAGCACCGGAGGTTCATCCGTGAGCTGGGTGGGATCCGCCGCGGCGCGGGGCACCGCGAATCCGCGGGCATCGTTCAGCGGCGCCTCGTCGGTGTAGTCCCAGCGGGTGCCGGACAGATTGCCCGCCCCGGTCCGCAGCGTGGCCGCGTACGCGTTGATGATCTGGCTGGAGAGGACGGTGGCGTTGGCGGACGGCAGGGACGGTGCGAGCACGCCGTACTCGGTTTCCGTCCCCATGACACGGCGGACGGTCACAGATACTGTCCCGGGTTGGCCGCCGTTTCGATGGTCCGGCCCGGTTCCTGGCCGGCCTTGCCCTGGACGATGGTACGGATGTAGGTGATCCGCTCGCCCTTCTTCCCCGAGATGCGTGCCCAGTCATCCGGATTGGTGGTGTTGGGCATGTCCTCATGCTCGCGGAATTCATCTACGACGGCGCGCATCAGGTGTTCGATGCGCAGGCCCCGCTGATGCAGCTGCAGCAGGTCCTTGATGGCGTATTTCTTGGCCCGGTCCACCACGTTCTGGATGACGGCGCCGGAGTTGAAATCCTTGAAGTAGAGCATCTCGGTGTCGCCGTTGGCGTAGGTGACCTCCAGGTATTCATTGGCCTTGTCTTCGGCGTACATCTTCTCCACTGTGCGGCGGACCATGTCGCTGACCGTTTCCACCGGATCGTAGCCGTGTTCCGCCAGGTCGTCGCGGTGCAGGGGCAGGTCCGGAGTGAGGTACTTCGCGAAGATTTCCGCAGCGCCTTCGGCGTCGGGCCGTTGGATCTTGATCTTCACGTCCAGCCGGCCCGGACGCAGGATCGCCGGATCGATCATGTCCTCCCGGTTGGAGGCGCCGATGACAATCACGTTCTCAAGCTTTTCGACGCCGTCGATCTCGCTGAGCAGCTGCGGAACAATGGTGGTTTCGACGTCGGAGGACACCCCGGTGCCGCGCGTGCGGAACAGCGAGTCCATTTCGTCGAAGAACACCACCACCGGGCTGCCGTCGGAGGCCTTCTCCCGGGCACGGCCGAAAATCAGCCGGATGTGGCGCTCGGTCTCCCCCACGTACTTGTCCAGAAGTTCGGGGCCCTTGATGTTCAGGAAGTAGCTGCGGGCACCGAGGGTGCCGGTCTGCTCCATCACCCGTGCCGCGAGGGCGTGCGCCACGGCCTTGGCAATGAGCGTCTTGCCGCAGCCGGGAGGGCCGTAGAGCAGGATGCCCTTTGGCGGCTTCAGTCCGTGTTCGCGGTAGAGGTCCGGATGCATAAACGGCAGTTCGACGGCGTCCCGGATCTGCTCGATCTGGGGGCCGAGCCCGCCGATGTCGGCGTAGGAGATGTCCGGAACCTCTTCGAGGACCAGGTTCTCCACTTCGCTGCGCGGAATCTTCTCCAGCGCGTAGCCGATGCGGGTGTCGACGGTGAGGGCGTCCCCCACCCGGACCTTTTCCCGGCCCAGGGGGCCGTTGAGCCGGACCACGCGTTCGTCGTCGGCCCGTCCGATCACCAGGACCCGGTCCGGATCCAGAAGCTCCTTCACCGTAAACAGTTCCCCCGCGCGTTCAAAGCCGAGGGCGGCAATGACGGTCAGGGATTCGTTCAGCAGCACCTCCTGGCCCGGGACTATCTGTCCCAGGTCCAGGAGGGGCGAAACCGCAACGCGGAGCTTGCGGCCGGACTGGATGATGTCCAGGCTTTCCTGCACGGCCGCGATGGTCGTTACACCGGGTTCCGCATCGCGGCGCCGGTTCACACCGATCACCGTACCGAAGCTGAAGGGCGTCGCACCCTCGTTCTCCAGGGCGTCCTTCAACCGGATAATCTCGGCTTTCGCGGTCTCCAGCATGGTGACGAGCCGCGCGTTGTTGTGGGTCAGGGCAGCGAGCTGCCGGTCCAGATTACGGAGTTTGTCCCGCAGGACATTCAGCTGGCGTGCTTCGGTGCCTGCTGCAGCCGCTGCGGACACAGGGCGGGATCCCCCGGTCCCGGGTCCAGCGTTTTCGGGTTCAGCCATGATACCGACCGCCTTCACGTAGCTCTGGGTCTGTCCAATGACAGTAACCCAGCGCTGCGGAAGATACACGGGGTCCGGCGTCTTGTGTTTAGCCGGTTACCCCCGCTATGGGGTGTCGGTTTCCTGCTGGAATTTTTCGGCGTTTTCGAGGGCTCCGCGCTGCACGGTGGAACTCGCATCCTTAGCCGCGCGGCGCAGCTTGTGGGCGGAGACTTCGCGCTCACCGACGGCGGCGGGAGTCCAGGCGTTGAGGTCCTCTTCGCTGAAGTTGGTTTTCGAAGCGCGGCGCTTGGCCACGAGCCCGGTTGCGCCTTCGGCAAGCCGGCGCGCGGTCAGCAGGAAGCCGGTGTGGGCCACCATGCGGTGGTCCGGACGAACGGCGAGGCCCTCGAGGTGCCAGCCGCGGACCATGGATTCCCAGCCGTCCGGCTCGGTGAAGCGCCCGTCGGCGCGGATGGCTTCCGCGGTGCGGGAGAGCTGGGTAACGGTGGCCACGTAGGAAATCCACACTCCGCCCGGGGCGAGCACGGTGGCTACGGCGTCGGTGCATTCCCAGGGGGCAAGCATGTCCAGGACCACGCGGTCCACGCTGCCGGGCTTTTCCGTTTTCACCACTTCATCCTGGAAGTCCCCAAGGGAGATGTTCCAGGCCGGGTGCGGCCCGCCGAAGAAGGTCTCCACGTTGCCGCGGGCGATCTGCGCAAATTCCTCGCGGCGTTCAAAGGAGTGCAGGCTGCCGTTGTCGCCGACGGCGCGCAGCAGCGAAATGCTGAGGGCGCCGGATCCGACGCCGGCTTCCACCACGCGTGCACCCGGGTAGATGTCCGCCATGGTGACAATCTGGGCGGCGTCCTTGGGGTAGACAACGGCGGCACCGCGGGGCATGGACAGAACGAAGTCAGAGAGCAGCGGGCGCAGGATCTGGTACTGGTGTCCCGCGGTATTGGAGACTACGGATCCTTCGGGCAGTCCGATAACGGTGTCATGCTGCAGGTAGCCGCGGTGGGTGTGGAAGGCGCCGCCCTCCGTGAGGGTGATGGTGTTGCGGCGGCCCTTCTCATCGGTCAGCTGGACCCGTTCCCCGGGCCGCAGCGGTCCCCTGCGGATTTCGGCGCCGTGGGGTGCAGCAGCGGTGGGCTGCTCCTGGTTATCGGAGTTCATGGTATTCCTTTGGTTCTCTTGCGGGATTGTGGGTGCCGGCGTTCTTCAGCCGGCGGGCGGTAAAAGCTGGAGGCGCGTCAGCGGCCGGGGCGGACGGTTTTTCCGGTGACGGCGGCGACGACGGCGTCCTGGCGCAGCAGGCCGGTGACCCTTCCGTCGCGGTCAATGACGGCGTATTCGCTGCCCTGCAGTTTCGCCAGGTACTGGACGAGTTCCTGTCCGGCTGCCGCTTCGGGAACGTACGCACCGGCCGCCAGCGGGCGGGCTACTGCGCTTACCAGCACCTGGCGGACCTGCTCGCCAGGAACGGAGGCTAATGCCCCGCGGTCCACGACGGCTTCCGGCTGGCCGGTGGCGGCGGTGAGAACCACCGCGGCTGCCGGATGCTCACGGGCCAGCTGGAGCGCCTCGGCAACGGCTGCTCCGCCGGGCAGGGACACCGCCGGTTCCATCAGGGCTCCGGCACTGACCTGCGGCAGGCGCAGCCGCACCCGGGCGTTCGAGATGGCGGCCCCTGCTCCCATCCAGAGGAAGCTGCATAGCAGGGCGGACAGCAGGACAAGGCTCAGTGAGGGCTCGTCTCCGCGGAGGTAGGGCGGAACAAGGACGGCTGCCAGGAGCAGGACCGCGATAATGCGTCCGGCCCAGCCGGCGGCAACGGTGCCGCGTTCCTGCGAGCCGGTGATCTTCCAGACCGCGCTTTCCACAATCCGTCCGCCGTCCAGCGGCAGCCCGGGCAGGACATTGAAAATGCCTATCAGCGCGTTGGCGGAAACAAAAATGAAGGTCACCAGCCACGCAACACTGTCCTCGGGGACGAGCTGCAGGACACCGAATCCGGCTGCCGCCAGCAGGAAATTGGCTGCCGGGCCGGCCAGGGCAACAAGCAGGGAACGTCCCGGGGTGGAGCGCAGGTCCCCGAACTGGGTGTGCCCGCCCCACAGGGTGAGGACGATCCTGGAGGTAGGCCAGTGGTAGGCCCGGGCGGTCAGGGCGTGCGCTGCCTCGTGGGCCAGGACCGAGAGCAGGAGCAGGATCGCATAGCCCAGGGCAACGGCAAAGGCGCCGGCGCCCAGCTGCGGGAAGGCTTCGCGCACCTGCGGCCCGAACACCGCCACGATCAGTGCCGCAATGAGGAACCACGAATACGCGAGGGTCACCGGTACCCCGGCAATGCTGCCGAGCGGGATGCCTTCCCGGCGTTCGGTTCCGGCTGGACCGTTGCTGCTCACCTGGCGGACTCCAGGACGGACCCCGGAAGCAGCCGGCGCAGCTGGTCTGTTCCGCGGCCGGCGAGGGACTCCCATTGATGCTCGAAGGCACCCGGCGGCAACGGAACGAAGTTCGGTACGGTCAGCGTCACCAGGCCGGCCGCCTGCGCAGAAGTAGCTCCGGGCAGGGAGTCTTCAATGGCGACCACCCGGGTCTTGTCCAGATCCGGAACCGACTTGGCAAGCGTGTCGAAGGCCAGCTGGTACGGCTCCGGGTCCGGCTTGCCTTGGCTGACCATGTCACCGGTCACCACAACGCCGAATGTCCCGGCGGGAAGTGCCTGGATGATTTCCCGCGCCAGCACCGGCTCGGACATCGTGACCAGGGCACAGGGGATGCCGGCTGCCTGCAGCTCGGTCAGCAACTCGCGGGCCCCCGGACGCCAGGGCACTTCGCGGCGGACCTGCGCGGCGACCTGCCCGATCAGCCGGTCGATGATCTCCCGGGTCGCCAGCGGAACCCCTGCCTGCTGGAGCATTCCGGCACTGGTTTCCAGCGCCTGGCCCACCATGGCCTCGGCCTGGGCATCCGTCCATTCGACGCCGTAAGCGGAGGTCAGCTCCTTCTCGGCGGCGATCCAGTACGGCTCGGTATCGACAATGGTGCCGTCCATGTCCCAGAAAACCGCCTGCAGTGCTGTGTCTGATCGGCTGCGGGAAGAATCGTCTGCGGTGAGGAGGGGCATGTCCTAAGTCTAAGGGGCGGTGGCAGCCGGTGTTTCTTTTGCTCTCCGCGAAGCGCGTGACCCGCTCCTGACATGCGGGGTGGACGGGGCTTAGTGTGAAGTGGTGAGCAATACCGAAGGCTTTGAAGCCACAGGCCTCCAGGAATTTTTTGGCGACGAGACGTCCCCCGAGCGCGTCACGGTGATGCTGGCCGCGTTCGAAGGGTGGAACGACGCAGGTGAAGCAGCCTCCGACGCCCTGAAATTCCTGAGCAGGCACTGGGACAGCGAAAAAATAGCCAGTATCGACGCCGACGAGTACTACGACTTCCAGTTCACCAGACCGTCCCTCAAACGGACGGCCTCCGGCGGCCACCGGATCAAGTGGCCCACCACGCGGATTTCCCGGGCCGAGGTTCCGGACAGCAACCTGGACGTCATCTTCGTTACGGGAGTCGAGCCCTCATACAAGTGGCGTGCCTACACTGCCGAGCTTATTGCCCTGGCCAAGGAGCTCGACGTGGACTGCATCGTCCTGGCCGGGGCGCTGCTTGCGGACGTCCCGCATTCCCGTCCCATTCCCGTGAGTGCTTCCTGCGAGGAGGCCGACCTGCAGGAAAGCCTGGGCCTGGAGCCGTCCTCCTACGAGGGGCCCATCGGCATCGTCGGCGTTGTGTCCGAAATGGCCGGCCTGGCGGACATTCCCTCCATTTCGCTTTGGGCCGCGGTGCCGCACTATGTGGGGCAGGCGCCCTCACCCAAGGCGCAGCTGGCTCTGCTGAACCGCATCGAGGAGCTGCTCCAGGCACCCCTGGACACCCATCTGCTGACGGAAGAGGCCGAAGCCTGGGAACGCGGCGTCGATGAGCTCGCCACGGAGGACCCGGAGGTTGCGGCGTATGTCCGCCAGCTCGAAGAGGCCAAGGACACCGCCGACCTCCCCGAGGCCAGCGGCGAATCTATTGCCCGCGAGTTTGAGCGCTACCTGAAGCGCCGCCGCCGGGACTGAGCGCCGGAACCGAGCCCTAGAGCTGGACGCCGAGCAGCGCGTTCAGCGCGGCGCAGACGAGTTCGGCTCCGGTCTGGGTTCCCGGGGTTCCACGAAGAGCTGCCGCGCCGGCCCAGGCGTCTACGGCGCGCAGCGCGGCCGGAGCATCCAGGTCATCCGCCAGTGCAGCGCGGATCTGCTGCAGGAGCGCGTCGGCGGCCTCGTCGTTGGTGGACTGCAGCGCACGCCGCCAGGAAACCAGGCGTTCCTCTGCAGCGCCCAGCTGGTCGGAGGTCCAGAACCAGTCGGTGCGGTAGTGGTGGGACAGCAGCACCAGGCGGATGGCGGCCGGTTCCACTCCCTCGGCCCGCAGTTTGGAAACCAGGACCAGGTTGCCCAGCGACTTGCTCATCTTCTCGCCGTCGAGTCCCACCATGCCTGCATGGGCGTAGTGCGAAGCCAACGGGGTGCCGCCGCAGGCAAAGGCGTGGCCGGCACTCATTTCGTGGTGCGGGAAGACCAGGTCCGAGCCGCCGGCCTGGACGGTAAAGGGGCGGGGCAGGAAACGCTGGGCAATGACCGAGCACTCGATATGCCAGCCCGGACGTCCGGTGCCGAGGCGGCCGCCGTCCCAGGACGGTTCGCCGGTGCGTGCCACGCGCCACAGCAGCGGGTCCAGGGCGTTGCGTTTGCCGGGGCGCTGCGGGTCTCCCCCGCGTTCGGCGAAGACCGGCAGCATCTGTTCGCGGGTCAGGTGCGAGACCTGCCCCAGCCACCAGGCGTCCGGATCGCCGTCGGCCAGCCGGGAGGCCGCATCGACGTCGAAGTAGAGGTCGCCGTCGGGCTCCTCGCCGGTGCCGGGGACCCGGTAGGCCAGGCCGCGGTCCATGAGGTCCTCCACCACGGGGACAATCCACTCCACGGCTTCGACGGCACCGATGTAGTGGTCCGGTGCCAGGACGTTCAGGGCTTCCATGTCGTCGCGGAAAAGCTGGGTCTGCTCCTGTGCCAGTTCGCGCCAGTCCGCTCCGGTGGCGTTGGCACGCTCGAGCAGCGGATCGTCGACGTCGGTGACGTTCTGGACGTAGCGGACGGTGTGTCCGGCGTCGCGCCACTGGCGGTTGAGCAGGTCGAACGCCACGTAGGTGGAGGCGTGTCCCATGTGGGTGGCGTCGTACGGGGTGATCCCGCAGACGTACATGCTCGCCTCGCCGGCGGGCCGCACGGCCACCAGGGCCTGCGCGGCCGTGTCATAGAGCCGGACGTCGTCCGACTTGCCGGGCAGGGAGGGCAGGGATGAAGATTTCCAGGCAATCACCCTTCCACTCTAACGGGCACGGCTAGGCGGTAAGGACGCCGAAGCCCAGCAGGAGGTAGATGCAGACGCCGAGCAGGATGCGGTACCAGACGAAGAGGCGGTAGCTGCGGGTGGAAACGTACCGGAGGAACCAGCCGATGATGATGAAGCCCACTACGAAGGCGACAACGGTGGCGGCGGCGGTCTGCAGGCCGGTGTAGGGCATGGGCTCGTCGAGTGACTTGACCAGCTGGAACAGGCCGCTGCCGAAAACGGCGGGAATGGCGAGCAGGAAGGCGTACCGGGCGGCGGCTTCACGGGTGTAGCCCATGAACAGCCCGGCGGTGATGGTGCCGCCGGACCGGGAAACGCCGGGGATCAGGGCCAGTGCCTGGGCAAACCCGTACAGGATGCCGTGCCGGTAGGTGAGCTTATCCAGCGTGCGCTGTTGCCGGCCGACGGCGTCTGCCACCGCGAGGATGATGCCGAAGACAATCAGCATGGTTGCGACGATCCAGAGGCTGCGGAAGGTGCTTTCGATCTGGTCCTGGAAGAGCAGGCCCAGGACCACGATGGGGATGGTGCCGATGATGATCAGCCAGCCCATGCGTGCATCCGGGTCACTGCGCGGCACCCGGCCGAAGAGGGAGCCGAACCAGGACTTGATGATCCGGACAATGTCCTTCCAGAAATACACCGCGACGGCGGTTTCGGTGCCCAGCTGGGTGATGGCGGTAAACGCCGCCCCCGGATCCTGGGCTCCGGGCAGCAGCTCCCCCACGATGCGCAGGTGTGCGCTGGAGGAGATGGGGAGGAATTCTGTCAGGCCCTGGATCAGGCCAAGGAAGATCGCTTCAAACCAATTCACACCTAAGACTCTAATTGACTCCTGCGACGCAGCCGTTCACCCGGGCCGGCAGCGCTACCGGTTGGCGGAGCGGCCCAGCGGGTTGCCGTTGTCCTGGTCCCCGGCGGCACCGGGGTCTTCGAGGACTTCGTCGACCTCGTCCACGCCGTCGTAGTCGCCTTCGTCCTCATCGTCTTCGTAGATTTCCAGCGGCGTGACCTCGCCGTAGGCGTCGTAAAGGACTTCCTCATAGAGTTCGAAGGCATCGGCGATGGCCAGATACGCACTTTCGACCACCGGATCCTTATCACCGCGGCGGGCGGCCGCGGCCGCGAGATGCTCCTCGAACGCGGTGACAAGTGACTGGAGCGCGATGCGCGGATCTATGCTCATGCCCTAGACGTTATCGGTAAACTAGGGAAAATTGGAGGGAAATGCGCGAACAAATTCTTGCACCCGATGTCTCCCGCCGACGCGAAAATTCCCGGGACTATGAGTACCTGGTGGTGTCGGTGGATCCACACGAATCTTTGACCGATGCCAGGCGCCGCCTGGTGGAGCACGCCGAATACGGCAAATGGGAACTGCACCGCAGCCGGATCTACAGCGGCGGCGGACGGCGGTTCTGGCTGCGCCGAAGAATCCTGCGCGTCCAGCGGACCGCCTAGGCCCGGCCCGGGCGCCTTACTCCAGCGGCCCCAGAACCGCGTTGGCTACGCTCGCGTGCACCGAATCCTCGCTTGAGGGGTGGAACATCCCGGCGAGGACATCGCGGTAGAGCCGTTCCAGCTCGGAGCCCCGGAAATAGCTGCGGCCGCCCGCCACCCGGACGGCGGTTTCCACCACGCCGCGCGCGGTTTCGGTGCTGCGGTACTTCAGGCCCGAAAGCAGCGGGAACCAGTAGTTCCCGTGATCGGTGCCTTCCTCCAGATCCCGCGCCACTGCGCCGAGCTGCAGGTGCACGCCGTCCATCCGCAGCGCGGCGTCGGCAATCTTCCAGCGGGTAGCGGGGTCCGCCGACGCGGGAACGCCCTCACGCGAACTTCGTCCCTGCGCGGCATCGACCGCCAGTTCCACTGCGCGGTCCCCGATCCCCGTATAGACCGCGGACAGCAGGGTTTCGAACAAGGCGAAGATCCCGAAGACAAAGGCATCCCGGTGCGGCCCCACCGGCGTCGTACGGACCATCCGCGACGCAGGCACCACGGCACCGTCCAGGCGGGTCGTGCAGGACTGGCTTGCCCGCATGCCCATGGTGTTCCAGTCATCGGCAATGGTGATGCCTCCGGTCCCGCGGTCGGCGAACCCGAAGACCAGCCGTGGATCCTCCGGGTCCGAGGAGTCCTTACCGAAGATGCCCAGCCGGGTCCAGGCCGGGGACAGACTGGTGAAGATCTTGGTGCCGGTGAAGGCGTAGCCGCCGTCGCCGGCCGGACGGGCCTCGGTGTGCGAATCGAAGAGCACCGCCGGGTTCGAAGGCTCGGACACCCCGAAGGCAAACAGCTCCCCCGCGGCCGCCTCGCGGAGGACGAAGTCCAGCGAGTTGTCGCCCTTCAACGACAGCAGGTGGGCGACGCCGCACCAGACCAGGTGCATATTCACTGCCAGCGCCGTCGCGGGCGCGGCGGAAGCCAGGAGCCGCTGGGAGGAGACGACGTCGGGAATCCCCAGCCCGGACCCGCCCTCGCCCCGGGGGGTGAACAGGGCCAGGTAGCCCGCTGCGCGCAGGTCTTCCAGGTCCTGTGTGAAGAAGCTGTTGGACTCGTCATAGCCGGCTGCACGGGAACGCAGGCGCTCCAGCAGTTCGGGAGTGAGGATGTCGGTGGCCGGCACGGCTCAGTAATCCGTCAGCAGGCGGGACAGTACCCGGGTGCCGAACTTCAGCGAGTCCACCGGGACCCGCTCATCCACGCCGTGGAACATGCCGGTGAAGTCCAGGTCCGCCGGGAGGCGCAGCGGGGCGAAGCCGTAGCCGGTAATGCCCAGCCGGCTGAGGGACTTGTTGTCCGTGCCCCCGGAAAGCGTGTAGGGCAGCACCGGTGCGCCCGGATCCTCGGCCTGGAGGGCGGAGATCATCGAGTCGACCAGGTTGCCCTTGAACGGTACTTCGAGGGACACGTCCTGGTGTTCGTAGCTGATGTCGATGCCTTCGCCGGCAAGTTCGCGGATGGTGGCGAGCACCTGTTCCTCCTGTCCGGGCAGGGTCCGGGCGTCGATCAGGGCCTCGGCGGTGCCGGGGATGACATTGTGCTTGTACCCCGCCTTCAGCACGGTGGGGTTGGACGTGTTCTGCAGGGTGGCGCCGACAAACCGGGCCACGGTGCCCAGCTCGGCGAGAATCCGGTCCGGGTTGTCCGGATCGAACTCGACGCCGGTCAGTTCGGTGACGCCGTCCAGGAAGGCGCGGGTGGTGTCCGTCAGCTCAATGGGCCAGGGGTGGCTGCCGATATTGGCGACGGCGCGGGCCAGCCGGGTGACGGCGTTGTCGGTGTTGATCTGGGAGCCGTGCCCCGCCCGGCCGTGGGCCACCAGCCGCAGCCAGGAGATGCCCTTTTCGGCAGTCTGCAGCAGGTATGTCCGCTTCCCGCCGATGGTGGCCGAGAAACCGCCCACCTCGGAGATGGCCTCGGTGGCGCCGTCGAACAGTTCCGGGCGGTGTTCCACGGCCCAGCGGGCGCCGTAGTCGCCGCCTGCTTCCTCATCGGCGAAGAATGCGAAGACAATGTCCCGGCGCGGCCGGGTACCGGTGCGTGCCATGGAGCGCATCACGGACAGGATCATGGCGTCCATGTCCTTCATGTCCACGGCGCCGCGGCCCCAGATGAGTCCGTCCCGTTCCTCCCCGCTGAACGGGTCCACGGTCCAGTCCTCTTTCTGTGCGGGCACGACGTCGAGGTGGCCATGGACCACGAGGGCGGGCAGGGAGGAGTCGGTGCCCTCCATGCGGGTCACGACTGACGCACGTCCCGGGGCGGATTCGAAGAGGTCGGCCGACAATCCGGCTTCTTCGATCAACCCGGCGGTGTACTCGGCAGCCGCACGCTCCCCCGGGCCGGAGTTGTCACCGAAGTTGGAAGTGTCAAAGCGGATGAGCTCCTGGCAGATCCGGGTGACCTCGTCTTCGGCGCGCGGCTGCTCGGAACGGACATCTGTAGGCATGGGCTTCTCCTTCGGTGAACTGTGCAGCCAGCTTAGCCAGAGCAGCGGTGCAATGGGCCGTATTGCGCCCTCCCGGGACGCCGATCTGGCTGCGGCTTGGGCCGATTCGTGGTTCGCGCCTAAACCGTGTTAGAGTTTTTCCCGTTGCTTCCACAGCTTTTGAACAACTAAAGAGCTGGTGGAAACCACCTAAGCGCGGGTGGCGGAATGGCAGACGCGCTAGCTTGAGGTGCTAGTCCTCTAACGAGGGTGGGGGTTCAAGTCCCCCTCCGCGCACAGTGAAGTCCTCCCGGAATCCACGGATTCCGGGAGGACTTTTTTGTTTTCCCCAACTACCCCGGTGTGATCTTTCCCTCAATGCGCCGGCCTGCACCGGTACCCTCGGGTTATGGACGGCGGTGGAGTTTTTAATCTCCTGCTCGTGGTTTTCTTCATCCTGCTGGGCGGGATCTTCGCCGGCGCGGAAATGGCGCTGGTCTCCCTCCGCGAGAGCCAGATCAGCGGCATCGAGCGCAGCGGAAAGCAGGGCAGGCGTACCGCGCACCTGGCCCGCAACCCAAACCTGTTCCTGGCTGCGATCCAGATCGGCGTGACGCTCTCCGGTTTCTTTTCAGCGGCCTACGGTGCTTCAGCCCTGGCACCGGCGGTTGTTCCGCTGCTGCGGCGGTGGGGACTGTCCGAGTCCGCGGCTGAGGCAACCGCGTTCATCCTGCTGACCCTCGTTGTGGCCTACCTTTCCCTGGTGTTCTCGGAACTGGTGCCCAAGCGCCTGGCCATGCAGAACGCCGTCCTCTACGCCCGGATCCTCTCCCCCGCGCTGAACGTGTTTGCGGTGCTGATGCGCCCCGTCATCCGGCTCCTGTCCTTCTCGACCGACGCCGTGGTGCGTTTGCTGGGCGGAAATCCGCAGGTAAAGACCGTGCCGGTCAGCAGCCAGGAACTCCTGGACATGGTGGCGGCAAGTCCGATGCTGGCCGAGGACAGCCGCCGGATCCTTTCGGACGTTTTTGCTGCAGGCACAAGACTGGTACAGGAGGTGATGCGTCCCCGGACCGAAGTGGTGTTTGTCCGGGCGGACCTTCCATTGGAAGAGGCCCGGCGCCGGGTGCGGAACCAGCCCTATTCCCGCTATCCGGTAACCGGTGCATCGGTGGACGACATCCTGGGGTTCATCCACGTCCGGGACCTGATGCCGGACCCGGAGGTCCCCGAACCGGATCGACGCACCGTGGCCGATATCCTCCGCCCCATCCTGTTCCTGCCCGGCACCGCCGTCGTCCTGCCGTCACTGGGCAGGATGCGCCGCGGGAACAGCCACATAGCGGTTGTGGCGGACGAATACGGCGGGACGGACGGCATAGTGACGCTGGAGGACCTGGTCGAGGAACTTGTCGGGGAAATCTACGACGAATACGACACGGGGCGGGACCCTGAAGACCGCTACCGCAGGGAAAAGGGCCAGCTGGTGGTGGACGGTGCGCTGATCCTGCAGGAATTCGAGCGGCTGACCGGCGTCGGCCTCCCGGAGGGCCAGTACGAGACCGTCGCGGGGTACATCCTGGAGCAGCTCGGCAGGATGGCGCGCCCCGGCGACACTGTGCCGGCCCCGAACTGCAGGCTGGAGGTCCTGGGCGTGCGGCGGAGGCGGATCGGCGCCGTCCGGGTGATTCCACAGGCACCCGGGTAAACCGTCGCGGCAGCCCATTGCCAGACCAGACGTCCACCGCGCAGAATACCGTCCAACGCGGCATCCCAGGACAACGGGAGGACAGCCATGGCTGACATCAAAGCGGAAACCGTCCAGCCCGAACTCAAGCGGGTCATGGGCACCAAGCTGCTGCTGCTCTTTATTGTCGGCGACATCCTGGGCACCGGCGTTTATGCATTGACCGGGCAGGTGGCCGGAGAAATCGGCGGTGCTGCCTGGGCACCCATCCTGCTCGCATTCGCGGTGGCAGCCATTACCGCGTTGTCCTATCTGGAACTGGTCACGAAGTATCCGCAGGCAGCGGGCGCTGCCCTGTACACACACAAGGCTTTCGGCATACATTTCCTGACTTTCCTCGTGACATTCGCCGTGCTCTGCTCGGGAATCACTTCCGCCTCGACGGCGTCGAAGTTCCTTGCCGAGAACTTTATTGTCGGGTTCAAGCTCGAGTGGGGACAGACCGGAGTCACCTGGATCGCGGTCATCTTCATGCTGTTGCTGGCAGCCGTCAATCTAAGGGGTGCCGCGGAAAGCGTGAAGTTCAACATCGTGCTGACCGCAATCGAACTGACCGGGCTGCTGATCGTGATTACCATTGGTTTCTGGGCCATGAGCCAGGGCAACGCGGACTTCTCCCGGGTGGTTGTGTTTGAAACCGAAGCGGGTAAGAGCGTGTTCCTCGCCCTCACCGGTGCCACCGCCCTGGCGTTCTTCTCCATGGTCGGTTTCGAGGACTCGGTGAACATGGCGGAGGAAACCCGTGACCCGACGAGGATCTTCCCGAAGGTGATGCTTACCGGGCTGACCATTACCGTCTGCGTCTATCTGCTGGTGTCCATCGCCGCCGTCGCCGTGGTTCCGGTGGGCCAGCTGTCCGAGTCCAGCACCCCGCTGCTGGAAGTGGTGCGTGCAGGCGCGCCCAACCTGCCCGTGGACGTCATCTATCCGTTCCTGTCGATTTTCGCCGTCGCCAACACGGCCCTGATCAATATGCTGATGGCCAGCCGCCTGCTCTACGGCATGGCGAAGCAGGATGTCCTGCCCCGCGGACTGTCGGCGGTCCTGCCCGGACGCCGCACGCCGTGGGCATCCATTGCCTTTACGACGGCGATTGCGGTGGGCCTGATTATCGTGGTCACCAACTTCATGGGCCGGGGAACGGTGACGGCACTCGGCGGGACCACCGCCCTGCTGCTGCTCGCCGTCTTCACGGTGGTGAACATCGCGTGCATTGTCCTGCGCCGAACGCCGATTGACCGGCCGCACTTCCGCTCCCCCGGCATCATGCCCTTCATCGGTGCCGGAACCTGTGCCTTCCTGCTGGGCCCGTGGGCGCAGGACGCCATCGAGTACCGGATTGCCGGGCTGCTGCTGCTGCTCGGCCTGGCACTGTGGGTTCTCACCTGGATCTGGAACCGGGCGGTCAAGGCGCGTAAAACCCGTTTCAGCGATCCCTCCCAGCTGAGTTGAACGAGCCAGCGGTGAAGCAGGCGGAAAGAAGGAAGCCATGAGCGTCGTCGTCGGATACGTACCCACACCGGAGGGGGAAACAGCGCTGCGCGCCGCGCTCCGGGCAGCCCGGGACCTGGCCACCGGACTCGTGGTGGTCAATGTGCAGAGCACCCGCAAGCCCCGGCCGGAACACACCCCGGACTATCTCCAGACGCTGACGGGCGTCCTGGAGGGCAGCGGGGTTTCCCATGTCCTGCTTCACCCCATCGGGGACTTTGATGCCGCCGAGGAAATCCTGAAGGCGGCCCAGGACCACGGTGCCCGGCTGGTGGTGCTGGGGATCCGGCACCGGACACCGGTAGGGAAGCTTTTCCTCGGCAGCACTTCCCAGCGCGTGCTGCTGGAGGCTGCCTGCCCCGTGCTGGCGGTCAAAGCGGGACAGGCGTGAGTCCTGGCTAGCCCTGGAGCCCGGCCAGGATTGCTTCGATCCCGGTGAAGGTCTCCGCAAAGGACGTGGACAGGGGTGAAAGGCCCAACCGGATGCCGTCCGGATTCCGGTAGTCCGGGATGATGCCCTGCTCCCAGAGCGCGGCGTTGACCGCCTTGAACTTCGGATGGTCAATGGTGATGTGGCTGCCGCGGCGTTCCGGATCGCGCGGCGAGGCCAGCACGACGCCGTGCGGAGCCAGCAGCGCGTCGACGGCGGTGACGGCGTATTCGGTCAACGCCTGCGACTTGGCGCGGACGGCATCCATGCCGGCCTCGCGGATCAGGGCAATCATGTCCTGCATGGCGAGCATGCCGAGGATGGGAGGGGTGCCCGAGACCAGGCGGCGAATACCCTCGGCCGGAACATAGCCCTGGGCCATGCCGAACGGGTCGCCGGACCCCAGCCAGCCCTGGATCGGCTGGGAGAAGTCGGCCTGGTGGCGGGAGGCCACGTAGGCCCACGCCGGTGCGCCCGGTCCCCCGTTGAGGTATTTATAGCTGCAGCCGACGGCGTAGTCCGCTCCCTCGGCGTCCAGCTCCGCCGGTACGGCGCCCACCGAATGGCACAGGTCCCACAGGACCAGCCCGCCGGCGTCGTGCACGATTTCGTTGATGGCCGCGGAGTCGGCCAGGTACCCCGAGCGGTAGGCCACGTGGCTGAACACGGCCAGCGCGGTCTGCGGGCCGACGGCGGCGGCCACTGCTTCGGCCCTGACTCCGCCGGCGTAGTCCGCGGGCACCCAGCGCAGGGTCAGGCCGCATTCGCGGGCCACGCCCTCCAGGACGTACCGGTCCGTCGGGAAATTGTCGGCATCAAGCAGGATCTCGGTGCGGCCTGGGCGGGCGGCGACGGCGGCCCGCGCCAGTTTGTAGAGCAGCACGGTGGTGGAGTCCGCCACGATGCACTGCCCCGGGGCGGCTCCGAGCGCCACCTCACCGAGTTCGTCGCCGATCCGGCCGGGCAGCTCAAGCCACTGTTCATCCCAGCCGCGGATCAGCCGCTCGCCCCACTGGCGGGAGACGAAGTCCTGCAGGTTTTCGGCGGTGGCCCGGAGCGGACGGCCCAGCGAATTCCCGTCCAGATAAGCGTGGACTCCGTTTGCCGGCAGGAACCGGTCCCGGTAGCCGGCGAGGGGATCCGCTGCATCAAGTTCCTTGGCGGAAACCAGCAGACCGGCAGCATTAATCATGAGGGAACCTTAGCAGTTGGAGCGCAAAAGCCCGTCCGCTTCCGGGTGCTGCCGGAGGCGGACGGGCTTGGGCCGGGTGTGGCCTGCGGTGGATCAGGTCCGGGCTGCGGCCAGCGGAGTTACTGCACCGGTGAAGTGCCGGCGCTGCGAACGGGGGTTCCATCCGGTGAAGGTGGAGCCGCTCCATCCGCCGGATGCCTGGTCGTCCGAGATGGCCACGGCGACGGTGGCCGGCAGGAACACCGGGGCCTCGAAGTCAATGCTCCACTGGAACGGTCCCTCGTGGGTCTGCACGGTGTCCGCGACCACCCGCGAGGCCAGGTACATGCCGTGGGCCAGGGACTGCTTCATGCCCAGGGCCTTGGCCGACAGGCGGCTCAGGTGGATGGGGTTGAAGTCGCCGGAGACCCGGGCATAGTTACGTCCGGCGTCGGCACCCAGGCGCCACAGCGCCGTCGGGAGCGGGGGAACAAATTCCGCGCGCACCGCAGACTTGTCCGGGCGGTCGAACTTCGGCAGGAAAACGCCCTTGGCCAGATAAGTGGAACGGCCCCGCCAAACGGTTTCCGTGCCGCCGTCGGCTTCGACGGTGACCTCCGCGACGAGTTCCACCTGGGTGCCGGCCCGGTGCCCGGCGAGGTTCTCCGCCCACGCCGTAACAGTGAGGGCTTCGCCGTAGTGGATCGGCCTGAAGTGCTGCACCTCGTTGCGCAGGTGCACCATCCCCAGCAGGGGCAGCGGGAAGTCCTCGCGCGCCATCAGGCTCATGGCCACCGGGAACGCGAACGTGTGCACGTATCCGGTGGGCAGGTAGTCGCTGGCGCTGTGCAGGACCAGGCGTTGGAAATCGGTAAGCCGGGCCAGGTCCACGGACGCCCCGCGGACCACGTGCCGGTCAGCGGGCAGGGCGCCGGTTCCCTTGGAGGGTGACAGGCGCGACTTCGCCGCGCTGCCCACCGCACCGGCATAAAGCCGCCCGAGCGCGGGGATCTCGCTCAACTGGGTATCCGTCATGCGCCCACCATGTTCTGTCCGCAGACGCGCACTACCTGGCCGTTGACGCCGGCCGCGGAATCGGAGGCCAGGAAGGAAATGGTCTCCGCCACGTCCACCGGCAGGCCGCCCTGCTGCAGGCTGGACAGCCGGCGTGCCACCTGCCGGGTGAGTGCGGGAATCGCAGCGGTCATGTCGGTTTCGATGAAACCCGGCGCAACGGCGTTGATGGAGCCCCCGCGGGGTGCCAGCAGCGGTGCGGTGGCGCGGACCATGCCGATCACGCCGCCCTTGGACGCTGCGTAGTTGGTCTGGCCGCGGTTGCCGGCAATGCCGCTGGTGGACGCCAGCGAAACGATCCGGCCTTCGGGGCTGAAGCCGCCCGAGGCCAGGAAGGTTTCATTCATCCGCAGCTGCGAGGCGATGTTGACGGCGATGACCGAGCCCCAGCGGGCTTCGTCCATGTTGGCCAGCAGCTTGTCGCGGGTGATGCCGGCGTTGTGGATCACGATGTCCAGGTGCCCGTAGCGTTCGACGGCGTGGGTCAGGATGCGGTCTGCAGCGTCTTCGCGGGTGATGTCGACCTGCAGGGCGGTACCGGAGATTTCGTTGGCTACCTTCGCCAGCTGCTCCCCCGCGGCGGGCACGTCCACCACAATCACGGAGGCACCGTCGCGGTGCAGCACGCGGGCGATGGCGGCACCGATGCCCCGGGCGGCGCCGGTGACGACGGCGACCTTGCCGGCGAGAGGTGCGTTCCAGTCCTGGGGAAGCTCACCGGCGTCGGAACCGACGGTGATGAACTGACCGCTGACGTAGGCGCTCTTGCCCGAGAGCAGGAACCGCAGTGCAGCCGCCACCGAGGGGGCAGTGGCCTGCACTCCGTTGGCCAGCACGATGCCGTTGCCCGTCGCACCGCCGCGCAGTTCGTGTGCAATGGAACGCAGTGTTCCGTCGACACCCTGGCGGGCCGCGGCGGCTGCCGGGTCCTGTGCCTCCGCGGCGGGCCGGGAAACAGTGATGACGCGTCCGCCGGGAGCGAGGTCCCGCAGCGCTGCACCGGCGGCCAGGGTCGGTTCGCCCAGGTCCGTAGGTGCCGCGGCGTCGTCGAGCACAATCAGGATGGCGCCGAGCTTTTCCTTCGGCGTGGCGTGCCGGCGTACGTCCTGGTCCCAGCCCAGGAGCAGCCGGGAGAGCTCATCGGCGGCAGTGCTCCTGCCGAGCACAAGCACCGGGCCCGGCACCAGGGGCTTGGACGGGTCAAAGCGGCGCAGGATGGCCGGCCGGGGCAGGCCAAGCTTCTTGGACAGCTCCTTGGTGAAACCGCTGTTTACGAGGTTCAGGTAGGTATCGCTCATGATCAGCGCGCCTCGAGGATTGCGACGAGGCCCTGGCCGCCGGCAGCGCAGATGGAGATCAGGCCGCGGCCCGAACCCTTTTCATGCAGCATCTTGGCCAGCGAGGCGACAATTCGTCCACCGGTGGCGGCGAAGGGGTGCCCGGCGGCCAGCGAGGAGCCGTTGACGTTGAGCTTGCTGCGGTCAATGCTGCCCAGCGGCGCCTCAAGGCCCAGACGGGTGCGGCAGAATTCCTCATCCTCCCAGGCGGCCAGGGTGGAGAGGACGGTGCCGGCGAAGGCCTCGTGGATTTCGAAGAAGTCGAAATCGTCGAAGGTCAGGTTGTGGCGGGCCAGCAGGCGAGGTACGGCGAAAGCCGGAGCCATCAGCAGCCCGTCCTTGCCGTGCACGAAGTCGACGGCGCCGGCTTCTGCATCCACGATGTTCGCCAGCATCGGCAGGTCGTGCTCGCGGGCGTAGTCCTCGGAGCCCAGCAGCACCACGGAAGCGCCGTCGGTCAGCGGAGTGGAGTTGCCGGCGGTCATGGTGGCCTCATCGCCCAGGCTCTTGCCGAAGGCCGGCTTGAGCTTGGCCAGCTTTTCCATGGTGGTGTCGGGACGCAGGTTCGCGTCCTTGGCCAGGCCGCGGTACGGGGTCACCAGGTCATCGAAGAAACCGCGGTCATAGGCGGCGGCCATGTTGCGGTGGCTGTTGAAGGCCAGCTCGTCCTGGGCCTCGCGGGTGATCTTCCACTGAGCGGTGGTCAGGGCCTGGTGCTCACCCATGGACAGTCCGGTGCGCGGTTCGCCGGTGGACGGCGCGTTCGGGGAAAGGTCCTTGGGACGGATCTTCGCGACGGCCGCAAGCTTCTGCTTGGTGGTCCGGGCGCGGGACAGGTCCAGCAATGCCCGGCGGAGGCCTTCGCTCACGGCGATGGGTGCGTCGGAAGCGGAGTCGACGCCGCCGGCAATGGCGGATTCCAGCTGGCCCAGCTTGATCTTATTGGCCAGGCTGACCACCGTCTCGAGGCCCGTGGCGCAGGCCTGCTGTACGTCATAGGCGGGGGTTTCCGGCGACAGTGCCGAGCCCAGGACCGCTTCGCGGGTCAGGTTGAAATCACGGGAGTGCTTGAGGACGGCTCCGCCGGCTACTTCGCCGATCCGCTCGCCCTGCAGGCCGAAGCGGGCAATCAGCCCGTCGAGGGCCGCCGTAAGCATGTCCTGGTTGGAGCTGTAGGTGTACTTGCCGCCGGAGCGGGCGAAGGGAATGCGGTTTCCGCCGATCACCACCGCCTTGCGCACCGAAGACCCGGTGCCGGAGTTCGTGGGGGTTGCTCGTGCGGGTTCGGGCTGTGCAGCCATTCGTCGTTCTCCTTGGAGGGGCCGCCTGGGAGGCCATGGGGGTTTAGTGTGACGCTAGTTACTGTTACCCAGCGTACCTGATACGCTCAGTATCGTGAACACCGCACTTGATGATCCTTCCGCGTCCTCTCCCGCGGCGGACGGCCGGGCCCTCCGCTGGGAAGCGCACCGTGCCGAGCGCCGTCGTACCTTGATCAAGACCGCGCGGCGGGCAGTGCACACCCTCGGCTGCGCGGCATCGATGGAAGAGATCGCCGCAGCCTCCGGCACGTCCAAGTCCGTCTTCTACCGCTACTTCGGAGACAAGGCGGGGCTGCAGAAGGCGATGGGTGAAATGGCGGTGGCCCGGATGCAGGAAAAGATCCTGGCTGCCGGCCGCACGGCAGAGTCCCCCCGGTCCGGCCTGCGCGCCATGGTCTCCGCCTATCTGCAGATGGCCGAAACGTCCCCCAACGTCTACCTCTTCGTCACCGGCCAGCTCGCCGACGGCGGGCCGGCACAGATCGACAGCACCCTCTCCTCCTTCTTCGAAACCATCACCGCAATGATGGACTCGGCCATGCGCCACTACCTGGCCGGCCGGGAGGTTCCGCCCGAGGCCAGCGCTGCCACGCAGTACTGGCCCACGGCGGCCCTTGGCATGATCCGGGCTGCCGGTGAGCGCTGGATTGCCGCTCCCCCCGGTCCCGGGAAGCCGACCGAAGAACAAATGACCGACCAGCTGACCGCCTGGCTCTTTGACGGCATCGGCTACGACCGGGGGCATTCGCCCCTGGGCCCTTCATCTTCGTCCTCCACCCAACACGAGAAGGAAACGCAATGACGCAAACACTTTCCCCGACCGAACGCCAGCTCCCGGCCAGCGCCGCTATCAGCGACAACGACGCCGCTGTGGTGGATGTCGAATCGCTTGGCCGTGTCCTGCTCGGCAAGTGGGCCGACAAGCGGCTCGCGGCACGCAAGCTCGCCGGCATGGAAGCCATGCATACCCCCGCGGGCCTGACGCATACCGAGCACCGCGAACGGGTTATGGACCAGCTGAAGATCCTGGTGGACAGCAAGTCCGTCCACGGCGCCTTCCCCAGGTACGTGGGCGGCGAAGACAGCCACGGCGCGAACGTCGCCGGCTTTACGGAACTCGTGGTGGCCGATCCGTCCCTGCAGATCAAGGCAGGCGTGCAGTGGGGTCTCTTCGGCTCCGCCGTGATGCACCTGGGCAACCGGGAACACCACGAGAAGTGGCTGCCGGGCATCATGAGCCTGGAAATCCCGGGCTGCTTCGCGATGACCGAAACCGGCCACGGTTCCGATGTTGCCAGTATCGCCACCACTGCCGAGTATGACGCCGCGGCAGAGGAATTCATCATCAACACCCCCTTCCGTGCCGCCTGGAAGGACTACATCGGCAACGGCGCCGTCAACGGCAAGGCCGCCGTCGTTTTCGCCCACCTCATCACGCAGGGCGTGGACCACGGCGTGCACGCGTTCTATGTGGAGCTTCGCGACGACAACGGGTTCCTTCCGGGCATCGGCGGCGAGGATGACGGCATCAAGGGCGGGCTGAACGGCATCGACAACGGCCGGCTGCACTTCTCCAATGTGCGCATCCCCCGGACCAACCTGCTCAACAAGTACGGCGACGTTGCCGCCGACGGCACCTACACCTCGGACATCAGCAGCCCCGGACGCCGCTTCTTCACCATGATCGGCACCCTGGTGCAGGGCCGTGTTTCGCTCGACGGCGCAGCAGTCAACGCCAGCAAGCTGGCCCTGAAGACAGCCATCCAGTACGGCACCGAACGCCGCCAGTTCACCGGGGCCTCCGACATCAAGGAAGAGGTGCTGATGGACTACCAGCAGCACCAGCGCCGCCTGCTGCCCCTGCTGGCCACCACGTTCGCCGCAACCTTCGCGCACGAGGAACTGCTGCACAAGTTCGACGACGTCTTCTCGGGTGCGCATGACACCGACGAAGACCGCCAGGACCTGGAGACCCTTGCTGCAGCACTGAAGTCCCTTTCCACCTGGCATGCCCTGGACACGCTGCAGGAATGCCGCGAAGCCACCGGCGGCGCCGGGTTCCTGGCCGAGAACCGGTTCACCGCACTGCGTGCGGACCTGGACATCTACGCCACCTTCGAGGGCGACAACACGGTGCTGCTGCAGCTGGTTGCCAAGCGACTGCTGGCGGACTACGGCAAGGAGTTCGCCGGTGCGGACTTCGGCGTCCTGGCCCGCTACGTGGTGGGACAGGCCACTGATGTGACCCTTCACCGCACCGGCCTGCGCCGGATTGCGCAGTCCTTCCGCGACTCCGGCTCGGAGAAGAAATCCGCCATTGCCCTGCGCGATCCGCGGACCCAGCATGACCTGCTGGCAGACCGCGTCGGCACCATGGTGGCGGAGGTGGCCACGGCACTCAAGGAAGCCCGTGGACTGCCGAAGGACAAGGGGGCGGCGGTGTTCAACGAGAACCAGCACGCCCTGATCCAGGCCGCCCGCGCCCATGCCGAACTGCTCCAGTGGGAAGCCTTCACCCGGGGCCTTGACCGGATTCAGGACGCCGGCACCCGGCAGGTCATGACTTGGGTCCGCGACCTGTTCGGGCTGTGCCTGATCGAAAAGAACCTGGGCTGGTACCTCATGAACGGCCGCTTGTCCGCCCAGCGTGCCCGCACCCTGGGTCCGTACATCAACCGCCTGCTGGCCAAGATCCGACCGCATGCCCTGGACCTGGTGGACTCGTTCGGCTACGGCCAGGAGCACCTGCGGGCAAAGATTGCCTCGGGGGCAGAGAAGGCCCGCCAGGATGAGGCCATGGAGTACCAGCGCCTGCTGCGCGCCAGCGGTGCCGCTCCGGTGGACGAAAAGGTCCTGATCGCCCGCAAGAAGGCTGAGCAGAAGAAGTCCGGCCGGAAGTAGCTTTCCGCGGTCCGGGCAGCCGGTTAGCCAAGTAGCCGAGTAGCCGAAAGGGCGCCGTCGCACTGTGCGGCGGCGCCCTTTGGATTTCCGGCGTTAGTCTTTCGGGTCCAGAACGGACCGGTAGACAGCCAGGGTGGCCTCGGAAATGGACTCCCAGGAGAACTGCTCGGTGGCCCGCACGCGGCCCGCCTCGCCCATCTGCTGAGCCAGCGCCGGATCAGTAACCACCGAGATCAGCGCGTCGGCGAAGTCCCGCACGAACTTCTCCGGATCCAGCGGAGTACCGGTTCCGTCGGTGACCTGGTCAATGGGGACCAGCAGGCCGGTGACGCCGGAATCGACCACTTCCGGAATGCCTCCGGTGGCGCTGGCGACGACGGCGGTGCCGCACGCCATGGCCTCGAGGTTCACGATGCCCAGCGGCTCGTAGACCGACGGGCAGGCAAAGACGGTGGCGATGGAAAGGATCTTGATCAGCTCGGCACGCGGAAGCATGCGTTCAATGACGATGACTCCGGTGCGGGTGCGCCGCAGCTCCTCGATCAGCACCGCGGTTTCCGCCGCGAGTTCCGGGGTGTCCGCGGCACCCAGGCACAGCACCAGCTGCACCTCGGGCGGCAGCAGCGCAGCCGCGCGGAGCAGGTAGGGCACGCCCTTCTGCCGGGTGTTCCGGCCTACGAAGACCACGCTGGGCCGGTCCGGATCGATGTCGAAGGCGCGGACGCCGTCGGGGTCGATATCCGGCTGCCACTGCTGGACATCGACGCCGTTGTGGACTACCCGAACCCGGTCCGGATCCACGTCCGGATAGCTGCGCAGGATGTCCTGGCGCATGCCCTCGGAGACGGCAATGATGGCGGCGGCTGACTCATACGCGGTCTTCTCCACCCAGGAGGAAACGGCATATCCCCCGCCCAGCTGCTCGGCCTTCCACGGGCGCAGCGGCTCCAGGCTGTGGGCGCTGAGGACATGCGGAATGCCGTGCAGCAGCGACCCCAGATGACCGGCCATGTTCGCATACCAGGTATGCGAATGGACCAGGTCCGCCCCGGCCAGTCCGCCCAGGATCTCGAGGTCGGTTCCCAGCGTCTGCACCGCGGGATTCGCGGACTGAAGTTCCGCCGGCACCGCATAGCTCTTTACTTTGGCTCCGTGGAAATCTTCGGGGCGCGGGGCCCCGAAGGCATGCACATGGAGATCTACTTCTCCGGCCAGGACACGGCTGAGCTCGGCGACATGAACGCCTGCTCCCCCGTAGATTTCCGGCGGGAATTCCTTCGACACAATATCTACTCGCACTAAACCAACGTAGTGCACCGGGCAACGAGTGATCTAGTCTGAAGTCAGTAGACTTATTTTCGGAAGAGGTTCAACACAATGGCGCCAAAGAAGGTCCTGGCAGTAGTTCTTGCAGGCGGCGAAGGTAAACGGCTGATGCCGCTCACGGCAGACCGCGCGAAACCGGCGGTTCCCTTTGCCGGGCGCTACCGCCTCATTGATTTCGCTTTATCGAACCTGGTGAACTCCGGGTACCTGCAGATAGTGGTGCTGACCCAGTACAAATCCCACAGCCTGGATCGGCATATTTCCGAGACATGGCGGCTCTCCACCCAGCTGCAGAACTATGTTGCCTCGGTTCCCGCCCAGCAGCGCGTGGGCAAGAGCTGGTTCCTCGGCAGTGCGAACGCCATCTACCAGTCCATGAACCTGATCGAGGACGCCCAGCCGGACATCGTCGTCGTCATCGGCGCCGACCACGTGTACAGGATGGACTTCTCCCAGATGGTGGAGGCGCACATTGCCTCCGGCGCGTCGGTGAGCGTTGCCGCGGTGCGGCAGCCGCTGCACCTGGCGGACCAGTTCGGCGTGATCGAAACGGATGCGGAGAACCCCGAGCGCATCGCGGCGTTCGTGGAAAAGCCGGAGACCACCCCCGGCCTGCCCGATGATCCGGGCAGCTTCCTGGCCTCCATGGGCAACTACGTCTTCAACACCGACGCCCTGGTTAAGGCCCTGCAGTGGGACGAGGAACGCCTGGTCACCAAGCACGACATGGGCGGGGACATCATTCCCTACTTCGTGGAACGCGGCGATGCTGCCGTTTACGACTTCACCCGCAACATCATCCCCGGCGCCACCGGCAGCGACCACCAGTACTGGCGCGACGTCGGCACCCTGGATTCCTACTACGACGCCAACATGGACCTGATCTCGCCCCTGCCGGCGTTCAACCTGTACAACCTGAAGTGGCCCATCTACACGCGGCAGAGCATCTCCCCGCCCGCCAAGTTCGTCCGCAGCGCCTCCGACCAGGCCGGAACCGCCTTCGACTCGATCGTTTCCGACGGCACGGTAATCTCCGGCGGCAAGGTGACGGGGTCCGTGCTGGCGCAGGACGTCTACGTTGCCTCCAACGCAGAGGTCACCGACTCGGTGCTGATGGACAAGGTGCACGTGGGTGAGGGTGCGGTGGTCCGCCGGGCCATCATCGATAAGAACGTGCATATCCCTGCCGGTGCCACCGTGGGCGTGGACCGGGAGCTGGACCTCAGCCGCGGCTTCACCGTGACCGAGTCCGGCCTCACTGTGCTCAGCAAGGGACAGCGCGTCCCGGAGGCCTGAAGCTCTCGCGAGGCCTGAAGAAACAGCTAGGAACAGGGGCGCCGGGTGTGAGATATCCCGGCGCCCCTGCTGCCGATACGGGTGCCTGCGGCCTTCTCCGGTATCCTCGGAAGGCGCACCCGGTGCGCCTGCACCGTGGATCCTCCGGTGTCGATGAGCGTAAAGGCCCCCATGAGCACCCCTGAACTAAGCCCGGAAGAAATCCAGACCGCCCTGCGGGTCCTGGCTTCCATCCACGTCCTGGACGAAGAAGACCCCGACTACGTGGCCGTCCGGCGGGCCACCGCCAAGATGTTCAAGTCCGTGAAGAAGCACCGGAAGAACGAAAAGCGCACGGCCGTGGCCGAGGCGGACCGCGCCGTCGTCGCCCTCACGGCCACCGGTGCCGCAGACCGGATCGACGACGAGACCCGCGGTGCGCAGCTCACCACGGCAGCCCACGGACCGTCCGCCGGAACGCTGCTCAAGCCGCGCAACTGCTACATCTGCAAGCAGCCCTACACCGTGGTGGACGCCTTCTACCACCAGCTCTGCCCCGACTGCGCGGGCTTCAGCCACACCAAGCGCGACGCCCGGACAGACCTGACCGGCAAACGCGCGCTGCTGACCGGCGGCCGGGCGAAAATCGGGATGTACATTGCCCTGCGGCTGCTGCGCGACGGCGCGCACACCACCATCACCACCCGCTTCCCCAAGGACGCCGCACGCCGCTTCGCCGCAATGGAAGATTCCGCGGACTGGCTGCACCGGCTGCGCATTGTCGGCATTGACCTGCGCGACCCCGCCCAGGTCATTTCCCTGGCCGAGTCCGTCGCGGAGGCCGGTCCCCTGGACATCCTGATCAACAACGCCGCCCAGACGGTCCGGCGCTCCTCCAACGCGTACCGCCCGCTGACCGACGCCGAACTGGCCCCGCTGCCGGACGGTCCCATGCCCGAGCTGGTCACCTTCGGGCACACCTATGACGCGCACCCCACGGCACTGGCCGGATCCGTTGCTGCGCACCCGGTGCTGGCTGCCGACGCCGTCACCGCGCTGGCGCTGACTGCCGGGTCCTCCTCGCTGGCACGCATGGAGGCCGGAACCGCCATCGACGCCGGCGGGCTGGTGCCGGACACGGCACCGATCAACAGCTGGACGCAGGTGGTGGACCAGGTGGACCCGCTGGAGATGCTTGAAGTGCAGCTGTGCAACGTCACGGCGCCGTTCCTGCTGGTCAACCGGCTGCGCCCCGCAATGGCCGCTTCCTCCGCGCGGCGGAAATACATTGTCAACGTCTCCGCGATGGAGGGCCAGTTCTCCCGCCGCTACAAGGGTCCGGGCCACCCGCACACCAACATGGCCAAGGCATCGCTGAATATGCTTACCCGCACCAGCGCCGAGGAAATGCTCGAAACCGACGGGATCCTGATGACCGCCGTGGACACAGGCTGGATCACTGACGAGCGGCCCCACCCCACCAAGGTCCGCCTGGCCGAGGAAGGCTTCCACGCACCGCTGGACCTGGTGGACGGCGCGGCCCGGGTCTATGACCCGATCGTCATGGGCGAAAACGGCGAAGACCAGTACGGGGTCTTCCTCAAGGACTACAAGCCCTCGCCCTGGTAGGACGCTGACGGCCGTGTACCGGGCGCCTTCCCGGTTCCGGACCGGCGCCGGGCAGCCAGGCGCTGCCCCGCCTTGCCGATCTCGGAAACCACCAGCACGGTGGCACCGACGGCGAAGCACAGCAGCCACTGCGCCGAGGTGAGCGGCACGGTGTCGAAGAGTCCGCCGAAGACACTCAGCTGCACCACCAGGACCTGCAGCACCACCACGGCCGCGAGCGACACCCAGATGGCACGGTTGGTGAAGGTCCGGAGCGTAAAGACGGTGCCGGTTTCCGAGCGGACGTTCAGCAGGTTGAACACCTGGTAGAACACGAAAGTCGTAAAAGCCATGGTGGTGGCGAAGTTCGCGCTGCCGGCGCTCTCCGGGAACCACCGCGGGGCGTTCACCAGCACCGTGCAGGTGCCTGCAGCCATCACGATCCCCAGCAGCGTCAGCACCGCGATCCGCCGCCCCGTCAGCAGGGGTTCGGCGGCCGGGCGGGGCGGCCGTTTCATCACGTCGGGATCCGTCCGGTCCACGCCGAGTGCCAGGGCGGGCGGGCCGTCCATGATGATGTTCACCCACAGGATCTGCAGAGCCGTGAACGGTGCCCCGCCGGCAAAGCCGAAGGCCGCCGCCGCAAGGAAGATCAGCACAAACCCCCAGGCAGTGGTCAGCTGGAACCGGACGAACTTCAGGATGTTGTCATAGATGCCGCGGCCCTCTTCGACGGCGGCCACGATGGTGGCGAAGTTGTCGTCGGTGAGGATCATCTTCGCGGCACCCTTGGACACATCGGTGCCGGTGATGCCCATGGCGATGCCGATGTCCGCGCGTTTCAGCGCCGGGGCGTCATTCACGCCGTCGCCGGTCATCGCCACTATGTAGCCGTCAGCCTGGAGCGCCTTCACAATCCGGATCTTGTGCTCGGGCGAAACCCGGGCCAGGACACCCAGATGCGGAGCCTCTTCCCGCAGCTGTTCATCGTCCATGGCGTCCAGTGCGGTGCCCGCGGCTGCCCGGCCTTCGATTCCGAGGTCCCGGGCAATTGCCGATGCCGTGACCAGGTGGTCTCCGGTGATCATGTGCACGTCGATTCCGGCGGAGCGAGCCCGGGCGATGGCCTCGGCGGCCTCCTGCCGGGGCGGGTCCAGGATTCCGACGACGGCGTACAGCACCAGGTTCGCGGCCTCGGCGAAGAGCCCGTCGGGGCTGGACGGCAGCGGTGCGTCCAGGACCCGGCCCGCCACTGCCATGGTCCGCAGGCCGGCGTGGGCCAGGGACTCCACATCCCGGGAGATCCGGGCACGTTCCTCCGGGTCCAGGGGCACCAGCCCGTCGCGGGTCTGCAGGAAGGTTGCCCGGTCCAGGACCACGCCGGGGGCGCCCTTGACGTTGCAGGAGACGGCGGCGCCGTCGTCCGCACGGTTGAACGTGGCCATGAACTTGTAGTCGGAGTCGAACGGCACTTCGGCCAGGCGCCGGTGCGTGGCGCGGGCACCTGCCACATCTATGCCGCCCTTCTCCGCCAGCACCACCAGCGCTCCCTCGGTCGGATCGCCGGTCAGCCTGCCGTCCTCCACGGACGCGTCATTGCACAGCGCCATGGCCAGGTACGCGTCGGCGGGCAAGGGAGCGGCCCGGCCGTCGGGGCTGAGGATCTTGCCGTCGGTGGAATAGCCGTTCCCGGTCACCCGGAACCGGTGCCCCGCGGGCGAGTACAGCCTCCGCACCGTCATCTCGTTGAGTGTGAGGGTGCCGGTTTTGTCGGTGCAGATCTGCGAGGTGCTGCCCAGGGTCTCCACAGCTGCCAGCTGCTTGATGATCGCACCGCGGGCTGCGAGCCGGGAGGCGCCCATGGCGAGCGTGAAGGCGACTACCGCCGTCAGGCCTTCGGGGATGGTGGCCACGGCCAGTGACACGGCGGTGAGGAACAGGTCCTCCCAGCTGTCCCCGCGCAGCAGTCCCAGCACGAAGACGAGGGCGACGACGGCGAAGGCAATGTAGGTCAGGACCCGGGCAAGCTGGTCGATGCTGCGCTGCAGGGTGGTTTTTTCCTCCGTGGTACTGCCCAGGAGGTGTGCGATGGTGCCGATCTGCGTGTCCATGCCGGT
The DNA here is from genome assembly GCF_020907405.1 of Arthrobacter sp. zg-Y769. GTDB lineage: Bacteria > Actinomycetota > Actinomycetes > Actinomycetales > Micrococcaceae > Arthrobacter_B. The sequence goes on from NZ_JAJJOE010000008.1 coordinate 44,817, forward strand.
CGCGGTGACCAGCAGGACGGCGCGCCCGCGCGTGACATCGGTGTCCATGAAAAGCAGATTGGTGCGGTCCGCGACCGGCAGCTGCGCATCCGGCAGCGGAGCGGTGATCTTGTTGGTGGGCTTGGACTCGCCGGTAAGCGCCGCCTCGGCCACCTGCAGGCGTACGGCTTCCAGTAGCCGGCCGTCCGCCGGCACGCTGTCCCCTGCCTCCAGCAGTACGACGTCGCCGGGCACCAGTTCCGACCGCTCCACAGTCGTCGTGTATCCCGAGCGCAGCACCCGGCAGCTGTCGACCGACGCGTTGCGCAGTGCTTCGAGGCTGTTCTCGGCCCGCTGCTCCTGCACGTAGTTCAAGGCGGTGTTGAGGATGATCACGAGCAGGATCACCACCGGGGTTTCCCATTCCCGCGACACCACGGCACTGATGACTGCGGCGATAATCAGGATGATGGTCAGCCGGTCCGAGAGCAGCCGCAGGACCTTCCGCCAGGCCGGTATCCGCTTGCCCTCGGCAAGTGAGTTGGGTCCGTAACGCTCTTCCCGGTCCCGCACCTCGCCGGCGTCCAGCCCGGTCTCCGGGGCGGTTCCCAGCGCCGCAGCGACTTCGGCGGCGGGAAACAACCACGGGGACTTGATCTGCTGCTGCATGGAAACGCCTGGGACGCTTCCACTGTTGCTGTGCAGGCTCATGGGGTGCTTCCCGGTTGAGGATGGTGCCCCCATGGTAACAACGGGCGGGTGGCCAGCAGTACGGCAACCGGACCTGCACCGTCCGGCGGCAGCGAAAGACGGCCCGCTTTGGATTACCGCCCCTGCTGGGGCAGGGTGTAGACGTGCCAGATTCCCCCGCTGCTTCCTCCCCCGCGCCCTCATCCGGGTCCGCCCGCCTCCGCGGCACTGCTGCCGGACTGCTCGTCTCGGCGGCCGCCGTCGCCGCGGCCTACCTGCTGCACCAGCTCCTGCCGGCAGTGCCCGTCCTGACGGCTGCGGTACTCCTGGGGCTGCTGGCTGCGAATGTGCCCGGTGTGGCGGTGCGGGCCGCCGGAACCTGGAAGCCCGGCCTCGCCGTGGCGGCGCGGAAATTCCTGCGGCTGGGAATAGTGCTGCTGGGGCTGAAGGTCTCGCTGGCCGCCATTGCCGGACTGGGCTGGACAGCACTGGTGCTGATTGTGGTCCTGGTGCTGGCCGCCTTCGCGGGGACGTACGGCATCTGCCGGCTGTTCCGCCTGCCGGGCGACGAACCGGTGCTGATCGCCGCCGGGTTTTCCATCTGCGGCGTATCCGCCATCGGCGCCGTGGCTGCCGTCCGCAGGACGCGCACCGAAGAGACGGTCGTGCCGATTGCCCTGGTGACGCTCTGCGGGACACTGGCCATCGCGGCCCTGCCGCTGGCCGGCAGCCTCCTGAAGCTGTCGCCTGAGGTTTTCGGCTCCTGGGCCGGGGCCTCGGTGCATGACGTAGGACAGGTGGTGGCCACGGCGCAGACCGCAGGAACCGCGGCACTGGCTGCCGCCGTCGTCGTGAAGCTGGCCCGTGTAATCCTGCTGGCACCGATGACCGCCGCTGCCGGGCTGGCCGCACGCCGGGCCGAGGCGAGGGGCACGGCGGCAGGTAAGCGGCCGCCGCTGGTCCCCCTGTTTGTCCTGGGCTTCCTCGCCATGATCCTGGTCCGTACCTCGGGTGTGCTGCCCGAAGCGGCACTGGACACCGCCGGCCTGGTGCAGGAACTGCTTTTTACCGCCGCGCTGTTCGCGCTGGGTGCCGGCGTCCGGGTCCGGACGCTCTTCGCCTCCGGTGTCCGTGCCGCGGCGGCCGCGTTGGCCTCCTGGGTGCTTATCTCCGGACTGGGTCTAGCCGCCGCGGTGCTGCTGGCCGGATAAGCCGTCACAGGGCAACGCCGCAGGCGGCAGAAGTGATTGAATGAACAGGTGCCTAACCAGAACCTGAGCCGTGACGAAGCCGCTCTGCGGTCCCACCTGCTGTCCGTAACCTCCTACGACGTCGAGCTGGACCTGGGCAATGCCCAGGATCCGGATGCCGCAGGCTTCCGGTCCCGCAGCACCATTGCCTTCAGCTGTTCCGAGCCGGGCGCCGCGACGTTCCTGGACTTCATCCACGGCGGGGTGTCCTCAGTGGTACTGAACGGTACCGAGCTGGACCTGACGGCGGCCGTGGACGAATCGCGGATCCACCTTCCCGGCCTTCAGGCGGAGAACACGGTCACCGTGGAGGGCACGGCCCTCTACAGCCGCAGCGGCGAAGGCCTCCACCGTTTCCTGGACCCGGCGGACGGGCAGACCTACCTCTACACGCAGTATGAGCCCGCCGACGCGCGGCGCGTCTTTGCGGACTTTGAGCAGCCGGACCTGAAGGCGTCCTTTAGCTTCACCGTGACGGCGCCAAGCGGATGGCAGGTAGCCTCCAACGGCGTCGAAACGCGGCGCACGGCACTGGGTGACGGTACCCTCAGCCGCTGGGAATTCGCCCCCACCCAGCGCATCTCCACCTACATCACCACCGTTCTGGCCGGCCCCTACCACCGCGCCGACGACGAGTGGTCCATCCGGCTAAAGGACGGCTCGGACCTGCGGGTCCCCCTGGCTGCGTACTGCCGTTCCTCCCTGGCCGGGTTCTTTGACGCGGAGAACATCTTTGCGGTCACCAAGGCCGGCCTGGACTACTTCCATGAGCTCTTTGACTTCCCGTACCCCTTCGGGAAGTACGACTCCGCCTTTGTCCCGGAGTACAACCTGGGCGCCATGGAGAACCCCGGCCTGGTGACGTTCACGGAAGCGTATGTCTTCCGGTCCCGGGCCACCGAGGCGCAGTACGAGGCGCGGGCGAACACCATCCTGCACGAGATGGCGCACATGTGGTTCGGTGACCTTGTCACGATGCAGTGGTGGGATGACCTGTGGCTCAAGGAATCCTTCGCCGACTACATGGGTGCCCTGGCGGTGGACCGCGCCACGGACTTCACCAACTCGTGGGTCAGCTTTGCGAACCGGCGCAAGGCCTGGGCCTACGTCCAGGACCAGCTGCCCACCACGCATCCCATCGTTGCCGACATTCCGGACCTGGAGGCAGCCAAGCAGAACTTCGACGGCATCACGTACGCCAAGGGCGCCTCGGTGCTCAAGCAACTGGTGGCCTACGTGGGGTTCGATACCTTCATTGAAGCGGCCCGCGGCTACTTCCGGACCCATGCCTACGGCAACACCACCCTCGCGGACCTCCTGACTGCGCTTGAGACGGCGTCCGGCCGGGACATGGCCCTGTGGTCCAGCCGGTGGCTGCAGACCGCCGGCGTTCCGGTCCTGGTTCCGGCAACGGAAACCGACGACGCCGGAGCGTACACATCGGTGGTCATCTCCCAGAATGCCCCGGATCCGGTCAGCGGCGAGCAGGTCCCCCGGCCGCACAGGCTCCGCATAGGGCTCTACGACTTCGACGCCGCCGGTGCACTGGTCCGCATTGACAGCGTGGAACTGGACGTCGCCGGTCCCAGGACCGAGGTGCCCGAACTGGTCGGCAGGCAGCGTCCGGCCCTGCTGCTGCTCAATGACGAGGACCTGACCTACGCCAAGATCCGCTTCGACGATGCGTCGCTGGCCACACTGCTCGAGTCCCTGCATCAGCTCAGCGACCCCCTGGCCCGGGCGATTTCCCTGTCAGCGTTGTGGAACAGCGTCCGCGACGGCGTCCTGAGCGCAAAGGACTATGTCCGGCTGGTCCAGCGGGTCACGCCTCAGGAAAGCGGGGCCGGTGTACTGCAGGTACTGCTGGACAACGCCCTCAGCGCCATTGAGTACTACGCTCCGGCACCGCGCCGGAGCGCGTTGCGTGAGGAGTTCTACGGGCACATTGCCGGGCAGCTGAAGGCGGCAGCACCGGGAAGCGACCGGCAGATCATCTGGGCCCGGGCAGCTGCCGGCGCCGGGCGGCGCAGCAGCAGCTACACCCCGCTCCTGCGCGGACTGCTGGACGGCACTGCCGGCATCAACGGCCTGGCGGTGGATTCCGATCTGCGCTGGCGCCTCTGGGTCGCCCTGGCGGCAACAAACTCCGCCACCCGTGCTGAACTGGATGCGGAACTGGAACGGGACACCACCGCATCGGGGCGCGTGGGCCACACGACTGCCGCGGCGGCGTTCCCAAATCCGGAGGTCAAGGCCGCCGCGTGGCAGGCAGCGGTCCACTCAAATGTTCTCTCCAATGAGCTGCTCTCAGCGACCATAACCGGGTTCAACCTCGGCAGCCACGAGCTTCTGGATGCTTACCTGCCGGAATATTTCGCTTCCCTCACCGAGGTCTGGTCCGGACGCAGCATCGAGCTGGCCTCCCGTGTGGTCGGCGGGCTCTACCCCGGACACCAGGACGCGGCGGCAGGCACGGCGCCGGCCGATCATCCGGTGGTGCAGGAATCGGTGGAATGGCTGGAGCTGCACCCCCACGCGCCGGCCGCGCTGCGGCGGATCATCATCGAGCAGCAGGACCAGCTGCTCCGGTCGCTCCGGGTCCAGGCGGCCGCACTGTAATTGCGCTGTGCGGGTGCCCGGCGCCTTACCGTGGTCAGGCCAGCTGCGGCTTGGCCACGGTGAGGAGGATCGCGGAGTCTTCCAGTGCTTTCACGGAATGCCGGGCCTGCGGAACAATCAGCAGGTCTCCGGCGGACCCGTCCCAGGTGTTGCCCTCCGCCGATAAAGCGACCCGCCCCTTGAGTACATAGACGGTTGCCTCGCCGGGGTTCTCATGCTCGTCCATAACAAAGCCGGCCCGAAGGGCGATCACTGTCTGCCGCAGCACGTGCTCGTGGCCGCCGTAGACGGTGGAGGCGCTGCGTCCGCTGGCCGCCTGCCGTGAGGATTCCAGATGTCTGCGGGCAAGGGCGGTCAGCGACTTTTTCTCCATCTTCGCAGTCTAGGCCTACGGACCGCCGCCCGGGTAGCGCGGAGGTCCGCAGGCCTGCAGGCTACGGAACGCGGTTCAACCACTCGGAAGTGTCGAATTTGTCGGCGACCTTCTGCTCCGCGAGGGCCAGCTCCTCATCGGAGAGCCCTGCCTCCACGGCGCCGTAACGCGTGGCGAAGGTGTCCATCATGGTTGCAATGATGTCTTCGCGGGACAGCCCGGTCTGCCGTTTGAGCGGATCCACCCGCTTCTTGGCACTGGTAGTGCCCTTATCCGAGAGTTTCTCCTTGCCGATCCGCAGGACCTCCACCATCTTGTCCGCGTCGATGTTGTAGGACATCGTGACGTGGTGCAGCATCCCGCCGCTGCTGAACCGCTTCTGGGCGGCACCGCCGATCTTGCCCTGGTCCGTAGCCATGTCATTCAGCGGCACATACCAGGCGGAGATGCCGAGCTTCTTCAGGGACTCCATCACCCAGGCATCCAGGAACGGGTAGGAATCCGCAAAGCTGAGCCCGTCAACCAGGGACTGGGGAACGTAGAGCGAGTAGGTGATGGCATTGCCGTGTTCCATGAACATCGCTCCGCCGCCGGTGATGCGCCGGACTACGGTGACGCCGTGCCGTTCCGCGCCCTCGGGGTCCACCTCGTTCTTCAGCGACTGGAAGCTGCCGATCACTACGGACGGCGACTCCCATTCCCAGAACCGGAGGGTTGGGTTGCGCTTTCCGGCACCGACTTCCTCGGCCAGGACCTCGTCCATGGCTACGTGCATGTGTGTGGACAACGGAGTGGGCGGGATGATCTCCCACTGATGGTCGCCCCAGCCGGTGGCCTTGCCCAGTGCGCGGCGGACCGTGGTGGCCACGGCTTCGGGGGAAAAGCCGAACAGGACAGTGTCCGGGGACAGCCGGGAGGAGACTGCTGCGGCTATATCGCCGAACGATGCCTCGGCAGGAAGCCCCTCGAGTGCGGCATTAATGTCCCCTAGCGCTTCATCCGGTTCCAGGAAGAAGTCGCCGCCAAGGGAAACATCCGCCAGCCGGCCGTCACGGACGGCCAGGTCCACAACAACCAGTTTGCCGCCGGGCACTTTGTACTCTCCGTGCCGGCGTCCGCTCTTATCCGTGCTTGCCATCAAGACTCCTCTGCTCCGAACCGGTGCCGGGACCGGATGGTCCCCCCTTACGGGGAAAGGCCCGCCGGGCTGATGCCGGCGGACCTTTCTCCAAATACTGCTGTGTTTTCCGAACTGGCTACTTCTTGGCGCCGAAGCCCTTGAAGCGGGCGTTGAAGCGCTCCACGCGGCCGGCGGAGTCCATGATGCGCTGCTTGCCCGTGTAGAACGGGTGCGATGCGGAGGAGATTTCCACCTCGATGAGCGGGTAGGTGTTTCCGTCTTCCCACTCGATCGTCTTGGAGGACGTGGCGGTGGAGTTCGTCAGGAACGCGGTGTCGGACGCGAGGTCACGGAAGACAACCGGAGCATACTTGGGGTGGATATCAGACTTCACAGTTTTACCTTCTTTTGGTGCCTGGATTTTGCCAGGCACAGTGTGGTTGAAAGCTTTATTGGCCGTACATTCGGCCAGCAACCCATACTAGCGCATTTCGCGGGCCGGCAGGAAACGCTGCGGGTGCCTGCCCGGGTATCGCAACGGGTCAGGGGCCGGTGCCCCACTGCGCGTTGACGGCCGTGATTCTAGAGGTAATGCCCTGGTTCAGGCCGGTGATTTCGATCTGCAGGGGACGGTAGTACTGATCCAGGCACAGCGAGAAGGACCCGGCGGGAAGCACCGCGGCTGAGGTGGACGCCGGGCCGGTTTGGTTTCCGGCCCGGGCATCCGCGGTGTCGAAGCTGCCGCTGATCTGCGTGCAGGGCAGGCCGTTGAGGAGCGCACCGTACCGAACCGCCACCTCTGACGACGGCGCGAGCAGCGCCGCCACCTTTTCCGGCCGCACCGTCAGTTCGGCGGCATCGGCAAGGACTGCCGCAGAGGCCTCTTCGGCTGATCCCTCCGGGTCTGCGGAAATGTCCTGGCCGCCTTTACGAAGCACCCGCTGTCCGTCGCGGATGGTGACGGCGAGGTCTTCGTCGGTGCCCTGCAGGGTCATGCTGAAGTCGGGACTGGTGGTGAACCGGACGCTGTAGGTGCCGGCCGGGAGCCAGCTGGTTTCGGTCTGCAGGGTTTGGATGCCGCCCCCGCCCGAGGCCATGGCGGTGGAGACGCAGGTCCCCGCTTCGGTTCCGGAGACGGGGTCCGGATCCCGCCGGATCAGCCATTGGCAGGCATCCTGGACCGGCTGCGGCATCCCTGCCTGGGTGCCGGTGACGCCGACCCTTGGCGCCGGGGCAGTTGTTTCGGGAACGGGCGACGGCGGCCGGGTGGGCACGGAGGTGCGCGTGGGTTCCGCCGCGACGGGTCCGGAAGCGGACGGTGCCTGCGGAGCGGACGGTGCCGGCGAAGCGGACACCGTCCGTTCCTTCAGCTGCTGTGCGGTGGGACCGCAGGCCGAAACGGTCAGCAGCAATCCCGTGCACAGTGCCAGGACAGTTCCTGGCCGGGTCCTTGCACGGGATTCCATGGCAGCTCCGCTGGTGTCCTCATCGATGGGTGACCTGGCACAGTCTGGCACCCGGGGAGCTGCAGGGTAAGGGCAGTGGACCGCCCGCGTGGGTTAGGGCCGGCACTCCCAGAAAGCCACCGCGCTGGCGGCAGCCACATTCAGCGAATCCACGCCTCCGCTCATCGGGATACGCACCGCCAGGTCGACGCCGGCAAGGGTGGTTTCGGCCAGGCCATCGCCTTCGGTGCCGAGGACCAGGGCAAGACGCTCGTCGCGGCGGGCGCTGAGTTCGTCCAGGGTCAGGGAATCCTCCCGCAGGGCCAGGGCGGCCGTGACAAAGCCTGCCTCCCGGAGTTGCCGGAGCTGCGCCGGCCAGTCCGTCAGGCGTACCCAGGGAACCTGGAACACGGTACCCATGCTCACCCTGATGGCCCGGCGGTACAGCGGATCCGCGCAGCGGGGCGTCACGAGGACGGCGTCCACCTGCAGGGCGGCGGCCGAACGGAAGATGGCCCCGATGTTGGTGTGGTCGACAATGTCTTCCAGCACGGCAATGCGGCGGGCCGTACCCAGCAGGGCGCCCAGTTCCAGCGGCGCCGGCCGTTCCATGGCGGCCAGCGCACCGCGGTGCAGGTGGAACCCGGTGATCTCTTCCAGGACCTCCGCCGTGCCTACGAACGCGGGGACCTCGGGGAACCGCTCCAGGACGTCAGTCAGGTCCGGAAGCCATTTCTCGGCCAGGAAGAAGGACCGGGGGCGGTGCCCGGCGTCGACCGCGCGGCGCAGGACCTTGGAGGATTCGGCAATGTACATGCCCTCCTCCGGCTCCCGCCGCCTCCGGAGGGAAGTGTCCGTGAGGGAGGTGTAGTCGAGAACACGGGGATCGTTGGCCGAGTCGAGGTACTGGAGGTTCACCCGGTGCCTGCTCCTAGCCGCGCAGGGCGGTGGCTGAGTACCGGCCGCCCTCGCGGCGCAGGTCCAGCGGCAGGTCAAAGGCGGTGCTCAGGTGCTCTTCGGTGAACACTTCTTCGATGGGACCGGACGCGACCACGCCTCCGTCGCGGAGCAGCAGGGCATGGCTGAACCCGGTGGGGACCTCTTCCAGGTGGTGGGTGACCAGCACCATGGCGGGTGCTTCCTCGTCCCGGGCCAGTTCGCCGAGCCGGAACAGCAGGTCCTCGCGGCCGGCCAGGTCCAGGCCGGCGGCCGGCTCGTCCAGCAGCAGCAGCTCCGGGTCCGTCATCAGGGCGCGGGCAATCTGCACGCGCTTGCGCTCCCCTTCGCTGAGGGAGGAGAACCGGCGGTTCATGAAGGTGGACATGCCCCATTCGTGCAGCAGGTGGAAGGCACGGCGTTCGTCGAGCTTTTCGTACTTTTCACGCCAGCGTCCGGTCATCCCGTAGGAGGCCGTAAGCACCACGTTGAGGACTGTTTCATCTTCCGGAATCTGACCCGCCAGTGCAGCGGAGGCCAGGCCGATACGGGGGCGGAGTTCAAAAACGTCCACGGCTCCGAGGACTTCCTCGAGGATTCCGGCTACGCCGCGCGTGGGGTGCATCCGGCCGCTGGCAATCTGCAGCAGCGTGGTCTTCCCGGCACCGTTGGGACCCATGATCACCCAACGCTCACCCTCCTTGACCTGCCAGTTAACGCCGTCCAACAGGGTTTTTCCGCCGCGGACAACACTTACGCCGGCAAATTCAAGAACATCACTCATAGCACTAGACATTAGGCTAAAGAAAGGGGCATTGGCGAAACGATGCGCCGCAGCGGCCCGCCCAACGAGCAGAACGGAAACCATGCCGAACTCCCCCGAATACAGTGTCGTCAGCTACGGGCGGGACCTTTCCGACGCCTACCTAGGCGCCGTGCAGGGTGCGGTTTCCGGCCTGGGTGCGCGGATCCTGGAGCTGGAGAACGCCGCGGGGAACGGTTTCACGGTGTCCAAGCTTTATGTGGGGTACGACGGCGGCCTCCCGAGGCTGCGGCGCGCCGTCGCTGCGGCGGCGGCAGCGGTGCCGGTGAAGGCAGGCGGCGAGCACAGCGCCGTGGTGCCGCCGTCGCTGCTTGAAGATGCCCGGAAGCTGCTGGTGATGGACGTGGACTCGACGCTGATCAAGCAGGAAGTCATCGAGCTGCTGGCGGCCCACGCGGGACGGGAAGCAGAGGTGGCCGCCGTAACCGAGGCCGCCATGCGCGGGGAACTGGATTTTGCCGCCAGCCTGCACGCCCGGGTGAAAACGCTTGCCGGACTGCCTGCATCAGTGATTGACGAGGTCGGAGCCCGGATTGAGCTTTCCGACGGCGCGGAACCGCTGGTGAAGGAGTTCCTTGCCGCCGGACACGGAGTTGCCGTGGTGTCCGGCGGATTCACCCAGGTGCTGGACCCGCTGGCCGATCGCCTGCAGCTCAGTTTCCGCAGGGCGAACCTGCTGGAAATCAAGGACGGGGTGCTGACCGGCGCTGTATCCGGTGAAGTGGTGGACCGTGCGGTCAAGGCCAGGTCGCTGGCTGGGTGGGCACGCGGGCTGGGTGTGGCACCCGGGCACACCATTGCGGTGGGCGACGGCGCCAATGATTTGGACATGCTTGCGGCGGCCGCACTGGGAGTGGCCTTTAATGCCAAACCCGCAGTGCAGGCCGCCGCGGATGCCGTGCTGAACCTGCCCCAACTGGACGTGGTTCAGCACTTCGTGAAGCTCTAGGCGGGGTCGCCGGCAGTGTCTGCTGCGCCGGCGGTCAGGTAGTCCGCACCGCCCACGTATTCGGTGTGCCCGGACGGAACGTCGGCAGTGGCCATGCGGGCCACTTCGGCGCCGAACTCCTGCACGGAGTAGAGCCTGCCGGCTTCCTCGCGGCGGGCTTCGATGGCGCCGGGGTTGGCCCGGTCCAGCAGGGTTGCCGTGACGGTGCCTTCGATCATGTCCCCGGAGACCACCACCAGGGTGATGCCCTTTTCCTCCAGCTGCGGGAGCAGAGCCCGGAGTGCATCTTCGCCGGCCCGCTTGCTGAGGGCCACGGCCTCGTATTCCGGCATGGTCGGCACCGAGCGGATGAAGTGGGCCTGGTGGCTAGTGACGAAGACCACCCGCGAACCGGCGGGCATCACCTCAAGCGCCGCGGTCAGCATGTTGACCTGCGCGTCCCGGTTCAGCTTCAGCGCGTAGTTCTCCTCCACACCGGTTTCCATGCCGCCGGAGGCATTGAGCACCAGGACATCCAGCCCGCCGAAGTTCTCCTGCGCCGCAGCCACGAGCGCAGCCGGGCCTTCCGCGACGGTGAGGTCAGCGCCCACGGCCACTGCGCGTCCGCCGGCTTCCCCAATGGCAGCGACCACCTTATTGGCACGCGGTGCCTTCTGGCGGTAATTGACGACGACGCCGGCACCTTCGGCCGCCAGGAAGCGGGCCACCTCGGCTCCGATTCCGCGCGATGATCCGGTGACGATCGCGGCTTTGCCATCCAGCAGGCCCATGGGATCTCCTTTTTGTAGAAAGTATCTAAGCAGTCAGCTCTCCGAACCCATCCTGCCAGCCGGCGCACCGGCCGGCAGTTGAGGAAACCTCCAAGGATTTGGGGAGCTGCGCGTTGGCGGGGGCTAGTGCCCCATGCCCAGGCCGCCGTCGACCGGGATGACGGCACCGGAAATGTAGCCTGCCTCATCGCCGGCAATCCAGCGCACCACGTTGGCAACTTCCTCCGGCTCGGCGAATCTGCCGGCGGGAATGGAGGAAAGGTAGTTCTTCTGCGTATCTTCGGGCAGGGCGCGGGTCATGTCGGTGTTGATGAATCCCGGGGCCACAACGTTGGCCGTGATGTTGCGGGAGCCCAGTTCACGGGTCAGGGAACGGGCGATGCCGATCAGGCCGGCCTTGGAGGCGGCGTAGTTGATCTGTCCGGGCGATCCGTAGAGTCCGACCACGGAGGAGATCAGCACCACCCGGCCCTTCTTCATCCGGAGCATGCCCTTGGAGGCCCGCTTGACCACCCGGAAGGCACCGGTGAGGTTGGTGTCGATCACGTCGGAGAAATCGTCTTCACTCATCCGCAGCAGCAGCATGTCCCGGGTGATCCCGGCGTTGGCCACGAGGACTTCCACGGGGCCGTGCGCGGCCTCGACCTCGGTGAACGCGGCGTCGACCGATGCCATATCCGTCACATCCGCCTTGACGCCCAGCATCCCGGCGGGAACCTCGCCGCTGCGGTACGTGATGGCCACGCGGTCGCCTGCGGCCAGGAATGCCTGGGCAATTGCCAGCCCGATTCCGCGGTTTCCTCCGGTCACCAGGACGCTGCGGCCGGACTCGTTCTCTGTCGTGTTCTGCACGGATATTCCTTCTTTCAGCCAGCGATGGGGGTTGCCTCGATCCTACGTGCGCCGGATTCAACTTCTGCAACGCGGCCGCTAGTGAGAGAATGAACGGACCTGTTTGGAGGGTGAGGAAGACTACCGATGGCTACTGATGGCTACTGATGGCTAGGGACACAAACCGCGGGGAGAGCGTCCCCAGAATCACCGACGCACCCAGCCCGCACACCGACGAAATGCGCACACGCATGATCAAGTACAGCGTGTCCATGGGCATCCGTGTGGTCTGCCTGTTCCTGATGTTCTTCGTGCACGGCTGGTTGTTGTGGGTGGTGATTGCCGGAGCGGTGGTGCTCCCCTACTTCGCGGTCATCATCGCCAACGGAGGCTCGGATACCCGCCTTATGACCGCCTCGGATGCGATGATAGACAGTCCGCCGGCCACCGCGCTGGACGCTCCGCGGGCGGCGGAAGAACAAACCGCTGAAACTCCCGAAACCACCGTGTTGCCGGGCGAGATCATAGACAACGACGACGAAGACAAGGCCTGACCGCGCAGCATGAACCTCCTCGATTCCCTCTCCGGCAACTCGGACACAGGCACCGGCACCCCGGTGTGTTCCCGGAAGGCCTGCAGGCTCAACGCAAGCTGGCAGCTGCTGTGGAACAACCCCCGCATCCATACCCCGGAACGGCGCAAGGCCTGGCTTGCCTGCGATGAGCACCGGGACTGGCTGGAGGATTACCTGCGTACGCGCGGCCTCTGGAAGGAAACCCTCCCGCTGGACGGCAGCACTGAAGGCGGTACAGCGTAGATGTACCGCTTCCTCCTCTCCGCCCGCTGGTTCGGCTGGTTTGTCCTTGTCTGCGTCCTGGCAGCCGCGTGCGTGGGCCTGGGCCAGTGGCAGATGGACCGCCGCGAAGCCTCCCTGGCCGACAGTGCCCGCATCGAATCCAATTACGACGCCGCGCCGGTTCCATACGACGAGGCCGAAGAATATTTCGACACCTACGACGAATCCGCCGAATGGCTGCCCGTGAAGCTTGAGGGAACGTACGACTCCGCCGAGCAGCGCATTATCCGCAACCGCCCGCTGAAAGGCCGCCCCGGCTACGAGGTCCTGGTGCCGCTGAAGCTTGACGACGGCACCAGCGTGGCGGTCAACCGCGGCTGGCTGCCGATCGGAGACGACGAGGCCGGCCGTCCGGACAGCATCCCCGCCGCCCCCGAGGGCAGGGTCAGCGTGGTGGCCCGGATCAAACCCGCCGAACCCACCCTGACGCGCAGCGCACCCGAGGGGCAGCTGCCCTCGATCGACCTGGGAGCCTTCGCGGAGCAGCTGGACTATCCGCTGCACCAGGGGTCCTACGGGCTCATGGCAAGCGAGGACCCGGGTGCCGCCGTCGCGCCCGAAGGCGCCCCGCGTCCGGAAGTGGATGAGGGCCTGCACCTCTCGTACGGACTGCAGTGGTACGGGTTCGCGCTGATGATGTTCATTGGCCTGGGTTATGCCGCGCGCCAGGAAGCATTGAACCGCTACTACGACGGCATCGACGATGAGGATGACGACGACGACATCATCGCCGCCCACCCGACTCCCTCCCGGCGTCGTCCCCCGCGCCGCAAAAAGCGCGGGCCTACGGGTGAAGAGGAAGAGGACGCAATCCTGGACGCACAGGGCTTCTAGGCCCTCCTGCCGGCTTCGGCTGCGCAGACGACAGCGGCCCTGCTCCGATTGGAGCAGGGCCGCTGGTGTACGCGGGATGGGCCGGAGGTTAGGCCAGGGTCACCAGGTCAAGGTAGTTCTCGTTCCAGTGGTCCTCGTCGCCGTCCGGCAGGAGCACCACACGTTCCGGGTTCAGTGCCGCTACAGCGCCCTCATCGTGGCTGACCATCACCACGGCACCGGTGTAGTTGCTCAGGGCCCCGAGGATCTCCGCACGGGAGGCGGGGTCCAGGTTGTTGGTGGGTTCGTCCAGGAGCAGGACGTTCGCGGAGGAGGCAACGATGGTGGCCAGGGCCAGGCGGGTCTTCTCGCCGCCGGACAGGACGCCGGCCTTCTTCTCGACGTCGTCGCCGCTGAACATAAAGGAACCCAGCACGCTGCGGACCTCGGCGTCATCCATGTCCGGCGCGGAGGAACGCATGTTCTCGAGAACCGTCCGCTCCGTGTCCAGGGTCTCGTGCTCCTGGGCGTAGTAGCCCACCTTGAGCCCGTGCCCGGCGATGACCTTGCCGGTATCCGGCTTGTCGACGCCGGCCAGCATCCGCAGCAGGGTGGTCTTGCCCGCGCCGTTCAGGCCCAGGATGACCACCTTGGAACCGCGGTCAATGGCCAGGTCCACGTCGGTGAAGATTTCCAGCGAACCGTAGCTCTTGCTGAGGCCCTCGGCAGTCATGGGGGTCTTGCCGCACGGGGCCGGATCCGGGAAGCGGAGGGCTGCCACGCGGTCATTGGCGCGGACGGCGTCCAGGCCGCCCATCAGGCGGTCCACGCGCTTGAGCATGCTCTGTGCCGCGGAGGCACCGGACGCGCGGGCCTTCATCTTGTTGGCCTGGGCCAGCAGGATGCCGGCCTTCTTCTCGGTGTTGGCACGTTCGCGCTTGCGGGCGCGCTCATCGGTCTCACGCTGGATCTTGTAACGCTTCCAGTCCATGTTGTAGATGTCGATGGTGGCGCGGTTGGCGTCAAGGCTGAAGACCTTGTTCACGGTGGCTTCAAGCAGCTCGGTATCGTGGCTGATCACGATCAGGCCGCCGGTGTGGTTCTTGAGGAACTCCCGCAGCCAGGCGATGGAATCGGCGTCGAGGTGGTTGGTGGGCTCATCGAGGAGCATGGTCTCGGCGTCGGAGTACAGGATGCGGGCCAGCTCCACACGACGGCGCTGGCCGCCGGAGAGTGTCTTCAGGGGCTGGTTCAGCAACCGGTCCGGCAGGGCCAGGTTGGCGCAGATGGTGGCCGCCTCGGACTCCGCGGCGTACCCGCCGGCGGAGAGGAACTCCGACTCCAGCCGGTCGTAGCGGTTCATCGCCTTCTGGGAGACCTTCGGATCATCGCTGGCCATCTCGTCCTGGCACTTCTTCAGCTGTGCGGAAACCACGTCCAGGCCGCGGGCGGACAGAATACGGTCACGGCCCAGCTGGTCCATGTCCGGGGTGCGCGGATCCTGGGGCAGGTAGCCGATGTCGCCTACCCGCTTCACGGTGCCTCCAGCCGGGAGGGCTTCGCCGGCGAGGACCTTGGTCAGGGTGGTCTTGCCGGCGCCGTTGCGGCCTACCAGCCCGATTTTGTCTCCCTTGTCAACACGGAATGAAACCGCTTCCATGAGCAGCCGTGCGCCTGCACGCAGCTCGAGACCAGATACGGAAATCACTCAGTGGACCTTTCGAAGGTTTTTGTATTGCAGAAACGCTGCGCGGTGCGCGGGCCTTGAAACGGTGGAAATCCACCGAGGCGGGAAGGGTCACAGTGACCGGTCATGGAGGCCTGGTTGGCCGGAACAGCCCTTCCAGTCTAGCCGCCATAGTCCATTTGTAGAAAACCTCCAATGGAATCCCGCTTCACCGCAGCTAATGTTCGAAACGCAATCCCGCCCGTTTTTCTTCCCCTATAAGGAAAAGTGCAGCGATGAAGAACACTTCGGCCGACGCGCCGCGCCCCGCCCGCGGCACCGGCGGCTCCGGGTCCACCGGCACTGGAAACGGCGCCCGGCTGCGTGCCCGCCGCCGGTGGACGTCCGCGGACCTGTCCCTGATTGCCGTCTTCGCTGCGCTCACCGCGGTCTTCTCGATTCTTCCCGGAGTGCCGCTGGGGGCGGGTGTGCCGATCACGCTGCAGACACTGGCGGTGATGCTTACCGGGATGCTTCTTGGCCCCGGACGCGGGGCTGCCGCCGTGGGACTCTTCCTGCTGGCGGGCCTGGCCGGGCTGCCGGTGTTCAGCGGTTTCCGCGGCGGCCCGGGCGTCCTTGCCGGGCCGTCCGCAGGCTATCTGCTCTCCTTCCCCGTGGCAGCCGCCGTTGTCGGGCTGCTGGCCGGGCTGGTGCTGCGGCGCACCCGGCGGGACCGGACGGTGCTGCTCTTCGCCGCGGCCCTGGCCACGAGTTTCGCCGTGGTGCATCCGGCCGGCATTGCAGGGCTGATGCTCAACGGACACCTATCCTTCCCGGCCGCGCTGGCGGTGGACATGGCCTTCTGGCCCGGAGATGTGATTAAGAACCTGCTTGCCGCCGTGGTGGCCGTCAGCGTTTTCAAGGCTTTCCCGTCAATGGCTTCCCCGGTACGCCGGAGCCGCTGATGCCCTCTATCCTGCTGCAGGACGCCAGCGTGCTGCCCGCCGGGGACGGCGGGACGCATGCACCGATCCTGCACCCGCTGTCACTGGAGCTCGACACTGCGCGCACCGCCGTCGTCGGCGCCAACGGCTCCGGCAAGTCAACGCTGCTCAAACTTTTGAACGGACTCGTGCTGCCGGACACCGGCACGGTCAGTGTGGACGGCCTGGATACTGCCAGGCACGGAGCGGCCGTGCGGCGGCGCGTCGGGTTTGTCTTCACGGATCCGCTCTCGCAGCTGGTGATGCCCACCGGGCGGGACGACGTCGAGCTGTCCCTGCGTGCCTCGGTCCGGAACCGGGTCCAGCGCCGTGCCGCGGCCGAAGCGCGGCTTGAGGCCCTCGGGCTGCTGGAGTTGGCGGACCGGAGCATCTACGACCTCTCCGGCGGCGAACGGCAGCTGATGGCGCTGGCCTCAGTGTTGGCGGTTGAACCCGCCGTGCTGGTGGCAGATGAGCCCAGCACCCTCCTGGACCTGCGCAATACGGCTTGGCTGCGGCGGATTTTTGCCTCGCTCCCCCAGCAGGTCATCTACACCACGCATGACCTGGACTTCGCGGCCGATGCAGACCGGGTGCTGGTAATGGACGGCGGCGCGGTGGTATTCGACGGCGGTCCCCGTGAGGGCATAGCCGCCTACCGGGCGCTGGCGTTGGGGGTGGGATGAGACGCTCTGCCGGGGCAGGGGACCTGCTGGGTGCGTACCGGCCGGGGACCTCTTCGATGCATGCGGCGCCCCTTGGGCTGAAGGCCGGAGTCCTGGTTGTCCTGTCCGTGGCGGTGCTGGCGCTGCGCTCCCCCGTGCTGCTGGCCCTTGCTGCGGTTCTGGTGCTTACCGCCTATGCCGCCGCCGGGCTGCTGCGCGAGTCCTGGGTGCCCCTGAGGCTGATGTGGCCGGTCCTGGTGCTGCTTGGCGTGTTTCAGTGGTGGGCTTCCGGCGTAGAGGCCGCCGTCATGGTGACCGGCAATATTGCCGTCTGCGTGACGGCGGCCCGGCTGCTGACCCTGACCACTGCCCCGCAGGAGCTGCTGGACGGACTGGTGTCGCTGGCGCGTCCGCTGCGGCCGCTCGGCGCGGATCCGGAACGGTTTGGGCTGACCCTGGCGCTGATGCTGCGGAGCATTCCGTTCCTGCTTGGGTCCGCCCGCGATGTCCGGGAATCGGCCATGGCGCGCGGGCTGGAACGCAATCCACGGGCCCTCACCGTTCCCGTCGTCATCCGGGCGGTGGCCTATGCCCGCCAGACCGGCGACGCGCTTGCGGCGCGCGGCATCGGCGAAAGGTCCGAAACAAAGGTTGCCAAAGGCAACCGATAACCTGATGACATGAGTTTCAATACCAACGCGCGTCTGGATTCCTCCCGTGTCAGTGACCGGCGCGGCAAGGGCAAAGGCATCGCCGTAGGCGGCGGACTGGGCGGCGGCCTGCTGCTGATCCTGTCCCTGTTTTTCGGATCGGACGTGATTGACGGGCTGGGCCTGAGCGACGGATCCGGCGTACCTGCCGGCCAGGCACAGTCTGAGAGCATCGACACCTGTTTGAACGGCGAAGATGCCAACGAGCGGTTGGACTGCCGCATCCTCGGCACTGCCGAAAGCCTCGACAGCTTCTGGGAGCCGTACCTGGCCGGCTACGGCCTGACCTACACGGAGCCCGGCGTCGTCCTCTTCACCGACCGGACGAATACCGGCTGCGGCGCTGCCACCAGCGCCGTCGGACCGTTCTACTGCCCGGCGGACGAACAGACCTACTACGACACCGCGTTCTTCTCCGACCTGGTCACCAACTACGGGTCCTCCGGCGGTCCGCTGGCGCAGGAATACGTGGTCGCGCATGAGTTCGGCCACCACATCCAGCAGATCACCGGCTCCAGTGCGGGCCGGAACGCGGACCCGCAGGGCGCAGACTCCGCCTCGGTACGCACCGAGCTGCAGGCAGATTGCTATGCGGGCCTGTGGGCACGGCATGCCGCGGACCAGCCCGCGCCCGGCTCGGACGTGCCGTTCCTGGCTCCGTTCACCGAGACCGACATCAGCGATGCCCTTTCGGCGGCATCCGCCATCGGCGATGACCGGATCCAGGCTTCGGCCACCGGACAGGTCAACCCGGAGAGCTGGACCCACGGCTCCAGCGCCCAGCGCCAGGCCTGGTTCCTTGCCGGCTACAACGACGGCGGCAGCCTGGAAACATGCGATACCTTCAGCGCTGCGGATCTGTCCCACCCGTAAGGGCCGGCGGAACATCTGCCACCGGCGCCCAAGGCAACGCCCGTCCCGCCCTGGCGCCTGAGCCAGCTGTCCGCCCGAACAACTGCCCCACGGGTATGTCCTGCCGGACGACGTGCGTTCCACCATGCCAGTCCGGATCAGAATGGTGCTGCTGCCTCCTGTCCATCTCCCGTCGCCGGGTCCGGCGGTCCAGCTTTCGGACGCCCCAGTTCCAGGAAGGGTTCGGTCCGGTAGACGCGGCCGGTGGGCGAGGTCCACTCGATGACCCCCGGTACGGGTTGGCAGGCTTTCCAATAGCCCAGGGTCTTGAACCGGTGGTGCCGCCGGCACAGATGCTCCAGGTTTCCGTGATCCGTAGGCCCACCCTTTGCCCAGTCAACTGTGTGGTCAATGTCCGAAACCGCAGTACTGACCCTGCAACCGGGGAACCTACAGGTTCCGTCCCGGGCACGCAGCCAGCGGCGGAGCCCGGCCGGAACTTTCCGCCGCCGCCCCACACCCAGGATTTCTCCGGTTCGCGGGTCCTGTGCCAATCCGGTCCACCCGGCGGCGTTGCGGGCCAGCCTCCGGGCTGCTTCTGCGCTGATGGGTCCGTAGCCATGGAGCTCGGCTGGCTTGTCGTCGGCTCCGAAGAGGGTTTCTGCGTTGATCAGGACCATGATTTCCGCCTTCGGGATGATTCCCTCGTCCGGTCCTGAGTCATTGTGGGCGGACTTGGTCTCACCTCCTGCGCCAGGATCACGCTCCACCCCGTCCCTCGTGCGGCTGGCACCGTTGGCACCGCCGGCATCTCTGAGATGGGTTGAGCCGAGGCCGCCCATCAGTAGCTGCGCCAGGATGTCTGCACGCAGCTGATCCGTGGTCCGCGAATCCCCGGCCGTCTGTTCACCCCGCGCCGCGGTACTGAGGGTCGTGTAGATCTCCTGGGCTTCGGCCGCCCGTAGATGCGCAGACAGGCAGGACATGCCATCCTCTTCGCGATCCAGGGTGACCTTGCGCTGTTCGAAGGCGCTCAGGTGCCGTTTGGTGATGGTGTCGGGAAATTTCCTTTCGCGCAGCCGCCGGGCCTTACAGGAGAACTGCGCCCGGGTATGGCCGGGCGCGGCGGCCAGCAAATCTGCTTCAAACTCAGGAAGCTGGCCGGGAGGAACGCTTTGGCACTGGTCCAAGACCACCTGCGCGTGCTGGTAGGACAGCTGCCCTTCTTCCAGCCCGGCCAGGGTGGCGGCATGGGTACTGCAGAGCTTGCCCGCCTCGAACATCATGCGCTGAGCGGTGACCTGCGGAATGTTCAGGATGGCTGCACATTCTGACGCTGCCAGGCTGAACGCCATCCCGGGCTCGAGCCGCCCCGAAGCGGCATGATAGCTGTCCCGGAAGATCTCCTGCATCCGGACCATTAGACGTGCTTCCTGCGCCTGCACCCAGGACATCAAATGCGCCATCCGGGACAGGGCATCGCCGACCATGTGGTCATCGAAGGCTTCAAGGTTCTGAAGCGCCAACGTCCCGGTGAAGCCGTCCGGATACCCGCCGGCAGGACTCCCGGCATCGGAGGCACCGAGGTCAGCGGCGCTGGCGGCACTGGGGCCAGAGTCAGGATCGGGAACGGAGGAGGTGGAAGTGCCGGGATTGTCGGCCTCGGCGGGACCGGCAGGGGCGGGGCCCTCGTCAGGGATGGCACGGTCAGCTGGCTCGGTGCCGGGCTCGCCATCAGCGGCCACGGAAGGCTCGGCGTCCAGTTCCGCCCGATACACCGCCAGGGTGCAGGCTGCACGGGGCGCATCCGCTTCACCCGCCATGCCTTCCGGCTGGGGGTCTTCACTGGCTGGTTCTTCGGTTGTCCGTCCGATGTTCCCGAGCTGATCCATACCCTCAGAATTTCACCCGGCACTGACATTTCCGGGCCGAAAACAGGCCCAAACCAGGCTGATCCGGGGACCGGAAATACCCGTCTTTCGAAGGCAACTACCTACGTCAGACAAGCCAGTTCCGTTGGCCTGTTCACGACCATCCACCCGCGCGTCGGTCCCGCTAAACCCGGCCAATCCCCGGCACTTCAGCTCAGGCTTCCGGCATCCCCACAGCAGCCGCAGGGATAGCTGCGGCCAGCCAGACTCCCGAATCCGATTGGTAGAAAGATACCCCCTGGGCCACGGCCACCCGGGTATCCACCGTAAGGATCACGGGATCGGCGTCCTTGCGCTGTCCCACCTGACAAGCCTGCTGCACGGAGTCCGACAGATGGACGTACTGCCGCCGCATGGGCAGAATTCCGGCTGCGCGGATCTGCGGCACAGCAGCAGGCGAGGTCCCATGGAACAACACCGCGGGCGGTGATCCGGGCTCCCCCACCGGCTCCACAGGTACGGAGTGGCCGTGCACGGCGCGGATCCGGCCGTCCCTTATCTGGTGCCGTTTCTTCTCCGCCGCTTCAAGCACCTCGTGAAGCACCGCCTCGTCAACGGACTCCCACTCCGGTCCCAGCCGGTGCAGCGCAGCCAGCACGTCAGAGACCGGCGCCCATCCTTCGAGATCCAACTCCAGCGAATACTCTCCCGGAGCATGACGCAGCGCATGGGATAACACCCGGCTGATCTCTGTCCGGCTCGGCCGCTTCGGCATCGATGTCACTTTTCTCAGCTCCAGTCGAACTCAACGAAGTCACGCACGGCAGCCAAAAGCCACTCCTCCATCGAGGGGTATTCATCCTGAACGTGGCGTATCGGCTTTCCATCGGTCGACCACACGTCCCAGTCATCGATCACCACAACGCTGGTGCCCGTCCAGCACGCAACGTCGTCGTTGTCGGTCCTTCGGGCAAAGGGAACGATCCCCCACCCCGGGAGAACCTCCTCGATGTGCTCCGCCCGCCTCACCTGCTTTTCCCCGCGGAGCAGGTGCCACGGATCCAGATCCACCACCCCGCACTCAATCATGTGGTCATAAAGGGCTGGCAGCGCATGCTCAAGCACCCTGGGCCCCCCGAAACTGGTCATGAAAGTGTGTGCTGTTCCCCATGGCGCAAACGCTAGCACGCGCAAAAGGGCCGCCCCCCGTATCGGGAAGCGGCCCTTTCAGCGGCAGAACCTGCTAAATGTTGAAGCCGAGGGCCCGCATCTGGTCGCGGCCGTCGTCGGTGATCTTGTCAGGTCCCCACGGCGGCATCCAAACCCAGTTCAGGCGCCACTCGTCAACGACGCCGTCCAGGGCCTGGGCGGTCTGCTCCTCAAGCACATCGGTCAGCGGGCAGGCCGCCGTCGTCAGTGTCATGTCGATCAGCAGTGCGCCGTCCTCGGCGTACTTCAGGCCGTAGAGCAGGCCAAGGTCAACGACATTCACCCCCAGTTCGGGGTCAATGACGTCCTTGAGGGCCTCTTCGACGTCCGCAAGGGACGTGGAGGCCAGATCGGAGTCGCTCATACTTGCTCCTTCAGCTGTCTTTACTACGCGCCGGCTGCGGCGTTGGCGCCGGTGAAGCGGTCGTAGCCTTCTTCTTCGAGGCGGTCAGCCAGTTCGGGGCCGCCCTGCTCGGCGATGTGGCCGTCAACGAAGACGTGTACATAGTCGGGCTTGATGTAACGAAGGATACGCGTGTAGTGCGTGATGAGCAGCGTGCCCATGCCGCCCTTGGAGTGCTCGCGGTTGACGCCTTCGGAAACAATCTTCAGGGCGTCGACGTCGAGGCCGGAGTCGGTCTCGTCGAGGATGGCGATCTTCGGGTGGAAGAGTTCCATCTGCAGGATCTCCACGCGCTTCTTCTCGCCGCCGGAGAAGCCCTCGTTGACGTTGCGCTGGGCAAAGTCGGCGTCGATGCGCAGGTCGGCCATGGCCGCCTTGACGTCCTTGGTCCAGTGGCGCAGCGAGGGTGCTTCACCGTCGAGCGCGGTCTTGGCGGTGCGCAGGAAGTTGGTCATGGTGACGCCCGGGACCTCGACCGGGTACTGCATGGCCAGGAAGAGGCCGGCGCGGGCACGCTCGTCCACGCTCATGGCCAGGACGTCTTCGCCGTCCAGCGTGATGGAGCCGCTGTCCACGCTGTAGCGCGGGTGGCCGGCGATAGTGGAGGCCAGGGTGGACTTGCCGGAACCGTTGGGGCCCATGATGGCGTGCGTCTCACCGGTGTTGATGGTCAGGCTGACACCCTTCAGGATCGGCTTGCGGCCCTGTTCGGTCTCAATGCTGACGTGAAGATCCTTGATCTCAAGAGTAGACATGCGAGTTGGCTTTCTCCTTTGCACCCGCGGGTGCGTTACTAAGCTTTGGGGATGGAAGGCGAGAGGGTCCGGGTGCCGGATTACTCCGGCACCCGGACTTCGTCTCAGTAGGCTCCGGAGGCTTCGAGCTCGCGCTCGACGGCGTCGGTGAGACGCTCTTCCAGGGCGGGTACCTTGATCTGCTGGATGATCTCGGTGAGGAAGCCCCGGACCACCAGGCGGCGGGCGGTGTCCTCGGGGATACCGCGTGCCATCAGGTAGAACAGGTGCTCGTCGTCGAACCGGCCGGTGGCGCTGGCGTGGCCGGCACCCTCGATCAGTCCGGTTTCGATCTCCAGGTTCGGTACGGAGTCGGCGCGGCCGCCGTCGGTCAGCAGCAGGTTGCGGTTGACTTCGTACGTGTCGGTGCCTTCTGCTTCCTTGCGGATCAGGACGTCGCCAACCCACACGGTGTGCGCGTCGCGGCCCTGCAGGGCTCCCTTGTACATCACGCGGGACTTGCAGTTCGCGACCGCGTGGTCGACGAACAGGCGCTGTTCCAGGTGCTGGCCGGCGTCGGCGTAGTACAGGCCGAACATCTCCACGTCGCCGCCGGTGGCGGTGAACTTGGAGGACGGGGTGACGCGCACCAGGTCGCCGCCGAGGCTGACGACGACGTGCTTGAACTTCGCGTCGCGGCCGATTTTGGCGTACTGCGCGGAGGCGTGCACGGCGTCGTCGTCCCAGTCCTGGACGGAGACGACGGTCAGTTCCGCACCGTCGCCGACGACGATTTCCACGTTCTGGGACAGAACGGCCGAACCCTTGTGGTCCAGGACCACAACACCCTTGGAGAACTTCTCCGCGGTGATGACGATGTGCTGCGCGGCCGGATCCTTGCTGACACCGTTGATGGTCAGCGTGACGCTGCCGTCAACTACGGTCTCGGCGGGAATGGTTACGGCAGTTGCCTCGCGGAAGTCTTCCCACGCGGCTGCGGCAACCCGGTCTTCGGGGATGCCGGCGGAGCCGATGCGGGCGTCGGTGCGGGCAATGCTCTCCACACGCACGCCGTCGGGCGCGACGACGGCCAGCTCGGGAGCCGTTCCGTCGAGGTCCGCGGTGTGCAGGCCGCGCAGGCGCTTGAGCGGGGTGAACCGCCAGTCTTCTTCACGTCCGGTCATTTTGCCGAAGTCAGCCCGGTGGAAGGAGGTGGTGCGGCCGGCGCGTGAGCTGTCCGGGATGCCCTCTCCGCCACCGTGGCTGTGGGACTTGCTGCTGTCGCCGCCCAGCGGTGAGGATTCCTCGTTCAGCGGGGAGAGGTTTTCGCCCTCCTCGGTGAAGCCGTCAATGCGCACACGGTTGGTTTCCTTGGGGGAACCTACCTTCGCCTTGACCTCCTCCACTACATTGCTGACCTTTTCGGTCACGGTTTCGACGACGTCGTTAAGCTTCGACATTAACCGACGGCTCCTTCCATCTGGAGTTCGATGAGGCGGTTGAGTTCAAGGGCGTATTCCATCGGCAGTTCACGGGCGATCGGCTCGATGAAGCCGCGCACGATCATTGCCATTGCCTCGTCCTCGGGAAGGCCGCGGGACATGAGGTAGAACAGCTGCTCCTCGCTGACGCGGGAGACAGTGGCTTCGTGGCCCATGGTGACGTCATCTTCGCGGATGTCCACGTACGGGTACGTGTCCGAGCGGGAGATGGTGTCCACCAGCAGGGCGTCACAGCGCACGGTGTTGGCCGAGTGCGTGGCGCCTTCGCGGACCTGGACCAGGCCGCGGTACGCGGCACGGCCGCCGCCGCGGGCCACGGACTTGGAAATGATGGAGCTCTTGGTGTTCGGCGCAATATGGACCATCTTGGATCCGGTGTCCTGGTGCTGGCCCTCGCCGGCGAAGGCGATGGACAGGGTCTCACCCTTGGCGTGCTCGCCGACCAGGTAGACAGCCGGGTACTTCATGGTGACCTTGGAGCCGATGTTGCCGTCGATCCATTCCATGGTGGCCCCCTCGTGTGCAATGGCGCGCTTGGTCACCAGGTTGTACACGTTGTTGGACCAGTTCTGGATGGTCGTGTAGCGGACGCGGGCGCCCTTCTTCACGATGATTTCGACGACGGCGGAGTGCAGCGAATCCGACGTGTAGATCGGCGCGGTGCAGCCCTCGATGTAGTGGACGTAGGAATCCTCGTCCGCAATGATCAGGGTGCGCTCGAACTGGCCCATGTTCTCCGTGTTGATACGGAAGTAGGCCTGCAGCGGGATCTCGACGTGGACGCCCTTGGGGACGTACACGAAGGAACCGCCGGACCACACGGCAGTGTTCAGCGAGCCGAACTTGTTGTCACCGACGGGGATGACGGTGCCGAAGTACTCCTGGAACATTTCCGGGTGTTCCTTCAGCGCGGTGTCCGTGTCCAGGAAGATAACGCCCTGGCGTTCCAGGTCCTCGCGGAGCTGGTGGTAGACAACCTCGGACTCGTACTGCGCCGCGACGCCGGAAACCAGGCGGCCGCGCTCAGCTTCGGGGATGCCGAGCTTCTCGTACGTGTTGCGGATGTCCTCGGGAAGGTCTTCCCAGGTGTTCGCCTGCTTCTCCGTGGAGCGCACGAAGTACTTGATGTTGTCGAAGTCGATGCCGGAGAGGTCTGCGCCCCAGGTCGGCATGGGCTTGCGCTCGAAGTACTTCAGGCCCTTCAGGCGCATATCCAGCATCCACTGCGGCTCGTTCTTCTTAGCCGAAATGTCGCGGACAACTTCCTCACTCAGGCCGCGGCGGGCAGTTGCACCGGCGACGTCCGAGTCGGCCCATCCGTACTCGTACGTACCGATGCCCTCGAGCTCAGGGTTCTTTTCCAGGATGTCTGAAATAACAGACTCCGGCACCAATGAAGGTGCCGTTGGCTTCTGGGTTACTTGATCCGTCATCACGGCCTTTCTTGCTGATGAATGGATGTGGACTGGTTGGTCTCAGCGTGCAGTGGAACCTGCGGCGCGGATCGGGTCCGACCCACGGGAATGTGGGTCGTACAAACGTGGCCGCCCCGGGAGAGAGTGGACAGTCGGCGGACGTCCACCTCGAGGAGGCGGGCAAAAACTTCGGTCTCCTTGTCACAGAAGACGGGGTAGGCCGTGGCGAGTCCCTGGATGGGGCAGTGCGCCTGGCACAGCTGGATACTCAGCAGCGTGCTGTTCTTCGCTGCAGCGCCGATCATGGTGGTCGACGCAACGAAGCCGTCCTTGGTCAGTTCGGCGGCCAGCGCCTCGGCGCGGTCGGCGACGTCGGGCCCTGCCGCTTCGACGACGGGACGGTAGCGTTCCTCCATCCGGCCGAACCGGTCCGCGGCAAACGCTTCGATCGCCTGCGGGCCGAGGGCGGCGCCGAGCTGGCGCAGCGCTTCGGTCGCAATGTCGAGGTAGTCATTGCCCAGATGGGCCTGCCCCTGCGGACTCAGTACGTACCGCCGGGCCGGCCTTCCGGCTCCGGAAGAGGAATTGCGGACGAGCTTGACCTGGATCAGGCCCTTCCCCGAAAGGGCGTCAAGGTGGCGGCGCACAGCGGCGGGCGTGAAGCCCAGCCGTTCCCCCAGCTCCGCAGCACTGACAGGGCCGTGTTCCAGAACCGCACCCAGCACTTTGTCCCGGGTACGCTCCTCCGCTTCGCGGGCAGCACTCGGCACGGCCGCTGCCTTAGTCTCAGAGTTGCTCACAGAATACACAACACAAGCATGACCTAATCTGTTCCCCGATTCCACTAAGGCAAGGCTTGCCACCGCCGGGTCACGGGCCGGATTGGCCGGTGCCGATGCCCTGTACTACCTAACGTAGAATATGCAGGTGCCTATCGATGAACCCTGCCTGACCATTAAAGGTCTGATCAAGGACTGCGGCCCGGTTGCTGGTCTCGACGGCAAAATGATCCGTGTCCTGGCCGGCGTCGACTTCACAGCCCGCCGCGGCTCCGTCACCGCCCTGCTCGGTGCCAACGGTGCCGGTAAAACCACCACGCTGGAATGCGCCCAGGGCCTGCAGCCCATTGACGGCGGGGAAATCTGCCTGCTCGGACAGGATCCCTACCGGGCCGATGCCCGGCTGCGCAGCCGGGTCGGTGTGATGCTGCAGGACGGCGGCCTGCCGCCGTCGGCCCGTCCCGTTGCCCTGCTTGAGCATGTTGCCCGTATGTATGAGGACCCTCGTCCGGTTGCCGAGCTGGTGGACCGCCTGGGCATCCGCAGCTTTGCCAACACCGGCATCCGGCGCCTGTCCGGCGGGCAGAAGCAGCGGCTGGCGATGGCGGCAGCGCTGATCGGCCGGCCGGAAGTACTGTTCCTCGACGAGCCCAGCGCCGGCCTGGATCCGCAGTCGCGGCAGATTGTCTTTGAGCTGATCTCCGAGCTGCGTGCGGAGGGGCTCGGCATCATCCTCACCACCCACCTGATGGACGACGCGCAGAAGCTCGCGGACTACGTCTACATCATCGACGCCGGCAAGACCGTCGCCTCGGGCACCGTCGCCGAGCTGACCTCCGCCACAGGTTCCGCGGCCGAGCAGCGCCTGCTGACGTTCGACGCCGAGCCCGGCCTCGACGTCGCCGCCCTCGCTTCCGGGCGGCTGCACCACCTGGAGGTGGCCGAAGCCGCACCCGGCCATTATGCGGTCCGCGGTGCCCTGAGCCCGCAGGACCTTGCCGAGGTGGCCGCCTGGTGGGCGGCGCGGGACATCCTGCCTTCCTCGGTGCACATGGCCTCCCGCACCCTCGAGGACGTTTTCCTCGACCTATCCGGAAGGACCATCCGTTGAGCGCTCCCGCGTCACTGCCGGCACGCATCCTGAACCAGGGCCGCTACGAGGCCATCACGATGCTGCGCAACGGCGAACAGCTGATCCTCGCCGTGGTGCTGCCCCTGCTGGCCATGGTGGCGCTGGTGGTCACTCCCCTGCTGGACGGTTACGAAACCAGCCGGATCAACATGGCAACTCCGGGCATCTTCGCGCTCTGCGCCATGTCCACCGCGTTCACCGGGCAGGGCATCGCCACCGGCTTTGACCGGCGCTACGGCGTCCTCCGCTACCTTTCCACCACGCCGCTGGGCCGCGCCGGCCTCATTGCCGGAAAGATGATTGCGGTCCTGGCCGTCCTGGCCATCCAGGTGGTGCTGGTTTCCGTAGTTGCCCTGTTCTTCGGCTGGCGGCCGGAGCTGAGCGGGCTGCTGCCGGCGCTGATCCAGCTGGTCCTGGGCGCGGTGGCGTTCACGGCGCTGGGCCTGCTGGTGGCCGGAACAGTACGGCCTGAGGCGACGCTGGCGATAACGAACCTGCTCTGGATCCTCCTGGCTGCGGCCGGCGGTATCATCATCCCCGTGGGCAACCTGCCCGAGGTGCTGCAGCCGTTTATCGAGGTCCTGCCCTCTGCTGCCCTGGGCGACGCCCTGCGTTCGGCCCTGATCGATTCGCAGTTCAATATTTCCGCCACGCTCATCCTTCTGGCGTGGACAATACTGGGCGGCCTGGGTGCTGTCCGCTGGTTCAAATGGAGTTAGAAACCGTGTCACAGACCTCGGCCGGGGTCCCCGCCCGGCAAATCACCAGCCCCGCTGCAGGAAAGCTCGTCCGCAACCTTGCCGTGGCGTCACTGGTGGCCAATATCGTCATTGTGGTGACCGGCGGTGCGGTCCGTCTGACGGCATCCGGCCTCGGCTGCCCGGAATGGCCGCTGTGTACGGCGGACTCCCTGGTGACGACGCCGGAGATGGGGCTGCACGGCGTCATCGAGTTCGGCAATCGGCTGCTCACCTTCGTGCTGACGGCCATTGCCTTTGCGATGGTCTTCTCCGTGTGGCGCCTGCGGTCCGAACGCCGCGATCTCTGGTGGCTTTCCGTTGCCCTGCTGGCCGGCGTTCCCGCCCAGGCCATTATCGGCGGGATCACCGTCCTGACCGACCTGAACCCGTGGGTGGTGGGCCTGCACTTCCTCGCCTCGACGGTGATGATTACGGTGGCCGTGGTGATGCTCAACCGGTCCCGGCTTTCCGCCCTGGATCTCCAGGCACGCCATGCACCGCTGGCGGACAAGAGCCTGCGTCCCGTGCTCGGTGCCATCGGTGTCCTGTCGGCGCTGACCGTGGTGCTGGGCGTTGTAGTGACCGGGTCCGGCCCGCACGCCGGAGACCATGGAGCGGCCCGCAACGGCCTGAACCCGGACCTGATCACCCGCATCCACGTGGTTCCCGTTTACCTGCTGGTCTTTGCGCTGGCAGTGGCCCTGTACCTGGTGTTCCGCCGGGCGAGTGACGCCCGGGTGCGCAAGGCAGTGCTGGTGCTGGCCGCCGTCGTACTGGCCCAGGCCGCCATCGGCTACGTGCAGCACTTCCTGCACCTGCCCATTGCCCTGGTGGCACTGCACATGTTCGGTGCATGCCTGCTGACGGCCGCAGCCGCCGAGGCCGTCTACATCGGCTTCAACAAGCAGGTTCCCGGCGGGGCTGCCGTTGCCGTGGCGCAGGCGCGGAGGGACCGGAAGATCCGCGGCGGCCGGAAGGTCCGCACAGCCCGGAAGTAACGCCGCGCGGTTCCCGGCGGAAGGGCCGGACTCCCCACGGGGTCCGGCCCTTTTTGTGTGCCGGGGGTGCTGGCTTGGCGGTGCGGCGCAGGGGGCTGTCCGCCGCACGGGGTCCCACACTTTGGTACTGCTGTTGCGGCGGGTGTGAACACACCGGCAACAAGTGCCACATTCCCTGGGATGCTGTGCGCGCAGGGGGCTGTCCGCCGCACGGGGTCCCACACTTTGGTACTGCTGTTGCGGGTGTGAACCCACCGGCAACAAGCGCCACATTCCCTGGGATGCTGTGCACGCAGGGGGCTGTCCCTAGCCCGAAGCCCCACCACGCCCGGCTGTCACCATCTACTGAGCAGATAACGGGGTTATCCGGTCTGCTCAAGCCCGTTATCTACTCACCAGATGACGCAGGGGCTGCTGCAACAGGCGCGCAGGACGTTCCGGAACGCCCAGAGCGCCGCCCCGCCCCCAGACACCCGGAGCGCGCGTCGACCCCCCGGAAACAGCAACGGCCGGACCCCCGAAGGGATCCGGCCGTTGTAAGGCGGAACGCTAGACCAGGGCGCTGCCCACGAACGGGTCCACGGCCAGGGCCAGGAAAAGGATCGTCAGGTAGCTGATGGAGAGGTGGAAGACCTTCATGGCCGACTTGTCGTTGAGCTCTTCACGCTGGGCCCGGGAGTGCAGCTTGTGCGCCTCGGCCACGAACCAGCCGCCGGACAGCAGTGCGGCAATGGTGTAGACCCAGCCCGCACCGCCCACGGGAACCAGCAGCAGCGAGCAGGCCACCGTGGCGTAGGCGTACAGGACCACCTGGACGGAGACGAGCTTGGCACCGGCCACGGCACCGAGCATCGGCACGCTGGCGTTGCGGTAGTCCTCGCCGTACTTCATGGACAGCGGCCAGTAATGCGGGGGCGTCCAGAGGAAGATGATCATAAACAGGATGAAGGCCGGCCATTCCACCTTGTTGGTGACGGCAGCCCACGCGATGAGTACGGGCATGCAGCCCGCGGCGCCGCCCCAGACGATGTTCTGGGTCGTGCGGCGCTTGAGGATCAGGGTGTAGAAGACCACGTACAGGAAAATGGCCCCGACGCCGAGCAGTCCGGTGAGCGGGTTGGCCCCGATCCAGAGCAGGGCAATGGCGACAATCCCCAGCACCCAGGCGAAGATCATTGCCTCTCGCGGGGAGACCTCGCCGGTGACCAGCGGACGGTTCTTGGTCCGCTTCATCAGCTTGTCCATGTCGCGGTCGATATAGCAGTTGAAGGCACCGGCGCTGCCTGCTGCCAGTGCGCCGCCGATCATGGTGACCAGGATCAGGCCCAGGGACGGAAGCCCCTGCTCGGCGAAGATCATGGTGGGAAGGGTAGTCACGAGCAGGAGTTCGATGACGCGCGGTTTCGTGAGCGCCACGTAAGCCCGGACCTTGCGGCCCGCCGTCATCTTCCCCGTGTGGACCGGAGACTCGGCATGCTGGGTAGTCACGAAGCGATCACTTTATCCAATCTGGAACGAAAAATCCGTCCTAATCATAACCTCTATCGGCTGTAGAAATCGAAGCATGGAATACGCATGCGCCCGCACGCCTGCAGGAACCGGAACAGCTCCGGGCCGCAGGCCGCCAACGCACGGGAAGGGCGGGCAGGAAGCAGCCTTAGAGGATAAGGTTGGAACGGACCTTTCCCGCGGCGAATTTCGCTGCGGCACGGGTAAAGAAGCAAACAGTATTAAGCAGTATCCGCGGCGTTCGCCGCGGAACGCGGAACAAGTTATGCCGTGAACGCGGTATGGATTTGCGTCTGCGGTTGGTTGTAGTGGTAAAGGAACCGGACGCACTCCGTTTACGGGGGCTTCCGGGCATGTCCGGCGCTGTACGGCGCCGGTTGTCTGCAGAGAGAGGGGCCCGGTAAACGTGCCACATATGGAAGAGCAAGAACTGATCTGGACCGAAACAGACCGCAAGGCAGTGGATACCGTCCGCGTCCTGGCTGCCGACGCCGTGGAGAAGGTCGGCAACGGCCACCCCGGCACGGCCATGAGCCTGGCCCCGGCCGCCTACCTTCTGTTCCAGAAGGTTATGCGCCACGATCCGTCCGATCCGCAGTGGATCGGACGCGACCGTTTTGTCCTCTCCCCCGGGCACACCTCCCTGACCCTTTACATTGAGCTCTTCCTCTCCGGGTACGGCCTGGAACTCGAAGACCTGCAGTCTCTGCGCACCTGGGGTTCCAAGACCCCCGGCCACCCCGAGTACCGCCACACCGACGGCGTCGAAATCACCACCGGGCCGCTGGGCCAGGGCCTCGCGTCCTCCGTTGGCTTCGCCTTTGCCCAGCGCCGCCTGCGCGGCCTCCTGGACGCCGACGCCGCCGAGGGCACCAGCCCGTTCGACCACACCATCTGGGTCATCGCCTCCGACGGCGACCTGCAGGAAGGCGTCACCGCCGAGGCCTCCTCGCTGGCCGGCCACCAGGAACTCGGCAACCTCGTGGTGGTGTATGACGAGAACCACATCTCCATCGAAGACGACACCGACATCGCCTTCACCGAAGACGTGCTCAAGCGCTACGAAGCCTACGGCTGGCACACCCAGCGGGTGGACTGGACCAAGACGGGCGAATACGTCGAAGACGTTAACGAGCTCTACAACGCACTGATGGCAGCCAAGGCCGAAACCAACCGGCCCTCCATCATTTCCCTGCGCACCATCATCGGCTGGCCTGCACCGAACAAGCAGAACACCGGCAAGATCCACGGTTCCGCCCTGGGTGCCGACGAAGTGGCGGCACTGAAGGAAACGCTGGGCTTCGACCCCGCCAAGACCTTCGACGTCGACCCCGAGGTCCTCGAGCACGCCCGCCAGGCAGTAACCCGCGGCGCAGAGGCCCACAAGCAGTGGAACGAGGGCTTCAAGGCCTGGGAAGAGGCCAACGCAGAAGGCTCCGCCCTGCTGGCCCGCCTCGAAAAGGGTGAACTCCCCGAAGGCTGGGAAGCATCGCTGCCCGTCTTCGAAGCCGGCAAGGACATGTCCACGCGTGCCGCCTCCGGCAAGGTCCTCTCCGCCATTGGCCCGGCACTGCCGGAACTGTGGGGCGGCTCCGCCGACCTCGCGGAGTCCAACAACACCACCATCGAAGGTTCCCCCTCCTTCATTCCCGCCGGGAAGCAGACCAACGCCTGGTCCGGCAACCCGTACGGGCGCGTGCTGCACTTCGGTATCCGCGAACACGCCGCGGCGTCGATCGTCAACGGCATCACCATGCACAGCAACACCCGGGCCTTCTCGGGTACGTTCCTGATCTTCAGTGATTACCAGCGTCCGGCCATCCGCCTGGGCGCACTCATGGGCGTGCCGGCCATCTACGTCTGGACCCACGATTCCATCGGCCTCGGCGAAGACGGACCCACCCACCAGCCGGTGGAGCAGCTCGCCTCGCTGCGTGCGATCCCGGGTCTCGACGTCGTCCGTCCGGGCGATGCCAATGAGGTGGCCGTCGCCTGGCGGACCATCCTGGAGAACACCGAGAACCCGGCCGGCATTGTGCTGACCCGCCAGAACATCCCCACCTACGCCCGCGGCGAGGGTGCTGCCACGGCCACCGAGTTCGCTTCCGCCGAAGGTGCGGCGCGCGGCGGCTATGTGCTTGCCGAAGCCGTCCGCGACGGCAGCGTAGTGACGCCCGACGTCATCCTGGTGGGCACCGGTTCCGAGGTCCAGCTGGCCGTTGAGGCCCGCGAAGCCCTCGCTGCCGAAGGCGTAGCCGCCCGCGTGGTGTCGATGCCGAGCATCGAATGGTTCAACAAGCAGGACAAGGAATACCGCGAGTCCGTGCTGCCCAAGGACATCCGTGCGCGGGTATCCGTGGAAGCGGGCGTCGCCCTCGGCTGGCGCGAAATTGTCGGCGACGCCGGCCGCAGCGTCTCCCTGGAGCACTTCGGCGCTTCCGCCGACTACAAGACGCTGTTCCGCGAATTCGGCATCACCGCCGACACCGTGGCGCAGGCTGCCCGGGATTCCCTCGCCGCTGTCGGCGGCGGCGGATCCGCCCCCGCCGGCACCACCGGCGCGTCTTCCGGAGCACAGTCCACCGAGACCGGCGACCAGCAGTAATCCCCTTACTTAAAGGAGTACCAACAATGACTTCCACACCCACCGCCCGGCTTTCCGAAGCCGGAGTCTCCATCTGGCTCGACGATCTCTCCCGCGAACGGATTGTTTCCGGTTCCCTGAAGAAGCTCATCGATGAGCGCAACGTGGTCGGCGTGACCACGAACCCGAGCATCTTCGCAGCCGCCCTGGCCAACGGCGCGTCCTACGCCGCCCAGGTGCAGCAGCTCTCGCGTTCGGGCGCCGACGTCGACAAGTCCGTCTTCGAAATCACCACCGACGACGTCATCCAGGCCTGCGACCTCTTTGCACCGGTCTACGAAGCAACCCACGGCGTTGACGGCCGCGTTTCCATCGAGGTTGACCCGCGCCTGTCGCGTGACACCCAGGGCACCATCAACGAGGCGAAGGAACTCTTCGACAAGGTTGGCCGCGCCAACGTCCTGATCAAGATTCCCGCCACCCAGGAAGGCCTGCCGGCAATCACCGCCACGCTGGCCGCGGGCATCAGCGTGAACGTGACCCTGATCTTCTCGCTCGAGCGCTACCGCGAGGTCATCAACGCCTACATGCTCGGCATCGAGCAGGCAAAGGAAAACGGGCACGATCTCTCCACCATCCACTCGGTGGCGTCCTTCTTCGTTTCCCGGGTCGACGCGGAGATCGACAAGCGCCTCGACGCCGTCGGCTCCGATGACGCCAAGGCACTGAAGGGCAAGGCCGGACTGGCCAACGCCCGGCTGGCCTACCAGGTCTTCGAAGAGCAGTTCGCCACCGAGCGCTGGCAGGTCCTGGCCGCCGCCGGGGCGAACGCACAGCGCCCGCTCTGGGCCTCCACCGGCGTGAAGGATCCGGCCCTGCCGGACACCCTCTACGTCACCGGCCTCGTGGCTCCGGACTCGGTGAACACCATGCCGGAAAAGACGCTGGAAGCCACAGCCGACCACGGCGAGGTCACCGGAGACACGGTCACCGGCACGTACGAGGAGTCCAACGCGGTCCTGGACCAGCTGGACGGACTCGGCATCTCCTACAACGACGTTGTGGAGCTGCTGGAAACCGAAGGCCTCGATAAGTTCGTGGCCAGCTGGGGCGAACTGCTCCAGACCGTTCAGGCCGCACTGGATACCGCGAAAGAGGCATAGGAAAAAATGACCACACTGTCCTTTGAAGCAGCCGGGGCGGCAAGCGTTGCCGTCGACGCCAAGGTGCCCGAACTCGTGGGAGATGAAGTGGCCTCCCGCCTCGTGGCCCAGGATCCCACCCTGTGGGGACCCGATGCCGAAGCCGAGGCGTCCATTCGCCTGGGCTGGCTCAATCCCGGAGAAAGCTCCCGGCCGCTCGTTGGACAGATCGCGGCGCTTCGGGAAGAGCTCGCCGCCGAGTCGGTGACCCGCGTGGTCCTGGCCGGCATGGGCGGCTCTTCCCTGGCGCCCGAGGTCATTACCCGGTCCGCGGGCGTGGACCTCACCGTCCTGGATTCCACCGACCCCAACGTCGTTGCGGCGG
Organism: Arthrobacter sp. zg-Y769; assembly: GCF_020907405.1. Classification (GTDB taxonomy): domain Bacteria; phylum Actinomycetota; class Actinomycetes; order Actinomycetales; family Micrococcaceae; genus Arthrobacter_B. Next base: position 79,551 of record NZ_JAJJOE010000008.1, read on the forward strand.
TCCTGGGCGACCGCCTGGCCGAAACGGTCATCGTGGTGAGCTCGAAGTCGGGGTCCACGGTGGAGACCGATTCGCAGCGCCGGGTGTTCGAACAGGCTTTCACCGATGCCGGCATCGACGCCAAGTCCCGCATCGTGGTCGTCACCGACCCGGGGTCGCCGCTGGACGCGGCGGCCCGCGAGGCCGGCTACCGCGCCGTGTTCAACGCCGACCCCAACGTCGGCGGGCGCTACTCGGCGCTGACTGCCTTCGGCCTGGTGCCCTCGGGACTGGCCGGAGCGGACATTGAAACCCTTCTGGATGACGCCGAACTGACAGTGGAAATGCTGCGGGACGACGCGCCGGACAACATCGGCCTGGAACTGGGCGCCGCGCTCGGAGGCACCGAGCCGCTCCGCAACAAGATCGTGATCGTGGACGAAGGCTCCGGACTGGCCGGCTTCCCCGACTGGGCCGAACAGCTTATTGCAGAATCCACCGGCAAGCTCGGCACCGGCCTGTTGCCGGTCGCCGTCGAACCCGGCGCGCCGGAGCTGGTTTCCGGTGCCGGCGACGTGCTTACCGTCCGGCTGGTCCCCGTCGACTCGGAGGCCCTCCCCGAAGGAGACCAGGTGGTTGTGTCCGGCAGCCTGGGCAGTTCGATGATGCTCTGGGAATTTGCCACCGCCGTGGCGGGACGGCTGCTGAACATCAACCCGTTCGACCAGCCGGACGTCGAGGCTGCGAAGAAGGCAGCACGCGGGCTCCTGGACGCCACCCCCGAAGCCACGGAACCGTCCTTCGTTGACGGGTCCGTCGAGGTGCGCGGCCCCGCTGACCTGCTCGGCACGGCGCACACCCTCCGCGGCGCGCTGGCTGCCCTGCTCCGCACCCTCGGCACGGACGGCTACCTCAGCATCCAGGCCTACCTCGACCGCGCCCGCCAGGCCGAGCTCGCCGGCATCCGCCCCGAGCTGGCTTCCGCCACCGGCCGGCCCGTGACCTTCGGCTGGGGTCCGCGCTTCCTGCACTCCACCGGCCAGTTCCACAAGGGCGGCCCGGCGCAGGGTGTCTACCTGCAGATCACCGGCAAAGCCGCGGAAGACGTCTCCATTCCGGACCGGCCCTTCACCTTCGGCGAGCTCATCAGCGCCCAGGCTGCCGGTGACGCGCAGGTCCTCGCAGACCAGGGCCGCCCGGTACTGCGGCTGCACCTGCTGAACCGCGACGAAGGGGTCCGTGAAATCGAAAACGTTGTGCGGGCACTGGCCGCAGAAGGAAACGGCAAGTAAATGCCCGCCGAGGAGAAGGCCGGAACGGGTAACCCCCTTCGGGATCCACGCGACCGCCGGCTGAGCCGGATCGCCGGTCCGTCTTCCCTGGTGATCTTCGGCGTGACCGGAGACCTCGCCCGGAAGAAGCTCATTCCGGCCGTCTACGACCTCGCCAACCGCGGCCTGCTTCCGCCCAGCTTCTCGCTGGTGGGCTTCGGCCGCCGGCCCTGGAGCCACGAGGAGTTCGCCGCACAGGTGAAGGAATCGGTGCAGGCGCATGCCCGTACCGATTTCGACGAGGGTGTGTGGAAGCAGCTGGCCGAAGGCATCCGGTTTGTCGAGGGCGGCTTCGACAGCGGTGAGGCCTTCGGGAACCTCAAGGAGACCCTTGAGGACCTGGATGAACGCCGCGGTACCCGCGGCAACCATGCGTTCTACCTTTCCGTTCCGCCCAAGTCCTTTGAGCAGGTCTGCCAGCAGCTTTCCGAGCACGGGCTGGCCAAGACCTCCGAGGGCAAGTGGCGGCGGGTGGTGATCGAAAAGCCGTTCGGCCACGACCTGGCGTCCGCCCGGGAACTGAACAACGTGGTCGAGTCGGTCTTCCCCGCCGATTCGGTGTTCCGAATCGACCACTACCTGGGCAAGGAAACGGTCCAGAACATCCTGGCGCTGCGCTTCGCGAACCAGCTGTTCGAACCGATCTGGAACGCCAACTACGTGGACCACGTACAGATCACCATGGCGGAAGACATCGGGATCGGCGGGCGTGCGGGCTATTACGACGGCGTGGGCGCTGCCCGCGACGTGATCCAGAACCATCTGCTGCAGCTCTTGGCGCTGACCGCGATGGAGGAGCCTATCTCCTTCAACGCGGACCACCTCCGTGCCGAAAAGGAGAAGGTACTGGCCGCCGTCCGGCTGCCGGAGGACCTCTCGCGCAGTTCCGCCCGGGGTCAGTACACGGGCGGCTGGCAGGGCGGCGAGAAGGTTACCGGTTTCCTGGAGGAGGAAGGGTTCAACCCGGAATCCAAGACCGAGACCTTCGCGGCGATCCGGCTGGACATCAATACCCGCCGCTGGGCCGGGGTTCCGTTCTACCTGCGGGCCGGCAAACGGCTGGGACGCCGCGTCACGGAAATTGCCGTGGTCTTCAAGCGCTCCCCCAACCTGCTGTTCCGCGAACACAACGACGACGACTTCGGCCAGAACGCCGTCGTCATCCGTGTGCAGCCGGACGAAGGCGCCACCATCCGCTTCGGCTCCAAGGTGCCGGGCACACAGATGGAGGTCCGTGACGTGTCCATGGACTTCGGCTACGGACACTCGTTCACCGAGTCCAGCCCCGAGGCCTACGAACGGCTGATCCTGGATGTCCTCCTCGGCGAGCCGCCGCTCTTCCCGCGGCACCAGGAAGTCGAGCTGTCCTGGAAAATCGTGGACCCGTTCGAAGAATACTGGGCATCGCTGGACACCCAGCCCGAGCCTTATGCCCCCGGGAGCTGGGGACCGGACTCTGCAAACGAGCTGCTCGCCCAAGACGGAAGGACCTGGAGAAGGCCGTGATAGTTGAACTGCCGGACACCACCACGTCCAAGGTGTCCAAGGAAATTGTTGCCATGCGTGAAAAGGGCGGCGTGGTCACCCTCGGCCGCGTGCTGACCCTGGTGGTGGATACGCAGCCGGACTTCGTCGAGGAGGCCATTGCCGCCGCCAACGAGGCCAGCCGCGAACACCCCTGCCGCATCATCGTGCTGGCCGAGGGCAGCCCGGACGACGACACGCGCCTCGACGCGCAGATCCGTGTGGGCGGCGACGCCGGGGCCTCCGAAGTGATTGTCCTGTCCGGGCACGGAGAACTGTCCGGGGAAAGCGAGTCACTGGTTTCGGCCCTGCTGCTGCCCGACGCACCCATAGTGGTCTGGTGGCCGCACGGAGTTCCGCAGGACCCGGCAAAAACCCCGCTGGGCTGCATTGCACACCGCCGGATTACCGACGCGGCCACCGAGGACGACCCGAAGAAGGCCCTGCTGGGCCTGGCCGACAGCTATGCGGCCGGAGACACCGACCTTAGCTGGACCCGGCTGACCAACTGGCGGGTCCAGCTGGCAGCGGTCCTGGACGGTGCGGGAGCCGCACCGGTCCAGTCCGTCGTCGTCGAAGGCGCCTCGGATTCGGCCAGCACCTTCCTGCTGGCCGCCTGGCTGAAAAAAGCGCTGGATGTACCGCTGGAAATCATCGAGGGGGACGCGGGAACCGGTATCCACCGGGTAGTGTTTAGGCGGCCCGACGGTGACGTGGAACTGGCCCGGCCTGACCAGGTCACCGCCCATCTGACCCAGCCGGGGCAGCCGGAACAGCAGATCGCGCTTCCGCGGCGCACCCTGCGGGACTGCCTGGCGGAAGAGCTGCGGCGGCTGGATCCGGACGAGGTGTTCGGAGAGGTACTTACTGAGGGGCTGGCCGCATGCCTGTCCCAGAAAGGGGCGAACGCGTGAAGCACTCCCCCAACGGTGTCAGCATCCACCCGGATCCCCAGGCGCTGGTATCGACTACGGCGGCGCGGTTGATCACCAAGCTCGTGGATGTCCAGAGCCGGCGCGGGGAGGCCACGGTGGTGCTGACCGGCGGCACGGTAGGCATCGCGACGCTCGAGGCCGTCACCGCCAACCCCGCCCGCACTGCGGTGGACTGGACCCGGGTCAACTTTTGGTGGGGTGACGAACGGTTCCTCCCGGCCGGAGATGCTGAACTCAATTCCCTTCAGGCCCGGCAGGCAATGCTGGACCCGCTCGGCGTTCCTGCTGCACGGATCCACGCTGTTGCCACCGCCGGCGAAGTCGACTCGGTGGAGGACGCCGCGGCCGACTATGCCCGGCAGCTGGCTGATGCGGCTGCCGCCGAGCAGCTCCCGGCCAGGTTCGCGGCGGTGGACCCCCGGCTGCCGCGTTTCGACGTCCTGCTGCTGGGCGTGGGACCGGACGCGCACATTGCGTCCCTCTTCCCCGAGACCCCGGGCGTACGCACCGTCGGGCAGACCACCGTCGGTGTGCGGGATGCCCCGAAGCCGCCGCCGGAGCGGATTTCGCTGACCCTGGAAAGCATCAACACGGCCTCCGAGGTCTGGCTGGGCGTTGCGGGCAACGACAAGGCCGGTGCCGTCGGCCTGGCACTGGCCGGCGCGGGAGAGATCCAGGTTCCGGCCGCCGGTGCCCGCGGCCGGACCAAGACCCGCTGGCTGATTGACCAGGCGGCAGCGTCACAGCTGTCCCGGCGCCTCTTCGACTCCGACGACCACGAGCCGGACGATGAGGACTAACGCTTTAGCGCATGTCTCAGACAAGCCCGTGTCTTAGACAAGGAAATGGCCCCCGGAGAAATCCGGGGGCCATTTCCATTACGTATTAATACCGGTACTGCTACCGGAGCACTGCCTGCCTAGGCTTCGCCGGAGAAGCGCTGGATCAGTCCGAGAGCCACGATCACTACGCCCCAGGAGAGGGCCAGTGCCACCGTGAAGCGGTTCAGGTTCTTTTCGGCAACGCCGGAGGATCCGAGGCTGCTGGTCATGCCGCCGCCGAACATATCCGACATACCGCCGCCGCGGCCTTTGTGGAGCAGGATGAGCAGCGTCAGCAGCAGGCTCGTGACGGCAAGGAGCACCAGCAGGACGGTCTTCAGAATTTCCACTTACGGCCTTTCGGGTGACTCATGGATTGGAGACGCCGCTGCGGCGCCCTTCAGCTGCAGTTCAGTCAGTCACCAGATGTTGTTCGAACCTGACAATATTAGCAAATTCGCCTACATCCAAACTGGCACCGCCAACCAGCACGCCGTCCACATCGCGTTCGCCCAGAATGCTTGCCGCATTGGCGGCCTTGACGGAGCCGCCGTAGAGCAGGCGGGTCTTGGCCGCCACGGCGTCGTCGTACAAATCAGCGATCTCGGCACGGATGGCGGCACACATTTCCTGCGCGTCTTCCGGACCGGCAACCTCACCCGTGCCGATGGCCCAGATGGGTTCGTAGGCAATGACCAGCCGGGAAACCTGCTCGGCGTCCAGGCCGGCGAGGTCCTTGCGGACCTGCTCCAGGGTATGCAGTACATGGTCCCCGGCCTGCCGCACCTCGAGGCCCTCGCCGACGCAGAGGATGGGTACCAGATTGTGGCGGTACGCGGCCTTGAGCTTTTCATTCAACAGCTCGTCGCTCTCGCCGTGGACGGACCGGCGTTCGCTGTGGCCCACCAGGACGTAGCTGCAGCCGAGCTTGGCGAGGAACTGTCCGGAGATGTCACCTGTGAACGCGCCGGAATCCTTCGGTGAAAGATCCTGGGCCCCGTATTCCACCTTCAGCTTGTCTCCGGCCACCAGCGTCTGCGTGCTGCGCAGATCGGTGAACGGAGGGAACACCACAACCTCCACGCGGCCGTAGTCGTGACGGGCGTCGCTCAGCGTCCATGCCAGCTTCTGCAGCAGGGTGATGCCCTGGACGTGGTCCATGTTCATCTTCCAGTTGCCGGCGATCAGGGGTGTGCGGTCGAACTTGCCGTTCGTGGAGGTGGTCATGGTTGCTCCGGTTTCTTACTCGGTGCACCGGCCGCTGGGGCCGGGCGGGATGGGACATGCGGGTGCGGGCCCGCTTAGGCAAGCGGACCCGCACCTTCGGTTTTACTTGTCGAGGACGGTAAGGCCCGGGAGGGCCTTGCCTTCCAGATATTCGAGGCTGGCGCCGCCGCCGGTGGAGATGTGCCCGAAGTCGTCTTCCGAGAAGCCGAGCTTCCGGACGGCAGCTGCCGAATCGCCGCCGCCGACCACGCTGAAGCCGCTGGACTCCTTCAAGGCCTGGGCAACGGCACGGGTGCCGTTGGCAAAGGCTTCGAACTCGAACACACCCATGGGGCCGTTCCAGAAGATGGTCTTCCCGCCGCGGATCCGCTCGGCGAAGGCTGCCGCGGAATCGGGACCGATATCCAGGCCGAGGCCGGAGGCACCGAAACGGCCGTCCTCCATAGCCTCGGCAGGAACGGTCTCGACATCGGCGTCCGCAGCGAACTTATCCGCCACCACAATGTCGGTGGGCAGGACAAATTCGCAGCCGACCTCCTTGGCGCGGCTGAGGTAGCCCTTGACGTTCTCAATCTGGTCCGTCTCGAGCAGCGAGGCGCCGACTTTGTAGCCCTGCGCAGCCAGGAACGTAAAGACCATGCCGCCGCCCACCAGCAGGTAGTCCGCCCGGTCCATCAGGTTCTCGATTACTGCCAGCTTGTCGGACACCTTGGAACCGCCCAGAACCACCACATAGGGCTTCTCCGGGTTCTCGGTGAGGCGCTTGAGCACCTCGACCTCGGTGTGCACCAGCCCGCCTTCGTAGGCGGGCAGCGCCTCGGCAACATCGTAGACGCTCGCATGCTTGCGGTGCACTGCACCGAAGGCGTCATCAACATAGGCACCGTTGCCGCCGGTCAGGGCTGCCAGCTCCCCCGCCAGTGCCTGGCGTTCGGCGTCGTCCTTGGAGGTTTCCCGCGGATCGAAGCGGATGTTCTGCAGCACCAGGACGGACCCGGCGGCCAGTGAGCCTGCCAGCCTGCGGGCACTGTCGCCCACCACGTCTTCGGCGAACTCCACCGGGAAGGCGGAGAGTTCCTCGAGGCGGTCGACGGCGGGGCGCAGCGAGTACTTGTCATCAGGCTTGCCCTTCGGGCGGCCGAGGTGGGCCATCACAATGACCTTGGCACCGTGCTCCACGAGGGTCTGCAGGGTGGGAATCGACGCCCGGATGCGTCCGTCGTCGGTAACCCGGCCGTCGTCCAGCGGTACGTTCAGATCCGAGCGGGCCAGGACGTACCTGCCGTCGACGCCTTCGCTGATCAGGTCGGGGAGAGTTTTGACAGTCATGTCTACCTTTGCGTACTCGGTTGATTAAAGCTTTGAGCCAACAAGCTTGGTGAGGTCCACGAGACGGCAGGAGTAGCCCCACTCGTTGTCGTACCAGCCCACGACCTTCACCTGGTTCCCCATAACGCGGGTCAGGCCGGAGTCGAAGATGCACGAGGCAGGATCGGTGACGATATCGGACGAGACAATCGGCTCGTCGGTGTAGCGCAGGATGCCTGCCAGCGGTCCGTTGCCTGCGGCCTTGTAGACATCGTTGATCTGCTCCACCGTGGCTTCCTTGGAAACCGTCACGGTGAGGTCGGTGACCGAACCGGTGGGCACCGGGACGCGCAGCGCGAAGCCGTCCAGCTTCCCGTCGAGGGCCGGCAGGACCAGGCCGATGGCCTTTGCGGCGCCGGTGGTGGTCGGCACGATGTTCAGGGCGGCGGCGCGGGCACGGCGGAGGTCCTTGTGCGGGCCGTCCTGCAGGTTCTGGTCCGCGGTGTACGCATGGACGGTGGTCATCAGGCCGCGTTCAATGCCGAACGCCTCGTGCAGGACCTTGGCCAGCGGGCCGAGGCAGTTGGTGGTGCAGGAGGCGTTGGAAATGATGTTGTGCGACGCGGGGTCGTAGTCGCCGTCGTTGACCCCCATAACCACGGTGAGGTCGGCGCCCTTGCCCGGCGCGGAGATCAGGACCTTCTTGGCGCCGGCGTCGATGTGCTTTTTGGCGTCTTCGGCCTTGGTAAAGAATCCGGTGGACTCAATGACGATATCCACGCCCAGATCTTTCCAGGGGAGGTTCGAGGGATCCCGCTCGGCGAGGACCCGGATGGTCTTGCCCCCGACGACGATGTTGCCCTCGCTGACTTCGACGTCGGCCCCCAGGCGTCCGGTGACGGAATCGTACTTGAGGAGGTGGGCGAGGGTCTCGGGGCTGGTGAGGTCATTTACCGCGACAATGTCGAGGTCGGCGTTCTGCTCCAGGGCCGCCCGGAAGTAGTTGCGGCCAATACGCCCGAATCCGTTGATTCCAACACGAGTAGTCACTGTTCTGTCTCCTTGAGTAGGGGTTCAATCGAGAGCTGTGTGACCTCAGGGTAAGAAGCCACCGGACTGACTGCGGCCTGACACTTCCGCTTGGGAAACCCTTCCGGCCGCGGCGCCGTGGGCCCGTCCCGCCGGTGCCGGAAAGCACCTGGCGGGACCGGGCCTACGGATTTATCTTACGCGTCACAGTCTCCGTAGGAACCGGGGCACCCGCACAAATGTGCGGCAGGAGCGGTGACTAGGCCGGGACGATCAGGCTCTTGGCGCCGGTGCGGGCGGCGTCGAAACGCGCGGCGACGTCGGCCCAGTTCACGATGTTCCACCATGCCTTGACGTAGTCGCCCTTAACGTTGGCGTAGTCCAGGTAGTAGGAGTGCTCCCACATATCGAGCATCAGCAGCGGAATGGTGCCCACGGGGACGTTGCCCTGCTGATCGTAGAGCTGCTCGATGACCAGGTTCTTGCCCAGCGGTTCGTAGGCCAGGATGGACCAGCCGGAGCCCTGGATGGAGTTGGCCACGGCAGTGAACTGGCCGCGGAAACCGTCGAACGAACCGAAGAACTCATCGATGGCTGCTGCCAGTTCGCCTTCGGGCTTGTCGCCGCCGTCCGGGGACATGTTGTTCCAGAAGACGCTGTGGTTGGTGTGGCCGCCCAGGTGGAAGGCCAGATCCTTGGAGAGCTTGCCGATGGTTCCGAACTCGCCCTTTTCGCGGGCCTCCGCCATCTGGGCCAGGGCGGTGTTGGCGCCGGCCACGTAGGTTGCGTGGTGCTTGTCGTGGTGCAGCTCCATGATGCGCGCGGAAATGTGCGGCTCAAGGGCGGCGTAGTCGTACGGCAGTTCCGGCAGTGTGTATTCGTTCACGAAAATCCTCCGTTGGTGTCGGATCAATATTCCGGACGGAATTCCCATCCGGAAACTCGACGTGCCGCCGAAAGGCAGCAGGCTTAGTCCATCCTATGCAATAACGTTATTCATCCAACATTTCCGGAGTGACGCTGGACTCGGTACCCGGGATTCCGAGTTCCGCCGCCCGCTTGTCCGCCATTGCCAGCAGCCGCCGGATCCGCCCCGCAATGGCGTCCTTGGTCATGGGCGGGTCAGCCAGGTGGCCCAGCTCGTCCAGGCTGGCCTGCTTGTGGGCCACGCGCAGTTCGCCGGCGTAGCGCAGGTGCTCCGGGACGTCCTCGCCGAGGATCTCCAGGGCGCGTTCCACCCGGGCGCCGGCGGCGACGGCGGCCTGCGCGGAGCGGCGCAGGTTGGCGTCGTCGAAGTTGGCCAGCCGGTTGGCTGTGGCCCGCACTTCCTTGCGCATCCGGCGCTCTTCCCAGACCATAAGCGCGTCGTGTGCGCCCATCCGGGTGAGCAGGGCCGCAATGGTGTCACCGTCGCGGATCACTACGCGGTCCACGCCGCGGACCTCGCGTGCCTTGGCTGCAATGCCGATCCGGCGGGCGGAACCGACCAGCGCCAGGGCCGCTTCGGGACCGGGGCAGGTTACTTCGAGCGAGGAGGAGCGTCCGGGTTCGGTAAGCGACCCGTGGGCGAGGAAGGCACCCCGCCAGACGGCCTCGGCGTCGGCCGCTGAACCGTTGACCACCACTGAGGGCAGGCCGCGCACCGGACGGCCGCGGGCGTCGAGCAGCCCCGTCTGCCGGGCGAGCGATTCGCCGTCCTTGACCACGCGGACCACGTAGCGGTTGCCGCGGCGCAGCCCGCCGCCGGACACCACAATGATGTCGCTGGCGTGACCGTAAACCTCTGCAATGGCTGCCCGCAGCCGTCGGGCCGTGGACGCGAGATCCACCTCCGCCTCGATGACTATCCGGCCGGAAATGATGTGCAGTCCGCCGGCAAAACGCAGCATTGCCGACACCTCGGCCTTGCGGACTGAGGATTTCTTCACGTCCAGACGTGACAGTTCCTCTTTTACTGCTGCGGTTAACGCCACAAAAACACTCCTAATTCTCCCCAAATATATCGTGGAAGGCGGTCGCGAGGCGGAGCGGATCATGGATCGGACGCCCCGATGCTGCCCCCACCTTACCGAAGACCGGACGGCCCCCCATTTCTGCTACGGCGTCCTCGAAGGCCGCCCGGTCCGCCACCACCGACGGATCCACCAGCACCGCGTCAACCTTGAACTCCGGCGCATAGCGGCGGATTACCGCCAAGTGGTCCACTGCGCTCATCCCGGACGTTTCAGTGGTTTCGTTGCTGAGATTCATGGTCAGGCAGCGTTTGGCGGATGTGGCGCACAACGCATCGCGCAGCTGCGGCAGCATCAGGTGCGGAAGCACCGACGTGTACCAGGAACCCGGTCCCAGGACCACCCAGTCGGCACGGTCGATGGCTTCCAGCGCGGCCGGACATGCCGGGGCGTCCACCGGCAGGAGCCGTACATCGGAGACATTGCTGCGGGCACCGGCGGCGGCCAGGCTGGCCTGGCCGCTGACGGTTTCCAGCAGGTCTCCCCCGGCTGTGCGCCGCAGGACATCGCCTTCAATGGTCAGCGGCAGGGTGGACATCGGCAGCACCTGGCCGCGGGCGCCCAGCAGCGCACCGGCCCACTGGAGGCCGGCAACAGGATCCCCCAGCAGCTCCCAGAGCGTGACAATCAGGAGGTTGCCGAGGGCGTGGTCGTCCAGGGATCCTTCAACTCCGGGCTGGGAGCGGAAACGGTGCTGCATAACGTCCCGCCAGGTACGTCCCCAGTCGGTGTCGTCGCAGAGTGCCGCCAGGGCCATCCGCAGGTCTCCGGGCGGAAGGACACCCAGTTCCCGGCGCAGGCGGCCGGAGGAGCCGCCGTCGTCGGCAACCGTCACTACGGCCGTGAGATCGGTGGTGAGCAGGCGGAGGGCCGAGAGGGAGGAGGACAGGCCGTGTCCGCCGCCGAGGGCGACGATCGATCCTGCCTGGCCGTCGCTCTCCCGTCCGCCCTTGCCCTCGGGAATCAGGGGCAGCGGTCCGGTGAGGAAGGACATTACTCGCGCCCCAGATCCCTGTGGTGGGAGCTGACCGTCACGTGCGGAAGCTGGTCAAGGCGCTTGGCCAGTTCCTCGGTCACCGCAACGGAGCGGTGCTTGCCGCCCGTGCAGCCGACGGCGATGGTGGCGTAATGCTTGTTTTCCCGGCGGTAGCCGTCAATCACGGGCTCAAGGGCTTCGACGTAGCGGTCCAGGAACTCAGCGGTGCCCTTGGCCTGGAGCACATAGCCGCGGACGTCTTCGTCCAGCCCCGTGTGCGGGCGCAGCTGCGGCACCCAGTGCGGGTTGGGGATAAACCGGACATCGGCAACGTAGTTCGCGTCCACCGGCAGCCCGTATTTGAAGCCGAAGCTCATCACGTTCAGGCGCAGCACAATGGGGCCGGACTCCGTGAAGAGTTCCGTGACGGTGGTGGCCAGGGCGTGGACATTCAGCTTGGAGGTGTCCACAACGACGTCGGAGGACTCGCGCAGCTCGGTCAGGACCTCGCGTTCGGCGGCAATACCGTCCAGGATGCTGCCGTCGCCCTGCAGCGGATGCGGGCGTCGGCCCTGTTCGAAACGGCGGACCAGGGTGGCGTCATCTGCGTCGAGGAACAGCAGCCGGTAGGTAACGCCGGCGGAGCGCAGGTTGCGCAGGGCTTCGCGGATGTCCTGGAAAAGCTCCTTGCTGCGGACATCGATCACCACGGCGAGTTTCGGGATGGACTGCGGCATCCGGGACACCAGCTCGGTGAGGGTACCCAGCATCAGGGGAGGCAGGTTCTCGACGACGTACCAGCCGTGGTCCTCCAGGGCGTTGGCCGCCGTGCTGCGCCCGGCACCGGACATACCCGTGACTACGAGTAGCTCCGATTCCTCCGGTTTGACTACGGTCAAGCCGTCCTCTTGCGTCATTGCTGTGATCCCATCCTGATTGTCCCTGCTTCTTCAGAACTCCGAACGGTTCGAAGCCGACACGCCGGTTTCCCAGCCTAGCTAAGTTTCCAGGATTTCGCCGGTGGCCATATTGACTGCCGGAACCCCCGCCAGATCCTTATCGGCCAGCCGGCTGCGCAGGTTAGCGGCCATTGCCGGGCCGATGCCCGGAACCTCCTGGAGTTCCTCCTCGGTGGCGGCGCGCAGTTTCTTCACCGATCCGAAGTGCTTGAGCAGTGCCTGGCGCTTGGACGGCCCCAGTCCGGGGACCTCGTCGAGCAGTGACGCGGTCATGGACTTGCCCCGCTTCTGCCGGTGGAACGTAATGGCGAACCGGTGTGCCTCGTCCCGGACACGCTGGAGCAGGAACAAAGCCTCCGAGGCGCGCGGGAGGATCACCGGGAAGTCGCTGTCCGGAACCCAGACCTCCTCCAGGCGCTTGGCCAGTCCGACCACCTGCACGTCGGTGATGCCCAGGTCTGCGAGGGCCTTGGAAGCTGCCGCGACCTGGGGCTGGCCGCCGTCCACCACCACCAGGTTCGGCGGGTAGGCGAACCTGGCCTTGGGCGCCGGGGTCAGGGTGTCCGTCAGCGGCTGGACGTCTGCGTCGCCGCCCCGCTCGTCCGGGAGGTCCACCGGGGCATCGGGATCGGCGGCCGGATCGGCATTCTCCGCAAGGTAGTTGCGGAAACGGCGGGAGATGACGTTGTACATGGAGGACGTGTCATCCCGGGCGGCCTCACCGGTGATCGAGAACTTGCGGTAGTCCGATTTCTTCGGCAGGCCGTCTTCGGCCACCACCATGGAGGCAACCACATTGGTGCCCTGCACATGGGAGATGTCGTAGCACTCGATGCGCAGCGGCGGCGAGGGCAGATCGAGGGCCTCCTGCAGTTCCTGCAGTGCGGCGGAACGGGTGGTGATGTCCCCGGCGCGGCGGCTCTTGTGCAGCCGCAGGGCGTCAGCTGCGTTGCGGGCCACGGTCTCCATGAGGGCCTTCTTGTCTCCGCGCATGGGCACGCGGATGTCCACGCGGGCCCCGCGCAGTCCGCCCAGCCACTCGGCGAGTTCCTCGGCGTCCGGCGGCAGCACCGGCACCAGGACCTGCCGCGGAATGCGGTCGGTGGAGTTCGCCTCGCCGTAGACCTGCTGGATCAGGTGTTCCACGAGGTCCGCCGTGTCGTTGTCTTCCACCTTTTCCACCACCCAGCCGCGCTGGCCGCGGATGCGTCCGCCGCGGACGTGGAACACCTGGGCGGAGGCTTCGAGTTCGTCCTCTTCGAGGGCAAAGATGTCTGCGTCGGTGTCTTCACTGAGCACCACGTTGTTGCGTTCGAACACCTTCCGCAGGGCGGAGATGTCGTCCCGGAGCCGGGCGGCGGTTTCGTAGTCCAGTTCGGCGACGGCGGCCTGCATCTCCTTCTCCAGGCTGGAGATAAAACGCTTGCCCTCGCCGGCCATGAAGTCGCAGAGCTCGGCCGCAAGGTCGCGGTGGTCCTCCGGGCTGATCCGGCCGACGCAGGGGGCGGAGCACTTGTCGATGTAGCCGAGCAGGCAGGGCCGGCCGGTGCGTTCGGCCCGCTTGAAGACGCCGCTGCTGCAGGTACGGACGGGGAAGACCCGGAGCAGCGTGTCCAGGGTTTCGCGGATGGCCTTGGCCGGATAGAACGGCCCGAAATAGCGGGTGTCCTTGCGCCGGTCCCCGCGCATGACCTGGGCCCGCGGGTACTTCTCCCCCATGGTGACGGCCAGGTACGGGTAGGACTTGTCGTCCCGGAACATGATGTTGAACCGGGGATTGAATTCCTTGATCCAGGTGTATTCGAGCTGCAGTGCCTCGAGTTCGGTGCCGACCACCGTCCACTCGACGCCGGCGGCGGTGTGCACCATGGCCCGGGTTTTGGGCAGCAGCCCGCGCGGGTTCGCAAAATAGGAATTCAGGCGGGAGCGGAGGTTTTTGGCCTTGCCCACGTAAATGACCCGGCCGTGTTCATCCCGGAAGCGGTATACGCCCGGCGCCGTGGGGATCTCCCCTGTTTTCGGCCGGTAGGTTGCTGGATCTGCCACTTCTCCATCCTACGTTCGCTGTCCCCCGCCCCCGGACGCCGGCGCGCGGTTTCGCGGGCCGCTGAACCGGAGGGGCCAGCACCCGCCGGACGTCTGCCTATCCCTCGGGCCGGTTCCGGTTGTAGCTTTCGGAGCGCTGCTGGCCGCTGAGCTCCGCAATGGCCTCCATCACCCGGTCGGTGGCCTGGCGGCGGGCCGGCAGCGCATGCTCCGGGCCGGTCTTCTGGAAGTACAGCGGCTGCCCCACCTTCAGGGTGAAGTGCCCGGGTTTGACCGTTTTCTTTCCGGCCGGCTGCAGCTTGTCGGTGTCGATGAGCCCGACCGGCACCACGGGTGCCCCGGAGGTCAGCGCCAGCCAGCCGACCCCGGTGCGGCCCCGGTAGAGCAGGCCGTCGCGTGAGCGGGTGCCTTCCGGGTAGATGCCGACGCCGCCGCCCTCCTCGAGGATGTCCAGCAGGGTCTTGAGGGCCGCAACGCTGGCGGCCTGCTGGTCCCGCTGAACCGGAATGGAGCCGACGCCCTCGAAGAAGCTCCTCATCGCGAGGCCCTTGAGGCCGGTACCCGTGAAGTATTCCGCCTTCGCGAAGAAACCCACCCGGCGGGGCAGCAGCGCCTGGACCAGGACGCTGTCCAGGAAGGACTGGTGGTTGCAGGCGACGATGAACGGCCCGCTGGCCGGGACATGCTCCAGCCCGGTGATCGTGGGCCGGCACAGACCGGCGACGAGGCCGCGGGTGCTTGCCCGGGTCAGGTTATACAGAACCATTCAGTGCCACCCCCTTCCGTTCAAACTCCAGCACTGCGTCACTGAGTTCGTCCGCGCTGCCGACGACGACGGCGGCCCCGGCTGCTTCGAGCTCGCCCTCGCCGGCGAAACCCCAGGAGACGCCGATGCAGTCGATCCGGTTGGCGGCGGCGCCCTCGACGTCGTGCCGGCGGTCACCGATCATCACGGCCCGGTCGTAGGAGCCTGCATGGCTTTCGAGGGCGGCGCGGATGATGGAGGCTTTTCCGTTGAGCGCGGCCGCAGCCTGCTCATCGGCGGGTGAGCCGTGCACCGACGCGAAGAGGCTGCCCATGCCCTGCACCCCGAGCAGTTCCAGTGCGAGGTGCTGCGGTTTCTGGGTGGCCACGGCAACGGTGTGCTCCTGCCGGAGCCGCTCGACGGCGCCGGCAATGCCCGGGTACGGCCGGCTCTGCGCCATGCCTGACTGCCGGTATCCCTGCCGGTAGTGGCGGATGACGGCTTCCAGACGGTCTTCCGGCACGCCGGCGATGTCCCGCAGGGAGGTGACCAGTGACGGGCCGACCATCCGGTGCAGGTCGGCATCGGAGGGCACGGGCAGGCCGCAGGCCGCCAGCGCGGAGCTGATGCCGCCGGTGATGGCACCTGCCGGGTCAACCAGCGTTCCATCGAGATCGAAAAGCACCAAGAGCCGGGGAGAAGTCACGGGCCTTAGTTTGGCATATCCGGGCGGGCTAAGGGAAAAAGATATGCCCGGCACAGTATATGTGCCGGGCAGGTATCTTCCGAGAGCTACGGGGTGAGGATCTCCGCCAGGAACGTGGCGGTGTGGCTGCCCTCGACCTTGGCAACCTTCTCCGGAGTGCCGGAGGCAACCACCTTGCCGCCGCCGGTGCCGCCGTCGGGCCCAAGATCGATGATCCAGTCGGCGCTCTTGATGACGTCGAGGTTGTGCTCGATGGTGATGACCGTGTTGCCCTTGTCCACCAGCCCCTGCAGCACCTCCAGCAGCTTGCGGACGTCTTCGAAGTGCAGGCCCGTGGTGGGCTCGTCCAGGACGTAGATGCTGCGGCCGTTGGAACGTTTCTGCAGTTCGCTGGCGAGCTTCACGCGCTGCGCTTCGCCGCCGGAAAGCGTGGTGGCGGGCTGGCCCAGCCGGACGTAGCCCAGGCCAACGTCCACGAGGGTGTTCAGGTGCCGGGAGATGGGACCGAAGGCCGCGAAGAACTCCGCTGCTTCCTCGATTGGCATGTCCAGCACTTCGGCAATGTTCTTGCCCTTGTAGTGCACCTCCATGGTTTCCCGGTTGAACCGGGCGCCGTGGCATACCTCGCACGGCACGTACACGTCCGGCAGGAAGTTCATTTCAATCTTCAGCGTGCCGTCGCCGTGGCAGGCCTCGCAGCGGCCGCCCTTGACGTTGAAGGAGAAACGGCCCGGCAGGTAGCCGCGCACCTTCGCCTCGTTGGTCTCGGCGAAGAGCTTGCGGATGTGGTCCCACACACCGGTGTAGGTGGCGGGGTTGGACCGCGGGGTCCGGCCGATCGGGCTCTGGTCCACGTGGATGACCTTGTCCAGCTGCTCCAGGCCCTCCACGCGGGTGTGCCGGCCGGCCACGTGCTTGGCGCCGTTGAGCTTGTTCGCCATCGTCTTGTAGAGGATGTCGTTGATCAGCGTGGACTTGCCGGAACCGCTGACGCCCGTGACGGCAGTGAAAACGCCCAGCGGAACGTCGACGTTCAGGTTCTGCAGGTTGTTTTCCCGCGCCCCTACGATCTTCAGCTGGCGGGTCTTGTCCACCTTGCGCCGCTTCGCCGGAATCTCGATCTTCTTCCGGCCCGACAGGTACGCTCCGGTGATGGACCGCTCGTTGGTGAGCAGCTCAGCCAACGGTCCCGAGTGCACCACCTCGCCGCCGCGCTCACCGGCGCCGGGGCCGACGTCGACAATCCAGTCCGCTTCCTGGATCGTGTCTTCGTCGTGCTCCACCACAATCAGGGTGTTGCCCAGGCTGCGGAGCCGGATCAGGGTATCGATCAGGCGCCGGTTGTCCTTCTGGTGCAGGCCGATGGACGGCTCGTCCAGGACGTACAGTACGCCCACGAGTCCGGAACCGATCTGCGTGGCCAGGCGGATGCGCTGGGCTTCGCCGCCGGACAGCGTGGCGGCCGGGCGGTTCAGGCTCAGGTACTCGAGGCCGACGTCGAGCAGGAAGGTCAGGCGGGCCTGGATTTCCTTCAGCACCTGGTTGGCAATCTGTGCTTCGCGTCCGGTGAGGACCAGGGTGTTGAGGAAGTCTGCGGCTTCACGCAGGGGCAGGGCGCTGATCTCGGCGATGTTGCGGCCGTTGATCAGTACGGACAGGGACGCCGGGTTCAGCCGCGCTCCCCCGCACTCGGGGCAGGCAATTTCCCGCATGTACTCTTCGTACCGGTCACGGGCGTGGTCCGATTCGGTTTCCCCGTGCTTGCGGTGGATGTACTGGATGACGCCTTCGAAGCCGGTGCTGTACTTGCGTTCGCGGCCGAAGCGGTTGCGGTACTGGACCACGACCTTGTGGTCCTTGCCGTTGAGCACGGCCTCGCGTGCCTTGGCGGGCAGCTTCTTCCACGGCGTGTCCATGGAGAAGCCCATGTCCTTGGAGAGGCCTTCAAGCAGCCGGTTCCAGTACTCGGTGGTCGCGGTGCCCAGGGACCACGGGGCGATGGCGCCTTCGGCCAGGGACTTGGAGGGATCCGGAATGATCAGGTCCTCGTCCACTTCCAGCCGGGAACCGATGCCGGTGCAGACCGGGCAGGCGCCGAACGGGTTGTTGAAGGAGAAGGACCGCGGCTCGATTTCGTCGATGGCCAGCGGGTGCTCGTTCGGGCAGGCCAGGTTCTCGGAGAAGGTGCGGGTACGCTCGCTGCTGTCTTCGGGCAGGTCAACGAAGTCCACCACCACGCGGCCGTCGGCAAGGCCGAGGCCGGTTTCCACGGAGTCCGTGAGGCGCTGCCGGATGCCGTCCTTGGCCACCAGGCGGTCCACAACCACTTCGATGTTGTGCTTGTACTGCTTACCCAGCTTCGGCGGATCCGACAGCTGGACCTGCTTGCCGTCCACCCGGGCACGGGAGTAGCCCTTGGCAGCGAGTTCCTTGAACAGGTCGACGAATTCGCCCTTCCGGCCGCGGACTACCGGGGCAAGGATCTGGAAGCGGGTTCCTTCTTCCAGTTCGAGGAGCTGGTCCACGATCTGCTGCGGCGTCTGCCGGCTGACGGGCTCGCCGCAGACCGGGCAGAAGGGACGGCCGACGCGGGCCCAGAGCAGGCGCATGTAGTCGTGGATCTCGGTGATGGTGCCCACCGTGGACCGCGGGTTCTTGCTGGTGGACTTCTGGTCGATGGAGACCGCGGGCGAGAGGCCCTCAATGAAGTCGACATCGGGCTTGTCCACCTGGCCAAGGAACATGCGCGCATAGGCGGACAGCGATTCGACGTAACGCCGCTGGCCTTCCGCAAAGATGGTGTCGAACGCAAGGGAGGATTTGCCCGAGCCGGACAGGCCGGTGAACACGATCATGGCGTCCCGCGGCAGGTCCAGGTCAACGTTGCGGAGGTTGTGCTCGCGCGCACCTTTCACTACGAGGCGGGAAAGGTCATTGGCTTTATGCGGCACGAACGTGGTGTCAGCCGTCGGAAGAGTCGATTTAGGCACGTTTTCAACTGTAGTTCAAACGCGGATTCGAAAAAGTATTCGACCCCCCGGGTTTCGCCGCGGGCGAAGCGGCACGGGTGCGGCGCTCCCCGCTGCCTGCGTTTGGAGCCGCCGGGGAAGCATCGCACGCCATCCCACGGTGTGGGGCGGCTGGTACGTCCTGAGGTCCCACCCGCACCAGCAGCACCATCAGGTGGGATGCTGTGCTGTGTGCGGGAGAGCAGGGAGATCGATCAGAGGAAACCCCTCAAACCGGAAGCTCAGTGACCGTTTAGTGCAGCGCCGCCCGCAGGAAGGACACGGCCTCGTCCTCGGAGACGCCGTTGGCCCGGACCGACCTGGCATACGCGGCGGCGGCTGCGGCCACCCGGCGGCGGCCGCTGTCACCGCCCGCCGCGACAACCGTGCCGGCGCGGGACCGGGTGGTGACCACCTGCGCCTGTTCGAGCTCGCGGTACGCCTTGGCCACCGTGTTCACTGCCAGGCCGAGGTGTCCGGCCAGCGCGCGGACCGGAGGCAGCCGCGTGCCGACGGCGAGGTGCCCGTCATTCACGCCGTCCAGGATCTGCAGGCGCAGCTGTTCGTACGGCGGAACCGAACTGGAGGCGTCTATCCGGACCTCCGCCAATACACCGGCGTCGTTGCCGGCGGAAGTTGCTTCGGTTCCGGGGGATGTGTCAGGGGTCATGCTGCAATGCTAGTGCCCGGCCGGGTCGGCCGGCTCCTCCGCGGTCTCCGCCGGGCCGGCGAACTGGGACCGGTACAGCTCGGAGTAGAAGCCCTCGGCCGCCAGCAGCGCCTCGTGCGTTCCCTGTTCCACTATCTGCCCGTCCCGCACCACCAGGATGACGTCGGCGTCCCGGATGGTGGAGAGCCGGTGGGCGATCACGAAGCTGGTGCGGTCCTGCCGCAGGGCGTTCATGGCCAGCCGGATAGCGATCTCGGTCCGGGTATCCACCGAGCTGGTGGCCTCATCCAGCACCAGGATCGACGGATTGGAAAGCCAGGCCCGGGCGATCGTGAGCAGCTGCCGCTGGCCCTGGCTCAGCGCGCCGCCGTCATATCCGAGCACGGTGTCGTAGCCCTCCGGCAGGGACCGGACGAAGTGGTCCACATGGGTGGCCTGCGCGGCCTGCACAATCTGCTCCTCCGTGGCACCCGGGGCGCCGTAGGCCAGGTTCTCCCGCACGGTGCCCTCGAACAGCCAGGCGTCCTGGAGCACCATGCCGATGTGGCTGCGCAGTTCCTCGCGGCGGAGCCGGGCAATATCGACGCCGTCAATAGTGATGCGGCCCGCGTCCACCTCGTAGAAGCGCATCAGCAGGTTGACCAGGGTGGTCTTCCCGGCACCGGTCGGTCCCACGATGGCCACCGTCTGTCCCGGCTCGGCGGTGAAGGACAGGTGCCGGACCAGCGGGGCGTCGGGGCTGTAACTGAAGGAGACATCCTCGAAGGCCACCCGCCCGCGCACCGCCTTCAGGTGTTCGGGCCGGTCGGGGTCCGGTTCCTGTTCCTCCGCGTCCAGAAGGGCGAAAACGCGTTCGGCGGACGCGACGCCGGACTGGAGCATGTTGATCAGGCCGCCAAGCTGGCCCAGCGGCTGGCTGAACTGGCGGCTGTACTGGACAAAGGCCTGCACGCCGCCGATGGACAGCTGCCCGCCCGCTACCTGCAGGCCGCCCACCACGGCCACCGCCACGTAGTTGAGGTTCGAAATGAACATCATTGCCGGCATGATGATGCCCGAGACGAACTGGGCGCGGAAGGCGGAGCGGTACAGGCGGTTGTTGGCCGGGGCGAAGCCTTCGATGACCCGTTCCTGCTGGCCGAAGGCCTTCACCACGTCCTGGCCGGTGAACATTTCCTCGATGTAGCCGTTCACCTCGCCGGTGGATTTCCACTGGGTCTTGAACTCTGCCTGCGAGCGCCGGGCAATGAGCACGGTGACCAGTGCCGAGACGGGCACGGTGATCACGGCGATCAGTGCCAGCAGCGGCGAAATGGAGACCATCATTGCCAGTACGCCAACGATGGTCAGCACCGAGGTGATGATCTGGGTCAGGCTCTGCGAGAGGGTCTGGGCCAGGTTGTCGATGTCGTTGGTGACGCGGCTCAGGACGTCCCCGCGTGACTGCTGCTGGAAATGGGACATGGGCAGGCGGAACAGTTTGCCGTCCACGTCGCGGCGCAGCCGGTACATGGCGTTCTGCACAATGCGTGCGGTCACCCGTGCCTGGAACCAGCCGAAGGCGAAGGCCGCCAGGTAGATTCCCAGCACTCCGAGGAGGATGCCGCCGAGCCGGGCGAAGTCCAGTCCCTGCCCGGGGATGACATCCATTGCCGAGAGCATATCGGCCAGTTCCCGCTCCCCGGAGTCCCGCAGTGCCTGCACCTGGGCGTCCTTGGACATCCCCGCCGGCAGGGACTGCCCGATGAACCCGTCGAAGATGACGTTGGTGGCCTCCCCCAGTATCCGGGGCGCGCTGACCGCGAGCGCCACGGAAACGACGGCGGCGGCCACCACTGCCGCCACCCGTAACCGGTCCGGGGCCATCAGCACCAGGATCCGGCGGACACTGGCCGCGAAGTTCTCCGGCCTGGCTGTGGCCGGAGCTCCCGGGCGCCCCCGTACTCCCGGCGTACTCATGCCACTTCCTCCGCAGTCAGCTGGGAGGCCACTATCTCGCGGTAGGTGTCCGAGGACGCCATCAGCTCCGCATGGGTTCCCTGCCCCGCTATCCGCCCCTCCTCCAGCACGATGATCCGCGCAGCGTCGATAATCGTGTTCACCCGCTGGGCCACGACGATGACGGTGGCATCCCGGGTCTGCGGTTTCAGCGCCGCACGCAGCCGGGCATCGGTGGCGAAGTCAAGGGCGGAGAAGCTGTCGTCAAAGAGATAGATGGACGGCCGGACCACCAGTGCCCGGGCAATGGCCAGGCGCTGGCGCTGCCCGCCGGAGAAGTTTCCCCCGCCCTGTTCCACCGGGTGCTCCAGCCCTCCCTCGGAAACCCGGACAAAGTCTGCAGCCTGCGCGGTTTCCAGTGCCTCCCAGAGTTCTTCGTCGGTGGCGTCCGGCCGGCCGAAGCGCAGGTTCGAGGCGACCGTGCCGCTGAAGAGGTAGGCCCGTTGCGGTACCAGGCCGATACCGCGGCGCAGGGAGGAGAGGGTGACCCCGGCGATGTCCTGCCCGTCCACGGCAATGCTGCCCGATGTGGAGTCGAGCAGCCGCGGAACCAGATGCAGCAGTGTGGTCTTCCCTGCCCCGGTGGAACCGATGATGGCGGTGGTCTCCCCGGGCAGGGCTTCGAAGCTGAGGTTGAACAGCACCGGGTCCTCGGCGCCCGGGTAGCTGTAGCCGACGTCGGTAAAGGTGATCCGCCCGCCGTCGTACGCCAGCTCCCCCGCCCCGGGGGCATCGGCGACGCTGGTGCGGGTGTCCAGCACCTCGAAGATGCGGTCCGCGCAGACTGCGGCGCGGGGAAGCATCATAACCATGAACATGGACATCATCACCGCCATCAGGATCTGCATGATGTAGGCGATGAACGCCGTAAGCGCACCGATCTGCATCTGTCCGGCGTCGATCCGGAAAGCGCCGAACCAGACCACGGCCACCGTGGCAAGGTTGGCCACCAGCATGGCGGCGGGAAACAGCAGGGCCAGCAGCTGGCTGATCCGCAGCTGGGTGGAGGTAAGGTCCTTGTTCGCGCCGGCGAAGCGGTCCTGCTCGGACCGCTCCCGGATAAAGGCACGGATGACGCTGATCCCCATGATCTGCTCCCGCAGCACCGAGTTGACCCGGTCGATCTGCCGCTGCGCGCGCCGGAACAGGGGAATCAGGCGCTTGAGCACCAGCCCGATCACCAGGAACAGTGCCGGCAGGATCAACAGCAGGATGCCGGAGAGCGGTATGTCCTGGTTCAGGGCCAGCAGAACGCCGCCCACCCCCATGATCGGAGCCGAAACCATCATGGTGAAGGTCATCAGCAGGGTCATCTGCACCTGCTGCACGTCATTGGTGGTCCGGGTGATCAGGGACGGCGGCCCGAACAGCCCGACCTCCCGCGAGGAGAAGGTCTCCACATTGGTGAACAGGGCGGCACGGATATTGCGGCCGGCGCTCATGGCGACGCGGGACGCCAGATAGGTGGCCGAGATGGAACACAGGACCTGCCCTGCCGTAACCGCGAGCATCCATCCGCCCACCTGCATAATGACGCCCGTGTCCCCGGTAACCACGCCGCGGTCAATGATGTCGGCGTTCAGGGTAGGCAGGTACAGCGTGGCGACGGTCTGCAGCAGCTGCAGGAGAACGACGGCGGCCACGGGGACTTTGTAGGGTGCCAGGTTTTCCCGGACCAGCCTCAGGAGCATCCTTGCAAGGTACGCCCGTCTGCGAGCGCAGACAATAGACCCCTCCTGCCGGGTGCCTCGCTAGACTGGCGGCATGGAGGATCTGGAGAACATCACTATCCGCAGCGTGTCCGTCAGCGAAATGGACAACAACGTCTATCTGCTCACCGGGAAAGCCTCAGGCGCACAGGTGCTCATCGATGCCGCCGCCGACTTCCCGGCCATTGCGCGCCTGTTGGCCGAAGGGGCGCAGGACGCCGCGGTTCCGGCGAAGCTGGAACTGATCATCACCACGCACAGCCACTGGGACCATGTGCGGGCGCTCGCCGAAACGGCAGCGGCCACCGGGGCGCGTACCGCGGCCGGAACGGCGGACATCCCCGACATTGAGGTGCCTACCGTCGTTTCCCTGGAGCACGGGGACACCGGAACGTTCCCCGACTTCGAGCTGGAGGCGATTTCCCTGCGCGGCCACACGCCCGGTTCCGTGGCCGTGCTCTACCGGGATCCCCACGGCCCGGCCCACCTGTTTACCGGGGATTCGCTCTTTCCCGGCGGGCTGGGCAACACGCAGAAGGATCCCGAACGGTTCGCGCAGCTCTACCGGGACGTATTCGAACGTGTGTTCGATTACCTGCCGGATGACACGGTGGTGCACCCCGGCCACGGCGCCGGCACCACCTTGGGTGCCGAGCGGCCGCATCTGCGCGAATGGAAGGAACGCGGCTGGTAGCTGCCGCGTTCCATCCCGGGCGATTGACCGGCACCGGGTCCGCGCCCTAGCCTCCAAGAGGGGCCTGCCGTAGGGATGAGAGCGGATAGCCGTGGCCAAATCGTCGTCGTCATCACCGTTACCGTCCAGTCCGGCAGCCCGGCCGCAGATCGGGTTGGTGGCGTGCGTTGCCTTCGGGGTGGGCACCACGGTGGGGGGCGGCGTCTTCACGCTCTCCGGAACCGCCGTGAACCTGGCCGGTCCGGCCGCCGCAGTCAGCTATCTCCTGGCCGGCATCGTGATGTTCCTGTGCGCACTGTCCTTCATCGTGGTCTCCACCCGCGCCGGGGAGGGCGAATCCGGCTATGCGCCCGTGGGGTCGATCCTCAGCCCGTTCTGGCGGTTCATCGTGATGTGGGCCTTTTACCTCAACGGCGCCACGATCATTGCGTATCTGACCGTTTCCTTTGGCGATTACCTGAACGAGTACTTCCTGCCCGCCGCCGGGACGCTGGTGCTGGCGCTCGCCGTCACCGGCCTGGTGACTGCGCTCAACCTGGGGCCGACGGCGATGGTGGCAAGGGCGGAGACCTGGATTGTCGGCATCAAGCTGGCGCTGCTGGTGCTGTTTTCCGTCTGGGGCCTGCTCCAGCTGCGGCTACCCCAGCTGGAGCGTCCGCTGCCCGAGGGGGCGGGCGGGGTGTTTTCGGCCGCCGCCCTACTGTTCACGGCTTATACCGGGTTCAACGTCATTACGAACATGGCCGGTTCGGTAAAAGACCCCCGCAGGACGGTGCCGCGCGCCATCATGCTGACCATCCTGGTCTCCGGACTTGTCTATCTGGGAACGGTGCTGGCCATGACAGCCAGCGGCATCACCCGGTTCACTTCCACCGGTGTCTCACAGGCAGCTGAGATAGTCATGGGGGCCTGGGGCGGGCTGCTGGTGGCCTTCGCGGCGTGCCTGTCAACGCTCTCCGGTGCCAACGCGAACGTCTTGGGCGCGTCGGAAATCATGCTTCGCATGGTGGCGCGCGGGGATGTGCCGCCGGTACTGGGACGGCACACCCGTCACGGGCATCCGTACGTGAGCGTCCTGCTGCTTGCTGCCATCACGGTCCTGCTGGTGGTCCTCAACGACACCACCTTTGTGGTTTCCGTGGCCAACGTCGCGGCCATCATCGCCATGGTGGTGGTCAGCGTGGCAGCGGCAGTGCTCGGATACCGGAAATGGCCCGGAGAAGGCGCACGGCTGCCGCTGGGACCGGCGGTCCCGATCCTGGCAGCCCTGGCCGCTGCCGCCCAGCTGCCGTCCCTGAACCCGCCTGCCCTGGTCACCGGCTTCCTGCTGACCGGCCTAGGTGCGGCACTCTACTTCGCAAGGCATCTTCAGCGCGGCGGGGCCGGCACCCAACTGCACGCCAACAGGCAGATCGACAGCCTGGGCACGCCGCTGATGTCCGCAGCCCGCCGCCCGGACCGGCGGCAGGGCGGGCGGCGGAAGGTCAGGCCGCCTTCCGGCCCACCATAAACAGGCGCCGGAACGGAAAGACCGTCCCCCACGCGTGCTGCGGGTAGGCCGTACGCAGCAGCGCCGCGTATTCGGCCTCGAACGCCCTGAAGTCCTGGGCGGACAGGGCATCGATGACCGGGCGCAGGGCCGTGCCGCGCACCCATTCCAGGACCGGATCCTCCCCGGTCAGCACCTGCTGGTAGCTGGTTTCCCAGACATCCGCCTCGAACCCGGCCTCGGTGAACAGGGCTAGATAGTCCGCGGGCTCATCCACCGCGTCGGCATGGCGGAGCACCCCGTCCAGTTTCGGAGCCCAGGCGGCGCTCGCCGCCAGCTCCCGCATCAGCACGTGCGAGGGTGCGCCGAAGTTGCCCGGCACCTGCACGGCCAGCCAGGCGCCGTCGCCGAGCTGCCCGGCCCACCGCCGCAGCAGGTCCCGGTGGCCCGGAACCCACTGCAGGGCGGCGTTGGACACCACCACGTCCGTACCGGGTTCCGGTTCCCAGTCCTCGATCCGGCCCTGCACGAAGTCCAGGTTCGACGGCGCACCCTCCAGTGCGCGGGCGGAGCCGATCATGTCCTGCGAGGAATCGATGCCGGTGACCTGCGCCTGCGGCCAGCGGGCGGCGAGCGCGGCGGTGAGGGCACCTGAGCCGCAGCCAAGGTCAACCACACGGGCCGGAGAGGAAGCCGCTACCCGGGCCGTAAGGTCGAAGAACGGCCGGTCGCGGTGCGAGGAGAACTGCGTGTACTTTTCCGGGTCCCATTTCATGGCCCCGAGCCTATCCGCCGGTCCCCGCGGAAAACGGGACCGGCACGGCCCCGTTAGTCTGGTATGGACATGAAACTTCTTGAGCAGCTAGCCTCCGGCCCGTCCAGCACCCGTACCGTTGATCCCGACGAGACCTACACGTCCTTCCTGGAGTGGGTGGAAAGCCGGGGCATGTCGCTGTACCCGGCGCAGGACGAGGCCGTGATGGAACTGGTGACGGGCAACAACGTCATCCTGGCCACCCCCACCGGCTCCGGTAAATCCATGGTCGCCATCGCCGCACACTTCTACGCCATGGCGCACGATGAACGCAGCTACTACACCGCCCCCATCAAGGCCCTGGTCTCGGAAAAGTTCTTCGCGCTGTGCGAGATCTTCGGTGCCGAGAACGTAGGCATGGTCACCGGCGACTCCTCCGTAAACAAGGACGCCCCGATCATCTGCTGCACTGCGGAGATCCTGGCCAACATTGCCCTGCGCGAAGGCGCGGACGCTGACCTGGGCACCGTCATCATGGACGAGTTCCACTTCTACTCGGACCCGCAGCGCGGGTGGGCCTGGCAGGTTCCGCTGCTGGAGCTGCCGCAGGCGCAGTTCCTGCTGATGTCCGCCACCCTGGGCGACATGACCCGCATTGCCAACGAGCTCAGTGAACTCACCAACCGGGACACCGTCACGGTCTCCTCCGTGCAGCGGCCCATTCCCCTGCATTACTACTATGTGGAGACCCCGGTCCAGGAATCCCTGGAGGAACTGCTGGCCACCAAGCAGGTGCCGGTCTACGTAGTGCACTTCTCCCAGATCGAAGCCATTGACCGGGCCCAGGCCCTGATGAGCATCAATGTCTGCACCCGCGAGGAAAAGGACCGGATCGCGGAGCTGATTGCCGGCTTCCGGTTCGCCCCCGGCTTCGGCAAGACCCTGAACCGGCTGGTCCGGCACGGCATCGGCGTGCACCACGCCGGCATGCTGCCCAAGTACCGCCGCCTGGTCGAGCAGCTGGCCCAGGCCGGCCTGCTGAAGGTCATCTGCGGCACCGACACCCTGGGGGTGGGCATCAACGTGCCCATCCGCACCGTGCTGATCACGGCACTGTCGAAGTACGACGGCACGCGCACCCGGCCCCTGAAGGTCCGCGAGTTCCACCAGATCGCAGGCCGCGCCGGGCGGGCCGGCTACGACACGGCCGGCACCGTCGTCGTGCAGGCACCGGAACACGTGATCGAAAACGTCAAGGCCATGGCCAAGGCGCAGGCGAAGTTCGGCGATGACCAGAAGAAGCTGCGCCAGGTGGTGAAGAAGAAGCCGCAGGCCGGATTCGTGTCCTGGGGCAAGCCCACCTTCGAGAAGCTCGTGGACGGCACCCCGGAACCGCTGACCTCCAGCTTCAACATCACCCACTCCATGCTGCTGAACCTGCTGGAGCGTCCGGGCGATCCGTTCACCGCCGCCAAGAAGCTGCTCACGAACAACCATGAGACCCGGTCCTCGCAGCTGGCCCTGATGAAGAAGGCCCTGAGTATCTACCGGGAGCTGAAGACCGCCGGGATTGTGGAGGTACTGCCGGAGCCCGACGCCGACGGCCGCACCGTCCGCCTGAAGGTGCACCTGCAGCCGAACTTTGCCCTGAACCAGCCGCTGTCCCCGTTTGCCATGGCCTCCCTGGAGATCCTGGACCCGGACAGCCCGTCCTACGCCCTGGACGTGGTGTCCGTGATCGAGGCGATCATGGAAAAGCCCCGGCAGGTCCTCTCCGCCCAGGAGAAGAAGGCACGCGGCGAGGCGATCGCTGCCATGAAGTCCCAGGGCATCGAGTACGACGAGCGGATGGCCCTGCTCGAGGAAGTCACCTACCCGCAGCCGCTGGCCGAGCTCCTGGAGCAGTCCTTCGAGGTGTACCGTTCGGGTGCCCCCTGGCTGGGCGAGTTCGAACTCAGCCCGAAGTCGATTGTCCGGGATATGTACGAGCGGGCCATGAGCTTCGGCGAGTACGTGCAGTTCTACTCGCTGGCCCGCTCCGAAGGCGTGCTGCTGCGCTACCTCTCGGACACCTACAAGGCCCTGCTGCACACCGTCCCGCCGGAACGGCTGCGCGAAGACCTGGAA
Organism: Arthrobacter sp. zg-Y769; assembly: GCF_020907405.1. Taxonomy (GTDB): domain Bacteria; phylum Actinomycetota; class Actinomycetes; order Actinomycetales; family Micrococcaceae; genus Arthrobacter_B. The sequence goes on from NZ_JAJJOE010000008.1 coordinate 107,598, forward strand.
GACATCATCGAGTGGCTGGGCGAACTGGTCCGCCAGACCGATTCCTCCCTGCTGGACGAATGGGAAGAGCTGACCAGCGGCATCAACCCCGACGCCACCAACGAACCGCTGCTGCCTCCGGTGCCGGACCGGCTGACCGCCAACGTCCGGGCCTTCCGGGTCATGGTGCGCAATGAGATGTTCTCGCGGGTGAAGCTCTTCGCCGACGAGGACGACCGCGCGCTCGGCGAGCTCGACGGCGACGCCGGCTGGGACGCCGACCGCTGGGCCGACGTGCTGGACGCCTACTTCGAGGAGCACGAGGACATTGACGACGGCCCGGACGGCCGCGGCCCCAACCTGCTGATCATCAAGGAACTGCCCGGTAAATGGGAAGTCCGGCAGATCTTCAAGGACCCGGCCAACCACCTGGACTGGGGCATCACCGCCGAAGTGGACCTGGCGGCGTCGGACGAGGCCGGCAGCCCGGTCATCAAGGTGATCACCGCCGGACGGCTGGATTAGGCTGGAACCCATGCAGATCCGTCCCGCACGCCGGGAAGACGTCCCCGTCATCCTCGAGCTGATCCATGACCTGGCCATCTACGAAAAAGAGCCGCACGCGGTGAAGAACACCGTCCAGGCACTGGAAGCGAACCTCTTCGGCGAGCATCCGGCCATCTTCGCCCATGTGGCGGTTGACCGGGGCACGGTGCAGGGCTTCGCTCTCTGGTTCCTGAACTACTCCACCTGGGAGGGCGTGCACGGCATCTACCTCGAAGACCTCTACGTGCGGCCCGAAGCGCGGGCCAGGGGCATCGGGAAGGCGCTGCTGCGCACACTGGCGGAAACCGCCGTCGAGCGAGGCTACGCCCGCGTCGAGTGGTGCGTGCTGAACTGGAACGAGCCCTCCATCGGCTTCTACAAATCCCTGGGTGCCGTCCCGCAGGACGACTGGACCACCTTCCGGCTCACCGGGGACGCGCTGGCCTCCTTCGGCAGTCCCGGGGCGGCGGAGTGACGGCACCCGTTCCGCACACGGCGTCGCGCACGTACCCGGTGCGCGGGATGAACGTGACGGACCACTGGTTTACGGTGCCGCTGGACCACGCGGTTCCGGACGGTGAGACCATCACCGTCTTTGCCCGCGAATACGTCGACGCCGAATTCGCCGAAGCGCGGGAGCTGCCGTGGCTGCTGTACCTGCAGGGCGGGCCGGGCGGCAAGGGCAGCCGGCTGCTGCAGTTCGGCGGCTGGACGAAGGCAGCGGCAAAGCACTTCCGCATCCTGATGCTGGACCAGCGCGGCACCGGGCTCTCCACTCCGGCGGACCGGCAGACCCTGCCGCTGCGCGGGGACGCCCCGGCGCAGGCGGAGTACCTCACCCATTTCCGGGCCGATTCCATCGTCGCCGACGCCGAACTGATACGGCAGGCGCTCGGTTCCGGACCCTGGAGCACTTACGGGCAGAGCTACGGCGGCTTCTGCACCCTGACCTACCTGTCCTTCGCCCCCGAGGGACTGCGCGAATGCCTCATCACCGGCGGCCTGGCACCCCTGACGGGTCCCGCGGACCGGGTCTACGAGGCAACCTTCCGGCGCGTGGCCGCACGCAACGCGGAGTACTTCCAGCGCTACCCGGAAGACCGGGAGACCACCACGCGGATTGCCCGGCACCTGTCTGAGGTCCCGGAGTTCCTGCCGTCCGGGGAGCGCCTGAGTGTGCGGCGCTTCCAGATGGCCGGCTCCTACCTGGGCGGCAACACCCGGATAGACGGCCTGCATTACCTGCTGCGGGAAGCCTTCGTTCCCGCCCCCGACGGCGAACGCCTCTCCGATACCTTCCTGGAAACAGTCCACGGGCTGGTCAGCCGGGCGGCGAATCCGCTGTACGCGCTGATGCACGAGTCCATCTACGGGCAGGGCGAGGCCACCAACTGGGCTGCGGAGCGCGTGCTGGAGTCCTTCCCCGAGTTCGAACCCACGGCGCCAGAACCGCTGTACACCGGTGAGATGGTCTACCCCTGGTACTTCGAGGAGGACCCGGCGCTGCTCCCGCTTCGGGAAACGGCCGAGCTGCTGGCCAGCAAATCCGACTGGGGTCCCCTGTACGACACTGCGCAGCTGGCACGCAACACCGTGCCCGTGGCCGCCGCCGTCTACACGGATGACATTTACGTGGACCGGGACCTGTCGCTGGAGACGGCGGCATCCGTCAAGGGACTGCAGGTCTGGGAAAGCGCTGACTTCCACCACGACGGCATTGCCGACGACGGCGAAGCGATCTTGAACCGCCTGCTGGGCATGGTCCGTGGCGGGGGCGGATAGGCCCCATAGACAAAACAGACAACAGCAGGTCCCCGGCAGTTCAGTTTGCCGGGGACCTGCTGCGTGAGTCTGTGTTTGTTTCTGTGGTGTCCCGGGGCCGCTAGAGCGGACGGTCAGCCAGTTTCCGGACCCATTCCGGGGTGGGCTTGCCGAGCTTGCGGTCGGTAGTGAGGCGGAGCCGTGCGGCCCGGATCTGTACCCGTTCGCGGTCCCGATCACGTTCAGCCTGATCGGCGGGGGTCTTAGAACCGCGTACCAGCGGCAGTGCTGCTGTTGTCATCGTCAGCCTCCTCCGTTCCGGGTGCGCTCGTGATGCTTTCATTCTGGCTCATATCGCCGTTCGAGTCCACTATCGCCGTCAGGGGGCGCGCCCACGCGATGCTGAGGATCGCCGCTTCCTCGGTTCCGGCCAGGTCGCTCTGGGCCAGCAGGTCCAGGACACCCAGTCCCGTTTCCTGCCGCCGGGGATCATCCGACAGGGAGGCCTCGATGGCCCACTGGGCACGGGTCCACCACTCCGACCGCTGATCCGCCTTCCGGCGCTGCTCCAGTGTCTTCCAGCCCACGAAGAAGGTCAGGGCACCGGCGAGCAGGACGGCCAGCGGGCCCAGGGCGGCGAGGATCTCCCACCAGGGCGCACTGCCGGCCGGAGCAGCCGCAGCCGCCTCCGATGGCAGGGTAGGCGGCGGCGTAGGTGGCGGAGAGAACATATCCACACCTTAGCGGCCGCCTCTGACACTCCTGGCCTTAGGTGCTGCCAGCCGGCGGTCCAGCCGCCGTCCAGAACGCGTAGGCGGACAACGTCAGTCCGTCGGCTATCTCCCCTGCCGCCATCAGGTCCGGGAAGCTCTCCACGGGGACCCAGCGGAACTTATCTATTTCGCCGTCACGCGCGAGCGGTTTCGCGGACCTGGCCACAGCGGCCCCGACAACCACGGCATGGCCCTGCAAAAGCGAGCTGTCTGCCCAGACGGAGCCCAGTACCCGGAAGCGGGTCCCCTGCAGCCCGGTTTCCTCCTCCAGCTCACGTCCTGCGTCATGGAGGGCCGGCTCCTGGTCCGTTCCGGGGCCGGCAGGGCTTCCGAACCCCCGCGGAAACTCCAGAAAGCTGCGCCCGGCTGCAGGCCTGAAGTGCTCCACCATGGCAAAGTGGCCGTCGGCGACGGCGACAATCACCACGCCGGGCGTCCCGTGTTCCGCAACAAGCCGGTGCTGCAGCCAGGATCTTCCGTTGCGGGTGACCTCTTCCGTCCAAAGTTCAAGGCTTGGCGGTCCGGGCCACGCATAAACCAGCCGCTGACCCGGTAAAGGCACCGGCATCACCGCGGGACTGCCGGGAAGTGGATATGTGCTCTCATTTTCTTCTTTCGCGTTGCGTGCAACTCGGCAAACTCCACCAGGGGAACACCCAGGACAACAGTCGCAATGGCTGAACCGACGCCGGCGAGCAGGTTGGAGAAAAAGCCGGCCGTCAAGGTGCCGACGACGGCCGGGAGGACCGTAAGCGCAATCCTCATCCACATCGCTTTCCGGTCCTCCCACAGGCTGACCGCCGCATTGGACCTGGCGACGGCATAGGCAAGCCCGTCCGAGGTTTTCTGGCTGGGACGGGTCTGCCAGTCGTGGATGGCGGACCGGGCCTGATGGCGCAGGACTGCGTAGACCTGCGGCGGCATATCGTGGAGCGTAGCCACCAGGCTCCCCTGGAACTGGATGGCCTCACCCCCGGCCAGGTCCCGTCCGCGGCGCTGCGTATCCTCCATGGCGGTGTCCTCGCGGAACCGAAGCCAGTTGGTCTCGTGCTGCTCGGCCAGGGCATCGAAATACGCGCCCATCCACCAGTCCTGCAGGAGGCTCACGTTGCCGTCCAGTTGATCCCCGTGTGCATCAAGATAGGACAATGCTGTAGTACGGACCACGGTTTCGGACAGGAACTGCACGGCTGCGTCGGCCGCGGGGTCCGTAGCGCGGACCTCCCGCACGACAGCAGCCCGGCGGGACAACGCCCCCATCAGGTCGAATGCTTCCCGCGTCCTTTCACGGACACGTATCCGGCCTGCCGCGGCCTCGGAAAACCACGCTTCCCAGGCCTGGGCGAGCCGGGCAAAAGGTCCCGTGGGAACCGGGACATGCTGGTCTGCGCCGAGGCCCTCCCAGGCAGCCTGCAGCTCGGCCGCCACCGTCCGCGCAACCTCGGACACGGCACAGCTGCGAAGCCGGGCACTGCTTCTGGCGTGAAGGGCTGCTCCCAACGGCCGCGGAGCTTCCCAGAACATCGCCAGCGAAGAGAACTCGAATTCCGCCAGAACCGGACTCAACGGGTCCGGGCCCAGAAGGAGGAAGCGCAGGCTCTCTTCCAGGGACGGTTTCCGCGCTACCACGGAGAACGTCTGATCGAATGAACCGGTGCGCGCGAGAAGCGTCCGCACAGCGTCGGGTCCCCGGTCCAGGAAGAAGGCGCCGTCGAGGAGCTGCACATCCAACAGGAGGATCTCCCGGCTCAGGAGGTCGGCTGCGCGCAGCATGCCCGCAAAAGACACCCGGGTTTCCGGTGCAGCCGGAGCTTCCGGGTCGTCAAAGAGTGCCTCATCGGAGACCAATGAACGGAAAGTGTTCTTTTGCTCCACGGTATCGAAATCGAAAACCAGGGTCCGCTTCATTTGGAGTGGTTGTGAACCGTCAGCGTCAGCCACGTTGCTGCCCTGCCTCCCCCGGGTTCATTCGGGGGGCGGTTCCTCCCGGCTCAGTCACAACCATAAGCGCGCTCTTTCCGATGACTGAAATTGCGTGCCGAAGCCCCGAAGATTTACCGGGCAGCGCCGGCCTAGGCGTGCCCGGCGGACTGCATCTGCCGCAGTTCCTTCTTCAGGTCCCCCACCTCGTCGCGGAGCCGGGCCGCGAGCTCGAACTGCAGCTCGGCCGCAGCAGCGTGCATCTGCTCGGTCATGGAGGCGATGAGCGTGGTGAGGTCTTCGGCCGGAGCAGCCGCCAGGCCGTCCTTCCGGACACCCTTGCCCTTGCCCTTCGTCTTTTTCTTTGCGGCTTCCTCCAGCAGGGCCTTGGTATCGGCGTCTTCGCGGGCCAGCTGGTCGGTGATGTCCGCGATTTTCTTCCGCAGCGGCTGGGGGTCCACGCCGTGCTTCTTGTTGTACGCGACCTGGATCTCGCGCCGGCGGTTGGTTTCGTCGATGGCTTTGGCCATGGAATCGGTGATCCGGTCCGCGTACATGTGCACCTCGCCCGAGACGTTACGGGCGGCACGGCCGATGGTCTGGATCAGTGACGTGGACGAGCGGAGGAAGCCCTCCTTGTCGGCGTCGAGGATGCTGACCAGCGACACCTCGGGAAGGTCAAGGCCCTCCCGCAGCAGGTTAATGCCGACCAGCACATCGAAGGTGCCCATCCGCAGCTCGCGGAGCAGCTCCACCCGGCGCAGGGTGTCGACGTCGGAGTGCAGGTACTCCACCTTGATCCCGTGTTCCAGCAGGTAGCCGGTCAGGTCTTCCGCCATGCGCTTGGTCAGCGTGGTGACCAGGACGCGTTCGTCCCGCTCGGTGCGGGTGCGGATCTCGCCGAGGAGGTCGTCGATCTGTCCCTTGCTGGGCTTCACCACCACCTGCGGATCCACCAGGCCGGTGGGACGGATAATCTGCTCCACGTAGCCGTCCGACTTGGACAGTTCGTACTTGCCCGGCGTCGCGGACATGTACACCGTCTGGCCGATCCGTTCCAGGAATTCGTCCCATTTGAGCGGGCGGTTGTCCATGGCCGAGGGCAGCCGGAAGCCGTGGTCCACCAGGGTGCGCTTGCGGGACATGTCGCCTTCGTACATGGCGCCGATCTGCGGAATGGTGACGTGGGATTCGTCCACCACCAGCAGGAAGTCGTCCGGGAAATAATCCAGCAGGCAGTGCGGGGCCGTGCCGGGGCCGCGGCCGTCGATGTGCCGCGAGTAGTTCTCGATGCCGTTGCAGAAGCCCATCTGCTGCATCATTTCCAGGTCATAGGTGGTGCGCATCCGCAGCCGCTGCGCTTCCACCAGCTTGTTCTGGGATTCAAGTTCCTTCAGCCGCACCTGCAGCTCATCCTCGATCTGGCGGATGGCACGGTGCATCCGGTCCTCGCCGGCCACGTAGTGCGACGCCGGGAAGACGTACATTTCGTTCTCTTCATGGATGACGTCGCCGGTCAGCGGATGCAGGGTGTAGATGTTCTCGATCTCGTCGCCGAAGAATTCAACGCGGATGGCGTTCTCTTCGTACATCGGAATGATTTCCACGGTGTCCCCGCGCACGCGGAAGGTGCCGCGGTGGAAGTCCATGTCATTGCGGACGTACTGCATGGCGACGAACCGGCGCAGCAGGTCGTCACGGTTCATCTGCTGGCCGCGGCGCAGCGTGACCATTGCTTCGATGTACTCTTCCGGCGTACCCAGGCCGTAGATGCAGGACACGGTCGCCACCACAATCACGTCACGGCGCGTCAGCAGGGCGTTGGTGGCCGAGTGGCGCAGGCGTTCGACTTCCTCGTTGATGGAGGAGTCCTTTTCGATGAAGGTGTCCGTCTGCGGGACGTAGGCCTCGGGCTGGTAGTAGTCGTAGTAGGAGACGAAATACTCCACCGCGTTGTTGGGCAGCAGCTCCCGGAATTCGTTCGCGAGCTGGGCGGCCAGGGTCTTGTTCTGCACCATTACCAGCGTGGGCCGCTGCACCTGCTCCACCAGCCAGGCCGCCGTCGCGCTCTTACCGGTACCGGTGGCGCCCAGGAGGACAACGTCCTTCTCGCCGGCGTTGATCCGCTCGGCCAGTTCCTTGATGGCGGTGGGCTGGTCACCGGCGGGCTTGTAGTCACTGATGACCTCAAACGGTGCCACTACTCTCTTGATGTCCTGCGCAAGACTCATGCCTATAAAACTACTCCGCTATGCGGACAGCCGCGGTCCGCTTTGCTAGGGGCTGAACGGGGAATAACCGGTGGATGCGGGTCCTTCCTACTCTGCCGCCCGGATGCGGGCCTCGTTCAGCGGCACCAGCCTGGTCTCCCAGAGTCTGCGTACCGCGGCCGCGAGTTCCTGCGGCGTACCGGTGTTGTGCAGGACGACGTCGGCCGCTTCGGCCCGCTGTTCGGCGGTGGCCTGCGCGGCGATCCGTGACTGTGCTGCGTCCAGCTCCATTCCCCGGTCCCGGACCATGCGTTCCAGGCGTACCTCCTCGGGCGCCTCGACCACGAGGACAAAATCGAAGTTCCCGGCCTGGCCGGTTTCCACCAGCAGCGGGATGTCCTGCACAAGGATGCCGTCCTCCGGCACCTCGGCGGCCAGCTGCGCCGCACGGGCCCGGACCAATGGATGGATGATGCCGTTCAGCACGGCACGGCGCTCCTCATTGCCGAAGACCACGGCGGCCAGCGCCGGACGGTCCAGGGAACCGTCCGCGGCCAGGATGTCCGGGCCGAATGCCTGGACGACGGCGGCCAGCCCCGGCGTGCCCGGCTCCACCACCTCCCGGGCCAGGGCATCGGCGTCCACCAGCACCGCGCCGCAGTCCACGAGCGTCAGGGCGACCAGGGATTTTCCGGCGGCGATCCCGCCGGTGAGTCCAACCTTGAGCATGCCCCCACCCTACCGCCGCCCCCGGCCGGTCCGCGGGACGTCCGGATGCGCCGACTAGACTGGAAGGGTGAGTGACATCGACGCGGCGGCCGGGCGCTACACCACCATCGCCGGAGAGCACCGCACCGAACTGGAAATAAAACGCTCACGTTTCATTACCGTGCTCCGCCGCACGGAAACCGAGGAACAGGCCCGCAGCCTCGTGGCGGACCTGCGCCGCGAATTCCATGACGCCCGGCACCACTGCAGTGCCTTCGTGCTGGGACCGGGGCGCGAAGTCCAGCGCTCCAGCGACGACGGTGAACCTTCCGGCACTGCCGGCATTCCGATGCTGGAGGCACTCACCAAGCGGGAGACCTTCAACGGAGCCACCGATCTGAGCGACATCACCGCCGTGACTGTGCGCTACTTCGGCGGCATCCTGCTGGGTGCAGGCGGATTGGTCCGTGCCTACTCCGAGTCCGTCTCCTCTGCCCTCGCCGCCGCTCCCCTGCTGCGGCGCCGCCGGATGCAGCTCTACGGCATTCCGGCCGGGCACTCCGCGGCGGGGCGGTTGGAAAACGACCTCCGGACAGCGGGCGTGAGCGTGCTGGGCACGGACTATTCGGCCGCCGGTGCCGCCATCAGGGTGGCACTGCCGGATACCCCCGAGGCGCTGGGCGCCTTCCATGCACGGCTCGCCTCCCTGACCGCCGGAGCCTCCGAGCCGGTCCCCCTTGGAACAGAATGGATCGACCTTGACTGACCCCGCCCCGGGCCGGACCGGCTTCGAGTTTTCCCGCCTGCGCCGCCGCCCCGACGTCGAGGCACCCAACCTCCAGGCCTGGGACGCTGCCGACGCCCTCCTGCTCGACACGGCCGCAGCGGACCTTTCGGCCGCGGCATCGGAGCCCGCGCGTCCCGGCATCACCGTGATCGGAGATTCCTACGGTGCCTTGACGCTCGGCGCGGCGGCCCGCCACGGACTGCGCGGCATCCGTGTGCACCAGGATCCGCTGAGCGGTGAACAGGCGCTGGATGCAAACGCCTCAGACCTGGGGCTGCCCGGCGTCTTCACCCACCAGCCCCTTGCAGCACCGCTCGTGGAGGGGGCCCGCGTGGTCCTGCTGCGGCTCCCGCGCTCACTGGCAGCCCTGGAAGAGATAGCCGCCCTGATCGCAGCCTCCGCCGCACCGGACGTCACGGTGTACGCCGGCGGACGGGTCAAGCACATGACTACGGCCATGAACGAGGTCCTGGCCCGTTACTTCGGCGCCGTGACCGCCGGGCTGGGCCGGCAGAAATCCCGGGTCCTGACCGCCCGTTCGCCGCTTCCGCCCGGGCAGCTCCCGGAGCCGGCCTTCCCGGTGTCCCAGCAGCACGACGTCGGGCTGGCGCAGCCGCTGGAGCTCCGGGCCTACGGTGCAGCGTTCGGCGGAGCAGCGCTGGACCCCGGAACCCGGTTCCTGCTGCCCTATTTGGCCGAAGCCCGTCTGGCACGCCGTGCCGTGGACCTTGGCTGCGGGACCGGCACCATAGCCGCGTACCTCGCGCTTACCCGTCCGGACCTCCGGGTCCTGGCCACGGACCAGTCGGCCGCTGCCGCCGCGTCCGCCGCCCTGACCCTGGCTGCGAACGGCGTGGCGGACCGCGCCGTCGTCACCCGGGCGGATGCCCTGGATCCGCTTCCGGACAGCTCCGAAGAACTGGTGGTCCTCAACCCGCCGTTCCATATCGGAGCCGCGGTACATGCGGGCATCGCCCTGAAGCTCTTCGCCGATGCCGGGCGTGTCCTGGCTCCCGGCGGGGAACTGTGGACCGTCTGGAACAGCCACCTGTTATACAAGCCCGCTCTGACGAGGCTGGTCGGACCGACCCGTGAAGTGGCACGCAACCCGAAGTTCACGGTCACGGTCAGCACCCGGCGCTAAGCCGCCCGGTGCGCAGAACCCGCACCGCTGGCGCAGATGAGGGCCCGGCGACTCGCTCCGCCGCGTGAAATACGTCCAGAGAGCGCTCTCTTGACAGTGATGCACATCACTCCTAGGCTGTGGTTCAAGTCAAGAGAGCGCTCTCTCGGTTGCGGAATCCGATCCGGCTGGGCGTCTGGCCTGTTCCAGCATTAAATCCAAGTCCCCTCCATCGGATCTCCGCCCCAGAGCACCATAACGGCCACGGTCCACTGCCCGGGATTATTACCCGCTTTACCCACACACAAAGGAGTGACCGTGAAGAATTTCCGACATCCCGCGGCGGCGATTGCAGGTGCCGCCGTAGTGGCGCTGCTGGCCGTAGGCTGCGGCGGCGGCGACAGCGAAGCTGCCAGTGAAGACAATCCCCTCGAGCTGACCGTCACTACCTTCGGAACCTTCGGATACGACGATCTGTACGCCGAATACGAAGAAGCCAACCCCGGCATCGATATCAAGGCCAACAACATTGACCGCGGCGCCAATGCACAGACGGACCTCTTCACCAAGCTCGCGGCCGGTTCCGGCGTCAGCGACGTGGTGGCACTGGAGGAAGGCTGGCTCGGCGCCGTCATGGACGTTTCAGACCAGTTCGTGGACCTGAAAGAGTACGGCGCAGACGATATCCAGGACCGCTGGGTCGACTGGAAGTTCAAGCAGGGCACCGACGCCAACGGCCGCGTCATTGGCTACGGCACCGACATCGGACCGCAGGGCCTGTGCTACAACGGCAAGCTTTTCGAGGCAGCCGGCATGCCCAGCGACCGTGAAGCAGTCGCCGAGCTCTTCGGCGGCGACAACGCAACCTGGGACACCTACTTCGAACTCGGAAAGCAGTACCACGAGAAGACCGGAGAGGCCTGGTACGACCAGTCCGGATTCGTCTGGAACTCCATGGTGAACCAGATGAAGGAGGGGTACTACACCGCCGACGGTGACTTGAACATCGAAGGCAACGACGCCATGAAGGAACAGTTCATGCAGCTTGCTGCCGGAACCGAGGCAGGGCTTTCCGCCAACGAAACCAAGTGGGACTGGGGAACCGGCAAGGCGTTCACCGACGGTTCCTTCGCCACCTTCGTGTGCCCGGGCTGGATGCTGGGCACCATCCAGGAACAGCTCGAATCGGCCGGCGGCGGCGCGGACTCGGGCTGGGACTTCGCAGACGTCTTCCCCGGCGGCGCCTCCAACTGGGGCGGAGCGTTCCTCGCGGTCCCGGAAACCTCCGAGCACAAGGAAGAAGCGGCGAAACTCGCTGCGTGGCTGACCGCCCCCGAGCAGCAGGTGAAGCAGTCTGCCGCAGCCAACAACTTCCCCAGCACCATTGATGCACAGAAGCAGCTGGCGGAGGACGCAACTCCCAATCCGATGTTCAACAACGCCCCCACCGGAGCCATCCTGGCATCCCGGGCCGAAGGCGTGGTTGCCCAGTTCAAGGGCCCGGACGATTCGGTAATCCAGGAAAAGGTCTTCGGCGTGGCACTGACCCAGCTTGATTCGGGCAAGGTCGACGGCGAGGGCGCCTGGAACGAAGCGGTTCAGCTGCTGAATGAGCTGGTCGTCAAGGACTAGCAGCCAGCGGGGCCTCCGGGGATCCGGAGGCCCCCTGACGGACTGTGAGAATCGATATGACCGTAACCATAAAGCCGCCCGCGCCCGCCGCGCCGCCGCAGAAAATCAAACCCACGTTTAGGCAGCGCCTGAACGTCTGGGACGTCAAAGCCTCTCCCTACCTGTACATTTCGCCGTTTTTCATACTCTTCGCGCTGGTGGGCCTGTTTCCCCTGGTCTACACGTTCTACGTTTCGCTGTACGACTGGCACCTCCTGAAGGGCCAGGGCGACTTTATCGGACTGGGGAACTTCACCGAGGTCCTCGCCGACCGCTTCTTCTGGAACTCGCTTTTCAATACGATGAGCATCTTCCTGCTCTCAGCGATTCCGCAGCTGGCGGGCGCCCTGGTGATAGCGGCGGTCCTGGACCAGAACATCCGGGGCAAGACATTCTGGCGCATGAGCGTGCTCATCCCCTACGTTGTCACGCCGGTTGCCGTAGCCCTGATTTTCACCTACATGTTCAACGAGCAGCATGGCCTCTTCAACAGTGTCCTGAGCAACTTCGGCATTGATCCGATCATGTGGCGGACCGAAACCTTCCCCAGCCACGTGGCGGTGGCATCCATGGTCAACTGGCGGTGGACCGGCTACAACGCGCTGATCCTCCTGGCCGCCATGCAGGCAGTGCCGCGCGATATCTACGAATCCGCAGCCATCGACGGAGCGGGCGCCGTCCGGCGTTTCTTCAGCATCACCCTGCCGAGCATCCGCCCAACGATGATCTTCGTAGTCATCACCTCCACGATCGGCGGCCTGCAGATCTTCACCGAGCCGCGCCTCTTCGATCCCACGTATGCCGGCGGCCCGGAGCGCCAGTTCCAGACCACCGTCCTGTACCTGTGGGAGATGGCCTTCCAACGGCAGGACTTCGGAGCGGCATCGGCCATTGCCTGGCTGCTGTTCCTCATCATCATTCTTTTCGGAGTCCTCAATCTGGCCCTGTCCAGGCGGATAGCGTCATCCGACGGCAAACGGCAGCGCCGCCGGCCGGCAGCTGAAGGGAAGCAAAAGTGAGTATCGTCGAACAAAAAACCGCGCCTAGGACCGAACCGCGGGCTCCGCGCCGCCGCCCGGCGCTGCGGCACCGGATCCTGGGGAACGGCCTTCGCCCCGGCTACCTGACCTACGGCCTGCTGCTCGCTTTCTTCATCGGGTCCGCCTACCCGTTGTGGTGGTCCGCAGTGGTGGGCAGCCGGTCCAATGAAGCGCTGAGCCTTACCTGGCCTCCGTTGCTGCCCGGCGGAAATTTCTGGACCAACGTTGCCGAGGTTATCGACACCATTCCGTTCTGGACGGCGTTGTGGAACAGCATCCTGATCTCGACCATCATCACTGTTTCCGTGGTGATGTTCTCCACTTTGGCGGGATACGCCTTCGCGAAGCTGCGTTTCCGCGGGAACAACGGGCTGATGGTCGCAGTGGTGGCAACCATGGCCATTCCGACCCAGCTCGGAATCATTCCCCTGTTTATGGTTATGCGGCACTACGGCTGGACAGGGGATATCGGCGCCGTCATCATCCCGACGCTCGTGACGGCCTTCGGCGTGTTCTTTATGCGCCAGTACCTGGTGGACGTCATTCCGGACGAACTGATCGAATCCGCCCGGATGGACGGCGCCAACATGATCAAGACGTTCTGGCATGTGGCCCTGCCCGCGGCGAGGCCGGCAATGGCCATCCTCAGCCTGTTCACGTTTATGTCTGCGTGGACGGACTTCCTGTGGCCGATGCTTGTACTCGACGCCGGCAACCCCACCCTCCAGACCGCACTAAGCCAGCTGCAGTCCAACCGGTATACCGACTACGCGGTGGTCCTGACAGGCGCCGTGCTGGCAACCATTCCCCTGCTCATCCTTTTCGCGGTGGCAGGCAAACAACTTATTTCCGGAATCATGCAGGGAGCAGTGAAGGGTTAATGACGAACAACGCCACGGAGCCAAGGAATTTTCCAGCGGGCTTTATCTGGGGATCCGCCACGGCGGCGGCCCAGGTCGAAGGAGCCGCATGGGAGGACGGCAAGGAAGACTCCGTGTGGGACACGTTCGCCCGGACCCCCGGAAACGTGAAGAATCTCGACACCCCGGCAGTCGCAGTGGACCATTACCACCGCATGCCCGCCGACGTCGCCCTGATGAAGGACCTTGGCCTGGACTCCTACCGCTTCTCCACCAGCTGGGCACGGGTGCGGCCGGGAGACCGCGGCACCAGCAGTGCGGGGCTGGACTTCTACTCCCGCCTGGTGGATGAACTCCTGGGCGCCGGGATCCTGCCCTGGCTCACCCTCTACCACTGGGACCTGCCGCAGGCCCTGGAAGAGAAGGGCGGCTGGGCGAACCGGGACACCGCGTACCGCTTTGTTGAGTACGCCAATGATGTCTACTCGGCCCTTGGGGACCGGGTGCAGCACTGGACCACCTTCAACGAACCGTTCTGCTCGTCCCTGCTGGGGTACGGGTCCGGGGTACACGCTCCGGGCCGGCAGGAACCCCGCGCGGCCATCGCAGCGGTCCACCATCAGCACCTCGCCCACGGCATGGCTGTCAACGAACTCCGTTCCCGCGGTGCCCAGCAGCTCGGCATCACGCTGAACCTCAGCAACTCCATCCCGCGGGATGCCTCCGACCCGGTGGACCTGGAAGCGGCACGGCTTTTTGACTCCCTGCAGAACCGTATCTTCCTCGACCCCATCCTGCGGGGCGCCTATCCGGAGGATTCACTGAAGGACCTGGAGCCGTTCGGCCTGGCCGAGGCCATCCGTCCGGGCGACCTGGAGATCATCGGGACCCCGATCGATTTCCTGGGAGTGAACCACTACCACGATGACCAGATCAGCGGACACCCGGACACCAGCGGCGCCGACGGCCATTCCGGCGGCTCCGGGCGGCCCGTGGCCTCCCCCTGGATCGGCGCCGAACACATCACGTTCCCGAGCCGGGGCCTGCCCCGCACCGCCATGGACTGGGAGGTCAACCCCGACGGGCTGCGTACTCTGCTGCTGCGTTTGGGCGAGGAGTACCCGGCGTTGCCCCCGCTGTATATCACCGAGAACGGCGCTGCCTACGACGACGTCCTCAGTGCGGACGGGAGCGTGCCGGATGCCGAACGCACCCGGTTCATCCTGGACCACATCAATGCGGTAGGACAGGCAATCGACGCCGGTGCCGACGTCCGCGGGTACTTCGTGTGGTCGCTGATGGACAACTTCGAATGGTCCTGGGGATACAGCAGGCGCTTCGGAATTGTCCGGGTGGACTACGACACCCAGGAACGGACCATCAAGGACAGCGGCCATGCCTACAGCCGGTTGATCTCCGAAACCCGGACCACCGGGACGCGCCACCTCGAGGCAGCAGAAACCGCACCGGTTGTCTGAGTGGGCCGTAAACTGGGGGCCGGACCGGAATTTCCGCCGAGCGGAACCGAATTCAGTACAGGGAGAGAACATGAGTGCTGAGCCCGGTAGCAGGCCGGCCCCCACCCTCGAAATGGTTGCCGCCCTTGCGGGCGTTTCCCGTGCCACAGTGTCACGGGTAGTCAACGGTGCCCAATCGGTTGCTCCGCATCTGGCCGAATCAGTCGAGGAAGCCGTCCGCACGTTGAACTACGTGCCCAACCGGGCAGCCCGGACCCTGGCCAGCAGGCGAACCCATACAGTGACGCTGCTGGTTCCGGAGTCCACGTCCAAGGTGTTCGCCGATCCGTTCTTCGCCACCGTGGTTGAAGGGGTCACCCGGTACCTGAACACCACCGACTACATGCTCAACATTGTGACCTCCTCGGAGTCGGACCCGGAGAAGACCCGCAGGTACCTGATGGGCGGCAACGTGGACGGCGTCCTCGTGGTTTCCCACCACAGCGGGGACCACTCCTGGGCCAGCCTGACGCACTCGCTGCCGGTCGTGTTCGCCGGCCGGCCGCTGGTGAACGCCGGGGAGAGCTACTACGTGGAGGTGGACAACGAGGAAGGCGCCCTGGCAGCCGCAGCCCGCCTCGTGGAGGGCGGCAGGCGTCATATTGCCACGATCGCCGGACCCCAGGACATGCCCCCGGGCGTGGACCGCCTGGCCGGCTGGCGGGCCGCACTGGCAGCCGGCGGACTCGATGACGCCCTGGTGGAAATCGGGGACTTCACCGTGACCTCCGGGGCTGCGGCCATGAGGCGCCTGCTCGAACGGGGCAAGCCCCTCGACGGGGTCTTTGCGGCCAATGACCAGATGGCGGCCGGAGCGTACTCGGTCATCAAGGAGAAGGGGCTGAGGATTCCGGAGGATATAGCCGTCGTCGGCTTTGACGACGACTACTACGCCACGAGCGTTAGCCCGGCCCTGACCACCATCCACCATCCCATCGCCGCCCTGGGCGAAAAGATGGCGGAGCTGCTTGTGGAACTCATCGAAGGCAAGCCGGCAGCACGGGTCTACCGGCTGCCCACTTCCCTGGTGCTGCGGGACTCGGCCTAGGCACGTCCCCGGATGTCCGGCATCCTTCCTGCGCCCTTCAGCTCCGGGTTCCCCTGTTCACCCCGGCCGCTGTTCGGACGCGGCGTTCCTCATGCCGAATCCGACATGGGGAACGCCAGTTCCGGACCCAGCCACAGCAGGAATGTAGCGAACCAGACGAGCAGGACCCCGGCGAACCAATACCTGGCTGCCGTCTTATGCTTCATCCGGCGGAGCACGGCATAGC
Source organism: Arthrobacter sp. zg-Y769 (assembly GCF_020907405.1). Taxonomy (GTDB): domain Bacteria; phylum Actinomycetota; class Actinomycetes; order Actinomycetales; family Micrococcaceae; genus Arthrobacter_B. The sequence continues at coordinate 123,767 of NZ_JAJJOE010000008.1, forward strand.
CGACCCACGCGAGGCCCAGGGCCACGAACGGTCCCGGGCACAGAAGCAGGGCCATAACCGTGTACCGCTCCTCCTCCCCCGGTTCATAGCTGGAGTTCTGCGTCATGCCGAGACCGATAAAAACAACGAATGCCACCAGCCCGCCATAGATACCAGCGAAGCCGGTGAGCACCGAGGCGGTCATCAGGGCAGCAAACTCAGCACCGGATCTGGCCTTCGCCGGACGGCCGTAAGGCGTTTGCGGGAAAGGCTGCCGCGCATAAGGCTCTTGCGGGTATGGATAAGGCTGCTGCTGCGGCACAAACGCCCCCTGCTCCGGTCTGTCCCCTTGTTCCGCCATGATCTCCCCCTGATCGCCATCAAAAACCGTTCTCCGGCCCTACCCTAGAGTGGCCGCCCGCCGGTCCGCACCCGGACACGCCCGGAAGCAAAGCGAACCCTCGCGGAGGACCATGACCCGGCCCTTCCGGCACGCAAAAGCGGGCCCCCACCGAAGTGGAGGCCCGCTTTAGTCAGTTACGCGGTCCGGCTTACCGAACAGCGGAACCAGTGGGAATTAGTTTCCCGTGAGCTTCTCGCGCAGTGCAGCCAGGGCTTCGTCGGAAGCCAGCGTGCCGGCACCCGTCTCGGCAACGGCCGGCTCGGAGGAGTAGCTGGTGGTGCCGGAATCGGTGGATTCCGAAGCAGCAGCAATGTCCTCGGAGTTGTGCTGGGCGACCTGCTTCTTGTGGGCTTCCCAACGGGCCTGGGCGTCAGCGTACTGCTGCTCCCAAGCTGCGCGCTGGGTCTCGTAGCCTTCGAGCCATTCGTTCGACTCGGGGTCGAAGCCCTCCGGGTACTTGTAGTTGCCGGCTTCGTCGTACTCTGCGGCCATGCCGTACAGAGCCGGATCGAACTCGGTGCCCTCGGGATCGACGCCCTCGTTGGCCTGCTTGAGGGACAGCGAGATCCGGCGACGCTCGAGGTCGATGTCGATGACCTTGACGAACAGTTCGTCACCAACGGAGACAACCTGCTCGGCGAGCTCCACGTGGCGGACAGCCAGTTCGGAGATGTGGACCAGGCCTTCGATGCCGTCTTCGACGCGAACGAACGCACCGAACGGAACCAGCTTGGTGACCTTACCCGGAACAACCTGGCCGAGGGCGTGGGTGCGGGCGAAGGTCTGCCACGGATCTTCCTGCGTAGCCTTCAGCGACAGGGAGACACGCTCGCGGTCAAGGTCAACTTCCAGAACCTCAACGGTGACTTCCTGGCCAACTTCAACGACCTCGGAGGGGTGGTCGATGTGCTTCCAGGACAGCTCGGAAACGTGGACGAGACCGTCTACGCCGCCAAGGTCCACGAAGGCACCGAAGTTGACGATGGAGGAAACAACGCCCGGACGAACCTGGCCCTTTTCCAGCTTGTTGAGGAACGTGGAACGAACCTCGGACTGGGTCTGCTCGAGCCAGGCACGGCGGGACAGAACAACGTTGTTGCGGTTCTTGTCCAGCTCGATGATCTTGGCTTCGATCTGCTGACCGATGTACGGAGCCAGGTCGCGGACGCGACGCATCTCCACGAGGGATGCCGGCAGGAAGCCGCGCAGCCCGATGTCGAGGATAAGACCACCCTTGACAACCTCGATGACGGTACCGGTAACGACGCCGTCTTCTTCCTTGACCTTCTCGATGTCGCCCCAGGCACGCTCGTACTGAGCACGCTTCTTGGAGAGGATCAGACGGCCTTCTTTGTCTTCCTTGGTGAGCACCAGGGCTTCGACCTGATCGCCGACGGAGACAACGTCTCCGGGATCAACGTCGTGCTTGATGGAGAGCTCGCGGGAAGGGATGACACCCTCGGTCTTGTAACCGATGTCGAGCAGGACCTCGTCGCGGTCAACCTTGACAACGGTACCTTCGACGAGATCGCCGTCGTTGAAGTACTTGATCGTTGCGTCAATCGCGGCGAGGAAGTCCTCGGCAGTACCGATGTCGTTGATGGCGACCTGCGGGGTACCGGACTTCTCGTTGGTGGTGATGGTCATGTAGTTGGGACTCCGATGTGGAAGTTGTTTTGTATTCCGGACTGGTTTCCACTAACCGGCGGGGTTACCCGCAGGCAAGATACTTGCCCAAGTGAATGACGAAGGCACGTAGATGCCTGCGACGAACAGCTTGTTTGCCCGGAGATGGACAGGATTGGTAATAACTCGCGCTATTACGCGCCCGATCAGTCTAGCCGGACGCGCCAACGCAGGTCAAAGGGGCGGGTACGCCTCCGGCAAAAAAATACCCGCCCGCCACGCAGGTGGTTAGAAATGCGTACTGCAGTAGGGCGCCGGACCGGCAGTAAAGAGTGCGTCGAGGACAGCCAGGGCACTTTCGTCAGCCCGCACTCCCCCGGCGGCCGCCAGCGTCCGTGCGCTCACGGCACCCAGGTAGAGGGAACCAAGACCTTCCGCAGTGATTTCCGCCCGCGGCGTGTCCGCGTGTTCACCGGCCGCGGCCGGACGGGCGGTTGCGGCGCCGCTGCGTACCTCCAGCAGGAACGTTCCCGCCGCCAGTCCCATCGGATCCTCGACCTCGAGTACCACGGAGCCGTCACCGAAGTACCCTCTGGCAGCAAGTGCTGCCGCGGTATCCAGGATCCGCAGCCACAGGACGTCTTCGACGTGCCGGACCTTGTAGCGGCGCCGATCGGTAAGCATCCACGGCAGCGGATCCTCCACCGGGGCCTCGGAAAAGGTCAGCCGGTCCACCAGGTCGATGGACCCGAGGTAGCGCCACAGTTCCCGGTACGCTTCATCGCCGGCAGCCACCAGATCGATGACCTTCATAGTGTGCGGCTGGTTCCGCCAGCCCAGCGACTTATAGGCCGCATAGCCGTCCGGAACGCCGTCCGCGTTGTACCGGAGAACGCTGCGCACGGCCGGGTCCGGTTCCGTACTTTCCCCGCTCCAGGTCCCGGCAGCACGCATGGCATAGGCATGCTGCCGGCCGAGTGCCCCGAACGTGCGCTCCAGGTGTGCCCGGAAGATTTCGGGTACCAGCCCGCGGAGCTTGTCGGCGTCCGCCACCGCAATGCTTCCGCGGGGCGGCGCCGTGAACTCCAGTCCGCCCCGGGTGTCCAGCTCGACGGCGGCGGTGGAGGTGGCGGCTCCGAACCCGAACCGCCCGTAAATGGTTGCCTCTGACGCCGTGAGCGCGGCCAGCGCCAGGCCGGCGTCCCTGGCCCGGGCGAGGTCCGCGGTAATCATCCGCCGCAGGATGCCCCGGCGCCGGTGCGTGGTCCGGACGGTGACCGCAGTAACCAGGTGCGCGGGCAGCAGTTCGCTCCCGCCTACGTTGAGGTCATTGACCATGGTCCCGTAGGTGGCAACAGGCACGGCCGGATCCCAGGCGTACTCCGGCAGGTCGCCGTCGTACACCGCGGTCAGGATGCGCCCGTCCCGCAGGTAGCCCTCCACCTGGGCCGGCAGCCGCTCTTCCTTGGTGCGGTCCTCGTGGAAGCCAAGGTTGACGGCATCGAACCATCTGGCCGTGAGGTCGTCGGCCTTCGCCGGGTCCGCGGCGTCGTACCCGGCAGGGAAGGACTCAAACCGGAGCCCGTCGGTGGTGCTGCCGCTGCCCTGGTCCGTACCCATGGTTCCCCCTGTGGCTATGCTGCGGGTCCCTCCCGCCTAGTGCCCTGCCTCGTGCCAGCTGATGCCCTCGCCCACGGAGACGTCCAGCGGAACGGAAAGATCCGCGGCCGAGCCCATCTGTGCCCGCACCAGCTTTTCCACCGCATCCCGCTCCCCGGCGGCGATTTCCAGCACCAGTTCATCGTGGACCTGCAGCAGCATACGGGACTTCAGGCCCTGTGCCTTCAGTTCCGCGTCAACGCCGAGCATAGCTTTCTTGATGATGTCCGCCGCGGAGCCCTGGATGGGCGCGTTGAGTGCGGCACGTTCCGCCATTTCGCGCAGCTGCCGGTTGTCGCTGGACAGATCCGGCAGGTAGCGGCGGCGGCCCTCGATGGTGGAGGTGAAACCGTCCTTGCGTGCCTGCTCGACGACGCCGCGCAGGTAGTCTCGCACGGCACCGAAACGCTCAAAGTAGTCGCGGATCAGGGTGCGGGCTTCGTCCACCGGGATGGCCAGCTGCTTGGACAGGCCGAACGAACTCAGGCCGTAGACCAGGCCGTAGGACATGGCCTTGACCTTGGAACGCATGGCGCTGGTGACTTCTTCGGGAGCCACATTGAACACGTGCGATCCGACAAAGCGGTGCAGGTCCTCGCCCGCCTTGAAGGCGGAGATCAACCCTTCGTCACCGGAGAGGTGGGCCATGATCCGCATTTCGATCTGCGAGTAGTCCGCGGTGAGCAGCGAATCGTAGCCCTCACCGACCACGAACACTTCGCGGATGCGCCGGCCCTCTTCGGAGCGGATCGGGATGTTCTGCAGGTTCGGGTTGACGGAGGACAGCCGTCCGGTGGCGGCCACCGTCTGGGCGTACGTGGTGTGGATGCGGCCGTCGTCGGCCACGGACTTCCGCAGCCCCTCAACGGTGGAACGCAGCTTGGACGCGTCGCGGAAGGCGAGGAGCTGTTCCAGGAACGGATGCCCGGTCTTGACGATCAGGTCCGTCAGCGCATCGGCGTCGGTGGAGTACCCCGTCTTGATCTTCTTCGTCTTCGGCAGGCCGAGTTCGTCGAAGAGGACGGCCTGCAGCTGCTTCGGGGACCCGAGGTTGATCTCCTTGCCGATGATCCGGAACGCTTCCTCGCTTGCGCGGGTGATGGTGGCGCTGAAATCGTCCAGCAGCCGGTCCAGCTTCTCGGAGGACACCGCAATACCGGCGAGCTCCATTTCCGCGAGGACCTCGGACAGCGGAAGTTCCAGTCCGCCGAGCAGCTGGTTGGCGCCGCGCTCCACGAGCTGGCCGGCAAAGTGCTCGCTCAGCCGCAGGGCGGCAAACGCCTTGGACACGGCGGGTGTTGCCGCGTCTTCGTCCCCGAGGGACAGTTCAAGCTGGTTGGTGGCGGCCGCCGCGGGAACAATGTTCATCTTCAGGTGGTACTGCGCCAGGTCCGCCAGCTCGTAGCTGCGGCGGTCCGGCTGGATCAGGTAGCCGGAGATGGCCGTGTCATCGACCTCGCCGGCCAGGTGCAGGCCGCGGGCAGCCAGTGCCTTGTAGGCCTCCTTGAAATCGTGCACCACCTTGGGTGCATCCCGATCCGCCAGCCAGGCCGCCAGTACCTGCTCGGCGGCGGCGTCGAGCTCGGTCAGGGGAACGTACGCGGCCGATGCGTCCGTCACCAGGGCAATGCCGACGACGTCGCGCGCCCCGGCGGCACCCTCCGTCACCAGCTGCACGGCGGTGCGGGCCTGGTTGGCGGCACGGAACCAGCCGTCCAGCTCCGCGGCATCGGTGATGATGCTGTGTTCAGGGGCGGCCACTTCGGCGTGCGCGGCGGCCTCGCCTTCATCTTCCCCGTAGACGTCGAAGAGCCGTTTGCGCAGCGCGTTGAACTGCAGGGCGTCAAAGAGTTCCTCGATGGCTTCCCGGTCCGGCCGCCGGGCCGCCATGGCCTCCAGGTCCACGGGCAGGTCCAGGTCCCGCAGCAGCCGGTTCAGGCGCCGGTTCCGTTTGACGTCCTCGATGTTCTCGCGCAGGGAGTCGCCCACCTTGCCCTTGATGGAGTCCAGGTTCTCGAGGATGCCTTCGAGCCCGCCGTAGAGCTTGATCCACTTCGCAGCGGTCTTGGGCCCAACGCCCGGGACGCCGGGCAGGTTGTCGGCGCTCTCGCCCACGAGGGCGGCGAGGTCGGAGTATTTGTCCGGGGGGACCAGGTATTTGGCTTCCACAGCTGCGGCGTCCATGCGCGGCAGGTCCGAAACACCCTTCTTGGGGTAGAACACGGTGACGTGGTCATCCACCAGCTGGAAGGCGTCCCGGTCGCCCGAGACCACCATGACGTCCCAGTTCAGGGCGGACGCCTTTTCCGCCAGCGTCGCCAGGATGTCGTCCGCTTCATAGCCGTCCATGGACAGGGTGGGAATGCGCATGGCTTCCATGACCTTGATGATCAGGTCAATCTGCCCGTGGAACTCCTCGGGCGTCTTATTTCGGCCGCCCTTGTACTCGGTGTATTCCTCGGATCGGAACGTAGGCGTGTCCAGGTCAAACGCGACGGCAACGTGAGTGGGTTTCTCCTCCTTGATCAGGTTGATCAGCATGGAGGTGAAACCGTAGACGGCGTTGGTGTGCTGGCCGGTGTCCGTGGAGAAGTTCTCGGCGGGGAGCGCATAGAAGGCCCGGAACGCCATGGAGTGCCCGTCAATCACCAGCAGCCGGTTGTGGCCCCCGGCATTCACGGCTCCCAGGGAAGCGGCCGCTGCAGGCGGGGTGCTTTGGTTTTCGCCGGCAGGAGTGCCGTTCCCGGTGCTGCTGCCTGCGCCGTCTTCCGTGTCGCTCGTAATGTTGGTGCTAAGGGGGGTTGCGGCCAGTTTGGTAGATTCACTCACAAGTGCAAGCCTAGTGGCCATGAGCGAGATTTTCACGCCGGGCACAGCCGGCCACGGGGCCGATACCAACCCCCACAAGCAGGAACTGATCGACGCCGGCGTTCCGGAGGAGATGCATGACTGGCTGTCCGCCCACGGCGTCGGCCGGCTGGTGGTAAAGATGGGCATCCGTTTCCTGGAGATGTCCCCCGAGCGGCTGGTTGCCACTATGCCGGTGGAGGGCAACGAACAGGTGGCAGGCATCCTGCACGGCGGCGCGCATCTGGTCCTCGCCGAAACCCTGGGTTCCTTTGGAGCCGGAATACATGCCGGACCCGGGCGGCATGCGGTCGGGATTGAAATCGGCGCCACGCACCACCGGTCCGCATCCTCCGGGCTGGTCACCGGCACGGCCACCGCCCTTCACCTGGGCAATACGCTGGCGACCCACGAAGTGGTTATGACCGACGAGGATGGCCGCAGGCTGTCCACGGCCCGCATTACGAACATGATCCGCGAGTCCCGCTAGCTGGCACCGTTGGGGGTCGGCCCGAAATCTCCACCTTCCGTACAGCTGATGCGCCCTAACGGTCCGGCAGGCAGCATTAGCTGTCCGGAAGGCGGAGGGCAGGCGGCATTAGCTGTCCGGAAGGCGCAGGGCCGGCAGCATTGCCTAGCGCTCCCGCCCGGCGCGGATCCCGTAACACAGCCGTACGCTGCCGTCAGCGGACGGCAGGGAGCTGAGCAGCACCGCCGAGCGTGCAGCCGCAGGGGGCAGGAGCGAACGGCCCTGCCCCAGCAGGACCGGATGCACCACCAGGCGCAGTTCGTCCAGCAACCCGTGGTGCAGGTACTGGCCGGCCAGGCCGGCACCGCGCAGCCAGACGTCCCCGCCGTTGGCCGAGTCCGAGATGTCCGCCGCGAATTCATCCACCGGACCCCGGACAAACATGATGTCCGCGCCGGGGATGCCGGGAAATTCGTGGTGGGTGTAAACCCAGACCGGGCCGGGCGGACAGTCCCACACGGGGGAACCGGTCTCTTCCACCTGCCGCTGCAGCCGGCCGTAAGTACCTGCTCCCATAACGACGGCGCCGGCGTTGGCCGGTGATTCGGCCACCCGGAACCCGCGGTTTTCCTCCGGGCCGGTGACGTCGTCAGCGGTGAAGCCGTCCAGGGAAACCGAGGCGTAATACACAGTCCGGACCATGCCGCCATGCTAGCCATCCGGCGGCCGGACAGATATGGGCTGCACCACAGAACACGCCCCGGGCGGAATAGGTTCAGCAGGGTCCCGGTTGCCGCCTGTGGAACATGACTGCCGTTCCCGGGCCTGCCTCAGCGGTCCCGGCGGCGGCAAACTATAGGAAGAGTTATTTAGTGAACTTGTTTTCCCCGATGACCGCGGGCAGCTTTGAGCTGTCCAACCGCCTCGTAATGGCTCCGCTGACCCGCCAGCGCGCCGGCCGCGACGGAATCCCCGGCCCGATGATGGTTGAGCACTACAGCCAGCGGGCCTCCCTCGGCCTGATCGTCAGCGAAGGCACCTACCCCAGCCGCGAAGGGCAGGGTTTCCCGGGCCAGCCCGGACTCGTGGATCCGGAACAGCTTCAGGGCTGGCGGAAGGTCACCGACGCCGTGCATGCAGCGGGCGGCCGCATTGTTGCGCAGGTAATGCACGCGGGCCGGGTGACCCACCCGAACATCAACGGCGGGCTGGACCTGGTGGCTCCGAGCGCCATTGCCGTGGACGGAATGTCCCACACCTACGAGGGTAAGCAGGCGTACACGGTGCCCCGCGCGCTGGAAACCGGCGAACTGGCTTCCGTCACCGCAGACTTCGTCCGTGCGTCCCGGGCAGCGGTGGATGCCGGGTTCGACGGCGTGGAACTGCACGGAGCCAACGGCTACCTGCTGCACGAATTCCTCTCCCCGGTAGCTAACCAGCGTACGGACAACTACGGCGGAAGCCCGGAGAACCGTGCCCGGTTCGTCATCGAAACGATTCAGGCCGTGGCGGCCGAGATCGGCGCCGACCGGGTGGGCCTGCGGATTTCCCCCGAACACAATGTCCAGGGCTGCCTGGAGATGGACGCAGAGGATGTGCTCGCCACCTACGGCGCCCTGCTGGATGCCGTGGCTCCGCTCGGACTTGCGTACCTGAGCATCCTGCACCGCGATCCCGCCGGTGACCTGGTGCAGGCCCTGCGCACCCGCTTCGGCGGCAAGGTGCTGCTCAACACCGGCTTCGGCCCCCTCACCACCCGCGAGGAAGCCCTGGCCATGATGGACGACGGACTGGGCGACGCCGTCGTCGTGGGCCGTCCTGCCATTGCCAACCCGGACCTGGTGCGCCGCTGGCAGGAAGACCTGCCGCTGAACACGCCGGACGCCGCGACGTTCTACTCATTCGGTCCCGAGGGCTACACGGACTACCCGTTCTACGAGGCTCCTTCGCAGAACTAGGCTCCACCAATGTAAAAGGCCCGCAGGATCAAATGATCCTGCGGGCCTTTGCTATGCCGGAAGTGTTGCCGGCGCTGAAATCCTAGCCGTGCAGCGCCGGGACAATCAGGTAAATTCCGAACAGTACGGCTACAGCGCTGAGTGCGAAGCAGGCGAACGCTCCGGCCTTCGCCAGGGCGACGCGGTTGCGCGGGGTGGAAGCGGTATCCGCATCGAGCGAGACGGCGTACAGGCGGACCCCGAACGAATAGATGCAGACCACGGTCAGTGCGGCGAGCAGTGTGACGCCGAAGACCGTCAGGTAGTCCATCCAGTGGATGTTCATTTGGAACCTTCCTTGACCTTGGCAGCGGCACTGCCGTTCCTGCCGGAGTTGCTGTTGTTGCCGTTGTTGCCGTTCTTGCCCTTGTCGGTGTTTTTGCCGCGGCGCTTCTTGATGCGAACCACTTCGCCGGCATTTTCAATGTCGCTCACCGCGTTGTCGTGGTTCACCGGGCTGCGGCGGGACCACAGGAAGATGCCCAGGACGGTGAGGGTTCCGAGGATGGTGATTGCGACCACGCCTGCAGTGCCGATGGACGCGATGAGCGCCGAGATGGCACCCATGGCGGCGGCGGCGGGAAGCGTGAGGAGCCAGCCGGCGCCGACCTTGCCGGCAGTGCCCCAGCGGACCTCGGCGCCCTTGCGGCCCAGGCCCGAACCGATGACGGAGCCGGAGGCGACCTGGGTGGTGGACAGTGCGAAGCCCAGGTGGGATGACGCCAGGATGGCAGCGGCCGTACTGGTTTCGGCAGCAAAGCCCTGTGCCGGCTTGACCTCGGTCAGGCCGGTTCCCATGGTGCGGATAATGCGCCAGCCACCGGCGTAGGTTCCGGCGGCAATGGCAATGGCACAGGCTGCGATGACCCAGAACTCGGGGCCGGTCCCGGAGGTCTGCAGGCCGCCGGCAACCAGGACAAGGGTGATCACGCCCATCGTCTTCTGGGCGTCGTTGGTGCCGTGTGCCAGGGCGACCAGGGAGGAGGAGAAGATCTGGGCGTAACGGAAGCCGCCGCGCTTGCGGGGAAGCTTGTTGCCTGAGTCGGGATCATGCCGGCGGGTGATCCGGTACGCCAGCTTGGTGGCGAGGTAAGCCACGAACAGGGCGATGCACGGAGCGATCAGCGCCGGCAGGACAACCTTGGACATCAGCACGGAGTAATCAACCGAACCGAATCCGGCACCGACTATGGCGGCACCGATGAGGCCGCCGAACAGGGCGTGGGAGGAACTGCTCGGCAGTCCCCGCAGCCAGGTGATCAGGTTCCAGATGACTGCGCCCATCAAGCCGGCGAAAATCATGACCGGGGTTATCTGGATCCCGCCTTCACCTTCCTTGATGAGTCCGCCGGAAATGGTTTTGGCTACCTCCGTGGAGAGGAAGGCACCCACCAGGTTAAGCACGGCCGCCAGTGCGACGGCGGTTTTTGGTTTGATGGCACCGGTGGCGATGGGGGTGGCCATCGCGTTGGCGGTGTCATGAAAACCGTTGGTGAAGTCGAAGAATAGTGCTAGCGCGATCACCAGCGCGACCATGAGGGTGAGGTCCACCAAATACCCTATCTAAAGACGAGTGAAAGAATCCGCGCAGCGGGTCATGCCCCGGCACGTAGAACTGCCGGCGCCCGCTTTACGCCAGATTGATCGTATGCGCTTGGGCGGGCGCGCACCAAAGCGGCGGATGTGCCCTTGATCTCGCGTACGGCAGCGCGGGCTCAGATCTTCAGGCCGGTGCGCGGCTCCCGGCCTCCGAGATCGACGTCGATCACGGTGTCCGGCGCGGGCAGCACCACCCTGCGGCTGTGCGTGGTCTGACCGTCCGGCTCGAGGACGCTGAGGATATAGACGCCGGGTCCGGGCAGGGCCAGCTCGTAGTTGCCGCCGGTGTCCGATCGGGTGGATGCGGACGCCGCTCCTCCCGGCCGGACCAGGATGATAAGCGCGTCGGGCACGGCCCTGCCGGCGTGCCGGACCCGGCCGGTGAGAAGCATGGGCCGGCGGAAGTGGATGTCATGGTCAGCGGAAGCATCGGGGAAAGCCAGCACTTCGGAAACGGGCCGCCAGCGGACGTGGCTGGCCACCATGACGTAGCGTCCTTCTCCGGGAAGCAGGACCGCGTACCGGCCGTCGTCGTCCGCCCGGTCCCAGTCCACCGGCCGCCCGTCACTGTCCACAACGGTGACGGTCCCCCGGCCCACGGGCCTGCCGTCCGGTGCCGCAAGCAGCCGTCCGCGGACCATAATCTCCCGCTTTTCATCCGCCCGCTGCGGCTCCGGCCGGCCGGGAACGGCGTGCAGGTCCGGATGCGTGGCCTCGTGCCGGCGGGCGGACGGGATCAGGCAGGCGACGCCGGTGGCAGCCAGGGCGGCGAAACCGGCCAACACGAAAATGGTTCGGAAGGCGTCCAGGCCGGGGAAGGTGCTGCCTGAAATTCTCACCGTCAGCGAGGCGAGGATGGTCGCCACGGCGGCGCTGCAGGTGGAGGTGCCAACGGAGCGGAGCAGGGTGTTGAGGCCGTTCGCCGCGGCCGTGTCCGTCAGCGGAACGTTGCTCATGATGATGGTCGGCATGGCGGCCATGGAGATTGCCGTGCCGATGGACACGATGACCGCTCCCACAATGATTTCGGTTACCGAATGCACGAAGAGGACACGTGCCAGGTAGCCGGCAGCCATAACGGCGCAGCCCGTCACCAGGGTTGCCCTGGCTCCGTACGTGTTGGTGATCCTGGCGGAAACCGGTGCAGCCGCCACCATCGCCAGCCCTGACGGGATCATGGTCAGCCCGGCCGCCAGCACGCTCAGGCCGAAGCCGTATCCGGTCTCCCCCGACAGCTGCAGCTGCTGCGTGGTGACCAGCATGTTGGCGTACATCGAAAACCCGACCAGGACCGCTCCGATGTTGGTCAGCAGCACCGGTCGGCGGGCGGAGGTCCGGAGGTCCACCAAGGGCTGGCCGTTGCGTAGCTCTGCGGGGAACCACAAAGCGAAGGAAACGGCCGCCGCGGCAAAAAGGCCGAGGACCGGATAACTGGTCCATCCCCAGACCCCGCCCTTGGTGATGGCCAGCAGCACCGCAGTCATCCCCGCAGACAGCAGCACGGCCCCGGCGTAATCGAACCGTGCCGGGGTACGGACCTTCGACTCCGGAACAAAAAGGACGACGGCGGCTATCAGCACAACGCCGATGACCCCCACCACCCAGAACGTGGCCTGCCACCCCAGCCGTTGGTAGACCAGCCCGGCGAGGGGCAGGCCCAGGGCGCTGCCGATGCCGAAGCTGGCGCTCATCAGCGCAACCGCTCCGGCGATCTTCTGCTGCGGCAGGGCGTCCCGGAGGATGCTGATCCCCACCGGAATCACGGCACCGGCGGCACCCTGCAGCCCGCGGCCGACCAGCGCCCAGGTGAACGTCCCTCCGATCGAGGCCGTGAAGGCACCGGCAACCATCAGGACCATTGCCACCAGCAGCATCCTGCGTTTCCCGTACATGTCCGCCAGCCGGGAAACAATGGGGGTGGCCACCGCGGCGGAGAGCAGCGTTACGGTCACCATCCAGGACACATCATCAGTGGTGACGCCGAAAATCCGGGGGTATTCCGGCAGCAGCGGAACCACCGCCGTCTTTTCGAGCGAGACCACAATCCCGCCGCATCCCAGGGTGGCAACCAACAGCCAGTCCGGGAACTTCCTCCTGCTCCTGCGTTCTGCGGACTGGACAGCCATATGGACCCCTGGTGCCCCGTGGCGGGAAGGCAGGCCTAGCCCCGCGAGATGGGAACCTTGGTTGATGTCGGTCCAACCTCGGGGACCGGCACGCGGATTTCCAGGACGCCGTCGTTATAGGTTGCCGTGACGTTGTCCTGGCTGGCACCGGACGGCAGCGCTATCTCCCTGGTAAATGACCCGTAGCGGAACTCGGACCGGTAGCCGTGCCGGCCCTTGTGCTCCGTTTGCTCCTTCCGCTCCCCCTTGATGTGCAGGACACCGTCACTGACCGTGACGTCCAGGTCCTGTTCGGGATTGATGTTGGGCAGTTCTGCCCGGATGACCATGCTGGAGCCGTCCTGGTATTCCTCGACGGGGAAGGCCGGAACCTCCCAGTCCCCTTCGAAGAATTTGCGGACCTGGTCCGGCAGTTCAAAACGCTCGCGCCGTGCAAGGGAAGCCATGGATATCTCCTTCTCTGGTGCCCGGTCCGCCGGGCGGAACAAGCGGTGCCGCAAGGGTACGTCCGCGGCCCGGCGGTCCTCAATGGAAAACCGGGGAAACCCGGGCCGGGAACAGGCTTTCCCGCCGTTTTGCCACTGGTCCCGGCTGTCGGCGTCCGAAGCCTAGTCATGGGTTTTCGGCGTGCGTATAGTTTTTTCTGCGCGCAGCCCTGTGAGGATTCCGACCGCCGTCCACTACGGCTTGATGCCGGCGAGCATGCCGTCGATGAGAGGCTTCCAAAATGGCGCAGAACAATCCCGATCAGCTTTCCGTCAACCCGCTTTTTGCCCGTCCGGGCGAGGAGACCGCCGCACCGAAGTTTCGGCTGAACGACGGCGAGATGCTCCCGGAGACCGCGTACCAGATTGTCCATGACGAAACCATGCTGGACGGTAACGCCAGGCTGAACCTGGCGACCTTCGTTAGCACGTGGATGGACGACCACGCGAACCGGCTCTACAGCGAGACGTTCGACAAGAACATGATCGACAAGGACGAATACCCGCAGACCGCGCAGATAGAGCAGAACTGCTGGCGGATCCTTGCCGATCTCTGGCATTCACCCTCGCCGGAACAAACCATCGGCACCTCGACCGTCGGTTCCTCGGAAGCCTGCATGCTGGGCGGGCTGGCGTTTAAGCGGCTCTGGCAGCACCGGCGCCGCAGCGAGGGAAAACCGACGGACAAGCCGAACCTCGTGATGAGTTCAGCCGTACAGGTGTGCTGGGAGAAGTTCTGCAACTACTTCGACGTCGAGCCGCGGCTGGTGCCCATCAGCGAGGAGCACAAATGCCTGGACGGCTTCGAGCTGGAAAACTACGTTGACGAAAACACCATCGGCGTCGTTGCCATCATGGGCGTGACCTACACCGGCATGTATGAGCCGGTACAGCAGATCGCCGCCAAGCTGGACGAGATCCAGTCCTCCACCGGCCTGGACATTCCCATCCACGTGGACGGGGCGTCCGGCGCCATGATCGCACCCTTCATCCAGCAGGACCTCGAGTGGGACTTCCGCCTCGAACGGGTCCACTCGATCAGCACCTCCGGCCATAAATACGGCCTGGTTTATCCCGGCCTCGGCTGGGTGGTCTGGCGGGAACGGCAGTGGCTTCCGGAGGACCTGATTTTCTACGTCAGCTACCTCGGCGGTGACATGCCGACCTTTGCCCTCAACTTCTCCCGCCCCGGCGCCCAGGTGGTCCTGCAGTTTTACTTGTTCCTGCGCCTGGGCCGCGACGGCTATGCGCGGATCCAACAGGCATCCCAGGACGTTGCACTGCACCTGTCCGGCGCGATCTCGGAAATGGGCCCCTTCGAGCTGTGGAACGACGGTTCCGACATCCCGGTCTTCGCCTGGCGCCTTAAGGAAGGCCATACGGACAAGTGGAACCTGTATGACCTGGCGGACCGGCTCCGCACCCGGGGCTGGCTGGTGCCCGCCTATCCCCTGCCGGACGATCTCTCCAACCTCACGGTGGAACGGATTGTGGTCCGCAACGGCCTCAGCATGGACCTCGCGGAAAAGCTGCTGGCGGACATCCGACGCGAAACGACGTACCTCGAGCGGCTGAGCGCCCCGATGCCCCGCGAGGCGGAGCACCCCGGATTCCATCACTAATCCAGGAGGTGGGTTAAAATGAGCGATTCGAAGGCAGCAAATCCCTCCGCATCAGAAACACAGCGGGCGAAGTCGAAGCAGAATGCACAGATCACCATCGGCGCCCTGGCGGTGATGAACATCGTCGCCGTGGTCAGTCTCCGCGGTCTTCCATCGGAGGCCGAGTACGGGCTGAGTTCCATTTTCTACTACGTCCTGGCCGCCGTCGTGTTCCTGATTCCGGTGTCCATCGTGGCCGCCGAACTGGCTACGGGCTGGCCGGAGACGGGCGGGGTGTTCCGCTGGGTCGGCGAGGCATTCGGCCCGCGCTGGGCCTTCCTGGCCATGTTTATGCTGTTCATCGAGGTCACCATCTGGTTCCCGACCGTGCTGACGTTCGGCGCGGTGTCGCTGGCCTATACCGGGGAGAACCAGAACCTGGACGCCCAGCTCGCCGGAAACAAGCTGTTCGTCCTCGTGGTGGTCCTGGTGGTGTACTGGCTGGCGACGTTTATCGCCTTCCGGGGGGCGAAGGCCTTCTCCCGGGTGAGCCAGTGGGGCGGCATCATCGGCACCATCATCCCGGCCGTGATTTTGATTGTGCTCGGTTTCGCCTATTTCTTTGCGGGCAATACCCCGCAGATACAGATGGGCTGGGGCGAACTCCTTCCCGACTTCGGCAACTTCTCCAACGTGGTACTGGCTGCGTCGATCTTCCTTTTCTACGCCGGCATGGAAATGAACGCGATCCACGTGAAAGAGGTCAGGAACCCCACCCGGGACTACCCGATCGCCGTGCTGACTGCGGCGGCAGGGACGGTCATTATCTTCGTGCTGGGAACGCTGGCCATCGCGTTCGTGGTGCCGCAGGCCGATATCAACCTCACCCAGAGCCTGCTGACCTCCTACAACGACATGTTCGAATGGGCCGGCATCGGCTGGGCAGGGCCCATAGTCGCCTTTATGCTGCTGATCGGCGTACTCGCGGGCGTGGTGACCTGGGTCGCCGGTCCGTCCACCGGCATGCTTGCCGTGGCGAAGGCAGGCTACCTGCCCCGCTTCTGGCAGCACACCAATAAGAACGGAATGGGCACCCACATCCTGTTCTTCCAGGCCTTTATGGTCACTGCGCTGGGCCTGACCTACGTGGTGCTTCCCTCGGTCCAGGCCGCCTACCAGATCCTGAGCCAGCTGACGGTGATCCTGTACCTCATCATGTACATGCTGATGTTCGCTGCCGCGATTTACCTGCGCTACAGCCAGCCGAACCGCCCGCGGCCCTACCGGGTGCCGGGCGGCGACGTCGGAATGTGGATCATCGGCGGCGTCGGATTCCTCGGTTCGCTGATGGCCTTTGCCTTCAGCTTCATCCCGCCCGACCAGATTTCGGTCGGTTCCCCGGCGGTGTATGTCGGCATCCTCGTGGGTGGAGCGGCGGTGATGGTGATCCTGCCGTTCGTTATCTACGCGTTCCGCAAGCCGCACTGGCGGGACCAGGGCAGTGAGTTCGTTCCGTTCACCTGGCAGATTGAGCACACGCATCCCGGGACGGTCACCGAGTCCAGCATCTCCACCCAGCAGCTGACGCGGGAAGCCGAGTCCTCCGGTTCGCCGGTGATGTTCTCGCACGACGACGGCGGCAGGCAGGGCGGGAGTTCAGCGGTATGAAACTCGATGCCGCCGCCATTGAATCCGCCGTCAGGACAGCGTATGCGGACCACCGGAACGATTCGGGAGGCAGGAACGCCGGTTACATCCCGTATCTGGCGTCGGTGAACCCGGATCTTTTCGGGGTCTGCGCGATGACCGCTGACGGCCAGCTGTTCGAAGCCGGCGACACGGGATTCGAGTTCGCCCTGGAATCCATTTCGAAGGTTTTCTCCATGGCGTGGGCGATGGAACAGGTGGGACTGGAAACCTTCCAGGAAAAGGTGGGTGCGGATCCTACCGGGGAGCCGTTCAACTCGGTGATCTCCGTTGCGCTCCACGGTGACACTCCAGTCTCGCCCCTGGTCAACGCGGGGGCCATGTCCACGGTTTCCCTGATTCCCGGCGATAATGCCGAGGATAAGTGGGAGGCGATCCTGCAGGTCCAGAGTGCATTCGCCGGCCGGAGAATCAGGCTGAGTGACGAGGTGAATGACTCCGAGCAGTCAACCAACTTCCATAACCGGGCCATTGCCTGGCTGCTGTATTCGGGCGGCACCATGTACTCCGATCCGATGGAAGCCTGTGACGTGTATACCCGGCAGTGTTCCACCCTCGTTACTGCGCGGGACCTGGCAGCCATGGGAGCCACCATCGCGAACCGCGGCGTGAACCCTCTCAGCGGGGACCGGGTGGTGCAGGCGGGGAACATCCCGGCAATGCTCGCCGAAATCACGATGGAGGGGATGTACACCGCCTCCGGCGACTGGGCCTACCGGGTGGGGCTGCCGGCGAAGAGCGGGGTGGGTGGGGGCATCCTGGCGGTTATGCCCGGCAAACTCGCCATTGCCGGCTTCGCGCCCCCGCTGGACGACGCGGGCAACAGCGTCAAGGCACAGCGGGCGGTGGCCCAGGTTGCCGCGGCACTGGGCTTGAGCATCTACAAGGCCAGCGAGTACAGCGACTAGCCGAGGTCACGGCTTATCCGCTCTGCGGCGGCCCGCAGCGGCGGGACCACCGTCTCCTGGGCCCGTTCCGAGCTGTGCAGCTGCAGCGACACGTTGGCGGCGGCCACCACTGTGCCGTCGCCGCTGCGGACCGGAACGGCCACGCCCCGCAGTCCGTCCTCCAGCTCATCGGCCACGCGTGACCAGCCCTGCTCGCCGGCCTCGCGCACTGACGCCCGCAGTTCCTGGACGGTGCGGACGCTGTGCGCGGTGAAGGGCTGAAGTTCCACCGTGCTGAAATAGGCCTCCTGTTCCGCCTCGGGCAGCGACGCCAGCAGCACCCTGCCCATGGAGGTGGCCCAGGCCGGGAAACGCGTCCCTACGTTCACCGCCACCCGTACCAGCCGCGCAGAGGTGACCCGCGAAACGTAGACGACGTCGGCCCCGTCCAGGATGCACAGCGACGTCGTCTCGCCCAGGTCCGCGGAGAGTTGTTTCAGGTGCGGCTCGGCCGCATGCGGCAGTGACAGGTGCGCCAGGAACGAGGATCCGATGTCCAGGGTGCGCGGCGCCAGCCGGAAGGTGGTCCCGTCAAAACCGAGGTAGCCGAGGTCCCGGAGCGTGAGGAGGAACCGGCGCGAGGCAGCCCGGCTGATCCCGGCGGCAGCGGCGGCCGAGCTGACCGTATGCTCGGGCACGTTCAGGGTGAAGGCTCCCAGCACGGCGAAGGCCTTCTCCACCGACTTCACGTAATAGCCGTCTGCGGCCTCCACTTAGCCCGCCTTCGGTTTCGCTTCACCCCGGGACGCGAGGTACTGGGAGGCCAGCCGCACCGGTGCATTGGGCGCACCGTAGCCTTCATAGCCGCCGCGGCGCTCCACCACTTCGAAGAACACGTTACCCACCGTGCCCGTGTAGAAGTGCAGGAATTCGCCGTCGCCGTCGCGGTCATAGAGCAGGTTCAGGTCCTGCAGTTCGGCCAGGAAGCCCGGATCGAGCCGGAAACGCGCGGCCAGGTCCTCGTAGTAATTGGCCGGCACCGGCAGGAACCGCAGCCCCCGCTCGACCGCCAGGCGGGCCGTGGCGACCAGGTCAGTGGAAGTGAAGGCCACATGCTGGGGGTATTCCGCGCCGCCGGGTTCGGATTCCACGATCAACGGAGCGATGTTCAATGCCAGCCGTACCCCGCCGTCGGCGCTGCGCATCACCTGGCTGCGGACCAGGCCCATGGGGCTGGGGACCTCCTGCGAGGCAATGGGCGTCAGGGAAAGCGTGGACTCGTAGAAGAGCACCGCTTCGTCGAAGTGCTGCCAGGGCTGGGACAGGTTGATGTGGTCGATGGAAGAAATCAGGGGCGGCGCCGCGGAGCTTTCCCCGGGTTCCGCCGGGACCGCCGGGCCGAACTCGTCCGCCCACGCGGCAGTACCGTCGGCTGTGGCTTCGCAGAGGAAGATCTCCGTTGAATCCGGGGCGAAGACGGCCTGCAGCACCTGCTCGTCGGCCTGGCTGCGCCGGCTTACCGGCCGCGCGCGCAGCTGTACCGCCCGGGAGGCCGCGGCCTGCGGGTTCTGCACATCCAGGCCCAGCGCGGAGATGCCCGGCTCCATGCCGCCGGCCTGCTGCCCGTTGATGATCACCCGGGCCGCACCGGAGGTCCAGAGCTGCACCGGTTTGGTGCGGTGCCGCCCGGCGAAGGTAAAGCCCAGCTGGTGCAGGAGCGCGGAGACCGTCTCCGCGTTTTCGGCCTTCACCTCGGCGAAGTTGAATCCGGTGGGCTCGGCAACGCCGGGCAGGGTGGCCAGCGACATCGGGTAGCCCGCGGCGCCGTCGTGGCGGGCCAGGTACGACGCCGTGCGCTCCTCCAGCCAGATCAGCGACCGCATGGCGTCCACCGCAGTGCGGTCCTCGGCGGTCTGCCGGAACACGTCGTTGAAGATCTCCAGGGAGACCGGTCCGTCGTAGCCGCTGCGGACCAGGTGGGCCATAAAGCGGACCAGGTCGAACGCGCCCTCGCCGGGAAAGACCCGGTAATGCCGGCTCCACGAGAGAACGTCCAGGGACAGCTGCGGAGCGTCGGCGAGCTGGACGAAGAAGATCTTCTCCGCCGGGATTTTCTCGATGGCGGCCGGGTCCCAGCCGCGGGAAAGGATGTGGAAGCTGTCCAGGCAGGTGCCGATCTGCGGGTGGTCGGCGAGGTCCACGATGCGCTGGGCATGCTCGAAGTCGCTGACATAGCGCCCCCAGGCAAGGGCCTCGTAGGCAACTCTCACTCCGTAGCCCGCCGCCAGCTCTCCCAGCCGGCGCAGCTGCTCCGCTACGGCGGCGTCGTCGTCGATGGTCGCCGTGCCCACGTTGCTGCACAACAGCATGGTCCCGATCCCCAGGCGGTTCATCAGCTCGAACTTTGCCCGGGCCCGGTCCAGGTTGGCCTCCAGCTGGGGACCTTCCACACCCTCGAAATCACGGAACGGCTGGTACAGGTCCAGGGTCAGGCCGAGGGTGTCCGCCAGGGCGCGGATCTGCTCCGGACTGGACGGGGACACCAGCAGGTCCGGCTCGAAGATTTCGATGCCGTCGAAACCGGCGTCCGCACAGGCCCGCATTTTCTCTTCGAGCGTCCCGCTCAGGCAGACGGTGGCAATTGAAGTGCGCATGATGCTCCGGTCCAGGCCCTCAGCGGCCCTGTTCGATCAGTTCGTGGAAGTGGGCCAGCATGCGGACGCCGTCCGGCCGGATGCCGGTAATCAGTTCAAAGGCATCCACTGCCTGGCCCACTGCCATCCGGCCGCCGTCCAGCACCCGGCAGCCCCGTTCCCGGGCGCCGCGGATCAGTTCCGTTTCCACCGGCCGGTAAACGACGTCGGCCACCCACTGCGAGGGGTTGAGCAGGTCCAGATCCACTGCGATGCCGGGGTGCGAATGCATCCCCACGGGCGTGGCATGGACCAGTCCGTCCGCGCCGGGCAGGACGGCGGGAAGGTCCGCCGGGGTACCGGCGGTTATCTGCTGGTCCGGGAAGAGCCCGGACAGCGCGGCTGCCCGTTCTGCGGCACGATCGGCGTCCAGGTCCAGCAGGGTCAGCCTGCCGGTTCCCGCCTTGAGGAGGGCATAGGCCACGGCCGCGCCGGCCCCGCCCACGCCCAGCTGGACCACCGAGTCCAGTGCGGCATCCGGAAGCCCGCTGGCCAGCGCCCCGCCGAAGCCCGAGAAATCGGTGTTGTGTCCAATGAACCTGCCCTCCCGGATCAGGACGGTGTTGACTGCACCCAGCCGGGCGGCGTCGTCGGAGACTTCATCCAGCTCTGCCCGGACCAATTGCTTGCAGGGATGGGTAACGTTAAAGGCGTTGAACCCCAGATCCCGCCCTGCCCGCAGCAGGGCTCCGACGTCGGAGCCCGGGCGGCCCAGTGCGGTGAGGTCGATGGGCCGGTAGATGTAGCGCAGGCCCTGCTGATCGGCTTCCCTTTCATGCATGGGAGGAGTGAGGGAAGCCGTGATACCTTCCCCGATCAATCCGACAACGAATGATTCCTCGGTGCCGCTCATGGCGATGTTCCTTCCGGTGCATACGTGGGCGGGCCGGTTCCTTCGAACGGTGGACGGATTCCGCCGCAGCTTGCCCGGCCCTTAGCTGTGGGCTACATTACTTCAAGCGTACGGACAATGCACACAAGTGCGCATTCCGCACAGACACGGCGCACACGCCGCACAAACACCGCACACGTGGCCCGCACAGCGCAGCAGCTTCCGCAGAGCCCGCCCCTGCACACCCCCTACCCCAGCCCCACGTCAGGAGAGATGCAATGGACGCATCCGCCCCCGCCGGATCAGCGACGGGCAAAACCCCGCGCAAGGCCGCCACTGCCAGCTTTATGGGCAGTGCCGTCGAGTACTACGACTTCTTTATCTTTGGTTCCGCGGCCGCGCTGATTTTCCCGCGCGTGTTCTTCCCGGACGCCGACACCCAGGCCAGCGTTATGTCGCTCGCCACCTTTGGTTTCGCCTACATTGCCCGGCCGGTCGGTGCCGTCATCCTCGGTCACTTCGGTGACCGGGTGGGCCGCCAGAAGGTCCTGATGTTCACCCTGTTGCTGATGGGCGCGTCCACCTTCCTGATCGGCTGCCTGCCGGACTTCAACACGATTGGCTGGTGGGCACCTGTCCTGCTGGTCTTCTGCCGCCTGATGCAGGGCCTTTCCGCCGCCGGCGAGCAGGCCGGTGCCAGTTCCATGACCCTGGAACACGCACCCGATAACCGCCGCTCGTTCTTCACCTCCTGGACGCTGACCGGCACCCAGGGCGGTCAGATCCTTGCCGCACTGGTGTTTATCCCCGTGGTTGCCCTGCCGGATGACATCAAGTACGGCATCGGCTGGCGCATCCCGTTCTGGCTGAGCGCCGTCGTCGTTATTGTCACCTACTTCATCCGCCGCTCGCTGCACGAAACCCCCACCTTCACGGAGGCCAAGGAGCGCAACGAGATCGCGAAGCTGCCGGTGGGCGTCCTGCTCAAGGACCACTGGCGCGACGTGCTGCGCGTCATCTGCTGCGCCTTCATCGCGGCGGTCTCCACCGTGTACGGGACGCTGGCCATCAAGTACGGCACCGAGGTGGGCAACGTGGACGCGAACATTACGCTCTGGCTCGTGGTCGCCGGCAACGTCTTTGCACTGTTCACGCAGCCGCTGTTCGGCCGGCTTGCGGACCGGATCGGGCGCCGACCGGTCTTCGTCTACGGCGCAGTCTCCAGCGCGGTGATCATGCCGTTCTACCTGCTGTCCATGGAGTCCGGCAACACGCTGCTGCAGTTCGCCCTCTCCGTTGCCGTCTTCTCCTGCGGCTATGCCGCGGCGAACGCTGTCTGGCCGTCCTTCTACGGTGAGATGTTCAGCGCCAAGGTCCGCTTCTCCGGCCTGGCCATCGGCACGCAGCTCGGCTTCCTGATGGCCGGTTTTGCGCCGTCCATCGTTGCCGCCATCGGCGGGCTGGAACCCGGCGGATGGGTGGTGACCAGCATGTTCACCGCCGTCATCTGCGCCATTGCAGCCATTTCCGCCCTCACGGCCAAGGAAACCGCGCACACCCCGACGGCGGAACTCGGTCTGGACCTGAAGAAGGCCGCCGCACCGGTGCGCCCGGCCACCGCATAGGAAATCCGCATAGCGGAACACGCATCACCAACAGGTCCGGGGCTGGAGCTTTTCCAGCCCCGGACCTGTTTCACATCCCGCGCAGGCGGGCGCGGCGCGAAGTCCAGGCGATGTATCCGCCCAATGCCCCGGTGGACGCCAGTCCGGCGCTCATCAGCGGAGCCTGCCACGATTTCCAGCGCGAGGAGTCGCCCAGTGTCAGCTCCCCCACTCCCCGGATGAACGCCGACGCGAAGATGGCCGCCACCAGCCGGTTTCCCACGCGCTCCAGCCTCATCACCAGCGGCAGCAGTTCCTCGCCGCGCAGGTGGACCTCCACTCCCTCGATTTCCAGGGTGTTGAGCAGCCGGCGGGCCTGGTCCGGCAGTTCCGCGCCCAGCTCCAGGACCTCCGTGCCGGCGCGGCCGAGCCGGCGGGCATAGTTGACGGGGTTCAGCTGCAGCACAGCCATCCTGCGCGCATAAGGGCCCAGTGTGGGGCCCAGCCGAAACTCCGGATCCAGCACCTCACCCATGCCTTCGGTCATGATCAGCATCCTCAGCAGCAGGGCCATCTGGCGCGGGAGCTGGATGTGGTGGGTGCGCAGGATGCCCAGTCCGGTGCTGATGATGGGTCCCACCGGCGCCGTGCCCAGGTCCTTGCCTGAGTACAGGCGGATCAGCGGCCCCAGGTCCATCCTGAGCTTCACCCGGTTCACCCTGGTCCCGGAGGCGTTCATGCGCACCAGCGCATTGGTGATCCTTTCAGGGTCCTTCCGGACAATGCCGATGAACAGCGCCGACAGCTGGCTGCGCAGCTTTTCGTCCACCTCCCCCACCATGCCGAAGTCGATCAGCCCCACCCGCCCGCCGGGCTCCACGAACAGGTTCCCCGGATGCGGGTCGGCATGGAAAAACCCGTCATCGAAGACCATCTTCATTTCAACGCGCGCCGCAGCCGCCGCCAGTGCCGGACGGTCGATCCCGGCGGCGTCGAGCGCGGGGATATCGGTGACCTTCATACCCCTGAGCCGGTCCATCGTGAGGACCCGGGAGGTGCTGTGTTCCCAGTACACGGCGGGGATGGTGATTGCGTCGTCGTTTTCGAAGTTGGCCCGGAAGCGGTCGGCGTTGCGGCCTTCCTGGAGGTAGTCCAGCTCCGAGCGGAGCGTGGCGGCGAATTCATCCATCAGTCCGGTGATGTCGTAGTCCCGGGCGGCTTCCCAGCGTTTACCGGCCGCATTGGCAAGGTTCTGCAGGATTTCCAGGTCCTGGTCCACTTGGGCGGCAATGCCGGGCCGGCGTACCTTGACCACCACGTCGGTGCCGTCGTTCAGGGTGGCGGCATAGACCTGACCGATCGAGGCACTCGCCATCACCGTGGTGTTGAAGGACCGGAATACCTCCAGCGGGTCCCCGCCCAGTTCCTGGCTCAGCTCGTCCGCGATCTGCGCCCACGGCACCGCCTCGGCGTCGTCCTGCAGCTTCGCCAGTTCCCGCTGGTAGTCCGGAGGCAGCAGGTCAGGACGGGTGGAGAGCAATTGGCCCATCTTCACATACGTGGGGCCGAGCTCCTCGAGGGCAATGCGCAGGTACTCCGGACGGGTCCGCGGGCGTCCGCCCGGGTCCGGCTCCTGCTGGCGGCGGAACGGCAGCCTGCCCTCAAGGCCGAGGGCGGACACCAGGAAACCCAGTCCGTTGCGGTAGAGGATCTCCGCGATCTGCCGGTAACGGTCCAGCTGGCTGATCATTTTCTCTGCTCCGTCCACGAGGAACCCGGTTCTGCGCTGTTCCGGGCCGGGGTTCGTTACCGAAACACTAGCGGCAGGGCGTGTACCGCGGACAGGTCCGGGCACACAGGCACGGCACCGCCAGCGGTTCAGGCACCCGGTGCCCTTCCGGGAGAGGCCGCCGGACCCCTAGACTCCGGCACATGCCTACGTCCATGCCTGACCAGCCGTCCGGTGCTGCACTGCGGGAGCGGGTATCCGCCGTCCCGCAGGCCGAAAAACCCGTCCTGCTCTCCGGGGCGTCCTTCTGGACTACCGCCGCTGCCCCGGCGGCGGGGCTGCGTTCCCTGGTGCTCTCGGACGGGCCGCACGGTATCCGGCGCCCCCGCAGCGACTCCGAGCCGGGAATCGATGACGCCCTGCCGGCAACCTGCTTCCCGGCGGAATGCCTCACGGCCTGTTCCTGGGACCCGGAGCTTCTGGCCCGCCTCGGCACGGCGACCGCGAAGGAAGCCGCAGCGGCGCACGTCGACGTCGTACTGGGTCCCGGACTGAACATCAAACGCACTCCCCTGTGCGGACGCAACTTTGAATACTTCTCCGAAGACCCGCTGCTGGCCGGAGCACTCGGTGCCGCGTGGACCCGTGCACTGCAGTCCGAAGGGGTCGCGGCCTGCCCCAAGCATTTCGCCGCGAACAACCAGGAAGCGGACCGGATGCGCATTGACGCGGTGGTGGATGAACGCACCCTGCACGAGATTTACCTCAAGGCCTTTGAAACGGTGGTCCGGACCGCACACCCGTGGACCCTGATGGCGGCCTACAACAAGGTCAACGGCATCCACGCCGCAGAGAACGCGGAGCTGCTGGACACGGTCCTGCGCAGTGAGTGGGGGTTTGACGGCCTGGTGATGTCCGACTGGGGTGCCGTCACGGACCGGGCGGCGGCGCTCGACGCCGGACTGGACCTGGAGATGCCCGCCAGCGGCGGCCTGGGGCCGGGTGAACTGCAGGCCGGCCTGGCTGCCGGCACCGTGAACCGGGACATGGTGGATACATCGGTGGCGAGGCTGCTGCAGCTGGCGGACCGCACCGCTTCACCGGCGGGCGGAGCCGTGGATCCTGTAGAGCACCACCAGCTCGCACGGGAGGCCGCTGCGGCGTCCATGGTGCTGCTGAAGAACGAAGGCAGCATCCTGCCGCTCTCCCCGGAGCTGCGGCTGGCCGTGGTCGGCGAGCTGGCCCGCACCCCCCGGTACCAGGGCGCCGGATCCTCCCGGGTCACGCCCACCCGGGTCAGCGTTCCCCTGGAGGTTTTGGCCGAGCGGACCGCTGCGGCTTCCTTCGCCGCCGGCTACCGGCTGGACGGAACCCCGGACCCGGCGCTGGTGGCGGAAGCGGAAACCGTTGCCGCCGCTGCCGACGCGGTGCTGTTCTTCCTGGGCCTGCCCCCGGACCGGGAGTCGGAGGGGTTCGACCGCCCCGACCTGCACCTGCCGGAAAACCAGTTGGACCTGCTGCGCGCCGTGACCGCGGCGAACCCCTGGACGGTGGTGGTCCTGTTCAACGGGGGTGCCGTGGAGACCGGGTGGGCCGGGCAGGTTCCGGCGGTCCTGGAGGCGTGGCTGCCGGGCCAGGCTTCGGGGGAAGCGCTCGCCGACGTGCTGCTGGGCGAGGTCAACCCTTCAGGGAAGCTGGCCGAAACCTTTCCGCGCCGGATCGAGGACACCCCCGCCTTCGGGAACTACCCGGGCGAGGCAGGAACGGTCCGCTACGGCGAAGGGGTGTTGGTGGGATACCGGTGGTACGACGCTCGGGACATCGAACCGGCGTTCGCCTTCGGGCACGGGCTGTCCTATACCACCTTCGGGTTCAGTGGCCTGGCCCTGGGCCTGGCGGAAACGGAGACCGGCCCTGCCCTGACGGTCGAGGCGACCCTTACGAACAGCGGCACCAGGGCCGGCGCCGAAGTCCTGCAGGTGTACTCAGGTGCACCGGACGGACCTGCGGTTCGGCCGCCGCGCGAGCTGCGGGCCTTCCGAAAGGTGTTCCTTGAGCCCGGCGCCTCGGCTGCGGTTGCCCTCACCGTACCGCTGCCGGCGCTGGCACGGTTCGATCCGGCGTCGCACCGGTGGATTACCGACGCCGGCACCTACCGGATCGACGTCGGGTCCTCCTCGCGGGACATCCGGCTCAGTGGAACCATCGAACTGCCCGGCACCGGCGGCGCCGCAGCGGTCCCGCTCACGCTGGACTCCACTGTTGCCGAGTGGCTGGCCCATCCGCTGGGGCGGCAGCTGCTGGGCGGCGGAGGCGCCGGCGGCAGCGGACGCGAAGACGGCATGGGCCCCGGCGGCATGGCTGATGCGCTGGCGCTCATGGGCAGCATGCCCCTGCGCCGGCTGGCCCGGTTCCCCGGCAGCCCCCTGACGCCGGACCGGCTGGACGGCCTGGAACAGGCGCTGCGCAGTCCCGGACCGTCCGAAGCGGAATCCGCCTAGGCGGACAGCAGGGAGCGGTAGATTGCCTCGTGCGCGGCGGCTACCTGGCGGCGCTCGGCGGTCCGTTCCTCCCGACCCATTCCGGGCCAGGGCCGGGAAGCATGCACCTGCTTGAGTGCGTTGGCGAGGGACTGGGCGTCAAGTCCCTCTTCGTTATGGACGAATTCGGTGACGGCGGCGCGCTGCTGGGCGTAGAAGCCGCAGGACGGGGCCAGCACGGCCGTGCCGAGATCCGTGCAGGCCTCCAGCCAGCCGGAGTGGGTGCCGAACCGGTACGGCAGCACGGACACGTCCAGGCTTGAGAGGTAGTCCCACAGTGCAGGTTCGTCGAAATAGTCGCGGACCTGCAGCTCGAGCCGCCCGGCATCGGCCGCTTCCGTGAGCCAGCGGTGCAGCTCCGGACGGAACTTCGCCCCTCCGGGAGTGAGGATGTCCGGATGCCCGTTCACCTGCAGCACTGCGCCGGGCAGCTGCTCCACGGCGTCGAGCAGGTCCGGCAGGATCGCCCCGTCCATCATGTTCGGGCGCAGGCTCTTCAGATGCACCCCGACGCGGAACTCCCCGCGGGGACCGGCGGCGAGACGCCGGGCCTGGCGCCGGTCGAGTTCGTCGAGACCGACTACATGCGGATGCGGCAGCACCTGCGGGCGGCGTCCCCACCGGCGCTCGACGACGTCGGCCGCCCCGGGGGTGAGCGTGATCAGCGCATCCGCCGCATTGATCAGCACATCCAGCTGCGCGTCGTGCGCGTCCGGGGTGAGGTGGTGCGGATTTCGCAGGTCGTGGACCGTGTAGACCAGCGGCTTGCCCCGGGACTTCAGCTCTTCGGTGACGGCCCGCAGGTCCCCGGGGGAAACCGCGTCGAAGCCGAAATGGATATGCATAAGGTCGAAGCTGTCCGCGTTGTCCCGGATCCAGCCGGCGTCGAGCATGACCGGCGGCCACCACTTCGCCTCGGTGGACTGGCCGGGGTTGCGGGGGTCGGGGTCCGGCAGGCGCACCACATGGTTTTCCCCGCCCGGAACCGCCCCGGTGTGCCGGATGTAGACCTGGCTGTGCGGCACTGACGCCACCCTGATGATCGAATCTGCCGCCGTGCCCACGCCTACTCCTTCTTCGCTGCAAAAAACCTTGTTCAGTATACTTAGTATTTTGCGGCGTCCGCGAAGGGTGCCCCCGGCGGAAGGAACCAATGCAGCCGCAGCAGACCGGCTCCGATCAGGCGTTTTCGGTGCTTATCATCAGCTCCGGACGGGACGCACATTTAGCCAATGCGGTTCGGGGGATCTGCCGTTCCACCCGGCCGCCCGCCGAGATCGTGGTCTGCTACATGGGCCAGCCCTCAGCCGTTCCTCCGCCCGGCACCCTGCCGCTCCGGGTGGTGCACGTGGCCGGGCGCCCCGGTGAACCGCTCCCCCTCGGTGCGGCCCGGAATGCCGCTGCCGCCGCCGCCCGGTTCGACACCCTGGTTTTCCTGGACGTGGACTGCATCCCGGGCGCGGAGATGTTCGGGCAGCTGCTGGCTGACCTGGACCGGACCGGCGGCCTGGTGATGGCTGCGCCCCGCTACCTCACGGCGGACGCGGATGTGCGGGCCTGGGCGTCCGACGGCGGTGAAGGGGTGCTGGTGCGGGATTCCGTGCCCCACCACGCCCGCGCCGCCCTGGCACCGGCGCCGGGAGAGCCGGCGGCGGCGTCGGAGGACTACGCTTTGTTCTGGTCCCTGGGGTTCGCCGTACGCCGGGAGACGTTCGAGCGGATCGGCGGCTTTGACGAATCCTTTGCCGGGTACGGCGGCGAAGATACGGACTTTGCCTTCACCGCCCGGCTCCGGGGCGTCCCCCTGGCCTTCTCCGCGGCAACCATGTTCCACCAGCACCACGGGGTGCACCGGCCGCCGCTGCAGCACCTGGACTCGATAGTGGTTAACGCCGAGGCGTTCCGGCGCAAATGGGGAAGCTGGCCGATGACCGGCTGGCTGGAGGCCTTTGCCCGGGACGGCTACGTGTCCTGGGACCGTGACGCCGCGCAACTGAAGCTGCTGCGCCGCCCCGGTTCCGCCGAGCTTGCGGCGGCCAGGGTCAACGCGCCGTACTGACGTCCCTGCCGCCGGACACAGCGTCTGTGTAGCCGCCGGACACCGCCGCGTCCACGGCAGCCAGGAACCGGTGCCGGAATTCCTCCTCGGAAACCAGCAGGGTCCGGGCCAACAGGTCCGGATCCGTTCCGCGCAGCTCCTCCAGGGTGTGCTGCCAGTCCCGGACTGCGGCGAAGCCTGCCGCGTCGGCTGCCCCCGCCGCGGCCAGCGACTCGGCGAAGGCGGCCTGTTCCCGGAAGGGCCGGGGCTCCGGGACCAGCAGTGCCGGACGCCGGGCAGCAGCGGCCGCGGCAACCGCGTTGTGCCCGGCAGACGTCACTATGACATCCGCGGCGGCCAGCCGGGGACCCGGATCAGCCACTACGCCCAGCAGCGACACATTCGGCGGAACCGTTCCCGCCGCACCGGCAGTGTGTCCCATGACTTCCCACCGCCACCCGGGGGTCCGGCGGGCCGCTGCGAGGACATCGTCCAGGGCCACGCCGCTGCCGCCCAGGGAGGTCTGCACCGCAACGGTCCGGGGCTGCACGGGGATGCTTCCCGCGGTCGGCGCGGTGTGCGGAGCCAGCATGCCCAGGTAGGTGCTTTTGGCCCCGTACGCCTGCAGGTGGGCCGGGTCTTCGACGGATTCCGGGAAGTACGCGATCAGCTGCGAAACGGAGTCATAGGCCAGCCGGTGGGGCAGGTCCGTCCGGTCTCCGTGCATCCGGCGGTGGATCACCGGATAGCCGGCCAGCCGGGCGAAAACCGCAGTCTCCACGGACACGTCCACCACCACTACGTCCGGAGCGAAGTCCTCCCATAGCCGGTGCAGCCGGGCGAACCGAGCCTGCAGGGCCGGCCCGGACGGCGCGTAGTGCAGGAACCCGCCCGGGCCCGGGGGAAAGGGACCATCGGGGCCGACGTCGGGCGGCAGCGGAGCGAACCGCGCGCCGCCCGGCAGCACCGGAGCTCCCCCGGCCGGGGGTGTTCCGGTAACCAGCAGGTCCACGGCAGCCGTCCGGGCAATGTTCGCGGCGTGGCGCAGGTGTCCGGTGCCGTGGTGGTGTGCGTAGTAAGCCACGCGGGGCAGGCGGGAGGAAGTCACGTACGGCTCCGGTTAGGGCACGAGGGCTGCGCCGGGCCGGCCGGCATCGGGCCGGGTGGACGGCAGTCCGTCGGGATCAAGCAGGGAACGCACCTGGTCCTCGTAGGCGTCCACCATGGCCGCTGCGCTGAAGCGGGCCGCCGATTTCCGTACGCGGTCCCGGTCCAGGACGCGGGCGGCGGTGACGGCCGCGGCCAGGGCATCGGCTCCAAGGCCTTCGGCCAGGCGGCCGCCGTCGGCGTCGATGATCTCCGGCATCGCGCCCAGCGGCAGGGCAGCCACCGGCGTACCGCAGGCCATGGCCTCCAGGGCGGTGAGTCCGAAGGGCTCCGACCACACCGGCGACGCGATGAAGACGTCCCCTGAACCGAGAAAGTCGGCCAGGTCCCTATGGTCGAGGTGGCCAACGTGCTGAACTCCCCGGCCAAGGTGCGGCGCGACCGTGCGGTCGAAGTACCTGGCATCGCTGATCGGCCCGGCAAAGTGCAGTTCCATGCCCGCCATCCGCGCGGCGTCGATCGCAATGTGCAGACCCTTTTCCGGGGTGACCCGGCCGGCCCAGACGGCCGTTCCGGTGCGCCGCCCGGTGCCTGCGGGCCAATCCGCGAGCCGGATGCCGTTGTGGATGACGTGCAGGTCCGGCAGATGCGTGGACCAGCCGGTGGTGTTGCGGGCGGAAACGCTGACGAAGCGGTGCAGCGGGGAGAGCGGTGCCCGGCCGTCCTCGACGGCGTCCAGGATCCACGGCAGCGGCGGGGTGTGGAGGATGGTCAGCATCGGCTGATCGGCCAGCCTGAGGTAGGGCAGCAGGCTCAGCGAGTTGTTTACGACTACGTCGAACCCGCCGTCCCGGACGGCAGCGATGGCAGAACCCAGGGCAGCATCCAGGGTCTGCTGCTGGCGGTGCATCTCTTCCGGAGCCAGGCCCCGCCGGAACTCGAAGTCTTCCGCGAGGACCTCCACCACCCGGCCCCCGGACACGGAGCCGGCCTTGGCGAAAAGCGTGACGTCGTGGCCGCGGGAGGCGAATTCATCAGCCATCAGCGAAGTGTGCATTTCCAGTCCGCCGAGGAACGGGCTGGAGACGGGGTGGTGCAGGTGGGACAGGACCGCTATCCGCAGGCGCTCCCCGCCCGCCGCGTGC
Source organism: Arthrobacter sp. zg-Y769 (assembly GCF_020907405.1). Taxonomy (GTDB): domain Bacteria; phylum Actinomycetota; class Actinomycetes; order Actinomycetales; family Micrococcaceae; genus Arthrobacter_B. The sequence continues at coordinate 154,840 of NZ_JAJJOE010000008.1, forward strand.
CCCTGCGGCAGGGGGAAGTTCAAACTCATATTAGTAAGTATGCCTTGGATTGCGGGTCCGGGCCGGGAGGGGCTCCGGGCGCCGGCGGACGGGGCGGACGCTGCCGGGGCCGCTAGGCCGAGAACGGCTCCGCGCCGAAGGGCACCGGCGGAATGTGGTGCGAGGGCAGCCGGTCGCGGTCGTAGCTGATGGTGCTGTAGCCGTGCGGGACGGGCTTGCCTTCCTCGTTCAGGTTGACGAACACGATCTTGTCGATCGTCAGGATGCTGCGGCGGGTGATCATGTTCCGGACTTCGGCCTGCATGGTCAGGGAGGTACGCCCGAACTTGGTCGCGGTGAGCCCCATCTCAATCAGGTCGCCCTGCACCGCCGAGCTGACGAAGTTGATCTCCGACATGAATTTAGTGACCACCCGGCCGTTGCCCATCTGCAGGATGGCATAAACGGTTGCTTCCTCGTCGATCCAGCGCAGCAGGCTGCCGCCGAACAGGGTTCCGTTGGCGTTCAGGTCCTCGGGGCGGACCCATTTGCGGGTGTGGAAATTGATGTTCTCAAGGGGCATATATTCAGCTTATCCACAGCTTTCCGGCCCACCCGCCGGATCCGTGGATGCCTTGCTCACAGACCCCTGTTAGGTGCCTGACGCTGCTGTGACAGCGCTCCCGGCGCAGTGGCCGCTGCGGCGGCACCGCTTTAGTCGGGGTCCTCATTAAGCAGGTCGCCGAGATGGGTAAGGTCACCGTCCGGCGGAACTTCCATGGCCTCGAACGCTGTGTCCCGGAGCAGATCGTCGATCAGTCCGGCCGGCCCGCCTACCAGCGTGGAGTCGAAATCGATCTCGGAAGCGAGAAACCACGTCCGGTCGGCCGGCCAGAGCAGGTTGGGGCTCTGCAGCGGATCCCAGCCGTTGCGGCCCTGCCACTCCGGGTCCGCGAAGACCGCCAGGTCCCCGGCAAACAGCAGGTACCCGCGGTTCGGGAGCTCGAGGCGGGAAGCAGTCCCGACGCCGTCGTACCCCAGGAAGGGCTGCGGCAGCGGTTCATGGGTGACGGTCCCGTCCGCGGAAAAGGTAATGCTTTCCCCGCTGCCGGTCACCCAGCCGTAGCCGTCCCAAAGACCGGCGAGGCACCGGCGAGGGGCTTCAGTGTGCGCGGCCAGGACACGGCTGACCCCGGCCAGCGTCGCGGCGGGCAGCGAGCCCACCAGCGGATCTTCGTAGTGCCATCCCGGTTCATTCCACACCGGGTTGCGGTAACCGGCCAGGATGGACTCCCACTGCATCAGCGGGTGGGCGACCGTGCCGCGGGACGCCGCCAGCTGAACCCAGCTCATGGTGCGGGACTCAACCGGCACCGGCACCTCCCGGTGCCAGCTCAGCAGCTGCGCCCGAATCGGATGGAAGATTCTGGCATAGGCCTCGAATCCTTCCGGAACGGTGCCGGAGACGGTACCGGCCCGGGCCAGCCGTCCGGCGATCCAGGCACCTGCCTCCGGGTCGGCAAGCGGCCCTTCCAACCTCGTCATGCGGCCAGTATGCCTTACGGAACCCTGCTGCGGACCGGCGGCAGGTCATGGGAATCGACCGGTCCCTGGTCCAGCCTGAACGGCGGATACTCGTCACGCATCAGTGCTGCGTAGGCCAGGACCCGGTAGGACCACCGCTGCAGTCCCATCACGAAGTCGAAGATTGGGCGCGGATAGTGGCCGGTGAACAACAGTGCGACGGCGGCAACCAGGACCAGCAGGCCCAGCAGTGAAATGCCCGCTGTCCATCCGCCGACCGAGCGCAGGCCTTCGCCCGCCGGGTCCGTCGCCCAGTTCACCGCTCCGTCCCAGCCGCCGCCCGTGCTCCGGTCCCAGCCGCCGAACGGACCGGCCTGCCGCACCACCACGTAGCCCGAACCGCTGAAAGCCCCCACGATCAGTGCCTGCGGAAGCACCAGCAGCCACCACTTCACGAGCACCAGCCCGCGCGAGAGCCGTTCGGGGTAGGCGACATCGAAGTCCGCCGGATAGTCGGTCCGGTCCAGGCTGAACGGCGGATACCGGTCCGTGCCCAGCACTGAGGTGGCATAGAACGCCACCCGCCAGCTCCAGCGGACCACTCCGACGTTGAAGTCGAAAAGGGCCCGCGGATAGCGGGCAGTGATGAGGATAGCGAAACCGGCAACGACTGTCGCCACCCAGAAGGCAACCCAGAGGAACGCGAGGAGGATAAAGTGCGGGATGGCCAGGAACCACTTCACCAGCCACAGCCAGCGGGAGAGCCCCGGGTCCAGTTCGCCGTAGAGCCGGGCCGGATACGGCGTCCCGCCTCCTCCGGCGGTTAGCTGCGCCGCCCGGGCGCCGGACAGCACCGGCGCGCCCGACTGCTGCGCAGCATCCGGGGAAGCCGCTGCGGAAGCGGAAACCGGGGCCGCTGCGTAACCGTAGGGACCGTGCCCGCCGCTGGGTCCGGGGTACCCTCCGGCAGGCTTCCGCCCGGTCAGGATTCCCGCGAGGATCAGTGCCACGCCGCCGAGCACCAGGACGACGGCACCGACTACCAGCCACCAGGCGAGCGGGACCAGGAGATCCGACCGCACACCTACCTGAAGATCAGCCGTGACCTGGGGGGAGGCATCGGCGTTCATCACGACGATGATCCATTCACCCTGTTCCAGCTGCCAGTCCAGTTCCTGCGTGCCGGATCCCGCAGAGGACGCGGCCCAGAAGTCCTGCTCCCCCGGCGGCGCCGGTGCGGACGTCCCCGGCGTTTCCCGGTACTCCGCCGAGAACGGGTCGAACGTCACGCCCTCGAGCTCAGTGCGGGCAACCCCTGCCAGGTACCGGTCGACGTCGTCCTCGGACGCAATCCCGATAAACAGCTCGCCGTCGGGATCGGTTCCCCGGACCTGCACCGTGCCGACATTGTCCTCCGCCCGGACGCCCGGATCCACATCGATGCTTTCGCTGGTGAGTGCGTAGGAACCGACGCTGTAGGTTTCCTCAGGAATGGAGAGGTAGCCGTCTCCGCGCTGGGCCGCCGCCAGGATTCCCAGGGCGGCAGCACCGGCCCCGGCTGTCAGTCCGGCAAGGACCAGCAGTGACCCAATGACAATCAGAACGATTCTGCCTGCATTCATGGCACTGCCCTTCGCTCGCCGGAAAGCGGAACCCCGGCTAGAAATTGATCATGTGGCCGGTCAGTCCGTGGAAGGCTTCCTGCAGTGCCTCACTGAGGGTCGGGTGGGTGTGCACGTTGCGGGCGAGTTCGGCCGCCGTCAGGTCCCATTTCTGCGCCAGGGTCAGTTCCGGCAGCAGTTCGGAGACATCCGGGCCGATCAGGTGCCCGCCCAGCAGTTCCCCGTACTTCGCGTCGGCCACCAGTTTCACGAATCCCACCGGTTCACCCAGGCCGTGGGCCTTCCCGTTGGCGGTGAACGGGAAGGTGCTGACCAGTACGTCATGGCCCTCGTCGCGGGCCTGCTGTTCGGTGAGTCCGAAGCTGGCCACCTGCGGCTGGCAGAACGTAGCCCGCGGCATCATGCGGTAGTCGCCCAGCGGAAGGGTTTCCGCCTTGCCGATGGTTTCGGCTGCCACCACTCCCATTGCCTCCGCCACGTGGGCCAGCTGCAGCTTGGCAGTAACGTCGCCGATGGCGTAGATGTGCGGGACGTTGGTGCGCATGTAGTCGTCAATGCCGATGGCGCCGCGGTCGGTCAGCTGCACGCCGGTCTTTTCCAGCCCGTAACCCTCGGTGCGCGGGGCGAAGCCGATCGACATCATTACCCGGTCCGCTTCGATGCTCCCCTGCTGGCCGTTCTTATCCGTATAAGTAACCGTGACCGAGGAGCCGTTGTCCTTAACCGTCTCCACCTTGGTGGAGGTAAGGATGGGGATGCCGAGCTTTTTATACTGCTTCGTGATCTCCTTGGAGACGTCCGCGTCCTCGTTGGGCAGGGCGCGGTCCAGGAACTCGATGATGGTGACATCCACGCCATAGCTGCGCAGCACGTAGCCGAACTCCATCCCGATGGCTCCGGCGCCGACGATCACCATTTTCTTCGGCAGGTCCCGGTCCAGGATCTGGGCTTCGTAGGTGAGCACGTTCTCGCTCAGTTCGACGCCGGGCAGCAGGCGTACGTAGGTGCCGGTGGCGATGATCGCGTTGTCGAAGGTGATGGTCCCGCTGCCGCCCTTGGACAGGGAAACCTCCAGGGTGTGGTCATCGGTGAAGACGCCGTGGCCGTCGTACTCGATGATCTTGTTCTTCTTCATCAGGAAGTGGACGCCCTTGACCCTGCCGTCGGCCACCTGGCGGCTGCGGTCGAAGGCCGTCCCGTAATCGAAGGTGACCTCACCGCTCATGCCGAAGGTTTTGGCCTGGTTGGTGAAGATCTGCGCCAGTTCGGCGTTCCGCAGCAGTGCCTTGGATGGAATACACCCGACATTCAGGCAGACGCCGCCCCAGTATTTCTCCTCCACCACCGCCGTCTTCAAACCCAGCTGGGCTGCACGGATGGCTGCCACGTATCCACCTGGTCCGGCCCCGAGGACCACGACGTCGTAATGTTCGCTCATGGGAACCAACTCTCCTTGCCTGGGAGGTGCGGGAAAATTTCTCAGCCGGTTTAAGGCTCTCACGAGGTGCCGCCAAGGGCACGGGTGCCCGGACACGTTCAGAGGTAGCCCCGGTAGCCGGACCACGCCCGGCGCCGTTCCGGAAACGGATCCGACTCAATCCGGTCCAGCTTGTCGAACACCCGGGTGTGGCGGTGGAATTCGTCGTAGGGGGGCCAGTCACTGCCGGGGTGGGAATGCCGCGCCAGGCTCAGCAGCGAGCCCTGGAAGCGCCTGGACAGGGCATTGAGTTCATCCCCTCCGCCCAGCAGGGTCAGGGCCTTCGCCGTCCCGGTGCCGATATCCCCGAACATAACCGGCACATCGAAGGAATGGGTGGCACCGAAACCGAGCAGGTTCATTGCGGGTGTCGCATAGTCGTAGCGGTACACCCACGTGGGGGCTTTGCGTGAGTGCCCCTCGGCCACCATTTGGCTCGGATACCAGAACACCAGGTCACCGCTGATGTCCACCGACCGCCGTCGGGAGGGATACCCCGGATAGGCGGCCACCACCCGGTCCCGGGCCTGCGGATCGGTGCCGGCAAACATCTTCTCGATCCGTTCGGGCGTGGACGGAAGGATGTTGGAAATCTTGGCGAACAACGCCCCCTCCCTCGCCATGGTGCCCAGCACCAGGGGAACGGGATTGGAGTCACCGTCCAGGAACGAGTCGACCGGGTGCTTGGGCAGGAAGTCGCCGTCGATGACGGGTGAGACGCTCAGGGTCCCGGGCTGCTTGACCGGGCCTATTTTCGTGGTGAGTTTACGGGTGGCATTGACGAGTTTCGCCGCCGGCATGTTGGTCAGGGCTTCCGCGGCGGCTGAGGGCGGAACGCCCAGGATCTCCAGCAGGTCAGCGGCCCAGGCGGCGTGCATGTCCGGAGAGTAGGCGGCGGACGGGGCCGGGCTCTGCGCATAGGCCTGATGGAACAGCTGCCGGGCGCTGGGAATGCACATCAGCGAGGTTACGGCGAGGCCGCCCGCGGACTCACCGAACAGGGTCACATTGTCCGGGTCCCCACCGAAGGCTTCGATGTTCTGCTGCACCCATTCCAGGGCGGCAACCTGGTCCCGCAGGCCCATGTTTGCGTCGAACTGCCGCTCAGCCGTCGCATAGGCACGGAAGTCCATGAATCCCAGCGCGCCGATGCGGTAGTTAAGCGAAACGTAGAGGACGCCGCCGTCCCGGACCAGCCTGGTTCCCCGGTACGTCGGCTCCGCGGAGGAGCCGGAGCTGAAAGCGCCGCCGTACAGGTAGACCAGGACGGGCAGCAGCCCGTCAGCCGGCTCCAGGGGTGCGGAAACGTTGAGGGAAAGGCAGTCCTCATCCATGGGCACCCTGCGCCGGGTTCCGGTGAGGCTCGGTGCCTTGGACTGCGGAGGGACCGCTCCGAAGCTGCCGGCACTGCGGATGCCGCTCCAGCTCCGCGGCGGCTGCGGTGCCCGGAGCCGGAGCCCGCCAACCGGCGGAGCCGCATAGGGAATGCCCCGCCACGTACGCACGCCCTGATCCACAATGCCCTGCACCAGCCCGTTACAGGTTTCAACCACCAGCGACGCAACATCAATAGCCACGATCGACTCTTTTCAGCCGGGAACCGCCCCGTGCGACTACCTACGATAGGCGTGCGCCAACGGGGCCGCCAGATGCCCGGCCGGTTGCCGGCCGTGCAGGCCCAACATCCGGAGCCCGCGTCCGGGCTGCTGCCTAGGCGGCGGCGAGCTGCGGCCGTGCGCCGGCGCTGCGCCGCCCATGCACGGGGCGGGTGCCGCTCCTGCGGTGCAGGATGACTTCCCGCAGGCAAAGCAGGGCAACCGCTGCAGCGTTAAGGGCAATCTTGGTGCCGGTTGACCAATCGGTTCCCACGCACAACATCCAGACAAGGAGAAGGACCGGCACTTCCGCCGACTTCAGCGCCTTCACTTGGCAGTCCGGACGTACCTCAACGGGGTGCGTGTATTCACCGCGAGCCCGTGCCGTACCGTCATTGCGCTGCGGCCATCGCTGCCGCCCTGCGCTGTGGCTGCAGCGCAGCCGTAATCTTCCATCCGTGGAGCCATGAGGAGGACACTTCTTCCGTGAAATCGCCCGAGACCTACGTTCCACACCTCCCAAGGATGCGTCACAGCATACTTTCTATCACATCCGGACAGCTGCTGCCGTGTCGAAGTCCCGTGAAGGACAGGGGATCCCCGGGAGCTAGCCCGGGAGGATCTTCCCGTCCTTCACTTCCCAGCGGGTGTCGAGGCGGACGTTCTCCAGCAGCCGGCGATCGTGGGAGACCAGCAGCAGAGCGCCCTCGTAGCTTTCCAGCGCTTCTTCGAGCTGCTCGATGGCCGGCAGGTCCAGGTGGTTGGTGGGCTCGTCCAGGACCAGCAGGTTCACGCCGCGGGCCTGGAGGAGGGCCAGCGAAGCACGGGTACGCTCCCCCGGGGACAACGCATCGACCCGGCTGGCGACCTGATCCGCCTTAAGCCCGAATTTGGCCAGCAGGGTCCTCGCTTCCGCGGACGAGAGGTCCGGAACAGCAGCTTCAAAGGCCTCACCCAGCGGCAGGCCGGGTGGGAGCTGGCCGCGGCCCTGGTCGATCTCCCCCACGGCAACCGAGGCACCCAGTGAGGCAGTGCCGGCGTCTGGCGTCTCGCGTCCCAGCAGCAGCCGCAGCAGGGTGGACTTGCCGGCTCCGTTGGGACCGGTGATGCCGATCCGCTCCCCGGCGTTCACCTGTACCGAAACGGGACCCAGGGTGAAGGCGCCCCGGGCCAGCACGGCGTCGTTCAAGGTGGACACCACCGAGCTGGAGCGGGGTGCGGACCCGATACGCAGCTGCAGCTGCCACTCCTTGCGTGGTTCCTCGACCTCGTCCAGGCGGGCGATCCGCGACTCCATCTGGCGTACTTTCCGTGCCTGCTTTTCGGAAGACTCGGTGCTGGCCTTACGCCGGATCTTGTCATTGTCGGGGTTTTTCTTCATGGCATTGCGCACGCCCTGCGAGCTCCATTCCCGCGTGGTGCGGGCGCGGGAGACGAGATCCGCCTTTTTGTCCGCAAACTCGTCGTAGGCCTCGCGGGCGTGCCGGCGCGCGACGGCGCGTTCCTCCAGGTATGCCTCGTAGCCGCCGTCGTAGACCGCCGTGCTGTTCTGTGCCAGGTCCAGCTCCACCACGGTGGTGACGCAGCGGGCCAGGAATTCGCGGTCATGGGACACCAGGACGACGCCGCCGCGCAGGCCGCGGACAAACTGTTCCAGGCGCGCCAGGCCGTCCAGGTCAAGGTCGTTGGTGGGCTCATCGAGCAGGACTATGTCGAAGCGGCTCAGCAGCAGGGCAGCCAGCGCCACCCGTGCAGCCTGTCCGCCCGAGAGCCCTGCCATTTCCGTGTCCATGCCGAGCTGCAGGCCCAGGTCCGCCAGCACCGCCGGTGCCCGGTCCTCGAGATCGGCTGCGCCTGAGGCCAGCCACCGGTCCAGCGCGGCAGCATAGGTGTCATCCGCGCCGGGCAGCTCCGCTCCCAGTGCTTCCGCGGCCGTCTCCATCGCTTCCGTGGCTGCCGCTGCTCCCGTGCGCCGTGCCAGGTAGCCGCCCACGGTTTCGCCCGCCAGCCGTTCGTGTTCCTGCGGCAGCCAGCCGACAAAGGCATCGGCAGGTGAGGTGCTTACCGTGCCTGCCTGCGGTTCGGCTGCCCCGGCGAGCAGCCGGAGCAGCGTCGACTTCCCGGCACCATTGGCACCCACCACTCCCACGACGTCCCCCGGCGCGACGGTGAGGGAAAGATGCTCAAAAAGGGTGCGGTGGGCGTGGCCGCCGGAAAGGTCCCGGGCGACGAGGGTTGCAGTCATTCGTCCATTCTATTTTGTGCCCGCACCTGTTTCCGCCCGGTTCCGCGGCGGTAAGGTGGCAGCTGAACCGCAGCAAAGGACGATCATGACCTCCATGCATCCATCCGGCCCCGGAAACCTTCGGCTGATCTTTCCGCAGTGGCAGGGAGCTGCCGGGGCAGGCGCCGTCGGTTCACTGCCGGCGGGGCAGCCGCACCAGACGCAGCTGTCCTATCATCTGGGGCCGGCCCTGCTCCAAATGCTCTCCCCGGACCATGACGGCCCTACTGCCTATGTACCGGTAAGCACCGACACGTCGGATGCCGCAGTGGAAACGGTGGACGGCATCTATGCCCGGCGGGCCGTCCTGCGCCAGCTCCGTGCCGGGCTGCGGGTGCTGTCCGAAGCCGATCCGGCGTCAGTGGTCACCTTCGGCGGGGAGTGTTCAGTGAGCGTGGCCCCGTTCAGTCACCTGGCCGCACGGTACGGGCCGGACCTGGCCGTGTTGTGGGTGGATGCGCACCCGGACACCGGAACTCCCGGGGACAGCTACACCGGGTTCCGTTCCATGTCCCTGGCCACTCTCGCCGGGGAGGGCGACGCCGAATTCCTGGCCGCGCTGCCGGCAGTAGTGGCGCCGTCGAACGTGCTCCATGTGGGCCTGCGGGACTGGCAGGATCCCGGCATTGCCAATAAACAGCGGATGGGCATCTCCAGTGTGGGCATCACGGACACACCCGAGGACACCCGCCGGATCCTGGACTGGCTGGCTCTCTCCGGAGCCACCAGGCTGGCCATCCACGTGGATCTCGATGTGCTGGACCGGCGGGACTTCACCGGGGCAACGGGCAACGGCACGCGGGGCATGCGGGTTCCGGACCTGCTGCGGATCATCGATGCCGTCTCAGACGCCGGCGAGATAGTCGGCCTCTCGCTGGCCCAGCACGCACCGTTGGAGCTCCTCCGCCTGCGCGGGCTCCTGCGGGACCTGCCCGTCTAGGTCCCGCGGTCTGCTGCGGACGGGGCTCAGCGGTAGCCGCGGAACCCGTTCCAGGCCAACCGGCGGGAGCGGTGCGGATCCCGCATCACGCTGTCCGTGCGGTCGAAGATCTTGGTGGTCCGTGCCTTCGCGTCGTAGGCGGGCCACAGGCCCGGACTCCCCGTCCGTGCGAAGCGCAGCAGCGCTCCCCGGAACCGGTTGCTGACGGACACCGCGGTGCGCCTGCCGCCGAGCAGGGTCAGGAACCGGCCAAGACCGGCATCGTAGTTCCCGAACGGCGCCGGGATATCCACGCCGTGGGTGGCGCCAAGCCCCAGCAGGCGAGCCGTCCCCGGGGCATAGTCGAACCGGTAGGACCACGTGGGTGCGTGGGCCGAGTGCGCCTCGGCCACCTGGACACTGGGCAGCCAGAAGACGACGTCGCCGCCCACGTCCACCGCGTCCCGCTTGGACGGGTAGCCGGGGTAGGCGGCAAGGACCTGCTCCTTGAGGTCCGGTTCCGTACGGGCAAACATGGTGTCGATCCGCTCTTCGGTGGTGGGAAGGATGTCCTGTACCCGGTCGAACAGCGCGCCTTCGCGGAACATGTTGCCGATGATGAGCGGAATCCGGTGGGCCTGCCCCGTCCGGAAGGCGTCGATCGGGTGCAGCGGCAGGAAATCACCGTCGACCACCGGCGCGACCGCCCGGGCACCCGGCTCGGTCTCCGGGGTGAGCTTCCCGGTAAGCGTGGTGACGGCCTCCACGAGGCGCCGCGGCGGCAGCGTGGCCAGGGCGTGCGGTGCGTCCTCCGGGGAGACGCCCAGCAGTTCCATCAGGCTGCCGGCCCACTTTTCCGGCAGGCCCGGACCGTAGGCCGTGGCCGGCGCCGAGCTCTGGACGAAGGCCCGGTGGAAGAGGCCCCGGGCCGACGGCACACACATCAGGGCAGTGATCGACATGCCCCCGGCGGATTCACCGAAAACCGTGACGTTGCGCGGATCCCCGCCGAAGCCGGCAATGTTGCGCTGCACCCACCGAAGGGCCGCGACCTGGTCCGCAAGGCCGACGTTAACGTCAAAGGGCCGCTCCGGCGTCGAGTACCGGCGGAAATCCATAAAGCCCAGCGCACCCAGCCGGTAGTTCATGCAGACGTAGACCACGTCGCCGCGGGTCACGAGGTGCGTGCCGTCAAAGGCCGGTGCAGACGCGGCGCCGATGGTGAATGCGCCGCCGTGGAAATACACCAGCACGGGGCGCGGCGCCGCCTCCTTCAAGGGCGCGGTGACGTTGATGGTGAGGCAGTCCTCGTCCATGGGCGTCTTCCGGCCGGCACCCATGGACGTCAGTCCGCGTTCCTGCGGGGGTACGGGTCCGTACCGGGTGGCATCCAGTTCACCGTCCCAGGGCTGCACCGGCTGCGGCAGCCGAAGCCGCAGCGCGCCGACGGGCGGGGCCGCATACGGGATACCGCGCCAGGTCCGCACCCCGTCCACGATGGTTCCCCGAACTATTCCGTCCGAGGTGGCGACCGTGAGGTCCGGCTGAGTCGTAGTTGTTGCCACAGGATTCCTTCCGAGGTTTTTTGAGCGCCCAGCGCGATCATAGCCACGCCCCCGACGCCCCCGCTATGCCTTGGAAGCCATTTGCGCGGAACGGCTAAGCCCTTGGCGGACGGCGGCGGAGCAACCCTGCAAAAAATCGAAAGCATGCTTATGGTAGGAGAACCGTCATCAACAGAAGGAGTGCCATATGTCCCGCATAGCCATTATCGGAGGACACGGAAAAGTCGCCCTGCACCTGGCGCGGCGGCTCAGCGGCAACGGCCACACGGTTACCTCGCTCTTCCGCAATCCCGAACACACCGCCGATGTCGAAAAGACCGGCGCAGAGGCCGTCGTAGCCGACGTCGAAAACCTCTCAACGGAACAGATCGCCGACCTCCTGCGCGGCCAGGACGCCGTTGTCTGGACCGCCGGAGCCGGCGGCGGCACCCCCGAACGCACCTTTGCGGTGGACCGCGATGCCGCGATCCGTTCCATGGACGCCGCAGAAGCAGCCGGAGTAAACCGCTATGTGATGGTCTCCTACTTCGGCGCCGGGAAGGACCACGGTGTCCCCGAGGACGACGGGTTCTTCGCCTACGCCGAGGCCAAGGCCGACGCCGATGAGCACCTGCGCGCCAGCCGCCTGCAGTGGACCATCCTCGGCCCCAGCGCGCTGACGCTCGATCCGGGTACGGGCCGGATTGAGACCGGTGCCGGCGTGGAGGGCACGCAGGTATCCCGTGAGGACGTGGCCCACGTGGCTGCGGAGGTCCTCGAGCGCCCCGAAACCGTCGGCAGGACCATCGAGTTCAACAATGGCTCAACCCCCGTGGCCGAGGCCCTGGACTCACTCGCCTAATCCCCGCCCATGCCAACCCCGAAGGATCCCCCCATGAGCCAACCGGAACAGCAGCAGGAAGTACCCGGAACCCAGGCGCAGATGACGCCCGTTCCCGACTGCGGTGAAGAGAGCTACCGCGGCAGCGGAAAGCTGAAGGGCAAGGCCGCCGTCATTACCGGCGGCGACAGCGGCATCGGCCGTGCCGTGGCCATCGCCTATGCGCGTGAAGGCGCCGACGTCCTGATTTCCTACCTCAGCGAGGACGAAGACGCGCGCGACACCGCGCGGCTGGTGGAAGAGGCCGGCCAACGGGCCGTCCTGGTCCGGGGCGACCTGGACACCGCCGCGCAGTGCCGCAAGGTTATCAGCACGGCCGTTGAAGAGTTCGGCAAGGTGGACGTCCTGATCCACAACGCCGCGTTCCAGATGGACCGCGAAACCATCGAGGAGATCCCCGACGAGGAATGGGAGTACACCTTCAAGGTCAACATCAACGCGATGTTCTTCCTGGTGAAGGCTGCACTGCCGCATATGGCCTCCGGCTCGTCGATCATCGGGACTTCCTCGGTGAACTCGGACATGCCGGTCCCCACGCTGGCCCCGTACTCGGCAACGAAGTCCGCCATTGCCAATTTCTCGGCCAGCCTCTCCCAGCTGCTGGGCGAGCGTGGAATCCGCGTCAATTCCGTGGCCCCGGGGCCCATCTGGACCCCGCTGATCCCCGCCACCATGCCGGCGGACAAGGTCGCGTCCTTCGGCGCCGACACCCCGCTGGGGCGTCCCGGGCAGCCTGCGGAGCTCGCACCTGCATACGTCCTGCTGGCCTCGGATGACGGCAGCTACATTTCCGGTGCCCGGATTGCAGTCACCGGCGGCAATCCGATCCTCTAACCGGTCCACCAACGACAAACGGCAGCCGCACCTGCGGCTGCCGTTTGTCGTTGGGGGTTACGGGCGGGGCTTAGCCGGTGATCTTGTACTTTTCGCGGTCCGCGGCGTCAAGGACCTCCTGCTCCTCCACGGCCATGGCGCTGCCGCCCCGGCTGCGCGGCATCCACCAGGCTCCGGGCTCGGGCGTCACGGGGTAGGTATCAATGCAGTGGTCGATTCCGGCCTGCAGTTCCTTCTGCAGCCGCAGGGTCTCCTGAATCACGTCGGCGTCCCCGTCAACGCGGATCATTTCGCCCACATGCATCCGCACGGGGTTCTTCCAGGCGGCCTTGACACTCAGGCCGTGTCCGCGGGTCAGCATGCGGTGACCGCCCCAGACCGATACCGGAATGATCGGGACACCGGCCTCGGCAGCCATGCGCACCGCGCCGGTCTTCAGCTGCCGTACGGTAAAGCTCCGGCTGACGCCCGCCTCGGGCAGGACGGCAAGGTAATCCCCGCCGCGCAGTTTCTCCACGGACTCCTTGTAGGCGGCTGCGCCGTCGGCCCGGTCCACGACCACGTGCTCGCACCAGTCGCAGACGGCCTTGACGAACTTCTTTTTGGTGGCCTTCTTGGTGACGAGGAACCGCATGTGGACCTTCAGCTTCCGCCACATCAGCAGCTCGGCAAAGGCAAAGTCCAGGTATCCGAAATGCGTGATGGCCACCACGGCCCCCTTGCCGGGGACCACTGTGCGGTTCAGGCCGTGGATTTCCTCGTCCGCCGGAAGGTTTTCCAGGCCGGACGGAATGACCGGAACGGAAAAGAGGCGGCGTGCGGTGAGGCCCGTAAAGACGATGCCTCGATAGACGAACTTGTTGGGGGAACGCTTTGCGGGCAACGTCGGCTCCTGAGTCGGGGGGAATTTCGGGGCAGGCAACGAAATTCTACCGCGACGGCGCCCGGGCCTCCGTCCCGCCGATCCGCGCCCGCGGGCAAATGTCCGTACCCCGCACCCAGGGTGCCGGGAACAGCAGACGCCGGGCGGTTTGACGGCTATCTTTTTAGCCATGGTGATACGCGGGAGGTTCGCTGGCAGGGGGTCTCCCGGCAGGCTACGCACCGAACCGGCTGCGGCAGCTGATCCCGCTGCCGCGAGGGACGCACAGCTCGGCGACGTCGACTGGTCCGTACTTCCAGAAGGGTGCGTCCGTTCGCGGTTCCCTGCACCCAGCGGGTCGCTGGCGGCCATCAGCATGGGAGATCCGGGCAGTCCGGCGGTGGTCCTCGTGCCCGGAGCCATGGGATCGAAGGAGGATTTCTCGCTGATGCTTCCGGAGCTGGCAGCGGCAGGATATTTCGCCTTCAGCTTCGATCTTGCCGGCCAGTATGAATCCGCCGACGCCGGCCCCGAGCATCTGCAGCCCCCGCGCAGCCGGTACGACTACGACCTGTTTACGGACGACCTCGCGGCGGTGCTGTCCGCCTACGGACCGGCCCACGTGGTTGGCTACTCATTCGCCGGCGTCGTTGCCCAGTTGACGCTCCTGCAGCGGCCCGACCTGTTCCGGAGCATCACCCTGCTCGGTTGTCCGCCACGGGGCGGACAGAGCTTCCGCGGCGTGAGCCGCATCGGCTGGGCTGCTCCCTTTATAGGGGACAGGATCAGCGCAGACCTGATTGTCTGGGGCGTGCAGCGTAATTTCATCGGTGCCTCCCCCGGGCGGATGGCATTCGTTGCGCACCGGTTCACCCTCACCCGGAAGGATTCCATCCGGGACATGGTGGGGCTGATGCGGCATGCCCCGGACCTCCGGGCCGCCCTCGGCGTCGCCGCCGTGCCGAAGTTCGTTGCCGTCGGAGAGCGGGACGTCTGGCCGCTGCGGCTGCACCGGGAATTCGCCGCGAGCATCGGAGCGTCCTTTGCCTCGTACGGCAGCGGGCACAGCCCCAGCGAGGAATCGCCGTACCAGTTCACCCGCGATCTTTTGCGCCTGTACGGTTCAGCCGCCTGAGGCTGCGGCCCCGCTCCCGCCGACGCCGGCACGGCGGCTCCTGCTCGAAATCCACCTTGAAGGTGTCGTAGGCCATGGCCACCCGGCGGCCCAAACCGCGCCAGGTGTCAAAGGGCCGGGCTGATACACCGACGCGCAGGTCCGGATCCCAGTGGACCCGCATCCCCGGACGGAGCTGGTAGCAAAGGTCCAGGTCGTCATGGATCCGGGGATCCCCGCGGTGCACCCGGTCCCGCAGCCGGTTCCACATGCTGCGGTGGAAACCGAAGTTGGAGCCGAAGAGCGGAGGATGGCCCAGCAACAGGGTCATGGACCAGCGGTACCCGCCGATGTAGAGAGTCTCGGCAATCCAGCGGATTACCGGGCCGGAACCGTAGAACTCGCCCGGCCCGGTGACCGCCGTGTCCTTTCCTGCCGCGGCGAGGTCCGCTTCCAGCCGTGCCAGCCAGTGCGGCGGAGGCACCGAATCGGCGTCCAGGCGGGCCAGCCAGTCACCACGCGCCTCGTCAAAGCCGCGGAACGTCGCGGAGGCAACCCCGATCTCGTTCTCGTAAACCCGCCGGACGCCTGCCGCCCGGCAGACGTCCTCCGTCGCGTCGGTACTGCCGTTGTCCACCACCAGCACCTCGTCCGGCGGCCTGGTCTGCCGGGACAACGCACGCAGGCAGGCAGCGAGCATTACGGCGTCGTTATGGGAAGGGATTACCACTGTGATAGTCGACATCGCGTCCTGGCTGCCGGTTGTCCGCTGCCTTCCGATTCTGCCACCGCATTCCTCCCCCGGCCATGGACCGGAGGGCCGGAACCGGGCACAACGGTGAAGTGCCCCAACGACGGAACCGCCTTCGTCCAGCCGGGCGTCATGCGGCTTAACCCGCAGACATGCTGGGCCACATTCCTTGGCGGCTGGAAAGCGCCGGGACTAGCGTTGCTCAACTGCGGCAGGTTGCCGCGGCATCCGTTTTTTCTTCCAAGGAGCAGTTTCATGCTTATTTCAGGCCTGTTGGTTGGGCTGGCGCTCGGGTTCGTTATGCAGCGGGGGCGCTTCTGCGTCACCGGTGCGTTCCGGGACGTCTGGGTCACGCGCAACACCCGGTGGCTCACCGCGTTCCTGGTGGTAGTCGCCGTGCAGAGCGTGGGGATTTTCGCCCTGGACGCCGCCGGCGTTATCACCCTGCAGGCCGAGGCGTTCCCTTGGCTGGCAACGATCGTGGGCGGTTTCATCTTCGGCTTTGCCATCGTGCTGGCCGGCGGCTGCGCCACCGGAACCTACTACCGCGCCGGCGAGGGCCTGGTCGGCAGCTGGCTGGCGCTGATCTCCTACGCGCTGTTCGCGGCGATTATGAAAACCGGGCCCCTGACGGGTTTCAACACGTCCATGCGCTCCGTGACCGTGGAGCAGAGCAATTTCTACTCGGTCCTGGGAATTTCCCCGTGGCTGCTGGTGGCAGTGCTCGTGGCGGCCGTGGCGCTGGCCGTCCGGCATCACCTCGCCAAGCCGAAGTTCGCGATGGCCGCCCTGCCGGCGTCGAAGACCGGACTGGCGCACCTCCTGTTCGAAAAACCGTGGAACGCCTTCGCGACCGCCGTCGTCATCGGCCTCATTGCCACTGTTGCCTGGCCGTTGAGCTGGGCCACCGGCCGTGAAGACGGCCTGGGCATCACCACGCCGTCCTCCAAGCTCGTCAGCTATCTGGTTACCGGCGACGCGGAGCTCGTGGACTGGGGCGTCTACCTGGTCATCGGCATCCTGCTCGGCTCCTTCATCGCCGCCAAGGGCAGCGGTGAATTCCGGGTCCGGGTCCCCGACGCGGCCACAGCCGTAAAGAGCCTCGGCGGCGGTGCCCTGATGGGCATCGGCGCGGCCCTGGCCGGCGGCTGCACCATCGGCAACGCCATGGTGCAGACAGCGCAGTTCACCTTTCAGGGCTGGACCGCGCTGGTCTTCATGATCCTCGGCACCGGCGTCGCGGCGAAGCTCACCATCATGAACCGCCGTCCGGCGCCGGCCGCCGCGCCGCGTATCCCCGTCGGCGTCTAGTCCCCGTCTAGTCCCCGTCTAGTCCCCCACCAAAAGCAAGAAAAGGAAACACAGCAATGGCACAGGTAACCCTGGAAACCAATGGATCAGTCTGCCCCTTCCCGCTCGTGGAGGCCAAGGAGGCCATGACCACGCTCACCAGCGGTGATGAACTCGTGATCCACTTCGACTGCACCCAGGCTACGGACGCGATTCCGCGCTGGGCAGCCGAGAGCGGCTACCCGGTCACGGATTTCTCCAAGCGCGGCCCGGCCGAGTGGTCCATCACCGTACAGAAGGCCTAGTCCTTCCGGCGGGCCCGGCTGGGCTGGACCCGGGGCGGCTCCCCCGGCATCTTCGGGTAGTCCGGCGGGAAGGGCAGCTCGCCCAGCCCGTTGGCCAGGTCCCGCTCCCACCAGCCCAGCAGGACCTCGATGGACCCCGGCCGGGCGGACATCTCCGCCCAGGGATCCCCCACGCTGCGCAGGCGTTCCGGCACGGTCTGCATCGTAAAGTCCGCAGGATGCACCCGTTCCAGCTCGTCCCAGGTGATCGGGCAGGAGACGGGTGCGTTCGGCAGCGCCCGCGGACTGTATGCACCGGCCATGGTGCGGTCCCGGTTGGCCTGGTTGAAGTCCACGAACACGCGTTTTCCGCGCTCTTCCTTCCACCAGGCGGTGGTCACCCGGTCCGGCATCCGGCGTTCAACTTCCCGGGCCGCCGCGATGACGGCGTGCCGGACGTCCAGGAACTCGTACTCGGGCCGGATCGGTGCAAAGTGGTGGATGCCCCGGTTGCCCGAGGTCTTGATGAAGGCATCCAACCCGGCCTCCCCAAGGATGGACCGCAGCTCCTGGGCCGGCCGCACGGCGTCGTCGAAGTCCGTCCCCGGCTGGGGATCCAGGTCGATCCGCAGCTGGTCCGGATTATCGGTATTGTCCGCCCGCGACGGCCAGGGATGGAACACCACGGTATTCATCTGCGCCGCCCACACCGCCGCGGCAGGCTCATCCAGCACTACCTGCGGATGCGAACGTGCGCTGGGGTACTTCACGGTGACGCCGCGCATCCACTCCGGCATGCCCCGCGGCGGGTTCTTGGAGAAAAAGACCTCCCCGCCGATCCCCTCCGGGAAACGCTCCAGGGACACCGGGCGGCCGCCGTTGGCCCGGATGAAGGCCTCGCCCACTTCCGCCAGGTAGCGGGCCAGGTCCAGTTTGGTGATCCCCGGTTCCGGCCAGATAACCCGGCCGGGGCTGGAGATGCGGACCTGCCGCTCCCCCTCCGGGCCGGGGACGG
Organism: Arthrobacter sp. zg-Y769; assembly: GCF_020907405.1. Classification (GTDB taxonomy): domain Bacteria; phylum Actinomycetota; class Actinomycetes; order Actinomycetales; family Micrococcaceae; genus Arthrobacter_B. The sequence continues at coordinate 172,835 of NZ_JAJJOE010000008.1, forward strand.
TCAGTGTGGTTTCCTCGCGTGCCATGGGTCTGCTTTCCCTCAACGGAGCCGTGTGGGAAAGAGGCTACCGTGTCAGGCGGCAGGCGCGCCCGCGGCCGCGTCCACCGGTGCGCCGGGCCGGTAGTTCTTCCGGCCATGGACAAAGTGGTAGAGCACCGTTGAGGCCAGCAGGACGGCGGCCAGCACCCAGTACATACCGTGGAATCCCATCAGCGGCAGGAGCATGCCCAGCAGCAGCGGGCCGAGTCCGACGCCCGCGTCCATCAGGATAAAGAAGGTTGATGTCGCCAGGCCGATCCGGGCAGGCGGGGCCATGGTCACGGCAATCGCCTGCGCGCACGGCATGAGGGCGCCGAAGCCGAAGCCCACAAACACCCCCGCCAGCGCCATCACTGCGTCATTGGGGGCGTAGGCCAGCAGTGCCAGACCGGCAGCGAAGGACACCAGGGTCGGATAGACCACCGCGTTGTCACCGTGCCGGTCCTGGATACGCCCGACAAAGAGCCGCGACACCAGCACCACACCTGCGTAGACCACAAAGAAGAGGCTGGCACCGAGCACCAGGCCTTCGGTCCGGGCATAGGAGTTAAGGAAGGACAGGATGCCGGCGTAGGCCGCTCCGGCAATGAACATCACCGAAGCGATGGCCAGTGCCGACGGATCGATGATGTCGGTGAGGTGCATCCGCCACTTGTTCTTCTGTTCCTCCGGGGTCGGGATGCGTTCAGGCAGGCGAAGCACCAGGGACAGCGCCAGGGCGACGGCGGCACACCCGGCCGCGAACAGGAACAGGGCGCGGTAGCTGACGGATTCAGCCAGCAGCACGGCCAGGAACGGCCCCACTGCGGTTGCGAGGGTGGTGGAGATGCCGAAATAGCCGGTTCCCTCGCCGCGCCGGTGGACCGGAATCAGGGCCATGACCGAGGCAGAGATACTCGTGCTCGCCGCACCGAACGCCATGCCGTGCAGGATCCGCACGGTCAGCAGCAGTGCCAGGCTTGATGCCGGAATGTAGAGCAGGGAGGCGACCACGAACACCGCCAGGCTGATGACCAGCAGGCGGCGCCGTCCCACGAAGTCAAGGAACTTGCCGGCGAACACCCGGGCTGCCAGGGCACCCAGGACAAAGGATCCGGACGCGAATCCGGCGGCGCTGTCAGACGCGGAGAACTCCTGCACCGTATAAAGCGCCATGGTGGTCATCAACAGATAGAACACCAGTGAAATAAAGAGGTTCGTGATGATCGCCAGCACAAATCCCCTGGTCCATAATTTCTGACCTCTGCCAGCCACTGCATTCTCCTGTTTGCTCGGAATAGGCAGCCCATATTGAAAGGCTGCCTAACAATCTTACGCGCCCCCGCGGTCGCCCCGGAAATCCCGGCGACGGGGTCCGGAGGCACGGGGATACGGGAAACCAGGAGGCTGCATTGGTGATCCCGGACACATTTGCCCGCCTCTGTGGTGCGCGTGTGACCAAAGTGACCACAACATTCACTCCTGCACCAACGCGCCGGGTTTCTGCCCTGGAGACCGGCTAGGCGGGAGCTCGTTTTCCGGCAGCTGGTGCGGTTGTTGCGGGTGGGATCACATGGGCAACAGCTGCATTGAGGGTGGGACTCCACCGTCGCCGACAGGAAGAAAGAGGGCTGTTAAAGTTGAGACTGACGCCTGCCAATGTGACAGGGGAAGCCAGAATCGGGTAGCATATCGCGCCCCCGATCACACGCCTCAGAGAAGCAGATCACACAATGGTTATCCAACCGTAACTATCTTGTACGGTTATACCCATGCCGCTTTCTGATGCGGCTCCCCCGGGCTTGTTACCTAGCTCTGCCGCTGGTCCCGGGGTCCACAGAACGCACAACCACGGCAGAGGCGGGGGAACCATTTACGGGTTCCTTGAATCCTTGGGGTTAAGCCGACCGGTTTCCACCGGCGGCCGGGTGTCTCCCATCCGAATCCGACAGCTCACCTCGCAGGTATCGGGAGAGGTTATTACATGACTTTCAACAAGACTCGTGGACGCCACCGCGCCGAGAACACCGGCGCACGGACCACCATCTCGCAGGCCGTCGCCGGCCGTGGCCGCACCATTGGCAGCACCGCCGCAGTAGTTGTCGCCGGTTCGGGCATCATGCTCGGCATGGCCGCACCGGCCTCCGCCGGTGTTGTCGCCAATGACAACTACACGCCGACGCAGGCTGTTGCCCCCGCACCGGCTGCACCGGTTGCCGCAGCACCGGCAGCTGCCCCCGCAGCTGCTGCTGCCGCCCACACCGTTGTGCCCGGTGACACCCTGGGCCAGATCTCCTCCGCTTACGGCGTTGGCCTGGACACCGTCCTGTCCCTGAACGGCCTGTCCCTCGCCTCAGTGATCTACCCCGGCGATGTCATCACCGTTGCCGGCGAGGCCGCTCCGGCAGCTGCCGCTGCACCCGCTGCGTTCTACGCACCGGCCGCCGCAGCAGCACCGGTGGCAGCACCGGCTGAGGCCGCCAACACCGGCGTCATCAGCACGCAGTCCACCTCGATCGCTCCGGCCGCGGCAACCCCCGCAGCCAGCGGCACCAACGCCATCATGCTGGCCTCGGCACAGGCGCAGCTGGGCGCAGCCCAGGACTGCACCGTGCTGGTTGAGGTTGCACTGCGCGCCGCAGGCCACAACGTGGGCGACCTTGGTCCCGCACAGCTGGCCGCCTACGGCACCCAGGTCTCCACTCCGGAGCCCGGTGACATGGTCTTCTACGCCGACGGCGGCATGGGCGTGGCCCACATTGCCATCTACGTAGGCAACGGCGAAGCCATCCACAGCGGCTGGAACGGCAACCAGACGGTTGTCCAGTCCGTCAACGTCGGCTCCGGCCCCGTGTTCTACCGCGCATAAGGCTTCCTAGCCTCAACGCGCAAAGATGAGCGCCCGACCCCGCAAGGGGCCGGGCGCTCATTGCGTTAAGCCGACGGGCTGGGCCAGCACAGTCACGGTACGAACCGGTAGCCCATCCCGTGTTCCGTCAACAGGTGCACCGGGGCCGCCGGGTCACTCTCCAGCTTCCGCCGCAGCTGGCCGATGTACAGGCGCAGGTACCCCGAGTCGGTGGTCCCCGGACCCCAGACATTGGTCAGCAGGGTCTGCTGGGTGATCAGCATCCCCGGATGCGCGAGCAGCTCCGCCAGGAAACGCCATTCCGTGGGAGTAAGGCGGATGTCCGAGCCGTCGTCGAGCCGGGCAATACGCCTCGCGGCCAGATCCACCCGTACCGCCCCGAACGTGATTTCGCTGGGTCCGGCGGACGACGGCGAACGGCGGGACAGTGCACGGATCCGGGCCAGCAGTTCTTCGGTGGAGAAAGGCTTGGTGACGTAATCGTCCGCCCCCAGGTCCAGCGCCCGGACCTTGTCCGCCGGATCGATCCGGCCGGACACCACCAGGATCGGCACGGCACTCCAGCCACGGACAGCTTCGATGACATCCATGCCGCTCAGGCCCGGCATGCCCAGGTCCAGCACCAGCAGGTCCGGATGGGTGTCCACCGCCTTGCGGATGGCCGCGCTGCCGCTTTCGGCCGTCACCACCTCATATCCGTAGGCGCTCAGGGTAATCCGCAGCGCCCGGAGGATCTGGACGTCGTCGTCGGCGATCAGGATTTTCATCCGGCCGCCGCCTGGTCCGGCAGTCCGCCTGCGGGAACGCGGCGGGTGGCAACCGGCAGTGAGAGGACCATGGTCAGCCCGCCGCCCGGGGTGTCTTCGGTTTCCAGCGTTCCGCCCATTCCTTCCGTGAATCCCTTGGCCAGGGCCAGGCCCAGGCCAAGCCCGGTTGAGTTGTCGATGTCCCCCAGCCGCTGGAAAGGAACAAAAATCTCTCCCCTCCGCTGCTCGGGAACACCAGGACCTGAGTCTATGACACGGATTTCCACCCGGCCGGCAAACTCACTGACCGAAAGCAGGCACCTGGTTCCTTCCGGGCTGAAGCGCACCGCGTTGGCCAGCAGGTTGACCAGCACCCGCTGCAGCAGCACCGGATCGGCCAGGACCACGCGCGGGGCAGCAGGGATTTCGAGTTCCACTTCCGCCGGGCCCAGTTCCAGCTCCTCGAGCGCCGGCAGCACCGCATCCGCGACGTTCAGCGGCTCCAGGCTCACCCCGACGACGCCGGCCTGCAGCCTGCTGACGTCCAGCAGGCTGGTGACCAGCCCGGAAAGGGAAGCCAGCGATTCCTCGGCTGTGGCCAGCAGCTCGTTCCGGTCCCGCTCGGACCAGGTGACGTCTGTCGCCCGCAGGCCTGTGACGGCTGCGGTTGCGGCGGTCAGCGGCCGGCGCAGGTCATGCCCGACGGCGGCGAGCAGCGCCGTACGGACCTTGTCCGCCTCGGCCAGGGAGCCAAGCCCCCTGGCGGTTTCGGTCAGTTCCCGGTGTTCCAGCGCAGCTTCGAGCTGGGCGGTAATGACGGCCAGCAGGCGCCGGTCCGACGCCGCCAGTTCACGCCCCCACAGATCCAGGAAGCACCGTTCCCCCACCGGAAGGCGGGTGAAGGCGGGGTCGCCGGGCGAGACGGAGTCCGGCCAGTCGCCGTCGGTATACAGGTCCTCGCCCTCTGACCGCATGCGCGCGGCGCTGACGTTAAAGGCCTCGCGGGTTCGGCTCACCAGGGCACCCAGGGCATCCTCCCCGCGCAGCACGCTGCCGGCCACCGAGGCCAGCAGCTCGGATTCCGACGCCGAGCGCCGGGCGGTGCGTGCCCGCCGGGCGGCGGCATCCACCACGTAGCTCACGAGCATTGCGTTGACTACATAGAGTCCCAGCGCCAGCATGTGCGACGGTGTGGCCACGGTGACGGTGTAGAGCGGCTGGATGAAGAAGAAGTCCAGGGTCAGCCCGGAGAGCAGGGCGGCGAACAGGGCCGGCCAGATGCCGCCGACCAGGGCCACCAGGATCACCAGCAGCTGGTAGCTCAGCACGTCCCCGGTGATGGTTTCCGCGCTTCGGGCCGAGACCAGCCCGGCCGTGAGCAGCGGACCGCCCACCAGGGCGAAGCCGAAGCCCAGCAGCCGCCGGCGCAGGGACAGGGCGCTGCCGAACTGCGGCAGCACCAGGGTGCGGGCGGCCGCCGAGTGGGAGACCATGTGCACGTCGATGTCCCCGGACTCACGGATGACCGTGGCTCCGATTCCCGGCCCGGACAGCAGCGCGGCGATCCGGGGACGCCGGCTGACCCCCACCACCAGCTGGGTGGCATTGACGCTGCGGGCAAAGTCCACCAGTGCGTGCGGAACGTCGTTGCCCACCACCTGGTGGAAGCTGCCGCCGAGCTTCTCCACCAGGAGCCGCTGGGCGGCGAGTTCCCCCGGTTCCGGCCCGCGCAGTCCGTCCGCTCCGGAGACGTGGACAGCCAGCAGCTTGCCGCCGGCGGACCGCGCGGCGATCCGTGCTCCGCGGCGCAGCAGGGTGCGCCCTTCGGGGCCGCCGGTGAGCGCCACCACCACCCGTTCCCGTGCCTCCCATTTGCGGCTGATGCCATGCTCTTCGCGGTAGCGGTTCAGCGCCGAGTCCACCTCGTCGGCCAGCCACAACAGGGCCAGCTCGCGCAGCGCCGTCAGGTTTCCGAGGCGGAAATAGTTGGACAGGGCGGCGTCAACCCGTTCAGCTGGGTAAATGACGCCGTCGGCCAGGCGGCCCCGCAGTGACTGCGGCGTGAGGTCCACCAGTTCCACCTGTTCGGCGCCGCGCAGGACGGCGTCCGGCACGGTTTCGGCCTGCAGGGTGCCGGTGATCTGTTCGATCACGTCGTTCAGGGAATCGATGTGCTGGATGTTCACGGTGGACAGGACGTTGATCCCCGCGTCGAGCAGGGCCTGCACGTCCTGCCACCGCTTCTCGTGCTTCAATCCGGGAACGTTGGTATGGGCCAGCTCATCCACCAGTGCGTATTCGGGCGCCCGCGCCAGGACGGCCGGCAGGTCCATTTCCTGAAGTTCCAGCCCCCGGTGGTGCAGGACGGCGCGCGGGACGGTCTCCAAACCTTCGGCCACGGCGGCCGTCCCGGCACGCCCGTGGGTTTCCACCAGCGCAACGACGACGTCGGATCCCTCATCCCGGAGGCGGCGCCCCTCTTCGAGCATGGCGTAGGTCTTGCCCACGCCGGGGGCCGCCCCCAGAAATACCCTCAGTTGTCCGCGCGTCATGGACTAAGTGTCCAGCTCCGCCAGCGAAATGTTCAAAAGCAACACGTTGACGGTGCTGCTGCCGAGAATTCCGGCGAACGGCGCCTGCGTGGCGTCGTCCACCAGGGCCTGCACCTGCTCCGGGTCCAGCCCGCGTTCGGCGGCCACCCGGTCCACCTGCATCCGGGCGTATTCGGGGCTGATGTGGGGATCCAGTCCGGACCCCGAGGTCGTGACGGCATCGGCGGGGACGTCTTCCGGAGCCACGCCTTCCAGCTCCGCCACCGCGGCGCGGCGTTCCTCCACGGCGGCGGCCAGGTCCTCGCTCAGGGGGCCGAGGTTGGAACCGCTGGAGGCGCCGCCGTCGTACCCGTCGCCCGCCGCGGAGGGCCGGGACTGGAACCACTGGGGCAGCGCTGCGCCGTCGGCATCCGTAAAGGACTGGCCGATCAGCTTGGATCCCACCTCGCTGCCGCCGCTGCTGACCATCGAGCCGTTGGCACGGCCGTGCAGTGCGGCCTGGCCGATTCCGGCCACTGCCAGCGGATACACGACGCCGAGCAGGAGCGTGAGCACCACCAGGACACGGAGGGAGACGCCAAGCTGGCGCATGCTGGTACGGACGGGGTTCATTTCCTGCTCCTAGTAAGGGACGTGCCGCGTGTTGTGCCGATGTTGGTTGCCATATCAGAACCCCGGGATCAGGCTGATCAGCAGGTCAATGAGCTTGATGCCGATGAACGGTGCAATCACGCCGCCCACCCCGTAGATCAGCAGGTTGCGGCTGAGGATCGAGGAAGACCCGGCAGCCCGGTACTTCACCCCGCGCAGCGCCAGCGGAATCAACGCCACGATGATCACCGCGTTGAAGATCACCGCGGAGAGGATGGCCGACGCCGGCGAATGCAGCTGCATCAGGTTCAGCGCGGCGAGGCCGGGGAAGATCCCCACGAACATTGCCGGGATGATGGCGAAGTACTTGGCAATGTCGTTCGCGATCGAGAACGTCGTCAGGGCGCCGCGGGTAATCAGCAGCTGTTTGCCGATCCCGACGATATCGATGAGCTTGGTGGGGTCCGAGTCCAGGTCCACCATGTTGCCGGCTTCCTTGGCTGCAGAAGTGCCCGTGTTCATGGCCACGCCGACGTCGGCCTGCGCCAGTGCCGGGGCGTCGTTGGTGCCGTCGCCCGTCATGGCCACCAGGTTGCCGCCCGCCTGTTCGCTGCGGATCAGGGCCATCTTGTCTTCAGGGGTGGCTTCCGCCAGGAAGTCGTCCACCCCTGCCTCGGCGGCAATGGCCTTGGCGGTGTACGGGTTGTCGCCGGTGATCATGACGGTGCGGATACCCATGGCCCGCAGCTGGGTGAAGCGTTCCTTCAGGCCGTCCTTGACCACGTCCTTAAGGTGGATGACACCCAGGATCCGGGTGCCGCCGTCGGCGTCCCGCACCGCCACCAGCAGCGGAGTGCCGCCGCCGGTGGAGATTTTTTTCACCTGGTCCTCGACGGCCATCAGGACGTCCACCTCTATTCCGCCGGATTCGGCGGTCCAGTCCAGGATGGCGCCGGAGGCACCCTTGCGGATCTTCGCCCCGTCGGGGAAGTCCATGCCGCTCATCCGGGTCTGGGCCATGAACGGCACACTCACGGAGCCGGCCTGCGGTTCCGGGCGGCAGCCCTTGGCGGCGGCCAGCTCCACAACCGATTTGCCCTCGGGCGTGGGATCGCCGAAGGAGGACAGCACGGCGGCGTCGATCAGGTCGGTGCTTTCGGTGCCGTCGATCGGGATGAACCCTGCGGCCTGGCGGTTGCCGTAGGTGATGGTGCCCGTTTTATCGAGCAGCAGGGTGGTGACGTCGCCGGCGGCCTCCACGGCGCGCCCGGACATGGCGAGCACGTTGCGCTGGACCAGGCGGTCCATCCCGGCAATGCCGATGGCGGAAAGCAGCGCGCCGATGGTTGTGGGGATCAGGCAGACCAGCAGGGCCACCAGGACGGGGATGCTGACGGTGGCCGACGAGTAGCTCGCCAGCGGGTTGAGCGTCAGGACCACCACGATGAAGATGAGCGACAGCGTGGCCAGGAGGATGTTCAGCGCAATCTCGTTGGGCGTCTTCTGCCGTGCGGCGCCTTCCACGAGCCGGATCATCCGGTCCACGAAGGTCTCACCGGGTTTGCTGGTGATCCGGACAACAATCCGGTCGGACAGGACACGGGTGCCGCCGGTAACGGCGGAGCGGTCGCCGCCGGATTCCCGCACGACCGGAGCCGATTCGCCGGTGATTGCCGACTCGTCCACGGAAGCGATGCCGTCGATGATGTCGCCGTCGCCGGGGATGATCTGCCCGGCCTCGACCACCACTACGTCATCCAGCCCCAGATCGGCCGAGGGAACCTCCGAGATGGTTGCCCCGAGGCCCGCGGGATCGCTGCCGGAGTCGTACCCCTCCACCCGGTACGCGGTGGTAGTGGCCCGGCTGTTGCGCAGGCTGGCTGCCTGCGCCTTCCCGCGGCCCTCGGCCACGGCTTCAGCGAGGTTGGCAAAGATAACGGTGGCCCAGAGCCAGCCGGCAATCAGCCAGGAGAAAGCAGCGGGAACCGGTGTGCCGCCGGAGTCCTGCGGACCGCCAAGGAAGGGCTCGGCAACGGCGATCGCGGTGATCAGTACGGCACCCGCTTCGACAATAAACATCACCGGGGTGCGGACCATCAGCCGCGGGTCCAGTTTCCGGAAGGCTCCGGGCAGGGCGGCGGCCAGCGAGCCCGCGGTGATGCCGCGTGCGGCGGGAGCCGGCGCCGAGGCTGCTTCGGACTCCAGGGGTTTGGTAAGTGTGGACATGGTTATTGCAGTCCTTCCGCCAGGGGACCCAGCGCGAGTACGGGAAAGAAGGTTAGGGCAGTCACGATCACGGTGACGCCGCACAGCAGCGTCACGGACTGCGGCCGGTGCGTGGGCAGGGTGCCTGCCGAAGCGGGGACCTTGCCCTGCTCGGCGAAGGCTCCGGCCAGGGCGATCACGAAGATCATCGGCAGGAAGCGGCCCACCAGCATGGCCACACCGAGTGCCGTGTTCAGCCACGGAGTGTTGGCCGTGAGTCCGGCGAACGCGGAGCCGTTGTTGTTGGCCGCGGAAGTGAAGGCGTACAGGACCTCGCTGAAGCCGTGGAGTCCGGTGTTCAGGATGGAGGTGCCCTCAATGTCGGCCCGGATGCCGGGAACCGCGAAGCTCAGTGCCGTTCCCACCAGGACCAGGGTGGGCATGGTGAGGATGTAGAGGCTGGCGAGCTTGATTTCCCTCGGACCTATCTTCTTGCCGAGGTACTCGGGGGTACGTCCCACCAGGAGCCCGGCCACAAAGGCGGTGATGATCGCCAGGATCAGCATGCCGTAGAGCCCGGACCCGACGCCGCCGGGCGCCACTTCGCCGAGCATCATGTTCAGCATCGCCATCATGCCGCCCAGCGGACTGAAGCTGTCATGCATCGAGTTCACCGCACCGGTGGACGTCAGCGTGCTGGTGGAGCCAAAGAGCGTCGACGCGGCAATTCCGTACCGCTGTTCCTTTCCTTCCATGGACCCGGCGGCGCCGTCCGCGGCACCGAATTCGAAGGCGGTCATGGCCGCCAGCGACACCGTGAAGATCGAGGCCATGGCCGCCAGGATGGCGTAACCCTGCCTGCGGTCCCCCACCATGGTGCCGAACGTGCGCGGCAGGCTGAACGGGATGACGAGCATCAGGAAGATTTCCACCAGGTTGGTCCAGCCGCTGGGGTTTTCAAACGGATGCGCGGAGTTGGCATTAAAGAAGCCGCCGCCGTTGGTACCCAGCAGCTTGATGGCTTCCTGGGAGGCCACCGGCCCGCCGGGGATGGTGGAGCTTCCGCCGAGGAGGTTGGTGACGGAGGTGAAGCCGTTGAAATTCTGGATCACGCCGCCGAGCATCAGCACAATGGCGGCCAGGAAAGCGCCCGGCAGCAGCAGCCGCAGCACGCTGCGGGTCAGGTCCACCCAGAAGTTGCCGATGGTGGACGAGTTGCGGCCGGCCAGGCCGCGGATCAGTGCCACGGCCACGGCCAGCCCCACGGCTGCGGACAGGAAGTTCTGCACCGCCAGGCCAACCATCTGCACCGCGTAGCCCATGGTGACCTCGGGCGAGTAGGACTGCCAGTTGGTGTTGGCCACGAAGGACGCCGCCGTGTTGAAGGACAACGCCTCGGGCACCGCCGGAAGGCCGAGCGAGCCCGGCAACAGATGCTGGACGCGCTGAAGCAGGTAGAGCAGGAGCATGCTGGCCCCGGAGAAAACCAGGACCGAGCGCAGGTAGCTCTGCCAGGCCTGGCCGGAGGAACCGGCCACTCCGACCAGACGGTAGAAGCCGCGCTCCACACGGAGGTGTTTTTCCGAGGAGTAGAGCCGGGCCATGTAGTCACCGAGCGGGCGGTAGACCGCCGCGAGCAGGACCACCAGGCTCAGTGCCTGTGCGGCCGTTACCCAGCCGCCCATCAGAACCGCTCCGGTCGAATAAGAGCCACCAGGAGATAGCCGACGGCGGCCACTCCGAGGCAGAGTGCAAGGACGTTGAAAACGATCACAGCTTTTCCACCGCCCCGGCCATCAGGACAAACGCAGCGAAAAGCCCTACGAAGCCCACTACAAACAAAACGTCAAGCACGGGAATTGCCCCCAGCCGTTCAGCGTGCCGCCGCATTGGCAGCACGGGCACACCTTGTGCCGCATTCGATTAGATGCCTGTCCCGGCAGTTCAAATGCCATCCTCATGTTTCCCTCACGTACCGGTGCCAAACCCTTACGGAATGCATGTACGCAGCGCTTTATGACCTCGTCGTCCGGCCTGCCGCGGGGCGGACCTCCGAGAGGTATACACTGTAAACTGACACCACCGAAGGAACGCCTTGTCCCGGAACCTCCCCCTCAGCTCCGCCGCGATAGCTGCGGCCGCCGTCCGCATCGCTGACGCGGACGGCCTGGACGCCGTGTCCATGCGCCGGGTGTCGGCGGAATTCGGGGTTTCCGCCATGGCGCTGTACCGCCACGTGGCAGACCGCAGCGCGCTGCTGCTGCTGATGGCCGAGGCCGCCACTCAGGACTACGCACTCCTGCCGGCCCGCGGGATGGGCTGGCAGGAAACGCTGGTACATCTGGCGGATGCGCAGTGGCGTGCCTTCTCGGCGCACCCCTGGCTGCTGCGCGTTGTCCTGACTCCGCGCCGGCTGGTGAACATGGCCACTCCTGCCGAAGTGGAGCTGGTGCTCTCCCGGCTGAGCTCCGCCGGGCTCAGCGAGGAACAAGGCTTCGACTGCCTGCTGGGCATTTCCGCAGCCGTGATCGGCACGGCATCGATCACCGCCGCGGCACACTTCGGCGCACCGGGCCCCTCGGGTCCCGCGGGCCCGGAAGAAGCTGCCTCGAACCTCCGCTGGTCGGAGGACGCCGTCACGCAGCACCCGCAGGCAGCGCGGTTCCAGGCCCGGGGCATCAGCTACCCGGGCTCGCGCCGTTCACTGGACTTCTTCGTCGCGAGCTTCATCGCCGGCGTCGAAGAGAACCTCAACAAAGCTCCGGGCGATCCCAACACGCCCGGTTTCATGGAAGGAAGAAAATGAAGCTCAGCAACAAGACCGCCATTATCACCGGCGGAGCCGGCGGAATCGGCCAGGGCATTGTCCGGCGGTTCCTCGCCGAGGGCGCCAAGGTGGCAGTAGTGGACATCGACCAGGCACAGGGCGACAAGCTGCTGGCCGATCTCGAGGGCAAGGGCGAGGTCATTTTCATCGCCAAGGACATTTCCAAGCCCGAGAACGCCGCTGCCATTGTGGCCGAAACCGTCGAGCGTTTCGGCGGCCTGGACATCCTGGTCAACAACGCGCACGCGTCCAAGCAGGCACCCATCATGGAAACCACGCCGGAGATCTGGGACCTGTCCTTCAACACCGGCACCATGGCAACCTTCCACCTGATGCGCGCGGCGTACCCGGAGCTGAAGAAGACCCGCGGCAGCATCATCAACTTCGGCTCCGGCGCCGGCATCAAGGGCCTGCCGAACCAGGTGGCCTACGCCGCCGCCAAGGAAGCCATCCGCGCCATCTCCCGCACGGCCGCCAACGAATGGGCAGTGGACGGCATCCGTGTGAACGTAGTCTCCCCGGTTGCCCTCACGCCGGGGATTGTCCAGTGGAGCAAGGCTTTCCCGGAGGCCTACCAGGAAGTCGTCGACGGCGTTCCGCTGGGCCGCCTGGGCGACCCCGAAACGGACATCGCCCCCATCGTGGTCTTCCTGGCCAGCGAGGACTCGCAGTACCTGACCGGCCAGACGCTCATGGCCGACGGCGGCACCATCAAGCTGTACTAACCGGCAGCGGGGGCTGGGCCGAGAATGGCCCAGCCCTTCGCCGGCAGGGCCAGCTGCCTGCCCTGGACGTCCAGCCCGCCTGCGCCGGCCAGGACGTCCCGGGCAGCGGCCGGCACCTGCACGGTGACCGACGTGTCCGCCAGGTTCATTGCCACGAACAGTGAGCGGCCGGCGTCGTACACCTCGTAGACGAGCTGCTCGTTGCTCAGCGAATGCACCCGGGTGCGGGCGGCATGCACCCAGTGGTGCCGGCGTCGGAGTCCGATCAGTTCCCGGTGCAGGTGATAGAGCGGCTGCCCGACCGCCGAGAGGTCCTCCGGTGAGGCGGGGAAGGACGGACGGATATCGTCGTCTCCCCCGGCGCGGTCTTCCTTGATGCCGCGGTACCCCTGCTCGTCGCCGTAGTACACCGCCGGCGTGCCGGGGAGCGTGAACAGCAGCACCAGGGCGTGGGCGAGCCTGCCGGAGGGTTCCAGCCTGCTGGCGATGCGGGTGACGTCGTGGTTGCCGATGAACGTCAACGGCACGAACGTGTCCAGGAAGGTGTTGTGCCGCTCCAGTGCGGCGGACAGTTCGTAGAAGTTCGCCTCCGCGAGGGAACTCCAGACCGCCTTCCACAATTCGTACTGGGTCACGGAATCCAGGTGCCCCGCGAGTACGTCCGCCGGATAATCGCCGTGGATGTACTCCCCCACGAAATACGCCTCGGGGAACTCGGTGCGGACCTCGTCCAGCACGGCGGCCCAGAACGGTGACGGCACCGCGTAGGCGGCGTCCAGGCGCCAGCCGTCCGCACCGCGGCGCAGCCAGTGCTTCATCACGTCGGCCACGAAGTCCGCGACGGCGGGCTCGGCATGATTCAGCGCCACCAGGTGGTGGTGGCCCTCAAAGTCTTCGTACGCGGGCTCCGTGCCCGGCGTCCAGCCCTGCGGCCAGGTCATACCGAACCAGTCCGCCGTCGGCGCCTCCGGGCCCTGCTCCAGTGCCTGCCGGAAGGGCGCGAAGGAACGGCCGGTGTGGTTGAAGACCCCGTCCAGGAGGACCCGGATCCCGCGGGCATGGGCCTGCGCTACGAGTTCGTCGAAATCGGCGTCGTCACCCAGCCGGGGATCGATGCGGTAGTAGTCCGTGGTGTCGTAGCCGTGGGTTTCGGAGGCAAACACCGGGCCGAGCGCCAGGCCGGAGGCTCCCATTTCCAGCAGGTAATCCAGCCAGGGCACCAGCTGCGCCAGCCCGTGCTGTACGGGCGCCTGCTCCGGAAGCGCGGCCTTCGCAGCGCCGGAAAAGCCCAGCGGGTAGACCTGCCACCACACCACGTGATCCACCCAGTCCGGCGTCGTCATACGTTTTTCATCCCTTCGCGTGGTGAAGCAGCATTACCTCTAACAGTTTGCCATCAGCACGCTGGAAGGGATGGGCGACCTCCGGCTGGTTTCCGCGGAGACGGTGTTGCCGCCGTCCCCACCGGCCAGTCATCGTGTGATCCCTGCACCGGCACCCGCATCTAGCGCTAGAGCATGCCGTTCGGAACGGCGGGGAACGCCTTCGCGTCGTAAAGCTTCGCGGCGGCGCTCATGTAGTCGGTCCACTGCGCACCGGCAATGGCGGAGCCGTCCACGTAGGACCGGGTGACGCCGTTGATCGCCTGGTTGTTCAGGGAGGAGTACGAGTTCCAGTTACCCACCCAGGACGCCGTGGAAATGCCGGTGGTGTAGCCGACGGTCCAGGTCTGCTCGGACATGTCGGTGGTGCCGGTCTTGGCTGCCGCCGGTACGCCGATGGGGTGGATGCTGCCCGGTGACCCCTCAACGAGTTTCTGCAGCGGCTGCGTCACGGCAGCTGCCACGTCCTCGCTGATGGCGCGGGTGCATTCCCCTCCGGGGACGTCATAGGTGTTTCCGGAGCCGTCGGTGACCTCGGTCAGGGCGGTGGGTTCGCAGTACTCGCCGCCGCTGGCGAAGGTGGCGTAGGCAGAGGCCATCGTCAGCGGAGAGACTTCCTGGCCGCCCAGGACAAAGGACGGGCTGGTGACTTCCAGCGGTTCCCCGTCCACTGCCCGGTGCACGCCCATGCTGGTGGCGGTATCCCGGATGTCACACAGGTCGAGCTGCGCAGCCTGGGCCACGGTGGCAGTGTTGACGGACTGGGTCAGGCCGTCGGCAACGGTCATCTTCTTCTCATAGCCCTCGGAGGCGTTCTTGAACTTCCATTCATCGAACTCCGCATTCGGGCCGAGACAGCTGGCCTTCCAGTCGAACCCTGCCGGGTAGGACGTGCGGGTGGCGTCGATGGTGTCGTTGAGTCCGTGGCCGGCCGCCAGCCAGGCCGCAGTGGTAAACGGCTTCATGGTGGAGCCGGGCTGGAATCCGTAGGGGGTTCCGCCCATATCCGCGTCCACGTTGAAGTTGAGCTGGGTTTTGCCCTTTCCAAGCTCCGGGGTGTATTCGGTGTTCTGGGCCATGGCGAGGATCTTGCCGGTGCCGGGTTCCACGGAAACTATGGCGGAGCCGGCACCGGACGGGTCGCCTACCGGAACCTGCGCTTCAATTTGTTTCTGCGCCTGCGACTGCAGCCGCGAGTCCAGCGTGGTCCGGATGGTCAGGCCGCCCCGGGCCAGGAGCTTGGCACGCTCCTTGACATCCGCGCCGAAAGCTTCGGACTGCAGGATGGTCTGTTCCACGTAGCTGCAGAAGTACTGGGCCATCTCGGCCCCCGTGCAGCCCGAGGTCACCGTCTGCGGGTTCAGGTCCAGCCCGCTTGCCACTGCCTCGTCATACTCGGCCTGGCTGATCTTGTCATTCTTCAGCATGGCCGCGAGCACGGTGTCCCGGCGTGCCTGCGTTCCCTCGGGGTTGGTGAACGGGTTGTAATGGCTGGGCGACTGCACCATGCCGGCCAGCATGGCTGACTGCGCCGGATTGAGCTCCGAGGCGGAGATGCCGAAGTAGCTCAGGGCCGCGGCCTCCACCCCGTAGGTCTGACCGCCGAAGAGCACGATGTTAAGGTAGCCCTCGAGGATCTGCTCCTTCGAGTACTCCTTTTCCACGGCGACGGCGAGCTTGGCTTCCCGGAGTTTGTCCCCCAGGTCCTTGGTGCCGCTGAGCGTGAGGTCGCTGCCGCCCTTGCCGGAGGCGATGTCACGGCTGATAAGCACGTTGTTTACGTACTGCATGGTCAGGGTCGAGGCGCCCTGCGTGTTCGAACCCGAGGCGTTGGAGGCAACTGCGCGGGCGATGCCCCTGAAATCAATGCCGTTGTGCTCGTAGAAGCGCGCGTCCTCGATGGAGACGATGGCGTCCTGCATGCTCTGCGACATCTCGTCCAGCTTCACGGGAACCCGGTTCTGGGCATAGAAGGTGGCCAGCAGCACGCCGTCGGCACTGTAGATCTTCGATCCCTCGTCCAGGGGCCCGGTTTCCAGTTCATCGGGCAGCTGGTCCAGCACTCCCACGGCCATGTCCGTACCCGTGGCTGCCACTGCCGCCATGGGAATCAGGGTGCTGGCTGCCAGCACGCCGGCGAGCACGCTGACGAGGAGGAACGCGACTAACCGTGCGGGCACGGGGAGTCTCTCGAGGAATGACGGTTTGGGGGGACGCATTCGCCCAATTTATCGAGTCTTGCTGGGAAGGGTCTTGACCGTGCCGATACTGGAAGGTATAAGCCCGTGATGTGTGCATGGCCCTTCCCTGCCGGAAAATCCGCGCCGTTGCTGGGAAGAGGGGCGGGTAATGGGCACCGGCAGGCGGCCTCCGGGGGCGCCGTGCAGGCATCCGTCCGAGAAAAAAATCACACGGAATCAGGCGGGGCGGGCCCGTGTTCGTTACGGCGCGCCGGGCCGGAGCCGGGCCAGCACGCCCGTCTGCTGCAGCAGCGAGAAGCGGTCCGGCACACCCCAGTGCTCGGTGATCCGGCCGTCGACCACCGCTGCGATGTCCACGACAGTGAGCTCGACGGGCTTGCCGCTCGGAGGGCCGAAAAACGGCCCGGTGTTGGTTCCGCGGCCACGGAACCGCACCCAGGACACGGTACCCCGGGTGGCCCAGTCCTCCAGCTCGTAGCGCAGGTCCGGCATCGCCTCATGGACCTGCGTGATTGCCTTCTTGACGTGGGCAATTGCGTCAGCACCCCGGCCTTCGAGGCCGAACTGATGCTCAATCAGATCCGCTGCGCACAGCTCATCCACCACGGCGGTGTCTCCGCGGGCGAAGCCTTCAAAGAGGATCCTCCGCAGTACTTGCACTCCCTCGGGCAGGTTGTCCGCGTGCATACCCGGCTCCTAGGGTAGTTGCTTCTTTTCTCCGACGATACGGCGCGGAAACGCCGCGGGAAAAGACCGGAGCAGGGAACGGACATGGCCGGGCAAAACAAAGGGAGGGACCGAGCCGGGCTAGCGGCTTACGGTCCCTCCCCTGGCTGTGAGGATGTTTAGGCGTCGACGACGATCGCGGTGATTGCCGGCGTGCGGTTGTAGAAGCGGCGCATCCAGTTGGCGACGGCGCGTTCAATCACGTCTTCGAGGTCCTCGCTCTTGGGTCCGCGGCGGTTGCCGGCGGCAGCGTTGGCCAGGGCCTTCTCCACCGCTTCCTCGGCCTTGCGCAGGTCCTCGGGCTTGCACGTGAAGCCCTTGGTGAAGAACTCGGCGGGCTCTGCGATCGTGCCGGTGTCGGCGTCGACCAGGGCCAGGACCGTGACGGCACCTTCTTCGGCGAGCTGCCGGCGTTCCTTCAGCGTGTCTTCGGTGGTGTGGCCGACACTGTCGCCGTCCACGAACACCAGGCCCACGGTGTGCTGGCCGGAGATCGTGGCGCGGCCGCGGCGCAGGTCGACCGTCGTGCCGTTTTCGGCGATGACGACGTCGCGCGCATCCATGCCGGTCTCCACCGCGATGGCGGCGTTGGCCTTGAGGTGGCGCCATTCACCGTGCACCGGCATAACGTTGCGCGGCTTGACGATGTTGTAGCAGTAGGCCAGTTCACCGGCACTGGCGTGGCCGGAGACGTGCACCTTCGCGTTGCCCTTGTGGACCACGTTGGCGCCGAGCTTCGTCAGGGCGTTGATGACTCCGTAGATGGCGTTCTCGTTGCCCGGGATCAGCGAGCTGGCCAGCAGCACGGTGTCACCCTCGTGGATGCGGATCTGGTGGTCCTTGTTGGCCATGCGGGACAGCGCGGCCATGGGCTCGCCCTGCGAACCGGTGCAGATCAGGACGACCTTGTGGTCATCGGTGCGCTGCAGGGACTTGAAGTCGACCAGGATGCCCTTGGGGATCTTCAGGTAGCCGAGCTCCTCCGCGATGGTCATGTTGCGGACCATCGAGCGGCCCACGAAGGAGACCTTGCGGTTGTAGCGCTCGGCGGCGTCGATGACCTGCTGGATGCGGTGGATGTGGCTGGCGAAGCTGGAGACGATGATCCGGCGCGGAGCGGTGCGGAACACGGTATCGATGGCCGGGGCCAGTTCCTTTTCCGACGCCATGAAGCCGGGGACCTCGGCGTTGGTGGAGTCAGTCATGAACAGGTCCACGCCCTCCACGCCCAGGCGTGCGAAGCCGGTGAGGTCGGTGATGCGGCGGTCCAGCGGGAACTGGTCCATCTTGAAGTCGCCGGTGTGCAGGGCCAGTCCGGCCGCGGTGCGGATGGCAATGGCCAGACCGTCCGGGATGGAGTGGTTCACGGCAAGGAATTCGAGGTCGAAGCCGCCGATGGTGCGGCGGTCGCCTTCCTTGACCTGGATCAGCTTGGGCTTGATCCGGTGTTCCTTCAGCTTGGCCTCGATGAACGCCAGGGTCAGCTTGGAGCCGACGATGGGGATATCGGAGCGCTCGCGCAGCAGGTAGGGCACGCCGCCGATGTGGTCTTCGTGGCCGTGCGTCAGGACCACGGCGACGACGTCGTCCAGGCGGTCGCGGATGGCGGTGAAGTCCGGCAGGATCAGGTTTACGCCCGGGTGTTCTTCTTCGGGGAAGAGCACGCCGCAGTCAACGATCAGCAGCTTGCCGTCGAATTCGAAAACGGTCATGTTCCTGCCGATTTCGCCAAGGCCGCCGAGGTTCATGACGCGCATGGTTCCCTTGGCTAGTTCCCGGGGGGCTTTCAGGACGGCAGGTGTTCTATTCACGGATGAGGGTTCTTTCGTTGGGGATCGGATTGCAAGGTGGAACGGCAGCCGTACGGCGGCATTCCGGAAGTCTGTGGTGCGGCCAGAACAGGGCCGACAGCTGTTGTGCTTCTTTCATTCTATTGACTTTTCCGGCGCGCCGGGGACACCGGGCTCTTCCGGAGAGTCCCGGGCGCGTTCCGAGCGTGTCCTGCCGGCCTTCTGCGGGGCTTTTCCGCGCGGCTTTAACCCGGTTTCGCGGGGCCTTAGGCCCGCTGGAGGGCGTTCTTCTGTGAGCGGTTGATCCCGGTGCTGCGGCCGCAGTTGGAGCAGGTAAACGCATAGCGGCGGCTGGTGGTGAACACGGGGATGAAGAAGAGCGTCAGCCGGTTGGCGCGCTCTTCCACACGCTGCTCCGCATAGGCACCGCAGTACTGGCAGGTGGCGGGACGGGAAAAGAGGGTGCGGAGCACGGTTTTGAATCCAATGAGCACGAACATCCGACCACTCTACGTCCGGGAGGCAGGCAGCGGCACGGGGACACGCGGGTTTTACTAAGGTTGCTTAGCAATGGGGCCGTTGGATATCTTTCCCGCATGGAAGACCCCTGCCCCGGCCTGGAGTACCTTCTGCCGCTGAAGTGGTCCGAGGACTCCGGGCTGGATGAGCTGGCGGACTATCTGGGACTGCTCAGCGGGCACACGCGCGTCCTGGTGGTGGACGGCTCCGACGAGGACCTGTTTGCGGCCCATGCCCGCGCTTTCCCAGCCGGGGTGCGCCATTGCCGGCCCGGGCATCCGGAGTGCCGGAACGGGAAAGTCGACGGCGTCCTCACCGGCATCGCTCTGGCCGAGGGTGAATATCTCATCATTGCCGACGACGACGTCCGCTACACGCCGCAGCAGCTGGACCAGGTGGGCGTACTGCTGGGGGACGCCGACGTCGTCCGTCCGCAGAACTACTTTGCTTCCCCGGCTGCACTGCCCTCTCCCCTGCCCTCTGCCCTGCGCTCTCCCCTGCGCCCTCCCCTGCGCCCTGCCCTGCCCTGGCACGCCCGGTGGGACACCGGCCGGATCTTGCTGAACCGTGCGTTCGGGGCAGACTACCCGGGAACGCTTGCGGTGCGGACCGCGGTGCTGCAGCGGACGGGCGGCTACAGCGGGGATGCGTTGTTCGAAAACCTCGAGCTGCTGCGCACGGTCCGCGCGGCCGGCGGAACCGAGGTACGCGCCGATGACCTGTTTATTGCCCGGCTTCCTGCCTCCACGGCTCAATTCTTCCGCCAGCGGGTACGCCAGGCCTATGACGATCTGGCCCAGCCGCTGCGGCTGGCTGCCGAGTTGTCCCTGCTTCCGGTGCTGTGCTGGAGCGCCCGGAAGCCTCTGCGCCTGGCAGCATTTGCCGTTTCCGTCACGGCCGCAGCTGAATACGGCCGCCGGCGCGACGGCGGCCGTCGGGTATTCGCGGCGTCGTCGGCACTTTGGGCTCCGTTGTGGGTTCTCGAGCGGGCGGTGTGTGTCTGGTTGGCGGCGGCGTGGCGGCTGCGCGGAGGGGTGCCGTATTCCGGGACGCGGCTGAAGACGGCGGCACATTCGGTGCGCTGGATCCGGAGGTCGCTTCGGGGTTGAGCCCAGTGGGTCTGCGAGCGCCGCCAGGTTGGGTGGGATGGATGCGCGATCTGCCCTGATGGGTGCCCGACCCATTCGTGAACGCGATGGCATCGTTGGGGTCGGGGCAGCGTCGGGCGTCATCGCCGGGGTCAGCTGGGGGTCAGCTGGCGGCGTCGGGTCCGTTACCAGTTACCGATGTGACCCGCGCCGGTGCCGCGTTAGGGACGGGGTGTCGGGTCCCTGCCGCAACGCTTCCCGCGTGCCCGCCCGCACTGGTTTCCGCGCACCATAGATCCCGCCGGCAAGGAGTCCGCCCAAGTACCGGATTTTGGTGTCCCCGCGCACCTATGCGGAATTCCTACCGCAACGCCTCCCCCACGGCGAAGGCCATTGGGTGTTCGGGGATCCGCTTAGAGGCACCCCTCGCCGGTGCTGGTTAGCGGAGCGGCGGGTGTCGTCCCCTGCCGCAAGGCTTCGACATGCTCCGCTGGGGCGGAAAACAGGTAGTACTTCGGGTATTTGTTTCCTTCCTATGCCTGCCTGCGGCCGATAAACTCGAACACATGTTCGAATACTTTGCCTCTGAAGGACACGGCGGACGTGACACGTCCCCGGTCAGCAGTGCGTTGGTGAACACGTGGGTTGAGGCGCTTGGAGAAGACGCCGATTCTAATCAGCAGCCCGACGCCGAACTTATCGACCGAATACGTGCCCTGGAGGAATTGAAGGCAGCGGCATCGGCGGCGCAGGCCCGGGCCGCAGCCGCGTTTGATGCCTCCCAGCGGCGGAAACAGGCTTTGGAGGAAGTCCCGAGGGAAAAGCAGGGCTGGGGTGTGGCCTCCCAGATAGCTCTGGCACGGAGGGAGTCGGCAAACCGCGGCGGTCGGCTGCTGGGTTTCGCTAAAGCGCTGACACAGGAAATGCCCTGCACCCTGCATGCACTGAGTCAGGGAAAGATCAGCGAATGGCGCGCGACACTGCTTGTGCGGGAGACCGCGTGCCTGAGCATCGAGGATCGGCAGCTTGTGGACCGGGAAGTGGCCGGCGATCCGGAGCTGCTGGAAACACTCGGAGACAGGCAAATCATTTCCCGTGCCAGGACTGCGGCATACCGACTGGATCCGCAGGCCGCCGTAAACCGGGCAGCGAAAGCCGCATCCGAACGTTTCGTCTCCTGCCGTCCTGCCCCGGACACCATGACCTATCTGACAGGCCTGCTTCCGGTAGCCCAGGGGGTGGGCGTGTACGCCGCCCTGTCGCACGAGGCTGACCGGCTTACAGCTGCCGGGGACGGCCGTACCCGAGGCCAGATCATGGCCGACACCCTAGTGGGACGGATTACCGGACAGGCATCCGCGGATGCTTTGAGGGTGGAGGTGCAGCTGGTGATGACGGACAGGACGTTGCTCGCCGGAGAGTCGGAACCGGCTTTTGTCCCCGGGTATGGTCCGGTTCCGGCACAGTGGGCAAGGGATCTTGTCCGTGGTCGAAATCAGGGCAGCGGCAAGGGCAAAGACCAGGGGCAGGACCAGGGCCAGGCACAGAACCGCAGCGACACCGGAGCGGACACCACCGACAACACCGACAACACCGCCGAGGAATACGGTATCGGGGAACATGACGGTATCGGGGACAGGGGTAACAACAGCCGCCAGGCTCAGAGCAGGAAACGCTTGAAGGACAGGAATGTACAAAGCTTCATCCGCCGGCTCTATACGGCGCCGGAAACCGGCGAACTGGTTGCAATGGATGCCAGGGCACGTTTGTTCCCAACCTCCCTGGCCCGGTTCATAGCTGCACGGGATCAGACCTGCCGGATGCCGTGGTGCGGTGCACCGATCCGGCACTTCGACCACATCCGGCGGCATAGTGCAGGGGGTCGTACCAGAGTCGGAAACGGACAGGGACTTTGCGAGGCGTGCAACCTTGCGAAGGAAGCACCAGGCTGGACGGCCCGGGAGACCAAACCTCCCGGCGTAGCTGGACATACCGTGGAGACGTCCACCCCTACCGGGCATACCTACCGCTCCACGGCGCCGCCGTTGATCGGCGGTCCCTTCGAGGCGGATTCCTCGGCTGCCGAAAGGGTGATGGCCGACCTGATCTGGGCGGCATAGCCCGGGCGCGTCGTTGGATACTGTCCCCGTCGTTGGATACTGTCCCGCGTCGTTGGATACTGTCCCCACCTGCGCTCGCCGACTGTCCCTTAGTCCCCCGTCCCACGGCCACAGGTAGGCTGTAGGGATGGCCAGATACTTTGACGTACACCCGGAAAACCCGCAGCCCAGGGCTATCAACCAGATTGTCAACCTGCTCGAATCCGGCGGTCTGATCGCCTACCCCACCGACTCCTGCTACGCGCTGGGCGTGCAGTTGGGCAACCGTGAAGGGCTGGAACGGATCCGCCAGATCCGGCAGCTGGACGAGAAGCACCACTTCACCCTGGTCTGCCGCAACTTCGCCCAGCTGGGACAGTTCGTGCAGCTGGACAACTCGGTGTTCCGCAGCATCAAGGCCGCCACCCCCGGAAGCTACACCTTTATCCTCCCCGCGGTGAAGGAAGTACCCAAGTGGCTGCTCCAGCCCAAGAAGCGGACAGTCGGCGTACGTATTCCGGACAACACAGTGGTGCAGTCGATTCTGGACGGCCTCGGCGAACCGCTGCTTTCCAGCACGCTGCTGCTGCCCGGAGACGAGGATCCCATGACCCAGGGCTGGGAAATCAAGGAGCGCCTGGACCACCAGGTGGATGCCGTCATCGATTCCGGATTCTGCGGCCCGGAACCCACTACCGTCATCGATTTCTCCGGCGATACCCCCGAGATCGTCCGGCGCGGAACCGGGGATCCGACACCCTTCGAGTAACCCCTGACGCGGAACCGTTATCGGTTCCTGCGGTTGACTCTCCCTTGGCGCGCGCGAAGTCTGACACGCGTCAAGGGGGAATCATCGCTACGCTCTCGCAGGGGAACCCACATGAAGAAGACGGCTAAAACACTATCAACGGCGATATTGAGTATCTGCGTCCTGGCAGGATGCGGCGTGGGTACCGGATTTCCGGGCATGATCGGCGGGACGGGAAATCCCACCGGCTCCCCCGGACCCACCAAAACATCCACGCCCACCCCAACTCCAACTTCGTCCCCCACCTCGTCCCCCACCGGCACGCCGACGACGACGGCCACACCGTCACCAACTCGAACCCCCACCCCGTCACCAACGGACGACGGCGGCGGTCAGGGCGACGACGACGCCGTCAACGTAATCCTGATGGTCGGCGACGGCATGGGGACCGCGCAGCGGGACGCCATCCGGCTGGCCTCGGTGGGCCTGACCGGTGAACTGGCTATGGATTCACTGCCCGAAGTAGGACGGGTCCATACCAACTCTGCAGATCCGGGCACCTTTATTACTGACTCGGCCGCTGCCGCCACATCCATGGCCACGGGAGTGAAGACCTACAACGGCGCCATCGGGGTGGACCTGCAGCAGCAGCCTGTGGCCTCGGCCCTCGAAATCGCCGAACGGCTCGGAAAGTCCTCCGGACTGGTCACCACGGCCCAGGTCACGGATGCCACCCCCGCAGCCTTCGGCTCCCACGTGCTGGACCGGGACGAACAGAGCGCCATCGCCGCCCAGTACCTGCGCAGTTCCCACCCGGAAGTCATCCTCGGCGGCGGCGAGGACTACTGGTACCCGGCGGGCAACCCGGGCCGGCTGCCCGACAACCCCGCGGAGGACGAGTCCGAGGAGAGCGCCGGCACCGAGGGCAACCTGGTGGAAGAGGCGCAGGACCTGGGGTATGAATACGTCTGGGACCTGCCCGGCCTGCAGGCGGCAGAGGGCGACATGCTGCTCGGTCTTTTCGCCAACGAGGAAATGTTCCAGTACGGAGACGACGTCGTAGAGGCTTACGAACCCACGGTTCCGCTGACCGAGATGACCCGGAAAGCCATCGACGTCCTGAACAACAACCCGGATGACAACGGCTTCTTCCTGATGGTGGAGGAAGAGGGCATCGATGCCATGAGCCACGTCAACAACGGCGCGCTGACCATCGAGTCCGGCATCGAATTCGACAACTCGGTGGCCTTGGCCAAGGAGTTCGCCGAGCAGGACGGGAACACCCTGCTGATCACGGTGGGCGACCACCAGACCGGCGGCATGACCATCGAACCCCTGGGCGATGCTTCCAACCCGGACAGCCCGGTGCAGGAAGGGCCGTTCGACGTCGCCAACTCGGACCAGCAATTCCAGATCGACTGGACCACCGGCGGCCACACGGGCGACGACGTACCACTGACGGCCATGGGACCGGGCGCCGAGATGCTGACCGGAGTGTACGAAAACACCCGCATCTTCGATGTGATGGTCTCCGTCATGCGCTCCGGCACGGAACGCGACTTTGACCTCCAGGCCCACCGCGGCGGCCGTGGTGAGAACACCGAAGAATCGCTGACCGCCTTCGCACGTGCGCTGGAACTCGGGGTGACCACCCTGGAACTGGATGCAGTCCTGACCGAGGACGGGCGGGTGATTGTCTGGCACGACGACATCATCCTGGCCGCAAAGTGCGCCGACACCGCACCGGCCACGGCCGGGGACCCGGAGTTCCCCTATGTGGGCGACCGCGTGGCGGAGTTGAGCCTGGCCCAGGTGCAGACCCTGGACTGCGGCTACGTTCAGCTGCCGGGCTACCCGGAGCAGGATGTGGCTGAAGGCAACCGGATTGCCGAGCTGAGCGACGTCTATGACCTTGCCCGGGAGTACCGCGCACGCGGCATCCGGTTCAACGTCGAGACAAAGGTTGAAGACGGCCAGGCCGGCGGACCGCGCAGTGTCGCCCTGACGGAGGCTGTGGTGGAGGTGGTCCGGGATGCCAACCGGGAACGCCGCACCACCATTCAGTCCTTCGACTGGTCCACCCTGAACCTCGTTGACCGGATTGCACCGGAGCTAACACTGGTGGCCCTGGCGAGCACCCCGGAGGACCTGGGCGTCGGCCAGCCGGGGGCGGCCCCGCAGCTGGGCGGGATCGACATTGACGACTTCGGCGGTTCCGTGGCCCTTGCCGCCGCGGCCCAGGGCTACGACGTGCTCTCCCCCATCTTCACCACGGTCACGGCCGAGATGATTGCCGAGGCACACGAGCGCGGGATGCCCGTCATCCCCTGGACGGTCAATGAGGTGGCCGATATGCACCGGCTCATCGACCTGGGTGTGGACGGGATCATCACCGACTACCCCACCCGGCTGCGCGCAGTGATGGCGGAGCGGGGCTTCGATCTTCCCCGGGCCTACGGCCGCTGAGTGCCGAAAGGACTCCGGCAGCAAAGGACAGCTAAACACCGGACACCGTGCCGGGACCGAAGCGTCGGTCCCGGCACGTGCCTGTCCGGCGCAGGGTCCGGCGGGGACGGCCGCCCGCCCGGCACGGCCCCCCGTTTCGGCGGCACACAGCCCGGATGGCATGCTGAAGGGATGCCCGGTCTCTATATCCTTCCCTCCAGCTGGCTGCTCGATGCGACCCCTGAAGCGGTCTGGCAGACAGTCGCCAGCCCGGAAATGAGCTGGCCGCAATGGTGGCCCGGCTGCACGCTCCAGGAACTTGCCACCTGCCCGGACGCCGAAACAACAGATCCGACTGCGGAACTGCTGGCCACTACCGCCCGCCTGCAGTTCCGCGCTTCCCTGGGCTACCGGCTGTCCATCACCATCCGCCCCACCAACGCGGTCCGGCCGCGGATCATAGAGTTCGACGCCGGTGGAGACCTGGCGGGCACCGGACGGATCCGTCTGTTCCCCGTGCCGGCAGCCGATCCCGCCGAGGCAGGCAGGGAGCCGGAGCAGACCCGGATGGACATTGACTGGCGGGTCCGGCCCACCCGGGCCTGGATGCGGGTGCTCACCCCCGTGGCCCGGCCGGCCTTCACCGCCGCCCACGCGCTGCTTATGCGGCAGGGTGAACGGGGCCTGCGCCGGGAACTGGCTCAGGCCACCCTTCGCGGGCGCCCGAACAGCGTCCTGACGCCGGGCGAGTAATGCACAGTGTCCGGCGGCCCTTCGACGGGAAGGCCGGCGGCAGGCACCAGTTCGTCGTGGAGGTGCGTCACCCGGGCCGGATGCAGCGGCCACGGACGGTGTGAGTTGGGGATGAACACCGTCCTGCCGGCGAAAACCGCGTGCAGTCCGAACCGCGCCGTGAGCAGCAGGGACAGGGAGTCGTTCGCCTGCCGGCCGTAGTCCGGGACCACGGCGAAAGTCGAGCGGGCCTGCTTCCCGAAGCGCTCGACGTCGTATCCCAGGCCCCAGCCGGAGCGCGTGGGACGGCAGCGGGACCAGATGTACGGGATGTGCAGCGAGCGGGCAGCCAGCACCGGTGCAAGCCGGGAGGCGTCCAGGGTCAGGAAAAGCACCCCGCGGCTGCCGTCCCGGCCGCGTGAATACAGGCGGACATTGACCTCGGTGAAGGAGCCGAAATACGGGACGGGGACCCTTCCGATCAGCCGGGTCTCCGGTGCACGGAAACCTACCAGGCCTACCCAGGTGGACCCGTGGAAGACATCCGGTTCGACGCCGGGCGGCATGTACGGCGCCGCGGCGGAGGGATCAATACGCCAGTGGAGGAAGACAGCAGCGGCCCAGGTCTGGGCCATCAGCAGGGGCCCGGCCACCCGGGGACCGGCGGGCCAGGGATCCTTGACGCCGTGGATAATCGCCTCCATGGCGCCAAAGTAGCAGCGCCCCCGCCGGGCGGAAAGAGTCAGACCGCCGTATCCGGCCGTTCTTCGCCGAAGCGTTCCACGGCCGTCTTCCGGCGGATGCGGTCCAGCCGGTTGATCACCGGTGCCGCCGTGATCCCGTGCAGCACGATGGAGGAGGCCACCACCAGCCCGAGCAGCCCCCAGAGCTGCTCGGCACCGTCGAAGTTCCCCTTACCCAGCGCGTAACCGAGGTAATACAGGGAGCCGATACCGCGGACTCCGAAGAAGGCGATCGCCATCCGCTCCCGGGGGCCCGGCTTGCCGCCCAGCAGGCCCAGCCATCCGGCGAGGGGCCGGACCACGAGCAGGAACGCGGCGGCCACCAGCACCTCGCGCCAGCCGACGCCGGAGAGCAGTCCGCGGGCAATGGCGCCGCCGAGCAGCAGCAGCAGGACTACGGTCATCAGCCGCTCCAGCTGCTCCACGTAGCTGTGGAGCACCCGGTGGTAGCCGTGCGTGCGTTCCGCGGCACGGATGGTGACCGCGCAGACGAAAACGGCAATGAAACCGTAGCCGTCCAGCATCTCGGTGATCCCGTAGGCCAGGAAGGTGGCCGCCAGGGCCACGAAGCCTTCGGAGTGGTTGGAGAGGCGGATGCTTTCGAGCCGTGCGGAGAAGAAGAGGCGGCTCAGGACCTTGCCCGTGGCGAGGCCCAGGAGGACGCCCATACCTATCCGCCAGAAAACGTCCACGGCGATCCAGTGCGGGAACCAGTCCGACGGCGCCGTCCCCACCACGCTCATGCCGATGGCGAGGTACACAAACGGGAAGGCCAGGCCGTCATTCAGCCCGGCTTCGGAGGTCAGGCCGAACCGGACCTCGTCCTCGGCTTCGCCCTCCGAGTCCTCTTCCTCATCGTCGGCGGGTTCACCTACCTGGACCTCGGAAGCCAGGACCGGATCAGTCGGGGCCAGGGCCGCGGCCAACAGGATGGCCGCCGCCAGGCCGACTCCAAGGACCCAGAGGTTCAGCAGGGTCAGGCCCAGCAGGCTCAGCGGCATGGCGATGCCCAGCATCCGCCAGGTAGTGGACCAGCGCCGCCAGCCGACCGGCCGGTCCAAGGCCAGTCCCGCGCCCATCAGGGAAATGATCACGCACACCTCGGTGAGATGCGTGGTGAATTCTCCGTAGCGCACCGGATCCGGATCCGGCAGGTCCTTCAGGAGGCTGAACGCCAGGATCCCCGCACCCAGGAACACCATGGGCATGGAAACCGGTACATTGCGCAGCACCTTGGGCAGCACGGCTGCGAGGAAAACTGCTAGGCCGGCTGCAAAAAAGACAAGGCTGGGTCCGTCAAACACGCCCCGACATTACCGGGGCATCGGGCGCCCCGACAGATGCCGCGCCGGAACCGGTGCCGGAGTCCGCTACGCCTCGCGGATGGTGACCTGCCCCGGGTCCGCTCCTTCGGCCCCGAACACGAGCCAGCGGGTGGCAATCTTTTCGGTGAAGAACCGGTCGTGGCTGACCACAATGACGGCGCCGGGGAAATGCAGCAGGGCACGTTCCATGACCTGGGTGCTGGACATGTCCAGGTGGTTGGTGGGTTCATCCAGCAGCAGCACGGGAGCACCGGAGAGCAGGCACTGGGCCATTGCAACGCGGGCACGCTGTCCGCCGGAGAGGTTGCCGATCTTGGAGGTCAGGTCCGCCTCGGAGAACTGGAACATCGTCAGGAACCGGTTGACGGACTTTTTCGTGGCGCTGAAGGCAAGGGATCCGGGCAGCGAGTTGACCGCGTGGGTGACGGTGTCGGCGTCGTCGAGTTCCGCCAGCATCCTGTTGTAGGACACCATGGCGGGGCCCTTCGGCCAGGCGACATCTCCGGCGTCGGGCTGTTCTTCGCCGGTGAGCACGCGCAGCAGCGTGGTCTTGCCGCTGCCGTTGGTGCCGGTGACGGCGATCCGGTCCCCCTTGTTTACCTCGAAGCTCAGGTCCTCGAAGAGCACCTTCTCGCCGTAGGACTTGGAGACACCGCGGACGCGGCCCAGCACGTCCTTGACGTGCAGCCCGTCATAGATGCCGGTGATGATTTCATCCACCGGCCGCGGCGCACGGGATTTCTTGATGCGGGCCAGCTGGGTGCTCAGCCGCCCGCCTGCCTTGGCGGCCTCGCGGCGGTCCGCGATGCCTTCGGCTTCGAAGGCCAGCAGTTCGGCCTCGTGGACAAACTGCGCCTGGAGGTTCTTCAGCCGGAACTGCTTCTGCACCACGTACTCGGCAAAGTTGCCCGGGTATTCGTGCAGGTGGAAGTTCTCCACCTCCACAATGCGGGTGACGACGGCGTCGAGGAACTTCCGGTCGTGCGAGACGATGATTGCCGCGCCCCGGAAGTCGCGGAACCAGCCCTCGAGCCATTCGACGCCGGCCACGTCCAGGTAGTTGGTGGGTTCGTCCAGCAGGAGGACATCGGGCTGTTCCAGGAGGATCTTCGCCAGCGCCGCGCGGTTCCGCCAGCCGCCGGAAAGGGCGTCGATGGGGCAGGTGCGGTGCGCTTCGGTGAACCCGAGCGTGGTGAGCACGGTGTCGATGCGGCGGGGATAGTCCCAGCCGTCGAGCCGGTCCATGGTTTCGAACAGTTCCGACTGGCGCCGGATCAGCCGGTCCATTTCCCTGCCCGCCGGATCGGCGGCAATGGCTTCGTCAATTCCGGCCAGCTCGGCCTCGACGTCCTTGATCTCGGTAAAGACGGAGTCCAGGACCTCGGCGATGCTGGACTGTCCGTCCAGTTCGGAGAACTGGGAGAAGTAGCCGATCTTCACGCCCGCTTCCACCGTCACGGTGCCGGAGTCCGGCTGCACCTGGTCCAGGACCAGCTTCAGAATGGTGGACTTGCCCGAACCGTTCCGGCCAATCAGTCCGATCCGGTCCTTGGGCTCGAGACGCAGGAACGCTTCGCGCAGGACCTGCTTGTTCTCGAAGGAAGTGTTGACGTCCTGCAGCCGGATCAGGCTCATGGTGTCCTCTCAAAGGGGTTGGTTCCTCGCCCCGCGGGACAACGACCATTCATCCTACCGGCTGCGGCCGGCCTGCCGGCCCGGACTTAGCCGCAGAGGGTGTAGCCGGCTTCGGGGCGGCGGTTGAGGTACGCGGAGGTGTCAACGTAGCTGCCCATGTTGCGGGGGCGGGTGACGGCGCGGCGGCCCGTGGAGACGTAGCTGCCCTCGGAACGCGGGGTTCCCTGCGTGCAGTCATAGCGGGTGGTGTACGTGCCCCGGCGGCGGGTCCGGGCAGCCGTGGCGTTGACGGAGGGGGCGCTAACGGCGGGGGCGGACTCAGCAGCTGCCGTGTGGGTGGCGGCGGGGGCGGACTCAGCAGCTGCCGTGTGGGTGGCGGCGGTGGTTCGGTTGATCAGGGTGGTCAAGGTGTCTCCTCAGTTGATGCTTGGGCTGAGACTCGGGCCGGGACGAGGTCGTTTTGGGCAGGGATGAGCCCGGTTGGTGCGTCGCCGTTGATAGTGCCCGCCGTGGGTATGGGCGGTGGTGCGCTCTTAGCCGGCGGAGGAATCCGCCTGCTATGCGCAGGTGCTGCAGATGCCGCTGAAGGTTACTTCGGCGGCCAGTACGGTAAAGCCGGAATCGTCTGACGGGGTCAGGCAGGGTGCCTGGCCGATCACGCAGTCGACGTCCTTGATGGCTCCGCAGCGGATGCAGACCAGATGGTGGTGGTTGTCCCCCACCCTGGACTCGTACAGTGCAGGCGAACCCGCGGGTTCAACGCGGCGGGCCAGTCCGGCTTCGGTGAAGGCGGACAGGATGCCGTAGACAGCCTGGGCGGAAATGCCCGGAAGTTCCCTTCGGACGGAGGCCAGGACGCTGTCGGCACTGGAATGCGGTGCCTGCTGCAATGTTGCCAGGACGGCAACCCGCTGTGACGTGGATTTCAGCCCCGCTGACCGGATGTTCCCGGCCAGGGTTTGTGCTGAATCCGTCGCTTCCTGCATACCAAAAACACTACCAGTTGTTTTGATTCACTCCAGACAACTATGCCCCTTTTGCGCTGTGATTCCGGACGCTGTGACGGGCGGCGCAGGAGGAGCTGCCGCAGGACGAGCTGACGCGGGACGGCCTCCCGGGATGGCGTTTCCCGAATCCCGGGAGGCCCTAGCGAGCGGTTCGTTACTTATCCGTCCGGGGACCGAACTCAAGGTTCACGTCCCGGATCTGATAGGTGTGCTCGATTGATGCGGGCGCGGACCGCCGCAGCCAGTCAAACCGAATATTGAGACAAGGCCCGCGACGGACGCGGCCGTAACTTTCTTCTTCATGTACGTTTCCCCCTAGGTGGGCCCGTCCGGTAGGGGCCCGGTTAGCTGTTTCCGCCGACGTGTCTACGCGTCCCGGGACCCGGTTTCGGCCGGCGGCTGCATAGACCCACAAAACATGGCATACCGGTACGATGCGGGAGTGCATTGATACGGGCAAAACCCCATTAGTTCCTTTCACACCGAGTGCTTATCCTCCAAAGGAGCCGGCATGCCGAAGTCCACAGCAGCAGTCTGGGAGGCCGTTCACGCTGAGCGGCGGCGCCTCGCGGCGGACCTCTCCCCGCTGCGGCCCGAACAATGGGAGGTACCCTCGCTCTGTCCCGGGTGGAGCGTCCACGATGTCCTGGCCCATCTCATTGATACGGCACGCACCGGCAGGGTCGGGTTCGTCCGCGGCATGCTCGGGGCACGCCTTGATTTCGACCGGCAGAACCACCGCGGCGTCCTTCGGGAAAAGCGGCAGGACCCGCAGGACACTGTCCGCGCACTGAGGGAAGTATCGGAACTTACCCGGACGCCGCCGGTCAACCTGGCAACCCGCCTTGTTGAAGCGATCGTGCACGGAGAGGACATCCGCCGACCCCTCGGCCTCGTCGGAAGCTATCCGGAACCTGCCGTTATCCAGGCCCTTGCCTACCAGGTCCGCACCCCCGTTGCTTTCGGCGGAGGACGTGAGCGGGCTGCGGGCCTGCGGCTGGTCGACCGCCGCACCGGGGCGGACTGGGGTGCGGGTGCCGAGGTCGAAGCCGATGCCCTGGACCTGCTGCTCTTCGTGTCCGGGCGCCCGGTGGAGCTCGACCTGCCCGCATAGGGGACGATGGGAAAGGAAAGCATTACATCACCGTAAGGACGAGGACCATGGGCACTTTGAAAGAGCAGCTGCAGGCGGACATGAAGACGCACATGAAAGCGGGCAACCGGACGGCCCTGACCACCGTGCGCAACGTGCTGGGTGAAATCACCACGCGGGAAAAGTCGGGCAAATCTCCGGTGGAGCTCGACGATATCCAGATCGTGTCCCTGCTCCAGAAGGAAGCAGCCAAACGACGCGACACGGCCCGGATCTACACCGAAGCCGGCGAAGCGGACCGCGCAGCCTCCGAGGTCGCGGAGGCGGAGATCATCGAGGCCTACCTGCCCGCGCCCCTGTCCCGCGCCGACGTCGAAGCCATTGTGGAGGAGGCCATCGCAGCTCTGCGGGCCGGCGGCGAGGAACCCTCGATGCGGCAGATGGGACAGGTCATGAAACCCGTCACCGCCAAGGTGGCAGGACGGTTTGACGGCAAGGCAGTGAGCGAAATCGTGCGGTCCCGCCTGGCCTGACCGGAGCGTGATCCCCCGCTGTTACTCTGGTTGCTGAACGCTCATTCTGCTGATCCAACAATCCGGAGGTACAGGTGCCCGCAACCGGCACGGGCCAGCGCCTGCTGGACTCCGCCACGGAGGCCTTCGCGGCGAAGGGCTTCCACGGCACCACCACCCGGGACATTGCGACGGCGGCCGGGGTAACCCCCGGCGCCGTCTACGTGCATCACCGCTCCAAGGAGGAGCTGCTGTACAGCATCTCCCGGCACGGGCACGAGCGCACCCTGGAACTGGTCCGCTCCGGTGCCGCCTCAAGCAGCGATCCGGTGCAGCAGCTGGGGACCATGGTTCGGGACTTCGTGCAGTGGCAGGCAGCCAACCGCACCAAGTCCAGCGTGGTCAACTTCGAGCTTGCCGCCCTCACCGAGGATCACCGGGCCGAGGTGCTGAAGATCCGCCGGTCCGTGGACGCGGAGTTCCGCGCCGTCGTCGACCGCGGACGCCGGGAAGGCGTGTTCGACGTCGAGGACACCGGCCTGGCCGTCCTGGCCCTGCTCTCGCTCTGCGTCGATGTGGCCCGCTGGTACCGCGGCGACGGCCGGCTGACCGCCGCAGAGATCGGCGAACACCACAGCCGGCTGGCGCTGCGAATGCTGGGCGCTGCCGGAGCGTCGTGATCAGGCAGTACCTCCCGTCTCTCTAGCCTGTGCCCCGGAACCGGCGGCATACTGGAAGCCGGATCCTCACTGGAATCGAGGTGCAGCATGGCTGAACTGACGACGCTGGTCTCCGGGATCGGCATGGGCGAATCGGCCCGCTGGCATGGCGACGAACTCTGGTTCGCTGACTGGATGGCCGGCACCATCTCTGCGCTGGACTCCGGCGGCTCTGTGCGGCGTGTGACGGCCGTGCCGTCTTTTCCGATCAGCTTTGACTGGCTCCCGGACGGGCGGATGGCGGTGGTTTCCGGCACGGATGGAGCGGTCCTGCTGGAAGTGCCCAATGCCGGGCTGGTCCCGCACGCAGACCTCAGTGGCCTCTCAAGCTATCCCTGGAATGAAATCGCCGTCCATCCCACCGGCAACATCTACGTCAACGGCACGGGTTACGACTATTCGGCTGCCCCGCAGGCCAGCGGCCTCATTGCACTCATCCGGCCGGACGGCTCCGTGGAACAGGTGGCCGACGGGCTGGCATTTCCCAACGGCATGCTCGTTTCGGACGACGGCGGCACGCTGGTGGTGGCCGAATCCAACGCCGGCCGCCTCGCAGCCTTCGCCATCGACGACGACGGCGGCCTCACGCCTGCCGGGGAATGGGCAGCGGTCTCCGGCAGCGCACCGGACGGCATCTGCTGGGACGGAACCGGCGGCATCTGGTTCGCCGAGGTGCCGGGCGAACGCTGCGTCCGCGTCCGGGAGGGCGGGACCGTGGTGGAAACGGTGGAACTGGACCAGGGCTGCTTCTCCTGCGCCATCGGCGGCAATGACGGCGGACTGCTGTTTATGCTGACGGCCCGGTGGCCGGAGGTGATGGATCCGGGCACCTCCGGCACGGGGCAGGTCCTGGGCCTGCGGGTCCGTTAGGTCCTTGCCCCGGGACGCTCCCTAGGCGAACGCGGACAGCCCCGTGATGTGCCGGCCCAGGATCAGCGACTGCATGGAGTCGGTCCCCTCGTAGGTGAACACCACCTCCATGTCGGTCAGGTGCCGGGCCACATGGTTTTCCAGGAGCAGGCCGTTGCCGCCCATGATGTCGCGTGCCTCCGAGCAGACCCAGCGGCCCTGCCGGGCGGCAAACATCTTGGCCATCGATGCCATGGGTCCGGTCATCTTCCCCTGGTCGCCGAGCTCGTTGAGCCGGAAACAGGTCAGCTTGATCGCGGTGACCTGGGCAAGCATGTTCGCCAGCTTGTTCTGCACCAGCTGGAACCCGGCGATGGGCCGGCCGAACTGCACCCGGTCCTTGGCATAGGCCACGGCAATCTCGTAGGCGGCCACCGCGTGTCCGAGTGCCTCCCATGCGACTCCCCCGCGGGTGGCGGCGAGCACCTTGTTCACATCCTTGAAGGAGTTGCAGTTTTGAAGCCGGTTCGCCGCGGGAATGCGGAGGTCTTCGATGACGATGTCGGGCTGCAGCACCGCACGCTTGCCGATCTTGCCGGTGATCACGTCGGCCCGGTACCCGGCGGGATGGTTGCCGTCGGCATCCTTTTCCATAACGAACGCCTTGACTGCGCCGTCGGCTTCGTCGCGGGCATAAATGATCACGATGTCGGCAAAGCTCGCGTTGCCGATCCACCGTTTGTTGCCGTTCAGGACGTAGGAATCGCCGTCGCGCCGGGCGGTGGTTTCGAGCGACACCGAATCGGATCCGTGGGTGGGCTCCGTGAGGGCAAACGCGCCGATCTTCTCAAACCGGGCCATGGCGGGCAGCCAGCGCTGCTTCTGTTCCTCGCTCCCAAGCATGTCGATGCTGCCCATGGCCAGCCCGGAGTGCACACCGAAGAACGTATTGATGGAGCCATCACCCCGGGCCAGTTCCGCGGCCGCCGTGGAGGCGGCCATCCGGCTCAGGCCCGGGCAGCCGTACCCCTTGATCGTGCCCCCGGCGATGTTCAGCGCCGCAAGCTTCGGCACCAGCTCGAACGGGACCTCTGCCCGTTCCCAGTAGTCGTTGATGACGGGCAGCAGATCGTTGTCCACAAACGCCCGGACCCGGTCCCGGACGTCGCGGGCCTCGTCGTCCAGGAGCTCGTCGAGGAGGTAGAGGTCGGCGTCGATCCCGTCCAATGCCGTGGGATCGAAAGCGGGACGCTCGGACTGTGTGACGGTCATGGGGACTCCTGGGTTCACTAACTAATCGTTCAGTTAGTATGACCGGCGTCACAGGGGAGGTCAAGGGTGGGGCGCCGTCGGCAGCTCTGCGGCTGCCCGACGGCGACTGCGACGAGGTCCTGATGTCCCTGTCGCTCACTGAGGAAGAATCCTTAGTGGATAGCCACGCCACCAGGCAGTTCGTTGGTGGGCCGGCGGACGAAGAACGACGCCGCGACCGCCACCAGGGAAACAACGGCTCCCCAGAAGAAGGCAGTGTGCACACCCGAGGCGGCAGCGGAGGCCGCTGGCGCGCCGTCGGCCAGGGCCGCCGTCGTACCGGTGGTCATCAGCGTGATGAAGACGGCCGTGCCGGCGGCACCGGCAAGCTGCTGCAGCGTGTTGATGATGGCACTGCCGTGGGAGTACATGGACTTGTCCAGCGAGCCCAGTGCCGAGGTGAACAGCGGAGTGAAGATGAAGCCCAGCCCGGCATTCAACAGGCAGTGCATCACGATCACGAGGCCAACAGGCGTTTCGTCGGTCAGCAGCGTCATTCCCCACAGGGCGGCACTGAGTACCACGGCGCCGGGAATCACCAGCGGGCGGGGACCGAAACGATCAAACAGGTTGCCCACAATCGGCGAGAGGATGGCCATCACGGCGCCGCCGGGAAGCAGCAGCAGGCCGGTGTGGAGCGTGTCCAGGCCCAGCACGTTCTGCAGGTAGAGCGGCAGGACGATCAGGCAGCCGAAGAGCGCCATCATGGACACCAGGACCATCAGGATGGCGACTACGAAGGGCTTGCTGGTGAAGGTGCGCAGGTCCATAAGGGCGCTGTCGGTACGCTGGAGCACCAGCTGGCGCATAACGAATCCGGCCATGGCCAGGACGCCGACCGAAAGCGGGATCCAGAGCGGCATCAGTTCCTTGCCCTGCGCAGCTTCCCCGATGCTGCTGAGGCCGAAGATGAGGCCGCCGAAGGCAAAGGTGGACAGCACGATGGAGAGGACATCGAACGGAACGCGCTTGGTTTCGGTGAGGTTCTGCACCTTCATGGCACCCAGGGCCAGTGACAGCAGGGCAATGGGCAGAACCAGCCAGAACATCCAGCGCCAGTCGAGGGCGTTGAGGATGATGCCGGAGACCGTGGGCCCGATGGCCGGCGCCACGGCGATGACGATGGAAATGGTGCCCATCATCTGGCCGCGCCGGTGTGCCGGAACAGCGTTGAGCACCGTGGTCATCAGCAGGGGAAGCATAATGGCCGTGCCGCCGGCCTGGATGACCCGGCCGCCCAGCAGGGTGCCGAACCCGGGTGCCAGCGCCGCCAGCAGTGTTCCGGCACTGAACAGGGACATGGCGGTCAGGAACAGCCCGCGCATGGAAAAGCGCTGCAGCAGGAAGCCGGTGGCGGGAATGACCACTGCCATGGTCAGCATAAAGCCGGTGGTCAGCCACTGGGCGGTTCCTGCAGTGATCTCCAGGTCCGCCATCAGCCGGGGCAGCGCCACGCTCATGATGGTTTCGTTCAGGATGACCACGAACGAGGAGACGAGCAGCAGCCCGATCACGGTCTTGGTGCGGGGGTCCAGGGTGCCCGGCTTGGCTGCAGCGGTCCGGGAAGTTGCGGCACTGGGCACGGGTTTTGCGGAGGGGTCGATACTCAAGGAAACGAAAGTCCTATTCATGGTGCGTGGGCGCCGCAGCGGATGCGCCGGGCGCGGGGACGGACGGCACTTCAGCGGGCCTGGCCTGCAATCCTATGCGGTGGCCGACGGCGGCCGGGATCCACGTGTCCGTTTGCCCGGCGTGTCCGGCCGGAAATTCGCCCAGCGCTGAACCGGCTGCCGGCTAGAATCCGGTGACCAGCAGTCCGAACCCCAGCACAAACAGCACCACCAGCCAGCAGCCGCCCGCTATTGCGGCCGCTGCCGTGAGCACCAGCGACACCCAGGGGCGCTGGAACCGGTTGCGGATCCAGTCGAAAACCAGCGGGGCGGACACAAGCAGCATGAGGGCCGAGGCCAGGATCAGGGCCAGCAGCACTATCGCCTGGACGGTTTCGGGAAAGATCCAGAGCTGCAGCACGACGACGGCGACGGCCAGCACCGCGGCCGCAGCCGACTGCACCAGCCAGGCAACGCCGAGATGCGGCCAGGATTCCACGTTCTTGCTCATGTTGGGGAAGTCTAGTGGCGATCCGGGCGGTCCATGGTGACGGTGCGCAGATCCAGGCGGCGCAGCACACGGTCCACGGCCTCCGGATCCATGCCGCGCTGGCGGCGGGCCTCGAGTACTTCCCGGCGTGCAGCGTCCATGGCTTCGCGCTGGACCACGTCCATGACCTCGAGGGTTGCCTTCCGGTCCAGCATTTTCTGCGATTCATCCTCTTCGTCGCTCTCCAGCATGAAGTGCAGCGAGGCCATCCGCTTGCCCAGGGCGGCGCGGCGGTCCGGCGGCAGCTGCTGGATGGCTGCCGAACGCTTCATGGTCTCGACGGCGACCCGTTCGGCCCGGAGCGCGAGTTCGCGTTCCATCCGGTCGGCCTCTTTATGGTCGTTAGGCAGCTTCAGGGCCCGCATCAGCCACGGCAGCGTCAATCCCGGTATCACCAGGGTCACCACCAGGACCGCGCACGCGCAGGCCACCACGAAGTTGCGTCCGGGCAGTGCCTCGCCGGCGAGCGTGGTGCCCGGCAGGGCGAGGGCCAGCGCCAGGGTCGCCAGACCGCGCATACCGCACCAGGACAGGACCAGGACCTCTTTCAGCGAACCCGGGACATGGTTCTTCTCGGCCCCGCCCATCCGGTAGATCGCCATCATCCACAGGAACCGGACCAGCAGAACCGCGGCACACACTGCCAGGATCCCGGGGATGAAGCTCAGCAGCTGGGCCCCTTCGTCCTCGATGATGTACCGCATCTCGATTCCCACCAGGCCGAACGCGGCACCGGTGGTCAGCAGCTCCACTACGTCCCAGAACGCGGTACGGGTCAGGCGTTCCTCGGAGTCCTGCGGACGGGCACGCCGGCCCAGTTCCAACGCAGTAACGACGACGGCGACCACTCCGGAGAAGTGCACTTCCTCGGCCAGCAGGTAAACGGCGAAGGGCGCAACGAGGGTGGACGCCGAACGGGCCACCAGGTTCGGCACGAAGCGGTTCAGGCTGCCGACAACCCAGGCCATCGCCAGGCCCAGCACCACGGCGCCGGCGGCGGCAATGAGGAAGTCCGGCACCACGTCCCAGCCCACGTGCCCGCCGCTTGTGCTCGCTGCAACGGCGGCCTGGAAGATGACAATGGCGATGGCATCGTTGAAGAGGCCTTCGGTCTGCAGCACCGTGATGAGCCGCCGCGGCATCCGGACCTTCCCGGCGACCGCTTCCACGGCCACCGGATCCGGCGGGGCAACAATGGCTCCCAGCGCAATTGCGGCGGGCAGCCCGAGCGCCGGCACCATGGCCCAGGAGACTCCGGCCACCACAGCCACGGTGACTGCCACCAGTGCCACGGCCAGCAGTACCAGGGAACGCCAGCGCAGCCGGAAAACCGACCAGGAGCTGCGCTGCGCGGCTGCGAAGAGCAGCGGCGGAAGGAACAGGGGAAGGATCAGTTCCGGGTTGATGTGCACCTCGGGAATGATCGGCAGGAAAGCGATGAGCGCCGAGGAGATCAGCATCAGTACGGGGTACGGAAGCCGGATGCGTTCACCGATGCCGGCGGCCAGGACCGTTCCGAAAAGCAGTCCTATCAGGAGTATCAGGAAATCCACCGGCTCAGCCGTCCGATCGGGGCTTGCTTCGAACCGACCTCGCCGCGTTGTCCATGTCTGCCCCTGCTTCTTCCGGATTTGTAAGTATTTCGTCAATTATTGCATTCAGTGCATCGAGTTACGGGGAGGTTTGCGGTGCGGGCGCGGCACGAATGATCCCCTCCGCAGGCGAGGGAAGTTCTGCGGGACGTAACCGAGATCACGGAAAACCGGTAGCCGGGGAACCTTCGCCCCACACCCGAAACCCGGTAAAATTGAACGGAAATTCGTGTGCCAAGGAAGCCGCCCTGGTGTCCAGCAACGGCACAGGGCAAGGGACCGGTGAATTGAGTTGAAGGTAGCCTTCTCCCGTCCAGCAGCATTGACCCCTCCCGCCATGAGGAAGGAGGGGCGACACCCATGACTGCCGTCTACGGACGCGTGAGGGAAACCCACAATCCGGCAGCTGCGATAAATGCATTAGGCAGTAATGCCGGTCCCCACCCCGCCGGGGAGCACGCCCAAGACAAAGGACAGCATCCTGGTTCCGCTGCAGGCGCCGTCATTGCCTGGGATCCCGATGATTTGCCCGGTGCCCTTGATCGGCTTATTGCTGCCCACCCGCATCATTTCTCCAACCCGGACGCAATGCCGGTGCACCCCGTCCCTTTCCGGATGCATGTCATGGACGCGGACGTACCCAAGTCGATCCAGCTCCACCCCAGGCCGGACCAGGCCCTGGCAGGCTACGTCCGGGAACAGACCCGCGGAGTCCCCTTGAGTGCCGGTAACCGGAACTATAAGGACCGGTATGCCAAGTTCGAAGTAGCGGTGGCCCTCACTCCCCTTCGGGTCCTGTCCGGACAGCGCAGCAGGGAAGAACTGCAGGCCATTGCCGACGCGGTGGACCTTCCGTGGCTTCGCGCGTTATTGACGTTCCGGCACGAGATACCGGTGCACGCCCTCCTCCGCATGCAGTCGTCCGAAATTGCCCGCGCACTCCGGGAAACCAAGGCCGCCATGGCTGCCGTGACCGAAACCGAGGGGCCTGCCGCAGATGCTGCTGCCGTCTTTCGCCGGCTTGTACAGCTTTTCCCGGGCGACCGCGGGATTCTCATAGCCATCTGCATGAATCTCCTCAAGCTGGACCCCGGACAGGCAATGGTGACGCCCGCGGGCTGCCTCCACTGCTATCTGTCCGGGCAGGCGATGGTGGTTATGGGCCTCTCGGACAATGCCCTGAAGGCAGGGCTAACCACTGACTACGTGGACGTTGCCGAGCTGCAGCAGGTTCTGGGGGACGGCCAGCCCGGCCCTGCACCCCTTGAAGTGGAGCGGATAGATGAGTGCCAGGAACGCATCCCGCTCTGGAGTGACGATCTGGACCTGCGGCGGATCGTGATCGACGGCGGCACCGCATCCATCCCGCTGGAACGTTTCACCGTTGTGCTCGCCGCACTGGGGGAAGCGGTGGTAACGGTGGGCGACGTGAACACGTACCTGGAGCAGGGTGCCAGCATGCTCTATCTGGGTGACCCGACGACGGCCGAGGTGCAGGGCTCGGCACAGCTCTTCAGCGCGTCGAGAAACTAGCAGCCCTCGAGCCCCGGCGGGTGGTGGCGGCAATGACCGCCACCGCCACGAGCGCCCCTATTGTCGTTTCCACGGCCCGATCCAGGGCCAGCGCCAGCACCGGACCGCCAGCCGCGAAATCCGTCATCAGCAGCGCCACCGGGGTCAGGAACACCATGGCGAGCCCGTAGTGCCGCGCCACGTAGATCTCCCCGCACAGCTGCAGCAGTGCCAGGAGCACTGCCAACCGGGCCGGCGTCCAGTGAACCTGAAGCAGCAACGCAGAGAACAGCACGCCCCCGTAGGTGCCCAGGATGAAGTGCACGGCACGCACTACTCCCCCGGCCGCATCCACCGCCGCGATCGGAGCACAGGCGGCGAGCATCGCCCAGTATCCGTGTCCCAGCCCCAGGCCGGCCGAGACCGATCCTGCGGCAGCTACCGCAGCGGCGTAGCGGCCCGAGTGGCGCAGAATCCGCCCCCACGACGGCGGACGGTACGGCGGCAGCGCGCGCGGGGTGTGCCGCCGGGCATGCAGCCGGCCGGCAAAGCCCAGCGCTATGGCGAGCAGCACGCTGCCCAGCACGGTCAGCGCCGCTTCCGGCAGCCGGCCGGAGAACGGTGCCGCGGACGTGGCGGTGAACGCGAAAATGTAGGTAAACGGGCCGGCGGGCCGCACCCGGAGATAACTGGCGGCCACCGCAATAAGTCCGGCAACCACGGTTCCTGCGCCCACCACGGTCCACGGATCCGCCCCGGAAAGGGACAGGAACACGCCGGCCACCACTGTCAGCACCATCAGCAGCCCCGACAGGGACTGGTGCTGCAGCCGCCGCCAGTGCAGTTCCGCGCGGCCGAAAATACCGGTCAATGACCCGAAGACGGCACACATGGTCAGGTCGGTGCGGCCCAGCAGGATCAGGACCAGCAGCGGCAGGAACACCCCCAGTGCCACGCGGACGGCAGGCACCCGGTGGCCGCGCCCGGACGGCACGGTGAGGAAACTGCGGATGTGGTGCTGCAGGGGCAATTACATTCGCGCCTTCGTCCGGGCGGTGGCCTTGGCGGACCACGGATCTTCCGGCCACGGGTGCTTGGGGTAGCGCCCGCGCATTTCGGCCCGGACCTGGGCATAGGGCCCGGACCAGAAGGACGCCAGGTCATCGGTAACCGCCAGGGGCCGGCCTGCCGGGGACAGCAGATGGAAGAGGACGGGCACGCGGCCCTCCACCAGCCGCGGCGTTTCGGCCCAGCCGAAGCACTCCTGCAGCTTGACCGCCACCACCGGCCTGCCGTCGTCGTGCCCTGGATCCGGGTAGTCGATCCGGACCCGTGAACCGCTGGGCACTTCGAGCCGTTCCGGTACGAGGTCGCCCAGCCGGGAGGCGTCCGGCCAGGGCAGCAGCCGGCGCAGCGGATCGGTGAGGTCGATGCTGTTGGTGGAGGTTCCGCGGGCCAGTGCGTCCAGTTCGGGGCCGAGCCAGTCCTGAAGCCGGGCCAGCAGGGCCGGCTCGCTGACGTCCGGCCACGGCTCCCCCAGCTCCCGGTGGAGCAGGGCGAGCCGCCGGCGCAGCGCGTCCGCGCCGGCGGAGAAGCCGATCAGGTCCAGGCCCTGCGCCGTCAGGGCGCGGGCGACGGCGGCGCGGCCTTCCTCGGCGGACGGGCGGACCGGGGTGGAGCCCAGCAGGATTACGCCGAGCCGGTGTTCCCGGCGGGCGGTGACCCGGCCGCCGGCGAAGTCCGCTTCCACCCTGTCCGTGACGAGGTGTTCGGCGGCTGTCTCCGCGGTGGCCAGGGCCAGCGGTGCGGCGGAGCGGATTACGGCACCGGTGCCGGCGGCGTCGCGTCCGTCCGCCCGCGTGACCTCGGCGACGGCGAGCCAGTCCTGTCCCGTGAGGGAACTGCCGGCCGGCAGACCGGCACGGGTTCCGGAGGCGAGCAGGTAACGCTCCGGTCCCGCCCCGGGAACCCGCCGCGCAACCCGGTCCGGAAAGGCCAGGGCAATCACGTAGCCGAGGGCCTCGCCGCTGGAAACCCCCGCCGCGGCCGGCGCGTTTCCCTTGTCCCGGCGGGCCAGCTGCTCCAACCGCCTGACGTCTTCGGACCAGCGCCGTTCCCCCGGTTCGCGTCCGGTCCGCAGCCCGGCCAGCAGGCGGGTCAGGTCCGCTCCGGGTGCCCGGTTGTCCCCTGAGAGCAGGGCAACGGCCTCGGCTGCGGTCCGGGCGCCCACCGCACCGGCGCCTTCGAGCAGTGCGCGGGCAAGCCGCGGGTCGGCAGGCACGCGAGCGAGCGTTTTGCCCCGGGCGGTTGCCTGCCCCTGGGCGTCCACGGCACCGATCCCGCGCAGCACCTCGACGGCGTCACGCATGGCGGCCGACGGCGGCGCATCCGGCAGGGACAGTCCCTCGCCTGCCGGAGCGCCCCAGCACGCCAGCACCAGGGCGGCGGCAGTGAGGTCGGCGACGGCGATTTCCGGCGTCTGGTGCGCCGGCGCAGCACCATATGCCTTGTCGTCGTAGCAGCGGACCACTGTTCCGGGGCCGAGCCGGGCGGCGCGGCCGGCCCGCTGCTCGGCGGAGGCACGCGAGCAGGACAGGGTGACGAGCCCGGACATTCCGCGCATCGCGTCCCGGCGCGGTTCCCGGGCCAGGCCCGAGTCGATGACCAGCCGGACGCCGGGCACCGTCAGGGAGGACTCCGCCAGGGACGTGGAGACGATAATCCGGGCCGGCTCGCCCGGGCCGCGGCCGGAGACTGCCCGGTCCTGTTCGGCGGGAGTAATCTGCCCGTGCAGTTCCAGTACTTCCGTTCCCGCGGGAATCCGCGAACGCAGCCGGCCCGCCACCGCGGAGACCTCGCGTGCACCGGGGACAAACACCAGGGCATCGGTCCCGGGGTTTTTGGCCACGGCGCGGGAATGCGCTTCCAGCGCGGTGTCCGCGACATGGTCCAGGAACCCGCGGGTTACTCCGCGTTCGTCGAGCCGCGGCACCGGCGGGGGCGCCCAGAGGGTTTCCAGCGGGTGGAGCGCCGAGGGGCAGCCGATCACGGGAGCCGGCCCGCCGCCGTCGGGCGCGCCGATCAGTGCGGCGAAGCGCGGGGCGTCCAGGGTGGCCGACATGGCGACCAGGGTCAGGTCCTCGCGCAGCTGGCGGACCTCGGTGAGCATACCCAGCAGCAGGTCTGTTTCCAGCCCCCGTTCATGGACCTCGTCCAGGATGACGGCAGCTGTTCCTTCCAGGCCCGGGTCGGCCAGCAGGCGGCGCAGCAGGATGCCCGGCGTCACGAATTCCACCAGCGTCGAAGGGCCGCTGCGGCTCTCGCCCCGGACCGTGTAGCCGATCCGTCCGCCGAGGGCGGTGCCGTCAAGTGCGGCCAGCCGACGCGCAGCGGACCGGACCGCCACGCGGCGCGGCTGGGTGACCACCACCCGCGGCAGGGCGCCGCGGCCGGCCAGGACGTTGGCAACGAGCGGCGGCACCAGGGTTGTCTTGCCGGTTCCCGGCGGAGCCTGCACGACGGCGGTGCCTCCTCCGTGCGTTTCGCCGGCACCGCCGCCAAGCACCGCTGCGAGCTGCGGCACCGACTCGGCAAAGACCAGACCGTCACCGATGCCCGCAAGGTCGAACGGCGGATCGGTTGGGTGCGGGGAGGCCGGAGAAGTCACTCTTCCATTCTGCCTCCTGCGGGAAGCGGTAAAATGTAAGAGTTCCGTCACTCGCCCCTGCCCTTCCTCTTCCCTGGAGGTAGCAGTTGCCATTTTCCAAAGGCCAGATCCTGGTCCACCCCCATCACGGCCCCGCCGTTGTCAGCTCCTTCCAAACGCATCCGCGCATGCAGAAGAACTGCATTGTCCTGGAGGTCCAGTCCTCCCACCTGATGGTCTGGGTGCCCGTTGACCAGGTGGACCATGTTGGCCTCCGTCCGGTCCTGGACCGGGCGGGACTTGACACGCTCTTTGGCGTCCTTCGCGCTCCGGCGGACAAGGAAGATCCCCAATGGTCCCGCCGGTTCAAGGACAAC
This sequence comes from Arthrobacter sp. zg-Y769, assembly GCF_020907405.1. Lineage (GTDB taxonomy): Bacteria > Actinomycetota > Actinomycetes > Actinomycetales > Micrococcaceae > Arthrobacter_B. The sequence goes on from NZ_JAJJOE010000008.1 coordinate 217,579, forward strand.
TCCGAGAAGCTGGCGACCGGTGATCCCATGGTGATTGCGGCCGTGGTCCGCAACCTCATGCTGCGCGAGGCGGACCGCGGCCTGTCGCAGGCCGAGCGGGAGATGCTCCGGCATGCCCGGCGGCCGCTGCTGACGGAGATTTCCCTGTCGCTCGGGCTCTCTGAAGGGGAGGCCGGGGAGAAACTGGACGCCGTGTGGCGTCCGTCCACCGCCGTCGCCTAGGCGTGCGGGTCCGTTACCGAACGGCATGTCCTGCGGGACGTGCCGTTTCTGCTGCCTCCGCGCCCTTTGGTGTGATGGACATCACCATAGGTGCCGCCCTGATTCTGGCCTCCTTCGCGGTTTACTTGAAGCGTCAAGTGTCTGGAGACACGAACCGTTACCCCAAGGAGGTGTGCTGCGTATGAACGACGGCACTCTGGAGTCCATCCCCGCCATCGATGCCGCAGCCCTCGGCCTCCTCTTCCGTGACGCGCGTACGGTCTCGGAATTCACTCCGGCCGCTGTCACAGACGAGCAGCTTCAATCCATCTACGACCTGACCAAGATGGGTCCGACGGCGATGAACATCCAGCCGCTGCGGATCACCTGGGTGCGTTCCGCCGCGGCTCGGCAGCGGCTGGTGCAGCACATGGCAGAGGGCAACAAGGCCAAGACAGCCGCGGCTCCCATGGTTGCCGTGCTGAGCTTTGACCGCACTTGGCCTGAGCACTTCCCCACCGTTTTCCCGCCGGCTCCACAGCAGGGCGCAGTCTTTGCCGCCAACCCGGAGCTGAGTGCCGTGATGGGCAATGACAATGCGCATCTGCAGGCCGGATACTTCCTCCTGGCAGTCCGTGCACTGGGCCTGGCCGCGGGGCCGATGGGCGGTTTCGATGCCGCCGGGCTGGACGCTGACCTGCACGCAGGCCTGAACCTGCAGTCCTTCCTTGTCGTCAACATCGGTGTACCTGCCGGCGAGCCGCGCCACCCGCGACTGCCTCGACTGGATTACGCGACGGTAACCACCGAGCTCTAGGCCGCAGACAGCAGACCGCCGCCCTGGCTACCAGTGGCGGCCGTCGGACCGGAACGCAGCAGAGGGCGGACACCGTATCGGTGTCCGCCCTCTGCCGTTGTTGCTTTAGTCCCCGGTTAGGAAGCCAGCGCCGGGATCTTCATGCCGTGCATGGTGACCAGCAGGTCGCGGGCGAACTCAGCCTGGCGGCGCTTCTCGGCGTCGTCCCAGCCAAGCTGCGGGGCCAGCAGGTCCGCCAGCTCGGTCAGCATGGCGTCGGACACCAGGCCGCGGAAGGCCAGCGAGGTGCGGCGGATCAGGATGTCGGCGAGCTGCGTGATCTGCTCGTTCTCCACCATGTAGGTCAGCTCGCGGGTGCTGAGCTCGTTGGTGGAGGCCAGCAGCTGGTCGCCGCCCTGGGACAGGAAGTCCAGGACGTCGACGGCGCGGGTGCCGTAGCGGGTCAGCAGGACGCGGACGCGGTTCCGGTCGGCCACGTCGGAGGCCATGCGGTTGACCCACAGGCGCTCCTCGGCCTCGGTGCGCGGGAAGTCCTTGCCGCCGCCGATCTGCAGTTCCGCCGTCGTCGTCTTCCGCGGCACGCCCAGGGCAGTCATTGCCTCGGTTGCCAGCGTCTCGGACAGGGCACGGAACGTGGTCCACTTGCCGCCGACCAGCGACAGGCTAGTGACGGTCCGGCCGCCGCGGTAGTCCGTGCGCTTTTCCACCCGGTAGTCGCGGGACACGAAGCCGGGCTGCGTGTCGTCGTGCTTGGGCAGCGGGCGGACACCGGAGAAGGTGTACACGATGTGGTCGCGGCGGACGTCAACGGTCGGGAACACGTGGGCGATGAGTTCGAAGAAGTACTCGATCTCTTCGTCCGTGCAGACCGAGGCCTCCTTGATGTCGGCGTCGATGTCCGTGGTGCCCACCAGGACGCGGTCGCCCATCGGGTAGATCAGGACGATGCGGCCGTCGGTGTGCTCGAAGAACATTTCGCGGCCGGCGCAGGCTTCCAGCAGTTCCGGGTGGTCCAGGACGATGTGTGAGCCCTTGGTGCCGCCCATGAAGGAAGTGCGCTTGCCGAAGGAGTCGTTGGTTTCGTCGACCCAGGCGCCGGTGGCGTTGATGACGACGTCGGCGTCGAAGACAAACTCTTCGCCGGTGACTTCGTCGCGCAGCACCGTGCCGGCGTCGGTGGTGCCGACGGCGCTGACGTAGTTGCTGGCGCGGGACTGCGGGTTGGCTTCGAGGCCGTCGCGCAGCACGTCCAGGGTGAGGCGCTCGGGGTTGTGGACCGAGGCGTCAAAGTAGGTGGCGGTGTACTTCACGTCCGGGCGGAGCTTCGGCAGTTCCTGCAGGGACTTCTTCTTGCCGACGAAGTTGTGCTTGGGGGCCACGCGGCCGCCGCGGGAGAAGAAGTCGTACATCAGCAGGCCGGCCTTGATCAGCACGGCGCCGCGTTCGGTGTGCTTGCCCTGCTTGTGCGTCAGGAAGCGCAGCGGTGCGGCGGTGATGCCCGAGAACGTGGTGGTGATCGGGATGGTGGTCTGCAGCGGCTTGACGTAGTGCGGGGCCAGTCGGAGCAGGGCGTTGCGCTCGACGACGGACTCGTGCACGAGGCGGAACTCACCGTTCTCCAGGTAGCGGATGCCGCCGTGGATCATGTGGGAGGACGCGCCCGAGGCGCCCTGGCAGTAGTCCCCGCGCTCGACGAGGGCTACGTCCACGCCCTGCAGCGACAGGTCACGGAAGGTGCCGACGCCGTTGATGCCGCCGCCGATGATCAGCACCGAGGCCTTGGGCCGGTCCTTCAGCTGCTGCACCACCGGACGGGTCCGGGCGGCGGTCTTTGCCTTGCTGGGGTTCACGGAATTGTCCACGTATCTCTCCAAACGCTTCTGTGGCTGCATTGCCATATCTTCTCAATGGTCGAAGCCTGCGGTGTCCGGGACCCAACCAATGCACATACGTGCACCCTGCGATAATGGATTCATGGAGTACGAAGCTGTGTCGATGGACGGCAAATGAACATTGGTGTCAGTGGCAGGTTCCCGGATCCCTCCGGACCGGGCCAGGCAGCGAGCGAAAAGGAAAGCCGCGACCGGGATGCCCTGCGGGCGGCGCAGATGTACTACCTGCAGAGCCTGACCATGGAGGCCATTGCGCGGGAACTGCGGATTTCCCGCTCCACCGTTTCCCGCCTGCTCTCCTATGCGCGCAGCACCGGGCTGGTCCGGATCGAAATCCGGAATCCCTCGGACCGGGCACCGGCGCTGGAACAGGAGATCGCCTCGCGCTTCCGCATCCAGGCCCATGTGGTGCCCGTGGCCGAAACCGTTTCCCCCGCACAGACGCTGCAGCGGGTCGCCGTGCAGGCAGCGCACCTGATCGGACCCCTCATCGATTCGGATGCGATCATCGGTGTCGCCTGGGGTTCCACATTGACGGCCGTGAGCCAGCACCTGCCGATCAAGAACACCCATGACAGCACCATCGTGCAGATGAACGGGGCCGGCAATTTCCGCACCTCGGGCATCACCTACGCCAGTGAAATCCTGCAGCGCTTCGGCCACGCCTACGGCGCCCGCGTGGTCCAGTTCCCCGTACCGGCGTTCTTCGACCACGCGGAAACCAAGGAAGCGATGTGGCGGGAACGTCCCGTGAAACGGGTGCTGGATCTGCAGGCCCGGATGAACACGGCGATTTTCGGGGTGGGTTCCATGGAGGCGGGCGTACCCAGCCACGTCTACAACGGCGCCTACCTGGACGAGGAAGACCTGAATGAACTGATGGCCGAGGGCGTAGTGGGCGACGTCGCCACCATGTTCTACCGGGCCGACGGCACCTGGGACGGGATCAATCTCAACCAGCGCAGCACCGGCCCCGACCTCTCCACGCTGCGCCAGGTCCCCCGCCGGATATGCGTGGTAGCCGGGGAAACCAAGACCCTCAGCCTGCTGGGTGCCCTGCGTGCCGGGCTGGTCACGGATCTGATCCTGGACGAGAATTCCGCGCGGCGGCTGGCGTCGTCGTAGGACCCGGTTTAGCTGATCGAGGAGGCACGAGCATGGATAACGAACCCACCCTCCGATTGCAGGAGCTGCAGGGCGGTACCGACGCCGGGACCGCCCTGGAGTTCTTTGATTCCCTGCCTCCGGTGCAGGTGCCGGAGCTGTACGGGTCATGGCGGGGCACCGAAGTGCCCACCGGGCACCGGCTGGACGGGCTGCTGGAACCGCTGGGCTGGCACGGGAAACGGTTCGACGGCGCCGACGAGGTCTTCCCGCTGGTGTTTTCCGCAGCCGGCGGCGGCGAGTTCAATGTGAATCCGGCGCTGGTCCCGCTTCCTGCCGTCCTGCGCTTCGGCCCCTTGCTGCGGAATCCTGGTCTCTTGGCGGCTGCTCGTCCTGCCCTGCGGCTGGCACGGACCCGCCGGCCTGGCGCCCGGCTGCGGATGACCGAGTACCGCGGGGTGTTGAGCGCGGCCATGATCTACGACGCCCTGCCGGTGCTGGATGTTTTCCGCCGGGTCGACGCCGGGACCGTCCTGGGCGCGATGGACCTGCGTGGTCCCGGGGCTCCGTTCTTTTTCGCGTTGCAGAGCGGCTAGCCGCCCCGGCACGTTCCCAGGCCGCAGAGCGTCCCAGCCTTTGGGACGGAAGGGACAGGGGTGACCCCAGCAGCAACACCTGCACCACTTCGTGGGATGCTGTGTCGGAAAGCCGCTCCCACCAGCACGGTGTCCCAGCCTTTGGGGCGGAAGTAACCTCGGGTGGCCCCACCAGCAACAGCGGCACCACTTCGTGGGATGCTGTGTCGGAAAGCCGCTCCCACCAGCACGGTGTCCCAGCCTTTGGGGCGGAAGTAACCTCGGGTGGCCCCACCAGCAACACCTGCACCACTTCGTGGGATGCTGTGTCGGAAAGCCGCTCCCACCAGCACGGCGCCCCAGCCTTTGGGGCGGAAGGGACAGGGGTGACCCCAGCAGCAACACCTGCACCACTTCGTGGGACGCTGTGCTGTGCTGGCCAGGCCACCTAGTGGCAGAGCTGCGTGCCCGGGTCCACCGCGATGGTCTCAATAACCTTGCCGGTGGAGGTGTCAATCACGACTACTGAATCGGCGGGCCAGCTTTCGTCGCGGACGGGCTGGAAGCTGACATCGGACACGGCAGTGGGCTTGCCGGCGTCGTTCCGGCTGCGGTTGAAGGCGTCGATGGTCTTCCCGGTGGCGGTGTCGACGGTCACGGTTTCCTCCGGCAGGCCAGTGGTATCGCCGGAGACCGGGGTGGAGTTCCACCAGCCCTCGAAACCGTCCACGCAAGCGGGCTCTTCGTCTTCGTCGTGCGCATTGCCGTGCCCGCTGCCGCTACAGCCCGAAAGCACGGCGCCCAGTACCAATAGGCCCACTGCCGCCATCTGCTTCATACCCAGCCTCTCCCCCGATAATCTGGGGAAGCCTAACAGACGGCCGAGGCGGGTATCCGGGCTCAGCCGTCGAGCATCGCCACCGAGCGGTTCCACAGGCCCAAGGCCAGGGCGGCGTCCCCGGCCTGCTTGTTGGGCTTCGCGACCTTGCTCCGGACAAAGTACTTGCCGGTGGGATAGTCCGTTCCGGGGGTTCCCTCGGCCAGGAACACCAGTGTCCGGGCACCCTTTTCCGGCGTCGGGAGCAGCCTGCGCAGCAGCGGCGACTGGTAGACGGACCGCATAGCCGAGCCCTCGGCGCTGGAGAAGCTCGACCCGATCACACCCGGGTGGAAGGCAGTCGAAGTTGCACCATGCGAACGGTACCGGCGGTCAAACTCCTCCGTGAACAGGATCTGCTCCAGTTTGGCGTTCCCGTAGGCCTTGCTGGGGTTGTACCCGTTTTCATTCTCCAGATCGTCCAGGTCCACGTTGCCGAACAACCGGTTGGCCATGCTGGACGTGTTGATCACCGTGCCCTTGGATTCGAGCAGCCGGTCGGTCAGCAGCTGGGTGAGCAGGAACGGCGCGAGGTAGTTCACCTGGAAGGTGATTTCGTGTCCGTCCCCCGTGACCTGCCGCTCATTGCCGAAAACGGCGCCGGCGTTGTTGGCCAGGACGTCGATGTGCGGGTAACGCTGGAGCAGTTCCGAAGCCAGGGTCCGCACGCTGCCCAGGTCTGCAAAGTCAGCCAGGAAATACTCGCCGCCGGTGTCCTTGGCGACGGCGGTGGTCTTCTCCGGCGACCGTCCCACCACCACTACGTGGTGCCCGTGTTCCGTGAGCTGCCTTGCCGCGGCCGCCCCGATTCCGTCACTTGCGCCGGTGATCACGATGGTTTTGGGAGACACAAAAGCCTGCTTTCCTCAGAGCGCGGCCGTGGCGGCAACACCGTTCCTACCTTAGCTGCGCGTACCGCACACACGGTAGGCGGTTTTCACCCGCCCGATCCAAGAGCGCCGCATCAAAAACCGCAGCGCAGTCGCCATGCAGCCAGCTGTACCGGCTCAGCCGGGCTGGCCGGGCTGAGCCGGGCTACTCCAGAGATTTCTAGAACTTCCCCCGCTTGTACTTGCCCTCATCGACCCAGGTGAAGCACTCAGAACCAGAAGCGATACGGATCGTATGGGGATCCCGTCCCGCTCCAATGAAATAGATTTCTGCGGTGTCGGGAGAACGCAACTGGACTTCGTAGTGTCCCGCCGGAGCGGGGTCACGCGTTTTGATGTTGAACCGGCTGTCCCGGTACTTCGCTTCAAGCTCCCTGACCAGAGGCTCCGGCTCTGTCCCCTCTGTCAAAGTCACAGTGGTTGCCCCGTGCCAATTCACCAAAGTATCGCTGCAATCGAGCAAAACACCGGTCGGCAGCTGATCAACCTTGGCCACTTTGCCTTCGGGAAGGGAATTCGCGATTTCCAGTTCCATAGCCTGCGTCCGGACTTTGGCTTCCTGCCAGGTCAACTCTTCCGCCACGGTTGTCTTCCCTTCCGATGAACTCGTATCTGCCGGCACCGCTGACGAATCGCCCGCGCACCCGGCGAGGCTCAACAGCAGCACAACAACGGCGGCAGTACGTCGTACTCGAATCATTTCATTACCTCTCGGAGCGCGTCTTCAAGCAATTACTAATGCGTGCTGGGCATCGCCCCAACATATAAAACTCGAGCACCGTGTAGCTGACCGGGCTACTCCAACGATTTCTAGAACTTCCCACGCTTATACTTGCAGCTCTCGACCCAGGTGAAGCATTCCGAACTCGAAGTAATAAGGATCCTGTCTGGATCCCATCCCGCTCCGATGAAGTAGATTTCCGCGGTGTCTGGAGAACGCAACTGAACTTCATAGTCCCCCGATGGAGCGGGGTCACGCGTTTTGATGTTGAACCGATTACCCTGGTACTTCGCTTCAAGCGCCCTAACGACTCGCTCCAGATCAGTCCCTGCAGTCAAAGTAACAATGGTTGCCCCGTTCCAATTCACCAGAGTATCGCTGCAATCGAGCAAAACACCGGTCGCCTTCTGATCACCCTTGGCCACTCTTTCTTTGGGAATCGAATTGACGATTTCCAATTCCAATGCCTGCGTCCGCGCCTTGGCTTCCTGCCACGTCAACTCCACCTCCGCCTCCGGCGAATCGCGTGCGCACCCGCGAGGCTCAGCAGCAGCACCAAAACTCCGGCAGTACGTCGTACTCGAATCATTTCAATACCTCTCGAAGCGCGTCTTCAAGCAATCGTTCGTCAGGTACACGAGCTACTTCTAACCGGCATCTAGCCGACCGGTATCCGGCGCCGGACCCTGCAGCCGGACCAGCTTGTCCGGATTGCGCATCGCGTACACCGCCTGCACCCGGCCATCCACCAGTTCCAACTGGAACACGGTAGTCACCGTTCCCTCTTCCCGGAAGGCGGCCGCCGGCAGCCCGTTCAGCTCAACAAACTCGGCGACGGCTCCGGCGCCGTACTTGTCCGCCAACCCGATCATCAACCGTGCCACCTTCTCAGGGCCGTAGACCGGCCGAAGCGCGGCACTGACCTTCCCGCCGCCGTCGGACACCAGGACCACGTCCGGAGCCAGCACGTCCAGCAGGGACTGGATCTGCCCGGTCATGGTGGCGGCCAGGAAACTTTCGACGGCGGCGCGGTGTTCTCCGGTATCCGGCACGGTCCGCGGCGGGCCGGACCTCAGGCGGGTCCGGGCCCGGTGAACCGTCTGCCGCACGGCGGGCTCGCCCATCTCGAGGGACGCGGCAATCTCCGGGTAACCGAAGTCGAAGACCTCGTGCAGGATGAAGGCGGCCCGCTCCGGACCGCTCAGGGTCTGCAGCAGTACCAGCATGGCCGTCGAAACCTCGCTGGCGGTCAGGGCCGCTGCCTCCGGATCTGCCGCCAGCCGGGCAGGGCCGGTAGGCAGCGGTTCGGGCAGCCACTCACCCGGGTAGTCCTCCCGCCGCCGGGACGCTGTGCGGAGGAAATTCAGTGCCTGGCGGGAGGCGATCCGGGCCAGGTAGGCCCGCGGGTTTCCCACCTGTTCGGCCACGCCACGCCACCGCAGATAGGTCTCCTGCACCACGTCCTCGGCATCGGCAACGGTGCCGAGGACGTCATAGGCAATGGTGAAGACCATGCCCCGGTGCTTCAGGAACTCGGCGTCGTGGTTTGGGCGGGCACCGGTCAGCTCCGTGTCATCGGCGCGGTATTGGCCGTCGTCGCCTTGCCCGTCTGGGGACCTGTCGGCCATGTGTACGCTCCGCTTCGTTTCGCTTCACCGCGGATCCACCGCAGCGTCATCCGGGAGATGATTTCCTTCTGGACGGCTGCCGTCCTGCCGTGCAGGTGAAAGCGGGTCGGTGAATCGTCGGCAGACAGGAACTGAACCGCTCCGTCACTGCGGCCCAGACTAATGCACAGGCCGCGGAATCCGCTGTCGTGCCGCATCCCATCCTTTCCGTCCAGTGCCCGGAGGATGTTTCCTGCCGCTTCGGCCCCCATCGGCATGGCGGCCGCGCAGCACATCCGCAGGTAGTCGTAGAACGGGTCATCAATCACGGCGGCATCGCCGGCTCCGTAAATACGGTCCTGGCCGCGTACCCGCAGGGCCGGATCCAGGCTCAGCCGTCCACCGTCGTTCACCGGAAGGCCGCTGGCCGCGGCCAGTTCAGGCACGCCGAATCCGGCGCACCACAGCACGACGTCGGCACCCAGGCCGGTCCGCACGTCCCCGTCGGTACGCACCGGCGTCCCGCTGTGCAGTTCCACTCCTGCCCGGCGCAGGCTCTTCTCCACGGAACGGCGGGTCTGGACGCCGAGCCCCGGCACCACGGGACCGGCGCTGTGCAGGCTTACCTGTAAGGAGCCGAAGTTCCCGGCGGTCTCCGCGGCCGTTTCGACTGCGGTCAACCCGCCTCCCACCACCGCTACATGTGCTCCGGCGGGCAGGGCTGCCAGCTGAGTGCGCGCCACCGCGGCCCCTTCGAGGTGTTCCATCCGAACCGCACCGTCCGGTGCCGTCCCCGCCGCCGAGCCCACGGCGTACAGCAGATAGTCGTAAGCCAGCCCCGTTCCCCCGGCCAGTTGAACCGTCCGCCGCTCCGGCCGGATCCGGACCGCCGCATCGGCGATCCGGCGCACGCCCGGGTGCAGGAGGGACCCATAATCGACGGTGGCATCGGCGCGTGTTCCGGCAGTGTATTCGTGCAGCCGGATCCGCTCCACGAACCTTTCTTCCGGCGTGACCAGGACGACGTCGAGTCCCGGGCGGCCGCTGGCCGCCAGCCGGTTCGCCGCCATTACCCCCGCGTATCCCCCGCCCAGAACGACTGCTGTGGTGCCCATGAGTGCACTCCCTGCTTGTGCGTGTCTTCCGGCTTCCGCGCCGGCTGCACATGGGACACCGTCCGAGGCGGTTCTGTGACCGGTTGCGGAGAAATCACCCGGGTTGGACGGGAGCCGTGCCCGCTATCTCCTGCAGGGCCAGCACATGGGCGTCGAAGCTTTTCCTGCCGGCCGGGGTGAGTGCCACCCAGGTGATCCGGCGGGCGTCCCGGCGCTCGGGCGACGTCGTCTTGGCCAGACGCACATATCCGGCCTCTCCGAGAATCCGAAGTTGCTTCGAGAGCGTGGCATCGGAAACCTCCAGGGTGTCCCGGAGCACGGCAAAGTCCATCTGCTCCAGGGGACGCAGCAACCCGCAGATCCGCAGCCGTGTCGGTGGATGCACAACCTCGTCAAACCGGGGCTCAGGCATGGGGAACCGCGCGGAGCTGGTCAACAGCGGCACGGAACGCGACTCCGGTGAGTCCGTAAACCGCCGCAAACGCTGCAAGGCTGGTGAGCATCACGGCCCAGCCGAGTCCCAGCGACACCAGGCCCAGGCTTACGGAAAAAAGAAACAGGCAGACCAGCGCAGCCAGGGCGATTGCTCCATTCGCCCGCGCACCCAGCCTGCGGAACTTCAGCCCGGTGTCACGGCGGATCAGGTGCAGGATGACGAACAGCAGTCCCACGAGCAACCAGGTCCAGGACGGCGATTGATAGTCGGCTCCGGGCCGGGTGTCCAGTGCCGCCGCCACCCAGCAGGCAGCCAATGCGCCGATGGCCGCCAACAGTGCACGGGGAGGAGTGACGCCCGCTGCCAGGGTGTCGCGGTCGGCGGCGAGGTTCCGGAGATGAGCAGCAGCCTCGTTCGGATCGCGGAAGTTACTTTCCATGGTGGAAAGAGTATGGTCCATCGTTTCCGGTGTCAATGGACTGACGGGCGGCTCCTACGGCAGGGCGTCCAGCGGCGGATGCAGCGGCGGGGCTGTCGGGCTTCCCGGCGGCCGGTACAGCCCCGCATATTCCTCCAGTGTGATGCCGGCATCGTGGATCTCCGCGGCCGCAGCCGGGCCCAGATAGCGCAGGTGCCACGGCTCGTAGGCGTAGCCGGTGATGGCCTCGGCACCTGCGGGGTAGCGGATGATGAAGCCGTACCGGTGCGCATTGGCTGCTGCCCAGGCCCCCGCGCCGGTCCCTTCGAAGCAGGCCTGCAGGGAGCACGCCCGATCGGCTGCACCGATGTCGACGGCGAGCCCGGTCTGGTGCTCGCTGTGGCCGGGCAGGGCCGAAATCGACTCGGCAAGCTCGGACCCGTAGCGCCCGGCATAGTCGGCGTGCAGCACGCCCTGGGCGTCCGCCGTCCGAAAGCCGCTCACCGGGGTGATGACAACTCCCGTCCCGGCGGCATCGGCGGTCATCCGGGCAAACGCATCGGCGGCCTCCCGGCGCAGGGCCACGCCGCCGACGTCGGCCAGTTCCCCTGGCACATAGGCGGGGTCCCGGAGCGGCCGTTCCTTGTTAACGACCACGGACACGCTGCCCGGGGAGTCGAAATCCTGACCGGCCGGTGCCGTCCCGGCGTTTACCGGCTGGTCGAGGTGGAAGAGGTAGGCCTGCAGGCCAAGGCACACACAGCCAAGGATGGCGATGTGTGCGGTGATGTGCTGGCGCGGCATGGTGCCTCCCTCCCCTCCCACCTTCCCACAGGCCCGGGCGGACCGGGAGGATCGACGCGTTCCTTTCACGGCTACAACCGAAGCCCCCGGCGCAGGAAAACACACCGCGGGCCAAGGCCCGGAAGCCCGGGCAGCAAAAACCTTGTTTCGGGCAATACCCATCGGTAAATTGATTTTTCGATTCAATGCAGCTCTCCGCCCCGCCGCACCGAAGGGACCACCATTAGCGACGCCGGGAAAACAAATTCCACATTGACCGCGCTTTGGACCATTCAGGCGATTCTCGCGATAGTCGGTTCCGCTTCTTCGCTCGCTGTCTCCCTCGTCCTCTTCGAAAACTCAGCCAGTGCAGCCGTTCTTGCCGTTTCCACGTTCCTGGGTTCGGCGGCCGCCATCTACCTGGCACCGCTGATCGGCGGGGTGACCGACCTCTTTTCGCGCCGTACCTCCATCTGTGCCGTCAACCTCGCCAATGCGGGCGCAATGGCGGCAATGGCGTGGGCGACCGTCCTCCACAGCACGGCCCTGATGCTCGTCTTCGTTTTCATTACGGCCATCTGCTCCACGGCCCTGGCGCTCACCCTGCAGGCGTCCGTCCGCGTGCTGCGGACCGAGAAGGACCTCACCAAGGTCAATGGAATGCTGGGCCTCATTGATTCGGCTCCCGTGCTGCTCGGTCCGCTGCTCGGGGCCGTCCTGTATTCGCTCGGGATACCCGTCGCGGTCTTCCTGGCCGACGCCGGATTGAGCCTTGCGGGGGCAGCACTGGTACTGCTCCTCGCCTGGCCGGCGGAGGAACCCCGGGCACGGAAAGTGCAGTATTTCGGCGGCAATGTGAAAGCGGGTTTCCGGTTCATCAATGAGCGCCGTGATTTACTGCGGCTCCAACTCGCCTTTGCCGTCTACAACTTTGCCGGCGGCCTCTGCGTACCGGTGGTAATTGTCTTTATCCTCTCCTTTCCGGGTACCGGGACGCCGGAATGGAATCTATCCGCAAGCAATATCGCCAGTGCCCTGGGGCTGATGGCCGGCGCTGCCCTGGTCGCGCGATTCGGCACCTCCATCTCCCGGGCCAACCTGGTCTGCGGCTCAACGTTCCTGGGGTCGCTTTTCGGCCGCGCGCTGGTGGTGCTGGCTCCCACCCTCTGGCTGGTCATCCCGGGGATGTTTATCCGTAATGCGATGGTGCAGGTAACCAATGCCCCGCTGTCGGCGCTCTGGCAGGAACGGACACCAACACAGATCCAGGGCATCGTCTTCGGTTGCCGGCGGCTGCTCGGCCAGGGGCTCTTCCCGGTGGCAGTCCTGCTGGGCGGAGTGCTGGTGGATGTGCTGGCAACGGCGGATGGAATGGACCAGCTCGGTGCCGCGAAGGCAGTGCTCATCATTGGCGGAGCACTTGAAATCGCCTGCGTTGCGTACATCCGCTTTTCACGGACCAGCCGCGTCTTCGAGCCGGCGGAAGTCCAGCAGCCGGCGGCGGCGTGAGGTTCGTTTAGACGGCCATGGGCCGCTGCAGTGCAGCGGCCCATGGCAAATTTTCTACGATGCGGGTTAGACGCCTGCCGAAACCCGTTCCTGCCCGGCCGGGGCATCGGCGTCAACCGGGTGCCCCTCGGTCCGCGGCGGCTTGAAGTGGTCGATAACGGCCACCACTGCCAGTGAGGCCGCACCCCAGATGCCGAGGGTCAGCAGGTGGGACCAGACGGTATCGGAGCCGAAGTACAGGATCGAGCGGATGGACTCGACGGCTGCCGGCATCGGCAGCACCTCGTGCAGGAAGCGGAAGATTTCCGGTTCCATGTAGATGGACATCGCCGCGCCGGAAGCCGGTACGCCGAGGAACATCAGGATGCCGATCACCGGAAGGATCGCGAGCATCCCCATGAACCGTTCGAAGACCGTGGTGAACATGGCGACGCAGAAGATGGCGACCGCGCCGGCTCCCCAGAGCGGCAGGAAGTGCCCGTCAATCGCCCCGACGAAGACGTCGGCGATGACCCAGAGGAAGGCCGACATACCGACGGCCCAGGCCGCGACAATCGGGAGCAGCATGCGCAGCGGACGGCTGGCCGGAGCCGCCGTCGAGCCGACCACAATGATCATGAATCCGGCCATGATCCAGCCCATGGCCAGGTACATGGTGGCCATGCCCATGGAGTCCGAGTCCTTCAGCGGAGCAACGTTGTCATGTGCCATCTCCAGTTGCTGTCCCGCGGACACCTGTCCGAACACCGAGGTGAGGACCTGCTGCTGGCTCATGCCGCCGGCCTCGTTCGTGATGAGCGTGGCAGTGGGGCTTTCGGCGGAAGGCAGGATGTACGCGCCAACCACCGTCCGGTCCCGCACCTGGTCGCGGGCGTCGTCGGCGTTATCCATCGGACGCAGGTCAAAGAGCCCGGACATGTTTTCGTCGAGGCCGGATGCTGCCTGCTCCGCCTGGTCCGCGGTGGAGCCGACGACGGCGACGGGCATGTCCCGCGGCGTCGGCTCGTACATTGCGCCCAGCATAAACGAGAGCATCATCGTGACCATGGCCAGCGGGAAGAAGGCCAGGGTGCCGTAGCGCCAGCGGCGGGTCTTCGGGCGCGGCCCGCCGTGCAGCGAGGCGACGTTGATTGCCGGCGGAGCCGCGTTCGGCTTGCGGCGGCGCTTCACTGCATCAAGGATGAGGGTGAGCAGCAGGGCCGCCACCGCACCGATCACCAGCACCAGCAGGTGGGGCCCGGCGCCGTTGCCGTCGAAGTACAGGAACGAACGCAGCGACTCACCGGTGGCGGCCGCCGGCAGGAAGCTGTGGAGGTACGGGTAGAGACCCGGCATGGTGTGGACGGACATGCTCATGTTGGAGGCGGGAACGCCCAGCACCATCAGGAACAGCATGCCGGCAAGGACGGCCATCGGGCCGAGGATCCGGGTGAGGAACAACTGGACGCTGCCGACGGCGAAAACCGTCAGCCAGGAGATGCCCAGCACCGCGGCGGAGTGTCCCTCAACGACGCCGAGCATCGGTCCCGTGACGGCCCAGACGAGTCCGGCAATCAGTGCTGCCCAGCCGGCAAGCAGGGGAACGAAGCGGCGGAAGCGAAGCAACTCGGGTGAGTTGGAAAGGACCAGGCTCAGCGGCATGTAGCCCGCGAGCATCAGGGCCGTGGTCAGGAACATGGCGCCGAGGCCGGCCATGTCATGGTCGGGCAGCGGGGCGAGGTCCTCGGACTGCAGGGCCAGGCCCTGTTCCAGGACCTGCGGGGCAAGCAGCGCCGTCACGGTACTGGACTGCGACGCGCCGGCGGCACTGGCGGTGTAGACCGATGCGGTGCCTTCGTTCAGCGTCACTGCGCCGGAAATTTCACGGTCCAGGACGAGTTGGCGTGCGTCGGCGTCGGATTCCACCACGCGGACGTCGACGGCATCCGGGTCGGCGGCTTCCAGCGCGTCCGCGAAGCGTTCGGCCTGCTGGCCCGGACCGGTGACGGCAATGGGCATGTTGTTCGGAACAGGTGCGTGCATGGCGGCGAGGTAGCCGCCCACCAGCATGGAAACCATCAGCAGCGGCATCAGGAACATGGCGACATAACGGCCGATCTTCTCGGCCTTTGCGCGTTTTGCCGCAGCGAGGGTCTCGGCGTCCGTCGACGGGGCCGGGGTTTCTCCTGCTGGATCCGTATCCGGCGGAGAGCCTGGGGATGTCGGGGAAGTACTGGTCAAGGACGTGCTCCTGTAGCTGAGTTCAAGGGTGATGGTGCGAAGTGCGCGTCAACGATCGTCAAGGCGGGGTCTGTGGGACCAACTCGTCAAAATTACGCCATGTGGCGTAAATTAGGTAATCGAAGCCGCATCAACACCGACACAAGGGAACGCACATGGGACAGCACGGTGCGAAGGCACGCGAAACCCTGCTCGATGCCGCCGAAGAGCTTTTTGCCCGCTACGGCATCGACGCCGTGTCCAACCGCCGCATCGCCGAGCATGCCGGAACTGCCAACCATTCTGCCGTCGCGTACCACTTCGGCGGCCGGGATGAACTGCTGGAGGCGTTGATCACCCGCCACCTGGAAGACACGCACCGCCGCCGCGCCGTGCTCACCGAGCAGCTGGACGACGACGCCGGGCTTCACGATCTGCTGGCCTGCCTGATCCTGCCCTGGGTGGACCATCTGGCATCCCTGCCGGTGCCGAGCTGGCGGGCGCGGTTCCTGCACCAGATGCGTGCGGTGCCGTCAATGCAGTCCGTACTTAACCGCTCCGCCGCGGCCAGCTCCGCCACCGAGGACCTCATCCGCCGGACGGCATCGACAGTCGGTGTTCTGCCAGCCGGCGTCCTGCACGGGCGATCGTGGATCCTGGGAAATATGACCATCGGGGTCTGCGCGGAGTACGAGGCGCGCATCCAGGACGGTGCCGAGACGCCGAACTGGACCGGGGTGGGCTACTTCCTGATCGATTCCTGCGCGGGGATGCTGTCTGCCCCCGTGACGCACCCCGGCGACTTCCTTCCGCAGCGGTCCCCGGCCTACCTGCTTTAGGCCTGACCGCTCACCGCCGGTGCCGGGACCAGCTCCGCCCTCCGGCGGCCGAACATCCGGTCATAAAGCACCGAGAAGACCATGGCCAAGGCGACTGCTATCAGGATGAGAATGAGCATGCCGATGATCCCGCTCTGGACGCCGGCGTCGGCCTGGGCGTCGAAGTACAGGACACCGCGGTTCGCCGTGGTCATGTGGTAGAGCGGCTCGGCGGGGGCGATGAACGTGAAGAACCCCGGCAGCGCCTCCAGGGGCACCACGCCGCTGGCTGCAGGCAGGCCCATAAACACCACGTAGATCAGCGAGAGCACCATGCCGATACTGCCGAACAGGGTGATCAGTGCCGTGGTCACCGCCGAGACCGTGACAATGGACAGCCAGGTGGTGAGGAAGAACCAGCCGCCGTGCGGGATCGGCATTCCGACGGCCGAGGCCACCCACATCATCAGCCCGGCCGTGGGCAGCGCCCCCAGGACCACGATGCCCCACTTGATCAGATAGGTTTTCCAGCGGGCAGGCTGCAGCCGCGGACCCAGCGCGAAGCGCGGCCCCATTTCCACCGGCGCGACGCCGAGCCGCGAGTCGACCAGGAAGTGGATGGCCACGGAACCGCTGACGCCCACCACCATCAGCAGCACCGAATAGAAGAACGCGCCCATGCCCAGGGCCGTCCCTTCCGGCGGGGTCTCGTAGGCGGTGGTGGTGACAGAGATCGGTGCCCGGAGCAGGTCTGCCGCCGTGCCGTCCACAGTGGGGGCCAGCTGCTGCTGCACCTGGGCCGGCAGGCCCAGAGGCGCCAGCTCGCGTTCTTGTTCCGCCCGGGCTTCGCCCTGTGCCGCCTGGGCAGCCGAGGTCAGTTGCTCACCGAGACCGGTGTTCGCCCGTTCCAGGGCCGGGTCGACGGCGGATGTGGCCAGGCTGCTGGCCAGCGGTCCCGCCTGCGGGTTTGTGTAGACGGTGATGGACGGCCGCGTGACGTCCGTGCCGCTCAGCGCTCCGCTTACCAGTCCCAGCGCGTCGGCCGAGAAGGATTCCGGTATGAGGACGGCGGCGTGGATCTGTCCCTTGCGCAGCTGGTCTTCGGCCTCGTCCGAGGACAGTACGCGGAGGTCGATTTGGTCCGACTCGGAGAAGCCCTGCCGCATCTGGTCGGTGATGTTCTGCCCGAGGTTCTGCGGGCTTCCGCCGTCGGCCGGCGTCGCGCCCCTGTCCTCGGTCACCACGGCCAGCGGAAAGTGCCGAAGGTGGTCGCCCGGGCTGCCGAGGCCGCCGATGTACAGGGCGGTGCCGGCGCCGCCCAGGAGCAGGAGCACCAGCAGCGGCAGCAGCCAGAACCGGGGTGAGGCGTACGAGTGCCTGCCGTGTCCGCGCCCTTGGGGACGGGCATCGGATTCCATCGCATGTGCCGACATGGACATACCTCTCAGCTGAGCCTGAGCCGGGATTCGTCCTACCGTTTGAGGGTAGCCGCCGTGCAGGGGCTGCGGATATAGCAGTGCACCCGGCAGCGTCAGGATGGCCGATACCTGTGCCCGTTGCCGGGGCCGTTGCCGGTCACCGTCCGTGAAGCTAGCCTCGGCAGGTGAATGATCTGACGCCTGCGGGGCTGCTGAAGCTCGAACATGACGGCTGGCAGTCGCTGTGCCGCGGACAGGGCGGAGACTTCTACGGTGGGCTTATGGCTCCGGATCGGTACCCGGGAGGATTGCGAGCGGCGTCTCCTGTACAGCTGATGTCCCCTACCGGTCCTCCGGACATCATCAGCTGTACAGAAGCGGGTCCGGCCGCGCACTGCGTCCCACGATTTGGTGCTGCTGTGCCTGATGGGGTCACTCCCTGCTCATCAGTCACAATGCGTGGGATGCTGTGTGCTCTCGGCCACGCGGGATGGGCCCGTTTACACGGCCACCCCGACAAGGTAAGCACCTCCGCCCTACCTCCCTACTCCCCCAGCAGCCGCAGCAGCGCATCCAGCACCTGGGCCTGCCCCTTGACCAGCTTCGTGCGCGCCACGGGCTCCGGAAACCAACCGGCCCGGTCGATCTCCGGGTACCGGCGGACGGTGCCCGAGCCCCGCGGCCATTCCAAGTCGAAGGTGTTGCTCTCGATCCGTTCCGGAGCGAAGTCCGCCTCGGCGGCGAAGACCGTCACGGTCTTTTGCGCCGACTGCCGGAAACTTCCCAGCAGCAGATACTCGGCCTCCGGGGCCTCAGTGCCCATCTCCTCGGCGAACTCCCGCAGCGCGGCAGCCAGTGGTTCCTCATCGGGCAGGTACTCCCCCTTGGGAAGAGACCAGGCATGCTCGTCCTTCCGTGCCCAGAACGGACCGCCCATATGGCCGATCCACACCTCCAGGCCCTCAGTACCGCGCCGGTACAGCAGGATCCCTGCACTGGAAACCATGTCCGTCTCCCCTCTAAAGCTCAGGCGTTCCAAAACCGAAAGTGACAATGGGCGGCAGTCCGCTGCGCAGACGCTCGAAGACAAACCTTTCATGCGGTACGACGGCGGCCGGCAGGTCATCAAGTGGAAACCATTCCAGCCGGGCGGCCTTGCCGGGCTCCATGATGCGCGGCTCCCCCGACCAGTCGGCGCAGAGGAAGAAGAAATCCACCCGCTCGTCCACGGCGGTCCCGGTGTCCTCCTGCCCCCGCCTCCACATGTCCGGCTGCGGCCGTAGCCCAGTAGCCGTCCATGTACCCGGTGCCCTGCCGGAGCTGCAGCAGCACCTCGTCCCGGCGCCGGAAGAGTAAATAGCTGGCCGGCACTACCTGGAATCGGTTCAACAACGCGGAGGTCCCCTCGGTCTGGAAGCTGGTGCCCCAGCCTAACCGAGCTTCACCGGCAGGCCCGTCAGCAGCGACTCCTGCGCCGCATCGGCCACCCGGGAGGCCGCAACGGAGTCAGCCGGTGTGCACGGGTTGTCCCGGCGGCCGAGGATCAGTTCCACGAAGGCGGCCATCTCCGCCCGGTAGGCCGCTTCGAAGCGGTCGGCGAAGGATTGCGGCGGCCTGCCGGAGGGGAAATCGACGCCGGGTTCCGCGGAGCGCACCGCCATCGTGTCGTCCAGGCCCACCAGCAGCGTGGACCGGGAGCCGGCAATCTCCAGCCGCACGTCATGCCCGGACCCGTTGTAACGCGCGGCGGACACCGTGCCCACCGTCCCGTCGTCGAGCGTAACGACGGCGAGCCCGGTGTCGATGTCGCCCACGCGGCCAATCTCCGGATCGCCCTTGTTGGAGCCGACGGCATATACCTGGACAATTTCGCGTCCCGTCAGCCAGCGGAGGATGTCGAAATCATGGACGGAGCAGTCGCGGAACAATCCGCCGGAGGACGCCAGGAACCCGACGGGCGGCGGCTCCATGTCCGCCGTCACGGCCCGGAAGGAGTGGACCCAGCCGAGCCCGCCGGCCTGCAGCAGCCGTTTCGCCGCCAGGTAACCGGCATCGAAGCGCCGCTGGTGGCCCATCTGGACAACGCCGCCGCGGGCGTTGACGTATTCCAGCACCGGCAGGGACGCCGCCGTGTCCCCGGCAAGGGGCTTTTCGCAGAACACGGCCACCTCTGCATCCACTCCCATGCGGACGAGGTCCGGATGGGAGGGCGTGCCCGCGGCAATCACCAGCCCGTCAATCCCTTCATCAAGGAGGGCCTCCACGGACGGAACGGAGGCGGCACCGACGCGGTGGGCCACAGTATGCGCACGCTCCGCGGCGGCGTCGGCGATGACCAGCTGCACCGGTGGGAGGTTCCCATCCCCCGGCCCCAGCGCGGCTAGGTTCCGCGCATGCAGGGCGCCGATCCGCCCGACGCCGGCCAGCCCCAGGCGGACCACGTCCGGTTCCGGTCGGGTGTCCGGACGGGTCTCCGGTCCGCTGTCCACGGCCGTGCTGCTAGCCCCGGACCGGATCCGTGCCGCCGACTTCGGCCTCGACTTCCGCGACGACGTCGCCGTGGCTGCCCAGTGCCTCCAGTTCCTGTGCCAGCTCCACCAGCTCCTCGCCGCCGGCCATCTGGGCAGTCAGCTGCTCGAGGGTGATGTCCTTTTTGTTGTAGTAGCCGGTGGACCGGCCCCGCTTGAGGAGCAGGAACCGGTCACCCACGGGATACGCATGGTGCGGATTGTGGGTGATGAAAATGACCCCCAGTCCGCGGTCCCGCGCCTGCAGGATGTAGCGCAGCACCACCCCGGACTGCTTCACGCCCAGCGCCGCCGTCGGTTCGTCGAGGATCAGCACCTTGGCACCGAAGTACACCGCCCGGGCGATGGCCACGCACTGCCGTTCGCCGCCGGACAACTGCCCGATGGGCTGCTCCACGTCGCGCAGGTCGATGCCCATTTCGGAAAGCTCCTGCTTGGTGATCTCCTTCATCCGGGCGACGTCGAGCCGGCGGAACGGTCCGGCCCCGGTGGTGAGTTCCGAGCCCAGGAAGAAGTTCCGCCAGATCGGCATCAGCGAGACGACGGCCAGGTCCTGGTAGACCGCGGCGATGCCGGCGTCCAGGGCTTCCCTCGGGGAGGAAAGGCGGCGCTCCTCCCCGGAGATGGTCAGGGTGCCTTCATCATGCTGGTGCAGTCCGGCCACGATTTTGATCAGGGTGGATTTGCCCGCGCCGTTGTCGCCCAGGACGCAGGTGACGCGTCCGGCGTCGACCGCCATGGTGACGTCGTGCAACGCGATGATGTTCCCGTAGCGTTTACCCACCTGCTCCAGGGAGAGCAGGTGGGCCGGTGTGCGCCCGACTCCGGTGCTGTCCATGGTGATCTCCGTTTCCATTACTGCTGTTCCGCCCGGCGCTTGACCACCAGGTTCACTACCGTCGCCAGCAGCAGCATCAAACCCAGGAAGAACTTGAACCAGTCAGGGTTCCACTCGGCGTAGACAATGCCCTTGTTGGCCATGCCGAAGATAAACGCCCCGATGGCGCCTCCGACGGCGGATCCGTAGCCGCCCGTCAGCAGGCAGCCGCCGATCACGGCGGCGATGATGTAGAGGAACTCATTGCCTATGCCTTCACCGGACTGGACGGTGGAGAAGGCGAAGAGGTTGTGCATGCCCAGCACCCAGGCGCAGAAACCCACCCCCATAAACAGGCCGATCTTGGTCTTCACCACCGGCACCCCGACGGCTCGGGCAGCATAGGCGTCGCCGCCGGAGGCGAAGATCCAGTTGCCGATCCGGGTCCGTAAGAGGATCCAGGAGGCCAGGGCCACCAGGGCAATCCAGATGAAGACGGTCACCCGGACCTCCACCCCGCCGATGGTGAGTGAGGAAGCGAAAACCGCCCGGCCGGATTCAAACCCGTCCATCGTGGAGATGGACGGTGTGGACACACTGCCGCCGATGGCGCGGGTGAGGCCGAGGTTCAGCCCGGTGAGCATCAGGAACGTGGCGAGCGTGACGATGAAGGACGGAAGCTGGGTCCGAACCAGGATCCAGCCGTTGACGAACCCCACGCCGAGGGACAGCAGCAGCGCCAGTCCCACCCCCACCCAGACGTTCGTGGCGAAATACCAGCTGAACATTGAGGCCATCAGCGCGGAACTGATCACGGCGACGCCGGCGGAAAGGTCGAATTCGCCGCCGATCATCAGCAGGGAGACTCCCACGGCCATGATTCCGATGGTGGAGGCTCCGTACAGGACGGTGGCAATGGATCCCGGCTGGAGGAACACCGGCGCCACCAGGGAGAAGAACACAAAGAGGGCCACCGCCCCCACCAGCGCGCCGATCTCGGGGCGGCCCAGCAGTTTGGCCACCGGGCCCTTGCTGCCGATCCGTTCATCCGCCGCCGGGGCGGCGACAGCTGCCGTAGTTGCCATCTCGGCGTTCCTTTCCGTTCCCCTGGTTCCGCCGGCTCCGCTAGCGGATGCCGTCTTCGGCGAAGGCCAGCACCTCTGAAGCGTTGGTGGAATCAATGATGGTCGGACCGGTCAGCACCGGCTGCCCGCCGCCGAGCTGGAAACCGCCGCGGTGGTTCTGCCACAGGGCGTCCACGGCGCCGTAGCCCTGCATCCACGGCTGCTGGTCCACGGTGAAAATCACCTCACCGTCGGCGATCTTCTGCGCCAGTTCGGAGTTCAGGTCAAAGGAGGCCACCTTGGCCTCGCTGCCTGCTCCGGCCACCGACTTGAGGATGGTCAGGGTGTACGGCGCGCCCAGTCCGATGATGACGTCGACGTCGGCGGTAGCCTGCAGCTTGGCCGTGACGGTGGACTCGACCTGCGTCATATCGGTGCCCTGCACATAGAGGATCTCCGCACCCGGGACCACGGCCTTGACGCCCGCGCAGCGGTTCTCAAGGCCAACGTGCCCCTGCTCCTGGATGACGCAGACCGGATGGGTGAAACCGTCCGAGGCGAGCCGTTCCCCCACCGCCTGCCCGGCGAGCTGTTCATTGGAACCGAAGTGCGTGAAGGCGCCGAGCTCCGCGGAACGGTCCTCACCGGCATTGAGGGTCACCACCGGGATGCCGGCAGCCTGGGCCTTTTCCAGCGCACCTGCCAGGGCGTCCGGCTTGGCCAGGGTCACGGCAATGCCGTCAACGCCCTGATCCACAGCCTGTTCAATCAGCTGCGCCTGGCGCCCGCCCTCGGGGTCCGAAAGGTACTGCAGTTCCACGTTGTCCTTCCCCGCGGCTTCCTCGGCGCCCTTGCGGACGATGTCCCAGAAGGTGTCGCCGGGGGCGGCGTGCGTGATCAGGGCAATCTTGATGCGTTCGGTGTCAGCTGCGGCTCCGCCGCCCTGGTTGTCGGATTCGGGCGTCCGTCCTCCCTCGCTGGAGCACGAGGTCACGGTCAGCAGGGAAGCCAGTACCGCGACGGACGCGAACCGCCGCCAGGAACGTTTCTGTGACACGGGAATCTCCTTTGTCTTCGTGGTCCGTCCCTCGCCGATCGCCGCCCGCACCCCGCTGGAGTGCACCGCTCGGTTCGGTACTTGGAGCCCCAGAATAGTCCGCGCGCTACCCGAGTCAATAGATTGTCAGGACATATTGCAGTAACGGCCGCGGTTTACGTCCGGCTGCCCCGGACGATTAGGGCGGACACCCCAATCGGAGGGGCCGTCCCTGCTACACTCGCAATCTGCTTTGTCCTGTCATCGCGTCAAAGCCATAGGACATCCGGTACGTGGAGGAGCAGCCCGTGGGCGCAGAATTGAACATCCCGATTGACCGGTCCTCGCCGGTGCCCCTCTACCACCAGGTGGTACAGGGAATCGAAGCCGCTATCCACAGCGGGGAACTGGAATTCGGTTCCCGGCTGGACAACGAGATCGAGCTCGCCGGCAGGCTGAAGCTCTCCCGCCCCACCATGCGCAAGGCGATGGACGAACTGGTCCGTAACGGCCTGCTCGTCCGCAAGCGCGGCGTGGGCACCCAGGTGGTCTCCAGCCAGGTCCGCCGGCCGTTGGAACTTTCCAGCCTCTTCGACGATCTGGAGCGCACCGGACAGAAGCCCGCCACGAAGGTGCTGGACTTCCGGCACGGACCGGCGGATGCCGCCGTCGCCAAGTCACTGGACCTCCCGGACGGCGTCAACACCTACCACTTCACCCGGCTGCGCAGCGTCGGCGGAAAGCCCCTGGCCCTGATGGAAAACTGGGTGCGGGATGACATCGCCGAGATCACCGAAGAAGGTCTGCGCACCCGGGGCCTGTACCAGATCCTCCGGGACGCGGGCGTGAACTTTCGGCTGGCCACCCAGCGCATCGGCGCCGCCGTCGCGAGCGGCCGCCAGGCGGAGCAGCTGGAGACGCGGCCGGGGGCCGCCCTGGTCACCATGGAGCGCACCGCCGTCGACGACGCCGGGCGCAACGTGGAAACCGGGCACCACGTCTACCGGGCGGACTCCTACACGTTCGAAATGACGCTGGTGCAGCGCTAGCATGCACAGACACTAGAGCAGTCCCGCCTCCGACAAGGGGTCACCATGCAGGAATCGCAGCAGTGGGTTTACCCGGCCGGTTCGGCCGCGCAGGGGCCCTGGCAAATCTCCCTCGGCGCTGCGGACAGTGTGCCCGTGGCAGGCTGGGCGCATACGGGCTTGAAAGTGGCGGAGCTCGGTCCGGGTTCCACGGTGTCCCTTCCCGCCGAATCGGAGGAGCGGCTGGTCATCCCCCTGTCCGGTTCGTTCACCGTAACGGCGGATGGTACGGAGTATGCCCTGCGCGGGCGGAACTCGGTGTTCGACGGCCCCGCCGATGTCCTGTATTCCGGCACCGACACGGCCCTGGCCGTATCGTCACGGGAGGGCGGCCGCGTGGCCGTGGCCCTGGCTCCGGCGTCCAGCTCCTATCCGCTGCGGATCGTGAAGGTGGAGGAAACGCCGGTGGAGCTGCGCGGAGCCGGAATCTGCTCCCGGCAGGTCCACAACTTCGGCACCCCTGCGGCGTTGGAAGCAGACCGCTTCATTGTCTGCGAGGTGCTGACGCCGGCCGGCAACTGGTCCTCCTATCCCCCGCATAAGCATGACGAGGAAAAGGACGGCGAAACCCGGCTGGAGGAGATCTACTACTTCGAAACACGGATCTCGCCGCAGGCACCCGCGGGTCAGGCTGCGGATCCCGTGGGGTACGCCCGCGTCTACGCTTCAGATGGCCGGCCCATCGACGTCACCGCCGAAGTGCGTACCGGCGACGTCGTCCTGGTGCCCTATGGCTGGCACGGTCCGGCCATGGCCGCGCCGGGCTATGACCTCTACTACCTCAACGTGATGGCCGGGCCGGGACCGGTGCGGAGCTGGCTGATCAGCGACGACCCGCAGCACGGGTGGATCCGCGGCAGCTGGGAAGGGCAGGCGGTGGATCCCCGCCTGCCCTTCGGGTCCTGACGCACTGCTCCGCCTGGCTGTCTTCCCCTAGAGCGCGGGGGCGGAAACGGCCGGCCCGGCAAGCCGGAGGGCGGCGGCGTCGCGGGTGTGGAACTGCCGCTCAAGCTCCTCCAGGCTCTTGCCCCGGGTTTCGGGCAGGTAGGCGCGGACGAACAGGACCGCAAAGACCCCGAGGCCGGCGAAGAGGAAGAACGTGTTGGAAATACCGATGCCGGCGGTGAGCATCGGGAAGCTGAAGCCCACGGCAAAGTTGACCATCCACAGGATGAACGCGGTGCTGCCCATTCCCAGGCCCCGGATTTTCAGCGGGAAGATCTCGGAGAGCATCAGCCACGTCACCGGGGAAATGGCGCCCTGCTGGAAGGCGAGGAAGGACACGGTCAGCGCCAGGATCACGAACCCGCGCCCGGTCCCCTCGGGCAGCACCAGGGAGAAGAGACCTATCAGGGTCAGCGCCGCAATGGTGCCCATCTGCCCGATCATCAGCATCGGCCGCCGGCCCACCCGGCCCAGCAGCCAGATCCCCGCAAACGTGGCGAGCACGGAGATCACGCCGTTGGCGATGTTGGCAGTCAGGGCGGCTTCTGTGCCGAACCCGGACTGCTTCAGGATCTCGGTGCCGTAGTACATGATCGAGTTCACGCCGGTGATCTGCTGGCAGATGGCCACCCCCACCCCGATCAGGAAGATCCGCCGCATCCAGGGCACGCGGAGGTCGCTGAAGGATCCCTTCTTCGCCTCGTAGTCCTCCCGCGCCAGCGCCCGGACGTCGTCTATTTCCTTACGCGCGACGGCGGCGGTCCGGATTTTCTTGAGCACTTCGAAGGCTTCGGCGTAGCTTCCGCTGGCGGCCAGCCACCGCGGGCTTTCCGGAACCCGGAGCATTCCCAGCCACAAGCCGATGGCCGGCAGCGTTGCCAACACCAGCATCCAGCGCCAGATGCTGACCTGGTCCGCCCACACGTTGCCCAGCACGGCGTTGGTCACGAAGGCGAGCAGCTGTCCGGAGACAATCATCAGCTCGTTGCGGGTCACCATCTGTCCGCGCAGGTGGGCCGGGGACATCTCGGCCAGGAACACGGGCACCATGGCCGAGGCTCCGCCCACCGCCAGCCCCAGGACAAAGCGGAAAGCGACGGTGACCACCACGTTGGGTGCGAGGGAAACCCCGATGGTGCCCAGGAGGAAAACGGCCGCGAGGCCCATGATCAGGCGCCGCCTGCCGTAGCGGTCCGCCAGCCGGCCGCCCATCAGCGCACCGAAAGCGGCACCGATAAGCAGCGAACTGGTCACCAGTCCGGTGGTCAGCGGAGTCAGGCCGAGGTCTTCCTCCATAAAAGGCAGGGCCCCGTTGATGACGCCCGTGTCATAGCCGAAGAGCAGGCCGCCCAGGGTGCTCACGCCCGCGATGCGTTTGAGTGCCTTGTTGGCGTGGAGATCCTTGCCGGGATTGATGGTCGAGCTCATGATGCCTCCGTCGGTCTGTTCCGGCTTCACCGGATTCCGTGGACCAGGTCCGTCATGGTTTTGAGTTGGTAGCGCGCCACCTCGGCGGCGTTCTCGTTCTCGCCGAAAACGCTGGAGACCATCACCGTTTCGGTCCGGTCCGGGAAGCCGTTTTCCGCCAGGGCGGCGAAGAGCCGGCGCCAGTCGACGTCGCCGTCGCCGATCTTCAGGTGCTGGTGGACCCGCACCGGATTCCCGGGCGGGTTGGTGATGTAGCGCAGCCCGTTGGAGGCACGGTGGTCCATGGTGTCCGCCACATGCACCACCTGCAGCCGCTCCCCTACTTCCTGCAGGATCCGGTCCGGACCGTCCACCAGATGGAAGGTGTGGGCCGCCACGTAAACGAAGCCGAGGTTCGGCGAATTCACTCCGCGGATGACCCGCCACGCGGCCAGGCCTTCCTCCACGAAGTCATCCGGATGCGGATCGATCGCCACCTGGATGCCTTCGCGTTCAAACAGCGGCACCAGCTCCTCCATGGACCGGTAAAACGCCGCTTCGGATTCCTCGGGCCGTTCCGGCCGGCCGCCGAATTCGGTGTTCAGCTGGCTGACGCCCAGGTCCACGGCCAGCTGCACGGCCCGCTTCCAGTACCGGACCGCCGCCTGCCGGAGGAAATCATCAGGGGAGGACCAGCGGAGCACCGGCAGGATGGAGGCGATGCCGACCTCCGCCTCGGCGCAGGCCTTCTTCAGCGCTGCGGTGAGGGCGTCGTCCGCCTTGGGATGGGTGAAGAACGGCAGGAAGTCCGGGTGCGGCGTCAGCTGCAGGTACGGGTAGCCAAGTTCGGCCGCGAGCTGCGGGAACTGCAGCAGCGAATGGGTCCGGTGGAACGGGGTGGGGTCCAGCGCCATCTTCACGGGGCGGCCCTCCTTCCGGTGTGCTGCAGGGTTCAGGGCGAATAGAGGGCAGGCTTCCCGTTCAGCGGAACCGGCACCCGGGCGCCGCTGCGCTGCGCTTCGATTCCCGCGGCGCAGCAGGCAGCGGTCGCGTAGCCGTCCCAGGCACTGGGACCGACGGCGGTGCCCGCCAGCGCTGCGTCCACCCAGGCCTGGACCTCGGCGTCGTACGCGGCGCTGAAGCGCTGTTCGAAGCCCGGGGCAATCCGTCCGCCCCACCGGCCGCCGGTCCGGACGAGCGGTCCGGTGTCCGCACCGATGCTGACGGTGCCGTCTTCGAAGGCAGCCTGGGCGGACACCTGGTAGCCGAACCGGGCGTTGACGTAGATTTCGACGTCGGCCAGGATCCCGGATTCGGTTTCCATCAGCACCTGCTGCGGATCGCGCTGGCCCACGGGCGAGTTGCGGGTGGATTTGCCGATCCGGACCTGGACGGCGGTGATCTCCTCGCCGGTGAAGAAGCGCACGGCGTCGAACTCATGCACCACGGAATCGTTGATCAGCATTTCATTGGTGAAGCCGGCAGGGGTGGCGGCATTGCGGTGCTGGTGGTGGAGCATCAGCAGCCCGCCGAGTTCCCCGCTGCGCACCACCCCCGCCAAAGCCGCATACTCGGCGTCGTACCGGCGCATAAAGCCCACCTGGATCCGCCGCCGGCCCAGTTTCTCCTCGGCCTGGACCACCTTCCACGCGGAGGCGGGGTCCGGAGTCAGCGGCTTCTCGCACAGGATCGGGATGTCCCGGGCCAGGGCCTTGTGCAGGATGTCCTCGTGCAGGAAACCGGGCGTGGCGATCAGCACGGCGTCGACTTCCGGGCTGTCCAGCGCCGCGCCCGCATCGGTGAAGTCGGAGGCACCGGGGATGCCGGCGACGGCGGCCCGGGCGCGTGCCGGATCAATGTCGACGACGGCGGCTACCTCGGCCCGGGCAGTCCGGTGGTGCAGCCGCAGGATATGGTCCATCCCCATGCGCCCGGCGCCGATGACGGCTACGCGGAGGTTCTCGCTCATGGTTTCTCCTCACTCCACCCGGGGAGCGGAGCCGCACGAGAGCAGGTAGCTGCGGGTGCGTTTCGCCACGGGCATCGGTACGGTCAGGTCGGCCACGGGGTACATGTCCTGCTCCACAATCCCGAACAGCGGCTTCTCCAGCGCTTCGGCGGCCCGGATCACCGCGGACAGGTCCGGCAGGCCGTGCGGAGGTTCGGTCATCACCCCGGCCAGGTTCGCCGCCGCCCAGGTGAGGTCCTGCTGCCGCACGGTTTCCAGGACGGCCGGGTCGATTTGCTTCAAATGGAGATAGCCGATGCGCTCCGGGTAGGCGGCAATCAGTTCCACGCTGTCCGCGCCGCCGTATTGGGCGTGCCCGGTGTCCAGGCACAGGCTCACCAGGCGCGGGTCGGTGTCCTGCAGGAAACGCTCAATGTCCGGCTGGGCACAGACATGCGAATCGGCGTGCGGATGGAACTGCTGCTGCAGGCCGAATTCCTCGCCCAGCTCCCGGCCCAGCCGGTTGTGCCCGGCCACCAGGTCCTTCCATTGCCCGGCCGACAGTTCCGCAGCCTCCACGGGTTCGCCCGTGACGTCGTCGCGCCACATGGCGGGGATGACCACAATGTGACTGCCGCCCATGGCGGCCGTGAGTGCGGCGACCCTGCGGGCCGGTTCCCAGGCGGCGCCCCATTGGTCCAGGCCCCGGTGGAAGGCGGTAAACACCGTTCCGGCGGAGACTTTCAGCCCCCGCTGGTCCAGTTCATCGGCAAGTTTCTGCGGGTCGGTGGGCAGGTAGCCGTACGGTCCGAGTTCAATCCAGGTGTAGCCGGCCTCCGCCACCTCGTCGAGGAAGCGCTGCCAGGGTGTCTGCCTTGGGTCGTCGGCGAACCAGACACCCCAGGAGTCCGGGGCGGTGCCGATGGTCAGGGTGTTGGGTTCCATGCCGATGTCCTTTTCAACTGGTGCCCGGGCTAGCTGGAGGGGAAGGCAAACGAGGCCCCGGAGAGCTGCGTCGGTTCGGGCCAGCGCTGGGTGACCACCTTGCCGCGGGTGTAGAAGTGCACGCCGTCGGGACCGTAGATGTGGTGGTCGCCGAAGAGCGACTCGTTCCAGCCGCCGAAGGAATGCCAGGCCACCGGCACCGGCAGCGGAACGTTGATCCCGACCATGCCCACCCGGACACCGCGGGTGAACGCGCGGGCGTAGGCGCCGGAAGCCGTGAAGATCGCCGTGCCGTTGCCGTACGGATTGGAGTTGATGACCTCCAGCGCCTCCTCCATGCTGTCCACCCGCAGCACGGCCAGGACCGGCCCGAAGATTTCCTCCCGGTAGGCAGTCATTTCCCGGCGGACATGGTCGAGGACCGTGGGGCCGACAAAGAACCCGTCCTCGTGGCCCTTCACCACCAGCTCGCGGCCGTCCACGATCAGGGCGGCGCCGTCCTCCTGCGCTTCGCCCACTATTTTCTGCAGCCGGGACCTGGCGTTCGGGGTGATCACGGGGCCCATGTCGGCGTCGGGCTCCATCCCGTTGGCCACCTTGACCGCCTCGGCGCGTTCCTTGAGCCGGGCCACGAGGTTCTCCGCGGCGCTGCCCACGGCCACGGCCACGGAGATCGCCATGCAGCGCTGCCCGGCGGAACCGAAGGCGGCGGCGGTGATGTGCTCGGCGGCAAGGTCCAGGTCCGCATCCGGCATCACCACGGCATGGTTCTTGGCGCCGCCGAGGGCCTGCACCCGCTTGCCGTGCCGGGTGGCCGTCTCATGCACGTGGCGCGCAATCGGCGTCGATCCGACAAAGGACACACCGTCGACGTCGGGATGGGTGAGCAGCCCGTCCACCGCTTCCTTGTCCCCCTGCAGGACGTTGAAGACGCCGTCGGGCAGTCCCGCGTCCTTCCAGAGGCGGGCGAGGAACAGGCTGGCGGAGGGATCGCGTTCGGAGGGCTTCAGGATGAAGGTATTGCCCGTGACAATCGCCACCGGGGCCATCCACAACGGAACCATCACCGGGAAGTTGAACGGGGTGATGCCGGCGACCACGCCCAGCGGCTGACGGAACGAAAAAACGTCGATGCCGGTGGAGACCGCGTCCGAATAGCCGCCCTTGAGCGACTGCGGAGCGCCGCAGGCATATTCGACCACTTCCAGCCCGCGGCCTACTTCGCCCGCGGCGTCGGAGACCACCTTGCCGTGCTCGCGGGTCACCACCCGGGCGAGTTCCTGCACGTTCGCAGCCAGCAGCTCGCGGAAGCGGAACAGCACGGCAGTGCGTTTGGTCAGCGAGGTCTCGGCCCAGCCGGCGGAGGCGGCCTTGGCGGCGGCGACGACGGCGTCAATGTCCGTCCGGTCCGCCAGCCGCAGCTCGCCGGTGACCTGGCCCGTGGCCGGGTTGTAGACCGGCTGGTGCCGGTCGCCGTGCCCGGCGGTTTCCACGCCGTTGATGAAATGCGTAATGGTGGTGCTCATGAAACTCTCCGTTTCTGGTGTCCGGCAGGAGCGGTTGCTAGCCGAGCAGCGGCTTCTGCCGCGCTTTGGAGGAGGAATAGGTGGTGTAGGCCTTCTGCGTGGAGTCCAGCCCGGAGGTGCCGGCCACCGGTACGTCCCACCAGGATTCAGAATCCGGTGCGTCGATCAGCGGGTCGGATTCAATGTGGACCAGCACTGGGCCGCTGCCCTCCGGTTCGGCCCGGGCCTTAGCCACCGCCGCTTCCAGGTCCGCAATGACATTCGGTCCCGGCTCCACGCGCAGCACGCGCACCCCCAGGGACTCGGCGTTGGCGGCGAGATCCACCGGCAGTTTCGCGCCGTCGTCGAACGTGTGCTGACTGCGGTCCAGCATCCGGTACCGGGTGCCGAAGCGCTGTGAACCGAGGCTTTCGGAGAGCGCCCCGATCGAGGCGAAACCGTGGTTCTGGATCAGCACGGTGATCAGCTTGATGCCCTCCGCGACGGCCGTGACCAGCTCGGTGTGCATCATCAGGTAGGACCCGTCGCCGACCATCACGACGACGTCGCGGGGCTGGGCGGCGGCCGTCTCTTCCGGGGCACGGGCGGCCTC
This sequence comes from Arthrobacter sp. zg-Y769, assembly GCF_020907405.1. GTDB lineage: Bacteria > Actinomycetota > Actinomycetes > Actinomycetales > Micrococcaceae > Arthrobacter_B. The sequence goes on from NZ_JAJJOE010000008.1 coordinate 248,855, forward strand.
GTCGAGTGCCGCCCGCTTCACGCCGAGCCCGCCGGGGATTTCGTAGCCCATGGTGGAGTAGGCGTATTCCACGTGGTACCCGAAGGGGTCCTGCACCCGCCACATTTTGTGCAGGTCACCGGGCAGGGATCCGGCTGCGCAGACGACGACGTCGCGGGGCGCCATGGCGCGGTTCACGGCGCCGATGATTTCATTCTGGCTCGGCAGCGGAACGTGCCGGGTGTCAAAGGCTTCGTCTACGGTCCGGGTCCAGCGGTCCTTTTCGGCAGCAACCCGCCGGAGCATCCCGTCCGGGACGCGGTACCCCTCGAGGGCGGTGGCCAGCCGGAGCAGTGCCTTGCGGGCGTCGGCCACGAGGGGCAGGCTCGGGCCGAGCTTGTACGCGTCGATGGGTGCCACGTTGATGTTGACGAACTGCACCTGCGGGTTCTGGAACGCCGAGTGGGAGGCCGTGGTGAAATCCTCGTACCGGGTGCCGATGCCGATGACCAGGTCCGCGTCCCGTGCGAGGGCGTTGGCCGCCGTCGTGCCCGTGGACCCGACGGCGCCGAGGCAATAGGGGGCGTCCCACTGGACCGTTCCAACACCTGCCTGGGTGTAGCCGATGGGGATGCCGGTGGCCTCGGACAGGCGGGCCAGTTCATCGGAGGCAAAGGCGTAGAGGACACCGCCGCCGGCCACGATCATCGGCTGCCCGGAGGCGCGAATCAGCTCTGCGGCACGGCGGATGTCCGCCTCTTCGGGTTCGGGCCGGCGGATCCGCCACTCGCGTTCGGCAAGGAATTCCTCCGGCACCTGGAGCACTTCGGCCTGGACGTCCTGCGGCAGGGAAATGGTGACTGCACCGGTCTCGGCCGGGTCGGTCAGCACCCGCAGGCCGGAGAGGAAGGCGGAGAACAGCTGCTCGGGCCGGCTGATCCGGTCAAAATACCGGGACAGCGGCCGGAAGGCATCGTTGACGGTGATGTCGTAGGCCTCCGGCCGTTCCAGCTGCTGCAGCACCGGATCAGGTGTCCGGGTGGCGAACGTGTCCGAGGGCAGCAGCAGGACGGGCAGCCGGTTGGTGGTGGCCAGTGCGGCGCCGGTGAGCATGTTGGTGGCGCCGGGACCGATGGAACTGGTCACCGCGTAGGTGGCCCGCCGGCGGGTATGCCGTGCATACCCCACCGCTTGGTGCACCATTGCCTGCTCGTTGCGGCCCTGGTAGTAGGGCATGGCGGCCGGGTCCCGTACCTGGGACTGTTTCAGCGCCTGGCCGACACCGGCTACATTGCCGTGGCCGAAGATGCCGAACATGCCCGGGAAGAGTCGTTCCCGGTAGTCCTCTCCCCCGATGCTGTCCACCGCGTACTGGCTGCTCAGGAACTCCACGACCGCCTGGGCGACCGTGATTCTTCGGGTTGCCATCAGCCGCCGGCCTCCTGTCGGGTGGATGTCTTGAGCAGGGAGGCAGCTGTTGCCACGGCGTCCTCCACGCTGCCCTCCCTGGGGTAAAGCAGCGTACGCCCCACCGTCAGCCCCTGGACACCCGGAAGTTTCAAGGCTGCCTGCCAGCCCGCATAGGTGTCCTCCGGAGACCCGGACGGGTCACCGCCCAGCAGGACGGTGGGCATGGTTGTGGCCGCGAGGACCCGTTCCATATCCGGGACCACGGGCAGCTTCATCCAGGTATAGGCGCTGGTGGCACCCAGGCCCGAGGCGATGGCCACCGAGGCCACCACGGCGTCGGTACTGAGGTCGTTGCGGATCCGCCCGTTCTCCCAGACGGACAGGAACGGTTCCACCATGGCCACCAGGCCGCGTTCCGCAAGGCTGTTGATCGCGTTTGCCGTGGCTTCGAGCAGGCCGGCGGTGGCCGGGTCCGTGAGGCAGATCCGGGTGAGCATCTTGCCGCCGGTGGCGCCCAGCGCCAGCAGGGCCTCGGCGGTGTGGCCGGTGAACCGGTCATCTATCTCGTTGACGTAGCCGGCCAGGCCGCCCCGGTTCATGGACCCGAACAGCAGCTTGCCCTCCAGCGCACCGAGCAGCAGCAGGTCGTCCAGGATATCCGGGCTGGCCAGCACTCCGTCGACGGCGGGATTCGCCAGGGCGGTCCGGAGCCGGTCCAGCAGGCCGCGGCGGTCCGCCATCGCCAGGGGATCGCTGCCGACGGAGAGCGCCCCGCGGGCGGGATGGTCCGCGGCCACAATGAAGTTCTGCTCGCCCTGCCGCGGACCGGGGTGGGGCCGGCGGTCGCCGGCGGCGCGGAGGACCGCTTCCGGATCCTCCAGCCGGATGCGGGAAAGGTGCTCGTAGCGCCGCGGATCGTCGTCGAATTCGCTCATGGCGCGCTCTCCATCGGTTCCGGCACGGTCCGGCCCTGACCGGCCAGCAGTGCCGCCACCTCATCGGGGGTGGGCATCGCGTCCGCGCAGGACAGCCGGGAGGCAACGATGGCGCCGGCCGCATTCGCATAGTCCAGCACCGCGGCCAGCGGCCAGCCGGACAGCAGCCCGTGGCAGAAGGCGCCGCCGAACGCGTCTCCGGCGCCCAGCCCGTTCACGGTCTTCACCCGGACGGGAGCCGAAACCACGCGTTCCGCGGCGGTCTTGGCGAGCACTCCGTCTGCACCGAGTTTGACGACGGCGATGCTCACCCCGGCTGCGAGCAGCCGGTCCGCCTGCTCATCGGGGGTTCCTGCTCCGACGGCTACGGCACACTCCGTCTCATTCCCGATGGCGACGTTTACGTAGGGCAGGATCCGGGCCACCTCTGCCGCCGCCTCCGCCTCGCCGCCCCAGAACATCGGCCGGTAATCGAGGTCCAGCACGGTGAACCGGCCGGCCGGAAGCTCCTGGCGCGGCCGCACCCGGTGTGCGGCCAGATGGGCGGACCGGCTGGGTTCCTGGCACAGGCCCGTCACCGTGGACCAGAAGATTCCGGCGTCCCGGACCGCGTCCAGATCCAGGCTTCCTGCGTCGATCTGCAGATCGGGGGCAGTGGGAAAGCGGCCGTAAAAATACAGCGGGAAAGCGTCCGGAGGCATGATGGCGCAGAACGTCACCGGCGTCTGCAGGTGGGGCACTGAGGTGACGAAGCGGTCATCCACGCCGAACTTACGCAGCTCCCGGTGCAGGTATTCGCCGAAGGGGTCCTGTCCGGTGCGGGTAATGACGCCGCTGCGCCGGCCGTGCCGGGCGGCCGCCACAGCTACATTCGAGGGTGATCCGCCCAGGTATTTAGTGAAGCCGGCGACGTCCTCCAGCGGCACGCCGATGTCATCGGGATAAACATCAACGCTGATCCGTCCCATTGTCAGCACCTCATGAGCCACCCGTGGATCACCGGCCTTCCTGTTCCGCATCAAGCAGCAGCTACAGCCGCCTCGGAGTGATCAGAACCACAGTCACCACTGTGCGCGTGAAAGTTTGTCCTGTCAAAGGTTTGTGCTGACAAATTGCACAAGCCTCGGCAAAGCGGCCCAGAAACCGGAATACGCTTGCGTAAGTACTTTGCCGCTCGCTCGGAGGTGCACAATGTCCTGTCATACGGGGGCTGCTGCACAGGAGAGAGGGAATTCCTGCCGGCGTCCCCTCACCGCATGATCCATGCAAGGATCGGGCTATGACCCAGCGCCTGATGCTCCTCGACACTGCATCCCTCTACTTCCGTGCCTTCTACGGTGTACCCGACACCATCCGCCGGTCCGACGGAACGCCGGTGAACGCCGTGCGCGGACTGCTGGACATGATCGCCCGGCTCACCTCCGATTACGAAGCCACGCACCTGATCGCCTGCTGGGATGATGACTGGCGGCCGCAGTGGCGGGTGGACCTGCTCCCCACCTACAAGGCGCACCGGGTGGCCGAAGAGGTCAGCGGGAACCCCGACGTCGAAACCGTTCCCGATCCCCTCGAGGCACAGATCCCGATGATCCGCCGGACGCTGGAGCTCGCGGGCATCGCCGTCGTCGGCGCCGCGGAACACGAGGCCGACGATGTGATCGGCACCTACGCGACCACCGCATCCATGCCGGTGGACGTGGTGACCGGGGACCGGGACCTGTTCCAGGTCATCGACGACGACAGGGACGTCCGCGTGATCTACACCGCCCGCGGCATGAAGAACCTGGACGTAATGACTGATGCATCGATGGTGGCCAAGTACCGGGTGCTGCCCGAACAGTACGCGGACTACGCGACCCTGCGCGGTGACGCATCCGACGGGCTGCCCGGGGTGTCCGGCATCGGCGAGAAGACCGCTGCGTCGCTGCTGGCCGAGTACGGCACGCTGGATTCCCTGTTGGCCGCGGCAAAGGACCCGGACAGCGGCCTCTCATCGCCGGTCCGGTCCAAGCTCGCCAAGGCGGCTGACTACCTGGCGGTTGCGCCCAAGGTGGTGAAGGTGGTGCGGGACCTGGATCTACCCGCGCCGGAAAAGGCGGGGGCCGAACTGCATGCGGTCACCGGCAGGGAGCGCGCGGAACTGGAGAAGCTGGGCACGGAGTGGAACCTGGGCGGAACGGTGGCGCGGCTGCTGGAGGCTTTCGACCGGTACGCCTAGGCGCTGCTGGAGCGCCGGCGCCGGAGCAGGCAGCACTATGAGGGGTGCCGTGACGAAGATTCGATGGTCTCCCCGACGTTTGATGGCCTTCACTATTGTCATCGTCAACTGTGGAGCTTAGCTTTGCCGCGATGATCCCAACTCGGCGCAACGACGCGTCGAGCAGCACGGCACGGAGCGGGGTGGTGACGGCTGGTCATCCAGACCCATTGAAGGGACGGACATGATCACCAGATCCGCATTGACCCGCTGGAAGGCCGCCGACGGCAGGCGCCCGGTTGCCCTCGCTACTGCTGCCGTACTCACTGCGGTGCTATTGACTGCGGGATCTGCTTCCGCGGCACAGCCCGCCACTTCGAAAAGAATCCCGCAGCTGTCGGCTGCACAACCCGGATCCTTGGAAAAGTGCACGGAATTGGCCTCGTTCGACTTTGGGGCGACCGTCATCACGACGGCGGAGGTCATTCCTGCCGGTGCCCTGACAAATGCCGGCACCGCCGTGGGCGAGCACTGCCTTATCCAGGGACAGATGAACGAACGCACAAGTCCGGTTGACGGGCAGAGGTATGCGATCGGCTTTGAGATGCGCCTGCCGACGGACTGGAGCGGCCGCTATCTGTATCAGGCGAACGGAGGAACCGACGGCCGGGTCGCCCCCGCTGTAGGCGCCTTCACCGGTGGGCAGCTGGAGAATGGCCTCCAGCTGGGGTTTGCCGTGCTGAGCTCAGACGCGGGCCATAATGAAGCCCAGAACCCACTGTTCGGGCTCGACCCGCAGGCCCGGCTGGATTACGGCTACCAGGCAGTGGGAACACTCACCCCCATGGCCAAGGAACTGATTACCGCTGCATATGGGCGCGGACCTGACCGGTCCTACATTGCCGGCGGCTCGAACGGCGGCCGCCACACCATGGTCGCCTCTGCCCGCTATGCGCAGGAGTACGACGGGTACCTGGCTATCGCCCCGGGGCTCGACCTTCCCCAGGCTGCGGTAGCCCAGTTGTGGGGTGCCCAGCAATGGGCCGGCGTGGCCACCGCGACACCCGTCACCGGCCCGGCCGACCTCGAGACGGCGTTCCCCGTCGCGGAGCGCCAGCTGGTTTCCGCTGCGATCGTTGCCGCGTGTGACGGGCTGGACCGGCTCGAGGACGGCATGGTGCAGGACATCGAGGGTTGCCGCAACACCTTCTCCATCCACCGGGACGTGCCGACATGTACTGCAGGGCGTGACGGAACGTGCCTCACCGAGGCGCAGAAGAACGTCATCGCCGCAGTCTTCGACGGTGCCCGCAACAGTGCAGGAGACGAGCTGTACAGCTCATTTCCGTTCGACCCGGGAATCGTCTCGCCCGGTTGGGCGAGCTGGAAGTTCACGAGTTCGATAGACCGCAACCGTGACCCCGTCGCCGTGGGCTTTATCTTCTCGGTCCCGCCGGCAGATGTCAGCATGCTGAACGACACCTTGGGCTACGCATTGAACTACGACGTGGACGCCCAGGCCGACCGGATTTACGAGACCAACGGCGTTTACACCGAAAGCTCGATGTCGTTCATGAACCCGCCGAACCCGACACGTCTGGATACACTTCGCGGCCGTGGCGGGAAGATGATCGTCGTCCATGGGGCCGCGGACGGAGTGTTCTCACCCGATAACACCGCCGCCTGGTACCGGTCGCTGGACAGGCGCTACAAGAACGACGCCGACGAATTCGTGCGCTATTTTGAGGTGCCGGGGATGGGCCACGTGCGCGGAGGTCCGGCCACGGACCAGTTTGATGGACTCACGGCATTGGTCGACTGGGTTGAAGGCGGCAAAGCGCCGGAACGCCTTACCGCTACGGCCCGAGGCGCCGGAAACCCCGGCGGAGTGAATCCCGAGGTTCCGGCAAGTTGGTCTGCAGATCGCTCACGTCCGCTGTGCGTCTACCCGCTTATTGCGCAATACAGGAAGGGCGACCCGGAGGACGCCGACAGCTTCGCCTGCAAGCGGAGCAGTCGGAGCGAGGGCAACGGACACGGCGACGGACACGGCGACGGACATGGTCATGGCAACGGACACGGACACGGCCGCGGGGGCGGCCACCGCTAACGGTGCAGGACCGGCTGCCGTTCGCCGTGCTGACGGCAGCGGGTCCTGCGGACCAAAGAAAATACCCCGGTCCGAAGACCGGGGTATTTTTACAAACGGTGCCCGAAGTGGGACTCGAACCCACACACCTCTCGATACTGCATTTTGAGTGCAGCGCGTCTGCCAATTCCGCCATTCGGGCGTGCCCTGCGTCACGAAGCACGAGTACTTACCGTGTTGGGCGCAAAACAACTGTACATGCGGATACCCTGATTGTGTGAACTGTCGGTCTGCCGGCAGGAGAGACCGTATCTGAGGAGCCATCTGTGTCTGAGTCCACCGAGTCCGAGCCCGCCGCGTCGTCCAACGCTGCGTCTGCCAACACCGCGCCGTCCAACAGCCCGGCCCGCCGTGTACTCGTCGCAGAAGACGAGACCCTGATCCGCCTGGACATTGTCGAGATCCTCACCGGTGAGGGCTACGACGTCGTCGGCGAGGCGGATAACGGCGAAAAGGCCGTCCAGCTGGCCCAGGAATTGAAGCCGGACCTGGTACTGATGGACGTGAAGATGCCCCTGATGGACGGCATCACCGCCGCCGAGCAGATCGTCAAGGCCCGCATTGCCCCCGTGGTGCTGCTGACCGCGTTCAGCCAGAAGGAACTGGTGGAACGCGCCCGCGAGGCAGGTGCCATGGCCTACGTGGTCAAGCCCTTCACGCCTGCGGACCTGATCCCTGCCATCGAGATCGCCCTTTCCCGCCACGAGGAAATCAAGGCCCTCGAAGCAGAGGTCACCGACCTGAAGGAACAGTTCGCCACCCGCAAGCTGGTGGAGCGCGCCAAGTCGCTGTTGACCACGAAGATGGGCCTCACCGAACCCGAGGCCTTCCGCTGGATCCAGAAGACCTCGATGGACCGCCGCCTGAGCATGCGCGAAGTGGCCGAGACCATCATCAACCAGGTGAACTAACCCCTACTCCCCCGCGGGAACCAGCAGCAAAGCACGAACCAACAGGAAAGGTCCCGTCCAATCGGACGGGACCTTTCCTGTTGGTGCAGGGAAAACCGGAACCTAGATGGCCTTGGCCTGGCCCTTCTTGCTTTCCTTGACCGGCCACGGGCCGACCTTTTCCTTGACCCGCTCCTGGCCGTCAGCACGCTGGCCTGCGTCGGCAATATCGCCCACGCGGTGCACCTTGATGCTGTTGGTCGAGCCGGCCTGTCCGGGAGGCGAACCGGCAGCGATGACCACCAGGTCGTTGTCTTCCACCAGGCCCTCTTCGAGCAGGGTGCGGTCCACCTGGGCGGTCATCTGATCGGTGTGCTCGGCGAACTCCACGAGCATGGGAGCCACACCCCAGAACAGCGTCATGTAGCGGTAGGTGTCTTCCACGGGGGTGAAGGCGAACACCGGCTTGGACGGACGCAGGCGGGACAGGCGGCGGGCGGAATCGCCGGACTGGGTGAAGGTACAGATGTACTTCGCATCCAGCTGATCGGCGATCTCCACTGCGGCGCGGGTGATGGCGCCGCCGCGGGTCCGCGGCTTGGAGCCCAGCGGCGGAACGCGGTTCAGGCCGTGCTGCTCGGTGGACTCGATGATCCGGGCCATGGTTTCCACGGTTTCGATGGCGTAGGCACCCACCGAGGTTTCGCCGGAGAGCATCACTGCATCGGCGCCGTCAAGCACGGCGTTGGCGCAGTCGGAGGCCTCGGCGCGGGTCGGGCGCGGGTTCTCGATCATGGACTCCAGCACCTGGGTGGCCACAATAACCGGCTTGGCCCAGCGGCGGGCCAGTTCAATGGCCTTCTTCTGCACGATCGGAACCTCTTCGAGCGGCAGTTCGACGCCGAGGTCACCGCGGGCAACCATGATGGAGTCGAACGCATCGATGATCTCTTCGAGGTTCTCCACTGCCTGCGGCTTTTCGATCTTGGCGATGACCGGCACGCGGCGGCCTTCCTCATCCATGATCTCGTGGACACGGGAAATGTCGCCGGCGTTGCGGACGAAGGAAAGGGCAACCATGTCGACGCCGCGGCGCATGGCCCAGCGGAGGTCGTCCTCATCCTTTTCGCTCAGTGCCGGAACGTTGACGGCTACGCCGGGCAGGTTGATGCCCTTGTTGTTCGACACCTTGCCCGGTACTACTACCTCGGTGACAACAGTGTTGGCCGTTACTTCCACGGCGCGCAGCTTCACCTTGCCGTCGTCGATCAGCAGGAAATCACCGGCCTTCACGTCGCCCGGCAGGCCCTTGTACGTGGTGGAGCAGATTTCCTTGGTGCCGGGAATGTCATCGGTGGTGATGGTGAAGGTATCGCCCACGTTAAGGAAGTGGGGTTCCTCGGTGAACCGGCCGAGCCGGATCTTGGGGCCCTGGAGGTCGGCGAAGATGCCCACGGGCATCCCCAGCTCGGCGGAGGCCTTGCGCACGTTTTCATACGTGGCGTTGTGTACGGAGTGGTCGCCGTGGCTCATGTTCATACGGGCGACATTCACGCCCGCGCGAAGAACCGCTACTGTGTTTTCGTAGCTGGCGATCGCTGGTCCAAAAGTGGCAACAATCTTTGCGCGTCTCATACTTCTAGCCTAGTCTCCCTTGGCAGTTTGCGCATGGGACCGGGCCGTCTGCGCGGCCGGAACCAGAGCCGGGAGCGCTCCCAAGCACCTGTTGGCCCCCGCGGGTAGTGGGATGGCGTGCACAGATTCCCAGAAAGCGGGAAAGGCCAAGGATTCCGGGGGTAGGTAGGCTGAATGCCGGCCAGCCGGGGTGGGAATCTGTGCACGCCCCCAACCCCGTTCAGTTCACCCGACGCCGGTAAATGGCCGTGGCGCCGGCGTAGGCGAGGCCCAGGATGCCGACCAGCCACAGAAGTGCCGCCCAGAAACCGCTGCCGACGGGTTCCTGGGCAAGCAATGCCCGGAGGGTGTCCACAATGGAAGTCACGGGCTGGTTCTCGGCAAACCACGCCACCGGCCCGGGCATGGTGCTGGTGGGCACAAACGCCGAGCTGATGAACGGCAGGAAAATCAGCGGGTAACTGAACGCACTCGCGCCGTCCACGGTCTTCGCCGTCAGTCCCGCAATCACGGCCAGCCAGGTCAGGGTCAGGGTGAACAGGACCAGGATGCCGACGACGGCGAGCCACGCGGCCGGCGACGCACCGGTGCGGAAGCCCGCGACCAGGGCCACCCCGATGACAAGCGCGAGCGAGGCCAGGTTCGCGCTCACGGAGGTGAGGACGTGTGCCCAGAGCACACCGGAGCGTGCAATGGGCATCGATTGGAAGCGTTCGAGCATTCCTCCCTGCCGATCGAGGAACAAACGGTAGGCGGTGTAGGCCACGCCGGAGGCAACGGTGATCAGCAGGATGCCGGGAAGCGTGTAATTGATGTAGGACTCCCCCGATCCGGTGCTGATTGCGCCGCCGAAAACGTACACAAACATCAGCATCAGCGCGACCGGCGTAACCGCCGTCGTGATAATCGTGTCCGGACTGCGGAGGACGTGGCGCAGGGAGCGCCCAGTGAGGGCGGCGGTGTCGTGAAACGTCTGGGTGGTCATCGGTTTCCCTCTTTCTGCTGCGCCGGCGGAAGTCCGTCCCGGGGCGCTGTGCCGTCACCGGTACCGCCGGTGAGGGCGAGGAAGACGTCCTCGAGGGACGGCTGTTTTGTGACGTACTCGGCCTTCGCCGGCGGCAGGAGTTGCTGCAGTTCAACCAGGGTCCCGTTCTGGATGATGACGCCCCGGTGCAGGATCCCGATCCGGTCCGCAAGCTGCTCCGCCTCGTCGAGGTACTGCGTGGTGAGCAGCACCGTCGTGCCGCCGGCGGCAAGCTCCCGGATGGTTTTCCACACCTCGTTGCGCGCCTGCGGATCCAGGCCCGCCGTCGGCTCGTCGAGGAAGATGGTTTTCGGGTTCCCCACCAGGCTCATGGCGATATCGAGGCGGCGGCGCATACCCCCCGAATAGGTGCCTGCCCTGCGGCTCCCCGAGTCGGTGAGCGCAAAGCGGGCGAGCATGTCATCCGCGATTCCGCCCGGGTTTTTTCCGTGGCGGAGTTTCGCGATGAGGACCAGGTTTTCCCGCCCGGTCAGCACTTCATCGACCGCAGCGAATTGGCCGGTCAGGCTGATCGAGCGGCGCACGGCCGCGGGGTTTGCCGCGACGTCAAAGCCGGAGACCGCGGCGGTCCCGGCGTCGGCGGCCAACAGCGTTGAGAGGATCCGCACCAGCGTTGTTTTCCCCGCACCGTTGGAGCCCAACAGCGCAAAGATGCTGCCTGCACTCACGTCAAACCCGACGCCGCGCAGCACCTGCAGATCCCGAAACGATTTCTCGATGCCCTGCACCCGGATGGCGGGTTCGAGGGTTTGGTTGGTACGCATATCCGGTCTCCAATCCCGGTGTTTATACCTCTTCAGCGGACCGGTCGATGGTCTCGACTAGGCGCCTGCGCTCCTTGTTGATCCACTGGCCGTCCGCGTAATTCGCGATGAAGGCTTCAGCGAACTCCACCGGATCCTCGCCGACGATGCTGCGGACCGGAGTGCCGTCAACAGCGGCACCCTCAACCAGATCAGCAAGGTCTTCGAGCATCTGGATGTAGACATCACCCTTCGCAATCGGCGCCGCATACATGAAGTAGCGTTCGAGGCCGTCCATGGCCCTCCGGTATCCCGCGGGCAGCTGTGCCTTGCGCTGCTTAAACCGGCGCCAGCGCCTTTTGTCCTCGAACGGGCCGGTGACCAGTTCAATCCATTTAGCGGCCATCATTTCCCTCCCTCGTGCTGCGGGTTATGTGCTTCGTGCCGGAGGTGTTCCAGCCGTGCAGCCAGGAAACTCCAGGTGCCCCAGAATTCCTCGAGATACTCGGTGCCCCGGGCATTCAGGGTGTACACCTTGCGGGGCGGCCCCTTTTCCGAGGGAACCTTCTCGACGTCGACCAGCCCGCGTTTCTCGATCCGGACCAGGAGCGCGTACACGGTCCCCTCGGCGATCTCGGTGAATCCCTGCCCGCGCAGCCGGGCAGTGATCTCGTAGCCGTAGGCCGGCGAAACGGCGAGGAGCGCCAGGACAATCCCCTCAAGGGTGCCCTTGAGCATCTCCGTCATCTGTTTGGCCATCGGTTCCCACGCCTATCTACTCAATGCCTACTCAGTAACGCTAACTACCAGTAGACAGTAACACTAGGTAGCAGTGGCGCAAAGGGGGCCGGGCAAAGAAAAAGCCCGGAGATCGAGCCTCACGGGCTGATCTCCGGGCCGGTACTGAAACCCTCCGGGCTACTTACTTGCCGGGGTAACCGGTGCCCGTATCCGTAGTGCCTGCACCAGGGGCGTTGTACTGCCCCGGAGCCGCGGGCGCGCCGTACTGGCCGGGAGCAGCCGGAGCCGCCGGACCAGCAGGAGCGTTGTACATTCCCGGATACTGGGGAGCCACGGGCGCCGCCGGAACCTGGCCGACGTTGGGGTGCTTGCCCTCGCCGTTCGCCTGGAACATCTCCCCGTACTTTCCGACGAGGACCGGACGCGCCGCGGAAACCACGAAGATGAAACCGATGCTGAACACCCAGGTGGGCAGATCACTATTGGACGCCAGCAACAGGGCAACCCAGAAGACCACGGCTATGCAGGCGATAAACGCCACGACGGCGTAAAAGCCCCGGCGATTGAACTGCACCTGCGACTTGCGGTCCGGATGGCCCTTATCCACTTTGCGGAGCGCTTTCACATAAAGAATCAGGGCAATAAGCCCGATCGTGAGCGCACCGGCGAAAATTGTCGCAATAACACCTGCCAACATTTGCTCTCCCCCAGTTTGAAAAAGTCTTCAAGTGCACCGTGTGATGCACCCCATACTCTACCCACGCACGGCGGAAACTGCGGACAGGGTCCCGCGTGCCGCGCGCACCCGGCGGGCCTACAGTGCGGTGATGGCCCGGTCCGTCGGCGCCACCGGTGCGGGCAGGCGGGTCGATCCCATCAGCCACTGGTCGACGGCGGCGGCCGCGGCCCGGCCCTCGGCGATGGCCCAGACAATCAGGGACTGCCCGCGCCCGGCGTCGCCGGCGGCGAAGACCCCCGGGGTTCCGGTCATGTAGTAGCCGTCGCGGGCCACGTTGCCGCGCTCGTCGAACCCGGCGGAGACCTGCTCGGCCAGCCCGGCCGGCTCCGGGCCGGTGAAGCCCAGGGACAGGAAGACCAGGTCCGCCGGAAGAATCCGTTCGGTACCGGCCTTCGGCCGCCGCTTGCCGTCCACAAACTCGGTCTCGGCCACCTTCACACCGGTGAGTTTCCCGTTCTCCCCCACGAACTCCACCGTGGACGCGAGGAAGGTGCGTTCCCCGCCTTCCTCGTGGGCGCTGGCCATCTCGAACAGCGTGGGATACATCGGCCACGGCTGGTGCGCGGCCCGCTCGGCAGGCGGCTGCTGGCCGATCGCCAGCGTGGTCACCGAAGCGGCCTGCTGGCGGTGCGCGGTGCCGAGGCAGTCCGCACCGGTGTCGCCGCCGCCGAGGATCACCACGTGCTTGCCCTCGGCGTTGATCTGGTTTTTCACGGTGTCCCCGGCCACGGCACGGTTGGACTGCACCAGGTAGTCCATCGCGAAATGCACGCCGGACAGTTCCCGGCCCGGAATGGGCAGGTCGCGGGGCACGGTCGCGCCGGTGGCGATCACCACGGCGTCGTAACGGCGGCGCAGCTGTTCCCAGCTGATGTCGCGGCCCACCTCGACGCCGGTGCGGAAGCGGGTGCCCTCGGCGCGCATCTGCTCCAGCCGGCGGTCCACCTGGATTTTCTCCATCTTGAAATCCGGGATGCCGTACCGCAGCAGCCCGCCGACCCGGTCGTCGCGCTCGTACACGGCCACGGTGTGTCCGGCACGGGTGAGCTGCTGGGCGGCGGCCAGTCCGGCGGGGCCGGAGCCGACCACGGCGATGGTGCGGTCGGTCAGCCGCTCCGGCGGGTGCGGGGTCACCCAGCCCTCGCCCCAGGCTTCGTCAATGATGGAGACCTCCACCTGCTTGATGGTGACCGGCGGCTGGTTGATGCCCAGCACGCAGGACGCCTCGCAGGGGGCCGGGCAGAGCCGGCCGGTGAACTCCGGGAAGTTGTTGGTCGCGTGCAGCCGCTCAATGGCCTCGGCGCCCTTGTCCCGCCACATCAGGTCATTCCACTCCGGAATGAGGTTGCCCAGCGGGCAGCCCTGGTGGCAGAACGGAATGCCGCAGTCCATGCAGCGTCCGGCCTGAGCCTGCAGCACACCCTTTTCCTGCGCTTCGTAGACCTCCTTGTAGTCCATGATGCGCACCGGCACCGGACGCCGCGGCTGGGTCTCCCGCTCGCGTACCTTCAAGAATCCGCGTGGATCAGCCACCGGTAACCTCCAAAATCTTGTTCCATGCCTCGGCGCCGTCAGGATCCAGTCCTGCTTCAGCGGCGGAGGCGCGGGCGCCGAGCACTGCGGCGTAGTCCCGCGGCAGCACCTTGGTAATGCGGGACACGGTGTCCTCGAAGCTCTCCAGCATCTTCTGGGCCAGGTCCGAGCCGGTCTCCTCCAGATGCCGGACCAGCAGCCCGCGGATGATGTCGATGTCCTCGGCGTCCGGGGCCTCGAGCAGCAGCTCGCCGCGTTCCAGGGACTCCTTGTTCACGCGGGCCTGTTCCAGGTCCACCACGAAGGCGGTGCCGCCGGACATGCCCGCGCCGAAGTTCCGTCCCGTGGGCCCCAGGATCAGCGCCTGCCCGCCGGTCATGTACTCACAGCCGTGGTCGCCGATGCCTTCGACGACGGCGGTGGCCCCGGAGTTGCGGACCAGGAAGCGTTCGCCCACCTGGCCGCTGAGGAACATTTCGCCGCTGGTGGCGCCGTAGCCGATCACGTTCCCGGCAATGACGTTGCGTTCGGCCGCGAAGACGTTGCCGCGGTCCGGGCGGACGATAATCCGGCCGCCGGACAGGCCCTTGCCCACATAGTCGTTCGAGTCGCCGAACAGCCGCAGGGTGATCCCGGCGGGCAGGAACGCGCCGAGCGACTGCCCGGCCTGTCCGGTGAGCGTCACGTCGATGGTGTCCGGGGCGAGGATATCCACGCCGAACGTCTTCGTCACGGTATGCCCGAGCATGGTGCCCACGGACCGGTCGGTGTTGACTACGTCCAGGGCAATCCGCACCGGCGCCCGGTTCTGCAGCGCGTCGGCGCTCATCTCGATGAGCTTGTTGTCGAAGTGCTGATCCAGTTCGTGGTTCTGCTGCACCATGTTCCGCAGCGGCGCCCCGGGATCCACCTCCGGTCCGCGCAGGATCGGTTCCAGGTCCAGTCCGTCGGCCTTCCAGTGGTCGATCGCAGCCTGCGTATCCAGCAGTTCGGTGCGGCCAATGGCCTCCTCGAGCGTCCGGAACCCAAGCTCGGCGAGGATCTCGCGGATCTCCTCGGCAATGAACTCGAAGAAATTCACCACGAACTCCGGCTTGCCGCTGAACCGGGCCCGCAGCTCCGGGTTCTGCGTGGCCACGCCCACCGGACAGGTGTCCAGATGGCAGACCCGCATCATGACGCAGCCGGAGACCACGAGCGGGGCGGTGGCGAAGCCGAATTCCTCGCCGCCCAGCAGCGCGGCCATCACGACGTCGCGGCCGGTCTTGAGCTGGCCGTCCACCTGGACCACCACCCGGTCCCGCAGTCCGTTGAGCATGAGCGTCTGCTGCGTCTCGGCCAGGCCGAGTTCCCAGGGAGCCCCGGCGTGCTTGAGCGAGTTCAGCGGCGAGGCGCCCGTGCCGCCGTCGTGCCCGGAAACCAGCACGACGTCGGCCTTGGCCTTGGTCACGCCGGCCGCCACCGTGCCGATCCCGGCTTCGGAGACGAGCTTCACGTGCACCCGGGCGCTCGGGTTGGACCGCTTCAGGTCGTAGATCAGCTGGGCGAGGTCCTCGATGGAGTAGATATCATGGTGCGGCGGCGGGGAGATCAGCCCGACGCCGGGCGTCGAGTGGCGGGTGCGGGCCACCCACGGGTAGACCTTCTGGGCCATCAGCTGGCCGCCCTCGCCGGGTTTTGCGCCCTGGGCCATCTTGATCTGGATGTCCTGGGCATTGGTCAGGTACAGGCTGGTAACGCCGAACCGGCCGGAGGCAACCTGCTTGATCGCGGAGCTGCGCTCCGGGTCCAGCAGCCGTTCCGGGTCTTCGCCGCCCTCACCGGTATTGGACTTGGCGCCGAGGCGGTTCATCGCGATGGCCAGGGTTTCGTGCGCCTCCTGGGAGATGGAGCCGTAGCTCATGGCTCCGGTGGAGAAACGCTTCACGATGCTGGAGACCGGCTCCACCTCGTCCAGCGGCACGGGCGTGCGGTCGCCGGTGCGGAAGTCCAGCAGGCCGCGCAGGGTCATGAGGTTCTTCGACTGGTCGTTCACGCCGTTGGTGTACGCCTTGAACACGTCATACCGGCGTTCGCGGGTGGCGTGCTGGAGCCGGAAGACCGTCTCGGGGTTGAACAGGTGCGGCGGCCCTTCGCGGCGCCACTGGTATTCGCCGCCGTTGTCCAGGGCACGGTGGGGTTCCTCGATGCCGTCGCCTGGGTACGCCTCGGCGTGCCGGGCGGCGGCTTCGGCGGCGACGACGTCCAGCCCGACGCCGCCGAGCTGGGTCTGGGTGCCGTGGAAGAACTCGTCCACCAGCTCCTGGCCCAGGCCGAGCGCCTCGAAGGTCTGTGCGCCGCAGTAAGAGGCGACGGTGGAGATGCCCATCTTGGACATGATCTTCAGGACGCCCTTGCCCAGGCCCTTGATCAGGTTGGTGACGGCCTCTTCACCGGTGACGCCGGTGATGTCGCCGTTGCGGACCAGTTCCTCGCAGCTTTCCATGGCCAGGTACGGGTTCACGGCGGAGGCGCCGTAGCCGATCAGCAGGGCCACGTGGTGGACCTCGCGGACATCGCCGGCTTCCACCAGCAGGGAGATCTTGGTGCGGTTGGCGCTCTTGAGCAGGTGGTTGTGCACCGCCGAGAGCAGCAGCAGGGACGGGATGGGTGCCCACTGGGCGTTGGAATCGCGGTCCGAGAGCACGATGTACTGCACCCCGCGGTTGACGGCGCCGGACACCTTTTCGCAGATCTCGCTGATCCTGGCCCGCAGTTCGGCTTCGCCGCCTTCAGGGCGGTACAGGCCGCGGACCTTCAGCGCTATCCGGTCGCCGTCGTCGTCGGTGAGGTTGGCGATCTTGGCCAGCTCATCGTTGTTGATCACCGGGAACTTCAGTGCAACCTGGCTGGTCTTCACCTGCTTCAGGGACAGCAGGTTCCCGTTGGGGCCGATCGAGGCCTGCAGGGAGGTGACCAGTTCCTCGCGGATGGAATCCAGCGGCGGGTTGGTGACCTGGGCGAAGGACTGCACAAAGTAGTCGAAGAGCAGCCGCGGCCGCTTGGAGAGCACGGCGATGGGCGTGTCGGAGCCCATGGCGCCCAGCGGTTCGGCGCCGGTGCGGGCCATCGGGCCCAGCAGGATGCGCAGTTCCTCCTGGGTGTAGCCGAAGGTCCGCTGCCGGCGGTTGATCGACGCCTTGGTGTGCAGCACGTGCTCACGCTCGGGCAGTTCCTCCAGGCGGACCTGGTTTTCCTTTACCCAGTCCGCCCACGGGTTGGCGGCGGCGACCTCGGCCTTGATCTCTTCGTCTTCGATCAGCCGGCCCTCGGCGGTGTCCACCAGGAACATCTTGCCCGGGGAGACACGGCCCTTGCGGACCACCTTGGCGGGATCGATGTCCACCACGCCCACCTCGGAGGCCAGGACCACCAGGCCGTCGTCGGTCACCCAGTAGCGGGCCGGGCGCAGCCCGTTGCGGTCCAGCACGGCCCCCACGGAGACGCCGTCGGTGAAGGACACGGCGGCGGGACCGTCCCACGGCTCCATCAGCATGGAGTGGTACTGGTAGAACGCCCGGCGGGCCGGATCCATGGTGGCGTGGTTTTCCCAGGCCTCGGGGATCATCATCATGATCGCGTGCGTGACGGGCCGGCCAGAGAGCATCAGCAGTTCGGCCACCTCGTCGAAGGAGGCGGAGTCGGAGGCGCCGGGGGTGCAGATCGGGAAGAGCTCCTCCGGGGTCTGTCCCAGCAGCGGGTTCTTCATCTGCGACTGCCGGGCACGCATCCAGTTCCGGTTGCCCTTGACGGTGTTGATCTCGCCGTTGTGCGCGATGGCGCGGAACGGCTGGGCCAGCGGCCAGGACGGGAAGGTGTTGGTGGAGAAGCGTGAGTGGACAATGCCCAGCCGGGTCTTGAACCGCGGGTCGGACAGGTCCGGGAAGAACGGTTCCAGCTGTGCGGTGGTCACCATGCCCTTGTAGACCATGGTCTTGGAGGACAGCGAGGGGAAATACACGCCGAACTTGTTCTGCGAACGCTTCCGGACGCGGAAGGCCCGGGCATCGAGGTCCTCGGTGCCGGTCCCCTCTTCGGGGGCCAGGAACACCTGTTCGAAATGGGGCATGCAGGCCCGCGACATGGCTCCCACGAGTTCGGCCACGATGGGCACCTCGCGCCAGCCCAGCACGCGCAGGCCCTCGCTGGCGGCAATGAGTTCGACGCCGCCCCGTGCGGTCTGCTGCTCCCGCTCCTCGGTGGGCAGGAAGGCGGTGCCGACGGCGTAGCCTCCGGCGGCGGGAAGCTCAAAGTCCACTACGGCACGGAAGAATTCGTCGGGGACCTGGGTGAGGAGGCCGGCGCCGTCGCCGGTACCTTCATCGGCGCCTACGGCACCGCGGTGCTCGAGGTTGCGCAGGGCAACCAAGGCGGCGTCGACAATTCCGTGGGTAGGCTCGCCCCGCAGGGTGGCGATGACAGCCAGGCCGCAGGCGTCCTTTTCGTTCTCGGCGCGGTACAGGCCGGCGTCTTCCGGAAGCGCGGCAAAGCGGGTGAAAGGTGACACAACGGTGTCAGGGTATGCAGACAGGGAATCAGCCATAAGAAGTGAGTCCTTCCCCCTTGTAGAGCGTTGGGAGGGGACAGCATTGGCCCCAGCGGGATCCCCGAGGGGGCGCTCCGCGGCATTGATTGATTTTACGGCTCACTTCGTCCTTATAAACCCGGAAACTGATCCGTTTTTATAAGAAATTCTGGATGCCGGTAACCGCCGCGTTCCGGAAGGGGTGGCCCGGTGCTGCAGCGCTCTGGCGCCACGTCTCTGTGGCTCCGCCTGCAACACCGGGAGGGTAACCCTGTGGGTCAGGCAGAAGGTCCGTTGTTCTTGGACCGGTGAGGAAGGGATTCCTCGGTTTTTGTCTCTGCGAGATTAGCACGCACCGGGCGTTCGGCTGATGCCGATTCCGCATTCCCGGCTTCTGTTTCATTCTTGTTATCTGCCGCGGTAATACCGCTCCCCTCGGCAGGCTCACGGCCCGGGAGGTACAGCGAGCCCTCGCCGCCCTTGCGTGCCTTGACTGTCAGGTGAATGAACATCGCGATGGAGACGGCCAGGATCAGCACGCTGGTCCACACATTAAGGCGTTGTGTGACGCCGAGCAGCGTAATCATTTCGGCATCATCGATGCGCAGCACCTCAATCCAGAGCCGTCCGGCGGTGTAGAAGGCGGCATAAATCCAGAACAGGCGGCCGCCGCGGAGCCGGAACCGGCGGTCCAGCAGCAGGAGCAGGGCCACGCCGGCCAGGTTCCAGAGCGACTCGTAGAGGAAGGTGGGGTGGAAGGTGGTGCCGGGAGCGGCGCCGGCGGGGAAATTGGCGTTGTCCGCGTCGATTTCCAGGGCCCAGGGCAGGTCCGTTTCGGAGCCGAAGAGTTCCTGGTTGAACCAGTTCCCCCAGCGGCCCACGGCCTGGGCCAGCAGCAGCCCGGGGGCACCGACGTCGGCGAAGGTGGAGAGCTTGATGCCGGCACGGCGGCAGCCGATCCAGGCGCCGACCGCGCCCAGTGCCACCGCACCCCAGATGCCCAGCCCGCCGAGCCAGATCTGCGGAATGAGGGACAGGTCCCCGTCCGGTCCGAAGTAGGCGTCCGGGGAGGAGAACACATGGTAGAGCCGGCCGCCGATAATGCCGAACGGGATGGCCCAGATGGAGATGTCCCAGACCGCGTCGGCGTCCAGGCCGCGGGCCTTCCACCGCCGGGAGGTAAGCCACAGGGCAGCCATGATGCCGGCAAGGATGCACAGTGCGTACGCGTGGATGGTCAGGGGGCCCAGCGAGAAGCTGCTGAAATCGGCAGGCGGGCTGGGGATGCTGGCGTACACGGACATCGGGTTCATTTGCTGGCCTTCGGGGTTCCGGTACTCAGGTCACGGGTAAGGGCGGCGACGGCGTCCGTGCCGCCGTCGCGCAGGGCGGCCACCAGGGCGGTGCCCACGATGACACCGTCGGCGTAGGCGCCGATTTCACGCACGTGCTCGGCGCGGGAAACGCCCAGCCCGACGCAGACACGCTCCGCGCCGGCGTCCCGGGCGGCGCTGACCACGCTCTGGGCGGCGTCGCTGACGCTGTCGCGCGCGCCGGTGACGCCCATGATCGATACGGCGTAGACGAAGCCGCGGCTGGCGGCCACGGTGGTTTTCATCCGGGCAGGGGTGGAGGACGGGGCTACCAGGAACACCCGGTCCAGGCCGTACTTGTCGGAGGCTTCCAGCCATTCGGAGGCTTCGTCCGGGACCAGGTCCGGGGTGATCAGCCCGGCTCCCCCGGCGTCGGCCAGGCGGCGGGAGAACTCGTCCACGCCCATCCGGACCACCGGGTTCCAGTAGGTCATGACCAGCACGGCGGCGTCGGTGGCCGCCGTGATGCCGGCGACGACGTCGAACACCTGTGCCACACGGAAGCCGTCCGCCAGCGCCTGGGTGGTGGCGGCCTGGATGACGTGGCCGTCCATCACGGGGTCGGAATACGGGATGCCGACTTCGATCAGGTCCGCGCCGTTTTCGGCCAGCGCGATGCCCGCGGCGATGGTGGCCTCCACGGTGGGGTACCCGGCGGGCAGGTAGCCGATGAGCGCGGCCCGTCCCTGGGCGGCGGCGCGGTCAATCGCTGCCGCGGACTTGCTCTGCATTACCTCGTTGCTCAAAGCTGTTCCCCTTCTTTGCCGATTTCGGCTTCGGCTGAGCGCTCGTCCAGCAGGTTGAACCATTCGGCGGCGGTCGCCACGTCCTTGTCGCCGCGGCCGGAGAGGTTCACCAGGACAATCTTCTCGGAAACATTTCCGTCGGAGCCGGCCTCTTCGGCGAGCCGCCGGCCCACCTTGATGGCGCCGGCCAGGGCATGCGCGGATTCGATGGCGGGGATGATGCCCTCGGTGCGGCAGAGCAGCTGGAAGGCGTCCATGGCCTCGGCATCGGTGATCGGTTCGTAGCTGACCCGGCCGATGTCGGCCAGGTGGGCGTGTTCGGGTCCGACACCCGGGTAGTCCAGGCCGGCGGAGATGGAGTGCGACTCGACCGTCTGGCCGTCGTCGTCCTGCATCAGGTAGGAGCGGGCGCCGTGCAGCACGCCCGGGCGGCCGAGGGTGATGGTGGCCGCGTGGCGTCCGGTTTCGACGCCGTCGCCGCCGGCTTCGAAGCCGTAGATCTTCACCTCGGGGTCATCCAGGAAGCCGTGGAAGATGCCGATCGCGTTGGAGCCGCCGCCGATGCAGGCGCACACCGCGTCCGGCAGCCGGCCGGCCTGCACCAGCATCTGGGCGCGGGCCTCTTCGCCGATCACTTCGTGGAAGTAGCGGACCATGGCGGGGAACGGGTGTGCTCCTGCGGCGGTGCCGAGCAGATAGTGGGTGCTGTCCACGTTCGCCACCCAGTCCCGCAGCGCCTCGTTGATGGCGTCCTTGAGGGTCTGGGAGCCGTTCGTCACCGGGATGACCTTGGCGCCGAGCAGTTCCATCCGGGCCACGTTCAGGGCCTGGCGGCGGCAGTCCTCGGCGCCCATGTAGACCACGCATTCCAGGCCCAGCAGGGCGGCGGCGGTGGCGCTGGCGACGCCGTGCTGGCCGGCTCCCGTCTCGGCAATGACGCGGGTCTTGCCCATCCGCTTGGCCAGCAGTGCCTGGCCCAGGACGTTGTTGATCTTGTGGGAGCCGGTGTGGTTGAGGTCTTCGCGCTTGAGGAAGATCCGCACCCCGCCGGCGTGCTCGGAGAAGCGCTTGGCCTCGGTGAGCAGGGAGGGGCGGCCGGAGTAGTTCTTATTCAGGTCAGCCACCTGGGCGGTGAACTCCGGATCGGCCTTGGCCTGCTCGAAGGTCTCTTCCAGCTCGTCCAGGGCCGCGATCAGGGACTCGGGCATCCAACGGCCGCCGTACTCACCGAAGTACGGACCGGGCGCGTGGCGCAGGGAGGAGACTCCCCCGTTCAGGAAAGCCTCCGTAACGCTTCCGGTTCCGGTTTCCGCGGCAGCACCGGCTGCCTGTGCCTGTTCCGACTTCCCGATCATGGGCTGTGTGTCCTGTCCTGCTTGAGCCCGGGCCGTTCCTGCCCGGACAGGGAGTTGGTGCTGGGGGTCAGCTTTCGCCGTTGTGCCGGGCGCGGGCGGCTATCGCCTTGGCGCCGGTGGCGGTGAATTCGCCGATGGTTTCGGCCGGGGACGCGTGCTTTACTAGGGCTTCGCCCACCAGCACGGCGTTGGCTCCGTTGAAAGCGTAGTGCTCGACGTCGGCGGCGTCGCGGACGCCGGATTCGGCAATCACCACGGGACCGGCGGGAATGCGGCCGGCCAGGGCGGCGAACACCGAGCGGTCGACGTCGAGGGTCTTGAGGTTGCGCACGTTGATGCCGATGATCCGTGCGCCCAGGGCCAGGGCCCGGTCCACTTCTTCGGCAGTGTGGGTCTCGACAAGGGCGTTCATGCCCAGCTCATGCGTGAGGTCCAGGAACCGGCGCAGCTGCTCGTCCTCCAATGCCGCGACAATCAGCAGGACCAGGTCCGCGCCGTGGGCGCGTGCTTCCCAGATCTGGTATTCGTCGACGGTGAAGTCCTTGCGCAGTACCGGGATGCCGACGGCGTTCCGGACGGAGTCCAGATCCGCCAGGGATCCTCGAAACCGCCGCTGTTCGGTGAGCACGCTGATGACGGCGGCTCCCCCGCGCTCATACGCTGCGGCAAGGGCGGCGGGGTCCGCGATGTCCGCCAGCTCACCCTTGGAGGGGCTGCTGCGCTTGACCTCGGCGATGACCCGCAGTTCGGTCCGGGGTTCCGCGGTTCCGCCCAGTGCCGCGTACGCGTCCAGCGGTGCCGGCGCCTGCAGCGCCTGCCCACGGACGTACTCGAGCGAGACACTTTGCCGGCGTTCGGAAAGGTCCTCCCGAACGCCGGCAATGATGTCGTCGAGAACGCTCACTCAGTGGCTGCTTTTCTTCAGCTTCGATCCGTTGACGCCGTAGCCTGCCTTGCGCATGATGAAGCCGACCAGCAGGCCGACCAGCATCACGGCGATGCCTGCGAAGAAGCCGATGTAGCTGGCCATGATGTAGGCAACGGAGGACACAGCGGCGCCGATGATCATGATCAGCACGCAGGCCCAGGCCGCGGGGGTGTTGCCGTGCCCGATGGTCTCATCGTGGATGCTGGCGTGGCTTTCGCCTTCGTTTTCCTGGCCGGCTCCCAGGTGGTCTTCGGTGGTGCGTGTGCTCATGATGAATCTCCTCGTTAACGAATCTGGTTTCCATTCTGCCATTACTGGGCGGAAACCCTTTCACCTATTGCGCCGGTGTTCGGCGCAATTTAGTGGTCTGTTGGGCCGACCTACTTGGGATCGGTCGGATCTTCGCCGCGCGTGAGCCGGTCCCAGCTGTCGATTTCATCGACGGGCGGGCCTGCCGCGGCGTCCCTTGGGCTGCGTGCATCCGGGCCGGTGCCGGTGCCGGTTCCGTCGGCCTCCGCGGCGGCGTCGCCGGGCTCCGCCGTCGGGGCGTAACGGCGCGACGTCGACCAGTGCCGGCCTGCGAGGGCGAGCCAGATCCCCGCGAGGGCGATCAGGATGCCTACCGCCAGCGCCACATAGGGCACGGCAGTCAGTTCCACCCGGGTGCCCTCGGCGGAGCTGACGCCGATGGCCTTGCCAATGGCACCGGCCGCTCCCTGCAGGGGGTCGGCGATAATCCTTGAGGTGGCGACGGCCACGCCGACGCCGGAAATGACGATGATGACGGCGATGATCCACCGGGCAATCCGTCCGGCGATTCCGGCGGCCAGGGCGGCGGCCACACCCACCACGGCAAATGCGGTCACGGCCGTGGCTGCATCGCTGCCGGAAACAGCGACGTCCGGCGTCACTACGTTCGCGGCGGGCAGGGTGACGTTCAGCCAGGTGCGGGTGGTGGTGCCGAAGGCCAGTGCCGCCAGCAGGACGGTCACCATGATGACGATGCCCTTGCGCTGCCAACGGGGGGTGGTGGTGCTCACTTGTCTGCTTCCTGTGCAATGGTGCCGGCGGGAGTTGCTGCGGGGGTTGCCGCTACGGTCTCCAGCGATCCGGCGATGAGGGCGGCCCGCAGCGGCGCGGCCGCCTTGTTGACGGTTTCCTGTGCTTCCGCTTCCAGGTTCGAATCGTTGACGATGCCGCCGCCGGCCTGGACGTATGCCTTGCCGTCGCGCAGCAGCGCGGAGCGGATGGCGATCGCCATGTCCATGTCACCTGCGAAGTCGAGGTACCCCACTACCCCGCCGTAAATACCGCGGCGGTGCGGTTCCACCTCGTCCAGCAGGCGCAGGGCGCGCGGCTTCGGCGCGCCGGACAGCGTTCCGGCCGGGAAGGTCGCCGCCAGCACGTCGTAGGCGGTGGACGCGTCGGCGAGCCGGCCGACGACGGTGGAGACCAGGTGCATGATGTGGCTGAACCGCTCCACCTCCATGAACTGGGTGACGTCGATGCTGCCGGGCCGGCAGACCTTGGAAAGGTCGTTGCGGGCCAGGTCCACCAGCATCAGGTGTTCGGCCCGCTCCTTTTCGTCCTCCAGCAGTTCCTCGGCCAGCGCCCGGTCCAGTTCCTGGGTTTTGCCGCGCGGCCGGGAACCGGCAATCGGATGGGTGATCACGTCGCGGCCGGTCACGGTCACGAGCGCTTCCGGGGAGGAGCCAACCACGTTGAACGGGTTGCCGTGCGCGTCCTCGAAATTGAACAGGTACATATAGGGGCTGGGGTTGGTGGTGCGCAGCACCCGGTAGACGTCCAGCGCCTCGGCCCGGCATTCGGCCTCGAAGCGGCGCGAGATGACCACCTGGAAGACCTCGCCGTCCACAATGGCCTGCTTACCGCGCTCCACCGCCCGGGTGTAGTCGGGCTTGGGCCAGCTCTCCTTCACGTTGGCGGCCACGTCGACGGTGGTCCCGGGGGCCAGCACGGAAACGGCCTGCGGCGTGGAGGCCGCGAGCCGGCCGAGCATCGAGCGGACGCGGGCCACGGCGTCGTGCCAGGCCTCGTCCACGCGCTCATCGGAGCCGTCAAAGTTGATCGCATTGGCCACCAGGGTGACGGTGCCGTTGCTGTTGTCATGGATGGCCATGTCCGAGACGAGGTTCATCGCCATCTCGGGCAGGTCCAGGTCATCGGCTGGCGGGTTGGGCAGCTTCTCCCAGTGACGGACCGTTTCCCAGCCGACAAAGCCGACCATGCCGGAGGTGAACGGGGGCAGTTCGTCAAACCGGTCGGTGGCCAGCAGGTCCACGGTGCGGGCCAGGGCCTCGACCGGGCTGCCGTCCAGCGGCACGCCGGCGGGAGGTTCGCCCAGCCAATGGGCCTGTCCGTCCAGGGTGGTGAGCGTGGCACGGGACCGGGCGCCGATGAAGGAGTACCGCGACCAGACGCCGCCGGACGCGGCCGATTCCATCAGGAAGGTGCCGGCCTCGCCGTTGGTGAGCTTGCGGTAGATGCCGATGGGGGTGTGGGCGTCCGCCAGGACCGTCAGGCGTACGGGAATCACCCGGCGGTCGCGCGCCAGGGCCCGGAATTCCTCCAGGGTGGGGCGGATGGCTCCTAGATCCTGCATGGTATTCCTACTTCTTCCCTGCGTTGACGGTGGAGTGGGTGTTCAGGGGGCGCCGACGACGGCGGGCAGCTCACGGCCGTCGAAGCAGGTGCGGGTACCGGTGTGGCAGGCCGCGCCCACCTGGTCCACCCGGACCAGCAGGGCGTCGCCGTCGCAGTCCACGGCTACGGACTTCACCCACTGCACATGTCCGGAGGTATCCCCCTTGCGCCAGTACTCCTGCCGGGAGCGGGACCAGAAGGTCACCCGGCCCGTGGTCAGGGTGCGGTGCAGTGCTTCGTCATCCATCCAGCCGAGCATTAGAACCTGGTTGGTGTCGTACTGCTGGATGACGGCGGCCACCAGCCCGGCGTCGTCGCGCTTGAGCGACGCGCTGAGCTCCGGATCGAGGGCAGCCGGTGGATTCAGGGGGGAAGGTTGAGGAAGCATCGGTACCGATTCTACTGCCCGGGGCTAAATCGCCGCCTTCCGTGTGAAACGGGGCCGGATCCCCCGCGAAACACAGGGTTCCATGCTAGTTTCAGCAGTGATGCATTTCGTTGACCCGTCCCGTGAAGTCCTGGCCGAGACGCTGCTTGCAGCGGGGCCCAATGCACCCACGCTTTGCGAGGGGTGGCAGACCAAGGAGCTCGCAGCTCATCTGTACCTGCGCGAGCACCGTATGAGTGCTGCCCTGGGTACGTTCATCAAGCCCCTGGCCGCACGCACGGACAAGGCGCTGGAGGAAACCGCGCAGAAGGCGTCCACCACTGAGAGCTACGCCAAGCTGGTCCGCGCCTTCCGCGCCGGTCCGCCCCGCCTCTCCCCCATGCACCTGAAATCGATCGACAACAGCGCCAACCTCAGCGAGTACTTTGTGCACACCGAGGACATCCGGCGTGCCTCCGACCGCTGGGCGCCGCGGGCCCTGGATTCGGACTATTCGGACGCCCTGTGGGCCGAGCTGATCAAGCGCGCGGCCATCCTGTACCGCGGCGTGGACCTGGGCATTGTGCTGGTCCGGCCGGACGGTCCCCGGCACGTGGCCAAGCGTGCTCCGGTGTCGGTGGCGATTGTCGGCGAACCCTGCGAGCTGCTGCTGCACGCGCACGGCCGTACCGGGCATGCCCTGGTGATGTACGAGGGCCAGCCGGACGCCGTCGCGCTGCTGGAGAGTGCGGAGATCGGGCTTTAGCCCATTAGTGACCCGGTGCCGGGCGGCAGCGACTTCGGTTGCACGCCTCCGCCTTCCGTACAGCTAATGCGGCACCTCTGCCACCTTCCGTACAGCTGATGCGGCACCCCTGCCGCCTTCCGTACAGCTAATGCGGCACCTCTGCCACCTTCCGTACAGCTGATGCGGCACCTCTGCCACCTTCCGTACAGCTAATGCGGCACCTCTGCCACCTTCTGTACAGCTAAGGAGGTTTGGCCTCCCTGCAGGCCGCATTAGCTGTACACAGGGCAACGGGCAGACCGCATTAGCTGTACACAAGCGGTGGGGTACGCGCAGCGACTTCGGTTGCGTCACCGGGATGGGCAGCACCGGTATTGACAACCGGCCTGCCCTTCCCGATCTTGGGGGTGTGCCGAACTGCCGGGCAGAAGCGAATCTGGTGCTGCGCCCAGGTGCCGTTGTCCGGCGTCGTCGTGCCCTCACTCCTAGGAGATAGCCATGAGCCGTGTCCGCGTTGACCTCAATATCTCGCTCGACGGCTTCGCCACCACAACGGACCAAACTCCGGAGAACCCGTTCGGCGATGATTGGGGGCGCCTCACCGCCGCGTATGCTGCCACGCGTACCTTCCGCCAGCGGGTGTTGCACGACGAAAGCGGCGAGGGAACCACCGGCGTCGACGACCGCTATGCCGAGCGCTACTTCGAAGACATTGGCGCGGAGATCATGGGTGCAGGCATGTTCGGGTTGCATGCGAACCCTGATGACCCGGACTGGCGCGGATGGTGGGGCGAGGACCCGCCCTTCCACGTTCCCGTCTACGTGCTGACGCACAATCCGCGGCAGCCGCTCGAAATGGCAGGAGGAACCACCTTCGAGTTCCTCACGGCAGCACCCAAGGAGGCGCTGGATACGGCCGCCGCGGCCGCCGGCGGCGGAGATGTACGGGTCGGCGGTGGCGCGTCGACCGTGCGCGACTTTCTTCGGGCAGGCCTCGTCGATGATCTCCACGTTGGCATCGCCCCCATTATCCTGGGGCGCGGCGTGCGACTGTGGGATGACCTGCGCGGTCTGGAGGCGGACTGTCAGGTCACCTCGGAGTCAGCACCGAGTGGCACCACGCATGTCACGTTCCGGCGGACGGTCGGGTCATGACCGCATCACTGTGATTCGTACAGCACCCCTCAGTATTCAGCCAGGGAGTCGCCGGGCACCACAATTGCTGTTGAGTACTCGACCCAATCCTCGAGCTTGCCCTCCTTATAGAGACGCGCGGCGGTCCGCTGACATTCCTGCATGTCATTCTGAGCTCCCTTCGGATCTATCCCCAAGGCTTTATTTCGACGACTGAAACTGCTGGGGGCGGTCTGCCCCTGTAAGGCAGTATCTCCTTCTCCAAGTCCGTGGCAGGTCGTCTCCGGGTGCCCTGGAAGTCCTCTACCACGTACTGTCCCGGGACGCGCCACCCGACCTTGTATGCCGGAAGGAACTTCCGGGCGTCCACCGGCCTGTTCTCCAGCACCTGCCATCGCCCCGGGCGAAACAGTGCATCAAAAGTCAGTCCAGCATAAAGAGGCTCCGACCCGAGCGCCTCCGAGACCAACGAAGGCACCTCCTCCTCCGCTGCAACGAAATCGAAGATCACCATGTAATAGGTAGACATGTACTTAGAAATAGCCTGCCCAACAGCCGCCCGGCCGTCCCCCAGCGGAATCATGAAGACGTCGCCGTCATTCAAGGAAGGCCACTTTTTACCCCCGACCATGCATCCCCTCCAGCCACCCGGTATCGCTTCGCTGATTTGATGTCGCTTGCCTAGGAGTATCTCTCCAAGTTGGTCCGGGTGTGCTCTGCGAAATAGACGTCACGGTACACCCATTCCTGCACCAGGTCCCGGACCTGACAGCCAATGGTGATGGCGAATTACCGCGGACAATCCGTCCCAAACTATGTAAAAACTCTTTGCTGCCGGGCAGCGATAAGGGCGCCCCACCAAAATGGTGGAGCGCCCTTATTTTGAAACGGTGGACTTAGATACCTGAGACTGGAGTCCGGGGTTAGCCTGCGGGGTCGACGTCGGGTTTTCCCGAACTGTGCCCGGCTGCTGCCGCCCTGGCCTCACCGTCTTCATGTCCGTCTTTCTTGCCGAACGGCAGGACCTTCTTTAGCGGGTGCAGAACGGCCATAACAACCAGCCCCCACGCCAGTCCCACCACTGCCGAGCAGAGCGTGTTGACGAGCCAGGAGAGGAAACCGCCCACCACCGCAATTCCTGCGAAGGGATGCTCCAGGGTATGGACCAGGTCATACGGCGCATGCCAGCCGAGGTCGGAGACGCCTACCAGCATGATGTGCCCGCCCACCCAGAGCATGGCGATGGTTCCAACGAAGGTGATGGCTGCCAGCACGGCAGGCATTCCCTTCACCAGCAGTCCGCCGATGCGCTGGGAGCCTGCTGAGTCCTTCTTGGCCAGGTGCAGGCCGATGTCGTCCATTTTGACGATCAGCCCCACAGCCCCGTACACGAGGATGGTGATTGCAATGGCGACCACCACGAGGATGATTGCCCGGACCCAGATGGACGCATCGCCCACCTCGTTCATGGAGATGACCATGATCTCGCAGGACAGGATGAAGTCGGTGGTGATGGCTCCCTTGATCACCTTGGACTCGGCGTCGGGCCCCCGCTCAACTGCCGGCGCATCCGCGTCTTTGGCTTCGTGGTGGCCGAAGAACTTGTGCCAGACCTTCTCCGCACCCTCGTAGCAGAGGTACGTGCCGCCCAGCATCAGAATGAACGGGATCACCCCCGGAATGAAGGCGCTGACCAGCAGCAGGGCCGGGAGGATAATCAGCAGCTTGTTCCGGAGCGAGCCCCAGAAGATCTTTTTGATCATCGGGAGTTCACGGGACGGGTCGGCACCGGACACGTACTGCGGCGTCACAGCGGCATCGTCAATGACGACGCCGGCGGCCTTGGCTCCCGCTTTTGCCGCCCCCGCCGCGATGTCGTCCACCGAGGCGGCCGCTATGCGCGCCAGTGCAGCGACGTCGTCCAGCAGGGCGACAAGCCCGCCGCTCACAGTGCGGCTCCATGCTGGTACGGGACGGGCAGGTGCTCACGGAGGGCGCCCTCCAGGCGCAGAATTGGCATGTGCTCAATTATAGGCGGGCAGCGACTACGGCGGTTTACGCCGGCTTTACACGGATGGTGTTTCCTCCGGTACCCGGCTCTGGAACGATCCGCGGGGCCTGGAGGCGGACGGCGAGGTCACCACGGAAACGGCACCGAGCGGGACTACAGGGCACCCCACGCAGCATCCAGCTCCCTGCCCAGCGACATACTTGTCCCCCGTTGCTCGCACCAAACCTGGCTACACCTTAACGCAGAAACGCCCCGCCAAAAGGGGGGGCGTCTCTGCTGTCGGCTGACGGACTAGATAGTCGCCGCGTCAATGACGAACCGGTAGCGGACGTCGGATTTCAGCACACGCTCGTAGGCGGTGTTGATGTCCTCGGCCTTGATCAGCTCGATCTCGGGGGCGATGTTGTGCTCGGCGCAGAAGTCCAGCATTTCCTGGGTTTCGCTGATGCCGCCGATGTTCGACGCGGCGTAGGAGCGCCGCTTGCTCATCAGGGTGAAGACCGAGATGGGCAGTGCCTCGGGCGGGGCACCCACGCTGACCATGGTGCCGTCCAGGCGCAGCAGGGAAAGGTACTGCTGCAGGTCGATCGGTGCACTGACCGTGTTGATGATCAGGTCGAACGTGTTTGCGAGCTTCTTGAACGTGCTCTCGTCGCTGGTGGCGTAGTAGTGCTCGGCGCCGAAACGCAGGCCGTCTTCCTGCTTGCTCAGCGTCTGGGACAGCACGGTGACCTCGGCGCCCATGGCGACGGCGATCTTCACGGCCATGTGGCCGAGTCCGCCCATGCCGACGACGGCAACCCGCTTGCCCGGTCCCGCGTTCCAGTGGGCAAGCGGCGAGTAGGTGGTGATGCCGGCGCAGAGCAGCGGAGCGGCTGCTTCATACGGGATGCTTTCCGGAACGCGGAGCACGAAGCCGTCATTCACGACGACGGAGGTGGCGTAGCCGCCCTGGGTGATGGTGCCGTCGCGGTCCTTGCTGGCGTAGGTGCCGACGTTGCCGTTGAGGCAGTAGTTCTCCATGCCGGCCTGGCAGTTTTCGCATTCGCCGCAGGAGTTAACCATGCAGCCAACGCCCACCCGGTCGCCGACCTTGTGGGTGGTGACATCGGTGCCGACCTCGGCTACGGTGCCGACGATTTCGTGCCCGACGACCTGCGGGTACGCGATGGGTCCCCATTCGCCGCGAACGGTGTGGATGTCCGAGTGGCAGACACCGGCATAGGCGATGTCGATGAGGACGTCATGCGGGCCGACCTCACGGCGTTCGATCGTGGTGGGAACCAGCGGATCGGTGGCGGAAGTGGCTGCGTAAGCGCGTGCGGTACTCATAAATCTCCAAGCTGTGGGGTAACCGTGCCATAGGGCACTTAAGGCACAAGTCCGGTCCGGTGCTAATTATTTCCGCTGGGTACCGACGACGGCGGATCGAGTCCACTGATGCACCTTCCGGTACGGCTGAGTGCATCGGCCGAAAGTGGGCAGTCCAACAGGAGGACGGACGGCTGCAGATTCAAAATATCTATTGACATTCGATAGGTCGGTATCGACAATCGACAAATGAACCCGTCGTGGCGGTACCCGAATCCCCTTGTAAGCCTCTTAGCTCGGCTCGTTCTGGGCATCCTCGCCGCGGCAGTAATCGCCGGGGAGGTCATCGTTGTCAGAGCGGCCCGGACGTTAGCGCAGCAGTACCCTGAGTTTGAGCCCCTCCAGACGCCCCTCGTCGGCGCGGCGATCGCATTCGGCATATCCGTGGAGATCGTTTTTCTGATCACCGGTGTCCTCGCCGGTTACATCAGCGATGGCCGGATTTTCGGAAAAGCCGCGCTCAAACTCGTCGATCTCCTCACCGCTGCGGCCGCTTTTGCGACCATCGTCGTCGCCTTTACTTTGTTCCTCATTCCGGGGCCTCCCGCCCTTGCCCTGGTGATCATCGGCGGAATGGCATTGGGATCAGCCTTCACACTTATTCTCGTGGTGCTTCGATCGCTTCTACACGGCGCCGTGTCGATGCGAGAGGAACTCGACGTGGTGGTGTGAAGGCCATTCGCCTCGCCACCTATCCCCTGCCATGGCTTTATGCTCGGGGGACGACGACGGCGGATCCGCCCCGCTTCGAGCCCAGCCGCCGGTATGCCAGGCCGATGCCGCCGCAGATCAGGTAGACCGCAATAATGGACAGCCACCCGGCGAGGAAGCCGCCGGAGTATTGGAGCAGCAGGCCCATGGCCAGCGGCCCCAATGCGAAACCGGAGTACATGCCCAGCGAGACGGCCCCGGACGCCGCACCCACCCGTTCCCGGGGAACTTCGCGCAGCACGCCGGCCATCACCACCACGTTCACGCCCAGGACGGAGGCGCCGTGGAAAGCGACGCCGCACCACAGCAGCACGGGCGCGCCGGTCTGTCCGGCGGCGAGCAGCAGGGCCGCGCCGCAGACCGCCCCGGCCGCGAGGATCAGCAGCAGGGTGGAGGCACGGACGCCGTCGGCCATCCTTCGTCCCCAGAGCACCCGGGAGGTCACGCCGACGACGCCGGCCACCGCGGCGGTGACGCCGCCCATCAGCAGCGAGAAGCCGATCTCCCGCTGGGCGAACAGGGGCAGGTAGACGTTGGTGGCCTGCATGCCGGCGCCGGAAAACAGCGCAAACGCGGCCAGCAGCCAGACCGACGCGGGGAACTTCCGGTCTGCGGGCTGCCCAGGAGCGTGCGGTGCCGAAAGCCGTGGTTCGGACGGCAGCCGGAACCACGCGTAGGCCAGCAGCAGGGCCAGGACCGCGACGGCGCCGACGGCGGCTCCGCGCCACCCGGCGACCAGCGCGGCGGCAGGGAAGAAGAGACTGGAGAACAGCTGGCTGGCCTGCACGCCGGACTGCTTGATCCCCATCCAACCGGGCCGTTTGCCCGGTTCGACGGCGTGGATGATGATCCGGTTGGTGGTGGGGTTGGAGATCGCCTGGGCGGGGCCGGAGAGCAGGACGGCGGCCAGCAGCCAGAAATAGTTGCCGGACAACGCGGCGAAACCCAGGGCCAGGGCGGTGCCGCCGAAGATGATCAGCAGTTGGGAGCGGGCGCTGATCCGGTCGCTCAGCCGGCCCAGCCACATGGAGGACACCGCTGCCCCGGCGAAACAGGTCGCGGCCAGAAGTCCGAACTGTGCATCGCTGATCCCCAGGTCCGCCATGATCAGCGTGCTCGTGGCGGAGAGCCCGTAGTTCATCATCGGGCCGGCGCCCATGGCGCAGACCAGCACAAACAGCAGGCCGGGCCCGGCGGAGGAGCGCACGCGTATTCCCTTCGTGGAGTAACAGGACCCATTGTGGCCTGTGAGCACGAAGGTTACCGAGTGCGACAGCCGGAGCGCCCGGATATTATTGATGGGCACCCGCCCCACTTCGATGCAAGGAACCCGTTGAACAAGAAATCACTCAAGGATGACGGATTCACCGGCTTCCGGCCCATCGACGGTCTGGACATCAACCGGATCCCGCAGCGTCAGGGCATTTTCGCCGTGCTGCGGCCCGAGGGGTTCGAACCGCGGTTCCTCAAGGAAAGCACGGCCGGGGTGTTCAAAAAGAAGAAGCCAACCCTGTCCCGGGATGAGCTCGCCGCCGAGTGGGTGGCGGATGCCGACGTGCTGTTTCTCGGCAAGGCCAGCGGCGGCAGCCAGGGCAACCGCGGTCTGCGACGGCAGATCTCCGAATTCGTGGACTTCGGCAGGGGAAAGCCGCCGGGGCACTGGGACGGCCGGCTGATCTGGCAGCTGCTCGATGCAGAGGATCTTCTGGTGGCGTGGAAGGAACTGCCGCCCGACGCGCTCACCCCGGCCCTCGCAAAGTACCAGGCGGACTTTGTCCGTTTATACGGCCGGCTGCCCTTCGCCAATCTCGTCCAGACCCGCGCTTAGGACGCTTTGAGCGTCTTGCTGAACAACACATATTCACCGTCTTGCCCGGTGGTTTCATAGCCCGTGCCCCGGTAGAGCAGATCGGCCTGGTTGCTTCGGTGAACACCGAGTTCCACAACGCGGGCGCCGCTTGGACTGGCCTGCTGCTCGAACGCCTCCAGGAGGAGCCGCCCGAGTCCTTGGCGACGACGGCTGCCGAGGACACTGATCGAGACCAGGGTTGCGGTGTCACCATCGAGGCTCCACATCGCATACCCGACCGGGTGCCCATCTGCATCAAGGCAGAAGAGCGTGCGGGGAAGGCAATCGATCCAGAGTGCGAGGTTCTGGTCGAGAGCTGCCAGCCATCCCTGGAGCTCATCCGGCTCGATGGTCTCCATGTACTCGCGCTCCTGGCGGAGGATGAAAGGCAGATCGCTTACTTCGGCGGGTCGAAGGCTCGTTGGCAGAGGCATGGACGTGAGCATGCCACATTCATCCACGCTCACAGCGGAAGACGGGCGCGCTGACGCCCGCCTTCCGCTGTCGTAAGGTTCGGAATCGCCCGGAGCGGTTTCCGACCGCTAGCGGACGTCGAACCCGGCGTCGCGGATGGCCTGCTTCACCTGGTGGATCGCATCGTCCGGGCCGAAGTGGAACACCGAGGCGGCCAGGACGGCGTCGGCCCCTGCGATCACCGCGGCCGGGAAGTGCTCCGGCTTGCCGGCCCCGCCGGAAGCGATCAGCGGCACGTCGACGGCGGCGCGGACGGCGCGGATCATCTCGATGTCGAAGCCCTCGCGGGTGCCGTCGGCGTCGATGGAGTTCAGCAGGATCTCCCCCACGCCGCGGTCGGCCGCCTCCTTGGCCCAGGCGACGGCGTCGATCCCGGTGCCGGTGCGCCCGCCGTGGGTGGTGACCTCGAAGCCCGACGGCGTGGCGCCGTCGTGCGTGCGCCGCGCGTCCACGGAGAGTGTCAGCACCTGCGAGCCGAAGTGCCGGGTGATTTCGTCGATCACGTCCGGCCGGGCGACGGCGGCGGTGTTGATGGAGGCCTTGTCCGCGCCGTAGCGCAGCAGCCGGTCCACGTCGGCGATGGAGCGGACTCCCCCGCCGACGGTCAGCGGAATGAAGACCTCTTCGGCGGTGCGGGCGACGACGTCGAACGTGGTGTCGCGGTTGCCGGAGGAGGCGGTGACGTCGAGGAAGGTCAGTTCGTCGGCGCCGGCACGGTCATACCGGTGCGCGAGCTCCACCGGGTCGCCGGCGTCGCGCAGGCCTTCGAAGTTGATCCCCTTGACCACCCGGCCCGCGTCGACGTCCAGGCAGGGGATAACGCGGATGGCAACACTCATGGCGTGTCCCCTTCCCTAGATCCGGCAGGCGTGGATGCTGCTGACCAGGATGGCGCGGGCGCCGATGTCGTAGAGCTCGTCCATGATCCGGTTGGTGTCCGACTTCTTGATCATGGAGCGCACGGCCACCCAGTCGCTGTTCTGCAGCGGGGAGACGGTGGGCGATTCCAGGCCCGGGGTCAGCGCTGCGGCCTCGTCCACGAGGTCCTTGCGGACGTCGTAGTCCATCATCACGTACTGGCGTGCCACCAGGACGCCGCGCAGGCGGCGGATCAGCACGTCGACGCCGGCGGGGCTCGCACCCTTGCGGCCGATCAGCACGGCCTCGGACTTCAGGATCGGTTCGCCGAAGATTTCCATTCCGGCGGCGCGCAGGGTGGTGCCGGTTTCGACGACGTCGGCAATCGCGTCCGCGACGCCGAGGCGCACGGAGGATTCCACGGCGCCGTCGAGCCGGACCACGGAGGCGTTGATGCCGCGTTCGGTCAGGTAGGAGCGGAGCAGGCCGTCGTAGCTGGTGGCTAGGCGCTTGCCTTCGAGCTGGTCGATGGAGGAGAAGTCCCCCACCGGGCCGGCGAAGCGGAAGGTGGAGGCGCCGAAGCCGAGGTTCATCAGTTCTTCGGCGTCCACCTGCGCGTCCAGGAACAGGTCGCGGCCGGTGATGCCGACGTCGAGCGTTCCGGCGCCGACGTAGACGGCGATGTCGCGGGGGCGGAGGAAGAAGAATTCGACGTCGTTATCGGGGTCTACCATGACCAGTTCGCGGGTGTCGCGGCGCTGGCGGTAGCCCGCCTCGTTGAGCATGGCGGAGGCGGATTCGGACAGGGCACCCTTGTTGGGTACGGCTACACGGAGCATGGGAGCATCTTTCGCTGGAAGTTCGTCTGGGAAGGTTCGACCGGCGGGCCACACGCTGAAGGCTCAGCGCGCGGCTAGAGATGCTTGTAGACGTCCTGCAGGGTCAGACCCTTGGCCAGCATCAGGACCTGGAGGTGATAGAGCAGCTGGGAGATTTCTTCGGCGCATTCGGCATCGGATTCGTATTCGGCGGCCATCCAGACTTCGGCGGCCTCCTCAACAACCTTCTTACCGATGCCATGCACGCCCGACTCGAATTCGGCCACGGTGCGTGACCCGGCGGGGCGGTCCTGAACTTTCTGGCTCAGCTCGGCAAAGAGGTCTTCGAAGGTTTTCACAGTGCCAAGGGTACGCTGTGGCGCCGGGTGGGGCGGAATCGTGGGGCGGGGTGTGACGAAGCATGAGATAAAGGGGTCTTCGCGGAGAGCATGCTGCAACAACATACGTCCGGGCACCGTCGGCGGCACCCCAAGCCGATGTTTAAGTTAAGACGCTTTCATTCCATATGCAAGACTTTCCTCAAACGCATCCCTATCTGGCGCGCCGAACCCTAAACATCGGCGGACTGGAACGCTACTAGAGGAACTTTGATGACCCCCTTAGCGGCCCCCGCTCTTGCTGCGCCAAACTACTCTGCTATTGCGATTTCAGCAGTAGTTTCGATTGCAGTTTTCTGGACCGGATATGCGCTGAATCGCGCAGCTTCAAGACGAGAGCGCCAACGTAAGGTCATCGAAGACTGGCTGCGTGAATTGGGGTCGTGGACAGACAAGTTCGCTGATCCCTCTTCGAAGCCTGATTACAACTACAACACCCTAACCAGTCGCCATGTGATAGAGCTGAGTTTACAGCGAAAGCACAGATACCTTGCATGGTGGATGCACGAAATGGCTGTCGCAATCATTAATCGCCGCAAGGCCTCTTCAAAGAGCATCGAGCTGAGACAGACGTGCGCGGACGATTTGAATGGGCTCTTGAACGAGACCGGTGAGTACTTGCTGAAGTGGCATCACAAAGAACTGAAGAGCTCTGATTTTCATTTCCCATACCAACTACGGGCAAAGGCTCGAAGTATGGGAATACAAGCAGACGAATATGCGCATTCGATAAATCTCGACCCCTACTTGGCGCCGGTCAGAATGGATGCGGCCAGAAAATGGACGTTCCTCAAATTGCTTCTTGATCCCACTCAGGGCAAAAAGACGCTCGCGGCGCTGGAGGGATTTATAGGGAAGCACTACGTCGGTATCGCGCTTATCGTGACGATTTTTCTTCGGCTTCTGTACGGCATACGCCTTCTTCGTGCCCAAATGAATCTACATCGCAGCAATAGGCGATTGAACCGACTAAAACGGAAGCTTGAAGATCTATGCGAGCTGGAAGAATCGAGCGTTCAGTGACACTACCAGTTTCTGGTAAGGCCCGTACACCGGAAGAAGCCATTAGACTCGATGGTCATGGCGACAGCCAACCCCGCACGGTACTTGCTAGGTTTCTGGATACACCAGGAAGGTCCGGAGGAATAAATGCGCGCCGTGACCTTCCCCAGCGGCAGGGCAGTAGTCGTTAGAAGATAGTGGAGACAATAACTGTTGCTAACCTCAACGTTCGAACTGGCAAACCACAGACCTGCCGCATCACAGCGGGGCTTCGCAGACCGTGCTAGACAAGATCCTTGTAAAGCCTGCCGTCAAAACTACAAGGTCACTTCTCTACTAACCATTTGTCTGATGTCTTGCATCTACCCACTTCCGCGCTTTCCGGGGACTCCGGGCCCAAAGCAGAAGGCAACGAGTCAATTCACCTAATGTATGTTCGGCGTCTGGTACCGGAGTCCCAAAACTAACGCCGTGGATGACGGTGTCCATATATGCCCTAAGGCCGGTATATCGATTTCCAGACATATCAACCGATAACCTTAGGTCGGCAATCAAAAGCGCAGACTCCACCTTATTCGACCCAGAGGGTTGCCCTGAGGGAAATGCTCGCGCTTGCAGCTTGTCTGCAACTGCCTGGATCATCGTGGTCGCAAGATCGGACCTGCGGTTACGGGCGGTGGCGCGCCGTTCCCTTACATACGCCACCGAAACAGTAAGGACAGCACCAAGAATGCCAAGTGACGCAACACCTGCAACACCTTGCTGCAGGTGATCGACGACAGATCCCAACCAGTCACTGTACTGATTCATCTCAACCCTAAAAGCCCGCATAAGAATCATGGAAGCGCAATCCCGTCGACTTCAAAGAGCTCTTCAGCAATACTTTCCAAGTATAGTGCCTTGCTCACTACCTGCCATATCTTTTGATTGCTGACACTCGTATGGAAAACATTCTGAGGATATGAAATCCAACTTTTGTATGGCATAGACTTCAAATCAACTTCAGGATGGTTCTGAATGGGACCAGTTGAGCGTTCTCGATGCAGCAAATCATATTGCATGCTGAGCGCTATCTCAGAGAGGTCTGCTACGCGCTCGAAGCGGTTGTGATAGAAGGGTATCCGTCGCGTTGTCGAATCCGCGAGAAGCAACGTCGACCCCTGAGCGTTCAATAGGAGCAGCTGGCTTTCCGACTTTAAGTTGAGATCGTCTGCGGCATTGACCACTGCCAAGCTAAGCCTGGGATCCGGAATTAGTGTAGGGTCGCGCGAGATATGCAGCGCGACGAGGTCGGCTGTATGTGCCGAGAGAAACTTTGCGACAACATCTTCAGCTTCGGGAACTGTGATTTTAGTATGGATACTGATCCGGCCTGAGTTTCCAAGTGGAGTTTCTTTCGACCCCCCAACCAATGCACCAACCTTTTTCATAAGCTGGCGAAACCTACCGGATGCAATCTCACGGAGTACTGCAGAGGTGCTGGACGGAACCGCGCCTATTTCAGCATACGGAATGCGAGTAGCGAGTTTAGCGCGGACCACGATTTTACCCGACGAAAATTCGTCGGCTTGAACATGCAAGCTGGCGAATTGGCCATCGCCTAGAGAATAGTGCATCTCGGAACCCTTGGCGTTTACAACGGGAGGGTCATGGACTGCAAGGTTTTCATACACATAGGGTTTCGGCGTGTATCGCGTCGGCGTTATTGCGTGCCTGGAAACTAAGTCAAACTCCTGAACGAACCCGTTATAGGCGGGCTTTGAATTAAAGTATCGACCCGTATGAAGCGTGCTACGTTCTTCGCTACTGAAGAAATAAGGCATAAGTATAATGCATTCTATGCCGAATGTTGGCGTGTGAGGTAGCGCGCCGGGGGCTTCAACCCCGCCCAATCGAAATTGGCCGTCTGCAACGTCGGGCGCGCCACGTTTACTCACGTGGTGAACTTACTGCATAGGTCTAACTGATGCAAACTGGAACAAGATAGTCGCTACGTTCCGCGATGGAGGGACCAAACCGTATAGTATTGGTTCCGCCCCGCTGTCTCGGTACGTGTCTATACTGAAATATTTACCTTCGGATAGCCATGAGTCTTAATCACTGAGCGTCGCGTAGCCGTTGCCCTCCATGTGGCAGGTTTCGATCTTATGCAGGTTCAATCCGACTACAGCAGCTGTGGCATGCGATCGTGTCCTGCATGCTTCTTCTAGGTTTAACGGGGGCGAATTCTTGTGCCCGCAGAGTTACTCGTGTCGCTGTTTCCCGGTCTACCCGTTGACCACAGCAAATAAATTGCGAACCCTTGGTGCCACGTCTGACCGCCACGAAGGAAATTTCCCTCGCGCCGTGTCGCGTTCCCCTCCCGCGCTCCGTCGCCGAAGCGAATAAAGCCACAGTGGCTGTGTCCAAGAGGCAAGGGAGACCATCAAGGCGAACTATCTGTTGCTGACGCAGGACCGTCCTTCGAAGTACAGAGGGAGCAGCGAATCCCGAGCGAGGCCGATATCCACTCGCTGTTCGTGCAGGAGGTCACGGACCGACTGCAGACCAACGGCGAACACATCGAACGGCAGGCCCTGTTCTCTGGGCGAACCTTGTGCGGTCCGACGTCGGCTGCCCCCCCCCCCCCCCCGATGACCGGCGGGCCATTCCCGGAAACCGGGAATTTGGTCACCGGCTGGATGGTTTTCGACATTGAAAACCATGACCGTCCTATCTAACTGGTTGGCGAACTGTCGGTGGCCCTTACTGTTACAGCGGAAAACCCTGAGTCGTACTGGCCCTGCCGATGACCATCACGTAATGACGGGTCCGGGTTCTGGCCTCGCAGGTCGCCGTCCTCGTCCGCCGCGGGGCCGGCTTCGCGGCCGACCTGGCTCGGTCAAATAATCCACCGGGCAACTTTTCACTCGTTTCCGCCGCTAAGCCGACGTACCCTGAGCTATGGAATCCGAGGTCCGGAATCTTGCGCTTCACACCGGCATCACAGTGCCGTGCCTCGTCCAGGGCGACACGGATTCACCACCGGTCTTGCTGCTGCACGCATGGGCCGAATCCCGCCGGAGCTTCGACCGGCTGGTGCCCGGGCTGACCGACTTCCGGGTTTATGCCCCGGACCTCCGCGGCCAAGGCGATGCCGACAAGCCGCAGAACGGATACTCGCTGACAGAACAGGCCCGGGATGCCGCGGCAGTTCTAGATGCACTTGAGGTATCTACGGCGTCGGTCCTCGGCTCGTCGAGCGGCGGCTATGTGGCCCAGCAACTGGCCGTGGAACACCGCGAGCGGGTGGCGGCACTCGTGCTGGTGGGCGCCCCCTTGACCCTGCAGGGCCGGCCCGGGTTCGCCGACGACGTCGACGGACTGACAGATCCCGTCGCCGAGGACTGGGTGCGCGGTTTCCTCGGCTGGTTTCCGTTAATCCAAGAGGTTCCCCCGTGGTTCATCGAGGACCGGGTGCGCGACGGCGTCAAGATGCCCGCCCACGCGTGGAAGCTGAGCCTGCGCGGCCTGTACACGGCTAGACCGCCGACCGAGTCGGGACCCATCGACGTTCCCATGCTGATCCTGTGGGGCGGACAGGACGGCCTGCTGCCCCGCGCGGACCAGGACACGTTGGCTGCCCGGATTGAGGGCGCGGAACTGAAAATCTATCCCGATGCCGCCCACTTGGTTTTGTGGGAATGCCCACAACGGGTCGCAGCAGATACTACGGCGTTCCTGGCTTCTCTCACTTGATCCCCGCCCGGACAACCGTCAGGCATCGACAGGTACCCGGCGAGCCGTCCCGCGGTTGAGCGCCATGTGCCCGCCCAGGAAGCCGGAACCCGCCAGGACCGCATTGCCCGCAAGGGCCAGGGCCACACCCAGTCCGTGCCGGCCGCGTGTCCGGGCGATCAGGGATCCGAGGTTGGCGAACACCGCCACATCCGTACCCAGCGCGTGAACGGCTCCGATTCGACGCTCGTCGCCGGTCATTCCCGCCCAGTCGCTGGCACCGGCGATAGAGGTGGGCACGGCCGCGGCCAGCCCCGCGCAAACCAGAACGGCGGCACCGTGCCGCGACTGGA
The DNA here is from genome assembly GCF_020907405.1 of Arthrobacter sp. zg-Y769. Lineage (GTDB taxonomy): Bacteria > Actinomycetota > Actinomycetes > Actinomycetales > Micrococcaceae > Arthrobacter_B. The sequence goes on from NZ_JAJJOE010000008.1 coordinate 290,292, forward strand.
CTCCGCCGGCTAGATCGAGGATGGACGCGCTGCCCCAGCAGCCAAGCGTCAGGTCCGTGAGCGGCGGATGAATCGAGTGGCCCAGGACCCCGGTATGGAACGGACTTTTCCGCGCCCACTCGAGCACCGGCTTGTAGAGGAACTCCTGCGCGGCGGCAACGCGTTCCGAGACCGGACTGGTGCCCACAGCCCGGGCCAGACGCAGCGGCAGCGAAACTTCACTCACGCTTACTGACGCTACGCCCGCCGGGCACAGCTGCAAAGGCTCCGCCGAAACCCGCGGAAACGGCCCGGCAATTCCATGTCGAAATCCCCCGCCCCGTTCCGTCCCAGCATTAGGCACAGTCACAATGGCCGTGTCGTGGGGGGAACAGTTGCAGGAGAACAAGGGAGACCGTCATGGCCAAGTATCTGTTGCTCAAGCATTACCGCGGCGCACCCGAAGCGCTCAACAACGTACCGATGGATCAGTGGACACCGGACGAAGTCGCAGCCCACATGCAGTTCATGGCGGACTATGCCGAACGGCTGCAGGCCAACGGCGAATACGTGGAGGGCCAGGCACTCTCCCCCGAAGGAACCTTCGTGCGGTACGACGGCGAGGGCCGGCCCCCGGTGACGGACGGACCGTTCGCGGAAACCAAGGACCTGATCGCCGGCTGGTTCGCCATCGACGTGGACGGCTATGACCGCGCACTCGAACTGGCCGGAGAACTGTCCGCGGCACCGGCCGCCGGCGGCAAGCCGCTGCACGAGTGGATCGAGGTCCGTCCGTTCCTGGCCCAGCCCGTCACGATCACGGAATAACCCCCGTGGAGGAAAGCCGGCTGCGGGTTCTCGCCCCGCAGGTCATCGCCGTCCTCGTCCGCCGCGGAGCCGACTTCGCGGCGGCCGAGGACGCGGTGCAGGACGCCCTGCTCGAAGCCCTGCACACCTGGCCGGAGCATCCGCCCCGGGATCCGAAGGGCTGGCTGGTCACCGTCGCGTGGCGCAAGTTCCTGGATGCCGCCCGCGCGGACTCGTCCCGCCGTCGTCGTGAACTCAAGGCCGACGCCGAACCTCCACCCGGCGTCGTGAGCTCAGCGGACGACACGCTGCAGCTGTATTTCCTCTGCGCCCACCCGTCGCTGTCCCCGTCCTCGGCGGTGGCGCTGACCCTGCGGGCCGTGGGCGGGCTGACCACCCGGCAGATCGCCGTCGCGTATCTGGTGGGCGAGGCCACCATGGCCCAGCGGATCAGCCGGGCGAAGCGGACCGTCGCCGGCGTCCGCTTCGACACCCCCGGCGATGTCGCCACCGTGCTGCGGGTGCTGTACCTGGTGTTCAACGAGGGCTACTCGGGCGACGTCGACCTGGCCGCCGAAGCCATCCGGCTCACCCGCCAGCTGGCCGCCGCCGTCGACCATCCGGAGGTGCAGGGACTGCTGGCGCTGATGCTGCTGCACCACGCCCGCCGGTCCGCACGGACCGACGACGGCGGCCGGCTCGTTCCGCTGGCCCAGCAGGACCGCGGCCGCTGGGATACCCGGCTGATTACTGAGGGCGTAGCCATCCTGCAGCGGGCGCTGGCGCGTGACCGGCTCGGTGAATACCAGGCCCAGGCGGCCATTGCGGCCCTGCACGCGGATGCACAGAGGGCCCAAGACACCGACTGGCCGCAGATTGTGCAGTGGTACGACGAACTGGTCCGGCTGACGGGCAGCCCGGTCGCCCGGCTGAACCGGGCCGTCGCCGTCGGCGAGGCGGACGGGCCGCGCGCCGGCCTGGCCGCCCTGGCGGAACTGGATGCGTCGCTCCCCCGGCACACCGCGGCGCGGGCGTACCTGCACGAGAAGAGCGGCGACGTCGGACAGGCCGCACGGCTCTATGCGGAGGCGGCGCTGCTGGCGCCGAACCTGGCCGAACGCGACCACCTGACGCTGCAGGCCGCCCGGCTGAATGCTGGTGCGCCGCACCGCTCCGGCTAGGCGCTAAACCGGCAGGTCGGCGGAAAGGGAAACCGCACGGATGCCAACGAACAGACTAAAGTGTCTCCGGAATTGCACGCCCGGGAAACAGCGTCGAATATTGTCGCCGATACATTCGGCGCCCCACGAGGCGGTAGGCAAGTCGGACCGGCGCAGGGATTTCCTTGAAGAAAGCCTTTCGGTCGTCCGGTGGGTTCGTGGCCATCATCATCCCGAGGTAGCCCACCAAAAACTTCTTGTCGAACTGTTCAATTCCGTGCTTTCCGACCGCGTCCATTTCCTTTTCGCTCAACACCCTGTCCACCACGGGCATCACCTCAGTGACTTCGCGGCGCAGGTGCACCTTAAGCAGAGCGGAGAGGTCCTCATAGCGTTCAGCGAGTTCCTCGCCGGCCGCCGCGTCTGCCGTCTCCATCCAGCGTCGCCGGACCGGTTCGATGCGATCAAGGCGCTCCCCCACCTGCCGATGCTGTTCCAGCATCTGCGCCACATGCAGGGCGCACCCCGGTGCCCGGCCAGCCAGTTGAGGGTACATCAGCAGGTCCTCACCCTCGTGGTGGATGTGCAGCACGCCGTCGAAGTTTCCGAGCACTTCCCCAACGTATGCGGCGCGATCCGTATCGCCAATAGGGGTGGACCGCACCAGGCCGGGTGCCTCATCGTAGGCCCAAAGGAAAAAACGGTGAACGCGCCGCATTCCGACCGTCCCGGTGCAGAGGACGGGCCCCGGCGGCAAGGGAGCAGCGGTCTCGCCCGGCTGTGCCGTAAAGAAGTCAGTCATTCGGATCGCCCCTTACAGAATTGATGCAAGATCACGGCCTCCCCGCGGACATTATAAGAGCCCTACCTCACACGGCACAATGGTTTAATCCAGCGGGGTTACGGCGAGCTGGTTTAATCCAGCGGGGTTACGGCGAGCTTCAGCCTGGAGGGCCGTTTGGTTCCCCCTCATACGCAGGCCCGCCCACAGCAGGGCTTGCATGTCCCGGCATGCGTATGTTGAGCCGAAGGAAGGACGGCTTTAAACTAGCGCCATGCTGTCTGGGGGCCGGACGACTGAAGGATGCACTATGAAGGCTTTGTTTACCGTTTCGGCGGCACAGCTTGCCCTCGGTCTGGCCGGCCTCGGGAAGGCACTGCGGGACCGGACCAGCTACGACGTCTGGAAACTCAAGGGCGACCCCAGACACGTCGCACGCGACCAGTGGGTCATGGGAACCAATCTTTCGGCCCCGGGCCTGATGCTGATTCTTCAAGGGCTGGCCACGGCAGGGCTGCTGAGCCGCAGGTGGCGCCGCACCGCCGCAAAGACCCTCGCCATTCTGGGCGCGATAATGAGCGGCGGCTACCCCGTAGAGAAATCTATCCGTCAGGCTTGGCGTGGGAAGTCCCCGGACAAATCATTGCTGCCAATGACTGCGGCCGCGACGGCCCTCGCAGCACTGATGGCAGTGCTCGGCCGGCAAGACATGAATCGGCTTCCGAAGGCGGACTGAAGGACAGGCGGTCCGGCCCAACGCCGCTACGGAACGGCCCCGGCTAGGCGCATAAACCGGCAGGTCGGTAAAGTTTTGATGGCCAGATTTTCCCCGCACCGAGAGTAAGTCCCCCATGAGTGAGCACGCAGCCGTCCCCGACCGTCCCGGACCGTCGCCGATCCCCAACCCGGAGCGCACGCTCACCGTGTGGGAGGACCGGGTGCAGCTGGACTTCACCTTCGCCGACTGCATGAAGTACCACGGCCCCGGCTTCCCCGGCGGCGTCGCGCATGCCTTCGCCGCACTCGGCCGGGCGCTGCCGGAGCTGGCCGCCCGCACCCCCGGCGGCCGCGTAGAGCGCCGCGAGATCCGGATCCGCACCCCCTTCGGCGGTCCGGGCGCCCGGGACGCCTTCGAACTCGTGACCCGCGCGGTCACCGGCGACCGCTACGCAGTGCTGCCGGAACTGGCCCGGCCCGAGCGCGGCAACACCCTGGCCCGCTACGTGTTCGAGATCAGCGCCGGGGACGCAACCGTCACCTGCGTCATCCGCAATGACGGCATCGTCGCGGACGAGTTCATCGAGCTCACCGCCAAGCCGGACAAGACGGCCGCCGAGCTGGCCCACCTGGAAGTCCTCAAACGCGAGATGCGGGACCGGATCCTCGAGCGCGACCCGGCCCAGGTGTACGACCTGGAGGGCTAGGTTCAATTTGAGAGAAACTGGTCCCTCGCCTAGTGCCTCCGATAGCGGCTATTCGTGGTGGGGTCCGGATGTTCTTCGCAGATTGAGGCAACCACCTTGGTCCCCGTTTCATCCGGGCTGATCCGGATATTGACCGGCCGTCCGTAGGTGTCGGTAGCCGGTATGTCGTAGGGGTTCAGCGTGTTCGTGCTCTTGAGATTCAGGATGAGCGTCTTGGGATGTTCCACCGTGTAACCGTGTTCCTGCCGCAGCATATCCGCGATCCTGCCTTTCGCCGCCGCCAGTTTTCTTTTGCCAGCGATCCCGGCCCTGATGAGCACGACAACAGAAACAACGTAAACCACCAGAAGGACGAGGATCCCCAGCATCAGTACGTTTTCCACACCCTCGGCATTGGGGTTTCCCCTGGTTTCACTGGCGAAGATCATTCCAGCGATCGATGCGATCATCAGCACGATTGCCAGCCATGGCGCGGGCACCTTGGGAACGAGGCTTTCGCCCGCCTCTACGCCGGGGATTTCTTTGGCTTTTGACACTTTGAGACCTAACGGTAAAAGGCGGACGGCACAATAACTTCAGCAGTAGCGGTGTAACGATACGGCGGATTCATGCAGATCAAGGATTAAACCTAAACAGAATCAAGCGGGACGCGGAAGCGCCGGCGGTTCTTCCCCGCCGACGTCAATGGCACCCCCGACAACCGTCCACTCTGGCCGCACGGCCCGCCCGACGCTAGGCTCCTTCACCCGGACGGGCGGATGAGGAAGCCCGCCATCTTCGGAAGGACCGGCATGCGCATTGTGCGGACGTGGCGCGGCATAGTCCGCAGCGACGATCTTGAGACATACGTCGCATACGTTCGGGAAACCGGGATCAACGGGTACAGCGCCACGGCCGGCAACCTCGGCGCCTGGATCATCACCCGCAGCCTGGACGAGGGACGCAGCGAGATTGTCACGGTTTCGCTGTGGGTTTCCCTCGAGGCTATTCGAGCTTTCGCGGGCGCCGACGTCGGCCGGGCCGTCTTTTATCCCGAGGATGACCGGTTCCTGCTGGAGCGTGACCGCACCGTGTCGCACTATTCCCTAACCGATTAGCCGGCCTAGTGCCTTTCGTACGGATGGTTTGCCGCCGGCGTGGGATGTTCTTCGCAGATGGAGGCCACCACTTTGGTACCCGTTTCATCCGGGCTAATCCGGATATTGACCGGCCGCCCGTAGGTGTCGGTGGCCGGTATGTCGTAGGGGTTCAGCCGGGGCTTGCTCTTGTCAGTCAGGATCAAAGTTTTCGGATGGTCAACTGTGAACCCGTATTGCCAACGCAGCGATTCCGCGATGTTCCGGTTGGCAACGGATAGTGCCTTCCTGAGTTTCACGATAAGCGGGATCGAGACAACAAGACCCACCAACGCAGCGAGAAGAAAAACCAGGAACAATACGAACCAAAACTCTTCTGCCGGACCGCCCTCAGTCTCATCCATAGCCACACCTGCGAGGACGACACCAATGCCCGGGCCACCCAGCAGGCCCGTCACCAACCACGCGTTGGCCACCTTCGGAACAACGCTCTCGCTCGGGTCCACGCCGGAGAGTTCTTTCGCTTTTGACACTTTGAGACCTATCGATAACGGGCGGACCGGAGGATCAGCAGTAGAAGTCTAACTATTCCGAACCGGGCGGATTCACTCCGTTTTGGGAAAAGCCTGCCAGCTTGGGACATCCCTGCCGCTGCGCAGCGGAGGGTTTTCCCAAACCGGCAGCAGAATCAGTGCAGCCCGCCGGTACGGGTGAACCCGGCGCAGATCACGCGGCGCACAAGCCATCCCAGCAACCAACCAAAACCTTGAAGCGTCGACGCGGTTCGCACATTCGCGGGCGACGACGTCGGCCGGGCTTTCTTCGATCCCGATGACGACTGGATCCTCCTGGAGCGTGACCGCGCCGTGTCGCACTATGAGCTCGCCGGTTAGTCCCGGCGTTCGCGACGGTATCCGGCAGCCTGAAGCATCAGCAGCGCGAGGGCGCCGGCCAGGCCGAAGGGCAGCAGGTACACACCCATCAAGTGGAAGTTCATCAACACCAGGTCCTGCCGGCCCATGGTTCCCGTGCTGCTGTAAATAGTCGTCATCGCTTGGAGGTTGCCGAACAGCCAGAACAGTCCCAGGACAAGCATGATCGACACAACTGCCCACGCCGCACGGAGGTAGGGATTGAACCGGCTCCTGGGAGCAGCAGCCGAGTCAAAGGGCCATTCAGCAGCGGCGTCGTCACCGCCTGCGTCATTGAACTCCGCTTCGGGATGGGTGATCCGGCTGGATGCCTGCGGAGGTTCGCCCCCGTCGTCCACCACTTCCACCCAGTCTCCGCTTTCCCCCGGCACCGGCCGGGCGTAAAGCCGGTAATCCGATTTACTGATGCTTCTCCGAGTTCCCATGGCCCGAAGCCTACTACGGGGCCGCGCGGGCCCTGTGGAGCCGATGTTCGCACCGTTCAGGGCCGCAGCCACCGCGGCCCCGGGAGCCGCCTAGCTGTCTTCCACCTCCGAGAACAGGGCGATGAAAGTGGCCCCAGTGGCCTTCAGCTGACCGAAGAGGTCCGCTGCCGCAGGTCTTGTCACGGCAGCCGAGGCGTCCTCATAGCTGTCGAAGTACAGGTCAAGCGTCCGGTGGGCAGGGGTGGGCGAGCCGTCCTCCTTGGGCCAGACCTTGCCTGCCTCGTAGCGACGCAGTTTCGGGAGCTGCTTGGCGCTGTCCGCGATGCCTTTGTAGGCGGTCTCAAACGCGTTGGGGTCGGCAGGGTTGTCGATAACGAACGTGATCTTGGTGGGCATAATGTTCTTTCCTTTCGGGGTTGCAGTGAGCGTGGTAGAAGTTTCCGGGCACGTGGCACGGTTGTCTACCGTGCGGCAGCCCCCAGCAGCCGGAGCCAGATTTCGCTGATCGTGGGATAGGCCGGAACGGCGTGCCACAGGTGGTCGATCGGCACTTCCGCCGCGATCGCATTGATTGCGGCGTGCACCAGTTCGGTCACGTCAGATCCGACGGCGGTGAACCCGGCAATCGTGTTGGTGTCCTCATGACGATGCTTGCGCGGCCGGCACGCCGTCGTCGCTGTTCGCCTCGGCGCCGCCGGCTGGAACCGGGAACACCAGCCCAGGATTATGCAGCCATTCATGAGCGCCGAAGGCGGTCAGCCGCGAACGTGTGCGGCAGTTCGTTGCCCGCCTAGATCGCCGGAAGTGTCGCCGTGTCGATGACGAAGCGGTACCGTACATCGGATGCGAGCACACGTTCGTAGGCATCGTTGATGGCGTCGGCGGCTATGAGCTCAATTTCGGGTGCGATGCTGTGCTCGGCGCAGAAGTCCAGCATGTCCTGGGTCTCACGGATACTGCCGATACCAGTGCCCGCGAACGAGCGCCGGTTGCTGCACAGTGTGTACACCGGTACCGGCAGTACCTCGGTCGGCGCACCGATGTTCACCATGGTTCCGTCGAGGCCGAGTAGTAAGAGGTAGGCATCCACGTCGATCTTCGCGCTCACCGTGTTGATGATGAGATCAAAGGTGTTGGCGAGGGTTTCGAATGTAGCCGGGTCGCTCGTGGCGTAGTAGTGGTCAGCACCGAACCGCAGCCCGTCCTCCTGCTTACTAAGCGAGTGCGAGAGAACCGTGGTTTCCGCTCCCATGGCATGTGAAATCTTTACGGCCATGTGACCGAGCCCGCCCATCCCGATGACGGCTACCTTCTTGCCTGGGCCGGCATTCCAGTGCGCCAGTGGTGAATAGGTCGTAATGCCGGCGCACAAGAGGGGCGCGGCCGCTTCGTACGGGATGCTCTGCGGAACACTCAGCACGAAGTCCTCTACCACGACGATATGCGTGGAGTACCCGCCCTGCGTGATGGTGCCGTCGCGGTCCACGGCGCCGTAGGTAGCGGTGTTGCCATTGAGGCAGTACTGCTCGGCACCCGCGCGGCAGTTGGCGCATTCACGGCAGGAGTTGACGAGGCACCCCACGCCGACGCGGTCGCCGATTTGGTGCTGCGTGACGTCTGCACCAATCTCGCTGACAACCCCGACGATCTCGTGGCCCACCGTCAACGGGTACTGCACCGGACCCCAGTCACCCCGGACAGTGTGGATGTCTGAGTGGCAGATCCCCACGTAGGCGATCTCGATAAGTACGTCTTTCGCGCCAACGCTGCGTCGTTCAATCGTGGTAGCGACTAGCGGGTCGGTGGGCGATATCGCGGCGTAGGCACTCACGGTCCGAGTCGGACGAGCCGCGATCTGAACTGGTGGAACCATGGTGGACTCCTAAAAACAGACTAGTTTGCTAAGTTGCGTGCCGACGCTTCTCGCCTGCAGCGTGCAGGCTCCGGATTTGTGAGTCGTGAATCTACTTAGCCCTCAGAGTGTTAGCCAGTGCCCCCGCGGGCGGGGGCACTGGCAGAGCCCCCTTTGCCTTTCAGGCTCCACGCTTATTCCCGTTCCACAACAGGTAAAGGCCCTTATTCCGGAAGTACCTATCCAACTCGCTAAAAACGCTTGATCCGGGCATTTCAACACTCAATACTCGGCCGGACATTCGCCGATGAGTGAGGTACCCAATGATGAATACCAAAAGAGCCCGTGCATGGTCAGCGGCCGGAATAGCGGCCGGCTTGACCCTAACCGGCGCAGCCTTCGCCAATTCACCCGCCGTGCATAATCCCGACGAGGGCTACCGGGACCACTACCCCGTTGTCTCGACGGATAAGGGCGACGTACAGGGTGAGGCGACGTCGATGGTCACCTCCTTCAAAGGCATCCCCTATGCCGCTCCCCCGGTCGGTGACCTGCGCTGGAAGGCCCCGGCCGACGTCGGGCCGTGGGAAGGCGCTCTCGACGCCACCCAGTTCGGCGGATCCTGCACTCAGGGCACCGGATGGGACCCGGGCTATGACCAGCCCACGCTGAACGAGGACTGCCTGTACCTCAACGTGTACCGCCCGAGCGAGCCGTCGTCGAAAAGGCTGCCGGTGTTCGTGTGGAACCACGGTGGCGGCAACGTTGCCGGCGCCGGCCGGGACACCGACCCGACCAAGTTCATCACCAAGAGCGAGGCTGTGTTCGTCACCATCAACTACCGTGTGGGAGCGATGGGCTGGCTCGACACCACCGGGCTGGAAGCCGACAACCCGGATGGTGCGGCCGGCAACTTCGGCCTCCTCGACCAGCAGGCCGCGCTGACCTGGATCCAGGAGAACATCGGGCAGTTCGGCGGTGACGCCCGGAACGTCACCCTGGCCGGCCAGTCAGCCGGAGCCTCGAATACCTGCGCACAGCTCGCCTCCCCCGGAGCCGAAGGCCTGTTCGACCAGGCGATCCTGCAAAGCGGCGGGTGCTCGGCCCGCACACCCCAGGCGGCACGCACGTCCGGTGCCCAGTTCGCGGCGGAGATCGGTTGTCCCGATCCGGCGACCGAGCTGGCCTGTCTCCGGGCGAAGTCTCCGGCCGAGGTGCTTGCCGCCCAGACGGTGGTGCGGCAGAGCGGCCCGGTTGCCGGCAACGCCGTCCTCCCGTCCGACCCGCTCGAGCTGTTGAAGTCCGGCAGGCTCACCAGGCTTCCCGTGATCGTAGGCGCAACGGCGGATGAGTCGCAGCAGAGCGTCTTCGGCGCCTACGACTACGTCGGCAACCCGATCACCGAAGAAATGCTCGCCGACCTGATCGCCACCACCTATCCGAACGATGCCGCGCAGGTGGCGGCGGCCTACCCCGCCGCCAACTACGCCTCCCCCACCGTGGCGTGGGGAGATGTGCAGAGCGATCAGCGTGCCTGCCGCGACCAGACCCTGCGGGACCGGCTGGCGGCGGACACCCGGACGTACGCCTACGAATTCGCGGAAAGGAACGGACCGGCGTTCACCTCCATCTGGCGGCTCGGCACGGATTACCCGTTCGGCGCCACCCACGTCAACGACCTTGGCTACCTGTGGGACTACCTCGGCACCGCACTGCCGTTCAGCACCGAACAGGTCCAGCTCTCGGACCAGATGATCAGCTACTGGTCCAGCTTCGCCGACAAAGGCCGGCCGGATGCGCGCTTCGCTCCGGAGTGGCCGCGCTACCGCCCGCAGGGAGAGATGCTGCAGTTCGCTGCCCCGAGCGCCCAGGTGGTCAGTCACGCGGCGATCGATGCCGAGCACGGGTGCGGGCTGTGGGACCGGGTGAGCCCGGCACCCTAGTCTCCGTCCATGACCAGCGCGGCCAGCACTGCGGCACCGCCCTGCTGCTGGCCGCCGTCGTCATGCCCCGCCTTCACCCGGGCAAGGTGCGGCCTATCCGGGTCGCGGGGCCAGCACTGCGGCATCTTCGGCCGGCATTGCGTCGCCGCTGCGGACCAGAAGCAGGGCCAACCCGGTGCAGGCAACGAAGACGGCGCCGCCTGCGGCGACCGGGAGGGCCACATCGATGGTGGCCAGTGCTCCGCCGGCAAGGGATCCGGCCATGAGGCCCAGCAGTCCCAGGGTGCGTGTTCCGGCATTGACTCTGCCGCGGAGGGTGTCCGGAACCAGCCGTTGCCGGAGGGACGTGGCGCAGATTCCCCACACCACGGCATGCAGAATGTAGACCGCCAGCAGGAACGCCGCGAGAACGGGGTGGGTTGTCAGCGCCAGCGCGAAGAGTGACAACGCGCCCGTCAGCAGGCTCGCCAGGATGGTTGTCCGGTATCCGAAGCGGGCCCGGAGCCGGCTTGCGAGGAACGAACCGGCCAGCCCGCCGACCGCGGACGCGGACAGCAGAAGTCCGTAGCCGACGTCGTCGACGCCGAGGCGTTCCCGGGCGAAGAGAACCAGAATCGAGAAAGGCAGCATGTAGCCAACGCTGGCCAGGGCCCCAACGAGGGCGAGGGCGCCGACAACCCGGTCCCGGGCGATCCAGCGCAGCCCGTCGGACGCTTCCTGCCAAAATGCCCGGCGGGGCTCCGGGCCGGCGACCGGCCGTGTCCGCGGCAGGGCAAGCGCCAGGAAACCTGCCGCAGCCCAGAGTCCGCCCATCGCAAACACCGGAGCGGTGGCGGCCAGGGCGAACAGTATGCCGCCCAGTGGCGGGCCGGTGAATTCGTCCGCGACCAGCTGGGTTGCGGAGATACGCCCGTTTGCCCGGTCGAGGTCCTGGCCGCGCACCAACGCGGGTACCAGCGAAACAGCGGCGTTATCGGCCGCGCTTTCCAGCGTTCCGAGGATGGCGTAGGCGACATACAGCAGGACCAGGCTCCCAAAACCGAAGTGGAAGCAGACGGCCAGGGAGAGTATTGAGGCGCCGCGCAACAGGTTGGCTGCGGCAAGGAGCGTACGCCGGTCCGTGCGGTCCACCCAGACGCCGACCGGCAGTGCGACGACCAATCTGACGAGCGCATAGACGGCGGCGAGGCCGGCGATAAGGCGGGGGTCGCTGGTAAGGGAGGCAGCCAACAGGGGGATCGAAACGAACGCGAGGCCATCCGCCAGATTGGAGGCGGCATTGGCACTGAGTAGCACCCGAAACGGACGGCCGATGGACATTTGACTGAGCATATAGCCTGATGCCCATGCCGACTGTCGAAATCCGCCGAGCCACCGAAAATGACGCCCGGGATCTGGCGCTGGTCCATGTCCAGGCCTGGCAATGGGCCTACCGCGGGCTGATGCCGGATGCCCTCCTCGACGGGCTGGACGCCGAGCGGAGAGCAAGGAACTGGCAGCAATTGATCCGCGAGGGGCAGGTGCCTCGACCGCATGTGGCCGTGACCGGTTCGGGCGTCGCGGGGTTCTCCCACGCCGACACCAGCGGCGACGAAGATGCCGGATCGGAGACCGGCGAGGTCACTGCCATCTACCTGCTGGAGGATTACGTCGGCACGGGAGTCGGACGCAGCTTGTGGGAGGCAGCAACCAATCAGCTGCGCGAAAGCGGGCACACTGCGTTTTCGGTCTGGGTGCTGGATTCCAATCGGCGGGGACGGAACTTCTACGAACGAATGGGCATGTCCCTGGACGGAGCAACCAAAGAACAGGTCATCGGCGGCTCCACCCTGACGGAGGTCCGCTACCGCTCTTCATTGGGCGACGCCGCGGGCGGCCTGGGCCGCAGCGTTTAGCGCACCTTCACCGGGCCTATTAACCAGCGGTGAATAAAACGGGTTACTTCTGTACATCTACTTTATAAACCGTAAACTGTTCTCATGACTGAACAAGAACGTGCCGACGCTTCGCTCCAAGCCGCCGCTGATGCGCAAAAACGCGCCCGTACTGATGGTCGCTGGTTTCCTTGGGCGTGCTTAGCTATGTTCCTGATCGTCATTCCGGGGGGAACGGTCGTGCCTTGGGGATGGCCCGATGCTCTCGTTGTCACAGCCAGCACCCTGGTCCTCATGCTCTGCGCCGTCCTGGCGATGAGCAGAATGCGGGCAGCCCCACGTGGTAGCAAGACCGCCACATATCTGGCCGTCGGTTGCTGGGCCATCCTCAGTACGGTCGTCTCAACGCTCGGCAATAATATCGAGAGCCTTGGACTGGGTTTGGTCTGCTCTGCCGTTGCTGCGACGCCGTTCCTTGTTGTGGCCGCCAAATTCTGGTCGCAAAAGGACGCATCCCGGTGACACATGCCCGCTATGAACTGGACCCACTGATTCATTCCCCCGTGCGATTCTCGATTATGGGCTACCTGCGATCCGTCGATGAATGCGAGTTTCATATCCTGCGTGACGCTGTAGAACTGTCTGACTCCAGCCTTTCCCAGAACCTCACGAGGCTTGCAGAGGCAGGGTTTGTCACCATCGAGAAGCGCCAATCAGGCCGTCGCGTAAGGACCTGGATTTCAAGCACTGGTGCCGGCAATCAGGCACTGGAACGCAATCTGGCGATCCTTCGAGATATCGCAGGAAGAACCGCCTAGTCCGTCTTCGGCTCCGCTTCCGCGGCCAGCGCGGCGAACACCACCGCAGGGTCCCGTCCCGCTTATCGATCACTCAACGGACAGCGGACGTGATGCTCGCTTCAGGCTACGAAGACGCAGAACGGATGACCGGCCGGATCGGCGTAAACGCACAACGGCTCGTTGAGGTCATCCGTACGATCGAAGCGGAGCTCTGCCCCCAACGCCAATGCCCCGGAGTGGTGATGCTCGAGTGTTTCCCGGTCAGGAACTGTTAGATCGAGGTGCAGCTGCATCGGCACATCAGGCAGCGGCCATGTTGTTCTCTTCAAATGATCGACCTGCTGAAAAGCAAGCTTGCGGTTGCCGTGTGCATCAGTGAGAACGAGCCAATCGACGTCGTCAGGCATGCCCTCGCCCACGGGCTCATCTCCTGGCCGCTACTGGAGTCAGAGCAGGTAACGGTAGAACTCCGCCAGTCCTCGCACGTCAGTAGTGTCGAGAACCGTGTGAAGCACCTGGGGAATACGCTCATGGGCTGAGACTAACGATCATCAAGGTTCCCGAGCCAGCCTCTGCCGCACCACATCAAGCTACCTGGAGTCGTTAAGGACGGTGGAACGCCAGCATGTCTGCGCGCCATGTGACGGTGAGTTGCTATGGACTCCTACCCCCTTAGGCAGAAATACGCCATCCCGAGTACGCCTCGGTAGCCCTCTTCATATGCAGCGCGCTGTTCCTCATATTGTCGACGGACCTGCCCTGCGGCGGGATGGTAGGCATCATGTGTTTCTAGCCAACGGGTAAACCTGTCGCGGTATCCGGCTTCGAAGACGTCCCACTCCTGAACGCTTGCCTGGTCGTCGTCCACCACCTCGAAACCAGCGGCGCGGATCTGCTCGCGTAACGCATCTGCTGTCAGGTACTCGTCATCACGTCCAGCCAGAGGGGCGGTAGCCGCCGGATGAGGTGTTGCTGACCAGATCGCCTCGCCGTAGACGAGCCGGCCGCCGGGGAGCACCAGGGCTCGAAGGGCGCGCAGGGCTGCGGCGTAGTCGAGCGGCTGCGCGTCCTCTACCGGCGGCCCCCAAATTTGGCTCGCGCCGATGCAGATGACAGCGTCCGCGGGGTGATCCTGAGCTTCTACCCCGGGCACCGAATCAAACGTCGCTCTGTTGAGCAGCCCACGAGTCAATGCCTGTTGCCTCGCTCGGTCGATGGATGCGGAAGCACTGTCCACTCCGCGTCCCCGTGCCTGCGGGGCGGACGTCAAAACCCGAAGTAGTAGTTCGCCCCATCCGCATCCCATGTCCAGAACCTCAGCCGGCGCCGGGTCGGACAAGAACGCCACAAGGTGAGCGGCACGTTCCTCGGAAAGCGGGGTAAGCCAGGTCAGGGACTCATATAGGGGCGGCAGGTCAAGCGAAGTGTCGTCGGTCACTCGGTGATGTTCTCACGATTCGTGGAAGCGACTGTTGGTATATCTGCTTGTCCGGCATTGGATCCCTAGACGGAACGTCTCAGGCGCGTTTTCCCTCGTTGCTTAGCGTTGCGGTGGGGACCCGGCTTACGGGCATCGCTGAGCAAGGCCAAATCTTCAAGCCATGGAAAACCCAGTCGGTCCAGAGACGCGCACCTGGAAACAGTTTCGAAATCGTGGAGTAGTGGCGCGAGAGGTAAGTTTGCGGGTTGCACTGAAATTTCTGCCAAAACAGGGATGGGCTTGGTGCTTATGAACTGGCACTCTGTAATCAGGCCGAGAATGGGGTCCGTATAGCTGGGCATTCTCGTGAAACTGCTGCTGGGAAGTATGTACACCACTCCTGCTCTGATAGCAGCCTGGCCGTTCTCCTTGCCGGCGACTGAGAGAAAAATGCGCCGCTCCGATGGGCCCCCGGCGCTGGCGCCCGGATAGAAGCAGGCATTCAAGAAACCACGGCTGGACGCTGAGCGGACGGCGTATGCGATAGCCCAGGTTGGGTCTTCGGTCGCATAGACACCTGTCCGTTTTGAGAACTCGTCGAGGCTGTAGTCGACGGGCGCCCGAGGTTCGAGAATCGAAAGGCCTGGCGTCGGTGAACCATGCAGCACAAAGTAATTCGCGCGACTAGTCGCGCAAGTTGAGTCCAAGTCATGTCTCCGCTGGTTGGGGCTGGCACGTGCCATGAGATGTCCACGACGCGAACGTTAGCAGTAAGGCACTAGACCTCACTCCTTGACCAGCTTAGTGATCAGATGATTAGATGACGTGATATCCATCACAAGCATCTAAATTTGTTGGTCCCCGAGGAGGGTGTTGCATGCACGGTTTGAGCCTGAGTGAGCGATTAACGCACGCAATAATAGAATCAATTCGAGCGGAAAATATGACTCCAGGGACTGCCCTACCTTCCGCTCGAGTCCTCGCAGAGCGTTTTGAGGTCACGATCCCCACTATCCGGGAGTCGTTGCGTTACCTGGAGGCGACGGGGGCGGTCGAAATGCGCCATGGGTCCGGAACTTACGTCGGTACGGAAATAGATCGAAGGATTATGAGGAATCCTTACTATTCGCCGGAAGATCTGGAATCCGTTGTAGAACTCCTGGATGCACGTATCGCCATCGAACCCGGAATTGCAGCCTTGGCAGCAATCCGTCGGGAAGACGCTTCTCTCGACACGTTGAATGCCGCCCTGGACCACGCTCTTTCTGCCCAGACCCCCGTATCCCCTGGACACTTTCATAAGCAATTGGCGCTGGCGTCCCACAACCGAGCGCTTCACGAAATGCTCGAAGCGCTGCTTCTTCTCCGGTCAAATGCGCAGCAAGCTGCCCGCATCCGTTACGACCGCGTACGCGATCACCAAGAGCACGTGAACATCGTCGATTCCATCAGACGAGGCGACCCCGTTGAGGCCAGTCACCGTACCGAACAACATCTGCGCAACATCAAGGACTTCGTTATAGAGGGGTGGGCGAAATAATGACGTTCTTGCCACCGACCGCGGGCTGCTCAGGTGATCGTGACGCGATCACATCGTACGGAGCGTTGACATCCCCCGAGTCGCATACCGCTCAAGGCGAAGGCCGTCTACTCCTATTGCCAGTCGGGGCAGTAGAGCAGCACGGTGATGGCCTGCCTCTAGCAACCGACGTAATCCGCGCGGAGCATGTTGCTCAGCGTGTTGCGCAAAACTTCGTTGGACGCGCGCTGGTTATGCCGGCCATACCGTACGGTGTTTCTCCACATCACGCATCTTTGCCCGGAACGGTTACACTTCCCCCGGCTTTGTTCATTCAGATAATCGAGACGATTGCTGTTTGCCTTTCTGAGTCGGGATGGACCCGAATCCTCGTAATAAATGGGCATGGTGGAAACAATGGTGCCCTGAGTGTCGTCCAGCAATCACTCCTAGCAACTCATCCGGATCTTATTTTCGCCTGGAGCCCTTTAACTTCCCTAGCCCCAAACGCCAACTCGCGTATGGGTAGAAGTGAAATCTCCGGTCATTCCGGAGAAAGCGAGACCGCCCAGATGCTGGGGATAGATCCAGGTTTAGTGGACCAAAAATCCTTGCGAGCGGGCGTCACTGCACTAGACCAATTGACAGGGCGGGCACGACTGAGCCGCGCGACTGGCCCCAATATTGCCGTCACCTTTGATAAATATGCGCCCAATGGAGTTCTTGGCGATCCCACAACTGTCACCGCTGCAGAGGGACAGGAAATTCTCGATGAGATTGTGGAGTGCCTGACCGACTATGCCGCGGCTCTACTCGCTCTCTGACGCCCCGTCATCGACCCGACCTCCTATTCACTCGCCATCCTAGGAGTATTACCATGTCAACAGCCACTCCACCAGCCACGACGACTCAGGAACGTCTTCCCTGGGTAATACGTGCTCTCAACGTAATTGAAAGAGTCGGCAACGCGTTGCCGCATCCATTTTGGCTATTCTGGATACTCGCACTTCTGCTGGCACTAACGAGCGCCATCCTTTCAGCAGCTGGAAGTGGTGCCATGGACCCAGGCACCGGTGAATGGACGCCAGTAAAGAACCTGCTGAGCGGTCCAGGGCTGGCTATGGCATTGGAAAGCGCAACTCAGGCGTATGCTGATTTTCCGCCCTTGATTACAATCATGGTGGTGATTATGGGTGTGTCTATTGCCGAACAAACGGGCATGCTGGCTACAGCTTTAAAAATCTCGGTTGCACGAGTTCCCGCGTGGCTGATCGTCTTTATGGTGGCGTTCATGGGGACAGTCGCTCACGTAGCCTCAGCCGCTGCTTACGTCATTTTGGTACCGCTTGGGGCTTTGGCCTTTAGAGCAGCTGGCCGTTCGCCTGTATTAGGAATTGTGGTGGCGTATACCGCCATCGCGTCCGGCTACGACGCCAGTCCAATACCGACACCGAACGATGCAATTTTTGCTGGAATCACCACCGCCGCAGCGCAAATTATCGACCCGACCATCGTAGTGACCCCAATAGGCAATTGGTACTTTAATATTGCAAGCTCATTCCTGTTGGCTTTGGTGATCACGGTCGTTACCGAGACAGTCCTTGCTCGTCGGACGAATTTGGAGGCCGACGAGGATGCCGAGTACGACAACCTTGTTATTACCACCCACGAGCGCGTTGCCCTGCGATGGGCCATGCTCGCTCTCGCACTGGCGATAATCGCACTTATTATGCTCACCGCGTTGCCCGGGGCGCCGCTCGGCAACGCAGAAGACTTTGGCGATTCCCCCTTCCTGAATGGTATAGCTTTCATCATCGCCTTACTCTTCGGCTTGGGCGGTATTGTTTATGGCTATCGGACAGGAGCAATAAAGGAAGCAGCAGATGTCCCCACGATGATGGGTAAGGGCCTGGCGTCTTTCGCACCGGTCTTAGTTCTATTTTTCGCTATCGCGCAATTTCTCGCTTATTTCAAATGGACGAACATAGGAACACTGATTTCAGTGAGTTCCTCGGAGTCGCTCCGGGACATTGGTGCACCGATCTGGGTGATCTTCCTCATCGTGCTCGTTTTGCTTTCACTAACGAACATCATGATCACAAGCGGTTCAGCCATGTGGTCAATTACCGCCCCTGTTGTTGTTCCGATGCTAATGCTTTTGGACGTACCCGCTGAGACGTCTCAAGCTCTCTTCAGGATTGCCGACTCGGGGTCAACCTCAATTACTCCTATGAGCCCATATTTCATCATGGCATTGGGCTTCATGCAGCGCTACCAAAAAAGTGCAGGTATAGGAACCCTTGCCTCACACACGCTCCCACTAGCTATATGCATGACCGTGTGTTGGACGGGCTTGTTCTTCCTCTGGTGGTCGCTTGGAATCCCACTAGGCCCAGGCGCCCCGGTCCGTTGAGCCAACTCACGAAAACCAAGATGGCCAACTTAATGAAGGATATGGGGGCGAGTGCTCGGCGGGTCTATTCAATCCGCTCATACTCTATTGAACCCGGCTGCTGGCGGCCCTTCGAGTACTGAGACGGGAACTTAATTAAACGGGACATAGGGAAGACCTCTTAGGTTGGTGGTTACGCAACACATCGAACCTAAGAGGTCTTCACATCTCGCCTGCCTGAGCCCAGCCGGATGAATGGTCCTGGTCCAGCGCGTCATATCCGGTCAGCCCGTCGCCCACGTGGCGAATGAAATGGTCCCGGCCCACCGCCTACCGCTGGGTGAATAGTTTTCCTGGAGGCGCAGCGCTCGATTTATCCAATCCGCAACATTGAGCACGTTGGCCACAATAGATTTCCTAGGCACATGAGTGCCCCGAACGCCGCCAGCAAGCCGGTCCCTCACCGTGCACTTATGCACTCCGGCAAAACCTTGTTTATCCATTGACACCCCGATGTACGTAAGACCTGTACGGTGATTTGCGCGGAGAGGACACCTTATCTGCAACACTATCGGGGTGAAGATTGGATATGCACGCGTCTCACCCTACGAACAAGACCTCACCGCTCAGCGGGACGGCTTCGCGGTCCTCGGAGTTGCCCCCCCCCCCCGAGAACATCTATGTCGATCACGGACTCACCGGGTTCAAACCGCACGCGGCCAGGATTGCGTGAGGCCATGGCTGCCGTCTGATCCAGGGACACTCTGGTTGTTACCAAACTCGACCGCCTCGCGCGTTCCCTTCCTGACGCTCGCGACATCGCCGACGAGATCACACGCAAGGGCGTATCACTGAGCCTGGGTACCAGCGTCTACGACCCCACGGATCCCGTCTGGCGCCTTCTCTTCAACGTCCTCGGCATGGTCGCTGAATTCGAGGCCGATCTCATTCGTATGAGTACCAGCGAGGGCATGACAGTGGCCAAAGCCACGGGGTAAAACGCCGAAGTTATCTGCTTCGGAGCGCCGGCACTTGCTTGAACTCCGCGAGAAAGGTGCGCACACCAAGGCCGAACTCGCTGAACTATTCTCAGTCTCTCGAACGAGAGATCTACCGCGAAGTGCAGTGACGAGCAATCGCGGCCATGCCGCAGCCCCGTCAATAAAATTGGTTAAACCGCGGTGCGTTGACCGGTTGAGACCACCATGGTCTTTGAGTAGAAAAACGCACCCGAGGCGACAGTACGAATTGAGCAACGGGGCCCGGATTTGGTTCTACGTCATGACCGGTTAGTGGTCCCTGCTGACGTCCATACTCACCACTCGAACAGCACGAAACAATCCCCTATAGGTTTGCGTCCGCTAGCGTATGGCCGCCCGAATGCCGCAGCGCAGAGGGATCGCCCTACGAACGCCGTCGGTGGCCACGTCGCCAGTTAGTCTGATGCTCATGATGCCAAGTGCTGACCTCGATTCCTACGCAAAAAAGATGCGCCAGTTAGTGGATCAAGGAATGGACCTCGAGGTCGATGCACGGTTTATAGACATGCTGGCCCCCCGCAACAGCCGGATTCTCGACATTGGGTGTGGCATCGGCTCGGCAGTTAGTGCGCTGCGTCGAAGTGGGCATCAGGCGTACGGCATTGATCCGACTCGTGCCGTTTTGGATGTCGCCGCTGACATCTTCGATAGGGGTTGGTATCGACGGCTGCCTGTGGAGGAACTATCGGATGAACGCTTGTGTCATGAGGGTCTTCCTGACAGATACGAGGTCATCTTGATGTCGGGAAACGTGCCGGCATTCCTTTCTAACGAGGCTTTGCAGGAGGCTTTCAGGAGCGTTTGTGGGTTCTTGGTTGATGGTGGTCTGTTTGTGGTTGGTACGACCGTTGAGGCAAGGGGCGGCCCGAAGACCCAGGATGCTGCGGCCGGTTTCGCAGGGCTACCGTTATTGAATCGATTCTCGGATTGGCACCTCGGCGCTTTCGATAAGGACTCAGGCTGGTCGGTGAGCGTCTATGCCAAACCTGGTGCACTGAACACTGGTACCGGTCCAGACGGAATATTCATTTTGAAGCGCTGATATGTAGACAGGCCAAGTGGGCAGGGGTGTCAGACCCTTCGATGCCAGTCGGTGACTTCCGGGTGCGCCGTGAATCCTGCCGCCAGATAGGTGGCGAGGGCTCCCGCGTTGGAGGTCTCCGCGCAGACAATGGCGCTCGAGGACTCCATTTGCTTCAGGGCGTCCACTGCCGCATGTGTCATGACTGTGCCGTATCCGCGGCCCCGGTGTTCCGGATGTACTGCTAGTGGTTCGATTAATCCAGGACGCCCTCCGCCAGCGGACCACACCGCGGCGACAGCGACGACGTGACCGTCACGGCATCGCAGGGACAGTATGCGCGCGACGTCGAGAAAGGGGCTTTCGGTAGCCAGGCGCCATCCATCTACGAAATGTTGGATGCGCTCGTCAGGTATCGGGGTACCTCGGAAGGCCGACCAGTGAACAGCCACCCACTCAGCGGTGTTCTCTGGTTCGACGGTCTCAATTCGGAAGCCCGAGGCCTTAGGAGAGGCTGCCATATCGTGGTGCAGCGGTGTCCACGGATCGTCGGGCGACCAGTCGTTCTGTGCAAGCTGCTCGATCAAAGCATCCGCACCGCGCGCCTCGATGGTTGCTGCTCCTGCGCTGAGGATTCCGGCCAGCGGGTTGCTGACGTCAACAACGATGCGAAGGGCAAGGCTGGTATCTCGGCGCCGCGTCGGATCGATGGCGAACCGCAACAGGTCGGGACCGTCGAGAAGGGCAATAGCAAGGATCGTGTCACCCTGCGACCACACGCGCGTCGCAGCCGCCGTGGCGGCGGGCCCCCGTAGGGAGAACCAGCCTAGATCGCCTGGGTGTAGATGCAGCGGTCCCCCGTCCTGCTGCCAGTCCCCCAAAACGCTGCAGATCTCGCCGAGCTCGTCTACACCTGGTGTGCGCAGGACAACGTCCATGACCCCCGTCTTCCTTCTCCAAAATGCTCCAGGCGAAACCGGGAACGCGTTCCGCGACGATTAGAGCCGAATCTACCAATCACCCATGTCTAGAGAGCACCATGCTCCGCGTTACGCTCATGCGATGGATTCATCAACGTATCTCCGTGATCTCTTCGGCCTGCATGGGCGCGTGGCACTCGTGACGGGAGGAAGTTCGGGTATCGGCAAAGCGATCGCACTCGCACTCAGCGCAGCGGGCGCACACGTCCTCATCGCGGCCCGGACCGCAGCGGCGATCGACGCGGCAGTAGAGGAAATACGCGAGGCAGGAGGGTCCGCAGACGGAGTCGTCGTGGACCTCGCAACCCGCCAGGGAGCACACGCTCTTGCCGATGCTGCCGGCGACGTCGACATCCTGGTTAACTCAGCTGGCATCAATCTTCGCCCGCTGATGCCCGAGCTCGACGAGGCCACCTGGGATGAGACCATGCGAGTCAACCTCGAGGCGCCATTCATCCTCGGTCAGCGCCTCGCGCCCGGAATGGCCGAACGCGGTTTCGGCCGGATCATTCACATCAGCTCTCAGCAGGCACATCGGGCGTTCGCGTCAAGTGGTGCCTACGGGGTATCAAAAGCAGCCATCGAGGCCCTGGCCCGGTCCCAATCCGAGGCCTGGGCACCGTACGGTGTCACCGCAAACGTATTGGTGCCAGGCTTCGTGGAAACCCCCTTGAATAAGCGGCTCAGCTCGGACCCAGCTGCCGTCCAAGCTCTGGCCAGGCGCACACTCGTCGGGCGAAACGGCCTGCCCGAGGACTTCGCAGGCGCGGCTGTGTTCCTTGCCAGCGCTGCGTCGGCTTACGTCGCCGGGCAGTTGATCACCGTTGATGGAGGATTTTCGGTCCACTAATGCTTTCAAAGTGGAACGACTAGCTGGCGGACTCGTAGGGCTCGCACCGCCCGCCCGCCAAGCAACGGCGGACCCGGGGTCCGATCACCCCGGGTCCTGGAACCATTCCTGGCTGGCAACGGTTCCCTTGATGTTCAGGGTGCGGAGTCCACGACGGAAGTCTGCACGGAAGTCCAGGATGAGACGGTCCCTGCGGGTGAGCCGGAGAAGTCCTTCAGCAGTACGTCCTGCTCCCCGATCACCAGCCCGGTGGCGGGATCAATGATGATGTCATCCCTTGACGTTCCCTCCGGAGAAGCGAGGCCGATCGCAATTCCTGTCCGGCCGTCGACTGTTGCCTGCCGGTCCCCCACGACGACGCCGGGGATGAGGGCGGCAGCCTTGTACATGGCGGCGCGCAGGTCGGCCGGAACGGCTCCGGTGCGCAAACCATCCGCGATGGTTACGAAAGCCGCCCTTTCCGGCGTCTTATTGGCGCCCTTCGTCCGTTCATAGATGAGGTCCAGCAAGGCCTGCGGATCCCGGGGCAGACTTCCTGCGTCCTGAAGGGACGTGCCGATAATGACCATCGGCGCGGTCCCGTAGAAGGCTCCGCCCGGAGCACGCTGAATTCCGACCGTCGGGTTCGGGAGGCCGCCCTTCCCCTTCTGCAACAACTTCGCGGTTTCAGCGGCCGCAGCCTTGGCGGCGTCCGAGGAGGACTCAAGGGGGATCCGCTCGCCGCGGTCCCATACCCATTCCGCCTCCTTGTCCGCCGGTATGTACAGCTGATCGCTAACCGTTTCCTGCCAGGAAATGTCGCTGCCGTCGGCGGCCTGCATGCCGCCATAGGTAAGGGCCTTCGTTTCGATTTTCAGGTACTGCCCGGGTCCAACCAGCGGGTCGGATGTGCGGATCGTTGCCTCCGCCGCATCGTTCAGGACCTCGGCCGCCTCGGCGGTTGCTCCCGGGCCATTCGGCCGCACGACGTCGGCAATCACGATGCCGCCTACGAGCAAGGCGGCAGCCGCCGAGGCCAGCACCAGGCGGCGTCGGACGCGCGGTCGGCTGCCCCTGGATGTGGTGTGCGGCGGAATGCGGCTTGCGAGGCGGGTTACCGTCGTGCCTTCTGCGCGGGCATCTGCGCTCATGACTGAGAGGGATCTGGCCCGGCTCGTGGCCACCTCGGCCTCGCTGACGGAGTGCCCGGGATCGACCGATTGAAGCAGACGTTCGATGCCGCCCGGCATGCTGGTTTTACTCATCTTTCTGCTCCCTCTGGCTGCGTTTCCGGTTCAAGTAGGTGACTCAGCGCCTTGCGGGCCCGGTGCAGACGCATCCTGACCGCGGTGGCGCTGGTGTTAAGCAGGTCCGAAACCTCGGTGGAGCTGAAGCCGTCCCAATAGGTCAGCAGCAGTACTTCACGATCGTCGGGGCGAAGCCGGCTCAGCGCCTCATGGATGGACGATTCATCACGGCAGCGCTCTTGGTCCCGTTCGAGTTGCAGAGCCCCGAGGAGGCTGGAGGACCGAAGCGCCGACCGGTCGTGGTTGCGGAGCACGTTTTTCGCGATCCCGAAAACGACCATCACCGAAGGGCTTTCGTTCTGGCTCGTTTTTTCCCACGTAATCCGGAAGACTTCGGCACACAGGTCTTCTGCGGTTGCGGCATTATCTGTTCGACGGCGGAAATACCGGTAAATGCGGTCATGACAGGCGGCATGCGTGGCCAGGAAGCGTTTCTCCCTTTCCAAGACCACTTGTTCCTTCCGGACGGTTTGTAAGCTCATGCCCTGTTAATGTCCGGCAGCCTCAAAAGTGTAACTAACCGGCCCAGATATCGATTGTCAGGAAATCGACCGCGTGTCCCGTGGGGTGATGTGCTTGGAGGGTCGCGATGTCGTAACTGTGGAAGAGCGATCGCGAGTTGCCCTCGCTGGAATAGCGGAACGCCCAGGTCGTTTCGCCGAAGGATTGGCTATCGAACATCTCGTCTCGGCATCGCGGCCGCGGTTAGGCTGTGGCTATGACTGCATGGAGCCGCTACCTGTTCGGAGTCTCGATCGTTTTCGCGGTGGGCACGATGATGCTCGCCGAGCAGCTGCCGGAATGGTGGAGCCCAGCGTCGGTCCTCGTCTTGGTCCTGGCTGCTTCTGCGTTCCTCATCTGCTCCGTTCTGGAGTACCGACGGGGGCGGACGACAGCCACCACTTTGGAGTAAGCGGACGAACCCCGCCCCGCAAAGCTCCATCTCAGTCTGTTAGTAGTGGTTTTGTGTGCCATGCCCAGCTGACTGCTCCGAAAAACCATCCACCGGGTGGTTGGCGAGCCAGTCGAGAACGACGCCGGCATGTTGGTCCGGCGGGAAGACAGGGTAGAACACGTGCTCGATCCGCCCGTCACGGATCAGCAGAGCCAGACGACGGTAAACCGTAAGATCCCCTGCCGTTAAGGTAGGTAACCCAGGATCTGCTGCAAGGGACAGCTCCTCATCGGTGAGCAGTGGATACGGGAGCCGCAGGGCTCCAACGAGTGCTTGCTGGTACGAGCCGGGCTGACTGGACAGCCCGAAGACCCGCCGCACTCCGGCCTGCACGAGGTCGGCGTAGTGGTTGCGCATGTCGCAGTTATGCGGGCTGCATCCCCGCGCACCGGGAATCGCATCCCACCCCTCGGGCATGTCCTGCTCCGGTGATCCCGTCATTGGGAACACGTAGATCAACACCCGTCCCTCCCCCAGATCACCGAGATCGACGTCGTCGTTGTCTGTGGAGGGCAAAACGATGGAAGGCATCAGCATTCCCGGTAGATGATCGGTGGCTCCGTCATCATTCGGGGCCACCAAGTCACCGGATAGCGGGGCTAGATTCGGGTTGGCCGCATCGGTTTCTTCCATCTGTCCCAGCATTCGCCTGCTCGCAGTCGAAAGGTTACCCACCAGCAGGGTGCGCTGCTGCGTCAAAGCTGTGATCGTCGCATCAATCCGCTCGATCGCCCGACGATACTCAGTCAGCGTCGACGGGCATGCGTCGGCATGAACGCTGCCAGCGTTCAAGCAGTCGACGAACGCGGCCATGTCACGAAGCGGGATCCCCAGGGCGTTCAGTCGGTGGACCTGTGTAACGACATTCACCTGATGCCGCCCGTACAGGCGATAACCGTTTTCCCCACGCATTGGCACCACCAAACCGTGATCCTCATACCCCCGCAGCGCCTTCACCGACACACCCGTCTCAGCGGCCACTTCACCCGAGCGCAAAAGCTTCTCCATGCACCAACCGTAAACCCAGCCCCTAGGGGACAGGTCAACGATTTCTGATTCCCGGAATTCCGGGGCCTTCCCTACGGTCATAGATGGACGGAACATGGTCCCATGAGCATCAGGAACTATGGACCTGTCGGTAAGGACGAGGGACTCCTGATTCGCTTCAATGACGCGATGACGGCACGGACGGTTCTCGGGGCGGAGTCAACAGCGGCCTCCTTCTCGGTTGTCGAACACTTGATCGCGCCGAGAGAACTTGCGGCACCCTTTCACATGCACAGCCGCGAGGATGAGTTCACCGTAGTCACGAGGGGAAGAATTGGCTTCCTCCTAGGAGATGAGGTCTTTTACGCCGGCCCCGGCGAACTTGTCCGGAAGCCCAGGAACCAGTGGCATACCTTTTGGAACGCCGACGACGAACCGGCGCGCGTTCTGGAAATCATCTCGCCTGCGGGTTTCGCCGGGTACTTCCAGGAGATCAGCGGGTGTTTCCCTGAGGACGCCCCTCCGGATTTCGGCACGCTAGCGGAAGCCAATGCCAAATACGGGCTGCAAATGGACTTCGACACGCTTCCACTTCTGGTGGAGCGATTCAACCTCGCCAGGCCGGCAGAAATGGATGGGATGCCCGGAACTGCTGAGGGCTGATTGTGCCGGGGCGCTCAGAAGAAGTCTCGACCAGAATCTTGTTTAGAGCGGTATGAAACTCCCGATATGTACAGACACGCCAGCATTGGGATTACTTCCAAGCAGTCGGACGAGCCCACTTTTCCGTGGACTGGTGAAAGGACCCGGGGGTTCGTTATCCACCTCGACGAACAACTCGAATCGGCGCCCGTGGGCGTTCTCCTCTATCCACTGCTGCACCTCGGCCAGGTCCTCGACGTCGCTCAGGACGTACGCATCCAACGCCCAGCCGCGCGGAGGCGATGCTTGTTGCCAGAAATTGACTCTATAGGACGGCGAATCCAATACGTCCCGGGGTTCAGCATGAACAGTCTCAGACGCGCGCATACTCAACACCATAATCTCCCCCAAGCACTGAGCCGGCGCCGCCGATTGGAACATATCGAGCTCCGAGCGTCATCCTCTTCGGAATGCCCGGCTTCGATCGTCGGCAGCACCAGCAGCGAGTTGAGGAGTTCGGCGCGTCTCATCGGTTCTCGTTCATCACGGGGTATCGGACAGGATTCAGTGGTTTCTGACTCCTCTGTCAGAACCCGGACCGCCAGTCAAGGATGATGTCCGCTACCTCGTCGAGGTGTGACTCCAGGAGGAAGTGGCCGCCGTCGAGCAGTTCCACGCGGGCCTTGGGGACGTCCTGGAGGAACGCCCGTGCTCCGGCCGGACCGAAGATTTCGTCATTCCGTCCCCACACGGCAAGCACCGGAACCTGGGTGGAACGAAGCCATTCGTGGACGGCTGGATACAGGGTCCGGTTGGTGTGGTAGTCGCCGAAGAGCGCCAGCTGGGCCTCGTCAACGCCGGGGCGGGCCAAGAGAGCCAGGTCGTGCTCCCAGGCGTCCGGGTCCACGGTGGTGGGATCCGGAACGCCGTGCTTGTACTGCCATTCAACTGCCTCCCGGCCAAGCGCCGGACGCAGGGCCGCCTTGTTTTCCGGCGAAGGGTCCGCACCGTAGGCCCAGATGGGAGCCCAGAAACCCGGCACAAATCCCTCCTCGTAGGCGTTGCCGTTCTGCGAGATCACCCCTTCCACCGCTGCCGGGTTGGCCAGCGCCAGACGCCAGGCGATCGGGGCGCCGTAGTCCTGGGTGTAGACCGTGTAGGCGTTCACGCCGAGTTCCGCCAGGAAACCGCGCGTGACGTCGGCCAGCGAGGCAAAAGTGTAGGCGAACTCTTCAGCTAAGGGCGCCGAGGACCGGCCGAAACCGATGGAGTCCGGGGCAATTACCCGGTACTTCCCGGCGAGCCTGGGGATGAGGTGGCGGAACATGTGTGAGCTTGTGGGATACCCGTGCAGAAGCAGCAGCACCGGGGCATCCGCGGGACCGGCTTCGCGGTAGAACACGTCTAGGCCATTGACGGAAACAGTGCGGTGGTGGACGGCAACCATGGGACTAACCCCTATCATTCAATTTACTGGTTATGCGGACGCTACCATGGAAAGCGTCCCGTGCACCCCCGTGAAAGGAATCCGATGGTCAACGATGAAGACCTGCTGCTGGCGGTGCTCAACAGCGCACCCGTGGTCGCAGGCAGACCCACGGACGAACTGTCAGGCGCAGCGGGCAAGGAGTTGGCCGCCCGCTACGGGGGCACCGGCTCACCGGCCGAGCTTGCACAGCTGCGACGGATGCGGGAGTGCCTGCAGGACGCCGTCCGGGAGTCCAAGGACGCGCTGTCCCGCCTTTCGACAGCGCTGGGTGACGGCGTCCTGGTTCCCCGGGTCACTCCGCAGGGTCTCCGCTGGGAAGTCCGGGCGCCGGAGGACGAGCGGCTAGCCTTCCGTACGGCGATTGCCTGGTCACGGGTGCTCCATGAGCTTCCCGGCCGCCTCCGCGCCTGCGCCAACAACGAATGCAACCTGTTTCTCATCGACAGGAGCAGGCCGGGAACCGCCAAGTGGTGTTCAATGGCCGTCTGCGGAAACCGGATGAAGGCCCGCACCCATGCAGGACGCCAGCGGGCGGCCGCGGACCGGCCGTAACGGGTCCGGCTTCGAGTCGACCGGCTCTGAGGGGGCCGGTGTCCGGATCAGCGTAGGTTCCTGGAACACTTCGGCGGCCCTGTTAGGTTCGGGTCATGGGGACAATTGAGAACCGCAGTTTGCATGCCCTGGTGGATGCCGCCATTGAAGGGCTGCCTCCGGCGGCGCAGGCGGCTCCCCGGTCGATTGTGGAAATAGGATCGGCCCATACCGTGGTCCTGCTGGACGGCACCGCCGCGGTTCGGATCGGACGGGATCCCGCAACGGCAGCGGCTATGCGGAAGCGGCAGCAGCTGGTGGACAGCATCCCGGAGTCGGTCGGCTTCATCCTCCCCCGGTCCCTGGGACCGGTCGTGGAAGTCGAGGGTTTTTCGGCTGTCGCCACGCGGCTGATCCCGGGCGGGCCCTGCCCGGCAGGTGAAGGCGACCCCGGCCAGCTTCAGGACCTGCTCGGCTCGGTGTCCTCCATTGCCACTGAGCCGATCGAGGGGTTGCTGACCGAACCGCTGGTCTTCTGCGGCGGTGCGGACTGGTATCGGATCCAATGCGAAGAGGTCCTGCCGCGTCTCGATCAGGATGTTCAGGAGCGGGCGGCGGATGCAGTCGCCGCCCTGATGAACCTCGAACGGGCCTGCGACGTGTTTTCCCATGGTGACCTCGCAGGACACAACGTGTTCTGGGAAGGGAACCGGATAGTCGGGGTCCTGGACTGGGATCTGGCGTCCCGCAGCGACCGTTCCACCGATCTTGCCTGCATCGGCGCCTGGAACGGGTGGGATAAGCTGCCGCTGATCGCCGGCTCCGCGGACGTGCGCCGGGCTGCCGTCCGGCGGAACACCTTCCGGCTGCAGCAAGTCGCGTTCGCCTTGGTGAACGGCCGGCCCGCGGACGAGATCGGGAAAGCGGTCGCGCGGGCAAACACCTGGCTCCGGGAAAGGCTGTAAACGATGGACTCCAACGAACCTCGCTACCGGACAGGTGCGTTGCGTGTTGTTGTGCCGGGCGCCTGCCTGCTGCTTGGACTGGTGGGCATCCTGGCATCAGCCACCGGGTGGGTCCTGGTTATCGGTTCCTGGATCGTCAGTCCCGGGATGGCGGCTATCGCACTGCTCCTGGTAGCACTGGCGTTCCGGTGGCTCAGCTCGTGGAGCCGGAATGGCGACCACCCGAATACCCGGCCGCGTTCCTCGGTCCCGGCCCTCCTCGCCTCCGCCGCGGTCGCAAGTCTCGCCTTCGGATCGCTGCTCATTACAGGGACGGAAAGCTTCATCCTGGAGCCCCAGGGGCCGGAGGGCTGCCGCGCAGCGGTGCGGGAGTCCTCGTTCTTCACGTCCGGAAGCGGCAGGGTTTACGCGGTGGGCCGCTACGGAATCGGCCGGCTGGCCGGCGAGTGGCACACCGACGACGGCTACCGGCCAATCGAAGCGGGCAACTACACCCTGGCGTGGAACGCCACCGGCGGAGTGCTCACCGTCGACGGCGCTTCCACCTTCAATGGATACCGGCTGGTTGAATCCAGCGAATACACCGTACAGCTCGACGCCGAGGGCAACGAACTCAGCGGTTACGTGCCGGCCGGCCCAACCAGTTTCGTGCAGCAGCCGGTCGCCTGCCGATGACGCCAGCCTGAACGGGCTAGTCCACCGGCAGCGCGAAGTAGGTCGGCAGGTCCTCGTACTTGAACATTGCCAGGCCCTCACTGGTGATCGCCGCGGGGAGGTCGCGCTTCGTCTCGTCGAACTGCGGCACCACCTGCTCCGGGAACTTCAGATACCCGGTTCTATCCCCGGCGGAGTTCCTGCCGTACACCTCGCCCGCGTCGGAGACCATGACGGGGTGGAAGTCCGACGCCGGGTCGATCCGTTTCTGCTCCCCCGTCGTCAGGTTCACCACCCACTGCGCGTCAACGCCCTGCTCGTTCTGCCAGTGCATCAGGTACAGCTCACCATTCGGGCTGGCCGCTGTTGCGTATCCGGGCAGCCGGGCCGCCTGGAAGGCACATCCCTGTGCCGCGCCCTCGAAGACAACCGGTTGTCCGGTGTGCACGTCGACGGACTCGCACGTCTCGTCGACCTTGCGGACGGAGACGAATGTGGAGCCGAAGACGATGGACCCGGACGGATGGTCCGCGAACGTCGTCGACCATTCACCAATGCTGAGCGTTGCCTCCGGCAGACCCTGCTGCGGGTTCGCTGCCCGGGGCGAGCGGTACACATCCACCCCGTCGATCCGGGCCAGCCAGGACTGCCCCTCGAGTTCCGGAATCTGCTCCAGCGTTCCTGTCTCGGCATTGAGCACCCGGACAAACCCGGGGGTGTCGGGGCCGGCTGCGATACCGCTTTGCATGCCGAGGCTGCCGTCGGTCGCGGTCAAGGCCAAGGCACCGTTACCGTCATGTGTCGACGTGGGGCGGTAGCCGGCCACATCCTCTTCAACGACGGCTGCTTTCCCTGCCGCGTCGACGACGATCAGCTGGGCAACGGGATCAGCGCCACCTTGCCCGGCGCCTGGCTGGAGCGGCACGCCGATCTGGTAGAACGTGAAGAATTCCTGCCCATTCTGCCGCACCCGGTCCAGGGCCGGCTCGACGCGCTGTTCCGGGTCCAGGCCGAGGGACGGCGACCGATACAGGATGTCGCCGGCACTGTCCGTCACCACGAGTGTCTGGTCCCGGGTCTCCAGATCCTGATCGACGAAGGCAGTCAGGTCGCCGATGACCTCCGCCCCGGCCCCTTTCCGGGCGTACCAGCCGGCCTGGCTCAGCCACCGCGCCGGCAGTGCACCGGTCGCGTAGGGAAAACCTTCCTCGTAGGAGGCGGGCTTGCCCAGCGTTGGCCGCTCCGTCGCGGTGGGCTCGGGTGTCCGGGAGGGGCTCGCCGAAACAGCAGCGGGTGTCCGGGACGGCGACGCATCGCCCCCGGCGGTGGAAGAAGCTGGATCCTGCGACGACGGAGCACAGGCCGTAGCGAGCAGCAGCGCTGCAAGACAAGGCGCGACGACGAGCTTCTTCATACTGATTCCCCCGGTGGTTTCCGAAACCTGGTCATGCCGTCCCGCGTCACATGCCGAACGTGAGACGGGGTTAGTCTAGCGGCCCTAACCGCCGCTCTCACCCGGGTCGTGGGCGGCGAGGAATTGGGTCAGCGTGTCGCGGTGCCGCCCGTAAGCGGTGCGGCCAGCGGGCGTGATCGAGTAGGTCGTGGTGCTGCCACGGCCGCTGCCGCTCTTACGCACGGAGACGTAGCCAGCGTGATTGAGTGCCGACATGTGCCTGGACAGGTCTGAATCGCTGATCTGGAGTTGCTCGCGCAGGAACGCGAAGTCGCATGAGGTGCTCGCGGCCACCATGGCGATCGCGGCCAGGCGTTTGGGCTGGTTGAGTGTCGGGTCGAGCCCGTCCAGTGGGGAACTCATGCCATGCGCTGCCGTACCTGCCGGGCGGCGTTGGGGTACAGCCGGAACTCATAGGCCGAGACGAGAACCAGCGCGGTGAGGAAGACCGCGACCAGCCCGGTGGTATCACCGAACCAGCTCCAGATGGCTGCGGAAAGGATCAAGGCGGCCACGGCCAAAACAATGAAGAGCATGTACGCACGCTTGATCTCGGTAGGAGCTACAGCCATACGCGGCCATGTACCCCATCGCGCCCGGATGGTCAGCGTAAGGATCAGCACGGCGGCGACGGCCGCCAGGAGCAGGCCGACGCCCTGAATGATGCGGCCGTCCCGCAGGAGCGGATACGTTGCAGCAACTGCAGTGAAGTAGGCGGCCATGGCGAACGGATACCACGCAGAGATGCGGGGCGTCTGCGTGAAAGGGGCGGCAGCAGCGCGGTCGGCGGCACGGAGAGCTGCATCGAAGTTTTCCATACGAGGAGCATGACACTCACTTATCACTTTCGCAAGTGGAAAGTACTCCATGTTTCCGCGGCTTGGCCCCTCTCCGGTTTCTGGTTAGGCTCGCGGAATGTCTCCCGACCCAATTCCCCAGGTAATCGTGCTGAACGGAGGCTCCAGCTCCGGAAAGTCCTCGATCGCTCGGGCTCTGCAGGAACTGCTTCCGGGTATCTGGCTGACCTTCGGCGTGGATACCTTCATCGACGCACTTCCCGATCGGGGCGACAGCCCGCGCGCCGGAATCACTTACGAGCCCGACGGCACGATCTCCTTTACCGCCGAGCACCGGGACCTTGAGCGTGCGTGGTACATGGGATTGAGCAACATGGCGCGCTCTGGTGCCCGCTTGATTCTTGATGAGGTTGTCCTCTCAGGCGGCGCCGGTCAGGAGCGTTTGAGAGCGACGTTCAGCGGGATAGCCATGATGTGGGTGGGAGTGCGCTGCAACTCTGATGTCGCAGCCTTCCGGGAAGGGCAGCGGTCCGACCGCGTGGAAGGCATGGCGCGACACCAGGCCCTGACTGTGCATACCGGGGTGGCCTACGATGTCGTTGTCGACACCACAAATCGTAAGACCGAGGCATGCGCCCGGGACATCGCAAATTTACTCCGGTCCGGTTCCCTACTCTGAGGCCTCCCGTACTGTCTCAGGGATGCAGGTTGATCCCGTCAGAGGGCACAACGCTGAAGTTCGTGAAACGGACGGTCAATCCTCCGCGTTCCGGCGAGCAGGCCATCAGCCCCACCTGGCAAAGACTTTCCATTGGAAGGTAACCCAGCCGCAGGCTTTTCCAATGTCCGGCCGGGCCGCCGGATTCCAGGTACTGCACGTGGACCGCGGTGGCCTGACGGGTCAGCCGCAGGGTTATCTCATCCTGGGCCGTTCCGAGAGGAGACAGCGACCAGTCCGAGGTGCCGTTGGTGACCACCGTACTGAGCTGAAGCGCGCCGTCGCTGTACTCGACTCCCGCCTTCAGCCACGATCGCTCATCGATCCGGAGCATCAGGCCCGCCTGATCATAGAGCGAGGTGAAATCGCCGGCCAACGTGACGGTAGCCGTGAAGTCACCGGCAACTTCCGTGGAGAAAAAATGTCCGGTGTCGCGGATGAATCCGTAGTGGGTTTTCCGCCAGAAATCCGTGGAAGCAGCAGTTTCCAGAGTGAGTGAGTCCCCGTTGTCGTTCCAGCTGCCGGGTTCGTTCAGCCAAAACATGTTCTCGAACATTTTCATCCATTTCTCGGTTCAGACGTGGAACGGGTACGGCGAAGCATAGACGGCGCAAGCAAAAGGAGGACGACGCCGAGGGCAGCCACCGCGGCCATCGCACCGCGCAGCCCTGCCGTGTCCACCCAATTCCCAACATAGACAGGACCAAGCAGGAACCCGAGGTAGGACACGGTCACAAGCAACGACGTCGCCCGTCCCTGAGCAGCTCCGCGGGTGGGCCTGCATATAGAGTCGCAGGCCTCTCCAAATAGGACCGGTAGACCTGGAGATTGTTGCCGGTGGGCGACTGGGGGCGACTACAAATTCTTGCGGCGCAGCCAGCCACTGAGATTGTAGAACAGGGCGTAGGTCCCTGATCCCACCCGTATTGCACGTCGTCGCGAGCGAGCTGGAAGCATAACGCCAACTGGTAGATCTGCCGGAAGGATGACACCCCCCACGGCGTCGCCATCGACATCGTCCTCAGTGATAGTGATGACGCACTCGTCGATAAACCGGGTCGGATCCATGGCCGTTAGGGATATGTTCTCTCCTGTGTCGGAATCATTCGCGGAGATTTGACCCATGGGCGCCGCGTCGGCCTGACCCGAAACGGTGATTTCGTCCGCACCGAGAAAATCGGCTCCAGTCTCGTCATCTACGTGGAGTTTGAGATCCCAGCTGCTGGCGGGGGCAGTACCCTCGTAGAGCGCCCCGTGCAGCACCTTTAGGTCAGTGACCCAGCGGACACGAAACGTATCTGCAACGGAGGCCGCCTGGATTCGAGCCAGCACCCTCTGCGGTCCCCGAAGCCGAATCGTCGCCTGAAGCCCGTTGAATGTGACGCCGGGTTCGACGAGCGTGTTCGGCAGCGGCGACAACCCAAGGTCCTGTACCTCGACCTTTACGACGCTTCCGTGTACTTCGATCCGGATGGTTTGCATCTGCGACGGATCAGGGTCCAGAGGGGGTCCGTCGGGTTGGAGTTCCACCCACATATCGTCCTGATTGGATGCGATCGTGAGCTGGTGTTCGACGTCGGGGTCGATGATGATCGCCTCATCGGGGGTGATGCCCGCGTGGCGGTAAGCGAGCACTGTCGCTCTCACAGTTGCGTCTGTTTCCGCCTGAGCCCGCACGTAGAGCGGCGTAAGCGGGCCGCCAACCCGGTGCACCTCCGCGGCGTAGCCTGGGAACTCCCCCGATGCGGCTATCGGCTCGGGTTGTCTACCCTCAGGGTCCAACCAGGCAAACGGTGCGGAGAGATCATGGGGTTCGAACACCAAAAAGCGTGAGTCGGTTCCTGTCGGGTCCTTAATCTCTACCCGGTAGGTTCCGGGCTCGGTGAGCAGCAACCACCGCGGGGCACCGTTGTCGAGAATCGCATTCCAGTGACCCCATTGCCCCGGATCAAGGGGCATCGGCCGGGCCTGTACCGGGGTCCCATGTTCGGCGGGTGGTCCAATAATCGCGTTGACCCCCATATGATCGCTCTCCCACCGGTCGCCGCCGCGTCCGTTCAGCGGGCCGCGCCCTATGGGAGTGGGTTCCAGAAGTGATGGAGTGCTGGGCGTGAGCATATTGCGCGCGAGCATGATGTGGCGGACCACCGCCGGGCGCTCCGTCCCGGTCCCGCTGCAGACCATGTCCAGTCGCTGGCGGTCCTGATTCGTCACCGCCAGTTCCTCCGGACTACTGAAAGTCCAACCATCAACGAGTCTGGCACCGAACCGATTGCTTGCTGGTGTACCCGGGGACCATCCGAAGGTGTGCAGGTACTCTGCACTGCGTGGCGGCGTTCCCGCAGTCGCCGGGACCTGCGGCTCTGCACGCACGTTGAGATCCCCGCAGGCGACGATCCGGGTCGTGTGAACCACCTCGGCTACTTGCCCGATCAAATCATCCCATTGCTGCAGCTGTGCCTGACGGATGCCCTCATATGTCGGGTCACCGTCCAACGAATAGTCGGCCTGCAAATGAGACGCCGCGACCACTGTCCGCCCCAACTTAGGTACATCGAGCGCGAACACTAACCCACCTTTGTCCGACAGCCCATCGGAACCACCTACCTGCTCAAAGACACCGAAGGCAGTGGTTCGCGGGGATGTATCGCCCGGCAATGTGAAGGGCACTGGCGCGATTCTGCTAGCCACCGCCAAACCGCTCCCGGCTGGCCCTGACCAACTGGCGACATTCTCCTCGATCACGTCCCGATCGGTCCAATCCTTTTCCGGGCGCGGCGTCGGCAAATTGTGGCGTATCTCCAAGCTGCCCTCGGTGAATACATAGCCGCCAGCCTGCAACGCATCCCGCATTACCCACCACGCAGGCAGACTCCACATCTCCTGAAGGCACACAACATCGTAGGGGGCGTCCAGAATCCGCTCGACGAAACGGAGACCCTTGGCCTGCTGCGCGGTGTCGACAGTGGACAGCTGACCCGTAGCCACCGCATGCAGAAATTCGGTCAGCGCGGCTGCAGCACCCACATAGTCCTTAGCCGCTGCTTTCGCCTGAGTGTCGGTGAATAGTTGGACATTGAATGTACCGATGCGCAATGCCATCAGGACTCCTGAGCCAGCGAAACAAACCATGTAACGACATTCTCGACCCAACCGCAAATGTCACTGTCATTCTGAGGCGGGCTCCACTTAGAAGTGATATATGGAGAACCCTTCTCCAGCCTGCGCTCAGGGTCAAAGTTACTCAAGGGGGAGCTGGCGCCCGAGGCCACCTCGCCGCATATCTGGGATGCCGATCCCTTTTCCGAGCACTGTGCATCTAGCCGCCTATGATCGCCATGGCAGTGAGACGCAGTGGCGAAGGCTCCCCTGCACGCTTCGCAGGCGGCCCGCATGCAAGGATGCAGACCAGGAATTCGTCAGGTATGAGGCAACCGAACCGAATGCCCGCGGAGCCCGGATTGGCATATTCGGGTTAGCCAACGCCCTGGCGCGGGACGGCCGGCTGAACCGTGAAGACTACGAGTGGTGGGCCGACGCCAATGCCTGGTACGACGCCGCCTACCCGGATCCAAGCACAACCGATCCGGGCATATACGACCGGGGAATCCACCCGCACGCGCAGGCATGGTTTCGGATTTCCGCCGAGCACCTGCTGGACAGAATCCCCGGATACCTCGGCCTGCTCACCCGGTACGGGATCGACTGGCAGGAAGTGCGGTCAACCGATCCGGGACGGGTTCTCTATGAAGACGACGTTCAGGTAGTGGTGGATCCGCACCTATAAAACCCTTGACAGCAGGCAGCATGTAAAGCTAACTAGACGTGTAAAGCGAGCTGTACACCTCGGGAGGCCGGAAATGTCTGTTGCGCCAACACGTACGAAGTGGGGATATGCCAAGTTCGGAACCGGCCGCCTGCCCGCCGCGGCTATCGCCGTTCCGGGCGGGCTGATCCTGGGAGCAGCAGGAGGTTGGCTGTCCGTCCTGGCCGGGATCGGCGGATCGAATCCTGCGCTCGGCTTCTGGGTCTTTGCCGCCTGCATCGCGATGCCGGCCGCGGCGCTGGTCTATGTCCTGGTCGTGGACCGAAACACCCTGATAGGTGCAACCGAACGCCCGGACGACTCCGTCGAATCCGGGTGGATCGACAAGGCTGCCTCGGGTTCCTTCATGGATCTGATCCTGGTGCTTGGAGCCGCCACTACCGTTCTGGCGTTCATCCCCAGGGAGCTGGTGGTCGACCTGAAGCTCGTCCTTCCGGCTGTGGTCGGGCTGGGCTTCGCCTCCTTCGGCATCCGGTACCTGGTGCTGCGGCGGAAAGGCTGACGTGAAGAACCTGGTGCATGAGTCGCGGCAGCGCCTGGCCTGGTCCCAACAGCGGCTCGCCGACGAGTTGGGGGTATCCCGCCAGACCGTCATTTCCATTGAACGCGGACGTTTTGACCCGTCGCTGCCGCTGGCCTTCCGGATCGCCGCAGTCTTCAACAGCACAATCGAGGACCTCTTCTTTCCCGACGAGCAGCAATGAGTCGCGCCGGCGCCAAAGAGGTACGGCCGAACCTGCGTCGCTATCCGGCTTTCGTCCGGTTTTGGCTCGCGTCGACGGTTTCCGACTTCGGAACTTATACGACCACTTTGGCTTTGTCGGTGCTGGTGCTGGTAACCATGAACGGGACGGCACTGGACCAGGGTCTGGTCAATGCTGCCCGCTGGGCCCCCTACCTGTTATTCGGTCTGGTTGCCGGTATCTGGATTGATCGGTTTCCCCGCCGGACGGTACTCATCGGCGGAGACATCGGCCGCGCCGTGATCCTCGTCGGCATATGCGTAACGGCGGCAGCGGGTGGGATCTCGATTCCGGTCCTGCTGGTTCTGATGTTCGCCTTCGGACTCCTGGCGCTGACCAGCGACGCCGCCTACCAGAGCTTCCTTCCGCAACTGGTCCCCCGCTCCCTGTTGACTCGGGCCAATGCCCGGCTGCAGCAAAGCGACACCGCAGCCCAGGCGACGGGAACTGCAGTCGCAGGCGGCCTGGTGGCATTGGTCACCGCACCGGTGGCACTTCTTTTCGATGCCGTCTCGTATCTTCTTTCGGCAGCGGTGCTCCTGACCTTGGAACGGCCGGAACCTCCGGCTCCGGTGAGAAGCGGACAACGGCTCCACCGGAAAATCGCGGAGGGACTGGACTGGGTGTACGGCCATGCCTACCTTGGTCCGCTGGCCTGGAGCACGCACCTGTGGTTCATCGGCTCCGCCATCCTCGGGGCCGTCCTGCCTGCGGTTCTTCTACTTGACCTTGGCTTGGGCGCCCTGGGCATGGGTCTGGTGCTGGGCTGTGCGGGCATTGGTGCGGTCATCGGCACCACGCTCTCCACCCGGCTGGGCAACCGATGGGGTACGGGCCGCGTCATCGTCGCTGCCCGCCTCGCCCAGCCGGTCGCCGTCGTCCTGGTGGCACTGGCACCCTTCGTTGCCGATCCGGCGCACGACGGCGGGATCCACGGTTCACCGGCCGAGTGGCCGGGAGAGCTGTGGGCAGCGTTTCTGCTGGCAGGCGCGGGGCAGTTCCTCTTCGGTCTGGCAATGGGCGCCGAAGGGCCGCTGGAAATGGGCTACCGGCAGGCCGTGACGCCGGACCGACTCATTGCACGGATGAGTGCAACCATGCGCTCGGTGAACCGCGGAATGATCGTGCTCGGCGCTCCGCTTGGGGGCACCTTGGCAGCCGTTGCCGGAACTGGAACGGCGCTCTGGGCCGCGGCGGGCTTTCTCCTCTTGTCCGGGTTCGTGCTGCTGTTTTCCAAGTTCAGAAACGCCCGCATAGAGGTTCAGCAGCTGTCCGATGGAGAAGAACTCGTGCCGTAGGCGTCAGGAGAAAGTGGCTCCCGCGCTGACATGCTGCGCGTTGGCCTGCTCCCAGTGCGTCACCATGCTCCCGCCGCCGTGGCCGTCGCCGTCGTCGATAATGAGTGTTGATCCCGGCCACTGTTGGTGCAGTTCCCACGCGGTGACGGCTGGGCCGGAGATGTCGCGGCGCCCGTGAATAAGCGTTCCCGGAATGCCGTGCAGCCGGTCCATGGCGGCCAGGATCGGCAGGTCGCCGACGCCCGCAGACGTCCAATAGTGCGTGGCGAGCCGGGCGAAGGCGATCCGGTAGGCGTCGTCGTCCCACCGGCGATCGCGACGGAAGCCGTCTGTGCCGATGGAGATATGGGTGTCCTCCCACAGAGCCCACTCGCGCGAGGCAGCGTCGCGGATGGCAGGATCCGGCGAGTTCAGCAGACGCAGGTAGGCTTCGACCAGCCGGCCGCGTCCGCGCTCATACCCAATCCCGCTTCGCTCTGCGTGCGCCACGAAGCGGTCCCAGGCTTCCGGGAAAATCGCGCCGACGCCTTCGGTGATCCAGTCCACTTCCCGCCGGCTCGTCGTCGTGACCGCGACCAGGACAACGGCCAGGACGCGCTCGGGGTGCGCCTGGGCATAGGCGAGGGCAAGGGTCGATCCCCAGGACACTCCGTTGACGATCCACTTCTCGACGCCGCGTGCTTTGCGCAGGGTCTCGATGTCACGGATGAGGTGGGCAATGGTGTTGAGCTCCAGGGGCGTGGACGGATCCGCCGCATGGGGGCGGGAACGTCCGCAGCCGCGTTGCTCCAGCCCAAGCACCCGGGTGCGCGTGAGATCGAAACGGTGCCGGTACCCGCTTGTTCCCAGCGTGCTGCCGGGGCCGCCGTGGAGGTAGAGCGCGGGTACGCCGTCGGGCTGCCCCCATTCTTCCCAGTAAATGCTCTGGCCCTCTCCCACCTCGAGCATGCCGTGCTCCCGCGGCGTCTCCCCCATCAGTTCCCCTTTTTCAGTCTTTCCGGCGCCGGGCCCACCGCTGGCGTCCGAATCAGGCTCCAGGACGCGATAGTTGCGACGGGCCCCGGAGCAATCCTCCACCGTGAGGCGGGAAATTCCGAAAACCCAGTCGCGGCTGTGCACCGCGGACTCATGTGGAGGAGGAAGGAACGAAAGTCCCGCTTGGACTGGTCAATGCCGTCGAACGCGCGTCCCGGCGCGCCCCGGCGCGCCCAGCAGACCCAGGGCTAACCGCCACTTGGATAACTGCACCATCCAGGCAGGGACACGAGGTGCTGTCCCGTAAGCCGATCGACAAGCGCTGTCACGTCGGGTTGAGTAGCTAGATTACGAGCGACCAGAGCCTCTGCGTATCGCCGACGGCCAATTAGCCTGATTTGCCGTCGGCGACGAGTGGTCGTGTCATCCTGCCGGGGAAACGAATTCCTCGAGAATTCGGAACCCCTGGCGGTCGACGGACCGGTGGACCGCCGCGAGCACGACGACGGCGGTGCCCGCAGCCCTGTCGAGTCCGATCCAACTGCTGAATCCGCCGGTACTTCCGTTGTGCCAAGTGATGCTCCGGCCGTGGTGCTCGAGGGTGATCCATCCGGCGCCGATGCCGACTCTGGGCGTGAAGTCGGCAACAGGATCGAGAGCCGACATACCGCGAGGTGTCCCGTCGAGGAGCGACCGAAGGAACCCGCTCATGGTATCGATTGTCGCCCGGACACCTCCCGCGGGAGCGATCGCTTCGCCGACCCAGGCGCGCATGGGACGCCCGAAGCGGTCCGACCCTGTGAGGTCCGCAGGGCCGAGATCCTTCACACGTGCGGGAGTCGAGAACTCAGGGCCGAGAACGTCCTGCAGGAGCTGTGCGTAGCTGCTGCCGGCTGCTTTCGCCACGGCATGCCCGAGCAACTGGAAACCCAGGTTCGAGTACCTGGGTCGAGGGGTACCGACGCGCACGGTGCGCGTCTGGAGTAGAAGGTCGGCAAGGGAATCGCCGTAAGGGTTCTCGCCGCGGATCCAGAAGCCAAGGGTGCGCCGGAGCGGCTGCATCCCCGGTGGTAGGCCCGGCAGCCCGGACCGATGGGTAGCCAGGGATTCCAGGGTCACGGACCCCACGTCTCCGTATCCGTCGAGGGGAAGCAGTTCGCGAAGAACCATCGTCGGCGAGGCGAGGCGGCGCTCCACCACATCCCGATACAGCATCCCGGTGAGCACCTTCGAGATCGACCCGATCTCGAAGGTGGAGTGGTGGTCGGAGCCGACCCTGGCTGTCATCTCGCGCTCAGGGGTGACCACTGCCACGGCTGTCGCTTGGGCAGGTGACCGAAACATCCGCTCCACTACGCGGACTAGTTCAAAGTCACCAATCCATGCCGTTTCCACAACGGGACGTCCTTCCCTAGGTCCACAGGATGAGAAGCACCACCGAACTCGGGTCAACCCAAGTTGACACTACTTGGGCAACCATAATTGGCAGGTCAAAAGCTGTCAACGTTAGTTGACGATACCCGCCGACGAGCTCACACATAGTGGCGTATCAGTGAGCCTGGGCGCCAGCGTCTACGACCCCTCGGATCCCGTTGGGCGTCTTCTCTTCAACATCCTCGGCATGGTCGCCGAGTTCGAGGCCGCGCTCATTCACCTAAGGACCCGCGAGGAGCTGTCTTTACCCACTGAGAACGTCATTATGCAGGCCGAAAATCCTTCCAAGGCGTGGATGTTTAACGCCGAGTCCTGGACCACGGCCGCCACGGAGCTCCAGACCCGGTGCGAGCCCTACGAGGCCGCCAGGTAGGTCTCGTAATCCGGTCCCTCACGGGGACGGGTTCTCCATCCGGGGCCGATGCCCTACGGCTGTCGGTACCGCACTGCGAGGGCATCTTGCGTGAGGGCGCGGAACATCTCGGTCATATAGACAGCGACACTCGCATACTGCGCAATTAGGTCAGCACCGTCGTCGCCGAGTGCGGCTCGAACTGGGTCGAGCGCTGGCGTGGCTGCATGGCATCTCCTATAAGTAAATGGATACTTACTTGTGGCCAAGAATGTCCCGCCGCGTCCCGAGGACCTCGCAGGCTGGGCCGGGGATGTGTTCGACCATCATCAGCGTTTCCCCGAAGTCCTCCGCCTGAGCATGTGGGCTCAGCTCGAGCGGCCGGAGGCCACCGCCGAGCCGAGCGATATCTATCGGAACAAAACGCTCGCCGTCGCGACGGCTGCCGCACGCCCGCTGTCCGCCGTCGACGTTCTGGTCTTCATCTACGCCATCGCGCAGGCCTGGCAGCTCTCTCCGGAAGGGCTTACCGGTCTCGCGGAAACCCGGACAGGGGTGAGGAAGTTGCCGCTCGCCGGCAAGCGGTCGTCACCGCGGTCGAGCGAATGCTGCAAGCTCGAGCCTGACTCGACACCCCCAGGCTGCAGCACTAACCGTTCACGGTCCCGCCTGATCCTGCTGTCGTCAGTGGACAGCGCCCAGTTCGATGAGCAGCACACCACCGGCAATAAGGACTATTCCCAGGCCCATCAGCCAGGTGAAGGGTTCCTTGAACAAGACCCTGCCGATGACTGCTGTCAGGGCGACGCCGGCGGCTGCCCAGATCCCGTAGGCGATGCCCAATGGCAGGCCGTTGGCGAGGGTGAGGGTAAGCATGACGAACGCAACCAGGTAGCCGACGGCGACCCCGCCGTACCAGCGCCTGTCATTTACGGCGAGGCGAAGGCAAACAGTGCCTGCCACTTCGAAGAGGATCGCTCCGATCAGGAACAAGTAAGCCATTAGGCGGATTCGGCTTTCTCATGTGCCGCTTGTGATCCGAGTTCGACGCAGAGCACCCCGGCGATGACAACGGCGATACCAATGCCCATCAGCAGGGTGAGCGGTTCCCCGAAGATGACCAGGGAACCGATGGCGGTCAGGGCGACGCCGCTTGCACCCCACACGCCGTAGGCGACACCCAAGGCCATGCCGGTGCGCAGCACACCGGCGAGCAGGATGAAGGAGCCAAGATAGCCGGCCGCGACCACCGCATAGAGGCCGGCATGCTCCAACGCACCTTTGAGCGAGAGCGACGCCGCCACTTCAGCGAGGATGGCGGCGGACAGGAGCATCCACCCTTTTGTGCTGTTGCTCATCGAACGGTTCCTTCGGTGACGACGTGTGGTGGGACCTACGGCATCGTATCCGGAACTAGTTTCCCCGTTCTCCGGAGCGACCGTGTTCCAGGCCGGTAGGAATACCGAGGAACGCCGGTTCCGGCGCCGCGCAGCAGGAGTCAGCAGCGGGCGTAGCAGCAGCCGGCTCCGGTGCCGAGCAGCAGGAATCAGCCGGTGCAGCAGCAGCCGGCTCCGGTACCGAGCAGCAGGAATCAACCGGTGCAGCAGCAGCCGGTTCCGGCACACCACAGCAGGCGGAGTCCCCCTGATCAGCCTGAGCAGCGCCGGCGTCGGTGCCGCAGCTGGACACGGTGTCGCAGCTGCCGCCCAGATCCGTGGAGCAGACCCCGGTTTCGGGCAGCACGAGTTCGACGTCGTCGGCCGCCTTCTGGTCTCCGGCCAGGGCTGCGGCAATGGAACGGACCTGCTCGTAGCCGGTGGCCATCAGGAATGTCGGCGCCCGGCCGTAGGACTTCATACCGACGATGTAGAAGTCCTTTTCCGGGTGGGACAGCAGCCGCGCGCCGTGCGGTGTCACGGTGCCGCAGCTGTGGAACTCCGGGTCAATAAGCGGCCCGAGTGCCCGCGGAGCTTCCACAGCCGGGTCGAGATCAAGGCGGACTTCCCGCAGCATGTCCAGGTTCGGCCGGAAGCCGGTGGCCGGAACCAGCAGATCGACGTCCAACTGCGTCTCCCCGCAGGGCGTGGCCCCGACGACGGTCAGGGTGTCCGCGCTCTTGAAGCCGGTGATGGTGAACGAGGTGTGCAGTGTGATGCGGCCTTCCTCGACCAGGGTCCGCAGCCGGCTGCCCAGCGCACCGCGGGCAGGCAGCCCGTCAAGGTCGCCGCCGCCGTACACGCTTGCCGCCGAGGACCGGCGGATGGCCCAGCTGATCCGGGTTTCCGGCTCCTGCTCGGCCAGCTCCCCCAGTGCCAGCAGCGTATTGGCGGCCGAATGGCCGGCGCCGACCACCAGGACGTGCTTGCCGCCGAAACGGGCACGGTCTCGGCCGACGATGTCCGGCAGCGGAGCGGTGATGAAGCCCGACGCGTAGGCCGCGGCCTCCCCCGGTGCTGCAAGTCCTGCCGAGCCCAGCGGGTTCGGAGAGTTCCAGGTACCGGACGCGTCGATGACGGCCCGCACCCGGTGGTCAGCGGTTGTGCCGTCGGCGTTCCGGACGCGGACCAGGAACGGGGTGGTATCCCGTCCGCCGGTGCGGGTCTTGTCCAGGCCTTCGCGGCTGACGGCAACAACCTCGCTGTCCGTGTGCAGGGCGTTCCGGATGGCGGGGACGGCGGCCAGCGGCAGCAGATACTGCTCGAGGAGTTCCGCGCCGGTCGGCAGGGTTTCGGCATCCGGTTCCTGCCAGCCGGTACGTGCGAGCAATCGGCGGGCGGCAGCGTCGACGTCGTACTGCCACGGCGAGAACAGCCGGATGTGTCCCCAGCGGCGGACGGCGGCGGCGGGCGCATCGCCGGCTTCGAAGATGACCGGCGTCAGTCCGCGTTCAAGCAGATGGGCGGCGGCAGCCAGGCCGACGGGGCCGGAGCCGATGACGGCGACTGGAAGCTGGGACAGATCAGTGTTCATTGGTGCTTTTCCTCAAGGAGTACGAA
This sequence comes from Arthrobacter sp. zg-Y769, assembly GCF_020907405.1. Classification (GTDB taxonomy): domain Bacteria; phylum Actinomycetota; class Actinomycetes; order Actinomycetales; family Micrococcaceae; genus Arthrobacter_B. The sequence continues at coordinate 334,668 of NZ_JAJJOE010000008.1, forward strand.
GGTTTTGCTAGGCCGGCAGGAGGTCGGCGATGAGCGCGGTGATCCGTGCCTTGATGTCGTCGCGGATGGGGCGGACGGCCTCCACGCCCTGGCCTGCCGGGTCGTCGAGCTTCCAGTCCTCGTAGCGCTTGCCGGGGAAGATCGGGCAGGCGTCGCCGCAGCCCATGGTGATCACGACGTCGGAGTCCTTCACGGCCTCGGTGGTCAGCACCTTGGGCAGCTCGGCGGACATGTCGATGCCCTCCTCGGCCATGGCCTCGACGGCGGCCGGGTTGACCGAGGCGGCGGGCGCGGAGCCGGCGGACCGGACCTCGATCCGTCCCTCGCCGAGGGTGCGCAGGTACGCGGCGGCCATCTGCGACCGTCCGGCGTTGTGCACGCAGACGAACAGGACGGAGGGCTTGGCTGCGGTTTCGGTGGTGCTCATCGGTTCATCTTTTCTGTGGAGGCGTCAGGGGTGGGAGCGGCGGCGGGCCAGTATTTCTTCTGCGCCCAGAGGGCGACATAGACCAGCGCGACCAGGACGGGGACTTCGATCAGGGGTCCGACGACGCCGGCCAGTGCCTGCCCGGAGGTCACGCCGTAGGTGCCGATCGCCACGGCAATGGCGAGTTCGAAGTTGTTGCCGGCGGCGGTGAAGGCCAGCGTGGTGGTGCGGGGGTAGCCCAGGTGCAGGAGTTTGCCCAGCAGCATGCCGGCGCCGAACACCACCAGGAAGTAGACCAGCAGCGGCAGGGCGATGCGGGCGACGTCGAGCGGGTTCGAGGTGATCTCATCCCCCTGCAGGGCGAAGAGCAGCACGATGGTGAACAGCAGGCCGTAGAGCGCCCACGGGCCGATCTTCGGAATGAACGTGCCTTCGTACCAGTCGCGGCCCTTCGCTTTTTCGCCGAGGGTGCGGGTGAGGAAGCCGGCCAGCAGCGGGATGCCCAGGAAGATGAGCACACTGGCCGTGATGGACCAGAAGGAGAAACCGGCGCTGGTGGTTTCCAGTCCCAGCCAGCCGGGCAGGACCTGCAGGTAGAACCAGCCCAGGGCACCAAAGGCGAGGACCTGGAAGACGGAGTTGATGGCCACCAGCACGGCGGCGGCTTCGCGGTCACCGCAGGCCAGGTCGTTCCAGATCATCACCATCGCGATGCAGCGGGCCAGGCCAACAATGATCAGCCCGGTGCGGTATTCCGGCAGGTCCGGCAGGAAGATCCAGGCCAGCGCGAACATAAACGCCGGGGCGGCGACCCAGTTGAGCACCAGCGACGTGACCATCAGCTTCCGGTCGGCGACGACCTTCGAGGTTTCGTCGTAGCGGACCTTGGCCAGCACCGGATACATCATCACCAGCAGGCCGACGGCGATGGGCAGCGACACATTCGACACCTTCACCGAGTCCAGCGCGGGTCCGATGCCCGGAACCAGGCGGCCCAGCAGCAGTCCGGCGGCCATCGCGGCGAGGATCCAGAGCGGCAGGAAGCGGTCCAGGGTGGAGAGCCGGGCGGTGACCTGGCCGGTCTGGGGTGGTGCGGTGGACGTGCTCACAAAGCTCCTCGGCAGGGACATCGACAGGGCAACCTACATTGAAGAACATCGATATCCTTCGATGTTGAGTATCCCGGGATATATCGATACCTGTCAATCTGTGCATAATGGGCAGGTGACCACTGCACTGACAGTTCCCGCTCCCGCCGTCGAGGCCTGCTGCACCCCGCTGACTTCCGAAGCGTTGAGCATCGAAGACGCCCAGCGCTTCGCCCAGCTGCTCAAGGCTGTGGCCGAGCCGACCCGGCTGCGCCTGGTCTCGCTGATCGCCGCCCAGGAGAACAAGGAAGCCTGCGTGTGCGACCTCACCGAGCCGATCGGACTGGGCCAGCCGACGGTGTCCCACCATCTGAAGATCCTGGTCGACGCCGGCATCCTGCACCGTGAGAAGCGCGGTGTCTGGGCCTACTACTCCATCGTTCCTGGTGCGCTCGAACGCGCTGCTGCTGTTTTGTCGCCGCGGTGAGCAGCACATCTGCTGAGTTGGAAGAATAGACGAACATGCGTATCGGAGAACTGGCGAAGAAGACGGGCGTGCCTGCCCGGATGCTGCGGTACTACGAGGAACAGGGCCTGATCAGCCCCCGGCGCCTCCAGAACGGATACCGCGTTTATGACGATTACCTCGTGGACAGAGTCAGGAAGATCCGCGGCCTGGTCGACTCGGGAATCCCGACCCGCATCGTTGCGGATATCCTTCCGTGCCTGGACAAGCCACAGAGCATTGTCGTGGACAATCCGGACCCCGAACTGCGGGATCTCCTGTTACAGGAGCGGGACCGGATGAACGTGAAGATCGATTTTCTCGCTCAAAACCGGGACGCGCTCACCCGCTACATTGATGCCCTGGACCGCGCCGCGTCAGGAACCCGGGAGTCTGCCGCGAGCTAGGTCGCACGTCGTCTAAGTGCCTCCGATTTGACCTTGACATTAGTGGCAAGGTTGCACCATTAGTGCATGACTGAACCACGTGTTGATTCACCAACACCAGCCCGACCTCCGAACCGGGTGAAGCCAACCCCGCACGCCCTGCGCCATGCGCCATGCGCCATGCGGCAGCGTGCTCCTTCCGGGTGCGATCGCTTCGTTTGTCGTCGCCAGGGACACCGAGGTCGATGCGATTAGCCGCCTGATCCCCAACAGGCCGACCACTTCTCCGAATACTTTCCCCTTCTTTCCTAAAGGACGCTCATGAGCAAGCGCAAACTGATTCTCGGCATGCAACTCAACAACGGTTATGGTTCCCAGCCCTCCGCCTGGCGGATGCCCGGGGTTGATCCGTCCAATTACACGGACTACGACGCGATGGTCCGGTACGCGCAGGCCGCTGAACGAGGGAAAGTCGCTTTCCTGTTCCTGCCTGATACCCCTGCCCTGACCAGCGACGTGAACCACGACGCCCCGCAGATGTCCCTCGACCCGATGATGGCCCTGGCGGCCATCGCGCGGGGAACCGAACGCATCGGCCTCGTTGCCACCGGATCCACCACCTTCAACGAGCCCTACAACATTGCCCGGCAGTTCAAAGCGCTCGACGTCATGAGCCACGGCCGCGCCGGCTGGAATGCCGTAACCACGAGCGACCCCTCGGCTGCAGCCAATTTCGGGCAGGAAATAGCTCCGCGGCCGGAGCGGTATCAGCGTGCCCACGAGACGATCCAGATCGCCCAGTCACTATGGGGAAGCTGGCAGAAAGACGCCTGGACCAGAAACAAGGAGACCGGACGTTTCGCTGATTCCTCGAAAATCCGACCCCTCGACCTCCGCGGCAGGTTCGTCTCCTCGCGTGGCCCGCTGCCGATTCCGCCGTCCGAGCAGGGACAGCCTGTCATGTTCTCTGCAGGGGGCGGTGAGTACGGCCTGGGACTGGCAGGGCGGTATGCCAGCGGAGTCATCGGTGCGGCCTTCTCCATCGAGGATGCACGCGCCCAGCGGGAGGCAGCCCGCGATGCGGCCCGCCGGGCCGGCCGTAACCCGGACGAAATCAAATACTTCGCGGGCCTCATGCCTGCCATCGGCGCCACCAAGCGAGCCGCACTGGACCGGCGCCTTATGCTCGGCGAACGGATCTTCCCGCAACGGGTTCCCTACCTTGGCTCAATGCTCGGACTGAGCCTGGAACTCGGCCAGCTGGATCAGCCCCTCACCCCGCACCAGTTGGCAACAGCCCAGGCAAGCCCGTTCGATCCGCGGGCGCTCCGGGCCCTCGAGGTGGCCCGCGAAGGCTGGACCATTCGCGAGATCCTCGCCCACGGCGTCATCGACTACCACCCCACCCCGGTCGGCGATGCGGCCGTCACCGCGGACCACATGCAGGAATGGTTCGAGGCAGGAGCAGTGGACGGCTTCTGGGTATCCGTCGATATCTACGAGGACGGCATCGACACCTTCGTCGACGAGGTCGTGCCGATCCTTCAGGAACGCGGCCTCATGCCGACCGACTACGAAGGCACTACCCTCCGCGACCACCTCGGGGTGCCGGAACAGTACGGGCTCGACAGCAGAGTCCAGTAATTTCGAGCGCCTGCACAGCCTTTTTCGTAGGCTGTGCAGGTGAATCCTCCCGAAACAGCCCGGCTCCGCTTCCGGGAAATGGCAGACAGCGACCTCGACACCATGGCGTCCATGCTCGGCGATCCCGCGGTGATGAAGTTCTATCCCGCCCCGAAAACACGGCCTCGCGGCGGGTTGCGGAGAAGATCGGCATGTCCTTCGAGCTGACAGCAACAGACGGCGGGCAGGAACGGTCGGTCTTCGGTGTCGACATAGCTCCCGCTTAGACTGCATCCATGTCAGTCTCCCCGCAGCCCTCCCAGGTAACCCTCGTCCGCTCCACCCAGCTGTCCGACGCCGCCGAGTACGCCTATGCGGCCACGGCACCCGCCGACGCGCGCCTCATTTTCCTCGCGGGATCCTGCCCGCTGGAAGAAGACGGCTCGACGGCGGCCATTGGCGATTACGCCGGGCAGGCTGCGAAGTGCATGCAGAACCTGGAGCTGGCGCTGGTCGCGGCGGGGGCGACACTCGAGCACGTGCTCAGCACCCGGGTGCTGGTCGCGTCCAGCTCGCAGGCGGATCTGGTCACCGCCTGGGAAGTGGTCCGGGATGGTTTCGGCAGCCACGACGCACCGAGCACCCTTCTGGGAGTCACTGTGCTGGGCTACGACCATCAACTCGTCGAGATCGAAGCGGTAGCTGCCGTCCGCGACTAATGACCTTAGGCCGCCCTGCTGAGCCGGGCCCAGAACAGCACCGGTATCAGCAGTAGGGCCAGGATGCCGCAGGAAAGGGCGAGTGCGGCGTAGCTGGTGCCGGCCATCATCACGCCGGACAAGGTTCCGCCTCCGGCCCCGGCCAGGGCAACCAGCACGTCGATCTTGCCTTGGACGCGGGGGCGGATCTCGGGTGACGTGTTATCGACTACCAGCGCCGTGCCGGCAATCAGGCCGAAGTTCCAACCCATGCCGAGCAGTGCCAGGGCGAGGAGCAGCAACCCCAGGGATCCGCCCGGCGCGAGGGCCGCAGTGACTCCAGCCAAGAGCAGGGTTACTCCGGAGGCGATAGCCATTGGAGTACGTCCGAGTTTGTCCACCAATATCCCCGTGACAAGCGACGGCAGGTACATCGCGCCGATGTGCACCCCGATGACCATTCCGACAGCGGCAAGGTCATGGTGATGGGACCTCATATGCACCGGCGTCATGGTCATGATCGCCACCATCGCGATCTGTGTCAGCACCATCACGGCGGCACCCACGTAGACTCCGGCCCCCGGACGGGCTGCCGGCGCACCGACGTCGCTCGGCACGGTATCCGCCGTCCGGTTCTCCAACCCGCGCGCCAGAAAGTACGGATCCGGGCGCAAAAGCACCAGCAGTACGACGCCGGCGGCCAGGAACGCTGTTCCGGCAAGAAGGAACGGGCCGGCCAGGGCAGGGATACCGAGACCGTCGGCGAAGCGGCCCATGGGCGTAACCAGGTTGGGTCCGGCAACCGCCCCGAACGTCGTCGAGACCATCGCAATGCTGATGGCCTGTCCCCTGCGGTCCGGCAGCGCAAGGTCCGTTCCGGCATATCGAGCCTGCAGGTTGGTGGCCGTTCCCGCCCCGTAAAGGACCAGCGCCGCAAACAGCAGAAGAGGGCTGTCCACCACAGCAGCCAGGACCACGCCCAGCGCACCGAGACCGCCGGCTATGAACCCGGACCCGAGTCCAATGCGCCGTCCGGCCCGCTGGTTAACCCTTCCCACAAGGTAGGCCGCCAGTGCGGAACCCAGGGTAATCAGCCCTGCCGGCAGGCCGGCCAGCCCCTCCGACCCAAGCATGTCCTGCGCCAGGAGGGCCCCCACCGTGACGCCCGCGGCCAAGCCAGCCCCGCCGAGAACCTGGCTGAGGACAACCACGGTGAGGGTACGCCGCTGAACTGCGGCACGGCGCGCCTCATCCATCAGGACGGTTTCATTTATCTGGTTCATTGCGGTCCCGTAATCCGGTCAGTACTGCACGACGCCGGTGAGCACCAGGATCGGGAACACAACTGCCGGGGAACTCGTCATGAGGTTCACGAGCAGGTGCGCGATCGTGATCGGCAGCAGGCGTCCCTGGGCGCGGACGATGAGCGCCGACCCGAGCCCCCAGACGGTGAAGGCAACCACGTACACAACCATCGCGTCGGTGGTCGGAGCGAAGAACGCATGCTGCGCGCCGAAGGCCAGGGAACAGACGAGCATCGCCGGCCACGGTGACCACGAGGCCGAAAGCCGGGACTGCGCGTAGCCGCGGTAAACGGCTTCCTCGGCCGGGGCATTCAACGGAGCGAATGTCACCACAGCTAGGATGCCGAGGATCAGTGACCAGACCGGTGAGGCGATCGTGGCGGCGTCGGGGTCGTAGAACACGGTGGCGAACGCGTCGAACATGCCGGAGCCGTGCAGCACCCACATCGCGGCCATGACGGCGAGGACAAACGGTACATAGAGGACCGCGATCCAGAGCAGGCCCCACCCGGCGTCCCGCAGCACCGACCGACGCGGCGCGAAGAGGGACCGCAGACTCGAGCCCTCGCTTTTCAGCAGACGCGAAACGAGCAGCAGCGAGGCGATGTTCACCGGAATCAGGCTGAGGGCGGCCAGCATCGGCGTGGGCGGGAACGTGGCCGTACCGTCGACGGCCTGCACGATCCACCAGGCCGCCACCGTTGCGGCCGCCACCATTCCGAGGCGGACAAACAGCAGCAAGGCTGCCCGCCGTCCAGCGCGTTGGACCTCGACGGCGGAGGGCCCGGGCTGCCGGACGGTGACTGATTTCATGGGCACAGGCTAACAAGCGGTGGGCCTCGGGGACCCTAGAGGACCAGATCAAACTCCAGCCGGCCGTGCCGGATCCCGTTGACCTGCACTTCCAGGGCGTGAGTGCCCGCATAGTGCCGCCGGGTGGTCATCTGCCGGAAGCCGTGCCGGCCGTTCAGCTGCCGGGACTCCCCCGGGTCCAGGGACACCGTGGTCAGCTTGAAGACCTTCTCCGCCGTGGACCCGTTCGCCTTGACGTAGTGCACGGCGTAATCCACCGACAGGCGGCCCGGGGCGTCGCCGGTGTTCGTCAGGACAAAGTCGAAGACCAGCTCGCCCGGCAGGGCCAGGCTGGAGGTTTCCGTCCGCAGCGCAGTGACACTCACCTGTGCCGGCGTGAAGCCCATCAGCTCAAGAGCGCCGGGATTGCCCTTTTTCACCAGGGTGCGCAGGCTGCGCCGGACCACCCAGGCAGCGCCTGGCGTGCCGGTCTGCTGCCAGCGCGCGGCCGCCTCAAGCACCAGCTCGGGCGCGTGCCGTGCAAGGTCATTGGTGTGGTTGGCGACGGACCGGCGCACATACTCGGACTCGTCATTGTGCATCGCGTCCAGCAGCGGCAGCGTGGCTCCCGACGTAGCGAGCAGCAACGGTACCCGGACGGCCCACGGCAGGTACGGGCGCGTCCCCTCGCTGGCCAGCCGGCGGACATGTTCGTTGGGATGGTCCGTCCAGGTCCGGATGATGGCCAGTGCCCGTTCGTGATCGGCCCGTAGCAGCCGGCGGATGGCGAACTCGCTGGTCAGCCGCGGAGTCAGTTCAGCGAGCAGAGCCAGCGCATCATCGAAGGCCGGGGTGCCGCCGTCGGCCAGTGCCAAGGTGACGGCCGCCTCGGTGACCGGCCACAGCGCCCAGCCGGTGAAGGTCGGATCCTCCAGCGCGGAGCGGAACGCGACCGCAGCCGCCGGATAGGTGCCCAGCGCGCTAACGAGGGCGTGCGCGACGGCGTCGGTCCGGCCGCGCAGCGACAGTGGTTCCAGCCGGGTCCGGGTGGCCAGCACTCCATCCCAGGAAATCCCGGGTGCCGCAGCGGCCAGCGCGTCATGCAGGGCCTTGACCTCGTTCGGCCCCAGCAGATCATCCATCGTGCCCATGGTGCTCCCCCGTTTTCCATTCCCTCTGATATCCCGCGGGCAGTGGCCGACTGGATCCAATAGCCTCTTTTATTTGGGCTGGATAAGCCTATCCCTAACCTACTGGTTACCGGGTTCAGCCCCCGCTGCCGAAATCATCTGCGCTGACGCGACGGTAGGACTCGGTGATGATGTCCTCCAGCACGGACATGTCCACGTTGCCGAGATCCTTGATGTAGAGGCAGCTCGCACCCGTCTTGTGGTCGCCGAGGAGGGACAGTTGCTCGGTGTAGGTATCCACTCCGTCAGGAAGATAGACCGTGGTGGCGTCCTTGCGCGGAGAGAATGCCGCCGCACCGGCGTCCCCCTCCCTGCCGCTGGCATATTTGTAGTGGTAGCTGCCGAAGCCGACAATCGACGGCCCCCACATGGCCGGCTGCTCACCGGTGACCCTCGTCATCAGCTCGAGTAGGGTTTGGGCGTCGCGGCGGCGAACGGGCGACGCCACGCCGTCAATGAAGCTGCTGACGCTGGTGCTGGTTGGTTCCATGGCGTCCATCCTCGTTGCCGGGCCGGCTTCCATCCTGGACGCCGACCAAGGGTTCTTTACCGGGTACGCGGGTCCGGCATCATCACTTCCACCTGCGGCTTCTCGTCCCGCTTGGCCTTCCACCAGACGAAGAAGCCGGCAAGGGTGAAGCCGCCGTAGAAGAGGTACATAAAGGCGGTGGCGTAGTAGCCGGTGCTGAAGAGCAGGGGCACGCCCACAATGTCCACGGCCACCCAGATCAGCCAGAACTCAACCCAGCCTTTGGCCATGCCGTAGGTGGCCAGCAGCGAACCGACGAAGGTCCAGGCATCGGCCCACACTGGTTCGTAGGAGCCCAGCCGGGCGAAAACGGGGGTCAGGGCGACGGTTCCGAGCAGCATGATGGTGACCAGCCCGATCCGTTCCTTGGTAGAGGCCCACTGCGGGGTGACGGCGTCCTCGCCGTTGGTCTTGCTCTGCTGCCAGCGCCGCCAGCCATAGATCGACACGGCAATGAACATGATCTGCCGTCCGGCCTGGCCCAGCAGGGTGGCGGTATCGGCCGCGCCGAAGATGGAGCCGAGGAAGACGGTCAGCAGGAGCAGGTTGCCCAGGATGCCGACGGGCCAGGCCCACACTTTACGGCGCATACCGCCGAAGGCGCTGAGCAGCCCGAAGATGTTGCCCACCAGTTCGCGCACCAGCAGTGAGCTTGAGCCCACCGGAATCTGTGCCTCAAAGAGCCATCGCAGAAAATCCATGTCGTCCTTATCCCTAAGCGGGTGCTCCGGGGGTACGACAGTACGATGCGTCGCCGGGGTGCTACCGGTCCGAGGGGTCACCCCTGCAAAAGGGGACCTCGAAGGGTCAGCAAAGCCGGCGGAACAACAAACTGCACGTGCTTCTCCCATCCAGACTTTAACTGTCGGTATCGGAATTTCACCGATTCAACCGAACCGCCTCCCCGAGGTTCTCGGATCAGCAGTGCGGGTCGCGGACTATAACCGCCGGTTCGGAATTACACCGACCCCGGAGCACGTTTGTTGCTAACTATTCTTGCACAGCCGCTTCGGCGGAAGCGCGAAGTTTGCGGATAGCGTCATTGGGATCACCGGCGCCGTACACCGCCGAGCCGGCCACGAACACATTCGCACCGGCCTCGGCTGCCCGTTCGATGGTCTCCGGGGAGATTCCGCCGTCCACCTGGATGGCCAGCGGCAGCCCGGAGCCGCGAACGGCTTCGGCGGCGCGGCGGATTTTCGGCAGCGTCACGTCCAGGAACTTCTGCCCGCCGAAGCCCGGCTCCACCGTCATGATCAGCAGCATGTCCAGCTCGGACAGCATGTCCAGGTACGGCTCCACCGGGGTCGCCGGACGCAGGGCCATGCCGGCCTTCGCGCCGCGCTCCCGCAGGTCGCGCGCGAGCTTGATCGGCGCCGTCGACGCCTCCACATGGAACGTGACCGACGCGAGGCCTGCCTCGGCGTACAGCGGAGCCCAGCGGTCGACGTCGGCGATCATCAGGTGCGCGTCCAGCGGCAGCGCGGACACCTGCTGGATCCGTTCCACCACGGGCAGCCCGATGGTCAGGTTCGGGACGAAGTGGTTGTCCATAACGTCCACGTGCACGGCGTCCGCGGCGCTGATCCGCTGCAGCTCGGCTTCGAGGTTCACGAAGTCGGCCGAGAGGATGCTCGGGTTGATGCAGCACTTGCTCACGAAGGGTCTCCTAGATTTTGCGGCGGATCAGCGCCAGGAACATGGCGTCGGTGGCGTGGATGTGCGGCCAGAGCTGGGCGGTGGATTCGTGGCCGGCTTCCAGCGCGCCGGGCAGGCTGACTGCGTCCAGGGCGGCACCGGCGTCGAGCAGTTCCAGGTCATTGCGTTTGCGCATCACATCGGCGACGACGGCGGTGGTCTCGGCCGGGTGCGGGGAGCACGTTACGTAGGCCACCACTCCCCCGGGCTTGACCGCGTCCACGGCGGTGGTGAGCAGTTCGCGCTGCAGGATGCCGAGTTCGCCGACGTCGGTGGGCTTGCGGCGCCAGCGGGATTCCGGGCGGCGGCGCAGGGCCCCCAGGCCGGTGCACGGAGCGTCCACGAGAATCCGGTCGAAGGTTTCCGGGTAGTCCTCGGCGATGGTGCGGCCGTCCCCGGTACGCACGTTCCAGGTCTCCCCCGGCACCGCGTCCAGTGCCTGGCGGACCAGCTGCGCCCGGTGCGGAGCCGGTTCGTTGGCCAGCAGCACGGCGCCGGATTCGTGCGCGAGGGCGGCCAGCAGTGCGGCCTTGCCGCCGGGACCGGCGCACATATCCAGCCACTTTTCCACGCCGTCTTCATCCACGGAAGCACCGCCGAGGTCCAGTTCGGCCAGGGCGCGGGCCACCAGCTGCGAGCCGGCGTCCTGCACCCGGGTGGTGCCGGCGCGGACCGAGTCCAGCCGGCCGACGTCGCCGGCGGAGAACAGTGCAGAGTCCTTCACGAGCTCGCCGTCCACGGCTCCGGCGGCGCGGGCCTCGTCGAGGTTGCCGAGGCCGGGCAGGGCGACCAGGTTCACGACCGGGGCATCGTTGTCGGCGCGCAGTAGATCGGTGATCTCGTCTACGCTGCGGCCGTGCGCCACCAGGGACTGGCGCAGGGCGCGGACAATCCACTCCGGATGGGAGTGCTCGATGGCGGAGCGTTTCACGGCGTCGGCTTCACCCTCGGTGAGGATCTCCACCCACTCGTCCAGGCTGCGGGCGGCGACCTTGCGCAGTACCGCGTTGATCAGGGCGGACGGACCGGCGCCGATCACGGCGCGGGCCAGGCCGACGGTCTGGTCCAGGGCCGCATGGGCGGGTACACGCATGGCCAGCAGCTGGTGCGTGCCGATCCGCAGGGCGTCGAGGACGGCGGGGTCCAGGCGTTCCAGCGGGCGGTCCACGCATTTGGCGAGGATGGCGTCATACGTGCCCTGGCCGCGCAGCGCGCCGTAGGCCAGTTCGGTGGCGAAGCCGGCGTCGCGCTTGTCCAGCCGGTGCTTGCGGATGCTCTTGGGCAGCACGAGGTTGGCGTAGGCGTCCTCGCCGGAGACGGCGCGGAGCACCTCAAAGGCCACCAGCCGGGCCGGATCCGCGGCGCGGGTGCGCTGGCCGGGGGCAGCGGCGGTGCGGGTCTTCACGGCGGCGCGGCGGCGTTCGTGGCCCTTGTCGTTGCGGTGTTTGTTGGGCTGGTCGGGCTGGTGGGTCATTCGAAGACCACGTCCTCACGGTTGGCGAGGCCGCGGGCCCAGTCGGGCCCCGGCATCATTTTCTTGCCTGCGGGCTGGACACGCAGCAGTTCGAGTCCGTGCGAGCCGGTGCCCACGACGGCGGCGGCGTCCCCGCCGCCGGTGAAGCGGACCTGGCCGGGGCGCAGGTCGGTGACATCGGGGCGCAGCACGGCCGCACCGATCTTGAACCGGGCGCCGTCCCAGGTGGTCCAGGCGCCGGGTTCGGGGGTAACGCCGTTGATCCGGCGGCGGATGGCGAGGGCGGGCTGCTGCCAGTCCACGCGGGCGTCGTCGATGCTGAGCTTCGGCGCCAGGGTGATCTCGCCCTGCTGCGGCACGGGCACCGCCGCGCCGGCGTCGACCGCGCTGAGGGTCTGGGCCAGCAGCACGGCACCGGAGTGCGAGAGGCGTTCGAGCAGGTCACCGCTGGTGTCCTCGGGCCGCACCGTTTCGGTGAGCGTGCCGTAGACGGGGCCGGTGTCCAGGCCGGTTTCCAGCAGGAACGTGGAGGCGCCGGTGATGTCGTCCCCGGCAATGACCGCGTGCTGCACGGGGGCGGCGCCGCGCCAGGCGGGCAGCAGCGAGAAGTGCAGGTTAATCCAACCGTGCTTCGGCACGGTGAGGGCGCGGGCCGGAACCAGGGCGCCGTACGCGACGATCGCGGCGACGTCGGGCTCCAGCGCGGAGATGGCGGCGATCGCTTCGTCGTCCACCTTCGCGGCGCGGATCACCGGAAGGCCCAGTTCCTGCGCGCGGACCGCGACAGGTGAGGGCGTCAGGACCTTCTTGCGGCCCAGCGGTGCGTCGGGGCGGGTGAGGACGCCGACGACGTCGAACCCGGCGTCGATCAGTGCGTCAAGGGACGGCACGGCCACCGAGGGTGTGCCGGCAAACAAGACTCGCAGTGCCACGCGGACCTAGGCTCCGGTCGTGTTGCCGAAGGTGCCCTTGCCCGGCGTCGCCTGGCCGAAGGTACCAAAGCTGGATCCCACGTTCTGGGCGCGCTGGGCCACCGTCCGGTCCGCGATGGCATCGTATTCGCGCTGCCGGATGGCACGCAGGGCTTCCTTGCGGTGCTCACCTTCGAGACGGTCAATGTAGAGGACGCCGTCCAGATGGTCCGTTTCATGCTGGAAGCAGCGGGCGAGCATACCTTCGCCCTCGATGCTGATCGGGTTGCCGTGCATGTCCTTGCCCGTGACACGGGTCCAGCGGTACCGCGGAACAGGGTAGCCGAGCCCGGGGATGGACAGGCAGCCTTCCAGATGGTCCGGCTGACGGTCTTCGCTCAGTTCCAGGACGGGGTTGACTACGTGTCCGGCCTGCCCGTCGACGCGGTAGGTGAAGACGCGGAGGCTGACGCCCACCTGGGGTGCGGCCAGTCCGGCACCTTCAACGTCCTCCATGGTTTCTTCCATGTCCGCTACCAGCTTCGCCAGTTCGGGGCCGAAGTCGGTCACGTCTTCGGCGCGGGTCCGCAGGACCGGGTCGCCGAGCGTGCGGATAGTCAGGATGGCCATCGGGAGTTCGTTCCTTACTGTTGCTGCATGGGATCGGACTCCAGTCTAGTTGGCTCCGCCGCTGACCGGGACGATCAGGGCCGGGGAGCGCCCGCCGGCACCGAAGTCTGCGGGTCCGCGGATGCCTGCGGGGCGGGGGCCTGAGGCGCGGAGGCCTGCGGGGCTGCGGTCTCGTGCGCGCCGACCGGAGGCGGCGGGACGGGAAGCAGGGCACGGCCTGCCGCTGCGGCGTCGATGTTGGTCTGCCAGACCCGGCGCAGTGCGCAGAACTTGAACCAGTGCTGCGGCAGTACGTCCGGGTTGGCGCGCATGGGACGCACCTCGGTCTGCCCGACGGCAACGCCCAGCAGCAGCGGATCCTGCCCGTAGGCCCACGGCTCCCAGGTGCCGGCAGCCGCGTCAACCAGCGATTCCTGCGCCTTCATGCCGGCGACCAGCTGCATCACCACCTTGTCGTCCAGCTGCTTCACCTGGCCGTCGCGGTCGGTGTTCTTGGTCTTGTAATCAATCAGGCACAGCCGTCCGCCGATCCGTGCCACCAGGTCCAGGGTGCCGGCATAGCCGAGTTCGGCGTTCCACACCGTGATTTCCGGAGCGATGGGCTGGACGTCGTACAGCGTCCACCATTCGTCGAACCGGTCCGCGAACTGGTGCTCTCCGCGGGACGCCAGTTCCTCGCGGGCACGGTCGAGTTCGTGGGGCCGGTCCAGGGCACGGAGCGCAACCTGCTCACAGTAGAAGTGGACGCGCGTGCCCCGCTGGGCGGCGGCGTCGCGGTAGCGCTCGGAGGCCGAGGACGCTTCCTTCACCACGGAGCGCAGCTGCGACGGGCTGCCGAGGGCGGCGGTAAGTTTGGGGTCCTTCACGACGGCGGAGGCCGCCATGTAGCTGTGCCAGCCGTCCAGGGACGTGGAACCCTGGGAAATGACCGTAGTGATGGACGGGACCGTGGGCGGCTCGGAGAGCGACCGCGAGTACATCCGCCCGTATTCGGTGGCGTGTGCCAGTGCTGGTTCAGTCATATAGACAGTTTGTCACCCGGCTCTGACGTTTAACCAAAACAGGCACCAGGAGCGATTCCTGATGCCTGCTGTAAGAAAGGGTGGGCGATACTGGGTTCGAACCAGTGACCTCTTCGGTGTGAACGAAGCGCGCTACCACTGCGCCAATCGCCCTTCTTTTGCCAAATCGTGTTGATGCGCCCGCAAGCACTCCAACGTCTAAAGATGCTAGCCCAGATCCCCCGCGAGTCCAAACCCGCGGCGAACCGGGGACCGATTGGACGAACCCGCAAACGTCCTATAGAGTTTTTCTTCGTTGGAAAGCGGGGGTTCGCCGCGGAAAGCGCAAGCAATCCGGGGGCGTTAGCTCCTCACCTGATCAACATGCGGACGTAGCTCAGCTGGCTAGAGCACCACCTTGCCAAGGTGGATGTCGCGGGTTCGAATCCCGTCGTCCGCTCGCAAGTCACTGTACAAGCCGCTCCCGGTTTCCCGGGATCGGTCAGCCAAAGCTTTATGCGGCGGTTACGGTGGGGTGGCCGAGAGGCGAGGCAGCGGCCTGCAAAGCCGTATACGCGGGTTCGAATCCCGTCCCCACCTCCACAGTGGATTGTAGAAAACCCATTTATGGGCGCGATTGGCGCAGCGGTAGCGCGCTTCCCTGACACGGAAGAGGTCACTGGTTCGATCCCAGTATCGCGCACGAACAGTACTGTTTCAGTGCTTTTCTTGCGGACGTAGCTCAGCTGGCTAGAGCACCACCTTGCCAAGGTGGATGTCGCGGGTTCGAATCCCGTCGTCCGCTCTCCCTTCTGCTTATGGTTTTCCAGGAGTAATCCTGAACGGGCCGAGCAGTTTAGGGCGCGATTGGCGCAGCGGTAGCGCGCTTCCCTGACACGGAAGAGGTCACTGGTTCGATCCCAGTATCGCGCACGGACAGTTTCGACTGTCTATATTTGCGGACGTAGCTCAGCTGGCTAGAGCACCACCTTGCCAAGGTGGATGTCGCGGGTTCGAATCCCGTCGTCCGCTCTCCCCCGGCCTTTGGTGCCGGCTTAGAAGGAACAGGTTTTTGCCTGTTCCTTCTTTTGTTTAACACGCGGTGTTTGAGGCCTGGGTTCGCTCGGCGGAGAAAACCTAAGTTTGCTTATTAGTTGGCCTACAGATAAAGTGTTTGTCGTAGAGAATATGTCGACCTGGTTTCAGTAGCGGGATCAAAGTTGCATGGCCCTTAGGCCGCTCACACCACTACTTGAGGAGAACCACATGGCTAACACGCAGACTCACAACGATCACAACACCACCGTCCGCAACGCCAACGACATCAAGGTGTCCACGCGGACCCTCGAATTCGCCGTTTACGTCCTGGCCGTCATTGCCACGGTCATCACGGCTGCAGTTGTCGGCGACAACGCCAGCGAAAACGGCCTTGACGCATTCAACGCCGCACAGGCAATGGAATACATCACCTTCCTCACGGTCGGCCTGATGGTTGCCCGCGGTCTGGCAAAGTCCGGCCACCGTGGACACAACAGCAACAACAACGCGTAACCAGCGTTTTCCGGCCTAGTGCCGGACACCAAATCCGGCGCGGCGTTCTTTGAGCTCCGTGCCGGAATTGTTTTAACTGCTTAGAGTGTGGCCTATGGAAATCCACCCCGTA
Source organism: Arthrobacter sp. zg-Y769 (assembly GCF_020907405.1). Taxonomy (GTDB): domain Bacteria; phylum Actinomycetota; class Actinomycetes; order Actinomycetales; family Micrococcaceae; genus Arthrobacter_B. Next base: position 350,587 of record NZ_JAJJOE010000008.1, read on the forward strand.
GACCTCAATGATGATGCCGTCATGGCCGATGCCTACCGCGTTGAATGCGCTGCAAACCAAAGCGTTCGGCCCGATTGGATTCCCCTCGGCAGGGAGGCCCGGGTTCTGGGGTGGCGCACACCCAACGGATGGCGGAACCAGCTGTTCGGTGCCTGGAACGGGACCGCCTTGCTTGGCTTCGCGGCCGGAATGAATTCAACCGACACCCCGGACACCACATGGATATTCGTCTGGGTTGATCCTGCCCATCAGAACAACGGAGTTGGATCCGCACTGGCCCGTGCAGCGGAAGGTGCGAGTCCGGCGTCGACCACGCGGTTCGTGACAAGCGCCTACCGGTCCACCACCGATGAAATTGATGCGCTCACCCGGAAGTTTGCCTCCCGCCTGGGTTACGCCCCGGCAAGCACCGAAACCGTCGTGGAACTTGATCTCCGGGATATGCAGCTAGCGAGTCCGACGACGACGCCCGGCTACGAAATCTCAACGCACGTCAACGGCGTCCCGGGGCGGTTCCGTGAACAGGTAGGCCAGATCAAGGGCCTGGTGGACGCCGAGGCGCCCAACGGTGATCTCGGCTGGGGTGAAACCCCTGTATCGCCCGAGGAATATGCCGACGAGCTGAACCTCTGGATGGCCCAGGGATCCACGGTCATCGAGTCGATTGCCGTGGACCCGAAAGGCAACGTGGCGGCCTGGACCTGCCTGCTGGCGGCCGCCGATGGGGGCCGCCCGGCACAGATTGAAGGAACGCTCGTCGTCTCCGGCCACCGCGGCCACGGCCTCGGAGCAGCCGTGAAGTTGGCGTCCCTGCACCGGGCTGTCGAATCCGGCAATGTGCATAGGGTCCGGACCAGCAGCGATGACCGAAATGTCTGGATGCGTTCCATCAACGCACGGATGGGTTTCACGCCCGTGGAGACGGAAATCATCCTGCAGAAGGAAACCGTCAGCCCGTGACCGCGTCCGCTGCCACGCTTGCGGTATACAACGCCTCGAAAGTGGCATGCAGAGGCCAGAACTGTGCGGCAGGAATGGCGGCGCCGGCGACGGCGGCTTCCAAATACACGAGGTGGGTAATCCAGCCGGGGCCGTAGGAATCGACGAGGGTCCCCAGACCGTAGTGCACGAAGTCCATCACCGCCCCCGCCTCCGTGTCACCCAGCCGGATGCTGATCCGCGACTCGGGTTCCTCGGGGAACTCCCAGCTCATGGCCAACCGGCGAGGCTCGTCCATGTCAGTAATGACGCTGCGCGACAAGTAGCCTCCGCTATGGTCGACGACGATTGTTCCGCCAGTCCGAGCGTCGCATTCAAGGGGACGGCCCAGCCACTGGGACAAAAGGGCGGCGTCAGTGAACCCCGCCCACACGGCTTGTGCCGGGACGGAAAACGCCCAGGAAATCAGAAGCGAACCGTCGGCGGTTGATACAGAGGTGAGCGGCATGTCGAAGATTGTGGCATACAGATACGCGCCGCACGGATCAGTTTCCGATGGCCAGTGCCATCTGTTCAGCGGACGCGAGATCAGCCAGCACCACCTGGTAGCGGTGGCCACCGGCGTCGGAGAACGTGACAGCACCGGCGCCGCCCATATTCAGTCTCGTCAGGGAGCCGCGTCCGTGCCGCGTCACCGGCCAGTTCACGAGTCCGGTGTTCTGCCCGTTGTCTTTGGCCACCATGATGTCCTGCACGTTTTGGCGCTGAATGGTGCGCTTCCACAGGGGTCCTCTCAGGGTGACGGCCTGCTGGTCCACCGAGACCGTAATCCGCGCAACGAAACACCACCAGCCGGCAGCTAGCAGGAACGCTGCGGCGGCTACATACAGATGCCAGACCGACTCGACAGCTGCCCCACCCGCCAACGCGGCCCCGACGGCCGCAAGAAAGGCACCGCCTCCCCACCGAAGCCATCCGGGCGAACGTTCCACGAACCTGACACTGCTTGCCGGTGCCTGCGGCGCCATGGCTTTCCCCCTCATCGTTTCCACGGGCGGTCCTGATTAGGGAACGCTACCCCATTTCCTTGCCGCCCCGAGGTGCAGCCGCCTATCGCATCCGTTCTTCCAGCTCTGCCAGGAATTCACGGGCAGCGGGCATTCCGGGGTCCGCGGCATCGGCGCGGCGGATGGCACCCGAGAGGATCTTGGCGGCCTGGGCCGTATCGCCCTTGCTGTCAGCGAGGACTACGGCGTTGTCCAGGCTTCGGCCAAGGGGCGAGGACGCTGTCTCAGCCTGCGGAACCGGGGCTTCGTTCATGATTCGAATCCAGTTTCCCGCCGGATCGATCAGGCTGAATCCGGTCCTCCCATCCGCATTCGTGCGCCTCCGCGGGCGGGTGATGCGGGGATAGCCCGAAATCGGCAGCTTGCCGTAGGCAGCCTGGAGACCTGTTGCGAACGAGTCAAAGAGCGCTCCCGTGTCCGGCACCAGGATCCCGCAGGTGCTGTGTGATTCTTCGGTGCGGTGCCCCTCCAGCACGTAGTAGTGCAACGGAAAACCGTATCCTTCCAGTGCCAGGTAGGGGTTCGGCTTAGTCTGCCGGTACCGGACCTGGAACGCCATCGCGGAAAAGAAGGCGGCTATCTCGTCAATGTCCGCGCACGGCAGCATCGGAATGACTTGCGGAGGCATGCCTTCATTCTGGCACCGCCTTGCAGCTCGCAAACAGGGGGCAGTGGTCCTTCCGGGCTCCTGCTGACCGCTGCGCACACCGGCGTCGTCCCGTCACCGCACCTGTCTCGCTGGCGACGAAGCCGATTGGGGCATAATCTTTCGCCATTCCCGGGGCCCACCTGAAAGGAACCATCCGTGACCATTGCCATCTTCGGTGCCACCGGGCAGCTCGGCGGCCTCACCATCGACGCCCTGATCGGACGCGGCGCCGCGCCGGGCGATCTCCTTGCCCTGGGCCGCAACCAGGACCGGCTGTCCGAGCTCGCGGACCGCGGCCTGCGCACCGCTCGGATTGACCTTAACGACGGCGCCACGACAGCCGGTGTGCTGGACGGCGTCGAAAGGGTCCTGCTCATTTCCATGAGCGAGCCGGGGCGCCGGGTTGCGCAGCATGCAAACGCCGTCGAGGCAGCCCAGGAGGCCGGCGTCCGCCATTTGGTCTACACCTCGGTCCTTGGTGCGCCAACGACGGTTCTCGCCCTGGCTCCCGAGCATCGGGCCACCGAGGAACTGATTACCGCATCCGGCATCCCGGCGACGTTCCTGCGCCACGGCTGGTACACCGAAAACCACCGGCAGGAGTTCGACGCCGCGCGGCAAACCGGCGTCGTCGCCAACAGCGTGGGTTCGGGACGGATTGCCAGCGCTCCGCGCCGGGACTATGGCGAGGCTGCCGCCGTCGTACTCAGTACTCCCGGCCACGAAGGCAAGGCCTATGAACTATCCGGCGATACGGCCTGGACCTACACGGAGTTCGCCGCTGCCGCACAGGAGGTGCTTGGTACCCCTGTCCGCTACGAGGTCCTGACTCCGGAGGAGGAACAGGAACAGCTGATCAGCCTGGGACTTGACGAGGCGACCGCAGGATTCCTGGGCATGATTAATGCCAACATGCGCGACGGCGCGTTGGCCCCTGCGCCGGGCGAACTGGCCAAACTCATCGGCCGGCCAACCGAGCCGCTGATCGAAACGATGCGGTCCTGGGCCCGCTGATAGCGCCTTCGTCAGCCGGCCCGACGCTGCAGCCGCCGGCGTAGGGCGACAAAGGCAACTCCGGCAAGCATGATGTGCACCAAAACCAGGGCGATTGCATCCGGTTCAACCCACGTGATGGCCCATCCTGATTCGATCCATCCCATTCCCCCGAGAACCGTCCGGGTGACGGTCAGCTGCGTCCAGTGGAACGCGATAGCCACCCACAACGCGCCGGGCACCGGAATGCGCCGGGCCGCCACGAGCGCCAGCCCGAACAGCACCAGCTGCACGATGTAGATGACGGGGTCATTGCCTGCCGGGAACACCTCGATTCCTCCTCCGTCACCGCCGAGCACCGTGGTGATAGCCCACCGTACCGGCCCGACCACCAGTCCGATGAATGGAAACAATGCAGTGGTCACCAGCGTCGCAACCGCCGGCCCCCAGCCATCCCGCAGGTTCGTCCAGACATACCCGCGCAGGGCAAGTTCTTCGGGAAGCGCTTCGTAAAGGGCCAGCACCACGCCGTTCAGGAGCAGGAAGCCCAGGAAGGCGGCAACGTCCAGTTCATCCACCCGTATCCATCCCGCCAAGCCTGCCGGTACCCAGACGAGAAGGCCGGTGAGCACGCCGACGGCCATGCCCAGAGCCACCGGCCGGGCCGCTGACCTGCTGACGCCGAGTCCTTCCAGACTGCGGTGGTCCAGCCTCCGACGCAGCAGCACGATGCCCGGCACCACGACGGCGGTCATCAGGGCAGCCTGAAGCAGGACTTCAGCCAGCCGTCCCCAGCCAAAGGCCTGGCCCAGGGCTTCGGCGACCCCGATGGCCGTGCCCAGGGCGATGCCGAGGAACGCCCATCCAAGGACCGCAGCCTGAAGGGCGCGCCCCCGCGGGGTCGGCTGGCGGATCTGGTCCCGCAGCGGGGACGGCGGCGCGGCAGTCGGTGGGCGTGCAGCCATTAATTCGGTCCTCGTTCATGGGCGTCCGGGCAGGTATGCAGGATCGACGCCAGTCCACCACGGGGACCCGGGCAATCTCCGCAGCCACGCCCGGCCGGTGATTGCCGCGGCGACCGCAGAGGTGGCAGTTCCCATTCGGGCAGCGACGGTGGGGCGCCGAAAAACTACTCGTTTGGGCACCCCGCAGACTACTTGGTTTTTCCGAACACCGAGATGGCGCATATAGCGAAACTACGTGTTCGGAGAACCCGGCCGCCCCTAGGCTTTGAATGCCTTGGCCGGGGGCGTGGCCGGGATCCATGGGAGGTCGAGAGGCGAGTCTCGCATTGCACCGCACCAATGCTGAGGAGATCACCGTGAAGAAATCATCACCTGCCCTCGCCGTCCTTGCCGCAACCGCAGCTCTGGGGCTGGCAGCCTCACCTGCAACCGCCGGAGGCCGGCACCACCAACCATCACCGTCGCCCGTACCCGTTGCCGGGGAGGTGACCACTGTCGCCGACGGCCTGGTCGGTCCCTTGAGTTTCGCCGTCGGCCGCGGCGGCACCCTCGACGTAGCCCAATCATTCACTACGCTCCTGACCCGCATCACTGACGGCGGGGAACCCGAGGTCCTCGCAACGGCACCCGAAGACTATTCGACAGGCTCCGTTTCCCGTGACCGCGGCACTACCTACTACACCGTGGCTACCGGCGCCGGAAGCAACAACCCTGTAGAAAACATCACCCTGCTGCAGTCGGTTGACCGGAACGGCACCGTCGAAACGATTGCGGATATTTCTGCTTACGAATTTGCCGAAAACCCGGACAGCATCAACACCTACGGCTTCGAGGAGGCGCTTCCTGCCGAATGCGCGGCACAGTTGCCGGAAGGCATACCCGCGTCGCCCTACACCGGGCTGCCGGACTCAAATCCGGCGGCTTCCCTTCCCGGGCGGTTCGGCGGGACCATTGTGGCGGACGCAGGAATGAACGCCCTCATCCAGGTGAGCGACGACGGCGACATCGCCACGGTCGCGGTGCTACCGCCGATCCCCGTGACCGTACCCGCCGGGATCGGCTGGCCGGATTGCGCAGTGGGACTCGCCTACAACGCGGAACCGGTACCGACCGACGTCGAACGCGGTCCCGACGGCGCCCTGTACGTGACCTCGCTGGCCGGAAGCCCCGAAGGAGGTCCCACGGGATCGGTCTTCCGGATCAACCCGGCCACTCTCGAACCGGAACTCGTGGCGACCGGCTTCGTCGGGGCCACCGGTCTGGCGGTGAACGACAACGGCGATATCTTCGTGGCGGAGCTGTTCGCCAACCGGATCTCGGTGGTACCGTCCGGCTCGGATACCCCCCAACTGTTCCTGGAGGTCAACCAGCCGGCGGCCCTGGAGCTGCGCGGGGATGCACTGTATGCATCAGTGGATGTACTGGCCGGTGAGCCGCCGTTCGGCAGCATCATCCGTATTTCGCTGGACGACAACTGCGCCGGCAATCATTACCACCACGGCGGAGCTGACCGGCACTCGGGTGACGGCGTCCGCGGCGACGGGTCGGAGGAATAGTCCGGATATGCCTGCAGAGGAAAGTCCTTTCCTCTACCCCCTTGCGGGACCTACGATGTAGGGGAACGGGAAACGAGCGGGTTTCCCCTGTGAAAGGAGGTGATCCGTGTCTGTATTTGACGAGCTCAAGGGCAGGGCCGGTGAGCTGAAGGAAAAGGCCACAGGATTTGTCGGACAGAATGCCGACAAGATCAAGGGCGGCATTGACCAGGCGGGGAACTTCGTGGACCAGAAGACCGGTCGCAAGTACTCCAGCAAGATCGATGGTTTCCAGAGCAAGGCCTCCGAGGCGGTTGATAAGACCAACCGCAACCGGGAGCCGGGTACCGGTAACGGTCCCCAGACGCCTCCGGCCTAACCAGCCCCAGGAGCACGACAAAGAAGCGCCGGTCCCGCCGAGAGGCGGCACCGGTGCTTCCGTCGTTTAAGGCCGGGGCGCCTCCTACCTGCCGGAGGCGGACCCCGGGCTGATCCAGCCCGTCGAGGGACTACCCGACGACGCGATCACCGGTTTGCCTGCTGCTTTGCCGGGGCGCTGGCGGGCGTTCACGGTGGGGGTTTCGGGGCTGTCGCCTTCTGTACAGCTGATGCTGCCTGCGAGGTCTCTGCCTCCGTCTCCTGTACAGCTGATGCTGTCCAGGAGACCTCTAGGGCGCATTTGCTGTACGGAAGGTGGCGATTTTGAGCCAGGCGAGCAGGTTTCCCCACAGGTCGGGCCGAACCGGGAAGGCTACGAGGCTTCGCCGGTCTGGCCTTCGCGGGCTAGCGCGGTCAGGCGGGAGACCGCACGGAAATACTTCTTCATGTAGCCGCCGCCCATCATTTCCTTGGTGAACAGCTGGTCGAACGGCACACCGCTGGCCAGGATCGGGACATCCTTGTCGTACAGCCGGTCCGCAAGCACCACAAACCGGAGGGCCACGGACTGCTCCGTGATGGTCTGCACGTTGTGCCAGGCGACGGCGTCGATGCCGTCGATCATCTGCCGGTACCGGCTCGGGTGGACCTGCGACAGGTGGCTAATGAGTTCGGAGAAATCGTCAACGGCCACGGTCCGGCCAGAGAACTCGGCCTCCATCCGCGTTTCCAGCTCTCCGTCCGCCACCGGCTGCGGGGACTCGGGCAGCCCGCGGTGCCGGTAGTCCTCGCCGTCGATGCGGACGACGTCGAACTGGTCCGCCAGGACCTGGATCTCGCGCTGGAAGTCGACGGCGGCAAAGCGGCCCTCGCCCAGGGAACCGGGCAGGGTGTTGGACGTGGCCGCAAGCTTGACGCCGGCGTCGGCCAGTTCGCGCATCAGCCGGGACATCAGCACGGTGTCGCCGGGATCGTCGAGCTCGAATTCGTCTATGCAGACCAGCTTGTACGCGCTCAGTGCGTCTACGGTTTTGCGGAAGGACAAGGCGCCCACCAGGTTGGTGTACTCCACGAACGTTCCGAAGGCCTTTGGTCCCTCCACCGCGTGCCAGAGCGAGGCCAGCAGGTGGGTCTTGCCGACGCCGAACCCTCCGTCCAGGTAGAAGCCGGCCTTGGTTTCGGGCTTCCTGCCACCGAAGAACTTCCGGAAACCGCTGGGTTCGGGGACGTCGACGTCGGCGGCGAAGGTGCGCATCGCGGACACGGCTTTCGCCTGCGAGGGCTGCGCCGGATCGGGCCGGTAGGAATCAAAGGACACGCTGCCGAACCGGGGCGAGGGGAAGAATCCCTTCAGCAGTTCATCCACCGATACCTGGGGAGTACGTTCTGTCAGGTGCTCGAGTTGTGCCACTGCGCGCTTTCCGTCCGTTTGGTGCCTGCGTCCGGCGTCAAACGTGCCGGATCTGCGGCCTTCTGCCGCCCTCGCAACGATACGCCAACGTGTCCGGGAATCCGGAAACGCTGCCGGTGGACTGCGGCGGATCTGCAGTCCATAGTCGGAGCATGACGCTGCCGAAGGAAACGGTACGGTCCGGCCGGCATTCGGCGGAGGAACAGGCTTTGATGGGCCTGGAGTTCGGCACCGCTGCAGCAGCCCTGGGTGGCGGTATCCTTCTGGCTTTGCGCCCTGACGGGGCATTTCTGCATTCCGGTCCCTCCGTGCTGCGGCACACCCCTTTTCAGGATTGGCGGCTCCCCGGCCTGCTCCTCGCGGCTGGCTGCGGCGGCGGCTACCTGGCAGCCGGGCTGCTGCACCTGCGGCGGCATCATGCAGCGCGGCGGGTTTCCGTGGCGGCCGGGGTCACCCTCATCGGCTTGGAAGGGTGGGAAATAGCGTTCATCGAGTATCAGCCGCTGGAGCTGGTGCTCGCGGGGGTTGGTGCCGCCGTCGTTGTGCTGGCGCTGCGCCTCCCGCCTGAGGCGCCCACGGCGGGTGTTCCGCTGCCGGGTTGCTGAGGACGGCTGGTTCGGAACACCGTCTGTATAGCCGATGGAAGCATGGGGAATGCTCTGCCATTTGCGGTACGCCCGGATGTTGGTTTGCCTACTAGATGCCAGAGCGCACTATGCGCAGCGTACCCACCCGTCATTGGCGGGGTCTGCTCAGAACGGTGACACCTGTTCCTGATTGGCGTCCTCCTCCGCGTGGTCCGCCCACACACCTTCCGGCTCCCTACGGTCCGTTGGCGGCTCCGCCACCGGATGCGATGAGCCGAGTTCCAGGAAAGGTTCGGTCCTGTAGACCCGACCGGTCGGCGACGTCCACTCAATAATCCCGGGTGAGGGCTGACGGGCCTTCCAGTAACCCAAGGTCTTGAACCGGTGGTGCCGCCGGCACAGGTGTTCCAGGTTTCTGTGATCGGTAGGCCCACCCTTGGCCCAGTCGGTGGTGTGGTCGATGTCCGAGTTTGCGGTGTTGACCCGGCACCCGGGGAATCGACAAGTTCCGTCGCGGGCCCGGAGCCAGCGGCGGAGCCCGGCGGGGACTTTTCGGCGGCGTCCCACCCCGAGGATTTCTCCGGTCCGCGGATCCTGTGCAAGGCCGGTCCATCCGGCAGCGTTGCGCGCCAGCCGTCGGGCCGCTTCGGCACTGATGGGTCCGTAGCCGTGCAGCTCTGCCGGCTGGTCGTCGGCACCGAAGAGGGTTTCGGCATTGATTAGAACCATGATTTCCGCCCGCGGAACGATTCCCTCGTCCGGTCCCGGCTCAAGATCCGGGCTGTCCTGCGCGGGACAAGAGGCTGAGCCGTGACGGTCATCTTGCTTGCCCCCTCCCCCTGTGGGGGCCGGACCGTCACCCCGACCGCTTCCCGCTGTGGCGAAAACACTTCGGCTGCTGCCCATCAATAACTGGGCGAGGATGTCGGCCCGCAGCTGATCCGTGGAGCGGCCATCGCCGGCGGCCTGTTCACCCCGCGCTGCAGTGCTGAGGGTCGTGTAGATCTGCTGGGCTTCCTCGGCCCGAAGGTAGGCGGAGAGGCAGGACATGCCGTCCTCTTCCCGGTCCAGGGTGACTTTGCGCTGCTCGAAGGCGGTCAGATGCCTCTTGCTGATCGTGTCCGGAAACTTCCTCTCACGCAGCCGCCGGGCCTTAGCGGAGAACTGCGCCCGGGTCTTCCCCTCTGCAGCCTTCAGCAGATCGGCTTCAAACCCGGGCAGTTTCTCGGCGGGAACGTTCTCGCATTGCTCCAGCACCACCTGCGCATGCTGGTACGACAAGCGCCCGTCCTCCAGCCCGGCCAGGGTGGCGGCATGGGTCCCGCACAGCATGCCAGCTTCGAACATCATCCGCTGGGCGGTGACCTGCGGAACATTCAGGATGGCGGCACATTCAGAAGCCGCGAGGCTGAACGCCATCCCGGGTTCAAGCCGCCCCGACGCGGCGTGGAAGTCGTCCCGAAAGATCTCCTTCATCCGGTTGACCAAGCGGGCCTCCTGGGCCTGCACCCAGGACATCAGATGCGCCATCCGGGACAGGGCTTCGCCGACCATCTGCTCGTCAAAGGATTCAAGGTTCTGAAGCGCCAATGTTCCGGTAAAACCGTCCGGGTATCCGTCGGCAGAGCTATCGGCCCCGGAAGCGGAGGCACCAGCGTCAGGATCGGAATCAGCGGCTCCGGTGTCAGGATCTGGAGTGGAGGCGGGAGCCCCGGGTTGGACGGCCTCAGCGTGTCCGGAAGGGGCGGGACCCTCATCAGGGATGGAATGGTCAGCTGGCTCAGTGCCGGGCTTGGCATCAGCGGCAACGGAAGGCTGGGCATCCAGTTCCGCCCGATACACCGCCAAGGTGCAGGCCGCACGGGGCGCATCTGCTTCACCGGCCATGGCTTCCGGCTGGTGGTCTTCCGTGCCTGGTTCTTCGGTTGTCCGTTCGGTGTTCCCGAGCTGATCCATACCCCAAGGATTTCACCCGGCACTGACATTTCAGGGCCAAAAACAGGACCAAACGAGCCTTTACGGAAACGTAGAATACGCGTCTTTTTGAGACGACTACGTGCTGCGAAAACCGGGCATTTTGACCTGGCAGCGTGCCCAGACCGGCCCCAACCGAATAGGTCCTCAGGCCCGCGGCCTTGGCCCTCAGGCCTTCCGTCTCGGCTCTCGGGTGCTGGCGGGGCCGGAAGCTTACAGCTTTGGCACCCGGGCCACAGCACAGCATCCCACCGGGTGGTGCTGCTGGTGCCGGTGGGACCTCAACAGACACCAGCAACCCCAAACCGTGGGACACCGTGCCGGAAGGGTTCAACCAGGCAGCACAGCATCCCACCGGGTGGTGCTGCTGGTGTCGGTGGGACCTCAACAGACACCAACAACCCCAAACCGTGGGACACCGTGCCGGAGAAGTTCACCCTGCAAGCACGCCCCGTGGAAGTTTTCGGCCCTCGCCGTCGTTAGGCTAGGTGGAAGCCCAATTGTCGAGGAAAGAAGTTTCGCGTATGTCGATCGCAGCTGACACCAGCCCCAAGTTCACCGCCTATGCCCATCCGGAACGCCTGGTCTCCACACAGTGGCTGGCCGACAACCTGGACGCGGAGAACCTGGTGCTCCTCGAATCCAACGAGGACATCCTGCTGTACGAAACGGGACACATCCCCGGTGCCCGGAAGATCGACTGGCACACCGACCTCAACGATGCCGATACGCGCGACTTCGTGGACAGCGAAACCTTCGCGCAGTTGATGGCGCGCAAGGGCATCACCCGGGACTCCACCGTGGTGATCTACGGCGACAAGAGCAACTGGTGGGCCGCCTACGCCCTGTGGGTGTTCACCCTGTTCGGCCACGAAGACGTCCGCCTGCTCGACGGCGGCCGCGACAAGTGGATTGCCGAAGGCCGTCCGGTCACCACGGATAAGGTCGTTGTGGAACCCACCGAATACCCGGTGGTGGAGCGCAACGACGAGAAGATCCGCGCCTTCCTGCCCGACGTCGTCGGGCACCTGGGTAAAGGACCGCTGATCGACGTCCGCTCCCCCGCCGAATACACCGGGGAACGCACCCACATGCCCGATTACATGGACGAGGGTGCCATGAAGGGCGGGCATATCCCCACCGCAAAGTCCGTCCCGTGGAGCAAGGCCGCCGCCGAAGACGGTACCTTCCGCGCCCGTGAAGAACTCGAGGCCCTCTACAAGGACGACGCCGGACTGAAGGAAGGCGACGACGTCGTGGCCTACTGCCGCATCGGCGAACGCTCAAGCCATACCTGGTTCGTGCTCAAGCACCTGCTCGGCTTCGAATCCGTGCGTAACTACGACGGGTCCTGGACCGAATGGGGCAACGCCGTACGCGTCCCGATTGCCCGTGGCGAAGAACCCGGCAACGCTCCCAGCTGATCTTTAGCAAGAAAGATTTACCCATGACTGCCACACCCGAAACCGCCGTCCCGGACTCCCTGGCCGAGATCATCGACGACTTCCAGGCGATGGAGGAATCCGACCGCCTGGAACTGCTGCTGGAATTCTCCCGCAGCCTGCCCGAACTGCCGGCCGAAATTGCCGACCGGCCCGAGCTGCTGGAACAGGTGGTGGAATGCCAGTCGCCGGTGTTCCTCAGCCTGGACGTGGACGATTCCCCCGAACACCGGGTCTCGCTGTTCTTCAAGGCACCGCCGGAAGCGCCCACCACCCGCGGGTTCGCCAGCGTGCTTTACGAAGGCCTGAACGGGCTTCCGGCCGCCGAGATCCTGGCCGTTCCCGCCGATGTTCCTGACCGTCTCGGCCTCACCCGGGCCATCACCCCGCTGCGCATGCGCGGAATGTCCGCCATGCTGGGACGCATCAAGCGCCGGCTCGCCCAGCACGAAAAACTGGCACAGCAGCCGTCGCAGCCGTAACCGGCCGGGCCCAAATGTACCTGGGGCCGCCGCAGGAGCACAGGAGGCGCAACCATGGCTGGACACCGCGACAAGCATTCGGGCAAGGGTGCGACGCCGGCAACCCGGGTCTTGGACGAAGCCGGGGTTACGTACGCGGTGCGTCATTATGAGCACGACGCCGGCGCGCCGTCGTACGGGCTGGAAGCCGCGGAGAAACTCGGCGTGCCGCCCGAAGCTGTCTACAAAACGCTGATGGTGGACCTCGGCGGGCACCTCGCGGTGGCCATGGTTCCGGTAGCCCTGAACCTGGACCTGAAGAAGTTCGCCGCGCTGATGGGTGCACGCAAGGCCGTGATGGCCGACCGCCGCGACGCAGAGCGGCGGACCGGCTACATGGTGGGCGGCATTTCGCCGCTGGGCCAGAAGCACCCCTCACCCGCAGGAATCGATTCCCGGGTGGAACTGCTGGACACCGTGTACGTTTCCGGCGGCCGGCGCGGGCTGCAGATCGGACTTTCGCCTTTTGATCTGCTCCGCCTCAGCCACGCCGTCACGGCGCCGATCGCCGCATCCCCTGCCTAGCGGAGGTTCTGCTCTCCTTTTCGAAGGTGGTGCAGTGCGTAGCCGTAGCTCAGCCGGACCCGCTTCGGATCCTGGCTTAGCCATTCGTCGGCGGTCCCGTTGGGGAACTCCATGCTGATGACGTCGGCCAGGTCCTGCGGCTTGTCAAAGGTCCAGCTGCTCATGACGAACGTTGTCGAGGCCCCCTTCTCCGCCCACCAGGCGTTGATGTACTCGGCCTCGCCCTGATGGGCCGACGCGTTGGCGGCACGGAGCAGGGCAGCAAACTCGCCGTTGTGCTGATCGTTGTCGACCACAACCAGCGAGCCGCCCGGCCGCAGGACCCGCAGGACTTCTTCCAGACCCGCCGTGCAGTCCGCGTGCGGCGAGGGGAAGAAGTACGCGAACCGTGCGTGGACAACATCCACCGAGGCGTCCGGCAGCGGAAGGTGTTCGGCCGATCCGTGCAGGACCTCCGCTCCGCCCGGCCGGGCACGGGCAGCAGCGAGCAGCTCCGGATCGGGCTCGACGCCGACGACGGCTCTGGCGAGCTCGGCGTAGCGCGGCAGCCAGAAACCGGTGCCGCAGCCGAGATCGAGGAGAGTCCGCCCGGCCCACGGCGCAAGGCGGACGAGTTCGGCCCAGACCACCCCTTCGCGGTCGAGGGCCTCATTCTCCACTTCATACAGCTCGGGATGTGCACCCTGGTTCCAGGCCGGGAAGAAGTCCTCCGGCGCTGCAGTCCCGTGTTGGTCCGGCATCTTTGTATCCCCCAATAACGTGTCGGTGCGCCTCTAACCTACTCGGTGCCGGCCGATGCTCAGCACCGGACCGGCGGCATGCCCGATTTCCACCGGAACTAATGGCAGGATGAACCAACGCCATCGCGCTGGCCCGCCATACCAGCACCATCATCGGGGGAATCTTGTTGTCAGCCAGAGAAACACACGCGCGAGCCGGCCAACGGCCCGTGGTCACCCTCGGGCAGGCCGCCTGGGCCTCGATGTTCGTCGCCCTGTACATTCTCGCTGCCGGCGGCGCACTGGTAGCGCTCGGACTTTCCGGCGTCGTTGACTTCACTCTCGAGACGCTTCTCCCCGCTGCCTTCGGCTCCGTAACGGCCGCATCGATGCTGGCCGTCTACGTCCACCTGTTCCGCCGCAACTCGCTGACACCGGCGGACCTCGGGTTTTGCCGGCCCGGGCTGAGAATACTTCACCTGTTTTGGCAGATCCCCGCAGCGATCATCGTGTGCATGCTGGCGCAGGGCCTGTTCCTCGGGCTGCTGTCCCTCATCGACTTCGATACGACCACGGCTCGATCCACCAGCGACCCGCTGAAGGATCTCGGCGGCCTATCCATTCCGCTGACCGCCTTCGTTGTGCTTGTCGTAACGGTCCTGACGCCGCTGTGGGAGGAAGTCCTGTTCCGGGGCGCCTTCCTCGACGGGCTCTCGCGGCGCTTCGGGCCCTTCGCTGCCGTCGTCCTGTCCGCAGCACTCTTCGCTGTGGTGCACCTGGTCCTGGTGGGTTTCGCCTACCTCTTTATGCTGGGCCTTGCGCTGGCGCTGCTGCGGCGGTTCCACGGGAATATCTGGGCCCCGATCCTGCTTCACGCCGCAAGCAACGCCCTCGTCACCCTCGTAGTCCTTACCTCGATCTAACTACCCGCTACTCCGCGTCGAGACGGTGCTCCGCCGGATGCCGGGTGCGGCCCAGGGCATCATTAAGCCACCTCAGCACCACACGCTCCCACCGCTCGGGATCCACGTTGTACTCCTTGGTGTGCCGTGCCCGGGTGAAGGGCTCGAACGTGATGACCTCGGGGTTCTTCTCCGCCAGTTCCGCAGACGGCCCGTAGGGAACGAAGTCGTCGTCCTTGCTGTGCAGGATGAGCGTGGGGATCCGGATCTCCTCCGCGCGCGTTACCCAGTCCATGCTCTTGAGGTCCAGCGGTGCAGCCAGCCCGGTCAGCGCACGTCCGGCGGTGTTGGAAATGAGCCACTGGCCGAGCCGTCCGGCCTGCGCAGGAATCCGGTTGACCCGGGCATGGTGGGCCAGCACGTCCACCCAGTTGATCACCGGGCCGTCCAGCACCATGGCGCGGATGTACCGGCGCAGCGGTGAACGGTCCGCAGCCTGCAGGCTGATCGCCCCGCCCATGGACCAGCCGAACAGCACCACGTCCTTGGCGCCGCGGTCCAGGGCGTAGCGGATGGCCGCCTCGACGTCCTGCCACTCCGTGAGGCCGAGCCCGTAACGGCCATCGGAGGCGTAAGGGGCCTCGCCGTCGTTCCGGTAGGAGATCACCAGGCTGGTGAGCCCGGCTTCGCGGGCGGTGCGCAGCGCCCGCAGGCATTCGGTGCGCCGGGCGCCGCGGCCGTGGACCATGATCGCCCAGGTTTCCGCACCGGGCGTACGCACCAGCCAGGCCGGCGCGTCCCCGCCGTCCACCGGAATGGAGACTTCCTCTTCCGGAAGCCCGACGGCGGCAGGCGAGGGATACATCGAACCGCTCCACCAGCCGCGGCGTGCCTTGCCCAGGTCGCCGCTGTACACCTCTTCCACATCCCGCTGCACCGTACCCTCGCGCGGCACATAGGAGCGGATGGCTCCGATCCGGGCGTGCCCGTCGCCGTTGTCGAAGTACAGGCTGTAGGTGCCCTCGACAGTGGTGTCCAGGTTTGCGGGCAGGATGACCTGCCGGCCGTGCTCGCTGTCCATGACGGCCAGGATCTCCAGGTTCGCGTCCCGGGTCCGGGCGGGCGTGACCACCTGGCGGGCAAAGTAGACGCCCAGGCCGGAGGCGGCCGCCACGACAGCGGCGGATGCCGCAGCACCGACACCGGCGCCGAACGCCGTCCACCGGACCCACGGAACCGAGAGAACCGGAGCGCCGCCGGCGGATGCATCAGAAGGAACGGAGATAGCCATAGAACATTTTTACCGGATGGGCACCGGGTCCGCGTAACGGCAGGCCGGTACCGCGCGGTGGGGCGCAAGGGACAGGCGTACTAGGCTGGTGCGCATGACTTCGACAATTGTGGTGCTGACGGAAGAACCGCTGGGTACCCGCGACATTGACAACCTGCGCGCGGTCGCAGGAGAGAACCCCGTCCGCTTTGAGGTGCTGGTGCCTGCTGATCCGGGCCGGAACCTGCTGGTGGACGTGCTGGACAACCTCAGCCTGCTCGACTTCGCCGAGGCCTTCCGGAACCTGACCGGCGGCCGTCCGTCCAAGGCCGACGAGGTGAAGGAAGCGGTCACCTCGCTCGCAGACTCCCTTGAGCAGCTTTCCGCCGCCGGCCTGGATGCCACCGGCACCGTGACCGGCGAGGACCCGGTGGCCGCCGTCGTCGAAACCGCCAAGCGTACGCACGCTGACCAGGTTGTCGTGATCACCACCCCGCACGCCATTGAGGACACCTTCGGCACCGACTGGGCGAACGAGGCCCAGGACCGGCTGGGCGTGCCGGTGCTGCATCTGTACAGCGGCTCGGGATTTATTGGCGACTCTTAAGCGTTGACGCGGATATGACTACCGAAGAAAACACCGGAACCGTTCCCGTCCAGAAGTCCGATGAGCAGTGGCGCGAGGAACTGACTCCCCAGGAGTACGCGGTGCTGCGCAAGGCCGGCACCGAACGGCCCTACACCGGCGAGTACTGGGACACCAAGACCGCCGGCGTCTACCAGTGCCGTGCCTGCGGGAGCGATCTGTTCACCAGCAGCGAGAAATTCGATTCGCACTGCGGGTGGCCGTCCTTCTTTGCCCCGCTGGCCGAGGGCAAGGTCCGCTACCTGCACGACCGCAGCATGGGGATGGACCGGATTGAAGTCCGGTGCGCCAACTGCGATTCGCACATGGGCCACCTGTTCGAGGGCGAAGGTTTCGACACGCCCACCGATCAGCGGTTCTGCATCAACTCCATCTCCGTGAAGCTGGTCCCGCAGGACGGCTCAGCCGCCTCCGCGGAGTAGGACCCTTGGAACACGGAGTGTTTCCCGGTGAGACCGTCACCGGGCCCGACGTCCCGGACGAGGTCATTGACCGGTACCGGGAGCTGAGCGCGGACATCGCGTCCGGCGTGGGCGTGGTGTCCACCCGCCTGCGCGGACGCGATTACGCGGCCACCGTCAGCGGGTTCCTCTCCGTCTCCTACGATCCGCCCACCCTCCTGGTGAGCCTGTACGCCGAGGCACGCATTGCCGAGGCAGTGGTCGACGCCGGCAGCTGGGCGCTCAGCCTGCTGCCGGCGAGGCTGCGCGGTACCGCCAACTGGCTGGCCAGCCCCGGGTCACCACTGGAAGGGCTGCTGAACCAGGTTGACTACGGGCGGGCACCCGAAACCGGTGCCGCGGTTATCGAGGATTCCATCGCCTGGTTCGAGGTCCGCACCACGCAGGTGACGACGGCGGCGACGCACCAGCTGGTCATCGGCGAGGTGGTCGCCATGGGCCGCCGCGCCAATGCCGACGACGAGGCGGATCCGCTGGTGCACTTTGCCTCAGCCTACGCCCGGCTGGCCCGCTGATCCGGGCCGGAACCATTGTGTCCGCACTCCGCCCAACGTAACGTCGAGGAACGGGGGAAACGTTCCGCAGCCGGCTGGACGCTGCGGAGTTACCGGTCCTCAGGAGATGCAAATGGGCACAGACCAGTACCATGAGCCGCCTTCCGAACTTCCCGCAGAAACCCGGACGTTTGCGCGGATGTGCGCCAGCCTGGCAGAGGAAGCCGAGGCCATCGGCTGGTACGTCCAGCGGACGGCGGTGGAGCCCGACGCCGAGTCCCGGGCGATCATGCTTGATTCGCTCGGCGAGGAATTCAAGCACTTCAGCATGGAACTCGAGTTCCTGCTGCGCCGCACTCCCCTCTGGCGGGAAATCGCCTACGGCATCCTCTTCTCCGAGGGAGACATAGTCCGGCACGGCGAAGCCTCGGAGGCCGAAGCAACCGGCGACTAGTCCCCCGGCAACCCCGCAACCACTCCTCCGCTCAGGGAGGTGCCGCCATGGCACGCAACAGCCTGCTGGACCGTTTCCGACCCGTCGGTGCGCCCGGCCCCGCCGGGCCGGCCGGTGTTCCGGCCACTGATGACGAAGGAACGGCCGCCGAGCTGATCCCCGTCTTCGAGGCCCTCGAGCCCACGATCGATGAGGGCACCGGGCTCACCGAATCAGCCGCCGCCCAGGCGCAGCAGACCGTCGCCGCCGCCCGCAGGCAGGCCGCCGCCCTTGTGGAGCAGGCCCGGATGGACAGTGCGGCGGTACGGACCGAAGCCGCGGCGCGGGTCTCCGCTGAAGCCGCGCAGGAGGACGAGCAGCTGCTCGCCGACGCCAGGGAAGAGGCACAGGCGCTCCGGAGCCGCGGCGAGTCCCGGGTACCGGAACTCGCATCCGCCATTGTGGCGGATCTGGTTCAGGACCTGCTGGGCCGGGGAACGGACACCGGCTGATGAGGGCGGATTGGGTGGCGGCCTCGGTCCGGGCGCGGTCCATGGCGCAGCGGCGGGTGGGCGCCGGGATGTGCCGGGACCTGTCCGCCCTGCCGAGCCTGCCCGCCGCCGTCGAGGCGCTCAACGAGTCGGTGTACTCCGGCGACCTGGCCGGCGCCCGGACATTGGGCTCCGCACAGCAGGCCACCCGGAGTGCCGTGCTCTGGCAGCTGCGTGTCCTGGCCGGGTGGCTCCCGGCCGGCCAGGACACCCAGCTGGTGCGGGCGGCCGCCGCACGGTTCGAAGCGGACAACATCCTTACCCTCGCCGCCGCACTCCGGGCGGATACGGGGGCGAATACAGGCACGGAACCCGGCACAGCTGCCCCGTTAGGATCTGCCTTCGACCTCGGTGGGTTGGCCACGGCCTGGCCGCGGCTGCGCACCGCGGACTCCCCCGAAATGCTGCAGGCAATGCTGGCCGCGTCGCCTTGGGGTGACCCCGGCCCGGCTTCGGCGCTCCCCGACATGCTCACCGCCGTCTGGCTCCGCCGGTTGGCCGCCGCGGCCCCGGCCGCGCGCCCCTGGGCTGTTGCCGGGGCCGTGCTGCTGGCTGCCCGTTTGCTGCTGGTGAACGGCGTCCGCCCGACGGACCGCCTCGTATCCCTGCTCCGTCCACTGATCGGCACCGGATGGACGGAGGCCGCCTCGCTGCCGGAGTTGACCTCGGCCCTCAGCCCGGGCGCCGGCCGGATCCTGGCCGAGGTGCAGGAGCCGCATGAACTGTGGCAGGCGGAGGCCCGCCTTGCCGCCCAGGTGGAAACGGACGGCTTCGGCCTGCTGCGGGCCGGGCTGCCCGGCCCGGACGTGGTGCTCGGCGCCATGGCGGTCCTGGCTGCCGACGCGTGGCGGGTCCGCGCTGCACTGGCCGCGGCAGCCGCAGGCACCGGGAGAAGCGAGGTGCTCGATGCCGTGGCGTGAAACCCTCAGTCCGGTCCGGATGGACCGCATCGCCCTGGTCTGGCCGCTCGGCGCCCGCCGTCCCGTCCTGACCGAGGTGGCGGCCAGCGCCGCAGTCGAACTGGATCTGCCCTTCGAACCCGGGGACGGTCCGGAGGAGTTGGACCGCGCCGCGGACGCCGCCGTCGTTCACGGGCCGGTGGCCGCGCTGGTTGGCTGGTCCCCCACCCGGCAGCTGCCGGAACTCCGGAAGGCCCTCGAGCCGCACGGCGCCTCCGCCGTGCCGCTGCGCCGGCCGCGCGGAGTGCAGCCGCCCACCCAGCTGACCGGTGAGGAACGACGCCGGCCGCGGCTCTCGCGGCTGCTCGTGGACACCTACACCACTGTCCCGTACGCGGACCTGGACCCGGCGCGGATAGCCGCGGTGGCGTACGTGGTGATGTTCGGGATGATGTTCGGCGACGCCGGGCAGGGGGCCCTGCTGGTGATCGCCGGGCTGCTGGTCCGGTTCCTTCGGGTGCCGTGGCTGGAGCGCTACCGCCGGACCTGGCTTTTCATTACCGGGGCCGGTGCGGCGGCAGTGTTTTTCGGCATCCTGTACGGGGAGTTCTTCGGCCCCACCCATGTGCTGCCGGTGCTGTGGCTGGAACCGCTCGAAGAACCCATACCGCTAATCGTCGCCGCCCTGGTGCTCGGGGCGGTGCTGCTGGCCGGGTCCTACGCGCTCGGAACCATTAATCGGGTCCGGGAGGGCGGCTGGGGGTATGCCCTGTATGCCCGCTCGGGGCTGGCCGGAGCCTTGCTGTTCGCGGCGATCGGCCTGGTGGCCTGGGGGCTGCTGGCCGGCAGCGCCGTAATCCTGGTGGCCGCCGGAACCGCTGCACTGGTCGCGCTGGTGTTCATCTTCATCGGCCTGTTCGTGGAATCCGGCGGCGGACCCACGGGCGGACTCCAGGCCACGGTGGAACTGGTGGACACCGTGGTGCAGCTGGCCTCGAACCTGGTGTCCTTCACCCGGCTGGCCGCCTTCGGCCTTACACACGCGGCCCTGATGATGGTGGTCTGGCAGGCAACAACGGCCATCTGGGAACCGGGCTGGAGGATCATCCCCGCCATCCTGATGTTCGTGCTGGGCAATGTCCTCACCTTCGCCTTGGAAGGCCTCGTGGCCGGCATCCAGGCGCTGCGGCTGGAGTACTACGAGCTCTTCTCCCGCGTCTTCACCGAGGAGGGACGCCCGTTCCGGCCCTGGGCTCCCGACCTTGGGCCCGCCTCCGGTGGGCCCGCCTCCGCTGCCTCCGCCGTTCCCGCTGCTGAAAGGCACCTGCCGTGAATCCCTGGTTTGCCGTCCTTCCCCTGGCCCTGTTCCTTACCGTCCTGCTGGCCGGGGGCGCCCTGGCCCTGATGCGCCGACGCCGCCGGGCGGGCGTCCGCGCGCTGCTCGGGCTGAACGCCGTCCTCATGGCCGGAGCGCTGGCCCTGCTGGTCTCCGCCCTGAACGCAGCCCCGGCCACGGCGGGCGACGGCGGGGCTGCCGCCACCGCTGTCGCAGCGGCAACCGACGGCAGTGACAGCAGCGGTGCCGCGCTGATCGGCGCCGCGATCGCCGTCGCCGGGTCCTCCATCGGCGCGGCCATCGCCGTCGCCTACACCGGTTCGGCCGCCCTGGCGGCGATGAGTGAGCGGCCGGAAATCTTCGGACGGGCCATGGTGGTAGTGGGCCTGGCAGAGGGCATCGCCATTTACGGGTTGATCATTTCCATCATCCTCATCGGCCAGGCATGAGCAGCCGGGAAGGAACCGTGGCCGCGCTGGGGAATCCTGCCCTGCTGGAGGGGTACCGGCTGGCGGGGGCAGAGCTCCACCCCGCCGCCGGAGCCGCCGACGTCCGGGCCGCCTGGGCGGGGCTGCCCGACTCGGTCTGCGTCGTCCTGCTCACGCCCGACGCCGCAGCGCACCTCAGCGACGAACTGGTCCATCCGGCGTCGCCCCTGACGGCGGTGCTGCCTTCATGACCCGGCTGCCGCAGGGTGCGGAGGCGGCCCTGGACCCGGTGCGGCAGGCACTGAGGCGGGATGCCGAGACAGCCGCCGCCCGGTCCGAGGCTGACGCGCGGCAGCAGGCCGCCGACCTGCTGGGCAGGGCGCAGGCGGAGGCGGACGATATCCACCGCACCGCGCAGCGCGAAGGTGCCGAAGCCGCCCGGGCCGATGCCGCGGCTTCCTCCGCCCGTGCCCGCCGTCAGGCGCGCCGGACCGTCCTCGCCGAGCAGGAACACCTGCGGTCGCTCCTGGCCGCACAGGTCCAGGAGCAGGTCCGTGAAGTGCGGCGGGACCCGCGCTACCCGCAGATCCTGCGGCGGCTGACCGCGGAGGCGGACCGGATCCTCGGACCGATGGCGTCAGTGACCGAAAGCCACAAGGGGGGCGTGACCGGCACGGCCGGCTCGCGGCGGCTGGACCTGTCGCTGCCCACCCTGGCCGACCAGGCGCTGGAGGACCATTCCGGGGAGGTGCGGCGGCTATGGCACGACGGATGAGGGCTTCGGAACCGGCGGAAACAGGCGGCAGCGGCCGGATCACCCGGGTCAGCGGACCGCTGGTGGAAATCAGCGGCCTGACCGGGCTGTCCATGCTCGAAGTGGTCAATATCGGCCCGGACGGCATTGCCGCGCAGGCGGTATCCATCAACGGGGACCAGGCCACCCTGCAGGCCTACGAATACACCGGCGGGCTGAAGGCCGGCGACCGTGCCGAACGGACCGGCCACCAGCTGGCCGGGCTGCTGGGACCGGGGCTGCTGGGCACCGTCTTCGACGGGCTGCTGCGCCCGCTCTCCTCCGCTCCGCTCTGGCTGACGCAGGAACGGCAGAGCTCAGCCGAGGACCCCGCAGTGCTGGAAACCCGGTGGGAGTTCGCGCCGTCGGTAGCCGTCGGCGAGACCGTGCGGGCCGGACAGGTCCTGGGCACCGTGCCCGGCGTGGGCACAATTGAGTTTCGGGTGCTGGCGCCGCCGTCGGTCTCCGGCGAGGTGACGTGGCTGGCCGAGGGCAAGGTCCGGCCGCTGGATCCGGTGGCCCGGATCGGCGGCATGGAGGTGCCCCTCGCGCAGCGCTGGCCGGTGCACCGCCCGCGGCCGTTCGGCGAGCGCATCACGGATCTGGTGCCGCTGCAGACCGGGCAGCGGGTCCTGGATCTGCTGTTCCCGGTTCCCCGCGGCGCGGCTGCCGCGGTACCCGGCGGCTTCGGCACCGGCAAGACCCTCACCCTGCAGCAGATCGCCAAGTGGTCCAACGCGGACGTGATTGTCTACGTGGGGTGCGGCGAGCGCGGCAACGAGATGGCCGACGTGCTGGACGGACTCTCGGGGCTGGACGATCCCCGTACCGGCGGCAAGCTGATTGACCGGACCGTCATCATTGCCAATACCTCCAATATGCCCATGATGGCCCGGGAAGCGTCCATCGCCTCCGGCGTCACCGTAGCCGAGTTCTTCCGCGACATGGGCTACGACGCCGTCGTGATTGCCGACTCCACCTCCCGCTGGGCCGAGGCTCTGCGCGAGTTCGCCAACCGCAACGGGGACCTCCCCGCCGAGGAAGGGTATCCGGCCTCCCTCGCCAGTGAGCTCGCCGCGTTCTACGAGCGGGCCGCCCGGGTGCGGACGCTGGGCGGGGCGACGGCGTCGGTCACCGTGATCGGGGCGGTCTCCCCTCCTGGCGGAGATATGAGCGAACCGGTGACCACCGGCACCCAGCGCTTTGTCCGCTCGCTGTGGCTGCTGGACCGGGACCTCGCCTACTCCCGGCACTACCCCGCCGTCAGCTGGCGCGGTTCCTTTTCCCGTGACGCCGAGTCGCTGGGCCGCTGGTACTCCGCCCACGGGGATCCGAGGTGGGCGCAGCGCCGGGCCTCCGCCACCCTGCTCCTCTCGGAGGCGGACCGCCTGACCGCCTTGGCCGAGATCATCGGCGCCTCCTCCCTCCCCGGACATGAGCAGATGGTCCTGCTCGGCGGGCGCCTGCTGCGCGACGGGGTGCTGCTGCAGAACGCGCTCAGCCCCAACGACGGCTACAGCTCTGCGGACAAGGGCGGCGCGCTGCTGCAGACGGTGCTGGACGTGGTGGAGACCTGCCAGGCCCTGGTGGCGCGCGGAGTGCCGCCGGCCGACGTCGACAGCTATGACTTCAGCCCCGTCCTGCGCCTGCGGGAGGACACCGGGCCCACAGATGCCGCCGGCGTGCAGGAGCGCGGCCGGGCCTTCATCCGGCGCCTGACCGAGGCACTGGACCAGCCACCGACGGGAGATGCCCATGGCTAACAGCCACCGAGCGCAGGTAGGCCACAGTGACGTGCGTGAACTGCGCGGACCGCTGCTGGTCCTCGGGGACACGGAGGGCGTCGGCTGGGACGAGTTCGCCACGGTGGACGTCGAGGGCGGCCCCCAGCGGCATGGCTTGGTGCTGGAGGTCGACGGCGACGAGACCACCCTGCAGGTCCTCGAAGGTACCGAGGGCATGGCACTGGGCGGAGTGGAAGTCCGCTTCCAGGGCCGGCCGCTGGCAGTACCGGTGGGCCCCGGCTGGCTGGGCCGGGTGTGCAACGGGCGCGGTGAACCGCTCGACGGCGGTCCGCCCGTCACCGCCGAGGACACCTCTCCCGTGGGTGGCTGGCCGCTGAACCCCGTCTACCGGGAACCGCCGCAGGACCCGGTGATCACCGGCGTCTCCGTAGTGGATGCCCTTACCACCCTGGTCCGCGGCCAGAAGCTGCCGATCTTCTCCATCCCCGGGCTGCCGCACCTGACCCTGGCCACCCAGATCGCCGCGCAGGCCACCGCATCCTCCGGACGGGCCTTCCGGGTGGTGTTCGCCGCCATGGGGATGACCCATGCCGATATCGCCTATATCCGCGACCGGCTGGAGGAACGCTCCGCCGCCGGTGAACTGGTCCTGCTGCTCAACGCCGCGGATGATCCGGTGATTGAACGGATCCTCACCCCGCGCATTGCCCTGACCATCGCGGAGTCCCTGGCCTACGACTACGGCTCGGACGTGCTGGTGGTGATGTCGGATATGACCAGCTACGCCGAGGCGGTACGTGAGGTCTCCGCCGCCCGCCGGGAGATCCCCGCCCGGCGCGGCTACCCCGGCTACCTGTACAGCGACCTGGCTGAGCTGTACGAACGCTGCGGCCGGGTCCGGGGGCGGGAGGGTTCGGTGACCGTTGTGCCGGTGCTGACCATGCCAGCCGGGGACATCACCCATCCGGTGCCGGACCTCACCGGCTACATCACCGAGGGGCAGGTGGTGCTCGACGGCGACATCGATGCCCGCGGCATCTACCCGCCGGTGGACGTGCTCTCCTCGCTGTCACGTCTCATGCGCAGCGGCGCCGGCCGGGGACGGACCCGGGAGGACCACCTCGACGTCGCGGCCCAGATCCTCTCAGCGATGGCCCGCGCCCGGTCCGCCGCGGAACTGGCCGAACTGGTAGGGGCTGCGGCGCTGAGCGAAACCGACAAGGCGTATATCGAGTTCCGGACCGTGGT
Source organism: Arthrobacter sp. zg-Y769 (assembly GCF_020907405.1). Classification (GTDB taxonomy): domain Bacteria; phylum Actinomycetota; class Actinomycetes; order Actinomycetales; family Micrococcaceae; genus Arthrobacter_B. The sequence goes on from NZ_JAJJOE010000008.1 coordinate 375,498, forward strand.
GGAGAAGGAACTGCTCAACCAGGGACGGGACGAACTGCGCACCCTGGAGCAGACGCTGGACCTGGCCTGGCAGGCACTGTCCCTGCTGCCGCGGCGGGAACTCACCATGCTGTCCGCCGAGTTCCTGGACCGGTACCTGCCGTGAGCGGGTTCCGGTCCGGCGGCAGCCGGGCCGAACGGTCCGAGGTGCAGCGCCGGCTCGCCACGGCCCGGCGCGGAGCCGAACTGCTGGACCGGAAGCAGCGCATCCTGCAGGCGGCCATCGAGGGCCTGCAGGAGCGGGCGGATGCGGGCACCCGTGCCTGGGAAACCGCCGCCCGGGAGGCTGCGGTGTGGCTGCAGCGCAGTACCGGGCTGGACGGTGCGGACCGCCTGCTGGAGGCCGCACCGCCGGACGCCGCTGTCGCCGTCGTGCAGTGGGGCGGGGCCATGGGCATCTCGTATCCCGAGGCGGCGTCCTGCACCGTGCCGCCGGCTCCTCCCGCCGGCGGCAGTTCCGCCCTGGCGTTTGCGGCGGCGGCGCACCGGGCGGCGTTGGAGGCGGCCGTGGCTGCTGCGGCCGGGCAACGCGCGCTGCTTCTCGTGTCGGAGGAGCTTGCCGCCACCCGAACGCGGCAGCGGGCCGTGGAGAACCGGTGGATCCCCCGGCTGGAGGAACAGTTGACGGCCATCGAACGCCGGATCGCCGAACAGGAACTGGAGGAAAGCCTGCGGCTGCGCTGGGCCGCCGGGCTGATGTGAGGGCGGCGGACGGAGGCCACAGGAATCGATAGGGCACTAGTTACCGTTTTCAGCCCGGCTTCGGTAACTACTGCACTTTCGATCGGAGCCCTGCCGATCCTGCCCGGGGCAGCCACCTGCCTTGCCGACCGGCTGCTCGGCCGGTCCGACAGGCCGGTCGGAAACGTGGCCTAAATCACTTTGATGTACTAGCCTCGCCAGCAACAGGGCCTTTGGCGCCTGTCTGGGGAAGTCGTGGATCAAAGGAGAACCATGCGCGGCATAAAGAAGACGTTTATGGCAGTGACGGTCGTGGGGTTGGCGCTCACCGGCTGCTCGGGCGATTCCGGCGGGGAGGACTCCCAGACCCTGCTGATTGCGTACAAGAAGGCCGACCCCGTCCTCGAATCCCTGATGGAAAACACCAAAGAGCAGTTTGAGGCTGCCAACGAGGGCATCACCGTGGAACTGAGCCCGATTGAGGGCAACGACGACGATTACGCGACCAAGCTGGCCCTCTCGCAGCGCTCCCCCGACACCGCTCCGGACGTCTTCGTGGAGGATTCGTTCAAACTGCGGGCCGACGTCGACGCCGGCTACGTCCTCGCGCTGGACGAATACCTCGCTGACTGGGAGGACTGGGACGCGTTCAACGAAACCGCGAAGGAAGCCGGAACGGGCGACGACGGCGGCATCTACGCGGTCCCGCTGGAAGCCGACACCCGGGTCATTTGGTACAACCAGAATGTCCTGGGCGCAGCCGGCATCGAGCTGCCCTGGCAGCCCCAAAACTGGGAGGACCTGCTGGAGATGGCCCGCACCGTCAAGGCAGCCAACCCCGATGTGGTGCCGTTCAGCATGTATGCAGGCACCATGCAGAGCTTCTACGAACTGCTGTACGGCACCGAAGACGGTGCCCTGTACGACGAGGACGAACAGAAGTGGGTCGTCGGCTCCCAGGGGTTCATCGATTCACTGGACTTCCTGAAGACCATCTACGACGAAGGGCTGGCGGTCACTCCGGCCCAGGCGCTGGATCCGAACATCTGGCAGGAGATTGTGGGCGACATGCTGCCGCAGGACCGCATGGGTGCCACGGTCGAGGGCTCCTACGCCCCGCAGTTCTGGCAGGAAGGGGCGGATTATGAATGGCCGGAATACGGCGAAGTGATGGCGACCTCCCCGTTCCCCACCCAGAACGGACAGGAGCCCGGCGCCGTGAGCATGTCCGGCGGCTGGACCCTCGCCGTGGGTGCCGGAAGCGAAAACCCCGAGCTGGCCGTGGACTTCGTGAAGATGGCCATGAACTTCGACAACTCGCTGGCCTACACGGTGGACGCCTCAAAGATAGCCGTGCGCAACGACGTCGCGGAAACCACCGAATACCAGGAGATGAACCCCTTCGCCAAGGAGGTCACCGAGGTGCTCGAAGTGAGCCGCTACCGCCCGGCAACCGCCGACTTCGCCGAAATCGACACTGCGGTGCTCACGGCGACCCAGGAGGTAGTGGCCGGAGGCAAGAGCCCGGAGGAGGCGGCAGCCGACTATGACGAGGCCCTGAAACAGATCGTCGGCGAAGACAACGTCATTGAAAAGTAGTCCCGGCTTGTCGGGCATGTCCCCTGCCCGCGCCGCCGGCGCGACCGCGGCCCGGGACCGGGACCAGCCGGTTCGGGAGGCTCCCCGCCCGCGGACACCGCCGGCGTCCGTGCGGCTGCGGCAGGCCGTCCGCCTGCTGCCGCTGCTGCCCGCCGTCGTACTGCTTCTGGTGTTCCTCGGGGGACCCATCCTGTGGGCCTTCTACGGTTCGTTCACCGATGCAGGCCTCACCGGCGCCAGTGCCCGGAACCCGGAATGGATCGGGCTGGACAACTACCGCACCCTGCTCACCGATCCGCAGTTTCCGCACTCCCTGTGGCTGACGTTCCTGTTTGTCCTCGGATCCGCCGTCATCGGCCAGAACTGCCTGGGGCTGGCGCTGGCCCTGGTGATGCAGCGCGCCAACCGCGTGGTGGCTGCGGTGGCGGGCACCTGTGTGGTGGCGGCATGGGTGCTGCCGGAAATTGTTGCTGCTTTTATTGCCTACGCGTTCTTCTTCCGGGACGGAATGCTGAACCAGCTCACCGGGCTTGCGGGGCTGCCCGTAGTGGACTGGCTCTACGAATACCCCATGCTGGCCCTGGTATTTGCGAACATCTGGCGGGGCACCGCCTTTTCGATGATGAACTACCAGGCCGCATTGAACGACGTCCCGCCGGAGATCACCGAATCGGCAACCATCGACGGCGCCGGCGGAATGCAGCGGCTGCGGTTCATCACGCTGCCCATGATCAAGAGCAGCATCGCCACCAACCTGATGCTGATCACGCTGCTGACCCTGGGCACGTTCACCCTCATCTACGTAGTGACCGGCGGCGGGCCGCTCAATGCCAGCACCACGCTGCCGATCATGGCTTACGAGCAGGCCTTCCAATACGGCGACATCGGCTACGGCACCGCCATTGCCGTTGTGATGCTGCTTATCGGAGCGGTGTTCTCCATCGCCTATATCCGCATGCTGCGGGAAAGGAAGGACTAGTCCATGGCCGCCGTCGCCACCGCCGCCCCCGCCCGGGGGGCCGGCAAAACCCGCAGCGCCCGCACTGCCAATATCGTGCTGGTGCTGCTGGCAGCCTGCTTCCTGCTTCCGCTTACCTGGCTGCTGGCCGCCTCAGTGAACGCCGATGCCAGCTACGAGCTGGCGATACCGACGACCCTCACCCTGGAGAACTTCGCCGCCATTATGACGGCGCAGCAGACGTTCATTCCCCTGTTGAACAGCTTCATCCTCGCCGTCGGCTCCGCGTTGGTCACCGTCACGGCCGCGGTGCTCGCTGCCTACCCGCTTTCCCGCTACCAGATGCGCTTCAAGCGCCCGTTTATGTACACCATCCTCTTCGGCACCTGCCTGCCGATCACCGCGATCATGGTTCCGGTGTACAGCCTGTTCGTGCAGCTGAACCTGCTGGATTCACTGGCCGGCACCATCTTCTTTATGGGCGCCACCTTCCTGCCGATCGCGATCTGGATGACCAAGAACTTCATGGACTCCGTGCCCGTGTCCCTGGAGGAGGCGGCCTGGATTGACGGGGCTTCCTCCATGAAGGCGCTGTTCTACGTGGTGCTCCCGCTGATGCGGCCGGGTCTGGCAGTGGTGTTCATCTTCGTGTTCCTGGAGGCATGGGGAAACTTCTTCGTCCCGTTCATCCTCCTCTTCTCGCCCGACAGCCAGCCTGCGGCAGTGAGCATCTTCCGCTTCTTCGACGAGTACGGCGGCGTGGCCTACGGCGAGCTGGCGGCCTTCTCCATCCTGTACTCGCTTCCCGTGATCGTTCTCTACATCGTTTCCCGTGCCTTGGGCGGCTCGTTTGCCCTCAGCGGGGCCATGAAAGGCTAAGGTGCCTGGTGCACGCGAACCGCGAACTTGTTGAAGCCCGCATCAGCCGGTTCCTGCGGGAACGGCTCGAACCTGCACGGTGGCGGGACCGGCGGCCGCTGGACATTGCCGTATGGACGGAACCGGGCGAGCCGGTGCCCTTCGCGGAGGCATCAGGCCGGGAATTCCTCCCCTTCAGCGCGGGCCAGGCCTGGGGCGCCCCGTGGGACACCACCTGGTTTCGGGTCAGCGGAACGGTACCCGACGGCTGGGCCGAAGCGGACGGCGTCCGGCCGGAGCTGGTGATCGATCTGGGGTTCGACGGCGACGGCCCGGGCTTCCAGGCCGAGGCGCTGGTCTACACGGAGCAGGGAACAATAGTCAAAGCGGTGGAACCGCGGAACCTGCACGTTCCGCTCCCCCGCCGGCCGGGTGAAACCTTCACCTACTACATCGAGGCCGCGTCCAATCCCAACGTGATCGCGGGCTTCACTTACGCGCCCACTCCCATGGGCGACCGGACGACGGCGGGCAGCGCGCCGCTGTACGTGTTCCGCGCCGCGGACCTTGCCCTGCTGGACGTTCCGGCCTGGAACCTTGCCAGGGACTTCTGGACCCTCAACGGGCTAATGCATGAGCTGCCCATGGACCTGCCCCGCCGGCACGAAATCCTGCGCGCAATGGAACGGGCGGTCGATGCGGTTGACCCCTCCGACATCCCCGGCACCGCCGGTGCCGGCCGGGCAGCGCTGGCCGCTGTGCTGGCCAGCCCGGCGTATGCGAGCGCGCACCGGATCTCCGCGGTGGGACACGCGCATATCGATACCGCCTGGCTGTGGCCCGTGCGGGAAACCATCCGGAAGGTGGCCCGGACCTTCGCCAATGTGCTGGAGCTGATGGACCACGATCCCGAGTTCGTTTTTACTGCCTCCTCAGCCCAGCAGTATGCGTGGCTGAAGGACCACAATCCGGACCTGTTTGACCGGGTCGCCAAGAAGGTACGCAGCGGGCAGTTCGTGCCCACCGGCGGGATGTGGGTGGAATCGGACACGAACCTGCCCGGCGGTGAAGCGCTGGCGCGGCAGTTCGTGGCCGGAAAGCGCTTCTTCCGGGAGGAGTTCGGTGTGGACCCCGAGGTGGTCTGGCTGCCTGACTCATTCGGGTACTCCGCAGCGCTGCCGCAGATCGCCCGGGCCGCAGGCGCCCGGTGGTTCCTTACGCAGAAAATCTCCTGGAACGAAACCAACACCATGCCGCACTCCACGTTCCTCTGGGAGGGCATCGACGGCACCCGGCTGTTCACGCACTTTCCGCCCGTGGACACCTACAACTCCGAGCTCTCCGGCCAGGAACTGGCCCGTGCACAGCGCCAGTACGCCGAGAAGGGCTTCGGGAACACGTCCCTGGTTCCGTTCGGGTGGGGCGACGGCGGCGGCGGCCCCACCCGGGAGATGCTCGCGGCGGCGGAGCGCACCGCGGACCTGGAAGGGTCCCCGCAGGTGCGGCTTTCCAGCCCGGAACGGTTCTTCGCCGCAGCCGAGGAGGAACTGGCCGAGCCTCCGGTATGGTCCGGGGAGCTCTACCTGGAGTTTCACCGCGGTACCTACACGAGCCAGGCCAACACCAAAAAGGGCAACCGGCGCAGTGAGCACCTCCTGCGGGAAGCCGAATTGTGGGCAGCGACTGCCGCGGTGCGCACCGGTGCCGCGTACCCCTACGACGTGCTGGAACAGGCCTGGCACACGGTCCTGCTCCAGCAGTTCCATGACATCCTGCCCGGCACCTCCATCGCCTGGGTGCATCAGGAAGCCGAGCGTAACTACGCCCGGGTGGCGGCAGCACTTGAGACGGTGATCGAGGACGCCGCCGGGACCCTGTTGGGCAGCGGCGACACCTTGGCGGTGCTGAACGCGGGTCCGTATCCGCAGCAGGGCGTGCCCGCTGGAGGTGCGGCTGCGGCGTCGGCTTTTGCGCGAAGCTCCGGCAGCTGGGAACGCACCGACGCCGGCTGGCATCTGGCGGGGCCCCGCCTTCGGCTGACGGTGGACGACGCCGGACTGTTTACCTCCCTGGTTGCCGACGGCCGGGAAGTGTTCCTGCCCGGCCGGCCCGGAAACCACTTCCAGCTCTTCCGCGACACTCCCAACCAGTGGGACGCGTGGGACCTGGACGCACACTACCGGTTCAGCAGCACCGAGCTGATGCAGCCCGACGCCATGAAGCTGGAGGATGACGGCCGGGTCCTGAGCATCGAGCGGTCTTTCGGCGCTTCCACCCTGGTGCAGCGTATTACGCTCAGCCCGGACGGTGCGGCGGTGGACCTCACCGTCGATGTGGACTGGCACGAACGGCAGAAGCTGCTCAAACTCGCCTTTCCGCTGGACGTGCATGCGGACCGCGCGGCGTCGGAAATCCAGTTTGGGCACCTCTACCGCCCCACCCATGCCAACACCTCCTGGGACGCGGCGCGCTTTGAAACAGTGGCGCACCGCTGGATCCACGTCGGGGAGCCCGGATTCGGCGTCGCCGTGGCCAATGACCGGACCTACGGGCACGATACGATCCGGGACGAGGTGGACGGGCGGACCTGCACGACGGTCCGGCTGTCGCTGCTCCGCGCTCCGGTGTTCCCGGATCCGGGCACGGACCAGGGCCCGCACCGGTTCCGGTTTTCGCTGCGGCCGGCTGCAGGGATTCCCGACGCGGTGGCGGAGGGATACCGGCTGAACCTGCCGCTGCGCACGGTATCCGGAGTTGGAGCCGCCGACACCGTCCCGCTGCTGGCGGTGGATCATCCCGCGGTGGTGATCGAGGCGGTGAAGCTCGCAGAGGACCGCAGCGGCGACGTCGTCGTCCGGCTTTATGAGGCATTCGGCGGGCGGGCGACGGCGCGGGTCACAGCCGGTTTCGACTACTCCTCAGTTGCCGCGATGGACCTGCTGGAACGTCCGGTGGACTCTGTGGCCATGGTCGATGCCGGAGACGGCGGGGTGCAGTTGTCGCTGCGGCCTTTCGAGCTGGTCACGCTGCGGTTCCGGGTCAGTTGACGGGCCGGTCCCCGGATCGAGTCTGCAACATTTACCGTTTCAGCAATCGAGTCTGCAATATTTACCGTTTTGGGGCCGAATATCGGTAAATATTGCAGACTCGATGCGAAACAGTCCGAACCACGAAGGTCCCCGGAACCGCGCTACAGCCGGAAGCTCTCGTCCAGCCGCTCAATGATGGTGACATTCGCCTGGCCGCCGCCCTCGCACATGGTCTGCAGGCCGTAGCGGCCGCCCGTGCGCTCAAGTTCATGCAGCAGCGTGGTCATAATCCGCGCGCCGGTGGCCCCGATCGGGTGGCCCAGGGCGATGCCGCCGCCGTTGACATTGACCTTGGCCATATCCACGCCGAGCTCCCGCTGCCAGGCCAGCACCACGGAGGCGAAGGCCTCGTTGATTTCCAGCAGGTCCATGTCCTCGATGCTCATCCCGGTGCGCTTCAGGGCATGCCGGGTGGCTTCGATCGGAGCGCTGAGCATCATGACCGGATCATCCCCGCGGGCGGAAATGGAGTGGATGCGGGCGCGGGGCTTCAACCCGTAGCGGCGCACCGCATCTTCGGACGCGACCAGCAGCACGGCGGCGGCATCGGAAATCTGCGAGGAGGTCGCAGCGGTGAGGTGTCCGCCCTCGGCCAGGGGTGCGAGCGTGGCGATCTTGGCGCGGTCCGGATCCCGGGGACCCTCATCCGCGGTGACGCCGTTCATCGGCAGGATTTCCCGGTCGAAGCGGCCCTCGCCCTGCGCAGCAATGGCACGCATGTGGGATTCGACGGCGAAGTCCTCCATCTCCTCGCGCGTCAGCCCCCACTGCTTGACCATCATCTCCGCACCGATGAACTGGGAGATCTGCTGGTTCCCGTAGCGCTTCTCCCAGCCGACGGAGCCGGCAAACGGGTTCGGGAAGCCCAGCTCCTTGGCAGCCGAGTTGGCGAAGGACAGCGGCACGGAGGACATGCTCTGCACACCGCCGGCAATCACGAGATCGCTGGTGCCGCTCATCACGGCCTGCGCGGCGTAGGACACGGCCTGCTGACCGGAACCGCACTGGCGCTCCACGGTGGTGCCGGGAACGCGTTCGGACAGGCCCGCCGCGAGCCAGGAGGTGCGGGCAATGTCCATGGCCTGCGGTCCCACCTGGTCAATGGCGCCGAGGATGACCTCGTCATACTCCGCGGAGTCGATCCCTGCGCGCCGGACCGTTTCGGCAATCACATGCGCGGCGAGGTCGGCGGGATGGATTGTGCTCAGTCCCCCGTTGCGCTTGCCGACGGGAGTGCGGACGGCGTCGATGATGAAGGCTTCAGCCATGGTCGAGGGCCTTTCGTCGTTGTAAGGCAGTTTTGTTCCCTGGTCGCGTGGACCCAGGGCCGGCACCCGGTGCACGGGGTATGTGCCGTGCACCACAATAGGCGATTCTGTCGGGCCGGTAACCAGACCAGCGGTATGTGTGTGGCCGTGCCGCTGGCTGGGCTGGATATCTTCCCGGCTCGTTTCCCTGCGGTTTGTCCGGATCCCTGCGCTTGTCCGTTTCCCTGCGTTTGTCCGTTTTCCTGCGGTTTGTCCGGATCCCTGCGCGGCGCGGCGCAGGGATTGCGACATTCCGCAGTAATTACGACAAACCGCAGGGATTCCCGACCCGCCCAGCACCAACACGGTCTACCCCATCTCCGCGACGCGCGCCGACCCCGCTGGCAATCCCGATCCCACCCGCCCAGCACCGGCACGGTCCACCCATCCCCGTGACCCAGTCCTGCGCCGACCGCCCCGGCCCAGCCGAAACCCCAATCTAAAGAACCCTTGCTAAAGACTTCTTTAGCACCTAGCCTCAACCCCATGAACCAGACACCGGACCCGGCAGTGACCGGCCCGAAACAGCACGCCGCGACCCCCGGAGCGTCCGGTGAGCAGGTGTTCGCCGATCCGGTGCAGATCCGTGCGCTGGCCCATCCGGTCCGGCTGGAACTACTCGGTTACCTGGATGACGCCGGAACGGCCACGGCGACAGAGTGCGCCGCAGCCATCGGCGAATCCGTAGCCAGCTGTTCCTACCACCTGCGCGTCCTGGCCCGGCACGGTTACATCGAACAGGTCCACCAGCCAGGCCGGGAAAAGCCGTGGAAGACGGTCGCGCTGCACCGGTCCAACGTCATCGATCCGAAGACCCCCGGCTCCGTGCACGCGGTTTCGGCCGTGGCCGCAATAGAGGTGGACCGCCAGTTGAAACGGATCCAGTCTTGGCTTAGCCGCTCCCCCGCACTTCCGCCGGAAGACCTCGAGGTGGCAACGGTGCACGAGGCCCGCACCTATGCCACCCACCAGGAAATCCTGCAGCTGCGGGAAGACCTGTGGCAGCTGGCCCGGCGCTTCGAAGGCCGCTGGGAGAACCCCGACCAGCGCCCCGCAGGAGCGGTCCCGGTCCGCCTGTTCTCCGTCCTCAACGTTGATCCGGGGCAGGAATGACCACGGCGTCGCCGGCTGTCGGCACCAACCGCGACGTCCTGCGCATTTCCGGTTTTCGGAGGCTTGCCCTGGCCTGGGTGTTCTCCAACTTCGGCGACTCGGTCTTGTTCCTGACCGCCGCCATCTGGGTCAAGCAGCTCACGGGCAGCGACGCCGCCGCAGGCCTCGTGTTCGCTGCCCTCGGCCTTCCGGCGCTCCTGGCCCCCTTCACCGGCCGCCTGGCAGACCGTTACCGGAGCAGACCGCTGCTCATCCTCACCAACCTGTCCGCCGGCGTCGTGATCCTCGCCCTCCTGGCTGTCCGCGGCGTTGATACGGTCTGGCTGGTCTATGCGGTCATCTTCGTCTACGCCATTTCCTCCTACATCACCGCAGCCGCCCAATCCGGGCTGCTCCGCAACCTGCTGGACACCCGCCTCCTCGCCCCCGCAAACGGCATCCTGAGCAGCATCGACCAGGGCCTGCGCATCGTCTCGCCGCTGGTGGGAGCCGGAATGCTCGCCCTGTGGGGAATGGACACCGTTGTACTGCTGGCCACCGGCTGCTTCCTTGCAGCCGCGCTGATCCTGGCCACCCTGAAACTGTCCGAAACGGTCTCCGCCCGGGACACGGGTGAGACGTTCTGGCAGAGCACGACGGCGGGCGTCCGCTTCATGTCCCGGCACCCCCTGCTCAGCCGCGCCCTGCTGACCCTGGGCATCGCCATGGGTGCCACCGGAATCCTCAACGTGACGGTCTTCGCCACCGTGGAGCAGGGCCTGGGCAGGCCGCCGGAATTCCTCAGTGTGCTGCTGGGTGCGCAGGGAGTCATGGCGGTTCTGGGCGGGCTCACGGCGAGCCTGGTGATCCGGCGTTTCGGGGTCCGCCGCTGCATGGTGTTCGGCGTTGCCCTGCTTGCCGGCGGCGTCCTGACCACCGCCCTTACCTTCCTGCCGCTGGTGATGACCGGCGCTGCGGCGGTCGGCACGGGCGCCTCGTGGATGATCATCGCTTTCGTCACGCTGCGGCAGGAGGAGACACCGCCCGGCATGCAGGGCCGGACCGCGGCCGTAACGCAGGTAATGACCAACCTGCCCCAGGTCGGGGCCTCCATGCTTGCGGCGGTGCTCATCGGGATCATGCCGTACCAGGCGCTGGTGGCAGCCATGGCCGTCGCCTGCCTGCTTGCGGCAGTGCCCTTGCTGTCCCGGCACGCGCGCTCGGTCGCCCCTAAAGACACGGACGACGGCGGCCCGGGAGATGCGGGTGCCGGAGATGCGGGCGACGACGACGGCGGCACGGACATCCCCGTCCGGGCGTCCGACGGGCGGCGGGTAGAATGAAAAAGCTGTGTTCTGAGCAGCCGGCTGCCGGGGAGAAGTCCCGCCCGACAAGCAGTCCCACCCACCAGAGTCTGAAAGCAGCGGAGTGTCCCAACAGGTTTCCACCCCCGTCAGCGCCACCGCCACCAAAGAGATCGTCAAGGAGTCCGCCCGCCGGCGTACCTTTGCCGTGATCTCGCACCCCGACGCCGGTAAGTCCACGCTCACCGAAGCGCTGGCCCTGCACGCCCGGGTGATCGGCACGGCCGGCGCCACCAACGGCAAGGAAAACCGCCGCGAAACGGTCTCCGACTGGATGCAGATGGAAAAGGACCGCGGCATCTCCATCAGCTCCACGGCCCTGCAGTTCGCCTACCGCGACACCGTGATCAACCTGCTGGACACCCCCGGCCACGCCGACTTCTCCGAGGACACCTACCGCGTCCTCGCCGCCGTGGACTGCGCCGTGATGCTCGTGGACGCCGCCAAGGGCCTGGAAACCCAGACCATGAAGCTCTTCGAGGTCTGCCGCTCCCGCAACCTGCCCATCATCACCGTCATCAACAAGTGGGACCGGCCCGGCCTGGATCCGCTGGCCCTGATGGATGAAATCACCGAACGCACCGGTCTCGAGCCGATGCCGCTGACCTGGGCCGTGGGCATCGCCGGCGATTTCCGCGGCGTGTGGGACCTGCAGAAGGACGAATACGTCCACTTCGAACGGCAGAACTCCGGCGCCTCCCTCGCCAAGGAGGACCACTTCACCCCGGAGCAGGCCCTGGAACGCGAAGGCGACGTCTGGACCGATTCCCTGGACGAAGCCGAGCTGGTCATTGACGGCCGCGAGTTCGACCGCAACAAGTTCCTGGACGCTAAGGCCACCCCCATCCTCTTCTCCTCCGCAGCGCTGAACTTCGGCGTGAAGCAGATCCTGGACGCCTTGGTGGACCTGGCGCCGTCGGCCACTGCCCGCGAGGACAAGGACGGCGGGCTCCGCCCGGTCGAGGCACCGTTCTCCGGTTTCGTGTTCAAGGTGCAGGCCGGCATGAACAAGGCCCACCGCGACCACGTGGCGTTCATCCGTGTCTGCTCCGGGATCTTCGAACGCGGCATGGTGGTCACGCATTCCAACACCGGCAAGACCTTCGCCACCAAGTACGCGCAGCACCTGTTCGGCCGCGAACGCGAGGTCATCGACCAGGCATACCCGGGCGACGTCGTCGGGCTGGTCAACGCCTCCGCGCTGCGGGTGGGTGACAGCCTCTACGTCGAGGAACCGGTGGAGTACCCGCCCATTCCATTCTTCTCCCCCGAGCACTTCCGCGTGGCGCGGTCCCAGGACCCCAGCCGCTACAAGCAGTTCCGGCGAGGTATCGACCAGCTCGAGCACGAGGGCATCATCCAGGTGCTGCGTTCGGACCGCCGCGGCGATCAGGCGCCCGTGCTGGCCGCCGTCGGCCCGATGCAGTTCGAAGTGGTTGAGGACCGCATGACGCAGGACTTTAACGCGCCCATGCGCTACGAGCAGCTCTCCTACTCGCTGGCCCGGCTCACCACCGCCGACGCCGCCGAAAAGCTCAGCAACGTGCACGGTGCCGAAGTGCTGGTCCGGACCGACGGCGCGTTCGTGGCCGTCTTCAACGACGTCTGGGCGCTGCGCCGGGTGGAAAAGAACCACCCGGACATCAGCCTGACCGTCATCGGCACCGAGTCCCCGAACAGCAGCCGCGGCTACTAAGCCCTGCACCGCTCGCACCTTCTGTACAGCTCCGGTGGGCCAGACACGGGCCAGGCAGCATCGCCTGTACGGAAGGTACGACGCACACGGCATCACCTGTACAGCAGGTGAAGGACACGCCTGCCTCCACAAAAGAAACCGAACTGATTCCGCATTCCGTGCACCGTTCGGTTCCAATCTGCGCTAGCCTGCCCGGATGATGCGCAACGGGATGGCGGCATGCTGTGTGCTCCTGGCTGCCGCACTGCTCACAACGGGATGCGGGAGCGGCGCGGGCGCGGCGCAGGCTCCGCCGGATGCATCCGTCGCGTCCGCACCGCCGGACCAGACGGCGGTGTACGCTGCCCCGCAGACGGGATGTCCGAGCGGCGCGGAGGCCGTGCCGACCGATCCGGCCACCCCCGTAGAACCCGCACCGGCGGTCCAGCCTGTCCCGCCGGATGAGGCGGCCCCGGAGGCAACGCCGACTGACCCTGATCCGTGCGGGCTGTCCGTCTCCCGGACGGCAGAACCCGGCGAGGCTGACGAGGCGTTGGAGTACTGGACACCCGAGCGCATGGAAAGCGCCATCCCCGAGATGCCCACTGTGGACAGATAGCACCCTGAGCGCAGCGGGAGCCGGACCGAAGCAAATCTACCGGAGTGACCCCTGACACATCAGCCTGAGCGTAAGCATTCCTTACCAATCAGCCGTTCTGAGGTAAGCGTTAGGAATTCGTGAGTATGCTGGCCGCAACAACTCCAGCTGCCGCCCCCGGTCTCACGGGAAGGCCCTTCCCGGAAGGTCAGCACCATGTCCTCCTCCGCAGTTCCCGCGCTGTCCCGCCCCGTCTTCGCCGCCGTCGCCCCGGACTCCCGGCCCGAGGAATCCGAAGCCTGGGCCGCACTGAAGCAGGCGGCCATTGCCCTGCAGCCTCTCCAGAACAAGAACGGCTCGGTGGATACCGAACACCACGGGCAGGCAGCCGACCTGATCGGCACCATCGCCGCCGCCGTGACGGCCCTCGCGCCGGCGTTCCCGCACGACGCCGAGTACCTCCGCCTGGTGGTAGCCGACTTTGAGCGCTGGGTTGCCGGCGGCCTGGAAGAACCCGATTTCCTCGATTCACTGATGGCCTTCGCCCCGCAGGAGCAGCGCACCGACGGGCTGGCGCACCTGGTGGTCTTCCCCATGTACACGCAGAACGGCAGCACCAACCGCTTGGTGGAAGCCGTCCTGATCGAGGTTCTCTGGCCCGAATTCGTCGCTGAACTCGAAGCCGGCGAATACTCCAACGGGCTCTTCGTTCCCATCCGCTTCCTGGATTTCACCCCCGGCTACGACACCAACTCCGCCGTGCTCTTCCCGGAAACCGTGGCCGTGCGCGAGACCCCGGCCTTCACCTGGGGCGCCATCTTCGCGGACCGCGAGGCTGCCCGCTTCCGCAGGGTCCTGGCCGCCGCAGCGGACATCACCTCGCTGCAGCTACCGGCCGAAGCCATGGAGCTCCTGCACAACCAGCAGCTCGCCGAGGAAACGTTCATCATGTGGGACCTCATCCATGACCGCACCCACATGCGCGGGGACCTGCCCTTTGACCCGTTCATGATCAAGCAGCGCATGCCCTACTTCCTCTACTCGCTGGAGGAACTGCGCTGCGACCTCACCGCCTTCCGCGAGGCCGTGAAGATCCAGCACGACGAGGATGCACCGGAGGACACCCGCCGGCACGCCCGGCTGGTCCAGTACGCGGTGATCTTCGACCGCATCTTCCGCTTCGCCATCACCGGCAGCCGGGTACGCAACTACGACGGCCTCGGCGGCCAGCTGCTCTTCGCCTGGATGCACCAGAACCATGTGCTGCACTGGACCGACGGAAAGCTCAGCATCGACTGGGAGGAGACGGCCGACGTCGTCGTCCGGCTCGGCGCGGAAATCGAGGAACTCTACTGGCGTTCCATCGACCGTCCCAAGACGGCGCACTGGCTCGCGGCGTACGATCTGGTGGCAGGAACACTGACGCCCAACCCGGCCTCGGTCTGGGCGCAGGGACCGCAGGCCCTGCCGCTGGACGGACCGCCGCGCGGCCTTACCGACCAGGTGCTCGACGACGAGTTCCCGCTCTCCATGTTCTATGAGGCCCTGTCCAAGAAGATGGCCCCGGTCATCGAATCCACCGCCGGGATCACCGGAAACCGCACGGGAGGCACCCCCGAATGAGCACTGGACCCGGCACGGCCGCAGAGACCGCCGCGGCCCCACTGAAGGGCCGGACCGTCCTGGTGGCCGGTGCCGGGAGCCCCTCGGGCACCGCCGTCTGCGAAGCCCTGGAGGCGGCGGGCGCCAAGGTGGTGGCGGTCGGCCGGGATGCCGCACGGCTCGAGACCACGCTGGCCCGCCTGAACGACGCCGACCTGCGCACCTGCGACCTCAGCGACGCCGGAGAAGTGGCTGCCCTCGCGGCGGACATGCAGGAAACCTACGGCGGGATCGACGGCCTGATCCATCTCGTGGGCGGCTGGCGGGCCGGTACCGGCATCGGCTCCCAGCGCGAGCAGGACTGGGACTTCCTGGAAACGAACATCCTGCGCACCCTGCGCAATGTCAGCCGCAGCTTCTACGACCAGCTCGAGGCCTCCCCGGACGGACGGCTGGCGATCGTCTCCTCCACGGCCGTGGACAACCCCACGGCCGCCGGCGCCGGATACGCCGCAGCCAAAGCCGCGGCCGATGCCTGGGTCCGCGCCATCGCCGCGGGTTTCCGCGGCACCCAGTCCGGCCGGAAGGAAAACCCGGAACCGCAGCACTCCGCCGCCGTCGTCTTCGTCGTCAAGGCACTGGTGGACTCGGCCCAGCGCACCGCCGCACCGGACCGCAGGTTCCCCGGCTACACCGACGTCGCGGACCTGGCCGCCGCCGTCGTCCGCCTCTTCCAGCAGGATGCCGCCGAGGTCAACGGGCAGCGGATTTCCCTCGTTCCGTAGACGTGACCTGAACTACACCAAGGTAAGAGATACTAGGAACCGTGACTGACATACTCCCCCTGCACGACACCGCTATTAAGGCCTTTGCCTCCGATAACTACTCCGGCGTCCATCCGGAAATCCTCGCCGCACTCACCGCCGCGAACCAGGGCCACCAGGTGGCCTACGGCGAAGACGTCTACACCGCCAAGCTGCGCGAGGTCCTGACCGACCAGTTCGGCAACCACATCCGCGCATTCCCGGTCTTCAACGGCACCGGCGCAAACGTCATTGCCCTGCAGTCCCTGCTGCCCCGCTGGGGTGCGGTCATCTGCCCGACGACGGCGCACATCAACGTGGACGAGAACGGCGCCCCGGAGCGCATCGGCGGCATGAAGCTGCTGGGCATCCCCACCGACGACGGCAAGCTCACCCCCGAGCTGATCGACCGCGAAGCGTGGGGCTGGGGCGACGAGCACCGCGCCCAGCCGCTGGCCGTGTCCATCACCCAGTCCACCGAGCTCGGCACGCTGTACACCGTGGACGAGATTGCCGCAATTGCGGACCACATCCACGCCCGCGGCATGAAGCTGCACATGGACGGCGCCCGGCTGGGCAACGCCGCCGCCGCGCTGGGCGTGTCCTTCAAGGAAATGACGGCCGACGCCGGCGTGGACATCCTCTCCCTGGGCGGCACCAAAAACGGGATGATGTACGGCGAATGCATCATCACCTTCGACCCGGGGGCCTCCCCCGGACTGGACTACCTGCGCAAGATGAACATGCAGCTGGCCTCCAAGATGCGGTTCATCTCCGCCCAGTTCGTCGCCCTGTACGGCACCGACCTGTGGCACCGTTCGGCCTCGCACGCCAATGCCATGGCGAGTCGCCTCCGGGCCGCCGTCGAGCAGATCGACGGGGTGGAAATCACCCAGCCCAGCCAGGTCAACGCTGTCTTCGCCAAGCTGCCCGCCGGCGTCGCCGACCGGCTGCGCGGCGACTTCCGCTTCTATGACTGGGACCAGTCCACCGGTGAGGTGCGCTGGATGTGCACCTTCGACACTTCCGAGGATGACGTCGATGCTTTCGCTGCTGCGATCGCCCGCGAAGTTGCCGCAGACCCGGCTCCACTGGGCGCACGCTAAGCCGATGTTGCCTGCCGTCCGGCCGCTTCGACGGACCGGACGGCAGGTAACGAAACGGCCACAGCGGCGAGCCTGCCCGGTCCCAGGCGTTCCCCTGCCCGTAGTCTGCGGAGGTGAGTGCAATAGGTGACCTGTCCCAGGTACCCCCGGATTTCCTGACCGCCCTCGGCGCCCTGCGCCGGGCTGCCTGCCGGGCCGAACTGAAGCTGGAAGAGATCCCGGCACCCACGCGGCTGGCTCCGTATGCCGTTTCCCTTGGCGCGGAGGTGCTGGCCCCCGGCCCCGTCGGTCCCGGCAGCCTGCACGGACCCGCCGCCCCGCAGGTCCCCGACCAGCTCGAGCTGGCCACCGGACGCTTCATCCTGCTGCACGATCCGGACGGCTCGCCGGTCTGGAACGGCACCTTCCGCATTGTCACCTACATCCGCGCCGAGCTGGAACCGGACATGGGCAATGACCAGCTCCTCGGATCGGTCGCCTGGACGTGGCTGGTGGAGGCGCTGGAGCAGCACGGCGCCCGCTATTCCATGGCCGGCGGAACCGCCACCCGGGTGCTCTCGGAAAGCTACGGCACCCTCGAGCGCCGGGACGATTCGATCGACATCGAGCTCCGCGCCTCCTGGACCCCGGCCGACGCCGATGTGCAGTCCCACTTGGAAGCCTGGTCGGACATGGTGTGCACCTTTGCCGGCCTGCCGCCGCTGCCCGACGGCGTCACTCCCCTTCCCGGACGGCGCAGGAGCTAAGCACCGCCGGTTGCCGTGCAGCCGGGGCCGCGGCTGTCCGCGGCCGCTGTCTTCCTCGGTAGAATGGAATCCTTATGACCGCGCACATACCCGGCAAGACCGAGAACCAGTCCAGCACCGCACCTGCCGAAGCCGGGGAGCCGCCGGAGCCGCAGCCGATCCAGGTGCTGGAAATGCCCCGGGACGGCGTGCCGCTGGTCATTGACTCCCAGCGCGGCCTCGAACGGGCGGCCGCTGCACTGGCCGCCGGCACCGGTCCTGCGGGCGTCGACGCCGAACGTGCCTCCGGGTTCCGCTACGGACAGCGTGCCTTCCTGGTCCAGATCCGCCGCGAGGGTGCCGGCACCTGGCTGATCGACCCCGAAGCCTTCGACGACCTGCGCATCATCAACGAGGCCCTGAGCGGCGTCGAATGGATCCTGCATGCGGCCACCCAGGACCTGCCCTGCCTTTCGGCACTGGGCATGTGGCCGGATAAGCTCTTCGACACCGAACTTGCCGCCCGCCTCGCCGGCCTGCCCCGCGTGGGCCTGGCCGCCGTCATCGAAACCCTGCTCGGCTTTTCGCTGGCCAAGGAACACTCGGCGGCCGACTGGTCCACCCGCCCGCTGCCCGAGCCGTGGCTGCGCTATGCGGCGCTCGACGTCGAGGTCCTGGCCGAGCTGCGCGTGGAACTGATCCGGGTCCTCGAGGAAGCCGGCAAGCTGGAACTGGCCGAGGAGGAATTCGAAGCCATCCGGACCGCGCCGCCGGCGCCTCCGCGGGTGGACCCGTGGCGCCGCACCTCCGGGATGCACCAGCTCCGGGACCGCCGCCAGCTGGCCGCCGTCCGGGAACTGTGGACCGAACGCGAGCACCTGGCCGAACTGCGGGACACCGCACCCGGCCGCCTGATTCCGGACTCCGCCATTGTGGCCGCTGCCCGGGCCATGCCGACCACGGTCCCCCAGCTGCTCAAGACCCCCGGTTTCCACGGCCGCGCCGCACAGAAGGAAGCTCCGCGCTGGCTGCGCTGCATCTCCGCGGCCCGATCCACTGCGGATCTTCCCCCGCTGCACATCCCGACCCATGCCCCGCCGCCTCCCCGGGTCTGGGCCAAGAACGACCCGGCTGCCGCCGCCCGCCTGCAGACCGCCAAGCCGCGGTTGACCGCCCTGGCGGAGAAGCTGAACATGCCGCTGGAGAACCTGCTGACGCCGGACCACCTGCGGCGCCTGGCGTGGCGCCCGCCTGCCGAGATCAACCTGGAGACCGTGGGCGCTGCCCTGCGGGCTCTCGGCGCCCGGGAGTGGCAGATCGAGCAGACCGCCGCCGTCCTGACCGTGGCCTTCCTCGATCCCGATCCGCTGGAGGAAAGGCCCGCCGAGGACAAGCCCAGGGAGCAGCCGGCAGGCGGCCGGCGCCGCTGACCGCCAGCGCTGCGGCCACGCGTTGACAGCAGGGCCGGCCGCCTAGCCCGCCGCTGTTGACGCACCCAGATCCAGTTCAAGCACCCACGCCTCCGCGGTCTCCCCGCGCGGATCGATTCCGAATCCCAGCCGCCGGTACGCCCGCAGGGCGACCGTATTCCCTTTGATGACCCGCAGCCCCGCGCTGCTCGCACCCTCGGCACAGGCCTGGTCCAGGACCAGCCGCATCAGCTGCTGCGACAGGCCCCGTCCGCGGAGCAACGGGTCAATGATGACCCGGGCAATGTGCGCATGGCCTTTCCGTACCGTCAACTCGGCGTGCCCGAACGGGGTCCCGGGCAGCCCCCGGGCAGACAGGACCCAGGCGGAAAATCCCGTCACGGCGGCCGGCTCCGCAAACTGCTCTCTCGTTGGCGGCCATGCCATCCGGGGACCGGCGAACATCCTCAGCGCGGCGTCGTCGGGAATCCAGCTGATGATGGTGTCCAGGTCCCGGGCAGTACGCCGGCGGAGGAACAGCGGTTCGGGCATGCCCCGATTATTGCCGCCCGGGATACGCCGCACCAATACCCGACCCCGGACACCGGGCGTCCGCGCGGGGCTGAAGGCTGAAGCTGGAATCAATTCCCGTGGCCGGGCACACCGAGCCGACCCGAGGGTTGGGCAGCCACGTCTTCGAGCGCAATAATGGCGGATGCCACTTCTCGCACCGACCCCGGACACCCTCCAGCTGGGGAGGTTCACGCTCCGTATCCTGACGCCGGCGGACTGGCGCCTGGAGCAGGCCCTGTCCCGGGACGACGACGTCATCCGCTGGACCCTTTTCCCGCCGGACCTCAGCGACGACCGCGCCCGGTATCGGATGCACCGGGCGGCCGAAGCCCGGGGCGAGAGCCTGTTGGCCCGGTACTCGCTGTGGGAGGGCGAGGAAGTGCTGGGCACAGCGGGAATCTCCTCCACCGCGGACGGCACGCCGGAGCTCATGTATGCGCTGCTGCCTTTCGGCCGCGGTCGGGGCGCTGCCACCGCCGCCAGCCGCGGGCTCAGCGACTGGGCGTTGGCCAACGGCGTTCCGGAGGTCGCCCTGCGCACCATTTACGGCAACAGCCTCAGCGAAGCGGTTGCGCGCCGGGCCGGTTTCCATCCGGTACGGACCGAGCAGCAGCGCCAGCGCGATGCCCTGGTGAAGATGCTCTACTGGGTCCGGTCCGCTTCTGACGGGCCTGCCCCGCTGCCCTAGTCGCCCGTGGTGCCGTCCAGCAATTCGCGCAGGATATCCAGGTGGCCGCAGTGCCGGGCGGTTTCCTCGATCATGTGTACCAGGACCCAGCGCACACTCTGCCCCCGGCTGCCGCCCCGGCAGGGGTCCTCAAGGTCATACCGCGCCAGCACATCACGCGAGCGTCCGCAGGCGTCGTCGTAGTCGGCAAGGAGCAGGGCAAGGCTCGCCGTTTCGGAGACCCGGAACTCGCCGTCGGGGTCCTCTTTCGACCACCGGACGGGAACTCCCTGCTGCCCGTCGATGCGGTCCTGGAACCAGAGCCGCTCGACGTCGGTCAGGTGCTGTACGAGCCCGGAGACTGTGGTCAGGGAGGGCAGGAGCCGCCTGGCGGCGTCGGCGTCGCTGAGTCCTGCCGCCTTCAGGTGCACCGTGGCGCGGAAATAGTCTAGAAACCCGGTCAGGGTCTCACGTTCGCTCGCTGACTCGGGTGGATCCACACGGGTGCCGTTTTCCATTAGGTCACTCTAGCCCCGGTGTCCCCGCGCCTGCCGAATTTACATGGGGATCCGAATCAGGCTAATGTGTAATTCCTTGGTTTAGACGCGGGCCATGGTTTCCTCAGTTAGGACACTCATGACCCAGCCCCCCATTGTCTCCGTCGATCTCTTCCCGGACTTCTCCGCCATGACGGACAGTACACTCGAGTCCCTGTGTGATCAGGCGTTCACCCAGCTCGAAGACGGCCCCGTCGTTGAGGGGCTACTGGCCTTCTACCTCTCCCTCCAGGCGGAAATTGAAGCCCGGCAGATTCCATCGGCGCCTTTGGACTCCCCGGCCTTGCAGCAGGCAAAGGGTGTTCCGGAGCAAAGCACCACCGTCCCCGCGTAAGACCTAACCCGAAGCCGAACGGCCTCCTTGGCCTGCGGGTCATCTGACCCCAAAACAAAACTGTCCCGGCACCCAACGCGTTCGCGTCGAGTGCCGGGACAGTCCGTTTAGGCCGTTGCAGGAGTTAGCGGCGGACCTGGTTGCCCTTGCCGCGGCCGGCAACACCCTCGGCAACGCCGATCAGCAGGACCGCGGCGATAACGGACACGATGAATCCGACGATGTTGAGTTCCCAGATGTCGCCGGTGCCCAGCAGGCTGGCGATGACTCCGCCGATAACGGAACCCACGAGGCCCAGCAGCAGAGTCGCAACGATTCCCAGGTTCTGCCGGCCCGGCTTGATCAGCCGCGCGAGGGCTCCAATGATAAGCCCTGCAATGATGAATCCGATCATGGTTCTGGTCCCTTCGTAGCGGTGCATGCAACGGGAGAACGGGTCTCCCGGAGATCCGGTCTGCCCTCAATCCTAGTCAGAAAACACCGAAGTTCCTAAGCGTGCTGTCTATTCCCTCATGAGCCGGCAGGGATAACCGGACCGGTGGGTCCGGCCACCCTGCACCGCGGCTTACCGGGCGCCCCGTGCCGGCTATTCGAAAACGGGGACGCCGTTACGCACCAGGCGCCAGTTGTTTTCGGCAAAATCGGCCGGATCCACCGTCCCCTTGGCCACCACGTAGTCGATGAGCAGCTGGCGGATTTCCGTCTGCTGGTTCACCAGTACCGTGGCCGTGGCGATGTGCGGGAAATTGCCGCCGCCCGACTGCCGGTAGTTGTTGGTTGCGACGGCGAACCGCTGGGCGGGATCCACCGGTGCCCCGTTAAAGCTCAGGTTGACTATCCGCTCCCCCACGGGACGGCTGATGTCGATGTCATAGGAGACGCCGGACATCATGTCGTAGTTGTAGTCGGGAGTGCCGTTTGCATTGGTCAGCGTAGCGGGATCCACCGGGGCTCCCGGCGCGGTCTGGTTGAAGTACTTCGCCGAGTACTCCAGATACTCCTTCACCTGGGCGCCGGTCATTTCCACGCCGAACAGGGTATTCGGGAAGACGTACAGCCCTGCGAGGTCGCGGATGGTCACCGGACCGGCGGGAATTTCCGCGGTGCGGCTAAAGGGTGCCACCAACGAGAGCACCGGCAAATCGGCATTCGGGCCGCCGTCCAGCGCACGGTCCACAGCCTGGGCCTGGACGGAATTCACGAAGTCCATCACTGCCGTATCACGGTACCGGGATTCCTCCGCGGGCATTGACTCGGTGGCGTTGCCGACCGGCGTATTGACGTAATCGATGACGCGCTGGTGCTGCTCCGCGACCAGTTTGGAGACCACCGGGTCCGCCTCGACCGTGTTCGCGTTCAACAGCGACGCCGACGCCGACGTCACGTCCCACTGGCCGCGGACCTTGGTCAGTTCAAAGTCCATGACGGACAGCCGCATGCCCCAGTTCAACGGCTCGGTCAGCAGGACCTGCTCGCCGGTGGTCTTGTTGGTCACGAAGCGCTCCGGAATTTCCTGGTGGGCATGCCCCACCAGGACTGCGTCGATCCCGGGCACGGTTTCCGCCAGCTGGGTGGAGGCGTTCTCCAGGGGCAGCTCGTCCCCGTAGGACGAGGTTCCCGAGGTGCCGGAGTGCGAACTGACCACGACAACGTCAGCACCGCGGGCCTTCATTTCCGGCACATACTTCTGTGCCTGCTCCACAATGCCCGGGAACTCAAGCTTCCCGTCAACATTGTTCTTGTCCCAGATGGCTACCCCGGGATTTGTAAGCCCCAGGATGCCGACCTTCACGGGTTTGTTGCCCTTGGTCTTGACGGTCTTGATGATGTACGGGGTAAAGGCCGGTTTGTCCGTGGCGGAGTCCACTGCGTTTGCCCCGAGCAGCGGGAAGTTCAGCTGGGACTCGAATGTGCGCAGCATTTCGAGGCCGTAGTTGAATTCGTGGTTACCCAGCGCGGCGGCGTCATAGTCCATGGAATTCATGGCCGCTGCCACGGGATGGATTTCTCCGGTTTTGGTGATCGGCTCCGTGTTGGCGAAGTAATCGGTCAGGGACGTGCCCTGGATGGTATCGCCGGCGTCGATCAGCATGGTGGACTCCGGTCCCCGGTCGGCCCGTACCGAATTTACCAGGGTGGAGATCTTCGCCAATCCCACATCATTGTGCGCGGCGTCGTCATATTCGACGTCGTTGAAATAGTCCCAGTTCTCGACATAGCCGTGCAGGTCCGAGGTTCCCATAACCGTGACGCTGGTCTTCTGGTCCTTGCCGGCATGCTCCGGCGGCGCGGCTGCTGCCGGCGTCATCGACACGAGTGTTACTGCCACGGCCGCGGTGACTGCGGTGGCAGCACCCCGGCGTCGGGCGGATGGATGCATCAATCTCAACAACTCCTCATAGTGCGGAAAATGTGACCTTAGGCACCCTTACAGGGTAAGGGACCGTTACGGAAGACCCCGGGGTTCCTTCGCTTCCGCTTTTCGTCATAATCACAAAAGAACAGACATGTCGTGCGTCGCAGCCGACCGGAAAATGTAGCGTAATCCCACCTCACTCACACGCTGCACTAAGGGGATGCTTTGAAAATTGACATGAGACGCCGGAGTTTCCGGTGCGCATTGGCGCTGGCAGTTGGCAGTTCCGTCCTCCTCTCCCCGGTGGCCGCCGTTGCCGCCCCGGCCAAGGTGGCGCCGGCTCCCAGTGGGTTCTCCGGCGCACCGGGGCCGGACGGGAACGCCGCCAAATCCGACGACCGTTCCGATCCGGCAGCCGACGAACGCCGCCAGCTGAACCAGCAGGCAATTGAGAAAGTTGTCCGCGGTGAAGCGCCCGTTCAATCCCGGGGAGGTTCAAAATCCGTACAGGTGGCTCCGGGCCAGTGGGCCGAATACGGGTTGGAGGACAGCGACCAGATCCTGTCCTTCCTCATCGACTTCGGCGACCAGGTGGATCCGCGCTTCCCGACAGCGCCGGCCGGCCCGCAGCACAACGAGATTCCCGAGCCCAACCGCGCCGTGGACAACTCAACCTACTGGGAACCGGACTTTGACCGGCAGCACTACCTGGACATGTTCTTCGATCCGCAGGAAGAGTCGCTGAAGACCCTGTATGAGGAAATGTCCAGCGGCCGCTACACGGTCGACGGCGATGTCAGCGACTGGGTCACGGTTCCTTACAACTCCGCCAGCTACGGAGAGACCGAGAGCCAGACGGACATGACCCGCTTCGTGCAGGACGCGGCGGATGCCTGGTACGACGCGCAGCTCGCGGCCGGTAAGAGTGCTGCGGACATCGACGCCTACCTGGCCGGGTTTGACCAGTGGGACCGCTACGACTACAACAACAACGGCAACTTCGATGAAGCCGACGGCTACATCGACCACTTCCAGGCCATCCACGCAGGCGAAGGCGAGGAAGCCGGCGCTCCGACGTCGACCATCTGGGCCCACCGGTGGTCGGTCGGCCAGGCCGGCACCGGCACGCAGGGACCCGCGACCAACCCGTTCGGCGGCATCCGGATCGGCGATTCGAAGGTCTGGATCCGGGACTACACCACGGAACCGGAAAACGGCGGCCTCGGCGTTTTTGCCCACGAGTACGCCCACGACCTCGGGCTTCCGGATCTCTACGACACCAGCGGCGGCGAAAACAGCACCGGCTTCTGGACCCTGATGAGTTCCGGTTCCTGGCTGGGCCACGGCAACGGAACAATCGGCACCACGCCCAACCACATGGGCGCCTGGGAGAAGCTGCAGCTCGGGTGGCTGGACTATGACACCGCGGCTGCCGGCGCGAAGTCCACGCACAAGCTCGGCCCGTCCTTCCACGCGACCAAGAAGCAGCAGGCCCTGGTGGTCACGCTGCCCCGGGATGCCGCCGGCAACGGCCGCTACTACATTGCCGAAAACCGGCAGTACATGAGTTATGACGACACACTGCGGACCGGCCCGTACAACTTCGGCTGGGCGCTCAGCGCCCCGGACCGGGTGGAACACTACCCATACCAGGACGGCCTGCTGATCACGTACTGGAACGCCGGGCAGCGGAACAACAACACCCTGCAGCACCCGGGTGCGGGCCTGGTCCTGCCGGTCGACGCGAATCCGCAGACCCTGCGGTGGTCCGACGGCACCATTGCCCGCAACCGCATCCAGAGCTTCGATGCGACCTTCGGCAAGGACGCCACCGATCCGGTTTCCCTGCACCGCGAAACCGCAGCCGGGATGACCACGCTGAAGGCTCCGGCCCGTCCCGGCGTGCCGGTATTCGATGACACCAATCCGAACGCCTACTACGATCCCGCCAACCCGCAGGCCAGCGTGGTGGTGGCAGGGACGGGCACGAAGATTACCGTGGTGAACAGTAATCCGAAGGGCATGATGACGGTGCGGGTGAACTAGAGGCTTATTGCTCTGGGCCTCGCTCGCTTCGCGGGGCCCGACTCCGGCGGCAACGATATTCCAGAGCTCGCAGAGCTCGCTTGGAATATTAAAGCCGCCTCCGCCAGGCCCCTACGGCTACCCTCGCAGCGTCACCACACAAGAGAAAAAAGGCAGGGCACCGGTACGCTCCGAGGCCCTGCCTTTTCGTTGTTGCTTCGTCCTTAAGGCGTTGGGGTGGAGTCATTCCACTGCTCTTCGCCGTCCGCGTCGAGATGGCCGGATGGGGTGAGGCCCAGGTGGCGGGCGACAGCCGATGAAGCAGTGTTTTCCGGATGGATGGACGCCGTGATGCGGACCGGTGGGTGTTGGAGGCGCAGCCAGGCGACCATTGCGCGGGCGGCCTCGGTGGCAGCACCCCTGCCCTGGAATGCCTCGCCCACCACCCAGGCAAGGTCCGACGCCGGCCCGTCCGCCTCCACTGTCGCCTGGACGAATCCGATGCTCCGGCCCTGTTCGCGGATAATCCAGTTCAGCCAGATTTCCCGTCCGTCCGGAGAGGTTCCGAGGGCCTGTGCCGCGTACCTCGCCGCCAGGATCTGCGCTGTCGGTGCCGTCCCGCCGATGTATTTGTAGAGAGCCGAGCCGGCCAACACCTCCGTCATTTCCGCCGCATGATGTACGCCCAGGGGCTCCAGCGTGAAGCGCTCAGTGGCGATCAACGCAGCGCGAAGGGTTCCATTCATTGCCGGGCCTAAAGGATCTGCTGGAAGAGCAGATGGTCCCGCCATTCCCCGGCAATTCGAAGGTAGTCCGGCGCCATGCCGATCCGCTCAAACCCGGAGCGGGCCAGGACTTTCTGCGACGCTTCGTTGTCCAGCAGGGTGGCGGCCTGGACCCGGTGCAGCCCCAGCTCGCTTCGGCTCAGTTCGACGACGGCCTCCACCGCCGCGGTGCCGATCCCCCGTCCGGCGTAGTCGCCGTCGACCCAGTAGCCGAGGTTTCCCGACTGGAAGGGACCGCCAACGATCCCGCTGAGCGTAATGGTGCCGACGATCCGTTCGTGATGGGCCAGAACCCAGGGAACCTCCGTACCCGCGGCATGCTGGACCAGCTTCGACCTCAGGACCGCGCGTTGGCCGGCCGGGGTGAAGAACGTGTCCTCCCTAAGCGGTTCAAAGGGCGCCAGGTAACTCCGGTTCCGCTGGTAGGCGGCGGCGAGCGCTTCGGCATCGGACAGGTCCGCGACCCGGAGCCGGATACCGTGCAGTAGCTGTGGGGCGGGAAGAGGTTCGCTGAGCACACTTCAGCGTAGCTCCCGTGGTCCCGGTCACATGGAAAAGCGGATACGGCCGCGCGTCGCCTCCGGGCCTCTACCCGAAGCGGCGGGCGGAGCTACCTGGACGCGGCCCCCAGCTCCCGGTGTCCCGAAAGCAGGGTGATCACCGGATTAGCCAGCCAACGCCGGCAGCTGCCGCCCAGACCCGCAACCCTCCCCGGGGTCGATGCGGGGGCAGCGCGGCCAACTCGCAGGTTGGTGTGGAAAGCTGGCGAAATGAACAGGACGGAACGGATTCCAGCGTGGCTGCGCCGCACCGGCATCGAGGTGGCCGGATGGTCCCTCGTTGTCCTGGGCCTGGCTGCCCTGGTGCTCCCCGGACCGGGACTGCTTATGGTGGTGGCCGGGCTGGCAGTCCTTTCCCTGCGCTATGCCTGGGCCCACCGCTGGCTCCATCCCGTCAAGGCGCGTGCTTTCCGTGCTGCGGCACAGGGGGTGCAGACCGTGCCCCGGATTGTCGCTGCTGTCTGCGGCGGTCTCGCCGTCATGGCCGCCGGCGTGATCTGGGGCCTTTGGCGGCAGGTACCGCCCTGGTGGCCGCTGCAGGATTCCTGGTGGCTGCCGGGCGGCTGGGTTACCGGTGCAACCCTGATTGCTTCGGGCTGCATCGGCCTGGCACTTATTGCCTACAGCTACGTCCGCTTCCGCCGTTCGGACTCATCCCGAGGCTAGGACATCGGCCGCCCGGCTCACCAGGGCTGGTTAGCCGGTTCCGGGCCGCGACGTAAGCCGGCCGGCTTACGGGAGCAGCTTAAGCGCCGCCGACAGGTACGGTGCCGTCCGGCTGGCATCGCACGCGGCGACGTCGTCGGCTGTGCCGGCGCAGATGATCCGGCCGCCTTCCTCGCCGCCGGACGGACCCATGTCGATGACCCAGTCCGCGGACGCCACCACATTCATGGAGTGCTCCACCACCACCACGGTGTTGCCGGCATCCACCAGCCGGTTCAGCTGGCGCAGCAGCAGCTGCACATCCTGCGGGTGCAGGCCGGTGGTGGGCTCGTCGAGCAGGAACAGGGTGTGGCCGCGGCGGGCCCGCTGCAGTTCGGTGGCGAGCTTGATCCGCTGGGCTTCTCCGCCGGAGAGTTCGGTGGCGGGCTGGCCCAGGCGCAGGTAGCCCAGTCCGACGTCGAGCAGTGTCCGCAGGCTGCGGGCCGCGGCAGGCACATCGGCCAGGAACTCGGCGGCGGTTTCCACCCGCATTCCGAGCACATCGGCGATGCTCTTGCCGCGGTAGGTGACTTCGAGGGTCTCCTCGTTGTAGCGGGCGCCGTGGCAGACAGGGCAGGGTCCGTAGGTGCCGGGCAGGAACAGGAGTTCGACGGCGAGGAAGCCTTCACCCTGGCAGGTTTCGCAGCGGCCGCCCGCCACGTTGAAGGAAAAGCGTCCGGCGTTGTAGCCGCGGGCACGGGCTTCCTCGGTGCCGGCGTAGAGCTTGCGCACGGCGTCGAAGAGGCCGGTGTAGGTGGCCAGGTTGGAGCGCGGGGTGCGGCCGATGGGGCGCTGGTCCACCCGTACCAGCCGGTCCAGGTGCTCCAGGCCGGCGATGCTGCGCACGTGTGCCCCCGGATCCTGCTCTTCCGGCGCCTCGGGATCCTCGGCTTCGGTGGGCACGCCGTTGACCTGGCGCCCTACGGTTTCGGCCAGGACCTGGCTGACCAGGGTCGACTTGCCGGATCCCGAAACGCCGGTCACGGCGGTGAACACGCCCAGCGGAATCTCGGCGTCCAGGCCGCGCAGGTTGTGCCTGGTGATTCCCTTCAGGCTCAGCCACCGGTCGGGGGTGCGGCGGGCGGGCTTTTCGGTTTCGGCTTCGCCGAACAGGAACGGACGCGTGGCGCTTTCCTCAACTTCCGCGAGTCCGGCCACGGGACCGCTGTAGAGCACGGTTCCGCCGCCGTCGCCGGCCTGCGGACCGACGTCCACAATCCATTCGGCGCTGCGCACCACGTCCATGTTGTGCTCCACGACAAACACCGAGTTGCCGGCATCCTTGAGTTCCTGCAGCACGGTCAGCAGCGGCTCCGCGTCGGCCGGATGCAGCCCCGCGGAGGGCTCGTCCAGGACGTAGATGACCCCGAACAGCCCCGAGCGCAGCTGGGTGGCGATCCGCAGGCGCTGCATCTCACCGGGCGAGAGGGTGGGGGTGCCACGGGAAAGGCTCAGGTAGCCCAGGCCCAGCCCGATCAGCACCTCCAGCCGGCCCAGCAGGTCCCGGGTGATGGTCACGGCCACTTCAGTGTCCTCATTGGAGGCTGCCGCACGGGAGGCGGTGCCCGCGGACTTCAGTTCCGCCGTCGGCCGGATGATTTCCGCCAGCTCAGCGAGCGTGGCGCCGTTCAGCTCGGCGATGTTCCGGCCGGCAAACGTTACGGCGAGCGCCTCGGGGCGCAGTCCCGCTCCCCCGCAGACAGGGCAGGGACCGGACACCATGTAGGCCAGGACCCGTTCACGCATCTGCGCGCTGCCGGAATCCGCAAGGGTATGCATCACGTAGCTCTTGGCGCTCCAGAACCGGCCCTTGTACGGCTTGGCCACGCGGTCACGCTGCGGGGTGATCATCACCACCGGCTGTTCCTCGGTGAAGAGGATCCAGTCGCGGTCCTTCTTGGGCAGCTGATTCCAGGGCACATCGACGTCGTAGCCCAGCTGGATCAGGATGTCGCGCAGGTTTTTGCCCTGCCACGCGCCGGGCCAGGCCGCAATCGCGCCGTCCCGGATACTGAGGGTGGGATCCGGAACCAGGGAGTCCTCGGTGACGGTATGGGCAATCCCGAGTCCGGAGCACTCCCGGCAGGCGCCGGCCGCCGTATTGGGCGAGAAGGCATCGGAGTCGAGGCTGCCGGGTTCGGCGTTTGCCGGATAGGTGCCGCCGCGCGAATACAGCATGCGCATCGAGTTCGAGAGCGTGGTGAGGGTGCCGACAGTGGAGCGCGAGCTGGGCGCACCGCGTCGCTGCTGAAGGGCGACGGCGGGCGGCAGCCCGGCGATCTCCTCCACCTTGGGGTTGGATCCCTGGGAAAGCAGGCGGCGCGCGTAGGGGGCCACCGACTCGAAGTAGCGCCGCTGCGCCTCGGCGTAGATGGTGCCGAAGGCCAGGGAGGACTTGCCGGAACCCGAAACGCCGGTGAAGGCGACAATCGCGTCCCGGGGGATGTCGACGTCGACGTTGCGAAGGTTGTTTTCCTGCGCTCCGCGCACGCGCACCATACCGCTGGCAAGCATATTGGGGGCAGATTCCGGGGAAGTTTTCGCGCTACTCATCATCTTTAGGTTACCGAGGCTTCTCCAACGGTACTAAACCGTAAGCCTGCTTTCCGCCTAGAGCGTGAGCTGCCGGACCGCACGTTCACCGCCGGCTGGGTAGGCCTCCCCGCCTGCCGGAACCGTCACAACCCGGTGATAGGGTTCACAGGCACATTCAAGAACACTGGGGGATCCATGAAAAAGACACTTGCAACCGCCGCCGTCCTGCTTTTGGCAGCGTCCCTGTCCGCATGCGGAGGTGCGGACACCTCCGAAACCGCGGGGCAGGAAGAGACGTCGGCAGCGGAAGGCAACCAGGAGCACACCATCCTCTACGAAGTGACCAGTGACGGTGCAACGGCCACCTCCGTCATCTTG
Organism: Arthrobacter sp. zg-Y769; assembly: GCF_020907405.1. Taxonomy (GTDB): domain Bacteria; phylum Actinomycetota; class Actinomycetes; order Actinomycetales; family Micrococcaceae; genus Arthrobacter_B. The sequence continues at coordinate 405,878 of NZ_JAJJOE010000008.1, forward strand.
GTGACGGAGGCAAGCACCGGTGAAAAGGAACATCTCACGGAGGTGCCGCTGCCTTTTTCCAAGGAGTTCACGGAAACCAACGACGGGGAGTATGAAACCTACTACTCCGTATCCCCCTCCCCCGCGGAAGACGCAACGACCATCACCTGCACAATCACCGTTGACGGCGAAGTGATGTCCGAAGAAACATCCACGGAACCTTACGTCGCACCCCACTGCAGCGTCTTCCCTGATTCGCCGGCGGCCGGGTAACCGCAACCGGCGCAGGCTGTCGCCTGCGCCGGTACCGGTCTGCCGCCGCGGGGCGGCATCACGGATGAGATGCACGCTCACCCATATCGGGTGGACTTTGCCCGCGGACCGCCTTGGATCCGGGAAGACACCTCCGCGGACGCGGACCCGGCCTAGTCTGGTGGGGTTGGCACACCATCTTTCTCGGGCGGTCGAGTCCCATGAAAAACCTACTGATAACCATCGGCATCCAACTCCTCGCGGCCTGTGCGGGCCTGTTGCTGAGTCTGTGGTGGGTTTCCGGGTTCACCATCCAGTGGCCCGGTTTCGTTGTGGCGGTGCTTGTAGTGGTTGTTGCCCAGGCGGCCATGGCGCCGCTTGCCGTCCATGCCGCCCGGCGGTATGCGCCTGCATTCCTGGGCGGAACGGGGCTGGCCGCTGCACTGCTGGCGTTGATCATTGCCGGCCTGTTCCCGGGCGGGGTAAGCATCAACGGCATCGGCGACTGGATCCTCTCGGCACTCATTCTCTGGGTGTGCACGGCCGCCGGGGCCGCCGTTGCGCAGACGCCCGCGGCCCGGCGCCGCGGCGGGCAGCACAGCCACAAGTCCTGACAGCCGTGCCGTGCAGGCGGTTTCATACGGACGGTTCGCCGCGCAGCGAGGGACCGGAATGCTGGTCTAAAATACGGCACACAGGTATGTTCTGCCGAAGGAATGGACGGAACGTCCTGTGCAGCGGCAGTAAACAATGATATTTCGGCAATTGAATTCACATGGGGGAACTTTGAGCAACAATCAGCAGTCACCGGAGCCGTGGCAGCCGCCATCCACCGGCCAGGAGGGAACGCCCCCGCAGTACCAGGCGCAGCCCGCAGAGCAGCAGTACCCGGCGTACCCCGGCGCGCAGCAGAATCCCGCCCAGCAGTACCCGGCGTACCCCGGCGCGCAGCAGGATCCCGCCCAGCAGTACCCGGCGTACCCCGGCGCCCAGCAGAATCCGCCGTACCCCGGCGCCCAGCAGTATCCCGCGCAGCAGTACCCCGGCACCCAGCAGTACCCCGGGCAGCAGTACCCCGGTGCCCCCGCCGCGGGGCTGGGCTACGGTGTACCCCAGCCGGTGAAGCAGACGGGAAAACGGGTGACCAGCATGATTTTCCTGGTCATCGGCTATGTCCTGGGGAGTCTTTTCCTCCTCGTTGTTCCGTCGGTACTGGCGGAATTGTTCGTAGAAGCCGAAACGGAAGGTGGCGCCTTCCTTGTAGGCGGGATCATTGGCACCTTGATTCTCCCCGCGCTCGCAGCGGCCCTCGTGGTTTGCATGCACCTGTGGCGCCGCAAGATTAAGCAGGATGAACTCCGTCAGATGAAATACTGACGCAGCTTTTCGCTGCGGCCGTCCCGACCCGCCATCAGGGCGGCCGCAGATCAGCACCCTCGATGGCCATCCAGCCACCCGGCGGTCAGACGCCGCCGTCAGCCACCCGTCTCAGGGAAACGCCGTACTGCCCCAGCAATGCGTCCCCCGCCCGCCGTGCGGCCGGTGAAACAGCATCCAGTGTCAGGAAGCCGTGGACAAGCCCGGCATGCGGCACATACTCCACGTCCGCCCCCGCTGCCGCCAGCCTCTCCGCCAGCAGCTTCCCCTCATCCCGCAGTGGATCATGCTCCGCGGTGGCCACGATGGCGGGTACCGGCATACCGGAACCCGGGAGGGTGAACCCGTGGACGGGACTCAACCCGGCAAGCGTCCCGGGCGAGGCATCCGGAACCCACAGCGAGATGTAATAGGCCAGGTCCCGCGCCGACAGGCCCCACCCCTCCCCCTTCTGCCGGATGCTGGGCAGGCTGAGCGTCAGGTCCGCATTGGGATAGGCCAGGAAAAGAAGGTCCGGCCGGGCCGAAGCGGCTGCCAGCCTGCGGGCAGCGAGGAAAGCGATAAGCCCGCCGGAACTGTCCCCCGCCAATCCGACGCCGGGCAGTAGCTGTCCCAGTTCCGCTGGAACCCGCCCCTGGAGTCCCCCCGCCGCCCAGTCCAGCACCGCCGCGACGTCGTCGACCGCCGCCGGGGCCGGATGCTCGGGCGCCAGGCGGTAATCCACCGCCAGTACCGCCGTTCCACCCAGCAGCGCCAGCCGGCGGCACAGGCGGTCATGCGATGCCAGGCCGCCGAATACGAAGCCCCCGCCGTGAACGAATACTGTGAGGTGCTGGGCCGCCGCACTGGAGCGGTACAACCGCGCCCGCACCGGCACGGACCCGGGGACCACCAGGTCCTTCACTTCGGCCAGCCCGGGCCCGGCAGCGCGCGGGCGGGGACCGCGGAGCCGCTGGATCTGCTCCAGCGAGGGGGCGGGACCTTCGCTGCGGCGGATCTCCTGCAGCCAGGCGGCCAGTCCGGGGTCGGCTACGGAATCCATCCGGCCAACGTAACACCGGGTTTCTCGAACGGCGGTATGTGGGTAGGGTCGATTCGGGACCGGCGTGATCCACGCCATAGCGGATCAGTCCACAGCTGCCCGCAGGCGTCCTTGCGGCCTATGTTACTCGCGAGTAACATCGACTCGGACGCTGTTCCGTTTCATATCTCAAAGAGGAGTAAGTACGTGAGCCCACAAAGCCGATCACGGCAGATCAGGGACGTAGTTTTCGTTGACGGAGTGCGGACCCCCTTCGGCAAAGCAGGCGAAAAGGGTATCTACGCCGGAATGCGTGCCGACGACCTGGTGGTCAAGTGCATCCGCGAACTGATGCGCCGCAACCCGTCCCTTCCTCCGGAACGCATCGATGAAGTAGCCATTGCCGCCACCACCCAGTCCGGCGACCAGGGCATGACCATCGGGCGCACCGCCGCGCTCCTGGCCGGTCTGCCGCGCACCGTGCCGGGCTTCGCCATCGACCGCATGTGCGCCGGCGCCATGACGGCCGTGACCACCACCGCGTCCGGCATCGGCTTCGGCGCCTACGACGTCGTCATTGCCGGCGGCGTGGAGCACATGGGCAACCACCCGATGGGCAAGGATGCCGACCCGAACCCGCGCTTTATGACCGAGCGCCTGGTGGACCCGGCCGCCCTGAACATGGGCAACACTGCGGAGAACCTGCACGACCGCTTCCCGCACATTACCAAGGACCGCACCGACGCGTACGCCGCTGCGAGCCAGGAGAAGCTGGCCAAGGCCTACGCCGCCAACTCCATCCAGCCGGACCTGGTGCCGGTGGCCACGAAGAAGCCGGGCACCGGCTGGACCCTGAACACCGTGGACGAACCGCCGCGCCCGGGCACCACCGTTGAAGACCTTGCCTCCCTGCGCACCCCGTTCCGCGCGCACGGCCGGGTCACGGCCGGTAACGCTGCCGGCCTGAACGACGGCGCCACCACCGCGCTGCTGGCCTCCGCCGAAGCCGCCGAGGAACTTGGCCTCGGCGTCAAGATGCGCCTGGTCGGCTACGCCTTCGCCGGCGTCGAGCCCGAGGTCATGGGCTACGGCCCGGTTCCCGCCACCGAAAAGGTACTGGAGCAGACCGGCCTGTCCATCGAGGACATCGGACTGTTTGAAATCAACGAGGCCTTCGCCATCCAGGTGTTGGCGTTCCTGGACCACTTCGGCATCGACGACGAGGATCCCCGCGTGAACCGCTACGGCGGCGCCATCGCCGTCGGGCACCCGCTGGCTTCCTCGGGCGTACGCCTGATGAACCAGCTGGCCCGCCAGTTCGAGGAAGACCCGACCGTCCGCTACGGCATGACCACCATGTGCATCGGCCTGGGCATGGGCGCCACCGTCATCTGGGAAAACCCGAACCACCCCGACTACAACACCGATTCCACGGAGGCCACGAAGTAATGTCTGCTCCTGACTACCAGCGCCTCGCGGGACTGTTCCCCACCGAGGTTGTCACCCACTCCTACGTCTCCGACATCCAGCTCCCCGGCAACGCAGGCACCTTCGCGCTGATCACCCTGGACAACGACGTCGACCACTCCCGTCCCACCACGCTCGGTCCGAACACCCTGCTGGAGCTGGGTGCGAAGCTGGACGAGCTCAAGGTCCGCGCGGAGGCCGGCGAGATCGTCGGCGTCGGCGTCACCGGCAAGCCGTTCTACCTCGTTGCCGGCGCCGACCTTTCGGCAGTGAAGTCCATCTCCGAATACGAAGACGGCGTGGCGATGGCCCATCTGGGCCATGACGTGTACGCCAAGCTCGGCAACCTGGGCGTGCCCAGCTTCGCCTTCATCAACGGCGTTGCCCTCGGCGGCGGCCTGGAGATTGCCCTGCAGTCCGATTACCGCACGGTTTCCACCGGTGCCGGTGCGCTCTCGCTGCCCGAGGCGTTCATCGGCCTGGTGCCGGGCTGGGGCGGTGTGTACCTGCTGCCGCGCCTGATCGGTCCCGAGAACGCCGTGAAGGTGATGATCGAGAACCCGCTGAGCAACAACCGCACCCTCTCCGGGGCTGCCGCCTACAAGCTGGGCATCGCCGACGCCCTGTTCGAGCCGGCGGACTTCCTGGAGCAGTCCCTCACCTGGGCCTCCCGCGTGATCCGCGGCGAGGAGCAGGTTTCCCGGCCCAACGCCGTCGAACCCGCCGACGCCGGCGAAGCCTGGGATGCCGCCGTCGCCAAGGGACGCGCGTTTGTGGAGGCCAAGACCTCCAACGCAGCCCCCGCCCCGGCCCTGGTCCTGGACCTGCTCGAAGCCGGCAAGACCTGGACCCGGGAGGAATCCCGCGAGGCCGAGTGCAATGCCCTGGCCGAACTGATGCAGACCCCGCAGTTCCGCTCCACCGTCTACGCGTTCCTGGACCTGGTCCAGAAGCGCGGCAAGCGTCCCGCCGGCGCTCCGGACAAGAAGCTGGCCCGCCCGGTCACCAAGGTGGGCGTGGTCGGCGCCGGCCTGATGGCCAGCCAGCTCGCCCTGCTGTTCGCCCGCCAGCTGAAGGTGCCCGTGGTGATGACGGACATCGACCAGGCCCGCGTGGACAAGGGCGTGGGCTACGTGCACGCCGAAGTGGACAAGCTCCTGGCCAAGAAGCGCATCTCCCCCGACGCCGCCAACCGCACCAAGGGCCTGGTCACCGGTTCGGTTTCCAAGGAAGCGTTCTCCGACGCCGACTTCGTCATCGAGGCCGTCTTCGAGGAACTCTCGGTCAAGAAGCAGGTGTTCGCCGAGGTGGAGGCCGTGGTCTCCCCCGAATGCATCCTGGCCACCAACACCTCCTCCCTCTCCGTGACGGAAATGGCCGCGGACCTGCAGCACCCGGAGCGGGTAGTGGGGTTCCACTTCTTCAACCCGGTCGCCGTTATGCCGCTGCTGGAAATCGTGCGCGCTCCCAAGACCGACGACGCCGTGCTGGCCACCGCCTTTGTGCTGGCCAGGCAGCTGAAGAAGACCGCTGTGCTGGTCAAGGACGCCGCCGCCTTCGTGGTGAACCGCATCCTGGGCCGCATGTTCGGCGAGATCACCATGGTCTTCGACGAGGGCACCGACGCCGCCACCGCGGACAACGCGCTGCGCCCGATGGGCCTGCCTATGTCCCCGTTCACCCTGCTCGCCCTCGTGGGCCTGCCGGTGGGACAGCATGTGCAGGAATCTCTGCACTCGGCCTTCGGTGAGCGCTTCTGGCTCTCGAAGAACTCGCAGAAGATCATCGACGCCGGCATCAAGTCCCTGTGGCAGAAGGACGAGGACGGCAAGGCCTACATCCCCGAGGAAACCCTGGCGATGCTGGACTTCGGCACCACTCCCTCCACCTCCGAGGAGGTCCTGCGCCGCACGCAGGACGCCCTGGCCGAGGAAATCGGGCTCATGCTTGCCGAGGGCGTTGTGGCAGCTCCGGAGGACATCGACCTGTGCATGATCCTCGGTGCCGGCTGGCCGATGCACCTGGGCGGCATCACGCCGTACCTGGACCGCGTCGGTGCGTCCGAGCGCGTGAACGGCAAGAAGTTCCATGAGTCAGGGGTTGCTGCTCCGGCTGCGTAGCTTGTAGCCCTAGGCATCGCCCGCGCTTGTCCGCGCCGGGCGGACCGGAACGGCGGCAACGAAAATCCTTTGCTGGCTTCAGCTCGCGGGAATTATCAAAGCCGCCTCACCCGGTCCGTCCGGCGCTTTTGCGTGTCCGTCCCGGCGCATTTCGATTCGGTCTGGTCAGGGTGCAGCGGCTGCGCTAGCCTCCCTGCATGAGCGAGGACCCAACCTGGTCGCAGAAGCATGCCAAGCGAATGGTGGTGGTCATACTCAGTGCCGGCGTCTCTCTCTGGCTGCTTCTCCTGTTGCCGTTCGATGAGCCCTGGAATTGGCTGTTGGTTGGGCTTTTCCTGGTGCTGGGCGCGGCTTTCATCGGGCTGCTGGCAAGCTTCTTCCTGCAGCAGCGTGACGATTACTGGCATGAACAGGAAAGGGACAGCTAAATGTCTTTCCAGGCCTATCTCGACGCCATCGAGGAGAAAACGGGACTAACACCCCGCCAGCTTGTGGATGTTGCCGCAGCCAAAGGGTTCAGCGGAGGGGACGTCAAGGCAGGGGAAATCCTCGAGTGGCTGAAGACCGACTACGCCATCGGACGCGGACACGGCATGGCACTCGTCCATGTCATCAGAAACGGGGCCCAGATCGACAAGAAACACGTCGGCACAACAGGAACCCACCGCGACGAATCCGAAACCCTCTGGCTCGACGGCAAGGCAACCAAACCCGGAAGCGCTGGAGATCCGGGAGGGCCCGGGGCACTGGAGGGTCAGGCGGGCCCGGGCTAGGCGCCGGAGGGTCCGGGTTAGGCGGCTTTAATAATCCCTGCGAGCTCTGCGAGCAAGGGATTTTCGTTGCCGCCGTTCCGGACCCACCGGCGCAGCCGCGCACCCAAGGAGGTGCACCCAAGGCGACGCACCGTTGATGCAGAACTTAGAACAAAGCAACCTTCGGCGTCTTCGGGAAGATCCGGTCCAGTTCTTCCAGGTCCTTCTCCGACGGCTCCCAGCACACGGCTTCGGCGTTCTGCTGGACCTGCTCCACCTTGGTGGCACCGGCAATGACCGATGCGACCGACGGCTGCGCGGCGAGCCAGGAGAACGCCACCTGCACTTCGGTCAGTCCGCGCTCGGAGGCGAACCGGCCGAACTCGGCCAGCTGCTCCAGGTCCGCATTCTCCAGCAGGTTCTTGCGCGAATGCGTGAGGCGGCTTCCCTCGGGCGCCTTACCGCTGCTGTACTTGCCGGTGAGCAGGCCGTTGGCCAGCGGGAAGTAGGGCAGCACGCCCAGACCGTAGGCTTCGGCAGCGGGAGTAACCTCGAGCTCGGCCCGGCGGTCCAGCAGGTTGTAGTGGTTCTGGGCGGAGATGAACGGGGTGTACCCGCCCATCCGGGCCGTGAACTCGGCTTCGGCAATCTGCCAGCCCGTCCGGTTGGAGTGTCCGATGTAGCGGACCTTTCCGCTGGTCACCAGGTCATCGAGTGCGGCAAGGGTCTCCTCGATGGGGGTGAGCGGATCCGGGGTGTGGAACTGGTACAGGTCAATCCAGTCCGTGTTCAGGCGGCGCAGGGAAGCCTCCGCAGCCTTCACGATGTACCGGCGCGAGCCCCGGGCACCGAAGTCCGCACCGTTGACGCCCTGCATGTCCATTCCGAATTTGGTGGCCAGCACAATGTCGTCGCGCCGCGAGCGCAGCGCCTTGCCCAGCATTTCCTCGCTCAGCCCCGGTGTGCGCCCGTAGGTATCGGCCACGTCGAACAGGGTGACGCCGGCGTCGATCGCGGCATGGACGACGGCGTCGGTGCCCTCCTGCGATTCAGTGGGTGTTCCCGGCCGGCCCAGGTTGTTGCAGCCGAGCCCGACCGTGGAGACGGTCAGGCCGGAATTTCCGAGTCTGTTGTAAGAAGTCATGCAAGCTACGGTACTCCCGTGAACCGCTCTCCTTGTGCGTCTCCCGGATCCCTGCGGTTTGCGCAGAATCCCTCGGTTTGTCCGGATCCCTGCTCCGCGCGGCGCGGGGATCCGGACAAACCGCAGGGATTCGGACTCCCGTCGGAAGCCCAGCGCCGGGGGACGGGAAATCCCTCGAATCCCTGCGGTTTGGGAGAATCCGTACGGTTTGGGAAATCCCTGCCACTGCGCAGCGGAGGATTTTCCCAAACCGGCAGCAAAGTCCCAACCCGGCAGCAGAACGCGCTAGCCCGGGAAGTTGTCCAGGGTGGTGGTTGGCACAGGAGGCCCCCAAACGCGACCTGCACGGTCCAGCGCCGGAAAGCCGACGGGAAATCCCTCGAATCCCTGCGGTTTGGGAAAACCCGTACGGTTTGGGAAAACCCGTACGGTTTGGGAAATCCCGGCCGCTGCGCAGCGGAGGGATTTCCCAAACCGGAAGCAGGATCCCAAACCGGCAGCAGAACGCGCTAGCCCGGGAAGGTGTCCAGTGTGCTGTTGGGGCCCGGCGCCTTGTCGGTTTCCAGGATGTACTGGATGGGGATGGCGCCGGTGGGAAGCAACCCGGTGTAAACCTGCTCGCTGCGCCGGCGCTCGGCTTCGATCCCCTCGCCCCGGACCGCGGCGGAAAACACCTGCATGGACAGCGGCTGTGTTCCCTGCCGCTCGCTCCAGATCATGTACATACCGTAGAGGTCGGCGACGGGGGTTGCTTCGTCATCCAGATCGCCTACGGTGCACTCGGCGAGAAACCGGTGGATTTCCGGCAGTATGTCCTGAGCCATACCTACGACCCTATCCCCTGCTCACCCTGCCCGGCAGTCCCCCGGAACGGTTACTTCCGGGCCCGCAGCAGGTAGTCCTCAAACCCCAGCGGCGGAACGCCGGTGAGCTGTTCGATGTCCGTGCTGGCCGGTGCCAGTTGCCCTGCGGCAATGGCCTGGTAGCTGCTGGTCCAGGCTTCGGCCTGCCACCGGGCGGCACCGGCTTTGATCCGGGACGCCATGGCCTCCTCGTAGGTTTCCACTTGGTAGAGCACGCGGCGTCCGGTCGCCCTTGTGAGGATGCCCGCAACCTCGTCCATAGTCAGCTCGGCGGGGCCGGTGAGCGTGTAGGCCCGGCCGCTGTGCTGTTCCGGGGCGAGGAGGATCTTCGCGGCGGTGCGGGCAATATCGGTCCGCGCCACCGGAGCGAAGCGGCCCTCCCCCGCCGGACCGCGGATGACGCCGTCGGGCTGGACGAAGGTGGGAAGTACATCCTGGTACAGGCAGTTCCGCAGGAAGGTGTGGGCAAGCCCTTCCCGGGACGCGATGTACTCCTCGGTGGCGGCGTGGTCCCGTGCCAGGGTGAACACTGCATCCGGTGCCGCCCCCATGAAGGACGTGTACACAATGTGCTGCACACCGGCCCCTACCGCCGCATCCACGAAGGTGCAGTGGTCCTCGACCCGGTGCGGGCTCTCGTCCGCGGACACCATAAACAGCGTCTGCACGCCGCGCAGCGCGCTGGCCGCCTGCCGACCGTCCAGATACGACGCCGCGAACACAGGGGTATCCGCCAGTTCCGGCAGCCGGGCGGTGTGCCGCGCGAGCAGCCGCTGACGGACCCCCGCCTCCGCGAGCAGCCGGGCGACGGCGCCGCCCAGGGCGCCGGTCGCTCCCGTAACGGCGAGGGCTGGAACGTTATCCGCCATGGCTTACACCCCTTCCTTGCGGTCCGGATCCCGGACCTGGCGCGGCTACTGGATCTTCGGCACCTGCCCCGTCGGCATTTCGGAGCCGGGCAGCGGGCGGGCAAAAGGTACCTTCGTGCCCAGGACCTGGGCCACGACGTCGTTGGCGATCTGCCGGGCCGTCAGTCCTACCCGCTCCAGCACCTCGCTGCGGCTGCCATGGTCCAGGAACTCCGCCGGCAGCCCTACCTCGTTCAGCGCGGTGTCGACGCCGGCCGCCCGCATTTCCTGCCGGATCCGCGAGCCCACGCCGCCGGCCCGGACACCGTCTTCGATCACGATGACAATCCGGTGGTCGGCAGCAATACGGATGATGGAATCCGGCACGGGCAACACCCAGCGCGGATCCACCACTGTGGAGCTGATGCCCTGCGCGCCGAGCCGGTCCGCAACGTCGAGGGCCATGTCCGCCATGGCGCCCACGCTGACAATCAGGACGTCATTGGAGCTGTCCCCGGTGGGGCGGCGGGCCAGGATGTCCACCCCGTCGGAGGTCCGCTCCACGGCATCGATGTCGCTGCCCACGGTGCCCTTGGAGAAACGCACCACGCTGGGGGCGTCGGAGATGGCGACGGCTTCGCGCAGTTCCTCCTTCAGCCGGGTGGCATCGCGCGGGGCAGCGAGATGCAGCCCGGGGACAATCTGCAGCATGGACATGTCCCACATGCCGTGGTGGCTGGCACCGTCCGGGCCGGTCACGCCCGCCCGGTCCAGGACAATCGTCACGCCGGCCTTGTGGAGGGCAACATCCATCAGCAGCTGGTCGAAGGCCCGGTTCAGGAAGGTGGCGTACAGCGCCACTACCGGGTGCAGCCCGCCGAAGGCCATGCCTGCCGCGGACGTGAGGGCGTGCTGCTCGGCGATGCCGACGTCGAACACCCGGTCCGGGTGCCGCTCGGCGAAGCGGTGCAGGCCCACCGGGATAAGCATGGCACCGGTGATCCCGACAATGTCGGTGCGTTCGTCGGCAATTTCGGCGATTTCCGTGGCGAACACGGACGTCCAGGACTCCTTGCCGCCGGGCTCCACCGGAGCGCCGGTTTCCGGATCGATGATCCCGACGGCGTGGAACTGGTCCGCCTCGTGGGCACGCGCCGGTGCGTAGCCGCGGCCCTTCTCGGTCATGGCGTGCACGATCACCGGGCCGGCGTAATTCTTCGCCTTGTGCAGGGCGCGTTCGACGGCGTCGAGGTCGTGGCCGTCGATGGGTCCCACATATTTCATGCCGAGGTCCTCGAAGAGGCCCTGCGGGGTCCACCAGTCCTTGATGCCCTTCTTCGCGGCGTGCAGGCTCCGGTAGGCGAACCGGCCCGCAGGACCGCCCTGCTGCAGGCGGTCGCGCCACCAGCCGAGGGTGTTCTCATAGGCGTGGTGCGTGCGCACCGCGTCAATGGTGGGCCGCAGGGATGCCAGGTAGTCGGCCAGGCCGCCGATGGTCGGAGCGTAGGAGCGGCCGTTGTCGTTGACCACAATCACTACGCGGCGCCGCTGGTCGGCGGCGATGTTGTTGAGGGCTTCCCAGGCCATGCCGCCGGTGAGGGCGCCGTCGCCCACCATCACCACTGTGTACCGGTCGCCTTCGCCGCTGAGCTGGCGGGCACGGGAAATGCCGTCCGCCCAGGAAAGCGAAGACGAGGCGTGGGAGCTTTCCACGATGTCGTGGACGGACTCGGCGCGCGAGGGATAGCCGGACATACCGCCCTGCTGGCGCAGCGTGGCGAAGTCCTGGCGGCCGGTGAGGACCTTGTGCACATAGGACTGGTGCCCGGTGTCAAAGACAATGCTGTCCCGCGGGGAATCGAAGACCCGGTGAATGCCCATGGTCAGTTCCACCACGCCCAGGTTCGGGCCCAGGTGTCCGCCGGTCTGCGCGACGTTGGTGATCAGGAATGAACGGATCTCTTCAGCAAGCCGCTTCAGCTGTGTCAGCGAAAGCCTGCTGAGGTCCCGAGGATCCCGGATTGTTTCCAGAAGTCCCAACAGGGGTGCCTCCCTTGAGTCGTAATCGGCGGCACTACACACCGTCGCAATGGATTAACTCTAACGCGCAGCGTGCACTCCGCGGTTCCTACCTAACGCTTCAGGGCCCCGTTTCCCTCCTCCGCCTCTTGGACGGATCGGGGAAACGGAGCCCTGAACGTGGTGCGTTTACTGCTACTTCGCGGAGATCTGACGCAGTACGTACTGCAGGATGCCGCCGTTGCGGTAGTAGTCGGCTTCGCCCGGGGTATCGATGCGGAGGACCGCGTCGAACGTGATGGCTTCGCCGTTTTCGGGGGTGGCCGTGACCTTGACGGTCTTGGGCGTAGTCCCGTTGTTCAGTTCGGTGACGCCTTCAACCGAGAAGGTTTCCGTGCCGGTGAGGCCCAGGGACTCGGCGTTGACGCCGGCCGGGTACTGCAGCGGAAGGACGCCCATGCCGATGAGGTTGGAGCGGTGGATACGCTCGTAGCTCTCGGCTACAACTGCCTTGACGCCCAGCAGTGCGGTGCCCTTGGCAGCCCAGTCACGGGAGGAACCGGATCCGTATTCCTTGCCGGCCAGGACAACCAGCGGGGTGCCGGCAGCCTGGTAGTTCATCGCGGCATCGTAAACGGCAGCCTGGGGTGCGTCGGCCTGGCTGAAGTCACGGGTGAACCCGCCTTCAACGCCGTCGAGCAGCTGGTTCTTGATGCGGATGTTGGCGAAGGTGCCGCGGATCATGACTTCGTGGTTGCCACGGCGCGAGCCGTAGGAGTTGAAGTCCTTGCGGGCCACACCGTGTTCCAGCAGGTACTTGCCTGCGGGGGTGTCGGACTTGAAGGAACCGGCCGGGGAAATGTGGTCGGTGGTGACCGAATCGCCCAGCTTCAGCAGCACGCGTGCGCCGGAGATGTCCGTGACGGGTTCCGGCTCGGCCTTCATGCCCTCGAAGTACGGGGGCTTCCGGACGTAGGTGGACTCCGCATCCCACTCGAAGGTTGCACCTTCGGGAGTGGGAAGGGACTTCCAGCGCTCGTCGCCTTCGAAGATGGTGTTGTAGCTGTCGCTGAACATCTTCTGGTCGATGGAGGCATCAATGATCTGCTGGACCTCGACCGGGTTCGGCCAGATGTCCTTCAGGTAGATGTCGTTGCCGGCTTCGTCCTGGCCCAGCGGGTCATTCTCGAAGTCGAAGTCCATGGTGCCGGCCAGGGCGTAGGCGACTACCAGCGGCGGGGAGGCCAGGTAGTTCATCTTCACGTCCGGGTTGATGCGGCCTTCGAAGTTGCGGTTGCCCGAGAGCACTGCGGTGACCGCCAGGTCGGCTTCGTTGATCGCTTCGGAGATTTCCTCTTCGAGGGGACCGGAGTTGCCGATGCAGGTGGCACAGCCGTAACCGACCACGAAGAAGCCGAGCTTCTCGAGGTACGGGATCAGGCCGGACTTCTCGTAGTAGTCGGTAACAACCTTGGAGCCCGGGGCCACCGAGGTCTTGACCCACGGCTTGGACGCCAGGCCCTTGTCCACCGCGTTGCGGGCCAGCACGGCGGCGGCCATCATCACGGAGGGGTTGGACGTGTTGGTGCAGGAGGTGATCGAAGCGATCGTTACTGCGCCGTGGTCCAGGTCGAAGGTGCGGCCGTCGGCCATGGTGACCGGCACGGAGTTGGTGGCGCGCTCTGCGGGAGCATCCGCTTCGGCAACCAGGTCGTGCTCGTGGTCTTCAACCGTGGTGGCATTGGCGTTGAACGAGGGTGCGTCGGAGGCCGGGAAGGTCTCTTCCAGCGTCTCGTCGACGGTGCCGTTCTCGGCCTCGACGGTCTCGTGGACGTAGTTCTTGAGGTCGTTGCGGAACTGCGTCTTGGCGTTGGTCAGTTCCACGCGGTCCTGCGGACGCTTCGGTCCGGCGATGGAGGAAACCACCGTGGACAGATCCAGTTCCAGGTACTCGGAGTACTTGATCTCCTTGGACGGATCGTGCCAAAGGCCCTGCTCCTTGGCGTAGGCCTCGACGAGGTCTACGTTCTCTTCGGAGCGGCCGGTGAGGCGCAGGTATTCCAGCGTCACGTCGTCGATCGGGAAGATCGCCGCAGTGGAACCGAATTCCGGGCTCATGTTGCCGATGGTGGCGCGGTTGGCGAGCGGTACAGCGCCGACGCCTTCTCCGTAGAACTCCACGAACTTGCCGACCACACCGTGCTTGCGCAGCATTTCGGTGATCGTCAGGACGACGTCGGTGGCGGTTGCCCCGGCGGGGATCTCACCGGTCAGCTTGAAGCCGACGACGCGCGGGATCAGCATGGAGACGGGCTGGCCGAGCATTGCTGCTTCGGCTTCGATGCCGCCCACGCCCCAGCCGAGCACGCCCAGGCCGTTGACCATGGTGGTGTGGGAGTCGGTGCCGACGCAGGTGTCCGGGTAGGCACGCAGGACGCCGTCAACTTCGCGGGTCATCACGGTGCGTGCCAGGTACTCAATGTTGACCTGGTGCACAATGCCCATTCCCGGGGGAACGACCTTGAAGTCATCAAAGGCCGTCTGGCCCCAGCGCAGGAACTGGTACCGCTCGCCGTTGCGCTGGTACTCAATCTCCATGTTGCGCTCAAGGGCGCCGGAGTTTCCGAAGGCATCGATCTGCACGGAGTGGTCAATGACCATTTCGGCAGGTGCCAGCGGGTTCACGCGCTTGGGGTCGCCGCCGAGATCGGCGACGGCCTCCCGCATGGTCGCCAGGTCAACAATGCAGGGAACGCCGGTGAAGTCCTGCATAATCACCCGGGCCGGGGTGAACTGGATCTCGGTGCTGGGCTCTGCGTCTGCATCCCACTGCGCCAGGGCGCGTACGTGGTCCGCGGTGATGTTTGCACCGTCTTCGGTGCGGAGCAGGTTCTCCAGCAGCACCTTGAGGCTGAACGGAAGGCTCTGGGCGCCTTCGACGGAATTCAGCCGGAAAATTTCATACTCGGAACCTTTGACGTCTAAGACGCCCTTGGATCCAAAGCTGTCCACATTAGTCATAACAGGACTCCTCTCGCCACCTTGTTATCTTTGTCCACGTCACAACTGCCCGCCACTTAGGTATCCCTAAGAGTCGGGCAAAGGGGGCGGCAGGGAAACCGGTGGTTCATTTCCCTGCCGACACATGCCCCCTGCCTGGACAATTCCCGCTCGAAAGCGGGAAACTCCCCCGGGAAACCCCCATAAAGGCGCAGGACTGGACAACTGCTTCCCATCCTAGCCTTTACAGGGGCGACCGGAGGAGATATGGGCCACGACGCGTCGTGACGGGGATCGCCGGCGGCGTTCGGGGCGGCTTCGGAACGGCCGCCCGGCGGTTTCCCTAGCGCTTGCGCAGGACGGCGAAGGACTCCATGTGGTGGGTGTGCGGGTACAGGTCGAAGACCCGCAGGCTGTCCAGGTCCCACCCGGCGCTGCGGAAATAGCCCAGGTCGCGGGAGAACGACGCCGGATCGCAGGACACGTAGCCAACCACGCGGGGCGCGGCGGCATCGATCTGCTCCACCACCGTCTTCCCGGCGCCGGCACGCGGCGGATCCAGCAGCACGACGTCGAGGTCCCCGGCGTCGCGGAGCATCTTGTCCACCCTGCCCTGGCTGATCTGTACCTGGGGTGCGGCGAAGAGGTTCTTGCGGGCGTCACGGCTGGCTCCCGGGGAACCCTCCACCGAAAGCACCCGGCCGGATTCCCCGGCCGCTTCGGCCAGCGGTGCGGTGAACAGCCCGGCCCCGGCATACAGGTCCGCCACGGATTCCCCGGACTGCACGTCCAGGCCTTCGAGGACCGCGGAAGCCAGGGTCTGCGGCGCGGAGCGGTGGATCTGCCAGAACCCGGCACCGGTGACCCGGTAGTCGTGGCCCAGCACCGTTTCCTGCACCCAGGTCCTCCCCTTCAGGCGGGTGAGTTCGTGGCTATCCGGATCCCAGGCCGCCACGGACACGCCGTCGGGCAGGTTCTGGGCAATCCGGGCCGGCATCCGCGGATGGGTTCCCGGCGCGGGGATCAGCAGGACCAGCGGCTGTCCGCCGGCTGCCGGAGCGGCTACCTCCACACGGTCCATTCCCGTGAAATCCGTCTCCCACAACCGCAGGGCGTTGATCTGCTCCGTGGCCAGGGGCATGGCCTCGACCGGAATCAGCTCGTCGGAGCGGTGGGCATGCATCGCCAGCCGTCCGCTGGGTGCCACCGAGAAACTGACCCGGGTGCGCCAGGCCAGTCCGTCGCCGCTTTCCTCCAGGGCGGGTTCAACCTCGGGGACCAGGTCGGTGCCGCCGAGCCGGCGCAGCTGCTCGGCGAATATCTCGGCTTTCAGGCGGCGCTGGACCGGCAGCTCGATGTGGCCGAACTCGGCACCGCCGACGGGCAGCTTTCCCCGTGCCGCCGCGCGCAGGGCATCGGCGTCCTTCCAGAAATGCTCCCGGCGCCCCGGGGCTGCTTCCAGGACCTCGACGACGTCGGCACGCCAGAACTTGGCGTCGTCGCCGGATTCCGTGAGCCGGACCCGGACCCGCTCCCCCGGCAGGCCGTGCCGGACAAAAACGACCCGCCCTTCGTGCCGGGCAACGAAGTGGCCGCCGTGGGCCGGGGCGCCGATGGTGAGTTCAATAGACATGGGGTGGTTGTACTTCCTTCAAGGGGCCTAAAAGTCCATCTCACCACGGGAGCCGAGCGCGGTGCTATTTGGGCCGCCGTCGGGACTAAGCTGGCGTTGATTGTTTTTATACGCGCGGACAGCCGGACCTGACAGTCCGGCGCACCTGCGCAGCCGCCCTCCGGGCGGGCAGTTCGCCAGAGGACCAAAACCGAAACCGAGGTAGGGCAGTTGGCCCATTACGTGATCATGGGATGCGGGCGTGTAGGCGTCAGCCTCGCCCATACCCTGGACAATGCCGGCCATTCGGTCGCCATTATCGACCAGGACGAGCGCGCGTTCCGTCGCCTGCGGCAGACCTTCACCGGACGCAGGGTGACCGGCGTCGGTTTCGACCGGGACACACTGAAGGCCGCGGGCATCGAAGAAGCCTATGCATTCGCTGCCGTTTCCAGCGGCGACAATTCCAATATCCTGGCCACCCGCGTGGCGCGCGAGACCTTCCATGTAGGGCACGTCGTCGCGCGCATCTATGATCCGGGACGCGCGGAAATCTACCAGCGCCTCGGCATCCCCACGGTCGCGGCCGTTCGGTGGAGCGCGGACCAGGTGCTGCGCCGGATCCTGCCCGAACAGAGCATCAACGGCGACTTCCGGGAGTCCTCCGGCCGCCTGATCCTGGGCGAGCTGTCCCTGCATGAGGGCTGGCTGGGCCGGTCGCTGGGCAGCATCGAGACTGCCGCGGGTGTCCGGATTGCCTACGTCACCCGGTTCGGGGAAGGGATCATCCCGCGCCCGGACAGCAGTTACCAGGAGGGTGACGTCCTGCACGCCATGATGTCCGTGGACCGGACCGCCGAAATCAGCAAGATCCTGTCCAAGGAACCAGTCAAGGAGTCCCTGTGAAAGTTGTGATTGCCGGCGCCGGCAGCGTGGGCTCGTCCATTGCCAAGGAACTGCTGTCCCACGGCCACGATGTACTGCTGATTGATGAGAAGCCCGAGTGTGTGGGACGCAGCGGACTGCGCGGAGCGAGGTGGCTGATCGGCGATGCCTGCGAGCTGACCACCTTGAAGGATGCACAGTTGGAGGAGGCCGACGTCGTTGTTTCCGCCACCGGCGATGACAAGGTCAACCTTGTGGTCTCACTGCTGGCCAAGAGCGAATTCGGCGTTGCGCGGACGGTCGGCCGGGTGAACAACCCGAAGAACGACTGGATGTTCGACGATTCCTGGGGTGTGGATGTAGCCGTGAACACTCCCCGCCTGATGACCGCCCTGGTCGAGGAAGCAGTGGAGATCGGCGACCTGGTCCGGCTGCTGAGCCTGCAGACCGGGGTGTCCTCCATGGTGGAGTTCACCGTACCCGCCGATTCGCACCTCACGGGCCGGACCCTGGGGTCGATCGACTGGCCGCTGGACGCCACGGTGGTTGCCATCCTGCGCGATGACGCACCCATCACGCCGAGCAACGACGACGTCGTGGAGCCCGGCGACGAGCTGTTCTTCATCACCACCATCGCAGCCGAGGACGAACTGCGGGCAGTCCTGTCCCCGGCCGCGGCTGAGGCGTCCGCCCACGCGCGCCGGGAATCCCTCGACGCCGAGTCGGATGCCGTGGAAGCTCCGGGGGCTCAGTCCCCTGCGGCTGCGGAGGACCCGGACCCGCTTCCGGCTTCGGGGGGAACGACGGCCGACGGCCGGGAGACCACCCACGCCAGCCAGAGCCCCAGCGCGTAGAGCGGTACGCCCATGGCCAGGCGCATGGTGCCCAGCGCGGCCACGTTGCCGGCCAGGAAAAGCGGGAGCTGGACGGCCAGCCGGAGGGCGAAGACCGCAACTATGATCCAGCTGGCCCAGATGTAGGCCTTCAGCCGCACCGGTTCGGCCCGCCACTGAATGTTCTCGCCCCGGATGGCGCCGAACAGCAGCCCGGCAACCGGCCATTTCACGGCGATGGAAACCAGGAAGGCCAGGATGTAGGCGGCGTTCAGGTAGAACCCGGGGACGAAGTACGTGGCGCCGTCGCCGCTGCGCAGCGCTACGAAGGCGCAGATGGCGACGCCGGCCACGCCGGTCAGGGACTGCATCAGCGGGCGCCGCTGGATAAGGTTCGCCACCGAAAATACGGCTGCCGCGGCCACTGCCGCCCCCAGCGAGAGGTTCAGTTCGGCCCCGATCGTATAGAGCAGGGTGAACAGGAGCCCGGGAACGACCGCCTCGGCCAGCCCCCGGACACCGCCTACGGACTTGAGCACGTCGATCTGTCCGTCGTCGCGGCGTTCGACGCCGGACCTGGCGGCGTACTGGCCCGCCAGCTCGTTCAGGTCCGGCTGGCCGTCCTCCGAATGCTTCGGTGTGCTCATGCGTCGGCCTCCGGGCGTCCAATGATTTCGTATCGCGGATTAAAGATCGTAGGGCGGCCGTCGACATTCGACACCATGCCCTCGAAAGCGAGATAGGTTCCCGCCTCGATTCCGGGCACCCGGCGCTGGCCCACCCAGACCAGGCGTACCTTGGCCCGGGAGGTCAGGGGGCTTTCCCGGTACGCGGCCATCGTGTCCTCGACCACTGCGGTAAACCGCGGCGGATCATTGGCCGGGACCACGGTGATAGCCGAAACATAGCCGCGGCAGTACGCGCGGCCGCGCTCCGGCAGGGACTTGATGCTCACGCAGTGCGTGGAAGCGGTGACAGCTGGCACAGGTTAGCCGATCGTCGTGATTTCCGGGCCGCGCTCGGGCGCGGCAGGCTTGGCTTCAGCCTTGGCGGGGCGCGGGAGCGGGGAAGCATCGCGGGGCAGGCGCAGCTGCAGCAGGTCGCGCGGCGGCAGCGGCTGCTCGCCCCGGACCACTACTACGTTGCGGAAGACTTCCTCGAGGGGGCCGGCGGCGTCGGGATTCATTGCGGCAGGACCCCCGAAGACGCCGCGGAGGAACCAGCGGGGACCGTCGACGCCGACGAAGCGGGCCACCCGGTATCCCTTGGACCCGTCCTGTGCCTGCGCCGGCACCCGGGCCAGCAGCTCGGTGCCGAAGGTGCCGGAGAGCTCATCCACCGTGCCGCCCTGCGATGCCACGGACTTGCCGATCTGTTCCCGGATATCGTCCCAAAGGGTTTCGGACCGCGGAGCCGCGAATGCCTGCAGCTGAAGGCTGGAACCTTCCAGGTCCAGGGTCACGGCAACCACGCGCTGGGTCTTCTCCTCGACTTCCAGCCGCAGCTGCAGTCCCTGGGATGCGGCAATCCGGAGCGCACCGAGGTCAACGTAGCCCTCCTCGGAGGGCCGCTCGCTGAGGTCGTAGGGGCCGCCCGCGGCGGGAGCCTGCACGGCATCACTGCCGGTGCCGGCGTCGGCCGTTCCCGGGGACGTCACGGATGCATCCTCCGTTACTGCTTCCGCCCCGGCGGTTTCCTCTGCGTTGGTTTTCTTACGGCGCCCAAATGCCATGACCGAAGTTCCTTTTCTCTTGTCTGCAAGTTCTTAGTAAGGCTGACGGCTCCGGACCGGTTAGCAAGGCCGCGGGGCGCAACGGGAGTCAGTCGCGGGTCAGGCCGGAACGGCGGTGAATCCTCCGGTCGACCCGAACCCGCCGGCACCCCGGACGGAGTCCGGAAGTTCATCGACTGGAACAAACTCGGCCGTTTCCACGCGCTGGATCACCAGCTGGGCAATCCGGTCGCCGCGCCGCAGCGTCACCGGCTCGGTCCGGTCAGTGTTGATCAGGGTGACGGAGATTTCTCCGCGGTAGCCGGCGTCCACGGTTCCGGGCGCATTGACGATGCTGATGCCGTGCCTGGTCGCAAGCCCGGACCGGGGGTGGACAAAAGCTGCGTAGCCGAAGGGCAGCGCCAGCGAAACACCCGTGGGAATCAGCTGCCGTTCCCCCGGCGCCAGGGTGAAATCGATCCGGGAGCGAAGGTCGGCTCCGGCGTCGCCGGGGTGCGCGTACGACGGCGGTTCCAGCCCGTCGTCGAGCATCTTGAGCTGTACCTTCAGCGTGGTCCCTGCACCTTGCACCAGTTTCTCCGGTTTCAATAGATTTCCAACAGCAGCAGCCCGGGCGGCTGTGCGGGGGTGTGGAAGCATCCCGGCGGATGAGCCGCTCAGGAACTGCCGTTTACGAACTGCCGCTCAGGCACTCCCGCCGGGCCAACCACCACACTTTAGCGCGTTGACGGCCGCCGGGCATCCCATACCCGGCACGGCGCGGGATGAAATGCCCCGCCAAAGGTGAAAAGCTGGGGGTATGTCATCCCCTTCTTCAAAGAGCCCTTCTGCAAAGAGCTCCGCCGGCACCGTGTTGTACTCCGAACGCCTCACGCCTTCCTTCGGGATCTGGTTCGTGGCTGCCCTCCTTGCCGCCGCCTGCATCCTGGTCTTTGTACCCATCAGCCTGGCGGCCGGAATCACCGGTGCCGTAGTTGCCGCCGTTATCCTGGCGGTACTCCTGGTGATATCCACCCCCCAGATCCGGGTGACCCCGGAAACCCTGCAGGTTGGGCGGGCGCAGATCGAGCGCCGCTTCATCGGCAAGGTCGAGGCCTTCCGCGGCGAAGACGCCACCATGCAGCGCGGCCCGGCACTGAATGCCACGGCCTACATGTGCATCCGGGGCTGGATCTCCCCGGTTGTCCGAATCGAAATCACTGATCCGGCGGACCGCACCCCGTACTGGCTCACGTCCACCCGCCGCCCGGAAAAACTGGTCGAAGCCCTCACCTCCGGACGCTGACCTAACCCTCGCAGTCCACGCAGTAGAGCATCCCGTTCTTCTCCAGGGCGATCTGTGAGCGGTGACGGACCAGGAAGCACGAGGCACAGGTGAACTCGTCCGCCTGGGCCGGCAGTACCCGTACCAGCAGCTCCTCGCCGGAGAGGTCCGCGCCTGGGAGTTCAAACCCGTCAGCAGCCTCGGCCTCGTCTTCGTCCACGACGGCCGACTGCGGATCGGTGCGCCGGGTCTTGAGCTCCTCCAGCGATGCCTCGCCGATAGCTTCCTCGGTCTTGCGCGGCGCGTCGTAATCTGTCGCCATAGTGTCTTATCTCGCCGTCCGCTAAATGGTTTCGCTGCTGCCCGAGCCCGGCACCGGACCGGCTGCCCGGGATCCGCGTCGGTGACTCTGAGATATCAACGCCACGGATACCTGTTTTGTGCCCGTAAAGCAGAGATTTTTACCTACCTGCGGCTAAAAAGCGAACCGGCCTCCGCCCAGGGCCCACCCCTCCGCGTCAGGACGGCAGTCGGCCGCCCGTTCCAAATGCGCCACACCCGGGCAAAGCTTAGGTTTTCGACGCCGGGGATGGCATTGTTTCAAGAAGGAATTGCAATCGGGTGGAGGACTTTTTGATGCAGGATCTACGGCTGGTGGGTGTCCATGAAGGTGGCGAACATCTGCTGTTAAGCGGCAAGGGCGGGGAAACCTTCCGTCTCCGGATCGATGAAGCACTCCGGGTGGCGGCGTCGCGCCCCTCACACCGGTCCGCGCCGCAGGCTGCTCCGGCCGCCGGCACCAGCATGAGTCCGCGGGATATCCAGGCCCGCATCCGTTCCGGTGCCAGCGCCGAAGAGGTGGCCGAACTTTCCGGCCACGACCTTGCACACATCCGCCGCTACGAAGGCCCCGTCCTCGCTGAACGTGAATACGTTGCACGCCAGGCGCAGGGCGTCGAGGTTGCTGCACCGATGTCCGCCACCCATGACGGCTACCGCAGTGCCTTCGGTGAGAATCCGGTAAATCTCGGTGACATGGTGCTGCACCGGCTGCGCTCCTTCGGCGTCGATCCCGACTCCGTTGAGTGGGATGCC
Organism: Arthrobacter sp. zg-Y769; assembly: GCF_020907405.1. GTDB lineage: Bacteria > Actinomycetota > Actinomycetes > Actinomycetales > Micrococcaceae > Arthrobacter_B. The sequence goes on from NZ_JAJJOE010000008.1 coordinate 428,141, forward strand.
TGGCGCCGTCCGGATGGAACCTGGGAGGTGGTGGCCCGTTTCGCGCTCACCGAGAAGTCCCGGGTAGCCATCGGCGAAGAGCCGCCCGCCCGCTGGATTTTCAGCCCGCTGCGCAAGAGCGTGACCAACACCAACCGCTGGGCGCAGGTCCTCAGCGAGCTGGAACCGCTGGACACACCCGTGCCCACCCGCCGGCTGGCCGCCGTCGCGGACCGGGTTTTCGACTTCGAAGCGGAAGGCGGCCCCCAGGAGCCCGCCGACGAAACCGACAACATCCTCGAAGCCCTCCGGTCGCGCCGCGGCCAGCGGCTGGGAAGCGATGAAGACGGCGACGATGCCCTGGCAACCCTGCTGTCCAAGGGCAGCGTCCCCGCGGCGCACCCGCGGGAGGGCACCCCGGACACCGAGGACGAAGACAACGTCAAGCGTCCGCGCACCGGCCGTCTGACCCTGGCACCGTCGGTCGAGTCGGTGGACGGTGATGATCCGGTGGATCCGGTCACCCTCCCCGGAAGCGTCACCCAGACCCGGGAAATCAGTGTTCTTGCCCGCCCGTTCCGCCGGCGTACGGCCCGTACCGAAGAGCCGGCCGCCCCTGCCGAGGACAAGCCCAACCCGGCCGCTGAGACGGGTGCAGCCGTTCCGGACGAAGCACCGGTTTCCGAAGAGCCGTCAGCCCGAAAGAATGCCGGGCGCGATTTCCCCTGGGACCGCCTGCCCAACGGTGGTAAGGACCAGCGGCTGGATGAGTCCAACGCCGATAAATCCGACGGCAAGGACGACGGCGCCCAGGAACGGCGCGCCATCAAGCCGAAACGGTCCTCTGTCCCCTCCTGGGATGAGATCGTCTTCGGCACCAAGGGCGACTAGCCCCTGCCGCCGGCTTCCGGTCGGGTAAGGGGAGGCCAGCCCTCCCCTGGTCCCGGGAGGGCTCTGGTTCAACAATTACGTGGCTTGGCGGGACGGACGGCTAATCGCGTTGGGCGCCTAGCGCCGGAACGGTTCCGGTCGGGACTCCACGGAGCATACCGACGCCGACTCCTGGTCCTGGTCCAGCGTGGCTGCCTGCTGCGCGGTAACCCTGCGCATGTAGTGCCGGCGGCATAACGTCTCATAACCAATGACGGGGCCGGCGGCCTCCGCAAAAGTTCCCGGGCCTTCGGCACCCAGCAGGTCATCGGCGTCGAACAAGGGCTGGTCGTCGAACAGGGGCCGGTCCTCGAACAAAGGCACTTCCTCAACCGGCGGCTGCCCGGCCTGGGCGGCAGCGGCCGAAGCCGGGGTGCGGGACTCGACGTCCCCCACTACTACCTGGTCCCCTTCCGTCACCATCACGCCGTCGACCGTACGCGCGTTGTGGGTGGCGCGGCGCCCGCACCAGCACAGGGCCCGCACCTGGAGGACCTCCATCCGGTCCGCCAGCTCCACGAGGCGCTGCGACCCGGGGAAGAGCCGCGTCCTGAAGTCGGACGTGATGCCGAAGGCAAACACGTCAATGTCCATCTCGTCCACGATGGAGGCCAGCTGTTCAACCTGTGCGGCGCTGTAGAACTGCGCCTCATCGCAGATGACGTAGTCCACGTTGTGCCCGGACGCTCGGCAGCGCAGCACCTCGGCCCAGAAGTCCGTATCGTCACGGACTTCGACTGCCGGAGTCTGCAGGCCGAGGCGGCTGGAAATCATGGACTCCCCCGCCCGGTCATTGCGGCTGAACAGGATGCCGCCGCGGCCGCGGGCACTGTGGTTGTAGTCCATCTGGAGGGCGAGCGTGGATTTGCCGCAGTCCATGGTGCCGGAGAAAAAGACGAGTTCCGCCATGGCTACTTTCCGCCCTGCGTCGTGGAGGACTTGGCTTTGCCTGTTTCGGGCCGGGCCAGGATGAGGAGGGGAACCTCGCACTCCGCCTTAGTGAGCGACCCGTGCTGGCCGGTGACCTCAAGCGCCGAGGCAGCCACCCGGCGCGTGTCGAACAAGGCGATCGGCTCGCGGGCGGCGACCATCAGGTCCCCGATGCGCGGCAGGACGGCTGCGTCGACCTCGGGGCCGAAGTAACCGGCGCGCACGGCCTCGTCCCGGGTGAAAATCCATGCGCGGGTGCCGTACGCGGCCTGCCAGGCGGCTTTAAGGCGCCCGAGTGCGTCGTCGCCGGCGTCCGGCTCAAGATACAGATGGACCATGCGCGGCTCGCCCGCCGTGTGCCGGACTCCCTCGATCAGGTCCGGCTGCGCACTGAAATCGAACCGCTGGGACACCGGTACATCCACCATGCCGTGGTCCGCGGTCAGGACCACCAGGGTGCCGGCCGGCACCCTGGCCACCAGCCGCTTCAGGGCGCTGTCGAGTTCCTCGAGCTGGTTGCCCCACTCGGAGGACGCTGCACCGTAGCGGTGCCCTGCCTTGTCCAGCTCGTTCCAGTACAGGTACATCAGCATGCGGTCCGCTCCGGCAAGGGCATCCACGGCGGCGGAGACGCGGGCGTGGACCCCGGTTGCGGGGATGAACGTGCCGCCCCGGAGCGCGGCGCGGGTCAACGGGGAATCGGCAAAGCGGGGCAGGCTGACCGTGGCGACCGGCACGTGCCCGGCCGCTGTCTCCAGGACGGTGGGATAGGGCTGCCACTGGAGCGGGTCCACCTCCGCATCCCAGGAACCGAGCATATTCACTACTTTGTCCTGGTCCGGATCCAGGACGTCGTATCCCACCAGGCCGTGCCGGCCGGGAGGAAGCCCCGTGCCCAGGGACGCCAGCGACGCCACCGTGGTGGTGGGGAAGGACGCACTGAGCGTACGGGCGGCGGGAAGGAACCCCTTCAGGAAGGGTGCATGGCCGCCGCGCTTCCGGAGCAGGGACAGGCCCAGCCCGTCCACCATCACCACGCAGACGCGGCGGGCTGCGGGAAGGGACAGCAGGTTTTCGTAGCCCGGAACGCCCAGCACGGCAGCTGCGCTGGACAGCACGTCCGCTACGGATCGTGTTCCGTATGCCGGTGCTGCCGGCAGGAGGTCAGGGGCGGCGGGGGTTGATGCCACGGTGCTAGCGCTGCGGGTGGGCACGGTTGAAGCGTCCGCCGATGCCGGGCATCCGCTGGCGCGGGTCGCTGCCCTCCACCGGACGGGGAACCGCCGTGGTATCCGTGTTGACCTTGCGCAGGGCACGGGCGAAGGCCTTGGCGTTCTGGACTGCCTGGGCGCCGTCGGCTTCGGCGCTGACGCGCAGCACAATGTCCTCCTGGGCAACGGTGCCGGTGTACCCGTGGTCGGCTTCGCACTGCGGGTCGGAGCAGCCGGCCGGCCCCATGTCCAGCCGCTGTCCGCCGGACCAGGCAATGGCAAGCGTCATTTCCCGCACCGGGTCGGACGGCTTGTAATTCTGCGGCTGGGCATACATGTAGCCCAGCACCACGGAGCGGATCTGTGTCACCGGAACCGATTCGGTGGAGACCTGCGCCATCATCTGCTCGCCGGCCTCGTCCAGCTGCTGGTCATCCACGTGGGTGATGACGAGCATGTCCTCGGTCAGTACCAGGACCGTGATGTGGCGGTGCACCTCGGTACGCTCAAAATGCGTCTCCAGGTGGATCAGGTGGGACAGCGGTTCGCGGCCGTCGAGGGCATCGTGGACCACGTCGGCCAAAAGCGTCGGATAGAAGCCTGCCCGTTCCATGGATGCGTCAAGGCTGCGGCGTTCAGCGGAAAGTAACGGCGACATGATTCCAGTTTCCCCCAGACCGCCCCTTCATGCCTAAATGGCGCGCGGGTGGTGGAAAAGATCAGTCCCGCATTGCGCGCCTGGCACTGTCGGTGCGGCGCTGCGGGTTGCCCAGCCGGACGTCCGCACTCAGCACGGTGACGCCGTCCGCGGAAACCAGGACCGGATTGATTTCGATCAGGGCGATCTGCGGATGCTCGTCCTTCAGGACGGCCAGCCGGGCGATCAGGTCCTCCAGCGCCGCGATGTCGGCTTCGGGCAGTCCCTGGTAACCGAAGAGCTTGGCAGCGGCCCGGGGGCTGCGTACCAGATCGGCAATGTCCCGGTCCGTCAGCGGGGGAACGCCGTGCGCCCAGTCATCCAGGAGGCTGGTGGCGTCACCGGCGAGTCCGAAGGAGATCACCGGTCCCAGCAGCGGATCCTCGATGGCCCTGATGCGGCACCCCTGCCCGCTGTTGGCCATGGATTGGACTTCCATTTCGAATTCGCCGTAGCGGCGCAGTGCCTGGTGCATCTGCTCGATGTTGGTCCGGAGCGCCTCCGGCGTGGAAATGTTCAGCCGTACCCCGCCCAGGTCCAGGCGGTGGCGCAGGTGCCCTTCACGGGTCTTGACTGCGACCGGCCAGCCGAGCTGTTCGGCGGCGGCCACTGCCTCGTCCGGCGTGGAGAAGCTGACGGACGGCAGCACGGGGATGCGGTAGAAGTCCAGGAGCGTGGCGGTCTGCCCGGAGTCCAGCCGGGTGAGGGTGTCACCTTCCACCCGGTCCATCAGCGAGTCGATGTAGGCCGCCGCACCTTCGGTGTCGACGTCGGCGGGTTCCACGAAGCTGCCGTGGTCCCGGCCGGCCCACTCGGTGTAGCGGACCACTGATGCCAGGGCGGCGACCGCTGCTCCGGGGCTGCTGAAGCACGGCAGTCCATCCCCGGGGACATCGGGGTCCGCCGCGAGCAGGCCTTCCACGTGCGTGCGCGGATCCACGATCCCGGTGAATGCAGCGACCAGCGGTTTGCCGGTCTCCTGCACGCATTCGGCCAGCGCGGCGGCTATCGCTTCCGTCCTCAGCCCGGGTGCCGGGAGGATCGCGACGACGCCGGCGTCCACGGCGTCGTCGGAAAGCACCTCAATGACCGTCCGGCGCAGCTGCGGCAGGGCTACGCTCATCCCGGTGTCCAGCGCCAGTTCCGTCTCAAGGCGCGTGATGTCCAGGTCCAGGCCGGTGCACGCATCGGCGAGGACCCGGCCCAGCGCCGCCGAATTGCTGAAGACCGCGACCCGGCGCCCGCGCGGCAGCGGCTGGCTGACGGCGATCTGCGCCACGTCGATCAGCTGCTCGTTGGTGCTCACGCGGATCACGCCGGACTGGCGGAGCATCGCGTCCAGGGCACCGGGTGGAGCCTGGGTGGTCCGTACGGCGTGGCCGGGCGGAAGCTGGAGGCCGGTCACATCGGATTTGGCGACGATCACGGGTTTGGTGCGTGCCAGCCTGCGGGCCAGGCGGGAGAACTTACGCGGGTTTCCCACCGACTCCAGGTACATCGCCACCACGCGCGTATCGGCGTCGTCCTCCCAGTACTGCATCGCGTCATTGCCGGAGACGTCGGCCCGGTTGCCGGCCGAGATGGTGGAGGACAGCCCCAGGCCGCGGCGCTGGGCGGTGGCGTAGAGCAGGACGCCGATGGCGGCGGACTGGCTGAAGAGCCCCAGTCCCCCGCGGCGGGGCAGCGCCGGTGCCATGGAGGCGTTCAGGGAAACATCCGGCCGGGTGTTGATCAAACCCAGCGACGCCGGTCCCACCACCCGCATGCCGTGTGCCCGTGCCCGCCGGACCAGGGCACGCTGGCGGGCCAGTCCCTCCGGGCCCTTCGGCCCGAAACCTGCGGTGACCACCAGCAGGGCTTTCACTCCTGCGGCGGCGCATTCGTCCGCGACTTCCAGGACCTGCTCGTAAGGCACCGCTATGACGGCCAGCTGGACGGTTTCCGGAACTTCCGTAATCCCGGCATAGGAAATCATGCCCGCAAGTTCGAAGGCTTCCGGGTTGATCGCATAGACGGCGCCCTTGAAGCCGCCCTCGATGATGTGCTCCAGCAGCTGGTAGCCCACCGAGCCCCATTCCCGGCTGGCTCCGATCACGGCGATGGACGACGGCGAGAGCAGGTCCGCCACGCTGCGCGCTTCGGCGCGGTGCTCGCGTGCTTCCATGACCGCGAGCGATTTCTCCGTGGGGTCGATGTTGAAGTCCAAGGCGATCACGCCGTCGTCGAAGTGCCGGCTTACCTCGTATCCGGCGTCGGCGAAGACGCCGATCATTTTGCGGTTCTCGGGCAGGACCTCGGCGGAGAAGCGGCGGATGCCGTTCTCCCGGGCGGCGGCGGCCAGGTGTTCCAGCAGGATGGACCCCAGGCCGCGTCCCTGGTGGCCGTCGGCGATGTTGAAGGCAACCTCTGCCTCGGTGGGGTCGTCGAGGCGGTCGTAGCGACCGATGCCGATGATTTCATCACCAATGGTGATGACAAACGCCACGCGGTCCCGGTAGTCCACGTTGGTGAAGCGCTCAAGCTCCTTGTTGCTGAGCTTGGCCTTGTAGGTAAAGAAGCGAAGGTAGATGGAGGTCTGCGACTGGCGCATGTGGAAGGCCTGCAGCGCGTCTGCGTCCGAGGGGGAAACCGGGCGTAAATGGCCGGTGCCTCCGTCGCGCAACACGACGTCGGCTTCCCAATATTCGGGGTAATGTCCCTGCTCCACCATAGAATCAGAGTAGTGGGCAATCTTCCACATAGTCATCTACCCGCTCCGTACAGCGTGGTTCCATACCGCGGCGATTACGTACGGCGCGGAATCCTATTCCCTAACACTGCAAGGATTCGACAACAGCATGGCCCGGCGCCAACCCGTCTCCAAATCCGTACCCGGCGAAAAGATCGCCGAGAACATCATCGAGATAGATGTCACCACCGAGATGGAGGGCTCCTTCCTCGAATACGCCTACTCGGTGATCTATTCGCGTGCCCTGCCCGATGCACGCGACGGCCTGAAGCCTGTCCAGCGGCGCATCCTGTACATGATGTCGGACATGGGGCTGCGGCCGGACCGCGGGCATGTGAAGTCCGCCCGCGTGGTGGGTGAGGTGATGGGCAAGCTCCACCCGCACGGAGACACGGCGATTTACGACGCCATGGTGCGCATGGCACAGGACTGGGCGCTGCGCCTGCCGCTGATTGACGGCCACGGCAACTTCGGCTCGCTCGACGACGGCCCGGCTGCCGCCCGCTATACCGAAGCCCGGCTGGCGGCCCCTGCCCTGACCCTGACGGACCACCTCGACGAAGACGTGGTGGACTTCGTCCCGAACTATGACAACCAGCTCCAGCAGCCCGAAGTGCTGCCGGCCGCCTTCCCCAACCTGCTGGTCAACGGTGCCACGGGTATTGCCGTGGGCATGGCCACGAACATGGCCCCGCACAACCTCGGCGAGGTTATTGCCGCCACGCAGCACCTGATCGCCAACCCCGATGCCGGGCTGGATGAGCTGATGCGGTTCATCCCGGGGCCGGACCTGCCCACGGGCGGACGGATTGTCGGCCTGGACGGTATCCGCGACGCCTACGCCACCGGCCGCGGTTCCTTCAAGACACGCGCCAAGGTGGAGGTGGAGCAGCTCACCGCCCGCCGCACCGGCCTGGTGGTGACCGAGCTGCCGTACATGGTCGGCCCGGAAAAGGTCATTGAAAAGATCAAGGACGCCGTAACGTCCAAGAAGCTCCAGGGCATCTCCGACATTGTGGACCTCACCGACCGGAGCCACGGCCTGCGCCTGGTGATCGAGCTGAAGAACGGGTTCAACCCCAACGCGGTACTCGCCCAGCTCTACAAGTTCACGCCCATGGAGGATTCCTTCGGCATCAACAACGTCACGCTGGTGGACGGCCAGCCCCGGACCCTGGGCCTGGTTGAGCTGCTGCAGGTCTACGTTGCGCACCGTCTCGGCGTGGTCCGCCGCCGCACCGCCTACCGGCTGAGCCGGAAGAAGGACCGGCTGCACCTGGTCGAGGGCCTCCTGATCGCCATTGTCGACATTGACGAAGTCATCCAGATCATCCGGTCCTCGGATGAAACCGCCCAGGCCCGGGAACGGCTGATGGCGGTCTACGACCTGACCGAAGTGCAGGCCAGCCACATCCTCGAGCTGCGCCTGCGGCAGCTGACCAAGTACTCCCGGATCGAGCTCGAAAAGGAGCAGGACGAGCTGCGGAAGGCCATCGAGGAGCTCGAGGCGATCCTCGGGTCGGAGCAGCGCCTGCGCTCCCTGGTCTCGGATGAACTGGGCGAGGTGGCGGCAAAATATGCGACGCCGCGGCGTACCGTGCTGCTCGAGTCCGAGGCCGCCTCTCCGCTGAAGGGGGCGGCGGTGACCGCCGCTGCGGGCGCTGCGGGCAAGGGCGCCAAGGCGGTCCTGCCGCTGGAAATTCCCGATGACCCCTGCTGGGCGATCCTGTCCGCCTCCGGCCAGGTGGCCCGGACCTCGGACCAGGAGCCGCTCGCCGAAGGCGGGCAGCGGGTGCGCCACGATGTGTTCCGCTCGGTGGTAAAGACCACCGCCCGGGGCGAGATCGGTGCGCTGACCTCCTCGGGCCGGATGATCCGCATCTCCGTCCTGGACCTGCCCGCGCTGCCTTCGACAGCAGGCCTGCCCAACCTGGCCGGCGGTGTGCCGGTGAAGGAATTCATGACCCTGGGCAAGGGCGAGAAGCTGGTGGGACTCGTTCCGTTGAACTCCGTGGTGGCCATCGGTACCCGCAACGGTGTGGTGAAGCGCGTCAATCCCGATTACCCGCTGAACCGTGACGACTGGGAAGCAATCACGCTCAAGCCCAAGGACGAGGTCATCGGGGTGTCCGTGGCTGCCGATGAGACGGATGAACTGGTCTTCATCACCCGCTCGGCGCAGCTGCTGCACTTCCCTGCCTCCACGGTCCGCGCCCAGGGCCGCACGGCCGGCGGCGTAGCCGGGATCAAGCTGGCAGCCGGCGACGCCGCCGTGTTCTTCGGTGCCGTCGCTGCCGAGGATCCCGACGCCGTCGTCGTCACGGTTTCCACCACCACCGAGGCGCTGCCGGGCACCCCCGGCGGCTCGGTGAAGGTGACACCGTTTGCGGAGTACCCGGCGAAGGGCCGGGCCACCGCCGGTGTCCGCGCGCACCGCTTCCTGAAGGGCGAAGATTCCCTGTCGGTGGCCTGGGCCGGACACGGTCCCGCGAAGGCATCCGCGGCCAACGGCGTGGCGCGTGCGCTGCCCACCGAGCACGGACGCCGCGACGGGTCCGGCGTGCCGCTGGCCAACGCGGTGGACGCCGTCGGTCCGAGCCAGGGCTGACGCCGGCTGTAAACAACGGGCCGGGCCGCGGAGCTGAATGCTCCACCGCCCGGCCCTTTTTCCTGCTGGCTACCTACCGGCCTGCCTATTAGTTTGCCTGTTTGCCGAAGCTGCGCAGCCGCAGCGAGTTGCCGACCACCAGAACCGAGCTCGCCGCCATCGCCGCCCCCGCGATCATCGGGTTCAGCAGTCCGAAGGCGGCAACCGGGATGCCCACCGCGTTGTAGAAAAACGCCCAGAACAGGTTGGTCTTGATGGTCCGCAGCGTCCGGCGGGAGAGTTCGACGGCGGTGGCCACCTGTCCCAGGCTGCTGCCCATCACGGTCAGGTCCGCTGCTTCCATGGCCACGTCCGTGCCCGATCCCATGGCAATGCCCAGATCTGCCTGGGCCAGCGCCGCGGCGTCGTTCACGCCGTCCCCGGCCATCGCCACCGTGCGTCCCTGCGCCTGGAGGCGACGGACGGCGTCGACTTTGCCTTCGGGACGGACATCGGCCAGCACATCCTCCGCCGGAATTCCCACCTGCTCCGCGACCCGGGCGGCCACCACCGCGTTGTCACCGGTCAGCAGCACCGGGTGCAGGCCCAGGCTGCGGAACCGTGCAATCGCAGCTGCCGAGCCTTCCTTGACGGTGTCCTGCAGGCTGATGATGCCCGCCGGGCGGCTATCCACTGCCACCAGGACCGCGGTGGCTCCGGCTTCCTGCTCTTCCCGCAGTGCCGCGTAGGCGGCATCCGGCAGGTCGACGCCGTTTTCGTCCAGCCAGGCCGGACGGCCTGCGGCAATAAGCCTGCCCTCGACGGTGCCGCGGACTCCCCCGCCCGGTGCCGAATCGAACTCCGTGACCGGGGCCGTACCGGGTCCGGAGCGGGCGGACGCAGCGATGGCCCGGGCAATCGGGTGTTCACCGGCGTCCTCGACGGAGCCGGCCAGCCGCAGCAGGCTTTCCGGCGTAAGGTCCGCTGCCGCACCGTCCAGCAGCCGGACGCGGGCCACCGACAGCTTTCCCGAAGTGATGGTGCCGGTCTTATCCAGCACGATCGTGTCCACGGTGCGGGTGTCCTCGAGGACCTGGGCGCCCTTGATGAGGATGCCCAGCTGTGCCCCGCGGCCGGTTCCCGTCAGCAGGCCCACCGGGGTGGCGAGTCCGAGGGCACAGGGGCAGGCAATCACCAGTACGGCGACGGCGGCGGTGAAGGCGGCCTGCAGGTCACCGGTGAGGACCAGCCACAGCAGGAACGTCAGGACGGCGATCCCGAGGACCACCGGGACGAAAACGGCACTGATCCGGTCCGCCAGCCGGGCAATCGGTGCCTTGGAAGACTGGGCGTCGCTGACGAGGCGGCCCATCTGCGCCAGGGTGGTTTCGCTGCCCACTCGGGTGGCCCGGACCAGCAGGCGGCCGGAGGTGTTGATGGTGGCGCCCGTAACCGGGCTGTCCACATCCACTTCCACCGGCAGGGACTCTCCGGTGATCAGCGAGGCATCCACCGCCGAGCGTCCCTGAACAACAATGCCGTCGGCTGGAATCTTCTCTCCGGGACGGACAACAAACACGTCGCCCACTTCCAGCCGGTCCGCCGGGACGCGTATTTCCTGCCCGTCGCGCAGCACCGCCGCGTCCTTGGCACCAAGGTTCAGCAGTGCCTTCAGCGCATCCGTTGCCTTGGTTTTGGCGTTGGCCTCCAGATAGCGCCCCAGCAGCAGGAAGGTGACCACTACCGAGGCCACTTCGAAGTACAGGTGCGGGTCCGATCCCATGCCCGGATCCGCCGTAAGGCCCGGATCGAAGGCCAGCTGGCCCACCGAGAACAGGTACGCGGCCGCGACGCCGATGGAGACCAGGGTGTCCATGGTCGAGGCAAGGTGCCGCGCATTGACGGCCGCGGCCCGGTGGAAGGGCCACGCGGACCAGGTCACCACGGGCAGGGCGAGCAGCGCCACCACCCACCCCCAGTGCGGGAATGCCAGTGCGGGAACCATGGAAATGAGCAGGACCGGAACGCTGAGGACAGCGGCAAGGATCAGCCGGGGACGCAGCTGTGCCGCGGTTCCCCCGTGGGACATGTGGTCTTCACCGGACACGTGGTCTTCACCGGAAGACATGTCACCTTCATGGGACATGTGCTCTTGGTGAGACGGCGTCCCGGACGTGTCCGCGTGGTGCGCCCCCTGCCCGTGGGGGCGCGTGGAGGTCCGGTTCTTCAGGCGTGCGGTGTAACCGGCCGCATTCACGGCGTCGACGATCTGCTGGTCGGTAACCGTCGCGGGCACCGTGACCTTTGCGCTTTCCAGCGGCAGGTTGACGGATGCCTGCACCCCGTCGATCTTTCCGAGCTTACGTTCCACCCGCGCGACGCAGGAAGCGCAGGTCATGCCCTGGATATCGAGCTCGACTGCCCTGGATACCGCTTGTTCGCGAGTGTCCATGATGTTTCCCTTCCCCTGCTTCCTGCCAGTGTTCCTGCCCGGGGCAAATACTTTGGTGCAGCTCCTACGCGTCGGCGCCGACCATCCGGTAGCCGGCTTCCGCAACCGCTTCGCCGAGTTCGGCAGCGGTCAGGGTTCGGTTCGCGGTGACCGTCGCGGTCGAGACTCCGCCTGCGTTCAGGTCCACCGAAACCGTGTCGACGCCGTCGAGCGCCTCGAGCTCTTCAGTCACCGACGCGACGCAGTGTCCGCAGGTCATTCCGGAAATGTTCAGTGTGGTGGTTTCCATGTCACTCTTCTTTCTGTTGATGGATGGGGCCGTGCCGGTGGTCCTAGCGCAGCAGCCTGCCGATGGCATCAGCGGCTTCCTGCACCTTCGCGGAGACAATCTCGGGGTTGCCGGTGCGCTCGGCTTCCTGTGCTGCCCCGACGACGCAGTGCGACATGTGGTCCTGGACCAGTCCAAGGCTGACAGCGTGCAGTGCCTTATTGATGGCTGCGACCTGGGTGAGGATGTCGATGCAGTATTTGTCTTCCTCGACCATGCGGGCAATGCCCCGCACCTGTCCTTCAATCCTGCGCAGCCGCCGGAGATAGGCATCTTTATCAGACGTGTAACCATGCGGGCCTTCGTGGTCCCCGGCAGTCTCCGGAATCCCGGGGATTTCCGGAATCCCTGCAGTGTTTGCTTCCATGGGGTACTCCAATCCGTCAGTTCGAAGTTATACCCCCACCGGGTATGGGTCAAGTACCCCCAGGGGGTATTTTCCGGGATCGGGCGGGGCGGTTCCAGTAAGGTGGAATCCGTGGCACACAGTGAGCTGTCGACAGCAACCCAGGACTACCTGAAGGTCATTTGGACCGCCCAGGAGTGGACAGACGAACCCCTGACCGTTTCGGCGCTCTCTGCCCACATGGGTTTCTCGCCGTCGTCGGTCTCGGAAGCCGTGAAGAAACTGACGAACCAGGGTTTGGTGACCCACGCGCGCTACGGTTCCATTGCCCTGACCACCGCGGGTGAGACGGCAGCTGTCGGCATGGTCCGCAGGCACCGGCTGATTGAAACGTTCCTGGTGGAGTACCTGGGCTACCGCTGGGACGAGGTGCACGACGAAGCCGAACACCTTGAACATGCCGTATCGGACAAGATGGTGGATGCCCTGGCTGCACGACTTGGCAACCCCGTACGCGACCCGCACGGGGATCCGATCCCGGCACGCGACGGCCGTTTCCCGGTCCTGGACGCAAAGCGGCTGAGCCGCTGCGAACCCGGGACCCGCGGCCTCGTGGCCCGCGTTTCGGACAATGAGCCGGAGCTGCTTCGCTACCTGGCGGGGCTGGGACTTCACCTGGACACCATGGTGTCCGTGGTCCAGCGCCAGCCCTATGCCGGCACGCTCACCATCGAGGCCGGCGGACATCCGCTGGACCTGGGCCTGCCGGCGGCGGAGGCCATCTGGATCCTCGAGGTTCCGGACGCGGCCGCTCCCCCGGCTTCCTAGCGCGCCCGCACGCCTACAGGACCGTCTTGTCGAAAACGACTTCCCGGTGCGTGGGCCGATAGCCAAGGCTTTCGTACAGGCCGAGGGCACCCGAGGGGTTCTCCGTGTCGACGCCGAGCCCGGCGTTGTCCATGCCGCCGTCACGGAACCGCCGCATGGCCTCGCCCAGCATCGCCGGGGCCAGTTTCCTGCCCCGCCAGCCCCGCCGCACTCCGAGCAGCATGGTGTAGCCCTCTTTGTAGCCGTGAATGTCCTTGCTTTCCGGATCAAAGCTGGCCAGCTGGTAGGCGGCGACCTCCCCGGTGCCCGTATCCACCACGGCGAAGCTCCATTCCGGCCGGAACTGCGGATGGTCCACGGTGAAGCCCCAGCGTTCCTTGTTCCGCGGCTCGCTCCCCCAGTGGTCCTTGAATGCTTCGTTGTGCGCCCGGCGCACGGCGTCCGAAATCTCTGCATTGAAGGTCCGGAACTCCATGCCCTCCGGCAGCCCGGCGTCGGGCAGGTCTCCGGCCAGCGGCCGGCTCATCTCGGTGAAGTACCGGACCACCTGGGCCCCCTCGGACTCCAGCAGTGCCACCTGGGAGGCGTTGGCTTCCTCGGCGTAGGTGCGCAGCACCCCGTGTTTCCGGTGTTCGGTAAACAGCCGCTGGCGCAGGCGGGTTTCCTGCCAGCGGTAGACCTTCGCGCCGATCCCGCGGCGCCGCCACTGCGGATCCACACCGCCGAAGCCGGAACCGGTTTCAGAACCGGGGTTCAGCGCAATCCGGCCGTAGGCCCTTGCTGCGCCGGTTTTATCGAGGCCGATCAGCGTGTCTTGGGCAGGGTTGCCGGAAGTGGTCTCCAGCGCCTGTTCCAGGTCCCGGCGGTCCTCCACCCATCCGGGTTTGTCCGCCTCCGCCATCCTGCGGATGAGCGCGTACCAGGCGTCGACGTCGTCGGCTCCGATCGAGCGCCAGCGGAGGCCGGTTTCCGGCCCGGGGAACAGGGGTGGGGAAGGCGTCTGCATCCATCCACCCTAGGACATCAGCACCGCTCCCAGTGAGACCTCCCGTTCGCACCAGGCAGCATCGGCGCGATTATGGGTGACCACCACAACGGCCTTGCCCCGGAGTCCCGATTTCAGGTCGGCCATCAGCTGCGCTCCCGCCTCCGCATCCAGGTGGGCGGTCGGTTCGTCCAGGAGGACGACGTCGGCTGCCGCAAGCAGGGCACGGGCCACGGCAAGCCGCTGGCGCTGGCCGCCGGAAAGGAAATGCCCGCCGGCACCGATGCGGGTATCCAGTCCATCGGGCAGCGTGTCGAACAGCGGTCCCAGGCCGACGGCGCGCAGGGATCCGGTCATTTCCGCTTCCGTCGGGGCGAGGGCGCGGTCGCGGGCCAGGAGCAGGTTGCCGCGCAGGGTGGAGTCGAAGAGGTGCGCTTCCTGCGGGCACCATGCCATCCGGCGTGCCGCCGGCGGCACCGACTCCGCGGGGACCCCGTTGATCCGGTAGGAACCGCTGCGGGGCGGCAGGAAGCCCAGCAGCACGCCGAGGAGCGTGGATTTTCCGCTGCCGGACGGACCGGTGACGGCCACCCACTCCCCTGCCGAGACGTGCAGGTCCACCCCGGCCAGCACGTCTTCGGCGGCCCCGGGATAGCGGTAGCGGATGTTGTCCAGTTCGAGGCTCCGCACTGTGCCGAAACTCTTCCGGGCAGCGGTTTCCCCGGCGGTGTCTTCGCCGGCCACGTCTTCGGTGCCCAGGTCCGGCAGGACCTTGTCCCCCAGGGTCCGCCAGGCGGTGAGCTGCTGGATGGAGCCGTTGACTGCAACAAACGGTTCGATCAGGGCGAGCTGGACCAGGACGACGACGGCGGCCACGGTGGCCGGCGCGTCCTGCGCCGCCCCGATCATGTACAGCCCGGCCAGGGAGCAGGCCAGGGCGGTGAGCGCATTGGCGAGGCCCTGGGCCCAGGCACTGCGCCGGACCGCCTTGGCCGCCGCAGCCTCGAGCCGTTCCTGCCGGGCCAGGACCGGTGCCGAGCTTGAGTTGGCCTCGAGGTCGGAGGCAGCCGAAAGCAGGCGTGTCATCGAAGACATGGACCGGGCCTGCAGGTCCACGGTGGCGGCGCGGGCAGCGGAGTCGGCGAACAGGGCCAGCAGCGGGGCAATAACCATCCCCACCACCACCAGCGCCACCTGCACCGCCAGGCCCTCCGGAACCAGCAGCCAGGTCACCACGCAGGCGCCGACGGCGGTCAGCAGGCCGGTCAGGGGTGCAAAGACCACACGGGGCGCTATGTCCCGCAGTTCGTCCACGTCACCCACCAGTCGCTCCAGGGCACCCGACCCCCTTGCCACCCGGCGCCAGCCTTCGGGACGCTGCAGCAGTCCGTTCCAGAGCCGTACCCGCAGCGTGTTGGTGGCCCGGAAGACGGCGTCGTGCAGGGAGAGGCGTTCGAGATAACGCAGCAGCGCCCGGCCGATGCCGAAGAACCGCACGCCAACAATCGCCATCAGCAGGTACAGGATCGGCGGCTGCTCCGCCGCCCGCACGATCAGCCAGGCGGACAGGGCCGTCAGGGCCACGGCGAACATGGTGGCGCCGGTGCCCAGCACCAATGCCAGGACAAACTGCCTGCTCCAGGGTTTCAGGACGAGCAGGTTCTTCCACAGCGGCTCATGCCGGGCGGGCGTCGGGTCCGCGGAGGCCTTCCGGTCCGGAGCCGCGCCCGCGACGCTGTTGGACGTCGCGCTGCCCGCGCTGCCCGATGCCGCGCTGTTGTGCGCCGCGGGACCTGGGGTAGCACCGGAGGCAGGTGCCGGGAACAGGCCCGCGGGACGATTCGCGGGGTTCACGCCGACGGCGGCTGCGAGGGACGCGGCATGCCTGCCCCTGCTGCGGTCCGGGGACGGAGCTCCGGCGGCTCCTGCCCCGACAGGGATAACGGTGTCGGCAATTGCTGCGGTATCGGCGTCGTGGGCCACCAGCAGCACGGTTGTCCGGCCGTGCAGTGCCTTCAGTGCTGCCCTGACTGCCGAGGCGCTGACCGCGTCCAGGTGTGCGGTGGGTTCGTCCGCCAGGAGGATCCGGACCTCGGGATTGGCGTCGATGCGGGCCAGGGCACGGGCCACGGCCACCCGGCGCTGCTCTCCCGGGCTGAGGTCCGAGGTGTCGGAATCGAGGAGGTGTGCGGCGTCGATCCGCTCCAGGGCCGAGCGGGCGGCGGTCCGGCCCGGGTTGCCGTGGCCTTCGGCAGCGTTGGTTCCGGCAGCGTCGGTTCCGGCTGCGTTGGTTCGTGCTGCAGGGAAGCCGGCGTAGAGCGCGATTTCCTCGGCAACGGTGTCTTCGACGAGCACGGGGTGCTGCGGTATCCAGGCCTGCGAGCCGGGGCTAATCCCCTGTACGGAGCCCTCCAGCCGGGTGTCTCCGCCGTTGCGCCGCAGTCCGGCCAGGACTTCCAGCACGGAGGTTTTTCCTGCCCCGCTGGGGCCGGTCAGTGCGGCAATACTACCTGCGGGCACAGTGAAGCTGAGATTCGCGACTGCCGGCTGCGGGCGCCCTTCGTACGCGATGGTCAGGTCCCGGACCTGCAGTGCCGACCCGGTGGCCTCCGGGGTCCCGGCTGCCTGGTCCGCCAGCGGCACGGCCGCCGGTGCGTTAAGTACGGCGTTGGTCCGGTTCAGGGCTTCGAGGCCGTCCTCGCTGGCGTGGTGGGCGGTGCCCAGGTCCCGCAGCGGCTGATAGCACTCCGGCGCCAGGATCAGGGCCAGCAGCCCCAGTTCCAGCGGCATGCCGCCGTGGACCAGCCGTACGCCGATGAACACGGCCACCAGCGCCACCGAGATCGTGGCGATCAGTTCCAGGGCGAGCGAGGACATAAACGCCACCCGCAGGGTCGCCAGCGTGGTGATGCGGTAGCGGTCGGCCACGTCGCGCAGCGCACGGGTCTGGGCGCGGGCCCGGCCGAGGCCCACCAGCACGGGCAGGCCCTTGGCCAGTTCAAGCATGTTGTCCGACAGCCGGTTCAGTGCATCCACTGCCGCGGCGGTCTTGTCCTCGGTGTGCAGGCCGATCAGGATCATAAACACCGGGATGAGGGGAACCGTCAGCACAATGGTGACGGCACTGATCCAGTCCGCGGCGAGGATGCGGGCGCCCACCAGCAGGGGGACGACGGCGCAGGTCACCAGGGCGGGCAGGTACTTCGAGTAGTAGTTGTCCAGCCCGTCCAGGCCGCGGGTGAGCAGGACGCTCAAGGCGCCGCTGCCCATCCCGGGGACGGTGCCGCCGTCGGCCAGCACCCGCACGGACAGCTGCCGGCGCAGTTCGTCCTTCACGCCGGCTGCTGCGCGCTGGGCTACGGTGTCCTGGCCCCACACAGCCACGGACCGCAGCACGGCGCCGACGACGCCGAGGGCGAAGACACGGTTCCAGTCCGGGCCGCCTGCGGCCAGACCGGCGATTCCGTGTGCGACGGCGTCGGCCAGCAGGACCAGCCCCGCCGCCTTGACGGCGGCGAGCAGCCCCAGGAGGTACAGCGCCCGGCGGCTCGTGGCGCTGACCGGCAGGACCGGTTTCACTGGTGCTTGAAACTGTGGGGGGCGGGGATGGACTCGGTGGTGACCCGCTTACGGAACACCCAGTAGGTCCAGCCCTGGTACAGCACCACAACCGGCAGGCCGAACAGGGCTACCCAGCTCATGACCTTCAGGGCGTAGGGGGAAGCGGAGGCGTTTTCCACCGTCAGGTTCCAAGCGGCGTCCAGCGTGGAGGGCAGGACCACGGGGTACATGGCGGCGAAGATGGTCGCCGCTCCGGCCACCAGGAACACGCCAAGGCTGATGAAGCTCAGGCCGTCCCGGCCCCGGCGGGCATAGATCCAGGCCAGGAGGGCTCCCACCACCGCAATCACCAGCAGGGGCAGGGTCTGAACCTTGGCGTTCATGAACTGCACGATGATGGCCCATGCCGCCAGGGGCAGGATGCCCAGGGGCAGCCAGCGCGTTACGATGCGCCGGGCGCGGTCACGGATCTGCCCGTCGGTCTTGAGCATCAGGAAAACGCAGGCATGGATCAGGCTGAAGGCCACCACGGCCACTCCGCCCAGCACGGCGTACGGAGTCAGCCAGGCAAACGCGCCGCCCACGCGGTCGCCGTTCTCATTCAGCGGCAGGCCGGTGGTGGTGAGTCCGAGGGCGGCGCCGACGCCGAACGCAGCTGCGAAGGAGCCGAGGGCCATGCCCCAGTCCCAGCGGTTGCGCCAGCTGTCACTGTCATGTTTGCCGCGGTACTCGATGGATACAGCCCGGAAGATGAGCCCCAGCAGCACCAAAACCAGCGGAAGGTACAGGGCGGAGAACAACGAGGCGTACCACATGGGGAAGGCCGCGAAAGTCATGGCACCGACGGTGATGAGCCAGACTTCGTTGCCGTCCCACACCGGACCGATGGTGTTCAGCAGTACCCGGCGGTCCTTCTCATCGCGGGCCATGAGCTTCATAAGCATGCCCACGCCCAGGTCGAAGCCCTCCAGGAAAAGGTACCCGACCCATAGGAAGGCAATCACGATAAACCAGAACAGCGGTAGCGACATTACTTTCAGAGCTCCAGAAATGCCGGCAGTCGGCAGATTGCAGGGTGGTCGGACAGGGTCCGGAGGGGATCCGTTCGCACGGTTCCCCTCCGGGGAAACTCAGTAGGCGAAGTCGAGGACATCGTCCTGCTTCTTTCCGGGGGTGCCGTCCGGATCGCCGCCGGGGGAATTCATTCCGCCCGTGGCGCCGTCGTCGCCTCCCAGCAGGTCCGGCATCGCGGCCGGGACACCGCCGCGGACGAACTTGAACAGCAGCATCACCTCCACGATCAGCAGGGCAAGGTACACGACGGTGAAGGTGATGACGGAGAACAGCAGCTCCCCCAGGCTCACACCGGGCGAGACGGCTGCCGCGGTGAACATAAACACGCCGTCGGAACCGGTGGGGTTCGGCGCCACGACGAACGGCTGGCGGCCCATTTCGGTGAAGATCCAGCCGGCGGAGTTGGCGCCGAACGGTGCCAGGATGCCGAACACCGCCAGGCGCATGAGCCACTTGGATTCGGGGACGGTGCCCTTGCGGACCACCCAGAGGGCGAAGGCTGCGGCAACGGCGGCGATGCCGCCGAAACCGATCATGATGCGGAAGCCCCAGTAGGTGACGGCGAAGTTCGGCGTGTAGTCGATTTCGGCGCCGGAGTTGACGCCGTACATTTCATCAGCGGGCAGATGTGTGCCGTAGTCGTCCTGGTACTGCTCCAGCAGCGTGTTCACGCCACGGATTTCGGTGTCGAAGTCACCGTTGGCGAGGAAGGAAAGCATGCCCGGGATTTCGACCAGCGTTTTCACGTCTTCGCAGTTCTCCGCGCCCGGGTCGCCGATGGACAGGACCGAGAAGCCGGTGCCGTCATGGCACGCTGCCTCCGCCGCGGCCATCTTCATGGGCTGCTGTTCGAACATCAGCTTGCCCTGCAGGTCGCCGCTGACCGCGACGCCGGCAAAGGAGATCATGGCGACGACGGCACCGATGCGCAGGGACCGCAGCCAGACGGCATGGTCGGTCTTGTCGCGGCCGATTTCGACCCGTTCCCCCACCACCACGTTGCCCTTGGCATCCACGGTGTCGATACCGTCCCGGCGCCGCTTCCAGAGGTGGTACCAGGCGATGCCGATCAGGAACCCTCCGGCCACGGCGAAGGCGCCGAAGATGGTGTGCGGGAAGGCTACGAGGAGGGTGTTGTTGGTCAGGACGGCCCAGATGTCATTCATGACCGGGCGGCCGTCCACCATCTCCACGCCCACGGGGTGCTGCATCCAGGAGTTGGCGGCAAGGATGAAGTAGGCCGAGAGCATGGAGGCCAGCGTGGTGATCCACAGGCAGGCCAGGTGGACCTTCTTCGGCAGCCGTTTCCAGCCGAAGATCCACAGTCCAAGGAACACCGATTCGGTGAAGAAGGCCAGCAGGGATTCCAGCGCCAGCGGGGCGCCGAAGACGTCGCCGACGAACCGGCTGTATTCGCTCCACGCCATCCCGAACTGGAACTCCTGGACCAGGCCGGTGGCCAGGCCGAGGATGAAGTTAATGAGGAACAGCTTGCCCCAGAACTTCGTCATTCGAAGGTACTGCTCTTTGCCGGTGCGCACCCAGGCTGTCTGCATGGCTGCCACCACGATCCCCAGCCCAATGGTCAGCGGGACCATGAGGAAGTGGTAGACGGTCGTGATGCCGAACTGCCACCGGGCGATATCCAGTGCTTCCACGCTTACATGTCCTTCAACTTGAGGAACGAGTTCTACGCGTCGTAGAATTCCTTACTTCTACACAGCGTAGAACAACTCGGACCAGATTTCTACGTGATGTAGAACAAGTGGGCGAAACGTTGTACATTAGTAAGTCTGGACCTGATACGGGGGTCCACCGGGGTCTCGATCGAAAAAGGATGCACATGGCTACGCTCGGTGAGCTGGAACGCGCGATGATGGATCTGCTGTGGGAATCTGACGAAGCAGCAACCGCCAATGAACTGCGCGAGAAGCTGGCGCAGCGTGGGGACTCTGCGGACGGCAAGGGCCTCGCCGTCACCACCGTGCTGACCGTACTCTCCCGCCTGGAGAAGAAGTCGCTGGTTCAGCGTGAACGCGACATCCGCCCCCACCGCTACCGTGCCGTGACCACCCGCGCCGAGCACACCGCCGAACTCATGCACGAAGCATTGGGTACCGCGAATGACCGGGAAGCCGTGCTGGCCCGGTTCGTCGGCTCCGTCTCCGACACCGAGGCTGAAATGCTGCGCAGGCTGCTCGGCGCCTAGCCACCGGCACCGCGGGTGTTCTGGGCCTCCTACGCACTTGCTGCGCTGGCGATTGTGCTGGCGTGGCCCGTTCCCGTGATCCTTTCGCGGGCAAAGTGGCCCGCCCGCTCCCCGTTCACCGCCATGGTCCTCTGGCAGGCAATCGCCCTCGCGGGTGGCCTGTCAATGATCGGTGCCATGCTCACCTGGGGCCTCGAACCCCTCGGCAATAACCTTCTGGACGGACTGGACGGCCTGCGGCGCATCCTCGTCGACGGCGCTCCGGCCAGCACGCTCGGCCTGGTCCACGTTTTTGCCCTCAGCGCCGCAATGCTGCTGGGCGCCCATCTGGTGTTCACCCTGCTGCTGACGTACTACCGGATCCTGCGCGGTCGGCACCGCCACCGGGACATGCTCAATCTGCTCAGCTCGCCTTCGGCGGACACCCCTGCCACCCTGGTCATCCAGCATCCAACGCCGGTCGCCTACTGCCTGCCGGGCGGAGCACGGTCGGTCACCGTGCTGTCCGACGGGCTGTTGAACATGCTCTCCAAGGAGGAGCTGTCAGCGGTCCTCACGCACGAGCGGGCCCACCTGGCCCAGCACCACCACCTGCTGCTGTGGGCCTTCGCCGCCTGGCGTGCCGCGCTTCCCTGGCTGCCCACATCACTGCTGGCCCAGCGCTCGGTCAACGAACTCATCGAAATGCTCGCCGACGACGAGGCGCTGGGAGAGGTGGACCGGATGACCCTGGTCCGGGCAGTCGCGATTGTCGGCTCGGGAACCCGCCCGGCAGATACATCCGGAGTACTGAAGCCCCTGGCAGCGCAGCCGGACCGTCCGCGGGAGTACCCGCCGCTTACCCTCCCCGGCGCGGAGGGTTCGGAACCGCTGGGCACTGCCGGCAGGCTCAGCCGGCTGCTGACGCCGCAGCCTCCGCTGCCCCGCTGGCAGCAGTGGGCCGTCCTGTGCCTCTCGATCCTGCTGCTGGCGGTACCGACAACACTGCTCATCGCCCCGGGGCTGCTGGACTAGGTCGGTGGCAGGGCCGGATCTTTTCCGCTAGGCGTCAATGCGGTCCCGGTCCAGCATGGCCGCACCGGCGATGATGAAGTCCTTGCGCGGCGCCACGTCGCTGCCCATCAGCAGTTCGAATGCCTGCTCGGCAGCGGCTGCCTCGGAAATCCGGACCCGCCTCAGGGTGCGGTGCCGGGGGTCCATGGTGGTTTCGGCCAGCTGACCGGCGTCCATCTCCCCCAGGCCCTTGTAGCGCTGGATCGGTTCCTTGTACCGCTTGCCTTCCTTTTCCAGGCGGGCAAGCACCTGGTGCAGTTCCTTTTCGCTGTAGGTGTAGACCATCTCGTTGCTCTTCGAGCCTGCGTTGATGACCTCTACGCGGTGCAGGGGCGGAACCGCCGCATAGACCCGCCCGGCATCCACCAGGGGGCGCATGTAGCGGAAGAACAGCGTGAGCAGCAGGGTGCGGATGTGGGCGCCGTCGACGTCGGCGTCCGTCATGAAGATGACCTTGCCGTACCGGGCAGCGTCCAGCTGGAAGCTGCGCCCCGAGCCCGCCCCCACCACCTGGATCAGGGCTGCACACTCGGCGTTGGAGAGCATGTCCGCCACGGACGCCTTCTGTACGTTCAGGATTTTGCCGCGGATGGGCAGCAGCGCCTGATAGTCCGAGGACCTGGCGAGCTTGGCCGTGCCGAGGGCGCTGTCGCCCTCCACGATGAACAGTTCCGAGCGTTCCTGGTCATCAATCCGGCAGTCCGCCAGCTTCGCCGGCATGGTGGAGGTTTCGAGGGCGTTCTTCCGCCGCTGGGTCTCCTTGTGCACCCGCGCGGAGATCCGGGACTTCATCTCCGCCACCACCTTCTCCAGCAGCTGCGAGGACTGTGTCTTATCGGCGCGCGCGGTGGAATTCAGCCGGGCGGTGATTTCCTTCTCCACGACCTTGCTGACGATGGCCCGGACGGCTGAGGTGCCCAGGATTTCCTTGGTCTGGCCTTCGAACTGCGGTTCGGCCAGGCGGACGGTCAGCACGGCGGTGAGTCCGGCGAAGACATCGTCCTTTTCGATCTTGTCGTTGCCGGCCTTGAGCTTGCGGGCGTTGGCTTCAATGACCTTGCGGAAGGTCTTCAGCAGGCCCTGCTCGAAGCCGGTCTGGTGCGTTCCGCCCTTGGGGGTGGCGATGATGTTGACGAATGAACGGATGGTGGTTTCGTAGCCGATCCCCCAGCGCAGGGCGATGTCCACCTCCGCCTCGCGTTCAATCTCGGTGATCCTGCTGTGCCCGCTCTCATCCAGTACAGGCACGGATTCCTTGAACTTGCCCGAGCCATGCAGGCGCCAGATATCGGTGACGGCGGCATCGGCGGCCAGGTAGTCGACGAACTCGGCGATCCCGCCGTCGTGGTGGAAGACTTCCTCCACCGGGCCGTTCTCGCCCGGTGTTCCGGGCAGGCGCCGTTCATCGCGCAGGGTGATGCGCAGCCCCGGGACCAGGAAGGAGGTCTGGCGGGCGCGCGCCTGCAGTTCGGTGTAGGAAAACTTGGCGTCAGGCGTAAAGATCTGCCGGTCCGCCCAGTAGCGGATGCGTGTTCCCGTGACACCGCGCTTGGCCTTGCCGACCACTTCCAGCCGTGAGCTGTCCAGGAACGGGGAGAACCTGGCCTCGGGGCCGGGCTTTTTGCCCGTGTCGTCGAAGTGACCGGGCTCGCCGCGGCGGAACGCCATCTGGTACGTCTTGCCGGCTCGGTCCACCTGCACGTCGAGCCGCGACGACAACGCGTTGACCACGCTGGCGCCCACGCCGTGAAGGCCGCCGGAGGCTGCATAGGATCCGCCGCCGAACTTGCCGCCGGCGTGGAGTTTGGTGAACACGACCTCGACGCCGGACAGGCCGGTTTTAGGCTCGATGTCCACGGGGATGCCGCGTCCGTCGTCATGGATCTCCACGGAACCGTCCGGGTGGAGGATGACCTTGATGCTCTGGCCGAAGCCTGCGAGGGCCTCATCGACGGAGTTGTCAATGATCTCCCACAGGCAGTGCATCAGGCCGCGGGAGTCGGTGGACCCGATATACATGCCGGGACGCTTGCGGACGGCCTCCAGTCCTTCCAGGACGGACAGGTGCCGGGCAGTGTAATCAGAACTAGGGGGCGCCACGTGCGTTGAAACTCCTTGGTGTCGGCTGTTTTGCCGGCAGAGATATCCGGGAACAATCAGGGACTCCTACAAGGTTAATCCCCGGCGGTGACACTTCCGCCCAACGACTCAGTTCCGTGAGTTTGCCCACGGAGGCTGCGCCGGAGGGGTACGCGTAGAGCGAAAGGCGGCCCAACCTGCGAAGGACGGGGTGTCAAAGGTGGTTATATGAAGTATCAACACCCTTGAGGAGGCAACTCATGACAGCAGCAGTAGCAACCCGTGAGCTGAACAGCCTGGACCGCTGCGACCGTTGCGGCGCACAGGCATACGTACGTGCCGTACTGGAATCCTCCGGTGGGGAACTGCTTTTCTGCGGGCACCACGCCCGGGCGGTGGAGGCGAACCTTCGTCCGCTCACCTCGGAATGGCAGGATGAGACCTCTCGCCTGAACGAGAAGGCGCCGGTCTCTGCAGAGTAAACACGCAGTCGCCTGTTCGGTCAGCGAAGCCCACGGACCAACGTCCGCAGGCGACGCGTCGTACCAAGCTTGAAGAAGTCCCCTTCCGGATCGGAAGGGGACTTCTTTTTTTGTGCGGCCTTTGATGCAGCCTCACCGCTGGCCCCCGGGCCGTGCCACCTAAACAACAGCACCCCGTCCCGCGAACGCGGAACGGGGTGCTGTTGGTCCGGCTGTCCGGCCGGAGGGCGTGGTGTCTTAGTCCAGGTAATCCCGCAGGACCTGGGACCGGGACGGGTGGCGCAGCTTGGACATCGTCTTGGATTCAATCTGGCGGATGCGCTCACGGGTAACCCCGTAAACCTTGCCGATCTCGTCCAGTGTCTTCGGCTGGCCGTCGGTGAGGCCGAAGCGCATGGCAACAACTCCTGCCTCGCGCTCGGACAGCGTGTCCAGCACGGAGTGCAGCTGTTCCTGCAGCAGCGTGAAGCTGACGGCGTCGGCCGGGACCACGGCTTCGGAATCCTCAATGAGGTCGCCGAATTCCGAGTCGCCGTCTTCACCCAGCGGGGTGTGCAGGGAGATCGGCTCGCGGCCGTACTTCTGCACCTCCACAACCTTTTCAGGGGTCATGTCCAGCTCCAGTGCCAGTTCTTCGGGAGCGGGCTCGCGGCCCAGGTCCTGGAGCATCTGGCGCTGGACGCGGGCCAGCTTGTTGATGACTTCCACCATGTGCACGGGAATGCGGATGGTGCGGGCCTGGTCTGCCATGGCACGGGTGATCGCCTGGCGGATCCACCACGTGGCGTACGTGGAGAACTTGAAGCCCTTGGTGTAGTCGAACTTCTCGACGGCACGGATGAGGCCCAGGTTGCCTTCCTGGATCAGGTCCAGGAAGAGCATGCCGCGGCCGGTGTAGCGCTTGGCCAGGGACACCACGAGGCGCAGGTTGGCCTCGAGCAGGTGGTTCTTCGCACGCTTGCCGTCATGGGAAACCCACTGCAGCTCACGCTTGAGCTTGGGATCCATGTCCGGATCGGCTGCCATCTTCTCTTCGGCATACAGGCCGGCTTCGATCCGCAGCGCGAGATCGACTTCCTGCTCGGCGTTCAGCAGGGCGACCTTGCCGATCTGCTTCAGGTAGTCCTTGACCGGGTCGGCAGTGGCGCCCGCGGACACGACCTGCTGGGCAGGTGCGTCGTCGTCGTCGGCGTCCGAGTATACGAAACCCGATCCCGTGGGTGCGGTTGCGGCGTCCGAGGCCTCGGCGGCGTCTGCGTCGGGCTCGACGTCCGTGCTCTCAACTTCTTCATCGACCTCGGCCTTGGCAGCCTTGGTCTTCGCAGCGGTCTTACGTCCAGCTGCAGTGGTGCCGGCCTTCGCCGGAGCCTTACGGGCGGCAGCGGGCTTCCGCGCCGTCTTGGCAGCGGTTTTTTCGCCGGAAGCGGCCTCCTTGGCGGCCGCCGCGGACGGGGCCTCAGTTGCGGCAGTGCGCTTATTTGCAGTGTCAGTCTCTTCGACTGCAGTTGTCTTTCTCGGCGACACAGAAAACCTTTCATACGGCGGGTTGTGGCACCGCCATTGGGGGCAACACCACTATGACCCTGTCAAGTCCGTGATTCTTTCCAAGTGTCCAGGCTTGGCTGTCCTTGGTAGAACACACCGTGCCGGTGTTTTGTTCCGCTGGCCACTGGGACTGGCAGTTCAAAGGACACTTGATACACGAACCCGACCGGGTCTCGGTTCCCATTGTCGCACGTTTTCCGTTTCGCCACAGCACGGAGTCCGCCGCCGGTTCGGGCGCGCCCCCTGGTTTAATCGCCCGGGATGCCGGGCCACGAACCGTCCCGCGAGCGGGCCCAGTCCGGAAGGATCCCCGTGCCCAGCAGTTCATGCAGGAGCAGCGCCAAGCGGTATCCGGGGCAGGCCTCGAGCGCGGACTGAAGATAAACATGTGCCCGGGAGCCGCGTCCCCTTGCCCATTCCATCCAGGCAAGCAGCGAAAGCAGGGCGGCCTTTGCTTCGCCGTCCGCCACGGGCACAAGGTCGGTGAACACGGCATGTGCCAGGTCGAGCAGATCCCAGTCCGGGGTGCCGGAACCCCTGCCGACGAGGATGCTGCGGAAATCCGCGGCGGCCTTGGACTGCCTTCGGGGGCGCGGTACCAGGGGAACGACGCCGGGTCCCCGGATGAATGCCCCCGGCTGTGCGTTCCCGGGAAGGACCAGGGGATGATCCTGCCGGCGGACCAGGCCGTTCGCTTCTGCGCCGCGGACGGCTGATTCTTCCCCGACGGCAGCCAGGACCAGCAGGGCATCCCGGATCCCGCGGTCACCGAGACTGGCCAGGAGGAATCCTGCACATTCCGCCCCGCGGTGCGGCCGGTCATTGCTCAGGGCCTCCGGGGCAACCAGGTCGTCGGCATACGGGGCAGCACCGGCAGCATGGCCGCTCCCCGCAATACACTCGGTCCACAGTGCAAGGGTGCACCGGAACTGCTCCCGTTCACACCAGTGCCCTGCCAACTGTCCGGCGAAGTGTGCCTGCGCCTGCGTTACCTCGTCCCGGTTGGGCCATTGTCCGGGGAAGGACTCCCCCACCGCGCGTTCAAGCGTCGCGGCGAAAGCGCTCCCCCGGTACACAAGTTCCGTATTGAGCATGCTGTCCGCGATCTGCGACCTGGGCATCCCGGGCCAGGGGCAGCAGTCCGGCCGGGTGCAGAAATAGTCCCGCCAGGAATCCGGCCCTACCAGCCATCCGTCCTGCAGCGGTAGGCCGGCCGCGGCCAGTTCCTTCTCCAGCCGGCGCACCAGCTGCCGGTAGGGCGGGTGTGCCGGATCCCGCCAGGGCGCGTCCGTGTACATGGCCAGGAGCGCTCCGTCCGCCCCGGTGTCCGATGCCAGGAACCGGCAGGCGGTGGCGGCATACTCTGCCGTCCCGGCCCTGGCCGCCTGTCCGGGCGGAAGGTCAAGGCGCAGCGTTGCTCCCAGGCGGCCGCCGCAGAGCGCCATCAGGACCAGGGAATTGCGCGGCTCGAAGCCCAGGGTGTGGGGAACCAGGCTAAGGATGTCTGCCGGGGCGTTGACGCGGTAGGGGTTGCCGGGAGTGCCGGCGGCCGGTTCTGTGCTCATGGCCCAAGGTTCCCCGGGGACAGGTGTTCGCCGCAGACCCTGCCCGGCGCCTGTGCATCCCGCGCTGGCGTCCAGTCCCGCATCCCGGCGGTGGAGGAAGAGTGGCCCCGAGGTGCGTACGTGCACCGCCCCGCCATACCGGCCTTACTTCCAGCGGAAAACCTTTGCGGCCACTGCGGCACACGGAACGGTCCAGCCGAGCATGACCAGAAAGGGAGCCGCCGTGACGGACCCTCCGTACCAGGCTGCGGTAAGCGCCTGGGTCATGGCACCGAGCGGGGTAAAGCCTGCGACCTGGCGGACTCCCTCGGGCATCAGCGGTCCCGGCGTCCACAATCCTGCAGTGAACATGCACACCATAAACACCAGGAACCCGATGCCGTAGGCGTTCTGGGCGGTCCCGGCCACGGCGGCAATGAGTGAACCCACGGCCATCATGGCGCCGACACCGAAGATGAGTACGACGACGGTCAGGGGAAGGCTGTCCGGCATGAGGCTGTCAAAGGCAATCCGGGCCAGCAGGACGGTGACGGTCACCGCAACGGCGAGCGATACGGCACTGACAATCCACTGGGCGAACAGGATGCGGTGCGCCCCGACGGGTGTCACGCCGAGGCGGCGCAGCACGCCGCTCTCCCGGTAGCCGCTGATCGCGGACGGATAGTTGGTTACCGCCACGCTGGACAATGCCACCGCAATGGACAGGGGCACGAGCAGGTCAATGGGGCGCAGGGCGGCGTAGACGGGATCCGTGCCTCCCATCGGGACCCTGGTGCCGGGGATGACGAACCCCTGAAGCAGCAGGATCGCCGAGGGCAGCACCAAGGCCATGAAAACGCTCAGCGGGTTGCGCAGATACAGGGTTGCTTCGGTGCGGGTCAGGGCTCCCAGGGCGCGCATGGTCTCACCTCACTCGGCAGGCGCTTGCTCAATGAAGGCCAGATAGGCATCCTCCAGGGAGCCGTGCCCGCCGGGGCCGGTGCCGGAGACAGCCAGCAGCTCCGCCGGGGTGCCGACAAACCGTGTCCGGCCGGCGTCGATGATTGCCAGCCGGTCACACAGGCGCTCGACGTCGTCGAGGTAGTGGGTGACGAGGACAACCGTGATGCCGTCATCCTTCACCCGCTGAATCAGCTGCCGGATGTCGCGCCTGCCCTGGGGGTCGAGTCCCGTGGTCAGCTCATCGAATACGACCACGTCGGGATCGCCGATGAGAGCCAGGGCAATCGAAAGGCGCTGCTTCTGCCCGCCCGAGAGCTTGTCGAAGGGCCGTTTGCGGTGTTCGTGCAGCCCGACGATGCGCAGCAGTTCCGGCACATCGGCAGGTTCGGGGTAAAAGGCGGCAAACAGCCGCAGGGCCTCTTCCACGCGCAGGGCGGGCGGCAGGGCGGCGGCCTGGAGCTGGTAGCCGACGCGCCCGCGCACCGTTGCCCGGTCCGCGGCGGGGTCCACTCCCAGCACCGTGACCCGCCCGCCGTCGGGCCGCAGAGTGCCCGCCACACACTCCACGGTTGTTGTCTTTCCGGCCCCGTTGGGGCCCAGGATGCCGAAGGCTTCACCCGCCTCGATGGACAACGTGACGTCTTCGAGCGCCACGACATTCCGGAAAGCCTTGGAGAGCCCGCTCACGCTTACCACGGTGCCGGCGGGCACGTGCGCCCTGGTCATGCGGACAATTCTGGGGGCCCTGCGGCAGCAGGGTCAAGGGTGCTGCGAGCTGTTGCCTGTTGCGGCTGCGGTTGCCGTTAGTCCGGGACACATGGAAGCGCGGCAGGGACCGGAATACCCCGGTCAGGCGTCGCCGCGCTCCCCGCGGCGCCGCTGCCGTTCCCTGGCCAGCGCTGCGCGAAGCGGCGGCAGCGGAGATCCTTCCCTGGCCAGCCGTGCGCGGACCTGCCCCCGGGTCCGCAGGATGCCCGCGACGCCCACCGCCATCACGGCGAACTGCACCGACAGGGCAATCCGGAAGGAGTTCAGGGCGTACAGGTTTCCGTCGGAGAAACCGCTGTTATTCAGCACGTCCAGCACCACGCCGATCAGGTACATGCTGACCAGCGAGGCAATGAAGCCGCCGATATTGACAATCCCCGTGGCGGTGCCCAGCCGCGCGCTGGGGTTGTAGGTCCGGGCAAAGTCGAACCCGATCATGGACCCCGGCCCGCCGATGGCCAGCAGCGCCACGAGGAGCACCAGCAGCCAGAGCGGCGCCGGTCCGGGATAGAGCAGGACGGCGGCCCACCCGGCGGCCATGGCGCCGGCAATCAGCAGGACCATGGTGGACCGGCGCAGCGGGTGCCTGCCCACCCACGAGCCCATCCACGGCCCGCAGATGATGGCAACCACCACGAAGAAGGCCATCAGGGCCGACGCCGTAGTGGAAGACACGCCTTCAGCGCTCACCAGATACGGAAAGCCCCACATCATCACGAAAACCGTGCCCGGAAACTGCACCGTGTAGTGGGTCCACATGCCCAGCCGCGTTCCCGGCTGGGCGAACGCCTGCGCGAGGGACGTGCCGGTCTGCCGAAGCGGCAGGGGCACGGGTGCCTCGCCGCCCTCGGGCCGGTTCCGCACACAGGCCAGCGTCAGGACCAGGGCAAGCAGGGAGAGCGACGCCGCGGACACGAATGCCGTGCTCCAGCCGAAGCGGTGCAGCACGTAGGCAAAGGGAATGGCGCTGGCTATCTGCCCCAGCTGGCCGACTATGCCCGTGTACTGGGTCAGGACGGGAATCTTCCGCCCCGGGAACCAGGCCGGAAGCAGCCGCAGCACGGAGATGAAGGTCAGTGCGTCCCCCGCACCAACGAGGGAGCGCCCAAGGATGCCGGTGCCGACGGATTCCGCGGTAGCCAGCTGGAACTGGCCCGCGAGCATCAACACCGCACCCCCGGCGATCAGCAGCCGCGGACCGAACCTGTCCACCAAGACACCCACGGGGATCTGCAGCCCGGCATAGACCAGCAGCTGCACCACCGTGAAGACGGACAACACGGAAGCGGATGCGGAGAAGCGCTCGGTGGCTTCAATGCCGGCCACTCCGAACGTGGTCCGCTGGGTGACCGCCACCATGTAGGCAAAAACGCCTACACCCCAGACGATCCAGGCCCGTGTGCCGTTCACCGGCACACCTGCCCCGGGCCGGCCTGTGTCGCGCTAAGCCGCTCCGGGCCGCCCGTCCCCGTCGTCGCTGCCGTGGCCATTGCCCGTGCCCTCGGTGGCATTTGGTGCAATCTCCTGATCCGCGTCATCATGTGGTCCGGTCGTGCCCGGGTGCTGGTTTTCGGGCCATAGCGCTTCGGATTCCTCCTCGGCCTGCGGGCTGGCCAAATAGGCCTCCACCGCGGCTCCGATTTCCTCGGCGTCTGCCAGTTCGTCGTTGCCCTTGACCAGCAGGGAGCGGCGAACGGTGCTTTCGGTGTATTGGTCGTAACGCTTCTCCAGCGTGGCCACCACGCCCTTTACCTCGGCCGAGGCCTCCACCTGTTCGGTGATCTGGCGGTCCACGTCACGGCCGGCCTCGCGGAGCCGGTCGGTGGGCAGCACCAGTGAGGCGGCGGCACCAAGGTATTCGAGTCCGGCGACGGCTGCGGGCGGGAACTCAGCCTCGGCCAGGTAGTGCGGTACATGCACCACGTGCCCGACGACGTCGACCCCTGCCTCCACGAGCCGCAGTTCCAGGACGTGCCCGACGGCGGCCTGCACCTGGGCGATCGGGGTCCAGGAACTGATCCCCTCCACCAGGTCGGGCCGGTTGCCGTGCGTAGTGACCCCGATCGGGCGGGTGTGCGGGACGGGCATGGGGATCGAATGGATCCAGCAGACCAGGCTCACGTCGAAGGTTTTGACCAGGTGCAGGACCGCGGCCGTGAACCGCTCCCACTGCAGGTCGGGTTCGAAGCCGGTCAGGAACAGGAAGGGCTCGCCCAGCCCGTCATACATGCGGTGCAGCTCAAGCTTCGGCGGCTCGTAGTCGCTGAGATGGTCCTCGATGAAGGAAATCTGCGGCCGGCGGTTGCGGTAGTCAATCAGCTGGTCCGCGTCGAACGTTGCCACCAGGTCATGGTCCAGGGCATCGAAGAGCTCATCCCGGATCTGGCTGACCACGTGGCCGGCCTCGGCGAAGCCGGTGAAACCGGCAAGGAGCTTCAGGCCGGACAGGTCCCCGGATTCCGTGACCTCCGGATTCAGATTAAACAGGGTCAACGGATCAAGCATGTCTTACCCCTCCCGGGAACTCACGTGCACTGTTGGCACAGGATGGTGTCCGCCGGTGTTGCCGGCTGCTTAAAACCGTTGCTGTGCCCTTACTCAAGGGTAAACGCCGGGGCACGTGCGTTTCATTCCGGGGACTGCACTGACCCCGCCCCGGTGCAGCAGCTAAGGCGCAACGTTGCGGCGCCCGGGCGTTCTTCAGACTACGATCGGTGTGGTAGACGCAAAGCAACACAGAAACGTGAGGAAACAGCTTCGTGAACAAAGCCAGTGAGCCCAGCCTGTCGGCAGTATCCAGGGACGGACGCAAGGTCGCCGCCAGTGCACTCGTGATCGGCGTGGGACAGACCCCCGACGGTCCCGTCCTGATTGAAAGTCCGCTTTCCCCCAAGGCCTCGGCTGCCCTGACTGCTTCACTGCCGCTGCTGGGCATCACCGGCGCCGCGGACGAAGTCCACCGCCTGCCCGGCCTGCCCGAGGCCGACGCCGACATGCTGGTCCTCACGGGTCTGGGCAAGGTTTCGGCCGGCGTCGCCCTGACCGAGGAAGCCCTCCGCCGCGCGGCCGGATCCGCCGTGCGCCAGATCGCCGGCACCGCGTCGGTGGCCCTGGCACTGCCGGCAGGAACCGTGGCAGACGCCGCCGCCGTCGCCGAGGGTGCCCTGCTGGGTGCCTACAGCTTCACCGAACACCGCAGTGCCGCCACCGTGGACAGTGTTCCGGCACCGGTCTCCGAGATCACGGTCATTACTGCTGCCGCTGACGAGAAGGCACTGAAGCCTGCCCTCGAACGCGCCCGGATCCTCGGCCGCGCCGTCAACGCCACGCGCACCCTGGTCAACCAGCCGCCGAGCCACCTCTACCCGGAGACCTTTGCGGCAGCCGCCAAGGACCTGGCCAAGTCGCTGCCCGTCAAGGTCACCGTGATGGACGAGAAGAAGCTTGAACGCGAAGGCTTCGGCGGCATCCTCGGCGTCGGCAAGGGTTCGGCCCGTCCCCCG
This sequence comes from Arthrobacter sp. zg-Y769, assembly GCF_020907405.1. Classification (GTDB taxonomy): domain Bacteria; phylum Actinomycetota; class Actinomycetes; order Actinomycetales; family Micrococcaceae; genus Arthrobacter_B. The sequence continues at coordinate 460,923 of NZ_JAJJOE010000008.1, forward strand.
CGCCTGGTCAAGCTCGAATACGCGCCGCTGCGCTCAAAGGCCAAGCTGGCCCTCGTCGGCAAGGGCATCACCTTCGATTCCGGCGGACTGTCCCTGAAGCCGGCCGCCGGCATGCAGGCGATGAAGTCGGACATGGGCGGTGCCGCCGTCGTGCTGAACGCCCTGCTGGCCATCGCCGAACTGGGACTGCCCATCAAGGTGACGTCCTGGCTGTGCATTGCCGAGAACATGCCCTCGGGCACCGCCCAGCGTCCCTCCGACGTGATGACCACCTACGGCGGCCGCACTGTCGAGGTGCTGAACACCGACGCCGAGGGCCGGCTGGTCATGGCTGACGGCCTGGTGGCTGCCAGCGAGGAAGCGCCCGACGCGATCATCGACGTCGCCACCCTGACCGGGGCCCAGATGATTGCCCTCGGCAACCGGGTGTCGGCAGTGATGGGTGAAGAAGGAGTCCGGGAAGCCGTCAAGGCTGCCGCGGACCGGGCGGGCGAGCTGTTCTGGCCGATGCCCATTCCGGAAGAGCTGCGGGCGAGCCTGGATTCGCAGGTGGCCGATATCGCCAACCACGGCGAGCGTTTCGGCGGCATGATGACCGCTGCCACGTTCCTGCAGGAATTCGTCGGCGAGGTCAACGGAACCAAGATCCCGTGGGCCCACCTGGACATTGCCGGCCCGGCATTCAACGACGGCGCCCCCTACGGCTACACGCCGAAGGAAGGCACCGGCGTCGCCGTCCGCACCCTGGTGGCCTACGCCGAAGACGTAGTGGCGCGGGCCTCATAGCATCCAATCCGGTTCCGCGAAACGGAACTGACGCTTGTGGCAGGTGTTTCTCATTACACTTCGCCCCTTGCTGCCTGTGTTCAAGTGGATGCTGGTGGTAGGGGGCGATAGGGTGAGGACTGATCACAAACGCCCAATAACTCATCGGCGCGCATGGGCGCGTCAACGAAAACGCGAGGGAGCGTCCAAGTGGCCGATAAGGCAGCTGCGCAAGAGTTCGACATCCTGATCCTCGGCGGAGGCAGCGGCGGCTACGCCGCGGCACTGCGCTCCGTGGAGCTGGGATTCTCCGTAGGTCTCATTGAAAAGGGGAAGCTGGGCGGGACCTGCCTGCACAACGGCTGCATCCCCACCAAGGCGCTGCTGCATTCCGCCGAAATCGCGGAGAACGCCAAGACGGCCTCGAAGTACGGCATCAACGCCACCTTCGACTCCATCGACATGACCGCAGTGAACGCCTACAAGGACAACATCATTGCGGGCAAGTTCCGCGGCCTCCAGGGCCTGATCAAGTCCAAGGGCATCACGGTCATCGAGGGTGAGGGCAAACTCACCAGCGAAAAGACCATCGAGGTCAACGGTGAGACCTACACCGGCAAGAACATCATCCTGGCCACCGGCTCCTACTCCCGCTCACTGCCGGGCCTGGAAATCGGCGGCAAGGTCATCACCTCCGACCAGGCCCTGAAGATGGACACCGTGCCCAAGAGCGCGGTCATCCTCGGCGGCGGCGTCATCGGCGTCGAATTCGCCTCGGTCTGGAACTCGTTCGGCGTGGACGTCACCATTGTCGAGGGCCTGCCCTCCCTGGTCCCCAACGAAGACGCGGCCATCATCAAGCAGCTGGAACGCGCGTACAAGAAGCGCGGCATCAAGTTCAGCACCGGCATCTTCTTCGACAACGTCCAGCAGAACGACGACGGCGTCGTCGTCACGCTCGCCGACGGCAAGACCTTCGAAGCCGATCTGCTGCTCGTGGCCGTTGGCCGCGGCCCGGTCACCGCCAACCTCGGTTACGAAGAAGCGGGCCTCACCATGGACCGCGGCTTCGTTATCACCAACGACCGCCTGCACACCGGGGTCGGCAACATCTACGCCGTGGGCGACATCGTTCCCGGCCTGCAGCTGGCCCACCGCGGCTTCCAGCAGGGCATCTTCGTTGCCGAGGAAATCGCCGGCCTGAAGCCCGTTGTGGTTGACGATGTCAACATCCCCAAGGTCACCTACTGCGAGCCGGAAATTGCCTCCGTCGGCCTGACCGAGGCAAAGGCCAAGGACAAGCTGGGTGCCGAGAACGTCGAGGTCCAGGAGTACAACCTGGCCGGCAACGGCAAGACCTCCATCCTCGGCTCCTCCGGCCTCATCAAGATGGTCCGCGAGAAGGACGGCCCCATCGTGGGTGTGCACATGATCGGCGGCCGCATCGGCGAGCAGATCGGCGAAGCCCAGTTGATCGTGAACTGGGAGGCGTACCCTGAGGATATTGCCAGCCTGATCCACGGCCACCCGACGCAGAACGAGGCGATCGGCGAGGCCGCTATGGCACTGGCCGGCAAGCCCCTTCACGGTTAACACCTAAGATTCACTTCCCCGGGCCGCATTCCGCCTTGCGGCTGCGGCCCGGGGGAAATCATCACCAGCACCAGCGGCACGGCTGGTCACAAAAGATCTATCAAGGAGAAACGGGGACAATATGTCTGAAACCGTGAACTTACCAGCCCTCGGCGAGTCCGTCACCGAAGGCACCGTCACCCGCTGGCTGAAGAACGTGGGCGACCGCGTCGAGGTCGACGAGCCGCTGCTCGAGGTATCCACCGACAAGGTCGATACGGAAATCCCCTCCCCCGTTGCCGGCGTGATCGAGGAAATCCTCGTGGCCGAAGACGAAACCGCCGAGGTCGGCGCTGCGCTCGTGCGCATCGGTGACGGCTCCGGTTCCGGCGAGCAGCTGGACGACGGCGGCAGCGCCGCCAACCAGGAAGCACCGGCCCAGGAAGCTCCGGCCGAAGAGGCCCCTGCCGAGGAAGCACCGGCAGCCGAAGAAGCTCCCGCCGACGAAGCACCGGCAGCCGGCGGCTCCGGCGAAGGCACCGAGGTCACCCTCCCCGCCCTCGGCGAGTCCGTCACCGAAGGCACCGTTACCCGCTGGCTCAAGGCCGTAGGCGACGACGTCGAAATGGACGAGCCGCTGCTCGAGGTTTCCACCGACAAGGTCGACACCGAGATCCCCTCCCCGGTAGCCGGCAAGCTGCTGGAAATCCGGGTCAATGAGGACGACACTGCCGAGGTCGGCTCCGTACTGGCCGTCATCGGTTCCGGTGCCGGCGCTCCCGCCAAGGCCGAGCCGAAGGGTGCCGAGCCCGTAGCGGCTGCCTCCAAGGACGAGCGTGAAGCTCCGGCCGTCGAGCCGGAAAAGAAGGAAGCCCCGAAGGCTGAGGCTCCCAAGGCCGAAGCTCCGAAGCAGGAAGCCCCGAAGGCTGAGGCTCCGAAGCAGGAAGCCCCGAAGGCCGAGGCTCCGAAGCAGGAAGCGTCCGCCGGCTCCAACGACGGTGGCACTTATGTAACCCCGCTGGTGCGCAAGCTCGCCAACGAGCACGGCGTGGACCTCTCCAGCATCAAGGGTTCCGGCGTTGCCGGGCGCATCCGCAAGCAGGATGTGCTTGAAGCCGCCGAGGCCAAGAAGGCCGCCTCGCAGCAGCCTGCCGCTTCCGCTGCTTCCGCCCCCGCTGCGTCCGAAAAGGCGGCCCCGGCGCAGGTCAGCGAAGCCAGCGCCAAGCTGCGCGGCACCACGGTCAAGGCCCCCCGCATCCGCCAGACGATTGCACGCCGTATGCGTGAATCCCTGGAGGAGTCGGCACAGCTGACCCAGGTACACGAGGTCGACATGACCCGCATTGCCGCACTCCGGCAGAAGGCCAAGAACAACTTCCAGCAGCAGAACGGCGCGAAGCTCACCTTCCTGCCGTTCATTGCCAAGGCAGTTGTCGAAGGCCTCAAGCAGCACCCGGTCCTCAACGCCTCGTACAACAACGAGACGCAGGAAATCACGTACCACGATGCCGAGCACCTCGCGATTGCCGTGGACACCGAGAAGGGCCTGCTGGTTCCGGTCATCAACGATGCCGGTGACCTGAACATCACCGGCCTGGCCAAGAAGATCGCCGATGTCGGCAGCCGCACCCGCAACAACAAGATCGGCCCCGACGAGCTCTCCGGCGGCACGTTCACCATCACGAACATCGGCAGCGTCGGAGCCCTCTTCGACACGCCGATCATCAACCAGCCGCAGGTCGGCATCCTGGGCACCGGCGCGATCGTCAAGCGTCCCATGGTGGTCACCGACGCGGAGGGCAATGACAACATTGCCATCCGTTCGATGATGTACCTCTCCCTGACGTACGACCACCGCCTGGTGGACGGCGCCGATGCAGGCCGCTTCCTGCAGACGCTGAAGGCACGTCTGGAAGAAGGCAACTTCGAGGCGGACCTGGGTCTCTAGTCCCGGCCCCGGCTCCGAAGGGCGTCCTCCCGTTTCCGGGAGGGCGCCCTTCGCCGTTCACGGAACCCCTCCGGTCGGGGTTTCTCTACATGTTGTAGAAAAGTTACCCGTTCGGCCGAAGGCGCTGGCGCACCGTCGATAAACTCGAACTATGGATTTCCTTCACAACTTTCTTGTCTTCCTGCACATTCTGGGTGCAGCCATCATTGTCGGTATCTGGTTCGCCCGCATCAAGAACCCGACCGTACTGCCCGGCCAGTTCCACGGCGCCCTGCTGCAGCTCGTCACGGGCCTGGCACTGGTGGCCCTCAACGAGATGGGCGACGGCGACGTCAACCATCTGAAGGTGGGCATTAAGCTGCTGATCACCCTGGTGATTGCCGTGCTGGCGTTCATCGGCCAGCGCCGGTACAAGAAGGATGAGAACGTCTCCTCCGCACTGGCCAACAGCGTCGGTATCCTCGCGATCGTCAATATTGCCGTAGCCACCATGTGGTAGTCTGCACAACAGCGGAAATAGGATGGGATGGTGTGCCGGCTTGCTGCCGGCCCCGTCCCATCACTGTTTAAGGAGACCCCCCATGGCTACAGTCCGCTCAGCCCACACCGTCTGGAACGGCGACCTCTTCAACGGCAAGGGCGACGTCACCCTCGACTCCTCCGGCCTCGGTACCTATGACGTTACGTGGAAGGCCCGCGCCGAAGAGGCGAACGGCAAGACCAGCCCCGAAGAGCTTATTGCCGCGGCCCACTCGGCCTGCTTCTCCATGGCTTTCAGCAACGGTCTGGCCGAAGCAGGAAAGACCGCCGAACGGATCGAAACGTCCGCCGACGTCACCTTTGTTCCCGGCACCGGCATCACCGAAAGCCGCCTGAAAGTTACCGCGGTGGTTCCCGGCCTGACCGCGGAGGAGTTCACGGACATCGCTGAGGCTGCCAAGAGCGGCTGCCCCGTGTCACAGGCACTCGCCGGCATCAAGATCTCCCTGGACGCCACGCTGGAGTCCTAGGAGCCGGCTCACCGCAGCAAAGGGGGTCCCTGGTCCGGCCGGAACAGGGACCCCCTTTGGTGCGGGACGGGCCGGGTCACCTTTTGCCGGGTACGGGCATAGATGGCTGGGAACGGTGGTCGTGGCCAATAGGTGCGCGTACGGTTTTCTGTAAGCGAGCTTGGCCAGTACCCCAAGGGAGCGGTTTCGATACGATCGCAACTGCGTCTGAAGGTGAAGGTATGAACCTCACTCCCAAGGAAATAGCCCTGGGTGTTCCTGATCATCGCCCATTACCTTCCGGCAGCCAGGCGCACGTGAGCGGGACTTTTAGAGCGCCGCCCCCACCCAGAGTCCGACGCCGGCGGCCGCCACTGAGAGCACGAGCATCACCACACCGCTGATGAACGACGCGCCGTGCCGGCCCTGTTTGATCAGCTGTACCGTCTCGTAGCTCGCGGCGCCGAACGTGGTGTAACCGCCGAGGAACCCGGTGCCGATGATATAGCTGAGGTCGGTCGGCACCAGGTGCACGAAAACGACGCCGGTGAGCAGGCCGAGCACGAGGGAGCCGGAGACGTTGATGATCGTCGTTGCCCACGGGAAATCCGTCTTAAGGTGGTCTCGGATGAGCCCGTCCACGATGAACCGCACCGCGGCGCCGAACCCGCCGGCCAGCGCCAGCAACAGGAAAATCCCGGGGGTCATGTAGCAGCCTCCTGCCCGCCATTGTCCCGCCGGCCGGAGCCCCGGGCGTTGATGCCGCTCGCCGCGGCGATGCCGGCCCAGGTGGCGCAGGCGCCGACGAGCACCGTGCCAAAGGCGTAGATCAGCGCGGCCCAGGGCAAGCCGTCGCGGAAGAGCACGGCGGTGTCGGTCGCCAGCGAGCTGTAGGTGGTGAAGCCGCCGCAGAAGCCGGTGCCGAGCAGCAGCTTGAGGTTCCTGCCGGTCGGCGTGCTGCCCGTGCGTGTGACCGCCTCGTAGAGGTAACCGAGCAGGAAGGCGCCGACCACGTTGATGATCGGGATCGCCACCGGCACCTCGCCCAGGTTCGGGATGAGCAGCGAGAGGCCCTCGCGGCCGGCCGCACCGGCACCGCCGCCGAGGAAGACGAGGGCGATAGGTGCCCAGCGAAGGTGCGGCGGGCGGACGCCGGCGCTCATTCTCTGGTCCCCGGCCCGGTGGCGCCGGCCCCGATGGCGCGGGCGGGGACCACGAGGACGTCAGCGGCGAAGCGGGCGGCCTGCAGGACCACATGCTGCCGCTGGCCGGGGGAAACGCCGACGACGGCCGGGTGCTTCTGTGGGGAATCCGAGTGAGCGCCCATCTTTCCGGCGGTACTCCCGGGGCCACCCGCCTTCAACGCCGGCAAACCTCCGATCGGCTGACCGGCTGGGATAGACGCCGCCGGAGGGCCCGGCGGCACGATCGGCCAGGCGCCGTCGGCCGTACCGGGTCGGGCCTCCCGGGTGTACGCCGAAAGCCCGGCCCCGCGGATCCGGGCCTTCGGTGTGGTTGTCAGTGCCGGCTCTCCTTGGTTCCGTCAGTGCTGCCCGTGCCGGCCGATACCGGGGCCGGGATGGACAGGTCAATGCTCTCCTGCCGACCCTCCTCCTGCCGGCCCTGGGGCCGCTGCGGCAGCGGAGCAGGCTGGAGGCTGCGGTACCCCGAGAGTGCCGGCGGTTCGTCCGTAGGCAGCTCAGACAGCATTTCGCGCAGGATGCCCACACCGTGTTCCAGCTGCGGGTCATCCCCGGCCACATAGGCGTGCGGCGGGAAGGCAACCTCAATGTCCGGCTCCACGCCCCGGTTTTCCACGTCCCAGCCGACACCGCCCGTAAACCAGTACGCGTAGCGGGGCTGGTTCACCATGGTTCCGTCCACCAGGTTAAAGCGTCCGTCGATGCCGACGACGCCGCCCCAGGTACGGGTGCCGACCACGGGGCCGATGCCCCTCAGCTTCGATATCTGGGTGACGATGTCGCCGTCGGACCCGGCAAATTCATCCGTCAGGATCACTACGGGACCGCGCGGAGCGTGTGCCGGGTAGGGGGTGGGGGTGCCGCCGCGGGGAACGCTCCACGCGCTGACCTTCCGTCCGATCAGCTCGGCAACCAGCTGGGAGGTATGACCGCCCCGGTTCCGCCGGACGTCAACCACCAGCGCCCGCAGGGATGCCTCCTGATCCAGGTCCCGGTGCAGCTGCGACCAGCCGTTGGCCATCATGTCCGGAATATGCAGGTAGCCGAACTCGCCGTTGGATGCTTCACGCACAATGCGGCGGTTGGCACTCACCCAGTTCTGGTAGCGGAGGCGCTCCTCGCTGCGCAGCGGCACGACGGCGATCCGCCGCTGTTCCGGGGCGCCGTCCCCTCCGGTGGACACAACCGTCAGTTCGACGGTCCGGCCGGCGGCACCCGCGAGCAGGACTGCAGGTCCCTCGTTGGCCGGAACCGGCCGGCCATCCACTGCGGCAATGACATCACCGGGGTGGACGTCGGCACCCGGGGCGCTCAAGGGGGAAGTAGCCTCGGGATCGGAGGATTCAGCGCCGAGGATCCGCACCACTTCCCAGCCACCGGCGCCGGGGCGCAGATCGGCTCCGAGGAAGCCCTGGCCGCCTGATCCCTGTTCGGTGACAGGGATGGGGTTGACGTAGGCATGGGAGGTGCCGAGTTCGCCGTGCATTTCCCAAAGGAGGTCCACGAGGTCGTCATGGCTGCCGAGGTTCTGCACCAGTGGACGGTACCTGGCGTGGACGCCTTCCCAGTCCAGCCCGCCCATGTCCGGAGCCCAGAAGAAGTCACGCTGCAGGCGCCAGGCCTCATCGAAGGCCTGTCCCCACGCCTTGACCGGATCGATCCGGACACGGATGCGTTCCAGGTCTACCCGGATGTTCTCGGGAGAGTCTTCGTCCACCCGTGCCGCTGCCGGAACCATGCGGACGCTGCCCTCGTGCCGCAGCACCACCTTGGTGCCGTCGCCGCTGACCTCAAAGTCATCCAGCGCCGAAACCAGGACCGAGACGTCCTTCTTTTCCAGGTCGAAGCGTTCCAGCCGTGAGGCGGGATCGCGGTCCGCTGCCGATGCCCGGCCGTCGCCGGTAACCCCGTAAACGTCCGAAGACTGCCACAGCAGCCCTCCCTGAGCAGCCCGGAGCTTCCGGTACCGGCCCTGGGGCACGGGGACGGCGATCAACCGGTCACCGATCCGCTCGGCGTCGACCTGCACGGACGGCACCGTGTCCTGCGACGCTTCCTCCGCTGTTCCGGTCTGCGCTGCGTCTTTGGGTGCAGCTACGGAGGTACCGGATACCGACGGTCCGAACGGCGAGGGTGTCCCGGCGGCCAGTGCCACCAGGAAGGGTTTGGTGGAGGACGGGAAGCTGAGATCGAACCGGTGCGTGTCATATACCGGGTCAAAGCTGCGCTCGGAAAGGAACGCCAGGTAACGGCCGTCGGTGGTAAAGGCCGGATCATGATCCGTAAACCGGCCGTCTGTCACATCGATGACCGGGGCAGCCGTGTCCAGCACGGATCGCAGGCGGAGCCGGGACCTTCCCTCGCCGCTGGACGGTTCCGCCCATGCAAGCCACTGCGAGTCCGGCGAGAAGGCCAGCTGGTCCACGGCGCCGAAGTCGGAGGTTGCAACGGGGACCAGCTCCGCCTTGGCCACCTCAAGCACAAACACTTCACCGGATTCCGTGGACACGCCCACGCGCTGTCCGTCCGGGCTCGGCACCAGCTGGCTGACGCGGGTGGGACGGCCGAACCCTACCCGGACGGTACCGCTCGCTGCCGACGCTTCCTGCTGTCCCGTACCGGCTGCATGGACGGCGCCCGTCCCGTCCGCGGACTCCCCCGTACCGCTCCCCTGAGGCACCGAAACGGGAGCGCCGGAGACGGACACCGGGCTGGGCAGCACCAGGCCGTTGCTCTCGCCGGCGTCTTCCTTGCCTCCGGAGACTCCGTCCACGGGGGCCTGGCCGGCCCCGCCCGCGGCGAGGTCTGCAAAGACGTCCTTAATGTAGATCGCCTCTTCACCGTCGCGGTCCGCAACGAACACGGCCCGGGACCCGTCCAGCGGCCTGCCCAGACGGGTGCGGACGGCTGAGTCGGCTTCGATCACGCGGGACGGTCCGTCCCGGTGGGTGAGCCAGTGAAGGGTGCCGTGGGTCTCCACCACGCTTGCCATCCCCTTGGTGTCCGGGGCAACTTCTGACAGGTGCCTTGCGACATTAAGCGGACGCGGGCGGCGCGCAGTACCGGCCGACCCCAGGACAATATCCAGGGGCTCGGCTTCAGCGTCCAGCGAGGACAGGAGCCAGATGCGTCCTGCGGATTCAAAGACGATCCGGCTGCCGTCGGAGGACGCGTGCCGGACATAGAAGCCCTCGAAGTCCGTATGCCGGCGGAGATCCGTGCCCCGGGGAGTCACGGAATAGAGGTTCCCGTAGCCTTCGTGGTCTGACAGGAAGACCACCCTGCCGTCGATCCACATCGGGTCCGAGAGGTTGCCGTCCAATTCGGGCACGAGGCGCAGGAATTCTCCGTTGCCGTCTGCGTCGATCCAGAGCTTTCCTGCGGTGCCGCCGCGGTAGCGCTTCCACCATGCCTGCTCGCGGGTGAGCATGCTGCCGATCACCATCGGACGCTCGTCGCCCACTGCGGGTCCTTCGGCGATGGTTTCCACCGGGCCGTACGGAAGCTTGACCGGTGCCGTCCCGTCGAGGGGAACGGCGAACGCCCAGCGCAGCCGGTTGTCTTCCTGCTCTACGGAGCACGTGGCGATGACCTGGCCGGCCTTGTTGAATCCCTTCAGGCGGGTGCTCTGGCTCCCCCAGTAAGTCAGCTGCCGGAAGTCGCCGCCGTCGGCGTTGGCGGTGACGATTTCCGGTGCGCCGCCCTGGACCACCTGCCATGCCAGCCGGGTGCCGTCGGGCGAGAACTTGGGGCTGCGGGCGGGCAGCTGCATTGCGGAAACCCGCCAGGCGCGGCCGCCGTCCACGGGAGCCATCCAAACGTCGTCTTCGGCGACAAAGGTGACAAGGTTCCCGTGCAGGTCGGGGTAACGGAGGTATGCAGTAGGACTCATGTGACGATCCTATCTTTCGCCACTGACTTGTCCGTGTAGCCTGGCGCTTCATTGCGGAGCCAGAATCCTGCTGATCCGCCATATTCCCTCGCTTCGCACCAGCACCAGCAGCACCTCCTGCTGCTGCGCCTGGCCGTGCCGCAGCACCGCACCGGCGCCGTCCATCTCGGTATACCCGGAAACCTGCATCCGGACCCGAAGTTCGGCCGTCGCTGTTTCCGGCAGCGGTCCCTGCTGCGCGGGCTGGTCCCGCGGTGCTGCTTCTGCGGACCGAACAGTCCCGGAGCCGTCCATCACGGCTACCTCCGTGACCAGGCCGGCCAGGGAATGTCCCTGCACTGCCAGGCGGCCAACCTGCTCGTGGTCGGCGCGGTGTGCTTCGGACCCGGGAACATTGACGTATTCGAGCAGGGCCGGGTCTGCAGTGGTGAAGGCCCTGCTCCGCAGTTCGGCGAGCGCCGGCAGCGCCCGGGCCGGGTCCTCGGCTGCGGTTTCCGCCCGTAGTGATTCCACGGTTCGTTCGGGTGCACCCGTCCCGGCGCCATCCGCCCCGGGTGCCGAGGGAGCTGCGGGGGCGGCGGGGGAAGCCTCCGGTCCCGGCGGGAGGGATGGACCCCGGACAGTGTCCGGGGAACCGCTGGACGACCCGGCACGGGCATCAGCGGCGGTCCCCCGCACCTGCAGGAGATCAGGGGCGGCGAGCGCTATACCGGCGAGTATCAGGACGGCGGTAACCACCAATGTGGCTGCCACCGGAAGCACCAGGCCTCCAGCGGCAGGATTGCCGGGCCGCCGACGGCGTCCGGTAGGCCGGTCGTTCCTTTGGCCCGTCAGGGGCCGCTCCCGCCCGGCACTGTCCCCGGTACCCCGTCCCCATCCCCGTCCCCATCCCCGTCCCCATCGCCATCCCCATCCCCGTCCCCGTCCCGCGACACCTTCCGATGCCCCGCGGCTACGCCTACGCCTACGCCTCCGTTTCCCGGTGCCGGAACCGGCGGACCCGGTCCGGCGCGTCAGCAGGTCGGGATGGACATCCGGATGGACGGCGGCCAGCAGGTCCACGGGCAAGGCGGAGGCCCCCCGGTACGCCGCAGCTGCGAAATCGTCAGCAGTAGGACGCCGGGCAGGATCCTCTGCCAGTCCCGCCTCCAGCAGGGCCGGCAGTTCCCTGCCCACGCCGGGAACCAGGATCGAAAGCGGAGGACGGTCCCGGCGGGGTGGAGGGACGCTCCCGGTCAGCAGGAACCAGCCCACGGCGGCCAGCGCGTACAGATCCGCTGCTGCACCCAGCCCTGGCTCCCCGCCGCCCGTGCTCTCCGGCGCAGTGAACCCGGGGGTCCCCGGCCGCTGTCCCTCCGGTTCGCCCAGCAGCCGCCCTGAACCGAAGTCCGCCAACAACGGCCTGCCCTCGGAAGTGAACAGGATATTCCCGGGCGACACGTCCCCGTGGGCCGTGCCCCGGGAATGGACGTAGGCCAGGGCCCGGGCAATCCCCACGAGTATGCTGACCGCTTCTCCCGGCTGGACCGGGCCCCGCGCTGCCACCAGGCCCGCAGCGCTGCCGCCGGCCGCATATCCGCTGAGCAGGGCCGCCCCCTGGTTCGTCTCGACCACCGCGTGCACCTGCAGCAGATGCGGATGCTCCAGCCGGGCAAGGATGTTTACCTCCCGTCGGGCTTCAAAGGCACTCAGTGCCCCTTCACCCCTGCAGGCCGGGACTTTCAGGGCGAACGGCGCGCCGTCGTCATCCCGCACCAGCCAAACAGCGGCACTGCCTCCCACTCCCAGCAGCCGGTCCACCCGGAAACCCGGCACCGCGGGCGCAGGAGGTACCGGGATGCCGCCGCGCAGTGCGGGATCTTCGTCCGGGGAGCCTGGTGGCGGGGTCGTGTCCATGGAACAACAGTCTTAGCCCGCACCCGCGGCGCGAAGCAGTTATCCACAGGGTAGTGCGCCTTCGGCAAGCGCTCGATGCAGCCCAACCGGACCCCGGTGAAAGTGTGGTCCACATTACGTCTGCGGGGGTCTAGGCTAGGGGCCATGGCTTTGGAGTTCACCCGCGTAGGCCTGGCTCCGCACTACGTGGACTATTCAACCGGCTGGGACCTCCAGCAGCAGCTGCACCAACGGGTGCTCGAGGACAAGGCACCTAACACCGTGCTGCTGCTTGAGCACACACCGGTCTATACGGCGGGACGGCGCACCGAACCCCACGAGCGTCCGTTCGACGGCACCCCGGTGATCAATGTGGACCGCGGAGGCAAGCTGACCTGGCATGGTCCGGGCCAGCTTGTCGCGTATCCGATCCTGAAACTGGCCGATCCCTCCTCCGTCAAGGCGTACGTCGGTGCCCTCGAGTCGGCCGTCATCTCCGTGCTGCGGGACTATGGCATTGCAGGCGAGCAGGTCGAAGGACGCTCCGGTGTCTGGGTCCGGGGAGACGGGCAGCCCTTCGGCGTTCCGGACCGCAAGATCGCCGCCGTCGGAATCCGTGTCCACCAGGGGGTCACCATGCACGGGTTCTCCCTGAACTGCAGCAACGATCCGGCACCCTACAGCCAGATCATTGCGTGCGGCATCGCCGACGCCGGCACCACCTCGGTCAGTGCGGAGACCGGACAGACCGTGTCGCCGGGCGACGTCGTTTCCCGCGTGGAGGACGAACTGGCCTCCCGGGAAACGGACCTGACCGGCACCATCGCCCTCGAAGACCACTCCGGCACCGGCGTCGTTCCTGCCTCCGGCCGGCCGAAAGGAGCCCTGCTGTGACCCTCGCCCCTGAAGGACGCCGCCTGCTGCGCATCGAACAGCGCAACGCGGCCGTTCCGGTGGAACGCAAGCCCGAATGGATCAAGGCCAAGGTAAACATGGGCCCGGAGTTCGTGGAGCTGAAGAAGCAGGTGAAGAAGGAGGGGCTGCACACGGTCTGCGAAGAGGCCGGCTGCCCCAACATTTTCGAATGCTGGGAGGACCGTGAGGCAACCTTCCTGATCGGCGGCTCCGAGTGCACCCGGCGCTGCGACTTCTGCCAGATCGACACCGGCAAGCCCTCGCCGGTGGACCTGATGGAGCCCACCAAGGTGGCGCGCTCTGTACAGCAGATGAACCTGCGCTACGCCACCGTCACCGGGGTCGCCCGCGACGACCTGGAGGACGAGGGTGTCTGGCTCTATGCCGAGACCATCCGGAAAATCCACGAGCTCAACCCCGGCACCGGCGTCGAGATCCTGATTCCCGATTTTTCCGGAAAGGTGGAGCACATCATCGACATCTGCGAAGCCCGGCCCGAGGTCTTCGCCCACAACGTGGAAACGGTCCCGCGCCTGTTCAAGCGCATCCGCCCCGCCTTCCGTTATGAACGCTCCCTAGACGTCATCACCCAGGGACAGAACATGGGCATGGTCACCAAGTCCAACCTGATCCTGGGCATGGGCGAAACACGAGCAGAAATCTCCGGAGCGCTGAAGGACCTGCGGGACTCCGGCTGCGACCTGATCACCATCACCCAGTACCTGCGTCCCAGCGAACGCCACCTTCCGGTGGACCGCTGGGTCAAGCCGCAGGAATTCGTGGACATCAGCACCGAGGCCGAGGAACTCGGCTTCCTCGGCGTGATGAGCGGACCGCTGGTGCGGTCCTCGTACCGTGCCGGCCGGCTCTGGGCCGGCGCCATGCGCCGCAAGGGGCGCGAGCTGCCTCCGCAGCTGGCGCATATCGAGGATTCCGGCACAACGCTGCAGGAAGCCTCTTCCATCCTTGCCCGGGGGTGACGGCCCCCCCGATGCCCGGGCACTGCACCTGTGCCACCCTTGTCCTGCCTTACTCCCGCAACCTTCCTAACCGCACGCCTTACATCACGTAGAATGAAGTCATTATGGCCAAAAGCACCGATTCAGACGCATCCCAGAGCGCCCGCAAAGGCGTCTTTTCCCGCAAGCCCAAGGGGGAAAAGAAGCCCAAGAAGGACGGGCGCATGAAGCAGATTGCCCAGGTCTTCAAAATGACCCGGCGCAACGATCCCAGCGTTGTCTGGCTGATGATTGGCGCGTTCCTCGGCGTTATCGCCGTGGGCCTGCTGATCGGGTTCCTGATCGACAACTGGATCACGATGCTCATCATCGCCATCCCGCTCGGCCTGCTCGCCGCAGTATTCATCCTGTCCCGCCGTGCCGAACGGGCGGCGTTCACGCAGATTGAAGGCCAGGCCGGAGCATCCGGCGCCGCCCTGAGCGTGCTGCGCCGCGGCTGGATCCTTGAGGAACAGCCCGTCGCCGTGAACCCGCGCACCCAGGAAGCCGTGTTCCGCGCCATCGGCCGCCCCGGCATCGTCCTGGTCACCGAAGGCTCCCCCGCACGTGCCAAGGCACTGGCCGACGGCGAACGCCGGCGCATGAACCGGGTCGTTCCCAAGGTTCCGGTTACCGTCATCCAGACCGGTCGCGGGGAAGGCCAGGTTCCGCTGTCCAAGGTGGCAACCACGGCCAAGAAGCTGCCCAAGGCACTGACCAAGCAGGAAGTCGCCACCGTCAACAAGCGGCTCTCGGCGCTCGGCACCCGGTTGCCGATTCCCAAGGGCATCGACCCGTACCGCGCCCGCCCGGACCGCAAGGCAACCCGCGGACGCTAGCCGTTCCTCTCACAAAAGGGCCCCTTTTCAGGGGCCCTTTTGTTTTGCCCCCTAGGACCCTTCCGACACGGACCCTTCCGACAGGGGCGCCTTCGAGCCCGCGAGCCGGGCCAGCAGACCACGTTCCTCGTCTCCGGTGAGTCCTGCCCCGCGGGGACGCTCGACGCCGACGGCTTCCTCCCAGGCGAGGGTGTCGCCAAGGGTCTGCTGCAGCGGCCGGAGGCGCAGTCCGGCCGCACGTGCCCGGGCATTGGACCGTGCATTCATCCCGTGCCAGTCCGGGTCCTCCAGCCAGAGGGGCAGCGAACGGGGGCCGGACCACTCGCTGACGCCCTGTTCGCGGAGCCACCCGGCCGGAGCCGGGACGGTGCCCTGCGGAAAGGCTGACTCCGCTTCAGCCGTTTGGGCCCCCGCTTCCCGCCCATCCGGTTCCCCGGCCGCCGCAGCAGCCGTAGCCGCCGCAGCCAGATGCTCCGCGAACGGCACGGTGTCCCCCACGGCGTTGAACACGCCGCCGGTCCGTTCCCGTGCGATCTGTATGAGCCACTGCGCCAGGTCGCGGACGTCAATGAGCTGCGTGGGCTGGTCCGGTGCGTCGGGTACAAGGACACGGCCGCCACGGGCAAACCGCAGCGGCCAGTATCCGCTGCGTCCGGAGGTGTCGCCCGGACCGCCGATCAGGCCTGCCCGGACCACTGCGCACGCATCGGCACCGAAACCCGCCATGACGGCCTGCTCACAGGCCACCTTGGCCGGACCGTAGCTATCCATGTCCCGCATGATGTCTTCCGCCAAGGGGGCCAGGAGAGCGGCGTCTTCGTCCTGGCCGAACTCCCGCTGGCTGGCATAGACATTGCCTGTGGAGACGAACACGTAGAAGCCGGCTGCATCCCTCAGGTCCCGGACGGCACGGCGCACCTGCCCCGGCTGGCGGGAGACGTCAATCACCGCATCCCAGTGCTGCTGCGCGGCGGCGGCGAGACCGTCGTCGGCGTCGCGGTCCAGTTGGAGAAAGGTGGTGCCGGCCGGCGGTTCGCCGGAGCTGCCCCGGGCAGCGCAGGTGACAATGTGTCCGTCGGCAGCTGCGGCGGCGGCCGTCTCATGTCCAAGCCAGGCGGTTCCGCCCAGGATCAGTAGTTTCATACTCTGAGAATCTGCCAGATTCTTAGGGCGGCTGGAAGGCCTAGTGCTTCACCTTCACCAGCAGCGTACCCATGGCGCGGTCGTGCAGGCCGCGCTGGTCGGCGTCGAACACCACCGCGGGGATCACCAGGCACAGCAGCAGCGTGCGGACCACTGCCGCCGGAATTCCCGCTGCGCGGCCGTCCATTTTCTGCACCTGCAGGCTGAACACACGGTGCCCGATGCTGTAACCGAGCAGGCTGACCAGCAGGATCTGCTCGACGGCGAAGATCGCCAGGATCGCGAAGTCATCTCCGCCGAAAAGCCAGTAGGCAATGAGCGAGGCAATGGCCCAGTCGATGACCAGGGCACCCAGCCGGGGACCGACGCGTGCAATGGACCCCGGGCCGGTACGCGGGCGGCCGAGGCGTTTGCCCGGCCACGTACTCTCATCGGAGGGAGGGCCTTCCAGCCAGGAACCTATATCGCTTCTATCGACCACGGTTAAAGACTACCCGGGTGGCAACGGCGAAAATAAACCTTCCATTATCACTGTCCCCCGGGGTTGCGGATAGGGTGGAAGGGAGACCATCGACTGCGTAACGTACCGGAAACACATGTGTCACCGCCGGGAAACCCGGCCCCTTTAGGGTCAAGGTGAGGCGACGGACGTTCAAAGGGCCCGGCGCCAGCCAGGTCTTGCAGCCCGAGGTCTTCCATCCAAACAGTTGTATAGGAGTACATAAACGATGTTCAAGAACGCGGACGAAGTCCTCAGGTTCATCGCTGACGAGCAAGTGAAGTTCGTCGACATCCGATTCACCGACGTACCCGGAGTGCAGCAGCACTTCAACGTGCCGGCCAAAACCGTAGATGCCGATTTCTTCGTCAACGGTCAGCTGTTCGACGGCTCATCCATCCGCGGCTTCCAGGGCATTGCAGAGTCCGACATGCAGCTCATCCCGGATGTCACGACGGCGTTTATCGATCCCTTCCGCATCGAGAAGACCCTGGCATTGAACTTCTCGATTGTGAACCCGCGCACCGGCGAGCCGTACCACCGCGACCCGCGCGGCGTTGCCGAGCGTGCCGAGGCTTACCTGGCCTCCACAGGCATCGCCGATACGGCCTTCTTCGGCTCCGAGGCCGAGTTCTACATCTTCGACAACGTCCAGTACGAGTCCTCCCCCAAGGGCAGCTTCTACAAGGTGGACTCCGAAGAGGCGCCCTGGAACAGCGGCCGCGAGGAAGAGGGCGGTAACCTGGGCAACAAGACCCCGTACAAGGGTGGCTACTTCCCCGTGGCTCCAGTGGACAAGCAGGCTGACCTGCGCGACGCCATCAGCGTGGAGCTGGACAACGTAGGCCTCGAAGTCGAACGCGCCCACCACGAGGTCGGCGGCGCCGGCCAGGCAGAGATCAACTACAAGTTCACCACGCTGACGCACGCCGCGGACGATCTGCAGAAGTTCAAGTACATCGTCAAGAACGTTGCCGATTCCTGGGGCAAGTCCGCCACCTTCATGCCGAAGCCCATCTTCGGTGACAACGGTTCGGGCATGCACTGCCACCAGTCCCTGTGGAACGGCGGCGAACCGCTGTTCTACGACGAGAAGGGCTACGCCGGCCTTTCGGACCTGGCCCGCTGGTACATCGGCGGCCTGCTCAAGCACGCCTCCGCCGTGCTTGCCTTCACCAACCCGACGGTCAACTCCTACCGCCGCCTGGTCAAGGGCTTCGAAGCTCCCGTGAACATGGTCTACTCGCAGGGCAACCGCTCTGCCGCCATCCGTATCCCGATCACCGGTTCCAACCCGAAGGCCAAGCGCCTCGAGTTCCGCGCTCCGGATCCCTCCTCCAACCCCTACCTGGCGTTCTCCGCACAGCTGATGGCGGGCCTGGACGGCATCAAGAACCGCATCGAACCGGCGGACCCGATCGACAAGGACCTCTACGAGCTGCCGCCCGAAGAGGCCAAGCACATCCAGAAGGCTCCGGCGTCGCTCGAAGAGGCACTGGTTGCCCTGGAGAACGACAATGAGTTCCTTCAGGCCGGCGGCGTGTTCACCCAGGACATGATCGACAGCTGGATTTCGTACAAGCGTGAATTCGAAATCCTCCCGCTGGCGCTGCGCCCGAACCCGTTCGAGTTCGAGCTCTACTACGGCGTCTAAGCGTCTGAGCCCCGGCTGGTAGAAGCCGGTGAACCGCCTCCGCCCCTCACCGGGCGGGGGCGGTTTTTCATTCCCCCGCTCGCGTAGCATCGGGAGCGGGGAGATTCCCGTCATCACTAAGGAGAACACTGCTATGAAAGCTGTCTACGTCACCGGCCCGGACACAAACGAGTGGGTTGAGGTTGAGCAGCCCGCGGTCGGACCCGGCGACGTCCTGCTGAAGATGAAGGCCTGCGGGATCTGCGGATCAGACGCGTTCTACAGCCACATCGGCGGAATCCCGCCCCGCCAGGGCGCCACGCCTCTCGGCCATGAACCGGCGGCCGAAGTGGCGGAAGTCGGCTCCGACGTGGACGGCATCGAGGTAGGCGACCACGTGGTGATTGACACGATGGCGTTCACTGACGGGCTGCTCGGCAGCGGCGGTGCACAGGGCGGGCTCTCGGAGTACGTGGTGGTTCACGACGCAGCCCTTGGACGCCAGCTCAGGGTCATTCCCAAGGAGATCCCGTGGGAGGTAGCCGCCCTGAACGAACCCATGGCGGTGGCCCTCCATGCGGTGAACCGCACCAATCCCAAGCCCGGCGACAAAGTGGTGATCTTCGGAGCGGGTCCGATCGGCCTCGGCGCCCTGCTCGGCTACCGCCGCCGCGGGGTGGCCCACATCATCGTCGTCGATGTCATCGCCTCCCGGCTTCAGAAGGCCCTCCAGATCGGCGCAGACGCGGTCATCAACTCCGCGGAAGAGGACCTGGCTGCCCGACTGGTGGAGCTGCACGGCGACGGAGCCACCATGATGGTCCGCGGCGTCCGGTCAGGCACCGACATCTTCCTTGACGCGGCCGGCGCACCCGTCATCCCCGCTACCGTGGCCGACGTCGCCAAGCAGGGGGCAGTACTCGGCATCGTTGCAGTCCACAAGAAGCCGGTGGAGCTCGACTTCGGCACAATCCTCACCACCGAACTCACGATCGTGTTTGCCATGGGCTACCCGACCGAGATCTTCGACGTGACCGAGGACATCATTGAAAACTGGCAGAAGTACGCGCTGATCATCAGCAACACGCTGCCCTTCGAGCGGTCCCTGGAGGCGCTCACCCTGGCACAGACCCCCGGAGCTGCCGACAAGGTAGTTGTCACCTTCGACTAGTCACCTTCCCGGTCTTCCCGGCGGCTAGAGCGTCACGCCGTCGGGAAGTTCCGGGGCATCGAATTTCTGCCGTTCGCACTCGGCCTTCAGCTGCGGTTACGTGGCGGCGATCAGGTCCAGGATGCGGTTGCGGACCACCAGATAGGCCTCCCCGACCCCCACCACGCCCTTGAATTCCTTCAGTTCCTCTTCATAGGAGGTCTGCTGGTGCCGCAGATAGTTCACGGTCAGCCGGTTCAGCCGTGACGGTGCCGTGGAGAGGCTGGCCGGAGCCTGCTTGCCGCGGAGCCGGCCGTTGAAATGCTCGATCGCCTTACGCTGCATGGTTTCCCACGGCTCGGGCACAATGCGCAGATCCAGCGCTTCGGCGACGGCGACTGCCGCCTTCTTCTTCACCAGGGCACGTTCCCGCGCCGCCAGCTGCCGGTTTCGGGAGGCTTCGCGGGCCTTGGCATACTCCGGTGTGGCCTCGATGGCCTCCACGCGTTCCAGGGCGTAGAGCTTCATGGGGGCTGCCTTGCGGGAAAACGGGTTTCGGGCGGTCTTGTCGGGTTCGGGCAGGAAGGTTTTGATCTGCCCGTCGGTCCAGCCCCGTTCCTTCTTGAGGTCATTGGCGATGAGCATGCCCTCGCTGTTTGCCGGTTTCGGACGCGGCGGGTGGTGTTTGCCTCTGGGCACGGTGCTCCCCGGATGTAGGAATGGTGTTTCTCCATTCTAGGAGAGCACGGCCGGGGGTCCTTAAAATGCAAAAACGCCGCCATTCCCTGGTGGGAACGACGGCGGAGACCTCTTCTGCGCTAGGCGGTGGCCTCAGCGACGACCTGGCCCGCGGCCGGTTCTGCGTTCAGCATTGCGACCTCTGCTGCCGATACTCCCCCGGCAACCAGTGCGCATCCGGCCGCAATGGCCGTGATCTGTGCGGTGAATCGTGAAGTGGTGGTCCTGCTGCGTGTGGCATTGATGTGCTTCAACATATAGCTTAATGCTCCCTTCAAGAGGCATGGGATAGCACTCCGGACACACGGAATCGATGTGCCGAAAAGCGGTGGCGTCTGCGCCGGAGTGGTGGTGTTGCGGTTCGTCGCCCAAGGCGGACCGCGGAATTCAGGAGAGGCTGCGCTTGCTGTACTTACCGGCTGCGCTTATGGGGCCTTCGGATCCTGTCCGCTATCCAGTCTACTGGTATTACCTTCCGTGCTCAAGGTGCGGGGCCCGGGATGGCAGTACGTTTGAACACATGAACGTTGAGCACGAAGACCTTTCCATTCCCGTCGGTGACGGGAACATATCCGCCGTGTTGTCCCGCCCCGAGGACGCCGTGGTGACCGTCGTCGTCGCCCACGGAGCCGGAACCGGAATGGAGCACCCCTTCCTTACCGGCTTCACCCGCGCACTGAACGACGGCGGCGCCGCCACCCTGCGCTTCAACTTCCCGTACCGCGAAGCCGGGAAGAAGTTTCCGGACCGGGCCCCCGTTGCCGTCGACACGTGGAAGGTCGTTATGGCCACGGTGGCGGCGCGCGACGACGGCGGGCCGGTGTGGGCGTGCGGGAAGTCCTTCGGCGGCCGGATGGCGTCCATGGCGGTGGCGGAAGGCATGCCCGCCGTCGGCCTGGTGTATCTGGGCTACCCGCTGCATCCGCCCGGCAAGCCGGAGAAGCTGCGCGACGGGCACTTGTACGGCCTGACCCTGCCGATGCTGTTCCTGCAGGGCACACGTGACACTTTCGCCCTGCCCGGCGAACTGGAACCGGTGGCCGAGCGGATCGGTCGGAACGCCCGGGTTGAACGGATTGAAGGCGGGAACCACTCCTTTGAGGTGCGCGGACAGAAGCGCACGCCTGACGAAATCGGTGCCGGACTCGCTGAGCCGGTCCTGCGGTTTATCCGGGCCACAGAAGCCGGGAGAAGTTAATGGCAAGCCTGCCGATGCAGCTCCTGGCGCCGTTTCTGCGGCTGACCAGGAAGCCGCTGACGGCCACGGCGGAACGCACGGAAGCGAGACTGGCGAGGGGCAGGCAGCCCGCCCCGCTTCCCCGAAGCCTGCTGCGGAAGTTCCGTGTGGAGCAGAGGAGCGTCGAGGGATTCTCCTGCTATTCGGTGATGCCCCGTGCCGCGGGCACGTCCGTGCCCGGAACTGCCGCCCGGGCGGTCCTGTACCTGCACGGCGGTTCGTACATCAGCCCGATCAGCACCTGGCACTGGCGGTTCATCGCCCGTCTGGCGGCAGCGGGCCACCGGGTGGAGGTTCCGCTCTACGGTCTGGCGCCGGACTACAGCCACCGTGATGCGCCCGGACTGCTGGCGTCCGTGTACCGGCAGCTGCTTGAAGACTACGATCCCAGGGACGTGGCTTTTATGGGCGACTCAGCCGGTGGCGGACTGGCCCTGGCCTTTGCCGAGCAGCTAACGGAGTTGTCTCTGCCTCAACCGCGGCGTTTGGTTCTGCTGTCCCCGTGGGTGGACGTGGCGATGGAGAATCCGGAGCTTGGCGCGGTGGAAGAAGTTGATCCGTGGCTAAGCCGTGCCGGGCTTCGGGTGGCGGCGCGCGCCTGGGCATCCGGTGATCCCCTGGCCGATCCCCGGATCAGTCCCGTCAACGGCACGCTGTCGGGTCTGCCGCCGACGGACCTGTTTGTCGGAACCCATGACCTGCCCTATCCCGATGTGCTCCGGCTGGAAAGACTGCTGAAGTCTGCCGGAACCCCGGTTTCGCTGCAGGTCGCTGACGGCGGAGTCCATGTCTATCCCCTGCTGCCCGTGCCTGAGGGCAGGGCTGCGCGGAAGAGGATCCTCGAGCTGCTGCGGGCCTGATTATCGGAGCCGCGGGAGATACAGGGGCAGGATGTCGACGCCGGGACAGGAAGGGAGACGCCGGGACAGGAAGGCAGAGCCTGGACAGGAAGGCAGAGCCTGGACAGGAAAAGCAGGCCGTCGATTCGACCGGCGGTGCCGTCAGGAAGGCGGCGTGTTCTCCTCTGGCTCCGGGCTGGGTCCGCCGGTTCCAACGGGCCCAGACCACTTAGTCCCGGAAGAACCCCCTCCGTTGAAGTCCCTGCCGTGTAATTGCGCGTCCGTTCGGTAGACCCGTCCCATCGGTGAAGTCCACTCGATGATGCCCGGCTCCGGTTGCCATGCCTTCCACAACCCGACTGTCTTGAACCGGTGGTGCTTCTTGCATAGGTGGGCCAGGTTCCCGTGCTCGGTTGGCCCTCCAACGGCCCAGGGCAGGGTGTGGTCGAGTT
>NZ_JAJJOE010000009.1 GCF_020907405.1 Arthrobacter sp. zg-Y769
TTTTTCGAAGTGGCGGTTGTCTAGTGATGTTGAGCCGGGTGCTTTTGAGCAGCGTTTGTTGGATTTGCGTGAGAGCAGCAGTGCGGATGGGGCGTCGGCGGATGATTTGCTGACGGAGCTTTTGTTGAAGCAGGGCTACTCGTTGACGGAGCAGGTCAATCCTGTGGAGATCGCCGGATTGGAGTTGCGGTCGGTGGCGGGGGGCCTTGTTCTGGCTTATCTGGATGAGCACGTTAAGCCGTCGTTGGAGCAACTTCGGGCGGTTGTGGAGGCTGATCCGCAGCGTCTGATTGTGTTGGAGGATGCGTTCCAGGGTGATGATGAGTTGAAGACGAACCTTGCCCAGTTGTGCAAGGGCCGGGGAGTTGAGCTGTGGACGGCGTAGCACGCGGGGCAGGGTTCCAGTTTGACGCGAGCCAGCCGTATCAGCTGGAGGCGATTGCGTCGGTGGTTGACCTCTTTGACGGGCAGCCGCAGGATGCGCAGAAGCTGGTGACGACGCTGCGCGGTGCAGCGGTGCTGGCTGGGGATGACCAGTCAGCCCTGGAGATTGACCTCATGCAGGAGGTAGGGGCTGTTGGCAACAGTCTGGTGCTTGATCGTGACCTGATCCTGGCGAATTTGCAGCGGGTGCAGGACCGTAACGGCCTGGAAGTCGTCTCGAAGCTGTTCGATGAGGGTTCCCTTGATTTCGATATTGAGATGGAGACCGGTACGGGTAAGACGTACGTGTATCTTCGTACGGTTTTTGAGCTGGCGGTGAAGTATAACTTCACGAAGTTCGTGATTCTGGTGCCCAGCGTCGCGATCCGCGAGGGTGTGAATACGAGTATCCGCTTGATGCGTTCACACTTTGAGAATCTGTATAGGCAGTACGGAATCAACTTTGATTCCTCGGTTTACAGCGGCAAGACGGCTGAGGAAGTGCAGTCGTTTGCGACGTCGACGAATGTGCAGATCCTGGTCATGACGATTGACTCGATCCGCGGCAATGCCAATACCCGGATTATTCATCAGACCCGGGACAAGCTGAACGGGTTGCGGCCGCTGGATTATTTGAAGGCAACGCGGCCTGTGGTGATCATGGATGAGCCGCAGAACATGGAGTCGCTGCTCTCCCAGTCGGCGGTAGGTGAACTAGATCCGGTCTTTACGCTGCGGTATAGCGCCACGCACGCGAAGCAGCGCAATGTGGTGTACCGGTTGGACCCGGTGGATGCTCACGATCTGGGTTTGGTGAAGCAGATCGTGGTTGCGGATGTGCAGCAGCAGGGCGCGGACGCATCCCCTTATATCAAGTTGGTGGAGGTCAGGCGGGAGCCGTCCTGGTCGGCGCGGTTGGAACTGTCGGTCCGTACAGCCGACGGCACCATTACCCGCCGGATTGTGAGCGTGAAGCAACATCAGGAACTCTCTGATGCCCGCCTGACGAACAACCCCGTCTACGAGGGGTGGCGGATCAACGAGATGAGCATTGAGCCTGCCAGCATCGACCTTACCCAGCACGGGTTCCTTTACGAGGGGGAGAGCCTTGGCGCCTCGACGGGAGCGATTTATAAGGAGATGATCCGCGAAACGATCCGGGAACACCTCCGCAAAGCCGTGCTGCTCCGGGGGCGGGGGATCAAGGTGCTCAGCCTGTTCTTCGTGGACAAGGTCGCCAGCTACCTCGGCAACGGTATGAACAACGACGATGCCGACGGTGACTTCGCCCGCTGGTTTGATGAGGTATTCATTGAAGAGCGGGCCAAGAACCCGCGCTACCAGGAGTTGCTGCCGCAGGATCCGCGCGAGCTTCGCCGGGCGTACTTCTCCCAGATCAAACGCGGCAAGACGACGACGTTCAAGGACTCGTCGGGTGCGACCAAGGCTGATGATGATGCTTATGAGCTGATCATGAAGGACAAGGAACGTCTGCTGGACGAGAATGAACCGGTCCGGTTCATTTTCAGCCATTCGGCCCTGCGTGAGGGCTGGGATAACCCGAACGTCTTCCAGATCTGCACCCTGCGCGAAATGGGGAAGGAGACGGAACGCCGCCAGACATTGGGCCGCGGCCTCCGCCTGCCCGTGGCGGAAACCAAGACGGGTTACCAGCGTGTTGGCGAACGAGGAATCGCGACCCTCACGGTGGTAGCGAACGAGTCGTATAAGAAATTCGCCGATGCCCTGCAGAAGGAGTACAAGGATGCAGGCGTGGATATTGGCCGCGTGCGCAGGGCTGAGTTCTCCAAGATCCTGCTTCGGGACGAGGACGGGGTGATGACCGATGAGCGGTTCGGTTTCCAGCGCTCGGCCCAGGTCTGGGAGCACCTGAAAGACAAGGGGTTCATTGACCAGGCTGGTGCGGTTACCTCGGCATTCCAGCCGGATACGCTGGGCTTCAGCCTTCAGCTGCCCGCTGAGTACTCGGTATTTGAGGATGAGATTACTGATCTCATCGGGCGCGCGCACATCGGTAAGTATGTCCGTCCGGCAAGTAAGCGCCGGGCACGGAAGCTCAATAAGCAGCTGTACTTGACCCAGGAGTTTGAAGATTTCTGGGAAGCAATCAGCGGCAGGACTACCTACCGTGTCAGCGTGGGGCGCCGAGAGCTCCTGAAGAACTCAATCAAGGCTATCCAGGACGCGCCGCCAATCGAACCTTTGCGCATCCATGTCACCCGGGCGGGTGTGAGGGTGCTGCGTGGTGGCGCCAAGGGTGAGGAACTCGGCAGCCGGGATACGGATCTTCGGGGAAGCTATGATCTGCCGGACATCATTACCGAACTGCAGGAGGCAACTTCCCTCACTCGCAGAACCATCATCGATATTTTGGTGGGCAGCGGACGTCTGTCCGAGTTCATTACGAATCCGAACGATTTTATTGCCATGGCCAAGCGGGTGCTGCAGGGCGAGCTGGCGAAGATCGTGGTTGAGGGCATTCAATACGAGAAGGTCGCCGGTTCCGTGTATGAGCTGCGGGAGTTGCAGGAGGATGGTGAGGAAGAGAAGGAACGTTTCCTTGACCAGATGTACCAGGTGCAACACACAGGTAAAACGGACTTCGATTATGTGGTGTTCGATTCCGATGTTGAACGCAGGTTCGCTGAGCTTTTGGACTCGCGTGAGGATATCAAGCTGTTTATGAAGCTCCCGCCGAAGTTCAAGATCGATACTCCGGTGGGCCCGTATAACCCTGACTGGGCGATCATCAAGCAGGAGGACGGGCAGGACCGGGTGTATATGATCCGGGAGACGAAGAGCACGAACGATGATTCGAGGCTACGTCCGTCGGAGGTGGCGAAGATCAAGTCCGCAAAGGCGCATTTCGCGGCGCTTGGTGGCGTGAATTATTCACGTTCCGTGCCGGCGGCCTGGAACATCTAACGTTTCCAACCGCCGGCCGTCCGTGCCCTAATCCGCAAGTCACGGATCAGGGCACGGATAGCTCTTCCTTGTGTGGAGGGGGTGGTCCGTGCCCCCTACAGCGAAGAGCTATGCATTAGTTGCACCGAACGTATGATTTGAGGAAGCCGGTGCTACTGGCTTCCGTCTCCAAGCCCAATTAGTTCTAATGCCTCAGCTGTCGACGGCTCGATCCCGTCACTGTGATTGAACGATAAAATGGTTCCGGCGTTGGAACGTGCCACTCACCGCCGGAATTCAATGGTCGCAAGCATCCCGTTGCGGCGCGGCATCCCAGCAGTGTCAGAGGGCGTCGGTAGCCTTGGGGGCGTCCCAGTCTACCTGCTTTGCGTAGGAAATAGTGCCCCACCGTGGGTATGGAGGAGCAACACAAGAATGAGATCCATCGTGGCAGCGTCAACGTGTTCCTGTGTCCGAGTACTCTCGGTTGGTTGGACGCTGACGGTCCGCGTCAAGGTTGTCAAATGACGTCGATCATCAGCGATTATCAGGCAAAGTACTATGCCCACGAGCTGCAGCGGAGCTACGCGAATGACCACGTTGGCAAGCTGGCCGGGCTGCTGTTTGACGCTCAGGTAGAACCGAAACCACATCAAATAGATGCAGCATTGTTTGCGCTGCAGACGCCGTTCCTGCCGGGAGTTATTCTGGCCGATGAGGTGGGCCTCGGAAAGACGATTGAGGCAGGCATCGTCATCTCGCAGTACTGGGCAGAACGTCGGCGAAGCATCCTGATTGTTGCTCCGTCGAGCCTTCGGCAACAGTGGCAGCAGGAGCTTTATGAGAAGTTCCTTATCCCGTCGACCATCCTCGAACCCAAATCTAAGGATGAGCTCCTTAAGCAAGCGGGTTCCCGTTCAGCGCAAGTCTTGATCTGTTCCTATGAATTTGCGCTGCGGAATGAGCTATCGCTGCTGAAATCGTGGGACCTTGTAGTCGCTGACGAAGCCCACCGATTGCGCAATCACTGGACGGGTAAGACAAAAGCAGCCGAGGCCGTCGCTCATATCGTTAAGGGCGCGCGCAAAACGGTCCTGCTGACGGCAACGCCTCTGCAGAACAAGCTCGAGGAACTCTACGGCCTTGTCTCCATCTTCGACCCCTCCTACTTCTACTCGCTCGAGGCGTTCCGTGAGCGGTACATCAAGAACCGTGAGATGACCGGTGATAATGATCTGGTCGAACGCGTGGCGGCGATCTCGAAGCGAACGCTCCGTCGGGATGCGGACAAGTACATTCACTTCACTAAGCGGATGCCGCTCACGGTGGAGTTCACCCCGTCGCCGGATGAGGCTCGGTTATATGACCTGGTGAACGATTATCTGCAGCGTGGTCAGTTGTTCGCGTTCGCCGGTAGTCAGCGTCACCTCTCCGCCTTGATCATTCGTAAGCGCCTAGGATCCTCGACCTACGCTGTCGCAAGCACGTTGGAGAACATCGCTAGTCGTCTGGCAGACGAGGTAGCGGCCGGGCAGCGGCGGGATGGCAGGGGTGGCCTTTTTACTGCGGAGTTCATAGCGGACGACGAACTCACTGGTGAGGTGCTCGAAGAAGCCGAAGAAGTCGGCGGTGCCACAGCCGAGGGACAGCACGGTGCAGTGCAACCGGCTGTTTATCTGGACGAAAACACACTCACGGCCATGAAAGCGGAGGTTGCGGAGTTGCGCGACTACGCTGCCCTCGCCCGCTCGATCACGGAGAACCAGAAGGCCGTCAAGCTCGGCGAAGCACTCGACCGGGGCTTTGAACGGTTGCGCGAGCTGGGAGCGCCTGAGAAAGCAATCATCTTCACCGACTCGACGAAGACGCAAGAATACATCGCGCGGACTCTGACCGGCATGGGACGCGGCGAAGGATTGGTGCTGTTTAACGGGTCGAACAACTCGCCGGAGCAAACCGTCATTTATCAGGAATGGCTCAAAAAAAATAAGGACGGTGAAGTGGCTACGGGGATTGTCGCCGTCGATCGGCGCAAGGCACTCGTGGAGTATTTCCGTGACCAGGGCAAGATCATGATCGCCACTGAAGCTGCAGCCGAGGGCATCAATCTGCAGTTTTGCTCGATGCTAGTTAACTATGACCTGCCCTGGAACCCGCAGCGCGTGGAGCAGCGCATCGGCCGCGTGCACCGTTTTGGGCAGAAGCACAACGTCGTGGTCGTCAACTTCTCGAATAAGGGCAATGTTGCTGAGCAACGAATTCTGGAATTGCTGACGGATAAGTTCAAGCTGTTCTCGAGCGTGTTCGGTGCCAGCGACGAAGTACTCGGTGCGATCGAGGACGGACTGGATTTCGAGAAGCGGATCAGCGATATCCTCACCAACTGCAAGACGGCCGGCGAATTGGACTCCGCCTTCAAGGAGCTGGAGGGACAGTATGCCACTGAGATTTCGAGTGAGATGGAGAAGGCGAAGGCAAAGGTCTTCGATAACCTGGATCCGCATGTACAGGATCGACTCAAAGCCTACGACGCCCAGTCAGGTGAGGTACTTAATAAGTTCGAACGCCTCCTGCTCGCGGTCACCCGCCATGAGCTGGCGGAACAGGCCAGTTTCGAGGGGGACGGCGGCACCTTCGTCCTCCACACAGCACCGATTGCCGAGACCCCCACCGGGCGGTACTTCTTCAAATCGAAGCCGCAGGACAACGCGCACCAGTACAGGTATGCGAGTCCGTTGGCGCAACATGTTCTCGGAACCGCGAAGAGCCACGCCACCCCGGCTCGGGAGCTAACGTTATCGCTCAGCCAGTCAGCACGCGCTAGTAACTCGGTAAAGGAACTCGCAGGCGCTAGCGGTGAACTGACCGTCGACCTCCTGACGTTCACGATGAGGGCCCGGGATGAGGATATTGCCGAATCTTATGTACTCGCCGGTGGCCTGACCGACGACGGACAATGGCTCGATGAGGAATACGTTACTGACATTCTTGACCTAAGTTGTACTGAGGTTGGCGATGAGGAGGTGCGGATCGAACAGGAGAAATTCGAGCCGCAACTGGCGGTACGCCGCACTGAGTTAGAACGCGAGGTACGGGGCCGCAACTCACGGTACTACGACCAGCAGGAAGAGCTGATCTACCGTAACCAACAAGACCGCAAGGCAGAGCACGAGGGCAAAATCCGCGAGTACCGCGCGATGGAGAAGGATGCTCGCAAACGTGCGCGCCAGGCCGACGACCCAATGGAACAGCTCCGGCTCAAGAAGGAAGCCCGCAAGTGGGAGCAACGCGCTGAGGAAGCCGATGAGGAATTTCGGGAAGTCCTTAAACAGCTACGTGCTGAGGCAAACAAGTACCTCGAACTGATCGAACAGTCCCTTCAAGGTACGCAGACCACGGAGCATCTCTTCACGATTCGCTGGCGTATTGATGCCTGAGCGGACCCTCCCCGTGACCGACAAGACTGTATTGACCATGAAAGAAGAAATCACATGACGGACGATGTCCACGAAATACCCTCAACGACACCTAATTTCCAGACCGCGCTAGCAGAGCAGCTTGCCGATTTGGTGCCGGAGGCTATCGCTGACGGCAAGGTAGACGTCGAGAAGCTCAAGGAACTGCTCGACGTCGATGCTGCTGACGGTAACGAGCGTTTCGGCCTCTTCTGGCCCGGTAAGAAGCGCGCCCTGCGAGCGGCACAGGAGCCGACGACCGCGACGCTGCGGCCTGACTTCGAGAACTCCAAGGACTGGGACACCACCAAGAACGTCTTCATCGAGGGCGACAACCTCGAAGTGCTCAAGATCCTGCAGAAGCACTATCACGCGAAGATCAAGATGATCTATATCGATCCTCCGTACAACACGGGTAAGGACTTCGTGTACCCGGACAACTTCAAGGAGGGTCTCGACACTTACCTGGAGTGGACGCGCCAGGTTAATGACGAAGGTAAGAAGCTCTCCTCGAACGCTGAGACAGAGGGTCGCTATCACTCCAATTGGCTGAACATGATGTACCCGCGGTTAAAGCTCGCACGCAACCTCCTAACGGACGACGGCCTATTCTTCATTAGCATCAGCGACCATGAGCAAGCGCATCTTCGAAAGCTTCTGGACGAAGTCTTCGGCGAGTCCAATTTCATCGGCGACATCATCTGGAATTCGACGAAGTCAGTAACTAATACTGCCTTGATTTCAGTCTCTCACACGTACAATTTTGTTTATGCGAAGAATATTCGGCATTTTACCGAAAACCGTTCTGATTTCCGTCTCCCTGACTCAGAGAAGGGATTTAGTAATCCTGACAATGATCAGCGAGGCCCATGGAAAGCTGACCCCTTCCAGGTAGGCGGCTGGCGTCCAAATCAGCAATACGAGATTGTCAATCCCAACACGGGGGTACGATATACGCCAAACCCGGGTTCGAGTTGGAAGAACGAGCGTAACAAATTCGATGAACTGATGGCAGATGGCCGTATTGTTTTTGGCGCTACGGGCAAAGGTGGGCCGATGCGTAAGCGCTTCCTGGTCGAGGCCCTCGAGCGCGGTAAAGTGACCAAGACTCTTTGGGATGACGTCCCGACAACAACAAACGCCACACAAGCCCTGAAAGACCTCTTCGGCGGGCGCTCTCCATTCGATACCCCCAAGCCTGTCGACCTGATCGTTCGAATGCTTCAGCTCGGAACACGATCAGACTCTATAGTGCTGGACTTTTTCGCAGGGTCTGGGACTACCGCTCATGGGGTAATGCAGCTTAATGCGGAGGACGGCGGCACTCGGCGGTACATACAGGTGCAGTTGCCGGAGCCCGTTACTGATGATTCCGAAGCTGCGTCCCAAGGATTGAAGACAGTAGCGGAGATAGCAAGGAAGCGTATCGATCTTGCGGGGCAGCGACTTAAGGCTGAACATAGTCAGCGGGTGGACGTGGCGAATGACCTCGACGTCGGTTATCGCTCCTTCGTGTTGAACGACACCAATTTTTCGAAGTGGCGGTTGTCTAGTGATGTTGAGCCGGGTGCTTTTGAGCAGCGTTTGTTGGATTTGCGTGAGAGCAGCAGTGCGGATGGGGCGTCGGCGGATGATTTGCTGACGGAGCTTTTGTTGAAGCAGGGCTACTCGTTGACGGAGCAGGTCAATCCTGTGGAGATCGCCGGATTGGAGTTGCGGTCGGTGGCGGGGGGCCTTGTTCTGGCTTATCTGGATGAGCACGTTAAGCCGTCGTTGGAGCAACTTCGGGCGGTTGTGGAGGCTGATCCGCAGCGTCTGATTGTGTTGGAGGATGCGTTCCAGGGTGATGATGAGTTGAAGACGAACCTTGCCCAGTTGTGCAAGGGCCGGGGAGTTGAGCTGTGGACGGCGTAGCACGCGGGGCAGGGTTCCAGTTTGACGCGAGCCAGCCGTATCAGCTGGAGGCGATTGCGTCGGTGGTTGACCTCTTTGACGGGCAGCCGCAGGATGCGCAGAAGCTGGTGACGACGCTGCGCGGTGCAGCGGTGCTGGCTGGGGATGACCAGTCAGCCCTGGAGATTGACCTCATGCAGGAGGTAGGGGCTGTTGGCAACAGTCTGGTGCTTGATCGTGACCTGATCCTGGCGAATTTGCAGCGGGTGCAGGACCGTAACGGCCTGGAAGTCGTCTCGAAGCTGTTCGATGAGGGTTCCCTTGATTTCGATATTGAGATGGAGACCGGTACGGGTAAGACGTACGTGTATCTTCGTACGGTTTTTGAGCTGGCGGTGAAGTATAACTTCACGAAGTTCGTGATTCTGGTGCCCAGCGTCGCGATCCGCGAGGGTGTGAATACGAGTATCCGCTTGATGCGTTCACACTTTGAGAATCTGTATAGGCAGTACGGAATCAACTTTGATTCCTCGGTTTACAGCGGCAAGACGGCTGAGGAAGTGCAGTCGTTTGCGACGTCGACGAATGTGCAGATCCTGGTCATGACGATTGACTCGATCCGCGGCAATGCCAATACCCGGATTATTCATCAGACCCGGGACAAGCTGAACGGGTTGCGGCCGCTGGATTATTTGAAGGCAACGCGGCCTGTGGTGATCATGGATGAGCCGCAGAACATGGAGTCGCTGCTCTCCCAGTCGGCGGTAGGTGAACTAGATCCGGTCTTTACGCTGCGGTATAGCGCCACGCACGCGAAGCAGCGCAATGTGGTGTACCGGTTGGACCCGGTGGATGCTCACGATCTGGGTTTGGTGAAGCAGATCGTGGTTGCGGATGTGCAGCAGCAGGGCGCGGACGCATCCCCTTATATCAAGTTGGTGGAGGTCAGGCGGGAGCCGTCCTGGTCGGCGCGGTTGGAACTGTCGGTCCGTACAGCCGACGGCACCATTACCCGCCGGATTGTGAGCGTGAAGCAACATCAGGAACTCTCTGATGCCCGCCTGACGAACAACCCCGTCTACGAGGGGTGGCGGATCAACGAGATGAGCATTGAGCCTGCCAGCATCGACCTTACCCAGCACGGGTTCCTTTACGAGGGGGAGAGCCTTGGCGCCTCGACGGGAGCGATTTATAAGGAGATGATCCGCGAAACGATCCGGGAACACCTCCGCAAAGCCGTGCTGCTCCGGGGGCGGGGGATCAAGGTGCTCAGCCTGTTCTTCGTGGACAAGGTCGCCAGCTACCTCGGCAACGGTATGAACAACGACGATGCCGACGGTGACTTCGCCCGCTGGTTTGATGAGGTATTCATTGAAGAGCGGGCCAAGAACCCGCGCTACCAGGAGTTGCTGCCGCAGGATCCGCGCGAGCTTCGCCGGGCGTACTTCTCCCAGATCAAACGCGGCAAGACGACGACGTTCAAGGACTCGTCGGGTGCGACCAAGGCTGATGATGATGCTTATGAGCTGATCATGAAGGACAAGGAACGTCTGCTGGACGAGAATGAACCGGTCCGGTTCATTTTCAGCCATTCGGCCCTGCGTGAGGGCTGGGATAACCCGAACGTCTTCCAGATCTGCACCCTGCGCGAAATGGGGAAGGAGACGGAACGCCGCCAGACATTGGGCCGCGGCCTCCGCCTGCCCGTGGCGGAAACCAAGACGGGTTACCAGCGTGTTGGCGAACGAGGAATCGCGACCCTCACGGTGGTAGCGAACGAGTCGTATAAGAAATTCGCCGATGCCCTGCAGAAGGAGTACAAGGATGCAGGCGTGGATATTGGCCGCGTGCGCAGGGCTGAGTTCTCCAAGATCCTGCTTCGGGACGAGGACGGGGTGATGACCGATGAGCGGTTCGGTTTCCAGCGCTCGGCCCAGGTCTGGGAGCACCTGAAAGACAAGGGGTTCATTGACCAGGCTGGTGCGGTTACCTCGGCATTCCAGCCGGATACGCTGGGCTTCAGCCTTCAGCTGCCCGCTGAGTACTCGGTATTTGAGGATGAGATTACTGATCTCATCGGGCGCGCGCACATCGGTAAGTATGTCCGTCCGGCAAGTAAGCGCCGGGCACGGAAGCTCAATAAGCAGCTGTACTTGACCCAGGAGTTTGAAGATTTCTGGGAAGCAATCAGCGGCAGGACTACCTACCGTGTCAGCGTGGGGCGCCGAGAGCTCCTGAAGAACTCAATCAAGGCTATCCAGGACGCGCCGCCAATCGAACCTTTGCGCATCCATGTCACCCGGGCGGGTGTGAGGGTGCTGCGTGGTGGCGCCAAGGGTGAGGAACTCGGCAGCCGGGATACGGATCTTCGGGGAAGCTATGATCTGCCGGACATCATTACCGAACTGCAGGAGGCAACTTCCCTCACTCGCAGAACCATCATCGATATTTTGGTGGGCAGCGGACGTCTGTCCGAGTTCATTACGAATCCGAACGATTTTATTGCCATGGCCAAGCGGGTGCTGCAGGGCGAGCTGGCGAAGATCGTGGTTGAGGGCATTCAATACGAGAAGGTCGCCGGTTCCGTGTATGAGCTGCGGGAGTTGCAGGAGGATGGTGAGGAAGAGAAGGAACGTTTCCTTGACCAGATGTACCAGGTGCAACACACAGGTAAAACGGACTTCGATTATGTGGTGTTCGATTCCGATGTTGAACGCAGGTTCGCTGAGCTTTTGGACTCGCGTGAGGATATCAAGCTGTTTATGAAGCTCCCGCCGAAGTTCAAGATCGATACTCCGGTGGGCCCGTATAACCCTGACTGGGCGATCATCAAGCAGGAGGACGGGCAGGACCGGGTGTATATGATCCGGGAGACGAAGAGCACGAACGATGATTCGAGGCTACGTCCGTCGGAGGTGGCGAAGATCAAGTCCGCAAAGGCGCATTTCGCGGCGCTTGGTGGCGTGAATTATTCACGTTCCGTGCCGGCGGCCTGGAACATCTAACGTTTCCAACCGCCGGCCGTCCGTGCCCTAATCCGCAGGTCACGGATCAGGGCACGGATAGCTCTTCCTTGTGTGGAGGGGGTGGTCCGTGCCCGCATCGCTAACGACCGGTTCCTGTGCTGTTTGCCGCCGCAGTATTCGCCCTGCGCAGGCCACTCCAAATCACAGCCTTAATGGGGTTGTTGGTAGGTGGCCGATCGCGGTGGCGTCGAGGCATCTATCGCGCCCCGGCCATCAGCGACTGTATCGCGACTTGTTCTCCTTCGGGATTCTCGACCTGCCAAAACTCAACACCGGGCACATTGTCCGCACCCGCGTAATGAGCTGCCGCGTTTAAGGTTGCAAATTCGTGGCCGTCGATGACAACCACTCCGTCATCGGTCACCTCTGCTCGCATTCTGATGGAATCGTCGACCGGGCTGAGGAGATCACCTGATGCCAAGACCCCTGCTTCCACCAGGTCTGCGATGTCCCTCTCAGCGTTAGCGGCTGATTGCCCTGCTGTTGGGAGGACGACGGTCAAGGCCTCCGATTGCCCCCACTTGAGGCGTTCGTATCCCGCCCTAGTCACCTGAGCCAGGAGAATACGTCGTTCGTAAAGGAACTCCTCGTAGTCCATGCCTTCCCAGCCGTCAGGAAGGGCGTGCCAGAACATCTGTTGCCGCAATGTCTCTTCATCGAAGCCCCGTTCCCTAACGAGTGCGGGCCAATAGTTGGCAGGCTCACGATCGGATATGACGTTATTGGTGCTCCAATCCGTGGGTGCAAAATTGGCAACTTGGTTGATCTTTTTGAGGTCTCGTATGCCGACGACGTTTTCTAGATATTTTCGGGGATTCAGATGGTGCCCCTCCGTCCCCTTGGTTGCCGGCTGTGAGGGGTCCATCCACTGCTGAACTTTATTGTGGAGCATAAACATGTCTGCATCGAGAATATTCAGGGCAGCCAGGTACGCCTGGTAGGAAGGCGAAAGCGCTGAGGACGACGAGATCAATGATTCGGGCATTCGCAGTGTCCAGAAGTCTTCGGACAGTTCGGCCGCAATCACTGACTCAAGCGTTGAGATGAAACTTCTTGCTTCGCTTCCGCTTATAGCGGTTAACCTATCCAAGTCCTTCTGTAGCTGAGTTTCCGCGCTTCCGGTGTAACGTCCAGATAGCTGGGACATGAAGAGCCAGCGGGCCATGAGGTTACGCAGAGTTGTAATATCCACGCCGAAACGTGTGCGCCCCATAATCCAGAGAGCATAACTGGACAGAATGTTCATGTCCGAGGTGACCATTTTTCGTGACTTGAAGCCGGCTACGGCCAGGCACCGGATGAACTCGGTCCAATGGAGTTCCTTCAGTACCAACGGCAGTGCCGCTTTGAGCTTGGCTAACTCCGCCTCCTGCCGATCCGGTACAACGAATCCGGTGCTACGGTCCTTGGCTTGAAGGGCGTTATAGGCGTCGCCGAGCTTCGCCCGGTTCTGCCCGACAGCCACTAGTACTCTCACTAGTTGCCCTGCGTCGACGGCAAGATAGTTGTTGATTGGAGTCCACGAAACGGGACGCTCGGCAATCTCGCTCGCACGCTGGGGCGTCAGGCGTGAATCCCGGGCGAACCGCTCCAATAGCTCTCTGCCCTCGGGCCAGAAAACACTGAGCCAGGTTAGAATGAAATCGGAGGCTTTGAGGCTGACTCCTTCTGAGTTGATCCTCACAAAGATATCCGCGACTACCTTCTTATCTGCGTCCGGTTGTATTTCAACCACAGTGAATTCATAGTTGCGCAGGCTATCCAGCCGGCCGAGGCGCTCTTCGATGAGCTCTTCCATGTCCTCGGTTAGTTCGCCACGAGCTTCCTCATAGCGTTTTTTGAATGATCGGCGGGTCTTATATGTATTTCCAAAAAACTCCGACACGTTGCTGATCCAGTCCACAGACTTTTCAATCGCAGTGTTAGTAACTTCAAACTTTTCTGTGACCGGGTTGAAAGCAATCGACATACGCCTGGAATTATAATCTGCGTCCCTCACCGTCGCACCCTTGAAGACCGCGTACAAGCTGGTTAGCCGCTGCTGCCCGTCAATGATCTGGTGGCTTCCTATCCGGCCCGTGGCACCGGAGATTGTTCGTGAAGAGTCCTCCTGTGACACGTTCCAGAACATCAATTCACCCACTGGATAGCCGCGATACATGGAATCGAGCAGATCTCGGATTTTCGACTTGGGCCATACGAACGGTCTCTGCAGATCAGGCAACTGCACAACGCCTGACTCGACGCTGTCGACCAGTCCCTGAACTTTCCATCCGACGGGTTTGAATACGGTACTCATAATAGGACTCCTCAGGTGGGGATATTCAGATTGCCAAACGGCCGAATCTCAGTGCTTTGGCCTTCAGCAGACTGCCCACGGCATGTTTGAAGGGTATTCGTGTTCTAGGGGCGTTTCGTCAATTGTATTGCCGTGATCTCCGGGGGCTAACGAGGGCATTCAAAGTTCGAGGATCTGATCAAGGACTGACAGTGTGCAGCTCTTGCGCGTCACAGCTTCGCTCCACATTATCCTCGCAATAAGGCATACCATCACTTACCCGGAGGAGCGGCGCTAGTACCTTGATTCCTTCCGCTCTGGCGAGACATGCAGGCGGTTTGATGGTTAGCACCCAGCAGCTCTACTGCTGCTCGCGTTCAGCTGGTAGGTGCGAGTGGCCGGGCCGAACCTCCTCGTCGATTCGGACCCGGAGCACCATTCTGCAAGGATGCTTCTAAGCCTGCTGATAAAGGAGTCACCCATGCCTTCCCCAACCTCTGTCTCACCCGCCGCCGCCTATGGGGTGCATTCCGAGGTCGGCAAACTGCGCAAGGTCCTCGTCTGCGCTCCGGGTCTGGCGCACGAACGGCTCACCCCCACCAACCGGGAAGACCTGCTCTTCGACGACGTGATGTGGGTGGAAAACGCCCAGCGCGACCACGCCGACTTCGTCACCAAGATGCAAAACCACGGCGTGGACGTGGTCGAACTGCACGATCTGCTCGGTCAGACCATGGACCTGCCCGAGGCACGGACCTGGCTGCTGGACCGGAAAATCGTGGCCAACCGGGTCGGGCTGGGACTGGTGTCCGGCACCCGGGCGTTCCTGGATTCGCTGACCGGCGCGGACCTGGCGCGCTACCTCATCGGCGGGCTGGCGACGTCGGACCTTCCCGCCGACTACCGCACCGGTTACATCGCCCTGGCCCGGGAATCCTCCGGCCGGCCCGAGTACCTGCTGCCGCCGCTGCCCAACACCCTCTACACCCGGGACACCACCTGCTGGGTCGGCGGCGGGCTGACGCTGAACCCGCTGTACTGGCCGGCACGCCACGACGAGACCCTGCTGATGCAGGCCATCTATACGTTCCATCCCGAGTACGCGGCGTCCACCGTCTGGTGGGGCGACGGGGAACAGGACTGGGGCCAGGCCTACCTGGAAGGCGGGGACGTGATGCCGGTGGGCAACGGCACCGTGCTGATCGGCATGGGGGAGCGCACCTCCCGCCAGGCCATCACCCAGCTGGCGCAGTCGCTGTTCGCCGCCGAGGCCGCCGAGCGGATCGTGGTGGCCGGCATGCCCAAGCTGCGCGCCGCGATGCACCTGGACACCGTGTTCACCTTCGCCGACCGGGACCTGGCCACCATCCACCCGGCCATCGTGGACGGCATCCACGCCTTCACCATCCACCCCTCGGACCGCAGCCCCGGCCTGGAGGTGCGGGACCACCGCGACCGGCGCTTCGTGGACGTGGTGGCCGAATCCATGGGCTACAAAAAGCTGCGTCTGGTGGAGACCGCCGGCGACTACTCCGCCTCCGAACGGCAGCAGTGGGACAGCGCGAACAACGCCGTCGCCCTGGAACCGGGCGTGGTGTTCACCTATGACCGCAACACCCAGACCAATGCGGCGCTGCGGAACGCCGGGGTCGAGGTGATCCCGATCGTCGGCGCCGAACTGGGCCGCGGCCGCGGCGGCGGACACTGCATGACCTGCCCGATCATCCGGGATGGCCTGGACTAACGACGACGGCGCGGGGCCGGCTGGCATGTGCCCGCGGCCCAGCCACGGTTTCGACGTGGACTCCAGCGAACGCACCGCCTTTGACGGGTACATGCCTTTCCACTGCAGGGACCCGTCCGACATCCGCCTCCGGGTGCTGGCCGCCGATTCGGACCCTGCCGTCTCCCTCTGAGAGGATTGTGGTGAGCCGCTGACGGAGGAGCCTCCGCAGGAAGCGGTCCGTCCCTCCACAGATGTCTAAGCGGTGTTGCCTCAGTGGCCGCAACATCCGATTGGAAAAGAACCGTGTCTAATGCGCCTGCTTCAGGGGACAAAGCCCCAGCAGCCAAACTCTCCCTGCTGACCCTCACCACAGTGGTGATCGGGTCCATGGTCGGGGCCGGGGTGTTTTCCCTGCCCCAGCGCTTCGCCGAGGAAACCGGTGTGTGGGGTGCGCTGGTCGCCTGGCTGATTGCGGGTTCCGGCATGCTGATGCTGGCCTTCGTGTTCCAGCGGCTGTCCATGCGCAAACCAGCGCTTGATGCGGGGGTCTTCGCCTACGCCAAGGCCGGCTTCGGAAATTACGTGGGGTTCTTCTCCGCAGCGGGTTACTGGGCCAGTGCCTGTGTTGGAAACGTCACCTACTGGGTGCTCACCATGTCCACGCTGGGAGCCCTGTTTCCGCAGCTGGGCGCAGGGGACACCCTTCTCGCCGTCGTGCTGTCCTCGGCCGGGCTGTGGGGATTCTTCTTCCTGATCAGGCGCGGCATCAGGGAAGCCACGGCCATTAACCGGATAGTCACGATTGCCAAGGTTGTTCCCATCCTGGTCTTTGTGCTGTTTGCTGTCTTTCTGTTCGACCCAGCCGTCTTCGCGGGAAACCTTAGCGGGGCGGACTATACGGGGCCGCTGTTCGAGCAGGTCAGCAACACGATGCTGGTGACGGTCTTCGTTTTCCTCGGTGTCGAAGGTGCCAGCGTGTATTCGCGCCATGCCCGACGGCGGGAGGACGTTGGCCGGGCCACCGTCCTCGGATTTCTGAGCGTCTTTGCCATCTTTGCCTCGGTCACGATCGTTTCCTACGGCGTCCTGCCGATGGAACAGCTCGCCGAGCTGCGCCAACCATCCATGGCGGGTGTCCTGGAAGCGGGAGTGGGGACCTGGGGGGTGGTGTTCGTCAGCGCAGGCCTGATCATTTCGGTGATGGGGGCCTACCTGGCTTGGAGCCTGATGGCAGCGGAGGTCCTGTTCGTGGCGGCCACGGAGAAGGACATGCCGCGGTTCCTGTCCCGCGTCAGCGATGACGATGTCCCGGTCAACGCCCTGCTGCTGAGCACCCTGCTCAGCCAGCTGGTAATGGTCATCACCTACTTCTCCGGGGATGCCTTCGACTTCGCACTGGACATGACCGCGGTCCTGACGTTGTTTTCCCTCCTTTTCGCGGCCCTCTATGCCCTCAAGCTCGGTTGGAGCGGGGAAACGTATGAAGGAGCCCCGAGCCGCACCCGGCGGGGCGACCTGGTCATTGCCGTCATTGCCACCATTTATTCAGTGTTCCTGGTCTATGCCGCCGGGCTGCCCCTGGTGCTGCTTTCGATGATCTTCTACGCCCCCGCCACCGTCCTGTTCGTGATTGCCCGACGTGAACAAGGGCAGCGCGTTTTCCGGGGAGGGGAGCTGGTTCTTTTCCTCATTACTTTGGTAGGAGCCGTTGCAGGCGTGCTCGCCCTGACCCGGGGCTGGATAGCGCTCTGAGCAGAGGGCGTAGCGCGGCGTGGTGTCCACCCGGAGGTGGCAAGCTGCGCAAGGTTCTGGTCTGTGCCCCGGGTCTGACCCACGAACGGCTCACGCCGACCAACCGTGAAGACCTGCTGTTCGACGACGTCATGTGGGTGGATCGCCCAGCGCGACCACGCGGCCTTCGTCGCCAAGATGACCAGCCGCGGCGTCGACGTCGTCGAACTCCACGACCTGCTGGGCCCGACCCGGGTACCTGCTGCCGCCGCTATGAATCTTCTACTGGCCGGCCCGGCACGACGTAATCCTGCTGATGCAGGCCATCCAACTGTTCCATCCCGCCTCCGAATGGCAGCAGTGGGACAGTGCGAACAACGCCGTCGCCCTGGAGCCGGGCGTGGTGTTTACCTATGACCGCAACACCCAGACCAATGCGGCGCTGCGGAACGCCGGCGTCGAATCCCGATTGTCGGTGCCGAACTCGGCCGCGGCCGCGGCGGCGGGCACTGCATGACCTGCCCGATCATCCGGGATGGCCTGGACTAACGACGACGGCGCGTGGCGGGCGGGCGGCACTCCGCGCGCCCAGCCGTGTGTACTAAGGTCTGCGAAGTGGTCTGCTCAAGCCTCGACCTGCCCCTCCGCCGTCCGCGGCCTTTCGATCCTCAATGACACGCCCTCACTGGTGCGGCTACCGCCCAAAATGGCGCGGAGTTCGGAAATGGACTGACGTTCGAGCAGCGACGGGTTCTTTTCCAGCATCAGGGAAATGGTTTCTCCGAGATGCTGCGGCGTCAGACCTTTCATCGCGGCCTCCAGCCCGTGAGGAACGCCGTCGGCCTCGATTCTGGCGTCACGTAACGTTCTCATCTGCTGATCGCTGAACGCCCTAGCTACAAGGGCCGCGACGAATCGTTCCCGCGCCTCTGCACTACCCATCCGCGACCGGTAGTCTCTGAACGCGGTTTCCAGCTGAGTGGAAGAACCTGACTTCTTAGGTTCGTTCACGGGCACTGTTGCCCCAGAGATGACAGCCTCCTCGCCCTCCGGGGCGTCGCCTGATTTTGTCCGAGCTGACTTAACTGCTAAGAGTGCAGCACCGCTCTTCGACCGTATGCTGCGGATGGTGTTTTGGTTAGCCGACTTTACTGCCGACATCGCGGTGCCGCTGGCTGACTTCAGCGCCGGTAGAGCGGTGACACGCCACCAGCCCGCGACGTGGGGTGCCGCTTTAACAGCAAGCATGGCTGCGATCACTGCAAGGTTAATCAGTGCTTCGACAGTTTCATCGAGTTCCTCATCGGTTAATTCGTGACCCTTTGTCGGGCGCGAATCTGCCATATAGATGTACTCGACGCTCGGCGACTGGGTTTCCTCGCCCTGTTGTTCGAAGAGCTCTGCATGCCCGACTAGATCGTTGGTTTCATCGTCAAACAGATGAGCGCGATACGCACCATCGGTATCCCTTGAAAATCCCAGATGCTGTCCATCTGGAATTTCGACATCGAATCTCTTCCTAGCCATTTGTCGCCTCAATCTAGTGGGTGAAAAACGTGTGCATCACGAAAGCGGATTCACAGCCTACAGCGCACATCAGATGCGGTCCGATATTCACCTATGCTGTGCCGTGCTCCGCAGCCGTACATCCCTCGTCCCCAGTAGAATCGACGGATGCCCGAAACCCTGCAGCTCCCCGCACCACGCGCCGCCACCACCTCCACCCGCCTGGCGCGCATCGTCACGGAAGCCTCCGCCCCGACGGTCCTCGTGGGAATCCTCCTGCTGCTGCAGCCCCTGCTCACCCCGGGCGTGACCTGGTTGCAGGGCATCGTGGCAGCGCTGTTCACAGTGGGGTTGCCCTTCGCCGGGATTCTATGGCTGAAGCGGCGCGGCAGGGTGACCGACCATCACGTGGGAGTGCGGACGCAACGGGCTCCGATCCTGGCCGCGTCCGCGGTGTCGCTGGGCATCGGCGCGCTGCTCCTGGTCCTGATGGACGCCCCGGCCGCAATGTTCGGCGAAATCGGCGGCGTCTTCATCGGCATGATGCTGTGCCTGGCCGCGAACCTGGTGTGGAAGCTCTCGGTGCATTCCGCCGTCGCCGCCTACGTGGGTTTGGCCCTGCTGGCACCGATCCCGGCGGTGGGTGCGGCGCTTGCCCTGCTGCTGGCGTCAGCCACGGGCTGGTCGCGGGTGAAGCTCGGCGACCACACCCCCACGCAGGTCCTGGCCGGTCATGTGGCCGGATGCCTGACCTTTGCCGCCGCCATGCTGCTGCCGTGAAGACAACGGAACAGAGGCCCGGCACTCAGCTGTCACCGGCGGCTCGCTGGTTCTCCAGGATCCTGCCGCCGGTCCTGGTGCTGGCGGTCCTGGTGGTTGCCGCCGGGATCGAGGCAGGGCTGGGGCCGGTGGGCGTTCTCCTGCTCCTGGCCGGCGTCGTCGTTGTGCCCGGCGCCATTTACAAGGGCACCAAGGGGCTGTTCCGACGCCGCGGCATCCCGGACAGCCGGCGGGCCGCCCTGGTAGCCGCCCTGATGCTTGCCGGCGTCATCGTCTGCTTCCTCCTGCCCGT
Source organism: Arthrobacter sp. zg-Y769 (assembly GCF_020907405.1). Lineage (GTDB taxonomy): Bacteria > Actinomycetota > Actinomycetes > Actinomycetales > Micrococcaceae > Arthrobacter_B. The sequence continues at coordinate 20,036 of NZ_JAJJOE010000009.1, forward strand.
ACCCTCACCGGTGCCGGCCACGGTGACCGCGCTTTTGTTCGGCAACGTGGGCCTCGTCTTCTTCCGGCGATGGCTCAACGTGTCGGCGCATGTGTCGGTGCTGACCTTCGGCGTGCTCTGGATCATCGCGACCTACGGGGCCAACTGGGCGTGGCTGCTGATCTTGTTGCCGTTGATGATTCTCAGCCGGGTGTCCCTCGGGGAACATACCCGGCGGGAGGCACTGTCCGGCGCCGCCCTGGGGCTGGCCACCTTCGCCTTTTTCCTCGCGGTTCGAACGTGGAGCTGACCCACCCCACCGCGTAATGCGCAGCCCTTCCGCAGGTATCCCGCACACCAACACCGGGCAGATGTGCGCCAAAGACGAGCAGTTCTTACCTATACCCAAGCACCGGGATCGGCCATAAATTTACGGCGGTGCTCACCGCAGAGCTGACGGTGAAGCACCCTTCCTCTTTGGGCGGGCCATCGGCAGGCACGCGTAGCGGGCACCCGGCGACAGGCACGGTTTCGGCCGTGCAGCGCTGGAACACCCGTCCTGCACCACCAAAGCGACACCCGCCGCCGGCATCCGCCGCGCGGCCGGGCCAGGGGAACCCATGCCATCTCTTCAGTCTCTGCTCCACGATTCCTTTCTTCGACGCCGCACGCTGGTGATCATCGCCGCGCTCGTCCTGACGGCGCTCGTGCCGATAGCCGACAGCGTCTTTCCTGCCGGCTGGTCCTACACCTTGCTTGCCTCCGGCGCGCTGCTGCTGATGGTCGCCCTGCTGATGCTGGCCCGTCCCCGGACGGCAGGCCCCGGCGAACGGGTCAGCCCCGGCGAAGGCGTCAGGACCACCGGCGAACGGGTCAAGGCCGACGGCGCCGCACGGCCCGGTGCCGGGCTGCTGCTGTACCTCTCACCCGTCATTCTCCTGAACCTTGTCTACCCGCTGGTCAGCCCGGAGATGGCAGCCGTCACCGTAGGCGGCGTGCAGCTCACCCTGGTGGTGCTCGCCTCGTCCATCACCGTGCCGTGGCTGGCGCAGGCCGCGTGCCTGCCCGTTTACCGGGCGATCGGCGACCTGATGGCCGCCCGCGACATGGCCGCAATCACCCGACGGTTCTGCGCCACCTGGCCCGCAATGTTCCTTGGCGCCCTGCCGCTGGTGATCGTCTTCGTGGTTCCGCTCTGGCTCGCCACCGGCTGGTCCCTGACGGCGCTGGCAACCTACGCGGCCCTGTGTGCGCTGCACCTGGTCTTCGTCCAGTCCCTGGTCCTCGCCAACGTCGGGGACCGCCGCGGCCTCTGGGCGATCGCCTGGGTGGCCTACGCCGTCGCGCTCTTCGCCGTCCCCACCGCCTGGTGGCTCCCGCCGCTGCTCGGCGCCCTGACACAGATCATCGCGATGGGACGCGGACTGCGCTCCGTCGGCCTGGTGCAGCGGCCCGCTGCCCGGGACTTCTCCACCGACCTGGTCCGCGGCCTGCTGCTCGGTGCCGTGCTCTGGGCCGACAAGTTCGTGCTCTTCCTGGTCACCGACGGGAATTTCCAGGTGGTGGTGGTGTTCCTGGCGATGCTGCCCTCCGTCATTGCCTACAACTACTACTTCGTGAACCTCGCCCCGCGGGTGGACCTGGCCGTCACCAACCTCCACCGTGCCATCGCCGAGGAACCCCTCACGGTCCTCGCCAAGCGGTCAAGGCGGCTGAGCGTGACGGTGGACCGCGCCATCCTCACCACCGGTGCCGTGGGCATGGTCCTGACGCTCGTCATCGCGCTGCTCTTCGAGGGCCTCCAGCCGGTGAGCGTCCTCCTGGCCGTCGCCGTCGGCGTCGCGTCCTGGGCCTTTATGATCCTCACCCTGCTCAGCTACGAACTGGATTACATCGGCGAGAAGGTGCTGCCGCAGGTGCTGGGCGGCATCCACCTCACCCTCTGCATCGGGGCGTTCCTGCTGGTCGGCTCCACGCAGACCATCGCCGGCGCCGCCCTGATTTACGGCTCCCTGGTGGCGGCGGACCTGCTGCTGGTCGGCGTCGCCTGGACGCTGTACAAGCGCCACTGGACCCAGCCCGAATACACGCTGTTCTGGCGCCACGCCACCTCCTGGTAACCGCCACCTCCTGGTAACCGGCACCCCCCGAAGAACACCACCCCGCCCAGTCTCGCAAAGGAAACTTCCATGTACATGATCAAGACCCCGAAGGCCCGCCGGGCAGCGCTGAGCCAGTTCCCCGCCGTCGTGCTTCCCGCCCAGGAGGCGGCGCAGGGCCGGTACGACGACGTCGACGTGGCGATCGTGATGGAGTCCACCTACCCGTACCTCAAGGGCGGCGTCTCTGCAGTCGTCCACGACATCGTCACGCACAACCAGGACCTGACCTACGGGATCATCCACATCGCCTGGGACTCCGATGCTCCGCAGGAAGACCTGTACGACGTGCCGGAGAACGTCCTGTGGGTGCGGCCGGTCTACCTGAGCATGCAGGAACACCGGCACGACTTCATGGCGGTGTCCTCGAAGGACCTGGGCATGACCCCGGTCCAGCGCCGGGCGCTGGCCCACCGGGTGTTCGACGCGCTGTATGCCCTGTCCGAGCGCCGCGAGGTGGAACCACTCTGGGAACTCATCGACGAGGGCTTCAACGAGCGCACCCGCACCTACCCGCTGTGGGCGCTGCTGGGCACCCGTGAATTCATGGAGGTGCTCTCGGAGCGGATGCCCCAGCTGGGCATGTCGCTGGCGGACTCGTTCTGGACGCTGCGCAACTTCCTCTCCCTGGCCTACGCCCTCCTCAGCGAGACCATGCCCCGGGCCCGCGTCTACCACGCACACACCACGGGCTACGCTTCCCTGCTGGGTGCCGCGGCCGCCCGCGACCACAACACGTCCTTCCTGCTCACCGAGCACAACCTGTACGTCCGCGACACCGTGAACACGCTGCTGGACCGCAACATGGCGCTGTCCATCACCTCCGAGGACTACCGCACCTTCGACGTCACGCCCGAACACCGCGCGTGGATGGCCTGGTGGATCGAAATGGGCCACTTCTGCTATCCGAGCGCCGCACTGATCACCTACCTGTACCCGACGGCGATCACCGAGGCGGCGCGGCTGGGCACCGACATCGACAAGGCCGTGGTGGTGCCCAACGCCATGGTGATCGAGGAGTTCGACGAGAAGTACCGGGCACGGCTCGCCGCCCGCGAACACCTGGTGCAGCAGGGCAGCGACCACACCTGGAACCTCGTGTACATCGCCCGGATCGTACCGATCAAGGGGCTGCTGGACCTGCTCTCCAGCCTGGACCTGCTGCGCCGGCACGGCTTCCCGCACCTGCACCTGGACGTCCTCGGCCCCACCGAGCACGTCCCCGAGTACTACGAGGCGTGCCTGGCAAAGATCGAGAGCCTGGGACTGCAGGACCACGTCACCATCCGCGGCACGGTCAATGTCCGGGACATGCTCGACCAGTTCGACCTCCTCGTCCTGCCCAGCTACAACGAGGGCCAGCCCATCGTGGTCCTCGAAGCCATGGCCGCGGGCATCCCCACGGTCGGCAGCGACGTCGGCGGCATGCGGCAGCTCGTGAAGGACGGCCTGGCGACGGTGGACGGCCGCACCATCGGCCCCTGCGGCGAGCTCGTCGTCGCCGGTGACGTGGAGCAGATGGCGGACAGCATCCGCGCCGTCATCGGGGACATGGACCTCTACGCCGAGTACGCCGACAACGCCCGGACACGCGTGCAGGAGTTCTTCCAGATGCACGAAATCATGTCCTCCTACAACGAGATCTACCGGACCGTCGGCGACATCACCGACATGCACAACCTCGCCACCACGGAACTGGATCACCTTGCCCCCGTGGAGGCCAAATGACCGGTGTGGGTGCCTGGATCCGCTACGGCGGTCCGCTGCTTCCGGGGCAGCTCGCCTTCGCGGCCGAACACTACCGCGCCGCCATCCTGCAGCCGTGGGAGACGGCGGCGGCTGAGGAGCTCAAGCGGCTGCGGCCGGACATGACCGTGCTTTGCTACAAATGCCTGTCCTCCACGCGCAGCTACGAACCCGGTCCCGTCTACACGTCCGGCGTCTCGTTTGCGGAGGCGGAGGCGGAGGCGGAGTCTGGGTCCGGGCTCGGGGGAGCGGCCGACGGCGGCTGGTTCGCCACGCGCCTCGACGGCACCCGCATCGAGTGGGAACAGTATCCGGGGCACTGGCAGATGCGGGTGTGGGATCCGGCCTACCAGCGCCGCTGGGTGGACAACGTCGTCGACGAGCTGCGGGATTCGCCCTTCGACGGCGTGATGGCGGACAACGATGTCTTCGAGGACTATTACGGGCTGCGGCTGCCCGTTTCCGGGGCAGCGGACATGGCAGCGGTCCGCGCCGCGCTGGGCGACCTTGTGAACGCTGCCGGAACCGCGCTCAACGGCGCGGGGAAAATCCTCGTGCCGAACATCGCCGAATCGCGCCGCGAACCGGGCCGCTGGCAGGCCCATGCGGCTTACGGGGGAGGGTTCGAGGAAGTCTGGCTCGGCTACGGCCCGCAGCACCTGTTCGACCCCGTCACCGCGGAGGCGCAGCTGTCCCAGGCTTCCGGACCCGGGCTGTCCATCCTCCGGGTGCCGACCGACGGCGACGACGGGCATCCCAACTTCACGTACGGACTGTCCGCGTTCTGGATTTTCGGGGAAGGGCGCGGAGCCTTCTCCGCCACGGCCCACGACGACTACAGCCGCACCCAGTACGCGCCCGAACTGGACTGGCAGCTGGGCAGCCCGCGGACCGCGCCCAAGGGCAGGAACCACGCCTGGTGGCGGGAGTTCGACGGCGGATTCGCGGCCGTGAACTTCAACCGGGACGGCCGGCGGCGCCGCAAGGTAAGGGTTCCCGCCGGGCTGGTCGACGCCGGCGGCCGGCCCGCGCCGTCGTCCGTGGTGCTGCCGCCGCAGCGGGGAGTGCTGTACCGCCGTCCGGCCTGACTGCGGTGTTCGTGCGGCGGTTAGGACGCTGGATCGGCCACGGACGCGCTCGCAGGCTGCGTCCGGTGCGCGTCCCGGTGCCCTGCACCGCGCACGACGCCGAGCCCGCTGAGTCCGCACGCCGCCGCGGCAACGGCAAACGCCAGTCCGAAGCCGGATGCTTCGATGAGGGCTCCGGTCAGGGCTGCTCCGGCGGCCTGCCCGAGGATGAGGCTGATGAACAGGGCCGAGGTGCCGGCGGCGCTGCTGCTCGCCGTGGCGGTGGCCCAGATGATGAGGACCGACGTCGCGGCGGTGTAGGCGAGCCCGAAGACTGCGGCGGTGGCAAAGGAGATCCCGACACTCTCCGGTGCGAAGGCCATGATGCCGGTGGCCGCCGCGGTGGCCAGCACCGTGACCGGCCAGGTGAGCCGGATCGGATGCCGGGCCAGCCACGGCGCGGTCAGCACCGCGGCCGCGCCGCCGATGCCCAGGGCAATCCACGCGCCGGCGGAGAGGGTTACGGGCATGCCGCCCTGCTCCTCAAGCAGGGTGCGGCCGTACACCCAGACCGCGGCGCAGCCGATGCCGTAGAGGAACGCGGCAGCAATCGGCCAGCGCAGGGCGGCCAGACCCAGGCCCAGGCCCCGGGGCTGGCTTGCGCCGCGCTGCCGGGCGGCGTCGTCGTCGTTCCCCCGAGAGCCGTCGTCGTTCCCGTCGTCGCCTGCCGCGCTGCCCCCGCGGCGCCGCGACACGTCCGCCCGCAGCACCCCGACCATGCCCGCCACCGCGATCACCGCAATCAGCACCCACGCCAGCCGCCACGAGGACCCGAGGATCAGCGCAAGCAGCCCGGCCGCAACCACGCCGAACCCGGTGCCCGAGTTCACCACCGACTGCCGCTTCGCCTGCCGGATCGGCTTCGTGTTGCGCTGCACCAGTTCCACCAGGGCGGGGGAGGCGAAGCCCGCGCCCATTCCGGCCAGCAGCACGGCCGCGGCGAAGAACCCCGTCGACGGCGAGGCGGCGATCCCCGCGGAGCCCAGTGCCGCCGTCGAGCCGGCCAGAATCGTCATCAGCCGCGGATGCCGCGGCGCATAAACGAATCCCAGCCCGGCCGAGACGCAGTAGATCACCGAGGCGCCGGACGAGAGCAGCCCGCCGACGGCCGGAGTCAGCTCAAAGGAGGCGGAGAAGGCCGGGAGGAACAGGCCGTAGCCCAGCCGCGCCAGCCCGTAAGTCGCGGCGATGAGGGTCACCGCGGCGACCGCGAAGAGCGGGCCGGCGGTCGGAACGGAAGGCTGTAACGGTCGTTTCATTGAAACGTACGTTATATGCTGTGCAGATGGTTGCACAACCCAGCGCACGAAACCGTCTGCTTGACGCCGCCGAAGAGCTCGCCTTCACGCAGGGCGTCGCGGCAACGCCGGTGGACCGGATCCTGCAGCGCGCCAACGTCGCGCCGGCGACCCTGTATGCGCACTTCGGCAACAAGGAAGGCCTGATCGCGGCGGCGCTGCGCCGCCGGCTGGAGAACTGGGATGCGGCCTGGCAGCTCGAAATCGCTGCCGCCGCCACCGACCGGGACCGGCTGCTGGCGGTCTTTCCGGCCCTCACGAGCTACCGGTCCGGCGCGTCCGCCGCGCGCTGGTGCGCCGCGCTCGGCGTCGCCGCGGAAACCGCCGACCCGGGCCAGCAGCTCGCCGAAACCCTGTCGCAGGATACCCAGCTGCTCACCGACCGCTTCCGCGAACTGGCCGTGCCGGTGGTCGGTGCCGACGACGCCGCCGCAGTGGCGGCCCACCTGCTGCTGATCTTCACCGGCGTCCTGGGCATGCTGCTCCGCGGTGCGTCTCCGGCGGAAGCGGCCGCTACGGGCCGCGCCACCGCGGAGTTCGTCATTGACGGGTTCGGCTCGTCCCGCTCGGCAACGTAGTTCCGCCGGTCGGGGATGTTCCTCCTTGCGACGACGACGGCGGCCCCTTGCGTGCCGGAGCCTCGCCGGGGCTGAGGTACTCGACGTCGCGGCGGCCGTCGGTGAGGATCCGCAGGTCCTCGTCCAGGTTCCGCCGCAGCTCCATCAGCGCGAACTGGTAGCTGCCCGGATCGGCGGCGACCTCGCGCAGGTAGCGGTTGCTGGCGGCCGACATCCGCATCAAGACCTCCACGGCACCGGAACCGGGCGTGAGGTGCGCGAGTGTCTCCATCACGTTTTCCCGCAGATCCTGCACGGCGGACCGGTGCCGGGCTTCCATTGGTCCGGCCTCCGCCGGCTGCGGCTCGATCTGGGCCAGCGACCGTTTCAGGTGCAGATAGGTGACCAGTTCGTTCAGTGCCCGGGACTCGTGCCGCCGGTTCAAACTGCGCTTGGTCAGCCAGCCGGCGGCGAACCCGGTCAGCAGCCCGAGGACGGGCCAGAGAACGTTCCAGATCCAGTCCATGGCTGCCTCCCGTGTCGGCGTGCAGAAGAGGTTACTGGCCTGTGCGGGCAGCGGCCAGAGGGCAGCGGCAGTACCGGGTGGAAATTGGCGGTTCCGGTTGCTGTCTTCGCCTCCACAAGTCCTGTAGCCTTTGGGTCGATGCATTCGCATCCACATTCACTGTCTTGTCCATGGGGGACCTATGACTGTTTTGCCCACCGGCCGCACCGCGTCAACGACGGCCCGCGGCACCGTATCTTCTGCCCGCTCCCGGGTACTGACCCTCGGTGCGCTTGCGCTCAGCACCGTCGTCGTCCTGTCCGGTTGCGGCGGCGGCGACGCCGAGCCCGCGGCCGCTACGCCGTCGCCCACCAAGACCACCGCGTCTCCCACGCCGACGCCGACCCCGACCGTCACGCAGATCGCCAACAAGGCCTGCAAGACCGCCGGTGTCACCCGGACGCAGAAGCAGGCTGCAACCACCAGCCCCACACCCACCCCGACGGCCTCCACCAAGTCCGCCAAGGCCTCGCCGTCGCCGTCCTCTTCTCCGTCCCCGTCCCCGTCCGCGACAACGGCTTCGCCGTCTCCCACGGCGACTTCGCAGTCCGTGGTCTACGTCTGCACAGAAAACGACAACGGCCTGCTCGTCTGGATGGACGAGGACAGCTCCAAAAAGCTCGTTGCCGAGCGACAGGCAGCTGCCGACAAGAAAGCCGCCGATGAAGCCGCCGCAGCAGCGGAGCAACAGCGTCTTGACGACGAGGCAGCTGCAGAGGCACAACGGCTCGCTGATGAGCAGGCCGCCGCGGCGGAAGCTCAGCGGCTGGCGGAGGAACAGGCCCGCCAGCAGGTTGCTCCAGCGCCGCCTGCTCCCGCCCCCGTGGTCCCGGCTCCGGCCCCGCCCGCACCGCCGGCCAGCGTTTACTACCCCAACTGCACGGCAGCCCGAAACGCAGGCGGCGCTCCCGTTTACGCCGGCGGACCCGGGTACGGAACACACCTGGACCGCGACGGCGACGGCGTCGGCTGCGAGTAATCCACCCCGAGTTTCGGGAAGCAGTAGATGTTGCCCTTGGACCCGCCTAGCGTGGTTCCAAGGGCAACACCCGTTTAACGGCTCCGGCATCCCGGAGAGGACGGCGGCGTTGCCGTTCCAAGCCAGCCGGGGTCCACGGACCGGGGGCGGCCGGCCCGCACCACACCGCTGAGGCATCATGGCGTACGAATCAACACCAGCAGCAGCCCCCTCCAATCCGTCCATGCCGCAGCGAAGTCCCGGTCTCCGCAATCCCCGCTCTGCCTGGTTAGTCATCGGTCTGGCCGCCGGGTTGCTGTGGGTCGCCGCCCTGCAGGGCAGCCTGGGCGTCATTGTGTGGATGCTGGCCACCGGATCGCTGCTGGTGCTCACCGCGCTGTATGCGCTGGGTTTCCGACGCCGTAGCTGGGCCGGGCTCGACACCCTCGAACAGCGGAAATTTGCCCTGTCCCTCGGCGCCGTGGTGCTGGTGGTCGGCATGGTTGCAGGCGTCGTCTCGACACCGGATCCCGTTCCGGGCTCCGTCTCCGAGGACGCCGCAGGCCTCGAGCCCCGGCCGGACCTTTTCGCTTTCCCGACGACGACGCCGCCACCCGGGTCCGTGCTCCGGCAGGCACTCCCGCCGGACGTGGAGGACTCAGTGGAAGAAGCCGAGCCGGACATGTTTGCGGTGCTGGGGGATACGTCCAATGAGGAGCCGGCTGACGAGGCTTCGATTGCGGATGCAGTTTGCGGAACCCCGGGGCAATCCCGTGTGCAGCGGCAGATCGAGTACCGCTGCACCCACAACTCGGCCGGGGACCTGGTCTGGATGGAGAGCGGCATGGCAGATCAACTGGCGGAGGAACGCGCGGCCGCGGTGCAGCAGGCCGAGACGGCACGCCGGGCCGAGGAGGAACGAGCACGGCAGGCCTACGCCGAGTGGGAACAGGAGATGGCACAGCGCAGGGCAGCCGAAGAACGGGCACGGGAAGACGCCCAGGCGCCCCCGCCGCCGAACCCGGCCAATCCGCCGGGGAACCAGCCGCAGCCCCCGCCGATTGAACCGCCGGGAAAGCCTCCGGTAGAACCGCCGCCCGGACCGGGCGAGCCGCCCGCGGAACCGCCCCCGGAACCGGCGCAACCGCCTAGCGAGCCGCCAACCTCGCCGCCGAGCCCGGACCCCACAGCGCCGCCGTCGGTTCCGCCGACGCCGCCGGGACCCACCGACCCGCCGGACCCGGGAACTCCGGAACCGGACATCCCGATTCTTCCGCCGGAATTCCCGGTCCCGCCCAACCCGCCTTCGCCGCCGCGGCCAACCCCGCCGTCGTCGTTCGCACCGCCGTCTGTGGCACCGGAGGCGACCGAGGCGGCCGTCGAAGCGGGACTGCCCGCGGACCGGTAGCGCGGTAATCCGGGCAACCTACCGGAACGCGGAGATCCCCGTGATGTGCTGGCCCAGGATGAGGGTGTGCACCTCGTCGGTGCCTTCGTAGGTCCGCACCGATTCGAGGTTGTTTGCATGCCGCAGCGGCGAGTAGTCCAGGGTGATGCCGTTGCCGCCGAGAATTGCACGGGCCTCCCGGCAGATAGCGATTGCTTCGCGGACGTTGTTCAGTTTGCCCACGGAAATCTGCACCGGTTCCAGCGTGCCCGCGTCCTTGAGCCGGCCGGTATGGATCGCCAGCAGCACGCCCTTCTGAATTTCCAGCAGCATGTTCACCAGCTTCTCCTGGGTGATCTGATAGGCGGCCAGCGGCTTGTCGAACTGCAGCCGTTCCAGCGAATACTTCAGGGCCTCCTCATAGCTGTCCCGGGCCGCACCCATCGAACCCCAGAGGATCCCGTAGCGGGCTTCGTTCAGGCAGGAGAACGGGCCGCGCAGCCCCTTCGCCCCGGGCAGCAGCGCCGAATCGGGCAGCCGCACGTCCTCCAGGAACACATCGCACTGGATGGAGGCACGCATGGAGAGCTTCGGTTCAATGGGCACGGCGGAGAAACCGGGGGTGTCCGTGGGGACGAGGAAGCCGCGGACGCTGTCGTCGGTCTGCGCCCAGATGACGGCGACGTCGGCAATGGAGGCCAGCCCGATCCACCGTTTGGCGCCGTGCAGGACCCAGCCGTCGCCGTCGTGCCGAGCAAAGGTACTCATGCTGGACGGGTCGGAGCCGGCGGTGGGTTCGGTGAGCCCGAAGCAGCCGATCAGCTCGCCGCGGGCCATGCCCGGCAGGTACCGGTTCTTCTGCTCCTCGGAGCCCCATTTATGGATGGCGGTCATGGCCAGCGAACCCTGCACGGAGACGAAGGTGCGCAGGCCCGAGTCGCCGGCCTCCAGTTCCATGGCGGCAATCCCGTATTCGACGGCGGAGCGGCCGGGGCAGCCGTAGCCCTCCAGATGCATGCCGAGCAGCCCGAGGCCGCCGAGTTCCCGGACGATCTCCACCGGGAAGACCGCGTCCTCGTACCAGTCCTTGATGTTCGGGCGGATGCGTTCGTCCACGAAGGCGCGGACTTTCGCGCGGAGGGCGAGTTCGTCTTCGGTGAGGAGTCCGTCCAGGCCGAGGACGTCCGACGCCGCGCGGAGCGCCTCGAGGTCCGGCGCGGCCGGGGCCGTCGCGGGTGAAGGCGCGGTGGACGCGGAGGCGGCGGACGGCGTCGTGGGCGTGCTCATGGTTCCTCCTGCTGCCGCAGCGCTGCGGCCGAAACTGGACGGTTGTGCTCAGGTTGGTGTTGCCCAAGTCACACTACTATTTCGCGGGCAGTACCATTTCCAGCATGACTGAGGCTTATCTGGTGTCCGGCGTCCGCACTCCCGTCGGCCGCTACGCCGGTGCCCTCTCCAGCGTCCGGCCCGACGATCTCGCGGCTCTGGTGCTTCGGGAAGCGGTGAGCCGCGCGGGAGTTCGCCCGGCCGACGTCGACGAGGTGCTCCTGGGCAACACGAACCAGGCCGGGGAGGACAATCGGAACGTGGCGCGGATGGCGACCCTGCTCGCCGGGTTCCCGGACACGGTGCCGGCGATGACGGTGAACCGGCTCTGCGCCTCCGGGCTCAGCGCGATCATCACCGCGGCGCAGATGATCCGCTCGGGGGCGGCTGACATTGTGGTGGCCGGGGGAGTGGAGTCCATGTCCCGGGCGCCGTGGGTGCTGGCGAAACCGGAGAAGGCCTTTGCCAAGCCGGGGGAGCTGGCGGACTCGGCGATCGGCGCCCGGTTTACCAACCCGAAGTTCTACGACCTGCCCGGCACCACCTATTCCATGCCGGAAACCGCCGAGGAGCTGGCCGCCCGGGACGGAATCTCCCGCGAGGACTCCGACGCGTTCGCGCTGCGCTCGCATACCCGGGCGCTGGCCGCCATTGACGAGGGCCGGTTCACTGACGAGATTGTGCCGGTGGAAACGAAGAACGGCGTGGTCAAGACGGACGAGGGTCCGCGCCGGGGAACCAGCATCGAAGCCCTGGCGAAGCTGCGGCCCATCGTGCGGTCCGACGGCGTGGTGACCGCCGGGAACTCGAGCTCGCTGAACGACGGCGCGTCCGCCGTCGTCGTCGCCAGCGCCGACGCGGTCCGCCGGCTGGGGCTGAACGCCCGCGCCCGGATTGTCGACGGCGCCTCCGCCGGGGTGGCGCCCGCGGTGATGGGGATCGGGCCGGTGCCGGCGACGCAAAAGGTGCTGGACCGGGCCGGCTGGTCGCTCGGCGACATCGACGCCGTGGAGCTGAACGAGGCCTTCGCCGCCCAGTCGCTGGCCTGCATGCGCGCGCTGAACCTGGACGAGTCAATCGTGAACCGCGACGGCGGCGCCATTGCTTTGGGGCATGCGCTGGGATCATCCGGGTCCCGGCTCACGGTGACCATGCTGAACCGGATGGAACGCGAGGGTGCTTCCCGCGGCCTGGTGACCATGTGCGTGGGATTGGGGCAGGGCGTGTCGATGCTGCTGGAGCGGGTTTGATGTCCGGCGTTAGGCTGAGAGCCGTGACCGGACTGGCGCGGCGGTCCTAGCCGCGGCAGCTTCACTTTCACTTAGTCTCGAATAAACCAGTCTCAAACGGGGGTATCGCCGTGGCATTGTTCAGTACGAAACCGATTGTGGAGAAGAAGGAACAGTGGACAGCGTCCCAGCCGCCGCAGGAGGTTCTGGACGCACTGGCTTCGGCGTTCGAATCCCACGGAGAAGACGTCCGGCGGGAAAAGTGGTCGCTTGAGGTGCATATGGGTTCAAACGCGCTCTACCGGACGTTGGGCAACATGACGGCTGAAGGCCGCGCGAATATACCGGTGGCCTTGACCTTCACGGCGTCCCAGTCCGGTACCGGCTCCGCCATCGAAGTCCACGCGTCCGACACCTTCGGCTTTCGATTGGGCAGCGGAAAGGCCTTCGGAGTTCCGGAGACCTTCAACCGGCGGCTGGAGGAGTTCCTCAGCTATGCCGCAGGGGTGATCGGCATCGACCGTCCCGTCAGCGGACCCGTCCCTGCCCCGCCTCGCTTCAACTTCTAGGCCGCCGGGCTAGCGTCTGGACAGCCGGTTAGAAGAACCTCACCAACGGACCCGCGGGACTGCATTCTTGGGAATTCCTGTTTGCCAATTCGGGGGTCCGGGTATCTCGTCGGGAGTGGTAAGGAAGTCATCCAATGCCTTCTCCGCCATGCTCAAATCGTGGACGAACACCACGGGTTCCTCATACTCCTGCGGCGCGGTGACGCGGAAGCGGGAATCCGCCGCAGTACCCGAAGATGACCGATCGACAATCAGTACGGCCCATGTTTCCTGGGTGTCAACATCGGGATTGCGGTGGCACACCAGGCCTGTCGTGATGCTTCCGGAGATCTGCAGGTGCGCAGACCCATGCTCGATCAGTATTGCCGGCTTCGCCTTCCGTCCCCCGGTCATTGCGCTCAATTCAGTAACTGCAGCCTGCCGGATTTCCCCTACCGAGTTGAACCCTCGGTACCCTAAAAACCACTCGCCCTGGCGGGCATTCTTGCGCCGCGCGATCCGCACCTCCTGCAGGCCTATTCCCATCAGCATGCCGACAATGAAACCTAGAACCCAGACAAATCCGGGCATACCGACAATGAAAACGGGCATAAATGAGCCAACAAAGACGGGGAAGAAAATCCACGGCGACCGGATCGGAAGCAGTATGAATACTGCGCCAAAGAGCAGACCCGCCCCGAGCAAGGGGAAATCAGGGCGCAACATTCCCTGATATCCGTTGAGCAGGACGTACACGGCGCCAGCCAACGCCGTAACAGGAAAAATGAGCGGCGAAAAGAGGAACTTACGGGAAGGACGTACTCCGCCCTTCAAAGCACCGGGCTGTTGTGACATGAATGAGACCTTTCATAAATCCAGCAAAGAGCGAGTTAGCGGAGCTGATCCTATCCTTGAAAGGGAGCAGCAATCCTTTAGGCTTCACGGCATGACTGCCTTGATTTCCCACACGTCCTTCGACAGCCTCGATGCCCACGCCCAGTCGGTGTTCTGGGCCAAGGTGCTCGATTTCCACGAAGACCCCGAGGATCCCAACCAGCCCGACGACGACGAGTGCATGATCTCCTCCGCCGACGGCTCCCAGCGGCTGCTGTTCATCAACGTTCCGGACCGTAAACAGGTCAAGAACCGGGTGCACCTGGATCTGCAGCCTGCAGAGGTCGGCGGCCGCGACGAGGAGCTCGCACGGCTGCTGGCACTGGGCGCCACCGAGGTTGCCGACCGGCGCCTGCCGGACGGGACGGGCTGGGTGGTGCTCGCCGACCCGGAGGGCAATGAATTCTGCATCCTGCGCAGTGAGGCGGAGCGCTCAGCGGTCTAGGGACTGGAATGGTCGCCCTCGCCCCGCACGAGCCCGAGCCTAGCTCCGCACCAGCCCCAGCATCCGCCGGACAATCTCTTCCCCGGCCAGGATTCCGCGCGCCTCGGTGACCTGCAGGTGCGGCTCGAAGTAGCCGGCGTCGTCCAGTTCGCCGTGCGCGGGACGGAAGGCGATGTCGGCGCACTCCAGCATCGGGCGGTCCAGCAGGGAATCCCCGGCCGCGATGATGCGGTCGGCACCGATCCGGCGGGCGACCTCGGCCACGGCCTGCTGCTTGGTCACCGGAGTGGGCACGCAGTAGAGCTTGCGTCCCTGCAATGACACCGTCCAGCCGCGTGCATCGCACCAGTCCTCCAGACCCAGCAGGAACTCGCCGGGGAGGGCATCTCGATCCACAATCGCGTACGCGAACAGGTCCTCCGCGGAACGAAGCTTCAGAATCCAATCATGGAATTCAGGACGGCCCAGGTAAGCCTCGATCTCGGCCAGCGGCGCACACCCGGACGTGACGAGACCGCGCACGGAAGCCTGCCAGTCGGCGTCGGGCTCCCCGTGATGGAGGATGACGCCGCCGTTGGTGGTGACCGCATACTCGGGCGTGGGGCCGGGCAGCTGGATGCGCCGGTACTGCGCCACGGTCCGCGTGGTGACGGGTACAAACACGGAGGCCTCGGCGGCGGAGACCAGCAGCGCCTCGGCGGTCCGGGTCATAAAGGACAGCGGCTTACCCTCATAGACTTCGGCCACCACCATCGCCGGCGCCAGGGCATCCTCGGTGTTCAGGAACAGCGCATTCGCGGAGTAGATCAGGGTGCGGTCCAGGTCGGACGCGAGCATCGTTTTCACGCGTCGGCCCCCGGAACGGCAGCGGCAACGGCCCGGCCGTCGGCGCCCACGGCACCGGCGGTGAACCGCGGATGGATCAGGCCCACACAGCTGAACGGCAGGTCCGGCACCTCCTCCACGGGGACACCGCGCTGTTCGGCCAGCAGCAGCACATGCGCCACGTCCTCCAGCGCCCCCGGATGCACCAGCACCTTCCACGGCACCCGCCGCAGCAGCACGCGCGTGGTCTCGCCCACGCCGGGCTTCACCAGGTTCACGTTGTGGATGCCGTACTCCTCGCTGAGCCGCTCCACCGCCTGCCAGCCCACCCAGGTGGGGGTCCGGTCCGCAGCAGCCAGCGACGCCGCGGCGGACTCCGCCTCCGGCCGCACCTCGTCGAAGTGCGCCTCGATGGCCGTCAGGAAGTCCCGGGACACATCGGCGCCGGCCAGATGCGCGTAGAACTTCGCGCCGTGGAAATCGGACGGCGCAATCAGGTCCTTGTTGAACACCGTGCGGGACACCAGCCCGGAGACGGTCGAGTTCAGGCAGGCAGACGGAATCAGGTAGTCCTCCCGCGTGCCGAACAGCTCCACCGAGTGGCCGGGATCGGCCAGCACCGCGAGCTCGGAGGAGAACCGCACGCCGTCGGTCGCTTCGAACCGATCCAGCGCCGCGGTCAGCTCGCGCGTGATCGCGCCCTTGCCGGTCCAGCCGTCCACAAACAGGATCCGCTCGGGGGAGTACGTACGCGCCAGGTACCGCAGCGCGGTTTCGTCCATGCCGACGCCGCGCACAATGCTCATGGTGTAGTGCGGCAGGTCCAGCCCGTGCATCCGCTGCGCCCAGCGGCGCATCAGGATGCCGATGGGTGTGCCGGCCCGGGCGAGCGAGACCAGCACCGGCTCGCGGTTCCGGGCGGCCAGCGCCAGCTCGGTCACGGTGCCGACGGCGGACGCGACCCGGGGCGCGGAACGGCGCAGCGCCTCCTCGTACAGGTCCTGGTACTGCGCCGAGGGCAGGTACTCCATCGGCAGCGACTCGGCGTAGTTCGCGCCGCCGGACTGGATGGCTGCCTCCCGTTCCGCGGTCGGGGCCTCCAGCGCGGCGTCGCGCAGGTCCTTGAGCAGCCAGGTCACGTCCTCGGGCGCGTAGGATCCGAACTCCGGTCCGGTCAGCGGCACGGGCGCGGGGTCCGGTACGGTCCAGTCCCCGGGCGCGGGGACGTCGGCGGGCAGCAGTACGACGACGACGGCGCCGGTCACTGCGCGGAGCGCCTCGGTCACGCTGCCCGGGCCGGTGATGGAGGCAGGGTCGGTGCCGGGTTCGGGCAGCAGGATAATGCTGCCGAAGCCCGTGTCCGCGCCCAAACCGTCTGCGTCAGAGCCCTCTACACCCGAGCCGTCGGCAGCTCGGCGCGGACCCACGTTGTAGGCGTGCCGCGGGCCGGGACCGTCCTCGGTGACATCGTGGCTGGCGAAGTCCACGCTATTGGCAATGGCGTAGTCCGGCCGGTCGATCGGCACGATGGGGGAGCGGGTGGTGGTGGAGAACCGGACGGAGGTGCCCGGCAGGGCTTCGGCTACCGCGTTGGCGATGGTCAGCGGCACATGGATGAACTCCTCGCAGCCCAGCACCAGCACGGGACTGTCTTCTGCAGCCGGCAGGGCGGCGGAGATGCGGGCGGCAACGAGTGCCAGGCTCTCGGCGGAGACGGCTCCCGGCAGGCCGTCCGGCAGGCTGCCGAGGTAATCGCTGGAAACGCCGGCACGGTTGCCGAAACGGTCACTGCGAAGCCGGCGTGCGGCACCGGAGTAATCCAGCACGGTCACGGTGCCGGGTTCGGCGGCATCGGATGCGGCAGCGGGCTCCGGAAGCCCGCCGATCAATTTCTCTGCCCGGGCCAGGATGTCCTCGCCCAGTTCGATCCGGCCCGTCCCCAATGCAACCACACGGATGCTGCAGCCCAGTTCTGCGGCCAGCTCGTCGAAGCGGGTCCGGTCCGCGTCGGAGCGCAGGTCGATCAGCGAGGCCACCACATACAGCGGATGCGGTGCGGCGGCATGCAGTTCGGTGATGGTGTTGATGACGGTGGCGCCGGTGCTGAGCTCGTCGTCCACCAGCACCACCGGAGCGGGGCTGTTCAGCAGCGCCGGATCCACGGGCAGCAGCCGGTGCGAGGTGGCGTGGGAATGGGCTTCCTCGAACGCCCCGTAGGCCACGGCTCCTGCCGGGGCGTGCCGGGTGGAGTGGATGTAGTAGGAACCCAGCATGTCGGCTACAAGCCGGCCCAGCCCGGTGGCGGTCTCGGCGTAGCCAATGGTCACCACTCCGGGGTGGGAAATCGGCAGGTCCCACAGCCGTTCCCGGGCATACTGCAGCCGGGCGCGCGGTGACCGGGACGCGGTGGGGCGGCCGCCGTCATCGTCGCTCGCCGGCTCGGCCGTATCGTCGCCGCCCTCGAGCACCGCCGCGAGTTCACCGGCGACGCCGCGCAGCACGGCGTCGTCGACCGTGCTGCCGAGTGCCGCCCCGGCCAGGGCGCCCAGCAGCTCGCCGGCGGCCAGGACCAACGCCGGCTCGGTAGGCACATGCTTGGCCAGCACCCGGGAAACCAGCAGGTGCGCCCGGCGCGGGTTGCGGCGCAGGGCCAGTCCCACCAGGTCCTCCACCGGCAGCAGCGCGGCAGGATCGGAGGTGATCCGCACTCCCAGGGCCTCGTTCACAAATCCGCCGGTCCAGGGGTGGTGCTTCAATTCATGCTCGCTTCCAGAAGATCTACATAAGTGATGTCGGGGGCAGCGACGCCGAAGGCGGCGGCCCGGACGAGGGTGGAAGCTGCCCACGCCTGATGCGGTTTCATTTCGTTCATCTTGTTGCGGTACGGCGACGCCGCGGCACCGCCGCCGGACGCACCGGAAATGTGCAGTGCGTCCAGGTACTCCTCGTGGCTGATCACGGACATGGCGTGGACCAGTGGAACGTGCGAGGGGTGGATAACGGTCTTGCCGAGCAGTCCGTTCGCCTGGTCCAGTTCGATTTCGCGGATCAGCCCGTCCAGGTTCGCGGTCAGCAGCCGCTGGCGCAGGCCCAGTTCGTCGGCGTCCGCGAAGGGGGAGGAGCGCAGCATCGGGCGCAGCAGCCGCTCGCCGGAGCTGTAGTGTTCCCAGACCGGGCCGCTGATGACAAAGCCGTCCGGCCGGCCGAGCATGTTGACGATGTCCCCGATCACCGCCGAGACCACCTTGACGTCGTAAATGGTGAGGTCCCGGGAGCGGCGCAGACCGTAGGCGCTGGACATGTCGGTGGCGCCGATCCGCACGGCAAGGATGTCCGGACGGTTCGCTTCCAGCACCTCGAAGATGCCCGTGAGGGTAGAGGTGCGGGTCTCGGCGTGGATCATCAGGGGCGACTCGAGGATCGGCATGATGCGCAGCGGCCGGGCCCCGGGATCGGCGGCCCACCGGGTGTCATTCACGGTGTGCAGGGCGTCGAGGAAGCGCCGGGCGGCACCGGTGGTGTTTTCGAACTTCGGAATCACGAACCCGGTGAGGACGTCCAGGGAATTTCCGCTGCGCTCGGCGAGGCTCAGCAGCTGCTCCGGGGTGCGCACCCGGACAAAGAGCATCAGGTCTTCGGGATCGCCGGAGCCGCGGATGCCGGCAGTGTGCAGCTCCGCGAGGGCTCCCACGACGTTGGTTTCGGCGGCCGGGACATCGGCGTCGGCAATGGAATCCTCGAGGCAGATGACCATGCTGAGGGCACCGCGGGCGGCCTGCTTGCGGACGTCCTTGACCAGGTCCGGCCGCGTGGCCGGGCAGTAGAGCGTGGCCCCGAGTGCGGTGGCCAGCAGCCCGGCGTCGGAATCGAGGGTCAGTTCCTGCGGGGCGAGGTGGAACAGGCGGGCGGTTTCCGGCTCGCTGAGGTAGGAGAAATGGCGCACGCCGTTACCGCCCCTGGTACGGGTGGCGGGTGGTCATGTTGAACCCGAAGGACTCCCAGATGGCCTTGAACTCCAGGCCGTACGGCAGTTCCTCGGCCCGCAGTTCCAGCACGTTCCCGATGCGGATGACCGAGAGCACGTAGAAGCTGCGCGGGCCGGCCTGCGCGGGAAGCGTCACCGACTTGCCGTTGTAGACGCCCACGCTCATGGGCTGCTTCGGCTTCGGGAAGAACAGTGCCCGCCGCAGCTTGTCCACATGGCGCAGCGGAATCAGGGCCAGGTCATCCTCATAGCCGACCAGCGGCCGGTTGCCCGGAGTGGAGACCAGGGCGCCTTCCAGGTTTTCGGGCCGGAATTCGCCCGCGGCAATGGAGCCGGTGGTGTGCTCCGGTCCTTCCCACACGGCACGGACGGTTCCGGCAACCACCAGGCTGCCCACCGCCGATTCCATGGGGGTCAGGCGCAGTACCGGGTTCTGCCGGTCCAGGCTGCGCAGCTCGCCCAGCCCCGGGGCCGGGAAAAGGCGGCTGTGCAGGGGGGCGGTGGATACGGGTTCCGGTGAGCGTGCCGCGGACGTCGGCCGCGCGGTGGCACCGGCGCGGCTGCTGGCAGCCTCGGCATTGGGGGACAGGCCCAGCGAGAGCGACGGGGAGACCGACGGTGCGGCCTCCTGCCGCGGCGGCGGGGACAGCGAGAGGGACCCCGGAGCAGGCGACGCCGGCCGGGCAGCCGGAGTCGGCGTCGGCGTGGTGCGCGGTGCCGGGTTCGGCGCGGCGGCAGGTGCCGGCGTCGTTTTCGGTGCGGCGGCGGCCGGGGATGCAGCCGGAGCCGCAGCGCGCGGTTTGACCCGGCGGCTCAGGAAAGGAAGGTCGGTGCGGACGGCCGACGAGCGGTTGACGGCCATCGCCTAAAGATCGAATCCGAAGTCGGCAGCCAGGCCGAGCAGGCCGGTGGTGTACCCCTGGCCCAGGGCGCGGAATTTCCAGTCGGTGCGGTGCCGGTACAGCTCGCCGAACATCATGGCGGTGATGCTGTCCCGGTTGGCCGAGGGCAGGTCGAAGCGGACCAGCTCCCCGCCGTCGGGGCGGGCCACCCGGATGTAGGCGCTGCGTACGGCCGCAAAGGTGCCGGGACCGCGCATCTCCGGATCGGCATACACGGCGAACACGATCTTCGAGACGGCCGCCGGCACCCGGGACAGATCGACGTCGATCTGCTCGGTGTCGTCGTCGCCCTCGAACAGAACCGAACCCTCCGGGCTGGCGATCTGGTTGAAGAACACCAGGTGCGCGTCGGAGAGGACCCGGCCGTCGGCGCCGCACAGCAGCGTCAGCGGAACCAGCTCGGACGCGGGTCCGCGGCTGGGGATGACATCCCAGCCCAGGCCCACCATGACGGAGGTCAGGCCGGGGTTTTCCGCGGTAAGGGCGGCGTTGGCGCCGGCTACCAGGGTTCCCATCAGTGCTCCCCGAAGGTCAGGGAGGAGGGGGAGAACTTGTCATCGAGGAACCGTCCGTGGGCGGACAGCTCGGCAATGGCGCCGGTGCGGACCTGGTTCTCCAGGTCCCGGGCAATGCCTTCCAGGATGGTCAGCTGGTCAACGAGCAATGTGGTGGCCTCTGAGGTCTCGGTCCGCTCTCGGTCGCTGAGGGCCACATAGGCACGCAGGGGAGTGGGGAGGTAATTGGTGATGATGGCGTTGAGCAGCACGTTTTGTTCGGTGGAGGCACCGTGGCTGCCCACGTAGTCCACCAGCGGTGCCAGGATGTCGTCGATCTGCCGGACCATGGAGGACACCGACGTCGGCAGGGCGCCGCCGGCCCGGCGCACCGCGGTGCGCAGGTTCTCCAGGGACTTTACGGTCTCCTGGTGTTCGGCGTCGGGGCCCGACGCCGATGCGGCTGCGGACAGCTCCGGGGCCGGTTCCGGCTCGGGCGAGTTGCCAAAGAGGGAACCGAAGAACTTGCCTACTGGCATGGCCGTCCCCTGCCCGCCGGAGCTGTCCTGTCCGGCATCTAGCGGGACTCGCTCTGGCGGGACCGCTCGAGGTACGGCTTGGCCTGCGTGATGGTGGACTCCAGGGACTTCACGGTGCCCTCCATGTTGCGGGCCGCCTCGGAGCGGAACGTATCGATCGCGTCCATGGTCTGGTACACGTTGTCGAACGCCTTCTGCAGGGTTTCCACGCTCACGCCGGAGGTGGAGGCCTGCTGGTGGATCCGGGCGGTCTGGTCCTTGAGCATTTCGCTGGTGCTCAGGATCATGTTGTTCGTGGTGGTGTTCACCGCGTCGATCTGGTCCAGCACCATCTTCTGGTTGGCCAGGGCCTGGGCAACAATCACGGCGGTGCGCAGCGCGGAAATGGTGGTGGTGCGTGCGCGCTCGACGCCCTTGATCAGTTCCACGTTGTTCTTGCGGATCAGGTCCATGGCCAGGTAGCCCTGCACGGACACGGCCAGCTGGGTGAGGATGTCCTGGCGGCGCTGGCGGATGGGGAAGAGCACGTCCGCCTCCAGGGCGTTGGCCTGCTCAATCTGCCCGGAGTTCTTGAGCTTGTTGACCTTCTCCACGCAGGCGGCATCGAGGGACTCGGCGAGCACGGAGTATTCGCTCAGCGTCTGCATGGTCTTCCACAGCTCGACCTTTTCCCCGGCGAGGGCGGCGTTGTCCTTGAGCAGCTCATCCTGGCCGGCCATCAGGGCCTTGATGATCTTGTCCAGCTGCACCTGGGCGGACTCGTACTTCTGGAAGTACTTGGCCAGCTTGTTGCCGCCCGGGATGATGCCCAGGATCTTGCGGCCGGTGCCCAGATTCGCCTGGTTCGGGGTCAGGTCCTCGACGGTGCTGCGCAGGTCGCCCAGGGTGACGGCGACCTTCTTCTGCGCGTCGTTGCCGGATTTCTTCGCCCCGTTCACCGAGGTGGAGGAACGGTCCAGCAGGCGGGAGGAATACCCGGCGGACTGCACCATTTCCGCGCCGGCCAGCTTGTTGATGGAATCCACCTGTGCGGTGAATTCCGGGCTGCGTGCATCCAGCTTGGACACTTCCTCCATGAAGGACTTGGCCTGGGCGGCGATTTCGACGCGGCGTTCCTCCGGCACCGGAACCATGCCCGGAGCGCTCTCGGGAGCGACCGGAGCGGGCGGTTCCGGAGCGTTCAGCACCAGGGCGGCTTCGGTGGCGTCCGGGGGAGTCAGCGGTGAGGTCATGGTCCAGCCTTTTCTTGGATGAGCTGCGTATACGGATGCGGGGAGTGTCCCGGCCTGCGGAACACTCCCCGCAGGGTGTAACTGAAAAAGCGAGTCTAGCCCAGCTGCACACCGAAATCGGTTGCGATGCCGGCCAGACCGGTGGCGTAGCCCTGGCCAACGGCCTTGAACTTCCACTCGCCGTTGTTGCGGTACACCTCGGCGAAGATCATGGAGGTCTCCGGTGCGGCGTCTTCGCTGAGGTCGAAGCGGACAATTTCGCTGTCATTGTCCTGGTTGATCACGCGGCAGTATGCCCCGCGGACCTGACCGAAGTTCTGGTTCCGGACATCCGCCTGGTCGATGGAAACCACGATGACCACGCGGTCGACGTCGTCGGCCATCTGCGTCAGGTCGATCAGGATCTGCTCGTCGTCGCCTTCGCCGGCGCCCGAACGGTTGTCACCCAGGTGGGTGACGGACCCGTCCTTGGCGGCGGGCTGGTTGTAGAAGATGAAGTCGTCGGAGGACCGCACCTTGCCGTTGGGCGCGATGATCAGCGCGGAGGCGTCAAGGTCGAAGGGCTCGCCCGTGGTGGTGCGCGGGTCCCAGCCCAGGCCGACGACGGCCTTCTGCAGTCCGGGATCGGTCTTGGTGAGGGAAAGGTTGTTTCCCTTGGTGAGGGTCAGTCCTGCCATGGTGTTCAGCTCCTTGTAGACGAAGTGGAGATTAGTCGAGGGTGATGCCGAAGTCGGTGGCGACCCCGTACAGGCCGGACGCGTAGCCCTGGCCGATGGCACGGAATTTCCATTCACCGCGGTTGCGGTAGATCTCGGCGAAAATCATGCAGGTTTCCGCCGCGGCATCCTCGCTGAGGTCGTAGCGGACCACCTCTGCATCGGTGTCCTGGTTGACTACCCGGCAGTACGCATCGCGCACCTGCCCGAAGTTCTGGTGCCGGGCGTCCGCCTGGTCGATCGAGACCACAATGACCACGCGGTCGACGTCGTCGGTCAGGATGCTGAGGTCAATCAGGATCTGCTCGTCGTCGCCGTCGCCCTGGCCCGTGCGGTTATCGCCCAGGTGGACCACCGAGCCGTCCTTGGCGGACAGCTGGTTGTAGAAAATGAAATCGTCCTGGGAGCGCACCTTGCCGTCGGCTCCGAGCAGCAGTGCGGAGGCGTCCAGATCGAACGGATCTCCGCTGGTGGTGCGCGGATCCCAGCCCAGGCCGATCAGGGCCCGTTCCAGGCCTGGATCCGCCTTGGTCAGGGAAAGGTTGCTTCCTTTGGAAAGAGTCAGGCCGGACAAGGTGCTCTCCTTACGGACGGGCGGGTGGTTAGAGCGAGCGGGCTGCGGTGGGGATCAGGTCCATGACGGTACGCCCCTGGGCGCGTTCGCCGATGGCCTTGAAGCTCCAGCCGGAGCCTTCGCGGCCAACCTTGGCCATCACCATGGCCGTGTGGGTACCGGCGTCGGTCAGCTGGTAGCGCGCAATCTCCGGGCTGCCCGGCGTGGAATCGTCGATCAGGCGGCAGAAGGCGTTCTGCACCTGGTCGAAGGTCTGCCGGCTGTAGCTGGAGATCACGAACACGATGTTCTGCACCGCGGGGGAGACGGCTGCCAGATCCACCAGGATGACCTCGTCATCGCCCTCGCCGGCACCGGTGAGGTTGTCGCCGGTGTGCTTGGTGGAGCCGTCCTTGCTGGCGAGCTGGCCGTACCAGACCTGGTCAACAGCGTTGCCGTTGGCGTCGAAGAAAATGGCCGAGGCATCCAGGTCAACTTCGGCGGTCTTCTTACCTCCGAACAGTCCGCGCTTGGCCGGGGCTGCGGAATCCCAGCCCAGTCCCAGGCGCGTCTTGCTCAGCGCTCCGCCGTCCTTCTTCGTCAGTGAAAGCGACTGACCTTTCTGCAGGCTCAGGCCCATGATTCTCCTTCTTTATTTGGTGTAGACAGGTTCTTTGGCCGCGCCGGACTTCGCTGCGCGCTTGTTGCGCACAATCGAGGAAGTCAGCGACGCAAGGATGAAGACGACGCCGATCAGGCCGGTGATGACCTCGTTGATCTCGATTTCGATGGTGAGCAGCAGGATGGTCGCAAGGGCGCCAATGGCCCAGTGGGCGCCGTGGTCCAGGTACACGAACTCATCCAGGGTGCCCTGCCTCACGAGGAACACGGTCAGGGACCGGACGAAGATCGCACCGATCAGGCCAAGGCCCAGGGCAATGATGATCGGGTCCGAGGTGATGGCGAAGGCGCCGATGACGCCGTCGAAGGAGAAGGACGCGTCAATGACTTCCAGGTAGAGGAAGAGCATGAAGGCTGCCTTGCCGGTGGCCTTCACCAGGGCGCCGTTGCCGGACTTCGGGGCACGTGCCTCGGCGTCGTCGGCATCGAAGTCGTCGTCGCCGTCGACGTCGAACATGTCACCCAGGCCGGTGACCAGCAGGTAGGTGATCAGGCCGGCAGCGCCGGCGACGAAGACGTCGGTGGTGTGCGAGGGATCCGAGAGGCCACCGGCGGCCAGCAGGGCGCCGAGGCCGACGATCAGGGAGGCGCCGTTGACCTTGCCGATCTTGGCGAACGGGGTTTCCAGCCAGCGCAGCCAGCGGACGTCACGGTCTTCGAACATGAAGTCCAGGAAGAGCATCAGCAGGAACAGGCCGCCGAAGGCGGCAATCTGCGGGTGCGCCTCGTGGAGCAGGTAGCCGTAGCTGCCGGGCTCATCCGGGTCGCCCTTCTCGAGGGCCAGCTGCAGGGCTTCGATCGGGTTGATGCTGGCGGTGACGCCCACAATGACCAGCGGGAAAACGATGCGCATGCCGACGACGGCGATCAGGATGCCCACGGTGAGGAACATCTTCTGCCAGAATTCGCTCATCTTTTCGAGAATGCG
Organism: Arthrobacter sp. zg-Y769; assembly: GCF_020907405.1. GTDB lineage: Bacteria > Actinomycetota > Actinomycetes > Actinomycetales > Micrococcaceae > Arthrobacter_B. The sequence goes on from NZ_JAJJOE010000009.1 coordinate 45,109, forward strand.
CGCGTTGACCACGGCATTGTCGAAGCTCAGGCTGATTTCAAGGACGCCCAGGATGGCGCAGAGAATGAGTGCCTCTACCCCGCCGTAGAAGAACGCCGTGACCAGCGCAGCGGCCGTGATAACAAACGACCAACCGAAAGTTTTGAAGAACACTCTGCTTGCAGCTCCTTCAGTTCCTGCGCGCAGCCGGTGGGGGCGGGAAGGGCAAAAACCAAGTAGGGATGGATGGATTCGAGAAGAATTAGGCTTCAGTATGTCGCACCCCTGATGCCGCGGGCAACTACTGCCGGTGACGTTCGCGGAGAGGGTAGCCGTGGGGGAGTCCACGAAACCGCAGCGGCGGCTCCCATGATTGGTCGGCGGCCCCGGTGGTCTGAAAGAATAATGGAAAGCCTGCTTACTCAGGCACCCGTTTGAAGGAGGACTGCATGCAGGACGAAATGTATGGGAACGGCAGCACGGAACCCGTCATGAACATTCCGGCGGCCGACGTCGTTAGCGGCGGCGCATCCGCCGCCGCGCCTGCCGAGGTGGATCCCGCCGAGGTTGCCATCCTGGCCCAGGCCGAGGACCCCGGAACAGATCCCCTCCGGCTGCAGGAGCTGGCCACCGACTATCCGCTGGCCCGCCCGGCCGTGGCCGCGAACCCGGCTGCCGGCCCGGAGCTGCTTGCCTGGCTCGGCGCGCTTGGCGACGCCGGCGTGAACGAGGCCCTGGCCCGCCGCGGCCGCTAGCCTCCACCGCTCCATCCGCATAAAGAACATCCCGCTGCATGTGCAGCGGGATGTTGCGTTTCCGCTCCGGTTCCTAGATCTCGGCCACGGCCACGAGCGGGAACGTTGGGGTGGTGGAACCGCCCGCCGGTTCCACCGTCAGGGCCACGGCTCCGGCCCGGGCAACGTCGCCGCTGAGCCAGATGCTGACGTCCCCACCGGAAAAGTGCGTATCCGGAACGGGATTGTCGCCGTCAAGCAGCCATAGCTGGTACTCCCGCCCCTCGCCGGGATCGGGCAGGGAGTCCGCGACGAACAGGGCCTCGTCTTCCTCCCGCGAAACGACCAGGGTGGCCGGCCGGCCGTTGACGTCGACACGGTGGGTGGCGAGGTCCGGTGCGGCGAGGAGCCGGTTTTCCCGGCCCTGTTCCTGAGCTGCAAGCTGTTCCTGCTGGCGCTGCTCTGACTGGACGCCCAGGTTCCACCCGCCCAGGGCGATTCCCGGGAGGAGCACCGCGGCTGCGGCTGCGGCCAGCAGACGGCGGCCGCGGCGCCGTCGTCGTTCCTCCAGGGAGACGACGACGGCGGGCACGGCCTGGGGGCCGGGCAGCGGCTTGGTGCCGTGGATGGCAGCGAGCACGGAAGTCCGCAGGGCAGGCGGGGGAGTCGAAGCCGTTCCGGCGGCGAGGTGGGCGGTGACGTCGGCGAAATCGGCAACCTCAGCCTGGCAGCGCGGACATTCCGCCAGATGCTGTTCGAATTCTTCGCGCTCCGCAGGCTCCAGGGCGTCCACGGCGTAGAGCGGGGCCAGCTCATGGAGATCCCCGGCGTTCCGGCTGTGCTCGTTCATGATCGTCCCCCCAATGCTGACCGAAGCTTCTTCAACCCGTCACGGATGCGGGCTTTGGCGGTGCCCAACGGGATGTCCAGGCGCAGGGCGACCTCCTGATAGGTGAATCCCTGATAGTAGGCCAGGGCAACAGCTTCACGCTGAAGAGGAGTCAGGGCACTCAACCCGTTGCGCACCTCGTGGGTGTTCATTCCCTGCTCCACTTCCTGCCACGTCTGGTCCACTGGCGTTCCCGTCCGCTGGTCCTCGTAGGTCTGTTCCCGGTCCCTTTCCCGGGCCACCTGGCGTACCCGGTCCACCGCCCTGCGGTGGGCAAGGGTGCATAACCATCCCAGCACCGTTCCCCGGGCCGGGTCGAATCGCGCGGACTGCTGCCAGGCCATCAGGTAAACCTCCTGGACAACCTCGGCGGCGATTTCCGGAGACCGGGTCACCCGCACCGCCAGCCCGTACACCTTCGACGAGGTGGCATCGTAGAGGGCCGCGAAGGCGGACTCATCCCCTTCCCCGCAGCGCCGCACCAGATCGGCGAGCCCGGCCCCCTGGCCATCCTCCGGAGTTTCCGGCAACGCGGAGGGCGCACGCCAGGCGGTGGAGTCCGTCGGACCGGTCCCGGGGTCAGTCATGGGCTCCCACAGGTCATCCCTTCGGCGACGGCACCCGGCCGCGGCAACGGACGGGGATATGTTCGCTGAGAACACTGTCATACTTTTGCACCGCTCAGATACCGGGTCTCCATACCCGGTGTTCGCAGCCAGGCCGACGCCGGATGGGTCTCGTCCCTTTCTCCCCGGACAAGTAGCCGGTGAAGATTTCAAAGTATTTTTTCCTGGAACCCATCCGGGAACGGATCGGCTCCGAACCTTCCATGTCTAACCACCGATGCACAGCACCTCGATGTGCACACCGACACGACGAAGGAACCGATCATGAACAAGAAGATGCGCCTGCTAGCCGTTCCCACCCTGGCCCTGGGTGCGCTGGCCCTCTCGACGGGCCCCGCCATGGCCCACGGCGAAGACTCCTGGTCGAGCCAGGCCACGCTGAACACCATGAATAATTCCGGCACCACCGGCCAGGCGATGGTGGAGGTGCACGGTATGGAAGCCAAGGTGACGGTCAACGTCTCCGGTGCGGCTGAAACGTTCATGGACGGTCCCTTCCCACACGCCCAGCACATCCACATCGCCGCGCAGGGTGTCTGCCCGGGTCCCGACGCCGACACCGACGGCGACGGCGTCGTCAACACCACCGAGGGCCACCCGTTCTACGGCCACATCGGCAACTCCCTCACCACCGAGGGCGATACCAGCGCAGACTCCGCCCTGGCCGTGGACCGCTTCCCGGGCGGATCCGCCTACACCTACGAGCGCACCTTCGAACTGACTCCCGAGACCGCAGCCTCGCTGAAGGACGGGTCCGCGGTAGTCGTAGTCCACGGCGTGGATCCCGCGCTGATGCCCGCCGCCGCAGCGGAGAAGATGTCCGACCTCGATGAGACGCTGCCTGCCGCAGCGACCCTCCCCGCGGCCTGCGGCACCCTCGCCGGTTCGCAGATGGCTGCGATGCCCGAAGGCGGAGCCGACACAGGCGTGGAGGCAGCAGCCAGCAACGGCAACGCCGCCGGAATTGCCGTAGCCGGCGCCGGTGTCCTGGCCCTGGGCGGCGCAGCGATGGCATTCCGCCGTCGTGCCAACGCCTAAGACTGACTCTTAGCTGAAGCGTCGATTCCCATGACGGCATCCCGCCACGGCCGCCGCGCCAAGCCAGCCTGCAGCCCCGCCGGCTGAGCAACCTCCGGTACTGGCCCGCTCCGCACCGGTGTCCTTATCTATCCCGGCTACCGGCACCGAATCCAGGCTCCTGCAGCTGGGACTGCGGGAGGACGGCTCCCTCGAGGTTCCGCCGGTGCAGCCAGGCTCGCCGGCAAGCTGGTACACCGGCTCGCCTACGCCGGGGGAACGCGGCCCGGCTGTGCTGCTGGGGCACGTCAACGCCACCGGCGGCGGCGAGGGGGTCTTCGCCGGACTGCGGACCCTGAAACCCGGCGACCGGCTTGAGATTGCCAGGGAGGACGGGAGCACGGCAGTATTCTCCGTTGATCGTGGAGAGCAGTACGGCAAAGACGAGTTTCCGACGCTCGCCGTCTACGGCAACACGCCAGGCGCCGAACTTCGGCTGATCACCTGCGACGGTTTCGATCCCGCCACCGGGACCTTCGACGACAACTACGTTGTCTATGCCACCCTCAGCCCCTGAACCTTCCCCGAATCTGCGTCTGAATCCGGGGAAGGAACCGGGTCGGAACTTCCCTTCCTTTTAACCAGTAGCCCGTGACGGCCCGTGCTAGGGTCTTGTGCGATACGTATCTGTTGGCTCGGGGGGACCATCACTTACTCCTTCCCGGGTCCTTTCTGGCATCCTGGGGGAGTCTTGAAACACTGCACGTCCTGCGGCGCTGAACTGCAGCCGCATTGGAAATTCTGTACCAATTGCCAGGCAGCACAGCCGGCGCAGACGCACGGCGTGACCGCCGCATCCCCCGGCACTGAATCTGATGCAGCACCGAACGCCGGAACGCACGACGCCGCGCCCCGGCAGGCCGCAGACTCCCAGCAGGCGGTCGACCAGCAGGCGACCCAGCGGTTCGAGCAGAGCCCCGAGCAGCCGACGCAGCGGTTCGAGCAGTCCCCCGGGCAGCCGCAGCACAGCAACCAGCAGCAGGCACCGATGCACGTACCCGCTGCGGCAACCTCCGTTTTCGATCCGCCCGTTGTCGCGCACACTGCCGGACAATCCGGTCAGGCCGGCTCCGCTTACGCCAGCCCCGCAGGTGCGGGCCAGGCAGCCGCATGTCCGGGTGTACCGGGAGCCAACAACGGCGGTTCCGTCGGCGGCGGACCCACTGGGCCGCAGGGCCCCGCCGGACCCGGCGCACCGTCGTCGGGCGGTAAGAAGCCCTCCCGCAAGATCATCATCCTGGTCTCCGTGCTGGCCCTCCTCGCGGTCCTGGGGCTAGCGGCGTTCTTCTTCGTGCAGAACATGGTCCGCGGAGGTGCCGGGTCTGCCGAAGGAGCCGCGGACAAGATGGTGGAGGCCATTGAGTCCAAGGACTTCATCGGACTGGCCACCATGGTCCCGCCCGAGGAACGCGAACCGATGCAGCGCATCCAGGAACAGCTGGAGGACAAAGCCGAGGAATTCCGGCTGGAGGAAGCCGTCAGCAAGATTTCCGACGAGGACTCCGAAGATGGTGAAGAGCTGACTTTCGACGGCATCAGCATCACCTTTGACGGCGCAGACCCCGAGGTCACCGAGATCGATGACGAGACCGCGCTGATCAAGTACACCACCGGCGAGGCACGGTTCCAGTTGGATCCGGCTGAAACCACGGGAGCCATCCGCTCCGGGCTCGAGGCCGCCGGCTACGAGGACGAAGCAAAGATCGATGAGACCGTCCAGCTCAACGAAATGGGACCGGATGGTTCCCCGCTGACGCTCATTGCCACCCAACGCGACGGCCGTTGGTACGTGAGCCCGCTGTACAGCATTGCCGAAATGATCAACGAGACCGGAAGCTTTGGCCGCGGCAGCGTCCCCGAATCGGCCGGCGGAAGCGACAGCCCCGCTGCAGCTGCGCAGGCCGCGGTGGAGGCCGTGCCGAACGTGGTTTCCGAAGGAAGCCTGACCCCGCTGGCTGGCACACTGTCCATCCATGAAGGCAGCCTGCTGTACCTGTACCAGGACATGTTCGACGAGATCATGGCAGGTGCCGGCGGGGAAGAGCTGAACATCGACGACGTCCGGTTTGCTGACGGTGAGAAGGACGGGGACCGTGCTGTCGCCGTTGTCGAGAACATTACGGTCGAGAGCGAATACGGCGACAAGATCACCCTGAATGGCGAATGCATCGAGGGCGAGAGCGAATCCGACAGCATCTGCCTCAGCGATTCCGGCTACTCCATTGATCCCTCCGTGGAGATGCTGGGCGGTGCCAAGATCATGAGCCTGACCACCATCAAGGAGGACGGCAAGTGGCGGGTGAGCCTGGGGCACACCGTTGCGGACTGGATCATCAACTGGAGTGATTCCCTGACCCGTGAGCAGGCCCTGGCCATGCTGCAGATCGCGCACACCGAGGACACCACCGGAGACATCAGCGTGGACGAATCCACCGACGTGGAATTCAACTCGGCAGGCTTCGCCGTCCTCAACCTCACCGTGGACGAGGACATGGCGCTGGAGGCCGAAGAGGAATACGAGTTCGGCGACATGCTGGTTTATTCGGAGGACGGCAAGGAGAAGATCACGGACCTCGGATGGGGCGAGGAAGTCGAGGCGGGCGACTACAAGCTCGTGGTCTTTGCCGGCTCCGAGTGGCAGGAAGAATTCGCCGAGCAGGGCAACGACTTCAAGTACTCCTCCGAGCTGACCCTGGTCGAGGCGAAGGGCTACGGCTCTTCGGACTCCTCGTACTCTTCGGACGATTCGGATTATTCGGCAGATTCAGTGCCTTCCGGCTCATACATCAGCAGCGATTTTGGTGTGCTTACCACTGAATCTGCGGAGGAAACCATGAAGAGCCACACCATCGCGGGAACCGATGTCGAAGCCGATCTGGAGATCAGCGCCGTCGGCTCATCGACTTCGACAGTGGTACTCGGCATATCGCTGGACGGTAAGGAAGAGAAGCTTGAAATCCCGAAAGGGGAGAGGGTCGATTACTCCATCGCCTACCCCAATGACGGCAAGGACCATGAGCTGACGGTCCACATGCTGTCCTCGACGCCCGAGAGCGACTACGACCTCGTGAGCTATACGGTCGCGGTCAAGACGAAGTAGCAGGCTTCCCGGCGGGCGGTTTAGCCTGCGGCCGGGTCTGCCGGAGAACCGGCATCAACGATTTTTTGAAGATTCAAGGAAGGCAATATGAAATTCTGTCCCGAATGCGGCAAACAACAAGAACCGGGGGGCCGGTTCTGTGCGGAGTGTGGGTACGCCATAGGTGCAGCGCCCGTTGCATCGGCGCCTGCTGCCGAACCCGGAACACCAGCGGCCGGGACCCCCGGCGCTGAGCCCATGGAAGACCGGCAGCTCGCCGCAGTCGGGGCACCCGGCCAGGCGGGCCATGGCTACGGCGCACCCGGCCAGCCCGGCCAGGGTTACGGCCAGCCGCCTTACGGTCAGCCAGGCCAGCAGCAGCGTCAAGAGCAGCAGTACCCGGGGAACAGCAACCCGGGCTACGGCCAGGCCCAGGCGCCAGTCCAGCCCGGCACCAAGCGGCCGTCTCCCTTTGCCGGGGTTCCGATCAGTGACTATGTCCGCGACGGTATTGCCGTCCTGGCCCTGGTCGCCTCGCTGTTCATGACCTGGACGAGCACGGGCAGTTACGACGACGGCAGCAAAGCGGGCACCCGCGTTGATGTACTGCTGATCACCCTCCTGAGCATCCTCTCCGTGGGCGTCAGCTACCTGTGGCGTGCCGGCGTCTTCGGCCCGACGGTTGGATACCGGAAAATCCAGGACATCCGCCTCCTCGCGAACCTTCCATACATCATTCTGGTGCTGGTCTACTTTGTCCTGAGCATGGTCTCGGGCTTTGGCGACGACGGCTCCCGCTACCTGGGCGGCGCCGTCGCCTTCGGTCTCGCCGGTGCCCTCCTCGCGGCACAGCCACGCAGCGGAGAGATCGCTCCCGGCGATGTTGATGCGGCACGCCACCGGCGCTGGCTGTTCGTGATGCTGGGCGTCGTGGGGCTGGCGGCTCTCACCACCCTGGTGCAGATCATCACGTTTGCCGTCGATGCGGGCGACTACATGAGCGATCTCTCCGGCAGTTTCTGGACCTACGTGATCGCACAGTGCCTTGCCGGGCTCCTCTCGGTTGCGGTCCTTGCACTTATTGCGTTCAAGGTCTTCCGTGGGTCTGACACCTGGCGCTTCGCCGGTGTGGCGCTCGGCGTCGGCGCGGCCTTCCTTTCCCTGCTGGCAATCATGGGTGTGGAGACGGTTGGGCTGGCCTACTTCCCGGGTTCCGCATGGTTCTCCATCCTGTTCTGGATGGCCTTCGGCGCTGCAGTTTCCGCTCCGTCCGTCGCCCGCACCACCCGCAGCACTGCAGTAGCCCCGGCGGACCGTTTCACGGCCCTCCGGCCGGTCCTGGTCCTGACCCTGGTCCTGGCGTCTGCCCTGGCGGTACTCATGCTGGTTGGCCTGGTGCAGACGGTGGTGGACGATCTGGACGGCGTGGCCACCTGGTCCGTCGGGCTCGTCCTGGCGCTCCTGCTGGTCGCCGCCACCGTGGTGGTCCGGAAGCTCGCTGGGCGCGACGAGCGTTCCGCCTTTGTCATGGGCAGTGTGTACGCCGGTGCCGTGTTTGTCCTGTCCCTGATCCTGATGATCCTCTTCGAAGTCCAGGACTTTGAAGATGATTCGATGGACGTTGTACTGCTGCCGACCGGAACTGTCACGTCCCTGATCATGGTGCTCACCTGGGTGATGCCGTTCGCCGTACTGGCCGTGCTTTGGCTGGACAAGGCTGCACGGGCGCACTTCAAGTCGCTTCCGACATCCGGTAACTCCGGCAGCGGTTTTGCCTTTGAAGGGGCACCGGCACAGGCCCAGCAGCCGGGCATTCCGACGCAGCAGGCCTTCTTTGCTGGTCAGCAGCAGCAGTTCCCGCAGCAGGGCCAGCTCCCGCAGCAGGGCCAGCCGGTTCAGCCGCAGCAGCAGTTCCCGCAGCAGGTCCAGCCGGTTCAGCCGCAGCAACAGCAGGCCCCCGCCACCGCTGCATCGACAGCTCCCGTTGGGGAACCTGCGGTTCAGTCGGCTCACGCCCAGGAACCGGTCCAGGAACAGGCCCAGGCAAAGGATCCCGCCCAGGAACCTGTCCAGACCGCTCCCGTCCAGGAACCCGTAGCCGAGCCGGCTCCGGTCCAGGAAGAGGTGTCCGAGGACACCGTTCGGCGTGCTCCCGTTGCTGATCCCGATGCAGCCCTGCTTGCCGAAGCCGCCGACCCGGCCACACCCCTGGCCAGGCTCCAGCAGCTGGCAACCCACCCGCGCGCACGCGTGGTGGTGGCAGGCAACCCGTCCACGTACCCGGCACTGCTGAGCTGGCTGAGCCAGCTCGGGGATCCGGCCGTGAACGAGGCGCTGGGCCGCCGCCGGTAACAGGCACTAAGTAATAGGTACTAAGCGGCGGCCGGCGTCGTTGGCACGGATTATCACCGCCAACGACGCCGGCCGCCGGCGTTTAACTTCCTCCAGCTCAGTGACTCAAGGGACGCTCATGAAGAAATCAGCCTCCCGGGATGCGGCACTGCGGCTCGCGGCCGGCGTCGTTTGCGCGACGGCACTGCTCTCCGGGTGCTCGACCGCACCTGCCGCGGGTCCGCCGTCGGGCCGTACGACGGCGGCGGCGCCCAATCCCGCCCCGACCCCGACCCCAACCTCAACCCCAACGCCGGAACCACCCCGGCCCTCCGCCTGGCTCGCCCAGGCAACCGGCGACGCCGGACGCCTGGCCATCCTCGGCGACTCCTTTGCGGCGGGGGAGGGGGCCGGCGAGTACCAGCCTGCCGTGGCCGGCGGCGGGGATTCCTGCCACCGCAGCCTCCACCCGCCCGCTGCGGAACTGTTTGCCCCGCAGGACATCGCGAATCTGGCGTGTTCCCGGGCCACCACCGGGCACCTGACCGGGCCGCAGCGGCTGGCCGCAACGGATTCCGGGGACGGCCCCGCCGCGGACCCGGGCACCGTCCCCGCGCAGCTGGAGCAGCTGCGCGTGTTCGACCCGACCCTGGTGGTGCTGTCGGTGGGTGGCAACAACCTCGACTTCGCCGGGATCCTGCAGGCCTGCCTCCTCGAAGCCACGCCCTGCAGCGACGATCCGGCGCTGGGCGCGCACGCGGCGCAGCAGCTGGCCACCCTCCGGCCGGACCTAGCAGACACCTATGACAGCGTCGCGGTTGCGGTTTCCGCTCCGGTGCTGGTGCTTCCGTATCCCCAGCTTTTTGACGAGCCCGACGGCGGCTGCGGCCGGCTCAGTCCCGAGGAACAACGCTTCGGGCGGGACCTCATCAATGACCTGAACGCCGTCATCCGGTCCGCCGTGGAGAGCTCCGCCGCGCCGAACCTCTACTACGTGGACGCCGTCGAAAATGCCCTGGCCGGGCACGGCGCCTGCAGCCAAGAGCCGTTTGTGCATGCCGCGGATGTCTCCGGCCTGCTGCAGGCAGCCGATTCATTCACCGCCAACCAGGAGCTGCTGCACCCCACCTACGAGGGCTACCGTGCCATGACCGCGGAGCTGGTCCGCTGGGCCGCCGCGCACCCCGTGCCGTAGTGGCCCGCGTCACGGAAAAGCCCTGCACCTGCGTAATACTGGGACCGTCGGCAGGGACGCCGGCAGGACCGAAAGGACAGGCCCATGGTGACCGAACCTCCGCAGCGGACCACGGCATTCGATGGATTCACCACGCTCCGGGCCACCGAAGGCGCGGATCGGGTCCACATCCGGCTTCACCGGCCCGAGGTCCGCAACGCCATCGACGCTGCCATGGTCGCGGAGCTGCATCAGGCCTGCGCCGAGCTGGAGCGGCACCCGCGGGTACTGATCCTGTCCGGAACGGAGGTCGGCGGCAAAGGAATATTTGCCTCCGGAGCGGACATCGCCGAGCTGCGCGAACGGCGCCGCGATGACGCCCTTGCCGGCATCAACTCCGGCCTCTTCACCCGGATAGCCGCCCTGCCGCTGCCCGTGATCGCCGCCCTGGACGGTTTTGCGCTCGGTGGCGGTGCGGAGCTGGCCTACGCCGCGGACTTCCGGCTCGGCACGCCGCGGCTGAAGATCGGCCAGCCCGAAGCGGGGCTGGGAATCATGGCGGCCGCCGGCGCCACCTGGCGGTTGAAGGAACTGGTGGGGGAGCCGCTGGCCAAGGACATGCTGCTGGCCGGGCGGATCCTCTCCGGGCAGGAAGCCCTGGCCGTCCGGCTGGTCACCGAACTCCACCACCCCGCCGGTCTGCTGCCGGCCGCCCATGCGCTCGCAGACCGCATCACAGCCTCGGATCCCCTGGCCCTGCGGCTGACCAAAGCGGCCTTCGCCGCCCCGCGCGGGGCGCATCCGCTGATCGACAACCTCGCCCAGGGCATCCTGTTTGAATCCGAGGCCAAGTTCGACCGTATGCAGGCCTTCCTCGACCGCAAGGAGAACCCCCGTGGCACTCGGGAGCGCTGACAGCTTGCCCGCCCGGGTAGGGGTGCTGGGCGGAGGCCGCATGGGCGCGGGCATTGCGCACGCCTTCCTGCTGGCCGGAGCCGAGGTGGTCGTGGTCGAACGCGACCGGGAAGCCGCCGACGCCGCCCGCATCCGGGTTCGCGGCTCACTCGCCAAAAGCGCGGACCGCGGGGATGCGGACGAAAGCGCCCAGGAGCTGCGTGCCGTCTTCGCCGTGGACTACGCGGCGTTCGCGGGCTGCGGCCTGGTGGTGGAAGCGGTGCCGGAGGACTTTGCACTGAAGTCCGCCGCCCTGCACGCTGTGGAGGAACAGCTCGACGACGGCGCCTGGCTGGCCACCAACACGTCCTCGCTGTCCGTGGACCGGCTGGCTGCGGACCTCAAACGGCCGGAGAACTTCTGCGGGCTCCACTTCTTCAATCCCGTGCCCGCCTCCCGGCTGGTGGAACTGGTCCTCGGCAGCCGGACATCCGACGCCCTCGCGGAGAGCGCACAGGAATGGATTGCTGCCCTGGGCAAGGCCGCCGTCGTCGTCCGCGATGCGCCCGGTTTCACATCCTCCCGCCTCGGGGTTGCCCTGGCGTTGGAAGCCATGCGAATGGTGGAGGACGGTGTGGCCTCGGCCGAGGACATCGACACTGCCATGACGCTGGGCTACCGCCACCCCACCGGCCCGCTGCGGACCACCGACCTGGTGGGCCTGGACGTGCGCCTGGGAATTGCCGAATACCTGCATTCGATGCTGGGCGATCGCTTCGAACCGCCGCAGATCCTGCGGGACAAGGTGGCCCGCGGCGAACTCGGACGCAAGACCGGGCAGGGCTTCTTCAGCTACGAATAGCCTCGCCCGGGGCCACCGTGTCCAGGAACGTCCGGATCATGGCGGGGTGATCCAGGGCCATGGCCACCGAAATGACCGGTGCCGGGGCGAGCAGTCCGTGCACCGTGTCCTCCCCGGCGATGAACCGCCGGTCCACCAGGGTCTGCCCGCGGCTGTGTCCGGCGAGCTCCACGCGCACCGGGTAATCCTGGAGCACCACCGTCTCCGGCGCGGCGATCAGGCAGGCCGCACCGGCGTCGCCGATGGTCATGGGATCCAGCGTGCCGTCATTCGCGCTCACCGCCGGAAGGGGCTCCGACCCAACGACGCCTCCTGCCGCCCGGGTCCGCGCGCCGGAGGCCAGCAGCCTGCCCACCAGCCGTGCACCGGGATCCGCAGAGGCTTCCAGCAACAGGTACTCCGGCGCATCGAGGGTGGCGAGCATAAAAACGTCCAGCCCGTACATGGTCACGGGTACACCGCTGTCCAGCACCACGGCCAGAGCCTCGGGATCGTGCCAGGCATTGAACTCGGCATGCGAGGTGGCGTTGCCGATTCCGGCGGACCCGCCCATAAACACAATCCGCTCCAGCTTCCGGGCCGTGCGCGGGTAGGCACGCAGGAACACCGCCAGGTTGGTCAGCGGGCCGATTCCCAGCAGCGTCACCGGTTCCGGGGAGTCCTCGATGGTGCGGTGCAGCAGTTCGACGGCGGCCAGCGGCGAGGCCTGGGTGCTGGCGGCCGGCAGCTGCAGCCCGCCGATCCCGTTGGCGCCGTGGAAGGCATGCGCATTGCGGGGTTCATTGATCAGCGGCCGCTCTGCTCCGCGGGCCACCGGAACATCCGGCCGGCCGGCAAGGTCCAGTACGTCCAGGGTGTTGCGCAGCACCTGGTCGACGTCGGTGTTCCCGGCCACGCAGGTCACCGCCCGCAGGTCGATGCGCGGGCTGCGGGCCAGGAAGGCCAGGGCCAGGGCATCGTCGACGCCGGTGTCGACGTCGGCAATTACCGGGATGCGGCGCGGCTGTTCGGGGGAGGAAGAGGAAGGCACGGCGCCGTCTTTCGCTTAAACTGCTGGAAATTACCTGACAAGGTAACCAGAGAATCCAACGCCGCGGTACTTCATGAAGGGCAAAAGCATGCCGAACCCGCTTCCGCCGGATACCGTCGCCGTCCTGGGCGGCGGAGTGCTGGGACTTTCCACCGCGGTGCAGCTGCTGCGCGGCGGCGCCGACGTGCTCCTGGTGACGGAGGCAGCGGTGGGCAGCGGAGCCTCGGGGCGCTCGCTGTCCTGGCTGAACGCCGGCGGCGGCTACGGCGAGGACTATTACCGGCTGCGGATGGCCGGTATCGACCGGTACCGGACCCTGCTGGCCCGGAATCCCGGCATCGACTGGCTGGCGTTCGACGGCGGCCTGTACTGGGACGATGATCCGTTCACCGTACTCGAGCGGCACAACCAACAGACCCGGCAGGGTTACGAGGCCCTGATGGTGGAACGCGGGGACGTGCAGGGTGTCGTTCCCGGCGTTGACCCGGGAGCGCTGCCGCACCGGGTGCTGGTCAATCCGGGGGAGGGCTGGGTGTCGCTGCCGCACCTGGTCCGGCACCTGGCCGAGGAGTTCACGCTGCGCGGCGGCACCCTGATTGAACATGCCGGCCGGTGCACTGTGACCCGGGAAGACGACGGGACCGACGGCGGCGTCCGGGCGCGGGGGCTGCGTACCGCCGGCGGCGAGGAATACGCGGCCGACGCCGTCGTCGTCGCCTGCGGAGCCGGTACGCCCGCGGTACTCGCCGAGGCCGGCGTTGACCTACCCGATGCCTCGGATCCGGCAATGCTGGTGATCAGCGAACCGGTGGAGCACGGACTGCAGGCCGTGCTGAATACACCGCGGATTTCGCTGCGTCCGCACCCGGGTGGACGGCTCGCCATGGACTCCACCTGGTACCTGGACCGGGTGACGCGCAACGGGGACGGCAGCTGGAGTGTGGATCCCGACGTGCCGGCCGAACTGGCGGCCGAGGCGAGCCGGGTGCTCGCCGGGCATCCCGAGGTGGTGCCGCAGGGCTGGCTTCCCGGGCTGAAGCCGGTGCCCGGGGACGGCGAGCCGGTGCTTGGCGAGCTGGCGGCGATGCCCGGCTGCTGGACCGCGTTCACGCACTCGGGCGCCACCCTGGGCCTGATCGCCGGGGAGCTGGTGGCCAGTGAAATCCTCCTGGGCCGCCGGCATCCGCTGCTGGAACCGTTCCGGGCCGAGCGCTTCGGCTTCGGCTGGGACTCCTAGGCCGGGCGCGTTCCTAGGCCGGGCGCGGCGCCGCCAGCACTGGAGCGAAGGCCAGCTCGGCGGCGCCGACCAGCAGCAGCTCCGAGCGCAGCGCGGCCCGGCGCAGCCGTACCCGCTCGCCCAGGCCCGACACCGCCTCGGCGGCAACGGCGTCGGTCAGCCGTTCCGGATTGGCGGCAAACAGCGTGCCGAGGAAACCGCCCAGGACAATCGTGTCCGGGTTGAAGATGTTCACGAAGTTCGTCAGCGCCACCGCCAGCTGGTCCAGCTGCCGGTCCGCTTCGGCGCGCACCGCTGCGGTCTGCTGCTGTGCCATCGCGGCGTCCAGGGTGTCCTGGTCCGCGCGGTCCAGGCCCAGCACCTTTAGCAGCCGGGCCAGGTTCACTTCCGTTTCCAGGCAGCCGCGCCGGCCGCAGTGGCACTGTTCCCCGTCGCTGCGGACCAAGGTGTGCCCGAGCTCGCCCGCGTAGCCGTCAGCGCCGCGCAGCGGCGTACCGGCAACGATGATTCCGCCGCCGATGCCGCTCGCACTGCCGTTGAGGTACACGGCATGGTCCGTGTCGACGGCGGCGCCGAAGAGGCTTTCGGCCACCGAACCCACCGTGGCGTCGTTGCCGGCGAAGACCGGCAGGTCCAGTGCCTGGGCCAGGGGGCCGGCCAGCGGTTCGTTCCGCCAGCCCAGATGCGGGGCCAGCAGCACCTGGCCGTCGGAGGTGCGCGTCAGTCCGGGCACGGCAACGCCCACGCCGGCAATCCGGTCCATGGCGGCAAGGTCCGGGGCCATCCCGGCCAGTACGGCCCGGGTAATGCTTATTGTTTCGTCCACGCTCGGCGGCGAGACGGTGTCATGGCGGACCCGGCGGTGCACCCGGCCGCCCAGGCCCACGAGGCCCACGGTGACGGCGTCGACGTCGGGGTGGACCACCACGGCGGCCACCCGTTCGTTGGGGTGGACCAGCGGACTGGGTCGGCCCACCCGTCCGGCAGGCGGATCCGTTTCATAGGCCAGTCCGATGGCGGCCAGTTCGCCTACCAGGGCTCCGACGGTGGAACGGTTGAAGCCGGTGAGCCGGGTCAGGTCCGCCCGGGAGAGCTGCCCGTTCCGGTGCAGCAGGGTCAGGATGCGCGAGAGGTTGGTGGAGCGCAGGTTGTCGGTGCCGCGGCCTGCCGGGGCGGGGGCGCTGATAATGCCGCTTTCCACGTCTGCGTTTCCTTTCCTGGTGCTGGTCATCTTTCAGCCTACCCGCCGTCGTTGTACTTTCGTTGGTGCAGACAACAAAAGCGCGCTCCGGTTGCCGGCAGTGTTGGCGGAAGCTTGGGTTTGTACCGAAGAACCATTGACAGGAGACGCTTCGCAAAATATGTTGTTGCTTCCAACTAATACTTGATCTGGAGCTATCGTGACAATGACGCCATCGCCTTCCGACCGCTTTACCTTCGGCCTCTGGACCATCGGCTGGACCGGAACCGACCCCTTCGGCACCCCGACGCGGGCCGCCCTGGATCCCATCAAGGGCATGCATAAGCTCGCCGAACTCGGTGCCTACGGGGTGACCTTCCACGACAATGACCTGGTTCCCTTCGACGCCACGGCGCAGGAGCGGGACATCATCATCAAGAACTTCACCGACGCCCTGGCCGAAACCGGCCTGAAGGCACCCATGGTGACCACCAACCTGTTCACGCACCCCGTGTTCAAGGACGGCGGCTTCACCTCCAATGACCGCTCGGTCCGCCGCTTCGCACTGCGTAAGGTGCTGCGGAACATCGACCTCGCCGCGGAGCTCGGTGCGGAAACCTTCGTGATGTGGGGCGGCCGCGAAGGCAGCGAATATGACGGTTCCAAGGACTTCGCCGCCGCCTTTGACCGCATGCGCGAGGGCATCGACACCGCTGCCGGCTACATCAAGGAGAAGGGCTACGGGCTGCGCATCGCCATCGAGCCCAAGCCCAACGAACCGCGCGGCGACATCTTCCTGCCGACCATCGGCCACGGCCTGGCCTTCATTGCCCAGCTTGAGCACGGCGATATTGTCGGCCTGAACCCGGAAACCGGACACGAGCAGATGGCCGGGTTGAACTTCACCCACGGCATCGCCCAGGCCCTGTGGTCCGGCAAGCTCTTCCACATTGACCTCAACGGGCAGAAGTCCATCAAGTTCGACCAGGACCTGGTCTTCGGCCACGGCGACCTCACCAGCGCCTTCTTCACCGTGGACCTGCTGGAAAACGGCTTCCCGAACGGCGGCCCGCGCTACGAGGGCCCGCGCCACTTCGACTACAAGCCCTCCCGCACCGAGGGTTACGACGGCGTCTGGGAAAGCGCCAAGGCCAACATGGACATGTACCTGCTGCTCAAGGAACGCGCCCTGGCCTTCCGTGCCGATCCCGAGGTGCAGGAAGCCATGCAGTACGCGGGCATCACCGAGCTGGCCGCTCCGACGCTGGCCGCGGGTGAATCGGTTGCGGACCTGCTCTCCGATACCGCGTCCTTCGAGGACTTCAACGCCGACGCCGCCGCGGAGCGCGACTTCGGGTTCGTGAAGCTGAACCAGCTGGCGCTGGCACACCTGATGGGTGCCCGCTAGGCTTCCTGCGCACGCCGCCGCAATCCACCGCATCGTGCTGCCGCCGGGTCCTGGGGGGACCGGCGGCAGCCCCGTTGAAAGGCTCGACATGCCACTCGTTGCCGGAGTCGACAGCTCCACCCAGTCCTGCAAGGTAGTTATCCGCGACGCGCAGACCGGTGCCCTGGTCCGTGAGGGCACGGCCCGCCACCCGGCGGGCACGGAGGTGGACCCGGAAGCCTGGTGGGTGGCGCTCCTGGAAGCAGCCGCGGCTGCCGGGGGACTGGACGACGTCGATGCGGTCTCGGTGGGCGGGCAGCAGCACGGCATGGTCTGCCTGGACGAAACCGGTGCAGTGGTCCGTCCGGCGCTGCTCTGGAACGATGTGCGCTCCGCCGGTGCCGCAGCCAAGCTCATTGCCGACGCCGGACCCGACGGCGCCCGGTACTGGGCCGACACCACGGGTACCGTGCCGGTGGCCTCGATTACCGCCGCGAAGCTGCGCTGGCTGGCCGACAACGAGCCGGAAAATGCCGCCCGCACCGCGGCTGTCTGCCTGCCGCACGACTGGCTGAGCTGGCGCCTGGCCGGCTACGGCCCCGGCAGCGGCGCCAACGGGCTGGCCGCGCTGACCACCGACCGGTCCGACGCCTCCGGCACCGGCTACTGGTCCCCGTCCACCGGCGAGTACCTGCCCGAGGTGCTGGAGCAGACCCTCGGCCACGTGCCGCAGCTGCCCCGCGTACTGGGTACGCTCGAGGCCGGCGGCCGCACCCCGGCAGGCGCCCTGATCGGCCCCGGCGCCGGTGACAATGCGGCGGCCGGACTGGGTGTTGCTGCCGGAGTGGGAGACGTGGTGGTGTCCATCGGCACCTCCGGCACCGTGTTCGCCGTCGTCGACGATCCGACGTCGGACGCGAGCGGCCTTGTGGCCGGCTTTGCCGACGCCACCGGCCACTTCCTGCCGCTCACCGCCACCTTGAACGCCTCCCGTGTCCTGGACGCCACCGCGTCCCTGCTTGGGGTGGAACTGAATGAACTGACCCGGCTGGCGCTCTCCGCTCCGGCCGGCGCCGACGGACTGGTGATGGTGCCCTACTTCGAGGGGGAACGCACCCCCAACCTGCCGGACGCCACCGGTTCCCTGCACGGCATGACGCTGCGGAACTTCACACCCGCGAACCTGGCCCGTGCCGCCGTCGAGGCCGTGGCCTGTTCCCTCGCGGACGGCTTTGCGGCGTTGAAGGACACCGGAGTGTCCGCGCAGCGCGTGATCCTGGTGGGCGGGGCGGCCCGGTCCGAGGCGATCCAGCAGACCATCGCCGCCGTCTTCGAGCTGCCCGTCACCGTGCCGCGCCCGGGGGAGTACGTGGCCGACGGCGCCGCCCGGCAGGCCGCCGCCGTCCTCACCGGCGCGTGGCCCGCCTGGAACGACGGCGCGTCCGTGGTGGTGACGGCCGATCCCACCCCCGGGGTCCTGCGGCGTTACCGGCAGGCGGCCGGAACTCCCACGCTGCCGGCTGCCCGGTAGGATCGGGGCCATGACTTCCTCCTTCGGGCCCAACGGCCACCCCGTCGAACTGGCTGCAGGGGACTACCGGGCCACCATCCTGCCCGTCGGAGCCACCCTTGCCGGCCTGACGTTAGGGGGCCGCCATCTGGTGCTGCCGCTCGGGGAGAACGAGATTCCGCAGGCCTTCTCCGGCAAGGTGCTGATGCCCTGGCCGAACCGGATTGCCGGCGGCCGCTACACCTTTGCAGGCACCGACTACCAGGTGCCGGTCAACGAACCCGAGACCGGCATGGCCCTGCACGGGCTGGTGGCCTGGGACGCCTGGGACGTTGCCGAATCCTCGCCGGAGCGCGTGGTGCTGCGGCACCGGCTGATGGGCCAGCCGGGGTATCCGTTCCAGCTGGAACTGCAGGCGGTCTACGCGCTCGATGCCGAAACCGGGCTGAGCGTGGAGTTGTCCTCCGCCAATGCGGGTACGGCGTCCGCCCCCTACGGCGTCTCTGCGCACCCGTATCTCACTGCCGACCGGGTGCCGGTGGACCGCTGCGTGCTGGACGTGCCGGCTGCGCAGGTCCTCGGCGGCCCGGAGCAGTCCGGCAGCCCCCTGGATTTGAGTGAACTGCGGGACACGGCGGGAACCCTGCTCTCCTTCTCTGCGCCGGAGCCGATCGGTGCCCGCACCGTCGACCATGCCTTCACCGGCCTGCCCGACGACGCGTGGCGGGTCACGCTCACGAATCCGGAGACCGGCTTCGGCGCCGTCCTGTCCGCTGCGGGCACAGATGCTCCGTGGCTGCAGGTCTATTCCGGCGAGAAGATGGACCGCCTGGGTGTGGCCGTGGAACCGATGACCTGCCCGCCGGATGCCTTCAACTCCGGCAGGGACCTCATTGTGCTGGCTCCCGGTGAGGAGCACCGGCTGTCCTACCGGATTGCGGCTGCCTAGGACGGGGCGCGGCAGTAGACTTCCCGGCATGCAGACCCTGGAGACGCCCCGACTGACCCTGCGCCCGTTCACGTCCGAGGACGCGGACTTCGTCCTGGACCTGTACTCCCGCATGGAGGTGCAGCGTTTCCTGGGAGCCGTTCCGAAGCTGATGACGGATCTCGACGAGGCGAACGCCCTCATTGAAGCCTGGACGCGCCTGGATGACGGAACCTGCGGCGTCTGGGCGGTGCAGGACAAGGAAACCGGACAGCTGGCCGGGACGCTGCTGCTCAAGTCCATTCCGGCGTCCGGCCCGGAGCGGAAGCCCTCGGGCGATATCGAGATCGGCTGGCATTTCCATCCCGACAGTTGGGGACACGGCTATGCTCCGGAGGCTGCCTCCGCGGTCCTGCAGCACGGATTCAAGCAGGGCCTGCCCCGTGTGGTGGTGGTGATCGATCCTGCCAACACGTCCTCCCGGCGGGTCTGCGAGAAGATCGGCGGAGTTCCCCAGGGCAGCACGGACCGGTATTACAACGCCATGCTCGAACTGTTCACCGCCGAGAACCCGGGTTAACCCGCCAGCTGCTTCTGCAGGAACGCCAGTGCGGCGACGTCGTCCTCGATGGCCCCGGCCTCGTGCCCGTTGAACGGCCACACCGTCAGCTCCTTGGGACCGGCGTAGTTGTTGTACGCGGCGTAGACCGTGGACGGAGGAGTGGTGGTGTCCATCAGCGCCACCGAGAACAGTGCAGGGGCGGTGGACCGCGGCACCAGGTTCACGGCGTCGAAATAGGCCAGCGTTTCCATCACGGTCTCCACCTGCCCGCGCTGGACCGCCAGGTAGTCCCGGATTTCGCGGTACGGATAGGAATCGGTGACGGTCACGGCGCGCGGGAAATCGGACAGGAACGGCACGAACGCGACGACGGCGGCCACGTCCGGGCAGAGCGCCGACGCCGCGAGGGCCAGTGCCCCGCCCTGGCTCTGTCCCAGCACGGCCACCCGCGCCGGATCCACCGGGACCGGGCCGTCCTGTGCCAAAGACCGCATCGCCTCCACCGCCCGGACGGCGTCGGTGAACAGGCGACGGTAATAATAGGTCTGCGGATCCAGCACGCCGCGGGTCATCACGCCGGGAACCTGCGGACCGGCGCTGCCGGCGGGGTCGGGCGTGGCCCCCTTGCTCCAGCCGGCGCCCTGCCCGCGGGTATCCATCTGCAGGTGCGCGAACCCGGCAGAGGCCCAGAACAGGTTCTCGTGTGCGTCCCCGCGCCCGCCGCCGTAACCGACAAAGTGTACGACGCCGGGCAGCGGAGCGTCACCGCGCAGGCTCCGGGCCGGCAGCCGCAGCCAGGCCCGGATGGGGTCACCGCCGAACCCCGGGAACACCACGTCGTAGAGCTCCACGGTCCGCAGCCCGCTGGGGTAGGGGATGACCTCTACCGCCAGCGGGTGCTGCCGCGCCTCCTCCAGGGTGTCCGCCCAGAACCGGTCCAGGTCCTCCGGGGGACGGGTGCCGCCGCGATAGGCGGCCAGTTGGTCGGCGGGCAGATCGGCGTACATGTTGGCTCCCGGGTTTGACGGAAAGGTGCTCAGCCCAGCGGCGCCACGTCCGCCGGGCAGTGCAGCCGCCGGGTGTGGTCCACCACCCGCACGGTTCCGGTCAGGCTAACACCGGCCGTTCCGCGGATATCGGCACTCGACGCCCCAAGACGCAGCTCCAGGTCACCGGGCTCCACAATCCGCTGCCCGTCCCGCCCGGTGAAGGACGCGGCGTCGGCCGGAACCGTAAACCGCACCTTCGCTGCTTCTCCGGCGCGCAGCGGAACCCGGGCAAAGCCGGCCAGCCGCTGCACCGGACGCACCACGGAGGCTACCGGATCATGGAGGTAGAGCTGGACAATTTCGACCCCGTCGCGCCCGCCGGTGTTGGCCACCGTGACGGAGACGGAGGTTTCGCCGTCGACGCCGAACTGTGCCGGGCCGTCCAGGGCGACATCGGACCAGTCGAAGCTGCTGTAGCCCAGCCCGTGGCCGAACGCGAAGGCAGCGGTCGGGTCGATGCTGGAGACGTCGCTCAACTCTGCGAGCGGAGCGGCCAGATAGGTGGACGGCTGCGCACCGGGGGACGCGGGAACGCTGACCGGAAGCCGGCCACTGGGATTCACCCTGCCGCTCAGCACGCCGGCAATCGCCGGGCCGCCCTCTTCGCCGGGGAAGAACGCGTGCATCACCGCGGCGGCTTCCGTGGCGGCGCGGCCCAGGGCATAGGGCCGCCCGGTGAGCAGCACCAGGACCACGGGTTTGCCGGTGTCCAGCAGTTCATCCAGCAGTTGCTGCTGCACCCCGGGCAGGACCAGCGATTCGGTGTCGCAGCCCTCGCCGCTGGTGCCGCGACCGAACAGTCCGGAGCGGTCGCCCAGCACGGCCACCACGACGTCGGCCCCGCGGGCTGCGGCCAGCGCGTCGGCGAATCCTTCCGTTTCCGGACCGTCCACGCTGCAACCGGCAGTCACGGTGATCGAACTGTCCGGGAATTCGCCCCGCAGCGAGGCCGCGACCGTGGGCAGCTCGATTCCGGCCGCCACCTCCGGGTGCTGCACGCCCACGTGGGCGGGGAAGGAGTAGCAGCCAAGGAACGCCATCGGGTTATCGGCGTTGGGGCCGACGACGGCGATCCGCTCCGGTGCGGACAGCGGCAGGATTCCGTTGTTGGTGGTGAGGATCAACGCCTGCTCTGCGACCTCGGCCGCCAGGGACCGGTTCTCCGGAGAATCCAGGTCCACCGAACCCAACACCCCCGACGAGTCCGTAAGGTCCGCTCCGGCCAGGACCGAGGGCACCGCGGACCAGTCCGGGTCCAGCAGCCCGAGTTGCACCTTCTGTGTCAGGACCCGGAGCAGCGCGGTGTTGATGACGGATTCGTCCAGCCGCCCCGACTCCACTTCTTCGATCAGGTGGTCGCCGAAGGCATCCACGGTCGGCAGTTCCACGTCCACGCCTGCGGTCAGCGCAGCAGCGGCGGCTTCGCCGAGCGACCCGGCCACCCGGTGCAGTTCCTTGAGGAAGCTGATCCCGAAGTAGTCCGCCACCACTGTCCCGTCGAAGCCCCACGTTTCGCGGAGCAGCCCGGTGAGCAGTGAGCGGTCCGCAGCGGAGGGAACGCCGTCGACGTCGGTATAGGCGTGCATGACCGAGCGCACTCCGGATTCCCGCACGGCCATTTCGAAGGGCACCAGCAGCACGTCGGCGCGTTCGCGTGCGCCGATGGAGACCGGGGCCAGGTTGCGGCCGGCCTTGGACGCCGAGTAGCCCACGAAGTGCTTCAACGTGGCCACGATGCCCGCGCCTTCGAGGCCGCGGATGTAGGCGGAAGCGATGCTGCCCACCAGGTAGGGGTCTTCACCGATGGTCTCCTCCACCCGGCCCCAGCGGGCGTCGCGGACGACGTCGAGCACGGGAGCGAGCCCCTGATGCACGCCCACGGAGCGCATGTCGGTACCGATGGCCGCACCAATCCGACCGATCAGTTCCGGGTTGAACGTTGCTCCCCAGGACAGCGGCACCGGATACGCCGTCGCACCCCAGGCCGCGAATCCGGCCAGGCATTCCTCATGTGCCACCGCCGGGATGCCGAACCGGTTGGATTCGGCGATCCGCTGCTGGGTGCGCATCAGGGACAGGGCGCCCATGCCGGCGTCGACGGGCAGGGTGCCGAACGGGCGGGTGAGCTGGCCCAGTCCGTTCGGCAAGAGATCCTCCAGCGGCACCGGTTCCTTCATGTCGTGCTGGTGGGGTGCCACCTGGCCGCCTTCGCTGGAGGCGCCGACCCAGACGCCGAAGAGCTGGGCCACCTTTTCCCGCAGTGTCATCTGCTCCGCCAGCCGGGCGGCGCGCTCGCGGGCGGGCAGGGAGGTGTCCCGCCAGGGGAGGTGCTGAACTGTTGTTTCTGTCATGTCTACTTTCCGCCAACGCCCATAAGGCCCTGGACCAGTGCGCGGCGCGCAAAGAGGTACACCAGCAGGACGGGAACCATGGAGAGCATCACTGCGGCGAGGATGCCCGGCACGTTAATGCCGTACTGGGTTTGGAAGTTGAAGAGGCCAAGCGTGATCACCTTGGTGGATTCCGACTGGGTCAGGATCAGCGGCAGCAGGAACCCGTTCCAGCCCTGCAGGGCGGCGAACACCGCAATCGTGGACAGGCCGCCTTTGGACAGCGGCAGCACCAGGCGCAGGAAGGTGCGGGCGGTGCTGGCACCGTCCACGGACATGGCCTCATAAAGCTCTGGGGTAATGTCCCGCATGGTCCCGGAGAGGATCAACGTGCAGATCGGCAGTGCGAACGCGGCCGTGGGCAGGATGATGCCCAGCAGGGTGTCATACAGGCCCACCGAGTTAATCAGGTAGAACATCGGCACAATCACTGCCTGGACCGGAATGGCCAGCCCGAGCAGGAAGAACCGGAAGATCAACGTCGTCGAGCGGGACTGGCTGCGCACAATGGCGTAGGACAGCGGCGGCACCACCAGCAGGACAATGGCCACCACGCCGGCCGTGACAATGAAGGTGTTCAGGAAGTACTTGCCGAAACCGCTGTCGAAGACCAGCAGGAAGTTTTCGAAGGTCAGGCTGGTGGGTACGGACAGCGGGCCGTTGGCGCTGAACTCGGCACGGCTCTGCACGCTGGCGGCCACCATGACATACAGCGGCAGGGCAACGATCAGGAGCCAGACGGTGACCGCAGCTCCGGCAATGTAATTGGGGCGGGTACGCATCAGACTCCCTCCATGGTGCTGCGCATTTTGTCGTAGCCGGAGACCTTCACCATGATCAGCGAGATGGCGGTGGCCACCACTACCAGGACCAGCGCGATGGCGGAGCCCATGCCGAAGTTGTAGCGGCGGAAGGCTTCCTCGAACATGTAGAACGCAGTGATGGTGGTGTCCGTCCCGGGGCCGCCGTTGGTCAGGATCAGGACCGTTTCGAAGGTGGTCAGTCCGCCTACGACCATCAGGATCACCGAGGTAATGATGCTGTTGCGCAGCTGCGGCAAGGTGATGGAGAAGAACTGGCGGGCCCGTCCGGCGCCGTCGATTTCCGCGGCCTGGTACAGCACCGGAGGAACGGACTTTGCGGCGCCCTGGTAGATCAGCGTGTGGAAGGGGGTGAACTGCCACATGCCCACGAAGATGATCACGCCGATGGCGGTGGACTGGTGGCCGAAGAGGTTGCCGTCCCCGAACAGCCATTTGAGCTGTGCCGGAACACCGAAGTTCGGATCCAGCAGCGCCCGCCACAGCACCGAGATGGCTGCGGAGGAGAGCAGCAGGGGGAGGAAGAAGATGGCGCTGAGCACGGCCCGGTTTCGCTGCGGTCCGGCCGCCCAGACACCCAGCAGGATGCTCACCGGAGTCTGGGTGACAACGCCGAGCACAATGAACAGCACGCTGAGCCACAGGCTCTTGAGCATTACCGAATCACCGGCGAGTGTTTCCCAGTTCTCAATGCCGACAAACTTCGGTTCGCCCAGCCCCGTCCAGGTCATAAAGGACAGCACAACGACGGCGATCAGCGGCACAACGGCGAAAAGTACGAAAAAGACGGTGGCGGGCAGGGTCCAGGCGACGCCCGGACGGTTTAGCCGGGCCCGGCCCGGCCGCACCGGACGACCCTTGGCGGGGTTGTCCGGTGCGGCCGGAGGCCGGGGTGGAAGCAGAGTGGTCATGGTCTCGGCTTTCGATCCGGCTACTTCTTCAACGACTGCATGGCTTCAATGAAGCCGTCTTCGTCGATGCTTCCGGCGAAGAAGTCGGCAACAGCGCTGTGGATGGTGGGCGTTGCGGCCGGCGGGTAGGCCTGGTCCCAGGACAGCTGGAAGTTGGGCGCGTCCTGCACCAGTCCGAACTGGAAGCGGGCGTAGTCCGGGTTGGTCGCCTGGTCCAGGAACTGCTCAGTGCTGGTGGTGGTGGGCAGGTTGCCGATGGCCATCTGCTCCTGGACAAATTCGTCCGAGTACATCAGCTTCAGGAAGTCGCGTGCGGCTTCGGGGTAGCGGGTGTCCTTGAGTACGGAGTAGTAGTTGTTGGTGTTTCCGACCAGGTTGGCAGGATCTCCCTTGCCTCCCTCGATCTCGGGGAACTCGCTCCAGCCCAGCCCGCTGGCCGCGAACTCGGGGTTGACGTCCTGGATGGTGGAGTATTCCCAGGAGCCCATGAGTTCGAAGCCGGCCTGACCCGTGGAGAGCAGGGTGTGGGAGCCGCCATCGGTGAACTTCACGGACTGGAAGTTGCTGCCGAAAGCCCCGGCGTCCACCAGCTCACGCAGCATGCCCAGCGATTCCCGGCTTTCTTCGGAATCCCAGACGTCGGTGTCGCCGTCGATAGCAGACTGGAACAGTTCCGGTCCGGCTACGCGGTCATAAACGTAGGAGAACCACATCTGGGTGGGCCATTCGTCGCCGCCGCCCAGTGCGATCGGGGTCTTACCTGCAGCCTTGAGCTTCTCGACGGCGTCGAGCAGCTCATCCCAGGTCTGCGGCGCTTCCTCGATGCCTGCCGAGGCGAGCACTTCCTTGTTGTGGAAGAGCATTACGGGCTGGGTGCCGCGCATCGGCACACCGTACGGGGTGCCGTCGACCGTGGCGACGTCGAACACCGAGGGGAGGAAGGCATCCTTCAGTTGCGGATCCTCCTCGATGAAATCATCCAGCGGCATCAGCAGGTCTGCGTCCACGAAGTCGGAGATGCTGCCGCCGCCCCAGTTGAAGAAGATGTCCGGTGCTGCGTCGGTGCTCATGACTGTCTGCAGCTTCTGCTGGTATTCGGCGCCGGGAATGGTATCCAGCACCACCTTCACGTCGGAGGTCTCATTGAAGCGTTCGACCATGGCGGATTCGACGTCGTTGCTCGCGTCTCCGTAAACGAGGACATGGATCTCATTTTCGGGACGGTCCGAGGCAGCGGAGTCGCCGCCTCCACAGCCGGCCAGGGTGAGGCTGAGCGCCAGCATGCCGGCGGCAGCCAGGACCGGGGTCCGGGACGAGGGTTTGTTCATCATTGAACACCTTCCGAAAGTTTCGGTATATTAGTCGAAAGTTACTAGACGCCGTCAGCATAAGATGTGCGTAATGTGATGCGCAACACTTTTGGATAAACTGTTGTCCGCTTTGCTTCGAACCCCGAAGGACTATCCATGCAGTCATCACTGCCGCAGAATCCGGTCACGCTGGCCGATCTGGCCTCCGAGGCCGAGGTCTCACTCTCGACAGTTTCGAAAGTTCTCAACGGGAGGACCGACGTTTCGCGGAAAACCCGCTCGAAAGTCGAGGCGTTGCTGGAGGAACACGGTTATCGCCGCAAGGGCGGGGCCAAGTCGCGGCTGCTGGAACTGGTGTTCCACGAACTCGAAAGCGCCTGGGCATTGGAGATCATCCGCGGTGTGGAGAACATAGCCCGGGAGAAGGGCCTGAGCGTGGTCCTCACGGAGAGCGGCACCCGGCACGCGCCGTCGCCCGAGTGGGTGGAAGGGGTGATCGCCCGCCGGCCGGTCGGCGTCGTTCTGGTCTTTTCCGACCTGGCGCAGGACTCGCGGCGGCAGCTCGAAGCGCGGTCCATTCCGTTTGTGATCATCGATCCGGCAGGGGATCCGGCTCCGGATGTGCCGTCCGTGGGGTCGGCCAACTGGTCCGGTGGCATGATGGCCACCCGGCATCTGATCGAGCTGGGGCACACCCGGATTGCTGCGATCACCGGGCCGGAGGACATGATGTGTTCGCTGGCGCGGATTGACGGGTACCGATCTGCTCTGAACAACGCCGCCCTGCCGCTGGACCGGGACCTGATCCGGTATGGCAACTTCCACGTTGACGGCGGGCGCGACCACGCCCTGGAAC
Organism: Arthrobacter sp. zg-Y769; assembly: GCF_020907405.1. Classification (GTDB taxonomy): domain Bacteria; phylum Actinomycetota; class Actinomycetes; order Actinomycetales; family Micrococcaceae; genus Arthrobacter_B. The sequence goes on from NZ_JAJJOE010000009.1 coordinate 71,925, forward strand.
TGCTCAGCCTTCCGGACCGGCCTACTGCCATTTTTGCCGGCAGCGACCTCCAGGCCCTGGGGGTGCTCGACGCCGCCCGGCAGCTGGGCATCAGCGTCCCGGACGAGCTCTCGATTGTCGGGTATGACGATCTGCAGGTGGCACAGTGGTCCAGTCCGGCGCTGACCACCGTGCACCAGCCGCTGATCGAAATGGCCGAGGAAGCTGCCCGGATGGCGGTCCGGCTGTTCGAGGGGGAGCGGCCGAACAACCTGCGCCTGGATCTGGCCACCTCATTGGTGGTGCGGCAGAGCACTGCCCGGGTGCCGGCGGCCGTGGGTTCCTGAGGGCGGCTTCGGGCAGGCGCAGTGAACAAGTCATAGACAGGCTCAAAACGGCGGTGCCTGTTCCTGCTCGGCCTCTTCATGGTCCGTTCGCCCATGATCCTTTCGTGGGTCCGGCACTGGACACGGTGGTCCGAGTTCCAGGAACGGCTCTGTCCGATAGACCCGTCCGGTCGGCGAAGTCCACTCAATAACACCGGGCACCGGCTGGCAGGCTTTCCAGAAACCCAGAGTCTTGAACCGGTGGTGCCGCCGGCACAGGTGTTCGAGGTTTCCGTGGTCCGTAGGCCCGCCTTTCGCCCAATCGACGGTGTGGTCAATGTCCGCGTTCGCGGTGCTGACCCGGCAACCTGGGAACCTGCAGGTTCCGTCCCGGGCCCGAAGCCAGCGGCGGAGCCCGGCCGGGACTTTTCTGCGCCGTCCTACCCCGAGGATTTCTCCGGTCTGCGGGTTTTGGGCGAGCCCGGTCCAGCCGACGGCGTCGCGGGCCAGCCTGCGGGCTTCTTCGGCGCTGATAGGTCCGTAGCCGTGCAGTTCTGCCGGCTGGTCGTCGGCGCCGAAGAGGGTTTCGGCGCTGATCAGCACCATGATTTCGGTCCGAGGGACGATTCCCTCGTCCGGTCCGGCTGGGTGATCGGGGCCGCCCTCCGAGCCGCTGCCGAAGCCGGTTCCGTCCTCGCCCCGGTTGGCTGTGCCAGTGTCACTGCCGGTGTGGCCGGTGCCGGGCCGGACTCCGGTCGCGTCTCGGGTTCCGGCCTCGTCCGGGGTTCCGGGCCTCGTGAACAGTCCCCGGCTGCCGGCCATCAGCAGCTGCGCCAGAATATCCGCACGCAGCTGATCCGTGGTCCGGGAATCCCCTCCCGCCTGTTCACCCCGCGCCGCAGTGCTGAGAGCGGTATAGATCTGCTGTGCTTCCGCGGCCCGCAGGTGGGCCGACAGGCAGGACATGCCGTCCTCTTCCCGGTCCAGGGTGACCATGCGCTGCTCGAAAGCAGTCAGGTGCCTTTTGCTGACGGTCTCCGGGAACTTCTTTTCGCGCAGCCGCCGCGCCCTGGCCGAGAACTGCGTCCGCGTCTGACTCTCCGCAGCCGTCAACAGGTCCGCCTCGAACGCAGGCAGTTTCGAGGCAGGAACGTTCTGGCACTGGTCCAGGACCACCTGGGCATGCTGGTACGAGAACCGTCCCTCTTCCAGCCCGGCCAAGGTCGCCGGATGGGTGCCGCACAGCTGCCCGGCCTCGCTGAGTAGCCGCTGACCGGTCACCTGCGGAACATTCAGAATGGCGGCGCATTCGGACGCCGCGAGGCTAAAAGCGATCCCGGGTTTATTCTGCTCCGACGGGTCGAAGAAATTGTGCCGGAAGATTTGCTCCATCCGGTTCAATAGGTGGGCCCGCTGCGCCTGCCCCCAGGAAATCAGATGCTCCACCCGGACCAAGGCCTCACCAACCGTGGCTTCGTCGAAGGCTTCAAGGTTCTGCAACGCAAGGGTCCCGGTGAAACCGTCCGGGTAACTTTCAACGGCGGAGGGCTCAGTAGAAGTGGAAGGCGTGGCCGCGGGTTCGGAGGCATCGCCGTCGGAATCCGCGGCCCCGGAGGCCTCCGCTGCATCGGTGTCACAGAAGGCAAGGGGCATGGCGTCGGTGCCGACGCCTGCGGCCTGTACACCTAAATCCGCCCGGTATACAGACAAAGTTATCGAAGAGCGGGGCGCATTTGCTTCACCAGGCTGCCCCTCCGGCTGCTGGTCTTTATCGCCCGGCTCTTCGGTTGTCGGTTCGGTATTCCCGAGCTGATCCATACCTCAGGATTTCATCCCGCACTGACATTTCCGGGCCCAAACCAGCCCCTCAACGGCTTCCCCGGAAATCAAAAATACCTGTCTTTTCGGCACCACTACCTGCCCCCTGGAACCTGGCTCCGGAAAGTGTCCGCCGGGGGAGCCTCCAACGTCTCGGACCGATATCGCAGCACCCGGGTTCGACGGACCACCTGATCATGGCCAAGGTCAGCGGGACCGATACGCCGGAGAGAGAGCCGCCCAGCTATGCCGCAAAGTGTTGAAGATGTCCGCGATGAAATCCTTTCGGCCGCTTCTGCCGTCCGAGCCGCAGCGAGGGTGGACGACGACGAGTGGCGGAGTGGGGTGGCAGACTGGATTAAGCGGATGTTTGCCGGCATTACTGAAGTCTCTGACCTGAGGGAGAGAGCCGCTGACTGCCTGCGCCTGTACGGAGGGATGGGCTCCTTTGCGGACGTCGGCACAGAGGCCATGGCCAGCGCGGTCGACAAGCTGCGTGTCCCTCTGGTCCGTGCGCGCACGTTCGCGTTCGACTGACGGGCCAGCGCTGAGCCTTGCCGGACTACCCTGGCGCCCGGTGAACCGCCAAACCACCCGCCAGACGGCGAACCAGCGGGATCAGCCCGCAGATGGTGAAAGGATTTCCACGCGGTTCCCGAATGGGTCCTTGCAGTGGAACCGCTCGTAACCCTCGAGGGTGAGCCGGTCAGTCCAGGAGACCTCGAAGCCGCGCGTTGAAAGCCTGGCCCCCAGTTCCTCGAGCCGCCCGGCGAGCGACGGCGGCTTCTCCACCTCGGTCAGTCCCAGTGCCTCACCATAAAACCGGCGGGCCTGGTCCTCGCCGTCCTTGGGAATTGAAACCTGAACATGGTGCAGCCGCATGAATCCCCCGGGTCCCGACTGATTGCAATAACGAACCTGATTGTGCCAGAAGGTGCCGTTGACCGGCTCCGGGGCGGGTTTCAGACTGGGAGCAGCACGTTCGCTGTCCGCCCCCGAGCCCCCGCCACCGAGCCACCAACCGAAGGCGCTTCCCATGGACAAGAACTTCCTGAACTACCCGGACTGGCAGGCCACCGCCGACACCCTTCACCTGTACCTGCAGGTGGCGGGCAAGGTGAAGCTGGAACACAGCTACCCGGAGCCGGAATGGGGCCACGTCCGGATGCCGCTTACCGTGGAGGGCATTGGCACCGGCATCATCCCCGGACCCGGCATGAACTTCGAGATCTACTTCAACCTTCGCCAGCACCACGTGGATGTTCAGAACAGCAACTACATCCGCACGCGGTTCGAACTCAGCGACGGACTGAGCGTGGCGGACTTCTACCGCCAGCTGATGGGGGCACTGGAATTCATTGAAGCTCCCACCACTATCAACACCGCGCCGCAGGAATTCTATGACCCGGTGCCGTTTGACTCCGATACCAAGCACTCAAGCTACGACAAACACGCGGTGGAGCTCTTCCTGGACAACCTGCACTTCGCCCACCGAAGCCTCGGACAGTTCTTCGGGCCGGTGCGCGGAAAGGTCTTCGCGCCGTCGTACTGGTTCGGCACCATGGATCTTTCCGGGACCATCTTCAGCGGCCAGTCGGAGCCGTACCCCGGGAACGGGGTGATTGCGGTGAACTGCTTCGATGAACGGTTCTGCGAGTTCGGGTTCTGGCCCGGGGACCCTACCTCCACGGAACCGTCGTTCTACGTGATGCCTTATCCGTTCCTCTCCAACATCGGGAACTACGGGACCATGCTTGCCCCGTCAAAGGCGGAATTCCTCACGCGCTCCAGCGAATTCATCCTTACGCTTAGCGACGCCTTTTCCTATGACGATCCACAGCAGGCAGTAGTGGACTTCTGCCGCACCAGCTTCGACATCCTGCAGCGGATGGATCCATGGGGGGACATCGACTGGATCACTCAGCCGCTGACTTATTAACCGCAGTGGTTCACCCCAGAGGTTGATCTTCGTCGCAGGCGTGCTTTCGGTGGGGTCCGCAGCCGGACGCCGGGATACGATTCTGACAACCCGTTGGTGACCCTTGTTGCCGCGGCAGCATCCGCCCCACTTCAGAGAGCACCGATGTCACCCCGCAAACTGTTCCGCACCCTTGCCCTGGCCGAAGCCGTGACCTGGACCCTGCTCCTGATCGGTATGTTCGCCAAATACGTGCTGGATTTCGAAGCCCTGACGCCCATCTTCGGCGGCCTTCACGGCTTCGTGTTCCTTGCTTACGGCGTGGTCACCCTGTTTGTCTGGGCCAACCAGAAATGGCCGGCACGCACCGGCATCCTCGGCCTGGCGACCACGGTGATCCCGTGGGCAACCATTCCCTTCGAACGGTCGGTGGACCGCCGCGGGATGCTCGACGGCGGCTGGCGGATGGCCCCCGGCGGCGAAAAGCCCACCAACGGCGTGGACCGGATCGCCGCACTGGTGCTGCGCCGGCCGGTCGCGTCCGGGATGGTGGCCCTGGTGGCAGTGGCCGTGGTCTTCAGCGTCCTGCTCTACCTCGGCCCGCCCGTGCCCAAGGGATAGCCCAAGGGATAAATAACCCAAGGGATAACCCAAGGGATAACCCGAAAGAACGGCTAGGACTCCGCGGTACCGGACCCGGTACCGGCCCCGGCGGCCCCAGCGGGCGTACCGGCCCCGGCAGCCTCACCGGCGCCGGAACGCAGCCGACGCCGGCCCGGACGGTTGGAGCCGCCCCCGCGGTACGCCGTCGTCGCCGTGGCCAGGATCAGGACGATCAGGACGGCACAGCCGATGATCACCGAAACCATGGCCATGGCCCCGCCGCCGAGAATCCCGACCAGCGGGCTGATGATCCCGGCCAGGCCCACCTGCAGGGCACCGATCAGCGCCGCGGCACTGCCGGCCATGTGCCCGTAGTCGTTCAGGGCCAGCACGGAGGAGTTCGAAGCAATGAAGCCGTGCATGGCCAGGACCAGCCACAGTCCGGCGGTCAGGCCTGCGACGCCGCCGAGCCCGGTCAGCACGATCACCGGCAGCAGGAGCGTCAGCCCCAGCAGCAGGATCACTGCCAGCCGCAGGATCCCCATGGGGGCGTAGCGGCCCACGAGCCACGCATTGAGCTGTGCCGAAATGACCATGCCGACGCCGTTGATCGCGAACACCGCCGCGTACTGTGCCGGGCTGAGGCCGTACTCGTCCTGGAAGACGAACGGTGAGCCCACCACGTAGCTCATGATCACGGCCATGCCCAGCCCGGGAACCGTGGCCAGCGCCAGGAACTGCCGGTCCTTCAACAGGACCTTGAAGCCGCTGAACGTGCTCGCACCGCCCTTGGTCCGGCGTCGTTCCGGCGGCAGCGTTTCGGGCATCCACTTCAGCACAATCGCTCCGAGCACAACGCCGATCAGTGCCAGCGCCAGGAACACCGCCCGCCAGTTCCACAGGCCCGAGACGGCCTGCCCGATGCTGGGGGCCAGCAGGGGCGCCAGCCCGATAATCAGCATCAGCCGGGACAGCATGGCGGCCGCAGAGGATCCGGTGAACCGGTCGCGGACCACGGCCAGGGCCACCACGCCGGCGGCCGCATTGAAGAAGCCCTGCAGCAGGCGCAGCACAATCAGCGCGCCGATGTTGGGGGCCAGGAAGCAGAGCAGGGACACGACCACGTGCAGGGCAATGCCGATAATCAGCGGCAGGCGCCGGCCGAAGCGGTCCGAGAACGGGCCGATCACCAGCTGCCCCACGGCCGCGCCGAGCAGGGTGCCGGAGAGCGTGAACTGCGCCGCGGCGGCACTGGTGTGCAGGTCCTCGGCAACTTCCGGCAGCGCGGGAAGGTACATATCGGTGGTCACGGCCGGCAGCGCGGCCAGCGCACCGAGCATCAGGATGTACTTGATGCTGGTGCGGCGTGCGGTGTTTCGTGTTCCGGTTTCGGGCGGGGTAACGCTCACAGGCACTCCTGGTGCGGGTTGCGGTAACAAAATCCTAGGGGTGGCGGACGCCGGCACCGGCCAGCACTGCCCGGTAGCCTTCCCGGTAGGTGGGGTAGGCAAACTCGAATCCGGTTCCGCGCAGGCGCCGGTTGCTCAGCCTGCGGTTGCCGCCACGGCTGCTGGACGTTTCGCCCGCCGGAGGCAGTTCGCGGCCGAGTTCGGCGGCCAGGAATCCGAGTACTTCGGCCAGCTCCACCGGCTCCATATCCACTCCAACATATAGCGGGGCGGGATGTGAAACCCGGGTGGCCAGATGCACGATGGCCGCCGCGGCGTCGTCCCGGTGGATCCGGTTGGTCAGCTGGGTTCCGGTCGGTACGACGGCGGTGCCGGCGGTGACGGAGTCGATCAGCCGGGTGCGTCCGGGCCCGTAGATGCCGGACAGCCGCAGCACCACCGCGTCGGGTCGGCGGGCGTGCAGTAATTGTTCGGCCTCGAGAATGACGGCTCCAGTGGCCGACGCCGGCTCGGCCGGTGTTTCCTCGTCCACTTCGCCGCCGTCGGCGTCGCCGTACACCGCCGTCGAGGAAACGAACAGGATGCGGCGCGGCTGCACGCCGTCGCGCTCCAGTGCGTCCAGGACGTTGGCCGTGCCGGTGACGTAGGCGGCGCGGTAGGCTTCCTCGGTCCGGCTATCGGCGGCAACGGCAATGACGACGACGTCGGTGTCCGCGGGGATGCGCGGCAGGTCGCCGGCGGTGAGGTCCACGGACTGGCCGGTAATCTCCTGCGGCAATTTCTGCGGGGAACGCCGCCAGCCAAGCACGGAGAAGCCGGCCGCAGCGAACCGCAGGCCGGCTTCCGTGCCCAGATCGCCGCAGCCGGCGATCAGGACCGTCATGTTCTACTCAGCCAGGGCGGAGATGACGGCTTTCGCCACATCCTCGCTCGACTGGGGGTTCTGGCCGGAGATGAGGTTCCGGTCACGGACCACGTAGCTGGTCCAGGCCGGGCCGGTCTCGATCTCGGCGCCCTTTTGCCGCAGCACTTCCTCCACGAACCAGGGAGTGTTCTCGCCGGTGCCGCCGTTGAGCTCTTCCTCGTCAGTGAAGACGGTGAGCTTGCGGCCGGAGAAGATGAATTCGCCGTCCGCGGTTTCGGCAGCCAGCAGGCCGGCCGGGCCGTGGCAGAACGGGGCAATGATCTTGCCCGCGGCGTCGGCCTCAATGAGGATCCGGCCCATGTCCTTGTCGAACGCCAGGTCCGCCATGGGGCCGTGACCGCCCGGCATCACCACGGCGTCGTACTCCGCGGTGTCTGCGTCGGCGAGCACCAGCGGCGAGGAGAGCTCGGCGTCGATGTAGGCGATGTACTGGGTGAAGGCGGCGGCCTTTTCGGGGCTGCCGGCCGACTCGGGGGCCAGGGATACCTGGTCCACGGTGGGCTTCTTGCCGCCCGGGGTGGCGATGCGGACGGTGTGTCCGGCTTCGCGCAGCACCCGGTGTGATTCAACCAGTTCCTCGGCCCAGTAGCCGGTGGGGTGTTCGCTGCCGTCCTTCATGGTGAGGGAGTCTGCTGCGGATACAACCATCAGGATATTTGCCATGCGTTCTTTTTTCCTTTGCTTGGCGGGAAAAGCGGAAAGTGTTTTTACTTGGCCGGTGCTGCGGCGGCGCCGGCGGCGTCCAGCTCAGCGAAGGTCGCATCGTCGAGTGAGATGTTTGCGGCACCGAGGTTGTCCTCGAGGTGGGCAATGGAGCCGGTGCCCGGGATCGGCATCATCACGGGGGAGCGGCGCAGCAGCCAGGCCAGGGCAACCTGGGAGGTGCTGGCGTTCAGGCGCTTGGCTGCCTCATCCACCGGGCCGCCCGGCTGGGCCAGTTCGCCGGCGGAAATCGGTGCCCACGGAATGAAGCCGATGCCGTTGTCCTCGGCGTACTTCAGCACGTCTTCGGAGGAACGGTCCGTGAGGTTGTAGCGGTTCTGCACGGTGGAAACGGTGAAGAACTTCGCGGCAGTCTTGAGTTCCTCAACGGAAACCTGGGACAGGCCGAGTGCCTTCACCTTGCCCTCCTGCTGGAGGTCGCGCAGGACGGCGAACTGCTCTTCGGGATCAACCTTGGGGTCAATGCGGTGCAGCTGAAGCAGGTCCAGGGAATCGACCTTGAGCTTGCGCAGGGAGAGCTCGGTCTGCTGGCGCAGGTACTCGGGACGGCCCACCGGCACCCAGACGTCGGGTCCGGTGCGGACGAAGCCCACCTTGGTGGCGATGCGGACGCCGTCCGGGTACGGGTAGATCGCTTCGGCGATGATTTCTTCGCTGATGTTCGGTCCGTAGGAGTCGGCGGTGTCGATGAAGTCGACGCCCAGCTCGACGGCGCGGCGCACCACGTCGACGGCGGTTCCGCGGCTTTCGGGTTCGCCCCAGATGCCGGGTCCGACAATGCGCATCGCCCCGAAGCCCAGGCGGTGTACGGTGCCGAGATCCTTGAGATCGATGGTGGGGGACAGGGCGCCAGTGGTTTCCGTCGTATCAGTCATATAGGCGTCAACACGGGCCGTCGTCGGGTTTATTCCTCAGCAGCCTTAGTTCGGAAGCCGGCGGCCGGTGCTGTGCGGGCAGCCGGGGTCCGGAAGGCGGCCTTCCGGACCCTGTTGTCCGGACACCCGGAGTGGGCTAGCTTGTAGCCACCGTGGCAGGGCATTCGAAGCTTCCGCCTGCGGATACAGCAGCAGCAACCCCTGCAGCAACACAGAGAGGTGTTGGCGATGACAAAGACATCCGCCCAGGTGGTCACCGGGCTATACATCAACGGCGAGTCCCCGAGGACGCAGGAAACCCTGGCGGTCGCGGATCCTGGCAGGCCGGGGCAGGTGGCAGGCCACGCAGCGGCCGGGTCGCCGGAGGACGCGGCGGACGCCGTCGCTGCCGCGAAGGCAGCCTTTCCCGCCTGGTCCGCACTGTCGGCACAGGAACGGGCGACGCGGATGGCCGACGCAATTGCCGGCATAGCCGACCTGCGGGATGAGGACGCGGCCATCCTGTCGCGTGAGAACGGCAAGATCGTTATGGAGAGCTGGGTGGACGCCCTCGTTTTCGAGCTCCGCTGGCAGCTTGCCCTGTCCCTGGCCGATCAGGTGGATCAGGACGGGATCCTTGAACCGGCCCCGGGCATTCCCGTGACCACCACCGTGTCCTACCAGCCGCTGGGCGTGGTGACGGTGATTGTGCCCTTCAACTGGCCGGTCGCAATCCTCGGCGCATCCCTGCCCCACGCCCTGCTGGCCGGGAACACCGCCATCGTCAAACCGCCGCCCACCGCGCCGCTGGCAACCACCCGGATTGTGCAGCGCGTTGCCGAGAAACTGCCGCCGGGAGTGCTGAACGTCGTCACCGGCCGGGACAGCGACATGTCCGGCTTGATTCGGAATGAGGACGTTGCCAAGGTCTGCTTCACCGGCAGCGTCAACGGCGGCAAACGCATCATGGAAATGGCCTCCGGGTCCTTGACCCGGGTCACCCTCGAGCTCGGGGGAAACGACGCGGCCATCATCCTCGATGATGCACTCCTGGATGACACCCGGCTGGACCGGCTCCATGCCGCGGTCTTCGATACGACGGGCCAAATCTGCATGAACGCCAAACGGATCTACGTGCACCGCACCCGCATGGAAGAACTGGTGCAGGGATTGTCGGCCCGGTTGGAAAACGCTGTCATCGGCTACGGCCTCGACGAAGGAACAACCATGGGGCCGCTGCATTCCCCGGCGCAGAAGGCCTTCGTCGAGGGCCTCATCCAGGAGGCAGAGGCTGCCGGCGCCGATGTCCGCCGGTTCGGCGCCCTGCCCGAGGATCCGGACCTGCGGGACGGCAACTTCCTGCGCCCGGCACTGGTCCTTGATCCGCCGCCGGAACTGCGTGTGGTCACCGAGGAGCAGTTCGGGCCCGTCATCCCGATCATTCCGTTTGATTCCGAGGACGAAGCCATTGCCTGGGCCAACGACAGTTGGGCGGGGCTCTGCGGATCGGTTTGGACCGAGGACCCGGCCAGGGCCAACGCGGTCGGTTCGCGCCTGGCCTGCGGCTACGTGTGGGTCAACGACCACGGAGCAACCCGATTGGACCTTCGTGCCCCGTTCGGCGGCATGAAGCAGTCCGGCATGGGCCGCGAACAGGGAATCCAGGGCGTCCGGGCCTTCCAGGACACCCGATCCATTGCCCACCTTGACGAAGCTGCAGCCGCGGCTGCGCACTGACGCGTACGAGAGGAACCGAAGATGTCCCCGAATTCCCTGCAGGAGGTTCTGGACGCGTCCGGAAACACCGTGGAGTACCTGCGCAACGTGCAGGTGGGCGCTTATGTCTACCCGGTCGTCGCTGCCGAGTTCACCAACTGGCGCAACGAGGTGAGGGCCTGGCGCGAATCGGCAGTGCTGTTTGACCAGTCCCACCACATGGACAACCTGACCATCTCCGGGCCCGGAGCCCTGCAGCTGATGTCGGATACCGCCATCAACTCGATGGAGAACTTTCCCGTTCACCGCGCCAAGCAATATGTTCCCGTCACCCCCTACGGGCACGTCATCGGGGACGGAATCCTGTTTCGCGAAGCCGAGGAGGAATTCGTCTTTGTCGGCCGCTCGCCTGCTGTGAACTGGCTGCTCTACAACGCGGAGCAAGGGGGATACGACGTCGAGCTGAAGACCGACCGGCGCTCGCCGTCGCGCCCCATGGGCAAAGCCGTGTTCAGGGACAACTGGCGGCTGCAGATCCAGGGGCCCCGCGCCTGGGACGTCATTGAGAAAGTGAACGGCGGCCCGCTGGAGCAGCTGAAGTTCTTCAACATGTCCCACATGAACGTGGGCGGAACCCGGGTACGGACCCTGCGCCACGGCATGGCGGGAGCGCCCGGACTGGAGCTCTGGGGCCCGTACGAGGACTACGACCGGATCCGGGACACCATCCTCGCAGCCGGCGCGGAGTTCGGGCTTGAGCCTGCCGGTGCGCGGGCCTACTCCTGCAACACCCTGGAATCCGGGTGGATCCCGTCGCCCCTGCCCGGCATCTACAGCGGGGATCAGTTGGCAGACTATCGCCGGTGGCTGGGTGCCGACAGCTTCGAAGCTAACTCCGCCGTGGCCGGGTCCTACGTGCCGGACTCGGTCGAGGAGTACTACACCACCCCCTGGGAACTCGGTTACGGGTCCTTTATCAAGTTCGACCATGACTTCATCGGCCGGGATGCGCTGCAGGCCATGGACCCGCAGGCCCAGCGTCGGAAGGTCACGCTGGCCTGGGACGGTGATGACGTAGCAACCATTCACGCCTCCATGTACCAGCAAGAGGAACTGCCCTACAAGTTCTTCGACCTGCCGAACGCCAACTACGGTGCCTCGAACTTCGACACGGTTCTGGACGACTCGGGCCGGATGGTGGGCATTTCCATGTTCACCGGTTACAGCTGGAATGAGAAGCGTCCGCTTTCGCTGGCCGTGGTGAACCCGGACGTGGAGATCGGATCGCGGCTGTCGGTGGTCTGGGGCGAACCGGACGGCGGGACCCGGAAATCTTCGGTGGAACCGCACCGGCAATACAACGTCGGCGTGGACGTCAGCCCGGTGCCTTACTCCGAAGTTGTCCGCAGAACGTACACGGACGGCGGGTGGCGGAAAGCGGCGGCTGTTTAGCCGGTACCGGTTCGAGGGACAGCTGCGGTCCGGACTTATCTGCCGAACGAGGACTGAAGCTGTCCGCAGCACTGTTCCACACCGTCGCCGGCGGTCCTATCGTCAAGGCCATGGACTGGAAAATCGAGCTCGTTCCCGTGCCGGTGTCCGACGTCGACGCCTCCAAGCGGTTTTACGTGGACCAGGTGGGTTTCAACGCTGACTTTGACGAACGCATCGACGAGACCCTGCGCTTTGTGCAGCTGACCCCACCGGGCTCGGCCTGCTCGGTGGTGATCGGCCCGGGCACCACCGATATGGTTCCGGGCACGCAACGGATCCAGGTGGTGGTTCCCAGCGCCGCCGATGCCCGGCAGCATCTGGTGGACCACGGCGTGGCCGCCAGCGAGATCACCCCGCTGGACTGGGGAACGTTTGTTTATTTCAGCGATCCGGACGGCAACCAGTGGTCGCTGCAGGAACTGCCGGCGATTCCGCCCACCCTGCCGTCACAGCTGTAGCAAGGGTCCACCCTGCCGCGCTTGACCTCAACCGCGCTTGAGCCTGTTGACTTCGAGCAGCACGTCCGGAATCAACGTCCTCAAGGAGCATCATTTTGCAGGCCGAACATCAGGTCGATACCGGGCCGGACCGCGCCGGTTTCTGGTCCCGCCGTTACCTCCCGACCACGGTAGGGCTCTTCACCCTTGCCTTCCTGTTTGCCTTCGAATCCCTCGCCGTCGGCACGGTGATGCCGGTGGTCGCGCGGGAGCTGGACGGCCTGTCCCTCTACGGCCTGGCCTTTGGTGCGCCGATGGCCACCGCCGTCGTCACCATTGCACTGGCCGGCGGCTGGACCGACGCGCGGGGACCGGCCCCGGCACTCCGGACCGGCGTCGTCCTGTTCTCCGCGGGCATTGCCGCCGCAGCCCTGGCACCGTCCATGGTGATGCTGGTCCTTGGCCGGTCGCTGCAGGGACTTGGTGCAGGACTGGCGGGAGTGGCAATGTACGTCGTCATTGCCCGCGCCTACCCGCAGTCCCTGCGGGCCAAGGCCTTCACGGTGCTCAGCAGCGGCTGGGTGTTTCCCGCGCTGGTGGGACCGGCCCTTGCCGGCTGGCTGAATGACCTGCTGGGCTGGCGGTCGGTTTTCGGAGCGGCGCCGCTGTTTGCCGTGGCCGCCTATGCGGGCCTCGCGCCGGTGCTCCGGAAGCTGCCGGGGAGCAAAGCCTGGCATCCGAATTATGTGCGCACCGCATGGGCAGTCCTGGCGGCCGGGGGAGTGCTCGGCATCGGGCTGACCGGAGGCGAAGCCACGGGATGGGCGCTGCTGCCGGCCGCAGCCTGTGCCGCCGTAGTGCTGCTGGCCGGGCCGCGGCTGCTGCCGCGGCGGACGTGGACCCTGGGCCGCGGCCTGCCGGCAACCATCCTGCTGCGCGGCTTCATCGGAGCGGCCTTTGCCGGGGCGGAGGCTTACCTGCCGCTGGCACTGTCCGTGCACCGGGGGTTCACGCCTACGCAGGCCGGGCTGCTGCTGACCGTCTCGGCCGTGACCTGGTTTGCGGGCTCGCTGGCCGCGGCCAACCTGGCGGTCCTGGCGAACAAGGTGGCGAGGGTCCGTTTGGGGGCGCTCCTTATGGCTGTAGGCATCGGGGCGACGGCATGGAGCGTGGACCCCCGGGTGAGTATCCTGCTGCCCGTGCTGGGCTGGGCAGTTGCGGGCGCCGGCATCGGGATGGCATTCCCTACCCTGTCCGTACTGATGCTGGACTTTTCCGCCGAGGGGGAGGAAGGAACCAACAGTTCTTCCCTGCAGGTCAACGACAACCTGGTGCAGTCGTTGTGGCTGGCCCTGGGCACAGTGGCTTTCGCCCTGATGCTGCCGGTGGCGCCGCTGGGTGCGTTCGTCGGAGCCTTTGCCAGTGCCGCCGGCCTGGCCGCCGCAGCGCTTGCCTTTTCGGGGCTGCTGGCACCGCGGCGGCCCGCGCCGGCCTAGAGTTTTGCAGCCCTAGAGTTCGGCGGCTACGGCGTTCAGGATCTCGGCCAGGTCCGCCTTGCTCTGGCCCCAGTCCGTCAGCGTAGTGGGAACCGCCGGAGCGCTCGTGGCCAGCACCCGCGTGGTGCCGGCGTCGATCGGTGCAAAGGAGAGCACAATGTTGGATCCGTAGGATTTCCAGGTCATTCCGACCGAGAACTCGGCCCGGTCCATCCACACCCCGGTCAGGCTCATCTTCGGCACCCTCAGTGCTGCGCGCTCGACGGCGGGCGGCAAGGCAGCCATGGGTGCGGAGACCACCAGTTCACCCCGGCCGCGGGCCCGCTTGGAGGTTACTTCGAGACTGAGTGTTTTTGCGTTCCCCATATTCGTCATGCAACAGAGAATAGCGCAGGTAACGCAGGCCACAGGGGACCGGTTCCGCGGCGGCTGCAGGCCCCGGCCGGAGGCACCGGGGGAAGAACCGCGCTCTCCAGGCATACCAATCCGCGGGTTTATATTGAAAGATGGTTCCACCCGAGGAACTGCAGCGTTGCGGCTCCGCTGAAAGGCAGCCATGAAGATTGCTTTGTTCGCCACCTGCATTGTGGACGCGATGTATCCGTCCACCGCCCGTGCCACGGTGTCCATCCTGGAACGGCTGGGGCACGACGTCGTGTTTCCGGCTGGTCAGGCCTGCTGCGGGCAGATGCACCTGAACTCCGGGTATTTCCCGGAAGCGGTGCCTGTGGTCCGCAACCATGTGGAGGCATTCGAAGCCGAGGAGTACGACGTCGCCGTGGCACCTTCGGGTTCCTGCGTCGCCTCGGTGAAGCACCAGCACGCGATGCTGGCCCGTACGGTGGGTGATGCGGACCTTGAGTCCCGGGCCACCGCCGTCGGCGTCCGGACCTATGAGCTCTCCGCACTGCTGACCGATGTCCTGGGCGTGACGGACGCCGCCGCCCAGCTGGGTTCCTGGTATCCGCACCGGGTTACCTACCATCCCAGCTGCCACGGCATGCGGCTGCTGCGGCTGGGGGATAGGCAGGCGGACCTGCTCCGGAGCGTGGAGGGACTTCAACTGGAACCGCTCCCCGAGGCGGACCAGTGCTGCGGCTTCGGCGGAACGTTTTCCCTCAAGAACGCCGATGTTTCCTCGGCCATGCTGGCGGACAAAAACGCGAACATCGCCGCCACCGGCGCGCAGCTGTGTACCGGCGGCGACGCGTCCTGCCTGATGCACATCGGCGGCGGACTCTCCCGGGAAGGCAGCAGCATCTCAACCCTGCACTTCGCGGAGATCCTCGCCAGCACGCGTGAACATCCGGCACCGCCGCCGGACGCCATCCGCGGCCGGACCCGGAATGCCGCCCGCCTCGCAGGAAAGGCACACCAATGAGTTCCACCTATCTGGGGATGCCGGGTGTTCCCGTTTTCGGCAGCGGCAACCTGCACACCGCTGAACCCTTTCCGGTTGCGGCCCGGCGGGAACTGGACAACGAGCAGCTGCGTGCCAACCTCGGCCACGCCACACACACCATCCGGGACAAGCGGCTGCGCGTGGTGGCCGAACTGCCGGACTGGGAGGAACTGCGCGAAGCAGGCAGCGCAACCAAGACCGCCGTGATGGCGCGGCTGCCCGAACTGCTTGAGGAGTTCGAGGGGAACTTCACGGCACGCGGCGGGATCATCCACTGGGCACGGGACGCGGCGGAAGCCAATGAAATAGTGCGGGAGCTGATCCGCGACGCCGGGGCGGACGAGGTGGTCAAGGTCAAGTCCATGGCCACCCAGGAGATCGGGCTGAACGAGTACCTCGAAGAGCAGGGCATCTCGGCGTTTGAAACCGATCTGGCGGAACTGATCGTCCAGCTGGACCACGACAAGCCCAGCCACATCCTCGTGCCGGCCATCCACAAGAACCGCAGCCAGATCCGGGACATTTTCCTGCGCGAGATGCCCGACGTCGATCCGGACCTCACCGATACCCCGGCCCGGCTGGCCGAAGCGGCCCGGCTGCACCTGCGCCGGAAGTTCCTCTCCGCGAAGGTAGCCATTTCCGGCGCGAACTTTGCCCTGGCCGATACCGGCACGCTCGCCGTCGTCGAATCCGAAGGCAACGGACGGATGTGCCTGACCCTTCCGGAAACCCTGATCACCGTGATGGGGGTGGAGAAGCTGCTGCCCTCGTGGACGGACCTGGAGGTGTTTATGCAGCTGCTGCCGCGTTCCTCCACCGGGGAGCGGATGAACCCGTATACCTCCCTGTGGACCGGGGTGACCGAAGGCGACGGGCCGCAGAACGTGCACCTGGTGCTGCTGGACAACGGGCGCAGTGCGGCGCTCGCCGATGAAAGAGGGCGTTCGGCCCTGCACTGCATCCGCTGCAGTGCCTGCATGAATGTCTGCCCGGTGTATGAACGCACCGGCGGGCACGCCTACGGATCCACCTATCCCGGACCCATCGGAGCCATCCTTTCGCCCCTGCTGACCGGGATCACCTCCGAGGAAAACGCATCGCTGCCCTATGCGTCCTCGCTGTGCGGGGCCTGTTATGACGCCTGTCCGGTGAAAATCAACATCCCGGAGATCCTGGTGCACCTGCGCTCGGAGGACGTTCAGAGCCGCCGCGGGACGAAGAAGGTGCCGGGGCAGATGGATGTGGCCATGAAGGCGGCGTCCTGGGTGATGGGCTCGGGGCGGCGGATGGCGCTGGTGGAGAAGGCCCTGCCGCTGGGAAAGCTGGCGGCCGGGCCGGACCGGAAAATCAAGAAGCTTCCCGGCGTTGCGGCCGGGTGGACCCGGAGCCGGGACCTTCCGGCTCCGCCTACACAGTCCTTCCGGGACTGGTGGGCCAAAGAACATGAACAAACTGCGTCGAAAGAACAAGCATGAGCGCGCGTACGGAAATCCTGGACCGGCTGCGGTCCGCCCTCCACGATGCCCCGGAAGCACCGGAGATTCCACGGAAGTACCGGCATACGTCCGGCATGAACGAAGCCGAACTCATTGAACTGCTCAGGGACCGGCTGCTGGATTACAAGGCAGGGGTCAGCGTGGTGGATGAAGCCTCCGTACCCGCCCGGGTGGCTGAACTGCTGGCCGGGACGGCTTCCTACGTGGTTCCCGCAGGACTGGACGCGCGCTGGACGGCGTTGGCCCCGGGACGGGTGGTGGACTCTCCCGAGGAGCCGTTGAGCGTGGAGGAACTGGACGGTGCCGATGCCGTGGTGACCGGCAGCGCGGCGGCGGTGGCCGAAACCGGAACCATCATCCTGGACGGCAGCCCGGGACAGGGCCGGCGGGCCTGTTCGCTGATCCCGGACCACCACGTCTGCCTGGTTCGTGCCGGCGACATTTACGGGGTGCTGCCGGAGGCGGTGCGGCGGCTGGATGTAACCCATCCGTTGACCTGGATCAGCGGCCCGAGCGCCACCAGCGATATTGAGCTCCAGCGCGTCGAGGGAGTGCACGGGCCGCGGAGGCTGGACGTGGTGATCATCCGGTCCTGACAGGCAGCCGGCTAGGCGGCGAGCAGCTCCTTCATCCGGGAAAGGTCCTCAGCGAGATCCGTGCCCAGGGAGATCGCCTTCTGCGGCGGCTGCCCGGGCAGGGCGGATGCGCCCGTCACGTCCGCCAGGAAGGCAACCGTCGACTGCAGCGATTCCATCGCCTCCGGGCGGTGCAGCTGGAACTGATACTCGTGTCCCAGCTTCGGTTTGTAATCCTTAGGCCAGAACCTGCGGCGGACGGGTACCCCAAGGCCCTCGAGCCGGTCTGCCAGGGGTACCGACTGCTCCCGGGTCAGGTCGTCACCGTTTCCACCGGAAATGTAGGTGGGCGGAAAACGGTTATCCACGTGTTTCGGGATGCACATGTGGTCTGCGGCAGGGGTGGCAGCCCAGTTCCTGGACCCGGTGTAGGCCCACAGGGCTTTCCTGAGTCCCCAGCCCACCGGCCCGGCCATGCCGGCCACGGATTCCAGATCAAAGACACCGCAGTTCAACACGATTCCGCACAGCTGGCCGGGGCCCGCCGCAGGAACCACTCCTGTGTCCCGGGCGTACTCCGGGTTCGTGATGACCAGGGCCAGCTGGGCGGCCAGCTGCGCGCCGGCGGAATCGCCGGCCAGCACAATCCGGTCGGGGTCCAGCCCGTAACGGTCCGCGCGCTCGCGGATGAAGCCCAACGCAGCGTTCAGTTCTTTTACCGCGGTCGGATAGACGGCTTCGGGTGAGATCGAGTACCCGACCCCCAGTACGGCGTAACCGTATCCGGCGAGGATCCTGAGGTACGGCGCCACATCTTCCTTGGTGCCGGAAATCCATGCCCCGCCGTGGATCCACATCACCACCGGGAGCGGTTTCCGGGCCGGATCGTCAGGAAGGAACAGGTCAAGGGAGGGTTTGCCGGCGGACCCCAGATAATGCAGATCCCGGTGCCTGGTCACTGTGAACCGGGGGATATGGGGAAGGACCTTTTTCACCGGAACCCTGCCTGCACCGGCAAAAACGCCGCGAATGAGCAGCGCAGCCGGCCGGGGATCCCGCTGCAGTACGGCAGCGGCACTGATCCCGGCAACGGCGGCAGCGCCGGCCAGGATCCCCGCCGAAGTAAGCGAGGAGAGCTTCATTCCCTTAAGCTAAATCCCCGGAAACAGGCCTCTTTCGGCCGGTCCCGCGCCGTTGAGCGGCTCCGGGCGAATAGCTGCGAGGAATCTCATGGCCGGTGGTGGTGGACGGCACCGCGGGGACGCGGCTCTCCGGATCCCCGGGGCGTGGCCCGGCCTGCCGGACGCTGCAGCGGGTTCCGTAAGGTCCCCGGCAGCTGCAGCGCCCGGCGCGGCCCCGGTCAGGCCGGGCTGTTCCCCGTTCGCCAGCCGCCCTTGTACTCCTTGCGGACCGTTTCGGAGAACGGCACCGGGCTCACAGTTGCACGCACATCAAGCTGCCGGTGCGGTTCCACCGTTGTTTTGGCGCTGCCGCCGTCGGGCTCGCCCCACACCACCCGGAGTTCGGCGCCCAGGGGCACCGACGGGTCGACCGTTGCCAGCGAGAGGCCGCGGCGCTCGTTCGCCGAGTACCCGGTGAACATGGAGAGGCCCACGACATTCCCGTCCGCATCGATGACGGAGTCGTAGTTGGAGGATCCGTAGTTGGCTAGGGGAAGGTCAAAGTGCTTGTAGGGTTCCTCCGTGCCCAAGGGCGAGGCCAGGATCTTCCCCAGGTCTTCGGCGTTCCAATCCAGCGTCACTTTGCGACGCTGTGCCGACGGGTCCATTTGTTCCAGGGCCTCCCGGCCAATGAAGTCGTGGTCGAACTTCACGAAGGACCCGTAGCCCAGTTCCCACGGGGTCAGGTAATAGTCCTCGATGTTCGGGCTGACAAAGCTGCCTGCAATGGCGTTGGAAGCTTCGTAGCTGTCCGCTCCCAGCCACTCCCGATACGGCCGCAGCTCCTCACCCGTGTAAATGGCCGGCAGCGGAGAAGGGATCCAGCCGGACTCGAGCGTATTGGACGGATAGGCGCGGGCGCCGACGGCGGCCATCCCGTACTCCGCGCCGACGTCCATGATGGTGTCCCGCACTTTCTCGTAGGACCCGTAATCGCCCCAGATCTCCAGCCCGGGAGCTCCGGCCATCCCGTGGCGAAGCGTCCGGACCCGTTCGCCGGCAATTGTCATATGGTCCATGTTGAAGAATTTCAGCTGCTCCACCGAGGAGCCGTTCAGCTTCTCGATAATCTGCCAGGCGTTGGGGCCCTGGATCTGGAACCGCCAGTAGCGGCGGGATACCGGACGGCCCATCGGCCGTGAGGGGGAGCGCCGGTCGATCTGGACGTCGAGGTTATAGCCGCCGGTTTCGGCGTTGAAAAGCAGCCAGTTGGCTGCGGGTGCCCGTCCCACGTAGATGTATTCGTCGTCGTCCTCGTGGAAGAGGATGCCGTCGCCGATCACGTGGCCTGACGGGCCGGTGGGAACGTACTGTTTCGCCTTGTTGACCGGGAAATTCGCAACACTGTTGACCGCGGTGTCAGAGATCAGCTTCAGGGCGTCAGGGCCCTTGATGAACAGGTTGTCCATGTGGTGGGACTGGTCAAACAGCACCGCCGTCTCGCGCCAGGCCCGCTGTTCGCTGCGCCAGTTGCTGAACTCCGGAGCCACGACGGGATAGATGTACGCCCCGATCTGGGAGTTGCGGAGTCGATCCACAACATTTCCGCTCGAGTCGAGGACGTCCTGCAGATTCTTAGGTGCCACGTTGAACCTCTTCTTCGCTGGGATATGGAAACGCTTCTTCTCCGGAACCGGCATCTCCGCGGCAGGCCAGGGATCCCATTTGCTGTCACTGGCCCGCCAGTGGAGACGAAGCACGGATTGACCCCGACCCTAGGGCCATCTTCGATCGCTGTCGAGAGCCGTTAAGCGGAGCCCCGGGCGCCGGGGTTCCGCGGGCCGCCGGATACCTCTCTGGCCGGGCAGGCTAAACGCGGCTAGGGTGCAGCTACCGACAGGGTGGCCGGGACCTGGCCTGCCTCCGGCTAATGGAAACTGGAGGGCACGATGAGGAAAACCGGTGTTGCTGTGATTCTGGCGGCGGCCTTATTGGGTGTTACCGGATGCGGCGGCGGTTCGCCGTCGTCCGAAAACGAAACCGAAACCGAAACCGCAGCCAGCGGGGAGCTGGTGTCCATAGAAGTGGGGGTGATTCCCATTGTGGATGTGGCTCCCATCTATCTGGGCGTGGAGCAGGGCTTCTTCGAGGACGAAGGCCTGGAACTGACCCTGACGCTTGCACAGGGCGGGGCGGCAATTGTCCCGGCAGTCACATCCGGGCAGATGGCATTCGGCTTCTCCAACGTCACCTCCATGATCGTGGGCAAGTCCAAGGGCCTGCCCATCCGGATGGTGGCCCCGGGCGCCAGCACCACCGGCGACGTCGACGCGGACTTTGCGTCGGTAATGACGCTTCCCGGCAGCGGAATCGAGGAAATCGCGGACCTGGCCGGCAAGCGGGTGGGCGTGAATACGCTCAACAACATTTCAGACTCCACCATTTCCGAAGCGGTGAAGCAGGCCGGCGGCGACTACGAGAGCATCGAGTTTGTCGAGATGCAGTTTCCCGACATGCCGGCCCAGCTCGACGGCGGCAACGTGGACGCCATTGCCGCCGTGGAACCCTTCGTGACCATCACCGAGGCGCAGGGCGCCGTTCCGGTGTTCTCGAACTACGCGGAGCCCATCAAGGACCTCACCGTGGCGGTTTATTTCACCTCGGACCAGTACGCGCAGGAGAACCCGGAGATTACGGAGAAATTTGTCCGCGCGATGACGGCATCGCTGGAATACGCCGATCAGAACCCTGACGACGTACGTGCGGTCCTGCCGACCTACACCTCGCTGGAACCCGACGTCATCGAGCAGCTGACCCTGCCCAGGTACTACGGCGAGATCAACCAGGATTCGCTGGAGGAGGTTATACGCATCTCGCTGGACCGCGGCCTGATCGAGGAAGAACCTGATCTCGAAGCGCTCCTGCCCCGGTCCGGTTAGGTTCAGCTGCGGTATCCGTGCACCCATTCCGCCGTGGTCTTGATTCCACCGAAGGTGTAGAAATGCAGCCGGACATCGCCGTGGGTTGCGGGTGAAAGAGCCTGGGCCAGGTCCTGGATGAACCGGTCCGGGCCTGCCGTGCCCAGCAGATTGGTCAGGGAAAACCCATATTTATGGGCGATTCCTGCTGAGGAGGCAACACCGAACCGGCGGGCGTAACCGAGGAGGCGCTTCACGCCGGCGGGGCCGGGGACGCCGATTCGGACGGGTGCACTCACGCCGCGGCTGCGGAGTTCCTCAAGCCAGACAAGGACCGGCGCCACGTCGAAGCCGAACTGCGTGGTGATCGACGCCTCCAGACCGCCCTGCTCCAGCGCCTGGATCTTGTCTTCCAGGGCCGTCCAGAGGGTGCCGGTATCGATGTCCGGATGTCCTTCGGGATAGCCGCTGATGCTCACGGCCCGGACCCCGTGCCCGGGCAGCAGTCCGCTGCGGATCACGGACAGTGCGTCCGGGAAGGGGCCCAGCGGGGAAACCGGGTCACCGCCGACCACAAAAAGCTCACGCGTTGCGTCCGCGTCCTCGAGCGCCGCCAGGAACTTGTCGAGGTCTTCCCGGGATTCCAGCCGCCGCGCGGAAATATGCGGAACGGGAACGAATCCCCCTGCCCGGACGGCTGCAGCAGCGGCGACTCGCATCGGCAGGTCCTCATTTCCCAGGAACGTGACGTTGATCCGCGTCCCCGAGGGGAGGGAAGGCTGCGCTTCCTGGAGCGCGCCAATGTCCTTGCCGGTCATCTCAAGCGAGAAACCAGTGAGTAGCCGCGCGGGGGCGGAAGGCGTTTCAACGGGGTCCGGAGTCATGCGCGTTACCCTAGCGACCGCGGAAACCGGTGTCCACGGTTCCGGCCGTGGAGCTAGGGCAGCATCCACTCCAGGACCGGAGTGGACTGCAGATAGACCAGGATGCAAAGGGCCAGGAGCAGCAGCACGCTCCAGCCGATCACCTTGCGCAGGAGCACGGATTCCTGGCCGCTCATATTCACGGCCGCCGCACCGATGGCCAGGTTCTGCGGACTGATCAGCTTGCCCATCACGCCGCCGCCGGTGTTGGCTGCGACCAGCAGCTGGGGGTCGATGCCGGCTTCAATTCCGGCGGTCTGCTGCAGCTTGGCAAACAGGGCATTGGCCGAGGTATCGGAACCGGTTACCGCAGTGCCGATCCAGCCGAGCACGGGGGACAGGAAGGCGAAGAAGCTGCCGGTGGCCGCCAGCCACGTACCGATGGACACGGTCTGCCCGGAAAAGTTCATCACATAGGCCAGGGCCAGCACGCCCAGAATGGTCAGCGCTGCGGCACGCATCCGCTTCGCCGTGGTCCAGATCTCCCGAACAGCTGCCCCCATGGTCAGCGGATACCGGCCGTTTTCGTTGAACCGGGAGTACACGAGGGCGACGATCAGGCCGGTGATCAGCAGGAGGGTGCCGGGGCTGATCAGCCAGTCGAAGTTGTAGATGGTGGAGGACTGGGTCTGGCCGTTGCTGTCCAGCAGGGCTTCGTGCAGCACCGGCCAGGGGATTTCGATGTTCGTTTTGGCCAGCGTCTCCGGTACGTCGATGCCCAGCGTCCACAGGTTGACGAAGCCGAAAATGACGATGACCGCCACATAGGGGAACAAGGCCATCCACGCCCGGGACGGGGTCAGCCGGTCCTCTGCGGTGTCATCCGCCGAGGTCAGGACGTCCGACGCCGCACCGGATCCCGGCGTCCAGCCGTCCGCCCGCGCCTGGGCCAGTTCCGCCTTCATCCGTTGGCCGGCCTCGCCTCCGTTGTGCGGATGCCAGAAGCGCAGGAACCCGACGGCGGCCAGCATCGCCAGGAGGGAGGCCACGATGTCGGTGAGTTCGTAGGAGAAGTAGTTCGAGCAGAGGAACTGGAAGATGGAGAAAATGACGCCGGTGAACAGGGCGACGGGCCAGCAGTCCCGCAGGCCCCGGCGGCCGTCCAGGATGAACAGCAGGATCAGCGGCACGAAAACGGCCAGCACCGGCGTCTGCCGGCCTACTACGGCACCGATTTCATCGCCCGTGTAGCCGGTGAGGTTGGCGGCGGTGGTGATGGGGATGGCCAGGGCGCCGAAGGCCACCGGTGCGGTGTTGGCCACCAGCACCGCCGTGGCCGCACGGATGGGGGCGATCCCCAGTGCCAGCAGCATGGTCACGGTAATGGCCACCGGGGCGCCGAACCCGGCCAGGGCCTCCAGCAGGCCGCCGAAACAAAAGGCCACCAGGATGGCCTGCACCCTCAGGTCTCCGCCGCCAATCGCATCGAACACCCTTCGCAGGTCCTCAAACCGGCCGCTGAGCACGGTCACCTGGTACAGCCAGACGGCCATCACGATGATCCAGACCACCGGGAACAACCCGAACGCTGCGCCCTGCGTGGCGGAGAGCAGGGCAAGTCCAATGGGCATGCCGAAGCCGAAAACGCCGACGGCGAGGGCCACCAGCAGTGCCCACGCCCCGGCCACGTACGCCCGGGTTTTGGCGAACGCCAGCAGGAAGAAGAACGTCAGCAGCGGAAGCAGCGCCACCAGGGCGGACAGGGCAACGCTGTTGAGGACGGGATCGGTGCTTGGGGTGAAGCTGTCCATAAAGACCTCCGCGTCGAGCCGGAAACGGCTTCAACGGATGGAGCTTCCCTGCCAAGGCGGAACACCGGCTCAACCGGGGAAGCACTGGAACAAGCGTTCATTCAAGCGTACGGCGGCGTATCCGGCAGGTAACCCCCGGAGGCATCTGAGGGCCTTACACCGGGCAGGAAACACACCGGGCAGGAAACGTTTCGTGGGGGCGGGGGGGGTGGCGCCCCCCCCCCCCACCCCCCCCGCCCCGGCCCCGCGGCGGAAGCGGACATAACCGGCGGCGGCCACCGCAATGGAGATAACGGCTGAAAGCGCCAGCCCCAGCCAGAGTCCGACATTCAGGGCAGCTGCTCCGGCAACGGCGCCGAGCAGGATCAGGGCGATGGCCGCCGCCCGGCGGACCCAGTACTGGCTGTTCCCGCCGGCGAGCCGGGAATCCGAGGCAAGCCCCGTGATGGTGGAGGTGACCACCACAGTCGTAATCTCGGCAACCTTCAAACGCTTGGCGGTTGCGGCCTGGACGCCCATTGCCGCGGCGAGCACCGACGTCGTTGTACTGCCCAGGATCTCGCTGCCCTGGACATCGGCCACGGCCGTAAAAACGGCCAGCGCGGAAATGAAACCGGCCACCACCATCAACGAAACGGAGGTACGCGAGGACCAGCCCTCCGGTCCCTTACGCAGCATCCGCCCGGCGAGGGCAGCCCCCAGCATAAAGAAAACCAGCGCCAGGACCGGACGCAGGATCGGCAGGTTGGCTCCGCCGGCAAAGGCCATGCCCAGCAGCACCACGTTGCCCGTCATGTTTCCGGTGAACACCCGGTCCAGACCCAGGTAGCCGACGGCGTCGACCACCCCCGTGGAGAAGGTCAGAGCCAGCATCAGCCACAAATGCAGCCGGTCGGTGGGTACGGCGTTTAGTCGTTTCACTGGTGAAAGATCTCCTTAGGCAGCCGTCGGTGCGTATACGAACCCGTGGCGGAATGTCCGATTGTATTCAAAATCCGCCGAGTTGGTGCAAGGATTCTCCTAAACCCGTTCCCGGCCGAAAGCTGCCCCATGACCTATACCGCCCCGGATCCTTTCACCACCCGGCCCACTCTGCAGGGCACCTTCGGGATGAGCGCGTCGACGCACTGGTTGGCCACGGCTTCAGCCCAGGCCGTCCTGGAGCGCGGCGGAAACGCGTTTGATGCCGCTGTCGCGGGCGGTTTCGTCCTGCATGTCGTGGAGCCTCACCTGAACGGTCCGGGCGGGGACATGACCGGCGTGTTCGCGACGGCGGAAAACCCTTCCGAACCGGTGGTCCTGATGGGCCAGGGGCCGGCCCCCGCCGCAGCCACCCGGGAGCACTACCTCGCCGAGGGCCTGGAACTGGTGCCGGGCGCCGGCGCGCTGGCCGCAGCCGTTCCCGCCGCCGTCGACGCCTGGCTGTTGCTGCTGCGCGACCACGGCACCTGGGAACCGGCTGACGTGCTGGCCTTCGCTGTGGATTATGCCCGCAACGGCCATCCGGTCCTGGCCAGGGTCGGGAGCACCATCGAGTCCGTGGCAGAGCTGTTCACCGAGCACTGGCCGACGTCGGCCGCGCAGTGGATGCCCGAAGGCCGGGCTCCGCGTGAGGGCGAGATCATCCGCAACGAGGCCTATGCAAAGGTGCTGGACCGCCTGATCGAGGCCGGCTCCGGCGCGGGAAGCCGGACCGAACGGATCGACGCCGCCCGGCGCGAATGGCGCGAGGGTTTCGTGGCTCGCGCTGCGGCTGATTTCGCGGCCGTACCGCACCGCCACTCCTCGGGCACGGACCATGCCGGCGTCATCACCGCGGCGGACTTCGCGGCGTTTGAGGCAGGGTTCGAACCGGCCGTCACGTTCGACTTCCGCGGCTACACCATCGCCAAGACCGGGGCCTGGGGGCAGGGCCCGGCGCTGCTGCAGACCCTGGCCATCCTCGCCGGGTTCGACGATGAGCGGCTGGACCCTTCCACTGCGCTGGGCGCACACACCATCCTGGAGGCCCAGAAGCTGGCGATCGCGGACCGGGAGGCGTACTACGGCGACTCGCAGGTTCCCCTGGACTACCTGCTCAGCGAGGACTACGCCGCCGGGCGCCGGGCCCTGATCGCCGACCGCGCTTCCCTGGAGTTCCGTCCCGGCACGGTACCCGGCCGAACGCCGTTTGTTCCGCCGCTGCGCACCGAATACCTGCCGCCCGCCCTGGCCGGGGCCGGGGGCACCGGCGGATTTGCCGGCGTCGGCGAGCCCACGGTGATGGCCACCGGCGAGACCCGGGGGGACACCTGCCACATCGACGTTGTGGACCGGTGGGGCAACATGGTCTCGGCCACCCCCTCGGGAGGCTGGCTGCAGTCCTCGCCCACCATTCCGGAGTTGGGCTTTTGCCTGGGCTCCCGGCTGCAGATGACCTGGCTGGAGGAAGGTGCTCCATCCACGCTGGCACCGGGCAAACGGCCCCGCACCACGCTGACGCCCACGCTGGTCCTGAAGGACGGCAGGCCGGTGGTGGCCCTGGGCTCGCCCGGCGGGGACCAGCAGGACCAATGGCAGCTGCTCTACCTGCTGCGCACCATCGTGGGCGGCTACACCCCGCAGCAGGCCATTGATGCTCCTGCCCTGCACACCACGTCCATTCCCGGTTCGTTCTGGCCGCGGACCTGGACGCCGGGCGGCGCGGTGGTGGAAGACCGGCTGGGGGAGGACGTGATTGCGGATCTGGAAGCCCGGGGGCATGCGGTGACACGGGCCGGGGACTGGGCTTTGGGACGGCTGTCTTCGGTGGTGCGGGAACCGGACTCGGGCCTGCTGCAGGCAGCAGCGAATCCGCGGGGAGCGCAGGGGTATGCAGCCGGGCGCTGACGGCACCCCGGGCATTCAGGACAGCATCCGGCGGGACATCATCTTCGGCCGGATTCCGCCGGGAACGCGTATCACCGAGGCATCCCTTGCCGGAACCTACGGGATTTCCCGGGTGCCCGTGCGGGAAGCGCTGCGGGCCTTGGAGGCCGAGGGGTTCGTGGAGTCGCGGCCCTACGCGGGATCAACTGTTTCGCAGATCCCCGTGGACGAAGCCGACGACCTCTTTGCGGTGCGTGCCGTCGTGGAAGCGGCCACGGCACGCCGGGCAGCGGAGCGTGCCGCGCGGCAGTTCGCCGCGGACGTGCCGGACGACAAATGGTGGGGCACACGGCGCGAAGTGGCCCGGATTCTCGACGCCGGCGATACCGCAGTGGCCGACGGCCTCCTTGACCTGCTGCCCGATTTGAACGTGCGGTTCCACCTGGGCGTCGCGGCGCTGGCTCAGAGCCGGTCACTGACTGCGCTCCTGCGGCAGCTTTCGGGCAAGATCGAGTGGCTCTACGCCACGGATGTGGATCACCGGGGCAAGGACTCCTGGGGCGAACACCGGCAGGTCATGGCCGCCATCGACGCCGGAACTGCGGGGACGGCAGCTCAGCTGATGGAAGCGCACGTCCAGCAGTCCCGCGCCGGCTACCTCAGCCGGTTCGGCACCTCCCGGGGCTGAAGCGCCGCCCGGAGACCGCAGCAGCCTGCGGGGCCGTTCCGTTCGGCAAGGTGCCCGCCTATAGTGCAAGAGGGGATTCCTCCTACTGTGAGCGAGGCTTCACGATGGCCAATATCACCACCCGACCCGTCACGAAACTTGGAATCGTGGGAGCCGGAAGCGTTGGCACTTCAATGGCTTACGCGGCGATCATCAGGGACACTGCCCGCGAGATCGCGATTTACGACATCGACGCCGCACGGGCCGAGGCCGAAGGGCTGGACCTGGCGCACGGCACCCAGTTCACCGGTGCCAACACGGTCACCGGCGGAGGCCATATCGAGGCCCTGGCCGGCTCCGACGTCATAGTCATCACCGCCGGAGCCCGCCAGCAGCCGGGCCAGAGCCGGCTGGACCTTGCGGGCGCCAACGTGCGCATCCTGGAGACGCTGATGCCGCAGCTCATGGAGCAGGCCCCGGATGCCGTCTACATCATGGTCACCAACCCGGCCGATGTGCTCGCCGTAGCCGCCCAGAAGATCGGCGGCCTGCCGCGCAACCGGATGTTCTCCTCCGGCACGGTCCTGGATACCTCCCGGCTGCGGCTGCTGCTGGCCCGCGAAGCGCACGTACTGATGACCAGCGTGCACGCCACCATCATCGGGGAACACGGCGACACGGAGTTCCCCGTCTGGTCCAACGCAACCATCGGGCCGGTGCCCATCCGGGAATGGGAAATCAGCGGCCGGCAGGTTTTTACCGATGAGTTCCTTGCCGCCGCGACGGACGACGTGGTCAACGCCGCCTACAAGGTGATCGAGGGCAAGGGGGCAACGAACTATGCGATCGGGCTGGCCGGAGTGCGGATCATCGAGGCGGTGCTCAATGCCGAAAACGCGGTCCTTCCCGTCGCGGCAATGCTGGACGGGGAGTACGGGATCAGCGGCGTGGCGCTCTCCCTTCCGTCCATCGTGGGCCACAACGGCGTCTACAAGATGCTCGAAATGCCCTTGGACGAGGCCGAAGCCGGGAAGCTGATGGCCTCGGCCGAAACCCTGCAGGGAACGCTGGACTCCCTGGGGATCTAGCGGGCCTGTCCCACCAGTTCGCGCAGCCGGCGGGCATTGCGGACCGCGTGCCCCTCGAGGTCATTGTTGAAGTAGGCGTAGACGTCCCTGCCCGCCGACTCCCACTCGCGGATCCGGGCCGCCCACCATTGCAGGTCTTCCTCGGTGTAGGAATCGACGTAGAGCTGCTCCGGGTTCGGTCCGTGCAGGCGGACATACACAAACCCGGCGGTGGCCCGCAGGGTGCACGGCAGATGCGCTCCGCTCATCACGGTGTAGGCGGCGCCGTGCCGCTCCAGCAGCCGAAAGACTTCTTCGTTGTTCCAGCTGTCGTGGCGGAACTCCACCGCCACCCTGATGGTGTCCGGGAGCTTCGCCAGGAGGTAATCCAGGCGGTCGTCGTCGCGCTCCATGTCCGGGGAAAGCTGAAGCAGGAACACGCCGCTGCGGTCTCCCAGCGCGGTGAAACAGCGCTCGATCCGGCCGATCCACTCATCCGGATCGCGCAGCTTCCGCCCGTGAGTGAGTCCGCGGGGAGCCTTGACCGAAAAAACGTACCCTTCCGGGAGTCGGTCCCGGTAGGCGGCAAACGCCTCCTCGCGGGGCCAGCGGTAAAAACTGCCGTTGAACTCCACGGTGTCGAATTCGCTCGCATACTTTTCCAGCCACACCCTCGCCGGCACCCCCTTGGGGTACAGCACGTTGCGCCAGTGGTTATAGGCCCAGCCCGATGTTCCGATATGGATGCTCACACTCTCCAAACTATCCGGTTCCGCCGGAGTGACCCAGCCGTCGCCCCAGGCGGCCTCCTGATGAAATAACCCGGGCCGTGCCGCGGTTGCAAATAGCGTGCCCGGGCAAAAAAGCCCGCGCGCAAGCAACTGAAAGGCAAGTCCCCCTATGACTGTTCCGCTCTCGATTCTCGATCTCGCCATCATCGATGAGGGCGAGACCGCACGTGATTCCTTTGCTTCTTCGCTGGCGCTGGCCCAGGAAGCGGAAAAGCTGGGTTACACCCGTATCTGGTACGCCGAGCACCACAACATGCCCACCATCGCTTCCTCCGCCACCAGTGTCCTGATCGGCTACATTGCCGCACACACCCGGAGCATCCGGCTCGGAGCAGGCGGAGTCATGCTGCCCAACCACGCCCCGCTGACCATTGCGGAGCAGTTCGGCACCCTCGAAACGCTTTTCCCGGGCCGCATTGACCTTGGCCTCGGCCGTGCCCCCGGCACTGACCAGAAGACCCTGCATGCGCTGCGCCGGGACCACATGTCCTCGGACAGCTTCCCGCAGGACGTCCAGGAGCTGCAGGGCTACCTGAGCGGAAATACCCTGATTCCCGGCATCCATGCGACGCCGGGTGCCGGCACCAACGTGCCGCTGTACATCCTGGGCTCCTCCCTCTTCGGCGCCAAGCTTGCCGCTGCCCTGGGCCTGCCGTACTCCTTTGCCTCGCATTTCGCCCCGCAGGCGCTGCAGGACGCCGTCACCATCTACCGCCGCGACTTCAAGCCGTCGGCCCAGCTGGCCGAGCCGTACGTGATTGCCGGCGTAAACGTTGTGGCTGCCGAGACCACCGAAGAGGCCCAGCAGATGTTTGCCGATTCGCAGCGCCGCCGCGTGACCCAGCTCTTCGGCCGGGACCGGACCTTCACCGACGAAGAGGCGGATGCCATCCTTCAGTCGCCGGGCGGACAGCAGGTCAAGCAGATGGGCCGCTACTCGGCCGTTGGCAACCCCGGGGAAGTCCGGGACTACCTCGACTGGTTCACCGGCCATGCGCAGGCCGATGAGCTGATCGTCGCAACGCAGACCGCCACGCTGGAATCACGGCTCCGCTCCTTCCAGCTGCTCGCGGATGCCGCGCTGCCAGTCCACTCCTGAACCGGACCTTCGTTCACGGCGGCCTGCGGCTGCTGTGCTAGATATGAAGGATGAGCCCTAACCCCCACGTCATCCATTGTTCCGTCGGCATGCGCTGGGGGGATATGGATGCCTACGGGCATATCAACAACGTTGAGATAGTCCGCATGCTCGAGGAAGCACGCGTGCATGCCTTCGGCCCTCCCGGCGGAACGGGAGGGTCGGGGCAGCAGCCTGCTGTCCCGTTGTTCACCGATGTTCCGCCCGGTACCCAGTCCCTCGTCGTGGAACACCGCGTCCGGTACGTAGCGGAACTGACGTACCGGAACATTCCGGCCGACGTCGACGTCTGGATCAGCGCGGTCAAAGGCGCCAGCCTCACGCTGGCCTACGTTATCCATGACCCCGTGACCGGGCAGGACTGCGTCCGCGCGGAGACCACCCTCGCCTTCGTTGACGGCGCGACGGGTGCCCTGCAGCGCCTGACGGCGGCGCAGCGGGAGATGGCGGCCGCCCACACGGGGACGTCGGTCTTCGCCTGAGCCCGGGCTTTTCCTGACCGGGCTTCGGCGCCCGGATAGATCCGGGCCCTGTAGCCGGCGGGCCGCGGCCACTAGCATCTTCGGTAGTCCCGGCAGTTCCTGCACCGGAAGCCTAAGGAGATGCACCGTGTGGCACAACCTCGGCATCACCCCCTCTGAAGCGCTCTGGGTTGTCCTCAGCGCCATCGGCATTTACGCCGCCTTCTTCCTGCTGGTCCGCGGGTTCGGGCAACGCGCACTGGCCAGCTGGTCCACCTTCGACCGAGCCATCGTGATTGCCCTGGGGTCCGTGCTTGGCCGCGTGGTCCTCGGCTACACACCCACGCTCGCGGCAGGCATTATCGCGCTGGCCACTATGTTCGCGATGCTGGGGTTGGAGGGCTACCTCCGCCGCTCCAAGAGCGGGGCCTACCTCACGAGCTCGCCGATCCTCCTGATGGCCGGAAGCGAGGTCCTGGACGAGGGACTGCGCAAGGCCCGCATCCTAGAGGATGAGCTGTACTTCAAACTGCGGCAGTCCGGGATCCGGAACCTGTCCGAAGTGGCTGCGGCCATCCTGGAGCCCACCGGCGACGTCAGCGTCCTGCGCCGAGGCCAGCGCATAGACCCTGTGCTGCTGCGCCGGGTGCCCAACACGTCACGGATTCCGCGGGACCTGGTGCTGCCGGAGTAGGGCAGCCGTTCAGCTGGGATGGAGGCAGGCTGCACCAAGGGCCAGGCCGGGCAAACGGGGTGCCGGGGGAGTGGATTAGGCATGCGGGCAAACCTCGTGTAGGCTGAAACGCAGTTGTTGTGTTGCGCATTTTGTATTTCAAGTGGCGAAACCCAATTGGTCTAGCTGCTTTTTCTGTAGAAGCGGTAAAGGAACACCGCGACTGAAACCTCCCGAAAGTCGGGATGTGTTTCGAATGCAGAAGGAATTAAAAAAATGGCTACAGGTACCGTGAAATGGTTCAACTCCGAAAAGGGCTTCGGCTTCATTGAGCCCGACGACGGCAGCGCCGACGTCTTCGCTCACTACTCCGCGATCAACTCCAACGGCTACAAGTCGCTGGACGAGAACCAGAAGGTTAGCTTCGACACCGAGCAGGGCCCCAAGGGCCCGCAGGCCTCGAACATCCAGGCCCTCTAATTCTTTAGAGACTTTGTAACGGCCTAGCGCCGATACTACATAGAGCAGGACGGGATCTCCCGTCCTGCTCTTGTGTTTAACCCGGATGTTCTACCCCGTGTACCCGCCGGCCTATGACGGGCTGTCCCATCGGCCCCCGGTGCCGTCCCCGGTGCCAGGGCGTGGCATGTGCCCAGTATCAGGCCGCCTCCCGCCTCCCGCGCTCTGTCGGTCCCGGTAAACCTCCGGTGTTTCCCTGCAGTTTGGGTAAAACCCTTCAGTTTGTGACAATCCCCGCTCCGCGCTGCGCAGGGATTGCCACAAACCGCAGGGAATCGGACAAACCGAAGGGAATCCGGGGCACCGGAAGACCCCGGTCAGACCAACGTGTGCCATCGTGTGCGGGCAGGGAAGATGCGGTGCGCAGTCCCCGATGCGGGTGCCCGGCTGGAACGCACGGTTGGCAGTCCCCGCGCAGGCGCCCGGGCACGGAAGGTGCGGTGCGCAGTCCCCGTGCAGGCGCCCGGGTTAGGCGGCTTTAATATTCCTGCGAGCTCTGCGAGCGAGGGATTTCGTTGCCGCCGTTCCGGGCACCGGAGCGGGGAAACCCGGGCACCGGAGCGGGAGCCCGAGCACCCGGGCACCGGAGCGGGGAAACCCGGACCCCGGAGCGGGGAAACCCGAGCCACGGCACGGGTAACGAGCACCCCGCAGCGCTCAGTCGTGAATCCGGACGGCTGCCTCGCGCAGGTACTGCTCCACCCTGCTGTACGCGTCCTGGGTCAGGGCCTTCCACAGGTTCATGCTCAGCACCGGGTCCCGTTCGGCCAGCTCGTCGATGGAGTCCGCCGTCAGCACCTTGACCTTGACCGGCCCCGCCGCCTTCACGGTGGTTTCCTGGCGCTTGTCCTCGCCCATGGCCATTTCGCCGAAGGTCATGCCCGGACCCAGCGTGGCCAGCTTGACCCTGCTGCCGTCCGGACCGGGCATGGACGTGGTGATGTGCCCGGACACGATGAAGAAGACGCCGCCGAACCGCTGGCCCACGCGCCGCACCACGTCGCCGTCGTCGTAGGTCCGGTCCTCCATCATTTTCTGCAGCAGCTGTGCTTCTTCCGGATCAAGCGGGCTGAGGGCGGGGGAGTCGGCGGGGTCGATGCTGTCCGGCAGGACAAGCTCGGTGCCGTACCCTTCCAGCAGCCTGTTCTCGCACCACTCGATGGCTGCGGAACGCATGGAAAAGGATGCCGTCTCCCGGCCCAGTTCCTGCAGGGCAGTCGTGACCGAACCCTCGATATCCACCAGGGCCAGTTCCCGTCCGGCACGGCGGAGCATGTCTTCTGCTTCGGCAATAAGCCGGATGGCGACCTCGGACACTTCGTCCACGCTGCGCAGATCGGCAACCACGAGTTCGACGTCGTCGGGCAGTTCCGTGAGCGCCCGCACCATGGACTCGGCTCCGGCGAAGAGGAGGTCGCCGTTGAGTTCGATCATCTGGACGCGGTGGCCGTGCTCGGCGAGGATTTCCGCAGCCTCATCGGTGCGCCGGATCCCGGACGGGGTTGTGGTGATGTCGTAGATGGCGCGGATGGCCGAGCGGCCGGTCCGTGCAGCCCGGACAAAATGGAGGCCGAGGTCATGCGAGAGCCGCTGGCTGACAGCCACGCCGCGCACGCTGTTGCCGTGCGCGTCCAGGGGAGGGGAGTAGACCGCCAGGCCCACCTGTCCGGGCAGGACGGCGAGGATGCCGCCGGCCACTCCGGACTTCGCGGGCATGCCCACGCTGCTGATCCACGACCCGGCGTCGTCGTACATGCCGCAGGTGGTCATCACGGAAAGGACGCGCTCCACCGAGGCGAGGTCCAGGACCTCTTCCCCGGAGAGGGGATGCCGGCCGCTGTTGGCCAGGGTGGCGGCCATCAGGGCCAGGTCCCGGGCATTGACCATCACCGAGCACTGCCGGAAGTAGTCCTTGATGATCGGGGCGGGATCGGACTCGATGATCCCGAAGGACCGCAGCAGGTAGCCCAGGGCGGTGTTGCGGTGGCCGGAGCGCAGCTCGGAGGCGTAGATCCGCTGGCTCACGTCGAGGTCGCGGCCGGCGAAGGCCGAATAGGTATCCAGGATGCGCTTGAAGCGGGACCGGCCGCCGGACCCTTTGACCAGGGAGGTGGCGGTCAGGGCGCCGGCGTTGATCATGGCATTGGCCGGGCGGCCCGTACCTTCGGCCAGGGAGATCTCATTGAAGGAATCCCCGGACGGTTCAACGTCCACCTTCTCGTCCACCGCCTCCATGCCGAGATCAGCGAGGGCCAGGGCATAGGTGAAGGGCTTGGAGATGGACTGGATGCTGAACTCCTCCCGCGTATCCCCAACCTCGTAGACGAAGCCGTCAGCGGTGGCCAGGGCTATCCCGAAACAATCCGGGTTGACGTTGGCCATGGCCGGTATGCCGCGGTACGGGGTGCCGTCTTTCAGACCGGCTATCTCGGCGTGGATCCTGCGCAGGTAGTTCTCGATCGGGGAGTCCATACTTCAAGCCTAGGGGCTGGCGGAGGGGTGACTCTCCACCGATGTCGCGGTATACTTTTGGTTGTTGCAGTGTTGTGCAATTTGTACGTTCAAGCGGCGAAACCCAGATCTAGGGCCAGCCGCTTTTTCTGTATTTTGCACGGAAGGCACGGCAGCGTGAAACTCCCCGAAGGTCGGGGCAGGTTTCGTTCAGAAGGATGATTAAAAATGGCAACAGGTACCGTGAAATGGTTCAACGCTGAAAAGGGCTTCGGATTCATCGAGCCCGACGACGGCAGCGCTGATGTTTTCGCCCACTACTCCGCTATCAACTCCAGTGGCTACCGGTCTCTCGAAGAGAACCAGAAGGTCACTTTCGACACCGAGCAGGGCCCCAAGGGTCCGCAGGCGGTAAACATCCAGGCTGTCTAATAAGACATTAGGTCCGTTTCACGGGCCGGCCTGAATCAGAAGCAGGACGGGATTAATTCCCGTCCTGCTTTTGTTTTGCCTGCTCATTTAAAGCGCTGATTTCCAGACCGGAGCGGCGAAGAGCATCTTCCAATAGCTCCAAATCAATACGGGCATGCATGCGACCAAGATCACCCGCTTCAGCGGGCCGCCGGCCGATGATGGCGAACACGAGCTTCTCGTGATCGACCAGGGCGCGCTGCTCCATTTGGCGCATCCCTTCGGCATCTCCCCAGGGATGCCGGGGTGCCGATATGCTGACCCGTGCCTCGAGATCCAGCAGCAGTGTCGAGAGTGTCAGGTTGTGTGCCGCGGCGCAGATGGCGAGGTGGAGCTGTTCGTCGGCGTGCTGTGACTCCAGTCCCGAGGCGGCACGGCGGAAAGCCTCAAGGCTCTGTTCCAACACGGCCGTGTCATGTGTTGTACGGTTCTCTGCGGCCGCACGGCATACGGCACCCTGCAGGTGGGCTATGGCTTCGGAGGTGTCCTTCAATACCTCCCAGCGGCTTCCCAGTACGCGGTGGACCGCCGGGCGGGAAGTGGAGACCGCGGAGGCTGGCAGTTCATTCACAAAAGAACCACCGCCCCGTCCCCGCTGGGTCCGCAGGAGGCCTTGCCCGGCTAGACGGGAAATTGCGGCGCGGACGGTCATCCGTCCCACCTGCAATGACGACGCGAGGTCCCGTTCGGAGGGAAGCCTGGAGCCGGGCAGATACTCGCCAACGGCTATTGCGGTGATGAGGCGGTCCGCTATGTCGTCAACACGCGTCGACGGTTCGAGCGGGGTGTCTAGGCCGCCGACGCTGCCGCTCATTGCCGTCCTCCTGGTTCCGCCGCATCACTGTCCCCGGAAGCGGCACGTAATAAACATTGTAATGACGTTATTGGTCTTGTTTCGAGACCTTTCCTCGACCATGATGGCTTTCGCCGGGATTGGCGCGGGCCGTCTCGGTGAGTGCCCCGGCAGTAGCCACCTCCCCTGAACGAAAGTGCAAAGCCATGAATCGAACCGCCGGCTCCGCAGAGCGGGACGCCCAGCAGGAGCTGGAATCCCTGGGCTATAAACAGGAACTACGACGTTCGGTCTCGACTGCCGATCTGCTGATTTACGGTTTGATCTTTATGCTGCCCATCGCGCCC
The DNA here is from genome assembly GCF_020907405.1 of Arthrobacter sp. zg-Y769. Taxonomy (GTDB): domain Bacteria; phylum Actinomycetota; class Actinomycetes; order Actinomycetales; family Micrococcaceae; genus Arthrobacter_B. The sequence continues at coordinate 108,034 of NZ_JAJJOE010000009.1, forward strand.
TGGGCCATCTTCGGTACGGTCTACAACGCCTCCGAGGGCATGGTGCCGCTGGTGTACCTCATCGGGCTGATTGCGATGATCTTCACCGCCCTGGCATATGGGCAAATGGCCAAGTCCATCCCGCTCGCCGGATCGGTGTTCTCATACGTTGGGCGCGGCATCCATCCCAATGTCGGGTTCTTTGCCGGCTGGGCCATCCTGCTGGATTACCTGCTGGTACCCACGCTGCTCTACGTTTTCGCTGCCGAGTCCATGGTCGGTATCTTCCCGGGGACGCCGCGCTGGCTGTGGGCCCTCATCTTTGTAGCCATCAATACGGTCATCAATCTGTCTGGGGTCAGCTCGATCAAGATCATGAACCGCGTGTTCCTTGCGGTGGAGCTGGCCTTCATCGTCATCTTCGTTGTCATCGCCGTCACGGCATTGAATAACGGCACGGTTCCGGGCGCCGAACTGACCATGGAACCCCTGTGGGACCCGGAGAAGGTGTCCGGTCCGCTGATCGCCTCCGCGTTGTCCATTGCCGTCCTGAGTTTCCTCGGGTTCGACGGAATCTCCACCATGAGCGAGGAATCGACCGGTGGCCGCAGCTCCGCCGGCAAAGCCATGGTGGGTGCCCTGATCATTGTCGCTTCCTGCTTCATCCTGCAGACCTGGCTGGCCAGCGCACTGGCGGGCGGCCGGGACTCCTTCAGCGACGATGAGGTGGGCAACGCCTTCTTCACCGTGGTGGAAGCAGCCTCCAGCAGCGGCTGGGCAACGGCCTTCTTCGCGGTCAACGTAGTGGCCGTAGGTATCGCCAACGCCATGGCGGCGCAGGCCGCCACTTCCCGACTGCTGTACTCGATGAGCCGGGACCGGCAGCTGCCGGCATTCCTCAACCGGATCAACGGTCGCCGGGTGCCGCAAAACGCCATCCTGCTGGTGTCCGGCATCTCCGCCGTCCTGGTCCTGTTCTTTGTGGGCCAGATCGACCTCATCTCATCTCTGGTGAATTTCGGAGCGCTGTTCGGATTCATGCTGCTGCACCTGTCCGTTATCGCGCTTTACGTTGTGCGCCGGAAGTCCCGGAACTACCTGCTTCACCTGGCCGTTCCGGTGACCGGATTCCTGATCATCGGCTACGTCCTGTTCAATGCCAACACGGAGGCGAAGGTAGGCGGCCTCGTGTGGCTTGCCATCGGAGCCTGCGTCTTCCTTTACTACCGCGCCACCGGGCGCAAGACCGAACTGTCCGCAGAGGACGCCGCCCCGGTCGGTCTCGCAGACGAGCGAAAGGCCTAGCACGATGGATCACTTTCTGGACAAGAGCCACGGCAAGTTCAGCTTCTCGCCGGATGAAACCCCCGCGTTGAAAATAACCCCGGGGACGGGGGAGACCATCGGTTTTGAAACCAGTGACGAGGTCTACGCACAGCTACACGAATTCCGCGATATGGACAAACTGACGGTGGGCATCAATCCGGTCACCGGTCCGGTCTATGTTGAAGGTGCCCAACCGGGCGATGCCCTGGCAGTTACTATCCACGAGATCCGGCTCAAGGACCGCGGGTGGTCCGTCAGTCTGCCCGGATCCGGCGCACTCCAGCAAGTTATGGGCAAGGACATGTTCACCCGCCGCATCCCCATCGACGAAGCGGGCGTCCACGTCACGGGCCGGCACACCTTCGCTCCGCAGCCGATGATCGGGTGTATCGGCACAGCCCCGGCCTCGGGCAGCAATTCCACAATCATGCCGTCCACGCCGCAGGGCGGCAACATGGATCTCGTCCAATGCCGGGCGGGATCCACGGTCTACCTTCCGGTCATGGTAGAAGGCGCCTACCTGTCCATCGGCGATATTCACGCCATCATGGCCGAAGGCGAATCCTCCTTCGTCGCTATCGAGGCCGAAGGCACAGCGGTGGTCAGCGTGGATGTCGTGAAGGGCATGACCCTTCGGGCGCCCCGTGTCGAGACCGCTGAGGAATGGATCTTCGTCGGGCTCGGGGATCCGGTGCAGGAGAGCATCACCCGCGGGTACGAGGACATGTTCGATTTTCTGGTGACCGGCAACGGCTGGGACCGGGGGGACGCGTATGCGGTGATGAGCGCCGTCGGGCACTCACAGCTCGGCGGTCCCACCGGCTCCGCCGATCCAGACCCCCTGCACCCCTTCAACGCAGTGGGGGCCGTGACCATCCACCGCCTGCCCAAGGATGTGCTCTAGAGCTACTAAAGGTGACCTTGGGATGGGGTGACACAACGCACAATAGAGCGGTATCGTGCCCCCCACCCCCAAAGGTTAGGAACAAAGGCATGGCTGCTGACACCCCTCCCCAGAGGCCCCTGAACCACGCGGACGCAGTGGATGACGACGGCGGCACCCCCGCCAAATGGAAAGTCATTGGCCCCGGGCTGGTGGTCGCTGCCACAGGCGTCGGCGCCGCCGATATGGTGGCGACACTCGTGGCAGGATCCCGGTACGGCTACGGATTGCTCTGGGCCGTGATCCTTGGCGTGATCCTGAAGATCGTCCTGGTGGAAGGGGCCGGCCGCTTCACCCTTGCCACCGGCCTGACGATCTTCGAGGGCTGGCGGTCCCTGGGGAAATGGACCACCTGGTATTTCGGCCCATACATCATGATCTGGGGCTTCATCTACGGAGCCACCGCTATGTCCTCCGCAGCCTTGCCGCTCGCCGCCGTGTTCCCGGTCCTGCCGCTCACGGCCTGGGCGGTCCTGATGGGACTTGCCGGTTTTGTGATGGTCTGGTTCGGCAGGTATGCCACCTTCGAGAAAATCACCGCTGTGCTGGTGGGCCTGATGTTCGTGACGGTGGTGGGGCTTGCGGTGATTGCCGTGCCGAACATTCCGGCAATGTTCACCGGCTTGATTCCGATGATCCCCGAGGGCGGAGTGTTCTACACACTGGCGCTGGCCGGCGGTGTGGGTGGAACCATCACCCTGGCTGCCTATGGCTATTGGCTGCGCGAAAAGGGCTGGTACACCCCCAAATGGATGCGGGTCATGCGGATCGACAATTCCATGGCGTACGTGATGACGGGCATCTTCGTGGTGGCGATGCTCATTGTCGGTGCCGAGGTGGTCCGTTCGGCAGGAGTGTCCCTCTCCAGCGGCGATGAGGGGCTGCTGGATCTCTACGATGTGTTGAAAGCGGAGTACGGAGATGTGGTCGGCACCGGATTCCTGATCGGGTTCTGGGCAGCGTCCTTTTCCTCGATCATCGGGGTATGGAACGGCGTTTCGCTGATGTTCGCCGATTTCTGGGGGAACATCCGCGGCAAGGAATCAGGCCACCCCGACACCCGCATCGGCGGCAAGTATTTCCGCTTCTACCTCATCTGGCTGACCTTCCCGCCGATGATCCTCTTCCAGCTCGGCCAGCCCATTGGACTCATCCTGGTCTACGGAGTGCTGGGCTCCCTGTTTATGCCCTTCCTCGCGCTGACCCTGCTCGGGCTGCTCAATGGCCGCCGCATCCCCAAGGCGTGGGCCAACAAACTGCATACCAACATTGCCCTCGGATTCACGGCGCTGCTGTTCATAGCCCTGGGCGTCCAGCAGCTCTGGACCAACATTGCCGGCGCGTTGTAGCCACGCCTAACAGGTCCCGTAACCGTGCGCAGTCCGCCGATGCGGGCGGCCTAGTTTAGCGCAGCGGACGGGCTTCCACGAGGGGTAAAACAGAGTAAAAGAAAAGTCGTTACGGGCCATCTACGCAGCGATTCTGCTCCGCTACGCTATAGGGGGCGAGAGAAGGTTGCAGGATGGAAACCAGCGCAACGGGTGGCCAGGACAGGCTCATTGCAGGCCGATACCGACTCATCGAACCAATTGGACGCGGTGGCATGGCCACGGTCTATCGGGGTCGGGATGAAGCGCTCGGCCGCGACATTGCGGTTAAGCTCTTCCGGTCCAGTGCCGTTGCTCCGGATGACATTGGGCGGCAGGAAAACGAGATGCGCCTCCTCGCCTCACTCTCGCATCCCGGCCTGGTCACCTTGTTCGACGCGGGCAAGGACGACGCCGATGCCGGCAACGAGGGTGAACCGCGGACCTATCTGGTGATGGAACTGGTGGATGCCCCGGATCTTCGCAAGCGCCTGCGCGAAGGCGCGGTCCTGCCGATGGATGTCCCCTTCATCGGCGCTGAACTGGCCGGAGCCCTGGCGTACATCCATGACAGGGGCGTGGTTCACCGGGACGTGAAGCCGGCGAACATCCTGCTGCCGCCGGCCGTCGCGGGGACCTCGCCGCGTGCCAAGCTGACGGATTTCGGTATTGCCCGGATCCTGGACGGTGCCCGGATCACGGCAGCCGGTGCCACCCTGGGCACCGCCAACTACCTCAGCCCGGAGCAGGCTTCCGGACTGGGGGCCGAGGCAGCAAGCGATATCTACTCCCTTGGGCTGGTGCTGCTCGAATCCGTCACCGGCAGGGTGGAGTTCAACGGGAGCGCGATTGAAGCGGCCGTCGCCCGCCTCAGCCGGGACCCCGAGATCCCCGCCTCCCTCGAAAGCCACTGGCGCGGACTGCTTTCCGCGATGACGAGCAGGGACCCGGATCTGCGGCCGACGGCGGCTGAAGTTTCCGCGGCCCTGCTGGACTACCGCTGGGCGGAAGGGATCCTGCAGCCGGGACGAGTCCCGCAGCTGGCCTCGGGGCCGGATGCCCCGGACCGGCAGGGCGCTCCCGCGGACGGGGTTGCTCCTGCAGAACCGGGGTGGGACCCCTGGAGCGGACCGGCAACAGCGGAGGCCGGCCCCGCACCTGCACTGGACGGCGACGCCGCCGGAGCAGCGGGATCAGCCGGAGGGGGCGCCGCAGTCGTTCCGGCGACAGACCCGGGAACCGCAGACAGGCAGTCCCTGGGGCTCCACCCATCGGCCCCGCTGCCCTCGGTTCCCCCGCCGTCTAACCTGCCTGACCTGCCGGACCTGCCGGTCCTGTCCGGACCGATGACATCCCCGCCGAGTGTCCCGCCGACAGTGGGGACGGTGCCGGTTCCGGCACCGGAGCCGACGTCGCGGGTACAGGTGCTCGCGAGGCCAAGGCAGTCCCTTGCCGGGCGTGCCCTGCTTGCTGTCCTGGTGATGGCCTTGCTGGCGGCAGCTGTGATCCTGATGCTTGGGCGCGCGGGGGCGTTGCCGCATGGTGGTGTCATCCCGGGGGAGATCGGGCAGAACCTGGAACGGCTGCAGGATACCAACGACCCGTAGCCTCATCCCGGCGCGGGATACTGGAGCAATGAGTACTTCTACGCCTGTCCCGTCCGCCGCCCCCAGCGATGACAGCCAGTGTCCATGCCTAAGCGGTGAAACCTATGGAAACTGCTGTGGCCGCTTCCATTCAGGAGCGGCCGCGGCGCCCACTGCAGAGGCCCTGATGCGCTCACGGTACAGCGCCTTCGCCACCGGCAACGTGCCCTACCTGTTGGCCACGTGGCACCCGGACCACCGCCCCGCCCATCTGGAGCTGGACCCGGAGATTGAGTGGCGGCGCCTGGATATCCTCTCCACCTCCGGCGGCGGCCCGCTGGAGCGCACGGGCACCGTGGAATTCCGTGCCCACTACCGGGTGGACGGCCGGCGCGATGTGCAGCAGGAAAATAGCAGCTTTGTCCGCGAGCGGGGCCAATGGCTCTACGTGGACGGAAGATAGCCGCCGGCTTCTTCCGAAGCACGGAGGGCGGGACCTAGGCTGGAAGGCATCCGACGGCGGCCGCTCTGAAACAGGCACGTTCCGGGAAGCTCCCGAAAGCAGGCGCATCAGGGGCCTGTACGTAAGTCGGACGAGCAGGCGAGGACACCATGAAAGCACTCGTTTACGAAGGTCCCGGCCAAAAGTCATGGAAGGATGTTCCCGATCCGCAGATTCGGGACCCGCGCGACGCCATCGTCAAGATAGACACCACCACCATCTGCGGTACCGACCTGCATATCCTCAAGGGCGACGTTCCGGCAGTTACACCGGGCAGGATCCTCGGGCATGAGGGTGTCGGCACCGTGACGGAGACGGGGTCCGGGGTGAACGCCTTCAAGACCGGAGACAAGGTTATTTTGTCCTGCGTCTCGGCCGACGGCTCCTGCAGTTTCTGCAAGGATGGGCTCTATTCGCACTGCACCGGAGAGGAAGGGCAGTCCGGCATCGGGTGGATCTTCGGACACCTGATCGACGGGACACAGGCCGAGTACGTCCGTGTTCCCTACGCGGACACGTCCATGTATCGGCTGCCGGAAAACGTCTCCCAGGAGCATGGTGTCCTGCTCAGCGACATCTTCCCCACCGGGTTTGAAATGGGTGTGCAGTACGGGCAGGTCCAGCCGGGCGACGTCGTCGCAGTGATCGGCGCAGGCCCCGTGGGGCTGGCCGTGATTGCGACCTCGGGACTGTACGGTGCCGCGAAAATCATCGCCGTGGACCTGGACGCCAACCGGGTGGAGCAGGCCCGAAAATTCGGTGCCACCCACGGAGTGAACTCCGGGGATAAGAACTGGCGCGAACAGATCATGGACCTGACGGATGGCTGGGGCGTGGACGTCGCGGTGGAGGCCGTGGGCATCCCTGCCACGTTCGAGATGTGCACCAGTATCGTCCGGCCCGGCGGCAACGTGGCCAACGTGGGGGTGCACGGGACGCCCGTGAGCCTGGAACTGGACCGGCTGTGGATCGAGAACATCAACATCAGCATGGGCCTGGTCAACACGAATACCCTGTCCATGCTCCTGAAGCTGATTGCCGAGGGGAAGCTGCCGGCCGAGGAGTTCATCAGCCACCGCTATTCGCTGGCCGACATCCTCACGGCGTATGACACCTTCTCCCGGGCCGCCGAAACGAACGCGCTCAAGGTGATCCTGCAGGCCTGAACGGTTCTTCTGCGGGCAGGAGGGCGGCAGCCGGTTCCGGTTGCCGCCTTTTTGTGCACCGGCGGCACGGGCAGATAATGAGAGCTGCGGCCGCGTCTGCCGCCGCAGTTCTAAGTTCAGAAGAGGGTTTCCATGTCTAACGGCACCATGATTGCAGGACGGCTCAACGTTGAGACCGGCACGTTCGCCATGAAGGAAGTTCCGATTCCCGATCCCGGTCCGGGCTTTGTCCGTATCAAGGTCGGAGCTGCGGGCGTGTGCCTGTCAGACGTCCACCTGATCCAGGGCATGCTGCGTCCGCAGTTCCTCGAGGGCAACGAGGTCACCCTCGGCCACGAGGTGGCCGGCACCGTGGACCTTCCCGGAACAGGAGTCACCTCCGTTGCTCCCGGAGACCGGGTGGTGGTGCAGGCCGGGTACGAACACAACGGCGTCACGCTGACCATGGGTGTTGATTTCGACGGCGGCTGGGCCGAGTACCTCGTGGTTCCCGCCGGTGTGCTGGTGCCGCTGGGGGATGACATCCCCTTCGACCAGGCCTCCATCATTCCGGACGCCGTGTCCACTCCTTGGGCTGCCATTGCCTCCACTGCTGAAGTGCGCGCCGGTGAAGCAGTGGGCGTCTGGGGCATCGGCGGGCTCGGTGCCCACGGTGTCCAGCTGCTGCGCCTGATTGGTGCCGCGCCCATCATTGCCGTTGATCCCATCCCCGAGGCCCGGGAGCGTGCTCTGGAATTCGGTGCCGATCTGGCGCTTGATCCGATGGCGGAGGACTTCTCGGAGGCGATGAAGGCCGCCACCGCCGGCCAGGGGCTCGACGTCGCCCTGGACTTCGCCGGTGTTGACGCCGTTCGGACCCAGGCCATCAACTGCCTGGGCCGGAGCGGACGCCTCGTGCTCGTGGGTCTGTCCGGCAAGCCGATGACCATCAATGACAGCACCGGTTTCTCCTACGCACGCAAGCAGATCCGCGGCCATTACGGCTCGGACGCGCACCACGTGCCGCAGCTGGTGTCCCTGGCCCGGCTGGGCCGGCTCGATTTCGCCAAGTCCGTCAGTGCGCGCATCCCGCTGGCCGACGCCGAGCGGGCGGTCAAGGCACTCGACGCCAAGGAAGGCAACCCGATCCGCCTGGTGCTGATTCCGTAGCGTCCCCGGCTGCAAAACAGCAGGAGCTCTCCGCCGCGGCGGGGGAGCTCCTGCTGTCGTTCTACGTGCGCCGTTACGGCATGTCTGCGTAGCGGACGGCGTCGGCGAGGGCCTGTTCCACTCCCTTGGTATCCAGTGCTGTTACGTCGCGGAAATCTACGTTCCCTACGATCGGCCCATGACTGCACCGTCCCGTCCCATTGCCCTGTCTGGTCCAGCCGCCCCGCAGGACCCCCGCCGCCGCCGGACACTGGTGTGGATGGGGCTCGCCGTCCTCGCGCTGCACCTGCTGGGGTGGGGCGGTTTCCTTCTGGCTGTCGCACCGCACGGATACACCACCGCCGCCGGGTCAGGGTTCGGCGTCGGACTTGCCCTGACCGCCTACCTGCTGGGCGTGCGGCATGCGTTCGATGCGGACCACATCGCGGCGATTGATAACACGAGCCGGAAACTGGCGGGCGGTGGCAACCCGCCGGTTTCAACCGGGTTCTGGTTCGCCCTGGGCCATTCCACGGTGGTGCTGCTGGCCGTCGGACTGCTGGCCGCCGGAGTGAACGCGGTCGCCGGGCAGCTCACCGACGATGCCTCGGTGCTTCGACAGTTTTCCGGGCTGTGGGGGCCGGCAGTTTCCGGGACCTTCCTGCTGGCAATCGGGGCCATCAACCTGCTGGCCCTGCACGGCATTGTCCGGGCGTACCGGAAACTGCGGACCGGGAGATACAACGACGTCGAGCTGGAGCGGACGCTGGATCAGCGCGGATTGGTTGCCCGGATGCTGGCCCCGGTGGCACGCCGCGTGGATAAGGCCTGGAAGCTGTATCCACTCGGCTTCCTGTTCGGGCTCGGGCTGGACACCGCCACCACCATCGGCCTGTTTGTGGTGGCTGGCGGCGCCGTCGTCGTCCTGCCATGGCAGGCGGTGATGGTGCTGCCGCTGCTGTTCACGGCGGGCATGGTGCTTTTCGATTCGCTGGACGGGATCCTCATGAGCCGGGTGTACCGGTGGGCCTTCGACTCTCCAAAACGGAAACTGTTCTACAACCTGGTCATTACAGCCGTTTCGGTGCTGGCTGCCTTCGGCGTCGGCGCTGTGGTGCTTTCCGGACTGTTCACCGAGACGCTGGCGCTGGAATCGGGGCCGGTCGCGTGGCTGGGGAACCTGGACCTGGAGTATTTCGGTTTAGCTGTGGTGGGGCTGTTTGTTGGCGCCTGGGGAATCGCCTACGCGTTTTGGCAGGTCTCGGGGGATCGGTCGAGTGCTTCTGAGGGGGCCTGATTCCGGCAGTGGAAACACCTGAGTCCTCGGTGCCCTCCTACGCGCTACAGTCGGCGCAGGTAGCGTTCCGGACCGTTGAGGAAACTTCTCCAGTTGCTGACCAGATCCAGTTCGTCCCACTGACGCTCCCGGAATCCCCACGGACCCAGCTCGAGGATCCGGGCACCGGGAAGCGCTGCGAGGAGCGGCGAGTGGGTGGAAAGCAGGACCTGCGACCTGCCGTCGGCAAGCAGATCCTTGAGGACGCCCAACAGTGCCAGGCAGCCGGAGAAGGACAAAGCGGATTCGGGTTCATCCAGCACCCATAGTCCCGGCCCCCGGAATCTGTCCTCCGCCAGGGCCAGGAAGGATTCCCCGTGCGAGAGGGAATGGAACTCCACATCCAGGCGGGCCGAGGAAGGGTTCTGCTCCAGGTAGGTGAAGAATCCGTGCATCGTCTCGGCCCGCAGGAAGTAGCCCCGCTTCGTCGCGCCGGGATTACGCACCAGCTGAAGGTGGCTGCTGAGCTCCGATTCGGTGCTGCGGGTGGTGTGGCGGGCGCCGGTGGAACCGCCTTCAGGGGAGAGGCCAAAAGCCAGTGCCACCGATTCGATCAGCGTGGACTTGCCGGAACCGTTTTCACCCACGAAGACCGTGGCGGGGCCAAGGTCAAGACCGGCATCGAGTAACTGGGCCACAGGAGGCAGGGTTGCAGGCCACGTCTGCCGGTCCAGAGGTTCCAAGGGGTGCTCCCGAACCTGCCGGAGGGGGTGCCGATCCGTAAACATACTCAGATTGTGCCAGTTCGCGTCTGTCCGATGAGTTGCTCCTTCCAGGACCGGTAGACGGGATCGGTTTCCCGTGCGGCTTCATGTGCCGTACCCGCAAGCGCCCGGATCACTGCTCCCTCCGCCGCTAAATCCAGGCGCCGTGCACTGCCGCCACCCGGCCCGGCGCCGTCCGGGGACAGGGACTGCGGACGCCAGCCCGCCGCCGTCGCACTGGCCAGCACTTTTGAGGCGCCCAGGACGCCGACCGCGCGGTGCCGCGGTCCGTGCAGGTCAAGGTCCTCGTAGAGGTAGTCTCCGGCCGGTCCGGTCAGCCGGGTCCTGCTGCGCAGCGGACCGGCCTCCTCACCGGAGCGGCCAAGGACGAGGGTTTCGCGGAGCAGCACCCGGGCGTCAGTACCCAGCTGCACCCGGGTTTCGCGCAGCACATTGGACCCGGCGGCAGCCACAAACGGGGCACCCTCCCAGATCAGCACCGCGCCCTCGCCCAGTACCGCATCCAGGGTCCAGCTCGACGGCCGGCCCTCGGCGTCGTAGGCCACCATTCCGGCCGGTTCGATCACCTCCAGGGTGATGCCCGCGCCCACCGCGATCTCGATGCGCACATCGTCCCCGCCGAGCAGCATCATATGGATCCCGATCAAAGCCACCCGCAGATGCAGCGCACCCGGAACCGACCCGCCGGCAACCGGACGGGGAGCCAGATAGTGGCCCTGGTCCAGAAGTGCGAAGCGTGCACCGCCGCCGGAGCGTTCCACTGCGATGCGGGCGGGCCGCGGCCGGGATTGTGCTGCGTCTGCCCGGGTCGAAGCAGGCCCCGGCTCAGTGCTGGTGGCGGACAGTGTCTTCATCCTCGTGCGTGTGGATGTAGCCGCCGTCCTCGTCGGCATGGAAATGCGGCGCCATGGGTCCGGGGTCCTGCGGGGTGTGCTGCCCGGAGCGGTGGCGGACCACCAGCTCCCGGACCCAGGCGCAGAGTTCCTCCACGGTGTCCTGCTGCTTGCGGGACAGGGCCAGCACCGGTCCGCCCTCCCGGGCCTCGACGGCGTCAGCCACCATCTGCTCCACGTCCACCTCCACGTACGGGGCCAGATCGATCTTGTTGATCACCAGGAGATCGGCACGGGCGATACCGGGGCCGCCCTTCCGGGCCACATCGCCGCCCCCGGCTACATCCAGGACAAAGATCTGCGCGTCCACCAACGCAGGGGAGAAAGTGGCCGTGAGGTTGTCTCCGCCGCTTTCAACCAGCACCAGGTCCAGCGGGGCGAAGTCCGCCTCCAGATCCTCGACGGCGAGCAGGTTGGTGGTTACGTCGTCACGGATGGCCGTGTGCGGGCACGCACCGGTTTCCACCGCGCGGATCCGCTCCTCCGGGAGCACGCCCGCGGAGCGGAGGAAGCGGGCATCCTCATCGGTGTAGATGTCATTGGTGATGACGCCTATCTGCAGTTCACCGGCCATGGCCCGGCAGATGGTGGCAATCAGCGAGCTCTTGCCGGTACCCACCGGACCGGCAACTCCCAGGCGCAGCGAACGGGTGGACAGGGCAGGGACGGGTGACAGATTGTCAGGCAACGAACAGTCTCCTTGTTCTAGTGGTGTGGTCTTCGGCCCAGTGCTCCATCAACGGAGCACTAAGGGCAGGAATGTCATCGAGGCCGCCAACCAGCAGTGATTCCACGGCGACGGCGTCTATCTCTTCGGCGGCGTCCAGGATCCAGGCGGTGGCATCCATCGGATCGATCGGCAACAGCTTCAGGGCGGCGGCCACCACAGACTGCGCATCGTCGTAGCAGCAGAGCCGGGCAAGCTGCAGCTCGCCGACGCCGAGTGCGGCGGCAGTGACGCCCAGGGCCACCGGCCGGGTGGGGCGTGGGACGGTCCGCTGCAGCTCGACGACGGCGGGTGAGTCCGGTTTCAGCTTCCCGGCCAGGCGCAGCATTCCCCGGCCCAGGCGGCGTGAGGCCTCCCGCTGCGCAGCGGACGGCGTCCGCGCATCAAGGGCAGCTTCGATCTGCGCAAAGCCGACGCCCGCTGCGCCGCAGGCGGACCGGTGCGCCAGCACCGCGGCGGCGGTTTCCACCCGGACCACTGTGTGCAGCCGGGCCAGTAGGTAGGGATACACGCCGTCTACGTCCAGGCCCGCGATGACTGCCGGCTCCAGCCCGGCCGAATGGGAGTACGCACCGGAGGGCAGCCGGGAATCGGCCAGCAGGAAAGCGGCAACGCCGGCGTCGGGAGCTAGCAGCATTGTTCCCCCTAGAACAGCGAGTAGCGCTGGGTCAGGGGCAGCTCGGACGCGGGGGCCGGTTCGATGACCTGCCCGTCGATGCTGACCAGGAAGGTTTCCGGGTTCACCTGGATATCGGGCAGCGCCGTATTGTTCGGCAGCGACGCCTTGGTGACCTCCCGGGTGGAGCGGATAGCGGTCAGCGTGCGGGTCAGTCCCAGGCGGTCCGCCAATCCGTCATCGAGCGCGGCGGGCGCCACAAAGGTCGTGGACAGGTGCGGAGCGGACGACGCCGTTCCCGCCAGCGCTTCCCGCATCCACACGGGCTGGGGCGTGGGCAGGGTGGCATTGGGATCGCCCATCTGGCCGGCGACTATGGCTCCGCCCTTGATCACCAATGTTGGACGGATGCCGAAGAACGCAGGGTCCCACAGCACGAGGTCCGCCATCTTGCCCGTCTCGACGGACCCGACCTCATGGTCGATGCCGTGCGCCACTGCCGGGCAGATGGTGTATTTGGCAATATAGCGGCGTACCCGCTCATTGTCGGCCGGCAGCTGCGATGACGTGGCGCCCATGTAGTCCTTCATTACGTGGGCCACCTGCCACGTGCGGGTAATTGTTTCGCCGATCCGTCCCATTGCCTGGGCATCGGAAGAAGTGATGGACATGGCGCCCAGATCCTGGAGCACGTCTTCCGCCATCATGGTGTTGGCACGGATGCGTGACTCGGCAAATGCCAGATCCTCGGGGATACGCGGGTTCAGATGGTGGCAGACCATCAGCATGTCCAGATGTTCCGCCACGGTGTTGACCGTGAACGGGAGGGTTGGGTTGGTTGATGCCGGCAGCACGTTCGCGGCCGCAGCCACGGTGATGATGTCCGGGGCATGGCCGCCGCCGGCACCCTCGGCATGGAACACATGGATGCCGCGGCCGTTGATCGCCTCCAGCGTGTTCTGCACATAGCCGGCCTCGTTCAGCGAATCCGCGTGCAGCGCCACCTGGACGCCCCACCGGTCGGCGGCGGTCAGAGCGGCGTCGATGGCGGCCGGCGTGGAACCCCAGTCTTCATGGACCTTATAGCCTGCGGCGCCGGCCAGGGCCTGCTCTTCAAGGGCTGCCTGGCTGACCGTGTTGCCCTTGCCGTAGAGCAGGAAGTTCAGCGGCAGATGGTCCAGCGCCCGGTGCATCACCTGCAGGTTCCAGGCCCCCGGGGTCACGGTGGTGGCCTTGGAGCCCTCGGCCGGCCCGGTACCGCCGCCGCCCACGGTAGTGATGCCCGAGGCCAGGGCCTCCCGCAGGGCCTCCGTGCCGAGCAGATGGACGTGGGTGTCGATTCCCCCGGCGGTGAGGATGCGGCGCTCGCCGGAAATGATCTCCGTCCCGGGGCCGATGACCAGCGCCGGATCAACGCCGTCCATGATGTCCGGGTTGCCCGACTTCCCAATGCCGGCTATCCGGCCGTTCCGGACACCGACGTCGGCGCGGACAATGCCCCAGTGGTCCACGATGACGACGTTGGTGATCACCAGGTCAGGGGCGCCCTCGGCTGAGGTCCGGGTGGACTGGGCCATGGACTCGCGGATGTTCTTGCCGCCGCCGAACACGGATTCGTCACCGCCGAAGGTGTAATCCTGTTCCGGGCTGATCCATAGATCGGTATCGCCCAGCCGGATGGAGTCTCCGGTGGTGGGGCCGTACAGGTGGGCATATTCGTGCCTGCTGATCCGCATGCTCAGGCCCCTTCCTGCGCGGGGTTACCCCGTAGCTGAAGGCCGGGGACCGTGCCTGTGCCCGCCAGGCGGACAAGGCTGACCTCGCGTGAGGCGCCGGGCTCAAAGCGGACGGCCGTACCCGCCGGGACGCCCAGCCGGAAGCCGACGGCCGCACCCCTATCGAATCGCAGGGCCGAATTCACGTCCGCGAAATGAAAGTGGGAACCGATCTGGACCGGACGGTCGCCGTCATTGGTCACCACCAGGCTGCGGGTCTCCCTTCCGGCATTGATCTCCAGGTCTCCGGCCGCCGTGCGGATTTCCCCGGGAACCAGGTTCATGAGATCGGATCCGTAATGGTGACCAGCTTCCGGCCGTCCGGGAAAGTGGCTTCAATCTGCAGGTCCGGGATCATTTCCGGCACCCCTTCCATAACCTCGTCGCGGCGTAGGACCGAGCGTCCCTCACTCATCAGGTCGGCAACCAGGCCGCCCTCGCGCGCCCGCTCGATCACCCAGCAGGAAAGCAGGGCCACGGCTTCGGGGTAGTTGAGCCGGACGCCGCGTCCACGGCGGTCCCGTGCCACCATGCCGGCAACACTGAGCAGCAGTTTGTCCTTATCAGCGGGAGTGAGGAACATGCGCCGATTCTGCCACCGGGTTGTTTCCATGGTGTTGCGTAATTGCAGAATATGACGGCGGGAAATTACAGGCCGGGGAGCTGGGGCCATAGACTTCGGCCGTGAGTTCCGGACTGCTGCTGACCATATTGATTGCCGTTTTTGTCGGAGGAATCGCGCAGCGTGTGGCCGGAATCGGATTCGGACTGCTGCTCGCGCCGTTCCTCATTGTTGCCCTGGGCCCGTACCCGGGCGTGGTGGTCACCAACGTCTGCGGTGCGCTCGCTGCCGGGCTGGTGATCCGGCATGTGTGGCAGCGCATCGACTGGAAGATGTACGTCTCGCTGGCGGTGCCGGCAGCGGCCGGCGTGCTGCTGGGAACCTATGCGGCGTCGGTTCTTCCAGTGGGACCGCTGGAAATCGGCGTCGGCGTTTTTATGCTCGCCGCCCTGACCTCATCGCTTCTGCTGAACCGCACGGACATGGTGCTGCGCGGAGAGTCCCCGAAAGCCGCCGCCGGCCTGCTGGCCGGGATCAGTAACTCCATGGCGGGTGCCGGGGTCCCTGCCGTAAGCGCCTACGCCGTGCTGGCGCGCTGGCCGCAGGCATCCTTTATGGCGACCATGCAGCCATTCCTGGCCACGCTGAGCATCGCCACCCTAGTTGTCCATGCCGTCCTCGACCCCGGCGAATGGCCGCAGCTGGCCTGGTGGATCTGGGTGGTGCTGTGCGTCCTCACCGTCGCCGGACTCCGGACGGGAAGCCTGCTTGCGCCGCACGTCCCCGAAGCCACGGCACGGCGCATCGTCATCGTTCTGGCGTATCTGGGAGCCGTATCTGCCCTGGCAAAGGGAATTATCGATCTGCAGTAAACCGCGGGAGCCTACTTGCCGGCAGACTTCCGGTCCTTGACGGCCTTGGCAACCTTAACGGCGGCTGCGGTCTTGGCAACCTTGGCTGCCTTCGAGGACTTGTCCGCCTTGCCGGCCTTCGCGGTCTTGGCTGCCTTCGCGGTCTTGCCGGCCTTGGCCGCTGCCTTACCGGCACTCTTGGCCCCGACGGCTGCCGCGGTACCCATCACCGGCGTCGGGACCTTGACGACCTTGACCTTGGTCTTCGGCCGCTTGCGGTCAAGGATGAGCGCAGCGGCAATGCCGGCCATCCAGGTGTCCTTCGCCAGCCCCAGACCGTCGGGGGAGGGGCGGATGCCGTCCTCTTCCGTCATTTCCGGCGTCTTGAGGTACATCCGGATCATGCCGCTGGAGAAGCCGCCCAAAATGAGCCCGGCCAGGCGGCTGGGAACGAACGGAAGCAGCAGGGACAGTCCCACGCAGATCTCGGCATTGCTCAACAGCTTGCCGAATTTGACCGGTTCAATGTCCTGGACCTGGGGGAAGGCTTTGGCGGCCATCTGCTGCAGGTACGCGGCACTTTCGGCATCCAGATTCCGCTTGTTCAGGCCGGAATTCAGGATGTACGCGCCGGTGGTCAGGCGCAGGGGGATATGGCTGAGTTTCATGGGAGTCCCTTCAGACGATGCAGTTTGAGCCTACGGCGGTCTTGGGGCCGGGCGCCAGAGTAGATGCTGGAACCCATGGGCGGGGTGTGCCGGGTAAAAATCCCGAAACGCGCAGGAACACGTTACTCACCGGTCGCCATGTCTGCTTTCATGAAGGAGTACACCGCAGCAGTTGTCGACACAAGAAGGTTCCGATGGGATTCCTCCCGGGCGAGTATCCGCGCCCGCGCCATTTCCTCCTCCATCTAAGTGACACGCACCTGCTCGGGGAGACCAACCCCCTGTACGGCGCAGTGGACAGCCACGCTAATCTCCGGGCGCTTTTCGGCCGCCTTGAGCACAGCGGACAACAGCCCGAGGCCATTGTTTTCACCGGCGACCTGGCGGACCGCGGCGAAGCCCGGGCCTATGCCAGGCTCCGCGAGATTGTCCTCCCGGCCGCCGAAAGGATGGGAGCCCGGGTGATCTGGGCCATGGGCAACCACGACGACCGGGCGGCTTTCCGCCAGGTCCTGCTGGACGAGGCGCCGGAAATGTCACCCGTGGACCGGGTGGACCACCTCCACGGGCTGCGGATCATCACCCTCGACACCACCGTTCCGGACCATCACCACGGCGAACTCAGCGAGGGGCAGCTGGCCTGGCTGCGCCGGGAACTTCAGACGGCGGCTCCGGAGGGAACCGTCCTGGCAATGCACCATCCGCCGGTTCCAAGCGTGCAGGACCTGGCCGTGCTGGTGGAACTGCGGCAGCAGCACCGGCTTGCGGAGGTCCTGGCGGGCAGTGACGTCCGGACCATCATTGCCGGGCACCTGCACTATTCGACGTTCAGCACCTTTGCCGGGATTCCCGTATCCGTGGCGTCTGCCACCTGCTACGCCCAGGACCTCGCGACGCCGGGCACACGCGGCCAGGATGCAGGCCAGGGGTACAACATGGTCCACCTCTATGAGGATTCGGTGGTGCACTCCGTAGTGCCGCTGGAGACAAGCAGCACAGTGGGGGAGCAGGTGGGGCCGGAGGAAACCGAGGCCCGGCTGGCCGCGGCCGGTGTCCGGATTCCGAACGCCCGCACCCTCGCGTCGGCCTAGTCCCGTTCCGGCTCCGGACCCAGGTTGAAGAACCGTCCGGTCACAGATTCAGGCACAATCTCCACGTAGCGGTACTTCTCCGTCCGCACCCACGGCTGCAGGGGAAGAGTGTCCGCCGCTTCGATCTCGGCGGACGTCTCCAGCAGACGGGTGGTTCCCTTGACGATGACGGACCATGCCTGGTCGCTGTGCACCCCGTCCGCTTCGAACGCGACGTGGGTGTTGACCGCCATTTCCGCCAGCTTGGTGCCCGGCGCCGTGCGAAGGAGGAGCACGCCGTCGTGCGCCAAATAGTTGATGGGATAGATGCTGGCGCGGTCCATCACACTGACCGCGAGGCGTCCGTGGTGCGTGTGCTCGAGGTACTTCCAGCTCTGTTCGGGAGTCAGCTCAACCACCGGGGGAAGGTCTTCATTAGTCATGCACACAGTGTGCCAACCGCACCCTCAACCCGCTACCATCAGGTTGCTTATCAACTTGACTCGGTCGCCACCCTTGCAACAGAGTGGAGTAGGTAGTATTGCCAGCCAGCAATAGACCTCACCACCGAGGAGCACACGTTATGACAGACGCAGAACAGCAGCATCCCGCTACCGGCCAGAACGACGCCGGAGACCCGAAGACCCTCACCACACGCCAGGGACACCCGGTCTACGACAACCAGAACACCCGGACGGTGGGAGCCCGTGGCCCGGCCACGCTGGAGAACTACCAGCTCCTCGAGAAGATCAGCCACTTCGACCGTGAGCGGATCCCCGAGCGCGTAGTCCACGCCCGCGGTTTCGTGGCGTACGGCGAATTCGAAGCGTCCGGCAAGTGGGGCGACGAGCCCATTGCCAAGTACACCCGCGCCAAGCTCTTCTCCGAGCCCGGCAAGAAGACCGACGTCGCTATCCGTTTCTCTTCCGTGATCGGCGGACGTGACTCTTCGGAGGCCGCCCGCGATCCCCGCGGCTTCGCCATCAAGTTCTACACCGAAGACGGCAACTGGGACATGGTCGGCAACAACCTGGGTGTCTTCTTCATCCGCGACGCCATCAAGTTCCCCGACGTGATCCACTCCCTGAAGCCGGACCCCGTCACCTTCCGCCAGGAACCGGCCCGCATCTTCGACTTCATGTCGCAGACCCCCGAAGCCATGCACATGCTGGTAAACCTCTTCAGCCCGCGCGGCATCCCCGCGGACTACCGCCACATGCAGGGCTTCGGCGTGAACACCTACCGCTGGGTCAACGCCGCCGGTGAATCCAAGCTGGTCAAGTACCACTGGCTCCCGCAGCAGGGCGTGAAGTCCCTGACCGAGGAAGACGCCGCGAACATCCAGGCCAACGACCTGGGTCACGCCTCGAAGGACCTTTACGAGGCCATCGAACGCGGCGACTACCCCAAGTGGGACCTGTACGTTCAGCTCATGGATGACCACGATCATCCGGAACTCGACTTCGACCCGCTGGATGACACCAAGACGTGGCCGGAGCAGGAGTTCGAGCCCAAGTACGTGGGCACCATGACCCTGAACCGCAACATCACGGACCACCACAACGAAAACGAGCAGATCGCTTTCGGTACCGGTGTCCTGGTGGACGGGCTGGACTTCTCCGACGACAAGATGCTCGTTGGCCGTACGTTCAGCTACTCCGATACGCAGCGCTACCGCGTCGGCCCGAACTACCTGCAGCTTCCGGTGAACTCCGCGAAGAACGCACGGGTCGCCACCAACCAGCGCGGCGGCCAGATGTCCTTCGGCACCGATCTCGCGCCGGGCCAGAACCCGCACGTGAACTACGAGCCGAACATCACCGGCGGACTGCAGGAAGCAGCAAAGCCGGAACAGGCCGAAGTCGGCCCCGAGCTTGAAGGCCGCCTGACCCGCGCCCGCCTGCCCCGCACGAACGACTACATGCAGGCCGGCCAGCGCTACCAGCTGATGGAGCAGTGGGAGAAGGACGACCTGGTCGCCAACTTCATTGCCAACGTCGGCCAGGCTGCCCGCCCGGTCCAGGAGCGCATGCTCTGGCACTTCTACATGACCGATGACGAGCTGGGTGCACGCGTCGGCGAGGGCCTGGGGATCAGCCTGGACGAGATCAAGGATCTCGGTCCGCTGGCCACCCAGACGCTCAATGAGGAAGAAACCGAGCGGATGAAGAACCTGGGCCATAACGGTCCCCGGAACGTCGAAGGCCTCACCATGACCCACTGCGTGCCCAACGAGCACGTGGTAGTCACCCGGTAAAGCACGACACGTAAACAACGACGGCGCGGGCGCACTTCGGTGCGTTCCGCGCCGTCGTTGTTTAAGGCCGGAGCCGGTTATACGGGCGTGACGTAGGCACCGGAAATGCCGCCGTCCACGAGGAAGGTGCTGGCGGTGATGAACGAGGAATCATCGCTGGCCAGGAACGCGACGGCGGCGGCGAGCTCCTCCGGTTCGGCGAAGCGGCCAAGCGGAACGTGGACCAGCCGCCGGGCGGCACGCTCCGGATCAGCGGCGAAGAGTTCCTGAAGCAGGGGAGTGTTGACCGGACCCGGGCAAAGGGCGTTGACCCGCACCCCCTGCCGGGCGAATTCGACGCCGAGTTCCCGGCTCATCGCCAGCACTCCGCCCTTGGACGCGCTGTAGGAAATCTGTGAGGTGGCGGCGCCCATGACGGCCACAAACGACGCGGTGTTGATGATGGACCCCTTGCCGGCTTCAAGCATGTGCGGCAACGCGTATTTGCAGCAGTAGTAGACGGACGTGAGGTTCACGTCCTGCACCCGCCGCCAGGCATCCAGACCCGTGCTCAGGATGGACCCGTCCTCCGGCGGGGAAATGCCGGCGTTGTTGAACGCTATGTCCACGCGTCCAAAGGTTTCGCGGGCAACCTCATAGAGCTGCTTCACCTCTTCCTCGACCGTGACGTCGACGGAGACAAAAAGTCCTCCCACCTCATCGGCTGCGGCCTTCCCCGCGGCAGGATCAATGTCCGCCACGACCACGTGCGCGCCTTCCGCGGCCAGCCTGCGCGCACTGGCCCGGCCTATGCCGCTGCCGGCACCGGTGACGACGGCGGTGCGCCCCTGAAGCCGGTTTGAGACCACTTCGAGCATCGGGTTCCTTCCGTAGCGGCCGTCAGCGGCCGGTGCTGATGAAGACATTCTTGGTTTCGGTGAAGGCATCCAGGGCATCCGGTCCCAGCTCCCGGCCCAGGCCCGATTGCTTGAACCCGCCGAACGGGGTGGCGTACCGCACCGAGGAGTGCGAATTCACCGAAAGGTTTCCCGCCTCCACACCGCGGGCGACCCGCAGCGCGCGGCCGATGTCCGAGGTCCAAATGGAACCGGAGAGGCCGTAGGCTGAGTCATTGGCCAGCCGGACCGCATCGGCTTCGTCCCGGAAGGGGACGACGGCGAGGACCGGCCCGAAGATTTCCTCACGGAGTGCCCGGCTGTCCCGCTGCGGGATGAGGACTGTCGGGGGAAACCAGAAACCCGGCCCGTCCGGAGCCTTGCCGCGGAACGCGACCTCTGTCTCCTGGACGAATCCGGCCACCCGGTCCCGCTGGGCGGCGGAAATCAGCGGGCCCATCCGCGTGGACTCCTGCGCCGGGTCCCCGACTTCCAGCGCCGAGATCCCGGGTTCAAGCAGCTCAAGGAAACGGTCAAAGACAGTGGCCTGCACCAGTACCCGGGACCGAGCACAGCAGTCCTGGCCCGCGTTGTCGAAAGCCCCGGCGGGTGCGGCTGCCGCAACGGCGGGCAGGTCGACGTCGTCGAAGACAATATTGGCGCTCTTGCCGCCCAGTTCCAGGGTGAGGCGTTTGATCTGCTCCGAGCAGCCCGCCATGATCTGCCGGCCGACCTCGGTGGACCCGGTGAAAACCACCTTGCGCACGGCCGGATGCGTGACGAAGCGTGCCCCGATCACGGAGCCTTTGCCGGGAAGGACCTGGAACACCCCCTCGGGGATGCCTGCCTCCAGGGCGAGCTCGCCCAGGCGCAGGGCGGTCAGCGGCGTCAGTTCGGCGGGTTTGAGCACCACGGTGTTGCCGGCGGCCAGCGCCGGAGCGAAGCCCCAGGCAGCGATCGGCATGGGAAAGTTCCACGGAACTATCACGCCGACCACACCGAGGGGTTCATGGAAGGTGATGTCGATGCCGCCGGCTACCGGAATCTGGGCTCCGGTATGCCGCTCGGGGGCGCCGGCGAAGTAGGCCAGCACGTCCCGGACGTTGCCGGCCTCCCAGCGCGCGCTGCTGATGGTGTGCCCGGCGTTGGCGACTTCCAGCGCGGCCAGGTTCTCCGTGTCCGCGTCCACGGCGGCGGCGAAGCGGCGAAGCAGCAGGGCCCGGTCCGACGCCGCCGTGTTCCGCCAGGACTCGAATGCGGCTGCCGCCGCAGCAATGGCGGCATCCGTTCCGACGCGGGAAACCGGTTCGACTGCGGTGAGGACTTCCCCGGTTGCCGGGTTCAGGATAGGGGTGTTCATGGGCGGATTCCTCCAAGGTCTGCCACCGGCGTGCTCCTGCGCGCCCGATAGTCGGCGGCCGCGGTGATGAAGCCGGCGAAGAGCCGCAGGTCCGCCGGGTCCTGCTCGGGGTGAAACTGCACACCCAGCACCCAGCCCCGCCCCACCTGTTCAATGGCTTCCACAGTTCCCTCCGGTGCCACCGCCGTGACGCGGAGCCCGCGGCCCAGATCGGCGATGCCCTGGTGGTGGTAGCAGGGGGCGGTGCCGGCACCGCCGAGCAGGGACTCCATGATGCTGTCCGGCGCCGTGGTGAAGCTGACCTCGCCGAAGACGCCGGGGGCGGGCCGGTAGTCTGCCTCCGCACGGATATCCGGAAGGTGCTGGATCAGGGTCCCCCCGAGCGCGACGTTGAGTATCTGCGCACCGCGGCAGATGGCCAGCAGCGGCATGCCGGCCGCCAGGGCCGCCGTGGTCAGGGCGAGGTCGTGGCTGTCCCGTACGGGCTGGCTGAGTGTCAGCGGATGCGGATCCTGGCCGTAGAGGGAAGGGTCCACGTCGGTGCCGCCTGCGGTCACCAAACCGTCGAGTCCGTCCAGCACCCGCACGTCCGTTCCGACCGGGGGAAGCAGCACGGGCACTCCGCCGGCAGCGGTAATCGCTGCCAGATAGCTGCCGGGGATGAGCGCGGCGTCGCCCTCCCACACGCCCCACGCCGCCGGCTGGTAATAGGTCGTGAGCCCGATCAGCGGACGGGGCGTCCCGCCAACGTCAGAGCCGCTCAAAACCACGCTTGCGCTCCCAGTCGGTGACGGCCGATTCAAAGGCGGCCAGTTCGACGTCGGCCGCGTGGACGTAGTGCGCCACCACTTCGTCGCCGAAAGCCTTGCGGGCTATTTCGCTGCCCGCCAGGAGGTCGCGGGAGGCCCGCAGCGTGGTGGGCAGCCGGTCCGCGCCGCCGGTGTAGGCATTGCCGACGGTGACCGGTTCCAGGGGCAGCCGGTTTTCAATGCCGTGGATCGCCGCAGCTATCAGGGCAGCGGTGGCCAGATAGGGGTTGAGGTCTCCGCCGCCCACCCGGTTCTCGGTGCGCAGACCGTTGCCGTGGCCCACCACACGCAGGGCACAGCTGCGGTTGTCCAGCCCCCAGGCAATCGCGGTCGGTGCGAAACTGCCCTCGACGAAGCGCTTGTAGGAGTTCACGTTCGGTGCCAGGAAGTAGGTCAGCTCCTTCAACGCCGAGAGCTGGCCGGCGATGAAGTGTTCCATGAGCGGGCTGAAGCCGTGTTCGCCGTCGCCGGAGAGGACGGATTCGCCGTCGAGGCCCCGCAGGCTGAAATGGATGTGGCAGGAATTGCCTTCGCGTTCATTGAACTTGGCCATAAAGGTCAGGCTCTTGCCCTGCTGGTCGGCGATTTCCTTGGCACCCGTCTTGTAGAAAGAGTGGTTGTCGCAGGTGCGCAGGGCCTCGTCAAAACGGAAAGTCACTTCCTGCTGGCCGAGGTTGCACTCACCCTTGGATGATTCCACCACCAGCCCGGCACCTTCCATCCCGGTACGGATGGCGCGGATCACCGGTTCCAGGCGGGAGGTGGCCAGCAGCGAGTAGTCCACGTTGTACCTGCTGGCCGCGTGCATGCCGGTGTATTCGCGTTCCCACGCGGAGGTGTAGCTGTCATCAAAGAGGATGAACTCCAGTTCGGTGCCGATGTGGGCCCGGTAGCCGAGGGATTCCAGGCGGTCGATCTGGTGCCGGAGGATCTGGCGGGGGGACGGACCCAGCGGGGTGCCGTCGGTCCGCAGGACATCGCACTGCACCATTGCGGTTCCGGGCAGCCATGGAACTCGGCGCAGGGTGGACGGATCCGGGCGCATCACCAGGTCCCCGTAGCCGTTTTCCCAGGACGAGGACTCGTAGCCGTCGATGGTGTTCATCTCCACGTCCACGGCCAGCAGGTAGTTGCAGCCCTCGGCGCCGTGCGGGAAAACGTCCTCCAGGAAGGACCGCGCTCCGCAGCGCTTGCCCTGCAGCCGGCCCAGGTGATCGGTGATCGCCACCACCACGGTGTCGATGCTCCCGGCAGCAGTGAGCTTCCGAAGTTCCTCGATGGTCAGTCCGTTGGGGGATTGCTCGCTCATGCTCTCTCCACTTCCGAAGGTAGGTGCTGCACTGTCCCGCTAGGGCGGGTCATCTGATTTCGGTTTCGGCCTGGCTGATCTGGGCGAACTCCTCTTCCGGCGCGCTCGCGACCAGCCGGTGGCGGCTGTAGAACCAGAAGTACGCCAGGGCCGCCAGGAAGATCCCCGCGGTGATCGAGGCGGCCAGGACGTCCACCACGAAGGTCGCCACCACGGCGACCACGGCCAGGACCAGTGCGATGCCGGTGGTGGCCACACCTCCCGGAGTGCGGTAGCCGCGCGACAGCTGGGGTTCGCGGCGGCGCAGCACGATGTGTGAAAGGTTGAGCAGGACGTAGGACACGGTGGCGCCAAAGACGGCAATGTTGATCAGCAGCCCGCCGTCGCGGGTGAAGGCCGCCAGGAGGAAGCCGATGGTTCCGGGGACGATCAGCGCCATGTACGGGGTGCGCCATCTGGTGGTCAGTGACATCCAGCGCGGCAGGTAGCCGGCCCGGGAGAGGGCGAAAAGCTGGCGGGAGTAGGCGTAGACAATCGAGAAGAAGCTTGCCACCAGTCCCGCCAGTCCGGCGTAGTTCACGAAGTCGGCAAGCAGGGTGTTGCCGCCGTAGGCAATCCGCAGCGCTTCGGGCAACGGATTGTCGGAGGTGCTCATCGCTTCCGCTCCGGCGGCACCCGGCACCAGGACCAGCATCAGGGCCCCGAAGACGAGCAGGATGCCCATGGCGGCGATGATTCCGCGGGGCATGTCCTTTTTCGGATCCGACGTCTCCTCGGCGGCCAGCGGCACGCCTTCGATCGCGAGGAAAAACCAGATGCCGTACACCAGGGCTGCCACGGCACCGGAGAGGCCCATCGGCAGGAAATCGCTGGCGCCGGAGGTGGCAGAGGGAACGATGTCAAAGAGGTTTGCTGCGTTGAACTTGGGCACCAGCCCCACCACCGTAGCGACGAGGGCGAGAACGGCGATGGCCGTGATAACGAACATCAGCTTCAAGGCCTCACCCACTCCGCGGATATGGATTCCGATGAAAACGGCGTAGGTCCCGAGATAGACCGGCCAGGAATTGGTCAGCCCGAAGAGGCCCAGTGCTTCGATGTAGCCGCCGATGAACGTGGCAATCGCTGCCGGTGCCACTGCATATTCAATAAGCACCGCCATCCCGGTGGCAAAGCCGCCGAGCGGGCCGAGTGCCCGGCGTGCGAATCCGTAGCCGGCTCCCGCCGTCGGAAGTGTGGAGGACAGCTCGGCCAGGCCGAAGACCATGCAGGTATACATGATGCCCATCAGGACAAAGGCGATAAGCAGTCCGCCCCAGCCGCCCTCCGCCAGCCCCAGGTTCCACCCCGAGAAGTCTCCGGAGATGACGTAAGCGACGCCTAGGCCGGCCAGCAGGACCCAGCCCGCCGCTCCGTGCTTGAGTTGCCGGTGGCTCATGTAGTTCTCGTCGACGTTGGTGTAGTCGACCCGGGATTTAGCCATGTCGGGGTCCTTCTCGAAGCGGAGCGGGGGCGGAGAGGAGATGGGCAGCAAGCGGGTCCGGCGCGCCCAATGGCCTGATTTCAGTCCATACGAGGTGGGGTTCAGTTTCAGCGGTGGGTGATGATCCGTCAAGGGTGGTGTCCAGGGAATCCCGGGCGGCGGGTTGGTCCCGGCGGCGGGCTAGACTGCCGGGATGGAACAGCAGCCCTTCGGACACGGAGCATTGACGCCCCGCCCGGTCCGCCGGGGCAATGCCTTCGAGGAGACCGTGGAGCGGCTGCTGCAGGGATTGAAGCTCGGCATTTACGCTGCGGGGGAGAAACTGCCGGCGGAACGCGAACTGGCAGAACAGCTGGGAGTATCCCGGGCTACTCTGCGGGATGCCCTTGCCGAGCTGCAGAAGGCGGGCTATCTCCAGTCCAGGAGGGGGCGGTACGGCGGAACATTTGCAGTTGACGTCCTCCCGGAGCCGGCCGCGTTGCCGGGCGCGTTGGATCCCCTGGAGGTTGAGGACGTGCTGCTGTTCCGGTCCGTAGTGGAACCGGCCGCGGCACGGCTCGCGGCGCAGGCGTCCCTGACCGGCTCGGCGAGGTTGCATCTGCTCGGGGCGCTCGCCGAAGTGGATGAGGCAGGCAAAGACACTTTCCGGCCCAAGGATTCCCGGTTCCACATCGCCGTCGCGGAGTTGGCCGGTTCCCCCAGCCTGGTTGCCGCGGTTGCTGACGTCCGGTCCCGGGTCAGCGACCTGCTGGATCTCATCCCGCTGTTACAGACGAACCTGGACCACTCCCAGGCACAGCACCGCGGACTCGCTGAGGCAATCCTGCGTGGCGATGCCGGCGGTGCGGAGGCCGCCGCCGTCGCTCATGTGGAGGGCACCGCCCGGCTGCTGCGGGGCTTCCTTATCTAGAGCCCCCTACTTTTCCCAGGGCGCCCGGATCGGAAAGTACTTCTCGAGGAAATCCGTCACCCGTTCGGCCCGTTCGCCTGCGGGGACCTCCGGGAAGCTTCCGTCATTGAGGCAGAACATGTCCTTGTGGCGTTTGGCGAGCAGCCGGTCCATCGCCTTCAACCCTGCGTAGCTGGTGGTGTCAATGTAGCGAACCTTCGCCGTCTCCTGGGTGACCGCCCGGCCGGTGAGCAGCGCGTAGTAGTGGTAGAGGGAGTTGGTCACGGAGATGTTGTCCTTGGCCCGGAAGGTACTCGCGGCCGTGGCGGCGAACTCCCCGGGGAATTCCTCCTCCATTTCCAGCAAGACGCTGCGGCGCAGGGGAGCCGCGGTGTGTTCCAGATGGCGGGTGGTGACCCGGCCGAAACGCTCCCAGAGCAGCCGCCGGTTCACCCTGGCAGCGTTTTCGAAACCGCTGCGCTCGGGGTCATTGGCGCCCAGTCCGATCCGGGTGCTGGCCTCGATGAACTTGGTGATTCCTCCGGGGGAGAAGAACATGTCGGGGGCCACCGGACGGCCAAAGAACATGTCGTCATTGGAGTACAGGAAGTGCTCAGCGAGTCCCGGGATGTGCTGCAGCTGGGCCTCGACCGCCTGGGAGTTGTGCGTGGGCAGCACGGACGGGTCCTTGAAATGCTCCGCTGCCGGCACGAAGGTCACGGACGGGTGCTCGGCCAGCCAGTCCGGCCGCGGGGAATCCGAGGCAATGAAGATGCGGCGGATCCAGGGCGCAAACATGTGCACCGAGCGGAGGGCGTATTTCAGCTCGTTGATCTGCCGGAAGCGGGCCTCGTGGTCATCGCCTTCGCCCACCACGGCGCCGCTCATCCGGGCGGCGCGGGCGGCCTGGAACTCCGGGGAGCTGCCGTCCACCCAGGAGAACACCAGATCGATGTCGAACCGGATGTCCGTGGCGTGGTCGGCAAACATGTTCTCGATGGTCGGCCAGAGCAGCCCGTGCTTTTCCACGGTGCCGCGGACCACCTCGGCCGCCGGCAGTGTTCGGCGGGTCAGGGAGTTCTCCACGGGCAGGGTGATGTTCTCGCCTGCCAGGTCCCAAAGCTCAATCTGCACCCCGGCCGAGCCGGAGATCAGCAGATTGGTGCCGGTGAATGCCCTCGGACGGTACACACGGATGATCCGCGCCTTCTCGCTGGAGGAGAGGCTGCCGTCGGCAATCAGCAGGATCCGGTTCTTCTTGGTATCGACGGTGCGGGAGTAGAAGGGCTCGTCCCGGCAGGCCTCAACCATGGCCTTGCGCAGCTGCTCGCGCATCCGGAGGTCGACGGCGATGACCGGACGCTGGTCATTGCCGCGGACCAGAAGGTAGGTCACACCGGCGTCGTCAAGGACCCGGCGGACAAAGAGGAGGTCCTCGACCATGGCCTCGTGCGGTGTGAGCCCGGTGTCCATAAGGGCCAGGCGGCCCTTGACCAGGGCTACATTCGGCCGCTGCTCCACCCGGTGGAGCACCGCAGGGGAAGCGGCCTGCAGGGTCTCCGGTTCCGGATCCGGTTCCGGGGCTCCGAAGTAAACATCATGTTCGGCAGCTGTATCGGTAATTGGAACCTCCTAGGACGGGTAAGCGCCCGCATTGCAGGCGCTGCTTGCGTGCGGCGCTGCACGGGAACTGCTGCCGGGAGTCCGGCGGGTCCTTCGGGATGCGCCGTGGATGCTTCGGACGCTCTGTGCTCATTTGCGGGCCGCCAGTAGCATTGTCTGCACACGGACATTCCGGGGGGCCGATGTGGAATACCGTAACACCGCCCGTAACAGTACCGCCCGAAAAGCCATGGACCGTAACAGTTTTGCCCGGTTTGGCGGCCTGCTCGCGGCGGTAGTGTTCCTTACCAGTATCTCATCCTGCGCTGCACCGCCCCGTCAGGCTCCGACGTCGCCGGACCCTCAATGGTCCAGCTATACGACGACGGACGGCAGCTTGGCCTTCGAGCATCCGCCGGGCTGGGAAGTGCTGGAGCTGCCGGCACGAGCCAACGACCCTGCGGGCGGGGTGTCCCTGGAAGTACTCGACGGCGGCGGCCGCGTGTTGGCGCAGCTGGATACCGGCATCATCACGGACCTGAGCTGCACCAAACCCGCCCAGCCGCCGGCCTATGTGGAGTATGAGAGTGTCCCGATGCCGGAGCTGGACTCGCAACAGGGCTCCGAGCAGCGTTTCGTCTACCGTTCCCTGGCGCCATCCGGATCCCGGAACGCGCAGGCAACGTATGCCGTGGTGAGCGGGCAGCAGCAGGGCGGGCAGTGCGGGTTGTTCGATTTCTTCACGCTGACCGAGTCGAGTGGCGGGCGGTTCGCGGGGGAGTATGCGCCCGGTTCGGACGCGTCGCGGGAGGACTATCTCGAGGGAGCCGCCCGGTACCGGGACACACAGGAATACCGGGACCTTCGTCGAATGCTGACGTCACTGCGCAACGCGGAATAGTTGATGCACCTGCCGCTTTGGCGGGGCCGGTGCCTGCAGTCCGTGAAGCGGGGCCATTGCTTGTGCGTATGACTTGGCATCACTCTGGTGCCCTGTGGATAACCGGTTAGGCTCTGCCGCGGTCTGTCTACTATGGCCGGACCGACTGCTTGACCCTTTGTCTCGCGTCCTACCCGGCCCTGGGGGTTATCCAATGCGTAGAAGTGATGTGCTCCGTCCAACCGTGCGGTTGAAGCTCCTGGCCGCTGCTGCGGTTCCGTTGCTGTTCCTGACTGCGTGTTCGGGTGCCTCCGGCGATTCGGGTGATTCCGGTGCGGGGGAGTCGCCCTCCAGCCAGGCGTCCTCTGCGGCTCCCTCGGCGACCCCGACGCCGACTCCCACACCCAGTGCGAAGTACAAGCCCGCGTCTGCTGAGGGGCCTGCGGAGAACGTCCCGCTGCCGGTGATGCCGGAGGAAGCGAAGGTTCAGTCGAAAGAGGGGCTGGAGGCGTTCGCCCGGCATTGGTACATGGCTGCGAACTACGGATACGAGACCGGCGACGTCGGACCGGTACAGACGATCAGCAGTCCGGACTGCATAACTTGCTTGAACTACTACGAGGTGGTTGACAACGGTTACCGGGACAACGACTGGATAGCCAACGCGACAATCGACGTCCGAGACGCGCACTCCGACTACGTGCTTACTCCCGAGGGGCGCTATCAGGCGTTAGCACAATTCACACAGGACGCAATGGAGTACTACGGTCCCGAAGGGCTGCAAGGGAGTGAAGACGCCGACGTGGCACCCTCTGTGCAGCTCTTCGAAGCAACCTGGGACGGGGACGAATGGGTTGCTGTGAATATCGTGACCATAAAGGGGTGAGAAGAAGATGCCGCCGTGGATCTCTCGATCGTTTTCTGTCATCGCCATAACAGGGTTTCTGTTGATGATGCTGTCGGATCACGCAGCCGGAGTCGGGGGAGGCAGCGGAAAAATTGAGGGTAGTGGGAATGTTGTTGGTTCCGTATTCCAGCAGGATCCCAGCTCAGGCCTGTGGACCCAAATGCCCGTAGGCATCCCTGATAACCCTTCTGGTTATCGTTTCGAGCCGGTGTGTTTCGATGACCTCGCTGGCGACGTCGATTGTCTAGCCGCAAACCAAGCAGCTTGTACAGCAGGGGAGGACGGCAGGCTCGTTTACTGGTTTTCCGGGTTGAAGACAACCGACCCCGCGTTGTGGGAAAAGATGAGCGACACGCCCTCATGCATCTACTCGGAAGAGCCGGTCGATGTTGGTGAGCAGATCCAGCAGCAAATCCTCACGGCGTTTCAGGAGCGGCCGATAGCGGCCGGGCGCCTGGTCCTGCAGCCCAGCCCGCACACCCTGGTCGGGATGGAAACCAACGTCTACGTCGAGGCAGCAGAGCAGGTCTTTGACATGGTGCTGCTCGACCAGACAGTGAGGATCGTTGCCACACCCACCGAGTTTGAACTGAACTACGGGGACGGCACGGTTTACGGGCCCACGAGCATCCCGGGAGCCCCGCTCGCCCAGGACCGGTGGGGTGAGCAGACCTCGACCAGTCACAAGTACGCGTCCAGCGGAGACGTCCAGGTGGGAGCGACAGTGCATTTCTCCGGAACCTACTCCGTGAACGGCGGACCGGTGATTCCCATTGACGGGCGGGCAGCGGTGTCCTCCGAGTCCCAGACCCTGCGGGTCTGGCGGGCCGAAACCCGCAGCGTCGCGGACAACTGCCTGGTGAACCCGAGCGGTGTCGGATGCTAGCCCGCCACAGGTTTCCGAAGACCGTGAACATTGTGACCATGCAAACGCCCGGCATCTGCATGGTGGACCCAACAGGTGACAGTTGCTAGACCGATCCCGGCCGTGGCACCGCAAACAGCGTCCGGGGATCCTGGAGAACCGCAGGGTAGGCGAACGCTGACCGGGAAATCTCCCCGCTCAGTTTCACCTGTCGAACCGCCGTATCGTTCGTTAGTTCCACTGGCCCGGCATGGCCAAGCAGCAGGCGGGTCCGGTCAGCCGGAGAAAGAACAGCCACCGTATCGCCGTCGTCCATGTCCTCCAGCAGCCGCACCAACTGCCGGCCCTTCTTTCCCGTGATGGGCGTGCCCTTCACGGAAAGCATCGGCAGGACAATCTCGGCAGCATCGCCGTCGGGCATCGCACGCGCCACCCACAACCCTTCGCCCGGAGCAGGATCCACCGGATCGGGAACGTCGGCGGGGGAGGGCCAGACATACGGCAGGCCGCCGTCGGTATCCGGGAACAGGGGCCCATAGACCTCCGGAGACTTCTCGATGAGGTTGGACCGGTGGCTGCGGTGCAGCTCCTCGTCGCCTATCCAGGAGGGAAGGTCGACGTCGGCCTCCGCAGCCTCCGGGGCAAACTCCAGGATCTGTTCCCGGACGGTATCGGCATGCCCGCGGGCAATCCATTCATCCGTCATCGCCAGCCCGTAGGCGGTGAGCGCCGGCACGAAGCCCTTCCACATGAGCAGGGCGGGGTGGCGCTGCCAGCCGTAATCGGGAACCACCAGCCCGCGCAATAACTGCAGGGTCTCCACCCGCTGCTTGCCAAGCCGCGCCTGGTCCAGGACGGCGGCGCTGCGGGCGAAGCTCGGATACGGAAGGAAGGTCTGCACGGGCCTAGTCTGTCACTGCCCGCCGGCGTCCAGCTGCCGGACCATGACCCGGTCCCGGAAAGTTTCCTGAATCAGTACCGTGCGTACAGTTCACCTACGTGCAGGGCGGCGTCCACGGTGTTGTCAGGTCCCGGCAGCGGGCAGGCCCAGGACTCGTTATAGGCGCAGGACGGGTTGTAGAGGAAGTTGAAATCGAGCACCAGGCTGTTCGGCAGATTGCCCGGTCCGAGGTTCGCACCCTTGATTGTGTCCAAGAGGTACCGACCGCCGCCGTAGCTGCCGCCGTCGACGCCGGAAGTGGCGTCCCGGACGGGGATGAAGATCCCGCCGCCGTAGGAGTCGAGGTGCCAGACCGCCAGGCTGCCTACGCCGTCAGCGTGCACCGTACCGAGCCGGGTGAACGGAACCACGCCGTCGGTCCCGGTGGCGACCTCCATGTTCTGGCCGGCTCCGGCGTCGTCGATTACTGCCTCGAACCGGAACGCCGGGTCATAGCGGGCCGTCCGCAGTCCGCGGAAGCGGCGGCGCACGTCTTCGGGAAGGGGCGACGCCGGGTGGGTGCCGAAGAGCCGGTCCCGCCCGGTGGCCCACAGTGCATGGGAGTGCGACGCCGAGAATCCCTCGGCGGATCGCCTGGCCTGCTCGTAGAGGGCGAACATATTACGACGCCAATCGGCGGTGGCAAGGGCTGTGACGGGAGATACCATTTGTCCAGCGTAGTGTGTTCGAGTGACTACCGGACTCCTCATAGTGGTGCTCGTCGCCATCTTCATCGGTGCGATCGCCCAGCGGATTGCCGGCCTGGGCTTTGCGCTCCTGATTTCCCCGTTCCTCGTGATCATCCTCGGCTCCCACGGGGGAGTGCTGATGGTGAACATCTGCGGAATGGTTTCTTCGCTGCTGATTATGTTCCGCGTGTGGCGGGACGTGGACTGGTCCATGTACCGGTGGTTAGCCGTCCCGGCGGTCATTGCCAGCGTGCCGGCCTCGGCGGCAGCGGTCTACCTGCCCGCAGCACCGCTGGCCGTCACCGTGGGCGCCGTCGTCCTCGTGGCGCTGACCATCTCGCTGCTCCTGCAGCGGACTTCGATAGTGCTGACCGGCAACGTATCCAAGGCAGTGGCAGGCTTCGCCTCCGGGATCACCAATGCCATGGCCGGTGTCGGCGGCCCGGCCGTTAGCGCGTACGCCTTGCTTTCCCGGTGGCCGCAGCGGCCGTTCGCCGCCACCCTGCAGCCGTTCTTCGTTACCATCGCCACCGTCACCCTGACCTCCAAGCTACTGCTGGACCCGGCACAAATGCCCCCGTTCCAAGCCTGGGCATGGGCCTTGATCGGGCTCATGATTGTGGGCGGGATCTTCGTCGGCGAGAAACTGCAGCGCTACATCCGCGATGACCAGGCGCGGTTTGCCGTCATCGTTATTGCGTTCATCGGCGCGGCCACGGCACTTGTGAAGGGCCTGATCGACCTCTGACGCCGGCGGCCGGAGTTACCCGACTCACGCCGGCGCTTCAACGGGCTGCGCGGGACCGGATGGCACGATAGAAGCGATGAAAATTTTATTGCGGCCGAAGAAGCCGGGTCTGCCGCCCATGCCGCTCTGGCTGCAGGGGACCTTCGAACTGGGACAGGCCGCGTTGCTTTCCGCACTGCTGGTCCTCCTGCCGCTCGTGGGTGTGTGGTTTGCCAATGGGTTCACCGATCTGGATTTCCCCTCCCTGGCGCGCCTCGGCGGCCAGGCGTGGCTGCTGATCCACGGCGTGCCGCTTTCGCTGGTTTTCCCCGCGGGTGAGCTGGGTGACGCCCCCGCCACCGGGCTGCTCTCCTTCTTCCCGCTGGGACTGACGCTGATTCCGTTTTTCCTCTCCTGGCGGGCCGGCCGACGGCTGGCCAGGGCCTCCTACACGGACCAGCTCTGGCAGGCGCTGCTGGGCGCACTGGGAACATATGCGCTGATCGGCGCCGCGGCAGCGTACGTCTGCAGTACTGAAGGCGTGCGGATTTCGGTGGCAGCGGGTGCACTGGTGCCCGTGATCGCTGCCGGTGCGGGGCTCATTGTGGGCTCCCGCATAGAGGCCGGATCCTGGGTGCGGCTGATCGGCATGGACCTGACGGACTGGATTGCCCGCACCAGCCAGCATTCACGCTGGGCCGGCTCCTATGTGTGGGCCGCCCTGCGCGCCGGCGCGCTGGGCACCCTCGCCGCGCTGGGTCTCTCCTCCGTGCTGCTGGTGGCGGCGCTGGCGATGAACTGGGCCGAGATGGCGTCCGTTTACGAACGGCTCGACGCCGGTGCGGTTGGCGGAGCGGTACTCACCGTGGTGGAACTGGGATTGATGCCCAACTTCGTGGTCTGGACGCTGGGCTGGGCCTCCGGCGCAGGATTCTCCCTGGGCACGGGCAGCATGATCAGTCCGCTGGAAACCGTTGTTGGTCCGCTGCCCGCGCTGCCGGTGCTGGCCGCACTGCCGGTCGGCAACATGGAATACGGCTACATGGCGCTGCTGATCCCGGTGATGGCCGGGGTCCTGGCCGGCTGGTGGTTCCTCCGGGAAGGGGAAAACCACTTTGACGAGTGGCTCTCCATCAAGATCCGTGCCCGCTGGTTCACTGCCCCCGTATCCACGCTTGTACTCGGTGTCATTGTGGGACTGGTGTCCGGGCTGCTGGCCGCGGGCGCTGCCTGGCTGGCCCTTGGCTCCCTCGGCATTGGACGCTTTGTCGGCCTTGGACCGGACCCGTTGTGGCTCGGACTGTGGGTGGCCGCTGAAGTCGGGATCGGCGTCGTCATCGGTTATGCCGTCGGCCCGTGGCTCGAGCGTGAACCCAAGCTGGACGCCTAGCGGACCTGCTGGAAGGGCAGGTATTCCGCCTCGCAGGCTTCCACGCCGTCAAGGGTGAGGGCGGAGCGCATGCAGGATTCGTAGGTCATGGTTTCGTCCCAAAGCACGGCCATCCCGGCCAGTCCCACAGTGGTGAGGGCGGTGACGACCAGGCCCAGGGACACCAGCACCGGCAGCAGCGGACCCATCCGGCGCTTCGCCAGCTTGACGAGCGCGATGATGCCCACCACCAGGGCCCCGATCCCCAGCGCAAGCGGGATCAGCTTCCACGGCAGGACCATGCTGCTGCTCAGCATCGAGGCGATCATCAGGAGCCAGAACACGCGAACATACTGAATCGCGTTGCGCTTCTGCCCGTCCGTTGGTGCGGGGCGGCTGTCGGGTGCGGGCAGGGTGGAGGTCTGGTGCTGGGTGCCGTCATTCATGGGATTAAGCGTAGGGGACGCTGCCGCCTATGGTTGACGCATGCGCATCGTAGTCCTCGTGTCCGGCACCGGATCCAACCTTCAGGCAGTGCTGGACGCCGTTCGTGACGGCACGCTCGACGTCGAGATTGCCGCCGTCGGCTCGGACCGGCCCGGAACCTTCGGGGTCCAGCGCGCCGCCGACGCCGGCTACCCGACCTTCGTGGTCCCCTTCCGGGACTACCCGGTGCGGGCGGACTGGAACCTGGCCCTCACGGAGAAGGTTGCCTCGTATGAGCCGGATCTGGTTCTGTCCTCCGGCTTCATGCGGATAGTGGACGAGCATTTCATCGACACCTTCGAGGGACGCTACCTCAACACGCACCCGGCCCTGCTGCCGTCCTTCCCCGGGGCGCACGGCGTCCGTGACGCACTTGCGTACGGTGTGAAGGTCACCGGCTGCACGGTTCACCTGGCCGACGCCGGCGTCGACACCGGGCCGATCCTGGCCCAGACCGCCGTTGAGGTGCTCGACGGCGACACGGAGGAAACCCTGCACGAACGCATCAAGGTGCAGGAACGCCGGCTGCTGATTGAAACCCTGGACCGGATCAGCCGCGACGGCCTGCCCGAACTGTAGCCACCGGTTAGTCCAGCGCCGCGCCCTTGGTCTCGGGCGCGAACCGGGCCATCCACAGGACGGCCAGCAGGACCAGGACCCCGGCCAGGGCGAAGGACAGCGGCAACCCGAGGTAGGGCCAGAGCACCGACACGAAGATCAGCGGACCGAACCCGGCGCCGATCCGGGAAATGGTGGACGCCCAGCCGAAACCGCTGCCGCGCAGATTGGTGGGGTAAAGCTCCGAGACGTAGGCGTAGAGCACGGGGATGGCCACCTGCACCACGAACCCGTACACCAGCAGCAGGATCGTGGCCGCTAGGGGGACATCCACCACGAGGGCCACCACCACCAGGATGGCAGCCGACAGCGGACCGGTGATCGCCAGGATCCATTTCCGGCCGACTTTTTCCACCAGCAGCGCCGCCACGATCACTCCCAGCAGCCCGACGGCGGCCATCCCCGAGGTGGTCAGGAACGCGCGGTGTTCGGCGAACCCGGCATCCACGAGGATTTTCGGCATCCACTGCAGGGCCAGGTAATAAACCAGCAGGATGGTCAGGAACAGGGACCAGGCGGCAATGGTGGTCTTGGCGCTGAACCGCCAGAGGTCCGTCAGCTGGGTGCCCATGGTGCGCAGGGACAGCTTTTCGGGGGCCTGCGTTTCGGGCAGGTGCCACTCGGTCTGCGTCCCGCCGGTCCGCCGGACCAGGTCGTCGATGACCGCGGATGCTTCCAGTGTGCGGCCCTTACGGACCAGATAGAGCGGAGACTCCGGGACCGAGCGCCGTACCCAGAAGACCAGGAACGCGGGGATCACCATGATCAGCATGGTGTAGCGCCAATCCGCGAAGGTGGCCATGATGGCCGCCGAGGTGACACCGCACAGTGCCGCACCCACGGGCCACCAGCCGTCCATCCCGGTCAGCACTCGCCCGCGCTGTTTCTTGGGGGTGAACTCGCCCACCAGGGCATAGTCCACCGGAACGCAGCCGCCCAATCCGAAGCCGGCCATAAAGCGGAAGATGCAGAACCAGACAATGTCGGGGGAGAAGGCGCCCAGCACCGTAAAGATCGAGAACACCAGCAGGGTGGCCGAAAAGGCCCGCTTCCGGCCGATCGCGTCAGCAATGGAACCCCAGACAAAGGCACCAATCGCCATGCCGAGCAGGTTCGCCGTTCCAATCCAGGCCGCCTGTGCAGGCTCCAGCGCCCATTCCTTCGAGAGCAGCGGGATCAGGACGCCGTTCAGCGTCACGTCCCAGGCATCGAACATGAATCCAAGGCCGCCGATGAGGAAGATTTTGCCCTGGACTTTCCAGCGCCAGGGCAGGTTCTGCACCACCTGGTCTCCGGTGGGCAGCACATTAGTGACGGACATGTGGTTCGTGGCCTTTCGGAGGGGAGGTGCGCGGGTTCGGGGAAACGATACCTGCTTGACGCCCTGACCTGTGGATAGTGCGCCAATCGCTTTTGGTGTCCGCGAGGATGGGGCCATGGCTGCCGCGCGGCCTGGAGCCAGGTCCGCTGCACTTGACCCGCCCGCTGCGCTACAGCCAGCCGCGGCGAAACGGCGTGGTAGGCCACAACGCCGCGCTGCAGCAGGCGGACGTGATTCGATCGAAGGGCTTACTGGTGACGTCGCCGGCTTTCACCTGGACTGACCTGGCTTCCGTCCTGTCACTGGATGACCTGGTCATTGCGGGTGATTCCCTTCTTCGGCGCCAGGACGCACCACAACGCGGCGGATGCTTTCCAATGCCGGATCCGTTGTGCCAGCTATCGGAAGTGAGGGAAATGGTTGCAAGGCGGACAGGCATTCGCGGAAGGTCCGCGGCTGTTGCTGCGCTGGACCTGCTGAGGGCGGGGGTGGATTCCGCTCCGGAGTCCCGCCTTCGGCTCCTCATCCACCATGCCGGACTGCCGGGGCCGGAAATAAATCAGTGGATTACCGGGTCGGACGGCAGGGCAATCTCCTGCCCGGACCTGCAGTACCGGCGGCTGCGAATTGCGCTGGAATACGAAGGGGAACACCACCTGCTGGATCCTGCACAGTGGCATCGGGACATCGAGCGGGACGAACGCCTTCGCCAATTGGGGTGGGTGGTGCTGCGGTTCACCAAACAGCACCTTCGGCCGGAAAACCGTGCGGGTACAGCTGAGAAGGTCCGGTTTGCCCTCTCGGCCCGCGGCTGGCAGCCCGGATGGCCGGCCTGAAAATCGATTCCGCAGAATTTACCGATTTCCGCCGGGAAAACAGTAAATCGTGCAGACTCGATCGGGAAACGGTAAATCGTGCAGACTCGATCCGCCGAAGCGCACGGAAATGGCGCCCGCGGCACGTTGTTACGAGCCGGCCCGGAGCGGGCGGGAGGCGAAGGCATAAACTTCTCGTGGGCCGCACGGCCTGCACGCCGATCATCGACCACTTGGAGTGTCAGCTGTGAGCAATCCCGTCCTCGACCGTGTTCCCATCCGCCGGGCCCTGATCTCGGTCTACAACAAAACCGGCCTGACGGAACTCGCGCAGGGCCTCGCCGCCGCCGGCGTCAGCATTGTCTCCACCGGCTCGACCGCCAAACAGATCGCCGCCGCCGGTATCGCCGTCACCGAGGTCTCCGAAGTCACCGGCTTCTCCGAATGCCTGGACGGGCGCGTCAAGACGCTGCACCCGCGGATCCACGCCGGAATCCTCGCCGACCGCCGCCGGGAAGAACACGTGGCCCAGCTGGAGGAAATGGAGATTGAACCCTTCGACCTCGTGGTGGTGAACCTCTACCCCTTCGTCGAGACCGTCCGCTCCGGAGCCGGGCAGGATGACGTGGTGGAGCAGATCGACATCGGCGGCCCGTCCATGGTCCGCGCCGCCGCGAAGAACCACCCCTCGGTGGCAGTGGTGGTGGATCCCGGCAAGTACTCCGACGTGGTCACGGCGGCGGCCGAAGGCGGGTTCGGCCTCGCGGAACGGCGCCGGCTGGCGGCCGAGGCGTTCGCGCACACGGCCGCCTATGACACCGCCGTCGCCACCTGGACGGCCGAACAGTTCGGAGACGGAACCGAAGAGGGCACCAAATGGCCGGCCTACACCGGGCTGGCCCTGGAACGCGCAGAGGTGCTTCGTTACGGGGAAAACCCGCACCAGGACGCAGCGCTCTACGTGGACAGGAACGGCAGCCCCGGCGTCGCCCAGGCCGATCAGCTGCACGGTAAAGCCATGTCCTACAACAACTACGTGGACGCCGACGCCGCCCTGCGCGCCGCCTTCGATTTCACGGAACCCGCCGTCGCCGTCGTCAAGCACGCCAATCCCTGCGGTATCGCCGTGGCCTCGCCCGGTGCTGCGGACCCCATCGCGGACGCACACGCCAAGGCCCATGCCTGCGATCCCGTCTCGGCCTTCGGCGGGGTCATTGCCGCCAACCGCACCGTCACCGCCGGCATGGCGCAGACGGTGAAGGACATCTTCACGGAAGTTGTGATCGCCCCCGACTTCGAACCGGAAGCCGTGGAGATCCTGTCGGCGAAAAAGAACATCCGCCTGCTGACGCTGCCGGACGGCTACGGACGCAGCGACACCGAATTCCGGCAGGTCTCCGGCGGCGTCCTGCTGCAGAAGGCAGACCGGCTGCAGGCCGAGGGCGACGACCCTGCGAACTGGACCCTTGCGGCAGGCGAGGCCGCGGACGAGCAGACGCTGGCGGATCTGGCCTTCGCCTGGTCCGCCGTGCGGGCGGCCAAGTCCAACGCCATCCTGCTGGCCAGGGACGGCGCCTCCGTGGGCGTGGGGATGGGCCAGGTGAACCGGGTGGATTCCTGCCGGCTCGCCGTCGAACGCGCCAATACCCTGGGCGGGGACGGCGAGGAACGTGCCCGCGGCGCGGTGGCCGCCTCCGATGCCTTCTTCCCCTTCGCGGACGGGCTGCAGATCCTGGTCGACGCCGGTGTCCGTGCGGTTGTGCAGCCCGGCGGATCCATCCGCGACAACGAAGTAATCGACGCCGCGTCCGCAGCGGGCGTAACGATGTACTTCACCGGGTCGCGCCACTTCTTCCACTAGGAATGACCGGCCGGGCGGCAGGCGGTGCAGGTAGTGCACCGCCCCTGCTGTTTAGGGCGCGGATAGTGGGCTGTGGCATAGTTGGACACAAATAAAAGCCAAAAAGACGGGTTCCGTCATGCCACAAGACATGCTCCGGTCCCACCAACACACAAGGAGATCGTGTGGCTGAGAAAATTAAGGTTGTGGGCTCTGTAGTAGAGCTCGACGGCGACGAGATGACCCGCATCATCTGGCAGTTCATCAAGGATCGCCTGATCAACCCGTACCTGGACGTTGATCTGAAGTACTACGACCTCTCCATCCAGAACCGCGACGCGACCGACGACCAGGTCACCATTGACGCCGCCAACGCCATCAAGGAACACGGCGTAGGCGTCAAGTGCGCAACGATCACCCCCGACGAAGCACGCGTCGAGGAATTCGGCTTGAAGAAGATGTGGGTTTCCCCGAACGGAACCATCCGCAACATCCTGGGCGGCGTGGTCTTCCGCGAGCCCATCATCATCTCCAACATCCCGCGCCTGGTCCCGGGTTGGAACAAGCCGATCATCATCGGCCGCCACGCCCACGGCGACCAGTACAAGGCCACGAACTTCAAGGTTCCCGGTGCCGGCACCCTGACGCTGACCTACACGCCTGCCGACGGCAGCGAAGAAATCAAGCAGCAGGTTGTTACGTACAACGAAGATGGCGGCGTCGCCATGGGTATGTACAACTTCAACGATTCCATCAAGGATTTCGCCCGCGCTTCCTTCGCCTACGGCCTGCAGCGCAACTACCCGGTGTACCTCTCCACCAAGAACACGATCCTGAAGGCCTACGACGGCCAGTTCAAGGACCTGTTCCAGGAAGTCTTCGACGCCGAGTTCAAGGACCAGTTCGAAGCAGCCGGCCTCACCTACGAGCACCGCCTGATCGACGACATGGTTGCCTCCGCGATGAAGTGGGAAGGCGGCTACGTCTGGGCCTGCAAGAACTACGACGGCGACGTCCAGTCCGACACCGTGGCACAGGGCTTCGGCTCGCTGGGCCTGATGACCTCGGTTCTGATGACCCCGGACGGCAAGACCGTCGAGGCTGAAGCCGCACACGGTACGGTTACCCGCCACTACCGCCAGCACCAGCAGGGCAAGCCCACCTCCACGAACCCGATCGCCTCGATCTTCGCGTGGACGCGTGGCCTGATGCACCGCGGCAAGCTGGACAACACCCCCGAGGTCATCCGCTTCGCCGAGACCCTTGAAGACGTAGTCATCAAGACGGTCGAGTCCGGAAAGATGACCAAGGACCTGGCACTGCTGGTCGGACCGGACCAGCCGTACCTGACCACCGAAGATTTCCTCGCCGCACTGGACGAGAACCTCAAGGCCCGCCTGGGCTCCGAGGTTGCCGCCTAAGCGGTAGTTTCTTCACCACGACGACGGCGCGCTGCCCCCTTTCCGGGGCGGCGCGCCGTCGTCGTTTCCCGGGTCCTTCAGCGCCGTGTTAAGCGGACGCGTAACAAGTAGCGCCGCCGGGATGCCGGTGCCACCATGTGGGGATGTCGAACTCCACCACGGCGCAGCCCGCCGCCAAGAGCGCCGAAGAACGAAGCGCCCGCATAGCGGTGACGGTATTCCCGCTGCTGATTGTTGCCGGGGGAGCAGTGGCCCTGTTCTTCCCGCAGTCCTTCACCGGCCTGTCCGGCTACATCAACCCCGGGCTGATGCTCATTATGTTCGGGATGGGCCTGACCCTGACCCTGCCGGATTTTGCGCTGGTGATCCGGCAGCCGCTGCCCGTCCTGCTGGGCGTGGTGGCGCAGTACGTCATTATGCCGCTGCTGGGCTTCGGGATCGCCTGGGCGCTTCAGCTCAGCCCGGAACTGGCCGCCGGCGTGATCCTGGTGGGCTGCGCGCCCGGCGGCACGGCGTCGAACGTGGTCACCTACCTGGCCCGCGGCAATGTGGCACTGTCCGTGGCAATGACGTCGGTTTCCACGCTCCTGGCACCCCTGCTGACACCGCTGCTCGCGCTGTGGCTCGCCGGCAGGTACATGGCGGTCGACGCCGGATCCATGGCCTGGTCCATTGTGCAGATTGTCCTGATTCCGGTGGTGCTGGGGTTGGCCGTCCGGTATCTGCTGCCACGGCTGGTGGACCGGGTCCTGCCCGTCCTGCCCTGGATCTCAGTCCTTGCCATCACTTTCGTGGTCATAGCCGTGGTCTCCGGCAGCGCCGAAGCCATCTTCACCGCGGGCTGGCTGATCCTGCTGGCGGTGGTGCTGCACAACGGACTGGGCCTGGCGCTGGGCTACGGTGCCGCCAAACTGTTCCGCCAGCCCGTCCCGTCACGGCGGACCATGGCCATTGAGGTGGGGATGCAGAACTCCGGGCTCGCGGCGGGACTGGCCAAGCAGTACTTCGCTCCGGAGGCGGCCCTGCCCGCGGCCGTCTTCTCTGTCTGGCACAACGTCTCCGGCGCGCTGATGGCGGCCATCTGGCAGCGGCGGCCTTCCGCCTGACCGCGTGGGACGGACAGCGCCCCAGGGAAACACACCGCAGGCCCCGGATTTTTATCCGGGGCCTGCGGTGTGTAGATCAGTCAGCTCAATTCAGCGCAGTGCTAGATGCCCGCGCCCTTGTCTCCGGAGGAGGACGGTCCGCTGGATCCGCCCGAGCCGCTCGGTGACCCGGACGACCCGGACGAACCGGACGAGCCCGAGAATCCCGAACCCGAACCGCCGCCGCTGGAGGACACTGAAGCCGGCTCAGACGTGGACTGGCCGGAAACGGTGTGGCCGTCCTTGTATGTGGCAGCCACCTCGATCTTGCGCGGCTTCGAGCGTTCGCTCACCGGAATGAAGACGCTCAGCACACCGTTCTCGTACTTCGCGGAGATCGACTCGATATCAATGCCCTGGCCAAGATTCAGCTGACGCAGGAAGGTTCCGCTTTCCCGCTCGCGGGTCAACCAGGTAACCCCTTCGGTGGTGTGGATGGTCCGCTCGGCCCTGATGGTCAGCAGCTGGCCGTCAACGTCCACGTCCACTGAACCGGGGTCGATTCCCGGCAGATCCGCGTTGAGGATGTAGTGGTCGCCCTCGCGGTAGAGGTCGATCGGCATCAGCCGCAGCCGCTGCCGGGGATCGAGAAGTGCGCCCGCCATCCGGTCCAGCTCGCGGAAAGGATCAAACTTCATCGCCATTGTCATCAACTCCTGTTGCCCCGGTGCCCCGCCGGGCACCGGTGGTTGGAATGCCGTTGTTGGAAAAGGGTCGATAAAGGTTGAGTCGTCTCGACTCAACGATGGAATTCAGGCTAGCACTCGCCGTATTTGAGTGCTAGGACACAGACCCGAATTTTGCCGGCAGGCCCCGGAATTCTGCCCGCTCAGCCGATCGGCCAGGAATGGACGGCCGCATTGGTGTGCATGTTCTCCCAGTAGAGCCGCGAGAGCTCGCCCAGGGCCGCCGGCCGCGCCATCCCGGCACCCTCAAGGCGGCGCAGGGTGGCGATCTGCCAGGCCGCGCCGTTCTGTTCGGTACGGGCACGTTCGGAGACCACGTTGAGGTAGCGGTCGATCAGGGAGGCATCCACCTTCAATTCCCTCAGGCCTTCGGCGGCCTGCGGAATCAGGTGGCGCACAATCAGTTCGGCCACCGGAATCTCGCCGATGCCCGGCCAGTAGACGTGCGCTTCCAGTCCGTGCCGGGCACAGGCCAGGAAGTTGTCCGACGCCGTCTTGAAGGCAATGCGGCTCCAGAGCGGCCGGTCTGCGGTGCGGAGATACTCCACGAGTCCGTAGTAGAACGCCGCATTTGCCACCACGTCCAGGACGGTCGGACCGGCCGGCAGAACCCGGTTCTCCAGGCGCAGGTTGGGCGTCCCGCTGCCCGGGTCGTAGATCGGACGGTTCCAGCGGTAAACCGTGCCGTTGTGGAGGCGCAGCTCAGGCAGCAGCGGTGCGCCGAACGGGGTGGTTTCCGAGCCGTCGCCGGAAAGCTCCGGAAGCAGCGAGGGAAAGTACCGCACGTTCTCCTCGAAGAGATCGAAAATCGAGGTAATCCACCTCTCCCCGAACCAGACGCGCGGGCGCACGCCCTGGTTGCGCATTTCCGGGGGGCGGGTGTCGATGGACTGCTTGAAGAGTTCAATCCGGGTTTCGTGCCAGAGCCGATGTTCCATGAAGATCGGCGAATTGGCGGCAAGGGCAACCTGCGGGCCGGCGATCATCTGCGCCGCATTCCAGGCCGGCGCAAACTGATCGGGTGAGACTTCCAGATGCAGCTGGACCGAGGTGCACGCCGCCTCCGGCGCGATGTTCTGCGCGTAGAAGGACAGGGGCTCCGGGCCGGACAGGTCCAGGTGGACGTCTTCCCCCCGGGCCTGGAGGACCGAGGTATTCAGGGCGGCGTAGCGCTGCCCGCTGCTGAGCCAGTCCCATCCGTCCATGAAGCGGGGAGTCAGGGTGGGCAGGATGCCCACCATCATGATGTCCGCGGCCTCCTGGGCGGCTTTCTCGTCCGCACGGTTCAGCTGCATCCGCAGGCTGTCCTCGAGCTCCTTCAATCCGAACCCGCCCACCGACATCGCGGGGTGGTTCATCTCGATGTTGAAGGCGCCGATCTCGGTCTGGAAGGCCGGATCGGCGATTCGCTCAAGGACAGCCTTGTTGCGGAGGGCGGGGGAGAAGTCCCGGTTGGTCAGGTTCAGCTCCAGTTCCAGGCCAATGCTGGCCGTATCCGCGAACTGCGCAGTGGAAAGGAAATGGGCGAACTGGTCCAGGTTTTCCAGCAGGCGCTGCCGGTATGCGGTGCGCTGCGCCCGGCTGAAAGTCCTGCTTGTTACTTCGGCACCCATGGCCCTTACTTCTTTTTCAGGCCCTTGAGGACGTGGGCGGGCCGTTGCATTTCACCGTGTTGTGCGCCCATCACGATCACTGCCCCCGAGAGGGCCGGGATGCTCCACTGCAGGATCTTCAGCTGGCGCTGGGCCGACTTCAGCTCCTTGGATGCACCCTCGTGGGGCTCCGTAGCCCCTTGGCTGCCCTGTTCCGAGAGTGCTCCGACCTTTCCGCCGAGGATCCCGGAATAGAGCGTGACCACGGCTGCCAGGGCCGTAACCGCCGTCTTGTATACGGTGAGGGAGCCAACACCCTCCTGCTTGGTTACACGTGTTTTGTTGTCGCCGATGAGCGCCAGTCCGGCGAGGAAGTGCAGGCCGATTGCTGCTGCCTGTACGGGGGCCCACTTTTTCCAGCCAAGGGCGGATAGCCGGGTTCTTTCGGTGGGGTCCTTCGCTGC
The DNA here is from genome assembly GCF_020907405.1 of Arthrobacter sp. zg-Y769. Taxonomy (GTDB): domain Bacteria; phylum Actinomycetota; class Actinomycetes; order Actinomycetales; family Micrococcaceae; genus Arthrobacter_B. The sequence goes on from NZ_JAJJOE010000009.1 coordinate 152,603, forward strand.
CGCCGCTGCACCGTTGAGTCCGACGGCACCCATCAGGGAACCACCGAACCATGCCGCAGCCGTGAGGTCATGGACAGAGCGTGCTATCAGGTTTGCCGCCAATGTGATGCTCCTGTGCGTTGTGGGCCGGCGGCGTACCCGGCGCCTGACAATCCGGCAGGGAACGGGTCCGCGGGCTCTTTTGATCGGTGCAAAAAGAAAACCACGCGCGCATTCCAATAGCAAGGGCACTTACAATCCTAACACGCTACACATTCGTAACTAAGTGTGCTTATTATCGAGGTACGGAACATCCGATCTTGATCAGCAGTTGCAATGACGAAAGAGAGCGATGATGACAGACAATTTCACTCCGCGCGAAGGAAGCCACGCAGCCTCGCCGGCCGGAAGCGCCGACGATTCAACGGCCGCTGCCAAGGCCGATGCAGCCAAGCAGCAGGCAGGTGACCTTGCCCAGCAGGCCAAGGGTAATGCCGCTCAGGTAGCGGAGACCGCCAAGTCTGAAGCAGCAGGCGTTGCCTCCGAAGTTAAGACCAACGCCAAGGACCTGTTTACCCAGGCACGCTCCGACCTCACCGAGCAGGCAGGCGCCCAGCAGCAGAAGGTGGCCGAAGGCCTCCGTTCCATGGCCGACGAACTGCACTCCATGGCGCAGTCCGGCCAGTCCGGTGTAGCCACGGACCTCGTGGGTGAAGCAGCCAGCCGTGCGTCCTCCGTCGCCACCTGGCTTGACGGCCGCGACCCGGGATCCCTGCTGGACGAGGTCAAGGGCTTTGCCCGCCAGCGTCCCGTCGCCTTCCTTGCCATTGCAGCCGGCGCCGGTTTCCTCGCCGGCCGACTGAACAAGGGCCTGAGCGCCGGTCTCCCGAACCAGGGCACCGCCGGATCCAAGGGCCAGCATGTAGGACCGCCCGTGCCGCCCGTTACGCCCGTGCCGCAGGCACCGGTAGCGCAGCCCACGGTCGGCACCACGGGTAATGATCCGTTCGGCACCGAGCCGGTTCGCCCGGCAGGCACCGGTCCCGCGTCCGCCCAGAATCTTCCGCCCACTCCCTCCACCGGTGTTCCGGCAGCTGATCCCTACAGCGGTGGTCGGCACTGATGAGTACCGAACTCCCTCCCACCCCCGCGCAGGCTAAGGCGGAATCCACGTCGCTGGGCGATCTGCTCGGCCAGGTGACGCAGGACATGTCCACCCTCATGCGTCAGGAAGTGGAGCTGGCGAAGGTCGAGCTCAAGCAGTCCGCGACCCGTGCGGGCAAGGGCGGCGGAATGTTCGCCGGAGCCGCCGTCGCAGGGTACTTCGTACTCCTCTTCCTGTCAGTGGCCCTGTGGTACGCACTGGGTACGACGGCGATCGGCTTCGGCTGGTCCGCCGTGATCGTGGCAGTTATCTGGGCCATCGTCGCCGCTGTCCTGGCGTCCCGCGGACGCAAGGAAATGAAGAAGATCAAGGGCATGCCGCAGACGTCCGAGACGCTGCAGGAGATCCCCCAGACCATGAAACCAAGCGAGGAAACACGATGAGTGAAAACCCGGACGAGATCCGCGCCGACATCGAAGCAACCCGCCGGCGCCTAGGCACCAACGTCGACGCCGTGGCGGACAAGGTAACTCCCTCCCACATCGTCCAGCGTCAGACGGACAAGATGAAGGACAAGGTATTCGGAGTAAAGGACAAGGTGATGGGTGTGGCCGATTCAATGGGTAACAGCGCAAGCAATACCGGCAGCAACATCAGCGGCAGCGTCTCGGACATGGGCGGCAGCGTCTCTGACGGCATGTCGGCCGCCGGCTCCGCCGTCCAGGGTGCCCCGGCGAAGCTCGCCGGCCAGGCCCAGGGCAACCCGGTCGCCGCAGGCCTGATTGCGTTTGGCGCAGGCCTGCTGGCAGCCACCCTGATCCCCGCCAGCGACAAGGAACGCGTCGCTGCGGACAACCTCAAGACCGCCGCGCAGCCGATGACCGACGAGCTGGCCGGTGCCGCGAAGGAAATGGCCGAGGGGCTCAGGGAGCCGGCACAGGAAGCGGTCGAGAACATCAAGACCACCGCCACCGACGCCGCGCAGAACGTGAAGTCCGAAGGCCAGGCTGCGGCCTCCGACGTCAAGGACTCCGCTTCGGAAGCTCCGCAGAACGTGAAGAACGCATAACCCAGCAGCACACCGCAGCGCAGCCTTTCAGCAAAGGAGTACCTGATGCAGATCGACAAGCAGCAGATTATCGAATTTCTGAAGAACCGCGGCGACAGCTCCAAGGCAGGCCAGGCCGAGTCCGACCTGCCGGAGAAGGTGGATACCGAGCGCGACTCGGGTCTGCTGGACAAACTGGGCGTGAACCCCAAGGACCTGCTCGGGAAGCTTCCGGGCGGTCTTGGCGGGAAACTTCCGGGCGGTCTGGGCGGTTAGCCCCCGGGCCTGGAACGACGGCGGGGGGGGGCCCGGGGGGGGGGGGGGGGCCCCGGGCGAGGGTTGTGGTGTGGCGGGGGTGCTCCCCCCCGGGGCCTGTGCGGGGGGGGGCCCCCCCCCGCGCTGGGGCGCCCACCGCCGTCGTTTTTTACGCATCAGGCCGCTCGCTGCGGTCACCCGTCAGCGGGGAACGGAGGCTTTGTCATTGGTGTAGAGCACGCCGATCTGCGCGCGCACGGCGTCGAAGATCCGCATGGTTCGAAGCGAGTCCGCCCACGTCATGGTGGGGCTTTCCACCAGGCCCGCCTGGATGCAGCGGGTCACCTCGCGCAGTTCGTAGGCGTAGCCGTTGCCGACCTGCGGGAAGCGTTCCACCCGGGCCTCCCCGGCCTGGGGCACGATGGTCAGCTCCACCGGGTTATGCAGGGGAGAGCCGGTGCGCAGCCAGCCCTTGGTGCCGGAAATGACGGCGGTCCGCGGGCAGGAGGAGACCAGTGAGGAAGTCAGCTGTGCCAGGGCACCGGAAGCGTAGCCCAGCGTCAACGCGTTCTGCGTGTCCACGCCGTCGGCGTTGATGCTGCCCACCGCGTGGACCGTCTCCGGGTAGCCAAGTGCCCCCAGGGCAAACGTCAGCGGATAGACGGTCAGGTCCAGCAGTGCTCCGCCGCCCGCCGCCGGGTCCCAGAGCCGGCTGGCCGGGTCGTAGGGGGCCGGGAAGCCGAGATCGGCCTGCACCCAGTTGATGTCGCCAAGTTCGCCTGAGGCAATCAGTTCCCAGATGCGGTTGATGCACGGCAGGAAGCGGGTCCAGACCGCCTCCATGAGAAACAGGTCGCGGGACCGGGCCAGTTCGATCAGGTCTTCGGTTTCGCGGGCATTGATGGTCAGGGACTTTTCACACAGCACGTGCTTGCCGGCTTCCAGCGCACGCCGGGCAATCCGGTAGTGCTGGGCATGCGGCGAGGCTATGTAGACCACATCAACGTCGGGGTCGGCAAAAAGCCTGTCATAGCCGGCGACGTCGTCCGCATCGTAGTAGCTGCTGGCGAAGCCGAAACGGGCGGCGAAGTCCTCGGCAGTGGCCTGCCGCCGTGAGCTGACGGCCTGCAGGACCGCGTCTTCCAGCCGGGCGATGTCCTCAGTGACGCGCTCGGCAATGTTTCCGGTGGCGACTACGCCCCAGCGCAGGGTCCGGCCCGTGGACTGCACGGGACTTGGAGCTCCCGGCTGGACACAGGGCGGGGTGGGAATATGTTGAACGGCAGTCATGGTCCTCGTCTTCCGCGTCGTTGCAGGGAATATCCCTACTCTATGGTTGCCGCAGGCAGTGGCCTAGGGGTGGCCCGGGACTACTTGCGGCACAAAGCCGCCGCAGGCCCGGTCCGCCAGATGGAACAGCCCGGGTTTCCGCTTGGGGAAACCCGGGCTGTGCCGCCCCGAGGGGGCAGTCGATGCGCTGGCTTACTTGGTCAGCTTGGAGAGCGTCGGGTCATTGGCGTAGGCCTCGGCGGCGTTGGCCTTGGTGACGATGACCGGCTCCAGCAGGAAGGCGTCGACAACCTTCTTGCCGTTGTCGTAGCTCTCGTCGTCGTTGATCTCGACCTCTTCGCCTGCGGCCAGGGCCTTGACCATGTCAATGCTCTGGTTCACCAGGTTGCGGGTGTCCTTGTTAATGGTGGAGTACTGCTTGCCTTCCATGATCAGCTTCACGGATTCCACCTCGGAGTCCTGGCCGGTGATGACGGGCAGCGGCTTGCCGGCGCTGGTGACCGAGGTCAGCACGGCGCGGGCCAGGGTGTCGTTGGGGGAGAGGACACCGTCGAGCTCTTCGGTGGCGTAGCTGCCCGAAAGCAGGTTATCCGCGCGCTTCTGGGCTTCCTCGGCTTTCCAGCCCTTGGTGGTCGCCTGGGCGAATTCGGTCTGGCCCGAGACAACCTTGAGGTTCCCGGCTTCGATTTCCGGCGTCAGCACGCTCATGGCACCGTCGAAGAACACCTGGGCGTTGGCGTCGTCGGAGGATCCGGCGAACAGCTCGATGTTGTACGGGCCTTCGGGCTTCTTTTCCTTGAGGCCGTCCAGCAGGGCCTGGCCCTGCAGCTCGCCGACCTTGAAGTTGTCATACGCCACGTAGTAGTCGACGTTTTCGGTGTTGGTCAGCAGGCGGTCATACGCGATGACGGTAATTCCGGCATCCTTGGCTTCCTGCAGCTGCGAGCCCAGCTGGCTGCCGTCGATGGCACCCACGATCAGCACCTCGACACCGTTGGTGATCATGGAGCTGATCTGGTTCTGCTGCTCGGACACGCCGCCGTTGGCGAACTGGACCTGGCCGTCATAGCCGGCTTCCTTCAGGCCGTCCTTGAACAGGGTCTCGGCCAGCACCCAGTTCTCGGAGGTCTTCTGCGGGAGGGCGACGCCGATGGATGCTCCCTCGTCGAAGCCTTCTTCGGTTCCGGAACCGGATTCTTCTGCACGGCCGCAGGCGGACAGCGACAGTGCTGCCACAGTTGCCGCGACGGCGAAGGACTTTGCGAATTTACGCATGGTGTTCTCTTTCTTGATTGCGGTGGAGGAAATAAAGCTGAATCAGTGGAACGGTCTAGGCGTCAGTGGAGATGACGGTTTTGGTGCCCGTGGGCATTTCCGGGGTGGCGTCGACGGCGGCAGGGGCCGGCTTCGGCTTGTTGCCGCCGAAGTTGCGCATCAGGAGGCCGGTGATGGAAGGCTTGCCCTGCGTCTTGTTGTAGACGTCCAGGGCCACGGCCAGCAGCAGGACCAGTCCCTTGATCATGGAGGTCAGGTCGGCCCCGACGCCCAGCAGCTGCAGGCCGTTGTTCAGGACGGCCATAACGAGGCCGCCCACGATCGAGCCGACCACGGTGCCGACGCCGCCGGAAACCGCTGCCCCGCCGATGAAGACTGCCGCAATGGCATCCAGTTCCCAGTTGGTCCCGTCAAACGGTCCGGAGGCAGTGGAACGGCCCACGAAGATCATGCCGGCCAGCGCGGCCAGGATGGACATGTTCATCATGACCAGGAAGTTCACCTTCTTGCCCTGCACGCCGGAAAGCTCAGCTGCGTGCCGGTTGCCGCCCACGGCGTAGACATGGCGGCCGAAGATGGTCTTGTTGGAGACGAAACCGTAGAAGAGGACCAGCGCGCCGAGGATGATGCCCGAGACGGGGAAGGACGTGCCCGGCCGGCCGGTGGCGAACAGGTACGTCGCGTAGAGGATTACGGCGCAGAGCAGGCCGATCTTGACGACCGGAACCCATGCAGGCGGGTTGGCGCTGCCGAGCTTGGCGTTGCGGGCGCGCTTGCGCATTTCGCCGTAGATCACAGCAGCGCACAGGATGAGGCCCAGCAGCAGTGTCAGGTTGTTGTAGCCCGGGATCGGGCCGCCCTCGGGCAGGTAGCCGGCGCCGATGAACTGGAATTCTGACGGGACAGGCACGGTGTTGGACTTGCCCACCCACTGGTTGGCACCGCGGAAGATCAGCATGCCGGCCAGCGTCACGATAAACGCGGGTATGCCGATGTAGGCGACCCAGAAGCCCTGCCAGGCGCCGATGGCGGCTCCCACGACCAGGCCCAGCACGATGCCCATGTACCAGGGCAGGCCCCAGTCACGCATGGCCATGGCGACGACGATGCCCGCGAACGCGGCGACGGAGCCCACGGAGAGGTCGATGTGTCCGGCGATGATCACGAAGACCATGCCCACGGCCAGGATCAGGATGTAGGAGTTGCCGTTGAACAGGTTGATCATGTTCGTTGACGTCAGGGTCTTGCCCCCGGTGAGGACCTGGAACAGGCCAACCAGGATGGCCAGGGCGAAGATCATCCCGAACTGGCGGCCGTTGCCGCCCAGGAGTTGCTTGATGGCGTTCATGAAAGTGTTCCTTGAGTGGCGTAGTCGGCGGGCTTCCGGGCGGGGGAGGTCATGAGCCTCATGAGGGTCTCCTGGTTGGCTTCCGCCTTGGAAACCTCGCCGGTGACCGCCCCTTCGAAGATGGTGTAGATGCGGTCCGAGAGGCCCAGGAGCTCGGGGAGCTCCGAAGAGATCACGATGACTCCCTTGCCCTGGTTCGCGAGCTGCTGGATGATTCCGTAGATCTCGTACTTGGCGCCCACATCGATGCCGCGGGTGGGTTCGTCCAGGATCAGCAGGTCCGGGTCGGTGAACATCCACTTGGCCAGGACAACCTTCTGCTGGTTGCCGCCGGAGAGCTTGGAGACGCCTTCGTCAACGGTGGGTGCCTTGGTGCGCAGGCTCCTGCGGTATTCCTCCGCATGGCGGAACTCGGCGTCCTTGTCGACAACCAGGCCGTTGGTGATCTTCTTCAGGTCCGCCGAGACCGTGGTGGCCTTGATGTCATCCAGGAGATTCAGGCCCAAGGTCTTTCGGTCCTCCGTGACGTAGGCCAGGCCGTGGCGAATCGCGGAGTGCACCGTCTTGAGGGTGATCTCCTCGCCGTCCTTGATGATCTGGCCGGAAATGAAGTTTCCGTAGGAGCGGCCGAAGATTGAACGGGCCAGCTCGGTGCGTCCGGCTCCCATAAGGCCGGCGAATCCGACGATTTCCCCGCGGCGGACGTGGAAGTCGGATCCCTTGCAGACCAGGCGGTCCGCGACGGTCGGATGGCCTACGGTCCAGCCCCGGACCTCGAAGAACGTTTCGCCGATCTGCGGGGTGTGGTCCGGGAACCGGGACTCAAGGGAACGTCCCACCATGCCGCGGATGATGCGGTCTTCGTCGGCGCCCTCGGCGGCGACGTCGATGGTTTCGACGGAGCGGCCGTCACGGATGATGGTGATGGAGTCCGCAATCTGCTCGATTTCGTTGAGCTTGTGCGAAATCATGATGCAGGAGATGCCCTTGTCCCTCAGCCCGGACATCAAATCCAGCAGGTGCTGGGAATCGGTCTCGTTGAGGGCCGCAGTGGGCTCGTCGAGGATCAGCAGCTGCACGCTTTTGTTCAGCGCCTTTGCGATTTCCACCAGCTGCTGCTTGCCCACGCCCAGGTCCTTGATGGGGGTGGTGGGGTCTTCCTTGAGTCCCACCCGCTCCATCAGGTCCAGGGTGTCGAAGTTGACCTTGTCCCAGTTGATGACGCCGAACCGGGTGGGCTCATTGCCGAGGAAGATGTTTTCGGCAATGGACAGCTCCGGAATCAGCGCCAGTTCCTGGTGGATGATGACGATTCCCGCGGCTTCGCTGGACCGGATATCCCGGAACTGTACGGGGTTGCCCCGGAAGATGATTTCGCCGGTGTAGGTGCCGTGGGGATACACCCCGGAAAGGACCTTCATGAGGGTGGATTTTCCGGCACCGTTCTCGCCGCAGATGGCGTGGATTTCGCCGGCCCGAACGTTCAGTGCGACGTCCGCAAGTGCCTTGACTCCCGGGAATTCCTTGGTGATGGAGTGCATTTCGAGAATGTTGGGACTAGCCGACATGCGCATTGTCCCTGCCGTCGTGGCAGGGTGCGCGCCGCGCGCCTACTGCCGGAGCTGCTATTGCTGCTCGCATGAGTGCCTCCGTGTGACCTCTTTGTCGTGATATGGCCCACAAGGTGAGCCGATAACGAAGTTAACAGGGTCACATGCGCTGCCGTCAAGTCTTGAACGCATGAGCCCGGATTTGTGGGAAGTTTTCGTCGCCCGGGTGGGCCGGGCCGGAGGCTAGGCCGCTGCGGCGCCCTGTTCCTGGAGAACCAATGCTGCGGCACCCAGGGCCTCGGCCCGGTCCCCGAGGGAGGACATCAGCACGGTGGAGGTTTCGCCCACGAGGGGGACGGCGTGCCGGAGCAGGCCGCGGCGGATCGGGTCCAGGAAGGTGTCGCCGAGATCGGTGAGCGATCCGCCGATAATGATGAGTTCGGGGTTCAGTGTGTTCGCGAGATTGGCGGCCGCCCGCCCTACCGCAGCCCCGGCGTCGTCAATGACGCGCAGGGTGGCCGGATCCTTCGCGGCGGCCCGCGAAAGAATGTCCGCGGTGCTGACGGTGCTGCCGGAGGCTCGGCTGAGCAGTTCGATCATGATCGACGTCGAGGCAATGGTTTCCAGGCAGCCCCGGTTCCCGCAGCGGCAGATCAGTCCCTGGTCGAAGATGGTGGCGTGGCCGATTTCCCCGGTGATGCCGACATTTCCGTAATAGAGCGAACCGTTGATGACCAGCCCCGCGCCAATGCCGGAGGCGACCTTGATGAAGATCAGGTTCTCGCTGCAGCCGTGCGGTCCCCAGGTCACTTCGGCCAGCGCACCGAGGTTGGCGTCATTGTCGATGTACACGGGGACGCCCAGCCGTTCGGCGAGGTCTTCGCGCATGTTGATTCCCACCCACTCCGGCAGGATTGCCCCCTGGACCACCGTGCCGGTGCGCCGGTCAATGGGCCCGGGGATGCCGACGCCGGCCCCCAGGACCGCACTGCGGTCCACCCCCTGCCGGCGGAGCAGTTTAGCCAGCAGGGACGCGGCGGCATCCATCCCTTCCGCGGCGGAGTGGCCCAGCGGCAGCAGCACGGACTCCTCCTGCAGGATCCGGTGGCCGAGCGAGGCCAGGACCACCCTGACATGCCGGCGTCCGATGTCGATGCCCGCGGCCACGGCTCCGGATTCGTTGAGCTGCACGGAAAGTGCCCGGCGCCCGGAGCTGGTGGTGGGCTCGGTGACCACCAGTCGGCTCTCATGCATAACCCGCACGATATTGGAGACGGTGGCCCGGGACAGGCCCGTCTGGCGGGAAAGTTCCGCCTGCGTCAGTGGTCCGGAGGCCAGCAGGGCCTCGGTGATCCGCTGCCTGTTGCGTTCGCGGAGGGCGCTCTGGGAGCCCGGCTTGGGGGTGGCGGTTCCCGGTGAGCGGGCTGTCCTCAACATCGAGGAAGGATCGGCTGGCATTAGTTCAGAGTGCTACATGTCACTTCTGCAGTCAAGAAGTGAACACAAGGCTAGGACTGCGCCGCAACGGCCGATCGGTGGTCAGCAGCCGTCCGGCGGTAGTTTTCCGCGTTTGCCCGTACCCCGGCGAACTCCTCATCGGTGAGGGTCCGCCGGACCTTGGCGGGCATGCCGGCCACCAGCGAGCGGGGCGGCACCACCGTACCTTCAAGGACGAGGGCGCCGGCGGCCACCAGGGAACCGGCCCCTATGACGGCACCGTTCATAATTGTGGCGCTCATGCCGATCAGGCAGTCGTCTTCTACGGTGCAGCCGTGGACTACGGCGTTGTGGCCCACGCTTACCCGTTCGCCCACAGACGTCGGGAAACCGGGATCCGCGTGCAGGACCACATTGTCCTGGAGGTTGGTTCCGGCGCCGACGCGGATGCTGTTGGAATCGCCGCGCACGCAGACGCCGTAAAAGGCGCTGGAATCCGCTGCCATCGTGACGTCGCCGATCAGTGATGCCGTGGGTGCAAGGAAAACGCTGGGGTCAACGGCCGGAGTCTTGCCCCGGAGTTCAATGATGTGTGCCATGCCACCCAGCGTAGCGCCGCGGGGCCGGCGGTCAGCGGAAGACCGTTGGGGACACCGGCCTAGTTGAAGACGATGGTCCGCCGGCCGTCCAGCAGCACGCGGTGTTCGGCATGCCACTGCACCGCCTTGGACAGTGCCCGGCCCTCGACGTCGCTGCCCAGTGCCGCCAACTGTGCGGCCGACCGGGCGTGGTCCACCCGGATGACTTCCTGCTCGATGATGGGACCCTCGTCAAGATCCGACGTCACGTAATGCGCCGTGGCCCCGATCAGCTTCACACCGCGGGCATGCGCCTGGTGGTACGGCCTGGCTCCCTTGAAGGACGGCAGGAAGGAATGGTGGATGTTGATCGCCCGTCCGGACAGGTCGCGGCAGAGGTCGTTGCTCAGGATCTGCATGTAGCGGGCAAGGACCACCAGTTCGATGTCCAGCTCGGCCATCAGGGCACGCAGCCGGTCCTCGGCCTGGTGCTTCGTGTCCGGGGTGACGGGAACATGGTGGAACGGCACGCCGTAGAAGTCCGCGAGGGACTCCAGCTCACGGTGGTTGGAAACGATGGCCGGGATCTCGATCGGCAGCGTTCCGGCACGCTGCTGGAAGAGCAGGTCATTGAGGCAGTGGCCGGACTTCGACGCCATGATCAGGGTGCGGGTCCGCCGGCCGGCGCGGTGCAGCTCCCAGACCATGCCGAACGCGTCCGCCGTTGCAGTGAGTTCCGCGTGGACCTGCTCGTAGGAACGCGGGGAAGTGAAGTCCACGCGCATAAAGAAGGAGCCGGTCTCCCGGCTGCCGAACTGTGCCGACTCGGTAATGTTGCCTTCGGCCGCCACCAGGGAAGCGCTGACGGCATGGACAATGCCGGGGCGGTCCGGGCAGGACAGTGTCAGGGTGAAGGCATCGCCGGCGGCGGGGGTGGCGGGAGTCGAAAAGGTCACCCTCCTAGGTTACCGGTTTCACTGCCCTGACCTAGGGTGGGCACATGGATGTGATGTTCCTGCCTTTTTCCGACAAGGACGAAGGTGAGCTCGTACGTTTCCTCACCACCAACAGCTTTCCGTACCACCGGATCAAGGCACCGTCCGAGGGCCTGGTGCGGCGCCTCCTGATCGAGGGGCGGTTCGACGGCGACGGCGTGAGTACCTTCTGGGTGTTCGGCGACAACCAGCGCATGGGCCTGGTCATCCTGGAGGAACTGGGCAGCCGCACTCCGGTGCTGGACCTGCGCCTGGTGGAGAAGTTCCGCGGCCGGGGCAACGGAGTGCCGGTGCTGAAATCGCTGACCGGCAAGGTCTTCGGCGAATACCCCGAGGCGCACCGCTTCGCCGGCCGTACCCGCGCGGACAACATTGCCATGCGCAAGACCCTGCTGCGTTCGGGCTTCCTGAAGGAGGCGCACTTCCGGGAGGACTGGCCGCTGGATGACGGGCGCCGGGTGGCCACGGTGGTTTATGCCATCCTGCGCCGCGACTGGGAGCAGGGAACGGTTACTGCCGTCGAGTGCGAAGATCTCCGGTAGCCAACAGCTGCACTGCAGCGAGCGCTGCCGACCGGCCGGCGCGGGTGGCCCCCAGTGTCGAGGACGACTCGCCGTAGCCCACCAGCAGCAGCCGGGGTTCGCGCACCACCCGCACGCCGTCCATCCGGATGCCGCCGCCGGGCTCGCGCAGGTGCAGCGGTGCCAGGTGGTCCAGGGCGGCGCGGAAGCCGGTGGCCCAAAGGACGGTGTCCACCGCCTCTTCGGACCCGTCTGCGAAAACGATGCCGGCCTCGGTGAGGTGGTCGATGGGGCCGCGGGAAACCAGAACCCCGTCCTCAATGCCCCGGCGGTATTCCTCGGTAAGCGGCAGCCCGGTGGCCGAAACGACGCTTAGCGGCGGCAGGCCGGCACGCGTCCGGGCGCTGACCTTCGCTTCCACCGCACGTCCCCACTCGGTGTCGAACGGGCGCAGCGTGAATTCCGGCGGCCGGCGGGTGGACCAGAGGGTTCCAACGCCGGCGCGGTTCAGCTGCAGCAGGAACTGTACGGCCGAGGTGCCCCCGCCGACCACCAGGACCTTCTGCCCGGCAAAGTCCGCCACGCTGCGGAAGTCCCGGGTGTGCAGCTGCCGGCCCCTGAAGGATTCCCGCCCGGGATAGTAGGGCCAGTAGGGCCGGTCCCATGTGCCGGTGGCATTGATGACCGTCCGGGCCTGCCACCCGCGGCCGTCCGCCGCACGGACGGCCAGCCTGCCGCCGTCGCCCTCCGCCACGGCGGACACGGCGACCGGGCGGACGACGTCGAGCCCGAACCCGCGCTCATAGCGTCCGTAATACCGGGTAACGACGGCGGAGGCGGGCTCGGCGGGGTCGGGTGAGCCCAGCGGCATGCCGGGGAGGTCATGCAGGGCGTGTGCGGCACCGAAGGTCAGCGAATCCCAGCGGTGCCGCCAGGCCCCGCCCGGGCCCGGGTTTGCATCCAGCACGGTGAATCCGGTGCCGGGCTCCAGTCCGCGGCGGCGCAGGTGGTAGGCGGCGCTGAGCCCGGCCTGGCCGGCTCCGATCACCAGTACGTCCGTTTCCACGCCTTACCTCCCTTGTCCGAAATCCTAACCGTCCCGGCTCTGCGGCTATTCCGGGCAGGCCCTGCTGCCGGGGGAGACGGGACGCTAGGATGGAAAGTGCCGCGACTGGCGTTAGGTGGATTACCACCAGGAAGCGGCACGGCACTCCCCGCAGGAGTGCCCTTTCGACCACGGATCGCACGCCTGGGCCGCGGGGGAACTGTTGTGCGCCCGGACTGTTCAGCTGACCGGCCCGGTCCACGCCTCGACAGGTAGCCTGACCCATAGAGAACCCCTTCCCAGGAGATCCCCGTGAGAGTATCCACCCAGCCCGTCACCAACGCGCCGCTAATCGATGTTGATCCCGAAATAGCGGCCGTCCTGAATGCTGAGCTGTCCCGCCAGCGCAGCACCCTCGAGATGATCGCCTCCGAGAACTTCGCCCCGCGCGCCGTCCTGGAAACCTCCGGTTCCGTCCTCACCAACAAGTACGCCGAGGGATATCCCGGGCGCCGCTACTACGGCGGCTGTGAACATGTGGACGTGGCGGAGAACCTTGCCATCGAGCGGGTGAAGACCCTGTTCGGTGCCGAGTTCGCCAATGTCCAGCCGCATTCCGGTGCGCAGGCCAACGCGGCGGTGCTCGCGGCCCTAATGAAGCCCGGTGAGAAACTGATGGGCCTGAATCTGGCCCACGGCGGGCACCTGACCCACGGCATGAAACTGAACTTTTCCGGCAAGCTGTACGAGGTCGCGGCCTACGGCGTGGACGAGCAGACCTACCGGGTGGACATGGACCGGGTCCGCGAGCAGGCGCTGGCCGAGCGCCCGCAGGTGATTGTCGCCGGCTGGTCCGCCTACCCGCGGCAGCTGGACTTCGAGGCGTTCCGCTCCATCGCCGATGAAGCCGGTGCCTACCTCTGGACGGATATGGCGCACTTCGCCGGGCTGGTGGCCGCGGGACTGCATCCGAACCCGGTGCCGGTTTCCGACGTCGTCACCTCCACCGTGCACAAGACCCTCGCCGGGCCGCGTTCAGGCATGATCCTGGCGAAGGAGGAATACGCGAAGAAGCTGAACTCCGCCGTCTTCCCCGGCCAGCAGGGCGGTCCGCTCATGCATGTGATTGCCGCGAAGGCCGTGGCCTTTAAGATTGCCGGCACCGGGGAATTCCGGGAACGGCAGGAACGCGTGCTCGAGGGGGCGCGGATTATTGCCGAACGGCTGAATGCGCCGGACGTCGCCGAACACGGAGTATCGGTCCTCACCGGCGGCACCGACGTGCACCTGATCCTGGTGGACCTGCGGCGCTCCGCCCTGGACGGCAGGCAGGCCGAAGACCTGCTTGATTCCGTGGGCATCACGGTGAACCGCAACGCCGTGCCGTTCGATCCGCGGCCGCCCATGGTCACCTCCGGCCTGCGGATCGGGACCCCGGCGCTCGCAACCCGCGGATTCGGCGCCCCGGAATTCACCGAGGTCGCCGAGATCATCGCCGCCGCGCTGAAGCCTGCCCCCGACGTCGAGGCCCTGCGTGCCCGCGTGCGGGTGCTCACAGATAATTTCCCGCTTTACCCCGGACAGGAGGAATGGTAACCGTGGAGAAAGGAACCAATATGGAGGGTCCCGCGACCGATGAGGCCACCAGCGTCAACCTTGGCTGGGAGGTTAAGGAGAAAACTGACTACGGCACTCCGGTCGCGGCGAAGATCCTGGACGGCCGTGCCGCCGCCCGGGAGATCAAGGACGACCTGGCCGAACGGGTGCGGGTGCTGAAGGAAGAGCACGGCATCACCCCGGGGCTGGGAACCGTACTGGTGGGCGATGATCCCGCCAGCCACTCCTATGTGGGCGGCAAGCACAAGGACTGCAAACAGGTGGGGATTAACTCCATCCGCAGGGACCTTCCCGGTGACATCAGCCAGGAAGACCTGGAAAAGGTCATTGACGAGCTGAACGAGGATCCGGCCACCACCGGCTACATTGTGCAGCTGCCGCTGCCGGCCCATATCGATGCCAATGCCATCCTGGAACGGATCGACCCGGCAAAGGACGCGGACGGGCTGCACCCGGTCAATCTGGGGCGCCTGGTCCTCAACGTGAGCGAACCGATGACGTCCCCGCTGCCCTGCACGCCGCACGGCATTGTGCAGCTGCTGGTCCGCAACGGCATTTCGCTGAACGGCAAGAAGGTCCTGGTGGTCGGACGCGGCGTCACCGTCGGGCGGCCGCTCGGCCTGCTCCTGACCCGCCGTCCGATCAACGCCACGGTCACCCTGGCGCACACCGGAACGGCTGACCTGTTCGAGCACCTGCAGGCAGCCGACGTGGTGGTGGCGGCAGCCGGCTTCCCGGAAATGATCCGTGCCGAGGAGCTCAAGCCCGGCGCCATCGTGCTGGACGTCGGCGTCACCCGGGTCACCGATCCGGAAACCGGGGAAACCACGCTGACCGGCGACGTCGAGCCGGCAGCGGCCGACGTCGCCTCCTGGATCTCGCCCAACCCCGGCGGGGTGGGCCCGATGACCCGGGCCATGCTGCTGGCTAACGTGGTGGAAGCCGCCGAACGGCAGGCCGGAATCCTGGGTTAAGGCCGTTTTCGGCACCCACGGGATGGACCGGCGCGGCTTGGTGCTCCGGTCCATCCCGCATCCACTATGCTGTCGCAAGTGTCGCAAATCACATCAAGCAGAACCGTCCCCGAAACCCGCTCCGATTTCGTCATTTCCGCACGGAACCTGACCAAGTCCTACGGCGATTTCACCGCTGTGAACGGCATTTCCTTTGACGTGCCGCCGGGGGAGTCCTTCGGGCTCCTCGGGCCCAACGGCGCGGGCAAATCCACCACCATGAAGATGATCGGCGCTGTTTCGCAGCGCAGCGGCGGCGAGCTCAGCATCATGGGGCTGGATCCGAACAGGTACGGCCCTGAAGTCCGCGCCCACCTGGGCGTTGTGCCCCAGCAGGACAACCTGGACGAGGACCTGCGCGTGCGGGACAACCTCATTGCCTACGGACGCTACTTCGGCCTGCCCAAGAGCTACCTGCAGCCGAAGGCCGATGAGCTGCTGGAATTTGCGCAGCTTACCGACAAGGCCAAGGGCCGCGTGGAGTCCCTCTCCGGGGGGATGAAGCGGCGCCTGACCATTGCCCGTTCCCTGATCAATGACCCGAAGATCCTGCTGCTGGATGAACCCACCACCGGCTTGGATCCGCAGGCCCGGCACATCCTCTGGGACCGGCTGTTCCGGCTCAAGGAAGCCGGGGTCACTCTGATCCTCACCACCCATTACATGGACGAAGCCGAGCAGCTGTGCGACCGGCTGATCGTGGTGGACAAGGGTGCGATCATGGCCGAAGGTTCCCCGGCCGGCCTGATCCGTGAGTACTCCACCCGCGAGGTGGTGGAGCTGCGGTTCGGATCTGAGCGGAACACCACTGTTGCAGCGGAGCTGGAAGGCATCGGTGACCGGTTGGAGACCCTCCCGGACCGGGTACTGATCTACGCCGACGACGGCGAAGCCGCCCTGGAGGCAGTGACCGGCCGGGGGCTGCGGCCCATCACGTCGCTGGTGCGCCGCTCCTCGCTGGAAGATGTATTCCTGCGCCTGACCGGTAGGAGCCTCGTTGACTAAGCTCGCCGCTGAAGAATCCCGGCACCCCGTACTCGGTCTGCGGTCGCCGCTGACCCCGCGCCAAACCGCGGCCAGGGCGCGGCGCTTCGGCAGCCTTTACTACGCCGAGCACTGGATCCGGCGGATGCGCGGCTATCAGGGAACCGTGCTGATGACCGCCGTGGGCACTCCACTGGTCTACCTGCTGGGCATGGGCATGGGTCTGGCCGTGCTGATCGACGGGAACTCGAATGCGGGTTTCCCGGGCGCCGACGGCTCGACAGTGTCCTACCTGATGTTCCTGGGACCGGCCCTCGTGGCAACCGCCGCCCTGATGGTCTCCAGCGAGGAAAACACCTACTACGTCATGAGCGGGTTCAAATGGGGCCGGACCTACTACGGCCCCAATGCTTCTCCGCTCTCCAGCGCACAGATTGCCCTCGGACACGTTCTGGGGCTCACCGTCCGCCTGCTGCTGACCACCGGTATCTATTACCTGTTCCTGGTGCTCTTCGGCGCCGTGGTGCACCCCGCTACCGGCTGGCTGATGATCTTCACGGCACTGCTGGGAGGGCTGGCCTTCGGTATGCCGCTGCTGGCCTTCAGCGCCACGCTGAAGGAAGACAAGGGCCAGTTCGCGATGGTCCAGCGCTTCGTTGTGATGCCGTTGTTCCTGTTCTCCGGTACGTTCTTTCCGCTGGATTCCCTGCCGCTGGCCGTCCGCTGGATCGGCTGGATTTCACCGCTCTGGCATTCCACTGAACTGGGCCGCGTGCTTAGCTACGGGCACCCCGAACCGGCAGCCATGACCGCTGTCCACGTGGTGTACCTGTTGGTCCTCACCGCCGGCGGGCTGGTCCTGGCCCGGCGGAACTTCACTAGGAGGCTCGCCGGATGAACGTCGAAAACCGCACGGCGCCGACAGCGCTTGTGCCGCAGGACCGTTTCCTCGGGTCCCTGTACGGACGGAATATCCGTGCCGTGATTGCCCGCGGGCTCAAGGCGACGTGGGGAACCAACTGGAGCATCATGATCAGCGGGTTTGTCGAACCGGTGCTGTATCTGGTGGCCATGGGAATAGGCCTGGGTGCCTTGGTGGGGACGGTTTCCGGCCCCGGCGGGCAGGAGATGAACTATGCCAACTTCATCGCGCCGGCGCTGCTGGCAGTGTCGGCGATGAACGGCGCAGTGTACGACTCCACCATGAATGTGTTTTTCAAGCTCAACCACGCACGGCTCTACGAGGGCATGCTTTCCACGACCCTGGGTCCCTTTGACGTGGCCATGGGAGAGATCTTCCTGGCCCTCCTGCGCGGCGCCATGTACGCCACGGGCTTCACCGCCGTGATGGGCGCGATGGGCCTGATTACCTCGCCCTGGGCACTGCTGATGATCCCGGCGGCCGTGGTGATCGCGTTCGGCTTCGCCTCCTTCGGGATGGCAGTGACCAGTTACATGAAGACCTTCCAGCAAATGGACTGGATCCAAATGCTCATGCTGCCCATGTTCCTGTTCTCCGCCACCTTCTACCCGCTGAGCGTGTACCCCGAGGCGGTGCAGTCCGTGATCCAGGTGCTGCCGCTGTGGCACGGCGTGGAACTGCTTCGGCAGATCAGCGTAGGCATTTTCAGCTGGGGGACGGCAGGACATCTGCTGTACTTCGTGGTGATGATTGTGCTGGGCCTGGCCCTGACCACTAACCGGCTCCGGGCGCTGTTCCTGAAGTAAGTCCGGTGATGGCGGATTCAGCTCAGCCGGCCAGCTGCTTGTATTTCCGGGTGAAGATCCCGGCGAGGCGGTCATTGAACAGCACGAACTCCGCGAGCTTCAACGTTCCCGGGGTGTGGTCCAGCACCTCCTGGAGCCCGATCCCGGCCACGGTCTCCGGGTCCCAGCCGTAAATCCCGGCACTTACGGCGGGAAAGGAAATGCTTTCGGCACCAAGCTCCTCGGCCGCGGCCAGTGCGGTGCGGAAACAGGACCGCAGCAGTTCCGGGTCCGTTTCCCCTGCCCCGGCATTGGGCCCAACCGTGTGGACCACCCACCGGGCGGGCAGGTCATACGCCTCGGTAGCCACCGACAGGCCGGTCGGGAGCCCCTGCGGCAGGGACGTCCTGCGCAGTTCCCGGCAGGCCGCCAGCAGCTTTGGGCCGGCCGCGCGGTGGATGGCGCCGTCAACCCCGCCGCCGCCCAGCAGCGATGAGTTGGCGGCATTGACGACGACGTCGGTATCCCGCTGAGTGATGTCGCCGGTGGCGATCGTGATCTGCATCGAGCCAGTCTGCCACTGCGCCGGCCCGGTTTCCACTGCGTGATCAGGCAGGTACGGCGCGCAGAGCGAACGCGGCACGGGGCACGTGTCCAAGTTTGAGAGAATAAAACCATGCAGTCGATCCGAAACGGCAAGACGCCGTCGTCCTCGTCCACGCCCGGCCGCGGCATCAGCCGCCGGATGGGCAATACGGGCATCGTCGTGATGCTCATTGTCTTCCTGGTGGCAGTCGTTTTCGCCGCCAACCAAAATGACGTTATCGGCTGGCTCGTGGTCATTGTGTCCCTGGGCTGGCTGTTCCTTGCTACGTTCGTGGTCTTCTCCGTTCGGAGCGCCACACGCAAGGCCACCGCAAAGCTCGCCGGTGCCGCCGCTGACCTTGCGCCCCGGGGCGGGGTGCAGGTTGTCGACGAAAGCACCACCGTCCGCGATAAGAAGCTGGACCACAGCTTCAAGATCATCCAGGTCCAGGCGAAGGTCATCGCCCAGAACCTGGACGCGGACCGGGAGATGGTGGACCGCGCCCTGGAAACCATCGAAATCACCGCGCACAACGGCCGTGGCATGATCAAGAAGGACGACGGCGGTTCCGTTGAAGGCACCGTAGTCGACTAGTTCCCGTTCGCCGCCCGGGACCGGCATAAGGTGTTCCGGGCCCGGTTTCGGGATGAACAGCTACTGAGGAGTATGCTTATTCGCGTGAGTTCGGCATCAACAGCGACTATGGACAGTTCCGGGAAACCACTGCGCATTGCGTCCGTGAACGTCAACGGCATCCGTGCCGCCTACAAGCGGGGCATGGCCGATTGGCTTGAAGCACGCGATGTGGACATCCTGTGCCTGCAGGAGGTCCGCGCGCCCGACGCCATCCTGAAGGACCTGCTCGGCGATACCTGGCATGTCCAGCATGCCGAAAGCCTCGAGGCCAAGGGCCGTGCCGGCGTCGCCATCGCCTCCCGCACCGAACCGGTGGCCGTCCGCGAACACATTGGCGACGAATACTTCGCGCGCTCCGGCCGCTGGGTGGAAGCCGACTTCAAGGTTTCCGTGGCGGGCGAGGAAAAGATCCTCACCGTCGTCAGCGCCTACGTCCACTCCGGTGAGGTGGATACGCCCAAGCAGGTGGACAAGTACCGCTTCCTCGACACCATGGCCGCCCGGCTGCCCGCGCTGGCCCAGACGAGCGACTTCGTGCTGGTGGTGGGGGACCTGAACGTGGGCCACACGCCCCTGGACATCAAGAACTGGAAGGGCAACGTCAAGCGGGCAGGCTTCCTGCCCGAGGAACGCGCCTACTTTGACCGCTTCTTCGGCGAGGAAATCGGCTACACCGATGTCCACCGCTCGCTGGCGGGCGAAGTCAACGGTCCGTACACCTGGTGGTCCTGGCGCGGACAGGCGTTCGACAACGACTCCGGCTGGCGGATCGATTACCACATGGCCACCCCGGAGCTGGCGGCACGGGCCGTCAACGCCGTCGTCGACCGTGCCCCCACGTACGACTCCCGCTTCTCAGACCACGCTCCAGTAGTGATCGACTACCAGTTCTAAGGGATTCCTTCCATGACATCTGAGTCTTCCAGCAGCCGGCGGCGCATTCTCTCGGGCATGCAGCCGTCCGCTGATTCCCTGCATCTGGGCAACTACCTCGGCGCCCTGGTGAACTGGGTCCGGCTCCAGGACGAGTACGACGCCTACTTCTTCATCCCGGACCTGCATGCCATTACGGTGCCCCAGGATCCGGAGGACCTGCGCAAGCGCACCCGCGTCACGGCGGCCCAGTACATTGCCGGCGGCGTCGACGTCGACAAAGCCACTCTGTTCGTGCAGTCCCAGGTGCCCGAGCACGCCCAGCTGGCATGGGTGCTGAACTGCCTCACCGGATTCGGTGAAGCCTCCCGCATGACGCAGTTCAAGGACAAGCAGCAGCGCTTCGGCTCGGATTCGGCCAGCGTCGGGCTGTTTACCTACCCGATCCTCCAGGTGGCCGACATCCTGCTCTACCAGCCGCACGGCGTGCCCGTGGGCGAAGACCAGCGGCAGCACGTAGAGCTGAGCCGGGACCTCGCCAAGCGGTTCAACTCGCGTTTCGGCGACACCTTCGTGGTACCCGAGGTGTTTATCCAAAAAGCGGCTGCCAAGATCTACGACCTGCAGAACCCGTCGGCCAAAATGTCCAAGTCCGCCGCGTCGCCGGCAGGGCTGATCAACCTCCTCGATGAGGACAAGGTCATAGCCAAGCGCATCAAGTCCGCCGTGACCGATGACGGCAGCGAAATCCGGTTCGACCGGGACACCAAGCCCGGGGTTTCGAACCTGCTGTCCATCTACTCCCTGATCAGCGGACGCAGCGTGGAAACCCTGGAGAAGGAGTACGAGGGGAAGATGTACGGACACCTGAAGGTGGACCTCGCCGAGGTGGTCACCGAACATATCCGGCCGATCCGCGAACGTGCCCTGCACCTGCTGGATGATCCGGCCGAGCTGGACCGGCTGCTGGCAGTGGGTGCGGCCAAGGCCCGGGAATCAGCCTCGGTCACGCTGGCGGACGTGTACAACAAGGTCGGCTTCCTGCCGCTGGGCAGCGTTACCGCCTAGGCCCATGAGAATCTCCGAATCCCTCGACCAGCCCATGGCCGGCGCACTGAACGGCAGCCACTCTCCCCAATGCACTGCGCGGTGCGTGGGTATAGTCATTGCGGTTCCGGAGCCCATGGCAAGCGAGCTGAAGGACGCACGTGCGTCCTTCGGCGATCCCATGGCGGCGTTGGTTCCGGCCCACATCACCTTGGTGACCACCACGGAGACCGACGACTGGGACGCCACGCTCCGCCACGTGCGCAGGGTCGCCGCGGCCCAGGAGCCGTTCCGGGTGACGCTGGAGGGAACCGCATCCTTCCGCCCGGTTTCGCCCGTGGTCTACCTGAACGTGGACGAAGGCTTTGATGAGTGCACGGCGCTGCACAAGGAACTCCAGAGCGGCCCGCTGGCCCGGGACCTGGCCTTCCCGTTCCACCCGCACGTCACCGTGGCACACGACGTCAGCGAGCAGAGCATGGACGAAGCAGTCAGCCGGCTCTGCAGCTATTCCGCCGGTTTTACGGTCGACTGTGTGGGTCTTTACGAACACGACGCCACCGGGCTGTGGAAACTGCATGAGCACGTCCGGCTCGGCGCCGGGAAGCAGCCGTCTTAGGAGTCTTCATTAGGAGTCTTCGTCCAGGTCCAGGTAGGTACCGGCCCACGCCGCGATGATCGCCGCTGCCCTGGAGGTCTGAGCCCGTTCGACCATCAGGTGGTCGCTGCCCTCCAGCGAGATGAAATTCCGCGGATGCCGTGCGGTCCGGAAAATTTCGCTCGCGTTGTCGATTCCCACTGTGTTGTCGGTGGGGGAATGCATCACCAAAAGGGGCAGGTGCAGCCCCCTGATGCTGTCCGTGAGGTCATGGCTGTTCAGGTCCTCGATGAGGTGCCGCCGGATCTCGAGTTCGCCGCCGCCAAGATCCACAGAGGCTGAGCCCTGTTCGGCGATGCGGTCCAGCTCCGATTCGAAGAGGTGCACCACATGGGAGGGGCGGAAGGGCGCGGCGATGGTCACCACTGCGTCCAGCC
This sequence comes from Arthrobacter sp. zg-Y769, assembly GCF_020907405.1. Taxonomy (GTDB): domain Bacteria; phylum Actinomycetota; class Actinomycetes; order Actinomycetales; family Micrococcaceae; genus Arthrobacter_B. The sequence continues at coordinate 174,527 of NZ_JAJJOE010000009.1, forward strand.
CGGGAACCCGGGAAGCCGCAGCCAGGACGGCGGCGCCGCCGAGCGAGTGGCCGATCAGCAGGGAGACGGGGCGGTGGGTATCCGCCATGAAACCGCACGCGCTGAGGACGTCGGCCACTTTGGTGCTGAAACTGCCGTCCTCCCACTTGCCGGTCGAACCGCCCAGCCCCGCTGCGTCATAGCGCAGCACACCAATGCCATGGCTGGCCAGCGCCTTGGAAATCCGGGACGCGGCGGCACTGTTCTTCCCCAGGGTGAAGCCGTGGCAAAAGACGGCCCAGGCCCGGGCTCCGCCGTCGGGAACATCAACGGTTCCCGCGAGGGTGGTCCCGTTGACCCCGGGAAATGACACAGATTCAAACGAAGGCATAACGCAACTCTATCGGGAACGCAAAAGGCGCCCGCCGGCGGTGGAAACCGCGGCGGGCGCCTTAGGTCGTGCGGGGGGACTGCTAGAGGGAGCGGGCCAGGATGGCCTGCTTGACCTCTGAAATGGCCTTGGTGACCTGGATGCCGCGGGGGCATGCTTCCGAGCAGTTGAAGGTGGTGCGGCAGCGCCACACGCCTTCCTTGTCGTTCAGGATCTCCAGGCGCATGTCACCGGCATCGTCACGTGAATCAAAGATGAAACGGTGCGCGTTGACGATTGCCGCCGGGCCGAAGTACTGGCCGTCGGTCCAGAACACCGGGCACGAGGACGTGCATGCGGCGCACAGGATGCACTTGGTGGTGTCGTCGAAACGCTCACGGTCCTCGGCGGACTGCAGGCGTTCCTTCGTGGGTTCGTGGCCCTTGGTGACCAGGAACGGCATGATTTCACGGTAGGACTGGAAGAACGGCTCCATGTCCACGATCAGGTCCTTTTCCACCGGCAGGCCCTTGATGGGCTCGACGAGGATGGGCTTGGACGTGTCCAGGTCCTTCAGCAGGGTCTTGCAGGCCAGGCGGTTACGGCCGTTGATGCGCATGGCATCGGAGCCGCAGACACCGTGGGCGCAGGACCGGCGGAACGAAACCGAGCCGTCGTGCTCCCACTTGACCTTGTGCAGGGCGTCCAGCACGCGGTCGGTGCCGTACATGGTCAGCTTCCACTCGTCCCAGTAGGCTTCGTCGGAAACCTCGGGGTTGTAGCGGCGGACCTTCAGAGTGATCTCGAACGAGGGGATTTCTCCGCCGATTGATTCGGGGAGGTCAACCTTCGAGGCCGGCTCGGCGATTTCGGTTGTCATTAGTACTTCCTCACCATCGGCTCGTAGCGCGTGAAAATGACCGGCTTGGTGTCCAGCCGAATGCCGGCGGTGTGCTCGGTATTCTCGGCTTCGTCGACCTTGTAGGCCATCGAGTGCTTCATGAAGTTTTCGTCATCGCGCTCCGGGAAGTCCTCGCGGAAGTGTCCGCCGCGGGATTCGGTGCGGTGAAGGGCGGCAACGCTCATGACTTTTGCCAGTTCCAGGAGGAAGCCAAGCTCCACGGCCTCAAGGAGGTCGAGGTTGAACCGCTTGCCCTTATCCTGGACGCTGATTTTCTGGTACCGCTCCTCGAAGGAAGCGATGTCCGCCAGGACCTGCTGGATGGTGTCCGCGGTGCGGAACACCTGCATGTTCAGGTCCATGGTGTTCTGCAGGTCCCGGCGGATTTCGGAAACCCGCTCGGTGCCTTCGGAATTGCGGACGTGGTCCAGCAGGTTGACCGTGTCCAGCTCGGCGTTCTCCGGCAGGTCCACGAAGTCCGCGGTCAGGGCGTACTCGGCGGCGTAGATGCCGGCCCGCTTGCCGAAGACGTTGATGTCCAGCAGGGAGTTGGTGCCCAGCCGGTTGGAGCCGTGTACGGATACGCAGGCTACTTCGCCGGCCGCGTACAGTCCGGGGATCACCGTGTCGTTGTCCTGGAGTACCTCGGCCTTGATGTTGGTCGGGATCCCGCCCATCACGTAGTGGGCCGTCGGGAACACCGGCACCGGCTCGGTGTAGGGCTCCACGCCGAGGTAGGTACGGGCGAACTCGGTGATGTCCGGAAGCTTCGCATCGATGTGCGCCGGTTCCAGGTGCGTCAGGTCCAGCAGGACGTAGTCCTTGTTCGGGCCGCAGCCGCGTCCCTCGCGTACCTCGTTGGCCATGGAACGGGCCACAATGTCACGCGGCGCCAGGTCCTTGATGGTGGGGGCATAGCGCTCCATGAAGCGTTCGCCCTCCGAGTTGCGGAGGATGGCACCTTCGCCGCGGGCGGCCTCCGACAGGAGGATGCCCAGCCCGGCCAGGCCGGTCGGGTGGAACTGGATGAACTCCATGTCCTCCAGGGGAATCCCCCGGCGGAAGGCGATGCCCATGCCGTCGCCGGTCAGGGTGTGTGCGTTGGACGTGGTCTTGTAGACCTTGCCGGCACCGCCGGAGGCGAACACCACGGACTTGGCCTGGAAGATGTGCAGTTCGCCGGTGGCCAGGTCATAGGAAATGACACCCGCAACCCGCTTCTGGCCGTCGAGGTCGACAACGGTGATGAGGTCCAGCACGTAGTACTCGTTGTAGAACTCGACGTTGTGCTTGACGCAGTTTTGGTACAGCGTCTGCAGGATCATGTGGCCGGTGCGGTCCGCGGCGTAGCAGGCGCGGCGAACCGGGGCCTTGCCGTGGTCACGGGTGTGCCCACCGAAACGGCGCTGGTCGATGCGGCCTTCAGGCGTCCGGTTGAACGGCAGGCCCATCTTCTCCAGGTCCAGCACGGCGTCGATGGCTTCCTTGGCCATAACCTCGGCTGCGTCCTGGTCCACGAGGTAGTCACCGCCCTTGACGGTGTCGAAGGTGTGCCATTCCCAGTTGTCTTCTTCGACGTTGGCCAGTGCTGCGCACATGCCGCCCTGCGCAGCACCCGTGTGGGAGCGGGTGGGGTACAGCTTGGTCAGTACCGCCGTACGCGCGCGCTGACCTGATTCGATGGCGGCACGCATACCGGCGCCGCCGGCGCCGACGATGACGACGTCGTACTTATGGACCTGCATAGCAGATGCTCTTTCTGTTGAAACTACTAGAAATTCGCGGGCGTACCCGTGGTTGTCCTGCGGCTGCCTTAGCTGCAGAACTCCTGGAGTGTTTGCCCCGCCGCGTCCGGAAGGCAGGGGTCAAAGGTGAAGATCACCAGGGTGCCGAGCACGATGATTACGAAGGTCGCGACGTAGAGGACGGTCTTGAGCCACATACGCGTGGCCTTCTTGTCTCCGTAGTCGTTAATGATGGTGCGGACGCCGTTGGTGCCGTGAAGCATGGCCAGCCACAGCATAACGAGGTCCCAGACCTGCCACAGGGGGCTGGCCCACTTGCCGGCAACAAAGCCGAAGTCGACTGCGTGGATGCCGTCGCCCAGAACCAGGTTCATAAACAGGTGGGTGAAGATCAGGACAACCAGGATCACGCCGGAGACGCGCATAAACAGCCAGGCGAGCATCTCAAAGTTGCCGCGGCCGGAGGAGTTGCGCGTGTACCGCGGGGCGATGCGTCCGGAACGGGGTGCTTCGAGGGCATGCGCTTCGTTAGTGGATGTGCTCATTGGTTATTAACCCCCGAAGACGTTGGGCAGGTGGCGAATGGAGAAGCCGATAACCGTAACGGCCCACAGGGCAACAACGCCCCAGAGCATCTGGCGCTGGTACTTGGGCCCCTTCTTCCAGAAGTCGATCAGGACTACACGCAGGCCGTTGAAGGCGTGGAACACAATCGCCGCAACGAGACCAAGCTCGCCGAGGCCCATAATCGGGTTCTTGTAGGATTCGATCACCACGTTGTAGGCCTCAGGCGAAACTCGCACCAATGAGGTATCCAGAACATGGACCAAAAGGAAGAAGAAGATCGCCACGCCGGTGATGCGGTGCACAACCCACGACCATTGGCCCTCACGGCCACGGTAGAGAGTGCCTGCTGGTAACTTCGACACTGAATTTTCCTCCCTGCATCGCAGCGGCGTTAGCGCGTGTTCCACGCAGTGATGACGCCGGTGCGACAGCGATATAAGCTCTACCATAATCTAGGCCGACGTGACCCGGCTTTCAATTTAGGTTGCCCTATGGTGTGACGCTGATTACATTGAACCGGCGTCGAAAAGCGTGTAGCGGCGGGTACCTCCTGAAGTACGGCCTGCGACTGGGCTAATCTTGGCTGTGATGAGTATTGAAAAGCCACAAGCCGCCACTGAGTCCGCTGTTCTTGACCGTTTTTACGGGGTCATCCCGGCGGGCGGTGTCGGCACGCGTCTTTGGCCCCTCTCCCGTGCGGCTGCACCCAAATTCCTCCACGACCTGACCGGTTCGGGTTCCACCCTGATCCGTGCCACCTACGAGCGCCTGAGTCCGCTCAGCGGGGACCGCGTCATGGTGGTTACCGGCGCCGTGCACCGGCAGGCGGTGCGGCAGCAGCTGCCCGAGATCTCCAACAAGAACCTGGTCCTGGAACTCGAGCCGAAGGATTCGGCCGCAGCGATCGGCCTTGCCGCGGCGATCCTCTATAAGCGGGATCCGCGGATCATCATGGGGTCCTTCGCAGCGGACCAGGTGATTGCACCGGTCGAGGTTTTCCAGGCAGCCGTCCGGGAAGCCGTCCACACTGCGGCGCAGGGCTACGTCGTCACCATCGGGATCGAGCCCACCCATCCCTCCACCGGTTTCGGCTACATCCGCGCCGGCGATCAGCTCCGGGTTGCCGGCGCTCCGAGCGCCCGCTCCGTGGTCGAGTTCGTGGAGAAGCCCTCTGCCGAGGTTGCGCAGACATACCTGGACAGCGGCAGCTACAGCTGGAACGCCGGCATGTTCGTGGCGCCGGTGGATTTGATGCTCAAGCACCTGGAAGCCAATGAGCCGGTGCTCTACTCCGGGCTGATGGAAATCGCCGATGCCTGGGACACCACGAGGCGCCGGGAAGTGGTGCGGAGGATCTGGCCCACCCTGCCCAAGATCGCCATTGACTATGCGGTGGCGGAACCGGCAGCGGCGGCGGGCGACGTCGCAATGATCCCCGGTGCCTTCAGCTGGGACGACGTAGGGGACTTTGCCGCGATCGGCCGCCTCAACCCGGCGGCCGAAAACAGCGACCTGACGGTGATGGGCGAAGGGGCACGCGTTTACTCGGAGAACGCGAGCGGAATCGTCGTTTCCGATACCAAGCGCGTCATCGCGCTGATCGGCATCGAGGACGTCGTCATCGTGGATACCCCGGACGCCCTGCTTGTGACCACGAAGGAACATGCGCAGGAAGTGAAGAAGGCCGTTGAACACCTGAAGGCCAGCGGCGACACGGACGTCCTCTAGCCCGGCCGCAAAGACCCGTCACGGGGCGTCGTTTCCGGCGGTGCACATTCCCGCATTAGCCGCGGAATTGGCTAACCTTGAGGTTGTGCAGACTATCCCATTGAGCAATTCTCCGATCCCTTCCCTACGGGGGAGCGTGGCGCCGCTTCTGGGTGGGCTGATTGAGTTCCGGCGGGACCTGCACGCCCATCCCGAGCTCTCGCATAAGGAATTCCGCACTACCGACCGCATTGTCGAAGCTTTGGAGCATGCGGGCCTGGCCCCCAAGCGCCTGGAGAACACCGGTGCCGTGGTGGATATCGGCGACGGGCCCATCCGACTCGCCGTCCGCGCTGACATCGATGCCCTTCCGGTGCTTGAGGAGACCGGGCTGCCGTACGCCTCGGAGCACACCGGCATAGCCCATGCCTGCGGCCACGACATCCACACCACGGTGATGCTGGGCGTGGCCAGGGTGCTTGCCGGGTTCGACGCCGCCGGCGAGCTGGGCGGCCGGGTGCGCGTGATCTTCCAGCCGGCCGAGGAAGTAATGCCCGGCGGTGCGCTCTCGGTGATCGAGCAGGGCGCGCTGGACGGCGTCCCGCGCATCCTGGCCCTGCACTGCGACCCCCGGGTGGACGTGGGGCAGGTGGGCACCCGCATCGGCGCCATCACCTCGGCGTCGGACACCATCCGGATTGAACTCACCGGGCGCGGCGGGCACACCTCCCGGCCGCACCTCACCGAGGACCTGGTCTTCGCGCTGGCCGAGATTGCCGTCAGCGTCCCGGCAGTGCTCTCCCGCCGGATCGACGTGCGCAGCGGCGTCTCAGTGGTGTGGGGGCAGATGCACGCGGGCTCCGCACCCAATGCCATTCCCGGACACGGGTTCATGGCCGGGACCATGCGATGCCTCGACGCGGAGGCCTGGCATGCCGCCGGCGAGCTGCTGGACAAGGTGGTCCGCGAAATCGCGGCGCCGTTCGGCGTCGACGTCCACCTGGAACACACGCGCGGCGTTCCGCCGGTAATTAACGCCGACGCCGAGATCAGCCTGATCGAGGCAGCGGCCCGCGCGGAACTGGGCGAAGACGCCGTCGTACTGGCCCCGCAGTCGATGGGCGGGGAAGACTTCGCCTGGATGACGCAGGCGGTTCCGGGAGCCCTGATGCGGCTGGGCACCCGCTCCCCGGGCGGCGAGACCTTCGACCTGCACCGCGGGGACTACAACCCCGACGAGCGGGCCATCAGCTGCGGCGTCAGCGTGATGGCCGCGGCTGCCCTGCGGGCTGCACGGGGCCTGCGGCACTAAAGCTGCGAGCCCCCGTTTCCGCCCGCCGGGCAGCGTAACCTGACGACACAATAGGGGCATCCGGTGCACCCGGAATCGTGACCGGACCATAGCAGTCCGCACCCTGTCCGAGGTGTCCCTTTGATAACAACATGTAAACAATGTTCCACCAGCACCGAATTTGGATTTGGTGTTGCCTTCGACACACTATGGTTATGTTGCTGCGGTCCAACGACGGACGGAGCGCTGCGCCGAGCGCTGCACCTTAGAGGGCACCGTACGGCGAATCCCATTTCTTTTCTGGAGGAACATTGAAGAATTACCCGCGCAGCTTTAAGCGCAATGCAGGCGTCTCCGCCGCCATGCTCGGCGTATCTGCTCTCCTGCTTTCCGGCTGCGGTGCTGCACCGGAAGAGGAAGAAGGCGGCGACGCAGCAGCGACTGACTTCACCGGTTGCATCGTCTCCGACGCCGGCGGCTGGGATGACCGCTCCTTCAACCAGTCCAGCTACGAGGGCCTGATGGCTGCCAAGGATGCGCTGGGCATTGAGACCCGCGATGCTGAGTCCCAGGCTCCCACTGACTTCACCAACAACGTTGACAGCATGGTCCAGGCCGGCTGCGACCTGACGGTTACGGTGGGCTTCCTGCTCTCCGACGCCACGAAGGCCGCCGCTGCGGCAAACCCCGACGTGAACTTCGCCATCGTCGATGACAACGCCATCGAGGCCGACAACGTCAAGCCGATCATCTACGACACGGCCCAGGCCGCGTTCCTTGCCGGCTACGTCGCCGCAGGTTCCTCCGAGACCGGCACCGTTGCCACCTACGGCGGCATGAACCTCCCCACCGTCACCATCTTCATGGACGGCTTCGCCCAGGGTGTTGAGCACTTCAACAAGGAGAACGGCGCCGACGTCAAGGTCCTCGGCACAGACTCCTTCGTCGACAGCTTCGACAACCGCGCAGCAGGCAAGACGCTGACCCAGAACTTCATCAACGAAGGCGCCGACGTCATCATGCCGGTTGCCGGTCCGGTGGGCCTGGGCACCATGGAGGCCGTGGTCGAGGCCAACGAGGGCGGCAAGAACGTCCGCGCCGTCTGGGTTGACTCCGACGGCTACGAAACCGCCGGCATCGGCGAGGAGTTCATCCTGACCTCCGTCATGAAGCTGATGGGCGACGCGGTGGAAGAGGTTGTCACCGAGTCCGCCGACGGCAACTTCAGCGCAGAACCGTACGTGGGCACCCTGGAGAACGGCGGCGTTGACCTGGCGCCGTTCCACGACCAGGAGGCCAACGTCCCGGACGAGGTCAAGACCGCGGTCGAGGACCTCAAGAAAAAGATCATCTCCGGTGAGATCACGATCGAATCCGAGTCCAGCCCGAAGCAGTAGCAGCGGGCCTAACTGCCCCCAGACAACCGCCATGTCCCGCAGTTGCGACTGCGGAACATGGCGGTTTGTCTGTGCCGGACAGCCCTACCTCCCACACAGCACTTTCAAGAACAGATTGGTTGGGGTTTTGTGAAACTCGAGCTTCAAGGCATCACCAAGCGATTCGGTTCGCTGGTGGCCAACGACCACATCGACCTGGTGGTCGAGCCGGGGCAGGTACATAGCCTGCTCGGCGAGAACGGCGCCGGTAAATCGACGCTGATGAATGTCCTCTACGGCCTCTATGAGCCGACCGAGGGAACGATCCTGATTGACGGACGGCCGGTAACCTTCAGCGGCCCCTCGGATGCCATGGCCGCCGGCATCGGCATGGTCCACCAGCACTTCATGCTGGTGCCGGTCTTTACCGTGGCCGAGAACGTGGCCCTGGGCAATGAGAAAACCAGGTTCGCAGGCATGCTGAACCTGGACGACACCCGCCGCCGGATCCGGGAGATCTCGGACCAGTACGGGTTCGACGTTGACCCCGATGCCCTCGTGGAAGACCTGCCCGTTGGCGTCCAGCAGCGAGTGGAAATCATCAAGGCTTTGATCCGGGACGCCGAGGTCCTGATTCTCGACGAACCGACAGCGGTGCTGACCCCGCGCGAAACAGACGAGCTGCTGGGCATCATGCGTCAGCTCACCAGTGACGGCAAAGGCATTGTCTTCATCTCGCACAAGCTGCGCGAGGTCAAGGCCGTTTCCGATGTCATCACGGTCATCCGCCGCGGCAAGGTAGTGGGCTCCGCCGAGCCCAGCGCCGGCACCACCGAACTGGCGGCCCTGATGGTGGGCCGTTCGGTCAGCCTGAGCCTGAACAAGGCTCCCGCCGTCCCGGCCGAGGAGACCTTCCGGGTGGAGAACCTGACGGTTGTCTCCGGCAGCGGCCAGCCGGTGGTTAACGGCCTGAGCTTCGGCATTGCCAAGGGCGAGATCCTGGCCGTCGCCGGTGTCCAGGGCAACGGCCAGACCGAGCTCACCGAAGCCGTCATGGGCCTGCAGGAACACGTAACCGGCTCCGTCATGCTCGACGGCAGGGAACTGGTGGGCCTGAAGACCCACAAGATCATCGACGCCGGCGTCGGCTTCGTGCCCGAGGACCGCAACGTGGACGGACTGGTCGGTACCTTCTCGGTGGCCGAAAACCTGGTCCTCAACCGCTATGACGAGCCGCCGTTTGCGCGCGGCCTGTCGATGAAACCGGCCATGGTCGGTGCCAACGCCGAGGAAAAGATCGCCGAGTTCGATATCCGCACGCAGACTGCGGCCACCCCGGCCGGCACCTTGTCCGGCGGTAACCAGCAGAAGGTGGTTATGGCCCGGGAACTGTCCCGGCCGCTCTCGCTGTTCATCGCCAGCCAGCCCACCCGCGGCGTGGACGTCGGCTCAATCGAATTCCTGCACCGGCGCATCATCGCCGAACGGGACGCCGGCACGCCGGTCATGATCGTGTCCACCGAACTGGACGAGGTCCTGGAACTTGGAGACCGCATTGCCGTGCTCTACGGCGGCCGCCTGATGGGCATCGTGCCCGGCGGCACATCGCGGAATGTGCTGGGCCTGATGATGGCCGGCATGACCGCAGACGAGGCGCTGGCCCGCGAGGCCGCGCCCGAGGAAATCCAACTTGAGGGAGGGGCGCAGTGAGCCCGGAAAAGTCCACCGCTGGTGGGCCAGCACCAGACCGCAAGACTTCGGCTGCCGATGAGGCACGCCTCGAAGTAGCTGCGGAAACCGCCGGAGGGCAGCTGGCACCGCCCGCTGCCGCCGTCGGCAGCACCGTAACGCCTGACCCGGGCAGCCACCGTGGCATCCTCGAACGGATCGTTACCGGAAACGGCCTGGTATCGGTTCTCGCCGTACTGATGGCCCTCGTTGTCGGCGGGGTGCTGATTGCCCTGACCAACGAGGAAGCCACCGAAGCGGCAGGGTACCTGTTCAACCGGCCCGGCGATTTCTTCGCCGCAGCCTGGAACGCCGCAGCCGGAGCGTACTACTCGCTCTTCCAGGGCTCGATCATTAACCTGGAGGCCGAGTCCTTCACCCGCGCGGTCTACCCCCTCACCCAGACACTGACCACCGCCACACCGCTGATCTGCGCCGGCCTCGGCGTGGCACTGGCGTTCCGTGCCGGCCTGTTCAACATCGGTGCGCAGGGCCAGATCATCATGGGTGCCACGCTCGCGGCCTGGGTCGGCTTCACCTGGCAGCTGCCCGCAGCGCTTCATATCCTCCTGGTAATCATTGCCGGCCTGCTCGGCGGAGCCATCTGGGGCGGTATTGCCGGCCTGCTGAAGGCCCGCACGGGCGCCCATGAGGTGATCGTGACGATCATGCTCAACTATGTGGCCATCCAGCTGGTGGCCTTCATGCTGACCACACCCGGTTTCCAGCGTGAAGGCAACAACAACCCGATCAGTCCGCTGCTGGCCGAAAGCGCAATGTTCCCCAAGCTGCTGGGCGACGGCTTCCGCCTGCACTGGGGCTTCATCCTGGCGATCGTTGCCACGGTGTTCGTCTGGTGGCTGCTCAACCGCTCCACCGTCGGCTTCGAACTGCGTGCCGTGGGCGCGAACCCCGACGCCGCCCGGAACGCCGGCATCAGCACCACGAAGGGCTACGTGGTGGTTATGCTCATCGCCGGCGCCCTGTCCGGACTCGCGGGCGTGTCCCAGGTTTCCGGGACCGAGCGCGTGCTGACCACCGACGTGGCTGCCAGCTTCGGCTTTGACGCCATCACGGTGGCACTGCTGGGCCGTTCGACTCCGTGGGGAACCTTCGCTGCCGGCCTGCTCTTCGGCGCCTTCCGCGCCGGAAGCGTCGCCATGCAGACCAACACCGGGACCAGCATCGACATTGTCCTGGTGGTCCAGTCCCTGATCGTGCTGTTCATCGCGGCGCCGCCGCTGGTGCGTTCGCTGTTCAGGATCCCGCCGCCCGGAGCCTTCCGCTCCGCCCGCAAGCCCGCCGCAGCCGCCGGAGGAGCAGCATGAGCACCGCAACCACCACCGCCCCCGCGCTGACCCCGGCGCCCGCCGCCCTTGTGCGCAGCTGGAAGACCCCCATACTGCTGGGCGTGCTCGCCCTGCTGTCACTGGTGTTCTTCGCCCTCGGGGCTCCGGCCACCGAGGTCACCTTCCGCCTGACCGATCCCGAGGCGGCCATTACGCTGCCGGACCTGGTCTTCTCCGCCAAGGCCTTCGGCTGGGCCGGTGCCATTGTGCTCGTCCTGGCTGCTGCCTGGGCTTTTGTCCTGGTCCGTTCGGGGCGGCGCGTGCCGCTCTGGCTCCCGGTGATTTTCGGCGTCGTATTCGTGGCGGCGTTCCTTTCGTGGTCGGTCGGCAGCGCCGGCACGCCCAACATTGCCCTCTACGGCCTGCTGGCCGGCAGCATCACCCTGGCCGTTCCGCTGATCTTCGGTTCGCTCTCGGGCGTCCTGTGTGAACGCGTCGGTGTGGTCAACATCGCCATCGAGGGCCAGCTCCTCTTCGGCGCCTTTGCCGCAGCCGTGGCCGGCACCGTATCCGGCAGTGCCTTTGTCGGTTTGCTGGCAGCAGCCGTTGCCGGTGTACTCGTCTCCCTGGTGCTGGCTATCTTCAGCATCAAGTACGTGGTCAACCAGGTCATTGTGGGCGTTGTGCTGAACGTGCTGGTGTCCGGCCTCACCGGTTTCCTCTTCTCCACCGTGCTCAGCGCGAACCCGTCCGAATTGAACTCGGCGCCGCGCCTGCCGAACATCCGGATCCCGTTCCTGGCGGACATCCCGATCATCGGGCCGATCCTGTTTGACCAGTCGCTGATCGGCTACCTGATGTACTTCGCTGTTGCCGCCGTCTACTTCGGGCTGTTCCACACCCGTTGGGGCCTGCGGACCCGTGCGGTGGGAGAACACCCCAAGGCGGCCGACACCCTGGGCGTCAACGTCAACCGGACCCGGTTCACCAACGTGCTGCTCGCCGGTGCAGTGGCCGGCGTCGGCGGCTCGTTCTTCACCCTCGTATCGGTCTCCAGCTTCGGCCAGGACATGACCGGCGGCCAGGGCTACATTGCCCTCGCGGCCCTCATCCTGGGCCGCTGGAACCCGCTCGGCGCCGCAGCGGCGGCACTGCTGTTCGGCCTGGCCACGAACCTGCAGTACGTGCTGGGCCTGCTGGGCACCCCCGTGCCCAGCCAGTTCCTGTCGATGCTGCCCTACGTGGTGACGATCTTCGCGGTGGCCGGAGTGGTGGGCAAGTCCCGCGGCCCGGCAGCCAGCGGCGTGCCGTACATCAAGGGATAGCTCTCAGGGGGACCTGCTGCCGGGAAACCGGCGGCAGGTCCCTCGTGGTTTCCGGTCCGACCGGACCGGGCACCGGAATTGGAAGGAAGACATGACACAGACGACCCCCGGCCAGGTGGACTGGGACCAGCTCCTGGACACCGCCCGCGCGGCCCTGGCCCACGCCTACGTGCCCTACTCGAAGTATCCGGTAGGCGCCGCCGCACTGACCGACGACGGCCGGATAGTTTCCGGCTGCAACATCGAAAACGCCTCCTACGGGCTGACCCTGTGCGCCGAGTGCTCCATGATCAGCCAGCTGCGCATGACCGGAGGCGGCCGCCTGGCCGCCTTCGCCTGCGTGGACGGATCCGGGAACGTGCTGATGCCGTGCGGCCGCTGCCGCCAGCTGCTGTACGAATTCCGGGCACCCGGGATGCAGTTGATGACCGTAAGCGGCATCCGGAGCATGGACGAAGTCCTGCCCGATGCCTTTGGACCGCAGCACCTTGAAGGACAGGACAACCAATGAGCGCTGAAAAGTTCGACGCCGTAGACATCATCGGCATCAAGCGGGACCGGGGCACCTTGACCCCGGAACAGATTGACTGGACCATCGACGCCTACACCCGCGGAGCAATCGCGGACGAGCAGATGGCCGCGCTGAACATGGCCATCCTGCTCAACGGGATGAGCCGGGCGGAAATCTCCCGCTGGACCCACGCCATGATCAATTCGGGGGAGCGGATGGACTTCTCCTCCCTTGGCAAGCCGACCTCGGACAAGCACTCCACCGGGGGCGTGGGAGACAAGATCACCCTCCCGCTGGCACCCCTGGTAGCCGTCTTCGGCGTCGCTGTCCCGCAGCTCTCCGGCCGGGGACTGGGCCACACCGGCGGAACGCTGGACAAGCTCGAAGCCATTCCCGGCTGGCAGGCGGCACTGACCAACGACGCGCTGATGGCCCAGCTGCGCGACGTCGGCGCCGTCATCTGTGCCGCCGGTGCAGGCCTGGCCCCGGCGGACAAGAAGCTGTACTCGCTGCGCGACGTCACGGGAACTGTGGAAGCCATTCCGCTGATCGCCTCCTCGATCATGAGCAAGAAGATCGCCGAAGGCACCGGCTCGCTGGTGCTGGACGTCAAGGTCGGAAGCGGCGCGTTCATGAAGGACGAGGCCCGTGCCCGCGAACTGGCGGAAACCATGGTGGCCCTGGGCAAGGACGCCGGCGTGAACACGGTGGCGCTGCTGACGGACATGTCCACTCCGCTGGGCCTGACGGCCGGCAACGCCATTGAGGTGCAGGAGTCCGTGGACGTCCTCGCCGGCGGCGGACCCGAGGACGTCGTCGAGCTCACGCTGGCCCTGGCCCGCGAGATGCTGACGGCCGCCGGTCAGCCCGACGCCGATCCCGAAGCGGCCCTGAAGGACGGCCGGGCGATGGACGTCTGGCGCCGGATGATCTCGGCCCAGGGCGGCGATCCGGATGCTGCGCTTCCGGTGGCTAAGGAATCCGAGACCATCTACGCGCCCGCCGACGGCGTGCTGGTGGAACTCGATGCCCTCTCCGTAGGCGTTGCAGCCTGGCGCCTTGGCGCCGGCCGTGCCCGCAAGGAAGACGCCGTCCAGGCCGGTGCGGGCGTAGTGATGCACGCCAAGCCCGGAGCCACTGTCCGGGCCGGAGAGCCGCTGATGACGCTGCTCACCGATACCCCCGAGAAGTTCGACCGTGCCCGGGAAGCACTGGCGGACGCCGTCGTTGTTGCTCCTGAAGGATCGCGTCCGGCGCGGAAGCTGATCATCGACCGGATCAGCTAGGGGGTCGGGGCTTCCGGGCTCCGGCGCCCCCGGGGTGCCGAGACCCCGGGTGCCGGGCCCTTTGGGCCCCGGAACGGCGGCAACGAAATTTCCGTGCTCGCAGAACTCGCAGGAAATATTAAAGCCGCCTTCCTCCGGGGCCCTCCGGGGCCCTCCGGGTCCGGCGCGCCTGCACCGCCATCCGGGGACCGGCGGTACCGGATCCCCTCGGTGGTGGGGTGCCTCCTCCAGGCCCCGGAGTGGCGGTGGGCCGGGCACAAGGGCATCGCCGGGGGCGTGGCATGCTTGTAAAGGACCGGATAGCTAAATTCAAGGAGCGGCAGCTGTTGGACGTTCTCAGTGCCACGGTGGACGGCATAAACAACTTCATCCTCTCCACAGCGGGGTCGCCGTGGGTCTACATCGGGCTCCTTGCCTGCTGCCTCATCGATGGCTTCTTCCCGCCGGTGCCCAGCGAATCCCTGGTGGTGGCACTGGCCTCGCTGGCGCTCAGCGGCGCCGGCGTGAATATCTGGCTGATCATTCCGGCCGCAGCCCTGGGCGCTTTCCTCGGGGACAACCTGGCTTATCTGCTGGGCCGGTGGATCGGAACCGAACGGTTCCGCTGGATGCGCACGCCGAAGATGCGCCGGTCCTTCGCATGGGCCCGCCATGAACTCGACAAACGCTCCATGTCACTGATCCTCGTGGCCCGGTTCATCCCGGTCGGCCGCGTGGTCGTGAACCTCACCGCCGGGGCCACGGGGTTCCCGCGGCGGCGGTTCATCTCCCTGACCGCGATCTCCGGAATTGTCTGGGCGGCCTACAGCGTGGCCATCGGCGCCATAGCCGGTGCCTGGTTCAGTGAACACCACCTGCTCGGCGTGGTGGTGGGCGTGATAGGCGCCCTGGTCCTGGGCCTGGTCATTGACCGCGTCATCACCATGGTCCGCGGGACCGGGCCGGGAGCGAAACACTACGCAGCGGACGACATGCCGAACGCCGACGACGACGAGAGCTCGCAGAAGGTCGCCTGAAACACCGTAGAGTTGCCGTGTGACTGAGCCTACAAACCTCCCCGAAAACTCTTCCCTCAACGTACGGAGCCTGCCGAAGGTGTCGCTGCACGACCACCTCGACGGCGGCCTTCGTCCGGCCACGATCGTTGAGCTGGCTGCCGCCGTCGGCCATACCCTGCCGAGCACCGACCCCGCCGGGCTGGCGGAGTGGTTCCGCGAATCGGCGGACTCCGGTTCGCTACCCCGCTACCTCGAAACCTTCGACCACACCATCGCGGTCATGCAGACACGTGAGTCCCTGATCCGCGTGGCCCGCGAATTCGTCGAAGACCTTGCAGCGGACGGGGTGGTCTACGCGGAGGTCCGCTGGGCTCCCGAACAGCATGTACGGGCCGGGCTGAGCCTGGACGAAGCCGTGGAAGCCGTCCAGGCAGGTATCGAAGAAGGAGTGGCGAACACGGAGGCCGCGGGCAGCTTCATCCAGGTGGGCCAGCTCATCACGGCCATGCGGCACGCCGACCGGGCCATGGAAATTGCGGAACTGGCCGTGCGGCACCGCGACTCCGGGGCCGTGGGCTTCGATATTGCCGGTCCGGAAGACGGTTTCCCGCCCTCGCGGTTCAAGGACGCCTTCACCTACCTCGCCGAAAACCAGTTCCCGGCCACGGTCCATGCCGGCGAGGCAGCCGGAATCGAGAGCATCGTGGACGCCCTGGTCCACGGCCGGGCACTGCGCCTGGGCCACGGGGTGCGCATCGCCGAGGATATCGACGTCGAATTCGAAGACAGCGGCACGCAGGACGAGCCGGAAGTCGGCATCGTGAGCATGGGCCGGGTGGCGAGCTGGGTCCGGGACCGCGGTATTGCCCTGGAAGTCTGCCCGTCATCGAACCTGCAGACCGGTGCCGTTGCCTCATTCGGAGAGGATATTGAGACCCATCCGATCGACCTGCTCTACCAGACCGGCTTCGCCGTCACCGTCAACACGGACAACCGGCTGATGAGCTCGGTGACCCTCACCGGCGAGTTCGAGCTGCTGATGGACACCTTCGACTACGACCTCGACGACGTCCTGGAACTGACGATGAACGCCGTCAACGCAGCATTCCTGCCGCTGGACGAGCGTGCAGCCCTGTCCGCGTATGTCACCGAGGGATTCAACCGCGCCCGTGGCTGAAATACCCCTGCCGGAGAACCTCGGCGAGCGGTTCACCCGCCTCGCCGAGGTTATCGGCGCTCTTCGGGAGCGTTGCCCCTGGACCCGCGCACTGACCCACGAGTCCCTGCTCGAGTACCTCGTGGAGGAAACCTACGAGCTCGTTGAAGCGGTGGAAGCCGGAACGTCCGGGCCCGGGCGTGCAGCGGAACTCCGCGGCGAGCTCGGAGACGTGCTGCTGCAGGTGCTGCTCCACGCCCGCCTGCAGCAGGAAGCCGGCAGCTTTTCCGTGGCTGACGTGATCGAGTCCCTCACCGCCAAGATGATCCGCCGCAACCCGCATGTGTTCCGCCCCGACGGGAGCCTTCGGGAAGACGGCGAAGAGTCCGGCATCGCGGCGATTGAACAGGCCTGGGACGAGGCGAAGAAAGCCGAGACACCCACCCGGACCTCGGCGTTCGAGGGAATTCCGGCCGGCCTGCCGGCGCTGCTCCTGGCCGCCAAAACACTGACCCGTGCCCGCCGCGCCGGCCGCCGGCTGCCTCCGCCCCCGCCCGGCGGCGCGGAATTCGCCGATGAAACCGAGCTCGGGGACGCACTGTTTTCGCTGGTCCGCCGCGCCTCCGACCAGGGGCTCGACGCCGAGGCGGCCCTGCGAGCGGCAGTCCGCCGGTACACGGCCGATGACGCCGGGACCTGATTGCAGCGCCGCCGCGCAGCACGGGCAGATCCGCCCAATCCCCGTGAAACAGGTCACTGGACCTTACTCGCAGCCGCGATTCTATTAGGCTAAGAGGCAGACACTGGAACCTGCTGTCCCAGCAGGACTGCGGTTTTCTCCCCATTCGTTCCAATGAACAGGAGCAATTCAATGGCCATCATCGATGCCATCCATGCCCGCGAGATCCTTGATTCCCGCGGCAACCCCACCATCGAGGTGGAGGTACTGCTCGACGACGACACGTTCGGCCGCGCAGCTGTTCCCTCCGGCGCTTCCACCGGCGCTTTCGAAGCCAACGAACGCCGCGACGGCGAGAAGAACCGCTACCAGGGCAAGGGCGTGCTGCAGGCCGTCGAAGCCGTGATCGAACAGATCCAGCCGGCCCTGCTCGGATACGACGCAGCCGACCAGCGTGCCATCGACCAGGCCATGATTGACTTGGACGGCACCGAGAACAAGTCCGGCCTGGGCGCCAACGCCATCCTCGGCGTCTCCCTCGCCGTCGCCCGCGCCGCAGCCGAATCCGCTGCACTGCCGCTGTACCGCTACCTCGGCGGTCCCAACGCGCACATCCTGCCCGTGCCGCTGATGAACATCCTGAACGGCGGCTCGCACGCCGATTCCGACGTCGACATCCAGGAATTCATGATTGTTCCCCTGGGGGCGCAGACCTACTCCGAGGGCCTGCGCTGGGGCGTTGAGGTCTACCACAACCTCAAGTCCGTGCTGAAGGAAAAGAACCTGTCCACCGGCCTCGGCGACGAAGGCGGCTTCGCTCCGAACCTGCCCTCCAACCGTGCCGCACTGGACCTGATCATCGAAGCCATCGAGCGTGCCGGCTACGTGCCGGGCAACGACATTGCCCTGGCACTGGACGTGGCAGCCTCCGAGTTCTTCAAGGACGGGTCCTACCTGTTCGAAGGACAGAACCGGACCGCTGCCGAAATGTCCGCGTACTACGAGGAACTGGTCCGCGACTACCCGCTGGTTTCCATCGAGGATCCGCTGGACGAGGAGGACTGGGACGGCTGGAAGACCCTGACCGCCTCCATCGGCGACAAGGTGCAGATTGTGGGCGATGACCTCTTCGTCACCAACCCCACCCGCCTGGAAACCGGCATTAAGAACAACTCGGCGAACTCGCTGCTGGTGAAGGTCAACCAGATCGGCACCCTGACCGAAACCCTGGACGCCATCACCATGGCCCAGCGTGCCGGCTACACCACCATCACGTCCCACCGCTCGGGCGAGACCGAAGACACCACCATCGCCGACATCTGCGTTGCCACCAACGCCGGCCAGATCAAGACCGGCGCTCCGGCCCGTTCCGAGCGGGTAGCCAAGTACAACCAGCTGCTGCGCATCGAAGAGGAACTGGACGACGCCGCACGCTACGCCGGACGCAGCGCCTTCCCGCGCTTCAACAACTCCAAGTAGCCGTACCGACGCAACGCCTGCGGCTCCCGTTTGGGGCCTTCAGGCGTTGCGGAACAGGCTCCGAACACCGCGGGTGGGTAACCTCAGAGGAGGGGACCCGCCCGCGGTCGTTTCTGTTACCGCCGGCATTTCGCCGGCACGGCTTTCTCCAGCTCAAATACAGCTCAAATACAGCACAGATACAGACAGGAAGCGCATGCCAACCCGACGCCCGAAGGTGCCCAGGCCAGCGGCCCCAGTGAACCCTGTCGGGGCGAGCGGCGGCGGGAAACCTCCCGCGGCGAAGCCGGCATCGGGAAAAACTGCAGCCTCGAAACCCGTCACGGGAAAGCCCGCAGCCGCGTCGAAACCGGCAGTGTCGAAACCGGCAGCGGCCAAACCGGCAGTGTCGAAACCCGCAGCCGCCAAACCGGCAGCGTCGAAACCCGCAGCCGCCAAGAAACCCGCAGCCGCCAAGAAGCCCGCAGCCGCCAAGGCCGCCGCCCAGCCGGCGACCCCGCGCTCCCGGAAGTTGTCAGCGTCGGATGCGCGCGCAGCAGTGCGTGCCCAGCTTTCCGGCGGAATCCGCCGCCAGTCCGAACCGGCACCGGAACACAAGGCCCCCGCAGCGGTGCCGGAGGTTGAAGCTGTGGACGAACTGCGTCCGGTACCGGCCAAGGCGTTCTCCGGCCGGTTGCTGGTGCTGGCGATGGTGATGGTCGCCATCACCGTCCTGCTTGCCCCGTCGGTGCGGACCTACCTCCAGCAGCGCTCGGATATCGCGGCGGCAAAGGCGGAAATCGCCGAGGCCGAAGCAACGCAGGCCGAACTCGAAGTCCAGCTGGGCCGCTGGGAGGACCCGGCCTACATCAAACAGCAGGCAAGGGACCGTATTTTCCTGGTGATGCCGGGGGAGAAACGCTACCTGGTCAAGGGCGACAACGGTGTGGAAGAAGCCGAGCAGCTTGCAGCTGAAGAGGAGTCCGACGACCTGCAGTGGGTCGATTCGCTCTGGGACTCGGTCAAGAAATCCGCCACGGCACAGTAATCTGGAGGCTGATAGAAGAAGCAGCCCGGGGCCCTTACCGGCCCCCACGGAAGGAACCTCCTGCATGACCCAGGACCAGCTCGCCCCCACCCAGGAAGACCTGGAAACCCTGAGCCGGCAGCTTGGCCGCCCGGTGCGCGACGTCGTCGAAATCGGCGCCCGCTGCGTCTGCGGCAACCCGTTGGTAGCCACCACGGCCCCCCGGCTGAGCAACGGCATACCTTTCCCCACCACGTATTACCTGACGCACCCGGTCATCACGGCCGCGGTATCCCGGCTGGAAGCCGCAGGGATGATGACTGACATGACCCGTCGGCTGGAGGAAGACCCCGAGCTGGCGGAGCGGTACCGCAGTGCCCATGAGCACTACCTCCGGGTCCGCGACGAAATCGGGGAGCGCACCGGCACCGGGCCGGTACCGGAAATTGACGGGGTTTCCGCCGGCGGGATGCCTAACCGCGTCAAATGCCTGCACGTGCTGGTCGGCCACTCCTTGGCGGCCGGACCCGGGGTCAATCCGCTGGGCGACGAAGCGCTGGCCGCGATTGAGCAGTGGTGGACAACCGACCGCTGCTACTGCGAAGGTGCTTGGGATACCGCGGCACCGGCTCCGGCACGCGACCTTAGCCGCCACACCAAAACGCAGGGCCTAAGCCCGGAAGAGCTCGAGAGCAAGAAGGCCGCCCGCCGGCAGGCAACGGACGCCGCAACCAACGAGGGGGAACTGTGACAGGCCAGGAAGACAGCCGCACTCCAGGGAAGCGGGTTGCAGCCATCGACTGCGGCACCAACTCCATCAGGCTCCTCATTGCGGATATCACCCGGGACGATCACGGTGCAGCGCAGCTGACCGACGTCGTGCGCCTGATGCGGGTGAACCGGCTGGGGCAGGGCGTGGATGCCAGCGGGCGGCTGGCCCCGGAAGCACTGGAACGTACCTTTGCCGCCGCCGAGGAGTATGCGGCCCTCATCCGCGAGCACGGTGCGTCACGCGTCCGGTTCGTAGCCACTTCCGCCAGCCGCGATGCGGAAAACCGGCAGGAGTTCGTTGACGGAATCCGCGAACGCCTCGGCGTTGAACCAGAAGTCATCAGCGGAGACGAAGAAGCGGCTCTTTCCTTCGCCGGCGCGGCAAGCGTATTCGCAGGCGGGAACGGCGCCAAAACGCTCGTAGTGGACCTGGGCGGCGGCAGCACCGAATTCGTCCTCGGTGACGGCTCCGGTGTCCTTGCGGCCAAGAGCACCGACATGGGCTGCGTGCGCTTTACCGAACGGCACCTGCTCTCGGATCCGCCCACCGAAGCGGAAATCGCCGCGGCGAGGGCGGACATCCTGGACATGATTGCCTCCGCACTGGCCACCGTGCCGCTGGCCGAAACCGACCGGCTGGTGGGTGTGGCCGGGACCATCACCACGGTCACCGCCGCAGCCCTGGACCTGCGCGAGTACTCCCCGGACGCCATCCACGGGACCGAGCTGAGCCGGGAGCAGATCGACGCCACGGCTGACGCCCTGCTGCGCCGGGACCGGTCGGCACGGGCCGCACTGCCGTACATGCATCCGGGCCGGGTTGACGTTATCGGCGCCGGGGCGCTGATCTGGCGCACCATCGTGGACCGTGTCGATGAATTGACTGACGGCCGCGTGGCTTCGGCGTTCGCCAGCGAACACGACATCCTTGACGGCATTGCCCTGAGCGCGTGAGTGCTCCGGGAACCGCCCCCGGCCGCCGCCGTGGAGGCGCGGCACGCCTCGCAGCCGCTGCTGCCGCTGTGCTCTGTGCCGCAGTGGCGCTGCCGCTTCTGTCACCCGTGCCCGCGCACGCGGATGGGTGGCGGGACAAGCAGTACTGGCTGGCCGACTACGGCGTGACCGAAGCCTGGAAGACCACCAAGGGCGCAGGAGTGAAGGTGGCCGTCATCGACACAGGCGTCGACGCAAGCCACCCGGACCTTGCGGGCGCCGTCGTTGGGGGATTCGATGCCTCAGGGGCCGGCGACCCCAGTGGCGCCAAGGGACTGGGCAGCACACCCGGACACGGCACGCTGGTGGCAACCCTGCTGGCCGGCCGGGGGCACGAGGCGCCGGTAGAAGACAAGGAAGCCAAGGATGCGAAGGAGGGGGATAAAAAGGACGGTAAGGAGAAGGAGGGCGGGGATAAGCCCGCCGACCGTCCCGACGGCATCATCGGGGTGGCCCCCGAAGCCGAGATCCTCGCGGTGTCCACCTGGATAGGCGGGACCAACCCCGGCGGAGTGCCGATTGACATGCAGATCCCCACCGCGGTCCGCTGGGCAGTGGACAACGGCGCACGGGTCATCAACATGTCCCTCGGCAGTACGTCGACCGCCTGGCCGGAGAGCTGGGACGACGCGTTCCTCTATGCCGAGCAGAATGACGTGGTGGTTGTCGCAGCGGCCGGCAACCGCGGCAAGGGCATGGTCCAGGTGGGAGCGCCGGCCACCATTCCCGGTGTCCTCACCGTCGCCGGGCTGAACCGGCAGGGCGAAGCGAGCCAGGACTCATCCTCCGAAGGCATCAGCATCGGCGTAGCCGCACCGGCGGAAGACCTGATCGGCGGACTGCCCGAGGGCACCTCCCGGTATGCCGTTTGGGAAGGAACATCAGGCGCTGCACCGCTGGTTTCCGGCGTCGCCGCACTCATCCGTGCGGCCCATCCGGAAATGAGTGCCGCAGACGTGGTCAACCGGATCGTCAGCACTGCACGGGACGCCGGTGCCCCCGGCACGGACACCATCTACGGGTACGGCATCCTGGATGCCAATGCGGCCGTGAACGCCGATGTTCCCTCTGTTACCAGCAACCCGCTGGGCACCATTGCCGAATGGATCCGGGTGCACCGAAGGGTGGCGGATGCGTCCCCGGGGGCGGCGGACATTCCCGCGCCCACGGTTCCGGACCTGCCGGAGCCCGAGGTCCCAACGGCACGGGAACCGGTTGCCGCGGACGGCACCCTGCCCGCCGCCGTCGTGCTGGGATTCGGTGGCCTCCTGGTGGCGGTGTTGGTGGCCGGCACCGTTCACGTGGGCCACGTCCGACGTCGTGCGGCGGCGGCCGGCGGAACGGAGAGCACCGAGGCCGGAAGCCTCGACGAGGCCGGGGTCCGGTAGCAAAACGCCCGGAGTGTCGTTTGTCAAATGGTTCGTGAAGACTTTCACAAACTCAGGTAGGATTGGGGCATGGCATCGAACAAGCAGTTATCTGATCGTCCCCGCGTTCTGGTCGTCGGCGGTGGTTACGTCGGTCTGTACGTGGCCAAAGACCTCCAGAAGAAGGTAAAGGAACAGGGAGGGATTGTTACGGTAGTGGATCCGCTGCCGTACATGACCTACCAGCCTTTCCTCCCCGAGGTCGCCGCAGGCACCATTGAAGCCCGCGACGCCGTTGTATCCCACCGCATGCACCTGAAGAACACAGAGCTGATCACCGGCAAGGTCACTTCCATCAACCACGCCGCCCGCACCGCGACCATTGAGCCGGGTGACGGCAGCGAGCCGTTCGAGCTGCCCTACCAGGACGTCGTCCTGGCCGCCGGCTCGATCACCCGCACCTTCCCGATCCCGGGCCTCGCCGAGGCCGGCATCGGCATGAAGAGCATTGAAGAAGCAATGGCCACCCGCAACCACGTGCTCGAACGCATTGAAACCGCGTCGCTCATGCCCGTGGGACCGGAGCGCGAACGCGCCCTGACGTTCGTCGTCGTCGGCGGCGGCTTTGCCGGCATCGAAACCCTGACCGAACTTGAAGACATGGCCCGCGACGCGGTCCGTATCAATGACCGGCTTCGCCGCGAGGACCTGCGCTTCGTCCTGATCGAGGCCATGGGCCGGGTTATGCCCGAGGTCAAGCCCGACCAGGCCGAGTGGGTTGTCTCCAGCATGCGTGAGCGCGGCATCGAGGTTCTGCTGAACACCTCGCTGGCATCCGCCGAGGGCGGCGTCCTCAAGCTGATCAACATGGCGGACAAGTCCCCGGCCGGCGAGTTCGGGGCAGACACCCTGATCTGGACCGCCGGTGTGCAGGCCAACCCGATGGTCCGCGCCACCGACTTCCCGATCGACGAGCGCGGCCGCGTCCGTGCCAACGCCGAACTGCGCATCACCGGCGACGACGGCCCCCTCGAAGGTGCCTGGGCTGCCGGCGACGTCTCCGCCGTACCGGATCTTTCCGGCGGCGGCGTTGGCGGTTTCTGCGTTCCGAATGCGCAGCACGCCGTCCGCCAGGCGAAGCTGCTGGCCAAGAACATCATGGCCGCCCGCTACGGCGTCGGTGACGTCGAGGAATACAACCACAAGAGCCTCGGCGCCGTTGCGGGCCTGGGCCAGTACAAGGGCGTTGCCAACATCATGGGCTTCGGCCTGAAGGGCTTCCCGGCCTGGCTGGCACACCGTGGCTACCACGGCCTGGCCATGCCGATGTTCGAGCGCAAGTTCCGCGTCATCACGGGCTGGCTCCTGAACGTGAGCTACGGCCGCGACCTGACCTCGCTGCGCAACCTGGAAGATCCGCGCCGCGGCTTCGAGGAAGCAGCAACGCCGGCCAAGAAGCCGGCCGCGAAGGCCTAGCCTTCCGCGTCTATTCGCAGACAACGACGGCGGTCCTCCACCGGGAGGGCCGCCGTTGTCGTGTTTCCTGCCGTACCCGCGTTTCCAGTAGGCTTGGAAGGCAATTACAGAGCCCCAGTAGCCCAATTGGCAGAGGCAACCGACTTAAAATCGGTGTGTTGTCGGTTCGAGTCCGACCTGGGGTACTTCAGTCCCTTATGGGAGTAGCGCGGCGGCCCAACACCGGCCGTCCAGCCTGTTGCCACGGTGGACCGAATCATCGTTTAGTCACCGGAAACTCTGAAAAGTCATGCGAGCAGGTCGTAGGCGTCGATCCAGTCGGAATCCTCGCGCCGGATCGTGGTCACCGCGGCGGCCGGCACCCACTCATCCGTGACCACACCGTCCGGCTCCGCATGGAACAGGACATACTCCTGCGTCCAGGCCAGCGCTTTGCCGTCACTCATGGCTCCGTCAGGGAATCCGGCCTGGATGTACGGCTCACGCCGGTACGGGGCGTGTACGACCCGCCCAGGCGGGCATGACCCGCCGCCGGACAGGCTGTAGGGCGTGGACATGACATCAACTTTATTCACCCCGGGATGATGTCACCCGGCGGTGACTGGGGGAGGGCGAGGGGTACGCGGGTGTGAGGTAACTGCAGACGGTGTGAGAACGGGGTATTTATCGCTGGGGGGATCTCTTCGGCGGCCAAACGACACCATTTCGCCCTTTATGCTTGGATCTGGCTCATAAGTGATCAATCTGGGGGATGCCGTGGCGCAGCAGTTAGTAGAAAACCGACGACCGGCGCAGCGATCAGCGGCGATTGACGCGGTCCGTGTCCTCGGAATCGTTGCTGTTGTCGCGGGCCATGTGTTCGAAGGCGCCTTTGTCCTCAAGGGATTGTTTACGTGGCACGTGCCCGTCTTCTTCTTCCTGACAGGCTATCTATGGACAACCAATAGGTCCTTTGTTGCAGAGGTGGGGAAACGGGTGCGAACGTTGATTGCTCCCTACGCTGCTTGGCTCGTTCTAATCTCTGTGCCGTTTTTGACTGCAATGGGCTTGCTTGGAAAACTTGATGCTTCCAACCTAATGCCCATCATTCTCGGCGGATCCTACCTTGGCAGCCCGTTCTCAGCCTTCTGGTTCATCACTGCCTTATTTGTTTCTTCCCTGACTTTCCGGATTTTACGAAAGGGTCCGCCCATCACACAGTTGGCGACCGTTATACTCGCGTTGGCTCTGGCGGCGACCGTTGGGCCGACTTTGGCCGCAGTTCCGCTCAGTGTGGGTGTTGCAATTCCATGTGTAGCCTTCTTGGCAGCTGGGGCTGCGGCTAGAAGTTACCGCCCCCGGATTGCCCGACCGGCTCCTGTAGCAGTCATTTTGCTAGTGATGTCTGCGGTATTGATCATCGCAGGGATTTCTGCACCACTTGACATCAAGAACGGTGATTTTGGGACACCTGTCTTAAGTATGCTCGTGGCTGGTGGAATCAGTTTCGGCCTAGTCCTTGCCGCTGAATCAATCCTTCCTAACTTGGGAAGGGTCGCCAATAAGTCCGTCACCACCTTGGCGCTGTGCGGTCTGATGGTCGTATTCACTCATGCTTTCGTCATCTGGATTCTGCGCTTAGCTACGTTGAGCGATTGGGGCGTTTTTGCGATTGCCTTGCTTGCCCCGTGGGGGGCAGCGGTGGTCGTCAGCAGGTCTCGACTCTCCCCCCTGCTCGTTGGTTCTCCATACAAGCCCGCGCCGACCCCGTGACCTCCGTTTGGGGGGGGGCACTTGCCGTTGATTTAAACAGGAACGTACTCCGGCATGGAGGTTGACGGGGTTCTCTGCCTCGCCACGACTCCGTTTATTGGAGGTGAGTGATTCGAGCTAGGCTTTAGGGGATCGGCCCGACTGGATAAGGAAAACAGTGAGTCTTGGAATAATACTGGCCGGAATTTTAGGGGCAGGGCTGGGTTGTTTCATCGCCTTCTCGTGCTCTCCGTACAAACGGCTGGCAATCGCTGGGGCAATCGCTGTTCCACAGTTCATCCTCCCGGGGCTGCCAGAGTCCACGTCGGTATTCCAGCTCTGGGTGCTCCTCATGGCTCTGGCCCCAGGGTGGGAGCGGGCAGGCTTGCGCTCGATATATGCCAAGCTCCTGATACTCCTTGCGATTCTCTCCGCGCTTGCCGCCCTCTGGTCGCCGCTGCCGGTGATCGCCATGATCAATGCCGCTCAAATAGCGTCGTTGGCAATTCTCGCCGCCTATGCCGCAGCATTGTTCAAGGAAAACCCTGACGGGATGGCAAAGATATTCGGCTGGCTCGGCGCCGGGGTGGTCGTGCAATCACTGCTGGTAATCCTCTTTCGCCTCCGACCAGATGTGGAGATGTCATTTCTCCGGTCGGCCGTCGGCCGCATCCTTATCGGCACTGAAAAGCTGGGAAACTTTTTCGGCGGGTCCCCGGACAACGTCTTTGACGTGACCAAGTCGGGCGGCGTATGGGTCAACGCGAACACGGCGTCGATGTTCCTCGGGGTGGCAGCGTGTGCATTTGTAGCAGCGGCGATCAGATTCCAAAAGAACCCATTCTTCCTCGTGGCGCTCATTGCTGCTTCTGCAGTAGTTCCTACGGGGTCAAAGTCAGGGCTGACGCTACTGCTGATGATGCCGCTAATTGGCCTCCTCGTTCCACTTTTGGCCCGCGGATCGGGGCGCCTATGGATACCGCCAGTCATTGCCATCGCCTATCCAGCTTTCCTGCTGTTCAAGCACATACTTGACGAGCGCATCCCCGAGTCCCTGGTGAGCGACTCCGCTTCGTCTCTTGGGACGCGTGGGGTCATTTGGGAAGCGGCGGGAACGCTGTTCGTTCAGAACCCCTTCCTTGGCCTAGGTTTCGGCGGGTGGGGTGAATACTTCTACTGGGCTAGCGGCGGTGCACTCGGACGCACATACCCGCCTCACAACATCTTCATCGCCGCGTGGTCAGACATGGGAACTGTAGCAGCGGTCGTTCTGGTCGTGTTCGTGGCGGCGGTACTGCTGGCGCACATTCGACTTACATCCCAAACCCCCAAGCGTGAATCATTCGCTTGGGGGTTTGGGCTTGCCGCATTCCTCTGGTTGTTCATTCATGGAATGGCCGATGCGGTCACCTTCTACGGCGACCTCCGGACTATGCTCATCCCTGCACTGCTGCTGGGCTTACTCATGGCCCAGTCGCGTCAGGGGGTTGCTCCTAGCCCAGACAGCAACCTTTCAAGCCTGCCGGCGGGCGCTTCCACTTAGGGCCATACGTTGCCGCTGTAGAGGTCTTTCCAGGCGCCTGCTTGGGCGAGGGCTTTGGCTCCCGTGGCGACGGTGCCTTTGCCGACGGACACTGTGACCATGTCCCCATTTACCGGAGTAAGAATAGCAATGTCAACGACAAGGTTCGCGCCATTGACTCGCACGGGGTGGGTACCGGGTCGCTCGATGAGTTCCGGAGTCGCTGGGAGCCGCGCAGCGTTACCCCCAAGGATGGTCAGCCCGGTCACGCCCGTGTTGGCGAACACCAGTCCAGTTTGTTGGTGACGTTGGAAACCGCGACCTCGCCCACTGTGATCGTGAATGTGGCTTTGTAGAGGTTTATTAGCCTGAGCCCACCCGTCAAGGTGATGGTGGCGGCGGTCCGCGCCGAAACGAGGCAACGCCCGCCCTGCACGCGACCTCCATTGACGGTCAGCGAACCGACCGGGGATAGGTCGCCAATGTCGATCCAGTTTGAGTTTGCTGTGTCGTCGGTTGTGAGGTTGAGGTCACTCAACGTCACAGTGCCGAGCGTGACGGACGGCGCCTCCAAAAGGATGCAGTTTCCGCCGACAGCCTGGAGGGTGGGTGACGTTATTTCCAATCGTTTGACGGTCGCCCCGGCGATTGTGCGGAGGGAAACAGCGCGACGGGTGGCGAGACCGTCAATCTTGACTCGGTGCACGCGTAATAGGTCGAGGGTTCCGGTTGCATCCATACCTATATTGACGGCGCGCTGGCCCACACCGCCCCGGAGTGTGATGTCCGAAAGGTTGACTTCCTTCGCGCCCTTGGCCAGATTGCCGAACACCTGGCACGATGATGCCTGGTCGCCCACGGTATCCACGTCCGAGACATTGAGGATGCCATGGGTTCCGTTGTCGGTGTTGGCTTCACCGTTGTCGTCTCCGAGCCAAACCGCGTTTTGTGAATGGCGGCCACGGATATTCTCAACCGTAATGTCGTCAACACGGCAATCCTTGCCTGCGAGTACCTTGACGAGGTTTGCCCCGCCGGATCGGGCGTTGATGTCCCAGATGCGCACGTCGGTTACGTCGCCGTAAACGTCGTTGTAGGCCGCGTAGTCATTGCCTGTGATCGCTACGGCGTCGTCGTGGGTTATGCCCCTGATGTGGTGGACCCGCCCACCGGAGGCAGGGCCCTGGATGTGGACGCCGTCTGAGTTGGTGTCCAGGAAGTTCAGGTGGTCAATCTCGAAATCGGTTACGTCGCCGACATTGACGCAGTATTTTCCTGCCGCCGTCTTCCATGTCTGCCCTGTAATGCGAAGACCGTCTACGCGGCGGTAGCGGGAGCTGTGCAGGTTCGGTCCCGAGCCTCCGAATGTGCCCCGGTCCCAGTCGCCGCCTACGACGGTGATGTTCTTGTCCCGTGTCCCTGTGGCGGTGACGGCGGCGTTCTGGATCATGTTCATGCCCACAGTCCCACCGTGTTTGATGGTTGTGCCTGTCGCGTCGAGGTGGGTGTTCGAGTGGGCCACCAGTGGGGCGGTGATGACAGCGGAGCCGAGCAGGCGCTTTACGCCAAGCGCGGACGGTTGTGCCAGCCACGCATTGATCGCGGACGTTGGGGTTGCGGGAGTGACCGTCAGCTGGCTCGCGAAGGACGCTCCGAGGGCGTCCAACACTGCGCTCGGGAGTTTGAAGTTCTCGTCTACTGAGACGAGTCGACTCTCGGACGCATACGCTGCAAGGGCTTCTTTGGTAGGTACCGTGTTCGGACCTGCGGGCCCCGGCTTGCCCTGAAACTCGCCAGCGTCTGCCTTGGCTTTGACCTCCACTGCTGCTGCATAGGCAGCATCCGAGGCAGCGATGATGGAACGCACCGTGAAGATGGGGATGGCGGGTAGCAGCCCGGACTTTGCCACTGCCGACTGGGCCGGGAGTTTGAACCCGCCCGCGTTGTTGATGTACCCGTAAGCGTCAGCCTTCGGCGCGGTGCCGATCGGGCGTCCGTCCATCGCGAACACTTCCAAGGGGGTCGAATACGAGGTGTCCGACTCGGCGTAGAACTGGACGACGGCACCGGGCTGGGGTGCGCGACCGTTCGTAGTCAGCAGGGCGTCATAAGCGTAGAGCTCCAAAGGGGCCTCCAAAAGGGCATGAAAAAAGGCCCCCGGTGGAGGCCCCGGATGGGTGGAACGTCGGAAGGTTAGGCGCGGTGCTTGGCGTCCTGCGAGTAGGAGTCCGGAGACTTGGCTAGGCCGAGCAGTCAACCAACCTGCGGCACCTTTGTCTCGATCAGGCGGACCACGATGTAGTAGCCACCGATGCACGCCGAGTCGATCAGCGTCGAAAGCGCCTGTTGCCCCTCGACGTCGATGTTCAGCCCGACCTTGGCGAGGACGCCGAGGATGGAGCCGACAACGATCGGAACAATGGTGCGGATCAGGGATGCGACGAACGGGTTCATTTGGCCGTTGAGGAGTTCGGGCGTATGCGGCAGAACATCAAAGCCTGGCAGGACTCCGGCACCATGGGGCCGCGGAAATCGAAGGACCTCGTGGATAAGGTGGACCTGTTCATCGCCACCGGACTCCGCCCCGGGGAGCTCCTCGCGCTGCCCTGGGAGGACGTCGATCTCAAAGCCGAGCCCGCCACCATAGAGGTCACCGGCACGATCAAGCGAACGAAGGCGCAGAAGCTGCACCGGCAGGCGTACCCAAAAACGGAGCACGGCAAACGCATCCTCGGCCTGCCCGACTTCGCCGTGAAGATGCTCGTCCGCCGGAAGCTCGCCGAGGAGCCGGGCAGCAACCCGATGGGCTTGATCTTCCCGTCCCGCGCCGGCGGGGTCATTGATCCCGGGAACTTCCGCCGGCAGTGGCGCGAGGCCCGCGGGGAGGAGTTCGAATGGGTGAAGCCGTCCAGCTTCCGGAAGGCGGTCACCACCCTCATTGAGCGCGAGGCGGGGTCGGTCGTGGCATCCCGGCAGCTGGGCCACTCCTCGGACCTGGTCACGGTGCGGCATTATATTGAGCGGAACCGGGCGACGCCGGACACCACGGGCATCCTCGAGCAGTTCGGCCAGGCCTCGGGGGAGGGGTAGTCACCGGAAACGGCTCAGAGTTATCGGTTAGTCACCGGAAACGCTGGGACCGGCTCGGGTCCGGGCGGGTGGCATCGGGCACTTTGTCCGGCTGCGGCCCACGAACGGCGGGCAAGAAGGGCCATACCGGGACTCATCCGGGTGGTCTGCGGGTGCTCCCGAAAGTGCCAACTGATCTACGGTGTGTTGTCGGTTCGAGTCCGACCTGGGGTACCAGCATTTCGGCACCAAATACTCCGCACCTTCTGCGGGGAATGCCCGCAGGAATTTCCCGGGTAACCCGATGCGGGCCCTTGGCAGCCTAGCCGCGCGCTGACCGGTTGCGGTGCCGCAGCAGGAGCCCGCCGGCCAGCAGGCCGAGGATAACCACAGCCGCGACCGCCGGAAGGACCAGGTCCGAGCCGGTGCGTTCCTCATCCACTGCCTCCGTGGAGGACGGCGAGGGGGAGGGCGTGCGGCTGGGACCCGGAGACGGCGTGCCGGTCTGTTCCGTAAGCACGCCGGCGTCACCGGTTCCGCCGGGGGTGCCGGCGGGGGTGCCCGGTGCAGGCGTGGGCTCCACCGGATCCGGTGTCGTGTGCGCCGGTACCTGGGGAACCGGAGCCGGAACCGGGACGGCCGGGACCGCTTCCGAGTAGTGGCCGGTTGCAGGATCGTAGCTGCTTTCGCCCGGGTTGTAGGACGGAACGGGCACAGCGGGGCTGTAGGTGCTGACGACGCACGTCTCCACCCCGTCGACGACGGCGGGAAGGGACCCCGGCGCGCACTCCAGCGCCTGTGCCGGAGCGGCCGGCCCCATCAGGAGCATGGCCGCGACAGGAAGTGCGGAAGCGGCAGTGGACAGGCGTGGAATGTGCATTTATTTCCCCCAAGAGAACAGTTCTATGGCCATCGTATAGGCCCGGCCCACCGTTCCCGGCAAGGGCACGAATGCGTGAATATGACGAGTGTTACAAGGCTGTAACCGAAGCCTCTTATATTCGTCACAATGTTCAACTAGCTTTTCTTCTAATCAGGAACACCTGGTAATTGCGTTAAAGGCACCCGCCTTTCGATCGGGGAGAAACTTTTATGACTGCACTACGCACTGCCGGCGGATTGGGCCAGGGCACGGGATACGCCCGCACCGCCAAAATCGCTGCACTTGGACTCGGTTTTGCCTTGTTTGCCAGCGGCTGCAGCGGCGGTGGAGACTCGTCCGCGGAAGATAATGCGGGAGCTGCAGAGACCGAGACCGCCGCTGCCTCGGTCCTGTCCTGCCCGGAAAGCCAGGGGGGAACGGGGGAAGACCCGGGTGCCAAGGGTGATCCTGCGGCAGTGCCCGCCTCCACGGGCACCACGGACGTACCGCTCAAGATCGGTACGCTGCTGCCCACCACCGGTTCGCTTGCCTACCTCGGCCCGCCGGAGATTGCCGGCACCAACCTGGCAGTTAAGGAAATCAACGACGTCGGTGGCGTCCTCGGCAAGGACATCGAAATTGTCCACCGTGACTCCGGTGACACCACCACGGATATCGCCACGCAGTCGGTAAACGACCTGCTCAGCCAGGGCGTCAGCGCCATTGTCGGTGCAGCGTCCTCTGGCGTCTCCAAAACGGTGATCGGCAACATCACCGGTGCAGGCGTCATCCAGTTCTCCCCGGCCAACACCTCACCGGACTTCACCACTTGGGATGACAACGGACTGTACTGGCGGACCGCACCCTCGGATCTCCTGCAGGGCCGGATCCTGGGCAATTACATCATGTCCTGTGGCGCGCAGACCGTGGGCATGGTCGTGCTTAACGACGCCTATGGCACGGGGCTGCAGAGCAACATAAAGGCCTCGGTTGAAGACGCCGGCGGCCAGGTGGTGGCGTCGGAGATGTTCAATGAGGGCGACTCCCAGTTCAGCAGCCAGGTGGACTCAGTTGTGGCCGCAAAGCCCGACGCCATCGTGGTGATCAGCTTTGA
Organism: Arthrobacter sp. zg-Y769; assembly: GCF_020907405.1. Taxonomy (GTDB): domain Bacteria; phylum Actinomycetota; class Actinomycetes; order Actinomycetales; family Micrococcaceae; genus Arthrobacter_B. Next base: position 206,825 of record NZ_JAJJOE010000009.1, read on the forward strand.
CCAGGCCAAGAGCATCGTGCCGCTGCTGACGGCCAAGGGTATTGACTCCAGCCAGTTGTTCTTTGTGGACGGCAATACGTCGGACTACAGCAAGGATCTGGACGCCGGAACCCTTGAAGGGGCGCAGGGAACCATTCCCGGAACCTTCGCATCGGAAAACTTCAAGGAGTCCCTGCTTGGAGTCGATCCGGCGTTGAAGGACTGGTCCTACGCGGGTGAAAGCTATGACGCCGTGACCCTCTTGGCGCTCGCCGCCGAGGCCGCGGGCAGCACCGATGGCAAGGCCATGGCCGCCCAGTTGGAGAGCGTCTCCGGCGAGGGCGAGAAATGCTACGACTTTGCCGGCTGTGTGACCATCCTGCGCGGCGGCGGAGACATCGATTATGACGGCTACTCCGGACCGATCACGTTTGATGAGAACGGAGATCCCACGGAAGCCTTCATCGGTATCTACCAGTACGACGCTGACAACGTGCCGCAGCCGAGCCGCTCCGAATCGGGCCAGCTGTAACTGAAGTAGAAAAGCAAGGAAGAAGCCCCCGCCGGTTCCGGCGGGGGCTTCTTCCTTGCTGACTGTCCTCTGACGATGTCTCCCGGGAGGGGGTGGAGTGTTACGCGGCTCCCGGACCCTTCCTTAGGCCGGGAGGGACTAGGCCGTCTCGGCCAGGGTGCCCAGGTAGAGCTGGATGACCTTCGGATCCTTCATGAGTTCGCGCCCGGTACCGGTGTAGGCGTCCCGGCCCTGGTCCAGCACGTACGCCCGGTCACAGATCTGCAGGCAGCGGCGGGCATTCTGTTCCACCATGATCACGGAGACTCCTGCCCGGTTGATCTCATGCACCCGCAGGAACGCCTCGTCCTGCTTGACGGGGGAGAGGCCGGCGGAGGGTTCGTCCAGCAGCAGCACGGCGGGATCCATCATCAGGGCACGGCCCATGGCGACCATCTGGCGTTCACCGCCGGACAGGGAACCCGCCCGCTGGGCACGGCGCTTGGCCAGCTCGGGGAACACGCCGGCCACGAAATCGAAGCGTTCCCGAAAAGTCCTGGGCGCCTGGTAGACGCCCATCTGCAGGTTCTCCTCGATGGTCAGGGAGGGGAAGACATTGTTGTTCTGCGGAACGAATCCCACACCGCGGCTGACGAGCTTGTTGGCCTTGAGCCCGGTAAGGTCCTGGCCGCGGACCACTACGGTCCCGGAATGCACCTTGACCAGGCCGAACATCGCCTTGAGCAGGGTGGACTTGCCGGCACCGTTGGGTCCGATGATCCCGATCAGCTCTCCCCGGCGGGCTTCGATGCTGCAGCCGTTGAGGATGTTCACCCCGGGGATGTACCCCGCCACGAGGTCGGTCACCTTGACCACCGAGTCGCCGTCAAATGCCTCCGCGCTCATGCCTGGTCCTTCCGCTCGTCGTGGCGCCGGGCCGATGCCCCGGCAGATTGGGTGGCGGGTTCGGTTCCCACCGAGGACTCGGCGTCGTGCTCCAGCTCCGCCTCCAGTTTTTCGAAACCCTCCGAATCGGCGAGGTCCACGTCATGGTGGGCGCCCAGATAGGCGTCGATCACGGCTTGGTCCTTCATGACCTCGGAAGGCGGCCCCTCGGCCACCACTTTGCCTTCGGCCATGACCACCACCCAGTCGGCAATGTGGCGGACCATGTGCATGTCGTGCTCGACGAAGAGGACGGTCATACCCTCGGCCTTTAGGTTCTTGATGTGGTCCAGCAGGGACTGGGTCAGCGCCGGGTTCACGCCGGCCATGGGCTCATCCAGCATGACCAGTTTGGGGCGGACCATCAGGGCCCGGGCCATCTCCAGCAGCTTGCGCTGCCCGCCGGAGAGGGACGCTGCATAGTCGCCCCGCTTGGTGTCCAGCTTGAACTTGGCCAGCAGGACGTCGGCCTGTTCGGTGATCTCCTTTTCCCGCTGGCGCCACAGCGGAGGCAGCAGCGCCCGCCGGAGGGATTCCCCCGGCTGGGCGGTGGCACCCAGGCGCATGTTCTCCAGGACGGTCAGCTTGCCCATGACCTTGGTCAGCTGGAAGGTGCGGACCATGCCGAGGCGTGCCACCTTGTAGGCGGAAACCCCGGCCAGGTCTTTGCCCTCGAACTGCCAGGTGCCCGACTGGGGCGTGTCGAAGCCGGTCAGCAGGTTGAAAAGAGTCGTTTTCCCGGCACCGTTGGGGCCGATCAGTGCGGTGATCTTATGCCGCGGAATCTCCACGTGCTCAACATCCACGGCGTTGATTCCGCCGTAGGTCCGGGTGACGTTTTCCGCCACCAGGATCGGATCCCGCTTGGCACATCCCGGGCCGATCCCACCTTGTGCGATGGGACGGGTGTCGTCCATGTATTCGTTGGCCGCGGCCGCCGGAGTGACGGGACCGGCGTGGGGTGCTTCAGCTTCCGTACCGGCTGCGTGCGCCCCTGAGGCGCGCGCTTCCGCCCGGGGCTCATCTGCTTGGTGGCTCATGCGAACGACAGCTCCTTCTTGTTGCCCAGAATGCCCTGTGGCCGGAAGATCATCAGCAGCATCAGGGCTACGCCAACAAGGATGTAGCGGATCTGGCCTGCCTGGGTAGTGGTGATGAACGTGATGTACCCGGATTCAATGGCGCCGTAAAGCAGACCCTGCGTGACGGAGAGGATGGCCCAGAAGATCATCGACCCCAGGACCGGTCCCAGCACGGTGGACATTCCGCCCAGGAGCAGGGCCGTGTAGAGGTAGAAGGTCAGCTCGGTCCCGTAGTTTGCCGGCTGCACGGCGTCCCGGGGGAGGGTGAAGATGATTCCGGCCAGCGAGCCCAGGAGTCCGCCGATGACCAGCGCCTGCATTTTGTAGGCGTACACATTCTTGCCCAGGGCACGGACGGCATTTTCGTCCTCCCTGATGCCCTTGAGCACGCGGCCCCAGGGGCTGCGGATCAGCATCCACACCAGGAGGCAGGCGAGGGCCACCAGGCTCCAGGCCACCAGGCGGATCCAAAGGTCCCGCTCGTTCATGGAGACGGGGCCGAGGCTGTAGGAGCCGGCCGGTATGGGGTTTAGGGCGTAGAAGCTGCCGGTAAACGCGGCGAGGCCGTTGGCGGATCCGGTCACCGGTGTCATGGAGTTGGTGGTGACGATGTACCGGATGATCTCGGCGGCGGCAATGGTAACGATGGCAAGGTAGTCCGCACGGAGGCGAAGCGTGGGTATGCCCAGGATGACGGCAAACACCGCGGATGCCAGTAGGGCGATCAGCAGCGCCAGCGGCAGCGGGGCATTGAAGGAGAGGATCGGTATGGCGAAGCCGTAGGCGCCGACGGCCATGAATCCGGCCTGGCCGAAGTTCAGCAGGCCGGTGTAGCCGAAGTGCACGGCCAGCCCGAGGGCGGCCAGTGCGTACGCGGCCGTGGTGGGGCTGATGATTTCGGTGAAGGCACCGAGAAGAATGTTGGCGAAATCCATCTGTAGCTAAGCCCCTAACCTATGCGCTCGCGGCGGCCGAGGAGTCCCTGCGGCCGGACCAGCAGGACAAGAATCATGATGACCAGGGCGCCCACGTATTTCAGGTCCGCCTCCAGCCAGAGGGTGGAGATCTCCACGAAGAGGCCTACCAGGACGGATCCGACCAGTGCCCCGAACACCGTGCCGAGGCCGCCGAGGGTCACTCCGGCGAAGATCAGCAGCAGGATCTGCTGGCCCATGTTGAAGGACACGCCTGGGCGGTAGTACGCCCAGAGGATGCCGCCCATAGCGGCAAGGGCTCCACCGATGACCCAGACGAGCCGGATGACCCGGTCCACGTCAATGCCCGACGCCGCGGCCAGGGCGGGGTTGTCCGCCACCGCGCGGGTGGCCTTGCCGATCCGGGTGCGCAGCAGCAGGAGCGCGACCACCAGGATGACCGCCAGGCTGACGATCAGGGACACCAGGGTATTCCGGGGAATGGACACGGGGCCGAGTTCCAATATCGGGCTTTGGGAGCCCGGCAGCTGCTGGGTTCCGCCGCCGAAGAAGAACAGGACGGTGTAGCGCACTGCCACGGCGAGGCCGATGCTGACGATCATCATGGGCACCAGGCCGGTGCCGCGGCGTCGCAGCGGCTTCCAGATACCGGCGTCCTGCACGTAGCCAAAGGCCGCGCCGCCCACTACCGCCAGCGGAAGTGCGACCCAGAGCGGCATGCCCAGTGAGGCGAAGGCGAAGGCCAGGATGGCGCCCAGAGTCACCATTTCTCCATGGGCGAAGTTGGTCAGGCCGGTGGTACCGAAGATCAGCGAGAGACCAACGGCGCTCAGCGCCAGCAGGAGTCCGAAGCTCAGGCCCGCCACGGCGCGCTCGAGCAGCAGGGACCCGAAGCTTTCCTCCTGCAGCACGATGCCTTCACCCAGCAGGAACAGGGTGGTGATGTTGGTGGTGTTGGCAAAGGTGACGGTGCGCGGGTTCTCCTGGCCTTCCGCCAGGGCGACACCGTCCGGAAGGGTGGATTCGTCCAGTTCCACTTCATACGCACCCTGCTGCGGGACGCCGATGGACCAGGAGCCGTTTGCCCCGGTGACGGCTTCGCCCTCGTACCCGTTGCCGGTCGCGGTGATTTTCACCCCCTCCAGCGGGGTGCCCTCATTCTTGATGACGCCGCTGATCCGGTCGCGGTAGTCCGCCCCGGGGGCGGGACTAGTGGCTGACGGCGAGGCGTCAGGCGTTGCCGTTGTCGCGGACGCGGCTGGAGCCGCGAGCAGCAGGGCAGCGAACATTGCTGCCACCGCCGCCAGCATCCCCAAGTACCGGGTCAGCGCCGATGTTCTTACCAAGTTCTGAAACCTCCACGCAGGGCTGCGGAACCGAAGAAGCGGCGCGCAGGCGGGCAGATGTGACACGGGTCACCGATTGGGGAACATGCTACCCACGATTTGTTTCAGGCAGTGACGTTTATCCCGGCGCGCATGTCGCGATCGGGTAACGAGTCCGTTTCCACAGGCAAGGGTCCGGGTCGCTCCGGGACCCGCATGTACCGAACTGTTACCCGGAAGCACTGAATTTCCGGGAATCCCCGGCCCCCGGTGATCGTTGTGATTGGTAGGCTGGGCTGAAACAGCCCCCCAGATGGAGGACAGATTCAATGGCACTTGGCGGAAATCCGGTTTTCAACGGTAAAAACTTCCGTTCCCAGACCCGCGGCGGCACCGCCACGGGTTCACTGGCAACTGACAACAGCTACATGACCCCGCAGCAGCTGCAGGACCTTTACACGGCTCCTTCGGCGAAGCCGTCGGACATGGGCCGCATGACCTACGACGACGTCATCATGAAGACGGTCTTCTGCCTGGCAATGGTCCTGGTAGGTGCAGCGGTCCCCACCTTCCTGCTGCCGGGGATCGGCGGCGGCCTGATGATCCTGGGTGCCCTGGGCGGATTCGTCCTGGGCCTGGTCAACGCCTTCAAGCGTGAGCCGGTTCCGGCACTGATCCTGGCCTACGCGTTCCTTGAAGGTATGTTCCTCGGTGGCCTCACCGCTGTCCTGGACGGGATGTACCCCGGCGTCGGGCTCCAGGCCGTGCTGGGCACGCTGGCGGTCTTCGGCGTCACGCTGGTGCTGTTCCGCAGCGGCAAGGTCCGGGCCACGCCGAAGGCAGTGCGTTTCTTCATGATCGCCATCATCGGCTACGCGGTCTTCTCCCTGCTCAACGTCGGCCTGATGATCTTCGGCGGGGTACAGGACCCGTGGGGCCTGCGCGGAGCCGAAATCTTCGGGATCCCGCTGGGCGTCTTCATCGGCGTCCTGGCCATTGGACTGGCGGCGTTCTCGCTGATCATGGACTTCACGTCCATTGAACAGGGCGTCAAGGCCGGCACCCCGGAGCGTTACTCCTGGACTGCAGCGTTCGGCCTGACCGTCACGCTGGTGTGGCTGTACGTGGAGATCATCCGTCTCCTGTCGATCCTGCGCGGCAGCGACTAATCTGCGCGGTAATGACTGAACGGTAGTACTCCCGGAAGGACCGCAGGCGCAAAGCCTGCGGTCCTTCCGTTGTTAAGCCGCACCGAACACTGCCGCACCCGCCCGCCAATATGGGCCCGGACTCTGGGCACAGTAGGCAGGCGGACGTAGCATGGCGGCGGGGCGTCCCGCCGCGGGGCCGGCCCCGGGGCAACTGTGCACGAAGGACGGGCGGGACGGCGCACTGCGCGGGGCTGACCGCAGTTGGAGAAGGAGTCTTCTATGGCCGAACCAGAGCAGCAGTCGGTGGTTAACGAGCTCGTCTCCGCCCTGCTGGCCGGAACGGACACGGACGTATTCCTCGCCGAAGCGGCCGCTACCGCCGCCCGCCGGTTGGGCCTGTCCCCGCCGGACGGCTGCTCGATTGCCGTTGAGCGCAGCCGCCGGCCGCTCCTTACCGCCCGGACCCACGGACTGCCCCCCACCCCATCCGAGTATGGACCAGGCAGCCCGGCCGGCACGGTGCTGGGCGGCGGACCCGACGTCGTGCTGCCGGACCTCGCCGCGGAACGGCGATGGGCGGTCCCGAACGAGGCCGACGGGGCCGTCGGCTCCGGCATCCGGTCGATTGCCGCCGTCGCCCTGCCGCTGGAGGGGGGCCGCGCGGTCCTGTGCTGTTATGCCGCGCGGCCATACGCATTCGAACCGGGCGGGATTGCCGGTGTGCGTGCCGTTGCCGCCGAAATAGCCAAGGTCCTCCGCCTGGTGCTGCTACTTGATGCGCAGGCGAACCGGGCGGCGAACCTGCAGGCGGCGCTGGAATCGCGGACGGTCGTGGACCTGGCGGCGGGCATCATCATGGGGCAGAACGGGTGCAGCCAGCAGGCAGCGATCGATATCCTCCGCAGCGTCTCCAACAGCCGCAATATTAAAATCCGCAACGTCGCGGCCGGGGTGGTGGCTGCCGTAAGCGATCGGGTGAGTACCCATTTCGATGAGTGAACACCGGGGCGCGCGGGTAGGATTGTGCGGCATGGACGCAACCGGCAGCGAATCGACGGAGGCCTACCCGGCCACCGGCCCGCAATACGAAATCAGCCGCGGCGGCGCCCGCGCCGTCATCGCATCCCTGGCCGGCGCACTGCGCAGGTACACGGTTGACGGCGTGGACCTGGTGCAGACGTACCCGGACAGCGCCATTCCTCCCTCCGCCAATGGCGTGCTCCTTGCGCCCTGGCCCAACCGGGTAGCGGACGGACGCTGGACGCTGGACGGGAAAACCCAGCAGCTGGACATCACTGAGCCCTCCCGCGGGCATGCCAGCCACGGACTGCTGCGCAACACCGGCTACACGGCCCTGGAACAGGTTCCCGGCGCCGTGGAACTGAGTGCCGAAATCTTCCCGCAGCACGGGTATCCGTTCCACCTGCTGCACCGGGCCCGCTACAGCCTCGACGACGACGGCGGACTGCACGTGCGCCAAAGCCTGACGAATGTGGGTGTCGAGGCCGCACCCGTTGCCCTCGGCGCCCATCCGTTCCTGCGGCTCGGCGATGTACCGACCGAAGACCTGGTGCTGACGGTTGCCGCGTCCACCGTGCTGACCGTTGATGACCGCCTCATCCCCAACGGCCGGCAGCAGCCTTCCGGAGCGGCGGACCTCCGGTCCGGAACACGGCTGGGGGAGCTGGAGCTGGACAGTGCCTATACGGACCTGTCCTTCGATGACGATGACACCGGCATCCACCGGCATGTACTGACGGCACCGGACGGACGCACGGTCAGCCTCTGGACCGGCGCCGAATGTGCTTATGTGCACGTGTTCGTGACTGACAAGTTCCCCGGCCAGCGGTGCGCGGTGGCCCTTGAACCGATGACGGCACCGGCCAACGCCCTGAACTCGGGGGAGGGGCTGGTCTGGCTGCCACCGGGGCAGGCCTTTTCGGCCCGGTGGGGCATCCGCGCCGAGCCTGCCGGCGTTAACAGCCGGGGATAGGCACGTAAAGACGGGTCCCGGCGAAGCCCGGTATGGAAAGATGGCCCCATGAAACCCCACGTACGCCGGACAGCTGCCCCCCGTGTGCTGCAGGCGGCGGCGGCTAATTCCAACCGGAACAATGACGAAGTCCCCTTCGCCCTGCGGGTAAGTGCCGCCTGGGCCTGGCGCGTCGGAGTTGTGTTGATTGTCGGCGCCGGGCTGGTCTGGATCCTCAGCCACTTCTCGCTGCTGATTATCCCGCTGATGATCGCGGCGCTGCTGGCCGGGCTGCTGTCACCGGTCTCGAACTGGCTGCGGCGGAACCGGCTCCCCGGCGGATTGTCGGTGGCCGTGACCATCGTGGCCTTCCTCGCCGTCATTACCGCCGCGCTGACCCTGGTGGGACGCCAGCTCGCCCTCGGGTTCCGGGACCTCTGGGGAGAAACGCTTGCGGGGGTCCGCCAGGTCCAGGAGTGGTTGTCCTCCGGTCCGTTGAACATCTCCGCCGGCCAGATGGACTCCTTGTTCGATGAAGCCACCAATACCCTGCAGAACAACTCGGCAAACATCCTTTCCGGAGCCCTCAGCGTGGGCAGCAGTGCCGGACACTTCGCCGCAGGCATCCTGCTGACCCTCTTCGCCCTGGTCTTCTTCCTGCTGGACGGCCGCCGCATCTGGGAATTCACCTCCGGGCTGCTGCCGCGCAGGGCACGCCCCGCCGCCTACGGAGCCGGAATCCACGGCTGGGAATCCATGGTCAACTACGTCCGGGTGCAGGTGGTGGTGGCACTCATCGATGCCATCGGCATCGGCGGCGGAGCGGCCCTCATCGGTGTTCCGCTGGCACTGCCGCTCGCGGTCCTGGTGTTCCTGGGCTCGTTCGTGCCGTTGGTGGGCGCCTTCGTCACCGGCTTCGTGGCCGTCCTGCTGGCGCTGGTCGCGAACGGCGGAATCAACGCATTGATCATGCTGGGCATTGTCCTGCTGGTGCAGCAGCTGGAATCCCATATCCTCCAGCCGCTGGTTATGGGCCGGGCCGTATCCCTCCACCCCCTGGCGGTGATCCTGGCCGTCACGGGCGGAACCCTCGCCGCAGGGATCCCCGGAGCCCTGTTCTCCGTGCCGCTGCTGGCCATCCTCAACACGATGATCCGGTACATTGCAGCGCGCGGCTGGGAGGATGACCCGGCCATGGATCAGGAGGGGGAAGAGGACGACGACGGCCGTTCCCCCGCACCGGGGGAAGACGCTTCCGGCACGGAGGATGCGGGCACCGAGGAAACATTGGCTACAGAGGAAGAGCGCAGCCCATGACCGATCTCGCCAACCTGCCCGTCACCCTGGACGACATCCGGGCGGCGGCGAAGCTGCTAGACGGCGTTATTGCCCACACACCCGTAGAGATGTCACGGGCCCTGGCGCGGGAGACCGGATCCCCGGTCTACCTCAAGTGTGAAAACCTCCAGCGTGCGGGCTCCTTCAAGGTCCGCGGCGCGTACGTCCGCATGGCTAAGCTGTCCCCCTCCGACAAAGCGCGGGGCGTCGTAGCGGCTTCCGCCGGGAACCATGCCCAGGGGGTGGCGGTGGCAGCGGCCCGGCTGGGCATCGCCGCCCGCATCTACATGCCGTTGGGGGTGGCGCTGCCCAAGCTGGCCGCCACCAGGGGGCACGGCGCGGAAGTCATCCTGCACGGCCATACCGTGGACGAAGCCCTGGCGGAGGCCCAGCGGTACGCCGACCAATCGGGTGCCGTTTTTGTCCACCCCTTCGACAACGTGGATGTGGTGGCCGGGCAGGGGACCATCGGGCTCGAGCTCCTGGACCAGATACCTGATCTGGACACCGTGCTGATGGGGGTGGGCGGCGGCGGACTGCTCGCCGGCGTCGCCGTCGCGCTCAAATCCCGCGCACGGGAGCTGGGGCGCGAAATCCGGATCATTGGCGTGCAGGCGGAAAACGCGGCGTCGTATCCGCCGTCGCTGGCAGCTGACGCCCTGGTGCCGCTTACCCGCGTCAGCACCATCGCGGACGGCATCGCCGTCGGAAGCCCCGGACAGCTGCCGTTCTCGATCATCCGGGAACTGGTGGACGATGTAGTGACCGTGAGCGAGGATTCCCTGGCCCGCGCGCTGATTTTCCTCCTCGAGCGTGCCAAGATGGTCGTGGAACCGGCGGGGGCCGTGGGAGTCGCAGCCCTGATGGACGGGAAGATAGAAAACCCCGGGAACACAGCGGTGATCCTCTCCGGCGGCAACATTGATCCGATGCTGATGCTGAAGGTGATCCAGCGTGGACTGGCCGCTGCGGGCCGTTACCTGGTGGTCCGTATGCTCCTTGATGACCGTCCCGGGTCATTGGCCACCATTTCGCGGATCATTGCGGAATCGGATGCCAATGTCACCGGCGTAGACCACACAAGGGTAGGAGGATCCATCAGCATGGGAGATGTCGCCATCACCATCAACATGGAAACCAAGGGGCACGAGCACTGCGAACTGGTGCTGAAAAACCTGCGCACCGTTGGTTTCCAGCCCGTAGTGCTGACGGGTTAAGCCCATGGCTGCCTCCCGCGTACGAACCGCACTGACCGGCTCGCTGCTGTTTGCCGCCGCACTGTGGGCGGTGTACCTGCTCACGATCCTCATCAAACCGATCGTTTTTCCGCTGCTGGGAATCCTGCCGCGGCAGCTGGAGGGGCTCGACGGCGTGGTGTTCGCGCCGCTGCTGCATGCCGGGCCCTCCCACCTCCTGGGCAACACACTGCCCCTGATTGTTTTTTCGTTCCTGACCCTGCTCGAAGGGGTCCGGCGGTTCGTCTCGGTGCTGGCCATCTCCTGGCTGTGCTCCGGAGTCGGGGTGTGGCTGTTCGGCAGCGGACTGACCGTGGGTGTTTCGGGCGTGGTGTTCGGATTGTTCGCGTATCTGATCGTCCGCGGCTTCTATAACCGGAACCTCGCCCAGATCCTGCTCAGCGGCGTGCTGTTCCTGATCTACGGATCAATTCTCTGGGGTATTTTCCCCACGTCCTGGGGCGTCTCGTGGCAGGCACATCTGTTCGGGGCAGCCGGCGGGGTGCTGGCCGCCGTCGTGCTGCGCCGGGAGGCGCCAACACAAAGGCGGGCCCTCCCGTAGGAGAGGCCCGCCTGCAGTTCCTGGGTGGAAAAACCTAAGCGACGTACGGCTTGGCGGAGATGATTTCCACGGTGATGCTCTTGCCGTTCGGCGCGGTGTACGTGGTGCTGTCCCCGGCCTTGAGGCCCTGGATGGACGCACCCAGCGGAGACTTTTCGCTGTAGACGTCGATGCTGCCGTCACCGGCAATCTCGCGGCTGCCCAGCAGGAAGGTTTCCACGTCGCCTGCGACGCGCGCTTCCACCAGCATGCCCGGCTCAACTACGCCGTCATCCGCCGGGGATTCACCAACATGTGCGGTTTCAAGGAGCTGGGTCAGCTGGCGGATGCGGGCCTCGGTCTTGCCCTGCTCTTCCTTCGCTGCGTGGTAGCCGCCGTTTTCCTTGAGGTCGCCCTCAGAGCGTGCCTGCTCGATGCGGGCAACAATCTCCGTCCGTCCGGGGCCGGACAGATGCTCAAGTTCCGCCTTGAGGCGGTCGTAAGACTCCTGCGTGAGCCAGGCGACAGGTGCGCTGTTGGTTGACACGGGTATCTCCTTATATAAACGTCCGGGCCATCGATTGGTCCGGCATGGCTGGATGCCCGCCGGCCGGATTGGCCTGACAAGCAAAGACCCCGCCGGGCGGAGGCCGTCTGGTTTGGAATCTCAACCAAAGACCAGCCGGTCACCTGGGCGGGGCATGTCGTGCTTTCCATACTAGTTTGCCCGGGGGCTTAACCCAATATGCGGGACGAACGGGTAACGGGGGCTAATCCCCGTCCACGATCCAGCAGCTATTCACCCCGCCGGTGACCGCCGGGGAGTCCGTGCGGAGTTCAACCTGCCGGGTGCTGCTTTCCGGTGCGTCCGGACCCAGGATTACTGTCTTCCAGCCTACGACGGCGTAGCTTTCGTTGAGCGCCTGAATGGCGCAGGCAGCGGTACTGCCGGCCGATTTGTCGACCTTGAAATCCACCAGCACGCGTCCGTCCTCCGGAAGGCTGAAGCCCACGTCCTTCGACGTCACCGTTCCGGTGGAGGAGGGGATGTTCATCCACGCAGCGGCCACTACGCCGGCAGTCACAGCAGTGGACACCGCGATGATGCGCGCCCGCCGGGACAGGCGCCGCTTGGGGGTGCCGTAGCGATTGGCTAATCTGGACTGGGACGTGGAAACGTCCGGCTGCTGGGGTGCCGACGTCTCGGGACGAGTTTCCGAAGTACTCACACGCCTATTTTAGCCGTCGATTCCATCGTCATAATCCGCTTACATCAGGAGTTGCCTTGTCTGCCCGCGAAAGCACCGAATCCCGGCCCACCGCACCGCTGCGCCTGCTCGCGGTGCATGCCCACCCTGACGACGAGGCCAGCAAGGGCGCTGCCATGATGGCGTCCTACGCCGCTGCCGGTGTCGAGGTAATGGTGGCCACCTGCACCGGCGGTGAACGGGGCTCCATCCTCAACCCCGGCGCCGAAAGCGACCCCGCCGGCAAACGGGACCTCGCCGGACTGCGCCGGAAGGAAATGGCGGCGGCACGGGCTGCCCTGGGAATCCGGCACCGCTGGCTGGGCTTTGCCGACTCAGGCCTGCCCGAGGGTGATCCGCTGCCGGACCTGCCTTTCGGGTGCTTCGCCCTGCAGCCGCTGGAACGGGCAGCGGCGCCGCTGGTGAAGCTGGTCCGTGAGTTCCGCCCGCACGTGATCATCAGCTATGACGAAAACGGCGGTTATCCGCACCCCGACCACATCATGGCCCACAAGGTCGCCGTGGAAGCCTTTGCCGCCGCCGGCGACCCGGCACGGTATCCCGGGACCGGTGCTGCCTGGGAGCCCCTGAAGCTCTACTACGACCGGGCGTTCAACCCCGAGCGGTTCCGCGCACTGCACTTTGCGCTGGAAGAGGCCGGCCTGCAGTCCCCGTACGCCGAACGGATCGCCGCCTGGCAGGAAACCGACACGGAAGGCCACCAGCCGCCCGTGCCCGTGCACTCCACCACCACCCAGATCGAATGCGGGGACTTCTTCGAGGTACGGGATGAGGCCCTGCGCAGCCACCGCACGCAGGTCGATCCGGACGGGTTCTTTTTTGCGGTCAGCCCCGACCTGCAGCGCAAGGTCTGGCCCTGGGAGGACTACTCCCTGATCGAGTCCCGGGTGGAAACCGAGCTGCCCGAAACGGACCTGTTCGCTGGCATACGATAGACCCTAGGAACCAAAGGTTCCGCCGCAGTATCGGCGACTAGAGAGATATACCGTGAACTTCCTGTACAGCCTGGCTACGGCCGTTACCCCGGCACCGGACGAGACCCTCGCGCCGGGAGTTGCCGCAGAAGATGTCACCCCGGGCACGCTGGGGTTCCTCTTTACGCTCTTTGTGGTGATCGCGATCATTTTCCTGATCCGCGACATGACCAAGCGCATCCGCCGGGTCCGCTACCGCGAACAGGTGCTGGCCGAGCAGGAAGCCGCTGCCGCCGCGGATCCGGAAGCTTCCGGGCGCCCGGAGGCCTCCCGGACGGCGCTTTACCTGGACAAGGCCGTGGACGATCCGGCGGACCGGGACACCACCTGGGACCACCTGCGGTAGCGGGCACGCCATGGCCGAGAGACTGAGGAACCAGGCTTCGGCCTATCTGCGCCAGCATGCGGACAATCCTGTTGACTGGTGGCCCTTCGGCGATGCGGCCTTCGCCGAAGCCCGGCGCCGGAATGTTCCGGTCTTTATCTCGGTGGGCTATGCAGCCTGCCACTGGTGCCACGTCATGGCGCATGAATCGTTCGAAGATGCCGCAACGGCGCAGTACCTGAATGAGAACTTCGTCTCGGTGAAGGTGGACCGCGAGGAACGCCCCGACGTTGACGCCGTGTACATGGCTGCCACGCAGGCCCTCACCGGACAGGGTGGCTGGCCCATGAGCGTGTTTACCCTTCCGGACGGCCGCACCTTTTACGCCGGCACCTATTTCCCGCCCCGCCAGCTGCAGGGTATGCCCTCCTTCCGGCAGGTAATGGAAGCGGTTTCCTCCGCCTGGCGGGACCGTCCGGAGGAAGTCGAGACAAGCGCGGCACAGATTGCCGCGCACCTGGCCTCCGCCCAGGCTGGAAACCGCCGGCTCGTCGGCACCCTGGAGCTGGCCGCCGAATCCGGGCCGCTCTCCGGTGACGTGCTTGCGGCCGGCGTCGAGGCCGTGGCGGAGCAGGAAGATCCCCGTTTCGGCGGACTGGGCGGTGCGCCGAAGTTCCCGCCGTCACCCCTGCTGCGGTTCCTGCTGGTTTACGGATCCACTGACCGCCCGGCGGCTGAGGCCGCCGCGTCCGTGGCCGGCCGCACGCTCGAAACCATGGCCCGCAGCGGACTCTACGACCAGCTTGAAGGCGGTTTCGCCCGGTACACCGTGGACCGTGCCTGGGCCATCCCGCACTTCGAAAAGATGCTTTACGACAACGCCCAGCTGCTGCGCCTCTATGCCCATTGGAGCCGCTCGGCACCCACTTCGGACCAGCGGCGGCTGGCCCTGCAGGTCAGCGCCGATACCGCGGACTGGCTGGCGAAACGGCTGCGTGTGGAGGGGGGAGGGTTCGCGTCCTCGCTCGACGCCGATACCCTCGTTGACGGGCACCGCCGGGAGGGTGCCACCTATGTATGGACACCCGATGAGCTCCGCACCGTCCTGGCCGGTTCCGGGGCGGACGCTAACGCTGTGCTCTCCCTGCTGGACCTTGAAACCGGGCGGATGGAGGACGGCGCGTCCACCCTGCATTTCGGGCGCAGCCTGGAGCCGGAGGAGGAGCAGCTCTGGCAGCGCGTGCGGCCCGCGCTGCTGGCCGTGCGGGACCGGCGGCCCCAGCCCGAACGCGATGACAAAGTGGTGGCGGGATGGAACGGCCTGGCCATCGCCGGCCTGGCCGATGCCGCGCTGGCCCTCGGCGACGCCGGGGACCCAGGGGAGAAGGCAGCCGGCCTGCTGGACCTGGCCCGGGAAGCTGCCGGCTACCTGCTGCGCGTCCACCACCGAAACGGCCTGCTGGCACGGGTTTCCCATGCCGGCACCGCCGCTGGAATTGAAGGCCTGCTTGAAGATTATGCCGGTGCCGCGGAGGGGCTGTTTGCGCTCTACGCCGCCACCGGTGAGGAGCAGTGGTACCGCGCCGCAGAGGAGCTGGTGCTGGCCGCCGAGCAGCGCTTCATCGTGGACGGCGTCCTGCAGGACACCGCAGTGCGCACGGACCAGCTCGCAGCCGCACAAGGGTCGCTCTCCGCAGCCGATCCGATGGACGGACCCACTCCCAGCGGCACCGCATTGTTCGCCGGCGTACTGGTGACCTACGCGGCCTATTCCGGGTCCTCGCGGCACCGTGCCATTGCGGAAGCGCTGCTCGCCCACGTGCAGCTGGTGGCGGCGCGCGCACCGCGGGCCGGGGGCTGGGCCATGTCCGTTCTCGTGCAGGCACTGGAGGGACCGCGCGAACTGGCCGTCACCGGCAGCGACCCTGCCCTGGTGGGGCAGCTGCTCCGGGCCGGGCGGACGGCGGGCGGTCCCGCCGTCGTCGTGGCGTCCGGACCCGGCGGGGAAACGTCGGTGCCGCTGCTGCGCGACCGGCCCGCACCGGACGGGGGAGCGCTGGCCTACCTGTGCCGCGGTATGGTCTGCAGCCGCCCGGTGTCCACTCCGGAGGACCTGGCGGCCCAGTTCCGCGCACTGCGTTCCTAGCTGCTCCTAGCCGGCCACCGACCGGACGGCCATCAGGATGGCTGCGTAATGGGCAGCGAAGCCGGCCAGCGTAAAGGCGTGGAAGATCTCGTGGAAGCCGAACCACTCCACGGAGGGGTTCGGCTTCTTCATTGCGTACATGACGGCACCGGCAATGTACATTGCACCGCCGATGCAGATGAGCAGGGCTGCGGTGGGGTTGGTCCGGTAGAAATCCGGAATGTAGAACAGGGACGCGCAGCCCAGGGCAATGTACACGGGTGTGTAGAGCCAGCGGGGGGCATTCAGCCACAGGAGCCGGAACGCGACACCGACCAGGGCGCCGGCCCAGATGATCCACAGCAGGGTCACGGCACTGTCCCGGGGCAGCAGGGACCAGGCCAGCGGCGTGTAGGAACCGGCAATCACCAGCATGATGTTGGTGTGGTCCAGGCGTTTCAGGACCGTTTTGACCTTCGGCGACCAATTGCCGCGGTGATAGACGGCGCTGGTGCCGAACAGCAGCACCCCGGTAAAGGCGTAGACCGCGGAGGCGATCCGGGTGTCGGCCGTGGGAGCGAGAACCACCAGGATGATCCCGGCCACCAGGGCGAGCGGCGTGGCGCCGGCATGCAGCCAGCCGCGCAGCCGGGGCTTGATTTCGAGTTCTTCGGCAACGGCCTCGACGGCGCTTTCCAGGGGGCCCGGTGCGGCCTTCGATTCGGGGTCATGCTGGGCCGGAACCCTTGAGGCAGGGGCATTGAATGGTGACGAATCCATAACGGAAATTCTAACCTACGTTCGGGTAACTTACGGATCCGTAAGCCTCCGCCCGCACCGATCTGCGCTTCGGCAAGCCGAGCTAGCGGTAGCCTAGGAGAAGATTTTTATCCTTTGGGCAGACCCGGGGCAGCGGGACCGTTTGTCGGTGCCCGCTCCGGATCCCAGGCACGTGAGGCAAACAATGAAATTCCCCGGTGTTGTCTACGCCTACTACGAGCGTAAGCTGCGGCGGTCCCTGATCGGAGACCGCATCCCCGAACACATCGGGGTAATGGTGGATGGAAACCGGCGGTGGGCCAAGCTTGCCGGTGCGCCCACCAGCGACGGGCACCAGGCCGGAGCGGACAAGATCCTGGAGTTCCTGGGCTGGTGCCAGGAACTCGGTGTGCGGATGGTGACCCTGTACATGCTGTCTACGGACAACCTCAACCGTGATGCGGACGAGCTGGAACCGCTGCTGGACATTATCGGCAACACCCTGGACCGCCTGGGCGAAGAGGGCAACCTTCGGGTCCAGCCGGTAGGGGCCCTGGAGATCCTCCCGTCCCGGCTGGCCAAGCAGCTCACCGAGCTTGGCGAAAGCACCGGCGACGCCGATGGGCTGCATGTGAACGTGGCCATCGGTTACGGCGGACGGCGGGAAATCGTGGACGCCGTCAAGGAACTCCTGCGGGACGCCGAAGCCGAAGGCAAGGGGATCGCGGAGGTAACCGAGGAAATCTGCGACACCAGGATTTCCGAGTACCTCTATACGCGCGGCCAGCCGGACCCGGAACTGGTGATTAGGACCTCCGGTGAACAGCGCCTCTCCGGCTTCCTGATGTGGCAGAGCGCCTACAGCGAGTTCTACTTCTGCGAAGCGCTCTGGCCGGATTTCCGGCGGGTGGACTTCCTCCGCGCCCTGCGTGACTATGCTAGCCGGCAGCGGCGCTTCGGCTCCTAACGATTCTCCTGCGGCCGCAACAGGCCATGACAGGCCATGACCGGCCGTGTCCTGCTGCGGGGCTGCGCCTAGCGGGCGTACTTTGGTGCTATCGACCGGCAGCGGCCGGCCGGTATATGAGCACCAATGCAACACCTTATGGAATACATCCAGCGACCGGGGCCCTGGGGCGCCCCTGACGGGAGTTCCACGTGGCAGCTGAACAGAAAGTGCAGGAACCGGAACGGGCCAGCTTTGTGCTGGACACCTCGGTGCTGCTGTCCGATCCGCGGGCGGTCCTCCGCTTTGCCGAACACGAGGTGATCCTTCCGCTGGTGGTCATCACCGAGCTGGAGCGCAAGCGGCAGGATCCCGAGCTTGGCTATTTCGCGCGGAATGCGCTGCGGCTGCTGGATGACCTGCGGATCCGGCACGGCGGGCTCGGGGCACCCGTCCCGTTGGGGGAGAGCGGCGGAACGCTGCGGGTGGAGCTGAACCACATCTCCACCGATGTGCTGCCCGCGGGCATCCGCGGCAGCGACAATGACAGCCGGATCCTCGCCGTGGCCAAGAGCCTGGCCGACGGCGGCCGGAACGTGACGGTGGTGTCCAAGGACCTGCCCATGCGCGTGAAGGCCTCGGCTATGGGACTGGCGGCGGATGAATACCGCAACGAGCTGGTCCGGGATTCGGGCTGGACCGGAGTGGCGGAACTGGAAATCTCCGACGCGGACATGGCCCTCCTGTACGACCACCAGCCGCTGCTGATCCCCGAGGCCGCGGACCTGCCCGTCAACACCGGCACGGTGCTGATGGCCGGGCGGGCTTCGGCGCTGGGACGGGTGGGAGCAGATAAGCGGCTGCGGCTGGTCCGCGGGGACCGGGACGTCTTCGGGCTGCATGGACGATCGGCGGAACAGCGGCTGGCCATCGACCTGCTGATGGACCGGGAGGTGGGCATAGTTTCGCTGGGCGGCCGTGCGGGTACGGGTAAGTCGGCGCTGGCCCTGTGTGCCGGGCTGGAGGCAGTGCTCGAGCGCAGGGAACACCGCAAGGTGATGGTGTTCCGGCCGCTCTACGCAGTGGGCGGGCAGGAGCTGGGCTACCTGCCCGGCACGGAGTCCGAAAAAATGGGTCCCTGGGGCCAGGCGGTCTTCGACACCCTGGAGGCGCTGGTGTCCGTGGAGGTGGTGGAGGAGGTCCTGGACCGCGGCATGCTCGAGGTGCTGCCCCTGACCCACATCCGGGGCCGGTCACTTCATGACGCCTTCGTGATCGTGGACGAGGCCCAGTCCCTGGAGAAGAATGTCCTGCTCACGGTCCTGTCCCGAATCGGGCAGAACTCGAAGGTGGTTTTGACCCACGATGTCGCGCAGCGGGACAACCTGCGGGTGGGCCGGCACGACGGCGTGGCGGCCGTGGTCGAGACGCTCAAGGGCCATCCGCTGTTCGGGCACGTGACGCTGACACGCTCGGAGCGTTCCCCCATCGCGGCACTGGTGACCGAACTGCTGGAGGAAGGCCAGATCGGCTGAGTTGTCCACAGCGGCACCGCTGCGTCCCGGAACTGCGTCCGCTGTGGGTACGGTGTGCCCATGATCCAGATCCTGGCGGGTTACTACGGGGCGGGTACGGCCGGTGCGGCTGGTGCATCAGTTGCCGTGGTCCTGCTGGGCGCGGCACTCGTTTGGTTCGCCGCTGTCGCCGTCCGGCTGGCCGTGACCGATATCCGCACACGCCGCCTGCCCAATGCGCTGGTCCTGCCGTCCTATCCCATAGCCGGCGGACTGCTGGGCGGTGCCGCGCTCGCCGCCGGGGAACCGGACCGGGTGGCTGCCATGCTGCTGGGTGCCGCCGCGCTGTGGGCCGGGTTTTTTGCCCTGCGGCTCCTGAGCCCGGCCGGCCTGGGCTTCGGGGACGTCAAGCTTGGCGGACTGCTGGGCCTTTACCTGGGGTTCCTCGGCGCCGGCCACGTGCTGGCGGGGGCGGTGGCTGCGTTTGTCTTCGGCGGGCTCTGGGGGGTGGCCCTGATCCTCACGGGGCGGGGAACGGCGTCGTCCGCCGTGGCCTTCGGGCCCTTCCTCCTCCTGGGGGCCGCCGTCGCCATGCTGGCCCCTGCCCTACAGTAGGACCATGCCTACCCCCGATTTTGTCCTGTCCCTGCGCGAGCGGATAGGACACGATCCGCTTTGGCTTCCCGGCGTTACGGCAGTGGTATTCAACGCCGAAGGGCAGGTGCTCCTGGGCCGGCGTGCGGATAACGGCCGCTGGGCGCTGATCACCGGAATACTCGAACCGGGCGAGGAGGCAGGGCCGGGAGCCCTGCGCGAGGTGGAAGAGGAAACCGGTATCCGGGCCGAGCTGGAACACCTCATCCACGTCGGCGCCCACGGGCCGGTCACCTTTCCCAACGGGGATGTCTGCTCCTTCCTGAACCTCGCCTTCAGCTGCAGGTACGTTTCCGGAACGGCACGGGTGAACGACGACGAGTCCACCGAGGTCGGCTGGTACGCCCTGGATGCCCTGCCGCCCCTGAGCGAGAGGCACCGGATGCTCATTGACGTGGCCCTGGCTTCCGACGGCGTGCCCGTCTTCGACCGCTGATCCGCTGATGCGCTGCACGGCGAGGGCCGCCCCGCAGCAGCGGAGCGGCCCTTTGCCAGCCGGGCGCAGTTGAAGCTGCTACTTCTCCCGGTAGGGGTTCTCCGGTGCCTGTGCAGGAGGCTCTTCGGCTTCCGCGGATCCGGTTTCAGCAGGCCCGGTTTCAGCAGGCCCGCCTGCGGGTCCGGCGGGCTTCGGTCCGGTTCCCTTGAGCGCGGCCAGGCGTTCGGCCTCCAGTCGGTCCGCCTCCGGGCCGGCGACGGCTTCTCCGCGGGCCACCATTCCGGCGACGTCGGACAACGGAATCTGCTTCAGGAAGAAGGCCAGGACCAGCGCGATGACCAGGAACGGGATCAGGTACCAGAAAACGGGGGCCAGCGAATCGGCATAGGCGGTGACAATGCCGTCCCGGATCGGTTCCGGCAGATCGTTCATGACGGACGGCTGCAGGGTCGCGGTGGCCTCCCCGGCCGCGGAAGGATCGAAGCCGGCCTTGGTGAAGACCTCATTCAGATTGTCCGAAAGGCGCGAGGTGAACATGGCACCGAAGATGGCCACGCCCAGGGAGGCACCGACCTCGCGGAAGTAGTTGTTGCTGGAGGTCGCGGTGCCGATCTGGTCCACAGGGACGGAGTTCTGCACCACCAGGACCACCACCTGCATGATGTAGCCGAGTCCGGCGCCGAAGACGAACAGCTGTGCGCAGATCACCCAGACCGGGGTGTCGGCGGAGAGGGTGGTCATCCAGAGCATGGCAGCGATCACCAGGGCCGCACCCATGATCGGGTACTTCTTGTAGGTGCCGTGCTTGGTGATGGCGAGACCCGAGTAGATCGAGGTGCCCATCATGCCCACCATCATCGGCAGCATCAGCAGGCCGGAGACCGCGGCCGAGGTGCCGGTGGACATCTGCAGGAAGGTCGGCACGAAGGCAAGGGCGGCGAACATGCCCATGCCCAGGGTGAAGCCGATGGCCGTGCTGTTGACGAAGATCGGGTTCCGGAACAGGCTCATCGGGATGATCGGGTCCGCGACGCGGTTTTCCACCATGACGAACAGGGTTGCCGCAGCCAGCATCCCGGCACCGAAGGCCAGGGTCAGCGGGTCGGTCCAGCCGCGCTCGTCGCTGCCGCCGAAGTCCGTGAAGAAAATCAGGCAGGTGGTGGCAATGGACAGCAGCACCACGCCGGCGATGTCGATCCGTTTGGTTGCCTTCTTGCTCGGCAGCGTCAGGGTGAAGAAGGCGATCAGGAAGGCAGCGATGCCGATCGGGATGTTGATGTAGAACGCCCACTGCCACGTCATATGGTCCACGAAGAAGCCGCCCAGCAGGGGACCGGCCACGGCGGAGAGGCCGAAGATGCCGCCCAGCGGACCGAGGTACTTGCCGCGCTGATCGGCGGGCACGATGTCCGCAATGATGGCCTGGGACAGAATCATCAGGCCGCCGCCGCCAAGGCCCTGAATGGCCCGGAAGATCACGAAGCCCCAGAAATCGGTGGCGAAGGCGCAGCCGACCGAAGCCGCCGTGAACAGGACAATGGCGAACAGGAACAGGTTGCGCCGGCCCAGCACGTCACCGAACTTGCCGTAAATGGGCATCACGATGGTGGTGGCCAGCAGGTAGGCGGTGGTGATCCAGGTCTGATGCTCGACGCCGCCCAGTTCTCCCACAATGGTGGGCATGGCGGTCGAAACAATGGTCTGGTCGAGGCTGGAAAGCAGCATGCCCGCGATCAGGGCGGAAAAGATGATCCAGATGCGTT
Source organism: Arthrobacter sp. zg-Y769 (assembly GCF_020907405.1). GTDB lineage: Bacteria > Actinomycetota > Actinomycetes > Actinomycetales > Micrococcaceae > Arthrobacter_B. Next base: position 228,603 of record NZ_JAJJOE010000009.1, read on the forward strand.
TCTGGGTCAGCAGAAGCGGCCCGGAAGCACGCTCGGCGGTGGAGGTCATTTACGTGTCCTTGGCGGTATCGGCAGGGGCGGTGGAAGCAGGGCGGTGGTCCGTCGGTTCGACGGAGAGTGGAGACGCGGACGAAAACACGTCGATGGCCGCATTGACCTCGGTGACGAGGATGCTGCGGTAGGAATCGGTGTTGGACGGATCGAAGAAGCGGAGCCCGGCACGCTGGACCAGTGCTCCGAAGACGGCAACGGTTGCCCGGACGCACGGGTCATCGGCCGGCAGGGACTCCCGGGCAGCTACTATCCGCGCAAAGGTTTCCTCGGTCTCCCGGGAGCCCCGCATGGCCTTGGAGATCAGCCGGGGTTCGGTGCTGACCGCCTCCTTCAACAGGGCCATCTCCGAGCGGGACATGGCCAGGCGCTCGGTCATACCGACGGCCAGGTCTACGAAGTCGGCGACCAGGGACGGGGAGATCGCTCCCTGCGGGGAGCCGGCGCCGCCGTCGATGAAGCGTTGGACCAGATCCTCCGGAAGATCGTCGGCGGGCGATCCCAGGATGGCGTCTTCCTTAGTGGGGAAGTAGTTGAAAAACGTCCGGCGGGAGACGCCTACCCGCTCGCACAGCTGTTCAACGGTAAAGCCGTTGACACCGTGCGCGGCGGTAAGGGTGCGGGCATGCGCAGTGATGGCCGCCCGTGTCGCGGTCCGCTTGCGTTCCCGCAGTCCGCCGTCTTCTCCCGCTGCACTATTCGTCACGGAGCAAAGTTTTGCACTCTGGTAGAAGGAGTGCAAATTGCGACTCCGGCGGGGGCACGGCGAAGGGGCGCCCGGAAAATGAACTGGTCAGATTCCGGACGCCCCTTCGGTAAACAACGTGCCGACGGCGGCTGTGCCGGCCAGGCCGGCGGCGGCGTTGGCTAGGCCTGCGGGGGCTTGGTCATGGACAGGACGTCAAGTGCCTTGTCCAGCTGCTCCACAGTGAGTTCGCCGCGCTCTACGTAGCCGAGATCCTCGACGGCCTGGCGGATGGTCTTGCCTTCCTTGACGGAGTACTTGGCGATCTTCGCAGCGTTTTCGTAACCGATGAACTTGTTCAGCGGAGTCACGATGGACGGCGAAGCTTCAGCCAGGTAGCGGGCGCGCTCGACGTTGGCTTCAATGCCGTCGATCATCTTGTCCGCCATCACGCGGGAGGAATTCGCCAGGAGCCGGATGGACTCAAGCAGGTTCGCGGCGATCACCGGGATGCCCACGTTGAGTTCGAAGTAACCGAAGGTGCCGGCCCAGGCCACGGCGGCGTCGTTACCCACCACCTGCGCGGCAACCTGCAGGACTGCCTCGGAGATGACGGGATTGACCTTGCCCGGCATGATCGAGGAGCCCGGCTGCAGATCGGGGATGGCAATCTCGCCCAGGCCGGTGTTGGGGCCCGAACCCATCCAGCGCAGGTCATTGGCGATCTTGGAGAAGGAGACGGCGATGGTGCGGAGCATGCCCGAAACCTCGACCAGCGCGTCGCGGTTGGCCTGCGCTTCGAAATGGTCGCGGGCTTCGGTCAGCGGCAGGCCGGTGTCTGCGGCCAGCAGCTCGATGACGCGCTGCGGGAAGCCGGCGGGCGTGTTGATTCCGGTGCCGACGGCGGTGCCGCCCAGCGGGACCTCGGCCACGCGGGGCAGGGAGGCCTGCACACGCTCGATGCCGTAGCGGACCTGGGCGGCGTAGCCGCCGAACTCCTGGCCGAGGGTGACCGGAGTGGCGTCCATCAGGTGCGTACGCCCGGACTTCACGACGTCCTTGAATTCCTCGGCCTTGCGCTCCAGCGATACGGCGAGGTGCTCGAGGGCGGGGATCAGGTTGTTGATCAGCGCGGACGCGGCGGCAACGTGCACCGACGTCGGGAAGACATCGTTGGAGGACTGCGAGGCATTCACGTGGTCGTTCGGGTGGACGCTGGTCTCGCTGCCGGCTTCCTTCAGCGCACGGGTGGCGAGCTCGGCGAGGACCTCGTTGGTGTTCATGTTCGAGGACGTGCCGGAACCGGTCTGGAAGATATCGATCGGGAACTGGTCATTGTAGGCACCGCTGGCAACGGCGTCGGCAGCCTTCTCAATGGCCCGGGCGCGCTCGTCGTCGAGCACTCCCAGTTCGGCGTTTGCAGTCGCAGCGGCCTTCTTGATCCGTGCGAGCGCTTCGATGTGCGATGGTTCCAGCGTGGTGCCGGAAATGGGGAAGTTCTCGACCGCGCGCTGCGTCTGGGCGCGGTAGAGGGCGGAGGCCGGAACCCGGACCTCACCCATGGTGTCGTGTTCGATGCGGTATTCGGAGGTGTCAGAAGTCATGTCCCCCAGCCTAATCTCCGAAGGCACCGCAGTGATAACCGCTACTTGGGCAGTGTCGAACGCAGGACGGCCGGATGCTCGAGGGCGCCGAAACCGGAGACGAGTTCGGCGTTGCCCTCCGCCAGCCGGTAGGACAGGCCGATCACGGCGACGCGTCCTTCCTCGACTGCCGCGGAAATGAGCCGGGAGCTTTCCACCAGGCGTTCCGCGGTCTGCTTCGTGTGTTCAACCACCATGTCGTTGACCTCGTGCAGGTCCTTGCGCTGTGCCGCCAGCACGGACGGGGTGATCCGTTCCACCAGGCTGCGGACGTACCCGGTGGGCATCACGCCGGTGTCAACGGTGGTCTTCGCGGCCGTGACGGCGCCGCAGTTGTCGTGGCCGAGCACCACAATGAGGGGCACGCCGAGGGTGCCCACGCTGTACTCCAGCGAGCCGAGCACGGCGTCGTCAATGACCTGGCCGGCAGTGCGGACCACGAAAGCGTCACCGAGGCCAAGGTCGAAGATGATCTCGGCGGCGAGGCGGGAGTCCGAGCAGCCGAAAATCACGGCGAACGGGTTCTGCCCCTCCACCAGTGAACTGCGCCGCGGTGCGTCCTGGTTGGGGTGCCTGGCGGTGCCTGCCACGAAACGGGAGTTGCCTTCGCGCAGTTTCTGCCAGGCGTCGGCGGGGGTAATGGTTTTTTCGTTCGCTGTTTCCACGCTACCGAGATTACTCCTATGGGACCGGTGGGGTCGGCGGGGATACTCCGCAGGCGGTCGCGTCAGTTGCCGCGCAGTTCCCGGACCGCGTGTTCGGCCAGCACATCGAATTCGGCCAGATCGGCGGAACCGGACAGCAGGAGGGTCTGGCCGTCGATCTCTCCGACCAGCGTGGCGTCGCCGTTGGAGGAATCGCGCAGCTCCCAGGTGATCCCGCCGGCCGGACGCTCGCCGGAGACCGTTGAATCCCCGGTGTGCTCGAACACCCAGGTGGGATTCGCGGCGTTGGTCTGGGTCAGGGAGATGAACTCGGTATCCGGGGTGACATATCCCACCTCCCAGTTCGGCACGCCGTCATTGGTTCCGGCATTCCAGCGGGCGTAGTTCGCGCTCCAGCCGTCCGGGAGTTCCAGGGCCAGCGGGCGGTACCCGGCATCGCCGGCAGCCTGGTTGGCCGCGGCCGCAACATCGACATTGCGGGCCTGCATCTTCGGTGCGGGATTGAGCAGCACCGGCACCAGGCACAGTGCCAGCGTGAGGCCCGTTGCAATCAGCATGCCGATCACGGTGGCATTGGCCCGCTTCGCCTGCTTGGCGGTCAGTACCGGCGTTACGGGTTGATCGGTCTGCTGGGGATCCGGCTGGGTTTCACTCACCCCTCCATAATCTCTTATTCGGATGCGATGTCCTACTCCGGGTAACGGCCGCCGGTGAAATCCCCCCACGGGGTGGTGACGGGAAGCACGCAGACTATGATCGGACAAAGGCTGCCCGCTTGCGTAGGGTGTCCACAGACGAATTACCAGACGAACAACAAACGAATAACAGACGAATCCAGCAGAATTTCTACATCATAATTTCGAAGATGAGGTTTGACGTGTCCAAAGGTGCCCAGTACTCCACACTTTCCCCCGCATTGGCAGTCGGGGACTCCGAGCCGGACCGCAACCTGGCCCTGGAGCTCGTCCGCGTTACCGAAGCAGCAGCCATTGCCGGCGGCCACTGGGTGGGGTTCGGTGACAAGAACGCGGCCGACGGCGCCGCGGTGGATGCGATGCGTTCACTGATTTCCACCGTCTCCTTCAACGGCGTTGTGGTCATCGGGGAAGGTGAAAAGGACGAAGCGCCGATGCTCTACAACGGCGAGCACGTGGGTGACGGCACCGGCGCCCTGTGCGACGTCGCGGTGGACCCGATCGACGGCACCCGCCTGACGGCGCTGGGAATCAACAACGCCCTGGCCGTGCTGGCCGTCGCGGAACGCGGCACCATGTTCGACCCCTCGGCCGTTTTCTACATGGAGAAGCTGGTGACGGGACCCGAAGCCGCCGACATGGTGGACCTTCGCCTTCCGGTCAAGCAGAACCTGCACCTGATTGCCAAGGCCAAGGGCAAGAAGATCAACCAGCTCAACGTCATGATCCTGGAGCGTGACCGGCACAAGCCCCTGGTCCAGGAAATCCGCGACGCCGGCGCGCGCACCCGGATGCTGATGGACGGCGACGTCGCCGGCGGCATCGCGGCAGCACGCGAGGGCACTGACGTTGATGCGCTGATGGGCATCGGCGGCACTCCCGAGGGCATCATCACCGCCTGCGCCATCAAGACGCTGGGCGGCGTCATCCAGGGCCGGCTGTGGCCGACCTCCGACGACGAGAAGCAGAAGGCGATCGACGCCGGCCATGACCTGGACCGCGTGATGTCCACCAATGACCTGGTCACGAGCGACAACTGCTACTTCGCCGCGACCGGCATCACCGACGGCGATCTGCTCCGGGGCGTGCGCTACAAGAAGGACCGCGTCCTCACCCAGTCGATCGTGATGCGCTCCAAGTCCGGCACCATCCGCGTGGTGGACGGCGAGCACCAGGCGCACAAGTGGGAGTCCTACGCCCGCTCGAACTAGTCCTCACCGTTGATGCTGCCTGCGGATCCGCAGGCAGCATCGGCGTTTAAGGCCTCCCGGCCGTTTCCGCCGCCGGCACCGGCTTTTCCAGTGAGGCAGCGGAGCCAAGTAGGCTGGAAGACATGACACTGCGCGTTACCCCCTGCTCCGATGCCGCCTCCTGGAACGAAACCGTTAACCGCTTCCGCGGACATCCGCAGCAGCTGTGGGGGTGGGGGAAGACCAAGGCCGACCACGGATGGAGCGTAGACCGCGTCCTGGTGAGCGACGACGCCGGCACGGTCCTCGGATGCGCGCAGGTCCTGCTTCGCGCACTGCCCTTCCCCTTCCGGGCCCTGGCCTACATTCCCCGCGGTCCGCAGGGTGAACCCGGGCGCGAACTGGATGTCCTGGACGCCGTCGGCAGCTATGTAAAGAGCACGCATTCCGCGGTGGCACTGTCCATCGAACCCGACTGGGACGCGGACGGGAAGCTCGCCGCAGGACTGCCGGGGCTCGGGTTCCGCAGCAGCGAAAACACCATCCTCATCGGCAGGACACTGATCCTGGACCTGCGGCGCAGCCTCGAGGACCTGTCCGGGGACATGAGCAAAAAGCACCGGCAGTACATCCGCAAGTCCGGGCGCGAGGACCTGGCATACCGGCGCGTGACGCGTGCGGAAATCGCCAAGTGCCTGGCCGTGTACAAGCTGACCGCCCAGCGGGCGAACTTCGGCATCCACGAGGATTCCTACTACCTGGATATCTTCGACAACCTCGGCGAGGATTCCCCCGTCTACGCCGCCTTCAAGGGCGAGGACGTCGTCGCGTTCCTGTGGCTTTCCACCAGTGACTACACCTCGTTCGAGCTCTACGGCGGAATGACGGAGGAAGGTGAACGGCTGCGGGCGAACTACGCCCTGAAGTGGCACGCCATCTCCGACATGAAGGAGCGCGGGATCACCCGGTACGACTTCAACGGCCTGCTCAATGACGGTGTCTCGAAGTTCAAGATGGGCTGGGCGAAGCACGAGGACCAGCTGGCCGGCACCTGGGACAAGCCCCTCTCGCCGCTGTACCCGGTCTTCTCCACTGCGCTGCCGCTGGCCAAGACCGGGATGCGGAAGGCGCGCGGAGTGCTTGCTGCCGTGAAGGGCCGGCTGGGCCGCTAGGCGCTTAGGCCCCGATATCCAGCCGGGGAGCATCTGCTTCCCCGGCCGGAACCGTCCCGACGGTTACGGCAAAGGCCAGCGCGCCGTCGTCGTGCTGGGCGGAGTCCGCAGCGAGCCGGGCCGTCACCGGTGCCTCGAACGCCGGAAGGAAGGCACTGTCGCCGGCTTCGAGCGCGAGGCTGCCCGCCGGGGAGGTCAGGACGATGGTTCCACGTACCGCGATGACCACCGCCGGTCCGTGCTGCAGTACCGGCAGTTCGGCGGGGAGGGCCGCTCCCGCGGAGCCTGCAGGTCCCTGCGCCAGTTCCAGGCGCTGGAGCGCGAACTCCTCGAACGGCGGGCGGAATACCTGCTGACCCGCCCCCGTGTCCTCGGCCGCCAGGTACGGGATGCCCAGGGGGCGGAAATCCACTGTCCGGAGCAGCTCCGGGACGTCGATGTGTTTGGGTGTGAGCCCGCCGCGCAGCACGTTGTCCGAGGATGCCATGACCTCCACGCCCAGCCCGCTGAGGTAGGCGTGGACGTTGCCGGCAGGCAGGTAGACGGCATCGCCGGGCTGCAGCGAAGCGCGGTTGAGCAGCAGGGAGATCAGGACGCCGGGATCGCCCGGGTAGTAGCCGTTCAGCTCGGCCAGGGTGGACATTTCCCGGGCATATCCGCCGTTTTCCGGGACCTTCGCCGCGGCAGCGGCGGCCAGTTCGACGGCGCCGCGCACGGATTCGCCGTCATTGATGAGGGTGCGGAAGACCGACTGCAGCCGTGCCGGTGCCGGCCGGCCGGAGGACAGCTCCGCCACGATCCATTCCAGCAGCTCGGGCACCTCCCGGCCGGAAGCGGTGACTGCGGCATTGACGGCACGGAAAAGGTCCGCCGCCTCCTCCGGATTGCGGAACCCGCACAGCGCCTCGAAGGGAGTCAGCGCGAAGATCATTTCGGGCTTGGAGTTCCCGTCCTTGTAATTGCGCTCCCGGGCACCGCGGTCCACGCCGGCTTCCTCTTCCGCGGCGTAGCCCGCGCGGGCCTGCTCGGGGGTGGGGTGGACCTGTAGCGACAGGGGTGCCCCGGCCGCCAGGATTTTCGCCAGGAACGGCAACTCGGACCCGAAACGCCCGGCGGCGTCGGCACCGAGCATCAGCTCGGGGTCGGCCGCAATGAGCTCATCGAGTGTTTCGCTGCCGTCCACGGGCGGAACCAGCGCCGAGGGTGCACCCGGATGTGCGCCGATCCATAGCTCCGCCTCGGGCTCTCCGGAGGGCTCACGGCCGAACAACTCAGCGATCGCCGTGGTGGATCCCCATGCGTAGGGTCGAAGGGTGTTCCGGAGCAGGTACACGGGCCTCTTTCGGGTGCTGGGCGAATCGGGTTGGAAGGGCAGGGGAGTGGCGGACTATCCCGCGCTGCACTCGCCGTTGTTGTTCAGGAGCGAGCCCAGGGTGGCGTCGTCGCCGATTTCCGCGAGGTACTGAAGATACTCGACCGTTATTTCGGTTTCCTCCTCCTGCGGCACCTCGGTGATCTCGGTTCCGTCAGCTGCTTCGCCGTCGCCGGCCTCCGGCGCCGGCGCGGCGGGGGCAGCTTCTTCCGCGGGGGCGGCCTCTTCCGCCGGAGCGGGTGCCGGGGCAGGTTCAGCGGGTGCGGCTTCGGTGCCGGCCAGGAAGTCCTGGACCCGGGCGTGGATCAGGTTGAAGTCCGGATAGGTCACGAAGTTGTCGGCCGCCGTGCCGAAGTCCGGCGGGCCGATGGTCATCCGCTCCATGGGCTGGCCTTTTGCCTTCAAAGCCAGGTCTACGAAACTGCCCAGCTGGTCCTGCGGAAGGTCCGTTTTCACGATCTCCCCACCGGCAGTGGCAATGGCCTGGAAGCGGGTCAGGAGCGTAGCCGGGTCCATTTGGGCCACCATGGCCTGCTGGACACACTGCTGCCGGGCGATGCGGTGGTAGTCGGTCACGAACTCGCGTGAGCGGGCGTACCAGAGGGCATGGTAGCCGTCGAGGGTCTGGGTGCCCGGCGGAATCCAGCCGTCCGGCGGATAGTGCCGGTTGGTGCCGGGAATTTCCCCGGCGGTGATGGGCACCCAGCCGCCGGAGTTGATTTTCACGCCGCCCATGGCATCAACCAACTGTTCGAAGCCGCCCATGTCCACGATCACGTAGGCCTGCACCTCAAGCCCCAGGGTGCCGCTGACGGCGTCCATCATGGCTTCGGCCCCGGGATCAGCGGACCCGGGGTAGAGATCCGCGTAGTTCTCCGTCACCGTCTGGTAAAGGCTGTTGATGATGCATTCGTCGCCGCAGTTGTAGCCGTCGGGGTACACCTCGTAGAGCGGGGAGTCGGTGGGGAACTGGGCATTCTGGAAGTTGCGGGGAATGCTGAAAGTCACGGGCTTGCCCGTTTTCGCATCCACGCTGATCATCGAGATGCTGTCTGGGCGAAGGCCGGTGCGGTCCTCGCCGGCGTCTCCGCCCATCAGCAGGAAGTTGTACCGGCCGTCCACCGGATCGAGGGACGGGCCCGAGGAAAAGATGGAGCCGAAAGTCTGGCGGCTGACGTTGAGCAGGTACGCGGCGTAGGCGAGGCTGCCGCTGGTTCCGATCATCAGCAGCGCGAGGCAGCCGGCAACGAGGGGCCGCACGTTGTTCTGCAGCAGGGGAGGCCGGATGATGCGCAGGGTGTTCAGGAACAACAGCCCCCATGCCACGGCCAGGACAGCCAGGACAATCATGATTCCGAACGAGGCCCAGCCGTTGGTCAGGAAGTTAATCAGCAGGGCACGGTTGGTGACGGCCAGGATGAGGGCCGCAATAGCCGCGGCCCAGACCGTGAAGGTGACTTTTAGGGCGCGCCGGCCCATGCGCCTGTCCCCGGCTACCACCTGCGCTGATCCGGGAAGCACCAGGGTCAGCAGCAGGAGGACGAAGGCCCGCTTGGTACGGACCCCGGGGGAAGCGGCCTGGGGATACCGGACGGGATCGGTGTAGGAACTGCCCGTGGACTCGGAGCGTTGCTCGTTCATTGCTACAGGTCCGTTCCGGCCAGGGATGTTCGCAGCGCCGCGCCTTTGGCCATGGCGGACTGGCGCAGCCCCCCGGCAAACTCGATGAGCTGCTGCTGCAGGCGGGCAGCGAGCGGGTCGGTACCTGCAGCGAGCATCCGCACTGCCAGCAGCCCGGCGTTCCGGGCACCGCCGATGGAGACTGTGGCCACGGGCACCCCGGCGGGCATCTGGACAATGGAGAGGAGGGAATCAATGCCGTCCAGGTACTTCAGCGGCACGGGCACGCCGATCACCGGAAGCGGCGTGACGGCGGCCAGCATCCCGGGGAGGTGGGCAGCCCCGCCGGCTCCGGCAATAATGACCCGCAGGCCGCGCCTGTGGGCGTCCTGCCCGTATTCCAGCATGTCCGTCGGCATCCGGTGGGCCGAGACGACGTCGGCCTCGTAGGGGATGTCGAATTCGGCAAGCGCCGCAGCGGCTGCGTCCATGACCGGCCAATCGGAGTCCGAGCCCATAACGAGGCCCACCAGCGGCGTGGTAGCACGGTGGGGCATGCTTCAGTTCTCCTTCAGGGGGTCGCGGCCGTCACGGATGATGGCCGCCGCCCTGCCGGCACTGCGGCGGAGGGCGGGGACGTCGTCGGCGGAACCGACGGCATTAACGTGGCCGATCTTACGTCCCGGACGCACGGATTTGCCGTAGGTATGGACCTTGACGGCGGGTTCGGCTCCCAGTGCCAGCGGATAGGCGGCAAACAGGTCACTGTTTTCGCCGCCGAGGAAGTTTTTCATCACGGCGGCCCCGCCGCGCAGGGCCGTGGCGCCGAGCGGGAGGTCCAGGACTGCCCGCAGGTGCTGCTCGAACTGCCCGGTGACGGAACCGTCCATGGTCCAGTGCCCCGAGTTGTGCGGGCGCATCGCCAGTTCGTTGATCAGGAAGCCCTGGCCGCGGCCGGGGGTTTCGAAGAGTTCCACCGCCATTACGCCGGTGACATCCAGTTGCCCGGCCAGGCGAAGGGCCGCCGCTGCCGCTGCGTCCGCGACGGCGGGGTCCAGCTCCGGGGCCGGCGCGATGACCTCGTCGCAGACGCCGTTCACCTGGATGGATTCGACCACCGGCCAGGCCCTGCTTTCGCCGCCGGGAGTGCGGGCCACGAGGGCGGACAACTCGCGGCTGAAGGGTACTCTTTCCTCGGCCAGCAGCGGGCCGGAGCCAAACCAGTCGGCGCAGTCCAGGGCAGCCGCGGCGTCGGACACAATGCGCACGCCCTTGCCGTCGTAACCGCCCCGCGGTGTCTTCAGGACCACCGGCCATCCTGCCGAGTTGCCGAAGGACACCAGCTCGCCGGGATCGGAAACCGCCGCCCACCGGGGGTTGGGCAGTCCCAGCCGCTCCACGGCGGCACGCATGACCAGTTTGTCCTGGGCATGGATCAGTGCGGCGGGGCCGGGCTGGATATTAATGCCCTTCTCCAGGAGGGCCAGCAGGTGCTCACCCGGCACATGCTCGTGGTCAAACGTGACAACATCCACTTCGGCTGCGAAATCGGCCAGGTCCCGGAAATTCCGGTAATCACCGACTGTGGCATTGGCCACGGCCGCGACAGCCGACACATCGGGGCCCTCGGCGAGCACACGCAGCTCAAATCCGAGGGCTGTGGCCGCCGGGGCCATCATCCGGGCGAGCTGGCCGCCGCCTATCACGCCGATAATTGGGAAATCCACTGCTTAAGCGTACCGAAGAGGGCTGCGAAACCCTCCCGGCAGGGCCGTTGACCTCCTGCACCCCGGGCAAACTCCCATAAAGGGGCGGTAATATCGGCTGTTGACCGCCGTGCGTCCGCGCGTCGGGAACTGGCAGCCGTCAATTCTTCCCACGAGTCCTGTGGGAGTGCTGCCGTGGATCGGCCTCGGAGGGTCATGAATACATCGCTGTCAGATCGGCTTCGGGGCCTGGTTTCCCTTTTTTGGCGTGAGGTTGCCAAGTTCGGCACGGTAGGTGCCGTGGCCTTCGTGGTGGACAACGGCCTTACCCTCTACCTGATGCACGGACCGATGTCCGGCAGCGAGGTCAAGGCACGGTTCGTCGGTGCCGTCGTCGCCACCATGGTCTCCTGGGTTGCGAACCGCTACTGGACCTTCCGCCGCCGCCGCAGCGTGGACAACGTGGGCCGTGAACTGGGACTGTTCATTCTGATCAACGGCGTAGGCATCGTGATTTCCACGGGCTTCACCTGGGTGGCCCGCTACCCCATGGGCATCGAGGACAAGAACATGCTGTTCCTGGCCGGTGTGCTGGGCATTGCCGTCGCCACGGTCCTTCGGTTCTTTGCGTACCGGTTCTGGGTCTTCAACGCTGAACTGGACCAGGAGCCCGGCTTCGAGCAGGACTATGAACTGATCGACGAGTCCATAGTCCAGCCCGGCAAGGTCAAGCCGTACGGCGCTGTTAAGCCTCCAAGCGCTTCGTAACCCGCTCCGTCGCCAGCACGCGCTCGTCCGGCTCCGCGCCTGCCGCCGTCAGGACGACGGCGCCGCCCGAGGCCCATGCGGCCACCGCCCCCGCCAGGACAAGCGGCAGGTCGGTGCTTGCCGCCAGCAGTATTTCGGCGGCGTCCCCGCCGGCGTCCCCGGCGGGTGCGAGCAGGGTCCCGAGCGATTCGTAGGACACCGTTCCGGCAAGTTCCCGGGCGGCAGTCGGTTCCCCGACCACGAGGGCCGGCTGTCCGGCGTCGGGCTGGGTACCTTCCATGTACGTGTCCGCGTAGGAGCGCACCTCGGCCGCGTAGTCCACGACGCCGGCCGGCAGCTCCGACGGGAACGCAAGCTCCAATGCGCCCAGCGCAACGGCGACGACGGTCCCCGCGGCACCGCTGTCCGCAGCCGAAGTAACGGTGACGTCCGGGCGTATGCCGTCGGCAGGGGAGCCCAGCACCACGGTGCAGCCGGTCTGCCAGGCAGCCAGGACCCACACCAGGGTCTTCCAATGGACGGGAAGGTCGAGCCGGAGGCGCATTCCCGGCTCGGCGTCGAGTTCATCGACGAGGAAGTTCGAGGTCTTGGCGACCCAGTTATCCAGCACCTTTCCGGAAAGCTCGATCCGTTCGCCGGCGCCGCCGTACCAGATCAGGGCCGGGGACGTGGCCTGACGGGTGCGCAGCCCGGACAATAGGGTGCTGGCTGCAGACATGGTCATGGAAATGGTCCTCTTTCGTTGGTTCCTGCGTCAGGCCGTATGGCGTGCAGCGGCCTCATTCGATGGGTAACGGGCTGTCCCACGGGGCACAGCACGGAATATCCGATGACCGGTTTGCTCCGTGTGAAGTACGACGCGCCGGGCTTAAGTGCCCAATCCCGGGCGTGGCGTTCCCCGCATCCGTCGATTGAACTCTATAGGATGCCTGAACAGCTTGACGGAGCCGTATTACACACGTGTAATTAGGTATCGGATTTGTTCCAGCCACTTGGGAGGACCCGCGGAGCGCAGGCCCCGCCGGCACCACCACACAGCCGCCGCTGGAGCAGCAACACCGGGAGGACTCCATGGGGCAAGCAGAAGAAACGCAGGACAATACGGTCATCGCCGAGCAGGCTTCGGCCAGCTACGGCTCGAGGGGCGTGCCTGTCGACTGGTACGTGGATCCCGCAGACCCGGCTGCTGCCGAGCGTTACCGCCGGGAAACCGCCGGTTCCCTCGAGGACAAGGCCACTGCTTTCCTCGCTGCGCACGAGGCGCTGGCGGATGCTCCGGAGGAGGAGCTGGTCCTGGACCCGCCCGTCTCGTTGTTCCAGGCTCCGGCCGAGTCCGATAGCCGGCCGGTCTGGATCGGACTGCCGGGCCTGGGCCAGGACTATGCCGATGAAGGCGAGCTGGGATGGCAGGCGGATGCACTCTGCGCCCAAACCGATCCCGAGGCGTTCTTCCCGGAAAAGGGCGGCTCCACGAGGGACGCCAAGAAGGTCTGCGCGGCCTGCAACGTCCGTTCACAGTGCCTCGAATATGCACTGGCAAATGACGAGAGGTTCGGCATCTGGGGCGGCCTGTCCGAGCGCGAACGCCGCCGGCTTCGGAAGCAGGCAGTCTAATTCATTCGCAAGTCCACGTCTGCGCCGTTGTAGTAGCCCATAACGGCGCCTCCTATCTGCCCGAAACACTTTCCGCGCTGACGGACCAGACCCGGCCTGCGGACTTCTACATTGGCGTTGACGCCGGTTCCACCGATGCCAGTGCCTCGCTGCTGCAGTTGGGACTTCCGGTGGGCAGCCCGGTCATCGCGGCGCCTGCGCGAAGCGGCTTCGGTGCCGCTGTGAAGGCCGGCCTGGCCGAGCTCCCGGAGGGCAGGCGCCCCGCAGGCAGCGGTTCCACGCGTGACGGCGGAACCGGAGCCGGCAGCGGGACGGTGCAGGAATGGATCTGGCTGCTGCATGACGATTCGGCACCCGATCCCCGTGCGCTGGAAGAACTGCTCCTTGCCGTTGAACGGGCTCCCTCCGTAACCATTGCCGGCACCAAACAGGTGGAATGGAATAACGACCGCCGCCTGGTGGACGTAGGGGTAAGCATTAACCGGTGGGCCGAAAGGCTCACCCTGATCGACGCCGACGAGCTGGACCAGGGCCAGTACGACTCCCGCAGCGACATTTTTGCCGTGAATTCCGCCGGTATGCTGATCCGCCGCGACGCGTGGGACCTGTTGGGCGGATTCGACCCCGCACTGCCTGGAAGCGGTGACGACGTCGACCTTTGCTGGCGTAACCGGCTGGCCGGAAACCGGGTGGTGGTGGTTCCGTCCGCACGAATGCGCCACGCGGGCAACCGGCCCAACCCGTCCGCTTCCGCCTCCGCAGCCAGGCGGGCGGAAATCTTCCTCCAGCTCAAGCACGCGCCCTTGTGGCAGGTGCCCTTCCTGGCGTTGGGTGCAGTCCTGACCGGCATTGGCCGCTTCTTCCTCGGCATGGTGGCCAAGGATCCCGGGTATGCCGTGTCCTCCCTGTTGACCAGCACCGCGGCCGTCCTGCGCCCGGTCGACCTGTACCGTTCCCGGCGACGTGCCGCCACAACGCGGCGGCGCCCCCGCAGCGCGGTCAATGCACTGCGCAGCAGCAACCGGGAGGTCCGCGAGCACCGCCGGACACTGACGGAATACCGGGCCTCTTCCCCCGAAAGCTCCGAAGCCGGAAGCGCGGAATACGTCCCCAGCGGGGATACCAATGACGACTTTGCCGCCCTTGAGGGGCCGGGCCGCTCCTGGGTGGGACTTGGGGCCCTCGCTGCTGTGCTGCTGCTGGCCGGGCTCTCCTTTGCCGGACTGCACCGGCTCTTCGGCGCCCAGGCCGTCGCCGGCGGTGCGCTGGTGCCGCTGGGACAGGGCGTGGGGGAAATCTGGGCAGCAGCTACTGCCTGGTGGGTACAGCTGGGTTCCGGCGCTCCGGCCCACGGCGACCCGTTCAACTTCGTCCTCTCGCTGCTGGCGATGGCCGGATGGGGCAACGGCAATGCAGCCGTGCTGATCCTGCTGCTCCTTGCGCTTCCCCTGGCCGGGCTGAGCGCCTGGTTCGCAGCCGGAGGGTTTACGTCCCACCGCGGGCTGCGCTTCTGGGCGGCCATGTTCTGGGCGGCGGTTCCGGCGTTCCAGGTGGCACTGGGCAGCGGCCGGCTCGGTGCCCTGGTGGTGCACATCCTGCTTCCGCTGACGGTACTGGCCGTTGCCCGTGCCGTGGGGTCCGGTGTTCCCCGCAGGCCTGCCGCTGCCGCCGCACCAGCCGGGACCGAGTCCTGGACCGCTGCGGCTGCCGCGGGCCTTCTGCTGGCCGCAGTCAGTTCCGCCGCTCCGCTGGTGTTCGTGCTGGCCGTCGCCGCGGTTGCCTTCCTGACCCTGGCGCTGCGCCGCCGGGCGAAGACCCTGTGGTGGACGCTGCTTCCCGCCGCCGTCCTGCTGCTCCCGCAGGTCCTCTCGGCTGCTCCGAACCTCCGGGCGGTCCTGGCGGATCCGGGGATGCCCCTCGCCTTTGCCCGGTCGGAGGCCTGGCAGCAGCTGCTGGGCTACCCGCTGGCCTTCGACGCGGCCGGCAACCTGGGCGGCCTGCTTCCGGGCGGCCCCTGGAACCTGGTCCTGGCCCTGGTGATCGGCGCCCCCGTTGTCTTCCTGGCCGCACTTGCCCTCTTCCGTCCCCGGTCCGCACCGCTGGCGCGGCTGAGCTGGCTGCTGGTCCTGACCGCCCTGGCGCTCAACACTGCCTCCTCCTACGTCGGAACCGCGGCAGCGCCGGATGCCGTGGTGACAGCATTCACCGGTCCGCTCGTCTCGGCCTCCGTACTTCTGCTGCTCTGCCCTGCCCTGGTCCTGGCCGGGGATCTGCTCTCCGGTACCCGGCGCCGGGCGTCTGCTCCAGGCAGCCGGGTTCTCGCGGTGCTGCTGGGAACGGTGCTGGCGGCAGGTCCCGCCGCCAGCCTGGGCTTCTGGGTTGTTCCACAGTTCACGGGCAGCGGTTTCCCCGGAACACAGGCACAGGACGGCACCGCCATCCTGCCCGGAACCAATCTGGAGGTTCAGGGAGCACCGGAGCGCAGCCTGCCCGCTACTGCGGCCGATGCCGGCGGCGACGCTACGCAGTCACGGACCCTGGTGCTCCATGCTGACGACGAGGGGAATGTCTCAGCCGCACTCATGCGCGGCGGCGGAACAACGCTGGAACAGCTTTCCACTATTTACGCCGGCCGCGACGTTCAGGGCGACCCGGGCCGGGAACACCTGGCCGACGGCGATCCGGCGACGGCAGACCTGCGCCGGGCGGTTGCCGTTATTACCGCCGGCACCGGAGTGGACCCCCGGGTGGAGCTTGCCCGGCTCGGCGTCGCCTTCGTGGTGCTCCAGGAATCCGACACGGCAGCGGAGCTGCTCGCCGGCCGGATGGATTCCGTACCCGGGTTGTCCGCGGTAGGGCAGACCGGCTCCGGCTGGCTGTGGCGCGTGAGTGAACCGCTCAGCGCAGCCGGTACCGAAACGCAGTCCGGGCTTGGCGCCAGGGTCCGCATCCTTGGTGCGGACGGAACCACCGAGGCAGCGGTGCCGTCGCAGACCGAAAGTGTCAGCGCTTCCATCCCGGCAGGCGGCGAGGGGCGCATGCTGGTCCTGGCAGAACGTGCCGATGCCGGATGGCAGGCGAGCCTGAACGGCCGGCCGCTGACCGCGGCGGAAGTCCAGTGGGCGCAGGCCTTCGAACTGCCCGCCGAGGGCGGAGAGCTTCGCGTGGACTATGTCAGCGCCGCCTCGCCCTGGCTGGAGGCACTGCAGATCCTGGTTATTGGCCTGACGCTGCTGCTCGCACTGCCCACCCCGTCCGGCCGTACCGTACGCCTTCCCGGCAAGCGGGAATTCCCCGAGACGGAAACACCGGAAAGCGGGCCGGAACCACTTGCCGACCCGGTTTCCGGGTCGGAATCGAATGCGGCAGCAACTGAAGACGAATCGCCGGTGCCTTCCGGCGCAGGCCCGCGCCGGGCAACCCGGACCCCGGAAGGAAGCCAGCAATGAGCAGGGACAAGAGCGGCATCGAGCCGGGCGAACCGCAGCACCCGTCGGCGGCTGACGACACGGCCGGGGGAGCGCCGGAGCCGGCCGCGGCAGGGCCTGCCGGCCCCCGGGCCAAAGAGGCCACGGCCCGCAGGGCCAGAACCGGGGGAGCCAGGACCGCCGGACGCTGGGCTACGGGCATCCTGCTCCTGACGTCTTCGGGGGCGCTGGTGGCGGGAACGTCCCTTCTCGGCACCGGAACCTCCGGCGGCGCCGTCGAGGTCCCCTATGCCGAGGTTCCCGCCGGCCCGCTGACCGCTGTGTGCCCGGCGCCGCCGCGCCTGCTTTCCGGAAACGTGGCCGGCACCGACGCCGAGTTCAGTGCCGAGTCCAAGTCGGCGAAGTCCGTCGTGAGCGCCGTTGTCCTCGCAGATGCGGGCAAACCGCTGCCGGACGCCGCACTGTTGGCAGTGAAGGACCGGGCGGTCCTCAAGGGCATTGACGGCGGCACCGACGTACCGCTCGCCGGGGAGCGGACCGCCGGCGTCGTGCGGGGGGCTCCGGTCCCGGCAGCGGCGCTTTTGAACGCGGAGCCGGCCGGTGCCCTGCAGGTTACTGCCGGTGCCACCATGACCTATACCGCAGCCGACGGGGATCTGGCCGGGCTGACCGCGGCCGACTGCCAGGCGCCGGCCAACGACCTGTGGCTGGTCGGGGCCCGGACCAACGTGGGTGCAACGGCCGTGCTGCAGCTAACCAACCCGTCCGAGACCCCGGCCGACGTCGACCTGGAGCTCTACGGCGCCGCCGGTCCGCTGGACGGCCCGGGCAGCCGGGGCATCGCCGTGGGGCCGGGCGAAACGAAGTCCGTGGTCCTCGCCGGTTTGGCCGCAAACCAGGAATCCCTGGCCGTGCGGGTGCGGAGCTCGGGCGGTCCCGTAGCAGCGGTGATTTCGCAGAACCTGCTTCGCGGCCTGACCCCCGGCGGCGTGGAGCTGATCCAGCCCACGGCTGCGCCCGGGCCGGCCCAGGTGATCAGCGGGGTAAGCATCCAGGACCCGGAGGCTACCCGGAAACTCTCGAAGCAGGACGGGTACGCCTCGGTGACGCCCTCACTGCAGGTGGCTGTTCCCGGAGCCAGCGATGCCGTCGTGAATGTCCGTGTCTACGGCAGGAACGGTGAAGCCGTCCTGGAAGGCGGCGGCAGCTACAACGCGGCGGCAGGCACCGTGACGCGCCTTCCGCTGGATACGCTTCCCGCCGGTACCTACACGCTGGATATTTCGTCCGACGTCGCCGTGGCCGCTTCAGCCGTCTTCAGCCGCGGCTCCGACGCCAAGGAGGGAACCGACCTCGCAGTTGCTCCCGCCGGCGAACGCCTGGGCAGCGAGCACCTGGTGGTGCTGCCGTCGGAGAGCTCAGCGCTGTCCTTCACCGCTCCGGAAGGTGCCGCCGAGGTGCACCTTGCGGCGGTATCCGCCGACGGCGCCCTCCTGGCCGAGAAGACGGTGCCCTTGAAAGCCGGCGTCGCCGCCGTGGTCCAGCCGGGGGATCTGGGCGGGTCCGCCGCCGCAGTGCTGGTGAGCGCCACGGGCGCCCCGGTGTACGGCGCGCAGGTAGTGACCGGCGGAGGTACCGGGATCAGTGTTGTGGGCCTGCCCCGGGGGACCGTGGACGGCAGCCGCGTGCAGGTGGGAGTGGGGTACTAGTACCCCGCACCCGCTAGAGGGGACGGAACCTGCCGTAGGCAGGGTCAACGGTTTCCGGGTCCATTCCCATTAGTACGGCCAGCTGCTCCACGATCACGTCGTGCACCAGTTCACTGACCGGCACCAGCCCGCGGGCAGCGGTTTCGACAGCGTGCCGGTAGACGGTGATGACGGCGGGCCGGGTCGGAATCGACGCCGTGCCGGCCCCCAGCGGAATGGGCCCCCCGGAGCGGGCCAGTTCCTCAAGCCCCGGAGGGATCTCCTCCACCACGAACTGGTAGGTCTGGATCCGCTCGCCCCAAAGCCGTTCCAGGCGCTGGGCGGACTCGAGCACCCATTCGTCGAAGCGTTCCGCACGCGTGCGGGCGCCGGCCAGGTGCGGCGGGATCACGTCTCCGCGCAGCCCCCGGCCATGCCGGTTGCGCCGACGTTGCCGGAAGGACCGGGCCGGCGTGCCGGGGGAGGATGCGGCTGCAGCACCCGACTCGTCATCGAGGCGCACCTGGAACGAAGATCCCATGGACATGTAAGAACTCTAACCGCTGCCGGCAAGCCCCGGGACCCCTTTCGGCAACCGCCCGCAGCGGTGCCGGAGCATGACCTGGACCGCCGCTTCGGCGCGCCTGTGCCGAGGCCGCGGGGGGAACGGGTAAAGTAAACCTCCGTGGAATCCTTACGCCAGTGCTCCCGGTCAGCCTGCCGCCAGCCGGCAGTCGCTACGCTGACCTATGTTTATTCCGATTCCACCGCAGTGCTTGGTCCGCTGGCCACCTACGCAGAGCCGCATTGTTACGACTTGTGTGCCGGCCATTCGGCCCGCCTTACCGCCCCGCTGGGGTGGGAGCTTGTCCGCCTGAACCTGGAGGGCCAGCCCCGGACCCCGGGCCGCGATGAACTCTCTGCCCTGGTCGATGCAGTACGGGAACGGGCCGCGCAGCCAACGGACGAGGAAAGCCCGGAACCCCAGCGCAGCGGCAAGCATGCGCTCGAACCGCCTGCCGAAAACCCCGGAACCCGCCGGGCGCACCTGCGCGTGCTGCCCGAACAGAACTAGCGTTCCTTCTGGGGGCCGGCTTCGAAGCGCTAGGCTTGGCTGTGATGCGCCGCCAACCGCGGCACCCGATTTTCAAGGAAGTGCTGTATCAATGGCCAATCTGACAGCCGGACTCCTCGACGTCCTGCGTTGCCCCGTTACCGGATCCCCTCTCGTGCAGGACGGTGACGAACTTGTTTCAACCGTTCCCGACGCATCGGGCAACCCGGTCCGGTACCGCCTGGACGAAGGAATTCCCGTACTGCTGAAGGCCGCCGCCCCCCGGCGCCAGGGCTAAACCGCCCGGACGCGCCGCGAACCCGTAAGGATTCCAGCGTGAGCATTGACTTCAAGGTAGCCGACCTTTCCCTCGCCGAAGCCGGACGCCACCAGATCCGCCTGGCTGAGCACGAGATGCCCGGCCTGATGGCGCTGCGGCGTGAGTACGGCCCGAGCCAGCCGCTGGCGGGTGCCCGCATCGCCGGATCCCTCCACATGACCGTGCAGACTGCCGTGCTGATCGAGACGCTGACGGCCCTTGGTGCGGAAGTCCGCTGGGCGTCCTGCAACATCTTCTCTACGCAGGATGAAGCTGCCGCTGCCGTGGTGGTGGGCAGTGGAACCGCGGAGGAGCCTGCGGGTGTTCCCGTTTTCGCCTGGAAGAACGAGTCGCTCGAGGACTATTGGTGGACGGCCGAGCAGATCCTTTCCTGGCCGGAAGGGTCCGGCGGACCGAACATGATCCTGGACGACGGCGGCGACGCCACCCTCCTGCTGCACAAGGGCGTGGAATTCGAAGCGGCAGGCTTCGTTCCGGAAAACCCGCAGGATGGCGACGAGGGGTACTCGTACGAGTTCACCGTGATTCTTGACCGCCTGCGCCGCAGCCTGGCGGAGCATCCGGGGAAATGGACCGAAATTGCCAGGGGCATCCGCGGCGTCACCGAGGAAACCACCACCGGTGTCCTGCGCCTGTACCAGCTGGCCGCCGAAGGCAGGCTCCTCTTTCCCGCCATCAACGTCAATGACTCGGTCACCAAGTCCAAGTTCGACAACAAGTACGGCATCCGCCACTCCCTGCCGGACGGCCTGAACCGGGCCACGGATACCCTGATCGGCGGCAAGGTGGCCGTGGTGTGCGGCTACGGCGACGTCGGCAAGGGTGCCGCGGAGGCGCTGCGCGGGCAGGGCGCGCGGGTGATTGTGACGGAAATCGACCCGATCTGCGCGCTGCAGGCAGCGATGGACGGCTACCAGGTGGCGAAGCTGGAATCCGTGCTGGCGCAGGGCGACATCTTCATCACCACCACCGGCAACAAGGACATCATCATGGCCCGGCACATGGCCGCGATGAAGCACCAGGCGATCGTGGGCAATGTAGGCCACTTCGACAACGAGATCGACATGGCCGGACTGGCCCGGGTTCCCGGCATCCGCAAGGTCGAGATCAAGCCTCAGGTGCACGAATGGGTGTTTGATGAAGGCACCGACGCGCAGCGCAGCATCATTGTGCTCTCCGAGGGGCGCCTGCTGAACCTGGGCAACGCCACCGGCCACCCGTCGTTTGTTATGAGCAATTCCTTTGCGAACCAGACCATCGCGCAGATCGAACTGTTCACCAAGCACGGGCAGTCCACGGCGGACGGCAGCCCGGAGTACGCCAACAAGGTGTACGTGCTGCCCAAGGTGCTTGACGAGAAAGTGGCGCGGCTGCACCTGGCGGCACTCGGCGTCGAACTGACCGAGCTGACCAAGAGCCAGGCGGATTACCTGGGCGTCGATGTGGCCGGACCGTTCAAGCCCGAGCATTACCGGTACTGACGTGCCGGCCCGCTGCGGACGGCGGCGGACTCACTCGCTGAACGGCATGCGGTGCAGCCGTTCGCCCAGTGCCTTGGACTGCCCGCGCTGGCGGTCCAGCCGGACATAGTCGCGGTTCCGGCGCTCGGCGGTGACTGCCCGGAGGTAGGCTTCGGGATGCGTGCCGGGAGGCGGCTGCGGCGATACGTGGGAAGTGGTTTCCGAAGCGAGTTCCGCCGCGAGCACCGTTCTTGCCGAACCGGTCATATGTCTGCTCTGGGCCAGGAACCGGGAGATGCGGCGGGCCAACCCATCGGGCAGGCGGCCGATATCCGCGAGGGCCGCCCAGCCCGCGAGTTCCGGAGGCGTCTGAACCGGTTGCGGCAGCGGTGCCACCACCCTGTCGCGGAGGGCATAGGTGCCGGCCATGAGGTCCCCGAGGCGCTTGGACTTGTCATTGAACAGCGCCACCATAAAGGCCAGCGAACCTGCCAGCATGTAAATCTCCAGCACCGCGGTAAACGCCCGGATAAAGGCGTGCCGGAACCGGACTGAACCGCCGTCGTCGCGGACAATCCGCAGCCCCATGACCAGGCGGCCCAGGGACTTTCCTCGCGTCAGGGTTTCCACCGCGGCCGGGACCACTACGAACAGCAGCACCACGAGGCTCAGGGACAATGCCTGCGCCAGGGCCGGGTCCGAGGCAGTGACTGCGCTCAGGACCAGCAGCATCAGGACAAAAAACACGAGGACCTGGACAGTGACGTCAATGAGGGCACTGACCATACGTGCGGCGAAGCCGGCGGGGCGTAGTTCAAGGACCACCGCTTCGCCGGTAACAATGCTGCTCATTCGTGCCCTCCTGGAGTGATGGGCACCACTGTACCGACCCGTTAGGGTGTAACCGTGGACCTCGATGCCTTCACCGCCGTACACAGCGATGACTGGAAACGCCTCGACGAGCTGGTTGCCCGCCGCCGCCTAAGCGGCCCGGAAGCGGACGAACTGCTTCGGCTCTACCAGCGTGCCTCGACCCATCTTTCCATCGTGCGGTCAGTAGCCCCCGAAGGGACGCTCTCCGCCTCCCTCTCCATGCGTCTTTCCCGCGCCCGCACCCGGTTCACCGGCAGCCGTTCCAACTTCATGGAGGACCTGGCCGGCTTTTTCGTGTACTCCCTGCCCGCGGCCTTCTACCGCGTGCGCTGGCTGACCGTGGCGATCGGCACCGCCTTTATCCTGGTGGCGTGGCTGACGGGCTTCTGGGCCGTCAATACGCCCGGTGTGCTGGCAGCGGTCGGTTCCGACGAAGAGCTCCGCCGCTACGTGGAAGATGACTTCGTTAACTACTATTCGGAGAACCCGGCGGCGTCGTTCTCCGGCATGGTCTGGACCAACAACGCCTGGATCGCAGTGCAGGCGGTTGCCTTCGGCATCACCGGAGTATTTGTGCCATGGATGCTTTACGAGAATGCCGTGGGCATCGGCCTGTCCGCCGGCCTGATGGCGGCGCACGGCCGCCTGGACGTTTTCTTCATCTACATCCTGCCGCACGGGTTCATGGAACTAACCTCCATTTTTATTGCCGCAGCCGCGGGGCTGCGGATTTTCTGGGCCTTCGTCGCCCCCGGGCGACGTTCCCGGATGACCTCCGTAGCCCGGGAGGGACGGTCCCTGATGACGGTGGGCCTGGGCCTGGTTGTGGTCCTGTTGATCTCGGGACTGGTTGAGGGATTCGTTACACCCAGCCCCCTGCCGGCCTGGCTCCGCCTGACCATCGGGTTCGGAGTGTTCGCCGCGTACTGGGCGTACACGCTGATCCTCGGCGGAAGGGCCTACCGGGCCGGGCACCGGGGCGACCTGTCCGCGCGCGACGCCGGGGCGTACCTGCGCACTGCCTAGCCGCGGGGTGGCGTACACCCCACCCGGTGCTGTCCCGGTAGGGTCGAGTGTAAGACCAGCGGAGAACAGTTTAGGGAAGTGAAAGAGGAAGCAGTGGCTAGCCAGGACGAAACCCCCACGCATCGATCGACGGCCGGAGGGGAGCCGCTCAACGGGACCGGGGCTTCAGTGCCGCCGCAGGGGAGTACCCCCGCCGGATCCGGATCCCACGCCGTTACCGCACCGGAACCAGCCGGGGCCGATGAGCACGCGGACTGGGACGCGCAGTTCGACAACCTCACCGGCTCCGAGCGGGCCGACGCAGAGGCAGCCGCGGACGAGGCGGATGCCGCCCCTGAAGCAGCAGATGCCCCGGCCGTTGACCCCGCCGTTGACAGTGTCCCGGAGGATCCGGAGACGTCTGGCGCTGCGGCCCAAACCGGGGAGGCGCCCGAAGCAGAGGAGGCGCCCGACACCGGGGATTCCCCCGAAACGCGGGCCTTGCCTGAGATTCCGGCCGCGGATCCTGGTGCTGCGGAAGCAGCCGGTGACGGTGGAACGGTTCCGGGCGGACACCCGAAGGTGGCCCAGCGAAGCAACCTCCCGATGCGCCGCGCGAGTACCCTCCCGGACCTGAGCGGCTATGCCTCCGCCACCTCCATGGATGCGGACGAGGACACCCGGACCGAGGACCGGGACGCCCCGGTTCGTGAGGCGGCTGGCACAGGCGCTGTTGCTTCCACCGGTGAATCCGCTGCCGAGTCGGACAGCACCGAGTCCACTGCCACAGCCGTCACACCGGTCGTCAGCGGTTCCAGCGCGGCCGCCGTCGTTGATGCCAAGCACGCCGACCACGACGACGCCGACCATGACGACGCCGACCATGCCGACGACGTCAACGATGACCACGACAACAACCATGACGTCAACGACGACCACGTCAACGATGACTACCCCGACGACGACCACGTCGATCCGGCGCTGTCGGCGGCGGAAGCGCAGCGGCGTGCACAGGAACGGGAAAAGGCAGCCGCCGGTAAGCCCGTCCTGGCCCGTGTCCTGCAGGTCATGATTGCCGTGTTCTTCCCGGTCATGGTGCTGGCGGCGGCCATCCGTGCCGTCGCGACGCCGTTGTTCCTGTGGGTCGAGTACCACCGTCCCGGTTTCCCGGCAGACAGCTACGGCTTCTCCACCGATGACCGGATGACCTACGGTTCCTACGCCGTGGATTACCTGCTCAATTGGAGCGGTTCGCGTTACCTGGGGGACCTGGTCGGCGACGGCGGGGAACCGCTGTACCTGGACAGCGAAGTCAGCCACATGGCGGACGTCAAGACGGTGCTGACAGTTGCCTTCATCGCTGCGACGGTGATGGCCGTCCTGAGCCTCGTTGCCGCGCTTTATCTGTCCCGCCGCAGCCCGGGCGGCATCCGCCGGTCGCTGTTCTCCGGTGCCGTGCTGACGCTGGTGCTGGTTGCCGCGCTGGTGGTCCTTGCGGTCCTGGGCTGGGAACAGTTCTTCACCCAGCTGCACACCGTTTTCTTCGCCAACGGGAACTGGACGTTCCGGCTGGATGACACCCTGATCCGGCTTTTCCCGGCCCAGTTCTGGATGGACGCCGGGATTACCATTGCCGCCCTGGTGCTGCTGACCTGCACCGTGGTGCTCGTCTGCTGCTGGCCCACGCGGGCACGCAGGGACCGTGTCCGGCAGGCCCGGGAAGATGCCCGCCGCCGCTACGACGAATCCCTCGAAGCGCTCTAGGCGCCAACGCATAGGCCGCTTTCAGAGGCAACGAAAAATCCCCCGTACCTTTCCAGGTACGGGGGATTTTTGCTGCCGTGCTACTTCGCGTAGAGCTTGTCCACCTCGTCGGAGTAATCCGCAATCACTGCATTGCGGCGCAGCTTCAGGGTGGCCGTGAGATGGCCCGATTCCAGCGTGAAGTCCTTGGGCAGCACCGTGAACCGGCGGATCTGCTCGGCTCGGGACACCGTGGCGTTGGCGGCGTCCACGGAATCCTGCAGCAGCTGCTGCACCCGCGGATCATCCGCGGCGATCCCGTCCGGGGCGCCGTTCTCCCGGCTCCACGCGGCGAGGGCTTCATCATCCAAGGTGAGCAGGGCCGAAACGAACGGCCGTCCCTCGCCCACCACAATGGCCTGCGACACCAGGCGGTTCTCGCGGATCTTTTCCTCCAGCGGTCCCGGAGCCACGTTCTTGCCGCCCGCGGTCACGAGCAGGTCCTCCTTGCGGCCGGTGATCCGCAGGAACCCGTCATCGTCCAGGACGCCTACGTCGCCGGTCTTGAACCATTCACCCTCGAAGGCATCCGCGGTTGCTTCGGGATTGCGGTGGTAGCCCTTGAAGACCACTGCTCCGCGGACCAGGACCTCGCCGTCGTCGGCAATCCGGATGGTGGTGCCCGGCATGGGCAGGCCCACCGAGCCCACCCGCGTACGGGTTGCCTGGTTGACGCTTGCCGGGGCGGTGGTTTCGGTCAGGCCGTAGCCCTCCAGCACGGTGACGCCGCAGCCCCGGAAGAAGTGGGCGAGCATCGGGCTCAGTGCGCTGGCGCCGGAGATGGCGAAGGCGGCGTTTCCGCCAAGGACGGCGCGGACCTTCGGGTAGAAGAGCCGTTCGAACAGCTTGTGCTTCAGGGCCAGCGCTACCGACGGGCCGCTGCCGCCGCGTGCGGCCGAGTCCCGGGCCTCCGAATAGGCAATGGCAGTGGCGGCAGCGGCGGTAAAGGCCTTGCCCTTGCCGGCGGCCTCGGCCTGCGCCTGGGCACCGCTGTAGATCTTCTCGAAGATCCGCGGTACGGCCAGCAGGAATGTCGGAGAGAACGTCTTCAGGTCCGCCATCAGGTCGGAGGCGCTGCGTGAGTGGCCCACCTTCACACCTGCATGCAGGCAACCTACCTGGACTGCGCGGGCGAGCACGTGCGCCAGCGGCAGGAACATCAGCGTGGTGGGGTTCGGAACCTTGAGCATTTCGGGCAGCACTTCGAGGATGTTTACGCCGAAGAGTGCGAAGTTTCCGTGCGTGATCTCGCAGCCCTTGGGCCGGCCGGTGGTACCGGAGGTGTAGACCATGGACGCGGTGTCGCTGAGGTTTGCGGTGCTGCGGGCTGCCTCCAGCGTGTCGTCACTGACACTGCTTCCGGCCGCTGTCAGGGCGGTGAACGTGTCGGCGCCGTCGCCGTCGTTCATCATCCAGATGGAAAACTCGCCTTCAAGGGCGGAGGCGGCCGCCAGTACGACGTCGGCCTTGCGTTCGTCCTCCACGAACACCTGGCGGGCACCGGAATCCTTGAGGATCCACTCGACCTGCGACGGGGAAGAGGTTTCGTAGATCGGAACGGTGACGGCGCCGGCGAACCAGTTGGCCATGTCCGCAACGGTCCACTCGTAGGAGGTCCGGGACATAACGGCAACGCTGTCTCCGGGTCGGACCCCGGACCCGATCAGGCCCTTGGCCAGCCGGGTGACCTCTTCGAGGAACTGTGCGGCAGTAATGTCATCCCAGCCGGTGCCGTTCTTGACTGCGTACAGGACACGGGCGGGATCCTTCCTATGCATCCGGAGCAGAAGATCCGTGACGTTTGAATCTTCGGGAAGGCTAACCAGGAGGTCAGTGGCGGACTCGCGCACTTAGGCCTCTCTTTCTGTGCGTTTGGCACATGGGTAATGAGACTAAATCCAGCTGGGCATCCACATACGCAGCCGCCAGCCAGAATACGGGATTGTTTCCGCCGTCCAGACCGGCAGGAAGTATGCCGAGAGCGCCAGGACCCCCGCGGCAAAGCAGCAGACAACCACCAGCCCGGTCCTTCGCCGCTGCAGACTGTCGGTAGGGCGGCCCAGTACCAGGCCAAGCACATACACCAGGGCGAGAATGAGGAACGGTTCAAAGGACACCGCGTAGAAGAAGAAAGTGGTCCGTTCAGGATAGGCGAACCAAGGCAGGTAGCCAGCCGCCACTCCGGACAGCACTGCACCGGCGCGCCAGTCCCGCCGGCCCGCCCAGTAGAAGAGAACCACCAGCAGCGCCAGGGCGGCCGCCCACCAAATCAAGGGGTTGCCCACCGACGTAATTGCCGTTGAGCAGCTTTCCGCTGTGCAGCCATCTTCGCCCGCTTCCGCACCCTCGTAGAAAAACGAGGTGGGCCGGCCCATAAACAGCCAGGTCCACGCGGAAGCCGAGTAGCTGTGCTCCGAACTGAGTCCGTTGTGGAAGGCATAGGCGCTGCGGTGGTACTCGGCCAGCGAGCGCAGCCAGGGCGGCAGCCAACCCCAGCCCTCGTCCGGGTTCTGCACCGCCCACTGCCGGTTGTACGCGTTGTCGGACTGCAGCCAGCCGGTCCAGCTGGCGAGGTAGGTGAGCGCCGCGGCGGGAATGATCGTCAGGAAGGCGGGGACGCCGTCGCGCAGCAGGGCACTTTCCCACTGGACCACGCCGGCAACCCGCCTGGCACTGACGTCCCAAAGGACAGTCATCAGGCCGAAGACGGCGACGAAGGCCAGCGCGGACCACTTGGTGCCCACGGCCAGGCCGAGGCAGACTCCGGCAGCGATCCGCCACGGGCGCCAGAGCAGCCACGGCCCGTAGACCAACGGCCCGCTGCCCGGGGATAGCCGGCCCTCTGCATCCGTCGCGCGGGAGAGGGCGCGCGCCAGCCGCAGCCGGCCGTCCCTCCGGTCCAGCAGGAGGGCACCGAAGGCGGCCAGGACCCAGAACGTCAGGAAAACATCCAGCAGGGAGGTGCGCGAGTGGACCAGATGGTGCCCGTCCACGGCAAGGAACAGCCCCGCCAGGGCGCCGAGGGTTGCCGAGGAGAACAACCGGGCGGCGATGAGCCCCAGGAGCAGGACCGTGAGCGTCCCGGTCAGCGCAGCACCGAAGCGCCAGCCGAAGGAGTTATCCGATCCGAAGAGGGCCATGCCGAGCGCGATCATCCATTTGCCTACGGGCGGATGCACCACGTATTCGGGCTCGTCGAGCAGTACATTGGGCTGGCCGGCGACAAACGAATCGTTGGCGGTTTCCGGCCAGTCGCGTTCATAGCCGGATTGCAGCAGGGAGTAGGCGTCCTTGACGTAGTAGGTTTCGTCAAAAATCAGTGACCCGGGTTCCCCCAGGCGGGTGAACCGCAGCACACCGCCGAGCACGGCCATTACCAGCGGCAGAATCCAGCCGGCCGGTCCCAGCGGAACCATGGTGGCGCCCAGCAGGCGGCTCCGCAGGGCTTCGAAGGTAAAGGCACGCTGGGGTGACTCGACCGGGGCCGGTGCCTCGCGGCGGGTCGTCGAGGTTCCGGTGAGACTCACGCGCCCCACTCTATAGCCTGTCGCGTAGGGTTAGAGGGTGGATTCGAGCAAGGTAACAAGCAGTAGGACAGGCACCATGGCAGGCACCGCAACCAACGACGCCGCAGGGCCCGGACAGATTGTCCTGGCAGCAACACCCATCGGCAACATGGGTGACGCGACCAACCGGCTGATCGGACTGCTGGAAAGCGCCGACATTATTGCCGCGGAGGACACCCGGCGGCTGCACCGGCTGGTGAGCGCCCTGGGCATCACCACGAGTGGCCGGATCATCAGCTACCACGAGCACAACGAAGCCTCCCGCACTGCGGATCTGCTTGAGCTTGTCCGCGGCGGAGCCACTCTCCTGATGGTGACCGACGCCGGCATGCCGGCCGTGTCCGATCCCGGCTTCCGCCTGGTGGAGGCTGCAGCCGCCGAAGGGCTGACCGTCACCGCCGCCCCCGGACCGTCTGCGGTGCTGACCGCGCTGGCGCTTTCCGGCCTGCCGACGGACCGGTTCTGCTTCGAGGGCTTCCTGCCGCGGAAACCGGGGGAGCGCAGCAGCAGGCTGGCGAAGCTGGCCGGCGAGCAGCGGACCATGGTGTTCTTCGAAGCCCCGCACCGCCTGGAACCCATGCTGCGGGCATTGGATGCCGCTTTCGGCGGGGACCGGCGCGCCGCCGTCGCCCGCGAACTCACCAAGCTGCATGAACAGGTACTGCGCGGCCCCCTGCGCGAGCTGCTGGAATGGGCTGAAGCAGGAGATGTCCGCGGGGAAATTGCCGTGGTGGTGGAAGGCGCGCCGGACGCAGCACCGGAACAGGCAGCGGACCACGTGGGCGCCGTCAATTCCCTGGTGGAGCAGGGCATCCGGCTCAAGGACGCCGTTGCCGCCGTGGCCGAAGACGCCCGGATCAGCAAGCGCGAACTGTATTCCGCGGTGCTGGAAGCGCGCGGCTAGGCTGCCCTCCGGAAATAATCCGTTTCCTGCTGGGCAGGTGCACAGCAGCTCCCGCGGCAGGCAGTGCATGGCCGCATTTACAGGAACTGCTCCGGAAGCCTACGGTGAAAGGAAACCACGGGCCTGCCGTCCGTGCTGGATCCGATGAACTCTGGAGGCATTTCCCATGGGCATTCCCGCAGACCGTGAAGCCGAACTCCTGGCACAGGTCCCCACCGGCCTGTTGATTGACGGCCAGTGGCGGGACGCCTCCGGCGGCCGCACCTTCGACGTCGAAGATCCCGCCACCGGCAAGGTGCTGCTCAGCATTGCCGACGCCTCCGCCGAAGACGGTGCGCTCGCCATGGACGCCGCGGCCGCCGCACAGGACGCCTGGGCGCGGACCGCGCCCCGGGAGCGCGGGGAAATCCTGCGCCGGGCCTTCGAACTGGTGACCGAACGCACCGAGGACTTCGCCCTGTTGATGACGCTGGAAATGGGCAAGCCGCTGGCCGAAGCCCGCGGTGAAGTGGCTTACGGCGCCGAATTCCTGCGCTGGTTCTCCGAGGAAGCCGTCCGGGTTTCCGGCCGCTACAGCACCGCGCCGGACGGGAAATCCCGCCTGCTGGTGAACAAGAAGCCGGTGGGCCCCTGCCTGCTGATCACCCCGTGGAACTTCCCGCTGGCCATGGCTACCCGCAAAATCGCGCCGGCGGTGGCGGCGGGCTGCACCATGGTGCTCAAGCCTGCCAAGCTCACTCCGCTGACCTCCCAGCTCTTCGCCGCCGTGATGATCGAAGCGGGGCTGCCGGCCGGCGTGCTGAACGTTGTATCCACCACTTCCGCCGGCGACGTCACCGGCCCGATCCTCAAGGATTCCCGGCTGCGGAAGGTCTCCTTCACCGGGTCCACCCCGGTGGGCCAGGGCCTGATCCGCGATGCGGCCGAAAACGTCCTGCGCACCTCCATGGAGCTCGGCGGCAACGCACCCTTCATTGTTTTCGAGGACGCGGACCTGGACAAGGCCGTGGACGGCGCGATGGCCGCGAAGCTGCGGAACATGGGCGAGGCCTGCACCGCTGCCAACCGCTTCATCGTCCAGGACACGGTGGCGGACGAGTTCGCCGGGAAGTTCGCTGCCCGCGTGGGTGCCATGACCACCGGACGCGGCACCGAGGAAGCAGCCAAGGTGGGTCCGCTGATTGACGGCAAGTCGCGGGACAAGGTGCATGCCCTCGTGAGCGAGGCGCTCGACGGCGGTGCAGTGGCCCTGGTGGGCGGGGAACCCGTGGATGGTCCGGGGTACTTCTACCGGCCCACGGTCCTGAAGAACGTTGCCCCGGATGCACGGATTTTGAAGGAGGAGATCTTCGGGCCGGTGGCACCGATCGTGACCTTCTCCACCGAAGACGAAGCGGTGGCCCTGGCCAACAACACCGAATACGGATTGGTTTCCTACGTGTTCACGAAGGACCTGAACCGCGGACTGCGGATCGGTGAAAAGCTGGAATCCGGCATGCTGGGACTGAACGCGGGGGTGGTTTCGAACGCCGCCGCACCGTTCGGCGGCGTCAAGCAGTCCGGGCTCGGACGCGAGGGCGGCGCGGAAGGTATCGAGGAATACCTTTACACGCAGTACATCGGGATCGCCGATCCGTTTGCCGGCTAGGCAGGCCGCCGGAAGGGGTCAGTCATGCCGGAACCGCATGGCCAGTGACGGCGGGAGGAACCGTGCGTGCAGCTGCCGGGGAAGGCTGGCGCCGCGCCGCAGCTCCGCCTGCACGGTTTCGAGGTCACCCCACGGCGGAACCGGTGCCCGCCCGCCGCGGCGGCCCGCCCCGGCATAGGCCTCTTCCTCATAGGAGAGGCGGATGCGGGTCAGTGCTTCCTCGGCCGGCGGTGAGAACCCGGCATCATCCGCCAGCCGGCGGGCATACGTCCGGGGCGTGTCGGCGGTCCGGCCGGGATAGCCGTAGTCGATCCCCAAGTCCGCGAGTTCGTCCCAGACCGGTGCCGCTCGGGGGCCCTCGGCGGCAGCGTTCCGCCGTCGGGCCGCACGGCGCCGCCGCATGGCCCAGGGGGTCAGGACGGCAGCGGCCGCCGCAAGCGCTCCCAGCACCGCACCCAGCCAGGCCGTCCCGCCCGCGTCTCCGGGCTCGAGCACGGTTTCCGGTGCCAGCGGAGCCTCCTGCGGGACGGCGGGTGCCGTGGCGGGCGCGCCGGAAAGCCGTGGATCGTCGTCGTCCCGGATGTTGGCATTTGCCGGCGTCTGCTGTTGCTGGGCGTAATCCGGTACCGACCCCCGGGACGGGGTGGGTTCGAAGCGGACCCACCCCGCACCTTCGAAATACAACTCGGGCCAGGCATGGGCGTCCGTGGAATCGACCTCGAACTCGCGCAGCGGCTGGCCGTCCGGGCCGGTTCCGTCCGGCGTCCGGCCGGTGTCCTGGCCGGGGGCGTACCCGAGCGCCATTCGGCTGGGGATGCCCTCCTGCCGCGCCATCACGGCCATGGCTGCTGCGAAGTGGACGCAGTAGCCGGCTTTGCGTTCGAGGAATTCGGACAGGACCGAAATGCCGTTCCCGTCATAACCGCCCTCCACCGGAGCCTGGAGCGAATAGGAGAACTGCGGGCCGCGCAGATAACCCTGGATCGCCATGGCCTTGGCATAGGGGGTGGCAGCATCCTCGACAGCTTCCGCCGTTGCGTCCCGGATGTTCTCGGGGAGGTCTGCGGGCAGGTCCGTGAACACGGCGTCCACGCTTGTGCTGCCGGCTTCCGGAAGGGCCGCCAGCTGCTCCGGAGTGAACTCTCCGGCAACACTCAGGACCTGGTAATCCTGCCTTGAAGCACCGTCGGAATCTTCGTTCAGCACCGTCATCGTTTTGGGATCCCAGGACCAGTTGCCGTCGGCACCGGCGACGCCCAGCGGGTAATAGGGGGCCAACAGCCAGGGACTGGAATAGGTGTCCGAACTGATCCGGGTCACCACCTGCGCACCCTGGCGCCCCTCCGGCGACGCAGAGGCTCCCCGTGTCATCGATGCCACGCCTTCCCGGCGTTCATCCGCGCGCAGGTCCGGAGCCCACCGGCTTCCGGAAAAATCCTCCAGCGTGGTGGAGCGCAGATATACCGGCTCCTCCGAGGAGGTTGCATAGGTGATCCGGCCTGCGGACTGGGGCTGGCGGAGATCGTTGCCCAGGGTGACTACCGGGTTGAGTCCGGTGCTGCCGGAGAAGAAATTGAACTTTGTCCCTTCCGGGAAGGCACCGCCGTTGAAGCCCGGAAGGACGGCAGGCAGCAGCAGCGCCAGTGCGAGGGCCGATGCCGAGACAGCGGTTCCCCGCGCCGCCCAGGTCCGCGGAATCCGGGTTCCGGGACCGAGCTGTTCGCGGCGGGCGCCGGCCGCGAGCAGCAGCAGGTACCCGGCGGCCGCAAGGAGGAAGTACCCCGCTCCCAGGCTCTCGGGCTTCAGCACCGCGGGGATCATCAGGACCGCGAACAGGCCCAGCCCGGCCGTCGCCGGCATCCGCAGCGTGGCCGCCAGGGTATCCGTCAGTACGGCTACCAGCCCGATGCCCGCGCAGCACAGGAACAGGATGCCGGGCAGCGGCTGCACGGGGGTGACTTCGGTGAGGACCACGGTCCGCGCCTCGGCCAAAAGCGCGTCGGCGCGGGCGAGGGTTCCCGGGCCGGGCAGGAAACCCAGGATTGATGCCGATGAGGCGAAAAGCCAGGTGAGCGTGCAGGCCAGGACGGCCATGCCTGCTACCGGAACCAGCGACTGCGGTACCCTCAGCCGCCGCGCACCGGCAGTGGCCGCCAGCGGGACGAGGACGGTGAAGAACAGCGGCGGCAGCCAGGACCAGCCTTCAATGACGCCGTGCACACTGAGCGCACACAGGAGTACGGCCAACGCGCCAGCCGCGGCTACCCCGATGTTGGCCGTCTCGCGGCCGTCCGGGGAACCAGGTCCGGGCCCCTGCTGCCGACCGGGAACCGGCACGGCCTCGGGGCGGGTAAGCAGGGCGCTCATACCCGCTCACCGCCGGCGCGCACGCCCGGCCGGTCCTGGTCAAGGAGCGACCAGGCCGTCGTCACCGGAGTTGCCGGGGTTACTGCCGCGGCACTCCACCCTGCGTCCCGCAGGATTTTCAGTACCGGACGCAGGTCGGCCGGCCGGTCGGTGACCAGCAGCGCCAGCGGCTGGCGCGCATACCGTGCTGCCGGGGCCAGGGCCTGCGCCTGTGCAGTGCTGATCCGTCCTGCAACGACGAGCAGGGGGCCGGGTGCCTGGCCGGATCCGTCCAACGCGGCGAAGGGGACCAGCGGTTCGGTGCCCCGGGGTTGCCCGGCCGCCGGCGTGGCAGCAGGCTCCAGCCCCAGGGCGGCCAGTCCTTCCGCGAGGTTCTGCACCCCGTCCGACCCGCGGAAGCCGGTTTCGCCGCCGTCGACGGCCGACGGTGAACGGGCCAGCCCGGGCCGGGAAAGTTCATCGGTGAAGCGCACGCCGTAACCGGACTCTGAGAAGAAAACGGCACAGGAAACAACAGCCGAAACAGCCCACTCGAAAGTTTCCGAGGTCAGCAGGTCACCGTCATCGGGCCTCAGCGATCCGTCAGCGTAGGAGGGCAGACGCTGGTCCAGCACGATGGAAGCGGTGGGGGCGGTCACCGGTTCTTCCTGCCGGACCATCAGCTCACCGTGCCTGGCCGTAGCTGCCCAGTGCACGCGGCGCATGGGATCTCCATGGCGGTATTCCCGGGTGGAAGCATCATCTTCGCTGGGTATGCCGCGGCGGCTGCTCGGCGCCGTGCCGTCGGTGCCCGGCGCCCCGAACAACGACGACGGCGGAAGCTCAAGCGGCGCCGGTGCCACCGCCAGCCGGTCGGTTCCGCCGAGTGTGTGCACTGCCTTGGCCAGGCCCAGGGGGTCCAGGAACTCGGCGGTGACCGGTCCGATGCTGTAGAGGCCGCGCCGGCTCGACCGCAGGCGGTACTCGTAGGTGCTGGGTCCGCTGCCCGCCGCGTTGCCGGACGGGAACCGGAAAACCGGGCTCGGTCCGAAACGGAACGGGAGCCCCTCCCGCATGAGGGCTCCGGACACGGGCGTGCCGCGGCTGAGCACCCGCAGGGACACCGTGGCGGCGGTGCCCGTTTCCACCAGCGGGGGAGCGAAGCTCCGTTCGACCTCGAACCCGGGTTTGAAGAGGCGAAGCAGCGCTGCGGCCAGGAGCGGCAGGCCGGTCAGGAGGACTGCGAGGGCCAGCAGGTCCCGGCGTCCCAGGGTAGCCGCAGCGGCGAACGCCGCCACCCCGGCACAGAGCAGTCCCCAGCCGCGCGGGGTGAAAATCCTCGTGACGGAGGAAGCATCCATGGGAGCCTTTCGCTCGGCGGTACGGCGGAAACTGTCAGTGGAACCTAGCGGCGCAGGCGCTCCGGTACGCCGGCCGAGCGGGGAACCGGTACGGCTGCAATGACGGAAGCAATAACATCTGAGGCGGTGGTTCCGGCCACTGCTGCCTTGCGCTGCAGCAGGAGGCGGTGGGCGAGGACAGCATCCGCCAGCCCCGTGACGTCGTCGGGCAGTACAAAATCCCGGCCTTCAAGTGCCGCGTAGGCCTTGGCCGCCCGGAGGAGCTGCAGCAGGGACCGGGGGCTGGCGCCCAGGCGGAGGTCGGGGTGTTCCCGGGTGGCCCGGCCGAGGGAGACCGTGTACTCCTTGACGGCGTCGGAAACGTAGATGTCGCGGACCCGGGCGATCATGGCGGAAGCCTCGCGTATCCCTACGACCGGTGTGATGCTTTCCAGGGGGGAGCCGGACTGATGGTTCTCCAGCATTTCCACTTCGGACCGGGCATCCGGGTAGCCAAGGGAAAGCCGGGCCATGAACCTGTCCCGCTGGGCTTCCGGCAGGGGATAGGTCCCCTCCATTTCGATGGGGTTCTGCGTGGCCACCACAATGAAGGGTGCCGAAAGCCGGTGCGTCCCGCCGTCGACGGTCACCTGGTGTTCCTCCATGCACTCCAGCAGCGCGGACTGGGTCTTGGCGGAGGCCCGGTTGATTTCATCGGCGATCACCACGTTGGCGAAGACCGGACCCTGCCGGAATTCGAACCGGTGGCTGTCCTGGTTGTAGATGGAGACCCCGGTGACGTCCGAGGGAAGCAGATCCGGGGTGAACTGGATGCGGCTGACGGTGCAGTCAATGGTCCGGGCCAGCGTCTTCGCGAGCATCGTCTTGCCGACCCCGGGAACATCCTCGAGCAGCACATGCCCCTCGGCAAGCAGGACCGTAAGCACCAGCCTGGCTGCGTCCTCCTTCCCGTCAATCACCGTATTCACGGCGGCGAGAATCCCTTCTGCCGCTGTCTGGAAGGCCTCGGCGTCGACGGGCGCCAGAGAGGACTTGAGTGCAGTAGCCGTTTTCCGGGAAGGGAAACCGTTGAGGGACGCTGCGGCGGCAGGGGGGATCGGAGCGTCCATGGACACCTTCCATACTCGGCGGTTACAGGTGCGCCCCTGGTCCCGCCTGTGGTGACGCTGCAGGCCGGGTTGATCCAACAGCAATCGGGCCATGACGGGATCGGACCAACGGCAGGACAGGACCAACGGCGGTATAGGACCCGGTACCGGGAGCTCAAACAGCAGTTTGTCTGTTCAGGCTACTAGCTCACCTAGGCTTAAGAACATGATTATTCGAAGTGGATTTGTCCCGGGAAGCACACCGGCGGCTTACCTCCCGCCGGCCGAAGACGCCGGAACCGTCCGGCACAAGGGCAAAGGGTATCCGCCGGCACCCGAGCCGCTGCCCGTGCCCGTTATGGATAACCACACGCATTTCGATTTCCCGGCCGGGGAGAGTGCCGGCGACTTTACGGTTGCCCTGACCGCTGCCCTCGATGCGGCGGAGGCGGCAGGTGTCCAGGGAGCCGTCCAGGTCGGTACCGATCTCGAGTCTTCCCGCTTCACCGCGGCCGCCGTCGACGCCGATCCGCGCCTGCTCGGCGCGGTGGCCATCCATCCGAACGACGCCCCGGTGCTCGCCGCGGAGGGCACGTTGGAGGATGCACTCGCCGAGATCGAGGCGCTCGCCGCCCATCCGCGCATACGGGCCGTCGGGGAAACCGGGCTCGACTACTTCCGGACCGGGGAAGACGGCCGGGAACAGCAGCACTATTCCTTCCGCCGGCACATTGACATTGCCAAGCGCCTTGGCCTGGCACTGCAGATCCACGACCGCGACGCCCACGACGACGTCGTCCGCCTCCTGAAGGAAGAGGGGGCGCCCGGGACGGTGGTGTTCCACTGCTTCTCGGGGGACCGCGAACTGGCACGCATCTGTAATGAGAACGGCTGGTATATGTCTTTCTCCGGAACCGTGACGTTCAAGAACTCGCACAATCTCCACGAGGCGCTCGCGGTTGCGGAGCGGGATCTGCTCCTTGTTGAAACAGACGCCCCGTTCCTCACGCCACACCCGCACCGGGGCCGCCCCAACGCCAGCTATATGGTGCCCTATACGGTGCGTTCCATGGCTGACCGCACGGGCATTGACCTGTCGGAACTGGGTGCGGGCCTGGCTGCGAACACGCTTCGGGCGTACGGTTCCTGGACCCGGGAATAGGAGCGGGAGCTGGTACTGCGGGTATCCGTGCAGGACCCGGTGCCGCCGTGCGGGCGCCCCCGCCCGCGGAGAGCCTGTTTGCCCTTACATCACGGTTCGGTTACGGTAGGGAACAATTAGCCGGGGTCGGGGAAGGCATCCGGACTATCACTTCATATTCAATTGGATATTTCAGTGGCTATATTTTCTGAATATTCAATGGACATTTTGCGGGGCCACGCTGCTTTTACGGAGTGCGGACCTGTGAAACCGTGTCGGCAGGCGTCACCTGCTGCTGGCCCGGCGTGTTCCGCCAAGCCTGTGCCTGGCCGTGTTCAATGCACTCTGCCCTCCGGCAGGGTGCACCGGATGCGTACGGCGCTTAAAGTCCCCGTGCCCGGATTCTGTGACCGTTTGGAATCTCGTGGCAAGTTCACTCGCAAGGCGTGGGGCAAAGATTGTTGGCCAGGCAACCGTGATGGTGTGCCTCCTGCTGGGTCTGATCGCGTTTGTCGGCGCCAGCAAGTCGGTGGTGTTGACTGTCGATGGTGAGAGCCAGGAGGTGCAGACCTTCGACGGTACCGTCGCGGACGTACTGGAAAAGGCCGGTGTATCCGTGAGCTCCGCCGATCGGGTGATACCGGAACCAACGGCTGCCCTGGTGGACGGTGCCACCATCGAGGTCCAGCGGGCGCTTGCGGTGGACGTCCTGGTGGACGGCCGGGAAACCACTGTCCACACCACGGGAGAGACGGTCGAGGACCTGGTCTCGGAGCTTCGGGTTTCCACCAACTCCGCCGTGTCCGCACCGCTGGATACCTCGCTGGACGGGCTTAACGGCAGCATTTCAATCTCCACACCCAAAACCGTGTTCGTTACCGTGGACGGAAAAACCCACGAACGCAGCACCACGGCGGGCACCGTACGGGACCTGCTGAAGGAATCAGGGGTGAAAGTCGGTGCAGCGGACCAGGTGTCGGCTCCGCGCAGTGCGGCCCTGGTGGACGGCATGGGACTGAAGATCACGCGGATTTCAGCAGGCGTTGAGGAAACCGTCAAGGAACCGGTGCCCTTCACAAGTTCCGAGGTTCCCAACGCAGATCTGTTGGAAGGCGAGGAGAAAGTCACCACCGCCGGTGTGAACGGTGAACGTTCCCGGGTCTTCTCGGTCACCGTTGTGGACGGTAAGGAAGTCAGCCGCACCCTCGTCAAGGAAAGCGTCACCAAGGAACCGGTTGCCGAAACCGTGGCCAAGGGCACCAAGAAGCGCCCCGAAGCCAAGCCTGCCACTCCGCCGGCTGCCGGTGGCGGTGCCGGCAGCGGTGCCGGGGCCGGTGCGGCCCCTGCTTCGGGAACCTGGGCCGCCCTGGCCCAGTGCGAATCCGGCGGCAACTGGCACATCAACAGCGGCAACGGCTATTACGGCGGGCTGCAGTTCAGCTCCCAAAGCTGGCTCGGTGCCGGCGGCGGCGCGTACGCCCCTGTAGCCAGCGAAGCCACCCCGGAGCAGCAGATCGCAGTCGCGGAGAAGCTGCGGGCGAACGGCGGCTGGGGTCACTGGCCGTCCTGCGCTTCGAAGCTCGGCCTGCTCTAGACGGGTCCCTGCCAACCGGCGGCGCGCAGGCTCAGCCTGCCGCGAGCCTGTCGGCGAGGGCCGCCGCGTGCGCTGCGCGGTCCCCGGCCCCGGCTGAGCGGAAGGACTGTTCGCTGTCCGCCAGGTAGGCGGAACCGGCGTCGGCCCGTCCGGTGCGCGCCAGGGCGAGGCCCAAGTGCAGGGCCAGTTCGCCCGAATCCTGTGGGGGCAGTTCGTCCCGGTGGGCGTACACATTTGAGAGCATCCAGACAGCCCGGGCATGCTCGCCGTTCAGGTCCAGCCAGAGTCCCCGGCTATGGGCTGCCTCCAGGCGCTCCGGGCCGTAAAGCCCAACCACCGACATTGCCGCCTCGGCGTGTTCGATGCAGGCCAGCGTCTCATCATCGGATATGCCCGCGCCCAGCCGCATGGCCGCCGTAGCGTTGTTGAACCGGGCCCACAGTTCGACGTCGGAACCCGGCTGCAGCAGGGCGGCCGCAGCACGGTGGTGCAGGAGTCCGGTGTACGTGTCCCCGCGGCGAAAAGCCACATTGCCCACTGCCCAGAGGGCTTTCCCCTTGGGATGGCGGCCCGCCTCCGCTTCCGCCAGCGGAAGCACCAGGGTGCGGCAGTACGCCCATGCCTCGTCCAGCCCGCCGGCTTCGGCCAGCACGGTAACCAGCACTGCGCAGGCTTCGAGGTAATCCGGCGTCCGGGGCGAGGACCCGTCCACCTGCTGTACGGCGCTGCGGGCATGGGCAACGGCGTACCCCAGCTCTCCGGTTCCCTGATACGCCGTGGCGAGCAGCATTTCCGCCTGTGCCCGAAGGCGGGGGTCTTCAGCCGCCAGCGGATGGGCGGCCAGCAGGGACGCTTTCCCGATGCAGTCGCGGTAGGCATGGGTGGTGCAGAGGCAGTCCGCGGCCAGATAGGTCATCGCCCACCAGGAACGGGGACGCCCCTGGACCAATGCTGCTTCGGCGGCCGAAGCTGCCAGCGAGCCCGCGGCAGCGTAATTCCGCTCATCCAGCGCCTGGCGGGCGGAAAGTTCAAGGAAAAGGGCTGCCTCTTCCCCCGCCGGGCCCGTGGTGCTGCCGGAGGCAAGACGTTCCGACAGCAGCCGGACAGCACCCGCAACGGGTTCCCTCCGCCCGGTTTCCAGCAACGAGATTTCCCGTGGCCGAAAGGTTCCATCTCCCAGCCGGGCCTGGGTCAGGCCCCGCTCCTGCCGCTCCGAACGCAGCTTTTCGCCGAATGATTTGCCCATCGCTGATACCGCCGATCCCCGGGTGCGGCACTCTGTCGCCTGTGCCGGCAATGCGCTCGATGCTACCGGTGGAAACCTGCTGTCGGCAGAGCAGGTAACGGTTACGGACGGCAAAACAGACAACTCGGTTTCCTGCCTTCCCACACTGCCTTCGCACTGCTCCGCCGTGCGGCGGGGATCCGGTCCGGGGGAGCGCCCGGGGCAGTCCCGCAGCCCCGCGCCCGGCTCCGGCGGCCGCGCCCCCTCGGCTAGTATTACTGGGTGAGAGAATCCGAACCCGCCCCCCGAACACCCGTCCCCGCGCTGCTTGGTGCCTCGGATATCCGGGCGCTGGCGGAGGAACTCGGAGTCCGCCCCACCAAGACGCTGGGCCAGAACTTCGTTATTGACGGAAACACCATCCGCCGGATCGTAGCCGCGGCTGACATCGCTCCCGGTGAAACCGTGCTGGAGGTCGGACCGGGACTGGGCTCACTCACCCTCGGACTCCTTGACGCCGCCGAGTCAGTGGTGGCCGTGGAAATCGATCCCGTCCTTGCCGGCAAACTGCCGTCCACCGTGGCCGAACGGCGTCCGGAAGCGGCCGGCCGGCTGCACGTTGTCCTCGGCGACGGTATGCGGATCAAGGAACTGCCCAGGGAGCCCACCGCGCTGGTGGCCAACCTGCCCTACAACGTTGCCGTCCCCGTGGTGCTGCACCTGCTGGAGCATTTCCCGTCCCTGCAGCACGGCCTGGTCATGGTCCAGGACGAAGTCGCTGACCGGATGGCCGCCAAACCCGGCTCCAAGACCTACGGCGTGCCGTCCGTGAAAGCCGCCTGGTATGCGCAGATGCGCAAGGCCGGCGTGATCGGTATGAACGTGTTCTGGCCCGCGCCGAAGATTGCCTCCGGGCTGGTGGGGTTTGTCCGGCACGAACCGCCGCAGACCCGTGCCACCCGCGAAGAGGTCTTTGCCGTCATCGACGCCGCGTTTGCGCAGCGCCGCAAGACGCTGCGTGCCGCCCTGGCCGGATGGGCCGGCAGTCCGGTCGAGGCGGAGAAGGCACTGCGTGCTGCCGGGGTGGATCCCAGCGCCCGCGGCGAGGTCCTGGACATCGCGGCGTTCGCCCGGATCGCCGAGGCGCGGAAGCCGCTCATTGCCTGAGGAAAAGGTAATCCAAGAGATGGTTGAACTGCGTTCCGTCAGTGTCCGGACTCCGGGCAAGATCAATGTGTCCCTGAAGGTGGGTCCGCTCCGCCCGGACGGCTACCACAGCGTGGCCAGCGTCTACCTGGCCGTGTCCCTCTTCGAGGAAGTAACGGCCACGGCGCTGGCAGCGGATGAAATGCGCCTGACGCTCAGCGATCCGGATAACCGCCTCCCGGATGCGGGCATACCGCTGGACGGGGACAACCTGGCCGCCCGTGCCGCCCGTGCCGTTGCGGCCGCTGCCGGCCGGACGCACGCCGGTGTGCACCTGCATATCACCAAGCGGGTGCCGGTGGCCGGCGGAATGGGCGGCGGCTCGGCGGACGCCGCGGCCGCGCTGGTCGCCTGCAACGAACTCTGGAACGCGGGCCTGTCACCTGCAGAACTGGCAGACCTGGCTGCCGGACTCGGTGCCGACGTGCCGTTCGCACTGCTGGGCGGCGCTGCCGCCGGGCTCGGCGTCGGGGACCGGCTGACCCCGGTGCCGGCACCGCACCGGCTGCACTGGGTCCTGGTCCCGGCACCGTACGGGCTTTCCACTCCGCAGGTCTACGCCGCCGTCGACGGCCTCCGCGCCGGAACCGACGTCGCCGAGCCCGCCGAAGTGGACCCGGCGATCCTCGAGGCCCTGGCCCACGGGAACACCGCCGCCCTGGCGGGCGTTCTAGTCAATGACCTGCAGCCGGCGGCACTGGAGCTCGCACCGGAACTGGCACCTGTCCTTGAATCGGGAGCCCGGCTCGGCGCCCTCGCGGGCATGGTCTCCGGCTCCGGTCCCACCCTGGCCTTCCTGGCCTCCGGCGAAGCCGCCGCGTCCGCCCTGGCCGCCGCACTGCGCGCCGAGGGCCACACCGCCCTGGCCGTTTACGGACCCGCCGAGGGCGCCGTCATTACCGCACCCCAGACGTACAGAAAGTAGTACCGATTGGCACACCTGCTTGGCGCTGAGAACCTCAGCATTTCCTTTGGCACGCGCACCATCCTCGACGGCGTTTCGCTCGGCCTCGAGGAAGGCGACCGGATCGGCATGGTCGGCCGCAACGGCGACGGCAAGTCCACCCTGATGGGCCTGCTCGCCGAACGGCAGAGGCCCGACGACGGCCGCGTCACCCGCCGCCGCGACGTCACCGTGGGCTACCTGGACCAGACGGACGTGCTGGACGGAGACCTGACCGTGGGCCAGGCGATCGTCGGCGACGCCGCGGACTACGAATGGGCGTCCAACGCACGGATCCGCGACGTGATGAGCGGCCTGGTGCAGGAAGTGGACTGGAACGCGCAGGTCTCCTCGCTCTCCGGCGGGCAGAAGCGCCGCGTGGCGCTGGCCAAGCTGCTCACCGGCGACGATGACGTCATCATGCTGGACGAGCCCACCAACCACCTCGACGTTGAAGGCGTGGCCTGGCTGGCCCGGCACCTGAAGCAGCGCTGGCGCCCGTCGGACGGCGGCCTGCTGGTGGTCACCCACGACCGCTGGTTCCTGGACGAAATCTGCACCCGGACCTGGGAAGTCCACGACGCCATGGTGGATCCGTTTGACGGCGGGTACGCCGCCTACGTGCTGGCCCGGGCCGAGCGTGACCGGATGGCGTCCGTGGTCGAAGGCAAGCGCCAGCAGCTGGTCAAGAAGGAACTGGCCTGGCTGCGCCGCGGCGCCCCGGCCCGGACCGCCAAGCCCAAGTTCCGCATCGAGGCCGCGAACAACCTGATTGCCGACGTCCCCGAACCCCGCGACACGCTGTCCCTGAACAAGATGGCCACCGCGCGCCTGGGCAAGGACGTGCTGGACCTGGAAAACGTGTCCCTGACACTTGGGGACACCGACCTGTTCCGCAACATCACCCTGCGCCTCGCGCCGGGGGAGCGGCTGGGCCTGGTGGGCGTCAACGGCGCCGGCAAGACCACCCTGCTCCGCCTGCTGAACGGTGACATTGAGCCTACGTCCGGCCGGCTCAAGCGCGGCAAGACCGTGCAGACCGCCGTGCTGTCGCAGGAAGTCAAGGAACTGGATGAGGTGGCGGACCAGCGCGTCATCGAGGTCATCGAAAACGAAAAGCGGGTCTTCAACGTAGGCGGCCGTGAGCTTTCCGCCGGCCAGCTGGTGGAGCAGCTCGGCTTCAGCGCCCAGCGGCAGTGGACTCCCGTCCGGGAGCTTTCCGGCGGAGAACGGCGGCGGCTGCAGCTGCTGCGCCTGCTTGTGGGAGAACCCAACGTCCTGATGCTCGACGAACCGACGAACGATCTGGATACGGATACCCTCGCCGCCGTCGAGGACGTGCTGGACGGCTGGCCCGGCACGCTCGTGGTGGTCTCCCACGACCGGTACCTGCTGGAACGGGTCACCGACCACCAGATGGCGCTCCTCGGCGACGGCAAGCTGCGCGGCCTGCCCGGCGGCGTGGACCAGTACCTGGAACTGCGCGGGGAAGCGCTGGCCGCCAACTCGCAGGCCTCCACTGCCGCCCGCGGTTCCTCGCAGGCTGCACGCGCCGCAGCGGCCGGTGCCTCCCGGCCCGGCGGTTCCTCCGCAGCCTCCGCGCCCTCCGGCGGCGGGACGGCGACGGCGCTGGCCGGCTCCGGCGCCTCAGAAGCGGAAAAGCGGGCGGCCAAGAAGGATCTGACCCGGATTGAGCGCCAGCTCAGCAAGCTGACCGCGCAGGCCGAGAAGATCAACGCACAGATGAGCGACGCCACGCAGAAATCCAGCGGCGCGGACTTCGAACTGATCGGCGAGCTGAACGCCAAGCTGCAGGCCGTCGCGGCCGAACAGGAAGAACTGGAAATGCAGTGGCTGGAGGCGTCGGAGATCCTCGAGTAGGAGCCGCGCGAAAGCGGGTTGTCAGCCCAGCAGGCCGGGCAGGATGTGCTCGCTCAGCAGCGGTGACAGGTCGGTGCGCTCCGCTGCGGCTGCCGGGTCGGTCCAGAGAATCTCTTCGATCTCGGCGGCTGCAGCGGGGCGCGGGCTCCCTGCGGGAAGGGTCCAGGCGAACAGGCCGGCGTCTATGAAGGTGTTTTCCTCGTTCGCTGCCGGACCGTACCAGCGGCCCAGATCCTCCAGATCGGCGGGCGCAACAACCAGTGAGAGTTCCTCACCCATTTCCCGGGCCGCCGCCTCGGCGAAGCTTTCCCCGGGTTCGAGCTTCCCGCCCGGCTGCATAAAGCGCGAGGTGCCGCGCTTGCGCACGAGCAGGATCCGGCCGTCGTCGTCGCGGACCAGGACTGCCGAAAGGCGAAGGACCGCCGGAGCGTGCGCGCCGTCGCCCGGGCCCGCCGCGGGGGAGCCGGGCAGGTGGGAGAGCTGCGGATCCTTCTGCAGGCCCGCAAGGCCGTTCCAGGAAAGGTTCACCAGGTGCGCCGCCACGGCGGCCTTGTCCGGGGTGCGGGTGTCCAGCCACCACTGGCCGGTCATGGCC
Organism: Arthrobacter sp. zg-Y769; assembly: GCF_020907405.1. Taxonomy (GTDB): domain Bacteria; phylum Actinomycetota; class Actinomycetes; order Actinomycetales; family Micrococcaceae; genus Arthrobacter_B. Next base: position 272,933 of record NZ_JAJJOE010000009.1, read on the forward strand.
ACCATGCCCACCAGCATCTGCGCGTACATCCCGCCCACCTCGGCACTCAGGCCGCGGCTGCCGAATTCCTTGGACAGGATGTGTTCCACGCGTCGGGTGATCCTGGACAGCAGGGTGGAAAACGTCCCTTCGGGCTGCGACGGCGGCGCGTCCCGGGTGAGGATCCGGAAACCGTCGGTGTAGTTCTCGATGTAGTCCAGCAACGCGTAGGCGGCACGTTCGAGCAGCACCCGGGGACCGGCATCGGCACTGAGCGATTCGGTCATCACCTCCAGCAGGCGGCGGAACTCAATGTCCACCACCTCTGTGTACAGCCCCTCCTTGGAGCCGAAATGCTCATAGACCACCGGTTTGGAAACGCCGGCCGCAGCCGCGATCTCCTCGATGGTCGCGCCGTCGAGGCCGCGCAGGGCAAACAGCCCGCGTGCCACCTCGATCAGCTGGGCGCGGCGCTGGACGCCGGTCATACGCAGGCGTGTGCCGCCGGCGGAAGTCTTTACCACCGGACCAGTCTACCCACGCGGCCCAACCTCCACGGCGGCAACACCGCCCGGGGGACTCAACTCGCAAACGCATCGGCTCCCGTGGCAGACTAAACTCTTGTGTGCGCGGCCAGCCGCGCACAAGATCCGCCCTGGTGTAATGGCAGCACCCCGGCCTTTGGAGCCGTGGAGTATAGGTTCGAATCCTATGGGCGGAACGCTGTGCAGTATGCCCGTGCAGGGCAACAGGGCAGCAGATATACACCGGCCGTACCACCGAGGAGCGCCATTTTCGTGACCACCAACGATGTCCGAACCAGTGGGGCCTCCACCGGCACTTTGTCGGCGGTGATTGTCCTTGCAGCCGGCGCCGGCACGCGCATGAAGTCCCGGACCCCGAAAATCCTGCATCCCGTGGGCGGCATCTCCATGCTCGGCCATGCCCTTGCCGCAGCCTCCGAGCTGCACCCCCGTTTCCTGGCCGTCGTGGTGCGCCACGAACGCGACCTTGTCGCCGCGCACGCCGCAGAACAGGCACCGGCAGCCGTCATTGTTGACCAGGACGACGTTCCCGGCACGGGCCGTGCGGTCCAGGTGGCGCTCTCGGCCCTCGATGCCGCCGCGCCGCTGGACGGCACCGTTGTGGTCACCTATGGGGACACCCCGCTGCTGGAAGCGCAGACACTGCGCAACTTGGTGGCCGTGCACGAAGCCGCCGGCAACGCCGTGACCGTACTGACCGCCCGCCTGGCGGACCCGACCGGCTACGGGCGGGTGCTGCGTGCAGCGGACGGGACCGTCACCGGGATTGTCGAGCACAAGGACGCCACGGACGAGCAGCGGGCCGTCAACGAGATCAACTCCGGAATCTATGCCTTCGACGCCGCGGTGCTCCGCAGCGCACTCGAATCGGTCACCACCTCCAACTCGCAGGGCGAGATGTACCTGACCGATGTCCTCGGCATCGCCCGCGCCGCCGGCGGACGCATCAGCGCCGTTGTCACCGACGACACTTGGCAGGTGGAAGGCGTCAACGACCGCGTCCAGCTTGCCGCCCTCAACGCGGAACACAACCGGCGGAACCTGGACCGGTGGATGCGCGCCGGCGTTACGGTCGTGGATCCGGCAACAACGTGGATCGACTCTACGGTGACCCTGGCCGAAGACGTCACTGTCCTGCCGGGCACGCAGCTGCACGGCGCCACCAGCATTGCCCGGGACGCCGTCGTCGGACCGGACACCACGCTGACCAACGTCACCGTGGGCGAGGGCGCGTCCGTGGTGCGGACCCACGGCAGCGATGCGGTGCTTGGCGCCGGAACCAGCGTGGGCCCGTTCGCGTACCTGCGCCCCGGGACGGTGCTGGGCGCCAAGGGCAAGATCGGCACCTTCGTGGAAACCAAGAACGCCGACATCGGCGCGGGATCCAAGGTTCCCCACCTTTCCTATGTGGGGGACGCCACCATCGGCGAGCAGTCCAACATCGGCGCCGCGTCCGTTTTCGTGAACTACGACGGCGTGAATAAGCACCATACGACCATCGGTTCGCATGTGCGCATGGGCAGCGACAACATGTACGTGGCCCCCGTCACGGTAGGCGACGGCGCGTACAGTGGAGCCGGAACCGTGATCCGCAAGGATGTACCGGCCGGTGCCCTGGCCATCAATGTTGCGCCTCAGCGCAACCTCGACGGCTGGGTGCTGGACAAGCGTCCCGGTACCGCGGCTGCGGAAGCTGCGGCTTCCGCGTCCACCACTTCTTCCTCAGTAACTGATTCCCCCACGCGAGAAAGCGATCATTAATGAGCAGCGAGATCACCGCACAAGGTGAAAAGAAGCTTGTCCTTGCCACTGGCCGGGCACACCCGGAGCTGGCCGAGGAGATTGCGCGCTGTCTTGACACGGACCTGCTGCCGCTGGCGTCCTACGATTTCGCCAACGGCGAGATCTATGTCCGGCCCGGCGAGAGCGTCCGCGGTACCGATGCCTTCGTGATCCAGGCGCATCCGGCACCGATGAACAACTGGCTGATGGAACAGCTGATCACCGTAGATGCGCTGAAGCGGGCCTCCGCCAAGCGCATCACCGTGGTTTCCCCGTTCTACCCGTACGCCCGCCAGGACAAGAAGGGCCGCGGCCGCGAACCCATTTCCGCACGCCTGATCGCCGACCTGTACAAGACAGCCGGTGCGGACCGCATCATGAGCGTGGACCTGCACACATCCCAGATCCAGGGCTTCTTCGACGGCCCCGTGGACCACCTGATGGCCATCCCGCTGCTGGCCGACTACATCCGCACCCGCGTGGATGTCTCCAACGTCACGGTGGTGTCCCCAGACACCGGCCGTGTCCGTGTTGCCGAGCAGTGGGCCGAGCGCCTGGGCGGCTCGCCGCTGGCCTTCGTGCACAAGAGCCGCGACCTGACCGTCCCGAACCAGGCCGTGTCCAAGCAGGTTGTGGGGCAGGTTGAAGGGCGCACGTGCGTGCTGATTGACGACATGATCGACACCGGCGGCACCATCGCCGGGGCCGTCCGCGTCCTCAAGGAAGCCGGTGCCAAGGATGTCATCATCGCTGCAACGCACGCGGTGTTCTCCGATCCGGCGGCGCGGACCCTCGCCGAATCCGGTGCCCGCGAGGTAGTTGTCACCAACACCCTGCCGATCCCGGCAGCGAAGCGCTTTGACCAGCTGACCGTGCTCTCGATTGCCCCGCTGATTGCCCGGGCCATCAAGGAGGTCTTCGAAGACGGATCAGTCACGAGCCTCTTCGACGGCAAGGCCTAGCACTAACGGCACCTCGGCTTACCCAACCGCCCGTCCGGACTGCCTCACGGCTGTTCGGGCGGGCGGTCTTGTGCTGGTAGCATTGAGTCCGATGCCTAGGCGAGGGAGCGGCCCGGAGAATTCCGGTCGAACTCCGTTATCGACGGTGGCTGGCAACTTCTGGCCGTACTGAGGACCGAAACCGGTCCGTACGGTGCACTGTTCCGAAACCGGCGCCCAAGGCAACCACGGAACACCACTTACAGGAGTAGCTATGTCTGAGCAGAAGCTCGCAGGAACCGTACGCACCGAATTCGGCAAGGGTGCAGCCCGCAAGGCCCGCGTCGCCGGCCAGATCCCGGCCGTCATCTACGGCCACGGCGCCGATGTTATGCACATCCTGCTGCCGGCCAAGGCCACCACGCTGGCTGTCCGCACCTCCAACGCCCTGCTGGAAATCGACATCGACGGCGAGTCCCACCTGGCCCTGGCCCGCGACATCCAGCGCGATCCGATCAAGCAGATCATCGAGCACATCGACCTCCTGACCGTCCGCAAGGGCGAAAAGGTCGAGGTTGAGGTCAACGTCCACGTTGAAGGCGAACTGGAAGCAGGCGACTCGGTCTACAACCAGGAAGCCAACACCGTCCTGGTTGCCGCAGACGCCACCGATCTGCCGGAAACCATCGTGGTCAGCATCGAGGGCCGCAAGGCCGGCGAGCACATCTACGCCTCCGACCTGATCCTGCCTGCCGGCGTCGAGCTGCTGCTTGATCCCGAGACCATGATCATCAACATCTCCGAGCCCACCGTGCAGGACCTGGGCGCTCCGTCTGACGAGCAGGTTGCTGTTGCAGCTGCTGAAGTCGGCGCCGAAGCGTAACCCACTTCCGGGGTCTGCTCCCCGTAACGGAGCCGTCCGGTTCTTATTTAAGGAGCAGTACCAGTAGTGAACAGCAACACCTGGCTTGTAGCCGGGCTCGGAAACCCCGGGCCCGGCTACAGCCGTAACCGGCACAATGTCGGCCAGATGGTTCTTGACGAGCTGGCTTCCCGCATGGGCGGCAGGTTCAAGACCCACCGGTCGCACGCCTCCATCCTCGAAGGACGCCTCGGCATCGGCGGCCCGCGCGTGGTGCTGGCCAAACCACTGACCTATATGAACCTGTCCGGCGGCCCCGTGTCCTCCCTGGCCCGGTTCTTTGATATCGACGCCGAGCAGGTTGTGGCGGTTCACGACGAGATCGATATCCCCTTCAATACCGTTCGCCTGAAGCGCGGCGGCGGAGAAGGCGGCCACAACGGACTGCGGGACATCAGCAAGGCCCTGGGCACCAAGGATTACCTGCGTGTCCGGGTTGGAGTAGGCCGTCCGCCCGGACGCATGGACACCGCCGACTATGTCCTCAAGGATTTCTCCGGAACCGAGGCCAAGGAGCTTCCATTCCTCATCGGCGATGCCGCAGATGCAGTCGAACTGCTCCTGACCGAGGGCCTTACGGCCGCCCAGCAGAAATTCCACGGAGCCGGCGCCTGATCCCCGGGGCCTAGGTAACCGCGGGGCAGAATGGAGTAGTTTTCCAGCGTCCCGAATGGCGGGGAGCCATTGTTTCCGTTCCGTTACCCGGCCTAAAATGGAACCAGCCTTACGGGCTCCCAAAGCGGGGCCGACGTCGGGAGGCCTCCGAGACTGGGCCACCCCCATCCCGGCGTCGGTCCCTTATTCTCTCCCCGCTATTGCCTCCCAGCGGCGCTTTTCCTGTTAGCTGCGCATTCCTGATGCATGTTTTTGTATCTAGACGCAGCCCGTGCGCGCGCGTATGCTCCATTCCACTGAGCGGTTGCTACCGAGGGCCGAGGTATCCGGGATCCGGATCTGTGCGGGCGTTGTGGGGGGCGTGGGCTGGCTGATGAAAAGCGTGGCAACTGGAGCAGAGTTGATCGGGCGGGCAGAAATCCTCGACGGCTTATGCTCTGCCCTCTCCGCCGGGGGAGCCGGCGCCGTCCTCCTCGGCCAGGGCGGTGTAGGTAAAACCGCGGTGCTGAATGCCGTGGCGGATCGCCTGAAGGCAGACTTCCATACCATTCCGGTCCGGGGCACCGCCATCGCCGCCGAGACGCCATACGGCGCACTGGCCTTCCTGCTAAGCGGCCTCCCCGAAGGAGACGAGCAGGATCCGCTTCGGGTGCTGCAGGAACTCAGCCGCGTCTTCGCCGCCCGTGCCGGGGGAAACCGGGTACTGGTCACCGTGGACAACGCGGATCGGCTGGATCCGTTTTCCGTCATGGTGCTGTCCCAGCTCGTTCGGCGAGGAAGCATTGCAGTGCTGGCGGCTGCTGCATCCATCCAGTTCAAAGCAGGCCATGAGCTGGTTGGCCTGTGGAGTGAAGGCCTGCTCCGGCGCGTCGATCTTGAACTCCTTACCGAGCGGCAGACCCGCCAGTTGATGCAGCAGTTGCTGGGCGGAGGGGTCTCGGCCCTTGCCGCCGCAACGATGTGGCGGGAGACAGAAGGCAGTCCCCGGATGATCAGGCTCATGACCGGTGCCCAGGTGCGTTCCGGCACCTTGGTGCGCCGGGAATCCACATGGGTCCGGACTGCACCCTTTGTCCGTACCGGCGAGGTCAGCGAAGTACTTGACACGATGCTGGACCGGCTGGGAACCCACGAACGAAAGCTGGTGGAAGTCCTGGCGCTGTGCGTCAGCGTCCCTCTGCCGCGCGTCCTGGAACTGGTGCCCGAAGCCGGGGTCGATTCCCTCGAGGAGCAGCAGCTCATCTGTGTAACCGGCAACCCGCCGATGGTCCGGCTCGGCAGCGGAAACCCAGGGTCGGTAATAGCGGCGAGCATGGCGCCGGGCCGAATGCGGGAACTGTGGGAAGAGGCAGCCGGCGGGATGGATCCCAGGGACATGGACGGCGAGGAACTGACCGCCTTCCTCGGCTGGGCCCTGTCCTGCGGCGAGGATCTCGCCCCGGCGGACGCACTCCGTGCTGCGCGCGCAGCCAATAGGCGTGCGGATGCAGCTGCAGCACTGAGATTCATCCGCACCGTGCCCCCGGCAGCACGCAGCCAGGAGATGGTGCTTGAAGAGATCCGCGCCCTGCAAGGCGCGGGCTACCTGGACAAAGCCCTCCGCGTCTTCAGGGAAGCGGAGCCACGGCTGGTCCCCGGGGAGCGTTCCAGCTACGTGCCGTTGCTGCTGCTTCACTGCCATACGCTGGCCTGGATACCCGGAGCCGGTGACCCGCTCCAGGCGCTTGCGGCCATCGAGGAGTCATGCCCGGAAGAAGGGGATTCCCCCGAACTGGCAGCGGCCTTTGTTCTTGCCCGGAGCGCGTTGGCTGCGGACGCCGGCCGCCTCCGGCAGGTCCCCGGCAGCCTCGCCCGCGTCTCCCGGGACGGGAGGCTGAGCCTGGCCACCCGGATTCAGGCGGCCGCCTTGTCCGCCCACGTCCTGGCCCTGGCCGGACGGACCGATGAAGCGCTGCAGATCCTCGAGCAGCTGGGGCCGCCGAAGGACTATGCAGTAAATGCCGCGAACGCCGGGGAAGTCTGCACCCGCATATTTGATACCTATGTTGTTTCGGGTGAGCTGGACCGGGCCGTGGCGTTCGTTCGGGCATTCGATGAGACCGGAGTCCGGCCGTCCTGGCAAGGCAGCGCAGGTGAACTGGCCGTGGCAGTCCTCGCGGCATGGCAGGGACAGGACGGTGCGGTCCGGGACGCGCTTGACGGTGCCATCGGGCAGTTGCGCAACCATGACCCGCAGGACATGCTTCCCCTTGCATTGACCCTTGGGGCCTATGTCCATCGGGACCGGCTCCCCGAAGCCGCCGAACTGCTTCGGCAGGCGCGCAGTGCGAAAAAGGCCCCCGGCTACTTCCGCGGGTTCCTTCTCAGCTATTTCTCCCTGCTGGCCGAAGACACCGATGACGGAGTCCGCTGCGGACGTCTGCGCAGCGAAGCCGCGGCCGCCCGGGCGGCAGGTTATACCGCACCGGCACTGTTGTTCCTGTCGGCAGCCGTTCGGGCCGGTGACAAGCAGGCTGCCGCCGACGTCCTCGAGACGGCAAACGAGGGGAACGGAAGATTTGCCGACCTGCTGACGGGCTTCGCTGCCGGAGTCCTCAACGACGACCCTGCCCTGCTGGTCACTGCGGCAAAAGGGTTCCTTGAGCGCGGACAGTACCTGTTGTCCCGGGATGCCGCCCGGGATGCCGCCCGGGCGGCCGAGCGCAGCCTGCCAAACAGCAGTGCGGGCGAGCGCAAACACCTGGGGAGAACGGCCCGTGCAGTGGCCAATGCAAGCCTGCGGCGTATGCGGCATGTCGGTGGCCGCGCAAAAACACTGGCGGAACTGAGCGAATTCGAGGCAGATCTTGCGCATCGGGTGGTTACGCTGGCCACCACCACGCAGATAGCCCGGGAACTGAACCTGTCTCCCCGGACCATCGAGTGGCACCTCGGAAAGATTTTCGCGAAGCTCCATGTCTCCGGCCGTTCCGAGTTGGCAGAGATTCTGGCCTAGGAACCGATGGGGGAATTCGATGTACGGGTTGAACGAGCGGTCGCTGACGGGCAGGGATACCGTGCTTGCCTCGGTGCTCGGGAGCCTGCGCCGCCCCGCTGGACACGGTGCTGCAGTGGCGGCGGAAGCCGGGCTGGGAAAGACTGCCGTGGCCAAGGCTGCCGCCCGGGAGCTGCAGTCGGAGATGCCCGTTTACTGGGTCTACTCCAGTCCTGCACTCAAAACGGTGCCGTATGGTGCGCTGGCGGCCCTCCTGCCTGACCTCGCTCCGGGGCAGACGGGGTCTGCGCTGGCGGTTATGCGCGCCTTGATGGCCCGGTTCTTTCCGGTGGTCCCGGCCGGCGGAGCGACCGCTTTCCAGCCGGGCCCGGAACCTTTGGTAATTGTGGATGACGCGCACGACATCGACGCGCCCAGTCTCGACCTACTCGCCCAGCTCCTTGATGCCCGATACATCAGGCTTCTTGTCCTGTCCCGGACCTTCCCGGACATTTCGGGCGTCCTGCCGCACATGTGGGACGGGCAGCTGACCCGGCACCGACTGTTGCCGCTGGACGAACGGGAAGTCCTTCAGCTGTGCCAACAGGAGCTCCAAGGCCAAATCAGCACCACTGCCTCCGTTGAGCTGACCCGCCTCACCGGTGGGAACCCGATGTATCTGCTGGCCTTGATTGACGAAGCCGTGCGCAGCGGGTTCCTGGTTCAGCGGCAGGGAATCTGGGGAACTGCCGACGGCGATCCGCCCGTCGGTGGACGTGTGGGAGACCTCGTCAAGGCACAGGTGCGGGGCCTGGATCCTCAGGACCGCCTGGCGCTGGAAGTGATTTCCCTTGCCGAACCACTGTCGCTGGGTGCTGCCTTCCGGCTGGGCCTGCATGCCTCGGTGGACCGTTTGGCAGCTTCCCTGCTGGTGGGGGTTTCGCATGAGCCAGGCACCGGACAGGCGGTACGCCCGCTGCATCCGATTTACGGAGAGGTCATCCGGGGGATGGTTCCGGCTGCCCGCAGCGCACGTCTCCTTAAGCAGCTGCAGGGTGTGCTGGCAGGCACGGACATAGGGGACGAGGGGCAGCTCCGCCTGGTCTCATGGTCCCTGGCGCTGGGGGCCGAAGTGCCGGAGCTTGAGTTGCTGCACGCGGCGGAAAGAGCTAATAACCGCTTCGATCCCCGGCTGGCTCTCCGGGCTGCCGCGGCGGCAGGAAGAGGGGAGCTGCGTATACCGGCACGGATACAGGAGTCGCGCGCACTGCTGCTGCTCGGCGAAGCGGGCCTGGCGGCCGCCGCGTTGGAAGGGACACTCGAGCAGGCAACTGATCTGCACACCGTGAAGCAGGCGATGACGGTGCATATCGCGACGGCCCTGCAGTCCGGGCCCGGGACTGACTGGGCGGATCCGCTGGCCCGGCAATGGATGCGCGCCATTGAGAGGCTATCCGGAAACCAACCTGCCGAAGCGCTCGACGGCGCACGCTGGGGGGTACAGGCGCTCAGGCTCCTGTCCCGGGTCCGGGAAGGGGATTACAGCCACGTCGAGTTGGAACTGGCGGAGGTGCTCCGCGAAGCACACGGGAGCGCTGACAATGAGGCAATCCTGTTTGCCGAGGCGCTGACGGCTGAGATCCAAGTTGCAACGGGCCGGGCACAGACCGCGCTTGAACACAGCACGGCTGCCCTGGAACTGCTGGGCGAAACCACTACCTGTTCGCAGTTCTTTGGCCCGTTCGTCCTGCACCGGCACCTTTCGGTACTGCTTTGGCTCGGCGAATGGGACCAGCTGCAGCGGACCGTTGGTTCCGCGGACTCAGCCGTTCAACGGATGCTCTTGCATTCCGGGGGTGTTGCGGACTTTGCAGTGGGCCTGAGCCACCTGCGTTTGAGTGCCCTGCAAGACGCCGCAAGGGACTTTTCAGCCGCGGTGGAAGCGGCGACTGTCAACGATCCCGAAGGAATCCTTCCGCTGTCCCTGGCGCTGGGTTCCTTTGCCGCCGGGAGCCTCGGCCAGCGCGACCTCGCCGGACGGCTGCTTGAAGCCGCCGGGCGGACTTCCCCGCGGGGGCCGGAGCAGTACCGGCTCCTGGCCGAAGGGATCCTCGCCGGAGGGCGGTTTGCGCGGGATTCCGATGACGCTTCCATGCGCAGGTTGGGGGACACGGCTGCGGAGGCGCAGGAGCGTTCGTTCACGGCCGTGGAATTCACCCTGCGCCATCTTTCGATGCGGCTGGGTGATTTTTCCGAGGCCGGGCGCCTGATGAAGGTGACGGAAGGATTCGAGGGTCCGCAGGCACTCGTATTAAACCGGGTGGCCCGCGCCGTCGTCGATCAGGACAGTGCGGCGCTGGTAGCGCTCGCCTCGGACCCTGCTCCGGAACTGGATCTGCAGCTGGCACGGCAGTGCCTGCTCGAAGCAGAGCGCCTGGCCCGCAGGAACAGCGACCGCGCGATGTTGAACCGGGTCCAACGGCTGCTGGGACGGCACAACGGCAGCGTCCGCGGCGCGCTTCCGAAGTTGACTCGGCGTGAGCTCGACGTCGCCGCCCTCGTTGTTGCCGGAAAACACAACGCCGAGATTGCGGGCATGCTGAACCTTTCCGTCCGTACGGTGGAGGGGCATATCTACAGGACGTACGAAAAACTCGGGATCAGCCGCCGGGAAGAACTGAAGGAACGGTTCCCCCTCCTTGGCGAAGCATCCGGAGGCTGGGACCGGCCTGCTCCCGCCGAGTAATTTCCGCCGGCAACACCAGTAGGTTTTACTCGTGTGCAGCCAGCCAGGGATTCGTAGCCTTGTGAGCGTTACTCAAGGTTTGTCCGGGCGGCTCTGTCATGCTTCACTGTCATGCTTCCGCCGCACGGGTACCTCGGGTCCCACATACGGAGCCGGCGGCGTCGATGCCCTCTGAGACCGGGGTGTCCCCCCAGCCGCCGCCGGCTCCTTCCCTCATCGTTTCCGTACGCAGACACGAACGCCGCACCAAAGACGCGGCTGGCGCCCAAAGATGCAGAAGCCAACAGCGGAACACCGGAACACCAGGAACCGCAACACCAGGAACCGCGGCACCAGAAGCACTGTGACGCCAACAGCACTGCGTTAACGCCGGTGAAGGAGCCGTTCGATGGAAGTTGCCGGACGCAGCCCGGGCCCCAGCGGCAGCCGGGAACCCGGGGTGGAAACCGGCCCGCACTTCCGTGAACCCCTGCTGGCCCAGGTGAAAAACGCGGTGGCAGGGGCAATCGACGCACTGTCCGAAGGCAAAAGCGTGGTGGTGACCGGGTCAGCCGGAACGGGCAAGTCCACGGTCATGGCGGGTGTCCTTGCCGGACTCGGCAACGACTATTCGGTAGTGCAGCTGCGCGGAGCAGCGTCGTGGGCGGGAAAACCATTCGCCGGGCTCTTCTGGCTGCTCAGCGAGTTGCCGCCGGAATCCCTGTCGGATCCGGTCTATGTGTTGCAGTTCCTGCGGCGGGTGTTCAGGGACAAGGCGGCCGGACGGCGCCTGGTTCTTGCCGTGGAAAATGTGGAGGACCTGGACGGGGAAACCATCGCCGTCCTTCTTCAGCTGTCCAGGACGGGCAGCGCCCTGATACTGGCTACGGTCCGGGATCTGTCCGCCTGCCCCGGCGAGTTTGTCCGGTGGTGGTCCGAGGGATCGGTGCACCGGGAAGGCCTCGAACCGCTGCGTCCCAGCGGAACCCGGGTGTTGCTGGAGGGATTGGCCGGTGGGCGGGTTTCCAGCCGGCTGGTGCAACAGGTCCAGGCACGGAGCCGGGGCAACCCACTGCTTTCAGCCCTGTTCCTTCGGGAGCAGCTGGACGCCGGGACAGTCCGCCGCCGGCGGGGCACCTGGGTGTGGACAGGGGCGGTGTCCTACTCGGGTGCCCTGGCAGAGCGGGTGGAGGTGGAGACCGGACAGCTGTCCCCGGAGGAACGGTACGCCGCAGACGTACTGGCGGTCAGCGGTGCCCTGCCCCTGCTGATGCTTCTCCAGGTAGCCGATCCGCCGGCAGTGGAACGGCTTGAACAGGATCTGCTGGTCACTTCCGGCTGCGTCCGTACCGTCCAGCTCAAGGATCCGCTGCTCGCCGAGGCCGCGGCGGCACTCGTCCCTCCTGGCCGCGCCGCTGAGATCCGCGCCAGGCTTGCAGCGGTGCCAAGCCGGACTGGATCCGGATACGGCGGGGACTCGACACAAGCTGCCGACATGGCCGCTGCACTGGCGGCAGTGCATGAAGCAGGGGAATTGGCCCGCTGCGGCAGGTGGGCGGAAGCCGGCGCAGCAGCACGGCTTGGTCTGGAGCTGTCCGACAAGTGCGGCAAGGCAGGCCGCCTGCGGCGGGATCTCCTGTCGGAACTATTCGGCGTCTTCCTGTACTGCGGAGAGCTGCGGCAGGCTGCCGATGTGCTGGCGCAGACGGACGCGGCGGCCGAAGGAATGGAGCTAAACGGCGGCAATGATCTGTGCGAAGGCATTGTGCAGGTTCTTGGTGGCCGCGCGGACCGCGCCCTGGACTTCCTGCAGCGGGCCTTGGCGCAGTTCGAAGAAGAAGGAACCCAGGATCTGCTTCCCCTAGCGGGAACAGCGGCAGCCTATGCATGCATCCTGCTCGACGACGGCGATACTGCCCGCAGCTTCCTTGCGGCCGCCGGCACCGGGGCAGGCTGCGACGCCCCGTCCCCGGAACCCGGCGCTCCGATCTCCGATTGGGGAGCAGGCCTCATTCGAAGTTTCTCCGGACTGTGTGCGGCCCGCGGCGTAACGCCCCCCGCGGAATCCGGCAGGTTTCCTTCCCCCGCTGCCGAGGGGGTATCCGGGGTCCGCCCCGGCGTCATGCTGGAGTTGGCCACGGCGGCACTGCATGACCGGCCCGGAGCGGCCGGGGAACTACGGGAGGCAGCGTCCGGCTGCAGCGGGGATTCGGCGGAGATGTACCTGGAGCTGGCCGAGGGACTCATCGCGCTGCGTCCCGCAGGTTTGCTTCGAGCAGCGGAGCAGGCCCACCGCCTGGGCCAGTTCCTGATTGCCTATGAGGCAGCCGGCGGGGCCGTGCGCCTGGCCCGCCTCCAGGCCGACCGCGCACAGCTGCGCGCTGCGCGCCGAATTGAGAATGTCAGTTACCGGATGCTGCGGACGGCCAATTCGGTGGCCGATCGACTGCCGGAATTGTCGGACTTCGAGCGGCAGCTGGCCCTGGGGGCTGCGGCAGGCCAGAGCAGTTCGCAGCTGGCCGGCGGTCTGCACCTCTCGCCACGGACGGTGGACTGGCACCTGGGCAGGATTTTCCAGAAGTTACGTGTATCCGGCCGTGTGGAACTGCGCGAGTGCCTTGAGGACGAGCGTCCACATATCTGAGCCGGCACCGTTTTTCTTCGCGGACAGTCAATGCAGGTGGTTTGCACAGAGAAATCACGTAGGCGGGCGCGGCGTCGGCACTCGTTTTCCAAGTAGCCCGCGTGCGGTAACTAGGGAGCGCTACTCGTGTAGCGCACACGGACCGTTTCTACGCTGGTGGACGGCAGCAATGCAGGGGTCCGACCCCGCTTTCGCCCGCCGACGGCAGGGCACACCAATTCCCTCCCGAAGAACCTGTTCCAGACGCTTGTACGTGAAAACGACAGAAACCGGGTCTCGAAGTGCAGCCTTATGATGATCAGCCAGCCTTTCACCGTCTACCCCCAGCCGACACACCGGACGCGGCAGCGGTTTCTGAGGGCCGCCAGCCGGCCTCCACCGCCGTCGTCGGGAGGGAAGAGGTACTGCAGGAAATACTGCGGTACCTCTCCGGGAGCGCACAGGGAACCGGCTGCCTGCTGGTGGGGGAAGCCGGTATTGGTAAGACCGCCGTTATGCAGCACGTGCTGAGGCAACTGCAGGGCGACACCTACATCGTGCAGGTACGCGGGTCGGAATTTGCGGGAAGGACACCGTTTGGTGCGCTCACGTTCCTGCTTTCGGACCTGGACCCGGAGCTTTCCAACCATCCAGTGATGATCCTTCGCGGGCTCACGCAGCTTGTGGCGGAACGGTCCGGGGGCCGCCCCGTACTCCTGGCCGTCGACAACGCCGAGGAGCTGGACGAATTTTCCGCCATGGTGCTTACCCAGATGGTGCTTAACCGCAGCGCCGGCATGCTCGTGGCGTTCCGTGATTTTAGTTCAGCTCCGGCTGAGTTTGCCGGACTTTGGCGGGACGGCATCCTGGCGCGGGTGGATCTTGAGCCGTTGAGCGTTCCCGAGACTGCGGCGTACCTTGGGACGCTGCTGGGGGGCAGCGTCTCGCGGGCAGCAGCCGCCGCAGTCCACGACCACGCGGGCGGCAACCCTCATCTCCTGGCGCTGGCACGAACGGACTTCCAGGACGCGGGGCGGCTGCGGCTGCACAACGGAAGCTGGATCCTTGCCCCCGGCGGGGAACTCCGGGGCGGACGGGTGGCTGCAACAGTCATGGGCAGCCTCGCGGGCCTGACACCGGCGCAGACCGAGTTGCTTCAACTGCTGTCCATGGCCCGGTCGCTTCCGCTTCCCGTGGTTCTTGCCCGGCTGGACAACGCGGAGCTGGACGCGCTGCAGGAACAGGGAATCGTGACCCTCGATGCCCGTCCCGTGCCGGACGTGCTCATCACCAGTGCCGTAGTGGCACGGTCGGTGCGGGCCGGACTGACTCCGGCGCGGCAACGGCAGCTCTTTGAAGACCTGGCGCCGGCGCTGAACACCGGACTGGTCCTGGACCCGCTTGTCCTGGCCGACTGGCTGGACGGCGTCGGTGAAGTGCCGTCCTTGGAACTGGTGCTGCGGGCAGCGCGCCTTGCCACCGACGCGGGGCAGCCGGAAACAGCGGTCCGGCTGCTGGCAGCCGTCATCGACGGGGAGGAAAGCGCCGGCGTCGTCGTCGAACTTGCCCGTGCACGCACCGCGCAGGGCGAATACGGGGCAGCGATGGGAGTGCTGGCCCGCTTCCGCGGCCGCGACTCGGTCCCTTCCGGCGAGGAGCGAATCCGGTTGCTGCTCGCTGAGGGCCGCGTGCTGTGCATCGAGGCAACCGGGCTCCGGGATCCCCGCTCCACGGCAGCCCCCGCAGAACCTTCACGGATGCGGCACACGGATCTGTTCGAGCAGGTGGAACAGGAAATCGCCGGCCTGGGCGGGGCGGACGGTGGAAACACCGCCGACTTGGTCCGCGAGCTGGCTTTGGCCCGGGGCGAATGCCACTCCGCCCACGGCCGGTTCCTGGCGAACAGCACGTATCTCGCTGACCTGGACATTCCCGACGCCGACTTCCGGATCCTGCGTGCCGCCTGGCAGGCTGAGGCCTGGAGCATGACCAACCGCCAGGATGACGCCCTTGAACAGGCGGGGAAGGTGGAGCGGCTGCTCCAGGGCACGGAGCTCAGTGCCGGTACGCGTGTCCGCGTGGTCAGCAGGATCCTGCACACCTACGCGCTCACCGGGGCGCTGCCCGCCTGCGAACGGCTGCTGGCCCGGTCCGCTGCCGATGGCATGGAGGGCACTTACACGGAACTGGCCGAAGGATTGCTGCATGCCTTCGCCGGCAGGCCCGAACCGGCGCTCGCGGCGCTCACTCCCGCGGTCAACCAGCTGGCGGTCAGCGGACCTGCGGCCTTCCTGCCGCTTGCCGCCGCGGCCGCGGCCTACTGCCACGCCGTTCAAGGGCGGAGCGAGGACGCGCGCCGGTATCTGCAGATGCAGCGCTCGGCGGCCGACGGCGGCCCCTGGACCGTTCGCCGCGGCTCCCGGCATTTCTCGGCCCTGACGGAGGCGGCACTGGGATCGGAGACCGGCAGCAGCCGCTTTTCCTCACTCGCCGCCCAGGACCACCGGCGGGGAGCGTACGCCTATGAGCTGCTGGCCCGGTTCACCGCCATGCGGCTCGGCGATGAGGAAAGCCTCGACGACGTGCTCTCCGTGGCTGCCAACCAGGAAGGGGACTTCGCGGCATTGTGCGAGCTCTATGCCAAGGGCCTGGGTAACGGGGACGCCCAGGTACTGCTGCGGGCATCGGAGACAGCGGCCGGCATCGGGTATGTGCTGCTGGCCCGGGAAATCTCGGAGCACGCCTTGAGCATCGCCTCCGGAGCCGGCGACCGGGCCACCGTCCGCTTTATCCACCGCAGCCGCCGGGTAGCGGCTCCGGACTCACAGGCCGAGGCCGCCGACGAATTCCTTGGCGCGCTTACCGCCCGGGAACGCTCGATCGCCCGCAAGGCGGTGGCCGGCACCAGCAACAAGAAGATCGCAGAGGAACTGGGCATCTCGGTCCGGACCGTCGAAGGACATCTTTACCAGGTGTACTCCAAGCTCCACGTCGGCAGCCGCCGGGAGCTGGCACGCACGATTGCCGAGCAGTCAGGGGCGAAGAAATGACGCATTGGGGACAAGGCCGCCAATTGTTCGGCCGTGAACGCGAACTCGCCGAAGTGACCAACAGGCTCCTGGACCCGGGGCTGCGCGGCGTCGTCCTGCTGGGGGCGGAGGGGATCGGCAAGTCCTCGCTGGCTGAACTGGCAGCTGAGCGCCTCGGCTCGATCATGGCGCCGTACTACGTGTGCGGGTCTCCGGTGCTGTCCCGCATGCAGTACGGCATCCTCTCCACTTATCTGGGCTCTGCCACGGCGGCGGAAATGGAATCCCCGCTCGCGGTCCTGCGGACCGTGCGGGCGCATTTCCAGCGGCTCACCGAAACCAGCGGCATGCAGACCCTGCTGGTGGTGGACAACGCCCAGCACATCGACGAAGCAAGCGCCCATCTGCTGACCCAGCTGGCCATGTCCGGAGAACTGCGCCTGATGGTCATTTCCCGTGCCCGGGCACCAAGGATCCACGAGCTGCTCTCGCTGGCCCGGGACGGGTTGCTGGCCCGGATAGACCTGGGGCCGCTGTCCCGGCAGGCCGTCCACGAGTTCTGCGTCAGCGTCCTCGGCGGTCCGGTGCTCCAGGCCTCCAGCACGCTGCTGAGCCGGATGTCCGGCGGCAACCCGCTGTACGTCAAGGAACTGCTGACCCGCGCCCAACGGCAGCAGCGGCTCGTGGAAGTGAACGGGGCGTGGTACCTGGGGGAGGAACCCGACTGCCTCGACACGTCGCTGGTGGACCTCGTGAAGAGCATGCTCGCTTCCCGCAGCCCTGCAGAACGCAACGTCCTCGAGACGGTGGCGCTCGCCGTGCGCCTGCCGCGCTCCGTCGTGTCGGCGGTGTCCGACGACGACGCCGTCCGCTCGCTCGTGATCGACGGCATCCTGGAGATCCTGCCGGACCGGGATGAATCGGTGCATCTGGTGCAGCCGCTGCACGAGGAGATCATCCGCAGCCTCGTACCGGCTGCCCGCAGCGCCGAGATCCGCACCCGGGTCCTGGGCCGCTACGAGCCCGGATCGCTGCTTGGCCCGGAGCAGCCTGAAGGCCAGGACAGCCTGCTGCGGCATGCCGAATGGGCCCTGGACTGCGGCGAACGGCTTTCTGCCGAAGAACTGCTGGCGGCCGCACGCGCGGCAAACACAATGGGCGACGCGGCACGCGGCAGGCGCTTCGCTGCCGCCGTGCACCTGCCGCCCTTCCGGAGGCCCGCAGAGGTGGAGCTTGCCGTTTCGTACGCCCAGCAGGGCGGCTACGGACGGGCACGAAGCCAGCTGGAAGCGCTCAGGACGGGGACGGACGACGTCGGCACCTGGGATCAGCGGAGCATGCAGCGCGCTGCGTTCGCCAGTGCCCTGGTGCTACGCCAGACCAACGCGGATGCCGGCGAATTGAACGTCCTGGCGCAGCGGTGGATTGAGATGGCGACCGCGCTGGCCGCAAGGGAAACGCCTGCGGCAGGAACACCTCCCCGCGTTCGTGCCGGGGCGGGAGCGCTGGAGGCCGCCGCGCTGGTCGTGGACGGTGCCTATGTCGAGGCCTGCACCCGGTTGGCTGCCCTCGTGGATGACGAGGAAGAACCGCAGTCAGCCGACGACGTCGAGCGGGCCTTGATCATCCACGGACTCTACGCGGAAGTCCTCGGGGCCCTGGGCGAGGTGGGACCGGCGCTGCAGCAGGCGCAGGCCGCCGCGAACCTCCTCGAGGGCAGCGCCGGACGGCTCGGGGGCTATGCCGGGTTTGTCTTTGTACGCCAGGCCCTGGCCCTGCTCCACGGCGGCCGGTTTACCCAGTTGGAACAGCTGATTGCCAGGATGCACACCGGTCCCCGACACCTGCTGGCCGTGCTGGGGGGAACCATGGGCGTTCTCGAGGCGGCTTTGGAAATCCACCGGGGCAGGCTGCATGAAGGACTGCGGAGGCTGCGTCCCGCCGTGGAATCCCTGCGGGACAAGGATCCCGAGCTTCTGCTTCCCTACGCACTCGGGCTGGCAGGCTACGCGTCCACAGTTGTCGGGGACGGGACCCCTGCCGCCGGGTTCGGCAGCCAGGTGCCCGCCGCCGGCTATCCCGGACCGCGGCATTTGTGGCTCACGGCCCAGGCGTATGCCGCGGCAGCCGAAGCCTCCCAGTCCACGGAGGGACCGACCTCCGGCAGGCTGGCTGTACTTGCCGCCGAGGCACGTGCGGCCGGGCTGCGCAGCAGCGAAAAGGACATCCTGGAACTCTGCCTTGCCGTGGGGGACCTGGCACAGGTCGGACGGCTGGCCGAACTCACTGCCGACTTTGAAGGCGGGGAAGCCCAGGCCCTGCACGCCTACGCTGCGGCAGTCGCCTCCGGCAACCCGGACCGTATGGTTGCGGCTGCCGAAGACGCGATCCGGGCACAGAAGTACCTGGTGGCGGTGGAGAGCATCGGCCATGCCATCCGTTTTTACGGGAACCACGGGAACCTGCGCCGTCAACGTGCACTCATCCAGCAGCTTCGCCGGCGCCGGGAGGAACTGGCCGGCGTGACGGTCTCGTACCTGAGCCCGTCCCTGCATCTGGTCCGGCTGACCCGGCGGGAGCACGAAATTGTGGACCTCCTGCTTTCCGGTGCCACAACCAAGGACATCGCAGCCCACTTCACGCTGTCGCAGCGGACCGTGGAGGGGCACGTATACCGGATCTATGTGAAGCTGGGCATCAGCCGCCGGGCGGACCTCGAGTCGGCCTACCGTGCCCTGGAACCGGGTCCCCGCAGCAGCTCCCTGCTGTAGGCGACGCTCCCGGCCCCGGCAGATACCGGGGATCTTTATTACCCCCGGTTACTCGTCACGCCACGCTCCAAGAGTTCTGCTTCCCCAAGCCGAGTAGTCACCCGCGTGAGGCACAAGTTCGCAGCCTGCGGCCGGGTATCCGGTACTCGTGTGAGCGGCGTTAGCCGCTCTTAGGCTGGGCCCGATCCAGTACTCCAATAGGTCTTTTATGCGTGTGGTTCGTGGGGGATGAACGATGACGGCGGTACAGGAACCAGGTATTGATGCGCGGCAGGCTCCGGGCTTCACCTTTCCCAGCTTCACCACGCAGGGAGTGTTCGGCCGGGCGGGCCACCCGACAGCTGCGGCATGGAGCCGGCGGTACTGCCGTATCCTCGCGGTTTCCGATGCCTTGGTGGTGTCGGTTGCCGTACTGGCCGGGTACTTGTGGCGGTTCGGTCCCGAGCCGGCCGGTGTCCGGGTAGGACCGTTCACCTACCTGTGGGTCTCCTTTTTTATCGGCACGGCCTGGATGGCGGCGCTGCATGTCTACCGCAGCCGGGACGCAAGGGTCACCGGCATCGGCACCGATGAGTACAAGCGCATTGTCAACGCAACGGTCACCCTGGCGGGAAGCATGGCGTTTACTGCCGTGATCTTCCAAGTGGACATAGCCCGGGGTTACTTCGGTTTCGTCCTGCCGGTGGGCGCCGGCGGGCTGATCTGCAGCCGCTGGCTGCTGCGGCGGTGGCTGTGGGCCCGGCGGCGGCAGGGCAGCTACCTGTCGAAGGTAGTGGTGCTGGGACGGGCGCGGGATGTGCGCTACGTGGTGCACCAGATTGCCGGGAAGTCCGCCTATCAGGTTGTGGGAGTGGCGCTGACGGGGAAGCCTCGGAATTTCCTCGAGGTGGACGGTGGATTGCTGCCGGTGGTTTCGGATGAGCATTCGGTGGTCGACGCCGTCCGCCGGGTGGGTGCCGATGCAGTCATTGTTGCCGGACCAACCAGGAGCGGCGGCCAATACGTGCAGGAACTGGGCTGGGAGCTCGAGGAGTCGGCAACGGAGCTGATCCTGACCACGGGCCTGACCAATGTCGCCGGCCCGCGGATACATTCCCGCCCCGTTGAGGGCCTGCCGCTGATGCACGTGGAACTGCCGCAGTACACCGGGGCACGGCACGCGTTCAAACGGATTTTCGATATCGCCGTCTCCAGCCTGGCGCTGGTGCTCCTGCTTCCGTTCATGGTGCTGCTGGGCGTGATCGTCAAACGCGACAGTCCCGGCCCGGCGCTGTTCCGGCAGGAGCGGGTGGGACGCGGTGGGCGTAAATTCCTGATGCTGAAGTTCCGTTCCATGGTGCAGACGGCCGAGGATGACCTGGCGGGCCTTTTGGACCGCAACGAGGGTGCCGGCCTGATGTTCAAGATCCGCGCCGATCCCCGGGTTACCAGCGTGGGTGCCTGGATGCGCCGCTACTCCCTGGACGAGCTGCCGCAGTTCTGGAATGTCCTCATCGGGGACATGTCCCTGGTGGGCCCGCGGCCGCCGCTACAGCGCGAAGTGGACGGCTATCGGAACCGGGTGCACCGCCGCCTCTACATCAAGCCGGGCATCACGGGGATGTGGCAGACCAACGGCCGCTCCAACCTCAGCTGGCAGGACAGCGTGCGCCTGGACCTCTACTACGTGGAGAACTGGTCCCTGACGGGTGACCTGATCATCCTCTGGCGCACCGTGGTCCAGATGTTCAAGCCACTTGGTTCCTACTAGCCCGCATCCTACGAAGGAGAAAACATGGCCACCAGAATCGGTTATGCCGCCGGTGCCTTCGACCTGTTCCATGTCGGCCACCTCAACATCCTTCGGCAGGCCCGCCTTCATTGCGACGTCCTCGTTGCCGGCGCGGTATCGGATGAGCTCTGTCTTGCGTCCAAGGGCCGGCTGCCCGTGGTTCCGCTGCACGAACGCATGGAGATCCTGCGGCATATCGACTTGGTGGACAGGGTAGTCAGCGAGACGTCGGCGGACCGCCTGCAGGTCTGGCAGGAGGTGGGATTCAATGTCTTTTTCAAGGGTGACGACTGGAAGGGCACTGCGAAGGGCAGGGCAATTGAGCGAAGCTTCGCCGCCGTCGGCGTGGAGGTGGTGTACTTCCCGTACACGGTGCACACTTCGAGCACCGTGCTGAGGCGGGCACTTGAGGTCATGGCCTCCGGTCAGCGGGGCAGTGCCCAGACCCTTACGTAGTCAATATCAAAGGGAGCACGGTCCGCGGTGATATCCGGGTCCACGGGATCCGGATATCCCCAGTAGCTGGAGCCGTACTGCAGGTTCAACCGCATGTGGAACTTCGCCCCCGTTCCAAATGCGGCATCATAGGCCGGATAATCTTCCCGGCGAACCGTCTTATAGAGCAGTCCGTCGATGTACCAGGTCATGCCCGCCGGGGTCCATTCAAAGGCCCAGACATGGAATTCGGTGTCCAGCCCCGGGATTGCCGGCGTCCAACCGCTGGTTTTGTTCTGCCCGGACTGGTCGAAGTGCAGTGAGGCCTGGGTGCGGCTGCGCGTCGACAGCCCGTACGGGGCAGATACCGAGGTCCCGTACGCTTCCATGATGTCGATTTCGCCCTCCGTAGCGCTGTCGTCAGGGCGGAGCCAGAAGGCCGGCCATATCCCCTGGGACGAGCCGGGCGGTACGGGAAGCCGGGCACGGATTTCCCACCGGCCATACTCCTGGGAAAAAATGCCTGCGCTGTCTACATAGCCCGTAAGGAAAGGACGGTCTTCGCTTCCTGGCACGGGCACCGCCAGGCGCTGGCCCGTGATGGTGAGCATGCCGTTGCGGACGGCCACCTGACTGCTGCCTATCAGGGCGCGGTCATAGCTGAGCGAGCCGTGCGTGGACCGGTCACGAACCGTCCACTGCTCCAGGCCTGCGTCGAACTCGTCCCGGTGGACGGGAACGCCCCAGCCGGGCAGGAACGCTTCATCTTCCCCGTGGCCGGCGCCGTGGACCAGATCGACGGTGCTGCTTTCCCTCCCGGGGCTTGGAGGCAGTGCCACAAGCAGGACCGCAATGAGGAACAAGCCGGGGAACAGCAGCACCGTCACCAGCCTTATCGGAGGCGTGGCCCATTGTGCTATTTCTGCCTTGAAATCCACATTGTCCCCCGCGGTGGCCATTTGTATTAGGTGCCGATACCGGTACTCAAGTAAATCCGGGAGTGGACCTCGTGCGCCCGGGTATAAATACGAGCATCGGATTTCCGGAATGGTTGTTTTTACTCGTGTGGTGCCTCTCCGCCAACTCTAGGATGAAATACATCAACGCGCCACTGATTCGCTGGGGGGAATAGCATGGGTATTAATTCGAACGGCCCGGTTATTGAATTGGGACTTCTTGTGGGGGTAATCGTTCGCCGGTGGCTTTTGGTGGCGGTAATGGTCCTGCTCTTCGGATCAGTCGGACTTGTCCTCGGGGGAGTGGCTCCCGTCACCTATTCCGCCAGTGCATCCCTGACCGTGGCGCCGCTCACGACCTCCCCGTTCGCGTCATCGGCGCCGCTGCAGGTGAACATGGCAACGGAGCGCGAGGTTATGGCGTCGCGGGAGGTTGCCGAGGCCGCAGCCGCGAATCTGGAGGACGTCACAGTGGATGAGTTGATGGAGCAGACTTCCGTCGCCGCACCCACGGGTTCCCAGGTCCTGAAGGTAAGCGTGCGGGATGAAAGCGCCCAGGCTGCTGCGGACCATGCGAATGCGCTTGCACAGGCCTACCTGAACTTCCGGAGCGCGGGCGCCGGCGAGATTGCCGAGGGGCAGATCAACCTTTTGAACCAGCAGGTCGAGGAGCTGACATCCTCCGATTCCATGTCGGACGCGGAAAGGCAGGAATTGTCCTCGCTCCACGAACAGCTGACCGCGCTGAGCCTGGTCGGTGAAATTCCCGGCCGCATGATTTCCGCCGCTGCCGTTCCTTCCGCCCCGGCCTCGCCGGGCATCGGGGTCTATATGACGGCGGGTGCGGTCCTCGGTCTGCTGGCGGGCTGCGCTCTGGCGCTGGCACGCGACAGGGGCAGCCGACGGCACGCACCCGAGGGGAAGCGGCATTCCGGTTCCCTTTCCCCTGAGGTGCAGGACAAGGATAAAGCCGACGGCACGCACCTCAGTGGCGCGCCTGGTTCCGCCGGACAGGCAGGCCGGGATGCCGAGGGCAGCAGGATCCGGGTTTAGGCCCGCATGGCCGGCACGCGTGGGGAAGGAAATGGCATGAGGGTCCTGTTGGTGAGTTCCGGCGGCGGGCATTTGGCGCAGTTGCTTCCCCTGAGTCCATGGTGGGGAAAGCAGGAGCGCCAGTGGGTCACCGTTCGCCAAAGCGAAGTGGAGGGCGCACTGTCCGGCGAGAGCGTGGTGTGGGCGCATTTTCCCACTACCCGCAATATTCCGAATGCAGTGCGGAACCTGTTTTTGTCCTGGCCGACCATTAGGCGCTTTCGGCCTGACATACTTATTTCCGCAGGCGCCGGTATCAGTGTTCCGTTCTTTATAACGGCGAAATTATTGGGGATTAGTACCGTCTATATTGAATGCCTTGACCGGATCACCATGCCTACACTCAGCGGGCGGATTTGCTATCCGCTTGCCGACGTTTTTTGTATTCAGTGGGAAGAGCAGAGAAAGTTCTATCCCGAGGCCATAAACATTGGACCACTGCTGTGAATTCCCCGAAATATCGGATTGTCGTCTCCCTCGGTACCGACCACCACCGGTTTGACCGTCTGGTTCACTGGACCGACCACTGGCTCGGCCTGTTCGAGGAGCCGCCGTCCTGCCTGGTGCAGCACGGCTCCAGCGCAGTCCCGAAGCTGGCTAAAGGCGTGGACCGTATGCCCCGCCCGGAACTCCTGGACCTGTATCGGGAAGCCGATCTGGTGGTGGTGCAGGGCGGTCCCGGTTCGATCCTTGATGCCAGGGAAGCAGGCCGTATTCCATTGGTGGTCCCGCGGCTGCCGGAGCTTAACGAGGTGGTGGATGCCCACCAGGTCGCTTTCACCAAGGCCATGGAAGAGCGGGGCGAAGCGGTGATGGCCACTCGGCTGGAACAGCTGATCCAGTTGGGCGACGCCGTGCTGCGGAGCCCGGAACAGGCACGGACGGTTCCCCGGGTACCCGGCGGCGCCGATGCGGTCCGGGTGCTGGACCGGGTCGTCGCGGACCTTGCCTCAGCGCCGGCCCACGGGCATGTCCTCCGCCGGTTCCGGCAGGCCTGGGTTCGCGGTTAGCGAGGCCAAACCCAACGGTCGCCGCAGGACGGCCACCAGCCCCGCATAGACTGCACCGCCGCACACCAGCAGCAGGAACAATCCGGGGAGCGTGGGACCGGTTGCCAGCCGCAGCGCCCAGCCGCCGGCACCGAAGACGGCAAGCGCCAGGGCTGCCGGGAGGGCCACCACGCCGGGCCGGAGCCCGATACCGAGGAAGAACCGGACCTGGACGGCGGCGAGGCCGGCGTCCACCAATGCGGCGGAAGACCAGGCGATCACGGCGCCGTACAGGCCCAGCGCGGGAACCAGGAGCAGGTTTAAAGTTACTGCCACAGCAAGGGCCGCGAGCTTGTTAAGGAGCTGCCAGCGGCTGCGCCCCGACATCAGCAGCACGCTCTGCACTCCGCCTGCGGAAACCACCAGCAGCATAGTGGCTGCAATGACGGTGAACACGCCGGAGCCGGCGTCGAACCCCTCGCCGAAGATCCGCAGGACGGGAGCGCCGAAGAGGAGATACACCAGATACAGCGGCCACGCCCCGAGGATCAGCAGCCGGGTGACCGAGTTGAAGAGCCTCGCCGCCGAGGCCGTGTCACCGACGGCGAGCGCCGCACTGAGCGCCGGGCCGGAGACAATCCGGGCTGTGTGGTCCAGCATGCTTCCCAGCCTGATGCAGCGGTTGACCACGCCGTAGACGCCCGCCGCGGCGGGGCCGAGGAAAACCGCCACGGCCAGCACACCGATCCACTCGAGCAGAACCTCCACCCCGGAGCTCACTCCGCGCGCGGAGGAAAAGGACCAGAACGACCGCCGGGACGGGCGGCTGCCCTGCCCGGCAGGGTTCCGGCCCGCCGCAGGGGAGGCGCGATGGTGCCGCAGTGTGCGCCGCAGGAGCAGGCCCGCCGCCGCGCCGACGATTAGCACGGGAACCGCCCAGGCAACCGACAGCGTTCCAATGCCGGCGCCTATCCCGATGGCGGCGCAGAGCCCGGCCAGTCGAAGCAGGGGCAGGGCCAGGTTCTGCAGCGCTGCGAACCGGACTATTTCGCCGCTTCCCCGGAGGGCGCCGAACAGGACGGTCATGAGGCTGCCGACGACGATGAACGGGGCTGCGGTACGGATGCCGGCTTCGGCGTCGGCCGCCCAGAGGTCCGCCACGGCAGGAGCCGCCACCCACAGGACAACGGCGGCTCCGGTTGACGCAGCGGCAACCGGAATCAGTGCCGTGGACAGCAGGGCTGCAGCGTCGTGTTCCCGGCCCGTCGCCCGCCCTGCGGCCAGGAACCGCACCAGCCCTGTGTCGGCACCAAAGGTGCAAAGGGTGGTGAGGATGGCGAAGGCTGCACTGATTTGGAAAAAGACGCCTGCCCCTTCAGCACCCAGCCGGTTGCTCACCAGCAGAGTGGTGCCGAAGGCCAGGGCGGATCCTGTGAGCACCAGGAGCAGTGAAACCGCTCCCGTGCGGGCGAGCGTGCGGCCCGGAGCTGCGTGCGGCCCTTCGTCCGGCCGCGCAGCGACGCTCACGCCGCCCCGTAGCGGCCGCGCAGGAGCACGGCGAGGACCACAAACACCGCGGTCAGCTGCATCACGTCAAACCCGTAGAAGGGGATCATCACCAACGCGGCCACAGGAACACTGTGCAGCCACAAACCGGCGGTGGACGGGGTAGGCCAGGTACGAAGGACGGCACCGGCCAGGAAATAGAGGAACAGGCACAGTCCCACCAGGCCGTAGGAGAACATCAGCATCCAGAGGTAACCCTGCGTTCCCAGGGAGACTCCGATGGTCTCCTCCAGGCGTGGCGTGCCGTAGCCCAGCAGCGGCTGTTCCAGGGTTGCCTTCCAGGTCTGCAGATACAGGCTCAGGCGTCCGGTGGTGCTGTCGCTGTACAGCTGGCGGTCCAGGATGTGCTGCAGCGAGCCTGTTGCCACGATGGTTCCGCCGGCCAGCAGCATCCCGGCAAGGCCCAGGGCTGCCGCCGCGAGCCGTCCCCGGAAGGCCAGCCGTAGAACCACGTAGACCACGGCGGCGCCCAGGCCCACGAGCATTCCCCGGTTGCTGGTTGCCAGCGCCGGCCAGAAGGACACTGCCATGCCCAGCACCAGCAGGGCCTTGGTGAGGGGCGAACGGGCCAGGGCAACGGCGGCACAGACCACCGGGGTCAGGACCGCAAACATCACGCCCCAGCTGTTGGCGTAGGGAAACGGTGCAGCGGGGCGGTTGAAGGCTTCGGGGGCGCCTCCGGGGTGTTGGACCTCGGCCAGGGGAGGTAATACCAGGTTACGTACCAGGGGATTTTCGAGCAGGGCATCCGGAACGAGCAGTCCCACGGGAGTGGTGAGGCGGTAGTCGGGGAAGTAGATGGCGGTGATGCCGAGGAGGATCATCGCCAGCCACATTGCCAGCAGGCCGTAAACCACCTTGCGCACCGGCAGGTTCTCCCGGGCATTGATGACGTACAGCAGGAAAATTCCCACTGCCAATAGGATCCCGCTGCGCTGCCCGTAGGCCAGCAGGGAAGCTCCGGAGAGCAGGTTGATGCCGGCTGCACCTACCCAGACCAGGAACGCGGCCCACGGCAGGACGCCCGGAACCAGCACAATGCCGCCGCGGCTGAGCATCAGCACCGCCATGACTCCCGCCAGTATCAACGGCATAAAGGCAGCCGCTCCCAGCGCCCACCACAGGGGGAAACCAATCAGCAGCAGCATCAACGGCCAGGCCGGAAGCGGGCGCCGGATCACCGCATGTGCCGGAGACGAAAAGTGCAGGTCCCGCCGCCCCAATACAGCGGTACTCAAACCCCTCGCCCCCTCTTCTGCACGAACGCCAGCAGGGAGTCAGCGGAAACGGCCCCGGCGGCAACGAGGACGGCAGCGTAGGCCCGTGCCTGGCCGGGATCGCGCCGCAGGGCGCTGCGGGCCCACTGCCAGGCTTCCTTTCGATGTCCCAGTGCGGCGTGCGCGAAGGCTACCTGCCCGGCAATCCGGGCGGTCCCGGCCCGACTGGTGGAGAACTCGGGAAACTTCCGCAGCAGATACGTCAGGCCGGCGGCGAGCATCTCCCACTTTCCGGCGTACATCGAGTGTTCGCCCCAGCGCACCAGCACCAGGGGTTCCTGCACGCAGCGGACGTGACCGAAGCGGGTGGCCCGCAGGAGCAGGTCATAATCCTCCCCGTAGGAGGCGGGCAGCGTTTCGTCTACCAGCCCGACCCGGCCCGTAAGGTCGGACCGCCGATACAGCAGGGACGAGGTATGGACGGCGGTAACCCGCGAGCGGAGCAGATCCTCGAATCCGACAGTCGGCGGAGGGGTGCGGGTTGTTATGGAGGTATCCGAGATGAGCCGGAGGCCCGTGCCGATTGCCACCGCCGCGGTGTCCCCGCGCCAGGCGGCAAGCTGGAGGCGCAGCTTCGTACGTTCCCACGCGTCGTCGTCGTCGCAGAAGGCCACGTATCCACCGGCGGACGCGAGGATGCCGGTATTGCGGGCACCGGCAAGGCCGGGGGAGCGGCTGTTGGACAAAACGGCCAGCGTCCGGCGCGGCGGCACCCGAAGGTCCCCGAGCGGGTCCACCCGGGGACTGTCGAAGACAACAAGAACCTCCACCTCCCCGGCATAGTCCTGTGCAAGGGCGGCGCGTACGGCATGGCGCAGGAGGGCCGGCCGGTCCACCGTAGTGATCACCACGCTCACGGGCGGGAGGCTGGGGTTGTTCACGGCAGGATTCCTTTCACAACGAGACCAAGGTGCGGTACTTGCGGCGCATGGAAGCAGCGCCGGCCAAAAGGTTGAACAGGAACAGGCATCCATAGGCGACGAGGAACGCCTCCTCGCTTCCCCAGCAGGCAAACACCCAGCACAGGACACCTGTATCGGCAGGCAGCAGCAGGAAGGAACGCAGCGGCGACGGCGACGGCTCCGGGCGGTGGTCCGGCCCGTGCCGGCGGACCAGCTGCTCCGCGAGGATCTGGCTCATGAAGTGCCCGGCCGACAGCAGGCAGTACAGCAGCGGCAGCACCAGCACCAGGCGGGAAGCATCGGTGTGGAGAGCCCATCCGCCCAGTACAGCCAGATGGATGGCCGGGGTCCGGACGGCATCCACCACGTGGTCCAGCCATTCACCTGCCGGACCGCCGCGGCCTGTCACCCGTGCCACCTGCCCGTCGGCGGAGTCCAGGACGTAGCCAGCCGCGAGCAGCACGGCGGCAGCCAATCCTGTGATGGCCCCGGGCGGCCGCAGGAGCAGCAGCCAGAGCCCGCACAGGGACAACACGGCGCTCGCTGCCGTCACCAGGTTCGGGGAGACCCGCAGGGCGACGGCGGCAGCGGCGGCATAACGCGCCAGCCGGCGGTTGATCCAACGGGTATAGGCCGGAACACCTGCCCCCGGCTTCTGCGCCTTGTCCATCTGCGCCAGGGCGGCGCGGAAGGACAGTGGCCCATTGGGCTGCCGCCCGCCGGCAGTCGCTCTGCCCCCACTCCGGGTTGCGGACCTCATCGGCGCGGATTCACGGTCGCAGTGAGGTCGAAACTGGTGTTCGGGGTCGCGCGGTAGTTGGAATGGACCTCCGCACTGATCACGTTGGCGCCGGCAGTAAACGCGCTGCCGGGAACAGTGACCACCACGGGTGCGGCCAGGGCTGCGGCCGTTCCGGGGGCGGCGGTGGCATAAGTGTTGTGGTTGGGGGTTCCGGCCGGCATGTTGGCCCGCGCTACCTCCACGCCGTTCACATAGACCACCAGGCCGTCGTCGGCCCTCGTCGTCAAGGTCACCGACGCCAGTTGCGACGGGTCGGAAATCGAGACGGTTTTGCGGAAATGGCTGGAAAGCGGTTTGGTGCCGCCGGCCGTCAGGGTTGTGCCCAGTCCCGTGGTGCCCCAGCCGAACGCGGCCGTTCCGGTGCTCCAGCCCGCGTCATTGAAGGCGGTGCCGGTCCAGCCGGCCGGAGGTGCCTCGCCGCTGAACCGGTACTTCCACTGGCTCCCGGCGGCGATCAGGGACTCGGCGGGTGGAGCAGGTGCACCGCCCCCGGCCGGGACCGCCGCCGCCGTCGTCGCCGAATAATTGCCGGCGGCGTCTGCAGCGCGGACATAGTAACGGGCCCCGGCGACGGCGGGCAGCGAGAAGGTGGTGGCCGTAGTGGTGGCTACCACGCGGTCATTGCGCAGCACATGGTAGAGAGCCGGTGATCCGGCGGCGGCGGACCAGCGGAGTGTGTCGTTTCCGCCGGCGCTGTTGACGGTGAACCCGCCCGGAGTGGAAGGGGCAGTGGCATCGGCGGGGGCAAACCGGGCGTAGCCTCCCGACCACTGGCTCGTGCCGGCGGAGGACACGGAGGACACCAGGTCTCCGCCGGCCCACAGGATGCCGCGGCTGTCCACAAAGGCGGACCAGATTCCGTACCCGGCCCGTCCCTTCATCACCGGGTTGAACGCCGGAATGTACTCACCGGTGCCGGCGTGCCAGGCGCCGATCAGGTTGATTTTGTCCGCCATCTGGAAATTCGATCCGACGCTGGGCCAGGTGGAGGCGCCGCTGTAGTTCCAGTGTCCGCAGTGGCAGGAGCCGTAGACAATGCCGTTGGCCGCGCTGACATCCTGGAAGTCGCCGCCGGACAACGTGATGTTCGTGGATTGGCGGGTGAGGCTGGCGGCGTCGAAGCTGAAGAGGGAGTGCTCCGCACCGCCCACCCATACGCGGTTGCCCACTTCCTCAATGCCCTGCTGGTATCCCGCCCGTTCTCCCGAGCTGGGGACGAAGTTCCAGGGCACAACTGCGGCTCCGGCTTCGGTACGGATGGCCGCGGCCCGGTAGGCGCTGGCCGTGTTTGACGTGCTGAAGTAGCCGGCGGCGTAAAGACGCTGGCCGTCCGCTGCGGGGTCCACGTCCACTACCGTGCCGTTGAAGGCCGGGTTCCAGGTGCCGTCCGGCTGGCCGGTGGCTGCTGCCACCCTTGCTGCGGACCTCGCGTAGACGGGGTTGCCGGCGGCGCCGGTGAGGTGCGTGAAGGCACCGCCGACGTACAGCCAGCCCTCCCGCACCTCGAGGCTGCGGATTTGTACCGCACCGCCGCTGACCCGGTTTTCGACGCCGAGCCGCCACCCCGGGGCGGCGGCACCGCTGACTGGATCTATGGCGGTGACCGCACCGACGGGGGAACCGTCCAGCGTGCTGAAGGTGCCGCCGATGGCAAGGGTTCCGTTGGGGAGTACGGCCAGGGCCTTGACCTGGCCGTTGAGCCGGGGCCGGAAACCCGAAATCCATTCGCCCGTATTCACATCGAAACCGGCGAGGTAGGACTGCTCCACCCGTCCGGTGCCGGCGGAGTCCTTTTGGACGTAGCGGAAGTTCCCCGCCACGTAGACGGTGTTGCCGATCTGCGCGAAGGCCTGCACTTCGGTGTTCAGTTCGCCGGAACCGCCGGCCAGCTCCGCTACACCCCACGCTGTGGGCGCGGCACCGGTCTCCGGGCGGGCCTGCTGGTTGTAGCCGGGTGCACCGGACGCCGGAAGGGCAGCGAACCCCGCGTTGGCCTGGGTCAGCTTGGGCCGCAGGTACATCTGGGTGAACGGGCGCGGGTTACCCGCGGTGGCCGTCTTGGACCAGAGATAGGTGGAGGCCGAGTTCTCGCCGCGGGCCTGGCTGCCGTAGGCGAAGCCCTGCGTCCAGCCCTGCGCCTCGGATTCGGAGGTCACTAGCCGCGCAAAGTTCTGGTCCGCTCCGAAACCGGAGGTCCGGCCACCGGTGAATTCCGTGGAGTCGAAGCTGCCGGAGGTGACCGGGGTGGCCGATCCCAGCGCCCAGGACCAGCGCGGCTGGTTGGCGGTGCGGTACCGCACCTCCTGCCAGCTGCTGCCCGTCGTATCCAGTGCCCGCCGCAGCCGGACGCCGTCCTCCAGCTTGTCGGGTGCCTGTCCGTTGAGCAGCCCGTCAATCAGCGTCGAAGAAAGCTGCCGGGGGGTGAAGGCTCCCGTGCCGGTGACGGTGCCGCGTACCTGGGCGGGAGTCCCGACGCCTTCGTAAAGTTCCTTCCACCCTTCGCGGCCGCGTCCGATAAGCACCCAGCCGCCGCCGTCGGTTACCTGGTCGCAGTAGAACTGCTCCGGAGCGGCCATCGCCGGCGTGAGCAGCCAGTACACACCGGAGGGCGCAGCCGGGTTGGCCTGCTTGATCTCCCAGCAGGAGGCGGCCGCCGATGCCGAGGATGCCCCGTCGACCGCAGCCGGTTCCGCCGTGCTGGCCGGAAGGGCGGTAGCCAGTGTGGCGGTGGTGGCGAGCGCGGCCAGGGCCGCACACAATGCGGCGGATCTCCCGGGGCGGAGCAGGTTTTTCATGGTTAGTCCTTTTGGGCAGGGGATCAGCAGGCAGGGTCGTCCGGAAAACTGTGGGATACGACTTTCCAGACACCGTCGCGTTCCTGGAGGTCGTAGTAATTGAGGGCTGTTCTGGTACCCGGTTCCGCGGCTGCCAGCAGTACCTGCCCGGCCTGGTCCTTCAACTCCATGGCACTGGAGTCGATGCAGATGGACAGCCTCCGGACCGGGCCGCCCTCTGCTTCCAGATCCTGAACCGCCTGCACGGACAGCACTTTGGCCGGACCGGACTGGACCCATCCGTTGTCCTGGAATTCCTCGAACTGTCCCGTGAGCTCGCCGAGCGCGGATCCGTCGGCGATCTGGGAGTAATCCGGTGCGGCCGCTCGGGCGTTTTCGTTCGGGTGCACCTGCATGGCTGCGGCTGTGTCGATGAAGTCCAGCAGGACCTCGCGGGCGGGTTCAGGCAGCTCCTCCAGGGCCGGGGGCGGGGTGCCCTCCGGCACGGGGGCGGCACCGGCTTCGGTGCCGGGGGCCTCGATACCGGTCCCGGGGCTTGCTTCCACAGGTCCGCGGGTAGCAGGCGGCTTTTCGGCAACCGGAGCGGCACCTGACGCGTCGCGGGGATCCGCACTGCGTCCGGCAGCGGGCGGAAGGGTAGTCCAGGCTGCAAAACCGAGAAGGCCGGCCACGACTATTGCCGCCCCGATGTACACGGTGCGTCTTTGGGACGTCCGGGAAGGGCCCCCGGTACCGGTCCGGGGAGGAGACTTACGCATGTGTACCTCGAAATCTATGAGACCTAGGGGTGACCATAGGGAGGCAGCCGTAATCGGGGAAGGGTTTTCCCGCAGGTCAAGAGTCAGACCGCTAAAAACGGGTGGACCGGTGCACTCGATCCGCGTAATTCCGTGCATCTGGACCGGCCCAGGGCTGTACTCACAAGTAACTGCGGAGCCGCACGCCCGGGCAGGGCCGTGGAACTAAGGCTGGACTCAGATGCATCCGGTGTTCACACCGTGGAATGATTAGCGCAGACTTGTTTTGCGTAATGCCCAGAGGGTGTTGGGCGGTCTCTAGTTGAGGAGTATTCGTGCCTGTTGTATCCACTCCCGCCAGCCTGCGCCGTGTCGGCGGTCCCATGGACAACGCCGAGGTGGAACGGATCCGGAACGACTTCCCGATCCTCGACCAGAAGGTGAACGGGCACCGCCTGGTTTACCTGGACTCCGGTGCCACGTCCCAGAACCCGCTGAGCGTGATCGAGGCCGAGCAGGAGTTCTACGAGCAGCGGAATTCCGCTGTCCACCGCGGCGCCCACACCCTGGCCGTTGCCGCCACCGACGTTTACGAACAGGCCCGCGAAACCGTGGCGGCCTTCATCAACGCCCGCCCCAATGAGCTGGTGTGGACCTCCAACGCCACCGAGGGCCTGAACCTGCTGGCCTACTCCTTCTCCAATGCCTCCGCGGGGCGCGGCGGCGAGGCAGCTGCCCGGTTCGCCCTGAAGCCCGGCGATGAAATCGTCGTCACCGAGATGGAGCACCACGCCAACCTGATTCCGTGGCAGGAACTGGCCGCCCGCACCGGCGCGGAGCTGCGCTACATTCCGGTGGACGACGACGGCGCGCTGCGGCTGGAGGAGGCCGAGCGGATCATCGGCCCGCGCACCAGGATCCTGGCCTTTTCCCATGCCTCCAACGTGCTGGGCACCATCAACCCGGTGGGCACCCTGGTCGCCATGGCCCGCCGCCACGGCGCCCTGGTGGTGCTTGATGCGTGCCAGTCGGTGCCCCACCTGCCTGTGGATGTGAAGGCCCTCGACGTCGACTTCCTGGTCTTCTCCGGCCATAAGATGCTCGGCCCAACCGGCATCGGCGCCCTCTACGGCAAGTCAGAGCTGCTGAATGCGATGCCTGTTTTCCTCACCGGCGGCTCCATGATCACCACGGTAACCATGGAGAAGGCCGAGTACCTGCCCCCACCCCAGCGGTTCGAGGCCGGAACGCAGCGGATCTCGCAGGCCATGGCCCTGGGTACGGCGGCGAACTACCTCACCGAGACCGGCATGGACCGCATCCACGCCTGGGAAGCCCTGCTCGGCCAGCGCCTGGTCTTGGGCCTGGAGGCCATTGACGGCATCCGGGTGCTGGGCCCCCGCGCCGGAGTGGAGCGGATCGGCCTGGCGGCGTTCGACGTCGACGGCGTCCACTCCCACGATGTGGGCCAGTTCCTGGACGACCAGGGGATTGCCGTCCGGGTGGGCCACCACTGTGCCCAGCCGCTGCACCGCCGGCTGGGGCTGGTCTCCACCACCCGTGCGAGCACCTACCTCTACAACACCACCGACGACGTCGATGCGTTCCTTGCCGCGGTTGCCGGCGTCCGTCCCTTCTTTGGAGTGAAGTAAATGAGCTCGGACCTGCAGCAGCTGTACCAGCAGATCATCCTGGAACACGCCAAGCGCCGCCGGGGCGACGGGCTGGTTGACGCCCCGGCCGGCATGGCTGCGGGACAGTCGCACCAGCTGAACCCCACCTGCGGTGACGAGATCACGCTGCGCGCCGCCATGGACGGTTCCACCCTGGACAGCATCAGCTGGGAGGGGCAGGGCTGCTCCATCTCGATGGCGTCCGCCTCGGTGCTGACCGAACTTGCGGCCGGTCTGGAACGGGACGACGTACTCCACCTGGTGGACGAATTCCGCACGCTGATGCGGTCGCGGGGCAGCATCGAACCGTATGAGGAAGTGCTCGGCGACGCCGCGGCCTTCGCGGGCGTGGCCCGCTACCCGGCGCGGGTCAAGTGCGCCATGCTCGCCTGGGTTGCCTTGGAAGAAGCGCTGCTGGCGGCAAACTGACGGGTTTCCCGGGGAGCCGGCGCCGGTGGTCGGCGCTCCCGGGCTTAGTGCTACGGCCGGCCCATACCGCGGTAGGTCCAGCCGGCGTCCCGCCAGGCTGCCGGGTCGAGGACGTTGCGGCCGTCGATAATGTTCATGTCCGTGACCAGCGGTCCGACGGCGGCCGGGTCCAGGGCCCGGTATTCCTTCCACTCGGTCAGCAGCACCACGGCGTGGGCGCCCAGTAGGGCGTTTTCGGTGACCGGCTCATAGTTCAGTTCAGGGAAGCGGCCCTTGGCATTCTGGAGGGCCTGTGGATCGGTCACCGTGACCGTGGCACCCTGGAGCTGCATCTGCGCGGCGGCGCTGAGCGCGGGGGAGTCCCGCACGTCGTCGCTCTCCGGCTTGAAGGCTGCACCCAGGATGGTCACCCGCTTGCCCAGCAGGGAGCCGCCGCAGATATCGCGTGTCATTTCGACCACCTTGGAGCGGCGGCGCATGTTGATGGCGTCCACCTCGCGGAGGAAGGTCAGCGCCTGGTCGGCGCCCAGCTCCCCGGCACGGGCCATGAAGGCGCGGATGTCCTTCGGCAGGCAGCCGCCGCCGAACCCGACGCCGGCGTTCAGGAAGCTCCGCCCGATGCGCTCGTCCATGCCGATGGCGTCGGCGAGTGCAGTGACATCGGCTCCTGAGGCCTCGCAGACCTCGGCCATGGCGTTGATGAAGCTGATCTTGGTGGCGAGGAAGGAGTTCGCGGCGGTCTTCACCAGTTCCGCCGTGGCGTAGTCCACCACCATGCGCGGGGTGCCGGCGGAGAGGGGAGTGGCGTACACCTCGTCGAGCGCGGCGACGGCGGCGGTGCCGGTCTCGCCGTCGGGCACGCCGTAGACAAACCGGTCCGGGGAAAGGGTGTCCTGCACGGCGTGGCCCTCGCGCAGGAACTCGGGGTTCCAGGCGAGGACGGCGCCGGGTGCGTCGTCGGCCAGCTGGTCGGCCAGGCGTGCGGCGGTGCCGACCGGGACGGTGGATTTGCCCACCACGATGTTGCCGGGCTTCAAATACGGCGCCAAACCGGCGACGGCGGCGTCCACGTACCGCAGGTCGGCGGCGTATTCGCCCTTCCGCTGGGGAGTGCCCACGCAGACAAAGTGGACATCCGCCCCGGCGGCGTCCGCCAAGTTGGTACTGAAGCGCAGGCGGCCGGTTGCCTGCGATGCGGCCAGGAGCTCTGGCAGTCCCGGTTCGAAGAACGGAGCACGGCCTGCAGCCAGTTCGTCTATCTTGGCCTGGTCGACGTCAATCCCAACAACGTCGTGTCCCAGCTTTGCCATGGAGGCGGCGTGGACTGCTCCCAAATAACCGCAGCCGATAACCGAAAGACGCACATTTCCCCCATTGGTTCGCTAACTCAAAGACCCTAATATCCTATCGCTTCCAAGGGCGCAAGCAGAAACGCAGAGTGGTTCTAGGTACCGCCGGGTCGGAGGACCAGTAGGAATTACTGTTTGCAAGATAAAAATATCGTCATAGCTTCAGTGCCATGAGCACAGCTGAACCGAGGAGAGAATGGCGCCGTAGGCGTCCGCGCCGAACTCGCGGGGAATGGGTCACATATGCAGGGATTGCCGCTCTTGTTCTGGTTACGGCAGTGGTGGTGATATCCGCCCTTGCTCGGTGATCACCAAGAGTGGCGGCAATGAGGGGGAGGGTGGAAACCAAATGGTTTCCACCCTCCCCCTCTTGCATAATAGGTCGGCCGCTGTGAGCGGCTGCGAAGCGGCTAGTTAGGCATTCTTGCGGCGGGCGACAGCCACGGAGGCGACGCCGGCACCCAGTGCCAGGACGCCTGCGGCACCCCAGAGCATCATGGCGGAGTCCGCGCCGGTGTCGGCAAGGCCGCCGTCGGCGGACGCGTTCGCGCCGGTTCCGGCACCCGTACCCTCGGCTTCAACAACGACGGTGCTGGTGACTACCTTGCCCGACTCCACGCCGGTGGCAGTCAGGGTGTAGGTTCCGGGCTCGCCGAGCGTTACCTCAACGGCAAAGTTGCCGGCTGCATCGGCAACGGTGTTGTAGCTGCCAATCTGCTGAGCCAAGATGATCGGGCTGCTGACACCGGTGCCAGCGACCACTGTGGGGTCGTTGGCGTAAGTGGCGGTTACGAGGATTTCCTCGCCGGGGATGAAGCCGACACCGCTGAAGACAACAGTTGAATCGGGGGTGACAACGCTATCGCTGACCGTGCCGGTGGCCGGTGCGGGGTAGCTTTCAAGGGCGCTGGCAGCTCCGGCGCCAACGAAGGCCAAGGATCCGGTCAGGACTAGTGCGGATACGGTTTTTTTCATGTGAGACTCCCCGGTGCAATTGATAAAGACTGTGTGGTTATAGACGGTCGGCTCCCACCAAGAACCCGTGAAACCAAGCCTGGAAATATTTCGATCTACTGATGTGTCCCGGCGCTTCCCAGCATTACCGGTAACCTGCGCCCCTCCGCAACGCTTTTGCGAAGTGGAACGTTCTTACGGTAACAGGTGATGGTCCTACTTCCAAGCGTTGTGTGATAGGCAATCACAAACTTCATATTACTATTCACAGGATTCGCTCGTTTTCGCGGGGAGCACTACGTCTCGAACCGCTTGTACCGAAGGCGTAACTTGGAGCTTTGGTAAAGAATCCTGCACTACTCGGGAAAACTCGAGGTCTATTACTGCTGTTTCTCCTGGGGCTAATTCCAAGGTCACCGTCCCGACGGGCCTCTGGCCGTGTTTACCGGCTCCGAAGGGCACTGCGGTTCCGTTGATCTGGGCTGATTCCACCAAAGCTTGTGCAGGGCCATAGACAACGTAGTTCGTGCGGATGTGTCCGGGTTCCACTCCATACACTCCGGCACCCGTGACGTAGGCCGGAAGTGAGGACGCGGCGTCCTGGGGTGCTGAATTCACTACGGTGACCTGTACGTTGTAGCGGCTGTACCCCTTGGATTCGCAGGTTTGAACAAGTTGCACTGTGCGTGAGGCGTAGTAATCCATTTTCGCCCCAGTCCCATCGTTGAAGTACACACCAAAGTTTGCGCCGCCGGCATTCGGTCCCGTAACGGCACCCGCTAAGGCAGTGGTCGAAATAATGTCCTGCTCGTCATTGTCGCTGGACCATAAATACAGGCGGTGCTCTTGGACACTGGTGATCAACGCCTGGACCAGCTGGCTGCTGTCTCCCTGCCCATCGGTGAATGCAGAGAAAACACTGGCTGCCACGGCAGCGAAGTAGGCGTCTTGAGCGGACGGGTCAGCAATTTCCCGGTAAACGTCGGAGAGGAGAGTGCTGACAACATTGTCCTTTGTCAGGGATAAGGGCAGTGACGTTCCCTCGATTGCTCTTACCACCGCCGGATCGGTGAGATCTACCGGGCCGGTGGCCTCCAAGAGATGGGCCAATACGACTGGGTCCATAGCAAGCACCCCGTCCACGGTTTCCCCTGAATAACGTTCTTCCCACATCCTTTTGGCGGTTTCTGCCGCTGTCGGGAAATGCGGTGTGAGGTTCACGTTCTGCATCTGCGTTCCGAGCCGTTTTGTATACAGTCTTTCCTGCTCTGGGTCGACGTCAAGGGCCGGTCGAAAGGCCTCGATCGCTCCAGCACTACTCTGGTCGCTTAGGCTGATTAGACCATCATTGGTGGTCAGCATTGCCAAAGCTCCCGGAATGCCGCCTGTCGCACGGGCTTCAGCACTGTTCTGCACGAGGACTAGGTAACTACGTTCCCCGTCGCTTCCTAGCATTCCGGGGAGAAGTGTCGCCGCCGAGGAAGCTGTGCTCAAAGCGGAACTGACGGAAGCGAGCTGCTTAGCTGCGGAATCGATGGGACCTGCTACCTCTGGCAAAAGAGTACTGAGATTGATCGAGGACAAACGTTCGTGAGACAACCGGACGGTATTTGCCGCGCTCGAAATAGCGGGAGCCGACGCGTTCAGCTGATCGACGTCAATCCGGCCATCTGTAGGAGAAAGTGCTGCCCAATCTAAGGAATCATATCGTCCAAGCAATGGGGCTACGGCTCGAGCGACGATGTCGTCCGCCGAAACTGCTACTTCCGTTACTGCCTCGAAATTCGGTCCCAGAACGGGAACTACCGATGCAACCTTCCACAAGGGTCCTGTGGTGGTAGACCGCGCGGCGGAGGTCTGTTCCTGCATACTTGTGAACGTTTGCTGAGCCTCGGGATAACTCCCTTCGGTCAACTGGGACCGGAGCTCGGAAGCCAAGGACATAGCTTCCTCTAGTTGACCGCGGACTGTGGATACCTGGTGGGCTAGCGCTAAGGCTACTGAACAAATCAATATCGCAAGTGCGAAAAGGCCCAATCCTAGCCTGATCAGAATCTTCCGCTGGCGCTGGACTGGTGTCCTACGGCCTTTTTTGGGAATTGCGGCATGGGTTGGAGATTTCCCCGTTACGGCGGAGACATCATCATTTCTAGACACGGTCCAGCTTTCGGGATCAAATCGGCGGCGTCAGCCGAGGTCAGTAGGCACCATGACGAGCAAGCACTGCGCGCACGGTCTTTAGCAAAATCGCAATGTCACCTGCTAGGGACCAGTTCTCTACGTAGTAGAGGTCCAGCCGGACAGTGTCGTCCCATGAAAGCAACGACCGGCCACTAACCTGCCATAGGCCCGTTAGGCCAGGCCGCACCAAGAGGCGGCGGTGAACGTGATTCTCGTAGAGGTTTACCTCTACAGGCAATGGTGGGCGCGGACCAACCAAGCTCATAGTCCCATTCAGGACGTTTAGGAGTTGAGGTAGCTCGTCAAGGCTAAACCGGCGCAAAAACCTGCCGACCGTGGTGACGCGTGGATCCGCTTTAATCTTGAATAGCAGTCCATTACCTTCATTTCGACCGCTGAGTTCCTCAAGGCGTGCCTCAGCGTCCACGACCATGGAACGGAATTTATACATCTGAAACGGTCGTCCCTGAGTGCCTACTCGTTCTTGTCTAAACAAGATTGGACCCGCGGAATCAAACCGCACCGCAACGGAAACTGCGACCAGTAGTGGGGAAAGGAAGATCAATAACACTGAAGCTCCAACAAGATCAAATGCGCGTTTCAGGAGCCTCTGACCGTTTCCCAGGTTAGGAGTAGAAACGTGGATTAATGGAAGCCCCGCTACCGGCTGGGTATGGATACGTGGACCTGCAATATCTGTCAGGGCCGGCGCCAGTATCATTTTTACTTGCATGTCCGCGAGCGCCCATCCCAACTCTCTTATCAGCCTAGGAGGAAGGGGGACTCCGCTGGAAAGTGCGACGGCGTCAACGCCGGATTGTCGAACTGCGGTCACGATGGACTCGATTTGGGGGTCCTGCCCCAGGATCGGCAGAGTGATTGTACTGTCCAAGAGGGATTCGGTAGAGGCACCAGGCACATACCCGCCAATAGGTCGGTATCCCGCCATAGGTTGACTGCGCAAAGCCCGGGCAAGATGCTCAACGCCATGTATCCCTCCAATCAGGAGGACGGTAGAACTACTCTTACCGCCACGTCGCTGACCCCGGAGGGTTGCCCTCACCAATGTCCGTGCCAGAATCAGGGAAAATACGCCTGCAGGCAGGGCCACCCCTATGTATCCACGGGCAGTATCCAGGTTGAAGGCATAGGAGACCGTAGCGACCAAGCCGAAAAGCCAAAAGGATGCACTTAACAGTCGCTTGAACTCTTCGGTGCCATAACCCAAAATCGTGGCATCTCGGCTTCCCCAGAGACCCAGCATCGCCCACCAAACAGCCGAGAGGACAACGGTCACTGCGATGTAGGGCTCTCCGTCGGTTGTTATGAGCTCACGTCCACGGGAAGTGCCAAAGCGAAGAATTAGGGCTCCGGACATCGCCCACAACACTACCAATGCATCCACCAAAGCCAGGGCGTGCACGTACTGCTTTCGCCAACTCGATCTCACTGTATGTACTTGTCCCCCCGGTAGTTCACGTGCGGAGCTGCACGCCTATTTGAGATGGTTGCACGAACGATACCTAGGAACGGGCACGCGTCCGGCGAGAAGACTTCATATGGCTACCAGTCGTAGGCCTTGGAACTCGGAATTCTCGGCTCGGTGCCACATCTGGCTTCGTTTCGTAGGAATAATAGGTGTAGGCATAGGCATCTGGACCCTTGGTCGGCAGGAGATTCATCACGACGCCCAGGACATTCGCGTTCACTAAGCTGAGTGCAGACAAGGATTTTTCTAGATCCTGCGTTTTTATCTTGCTAGCTCCGGCCACGATGACGACGCCACCGACCTTTTGGGCTAAGACCGTTCCGTCGGTTACCGGGATCAGTGGGGGAGCGTCAATGATCACAGCGTCAAAAGTAGCCTCGAGCTTGCCTAGGAGGCCTGACATTGCTTCAGACCCAAGTAATTCGCTGGGATTTGGCGGGAGCTGCCCCGAGGTGAGGACATAGAGTTCATTCGGTCCCCACGGCTGCAGCAGTTCTTCTACATCCGCCGATCCAACCAAGGCTGTTGTGAGTCCTGCGCTGCTTTCAAGGCCTAGATACGACGCGACCATCGGGCGCCGTAGATCTGCGTCAACCAGGGCTACTCGCTTCCCAGCCTGGGCCATGGCGATGGCCATGTTCGCTGAAGTTGTACTTTTGCCCTCGCCTGGCAATGAGGATGTGACAAGCATCGTCTTTGAATCACTGCTCACGTTAGCGAATTGAAGATTAGTCCGTATCTGCCGGAAGGACTCTGCACGCGGACTTTGCGCGCCTGCATCGGTCAACAGCGGGTGGTTCGCGGCGTCACTGTCATATGCAACGCCGCCCAAAACAGGCGCGTCTGTTACACGTCTGAGATCGGCCTCGCCTCGGATCTTCGTGTCGAAAGTGTTGCGGAAAGCTGCAACTCCTAGTCCCAGTGCCAACCCTATGAAGAGGCCGATGCCCAAGTTTTGGCTGGTGTTCGGGGACGAGGGAGAGGTAGGTGCGACAGCGGGCGTGACTACTGAAAGTTTGATCGGTGAAGCGCCTCCAGTATTCGGGCTCTCCAAATCTCCTACGACCGTAACGAGGCTATCCGCTACTGCCTGCGCAATCGCAGCTGCCTGCACTGGAGAGGAATCAATGGCGCTAATCGTAATGAGAACGGTCTCGAGATCTGCACTGGCGTTGACGCTCTCTGCCAGCTCGGCCGCCGTTTTAGACAGTCCCAGGCTGTCGATAGCTGGCTGCAGAACCGCAGGGGTCTTTGCCGTTTCAACGTACGATTGAACGCGGGCCTGAGTAAAACTATTCCCTTGTTGCAGTTCCGCCACGCTGCCAGCACTCTGGATGGCCACGAACAGCTGCGTATGTGCGCTATAGGTGGGTCGGGCGAGCAGGGACATACTCGCTGCAGCAAGGACACCCAGCAGAGTGCAGGCCAGAATAACCAGCCAGCTGCGCCGTACTACCCTGCCGTATTCCTTCAGATCCAAGTTCTGCCTTTCGTAACTGCAGTGGATGTTTTTGCCTCAGCAAAAACGCCGACTACCTAATAATTTGGGTTGACATCACCGCCGTCATCGGGACAATCCGAGAAACCTCCGGACCACCTGCCCCTGTTAGAGTATCCATGGTGTTCTTTGAGAACCCAATTAGGTGTCAGGGGAATGCCCGCTTAGCGACTGTCTCTCCGGCTCGACGTGAACTGAAATTGGGGGGACGGCATGCATGATGTGCTTGTGCACGATTGGATCGAGACAAACGGTGGCGCGGAAAAAGTCTTAGATTCCTTGGTAGCGGCGTTCCCTGAAGCGAACGTACTCACGCTCTGGAACGACGCACCCGAAAGGTACCCTGCCGGGAAGGTCATCGAATCGCCCTTGGCTAGGACGCCCCTACGTGGGCGAAAAGCCCTCTCCGTTCCTTTCCAAGCCTTGGCCTGGCCCGCAGCCCTAATGGGGCGAACCCACATCGACCGTGTAATCGTCAGTTCGCATCTCTTCGCGCATCACGTGGGTAGAAATATCCTGAGAGCCAGCGTTCCGAAGTTCGTATACGTCCATACGCCGGCACGCTATGTATGGGAACCCGATCTAGACAAACGTGGGAACCATCCACTTGTCCGGTCCGCGTCAGCTATCCTACGGCCTGTTGATAAGGCGCGCGCTAAGCGGGCTACGTCTCTCGCAGCTAACAGTGAGTTTGTAAGGGATCGCATCGGGCGCTGTTGGGATATGAACTCGACAGTCATCCATCCTCCGGTGGACACGACGCGTATTCGATCGGTCGATAACTGGAACGAAAGACTTACCAGTTCTGAACGAGCTGAAATGGATGCACTGCCCGGTGAATTTATCCTCGGTGCATCCCGTTTTGTTCCCTACAAACGGCTAGATCTGGTGATTGCAGCAGGAGAACTGGTCGACCTGCCAGTGGTACTGGCAGGTTCTGGCCCTGATCTTGAAAGACTCACTCAGATAGTAAGCGAAGCCTCAGTGCCTGTAACGTTCGTTAGCTCTCCGTCCGATGCGATGTTGTTCAGTCTTTACCAACGGGCCAGGGCTTACGTCTTCCCACCGGTTGAGGATTTTGGAATCATGCCGGTTGAGGCTATGGCGGCGGGAGCCCCGGTGCTGTGCAACGTTCTTGGAGGTGCTGGAGAGAGCGTTGGTTTGGCTAATGTGGGCGAGCGCGCGAATTTCTCAGATCCCGCGGATATCAAATTTAAGCTCAGTAAAATCCTAGAGAGTGAAAAGAGGGTCACTCCCAGCTTGATGGATGCCTTCGCACCGGAGCACTTCCAGAGAAAAGTTAAAGCATGGGTCGACCGACTCGACTAAGGATGTGTGGTCCCTGGCGGCTTCATCAGGATGACGACTGCAGATTTACTAGGCGACTAATGGCTGAGGAACACCGTATCTACATGAAAAAAGTCGTAATACTTTCAACCGCTGATTTCGATAGTGCTGTATGGACAAATAAACAACACCTTGCCGTAGGTTTGGCCGAAAATCACAAGGTTGTCTATATCGAATCGCTCGGACTGCGAGAACCAGGCTTCAGCAAGGCAGACTTGTCACGAGCCGCGAAGAAGGCAATTGCTTTTGTTAGTGGTGGCCGTAGCCTGAGCGCCGGTACAGGCGGGGACACGAGGGTGCCCGAGAATATGGAAGTGGTATCTCCGATGGTTGTACCTTTCCACAAACATGGCCTCGTTAGAAGCCTGAATCGTGTACTGCTGAAGCGTCAGCTCCGGGCGCACATCGGGCCAGACGCTGATGCTGCACTACTTTGGACCTTCTCCCCTCTCACGTATGGTCTAGAATCTGCTTTCCGAAGTGTGGTTTACCACTCGGTTGATCTGTTGCATACTTTCCCAGGGATCCCGTCTCAAA
Source organism: Arthrobacter sp. zg-Y769 (assembly GCF_020907405.1). GTDB lineage: Bacteria > Actinomycetota > Actinomycetes > Actinomycetales > Micrococcaceae > Arthrobacter_B. The sequence continues at coordinate 316,618 of NZ_JAJJOE010000009.1, forward strand.
CTCTCTTGACCACAGAGAAACAGTTGATTGACCGAGCTGATCACGTCATCGCCAGCAGCACGGGTGTAAAAGAGCATTTAGAAACAATCGGTTGTCACAACATAATGCTTTGGGAAAACGTCGCGCATGTGAAAATGTTCATGGAAGCGAGCGCAAACCAACGCAAAGACCAGGCCGTATTTGCGGGTAATCTCACCCTATCCAAGCTCGACATGCAATGTTTTATATCCATCCTCGATAGCGGCCTAAAGCTGGCACTTGCTGGGCCTATTGAAATCGATGGCACGGGCGACTCGTCAGAGCTCACGGAACTAATAAACCATCCCCATGTCACCTACTATGGGAACCTCGCACTGCCTGATCTAGCGAAGCTCTTGGGGGAGTCTAAAGTTGGCTTAATTCCTTATCAAGTAAATTCTTATACGCAGGGTGTGTTTCCGATGAAAGTGTATGAGTATCTTGCAGCTGGCCTCAGCGTTGTATCTACGGCCCTTCCAAGCTTATCCTCCGCCATTCATAACGTCAGCATAGTTCCGGCCGAGGATTTTGGACGGCAGACATTCAGCCGAGTAGCTGCGCATAATGCCGTTGTCGCTGGTCAGAGTTTCGAGACCGCGAAGGGTCACTCGTGGGACTCACGGATCCTGCAGGCCACCGATTTGATCGATACATCGTTGGACCGGACCGGACCCGCCCGTAGCGGGTAGACGTTACGACTGGGAGCACGACCGTTGCGTCGCCTAGTTTTATGGCGATTGAAGATCACATGGCTGGCGCCCCTGGGGGTGAGCCAGACGCACAGAAAGTCCTGCCCCCCTATGGCCTCATTACCGATAGGGGATGAATATCCTGAATACCCTAATATCATGGGCGTTCTCGCCCGTGGCAGAATAGGTCGTTTAGGTGCAACATCCCAGCCTGAAGTTATTGTACAGATGTCGTTTCTAACGAAGAAAGCGAATGTAGTGACGAAGAAACCAATAAGGGTAGCTTTGGTTGCCAACTCATACACCCCGGGAGGTGCTGAATCGTACCTGTACAGGCTATATGGAGGGTTGGTCCGCCAGGGGCTGGTTGAGGTTACCCTAATAGGGCACTTGCCAAATTGGCCGCCGGCATTGGGTCCCGAGATTCGTGCTGGCGTCGCTGAAAAGCTGACTAGGCAAAAGCCGATTCTTCCTCAACTTCGCAATTCGCTTCGGAACGCAATCGCCATCCGGCGGGCCTTGGGGTCGCATGATTTCGATCTAGTACATATGCAGTACGTTAGGGAAAAATTAACCCTTGGGAAGTTCGTTACCCGTGGACTTCCGCTTCTATGGACCGAGCACGGCCCATTTGCCCAAAATTTTCCACGTCTTGGATTGCCGCTCCTTAGAAGACGCGCGAGCCGAGCCCAGATAATTGCGGTGAGTGAGGTTGTCAGAGCCTCGTTTGCCGAAAAAGGAATCGATACCCAAGTTGTATGGAACCCCTTACCAGGGGGAGCTACATCGCCGAGGGTTTTGCGACCGGAGGGCAAGATGAGTGAATACATCCTCTATGCGGGGCGAGTACATGAAAGCAAGAGACTCGACATACTGCTGGCGGCTGCCAAGAAGCTCCCTGAGCTTAGGGTAAAAATCGCAGGCGACGGACCTGATTTGGAACGTTTGCGAAGTTTGGCGCCCGCAAACGTGGACTTTGTAGGGCACCTCGACAACTTGGATGAACTGACGTCAAAGAGCCTTGCGGTAGTCTCAACCAGCGGAGCGGCTGCTCGAGAAGGAAGCCCGATGGTGGTCCTTGAAGCCCGGAATCTCGGCGTGCCTGTTCTCATGGCACAAGATTGTCACGCCGCCGTTGAAGCGAGGCAACTCGGGGCACGTTTGTACAAACCAACTGGTAATGACCTGGCAGCGGAGATTCATGCTCTAGGTACTGTTCTCCGGAACGAACCTTTGACCGCTTCCGAACGTCATAATCGAGGCGAAACCGTATGGCTGAGTCGCACCTTCACCATCATGGCGAGAGCAATCGAATAGCTGGATTGTGGAACAATCTGCTCGTGGGCTAGATCTCGTCAACAAGTTACAATCTGCGCGTAAATAGAACCACCGCATGAATCGTAAGGCCTCGGACGCCCGTGATTCGCGCCGAAGTGTCCCGCCCACTCCGGTCGGTGCGCCTACCTGCGTCGGTTTTTCCTAGATGGACGTCATCGCGGGCAGATGTGAAGGTTTGCCCTCAGGGGTTGGAGCATCCCTCCGGTGAGGCTCTGCAATGAGTAGGCCAAGCAGTAGCGCAGGAATGAGTATGGTTCGGAGATCGCCGTAGAAGGTCACTGCATCAGCCATTCCATGAATGAACAGCCAGAGGAATGCGGCAAGGCCAAACCCCCAGGCAAATGACTCGCGCTTGGGGGTTTGGGCTGTAAGACGAACATGCGCCACCAGCACCGCACCTACGAACACAGCGAGAACAATAGCCCCAGCTACTCCCATATCTGACCACGCGGCAATGAAGATGTTGTGCGGTGGGAAAGTGCGGCCGAGTGCCCCACTGCTTGCCCAGTAAAAGTATTCGCCCCACCCGCCGAACCCGAGCCCAAGAAAGGGGTTCTCAACAAACAGGGTCCCGGCTGTCTCCCAAATGACACCACGTGTGCCCAGCGAAGAAGCGGAATCGTTCACAAAGGTCTCGGGGATTCGCTCATTTAGCACGTGCTTGAACATAAGGAACACCGGGAATGCGATGGCGAGCAGGGGAGGTATCCATATACGGCCTGGCCCGCGAACTAGAAGCGGGACGAGGACGCCAATCAGTGGCATCGTGACCAGTAGTACCAGCCCAGACTTTGACCCCGTCGGAACTACCGCCACAGCCGCGAGAACTGCGATAAGGAAGAAAGATCTCTTTCGGAACCTGATCGCCGCCGCGGCGAAGGCGCAGGCGGCCACCCCCAGGAACATCGATGCAGTGTTCGCGTTGATCCATTGCCCGCCTGATTTGGTCACATCAAAGACATTGTCCGGCGATCCGCCGAAAAAGTTCCCCAGCTTCTCCGTGCCGACGAGGATGCGCCCCACGAATGAGCGAAGAAATGACATCTCCACATCTGGCCTGAGGCGAAAGAGTAGTACCAACAGCGACTGCACCACGACCCCAACGCTGCACCGCCCTCACCCTTCACGGGTGAGGGCGGTCGTCACGGTTAAGTCACCGCTGAGTGACACCATCTCGGAGCAGATGACTCGCCTATTCATTAGCGCCAAGCAGTGCCTGTCCTAGTACCGGAGCAAGTTTGACCGAATACTCCGGCGTAATATGACCGCCGTCTCCGGCATAGATAGGCGTGCTGCCAGCAAACGGAGGGCACTGTCTGTTAGGACCGCAGAACCATGGGACGGTGGAAATAAAGCGAACTCCCTCGACGGAGGATGCGGCTTCGCCTTCAGTGGATACTGTTGAATAAAACGTTCCGCTGTCGATCATGCAATCCTGCGGCTTACTTACGCGGGTGGCACACTTCAAGAGATTGTCAACGCGCATCGGCACGGATATAAGGACTACGTCACCGTCGGTGGACTCTTTCATTTCTTCAAGCTTGCTGACTGTGGCCGTTCTCCACTTTGCCAGAACATCGACCTCGTTGCTCGCGCCAATCATCCTGTCCCGCGTGCCTAGTGCGCTGGAGACGATGACCATATCGGGGTTCATTTCAACAACTTGCTCAGTCGCCCATCTCTGGTGAGCATCGCACTCTTCCGTGAATCCGGCGGCATCACCGTACTGCCTGACCGGTACCCCGATAGCGGGACACTGCTCCTTAGTCAGCAGCTGAATCTTCCATCCCTGTTTCCCTAACGACTCCCGAAGGCCCGGCATCCAGCTGATTGCAACGGAGTCCCCCAATACCACTGCCGTCCTAGTGGCGGCCGGATCTCCATACGCGCATCGGGAAAGATTCTCATCGCTAACATTCAAACACTTGTCGTCTGTCCATTCGGGAACTTGTCTTACCTCACTTATGGGCGGGCTTAGCTCCGGCCAGGACGTTACAACGCTAGACGACGTTATCTCGGCGGCAACCACCTCTTCAGGTGTCGTTGGCACAGCAGGCGCCGTCACATCTGGCCCGGATAGGGAGGCTGATCCGGGCTGATAAGGCGCAGCCTCCTCGGATGCGGCCGGCCTAGTGATTGCCAAAGTCACCGTTAGGGCCGTCACCAGGACGAGTACTCCCATGGCTGCTTTAGGGGATGTGTGGTCCAGGAGCGTGTTTTTGACGCCTTGGGCATTGCGCTTGTCACGCTCAAGCCAGGAAGACTTCCGGATGGGGTCCTCGAGGAAATGGTAAGAGGCAACGGACAATGCGAATATCCCCAGAATCATGACTGACCAGGCAACCGTCTCCTCCTGCGGGATTAATGCGTCCATGATGATAATCACCGGGAAGTGCCACAAGTAAAGGGAGTAGGAGACATCGCCGATGTAGGCGCTGAACCGGTTTGTCAGCGGATATAAGTACCGTTGCTCCCCACCGGTCCCGGCGGCGATCACTAAAGCGGTTGCCAAAACGGGCACCACAGCCCAGGGCCCGGGGAAGGCCATCTCGGCGGTTATGAACCAAAGGCTCCACGCGATGCCGGCCAACCCTACGTATCCAAGAACGGTTCTGACAATCAGACTAAGTCTGGAGAAGCTACCTGCGACGACGGCTAGCAATGCGCCGACCGCCAATTCCCATGTTCGCGAGACTGTCGAGAAGTATGCCACCGTTGGCCGGGCGCTCGATTCCCATACCGCGTAGGCAAACGTGGCAACGATAACCAGTACGAGAACTGCGGCCAATACGCGGCGGGGCATGGATTGCTTCGATAAGCGCGGCGCAGTAACTCCGAATACCAGGACTACCAGCCAAGGCCAGACAACATAGAACTGTTCCTCTACAGCCAAGGACCAGAAGTGCTGCAATGGTGAGACGGGACCCTCCGCCTGCATGTAGTCCGTGCCCACCGCAGCCTGCTGCCAGTTCGCACCGAAGATCAAAGCGAAGAAAGCATCCCACGTTATGCTTTTAGCCCTGGCGGCAGAGAATATGGCCCAGGATGCCGCGACCGTCACTGCAAGAACGACCACGGCAACGGGGACGATCCGCTTGACTCGTCGGCGGTAGAAGTCTCCGAAGGAAATCCTTCCCTTTTTCTCCTGTTCCCGCAGCAGTAACCCGGTGATGAGGAATCCGGAGACAACGAGGAAGATATCAACCCCAACGAACCCGCCTGCCGGATATCCCAGCAAGTGATCTGCCACGACTGCGAGTACGGCAATTGCTCGAAGCCCTTGTATATCTGGGCGGAAGGATTTTGGCGCGACGTTTCGCGGGCTTCCGTTCGAGGGCATGCGACGAACGGGTGTAGCTATTGACATTCATTTCCCCCGGAATTGAGACCAGCGCAGGGACGCGCAGGAGTAAAGTATAGTGCCGCGGCCTAGGCGAGCTCTTTCCGGCCCTACACGGACGCAGACCCTGCCACCGCTGAGCCATAGCGAGAGGCGGCGAAAAGGAGGAAGGCGGCTACCTCGCCGAACATGGAGGCTACCTTTCCATTAACGAATAGCCCGCCAGCCTTGAGCGGGTTCAAGACGTTGTTCGTGTGTGTTTTAAACAGATCCCTTGCCGCAGGCCCTATCAATAGGTGTTCCATGATCGACTTCCGATACCAGGCATACCAAGAGCGCAATACTGCCGCTATGGAAATGGCGACATAAATAAAAATGTCGTCCACACTTTTATCTTCCAGGGAGCACAGCTCTCAGGCCGTACCAGAGACGAGACGTCTCCATAGACCAAAATAATCGATGACTGCCCTGAACTGCACGTCGTTTCGTCCTGCAAGCACGTTTGTACTTCTCAGTGAGAACTTCTGAAGGGACCGCACGGTCAAGAAGTCTCCATTGCCGTCGGAGACCTTCGAGACTGGCGTATTCGCTAGGAGCGACATTGCTTTGAACCATATATCGTCAGCTGTTGGGGCGAGCCGCATAGCAAGATCCATATCAAGAGTCGGGTAATCAAGGAGTGCATGAGGCGGATACAAGATTCCTCCCAAGCCGGTCAGAAAAACCCGGTGCGGTGCCGAGCGCATGTCCGCCTGGGGCCAGGTAACATATGGTTGCACATTTTCCTCGACCACCTGAATGACGGTACCTCGGTGGCCAACGATGTGGGCCGGCATCGTACGATGCGCGGCAACTAGTTCTCGCAGCCAATGACGAGGATACAAGACATCATCGTCTGCGGTAACAATTATCTTTTCAGGGAACTCCAACATGGCCGGGATCAGTTTTTTGTAGCTGCGAATATTTCTATCTACAAAACTTATGCGCAGTCCCCGGTCAATGTATCTGGTGATAGACGATGGTAATCTACGGCCCGGGAACTCCTCAGCTGATAGTGCTAAAACCACGGCGGACGGCGTTATAGATTGCCGGAAAATTGTTTCCAACGTCTTCCAAAGCATCCCGATCCTAGGGGGATAACTTGTTAAGCTCACGACCAAATCTATTTCCGGTCCGTATTCGGTTACTTCGACTGCAGCTTTTACTGGAACGCGGAGCGACGCCTCGCACGCGACGTATTGCAGATTGCGGATGAGTTTGGCGGCGTGAGACATTCTTCTATCCTACCAGCCCAGCGAATTTGCGGCTTTATAGCGGGAACGTGCCTCGACAGCTTCTGGCTCTTGTCCCCGCCGCTTGCGCGTGAAGCTCGAAGTAAACGGGTGACTTTAGTTTGGTCATCTATAGCGGTACGTTCATTAGGACGAAGCAATGTATCGGTCAGGATCCAAGTGAGACCGCTTCGTCGACGCGCCTGCCTCTCGGCCTGTGAACGTGGCCGCCAACTCGGGTGAGTTGCCGCCACAGTTTGAGGTCAGCTATGGGTGGATTAACATCCAATCACAGCTGACGGTTTCTGTGTTTTACTTTATCAGCTGGAGGCGCCCCGTGTGCATCGGTGAAGACTCACTGAATTGTGCTAAACCGGTCATTTGCGCCTAGGCTGCGGGGGTTTGCCGCGAGATCCTCTTTGAAAGAATAGGGCGGACTTGGTCCCACAGCGTAGATCGCAGCGAGGGAAATAGTGCGATGTTTATTGCCCACACCAATGCAACGAGAGCGATTGCAGCATACGGACCCAGGTCAGGAAGTACTACGATCAAGGTCGCGATACATCCCGGCAGGAGAGTCGCTATCCGTCTGGCTACTCGCTTCAACTCACCTAGAGCGAATGCACATCCAACCGAGAGGAGGAGGCCGAATACGGAGGGCCCCAATCCAATCGCCATTGGCCCGAAGTGTTGAACACCCACTCCTTGTACCGCAATCTGCCCGGCGATGGCTATCAGTGTATAAAGCAGCACAGAGCGGTTTCGCCCTGCCGCGGTAAGGGCCCTCGAGAGTGAGTAGCCGAGAACTTGGAACATCAGTCCAATGGAAAGGCCAACGAGAACACCACTTACCAAATTCGTTGCTGCACTGTCGAAGTTTCCCCTGGCATAAATGAGACTGACGATCGCTCCGGAGCCGACAACCAGAACCGCCGAAACCGGCATCATGACGACGACGACGAAGTCGCACATTTTTGCGACCCTACGTCTGTAATCCGGTCCCTGAATGCCGCTAAGCTGCGTTAATCCCAACACTCCGAGAGGGACCGCGATAAGGGACATGACCGATTCAGAAATAGTCCGTGCGTAGTCCACAGCGGCAACGAGCCCTGATGGGCCGAAAGACGAAAAAACACGCTCCAGGACAATTGAGGTTTGGAGTGCAACTGGGAGCAGGAGTAGCGGCGCTATATTCCTTACGCCAGTCACGATGAAACGCCAGCCTTGAGTGATAGATGCTCTTTGAGGGAGACCTAGATATCCGTTTCTTATCAAAGCGGTAGAGCACATTGCTACGTACGCTATCCACGCAGCTATAAACCCCAGAGACAACCATTGAATCCACCCGGTACTAATAGCGGTGAGTGTCCCGCCCAAAAGGCCTAAACTCTGAATCAATGGTCTAATAGATGTCATTAGATAAATATTGTGGACACCCAAAGCGTAGGCTTGCACGGCCGATAATCCAAAGAGCGGTATGGACCAGCAGAGAACACCCAGTATTTCCTGGGCGATAATTGTCGTCGCGATGCTAGAGCCGGGGACAATAACGTTTACTATAACGTCGCGGTAGCAGTACACGCCTACTGCTACAAATGTAAGCGTAAAAGTGAGCCAGATTGAGTATCCCCAGAGCATAGCGCGGCCGGACGCGGGATCCCGGCGCGACTCGCGTGCATATGCTGGCGCAAAGGCTGCGGAAAGTAGATCGCCGGAAACCAAATTCGCCGGGACGACAGACGCAGTCTGAGCGACCCGAAACCCGGTAGCTATGTCGCTTGTTCCGAAGGCGCTAGCAAAGACGACTTCACGCAGCAGAGCAATGAATTTACCTGCGAGGGCGCCGAGGGAGAGTACAAGGAACCCTTTGCGGAAACTACTCACGAATTTGAGGGGTTAGGCATGTATCGGGCGGGTCTTGTCAGATCTGAGGCAGAAGCGCTCGGCTTAGAGGGAAATTGCTGTCTGGCAAGATCGATGTACTTGTCTCCGACGCTCGACCAATCACAATCGGCAACGGAAGTTCTTATGGCTGCCTGGTCGGCAGGGGTACTTCCATATTTCGACGAACGAAGAATTGCAGCCGCGATGTCGCTGGGAGTGTGGTTAGTGACGCAACCATTTACGCCTTCAATAATAAACTGCGAAGCAGGGCATTCAGGTGTGAGTACGACGGGCACGCCCGCTGCCAAGGCCTCGAGGGCGACCAATGGCATGGTTTCCCCGTGACTGGGAAGACAGAAAACGGATGCGGGTGCTAAAAATCCGCGAACATCCTGCCACGTCCCAGCGAAGAGAACTCTTCTTGAAATGTTAAGCTGGGCACTACGGCGCTCATAGAGTTCAAGGTCTTGGGAGGCACCGCCAACCACAACGAGGCCGAACTCTGGTGAAAGCAAGGCCATGGCTTCTAGTAGCTCATCGAGACCCTTGTGCTTCCATTGATGCCCTATGAAGAGGACGATGTCTTGAATATCTGGTTGTGCCCATGCAACCACCGAATCGACTGGTTTTATCTCGTTCGTTTTACCATACTTTGCCACATCCACACCATTTGCGATCGTAAATATGCGTTCGGGTTCAACATTCAGCTGAGATATGTCCTTTCGGGCCTGCTCAGATACCGAAACTAGTTTTCTCTTGAAAATAGGCAGTGAAAGAACGTTTTCCTTGGAGACCCTCAGAAGCCTTACCGGAGCTAGAACGGCTAAAAGTGTCTTGGCTGCAGACAGCTCCTTTTTTTGGAGTTCAGCGGTGAAGACGTTGTGCATTACAAGGATCTGACCCACAAGTGACTCGCAATTGTGGTTGAAGATCACTGCCCCCTTCATTTTCATTGGGATTGCAGCTACTGAAGAGGCGATGGTGAATACGGTTATCTGGGCAAGATGCCTTATATACCACTCGATCCTCGACGTGGGTGTCCAGGCCAGCAGCCGGCCGCCCAATACGGTACGACGTATGGTTACGTTGGGGCCAAGATCAATAGCGGTGGTGTCCGTTATTACGGTGACAGTCACGTTGTTCTCAGCCATGTGACGAGCGACTTGTTTGACCACTTCGCCCCCTCCTGTCAGCTCAATATCCCTTGCGATATGGCAAACCCGAAGAGCGCCGCGATCTGCTCGATTCCTAAGCTTGGCCAATGATCTTGAATTCCTAAATGGATTACGACCAGATTCTCGGGCTGCATGCGAACGCTTGGTGATCATGCTTTTATCGTATATGAGAGGTTAGATCGTCGCGTGATTCGACAGTTTCAAGCTTCCCCGGATGCGGCTTTCATTTCGTCACGTGCCAACTTCGCCTATGCTCACCGAGTTCTACGCGGAGCAATCGATCCGCTGGGGTGTACCGACCTGAGAGGCTAGGTACCGTGGGCATACCTTTGAGTAAGGTCTGCCCGCGGTACGGGGTGTCGTGATTACGCAGGCACCTCCACCCGAAACGTACTGCCCGCCCCTAGCGTCGAACTAAACGAGATCCGGCCGCCGTGGGCCTCCACAATGGACTTGGTGATCACCAGGCCCAGGCCCACGCCGGGGATAGCGGCCTTCTTGACCTGGCCGGTGCGGAAGAACTTGGTGAACACCTCCCGCTGGTCGGCCTCGCTCATGCCGATGCCGGTGTCCTCCACCTCCAGGACCAGGTTCCCGTCCTCCATCCGGGAGCGGACGGTGACCTTGCCGCCGTCGGGGGAGTACTTGATGGCGTTGGAGAGCAGGTTGTCCAGCACCTGGCCGATCCGGGCCGGATCCACCAGGGCATGGAGCTCGTCCTCGCAGTCACAGCCCAGGTCTACGCCGATGGCGGTGGCCCGGGGGCGGGCGGATTCCAGGGCTACGCGCACCAGTTCGGCCACGTCGGTTTCGGAACGCTGCAGGTGCATGGTGCCCGAAGCTGTGGTCAGCAGGTCCGCCACCAGCAGCAGCAGCCGCTCGGCGTTCCGCTGCGCCACCTGCAGGGCGCTCAGCAGATGCGCCGGCAGATCGGCGGTTTCCTCGTCGTCTAGCACTAGATCCAGATAGCCCATGATCGAGGTCAGCGGGGTCCGCAGCTCGTGCGAGACGCTGGAGACGAAGTCCTCCCGGGCGTTGAGGGCATTGACCATCTCCGTGACGTCGCTATAGGCCAGCACGGACCCGGCGAACGTGCCGTTTTCCCGCACGGCGCGGGCGCAGACGGCCAGGGCGCGCTGCCGGTCGCCGGTCCCAACCCAGACAATGACGTCCGAGAAGGATTCCTCCCGCATGGCCCGCTGCGAGGGCCGCTGCGCCTCGGGAAGCGGCGTGAGCTGGTCCAGCCCGTAGATCAGGGCGTCGCTGCCCGTGTCCATCCCGTTCGTCAGTCCGGCCAGGGCATGGTTGCTCCGCTGGCGGCTGTTCATGAGGATGGTCCGGCCGGCAGCATCGACTGCCATAACGCCCACATCGACCGTTTCCAGTACGGCGTCCAGCAGCTGGGAGCGTCGTCGGGTCTCCTGCAGGCTGGCCTGCAGCTCGGATTCCGTCGCAGCGAGGCGCTTCTGCTGGGCGGTAGTATCCGCTTCCATCGTGGAGATGACGATGCCGATGCCCAGCATTACGAACGGGATCACCAACGGGGCGGCCAGTTCGGTCAGGGTGGGAACACCGCCCGCCTGCATAAACAGCGGAGTCCACAGCAGCAAGGTGGTGCAGGTATAGCCGAGGATCCATGCCAGGCGCGGCGCCGCACCGGACCAGGCCATCCAGAAGACGGGGAAAACAGCCAGGAAACTGAGACCGGTTATCGAGTTCCGCCCCTCGTAATAGAGGCCGCCGACAACCGCGAAATCCAGCACGGGAATACACCAATAAGCCAGCGGTGAATACCGCTCCCACGGAACTGCAACACATGCCGCTGTTAGGACGGCAAGAAGTACCAGCGCAAATCTATAACTGTGGCTGTCGAAGACAGCCGGGGAAACCACTGCGGTAATCACAAGCGCTACTACAACCGAAATCAGCAGCGGCAGCTGGCTTACCAGCAGCCTGCGTCGAAGACTCAGTTCATTAAACTGCAATTTGATACCGGGAAGCGTCGTCACTCGGTCTTTGAGACTGGACATGAAAAAAGGGAACCCCCGGATTCCTGTAGTGGTAGCTCAGAGTATAGGGGTGCTCCTGTAGGATACCGAGCAAGGGGTGCGGGGAATCAGAAGGTCTCGCAGGACAGGAAAAAATAGAACATGGAAATTCAACGCGTAGCCGTCATCATCGAAGACGATGCGGATATCCGCGATCTTCTTAACGCGGTTTTGCAGCAGTCCGGTTTCAAGGTCTTTACTGCCCCGAACGGTTCCGAAGGTGTTGAAACCGTTCGGCTGCACAACCCCACGGTGGTCACGCTGGATTTGGGCCTTCCGGACATTGACGGGTTCGAGGTGATCCGTCAGCTGCGGCAGTTCAGTGATGCCTACATCGTGATGCTCACTGCCCGCGCCGAGGAACTGGACACCCTGATGGGGCTGGAAGCCGGAGCGGACGACTACATCACCAAGCCTTTCCGGCCCCGGGAGCTGCGGGCACGGATCTCCGCCATGCTCCGCCGACCGCGCGGCGAGTCTGCGGCCGACGCCGACAGGCCCGTTTCCGCCGGCGACCCTTCCCGGACCGGTTCGGGCGCGCCTGTTACGGAGCATGCCCCGGCGTCCTCCGCTGCCCCGGCTGCCCCGGCGGCTCCGGGTACGTTCGCGCACAACGGGCTGACCCTGAATCCGGGGACACGCACCACTGAGATCGAAGGCAAAGGCGTAGAGCTGACCCGCACCGAGTTCGACCTGCTGCAGGCACTCCTCGAGGGCGGCCGGCTGGTGCGGACCAAGACGGATCTGGTCCGGCGGCTGCGCGGCGAGGAATACGACACCGGATCCTTCATCAGCGACGCCGATGAGCGGACCGTGGAAGTGCACGTGGGCAACCTCCGCCGCAAACTCGGGGACGATTCGAAGGCGCCGCGCTGGCTGGAAACGGTCCGCGGCGTCGGCTACCGTCTGGCGCCGCAGGCCTGACCGGCCCCGTCCGGGGCTCGGCCGCCTGCCTAACGACGCGGGCCCGCCGGCCGCCTGCCTAAACGCCGGCGGGTACGCCGGCGGGGAGCTCGACAGTGAAACTGGTGCCGCGTCCCAGGGAGCTCTCCACCCGGATGCTGCCTCCGTGCGCCTCGGCTATGTCCCTGCTGATGGCCATGCCAAGCCCGACGCCGGGGATGCCCGCCTTCCGGACCGTACCGGTGCGGAAGAACTTCTCGAAGACATCATCCACGTCCTCTGCGGACATACCCATGCCGGTGTCGGCCACCCGGAACACGGCACGGTCCGCTTCGCGCCAGGCACTGACGGTGACCGTGCCGCCGTCGGGGGAGTATTTCACGGCATTGGAAAGCAGGTTGTCCAGGACCTGTGCGATCCGGTGCGGGTCGGCAAACATCGGCAGCTCGGCCGGGACATTGTTGACCAGTACGACGCCGGCCTCCCGGGCCCTGCCCTCCGCCGTGCGGAGACTGTTGCGGATGATGTCCGCCAGGCACATCGGCCGGGATTCCAGCTGAACGGTGCCCGAGGCCGCGGTGAGCAGATCCGAGACCAGTCGAAGCAGCCGCTCACTGTTGCGCAGGGCCACCCGCAGCGATCCGGGGATGCTGCCCTGGAGCTGGGTCTCCTCCGCCTCGTCCAGCGCCAGGTCCAGGTAACCCATGATCGACGTCAGGGGGGTGCGGAGTTCGTGCGAGACGCTGGCGACGAACTCATCCTTTGCCGCCAGTGCCCCGACCATGGCGGTGACATCCGAGAAAACGATCACCGCACCGTTGAAGGAGCCGTCGTCGTTGCGGAGTACGGCGCCGGAGGTATTCATGGCCATTTGGCTGCCGGGAGGGCCCAGCCACAGCTGCACGTCCGTGAAGTCGGTGCCTCGCAGAGCGCGGGCAACGGGGCGTTGCTCGAAGGGGACCGGGGTGGTGCCGTCGAGGTTGTAGAGGAGCAGATCGCGTTCATGCGGATGGACTATTCCGGCGGGCAGCGCGCGGTCCTGCAACATCCGCTGGCGGCGGTTCATGTGACGGGGTATGCCGTCCTCGTCCACCAGGAGAACCCCGACGTTGATGGCGTTCAGCACACCGTCGAGCTGCCGGGACTGCCGCTTGCTTTCTGCCAGTGCCGCCTCCAGCAGCCGGTCCTTGTTCTCCAGGGTTTCGCGCTGGGAGCGGATGTCCTCCCGCAGCACTGACACTGTGATGGCGACGCCGAGGCTCACCAGCGGAACGAGCAGGGGAGCGGTGAGGTCGGCGCCGCTGACCGGTCCGGAGGTGATGAACGGGTGCCAGACCGACAGCAGGGGGCCGAAGAAGCTCAGATACCGGGCGGCAACGGGGGAGACACGGGACCAGGACAGCCAAAACACGGGGAAGACGTGGAGCAGGCTCAGTCCGTTGAGGATACCCGAGCTGCCGTGCTGGAGCTGCGCGATGGCAACGAAGTCCAGCAGCGGGATAATCCAGTAGGACGGATACCAGATCCGGTTCCACGGAACAGCGATGCACACGATGGTGACAACGCCCAGCGTGACAAGTCCGGCGATGAATTCCTGCCGGTCGAAGACCTCCGGCAACTGCCACGCGGCGACGGCGCAGATCAGCCCCACGACAATGACCAGCGGTGCCTGGCTTATGGCTGTCCGGTACCGCAGCGGCAGTTCATGGAATTGGGAGGATATGCCGAAAAACTTCAGCGTCGACTGCGACAACCGCGACATGCGTGACCCCCTTGTAGAACACAACAGGGTCCAACAATACCGGTGGTACGCGGACGCAGTGACCGCGCTCACGGGCGGAACGGCACCGAAGACCGGACGACGGAAAGGCAGGCGGTGCTAAGCGACGGAGAACGGGTCTGACTGGTTCAGGTGGGCCATGGTTTCGGCGCCGCAGGTACGGACGGCGATAACCATCTCTTCCAGGCCGCGCACGTCGCGGCGGGACACCAGGTCCTGTGCCGCGGCACCGAGGGCGGACAACCGCTCCGCTCCGGCCATGTGGCTGGAAATCTTGATACTCAGGACCACGTCCATTGCAGCGTCAAAGTCCCGCTGCTGCACGGCCTGGTGCAGGCGCGTGAACCGGCCCTCCCACATAGACATGAAGTTGGAGACGAACCGGCGGCAGGATTCCGTGCCAACCTGGTCGCTTAGCTCCCGGAGCCTGTCCAGGGAAATCAGCCGGGCCTCGAGTTCTTCCTGCGGCGTCATCAGCTGGTGGTCCCTTGGGACGGGGCGGCGGCATAGCGCTTCCGCAGTATTGCCGGTGCAGCGGCGGATCGGCTCGGGGGCCAGACCGGTGGGGGCGGCGGGGGAGTCAGATACAAACAAAATATCCTTCGGAGTGTGGGGGTCCGCCGTCGGGCGTTCGGTTCCTGGTGGAAGCCAGCCGAATGCTCCCGGCCGATGTCCTACGGTCTCACCCCAACCTCAGGAAAAGTTGCCTGCAACGCTCAAGATCGAGGCAATATTGCGGGCGCCGGTCAAGCTGCCTTCCGGCTGCGGACGGCGTAGACCACCAGCGTGCCGAGCACGGCACCCAGCGAATTGGCGACGACGTCGTGGACCGTGGCATAGCGGGCCGGCAGGAAGATGTGCTGCCCCGCTTCGATCGCGCAGGAGACCGCAATGCCGACGACGGCGGCCAGCCAGGCGAAGCGATCGGTGAGGTAGGCGGCGGCCAGGACGCCGAAGGGAACAAACAACACCACATTCGCGACGGACTCCACGAGGGTGTAGTTAACCCATCCGGGCACGCCGTGGGCCTGCAGGGCGTCCAGGATTGCCCGCAGGGTTCCAGCCGACCCGGCGTCCACCGGGGACGGCCAGAATGCGATCACGGCCAGTGCGCCTAGATAGAGCAGAAACAGGCAGGCGAGCCGGCGTCGTCGTTGTGTTCCCGCAATGACCACGCTCACCGGTAGCGGCGCTCCCAGGCGAGCAGTTCATCCACGGCGGGGGTGAGCTCGCGGACCATCTGCTGGTAAACGGCGTCGCTGCGGCGGTAGGGGTCCACTACGTCATCTTCTTCCGGCCCCGCCGGGTGCGCGCTGCGCAGCCGCAGTGCCCGGGCCATTGCGGCCTGCCAGCGGTCGGCGGCCGCGGCGCCGGGGTCCGCATCGACCAGGGGCAGCAGGCGGGCCAGCTCACGCAGTGTGAAGGTGCGGCGCAGCAGTGCCGGGGCGAGTTCCACGATCTTGCTCCGGTGGGCACGGGTCAGGGCCAGCACGAGGTCCTGGCCTTGAAGAATCTCCGGTGTGAGCTGCCGCGAGGCGAAGCCGGCGGAATCGCCGCCGAAGATGTTCACGAAGCCGGCTACATGCGGTTCTATGCCCGAGCCGACCAGGGCACCGGTGCCGGCGCTGGTGACTTCGAACTCGCCGGGGGCAACCTTGTCCAGACCGGCCTGGAGCAGGCGCTCGGCCATGGGGGAGCGGCAGATATTGCCGGTGCAGACGGTCAAAATACGGAACGGGGCAGTGGTGGTTCTCATGTCCTCAGGCTTCGGATAGGGCTGGTTTCCGGGCCGGATCCGGCCGGTTGCGCTGCTGTTGAGGTTACCTTGTGTGGCGCTTGAGGTTTGCCGGAATGTTTCATCAACCCTGTGTTTGGGCGGCGTTGTTTCTTGAGGAGCGGGCGGCAAAGTAATTCCCAGCGGCGAGGAAAACCTTCCTAGGGCCGAACACGGGTAACAGGAACAAGGGGACACGATGAACAAGATGACCAAGGGCGCACTGTCAATCGGCTTCGGCGCAGCACTCCTCCTCGGCGGCGGCGGCACCCTGGCAGTCTGGAACCAGACCGTAGACACCAATGCCGGCACCATCGCCGCCGGTGACCTGGGCCTGACAGCCGGAACCGGAACCTGGACCTCCAACGGCACGCCGATCAAAGACATCAACAGCTACAAGATCGTTCCGGGCGAAACCCTCACCTACAGCCAGCCGCTCACCGTGGATCTGAAGGGCGACAAGATGCAGGCTAACGTCAAGGTGAACGCCGACGGCATCCTGACCGGCGACTTCATCACGAATGACCTCAAATTGATCGAGCCGCCGACCCTGACCAACAGCGCCGGCGCCGTCCTGCCGACCACCGTCCTGACCCCCACGAAGGATGAGAAGCCCCAGACTGTGACCGCTTCCGTCTCCTTCAAGTTCGACGCTTCGGCAAAGAGCAGCACCAATGCCACGGCGAACCTGAATAACGTCTCGTACACGCTGGAGCAGAAGCCGGTCACCAAGTAGCACCGGCTAACGCCACCTTGTTCCAACCCCTGGCTGTGCGCGGAGCGCATGCTCCGCGCACAGCCTGTTCCCCCGAAGGCGGCATTTCATGAAGAGCACACTGAAGGCAGCAGGCCTGATCCTCGCCGCTGTCGTGCTCGGCCTCCTGACCGTCCAGGGAACCTACGCACTATGGAATACCACGGCTCCCTCGAACGCCGGCACAATCCAGGCAGCTGACTTCAGAATTCTGGTCAACGGGACGGAAATGACCTCTGGACCAATGACGATCCAGATCCCCGGGACCCTCGGTAAGGGCAAAAGCACGTACGCCCAGATAGCTGTTCAAAACTCGGTGAACGTAACTCAGGATTCGCCCTTAGCGCTCAAAGTGGATGCCCTGGTCTACGCGCCGGTGGGCGATTTCGGCAGGAACCTTACCGCGAAAACCGCCGTCCTTCGGTCCGGCTATACGTGCGACACGATGCCGGCAAATTCATACGCCGCTGTTTCCGTCACCGCCGCCCACTCCGTGACTTTGCCTCGATTGGCCACACAGACAATCTGCATCCAGGCAAGCCTGAATGTGAATACCCCCGCCGCCCAGATGGGCAAAGAATTCAAGATCAACGCAAACCTCACCGTGGCGCAGGTTGCGCCAGCCGCTAAGTAGTGGATAGGACAAACCATGAGTGGTCGCAGGAAAGCAGAAGCCCCCGTCAGCCCCCTGGGCTTCCTCGGCACCGCCCTGAGCTATCTGGCCTTGTGCGTTGCAGCTTTGGCCGCCCTCGTGCTGGTGGTTATTCCTTTGGTGACCGGATCTCAGACCTATAGCGTCCTCACGAGTTCCATGGCCCCCAAGTACGCGCCGGGCACGTTCCTGGTGGTGAAGCCCGTGCCGTTCGATGAGCTGCGGGTGGGTGATGTCATCACCTTCCAAATCGAGTCCGGCAGCTCCGCCGTCATCACGCACCGCATCACGGCCATCAGCCCGTCCCAAAGCGGCGAAACCACGTTTATTACCAAGGGCGACAACAACGACGTCGAGGATGAATTGCCCGTCCGCGAGGTCCAGGTCCGCGGCAAGCTTTTCTACGCCGTTCCCTTCGTCGGTTTTGCCGCCAATGCCCTGGGTAACTCGGACCGCGGCGAGGCACTGCAGTGGGGCGCCGTTGCGCTCATGGGCTACGGGATCGTCTCCATGGTCCGCGGCGCGCTGGCCAAGAAACGCGGTGACGGGGAAACTCCGGAGTCCGATGCCGGCACCGATGATCCGGACAGCGACTCCACCGACGGTGAGACCGCTCGGACCGCTCACTTCATTTTCCACCGCGAGGATCCGCTGGGCCATGACGACCCCGTCCTGGAAGAGTGCGAGCACTGCAACCACGACGCTGCGCATCCGCGCGACCGGAGCCACCGGAAGCCTGTAGCCGTCTAATGGGGTTTTCTCCACGGGCCAGACCCTGGCTCGCCTTCGGTGCGGTAGGCGGCGCCGCCGCGGCCATCACCTTCGCCGGTATCCCGGCGGCCTCCGCAGCCGGCAGCTATCTCAGCTTCAGCTCCGACGGTGCGGGCTTCAGCCCCACTCTGGCCCAGCCGGTCTTTCGGGAGGAAGTTAAACTTGTTCCCGGCGGAACAGCGGACGGCAGCCTTTGGGTACGCAACGACGGCGCCGAGGCAGCGTATCTGTCCGCCGGTGCCGTCAGCGCTGCGATTGACCCCGAGCTGGCCGGCCTGGTCAGCGTAAGCGGCACCGCCGGCACTGCCGGCGGCCCGCCGGTGTACCTCGGCGGCACCGGCGAATGCAGCGACCTTTACCGGGGATGGGAACTCGGGCCCGGCGCCGCCGTTCGGGTCCAGCTCACGGCCGGCCTGTCTGTTGACGCGCCCAACGCAACAATGAACCGCAGCGCCCGGTTCGACGTCGTTTTCTACCTGCAGTCCATGGACGCTGCCGGCACGGTACCCAGCGCCTGCGAGGCGCTCGGCAACAATGGCGAAACACCGCCGTCGGGTCCGGGGACCCCGGACGCCGGAGACGACGGAACCGGCAACGACGCCGGGGGCGACGGAACCGGCAACGACGCCGGGGAGGCTGGAAATGCCGGCCGGCCGGCAGCCCAGGCGGGGCCGGAAACAGCCCTGATCCTGAACCGGGAGGCTGACAGCGACGGCACGACGGTGCTCGCCGGGTTCCCCGCAGCTCCCGTTCCGGCGCAGGACCGGGATGCACGCGTCAACACCGCGGTTCCGCCGGCGGAGGCCGGACGCCTGGAAGCGTCTTCTCCGGCGTCGTTCGAAAGCACCGTCGAACCCATCATCCGCTCGCTCTCCGGTACGCTCCTGATAGCACTGTCGGTGGCATTCTTCGCCGCCGCCGGATTCCGACTACGAAGCAGGAGCCGATGAGCAGGAAAACGCAGCAGGGGGCTGCGGAACGCTCCGACGCCGTACCCGGGACACGTCCCGGCCCGGTTACCCGGCTGCGTGCCCAGCCCGGATTCCGGGCAGCGGCGGTGGTCTTTGTGCTGACGGTGGTCCTGGGTGCAGGCGGTCCCGCCGCGTATGCGTTCTGGAGCCAGTCGACGGCCGTGACAATCACAGGGTCCACGGTGCCTCCGCTCACGCCTGTGCCCACAGGGGCCAGCTGCGTGAACGGATGGCTGACAGGGCGGATAGTCCTCCCGGCGATGAGGACGGCCGATCCCGAGGCAAGGTACATCCTGACGTTTACCTCGAAGCGGCTGAATGCTCCGATGTCCTACGCGCTCCCGCAGAGCATCGGTTCAGACGGGAGTGTCCAGCCGATCGAGATTGGCGGCCTGGTGGCTGCGCTCGGTTCTACCGAGGGCCAAAAGGTAGCCGTGAATGTGACCGTGAAAACCGCAATCCTCAAGTCTCCACGGGACACCGTCACCCGGGTAACAGCAGGGGACCTGTTGTTCCCTTCGAGCGAGGCCGCTCCACTGGCGATGAATTACAGCACGACCGAGAGGTATGAAGTTCCGTCGATGTTCTGCGCCAGATAGGGGTAGTCACCGCTCCTCCCGGTCCTCGTACACGTCCGGAATGCCGTCCTGGTCATCGTCTCGCCGGTCTTCGGCCTCGATCAGGCGGTAGCGGCGGTTCCGAGCGGTCAGCAGGGCTGAAGCCAGCAGCGCCGCCAACACGGAGGCCATGAGGATGCCGACCTTGGCGTCGTCGTTATGCAGGGTTCCGACGTCGAAGCTCAGGTCGTTGACCAGCAGGGACACCGTGAAGCCAATGCCGCCGAGGATGCCGATTCCGGCCAGGTCCACCCAGCGCACATCCGGATCCAGCTTGGCCCGTGTCCCCGCGGTGACCGCCCAGGTGGTGAGCAGGATGCCGATCGGCTTGCCCACTACGAGGCCCAGGATGATCCCGAGAGCCACCGGGTCCGTGAGTGCGGCGCCTACGCCGCTGAAGCCGCCCAGGGCAACGCCGGCGGAAAAGAAGGCAAAGATCGGTACCGCAAAGCCGGTGGAGATAGGCCGGAACCGGTGCTCGAAGATTTCCGACAGGCCGGGCCGTTCCGGGCTGGCGGGCAGCTTGTTGCGCTCCGCGTCGCGGCGGAGCACGGGAACCGCGAAGCCCAGCAGTACCCCGGCCACGGTGGCGTGGACGCCGGAGGCATGCATCAATGCCCAAGTGGCGATACCGAGGGGCAGCAGGATGACCCAGGCGGCCCAGCCATGGGTACCGAAGAAGCGGGGGACGCGCTGGACCAGCAGTGTGAACGCCGCGAGCGGCAGCAGCATCCAGAGCAGGTAGCTCAGGTGCACGTCTTCCGAGTAGAAGAAGGCAATGATGGCGATGGCGATCAGGTCATCCACCACGGCGAGGGTGAGCAGGAAAATCCGCAGCGCGCTGGGCAGGTGGGAACTGATGACAGCCAGGACGGCGAGGGCAAAGGCGATGTCGGTGGCGGTGGGGATGGCCCAGCCGCGCAGGCCGTCCGAACCGGCAATCATGTTGACGGCTACGTAGATCAGGGCGGGGACAATGACCCCGCCCACCGCGGCCGCAATCGGAACGATCGCCTGCTTTATGTCCCGCAGATCCCCGGCTATGAATTCCTTTTTCAGCTCGAGGCCGACCAGGAAGAAGAAGATGGCCAACAGTCCGTCGGCCGCCCAGGTGCCGATGCTGAGCTTGAGGTGCCACGGCTCGTAACCGAATTCAAAGTCGCGGACGGCAAAGTAAGTGTCTGCAGCCGGGGAATTTGCCCAGATTAATGCCGCCACCGTGGCAATTAGCAGGAGGATCCCGCCCACGGTTTCCTTGCGCAGGATCTCGCCGATGCGGAGCGTTTCGCCGTAGCTGCCCCGGCCCAGGATGGTGCGGGGACCGTTTGGCTTGGGGGCGGTGGGATTAGAGGCCATGAAGGATTTCCTATCGAATTCGGGTACGGCAAAACCATTGCCGACCAGACTTCCCGGCGCACCGTGAATCAGTGTAACCGCTCACGACGGCGGTGCGTGAGCCACGCCGCGGAAGGGCAGCAAATCGCCCCGGCAGGAAACCTGCCGGGGCGTTTTACAAAGGGGAGTTCAGCCGAACAGGCCGCGGACGCCGATGACGAGGGTTGCGAGTCCGAGGACCATGGCGGTGCTGATCTTCATCAGGTTCATGGTCATGTACCGGGTGGGTGCACCGTTGTCGTCGCGGGCCTGCGGGGACTTCAGTACGTCCCGCAGGTAGGGCGGCCAGACGAGGATGGCCCAGAGGCCGGCGAGAACCAGGACCAGGGCCAGGGGAGTGGAGAGGACCATGGGCTAGCCCTGCCGGCTTTCGATCCACTTGCCGGCCTGGCCCGCCTGGATGGTCAGCGCCTTGCCGATCATCGGCTCTGCGGCCTTCGCGATCTTGTCACCCAGGAACGGGATGGTGGAGGCCACTTTCCCGTCTACATCGACACGGGTGCCTTCGGGGGTGCTCACCAGTCGCTGAACGGCGTTGACCTTCAGGGGCACCCCGCCCACGGAGAGTTCCACGTTGGCTTCCCGGGATCCGTCAGCGGCAGGTGCTGCCCACTGTTCCTTCTGGGTCACGGTCAGGGTGGCGCCTACGAACTTCTTCGCCATGTCCGGCAGGCGGTCCGTCGGCATGGTCCGCACAGCGGTAAGGACAAATGCTCCGGCCGTGTCCCCGTCCACGGAAGCGGACACCAGGGAGCCGCCGACGTGTTCGCTCATGCTGCGCAGGAAACCTTCGTCAGCGAAGGTGTCCGTCACGGTGCGTACGTCGTAGGGCAGGATGGTTGATGCGTTCAGGGCCATAGGTCCTCCGTAGGATGGGCGGAATGCCGGAATCCGCGGGCCTGCAGCCCGCCAACCGGCCAACCCTCATCCTAAACCGCCCCGGCAGCTGCCCTGAAACTGCCCGCCCGGGGAGGCTCGGCCCCGCTACGGCTCAAGGTTGATGCAGCCCACCGGGTCCCCTGCCGCGCCGCCCTGTCCTGCATCGAGGAGAAGGAGGGACTCGGCGTCGTCGTCCGGCAGCGTCCACGGCACCGTGGTGCTCGCGGTGGCATTGCCCGCGGCGTCAGTGGTGAAGTCCAGGCTGAGGCCGCCCTGGCTGTTCCGGTATTCCCCGCCGGCGTCCGCTGGATCCGCTCCGCAGCCGTCCTCGTGCAGCCTTGCGCTGTACGTCGTGTTGGCGGCGAAGCTCTGCGCCTCCAGTTGCACGGTGGTGTCGTCCGGGCTTTCCTCGATGGTCACGATGGCCACGGACTCGTCGGGGATCAGTGCCGTGTTGTAGGTGGTGGCGACGGCGTCGTCGCAGTAAGGCCCGAACGTCCCCTCGAGGATGCCGCCCGGCGTAGGGGACGCAGTGAATTTTCCACACCGGTCGGGGTTGACGGTGCGGCCCGGAATGCCTGCGGCCTGGCAGTTCTCTTCCCCCGGGCTGTTGCGGGAGACCGTGGTGCATGACGAGCCGCTGGAAGCGGAGGAAGTCCCCGAAGGGCTTGGTGGTGTGTCGTTGTAGCCGTCGCCTTCGTTGTTGCCGGCGCATCCGGCGATCGAAAGGGCGAGTACCGCGAAACCGGTGGCCCATAAGTGCGCGTTGCGTGCCATGGGGCAATCCTTACGTTGTCGAAAGGCGAATCCGGCGAAGGGAAACGGCTCTTGCTTATGCCCGTGCCCTTCCAGCGTCGCAGGCACCCCGGCGAAAAACCAGATCCCTTGGGGCTGGCCGGGGACGCGGGACCGGACCGAGCAAAACGCCCCACAATAACTTGCCGAACCGCAGCACAACAGAGTGGAGCCCGTTTCCGGCAACTGACCCCTCCCGAACAGGTCGTCCTGCGCTTACGCCCGCACTGCCCATGGGGTACGTTCTGCGGCACGGTGCCGCCTGCAGGGCGGGTACCGGACCATCACAGGCACTCACGGGGGACTCACTTAGGGGAATGATGAACAGGAACAGAACTTTGCGTACGACGGCGCTCGCGGCGGCGGTCTTCCTGACCGTGGCCGGGGGAGCGCCGGCAGTTGCAGCCGACCACGGCAAAGGTTCCGCGGCCGGGGAGCAAAACGCCCACGACTCCGGGCCCGGGAAGGGGAGTCCCGGGAAGGGCACTCCGGGCAAAGAGCAGCCCGGCAAGGGCGACCCGGGGAAAGGGCATCCCGGGAAGGGCGACCCCGGCAAAGGGCAGCCTGGGAAGGGCGACCCGGGGAAAGGGCATCCCGGGAAAGGGAATCCGGGCAAAGGGCATGGCAAGCCGGACGAGAGCGAAAAGCTGCGGCAGAAGGTGACCGTCAAGAACGTACTCCGGCACCTGGACGCATTGCAGGCCGCCGCAGACGCAAACGGCGGAAACCGTGCCTCAGGCACTCCGGGCTACGAAGCCTCCGGCCGCTACATCGAGCAGCAGCTGCGCCGGGCCGGCTACACGCCGGTGCGGCAGGCCTTCTCCTACGACCAGTTCGAGCTGACGGGTGAAGCCTTCGAACAGGTTTCCCCCACCGCGCAGACCTACGTCGCAGGAACCGATTTCACCACCATGAGCTACTCGGGGACGGGCGACGTCACGGCCGCGCTGACCCCGGTGGACATTAACCTTGCCGGGGCCCGCGTGTCGACCAGCGGCTGCGAGCCGGCGGATTTCGCCGGTTTCACGGCCGGGAACATCGCGTTGCTGCAGCGCGGCACCTGTAGCTTTGAAATCAAGGTGGACAACGCTGCCGCCGCCGGAGCATCCGCTGCCGTCATCTTCAACCAGGGCAACGACATGCCCGGGGATGACCGCTCCGGCCTGCTGAACGGCACCGTGGGCGCCGAGCTTTCGGCCATTCCCGCCGTCGGCACCACTTTCGCCCTCGGCGAGGCGCTCGCCGGCACTCCGGGGGTGGTCGTACGGGTCTCCGTGGAATCCGCAGTGCGTACCGTCAACTCCTTCAACATCCTGGCCGATACCCGCACCGGCGACCCCAGCCGAACCGTCGTGGTGGGCGCCCACCTGGACTCGGTTCCCGAGGGGCCGGGCATCAATGACAACGGCAGCGGCTCGGCGGCCACACTCGAAAGCGCCGTCCAGCTGGCCAAGGAGGCACCGAAGGGCGGCCTGGAGAACCGCGTCCGGTTCGCGTTCTGGGGCGGTGAGGAGGACGGACTGGTCGGCTCGGAATACTATGTGGATTCCCTGGACGAGGCAGGGCTGGCCGGAACCCTGCTGAACCTGAACTTTGACATGGTGGGCTCTCCCAACTTCGGCCGGTTCATCTACGACGGCGACGGCGACGCCCTCGGTTTGACCGGACCTCCCGGGTCCGACGTCATCGAGGAGGTCTTCGAGGAGTACTTTGCCTCCGAGGGGCTGACCAGTGCTCCCACCGAGTTCAGCGGCCGTTCCGACTACGCCGGCTTTATTGCCAACAGGATTCCGGCCGGCGGGCTGTTCACGGGTGCCGAAGGCCTGAAGACGCCGGAGGAAGCAGCGCTCTTCGGCGGGACGGCGGGTGTTGCTTATGATGCCTGCTACCACGCCGAATGCGACGATATTAACAACATCAACCGCACCGTGCTGGACCAGATGTCGGACGCCGTGGCCCACTCCGTGATCACGTTCGCCCTGACCGAGGAAGCGCTGCGCGGCGACGGCACCCAAGGTGCCCGGTCCCTGCCTGCCGACTATGACTACCGCGGGCACCAGCTGCGGAAGTAGGCGGCGTTAGCAGCACAGCACAGCACAGCACATCCGCGCCGGGCGGGGCCCGGGGCAACAGAAAAGCGGGGGGGGGGGGGGCGCCCCCCCCCCGGTGTGTGGGTTGGGGGCTGCGCGCCCCGGGGCGGCCCC
>NZ_JAJJOE010000010.1 GCF_020907405.1 Arthrobacter sp. zg-Y769
ACCCACTCCCCACCACAGCCGCGCGGGGGGGGGCCGGGGCAAACACAACGGCGGGAGGCCGTACAGCGGCCTCCCGCTTTTCTGTGGTTTCCGCTCTCAGCTCCGAGGGCCGGACCATAGCCCCGTCAGCAGGTAATGTGGAAGAAAACCCCGGGGTTCCATTTGTGAACTTCGGGTATTTGCGTTGCCGTCATGAAGGAGAAACCACCCCCATGAGCCTGAACGGACTGCGTGCCGCCCTCGCTGAGGACCCCTCGTACGCAAGGGTGCGGACCCTTTCCTCCCGGCCTCCAGCAGGCCGCAGCGAAGACCTGCAGATAGGTGCACCGCAGGGTATGCGCGCCGCCTTGCTGGCGGAAGTTGTGGACGGGCTGGCCGCGGCCGCCACCGGCGACGGTGTGCCGCCGGTGGTGCTGGCCGTTACGGCCACGGGACGCGAAGCCGAGGATCTGGCCGCGGCCCTGCGCAGCTACCTCCCGCTGGCCGGGATCGAGGAATTCCCCAGCTGGGAGACCCTGCCGCACGAGCGGCTTTCACCGCGCTCCGACACAGTGGGGCGGCGGCTGTCGGTGCTCCGCCGGCTGGAGCACCCGGAAACCGCGCCGGTGCAGATTGTGGTTGCCCCGGTGCGCGCCGTGGTCCAGCCGCTGGTTGCCGGACTGGGTGAACTTAAACCCGTGGCCCTGAAGGTGGGCCAGGAGCAGCCCTTCGACTCCGTGGTGTCCGCACTGGCGGAAGCCGCCTACGCACGGGTGGACATGGTCTCCCACCGGGGCGAATTCGCCGTGCGCGGCGGCATCCTGGACGTCTTCCCGCCCACCGAGGACCACCCCGTCCGCATCGACTTCTTCGGCGACGAAGTGGATTCCATGCGCTGGTTCGCGGTGGCGGATCAGCGGACCCTCACCGGGGAGCACATCACCCACCCTTCCGAGCTCTACGCCCCGCCCTGCCGCGAAATCCTGATCACGCCGTCGGTCATGAGCCGCGCCGCGAAGCTCAAGGACCAGATGCCGGCGGCCGCCGACATGCTGGAGAAGATCGCCGGCGGGATTGCGGTGGAGGGCATGGAATCGCTCGCCCCCGTCCTGGTGGACTCCATGGTCCCGCTGATGGGCGAATTGCCCCGCGGCTCCATTGCCGTGGTGATCGAGCCCGAAAAGGTCCGGGCACGTGCCCATGACCTAGCCGCCACCAACGAGGAGTTCCTGGCCGCCGCGTGGGCCACGGCGTCCGACGGCGGTGCGGCGCCCCTGGATCTCTCCGCCGCGCTTACTGCCGACCTCGACGCTGCCAGTTTCCGTTCCCTGGCGGACACGCGCACTGCCGCGCATGCCAATGACGTGGCCTGGTGGTCCATCACCTCCTTCAACCCCGATGACGAAACCGTCCTGGACATCGATACCATGACCATCAATGCCCGGGAACCCCGGGGGTACCGGGGCGATGTTGCGGAAATGATGGACTTCATCGGCGGCCGTGTCCGGGACGCCTGGCGCGTGGTGGTGGTGACTGAAGGCCCGGGCCCGGCTGCCCGCCTGGCCGAGCTCTTCAAGGAGAACGACATCCCCGCCGCCCTGGTGGATTCCGTGGATGAGGAACCGCGGCCCGGGGTCATCTCCATCACCACGGCAAGCGCCGGCCGCGGGTATGTCTTCGACAACCTCAAGACCGGCCTGCTGACAGAAGCGGACCTGCTCGGCCGCGCGAGTGCCTACTCCACCCGCGACATGCGCAAGATGCCCTCCAAGCGGCGCAACGCCGTCGACCCCCTGCAGCTGCAGGAGGGCGACTTTGTGGTCCATGAGCAGCACGGCGTGGGCAAGTTCATCGAACTGATCCAGCGGGCCACCGGAGCCGGCACCAACAAGACGGTGCGGGAGTACATGGTGCTCGAATACGCCTCCTCCAAGCGCGGGGCCCCCGGGGACCGGTTGTTTGTCCCCACCGACCAGCTGGACCAGATCACCCGCTATGTGGGTGGCGAAACGCCCGTCCTGTCCAAGATGGGCGGCTCCGACTGGGCCAAGACCAAGAGCCGCGCGCGCAAGGCGGTCAAGGAGATTGCGGGCGAGCTGATCCGGCTCTATTCCGCACGGATGGCGTCCAAGGGCCACGCCTTCGCTGCGGACACCCCGTGGCAGCGTGAACTCGAGGAAGCCTTCCCCTACATCGAGACCCCGGACCAGCTGACCACCATCAACGAGGTCAAGGCGGACATGGAGCGCGAAGTGCCCATGGACCGGCTGGTCTCCGGCGACGTGGGCTACGGCAAGACGGAGATTGCTGTCCGGGCGGCGTTCAAGGCCGTGCAGGACGGCAAGCAGGTGGCCGTGCTGGTGCCGACCACGCTGCTGGCCCAGCAGCACGTGGAGACCTTCGCCGAACGGTTCTCCGGCTTCCCGGTCCGGGTGCAGACGCTGTCCCGTTTCCAGACAGCCAAGGAAGCAAAGGAAGTGGTCGAAGGCGTAAAGAACGGCGCCGTGGACGTGGTCATCGGCACACACCGCCTGCTGTCGCAGGAAGTCCAGTTCAAGGACCTGGGCCTGGTGATCGTGGATGAGGAACAGCGCTTCGGCGTCGAACACAAGGAAGCGCTGAAGAAGATGCGCACCAATGTGGACGTGCTGGCCATGAGCGCCACCCCGATTCCCCGCACCCTGGAGATGTCCCTGACCGGGATCCGCGAAACCTCCACGCTGGCCACCCCGCCGGAGGAACGGCACCCGGTGCTCACTTACGTGGGCCCCTACACCGACAAGCAGGCTTCCGCGGCCATCCGCCGCGAACTGATGCGCGAGGGCCAGGTCTTCTTTGTCCACAACCGCGTCTCCTCGATTGACCGGACCGCCGCGCACCTGCGCGAGCTGATCCCGGAGGCACGTATCGCCGTCGCCCACGGCCAGATGAGCGAGTCCAAGCTCGAGCAGATCATTGTGGACTTCTGGGAGAAGCGTTTCGACGTGCTGGTCTGCACCACCATTATCGAAACGGGCCTGGATATCTCCAACGCCAACACCCTGATCGTGGACCGGGCGGACCACTTCGGGCTTTCGCAGCTGCACCAGCTGCGCGGCCGGGTGGGCCGCGGCCGGGAGCGGGCCTACGCCTACTTCCTGTACCCGTCCGAGAAGCCGCTGGGCGAGGTGGCCCTGGAGCGGCTGAAGGCCGTGGCCACGCACAACGAACTCGGTGCGGGCATGCAGCTGGCCATGAAGGACCTGGAGATCCGCGGGGCCGGCAACCTGCTGGGCGGGGAGCAGTCCGGCCACATTGCCGGCGTCGGCTTTGACCTGTACATCCGGCTCGTGGGCGAAGCCGTGGCCGACTACCGCGGCGAGGCCGAGGAAAAGGCAGCGGAAATGAAAATCGAGCTGCCGGTCAATGCCCATCTCCCGCACGACTACGTGCCGGGGGAGCGGCTGCGGCTGGAGGCCTACCGCAAACTGGCCTCGGCAGTGACCAACGAGGCGATCGACGAGGTCCTGGCCGAACTGGTGGACCGTTACGGCGAGCCGCCGCAGGAAGTGAAGAACCTCATCGATGTGGCCCGCTTCCGGGTGGATGCACGCGCCGCCGGGCTGACCGACATCGCGCAGCAGGGCAACTTCATTAAGTTCGCGCCGGCGGACCTGCCCGAATCGCGGACCATGCGGCTGCAGCGCATGTACCCCGGGGCGCTCGTCAAGCCGGCGTTGAATGCCGTACTGGTGCCCAAGCCGAAGACCGCCAGGATCGGCGGGCGGGATCTGGTGGACGCCGAAATCCTCGCCTGGGCCAAGCAGGTGCTGGACGCAGTATTCAAGGAGTAGAACGTCTGGCTAGCCCATCACCGCAATGACGAAGACGGCGGCGGCGGCCACTACGCAGGTAGCGAGTACCG
This sequence comes from Arthrobacter sp. zg-Y769, assembly GCF_020907405.1. Taxonomy (GTDB): domain Bacteria; phylum Actinomycetota; class Actinomycetes; order Actinomycetales; family Micrococcaceae; genus Arthrobacter_B. Next base: position 3,884 of record NZ_JAJJOE010000010.1, read on the forward strand.
CGTAACCGACGAGGACGATGCGCTGCTGCCGGGCCCGGTCCCGGCGCCATTCCCTGCGGGTCATGGTGGTAGTCATGTGTTGAATCTAGGGATCGTGGTCTCAGGCAGCTAAGAGTAGGAGACACCTGCTTCCCCCCGGCCACTACTCAGTTAAACAGCGATGCACCCCAGCCCGCGGACTGGAGTGCATCGCTGTCTGCGTGATGTGGCTACTCGTTGTGCGAGTAGCCCTTGGCCAGCTCGGTGGTGGTGTCGGAACGGCCGATGCTGAATGCCACGAGGTACATCCCGGTGGCGGCGATCAGCAGGACAGCCATCGGCCAGACATTGTCCAGCGTCAGGAAGTTCACCGCGTAGATGGCGCCAAGGAAGATGGCGAACATCACGGTGAAGATGAGGACGTTGCTGACCAGATGGCCCTCGCCCGAGTGTGAAGGCTGCTTTGACCGTGTTCCAACCATGAAGTTCTCCGTTTCAAAAAGTGTCAGTAGCTATGCCGGTCAGTAGTCCGACGTGGCTTTGCTTCCATTAACAATAGCGATTCCGGAGCTTGCCCCGATACGCGTGGCGCCGGCGTCGATCATTGCCCGGGCATCTTCGAGCGATCGGACACCTCCGGAAGCCTTGACTCCGAGGTCCGGGCCGACGGTGCGGCGCATCAGTGCGACGTCTTCGGCCGTGGCTCCGCCGCCGTTGAAACCGGTGGAGGTCTTGACGAAATCGGCTCCTGCCTCGACGGAGGCTTCGCAGGCCAGGACCTTCTGCTCATCGTTGAGCAGGGACGTTTCGATGATGACCTTGAGGATCCCGCCGGCAGCGTGGACGGCGTCGGCTACCGCTGCGATGTCGCGGACCAGGGCGGCCCGGTCTCCGCGGCGGGCTGCGGCGATGTCGATGACCATGTCGATCTCATCTGCGCCGTCCTGAAGGGCGCCCTGGGCTTCGAAGACCTTCACCTCGGTGGTGGTGGCTCCCAGCGGGAAGCCGATAACCGAGCAGGTAAGCACTCCGCTGCCCTTCAGGGCGTTGCGGACCGTGCCGACCCAGATCGGGTTAACGCAGACGGACTTGAACTGGTATTCAGCGGCTTCGGAGCAGACCCGGAGGATGTCGTCGCGGCTGGCCTCGGGTTTGAGGAGCGTGTGATCAATATACGAGGCAATGGGTGTAGACATGGGATCCATCTTGCCACAAGGCAGTGGTGCCGCGTGGTCGAGATCACGGCCGCGGCGGGCTGTAATCGACGGGCAACGTACCTAGGTTGCACGCCGGAAACGACAAAGGCCCGGGTGCCCCGCGTCTTAGCGGTTCATCCGGGCCCTGACGGGATTTACTGCGTGTGCGGCCACATGCCGAACGGCTGGACTAGCTTGCCGGGTGACTGGGAGGCCGGAGCGGCAGAGGCCGCTGCCGGTGCTGCGACACCCGCTCCCGCAATTACGGCTGATAGCAACAGTGCTGCACCGAGTTTCTTCATTTCTACTCCTCAATTGAACGGGCTCATCAAGACACCTGAAGTATAGCTACACATTTTGACGACATCGCTGCACTCGGATCTTTCTTGTAGAAAAACTGAGGACAACCTGGACAGCTGGTAAGAATTGACGGAGGCGGCGTGCGTCATATCTTTTGAGGAATCGGCGGTATGCCATGACAATAGAGTCCAGTCCCGCGGGATTTTTACTACCAGAAGGTGCCCTTGCCATGGACAGCAATACAGTCTTCGTTTTGAACGAATACCGTGCCGCACAAGCAAAAGCCCGACGGGAGTATGCTTCCGCGATTGAGTATTCCCGCCTGGCGGCGCAGGCTGCGGTCGCAACTGCAGACAATCGGGGTTTCTGCCGCATGACGTTCAACATTGCGGAGCTTCAACTTGAATTGGGACAGGTCGAAGCGTGTTTCGCCACCGGCAAAGCCCTGCTCGCGACCGAGGCGATCAACGACTTTCCCGATTATCAATCCCGGGCAAGAGTACTGATAACCCATGCACTGCAGGACAAGGGCGAGATGAGCGGGGCGCTTGCCGCTGCCCGTGAAGCGTCGAACGTCCCGCAGGAGGTGCTTCCGTCAGGGAGCCGGCTCAACGTTCAACACGTGCTTGTTGCAGCGCTTGCCGAAGAGGGGGATACCGAGGGAGCGTGGGAGGAGGCTATGAATCTCGCCACCATGGTGTCCTCCGAGGCGAGCCCGCGGGTGAAAGGCATCGCGTGCTGGGCGATTGGCAACGCAGCCTTTGTGTCGGCCCGGATCGAAGAAGGATTGAAGTACCACCGGCGGGCGGCGGAGGACTTAGCCTCCGTGAGTGATGTCCGGAACTGGGCGCAATTCAACAAGGCATCCGCCCATTTTCGTCTGGCAGCCGGACTTGTGGAAGAAGAGACCGGTGAATGCATCAGGCGAGCCGAGGTGGCCTTTGAAGTCGCTGGTGTGGCTGAGATAGACCGAATTGAAATGCTTATAACGCGGGCTTGGTGGGAATTTGAGTCGGGAAGCGCGAGTACGGCAGAAAGGCTGCTGCGTTCGGTGGAAAGGCAAGCCTCAGATAGCCATCCCTTCCTGCAGGGACGCTCATTGCTGCTTCTGGCGCGCTGCCTCTACTCCTTGGATCGTAAAACCGAAGCCAGGAACTGCGCGATGCAATGTGAAAGCATCTTTACCAAGCTGGGGGCTGACGTGTATGCGTCCGAATCACGGGAACTCATTGACACAGGTGGAGAGCCGGTCGCATAATCGCAAGTCACCGAATTCAGGTTTCAGCATCTCGATGAATGAGTAATAAAGGCGCATACTACGAGCTGGGCTACCGATTCCACGCGGTGACTCCGGAAGCACCGGTACGGTAAGGCATATTCCGCTGCATTGAGGTCCTGCGCGGCGACTTGGGGGAAGCTATGACAAGACAGGAAACGGTGCAGCACAACAGCTCCGGCCCGCACAGCGACAGCTCGCTCCGGAGCATGTCTAAAAGTGCAGGACCCGATTCTGGAATCGGGATCCAAAACCCTTCATCGCCCGGCGAAGCCCTGGTAAATCTGGCGGATGAGGGACACCTCGTGCTGGTACTGCCTCCAAACGAGGTGATTACCGGGTCCATGGCTGTCGCCGTTGCCGAAAAGATCGACCGTCTGGCGGCTGCGCACAGTCTCCCGCTGCTGCTGACACTGACGGGTGTGGAATCTATTTCCCGTAGTGCCCGGGACGTCTTCAGTGCTGCACGTTCCCTGTCCGCCGTCGCCGTCATTGGTGTTTCTCCGGTGGACCGGGTGATCGCGAATTTCCTGCTTGGCGGAGAGGTCCAGCCTTGTCCCACCAAGTATTTTTCGCAGGAAGACGATGCCCTGACCTGGCTTAGAAGGTACGACACGTGATTCGTTCACAAGAGGGAGCCGGGGACCAGCCGGCGGACCCGCGCCTCGGCCAGATCGTCGAAGGCATTGTCAGGATCGCAGCGGGAAACCTCGCCTCCCGAATTCCGGTTTCATCTGCCCGCGACCAGGTTGATGCCGTCAGCACGGGCATTAACCTCCTGGCAGCGGAACTGGACGACATGTACCAGGACATGGAGCAGCGGGTGGAGTCCCGCACGCTGGAACTCCGCGAAGCGCACCAACAGGTGCAGCGGATGGCGCTTTCGGATCCGCTCACCGGACTGAGTAACCGGATCGACTTGATGCAGCAGGTCCAGCAGTCTCTGACGGACTGGGATGGTAGGGAGTCCGCACCGGCCGTGCTGATGATCGATTTGGATGGGTTCAAGGAAATCAACGACAGCTTTGGACACAAGGCCGGGGACCTGGTGTTGCAGGACGTAGCGGCACGGTTGCTCGCCTCGGTGCCGGAGGAAAGCGTCGTAGCGCGGCTCGGCGGTGACGAGTTTGCGGTTCTGCTCCCCGGGGTTTCGAGGTTATCGGCACTCGCGGCCGCGGAAAGGATCCAGGCGGCTTTGGGAGTGCGGACCGTTCTGGAGGGACTGGACATTTGGCCTCGTGCCAGCATCGGCGTGCATCTGGCTGAGTCCGGGCAATCCGCCGAGGATCTGCTGCTCCGCGCGGACACGGCCATGTATAAGGCGAAGGAGGATGGGCCGGGCCTGGTCCGGTTATTTGAACCGGTAATGCTCTATGCCCGCCAGTTGCGACGGGAAATGGCCTCTGATCTACGTAATGCCATTGAACGCAACGAGTTTCGGTTGGCATTCCAGCCCGTCGTTGATCTGGTCACCGGAAAGATGCAGGGGGCGGAGGTGCTCCTGCGCTGGGATCATCCGACGCAGGGACTGGTCATGCCGGATATCTTCATTCCACTGGCGGAGGAAAGCGGAGCCATCCTGGGGATCGGACGCTGGGTGATGCGGTCGGCCCTGGAGCAGCTAGCGGCTTGGCGTGCGGCGGGCCAGGACCAGGACGGCTTCCATATCCGCGTCAATGTCTCCCCGTCCCAACTGCAGAGCATGGACCTCGCGGACTATGCCCGGGCGCAGTTGCGCGAAACCGGCGCAGCACCCCGGGACCTGATCCTGGAAATCACCGAGAGCGCCTTCGTGGGCAGCGGGGACGTGGAGACTTACTCCATGAGATCGCTCAAGGCTCTGGGTGTCCGCTTGGAAATTGACGATTTCGGCACGGGCTATTCGTCCATCAGCTACCTGCGGCGCCTGCCGGTGGACACCGTCAAGGTGGACCGTGCGCTGATCGCCGAAATCAGCCGTGACGAAGGGCAGCTGCAGTTCGTGGACGCGGTCCATAGGCTGATCCAGGCAGCCGGAATGGAAGCCGTCTTCGAAGGGATAGAGACCCTGCAACAGGCTGAACTACTGCAGGAGATGGGCTGCTGCAGCGGCCAGGGCTACTATTTCAGCCGGCCGCTCACCGCCGAGCAGGTGGGGACGCTCCTGGCCAGCGGCAGTCGCCTGCCGCTGGCCACGGAACTGCTGGCATAACCGGACACTGCTGGCCTAACGGGACGCCCGGGGCACAGAAGCTCAGTTCCGGACCCGGTACCGCAGGAACACGACGCCGTTGGCGAAGCGTTTCTCCTCCAGCAGTTCCAGGTCCAGCCGCAGACCGTCCGGCAGGAACCGCTTCCCGCCGCCGACGATCACGGGGGAGAGCAGCTGCTGCAGCTCGTCGACCAGTCCAGCCTTCAGCGCCTGGCCGGCGAGGTTCGCTGCGCCCACGGACACGTCGCCGTCGGACGCCTCCACGAGCGCCCGCACGGCAGCGGGACGAAACTCCCGCTCCAGCCGCGTGCGCGGCGCGGAGACCTCGGAGAGCGAACGGGAAAAGACCACCTTGTCCGCCGCCTGCCAGATCCGGGCGTATTCGTGGATGGCAGGCGGCTCGTCCTCGGCGGGCACGGCATCCCAGTAAGCCATCACCTCATACAGTTGCCGCCCCAGCAGATGCGTGCGTACGTCGCGCTCCAGCTCATTGACGAAGGAGTGGACCGCTTCATCGGGCATGCTCCAGTCAAAGGAACCGGACTCGTCCGCTATGTACCCGTCGAGCGAAGTGATGCTTGTGTAGATCAGCCGTCCCATGCCGGCCTCCTTGCCTGGTTAAAGTCCCAGGGCCGTCCGTACATCCGCCAGCACTGCGTCCAGGGTGGCACGTGCGTTGGAACGCGCAGTCGGCAACTCTGCCGCCGAACCGACGGGCTCAATCACTTCGAGGTAGCACTTGAGCTTGGGCTCGGTTCCGCTGGGGCGGATGATGACCCGGGTGTTGTTTCGGGTAATGTACCGCAGCCCGTCTGTGGGAGGCAGTCCGTTGGCGCCTTCGGAAAGATCGACGGCGGTTTCCACCGGGGAGCCGGCGAAGGAGGCAGGGGGGTGCTCGCGCAGCCGCTGCATCATTTCCGTGAGCAGGCCCAGGTTCTCCACCCGGACGGAGAGCTGATCGCTCTGGTGCAGGCCGTGCGCCAGGGCGAGCTCGTCGAGCTCGTCGAAGAGGGTCCGGCCGGAGGCCTTCAGGGAGGCCGCAAGTTCGGCCAGGAGCACGCCGGCGGAGATGCCGTCCTTGTCCCGGACCAGTCCGGGAGCCACGCAGTAGCCCAGCGCTTCCTCGTAGCCGTAGGTCAGCTTCGGCACCCGGGAGATCCACTTGAAGCCGGTCAGGGTTTCCTGGTGCTCGAATCCTGCAGCGTCCGCGATGCGGGCCAGCAGACGGGAGGAAACAATCGAGTTGGCAAAGACCACGCCGGAGCGGGTTTTCTCACCCCGTACCTTCCAGCGGCCGGCAGCGATCCGCCGGGCAATGTGGCGGCCCAGCAGGGCACCCACTTCATCACCGCGCAGCATCCGCCAAGCACCCGTGGCGGGATCCTTGGCGGCGACGGCGGCGCGGTCGGCGTCGGGGTCATTGGCCAGGACCAGGTCGGCATCCCGTTCCGCGGCAAGCTTCAAGGCGAGGTCCAGCGCGCCCGGCTCCTCCGGATTCGGGAAGGCAACGGTGGGGAAGTCCGGGTCCGGCAGCGCCTGCTCGGGAACGAGGGTCACCGAGGTGAAACCGGCTCCGCGAAGTACGGCGGACATGGTTTCGCCGCCGACGCCGTGCATGGGCGTCAGGACAATGTCCAGGTCCCGTGCCGGGTAGCCTTCGCGGTGGGCCAGATCGTCCACGGCACCGATGTAGTCGGCGATCAGGGACTCGGAGACCTCCGTGTAGCCGTCCGGTGCCAGCTCGATGGAGCCCAGCGGCACGGTGTAGTCAATCCGCGCGGCGATCTCGGCGTCGTAAGGCGTGACAATCTGCGCGCCGCGGCCCGGGCCCTTGACCGTACGGCCGCCCAGATAGACCTTGTAGCCGTTGTCCGCGGCCGGGTTGTGGCTGGCCGTGACCATCACGCCCGCGTCCGTGTCCAGGGCGCGCACCGCATAGGCGAGCAGCGGCGTCGGCAGCGTGCAGGGGAGTAGGAACGTTTCGATGCCCGCGGCGCCGAAAACGGCGGCCGTCTCCAGGGCGAAGTCCTTCGACTTGTACCGGGCGTCGTACCCGATGACGGCGCTGGGGGTCCAGCTGTCACCGGCGGTGTCCTGCAGGAAGGAAGCGATACCGGCGGCGGTGCGGCGCACCACCACGCGGTTCATCCGGTTGGGTCCGGCGCCCAGCTCCGCACGCAGCCCCGCGGTTCCGAACTCGAGCGTGCCGGCAAACCGGTCGGCCAGCTCCTGCGCCGCTGCGGCAGCCCCGGCGTCCGTACCGTCCGCGATGGTGCGCAGAAGGGTACGGAGCTGGCGCACGGTGTCAGGGTCGGGGTCGCTGTCCGCCCATTCCTGCGCGGAGGCGGTGAGTTCTTCAAGTTCAGCGGGAATCAGAGTCATGTTGGATACCTAATGTTGCTGGTGCGGATAGCTGTGCGGCGGGAGCTGCTAGATCTTGTTGATGATCTCGGCGAGCAGCTTGGAGATGCGCGGTCCGGCGGCCTGGCCCGCTTCCAGGACCTCACCGTGGCTCAGGGCCACCGGGCTGATGCCGGCAGCGAGGTTGGTGACCAGGGAGATGCCGAAGACCTCCATGCCGGCGTGCCGTGCGGCAATGGCTTCGAGTGCCGTGGACATGCCCACCAGGTCGGCGCCGATGGTCTTGGCGTAGCGGACCTCGGCCGGGGTTTCGTAGTGCGGGCCGGTGAACTGTGCGTAGACGCCTTCGTCAAGGGTGGGATCTACGCTGCGGGCCACATCGCGCAGGCGCGAAGAGTAAAGGTCGGTCAGGTCCACGAAGGTGGCGCCTTCGAGCGGGGACGTAGCCGTGAGGTTCAGGTGGTCGCTGATGAGCACCGGAGTGCCCGGCTGCCACTCGGGGTTCAGCCCGCCGCAGCCATTGGTGAGGACCATGACCTTCGCACCCGCGGCAGCTGCGGTGCGGACACCGTGGACGACGGCGCGCACGCCCTTGCCCTCGTAGTAGTGGGTGCGTGCACCCAGGACCAGGGCGCGCTTTCCATCGGTGGTGAGGACGGAGCGGATGGTGCCCACATGACCCTGCACGGAGGGGGCGGAGAAGCCCGGGATATCGGAGGCGGAGAGCGTTGCGGTGGTCTCGCCGATCAGTTCGGCGGCTTCACCCCAGCCGCTGCCGAGCACCAGGGCTATGTCGTGGGAGGGCACGCCGGTGTGCTCTGCAATGTAGTCGGCGGCCTGCTGGGCAAGTTCAAATGGGTCGTTAGTCACTTAACAAACTTACAGCCTGCGGGGACCGCCGGAGTCCGCGCCGGCGGCCACCGTTTGAGCGCCGTCACGGGATGGGACAGAATAGAGCCTTGTGACCAGCCAACTAGATTTTACTGCCCGGAAACTTGCGATTCTCGGAGGGGGCCCCGGCGGCTATGAGGCTGCCCTCGTGGCCGCATCCCTCGGTGCGGACGTAACCATTGTCGAACGGCAGGGGTTGGGCGGCTCCGCAGTGCTCACCGACGTCGTTCCCTCCAAGACCCTGATCGCCACTGCCGATGTGATGACCCGGATGAACGCTGCGCGGAACCTCGGCGTGGAATTCGGGGACGTGGCCTCGCCTGTCTTTGCGGACCTGAAGGTGGTCAACCACCGTCTGCTGGCCCTGGCCAAGGAACAGTCGAACGACATCCGCAGCACCCTCGAACGGGTGGGAGTGAAAGTAAAGATCGGCGACGGCCGGCTGCTGGACAACTCCACCATCGAGGTCACCGCCGCCGACGGCACCGTGGAGACGGTCAAGGCCGAGGCGCTGCTGATTGCCACCGGCGCGAACCCCCGCGAGCTGGAGACCTCCGTGCCTGACGGTGAACGGATCTTCACCTGGAAGCAGATTTACAACCTCACCGAGGTTCCGGAGCACCTGATCGTTATCGGCTCCGGCGTGACCGGCGCCGAATTTGCGTCCGCCTACAACGGCCTGGGCACCAAGGTCACGCTGATCTCCAGCCGTGACCGCGTGCTGCCGGGCGAGGACGCCGACGCCGCCGTCGTGCTGGAAGACGTTTTCCAGGCCCGCGGGATGACCGTGCTCAGCAGGTCCCGCGCCGACTCCGTGAAGAACACCGGCGACGGCGTGCTGGTGACGCTTTCGGACGGACGCACCCTTGAGGGCAGCCACTGCCTGGTTGCCGTGGGTGCCATCCCGAACACCGCCGGGATCGGGCTGGAAGAGGCCGGCGTGCAGCTGGACGAACGCGGCCAGATCCGGGTCGACGGCGTCTCCCGCACCACGGCGGACAACGTCTACGCCGCAGGCGACTGCACCGGCGTGTTCAACCTGGCGTCCGTGGCAGCCATGCAGGGCCGCATCGCGGTGGCGCACCTGATGGGCGACGGCGTGAGGCCGCTGAAGCTCAAGACGGTGGCTTCGAATATCTTCACCTCCCCGGAGATTGCGTCCGTAGGCGTCACCGAGGCCGACGTGGCCGAGGGCCGCTACCAGGGCGACGTCATCAAGCTGTCCCTGCACACCAATGCACGGGCCAAGATGATGGACGTCAAGGAGGGCTTTGTGAAGATCATTGCCCGCAAGGGGTCCGGCAGCGTCATCGGCGGCGTCGTCGTGGGACCGCGTGCCTCGGAGCTGATCTTCCCGATTGCCATCGCCGTCACCCAGAAGCTGCACGTGGATGACCTCGCCAACACGTTTGCCGTGTATCCGTCCCTCACCGGGTCCATTTCGGAAGCCGCACGGCGGCTGCACGTACACCTGTAGGAATTTCCCTTCTCCATCCCGCGTCCGCGGCGGATTATCCGTCCGCGGGCGCGGGATTTTTTCTGCCCGGATTTCGGTTCGGTGAAATATTTGTCCAGTATTTGGACACAAATCTCAAATAACGGACGCAAGCTCCTACGATGTGGATACTTCACTTCCTCTTGCGAAAGACTTCCAATGTCTACATCGAAACCCTCCGCGGCGCCGGCGCCGGCCAAGGCCAATTCCAAGAGCCGCGTTATTGTTGCCAGCCTGATCGGCACCTCCATTGAGTTCTATGACTTTTATGTCTATGCAACCGCCGCCGTCCTCGTTTTTCCCCGGTTGTTCTTCCCGGAGGCCGAGGGCGCCACGGCACTGCTGAGTTCCTTCGCCGTGTTCGGGGTGGCCTTTATTGCCCGCCCGCTCGGCTCGATCATTTTCGGGCACTTCGGGGACAAGGTGGGCCGCAAGGGAACCCTGGTCGCCTCGCTGCTGACCATGGGCATTGCCACGTTCCTGATCGGCTGCCTGCCGACTGCGGACATGGCCGGCTGGAGCTTCTGGGCTCCCGCCCTCCTGGTGGTTATGCGCTTCGCCCAGGGTCTGGCCCTCGGCGGGGAATGGAGCGGCGCTGCGCTGCTCGCCACGGAAAACGCACCGGCGAACAAGCGTGCGGTGTGGGGAACGTTCCCGCAACTGGGCGCACCCATCGGGTTCATCCTGGCCAACAGCCTGTTCCTGCTGCTGAGCATGCAGCTGACCGATGAGCAGTTCATGGGCTGGGGCTGGCGCGTGCCGTTCCTGGCCAGCGCCGTGATGGTCATCATCGGACTCTATGTCCGGCTGAAGCTGGTCGAGACTCCGGCCTTCCAGAAGGCGCTCGATTCCGGTGAAGTGAAGAAGCTGCCCCTGGGCCAGGCGTTCCGGTTCAGCTGGCGCCAGATGATTGCCGGCACGTTCATCATGCTGGCCACGTACGTGCTCTTCTACCTGATGACCACCTTCACCCTGTCCTACGGCACGACCGCCAAGACCGAGGAAGCGGCCCGTGCCGCGGCCGAGAAGGCAGGCAAGGCGTTCGACCCGGAGGCCTTTGCCGCCGGTCTGGGCTACGCCCGCAACGACTTCCTGATCATGCTGATCATCGGCGTGGTGTTCTTCGGCATCTTCACCCTGGTGGCCGGGCCGCTGGCGGAGAAGTACGGCCGGCGCAAGACGCTGCTGGTGGTGACCGCCGGGATCTTCGCCTTCGGCTTCACCTTCGCGCCGCTGTTCGACGGCGGCACCGTGGGCGTCATGGCGCTGCTGATCATCGGCTTCACCCTGATGGGCCTGACCTTCGGGCCCATGGGAGCCCTGCTGCCGGAACTCTTCCCGACCAACGTGCGCTACACAGGCTCGGCGATTGCCTACAACTTCTCCTCGATCCTGGGTGCGGCCGTGGCTCCGTTCATCGCCGTTGCCCTCTGGCAGGCCGCCGACGGCAGCCCGTGGCTGGTGGGCATCTACCTGTCCTCCATGGCGGTGCTGACCCTGATCGCGCTGTTCGTGACCAAGGAGACGCGCGACGTCGACTACGAAAACAATTCCAGCGAGGCCGTGAAGGTCCTCTAGCCGGTTCATTCAACGCAGGCAGGCCCGGTTCCCCGTGGGGGAGCCGGGCCTGCCTGCGTTTGCTGCTTAGTCTCTTTTTGCTGCTTAGTCCCTGATCGAGGCGATGACGGCGCCGGCGGACACGGTCGCGCCGGGAAGGGCGCTCAGGCCCGTGACGGTGCCGGACTTGTGCGCGGTGAGCGGCTGTTCCATCTTCATGGCCTCCAGCACCACTACGAGGTCGCCCTCGCGTACCACCGCTCCGTCTTCGACGGCCACCTTGACGATGGTTCCCTGCATGGGGGAAGTGAGGTCATCGCCCGCGGCTGCGGTGGACGCCCCGCCCCGGGAGCGCTTGCGTGCCTTGCCGTTGCCGTTGCCGCGGGCGCCGTTGGCAGCACCGCCGGCGGAACCGCCGAGGCCGGCCGGGAGCACAACCTCGAGCCGCTTGCCGCCTACTTCAACGGTGACGCGCCGGCGCTCGTCGTCGTCGTCGTCGGCCGTGCCCGCCTCCCCGCTCCAGGCCGGGATGGTGTTCGCGAACTCGGTCTCGATCCAGCGGGTATGGACGCCGAAAGCGTCCTCGCCGGTGAAGGCCGGGTCCGCAGTCACGGCGCGGTGGAAGGGCAGTACGGTGGGCAGGCCGGCGACGTCGATTTCGGCCAGGGCGCGCCGTGCCCGCTGGAGTGCCTCGCGGCGCGTGGCACCGGTGACAATCAGCTTGGCGAGCATGGAATCGAAGTTTCCGCCCACGGTTTCGCCCGCTTCAATGCCCGAGTCCACGCGGACGCCGGGGCCGGTGGGCAGCTTGAACTCGGAGACGGTGCCGGGGGCGGGCATGAAGTTGCGTCCCGGGTCTTCCCCGTTGATGCGGAACTCGAAGGAGTGGCCGCGCACTTCCGGGTCGCCGTAGCCCAGTGCCTCGCCGCGGGCGATGCGGAACTGTTCGCGGACCAGGTCCAGGCCGGTGACTTCCTCGGACACGGGGTGCTCAACCTGGAGGCGCGTGTTGACCTCGAGGAAGGAAATGGTGCCGTCCTTCCCGACCAGGAATTCGCAGGTTCCGGCACCCTGGTAGCCGGCCTCCTTGAGGATGGCCTTCGACGCCGAGTAGAGGCTGGCGTTCTGCTCCTCGGTGAGGAACGGCGCCGGAGCTTCCTCGACGAGCTTCTGGTTCCGGCGCTGCAGGGAGCAGTCACGGGTGGAGACGACGACGACGTTGCCGTAGGCGTCCGCCAGGCACTGGGTTTCCACATGGCGCGGGGCATCCAGGAAGCGCTCGATGAAGCACTCTCCCCGGCCGAAGGCCGCCGTAGCCTCACGGACTGCGGAGTCGAACATTTCGGGGATCTCTTCGCGGGTCCGGGCCACCTTGATGCCGCGGCCGCCGCCGCCGAATGCTGCCTTGATGGCCAGAGGCAGGCCGTGCCGGTCCGCGAAGTCCAGGACATCCTGGGCGGATTCAACCGGATCCGGGGTGCCCGGGACCAGGGGTGCGCCCACCTTGGCGGCAATGTGGCGGGCCTGGACCTTGTCCCCGAGCTGCGAGATGGCGCTGGGGGAGGGGCCGATCCAGGTCAGGCCGGCGTCGATGACGCGCTGGGCGAACTCGGCATTCTCGGAGAGGAAGCCGTAGCCGGGGTGGATGGCGTCGGCACCCGAGCGGGCGGCGGCGTCGAGGATCTTGCCCATGTCCAGGTAGGACTCGGCTGCGGTGCTGCCGCCCAGGGCATAGGCCTCGTCGGCGAGGCGCACGTGCAGGGCGTCGCGGTCGGGATCTGCATAGACCGCTACAGCCGCAATGCCTTCATCGCGGGCGGCGCGGATGACGCGGACCGCAATCTCGCCGCGGTTGGCAATGAGGATCTTGTTGAGTGCCTTGGCGGGGGTCGCAGCAGGCGCGGGGGTGTTCTGGCTCATTGGTGCACTGGCTCCTTTTGATCTGTTCGGAGCCTAGCGCGGTTTTGTGGTCATGGGCCATAATGCGTGCTGTTTCTGCGTGGGAACCGGCGGATCGTTGTGGGGATTCTACAAAGCGGGACGGGTGTCTGGGGTGCGTGGCGTCTGGGTGGGTGCGTGGACGCTGTCCCTCTGGTCCGGCTTCCGTACAGGTGATGCTGCCTGGGTCGACCTCAGCCAGCATCTGCTGTACAGGACTCCGCACCGGTGGCGGTTTGCCTGTGGAAAACGCCTCAGTGCGCTTCGGAGACCTCTGTAATAGAGCGATGCCGAAACCTCAACCTCTGCCGGAACCATTCACCGCACCCTTTGCGTTTCCACAAGCCATTGACGCCGGGATAAGTGCTTCTCGACTCCGCGCCTCGGACCTTTGGATTCCCAGCAGAGCCGTGCGGGTTCCCAAGACGACAACCTTTGACCTGGCCGCCGGATGCCGTCCGTACCTCGAGTTGCTTCCGGACGCCGTCATCAGCCATGGCACCGCAGCCCGGCTGCATGGGCTGGCCCTGCCACGCAGGGTTGCCGAGGAACCTCTGCTTCATCTCAGCCGGAGTCCGGCGTGCGGACCACCGCGGCGGCGCCATATCTGCGGACATCGCCTGCTGCTGGCATCGAACGAGGTAACGCAGGTTTACGGCCTTCCCGTAACAACTGTCGCCCGCACCTGGCTGGACCTTGCCGGCATGCTGTCCGTCGAGGAGCTGGTGATCATGGGGGACCAGATAGTGAGCGAACATCAGCGCACCTTCGGGACGCCGCGCCGGCCCCTGGTTCCTTTGGAAGAGCTGCGGGACCTGGTCAAGCACCGCTCAGGGGTACCCAAGGTCCGCCGCAGCCGTGAAGCATTGGAGTATGTGCGGGTGGGGGTGGATTCTCCGCCCGAGACTCGGCTTCGGCTGATGCTGGCCAAGCAGGCCGATCTGCCGGAGTTCATACCTAACGTTGCACTGCTTGATGAGTATGGTCAGCCGCAGGTATGGGCTGATCTCGGTTGTCCTGAGTTCCGGACCTGCCTGGAGTACGACGGCGCCCACCACCTCACTCCGGAGCAGCAGGCACGAGACCACTACCGTGACCTGCGGACCGCCGAACTCGGATGGAATCAGGTGAAAATCAGTCGGACCGATCTGACGCAGGGATCGTCCTGGGTAGCCGCTAAGGTCCGTAGGGGACTGACAATGGGTGGCTGGACGCCTTCGGGCTGAGATGCGGCATCCGCCCGTCGCTTATGTACAGCAAATGCGGCCTGCACGTTCCCTTCTGTACAGCTAATGCGGCCTGCAGCGGGGCCGAAGCACCGTACCTGTACAGAAGGTGAAGGGGCCCCCGCATTAGCTGTACGGAAGGTGAAGGGGCCCCCGCATTAGCTGTACGGAAGGTGAACGCCCGTCGCACCAGGTGGCGAAAGACCGATCGGAGCCGCGGGAAAGCGGAGCAGGAACTACTTCCAGAGGTCGATGATCCGTACGTCGGCGCTGGCCAGAAGCTGGCGGAGCGTTGAAACGGAAAGACCGACGACGGCGTGCGGATCACCCTCGACCCGCTCGATGAACGCCCCGCCCAGGGAATCGATGGTGAAGGAACCGGCCACCTGCAGCGGCTCACCCGTGGCGATGTAGGCCTCGATCTCCTCGTCGGTCAGCTTCACGAAATGCACCTCGGCAGAGGAAACCGCCCCGAGGGTGGCCCCGGAACCGTCCTCGTCGGTGTCGCGGCAGTCCACCAGCCAGTGCCCGGTGTGCAGTACCCCGGAGGAACCGCTCATGCGGCGGATCCGCTCGCGGGCGACGTCGGCCTCCCACGGTTTGCCGTGCGCCTCGCCGTCGAACTCGAAGACCGAATCGCAGCCGATCACCAGCGCGCCGTCGGCCTCGGGCAGGGACGCAACGGCCTCGGCCTTCGCACGGGCCAGCAGCAGGGCCGTGTCATGCGGATCGGTCAGGCCGTAGCGGGCGGTGACGGCGTCTTCATCCACATCGGAGACGAGGACGGTGTGGGCAATGCCGGCATCGGTGAGCAGCTTGGTGCGGGCGGGGGACGCGGAGGCCAGGATGAGGCTCAGGTTCGGTTTGGTCACGGATCCAGCCTAGTGCCGGGGCGGACCGGCCCGGAAACCAAAAACGCCGGGCCGCCCCCGAAGGAACGGCCCGGCGTCGTACTGCGGGGAGGAATCAGCTCTTGGACTCGACCAGCAGCGGAACCTCGATCTGCTCGGAATCATCCACGAACGGATCGCCCTGGCGGCGTGCGTTGTACAGCCCGGTATCCAGCAGGCCGTTGCGCTTGGCCACGAGGGTGGGAACCACGGTCTGGCCGGCCACGTTGACGGCGGTGCGGCCCATGTCCAGGATCGGGTCGATGGCCAGCAGCAGCCCGACGCCGGCCAGCGGCAGGCCGAGGGTGGAAAGGGTCAGCGTGAGCATCACGACGGCGCCGGTGGTGCCGGCGGTGGCGGCCGAACCCAGGACGGAAACCAGGGCGATCAGCAGGTAGTCGGTGAAGGCCAGGTCCACGTTGAAGAACTGGGCCACGAAGATCGCGGAGACCGCCGGGTAGATGGAGGCGCAGCCGTCCATCTTGGTGGTTGCACCCAGCGGCACGGCGAAGGAGGCGTAGGCCCGGGATACACCGAGGTTGCGTTCGGTGACGCGCTGGGTCAGCGGCAGCGTTCCCACGGAGGAGCGGGACACGAAGGCCAGCTGGATGGCGGGCCAGGCGCCGGAGAACCACTGGCGGACCGAGAGGCCGTGGGCCTTGATCAGCGCCGGGTAGACGCCGAAGAGCACCAGGAACAGGCCCAGGTAGACGGTGAGGGCGAACATGCCCAGGGAACCGATGGTGTCCCAGCCGTAAGTCGCGACGGCCGTGCCGATGAGGCCGACGGTGCCGACCGGAGCGAGGCGGATGATCCACCACAGGACCTTCTGGATGACGGCCAGCGCGGAGGCATTCAGGGCCAGGAAGGCCTCGGCGGGCTTGCCGACCTTGAGCGCGGCGATACCGACGGCGATTGCGATCACGAGGATCTGCAGCACGTTGAAGCTGACGCTGGTGGTGACGTCACCGGACTCCGCCACCTTGGAGCTGGCGCCCAGTCCCAGGAAGTTGGCCGGTACAAGGCCGGTCAGGAAGCCCACCCAGCTGCCCTGGCTGCCGCTGAACTCCTCGCCCTTGACGTCGGCGTTGCTGCCGGGCTCCAGGAAGAAGCCGAGCAGGATGCCGATAACCACGCTGATCAGTGCCGTGATGGCGAACCAGAGCAGCGTCTGCCAGGCCAGGCGGGCGGCGTTGGACACGGCCCGGAGGTTGGCGATCGAGCTGACCACGGCGGTAAAGATCAACGGGACGACGGCGGCCTTCAGCAGTGAGACGTAGCTCGTGCCGATGGTATCCAGCGTGGTGGTGAGCCAGTTCGGCTGATCGTCAACGGTGCCCATGGACTTGGCCAGCAGGCCCAGCGCGAGGCCGACAATGAGGGCTGCGATGATCTGCGGTCCGAAGGACGTTGCCCACTTGGGCAGCCGCCGGGCGGGGGATTCGGGGGAGGAGGTCTGTGAAGTCACGGAAAAGACTCTAGCGGCCAGCCAATATCAGACCAGACTCGAAGTTGCGAAATGTGACGCCAATAAGAAGCCGCAGCGCCGGGTGTTTCCGCACGGAAACCGCGCCGTTACTGCCCGAAAACGACACCGGCCCGGGACACTCGCCCGGGCCGGTGTGACTAACGTCGCAAATTCCTACTCGCCCAGCAGGGCACGCCTCAGCGTATCCAGGCCCACGGAACCCAGCTGCAGGGCGCGGGTGTGGAACGCCTTCTCGTCAAACGCGTCTCCCTCGCGGCTGCGGACCTCATCGCGGATCTGTTCCCAGAGCCGTTGGCCCAGCTTGTAGGAGGGGGCCTGGCCCGGCCAGCCAAGGTAGCGGGTGAACTCGAAGTTCAGCTGTCCCTCGCTGATGGAGATGTTCTGCTTCAGGAATTTGTACCCCTTGTCGGCGGTCCAGGTGCCTTCGCCCCAGCGTTCCGGGATTTCCAGTTCCAGGTGGACCCCGATGTCGAAGACCACGCGTGCGGCACGCATCCGCTGCGCGTCCAGCATTCCCATCCGGTCGCCCGGGTCGCTGAGGTAGCCCAGCTGCTCCATCAGCCGTTCAGCGTAGAGCGCCCAGCCTTCGCCGTGGCCGGAAACCCAGCAGACGTTCCGCCGCCAGTCATTGAGCAGCCCGCGGGACGCCGTCGCCGTCGCAATCTGCAGGTGGTGGCCCGGAACGCCCTCGTGGTAGACCGTGGTGGTTTCCTGCCAGGTGGTGAAGGTGTCCTCGCCGGCCGGCACGGACCACCACATACGGCCCGGACGCGAGAAGTCGTCGCTGGGGCCGGTGTAGTAGATGCCGCCCTCCTGCGTGGGGGCAATCATGCACTCGATCCGGCGCATCGGTTCGCTGATCTCGAAGTGGGATCCGGACAGGTCCGCAACGGCGCGGTCCGCGAGGTCCTGCATCCAGGCCTGCAGTTCGTCCGTGCCGTGCAGCTGGCGCGCCGGATCCTCGTCGAGGATGCGCATGGCTTCGGCCACGGTGGCGCCGGGCCGGATCTGCTCCGCCACGGCTTCCTGCTCGGCGATGATGCGGTCCAGTTCCTCCACGCCCCACTGGTAGGTCTCTTCCAGGTCGACGGCGGATCCGAGGAACTGGCGGGACATCAGGGCGTAGCGCTCCCGGCCCACGGCATCGGCAGCGGGCGCAGCCGGAAGCAGTTCCTCCTCCAGGAAGGAAGCAAGGTTCGCATAGGCCCGGCGGGCGGATTCGGCGCCGGTCCGCAGATCCGCAAGGAGTGCCGCGGGCAGCGCTCCGCCGCCGGCCAGGGAAGCATTCGCGGCAAGGGCGTCAAAGAAGCCGCCGTCCGCGGCATATGCGGAAGCCTGCTCCACCACGATCTTCACCTGCCGGCGGGCAGCCACCCGGCCGTGCCCGATGCCGCTGCGCAGGCTGGTGATGTAGCCGGCGACGGCGTCGTCCACGTTGTTCAAACGCCCGGCAATGTGGTGCCACTGCTCTTCGGTGTCCGTGGGCATCAGGTCAAAGATGCTGCGGATGCCCTGCGCCGGGGAGGCGATATTGTTCAGCTCCGCCAGGTCCCAGCCCGACTGGTGGATTTCGAGGTCCAGGCCAAGGCGTTCGTCCATGGCGTCCAGGGTTACGCGGTCGACGTCGTCCGCGGGCTCAAGTCCGTCCAGCCGGCTGAGCGTCTCCCGGACGGCTTCGGCATAGGACTCCAGGCCGGCCGGCGAGTAATCGCTGTATTCGGTTTCCCGCCCGGGAATGCCCAGGGACGTGGCGAAGGACGGATCCAGGTCCAGGAGCGTCGCGGTGAAGGCATCGGCGACGGCGTCGATTGCCGTGGGCCGGCGCGCCGCAGCTGCGCCGCCAGTGGAGGATACGGGTGTGGAAGATGGTGTCTTTTGAGTCACAAAGGTAGCCTAACCCCACATCGGCCCTGCGGCCCCCTTCGGAACTAGCGGAAGCTCCGCCGCCAGGAGCCGGGTCCGGGTTTCGGGTCCAGGCGCAGGTTCCGCCGGCGCACCCAGGCACGGTGCGTGGGCCGGGCCGCGGGAAGCGGGAGGTCCTGGGCTTCCAACCCGGCGACGACGGCGGTAAGCGCCGCGAGCTCCTCGTCGGTCGGGTTGCCGGAGACCACTGAAAGCAAAGGTCCGGGAACCGGTTCCAGCTCCTCGTTTCCGGTACTCACAGCGGCATGTTCCCGTGTTTCTTGGCGGGCAGCGAGGCGCGCTTGTCCCGCAGGGCCCGCAGGCCGCGGATCAGCTGCAGCCGGGTTTCCGAGGGTGCGATAACCGCGTCCACATAGCCGAGCTCGGCTGCCTGATAGGGGTTGAGCAGCTCGTCTTCATACTGCTCAATGTATTGGCGGCGGACGCCGTCAACGTCGCCGCCGGCGTCGGCCGCTGCCTTGAGCGGAGCGCGGTAGAGGATGTTCACCGCACCTTGGGCGCCCATTACGCCGATCTGCGCGGTGGGCCAGGCGAGGTTGATGTCCGCACCGAGCTTCTTTGAACCCATCACGATGTACGCTCCGCCGTAGGCCTTGCGGGTGATGACGGTCAGCTTGGGCACGGTGGCCTCGGCGTAGGCGTACAGCAGCTTGGCGCCGCGGCGGATGATGCCCTGGAATTCCTGGTCCTTGCCCGGCAGGAAGCCCGGCACGTCCACGAAGGTCAGGATCGGGATGTTGAAGGCGTCGCAGTTGCGGACAAACCGGGCGGCCTTCTCGGAGGCGGCGATGTCCAGGGTGCCGGCGAACTGCATCGGCTGGTTGGCCACGATGCCAACGGTGTGGCCCTCCACGCGGCCGTAACCGATGATCACGTTGGGCGCGTAGAGTGCCTGCATTTCCAGGAAGTGGCCGTCATCAAGGACGTTCTCGATGACGGTGCGGATGTCGTAGGGCTGGTTTGCCGAGTCCGGGATCAGCTCATCCAGGGCCAGGTCTGCGTCCGTGGGTTCCGGGTCCTGGTCGAACGCGGTCAGCGGTGCTTCGGCCAGGTTGTTCGAGGGCAGGAAATCGAGCAGTTCGCGGACAAACTCAATGGCGTCCTCTTCATCGGAGGCGAGGTAGGCCGACGTGCCGGTGTTCGCATTGTGCTGCCGGGCACCGCCCAGGGTCTCCATGTCCACGTCTTCGCCGGTGACCGTCTTGATGACGTCGGGTCCCGTGATGAACATGTGCGAGGTCTTGTCCACCATCACCACATAGTCCGTGAGCGCGGGGGAGTACGCGGCCCCGCCGGCGGACGGGCCCATGATCAGGGAGATCTGGGGTACGACGCCGGAGGCGTGGACATTGTTGCGGAAAATATCCGCGAACATGGCCAGCGAGGCGACGCCTTCCTGGATGCGGGCACCGCCGCCGTCGAGGATGCCGATCACGGGGCACCCGTTACGCAGGGCGAATTCCTGCACCTTGACGATCTTCTCGCCGTTGACCTGGCTCAGTGAACCGCCGTACACGCTGAAGTCCTGGCTGTAGACGGCCACGGGACGTCCGTCCACGGTGGCGTAGCCGGAAACCAGCCCGTCCCCGAGGGGTTTCTTTTTTTCCATGCCGAAGGCGGTGGAGCGGTGCACTGCCAGGGCATCGAACTCCACGAAGGATCCGGCGTCCACCAGCAGGTCGATGCGCTCGCGGGCGGTGTGCTTGCCGCGGGCGTGCTGCTTCTCCACTGCAGCCTTCCCCGAGGGCACCGCTGCCAGGGCCTGGCGGCGCCGGAACTCGGCGATCTTGCCGGCCGTCGTATGCAGGGACAGGTCCTGATCGATGCTCAAAGGGGGCCTCCGGGTGCTTCGGTTGGGTCGCTGCCGGGCCTTCGGAGGATTCCGATGGAGGAGGCAGTGCAGGGCGTTAAGTAGGTTCCGCACAAAATACGTAACGGTTTACCCAGTCTAGTGAGCCGGAGCAGGGGGACCGAGTGTAGAAAACCTACAATTTCGTTCCCTGCCGGTTGGTCCGGTCCCCGCCGGATAGGACCTGCCGCAAGATGTTACTGGCTAGTAACATAAGAGTGAGGTGCATTACCCTGTTGGCTATGAGCATCCCCAACAGCACCCCGGAAACGGCGTCCCGGTCCCTCGCAGGACGCACCATCCTGATGTCCGGCGGAAGCCGCGGCATCGGCCTCGCCATTGCCCTGCGCGCAGCAGCGGACGGCGCAAACATCGCCATGCTCGCCAAAACGGCGGAGCCGCACCCGAAGCTGGAAGGGACTGTCTACACGGCCGCCGAACAGCTGGAGGCGGCCGGCGGCAAGGCCCTGCCGATCATCGGCGACGTGCGCCGCGACGAAGATGTTGCCCGCGCCGTCGAAACCACCCTCGAGCAGTTCGGTGGCATCGACATTGTCCTGAACAACGCCTCAGCCATCGACCTTTCCGGCACCGGCGCCGTGACGATGAAGAGCTATGACCTGATGGCGGATATCAACACCCGCGGCACGTTTATGCTTTCCAAGTTCTCCCTGGACGCCCTGCGCCGGTCCGGCAACGGACACATCCTCACGCTTTCCCCGCCGCTGAACCTGGATCCCAAGTGGGCCGGCGGCTACCTCGCCTACACGATGGCCAAGTACGGCATGTCCCTCACCACGCTGGGCCTGGCCGAGGAATTGAAGAACGACGGCGTGTCCGTGAACTCGCTCTGGCCGGTGACCGGCATCAACACCGCCGCCATCCGCAACATGCCCGGCGGAGATAAGCTGGCCGCCGCCTCCCGCAGCGCGGACATCATGGCGGACGCCGCGCACGCGATCCTCACCCGTCCCAGCGGACAGTCCACCGGCAATTTCTACACCGACGAAGAAGTGCTGCGCGAGGAAGGCGTCACGGATTTCAGCCGCTACGCACCCGGAGTACCCGCGGACAAGCTGATGCCGGACTTCTTCCTCTAACCGGACGGTGCCGGGGCGGGCGCGAAGGGAATGTCAGGGCGCCCGCGTAAGATCGGAAGAATGCAACTGCACTACTCCAGCATGGAAAGACCGGCCCTGGACCCCGGCCGCCTGAGGGCGGCGCTGGTGGCACCCAACGGTCCCTTCGCTGCGCTGGACGTAGTGGCGGAGACGGGTTCCACCAATACGGACCTGGCGGACGCTGCACGGCTGCGCCCCTGGGAGGTCGCGGACCTGACTGTCCTGACCGCCGAGCTGCAGTCCGCGGGCCGCGGCCGGATGGACCGCCGATGGGTGGCTCCGGAACGTTCCTCGCTGTTCGTCAGCGTGCTGCTGCGCCCGGTGAATCCTTCCGGGCGCCCCCTCCCCACTACCTCCTACGGCTGGCTGTCCCTGCTGGCGGCCCTGGCCCTGGCCGAAAGCGTGGCTGCGCGCACCGGTGTCGAGGCCCGGCTGAAATGGCCGAATGACGTCATGGTGGACGGGCGTAAGCTCGCCGGCGTCCTGGCGCAGCTGGTCCCCGCGTCCGACGGCGGACCGCCGGCGGTGGTGGTCGGCGCGGGCCTGAACGTGAGCCTCACTGATGAAGACCTGCCTGTCCCCACGGCCACCAGCCTGCTGATGGAGTACGCCTCCACCACCGACCGCAACATCCTGCTGCAGGACTACCTGCTGGGACTGGCGGGCCGCTACCGGGACTTCTGCTCCGTGGACGGAGACCCCGAGGCGGTACCGGCCGGAAGGCAGGACTCGCTGCGGAACGAGGTCACCGCGCGCCTGGGCACCCTGGGCCGGGGCGTGAGCGCCCAGCTCCCCGGCGGCGGCGTCCTTACCGGCCGCGCCGTCGCCCTCGCACCGACCGGTGCACTGGTTATTGTCGACGACGCCGGTGCCGCGCACACCGTCAGCGCCGCCGACGTCGTGCACCTGCGTCCCGGGCAGCCGTGAGGGAAGCACCCGCCGGCGCACGGAGAGGCATCCGGTGCGCCTGAAACTCTCTCCCGGCGAGCACATCATTGCCGCCGGCCGGCCGCATGCCCGTTCCTTGTGGAAGCCCCTCGTACTCGCAGGAATCACCGGAGCCCTTGGCGGATTCGCCCTCGGCTGGCTGGGCCGTGACGAGCTGCCCGGCCAGCTGGGCGAATTCAGTCCCTACCTGCAGCCGGCGGTAGTGGCGTTGGCCGTGCTGGTGCTGGCCCGTTACTGCGTTCCGCCCGTGCTGCGCTGGCTTGCCGGGCGCATCATCCTCACCGACCGGAGGCTGATCCAGCGGCAGGGTGTGCTGATGCGCCGGGAGCACGAAATTGCCCTCGCCGCGATCTACCAGCTGGAAATCCGGCAGTCCGTGACGGACCGGATGCAGCGCAGCGGCACGTTGATCCTTGACCTGGGCCACGGCCGGATTATGCAGTATCCCGCCGTGCCCGAGGTGCACCGTTTCCGCTCCATGGTGGTGTCCGCCATCGGGCAGCTGCCGCTGACGGCCATGTTCGATGGTGTAGATATGGAGACAGATGGCGGATATGACTACGAAGGGAGGGACGATGACTGACGCCGGCCACGGCGGGTTCGGTCCCGCAAGCCACCCCGAACCGGTGACCCAGCCAGTGCAGCCCGTCCCGGTGCCCCGTCCCGACTACTCGCTGGCCAGTACCGGCACCGAGATTGACCGCGAAGACGTACGCCGGCTCGAGGCCCAGCTGCTCGGCGGCCCGCGTACGCTTCGGCGCCGTGAGGCGGCGGCCGAAGCGGGCGTGTCCCTGCTCTCCGCCCGCAAGCTCTGGCGGGCCATGGGATTCCCGAACCTCGACGACGACGCCGTCTTCTTCACCGAGCAGGACCGCGAGGCACTGAGCACCGTGATCGAACTGGTGCGCGATGAACAGCTCACGGAGGACGCAGCGATTTCGATCATGCGGTCCATCGGCCAGATGACGGACCGCATGGTGGTCTGGCAGGTTGAAGCGCTGGTCGAGGAAATGGTGGTCCGCCGCGGAATCACCGACGCCGAGGCCCGCAAGCGGCTCGTCGAGGCGCTTCCCGACCTCATCGAGCCGCTCGAAAAGACCCTCGTCTACGCCTGGAAACGCCAGCTCAACGCGGCCATCCAGCGGCTGGCGCTGCGTGCGGAGGCCGGCCTTGCAAGCCACGACGACGGCGCCTCCGACGACGCGCCGCTGCCGCTGGCGCGCGCGGTGGGCTTCGCCGACCTGGTCTCCTACACGAGTCTTTCCCGGCAGATGAACGAAAAGACGCTGGCCCAGATGGTGCAGCGCTTTGAGCACAAGTGCGCGGAGATCATCTCGGTGGGCGGCGGGCGGCTGGTGAAGACCATCGGGGACGAAGTCCTGTTCAATGCGGAGACGCCCGAGGCCGGGGCCGAGATCTCCCTGGCGCTGGCCAAGGCGTTTACCGAGGATGACCTGCTGCCCTCGGCCCGGGTGTCCCTGGTCTGGGGCCGGGTGCTCTCGCGGCTGGGCGACATTTACGGACCCACCGTCAACCTCGCCTCACGGCTTACCTCGCTGGCCGAGCCGGGTACCGTCCTCACGGACGCCTCGACGGCAGCGGCGCTGAAGGACAACCCGAAGTTCGTGCTCATTCCGCACCAGCCGCGCAACGTCCGGGGGTTCGGGGAAATCCATCCGGTCACCCTGGCGCGGGGGACCGGATCGGGCCTCGTGCTCGACTAGCGTTCCGCCCGGGCCCGGCCCGGGAAGTGAGGTGCATTACCTCCCTCTGGGATTTGTGTAACACTATGCGGTGGAACAGGTGCATCTGCCGGGCACACGGCGGCGCTGCCACGGTTCCGTTGCGGGTTCATAACCAGGGGGAACAAAGTGGCAGTGCGCGGGGGAAAAGCACGTCTGCTCAGCGGTAGGCGGCGCAAGGCAGTCTCGGTAGGGGCGGCGGTCGCTGCCACCACGGCGCTGGTTACCGGTGCCTTGCTTTATCCCGGCTTTGCCAGCGCCGATGTGGACCTGAATGACGGCGGCGTGTGGGTCACCAACCGCACCCAGGGGATGGTCGGCCATCTGAATTACCCCTCCAAGCTCCTCGACGGCGGCTACACCGCCAACAGCGACAATTTCGACGTCCTGCAGAACGCTGGCACCGTCTTTAACCTCAATACCGACCAAACCAAGATCAGCCCCGTGGATGTGGCGAACGTTATCCGCGGCGCAGAGGTCCAGCTTCCCGGTGCCGCCGAATTTTCCTTCGGCGCCCAGACCGTGGCTATTGCAGACCCTGCACAGGGCAGCCTCTGGATCACCCCCGCCAAGGAGGTGGGCTTCTTCAGTGAGGATGAGGCCGAACCAGTCCTGGAAGGGAACCCCGGACTGCTTGCGGCGGTATCCGCCGAAGACCACGTGGTGGTTGCCGCACCGAAAGACGGCATGCTCTACACGTTCGAGAAGGATGAGGACGGCGGGTACGGGGAACCCGAGGAGCAGGAGGCTCCGGTACTGAAGGACTTCGAGGACGCACAGATTGCGGCCGTGGGAAACCAGGCAGTGGTCCTGAATACGGAAACCGAGACGCTCCTGCTGCCCAATGGAAAAACCGTGGGCATCCCGGACGCGAAGAACGCCAAGCTTCAGCAGAGCGGTCCGGCGGCCGACTTCGTGGCCATAGCCACCGACACCGCCCTCGTACTGCAGCCGCTGGACGGCGGGGAAGCCGAGATTGAAGACGTGGGAGACGGCGGCGGTGCCGCGGCACCCGTCCAGCTGGGCAACTGCGTATACGCCGCCTGGGCCGGATCCGGGACGCACGTGCGCGACTGCAGCAACGATGCCGAGGACGCCCGTGAAGACATCACGGGGCTTGGTGCTGCCTCGGAGCTGGTGTTCCGTGTCAACCGGGACGTAGTGGTGCTCAATGACGTCAACGGCGGGGCTGTCTGGCTGGTGCTCGAAAACATGCAGCTGGTGGATAACTGGGGAGACATCATCCCGCCCCAGCAGGATTCCAGCGATGACGAAGAGGAATCGGCCAGCGAGAACCCGGTGAATACCCTGCCGGACCGCACCACCGAAAACCGTGCGCCGGTTGCCACTGACGACACCTTCGGCGTAAGGGTGGGGCGCACCACCATCCTGCAGGTCGTCGAGAACGACAGTGATGCGGACGGCGATCTGCTCACTGCACGCCTGCTGGGCGACCAGCCGGGGACGGCAGGGCAGGTCCAGTCCATCTACAACGGGGCAGCCCTCCAGATTGTCATTCCGGACCATTCCAAACCCGGACTCGCAACCTTCACCTACGAGATTACGGACGGCCGGGGCGGCAGGGACACGGGTACCGTGACGGTGAACATCCGCGGAGCCAGGGAGAATGCGCCGCCGGAAACGCACCGCAGCACCAAGATCCTGCTCGAGCAGGGCAAAACCGTCACCCAGAACATCCTCAACGACTGGAAGGACGCCGACGGCGACGACCTCGTCCTCGTCAGCGCCGAACCCACCGAGGACGGCGACCAGGTGCGGCCAAGCTCCGACGGCCAGCTGGAGTTCCGGGATGTAGGGAAGACCCAGGGCGTCAAGGAAGTCTCGATCACCGTCTCTGACGGATACGAGGAAGTGAAGGGGACGGTCACCTATGACGTCCGTCCCGCAGGCGTGCTGCCGCCGGTAGCCAACTTCGACCACTTTGCTGCGACGGTGGGGCAGAACATTCAGCTTTTCCCCCTGAAGAATGACCTGGATCCAGCCGGCGGCCAACTTTCGCTGGCGAAAGCAGAAGGGGAGGACGGCGTAGCGGTCACTCCGGATTACCAGACCGGTTCCATTGGGTTCCTGCCGACCGAAGCCGGCAGCTACTACATCGAGTACCTGGTGACCAACGGCCCGCAGAGCGCAAACGGCCTCATTCGTGTGGACGCCGAACCGGCCGGTCTGCAGGGCGCTCCCGTGGCAGTGCGCGACGTCGCGCTTTTGCCCCAGGGCAAAGATGTCCTGGTCGATGTGCTCGGCAATGACACCGACCCGGCAGGAGGCATCCTCGTGGTCCAGTCGGTCAGCGTGCCGAAGGGTGCTGCGGTGAATGTGGCTGTCCTGGACCGCCACCTGCTTCAGATCCATGACGCCAGGAGCCTGCGGGAGCAGATGACCGTCACCTATGCGGTGTCCAACGGCGGCTCCACGTCCACCGGTGAAGTAAACATCATTCCCGTGGCGCAGCAGGCAACGCTGCAGCCGCCGTCCGCGAGTCCGGACGACGCAGTGGTGCGGGTAGGCGATGTTGTCAGCATTCCGGTCCTGGACAACGATTCGTCTCCCACGGGAGGGGATTTGTCGCTCAGCCCCGTCCTGCCCCAGAGCGTGGACCCCGCGGACGGGCAGATGTTCGTCTCCGGCGACCAGCTGCGGTTTGTGGCAGGCAAGACAGCCAAGACGGTGTACGCCATCTATGAGGTTTCCGATGAGACCGGGCAGAAGAATTCAGCGCAGGTGCGGATTACCATCCGCCCCCGCGACGACGAGAAGAACACGCCGCCGGTTCCGGAGAACGTCGAGGGCAGGGTGGTATCCGGCGCAACTGTACGGATTCCCATCCCCTTGGACGGGCTGGATGCAGACGGCGACTCAGTGGTACTCAACGGGATTGGTACGGCGCCTTCCCACGGCGCCGTACAGCCCGGCCCCAACTTCATCGATTACACGGCGCTCTCACAGGCCGCCGGAACGGATTCCTTCACCTACACCGTGCGTGACCGGCTGGGCGTGGAAAACTCGGCAACGGTCCAAGTGGGAATTGCGCCGGCAGCCGAGTCCAACCAGGCTCCGGTAGCCGTGGAGGATACGGTCACGCTGCGCCCCGGCCGGGGCAATGCCCTCCCGGTGCTGCGGAACGATTCGGACCCTGACAGCGATCCCATCTCACTGAATACCGTGGCCGTTTCCGGCAGTGTTCCTGAACTCGAAACCCGTACGGACCTTTCCCGGGTCCTTTTCCAGGCGCCCGAAACGCCGGGAACCTACAGCATCAGCTACGGCGTCAAGGACAACCGGGGCGCCATGAGCACCGGCACCGTCATTGTTGTCTCGGACGAAAATGCCCCGCTCCTGCCTCCTGTCTCGCGGGACGATCTGGTGGACCCTGCGGAGACCAGGGACAAGAGCTTCGTGGAAGTTCCCGTCCTGGAGAATGACGAGGACCCGGACGGCCTGGCCGAGGACATGGACGTCAGCATCTTCGGCGACCATCCCACGGCATCCGTTTCCGGGGGAACAGTACGCATTGACCTGACCAACGAAGCCCAGATCATTCCGTACCAGACCACGGACGAAGACGGCGGCATCGCCAGTGCGGTGATCTGGGTCCCCGGACTGAGCACGCAGTATCCGATGCTCCGCGAGGGTGAACCGCTGGAGGTCCAGGCGGGAAAGACACTGGACCTGAACCTGAAGAGCCTGGTGGTGGTCCGGGATGGGAGGACGCCGCGGATTACCACCGCGGAACATGTCAGGGCCATCGGGACCAAGGACAACGGTGTGCGCATCATGGGCACGTCCACGCTCCGTTATGCCCCGCATCCGGACTACTCCGGACTGGGTTCGGTCACCTTCGAGGTCACCGACGGGACAGGGCCTGAGGACCCGGACGGGTTGAAGGCAACCCTGACAGTGCTCGTCAACGTGATTCCGCTTCCGGAGCAGAATTACCCGCCGACTATCAGTTCCGGTTCCATGAATACCGCCAAGGGTGAGCCCGCCGAGGAGCTTGACCTTGCCTCGCTCGCATCCGACCCGAATCCCGAGGACGCCGGCCGGCTCCGCTTCGCACTCGCCGGTCCCGTTCCGGAGGGTTTCAAAGGCGAGCTGGAAGGCAGCGTCCTGAAGATCAGCGCCAAGGATGATGCTGCGGTGGGAACCTTGGCACATCTGTCCGTGTCCGTGTCCGACGGCCGCGGCGAACCGGTCACGGGCCGGGTGGATCTTGAAGTCCGGGCGTCGGGACGTCCGCTGCCGGTGGCGGTGGACGACGTCGTTTCCGATGCTGTCCAGGGCCGTTCCGTCACGGTTCCGGTGCTGGACAATGACGTAAACCCGTTTACGGACAAACCACTGGAAATCGTCAACGTCCGGGCAGACGGCAACGGCACGGCTGTCCAGCAGGGGTCCTCCATTGTGGTGACTCCCGGTGCGGAGTTTGTCGGCAGCATGAGCGTTCAGTACGTAGTGCGTGACCGCACCGGAGAGCCGGGACGCAATGCAACCGGCAACATCCTCCTCACGGTCCAGGGAAAGCCCGCCGCGCCGACAACGCCCGTTGTCGAGTCCACGCGCAGCCGGACAGTGGTTCTCACCTGGAATCCGCCCGCCTCCAACGGATCCCCGATCACCGGGTACACGGTCCGCGGAAACAACGGCTATTCGCAGGAGTGCCCGGCAACCACCTGCACGCTCTCCGGACTAACCAACAACGTCGAGTACACGTTCCAGGTCACGGCGACCAACGCCAACGGCACCTCCTCGCCGTCGCCGTCGTCGGCCGTTGCCCGGCCGGACACGCAGCCCGGACGCCCGGCCCCGCCTCAACTGGTGTTTGGTGACCGCGAGCTCACCGTCAACTGGACGCCGCCGCCCAATGAAGGTTCGCCGATTACGGGCTACGACCTGCAGATTTCCCCGGCTCCGCCCAACGGTGTGATGCAGAAGTCTGCTCCGGCCGCCGGCGGATCCACGGTCTGGAGCGGTCTCGAGAACGGGACCAGTTACCGCGTGCGGATCCAGGCCAGGAACTCCGCGCCCGAACCTTCGGAATGGAGCGATTACTCGGTGCCGGAGACACCGGCCGGCGTTCCCGGCGCGCCCGGGGCACCCACCACCTCCTCTGCGCCCGGAGTGGGGCCCGAATCCCAGCTCACCGTCGATTGGCCCGACGCTGCGGCAAACGGCGCCCGGGTGGAGGCCTACAGGGTGCACGAGTACAAGGGGTCCACGCTGGCCAGGACCATTGACGCCAATAATCCCGAGTCGCGGACCACCATCCGGGTCGGCAACTCCGAGGATGAATACTCCTACGCGGTCCAGGCCAGGAACCGGGCAGGCTGGGGGGAGATCGGGCCCCGGTCGGCACCCCGGCGTGCGCAGGGCGTGCCAAGTGCTCCCGAAGCGCCGGTCCTTGAACCTGCCGGGACGGATGCAGCGGGGCGGGCCGTGAAAATCACCTTCACGGAACTCGGCGCGGCAGGCCGAAACGGAGCCCGTTCGAACGAAATCACCTACATGGCCCTCTTCTCCAACGGCGAAGAACGTGCCGTCCGGAGCGGCGACATCGTCACCGGCTTCACGAACGGTGAACCGGTCACCGCCCGGCTGAAGGCCCTGGCCACGGTGGCCGGGGCAACGTACGACGGGACCCCCGGTGCTGACTCCGCACCCGTGCAGCCGTACGGAACTGCCGGCAAACCCGTGCTTTTGAACGCGACGAACGGTACGCCGTACGAAGAGGCTGTGGTCCGCTGGGCTGCACCGGATCCCGCTCTCTACGACGTCACCACCATGGAATACCGGTGGCATGAGGACGGAAAGGACGAGAAATGGGAGCCTGCACCCAGCAACAACACGGCGGAGCTCGGAGGAATGAATAAAACCGCGACGCTGCAGGTCCGCGCACTCAATTCGAAGCGTGAGCCGGGGGCAGTGCTGGAGCAGCCCATCAGGACAGGTGCCTTCTCGACAGGCACGCTCGCCGTGGACTCCTGCTGGCGGGAGCGGAACGAAGCGGACAAATCCAAATGCCGCGAGGATGCCCCTGCAGAGACTCCCGTCATCATTGACTGTTCCGCCACCTGGGGTGGAGAGCAGTGGCTGCACGTCATCGGATGGCGTGCCAGGGCCTTCCTGCCGGCGCGGGATATGACGCATACGGGAGGCCCGGC
Source organism: Arthrobacter sp. zg-Y769 (assembly GCF_020907405.1). GTDB lineage: Bacteria > Actinomycetota > Actinomycetes > Actinomycetales > Micrococcaceae > Arthrobacter_B. Next base: position 34,435 of record NZ_JAJJOE010000010.1, read on the forward strand.
ATTCTCGGAAACCGGTGCCTGCCCGGCAAACCTTTATTAGCAGCCCCACCGTCAGTGATGCAGCAAAATCAACCAAGCTACGAACCGGAAGACACGAACAACATGGCAATGACAGAAGAACAAGCAGCATGGTTCGCGCAGACCTTTGAGCGGCTCACCGTAAACGTGGGCGAAGCGGTGCTGGGCAAGACGGAGGTGGTCCGCCTGGTGCTGACCGCCATGCTCGCCGAGGGGCATGTGCTGCTCGAGGACGCGCCGGGTACCGGCAAGACGATGCTGGCCCGTTCCCTCGCGGCCACCGTGCAGGGCTCGAACTCCCGCATCCAGTTCACCCCGGACCTGCTGCCCTCCGACGTCACCGGCATCACCATCTATGACCAGAAGCAGCAGCTGTTCGAATTCCACCGCGGGCCCATCTTCGCGAACATTGTGCTCGCGGATGAGATCAACCGGGCCTCACCCAAGACGCAGTCCGCGTTGCTGGAAGTGATGGAGGAATCCCGGGTCACGGTGGACGGCGAAACGTACACGCAGGACCGTCCGTTCATGGTCATCGCCACACAGAACCCGATCGAGCAGGCGGGTACCTACCGGCTTCCGGAAGCCCAGCTGGACCGCTTCCTGATCAAGACCTCCATCGGCTACCCGGACCACGAGGCGACGCTGGAACTGCTCTCGGGTTCCTCCACCCGGGACCGGTCCGCAGCCCTCACCCCGGTGATCACGACGGCGGCCGTCCGGGACATGGCGGAACTGGGCACCACCGTGCATGTGGAGCCGGCCGTGCTCGAATACATCTCACACCTGGTTTCGGCCACCCGTACGGCGGCCGAAACCCGGCTGGGCGTCAGCGTCCGCGGCGCCCTGGCCATGGTCCGCGTTGCCAAAATCCGGGCCGCCTCCGAGGGGCGCAACTACGTCCTGCCCGACGACGTCAAGGCGCTGGCGCCGGCGGTCTGGACCCACCGGCTGGTGATGGACCCTGAAGCCGAGTTTGCCGGGGCCAGTCCCGAAGCAGTGCTGCTGTCAGTACTCGCCGATGTAGCTGCTCCCCAGCAGCGGGCGCAGGCACAGGCGTAGGACCATGCCAAAGTTTCCCGGGCGTACCGGCCGGCGGAGCCGGCGCGCCGCTGTTCGCCTGCGCCGTCGCCTGCTGAGGGTACGCGGCACCGTCACGCGCTCCGCTTACTGGCGGGCCGCAGCCCCGAAACTGGCACCTGCAGCCCGGCGCCTGGCGCCGGTCCTCACCCGGACCGGTGCCGCACTGCGATCGGCCGGACGCCGGGTGCGCTCCGCTGCGGCCGCGGTCAGCCCCCTCGGCTGGCTGGCCGCGGTGCTGACGCTCGTCCTCTGGCTGCTGGGCGCCGTGTTCCACTGGCAGGAGGCACTGGTGGCCGCCGTCGGTTCCGGCGTCCTGCTAGTCCTGGGCACGGCTTTCGTAGTGGGACGGCTGTCCTACGAGGTGGCTCTGGACCTCGCGCGCACCCGGGTAGCCGTGGGTGACGCTGCCGTAGGCAGCCTGAGCATCACCAGCACGGCGGCGCGTCCGCTGCTGCCCGTGACCTTCGAACTCCCCGTGGGCGGCGGCGTCGCCGCATTCGACCTGCCCCGGATGCGTCCGGGCCAGTCACATGAGGAACTTTTCAGCATTCCCACGCGCCGCCGTGCCGTGATTGTGGTGGGACCGGTGGAATCCGTGCGCCAGGATCCGCTGCGGCTCATGGGCCGGCGGCTTCTCTGGGCGGACCCGGTGGACCTGTACGTGCACCCGCGGACGGTTTCCCTCAGCGGTTCCACCACCGGTTTCATCAGGGACCTGGAGGGGGAACCCACCACTGACCTGTCCAGTTCCGATGTTGCCTTCCACGCACTGCGCGCCTATGTTCCCGGCGACGACCGCAGGCACATCCACTGGAAGACAACCGCCCGGACGGGCACGCTCATGGTCCGCCAGTTCGAAGAGACCCGCCGCTCCCACGTGGCGGTCGCCCTGTCCCTGAGCAGCAGCGAGTACGCCTCCGAGGAGGACCTGGAGCTGGCGGTCTCGGTTGCGGGTTCCCTTGGGGTCCAGGCCTTCCGTGAACAGCTCGCCCTGTCCGTGCTGACACAGGACGGGCCGGTGCGCTGCTCCACCTCGGGCACGATGCTGGACGGCCTGACCGAGGCGGAGGGACGGAGCCGCACCTCCGGGATCGTCGACCTGGCCCGGACCACCGCCGACGCGGTGCCCAACGCCTCCGTGGTGTTCCTGGTTACCGGCACCGAACCCAACGGTGCCGCCCTGCGGTCCGCATCCATGAAGGTTCCGCCCGGGATCCGCTGCATTGCCCTGCGCTGCGGTACGGGGATGGAACCGGCCCTGGCAGCCATCGGCGATCTGGCCGTGCTGGACATCGGTGACCTTGACAGCCTTCCCGGCGTACTGCGGAAGGCGGTCGCGTGAAAACGGATTCAACCGGTACGGGAACAGCTGCCCTGCTGCCCCGGCTGGGGGACTGGGCGCTGCTCACCGCGGTGCTGGCACTTGGGGTGCTGGGATTCGGTCCCACCTTCGGCTGGGATCCGCGGTTCCTGGTGGCCGGAGCAGGGGGCATCCTGCTGGGCCTGGGCCTGGCCGAACTGTCCGCCCGGTTCCGCTGGGGATTCTGGGCCACAGTCGGCGCGGCTGTCGGCAGCTATGTGCTTTTGGGCAGTGCATTCGCGGCGCCGCTGGAAGCCATTGCCGGCGTCGTTCCCTCTTTCGCATCCGTCCGCGTGCTGGTCCTGGGCGTGGTTTTCGCCTGGAAGGACCTGCTGACCATCGCCCCGCCCGTTGGCCTGGCGGCGGGCATGCTGGTGGTGCCTTTCCTGCTTGCCCTGATCGGCGGGCTGGTGTCCGGCCTGCTGGCGTGGCGGGTCCGACGGCCCTACTGGGTACTGGCTCCCGTGGTTGTTGTGTTTACCGCGGGCATTGCCCTGGGTACGGACGAAGCACCGCTTCCCGGCATCCGCGGCGCCCTGCTCATTGCCCTCCTGATGCCCTGGCTGGCCTATCGGCGTGAGCTGGGCCGGGGCGCCGTGGAAACCATTAGCCTGCAAAGCGCGGCTCCTGCTGAGGAGGACACCTCGCGGCGGAGCCTCCGCCACGCCCCCGGGCAGCCGTCCGCGGCAGCCCGTGCGGCCCGGGCCCGGCGCCTGGGCTTCGGTGCGGCCGTGCTGGCCGCAGCGATGGCGGCTTCCCTGGGCGTGTCTCCGCTGCTGACCCAGGGTGCCGAACGCCGGGTGCTGCGCGACGTCGTCGAGCCGCCCGTGGACCTCTTCGACTATCCCAGCCCGCTCACGGATTTCCGCCGATACGTCAAGGACGAAGCGGACACCACGCTGTTTACCGTGGAAGGACTGCCCAAGGGCCAGCGCATCCGCCTGGCCGCACTCGACGCCTACGACGGTGTGGTCTACACCGTTGATCCGGGCAGCGACGGGAACTTCACCCGGGTGGGCGACGCCCGCTCGGACCTGGCGGAGGGCTCCGGCGAGGGCACCAGTGCGACTTTGAAAATCACCGTTGGTGAGTACGCCGGGGTCTGGGTTCCGGCCGGCGGGAAGGCAACGGGGTTCAAGGTGTCGGGTGACCGAGCGGCGGACCTGGCTGCCGGCCTCTACTACAGCGAGGCTTCCGGTACGGCACTGACGGTCGCCCAGCTGCAGTCCGGGGATACCTATGAGGCCAGCGTCCTGTTCCCGGAAGAGCCCGACGACGCGCAGTTGTCCAAATACCGGTTCTCCAGCAACCAGCTGCCCCGCATCTACAACGATCCGCCGGTCCTCGGATCCAAGGCGGCCGACTATGTCGGCGACGAGGAACGCCCGGTCCAGCGTGCGCGCCGCCTGCAGCAGATCCTTGCCTCCGAAGGCTTTTTCAGCAACGGCAAGGAAGGCGAGACGCCGTCGCTGCCCGGGCACGGCTCCGCGCGCATGACCCGCCTGCTGGACGCGGACCAGATGGTGGGCGACGACGAGCAGTATGCCGTTGCCATGGCGCTGATGGCACGCAAGCTCGGCATTCCGGCACGTGTGGTCATGGGCTTTTATCCGAACTGGGACGAAGTGAAGGATCCGTCCGCACCCCTGGAAATCACCGGCGATGACGTGCATGCGTGGGTGGAAGTGGAGTTTGAGACCGTGGGCTGGGTGCCGTTCTTCCCCACTCCGGATGAAGACAACGAACCCGTGCCCCCGCAGCAGCAGCCCAAGTCCACGCCGAAGCCCCAGGTCCTGCAGCCGCCGCCTCCGCCGCAGGAACCGGCCGAGCTGCCGCCGGACACCAACGCGGACGCCAAGGAGCCCGAAGAGCAGAAAGACGATTTCTGGGCGGCGTTCCGGTACTGGCTGCGGATCATCGCGCTGGCCTCGCTGCCGCTCGTGGTCCTGCTGGGACCGCTGTTGCTGGTACTGCTTATTAAGGTTCGACGCCGGCGCCTGCGGCGGCGGACCGGCACTCCCTCCCGACGGGTCGGGGGCGCCTGGAAGGAGGTCGTGAGCCTGGCAACCGACCTCGGCAGCCGTCCGAGCGGCAACGCTACCCGTCGGGAACACGCAGAGCTGCTGCAGCGCGGCTTCCCTGCCGCGGCGGACTCAACCGTGCTTCTGGCGCAGCGGGCGGACGCCGGGATTTTCGGCCCCGGCGAACCTACCGAAGCCGAAGTTCAGGAGTACTGGAAGCAGGTCGAGGAGCATCTGGGCAGGCTTGCCGGCTCCGTCGGTTTCTGGCGGCGCCAGCGGGCCCGCTATTCCCCGCGCTCGCTGCTGCTCGACGCACAGATGCGGACCCGCCGCCGTACGCCGGGCCGACGGGTGCTGCCGTCGGTTAGGGTATGGAAGAGAACTCGTAAGCCAGATCACTTTAGTGAACCTTCCGGATAGGGCGTGAATGAACTCCGACGAAACTGCATCTCCGGATACTGATCTGCATGCCGTGTTCGGCTATGCCTCGGACCGTGGACTCCGCCGCGAGCTGAATGAGGACTCGCTGATCGCAGCAGACCCGATCTTTGCCATAGCCGACGGCATGGGGGGACACGAGGCGGGGGAGGTGGCGAGCAGCATCTGCGTCCGCACCCTCGGGGACTCTCCGATAGTCGGAAAGCACCTGCCTGAGTTCTCCGCCGATCAGCTGGAGGCCCTGGTGAGGGAAGCGGACCACCGTATCCGCGAAGCGACCGGTGGACGGGCGGGCACCACCCTGACCGGCGCCGTCCTCGTCAGGGAAGGGGGAAACCCCTACTGGCTGGTGTTCAACGTGGGCGATTCACGCACCTACCGGTTGAGCCACGGTGTGCTGGAACAGATCACCGTGGACCACAGCGAGGTCCAGGAACTGGTGGACCTGGGGCAGATCACCCCCGATGAGGCCCTGGTGCATCCGCGCCGCCACGTCGTCACCCGTGCCCTAGGCACCGGTAACGACGCCGAGGCGGATTTCTGGCTGATTCCGGTGGAACCCGGCGACCGGTTGATGGTCTGCTCCGACGGGCTTACCGGCGAGGTGGCGGACGGACACATCCTGCAGATCCTCACTTCGGTCAGCAACCCGCAGGATGCCTGTGCCGCACTGGTCCAGGCTGCACTGCGCTCGGGCGGGCGGGACAACATTACCGTTTTGGTCATTGATGCCGAGGGCGGACCGGACGGTCATGAATCCGCGGCCATCACCCTGCCCGGAACCGCCCAGGCAGAGCAGTCCACCACCCCGCGTCCCGCAGCCGGGTCAGACTGATGGACGGACTGCGCTACCGCCCGGGCACCTGGATCTGCCTTGTCCATGATTCGGTCCTGTGCCTGCTGCCTCCGGATACCGGGGAGGAACGGGTGCGGGAGATCTGGTCCCTGCTGGGGACTGCGCCGGCACTGGACCGCGTTTTTACGGCCGTGTCCGGCGGACTGTCCGGCAGCCTGGCCGACATGCCCTTCTTCGGGGTGCTTTCCCTGGGGGACCGGATGCATGTCCTCCTGCGCGGTCCGTTGGAACTGCAGCAGGCAGGGAAGGATGAACCGGCGGCGTCGGGCGAATTCGTCACCACCTGGAGCGAGCGGGTCCTGCCCGCCGGCGGTTCCTACTGCCTGACCGTCACGGCTTCCGGTGCGGCTGCCGTAAGTTCCACGGATAGCCTGCGTTTGCCGCTCGAACGCGGTGTCGTACTGGTGTCGGAGCTGGAATTCGGTCCGGTAGAGGACGGCGGCCGGACAGCGCCTGCCCGGCAGATGGAGTCCCGGCCTGCCCCGGCGGCGTTGCCGACCCAGTCCCTGCCTGCGGCCGCGCCCCTGCCTGCTCCGGTGTTGCCGACTCAGCCCCGTCCGGCCGAGCCCGAGCCTGCTCCGGTGCTCCCTGCTGCGCCGGAGGACACCCCTGCCGCTCCCGCCGAACCGGACACCGAGTCCCAGGACACGGTGAAACCCGGCGAGCATCCGGTTTCCGCACAGGCACAGGCACAGGAACCGGACCTGAGCGAGACCGTGCGCCCGCTGGAAGAGTCACTTGTCCCCACCCTCCAGCCCGTTGAAGCCGCCGTTCCCCCCGCTCCGCCAGCGGCCGCGGCACCCAATGCGCTGATCGATTCGGTGCCGTGGCTGCGCGGCAATGAGGCAGCGCCGGTCGAGGCCACGCGCGTGCAGCCTGTCCCTGCTCCGGCCCGGGTACCGGCACCCGCCCCCGCCCCGGCCCCGGCAGCCCCGGCACCGGCGGTTGCCCCCGACCAGGCTCAGGAGGACCTGGACCACGACGGTGACACCATCATGAGCAGCGACCTGCCCAGGACCGAACCTGTCCCTGCCGCGGACAGCCGCTCAAACACAGCCCCCACCGTGCTGGCACGCATCTGCGCCGGAGGCCATGCCAACCCGCCGACGCGCTCGGTGTGCGCACAATGCGGAGGGCCCCTGGGCGAAGAGCCGCAGCCGGTCCACCGGCCGCCCCTGGGCCGGGTGGTCTTTTCCACCGGGCAGGTGGAGACCCTGGATCGGAACATCGTCGTCGGCCGCCAGCCGTCGGTGGCCAGGACGCAGGGCTCGGACATGCCGCGGATGGTGCAGGTACCCAGCAGCGGGGGAGATATCTCCCGCTCCCATGCCGAGATCCGGCTCGAGGGCTGGCATGTGATGCTCCGCGACCTGTTCTCCACGAACGGCACGGTGCTGGTCCGCAACGGGCAGCTGCCGCACCGGCTTGGCCAGGGCGAAGGGGTAATCGTGCTCGACGGCGATACCGCCGAACTCGGCGATGATGTGTGGATCCGGTTCGAGGGACTGGCATGACGAAGCGTGCTCCGGCGCCGCCGCCGGAGATAGCCGGCTACCGCTATCTCCGGCACCTGGGTTCGGGCGGCTTTGCCGATGTCTATCTCTACGAACAGGACCACCCCCGCCGCCGGGTAGCCGTCAAGGTGCTGCTCTCGGACCTGCGGACGGACAGCGCCAGGCGCAGCTTCGAGGCCGAAGCGAACCTGATGGCGCAGCTGTCCTCACACCCGTACATCGTCACTATCTACGAAGCGGACATCACCGACGACGGGCACTCCTACCTGGCAATGGAGTACTGCTCCCGTCCCAGCCTGGACATCCGGTACCGCCAGGGCGGCCTGCCGCTGGCTGAGGTACTCACCGTCGGCATCCAGGTGGCCTCCGCCGTGGAAACCGCCCACCGTGCCGGCATCGCCCACCGGGATATTAAACCGGCCAACATCCTCACCACCGACTACAACCGTCCCGCACTGACGGACTTCGGCATCTCCGGTACCACCGACGCCGCCGAGGACGAGGATCTGGGGCTGTCCATTCCCTGGTCCCCGCCCGAGGCGCTGACCGGCGGACGGGCGGATGGAATCCGGATTGATGTGTGGGCCCTCGGCGCCACCCTGTACACCCTGTTGGCCGCGCGCTCGCCGTTTGTCCTGCCCGGGCAGGGCAACACCCAGCGCGAACTAATCGACCGGATCGTCAGCCAGCCGCTGCGGCCCACCGGCCGCGCCGACGTGCCGGAATCCCTGGAACTGGTCCTGGCCACCGCGATGGCCAAGGCCCCCGAGTCGCGCTTCTCGTCGGCCTACGCCTTCGGGCTGGCGCTCCAGCGGATCCAGGGCGAGCTGAACCTGGCCAATACACCCTTTGAAGTGCTGCAGGAAGCGGACTCCACCGAGGACCGCGGCGAGGACGAGGACCGCACCCGCATCCGGCGCGTGGTCTCCATTGATCCCCACACTGCAGCTGCACCGCCGCGTCGGGCACCCCTGCAGCGCCCGACGCCGTCTGACCCCGGCCGTTCCGCTTCTGCACGCGCGGCTGCCCCCGGGGTTCCGCCGGATACCGCCGCAGGCAAGGCCGCTGCCGGTGGCGAGACCCACGAGGGAACGGTAATGCGGTCGGGCCTTGCCGCGGCGGAGCCGGGCGCGGGAACAGCCGCGGGTCCGGAAGCCTTCAGCTGGCCGGAACCGCCTCGCCGCCGGGGAAGGACGGCCCTGCGCATCGGCGCGGTTGCAGCGGCAGCGGCAGCCGTGGGTATTGTCGCCGCCGCACTGCTGCTGCCGGAGGCGGAGCCGAAGAGCGTCCTGCCCACGCCGTCACGGTCCGCGCAGGACGCCCTGGCAGGATCTGAAGGGGTAGTGCTTCCACCCGAATCGCTGGCAGCCACTGCTTCGGAAGGCTCAGTGGTGTTCACCTGGGACAACCCGGAGCCGGCGGACGGGGACATCTATTTGTGGCGGACGGTCAGTGCCACTGCCAAGGGTGAACTGGTCCGTTCGGCCGAGGCCAAGGCCCAGGTCCCGGCGTCGGGCAGTGAGGCCTGTATTGAAGTGCAGGTGGCGCGGGTGAACGGAAAAGCATCCGCACCGGTTGCGTTCTGCGCGCCGCAGTGAGAACCGGCGGGTACACATGGACAATAGGGGCGGAACGGCGCCATGGGGGAGCCGTACGGAAAGCCGGGCAACCGGACTAGGGGGAGACGCGTGGGGGAGCTTGCCATAGAGTACTGCGGCGAATGGTATGAGCCGCAGGAGCCTGCCGTTTTCAGCATCGGCAGGGAGGGTGACCTCGCTATCGATGACAATCCCTACCTGCACCGCAAGTTCCTCAGCATCGCGAAGGACAGCGGGATCTGGTGGCTGACCAATATCGGCAGCCGGATCTCCGCCACCATTGCCGACTCGGGCGGCGGCATGCAGGCCTGGCTGGCGCCCGGAGCCCGGCTGCCGGTTGTGTTTGAACAGACCCGGGTGATCTTCAGCGCCGGTTCCACTACCTACGAGTTCGACGTCCACCTGACAACCCCTACCTTTCGGCAGGATCCCCTCAACGCCGCTGAAGGCGGGGAAACCACCATCGGTCCCGTGCTGTTCACCGAGTCCCAGAAGGCGGTGATGGTGGCGCTCGCCGAGCCGCTGCTGCGCCGCGACGGCACCGGCTACAGTGCTCTGCCTACCTCCGCGGAGGCGGCACAGCGGCTGGGCTGGTCCCAGACCCGGTTCAACCGGAAGCTGGATAACGTGTGCGAAAAGCTGGACCGGGTGGGCGTGGCTGGACTGCGCGGAGCCGAGGGTAAACCGGCGTCGAACCGCCGGGCACGGCTGGTGGAGCACGCCGTGACGTCACAGCTCGTTACCTCGGCTGACCTGGCGTTGCTGGACCGCCCCGCGGATCCTCCGGCGGGCACCGCACCGGCCGGCGAAACCGAGCACCGTCAGCCCGCCGGAGCGGCACCGCCCGGGACCCGTACCATGACCACCGGAACGACAAGGAACACCTAGATGGCGCCCAGCCCGAACCTCGTCAACGCCACGGCTCCCCAGCGCCTGGCCGCCAAGGCATTGGACGCGCTGCCGTCCGGTGCCCTGCTGCTTGCCTCAACACTGCTGTTTTCGCTGGCCGGCGGGGAAGATGCCCGGGTCCTGGGCCTGGTTACGGGAGTGGTCCTGGCCGGCGGATATGCGCTCTGGCTCTGGATCTGGGAAGCGGGATCCGGCAAGACACCGGGCAACCTGGCCCTGGGCATCCGGACCACAGGCGACGACGGCACCGCCCCGGGACTGGTCGCTGTGCTGCTGCGCAACGTCATCCTGGGTCTGTCCGGCGTCGTGGTGGTAGGGCCCGTGATCCTGCTGGTTTCCAACCTGTGGGACAAGAACCACCAGCGGCAGGGCTGGCATGACAAGGTTGCCCGCACCCTGGTGGTGGACGTACGCGCAGGCCGGGATCCCATCCTGACCGGCGGGATCCGGGCCGGGCTCGATGCCTCCGGGGCTGCTTCTGCCGCCCAGCCTGCGACGGCGTCTGCCGTCCCCGGTGCGGGCCAGGTTACTGCGGTGCCGGGCTTCCCCCCTTCCGTCGCCCCGCAGGTTGTTTCCCAGCCGTTCCAGACCGTGCCGGCCGCCCCCGCTGCTCCGGCCCCGGCTGCTCCCGCCCCCGCTGCTCCGTCCCCGGCCGCCGCGGCGCCCGTGATGGTAGCCGCACCCCTGCCCGCTGCCCCGGCCGCTGTGGTTCCACAGCATGCCGACGACGAGCTGGAAATGACCCGCGTGGCGTCCCGGCGGCGCGCAGCGGGACTGCGGCTGCAGTTCGACGACGGCGCGGCCGTCGTTGTGACCGGCACGGCACTGCTGGGACGCAATCCCACCCCGAAGCCCCAGGAAACCGCCGGCCAGCTGCTCGATTTCGCGGACATGGGCCGCACGGTCTCCAAGACCCATCTGCATCTGCAGGCAGACCCGAAGGGCGTCTGGGTGACGGACCGCAATTCAACCAACGGCAGCGCCGTCGTTACCGCCCAGGGGCTGCGCGAGGAACTTGAGCCGTTGCGCCCGGTCCTCGCGCCCATAGGAAGCACGGTCTTTTTCGGCGACCGCAGCTTCACTGTGGCCTCGGCCTAGCCGCCAACCGGAACCGCAGCCGTGCGTCCGGCCCTTAGGCCGGACGCACGGACTTACAGCGGCGCTCCTCCCACCAGCACGTCGCTGGCCGTCTCGTTCCAGAACAGCTGCAGGGTCTGCACGGGCCGTCCCGGCTGGACCAGCTGCGCCCGTCCCGGGGGCAACGCCCTGGCCCGCACACCGTTGATGAGCGTGCCTTCACCCCGGTCGCCGGAGAGAATCAGAGCCGCGGCACCGGAATCGCGCAGCGCCGTGAAGAAGGACTCGTACATGCCCCGGCTCGCGCCGCGTACCCGGCGGGAAAGCACCGCGTGCAGCCCGATCTCCGGGGCCAGCGGCAGGAACGGCGTCAGCCTGCTCAGGGGCGAGGAACCTCCGGCCGTCAACACGTCGTAGTCATCGATCACCAGGACCACCCGGGGCAGTGCGGCGACCTCTTCGGGGGTGGCGCTGATCCGCTTCTGCAGCTCGCCTGCGACGGCGGATGCCAGCTGTTCGGCCAGGGCGGCACTGGTGGCGTACCCGCCCAGGTAATCGTCCGGCACTTCCTCCGCGAGGGTGCGGCGCGGATCGAAAACCGCGAACACAATGTCCTCGGCCCGGTGTTGTTCGGCCAGACGGCGGATCACCGAGCGCATGGCATTGGTCTTGCCTGCGCCGTCGTCGCCCATGATCACCAGGTGCCGTTCCTTGTTGTGCAGGTCCAGCAGTTCGGTGCCCAGGTCCGTTTCGCGCTGGCCCAGGGGCACCGTGGCCGGAGCCGCCGGCGTCGGCGCCGTTGCAGCGTCCACCACCGCCGGCAGCACGCGAACCTGCATGGCACGTTCGTCGGTGGAGGCGGAGACCGCGTCCACCAGGTCCCGCATCCCGGTGTTGGCGGTATCCGGGTCTGCCTCGGAATCGATGCGCGGGAGGGCGAAATGCCCCTGCAGCTTCCGGTCCGTCAGCGCCCGGCCGGGTGTTCCGGTGCTGACGGCCTCGGCCAGTTTCCGTCCGTGCGCGGACTCGCCGGGATCGGACAGCCGCAGTTCGATCCGGTTACCGAAGAAGCTTTGCTGGGCAATGCGGATTTCGTTCATCCGGGAGCAGGTCACCACCACATGGATGCCGTAGCCGCCGCCCCGGCTGATCAGGGCATGCACGGACTTTTCAATCTCTTCGAACTCGTCCGAGAGCTGCCCGTAGCCGTCCAGCACCATCACGATATCCGCGCTGGGCAGTTCCGGGATGCCGCCCTGCGCGCACAGCCGGCGCAGGGTGGGCAGCGAATCAATCTGGTACTTCTCGAAGATCCGTTCGCGCTGGGACAGCATGGCGAGGATTTCGTCCACGGTCCGCCGGACCACCTCACGGTTGGTGCGGACCGCCACACCGCCCACGTGGGGGAGCCCCTCGAGCGGAACCAGGCCGCTGCCGAGGAGGTCGATGGCGTAGACGCCCACCTCGGCCGGGGTGTGGGTCAGGGACAGGCTGGCGACGAGCGTGCGCAGCGCGGTGCTCTTGCCGGTCTGCGGCCCGCCGACAATTGCGGCATTGCCGCCGTTGGCAGCCAGATCGAGTTCCCAGATACCCTGCCACTGCTTCGCCGGATCGTCCAGCAGCCCTACGGGGATCTTCAGGCCGCCGCCCGTGGCCAGGCGGATGCCGTGGCTGGTGGCGTCCAGGCCGCCCGCGGCGGTGTCCAGGGCAATGCCTCCGGGCAGCGGCGGCAGCCAGATGGGTTCGACGGCGCGGGGGAACTTCGCCAGCGTGTCCATCAGGGTGGAGAGCACCGTGGGACCGGTGGTCCGCTTCGAGCCGGAGGTGGACGCCGGTTTGGCCGGGTCCGGTTGGGCGGCGTCTTCAAGGGTGGCGGCATACCGCGGCACCGGCAGGACTGCCGGGCGGCCGTCGTCGTCGGTCTGCGGCTCGTCCTCTTCTTCGAGCTCAAGGGGGCCGGAAACATACCCGGACTTGAACCGGGTGTACGTGGTGGTGTCCACCTTCAGGTAGCCGAATCCGGGGACCGGCGGAAGGTGGAAGGCATCGGGGGTGTCCAGCACGGTGCGGGACTCGGCTTCGGAGAGCGTCCGCAGTCCGATCCGGTAGGACAGATAGGTGTCCAGGCCGCGAAGCTTGCCGCCCTCAATGCGCTGGCTGGAGAGCAGCAGGTGCACGCCAATGGACCGGCCGATGCGGCCGATGGAGAGGAAGAGCTCGATGAAGTCCGGGCGTGCGGTCAGCAGTTCGCCGAATTCGTCGATGATCACGACCAGATGCGGCAGCGGCGCCAGGTCTTTGCCCTGGGCCAGCAGTTCCTGCCGGTGCAGCTGGTAGTCGGTGATGTTGGCGAGGTTGCCGGCCTCCTTGAGTACTTCCTGCCGGCGTTGGATTTCTCCGGAGAGGCTGGCATAGACGCGTTCGATCAGGCTGACGTCGTCGGAGAGGTTCGTGATGACGCCGGTGACCTGGGGCGCGTTGGCGAAGGGGGCAAAGGTGGCGCCGCCCTTGTAATCCACCAGCACCATGGCCAGGACTTCGGGGGAGTGCGTGGCCAGCAGGCCGACGACGAGGCTGCGCAGCATTTCGGACTTGCCCGAACCGGTGGCGCCCACGCACAACCCATGCGGGCCGTGCCCGAACTGGGCGGATTCCTTCAGGTCCAGCAGGGCCGGCCGGCCGCGGTCGTCGGGACCCAGCGGAACCCGCAGGAAGTCAACCTCCCCGCGCGGCTTCCACAGCCGGCGGATGTCGGCTTCATCCAGCCGGCGGGACAGGCCCAGCATCTCCAGGAACCCTTCGGAGTTTTCGGAGGAATCGTGTTCCAGCGAATCCGGGGAGAGCCGCAGCGGGGCCAGGGTGCGGGCCAGGGACTGGGCGAGCGGGACGGGCAGCCGGTCCAGCATGCCGGCCTCCACCACGGGCTCCACGGGATCGGTCCGGTAGTTTTCCACCCGGAAGCCCTCGCCGTCCTCGCTGATGCGGATGGCTACTTCGCCGGGCTCCTGCCGGCGTTCCTGTACCAGGAACAGCGTGGTGATCCCCAGGGCGCCGGGGGCGGACTGCTTATCCGGGACCGGCAGCTCCACCGGCAGCTCGCCGTAGGAATCGGCCACCACGAGCAGGCGGGGCAGGGCTGTTCCCACGCCTCCGCGCAGGAAGTTCTTCCTCGACTCCGCGGCCAGACTGGAGCGGCCGTGAAGGTCATCGGCCAGGAGATCCGACAGTGCGCCCATGGACGGGGCAAGCCGCCGCACGGGGCCGGTGCGGTGGGTGCTTTTCTGATCTGCCAGGTGCGGCAGCCAGGTGGCCCACTCCCAGTTTTCCCGTTCCGCCTCGGGCACTGCCAGTGCCAGGTGAAGGTCCTCCGGGGAATGGAAGGCGGCACCCTGGACCAGCAGCAGGCGGCTGACCCGCAGCACGAACTCCCTTGAGCCGACAATGCTGACGTTTCCCGCGCAGTCCAGCGGTACGGTCAGCGGCAGCTCGGGGCTGGATTCGTAACGCCTCTTGAGGATCTCCAGTTCCGTTGTCATGAAGGTGTCACTCTGCATCACCGCGGAGCCGGAGTTCATGATCTGCACTTCACGGTTCTGCCGGGGGCCGGTGCCGATGCGTACGTCCAGGAAGTCCTCGTTGTGGCGGCGGCGCTCCCAGATGCGGCGCGTGTTGCGGATGATGTCGAACAGCGCGTCCGGCGGCGGGCTGGCAACCCGGGCCACCCGTACCGCAGCGTGCTCCTCGGCGCGGAGCGTGGTGCGGCAGCGCTCGAGGTATTCGAGGTAGTTTTCCCGCTGGTCCTTGCGCTGGCGGCCCTGCTTGCCGCGCTGGCTGAGCATCATCACGACGGAGGCCAGGATGGTCACCACCATGGCCAGCGCGCCGACGGCGGCCAGCGGCGAGCCGCGGAAGAGCATCATGACCGTCATGGAGATGCCGGCGCCGAGCAGGGGAACCAGCGACATCATGTTCATGCCGCCCTTGCCCTGTTCCATCTGCGGCGGAGCATCCATGGTGAACGGTTCCAAGCCGCGTGCCGGCGCAGTGGTACGGGCAGGCCGGTGGAGGATCCGGACGCTCATGCCGATGCCCTTGCCAGGACGCCGGCTGCGAGGGCAGCTGCCTCAAGCCGGGTTCGGCGGGCCAGCAGGCCCAGGCTGATTTCCACTCCGGCCGCGAGGTGCCGGTCATAACCCAGTCCGACGGCGTCGATGCCCATGCGCGTCAGCCGGCGGGCCTCGGCGTCGGCCCGGAACGGTCCGTCCGGCAGTGTCTGGACCACCACCACCAGCAGCGGCACGGATGCCAGGCCCGGATCCCGGCGCCAGGCCGCCGCGTAAAGACCGGCGTCTTCAAGGCCTGCCACGGAGGCGGGGGTGGCGAAGACGGCCAGGTGGGACTGGGACAGCGCCCAGCGCGTGCCGGTGTGGTCCAGTCCGGTGCCGCAGTCCAGCACGGTGATGGGGCAATACCGGGAGATGGCGAGGGACAGCGCACTGGCGGCGGCAGTTGCGGCACCTTCGGCGCTGCGGCGCCCCGCAGCCGGCCGGTCACCGGCGCTGCGGCGTCCGGTGACCAGCAGGTTCCCCCGGCCGGCGGGTGCCAGCAACGCGGAGAGGTCCGCCAGCGACATCGGCGGGCGGCGGGCCATCTCGGCGGCGGCGGCATCCAGGGAGGAAGCGTCCGGGACCCCGGTGCGCAGGGCCAGCGTGCCGCCGGAGGGGGCGTTGTCCAGGACCGTGACGGCATCGGTGCGCATGGAGGAGTAGACCAGTCCGAGCAGGGCCGCCAGCGTGGTTTTCCCGGCGCCGCCGCGGGAGCCGACGACGGCGATGCGCCGGCCGGTGGCGACCGGTGCCTGCGCGCCGGCGGCGGCCTCCGCCAGCCGTAGCGGATAGTCATCGCCGCGGAAGAGGTTTCCCGCCGAACTGACTGTCCGGCGGAGCACGCCTTCAGCGGGCCGGGTCCGCAGGGTCCGGCGGAGGCGTTGGGGGGTCGATTCAAAGCCGTCTGCGGTGGCGGTACCGGGGGCACCGTAGGGCAGCGGTTCGGCATTCACGGGTGAGCTCATGGGTGTAGTCCTCATCAGAAGCTGCCCAGCAGCTGGGCGTAGATACCGAACAATCCGATAACCAGGGGTATGGACGCCAGGATGGCGAAGGTTTCCAGGCGCTTGGACAGCAGCCGCAGGCGGGCTTCGGCATGGTCCGGCAGACGCAGGGTCAGGCTGACGGCGATGGAGGCAGCCAGGACCAGCACCGCCAGGCCCACCGCCCAGGGCACGGCGGAGAAAAAGTGCAGGGACGCCCCGGTGAGGGCGGTCAGCCCCACGCCGGACGCAGCGTAAAGCGAAAGCCGTTCGGCGGCCAAGGGGAAGGACCGCGCGCGCAGGAAGACCGCCAGGGTCAGGGCGAACAGCAGCGGCAGCGTCCATTTCTGCTGGGCCGTGTCGGCGCCGAGCTGCCAAAGGCCCAGCGCAATGGACACGGCCGTGAGGATCGCACCCAGGGTGAGGCCCCGATGGGCGCCGGCCACGGCCTCAAGCGCATCCGTTCTGCTGATGGTTCCGCCCGTGGCGCGCTGGTCGTCCAGGGCCGCCAGGCCGGACGCGGACAGGGCCAGCTTCGGGAGCAGCCCCAGCAGCAGCACGCTCGACACGGCGGCCAGTGCCGCCGTCCGGGCGGGATCCTCGGAAATCATTCCGGCCGCCGCCCAGATGGCAGTGGCCAGGGCCAGAGTGCCTGCACCGGTGAAGAGTGCCCGCGGGTTGGCGGCGCTCAGTCCCATGCCCACCAGGGTCAGCACGGACAGGCACGCCAGCAACAGCAGGGTCGCTTCCGGGGCCAGGTCGCTGCGCAGCAGTGCGCCCAGGCCCAGCAGCCAGCCGGTACCCTGCAGCGCCGGTCCGATGGCGGAGGTGCGCGGCGGCCGGGCCAGGGCCGTTCCGGCAGTAAGGAGGATGAGGGAAGCGGAGAGCAGCAGCCACCAGGCGTCGTCCGGGGCCGTCGAGCCCAGCAGGATCTCTGCACCGGCCCACAGCCCGACGGCGGCGGAGAATCCCGCGGTCAGATCCCGGAACCTGTCCGTCCAGCGGCCCGAGACGGCCTCGGTCTCACCGACCACCAGGTCCGTGACGTCATAGACGACGGCGGCCGGCGGCGCCTCGGAGGCGTTGCAGAGCAGCAGCGAGGACCCGTCGGCTATGTCCGCACTGCTCAGCGTGCTCTCGGCCTCCAGCTCCGTGCCGTCGGGTCCCACCAGCACCTTGGCGGCTACGTCGTCCGACGGCGGGTCGTTCAGCATCTCCAGCACCTGGGGCATCAGTGCCCCGACGGGCTGGTCAGAGGGCAGCAGGAGGTCCAGGTGTCGCCGGGAGCCAATCAGCGTTACTCGGGTGAAGGCATGGGCCATGGCGGCTAGGATCCTGTCTGCATTGAAAAGGGAACGTTGTACCGGCCGGCGGCGGTGCCGGCGTCGTAATCCGGATCGCGGTGATCGGCAGGGCGGTAGGCGGCCGAGTTCTGCTGCCGGCGCTGCTCTTCCTGCTTCTGCCGGTTCTCTTCCAGCAGGTTGCTCACAAAGGAATAGCCGACGCATACAGCCGCGATAACCGCTGCGGCCGCCACGCTGAACAGGAACAGGCGCACGCTGTCCATCCAGCGCCGTTCGTTCGGGTTTTCCCCGTACAGCAGTGCGCCGAGCAGTCGGTTCCGGCGCACGGTCACGGATTCGATCAGCTGATTGTCATAGTCGCTCGCCAAAATAAGTCCCCCCACCACTTGGACAAGTACCGACATATCCTTACACGATCCTGCTGAGCTCTGCGTCACACGCGCCGGAGCCGCACCGCCGAAGCTGTGGCGTACGTTGTGGATGCCGGGCTGCGGATGCTAAAGCTTGAGTAATTAACAACCGCATCTGCGCCAATATGAAGGAGCCGCAATGAGCACCAACCCGGATATGGAAGAACGCCTGCTGAGCGATTGGAGCAGGCGCCTGACCCAGGCCCTGCAGATCCTGGACCTGGAAGTGGACCACAAGATGCTCGTTGAGCTGGGCGAGAAGTCGGCACAGAGCGTTTCGGGCAACGCCGGCGTGATCAGCGCGTTCGTGGTCGGCTACGCAGCCGGACTCACCACCACCAGCGGGCGGAAGGGTGCGGACGAGGCCGTCCAGAAGGCCGCGGATACTGCCTTCCAGCTGGCCGAGACCGGCCTGGAAGGGCCGGACACCCCGGGCTGGAAGGGCTCTGCCCAGTAAGCCGTACGGGCAGCAGCCGGACGCACGAAAGGCCAGGACCTAAGTCCTGGCCTTTCGTGCGTCCAGCCTCCGGCGCCTAGGCGGAGGCGGGGGTGCGGCGCATCTTGTCCTCGGGCCCGCTGGCCGGCTGCGCGGCCGGCTCCACCCGGACCACCACGGCCTTGGAGACCGGGGTGTTGCTGCCCTCGGCTACGTGGTCCATCGGTACCAGCACGTTGGCCTCGGGGTAGTAGGCGGCAACGCAGCCCTTGGGGGTGGGATAGGAAACCACCCGGAAGTTACGCACCACCCGCTCGACGCCGTCCTTGTAGACACCGTGGATATCGATCTGCTGGCCGTCCGCCAGACCGAGTTCCTCAATATCCCCGGAGTTCATAAACAGGATGTGGCGGCCGCCCTTGATACCGCGGTACCGGTCATTGTGCCCGTAAATGGTGGTGTTCCACTGATCGTGGGAGCGCAGGCTCTGCAGCAGCAGCGTGCCTTCGGGACGCTCAACAGCTTCCAGGTCGTTGACCGTCAGGATGGCCTTGCCGGTGGGCGTGTTGAAGGTCCGCGAATCGCGGGGACCGTTGGGCAGCACGAAACCGCCGTCATGGCGGATCCGTTCGTTGTAGTTCTCGCAGCCCACAACCACCCGCGAAATGTGGTCCCGGATGAGGTCATAATCCTTCTCATAGCCGGCCCAGTCTGCGTCGATCCGGTCGCCGATCACCAGGGCACCGAGCCGCGCGATGACGGCGGGTTCGGAGAGCAGGTTCTTCGACACAGGTTCCACGCCGCCGTGCGAGGCATGGACCACGCAGACGGTGTCCTCCACGGAGACGAATTGGCGGCCGGACTCCTGGTCGTCGAATTCCGTGCGTCCCAGGACCGGAAGGATGAGTGCTTCCTTGCCGGTGACGAGGTGCGAACGGTTCAGCTTGATGGATATCTGCACCGTCATGTCCGTCTTCTCCATGGCAGCCTCGGCGAACTGGGTGTCCGAGATGGCGGAGATCAGGTTGCCGCCCAGCGCCATGAAGAACTTGATGCGTCCGTCATGCATCCGGTAGAACGTTTCGACGGCGTCGGCCCCGTGTTCGCGGGGCGGGTCGAAGTTGAACTCCTTGCCCAGCGAATCGAGGAACGCCGGCGGCATCTGCTCCCAGATACCCATGGTGCGGTCGCCCTGGACGTTGCTGTGCCCGCGGATCGGTGCGGCGCCGGCGCCGGGCTTGCCGATGTTCCCGCGCAGCAGCAGCAGGTTGATGATCTCCTTGATGGTGGCGACACCCTTTTTCTGCTGGGTGATGCCCATGGCCCAAGTGATGATCACCTTTTCCGCGCGCAGGTAGCGGTCGGCCAGCTCGTCGATTTCCTCGACGCGCAGCCCGGTGGCTTCAAGGACTTCGTCGTCGTCAAGGAGCATGATGTGCTCCTTGAGGTCCGCGAGGCCCTCGCAGTGCTTTTCGAGGAAGTCGTGGTCCAGGACGGTTCCCGGATTCTTTTCCTCGGCCTCGAAGACCCGCTTGGAGATGGCCTGGAGCAGGGCCATGTCGCCGCCGAGCCGGATCTGCAGGAACTGGTCGGCCAGTTCCGTGCCCTTGCCGGCGATGCCGCGGGGTTTCTGCGGGTTCTTGTAGCGCTTCAGTCCTGCTTCGGGGAGCGGGTTGACGGCGACGATGTTGCCGCCGTTGCGCTTGCAGTGCTCCAGTGCCGTCAGCATACGCGGATGGTTGGTGCCCGGGTTCTGGCCCATCAGGATGATCAGGTCGGCTTGTTCGAAGTCGTCATAGGCCACCGTGGCCTTACCGATGCCGATGGTCTGGCCCATGCCCCAGCCCGAGGACTCGTGGCACATGTTGGAGCAGTCCGGCAGGTTGTTCGTACCGTAGGCACGGATGAACAACTGGTAGAGGAAAGCGGCCTCGTTGGAGGTACGCCCGCTGGTGTAGAACGCGGCCTCGTCGGGGGAGTCCAGAGCCTTGAGCCGGTCGGCCACAATGCCGAGCGCCTCATCCCAGCTGACGGGACGGTAGTGGTCCTCGCCCTCAGGCTTGTACAGGGGCTCGGTGAGCCGGCCCTGCATGCCCATCCAGTATTCGCTGCGTTCGCGCAGCTCGGTGAGGCTGTGTTCGGCCCAGAACTCCGAGGAAATGACAACCGGCGTGGCTTCCCACGTGACGGCCTTGACGCCTTCCTCGCAGTATTCAAAGGGACTGCGGTCCTTGGGATCGGGCCAGGCACAGCTGGGGCAGTCGAACCCGTGCTTCTGGTTCATCTTGAAAGTAGCCCCCAGGGCACGGGAGAGCCCCATGTTCTCAATGGCCGGTTTCATGGAGTGGTAGACGGCAGGGATGCCGGCTGCCCATTCCTTCGGATGCCCCTTAACCTCTATGTCGCTCTCGTTCACTTCTTTTACGCGGGGTTCTTTCCTGGCCACGCCGCACTTCCCTTCATCGCTTAGCTGCAAGTCTGCCGCGGACGGCAACTGCTTCCCTCGCAGTTTATCTACCAACAGGCCTAACAGTCAGGGCGCACCGCCGCAAGGACCGCGCCGGTCCCTTGCGCCAGCGGGTACCTGAGTGGCAACAGCCGGAGCATCATCCAGCCGCGCTGCCCATGGGTAGTTCTGCCCATGTGTTTTCCTTGACCGGTTTGGATTCTGTGGGTTTGATGGGGGTTACCGGCAAATGGAACGGAATTTATCTTGGGGTGAATTCGTCCGGCTGCTCGGGGGAACAGTTCGGACGAGGGCGCCGAGGGGCGCCGAAAAGGTGGTTTGCCATGAAGTTTGATATGGGTTCTTCGACCCTTGGGACGTTGACGCAGCAGACGAGTTCCTCGAATGAGGATCTGGGTCAGCTGGTGCGGAGCCTGATGGAGGCTGCGGCGCCGCTGGAGGGCAAGTTCAACGGTGCCGGCCGGGTGAAGTTCGACGAGTTCAAGGCACGCACGGATGAGGTTGCCAATGAGCTGAACAGCTCGCTGTCGGCGATCCTGACGGGTCAGTCGGAGATGGACCGGCACTTCCAGGCCGGCGACCAGGAGGCTGCGGACAATGCGGCCCAGCAGCAGGGGTCGGCGTCGTTCGACTCTGCGCGTTTTGGTTCCTCGCGCTAGTTCTTCCTTCCCTTTTCCAGTTCTTCCTTAGTTCGTTGCTTTCCGGCGCGTGGGTGCCGGTGTTGAAAGGATTTGCCATGTCCCAGGATCGTTTGAGCTATGACACTGATACTTCCTCTGCGGTGCAGGGGGATATCCAGTCGATTGTTGCCCGGCTGGAGTCGTTGATCGGTGAGCGTGAGAAGGCCGTGAATGCGGCTATGTCGGATTTCCAGGCTGATGGTGTGTCGGAGGATTACCAGGCGGTGGAGAACCGTTTCCGGAATGCTGCCAATGAGACGCGGAACATTATTGCGTTGGTGAAGCAGACGCTGTCGCAGAATGATGAGACGGCTGCGGGTGCGGGTGCGCGGGCGAAGTCCGCCGTACAGAACATCGGCTAATTACTGAGTACACAAAACAACGGCGCCGGGCTGGATCCGGCGCCGTTGTTGTTTTAATGTGCACGTGTGCATAGCTGCCTTATCGGACCTGAGTCTTGATGGGTAGTTCTGCCCATGTGTTTTCCTTGACCGGTTTGGATTCTGTGGGTTTGATGGGGGTTACCGGCAAATGGAACGGAATTTATCTTGGGGTGAATTCGTCCGGCTGCTCGGGGGAACAGTTCGGACGAGGGCGCCGAGGGGCGCCGAAAAGGTGGTTTGCCATGAAGTTTGATATGGGTTCTTCGACCCTTGGGACGTTGACGCAGCAGACGAGTTCCTCGAATGAGGATCTGGGTCAGCTGGTGCGGAGCCTGATGGAGGCTGCGGCGCCGCTGGAGGGCAAGTTCAACGGTGCCGGCCGGGTGAAGTTCGACGAGTTCAAGGCACGCACGGATGAGGTTGCCAATGAGCTGAACAGCTCGCTGTCGGCGATCCTGACGGGTCAGTCGGAGATGGACCGGCACTTCCAGGCCGGCGACCAGGAGGCTGCGGACAATGCGGCCCAGCAGCAGGGGTCGGCGTCGTTCGACTCTGCGCGTTTTGGTTCCTCGCGCTAGTTCTTCCTTCCCTTTTCCAGTTCTTCCTTAGTTCGTTGCTTTCCGGCGCGTGGGTGCCGGTGTTGAAAGGATTTGCCATGTCCCAGGATCGTTTGAGCTATGACACTGATACTTCCTCTGCGGTGCAGGGGGATATCCAGTCGATTGTTGCCCGGCTGGAGTCGTTGATCGGTGAGCGTGAGAAGGCCGTGAATGCGGCTATGTCGGATTTCCAGGCTGATGGTGTGTCGGAGGATTACCAGGCGGTGGAGAACCGTTTCCGGAATGCTGCCAATGAGACGCGGAACATTATTGCGTTGGTGAAGCAGACGCTGTCGCAGAATGATGAGACGGCTGCGGGTGCGGGTGCGCGGGCGAAGTCCGCCGTACAGAACATCGGCT
>NZ_JAJJOE010000011.1 GCF_020907405.1 Arthrobacter sp. zg-Y769
AAAATAAATTGGTATCAATAAACTTGGCACACTATTGAGTTCTCAAACAACAGACGCAATCCGAAAATACTCGGGAAAACAATGTTTTCCCTTTCTTCTTCGCTGCAGTGTTTTCCAGGAAAGCGTTTCCGCCGTTCCCGACCCAGCACCAACCGGAGTCTTTCCCACCGGCCCCGCAAAGGGCACGCACTGGTTGGACTCTGTTTTTTGTTGGGGTTTGGCCGCCATGCTCGGGCGCTTTTCCAGCGTCCCGGCCGCGGCGACTTCTAAAACTTTACACACCTTTGCCCGTAGCCGCAAATCGGATTAGGGGTGACCCCGGACACCCATTCGACGTCGGAATCCGGCACCGTTTCCGGCGGGTTAAAACCGGTCACCGGCCACCCGAAAGTGCCGGTCGAATCTGCGCTCCGCCCTAGACGGGGGGCAACAGGGCTTCTTCCAGGCCCGCCAGCCCGGAGGCGGCGGCCTCGTCCGCAATAACGGTGACCCGCTGATGCAGCTGGAGGATGGAAGCCGGGCAGTCAGTAGTCACGGGTCCGGTCAGTGCGCGCTTCAGGATTCCAGCCTTGTCCCCGCCCCGGACCAGCAGCAACAGGTGCCGTGCACGCCGGATGGTTCCGAGCCCCTGGGTAATACAGAACCGGGGAACCTCGGCCGGCGAGGCAAAGAACCGGGCATTGGCTCTTCGCGTCGTTTCGGACAGGCGCTGTACCCGGGTGCGGGAGTCCAGCGGCGAACCGGGCTCATTGAAGGCCAGATGGCCGTTGTGTCCGATCCCCAGCAGCTGAAGGTCAACTCCTCCGGCGTCTTCCAGCCTGGCCTCGAATGCTTCGGCAGCCTGTGCGGGGTCCTGCGCACATCCCTCCGGTACTGCCACACGGTCCGGGTCCAGCCCCAGCGGACGGGTGACTTCCCGGTCAATGACCGCGGCATAGGACTGGGGGCTGCCGGCCGGCAACCCTACATACTCATCCAGTGCAAAGGCGCTGACGCGGGACAGGTCCAGTTCGTGCGCCGCCAGGGCACGGTAGACCGGCAGCGGCGAGGATCCCGTGGCCAGTCCGAGCACGGACGCCGGCCGGTCCCGAACCAGTACCTCTATAAAGGAGGCGCCAAGCTCACCCAGCCCGGCGGCGTCGGGCACTGTATACAGGGCGAGGCTCACGGCACTGCCCCCGCGCCGGCGTTGCTTGGTGCAACACCGGCTGTATATAGGGCGGGATTTAGAACTGTATATAGGGCAAGGCTCAATGTTGCCTCCGGTTGGGGCGGTCAGAGGCGGGGCCGCCCGATAGACCAGCATCAGTTGGGAACGGCACTCCCCGCTCCTGGTCCAACGGTTTTCCAGTATGGCCCGTGCCCCGGCCGGGGCTCCATGCCCGGTGGAAAACGCCCGGAATCCGCCGCGAGTCGAGGCCCGGAATTTTCGGGTAGACTGGTTCCCGGCCCCTCATGTGGTGTCATCCTGTGAACTCCCCCAGGACCGGAAGGTAGCAAGGGTAAGCGGGCTCTGGCAGGTGCATGGGGGGTCTTTAATTTTTTTGAGGAAGTGGAGTTTCCGCCGTGCCTGCCGCCGGAGGAAAAACCGTCAGTGCCAACCGATAGGCTTCTATCTGTGAGTACAGCCCTTTATCGCCGCTACCGTCCCGAGAGTTTCGCAGACGTGATCGGCCAGGAGCACGTCACTGAGCCGCTGATGGCGGCCCTGCAAAAGAACCGCGTGAACCACGCGTACCTCTTCTCCGGCCCCCGCGGCTGCGGCAAAACCACCTCTGCGCGCATCCTGGCCCGCTGCCTGAACTGCGCCGAAGGCCCCACTCCCGTCCCCTGCGGCAAGTGCGACAGCTGTGTTGAGCTGGCCCGCAACGGTTCCGGAAGCCTCGACGTCATCGAGATTGACGCGGCCAGCCACGGCGGCGTCGACGACGCCCGTGACCTCCGGGAGCGCGCCACCTTCGCCCCGGTCCGGGACCGCTACAAGATCTTCATCATCGACGAGGCCCACATGGTCACGTCCGCCGGCTTCAACGCCCTGCTGAAGATCGTCGAAGAGCCGCCGGAACACATCAAGTTCATCTTCGCCACAACGGAACCGGACAAGGTCATTGGCACCATCCGTTCCCGTACCCACCACTATCCGTTCCGTCTCGTTCCGCCGGAACCGCTGCTGGCTTACCTTGAAAAGCTCTGTACCCAGGAGAACGTTGCGGTAGCCCCCGGCGTACTGTCCCTCGTCATCCGTGCCGGCGGCGGATCCGTGCGGGATACCCTTTCCGTCCTTGACCAGCTCATGGCCGGCGCCGGCCCCGACGGCCTGGACTACGAATTGGCTGTCTCGCTGCTCGGTTACACCCCGGTGTCCCTGCTCGACGACGTCGTCGACGCAGTTGCCGCCGCAGACGCAGCTACGGTGTTCCGCGCCGTGGACCGTGTCATCCAGACGGGCCAGGACCCGCGCAGATTCGTCGAAGACCTGTTGGAACGCTTCCGTGACCTGATTATCGTCAACGCGATGCCGGACAGTGCGGCCACCGTGCTCCGCGGTATGCCGGAAGACCAGATCAGCCGGATGCAGACCCAGGCCACCCAGCTGGGCGGCAGCGAACTTTCCCGCGCTGCAGACATCACCAACACCGCACTGACCGAGATGACCGGTGCCACGTCGCCGCGGCTGCACCTCGAACTGCTCTGCGCCCGCATCCTGCTTCCGGCCGCGGACCAGGCCGAACGCGGAACGGCCGCCCGTGTGGACCGGCTGGAGCGCCGGCTCAGCTATGCAGGCGATCCCACCGAGGCCATGGGCCGCGCCGCCGCTGCCGCGTCTCCGGTGAACACCATTCCTGCAGCCGCACCCACGGCTTCGCAGGCCGGCTCGGCACCTGCCGTTGACGAAGCCCCGTCGGCACCCCGGGGAATCGACACCGCAGCAACTCCCGTCCCCAACGCAGCGGCGGCAGCGGACACCGCTGCTCCCGAAGCCGCACGTGAGGACAGCAAGCCTGCCGGGAGTTCCCTGGACTGGGGCGGAACCTGGTCCACGCCTACGCAGGCGCCTTCCCCTGCGGATGCCCCTTCCGCGTCAAGCTCCGCGCCCGCAGCGGGATCCAACGGTTCGCGGCCTGCCGCCGGCCGACCGTCCCAGCCTGCGCCGACTCAGACAGCACCGACGCAGCAGGCACCGGCTCAGCCTCAGCAGCGGCAGGCTCCGGCCCAGCAAGGACCAGCCGGCCCCGGTTCGGCTCCCACCGCCGGCGGAAGCGGACAGATCGAGATGATCCGCCGCGCCTGGCCGGAAATCATGGACGCCCTGACCAGCATCCGCCGTGCCACCTGGCTGAACGTCAGCAAAAACTCCAGCCCGCGCGCCTTCGACGGCAAGGTGCTTGAACTTGCCTTCACCAACCCGGGCGCTGCCACCAACTTCAACCGCCCCGACCATTTGGAAAACCTGCGCAAGGCGATCCATCAGGTCCTGGCGCTGGACTGCCAGATCAATCCGATCCATGACAGCTCGGCGTCAGCGGGTGAGTCGGGCCCAAAAGCCGATAGCCGGCAAGCGCCGGCATCCGCACCGGCCGCCAAGGCACCTGTAGCGCAGGCACCGGTGGCCCCGGCGCCGTCGGCGCAGGCCCCTTCTGCTCCGGAACCGACGGCGCAGGCAGCCAAGCAGGCTCACGCCGCTCCCACGCAGCCAACGCCGGCACCTTCAACGCAGCCGGCGGCGGCGCCAGCGGCGCAGCAGGCGCAGCCAGTGGCGGCACCGGTGGCAGCACCCGCATCGGTTACACCGGCGGAGGCTGCTTCCCCCAAGGAACCGGCGGCACCGGACGCACGCGTGCCCGGACCAGCAGCCGGCGCACCCGTCAATGCAGCTACGGCCGCCCTCCGGCGTCGAGCCGCCAGCACAAACGGTGGTGCAAACAGCACTGGCAACGGAAGTCCCTCCAACGGCCCCGGACATGCCGCCCGAGGCACCTCCGGCAGGAACGGCAGCACCGGCGGACGCACCGCAGGGCGGTCCGGCGGAAACCGGCCGTCGGATGAGCCGTGGCCGGACGAACCCAGCGACCCGTTCAACGATGCACCGGAAAGCAATGCCTGGGAGACCGCCGAGGCACCCGTGGACGTGTACTCCGGCGGGCACCTTTCGGACTCCGAATGGGCCAGCACCGACTGGGCCGGCACCGGGTCCACCACCCGGCCGGCAAATGGAACGCCGGATCCCCGCGCCGCCAACGGATCGGCGTCAGCGACATCACCGGCAGCAAGCGCACCCGCAGGTGCCCCCGGAGCCGGGGTGCCGGCGTCGGCCGCACCCACCGCCTTGACGGCTCGGCCCGGAACCAAGACCGCGCCCAGCCAGGGCGGCGCAACGGCACCGGGCGCCCCGACGTCGGCTCCCCCGGCGGCCGGAACTGCAGCCACGGCCGGCGGCGCCCCCAACCAGCCGTTGAGCCGCTATCAGAAACTGCTCAATGAGGCTGCCCAGCGCGGCGGCGGAGCGCCCGCCCGGGGGAACCGGCCAGTAGACTCGACCTACGTCGAAGATGTTCCCAGCGCGGATGACATCACGCTTGAGGACTCCGGGATGGTGGGGCGTAAGGCGATCGAACGGATTCTGGGGGGCCGCCTGATCGAGGAACGCAGCCTGGACGGCCGCTGACCGGCATTGGTTCCCTGCCCGGCACACCACCGGTGAAACAGCATAAAAACCCAAGCAACTACCAGCTATAAACGCAGTCCAACCCAGCAGAGAAGGTTACGTGTACGAAGGTGCCGTTCAGGAACTCATTGATGAACTAGGCCGTCTTCCCGGCGTCGGGCCCAAGTCCGCCCAGCGCATCGCGTTCCACATCCTCGAGTCCGATCCCGATGACATGAAGAAACTGGCCACCGCCATTGTCACCGTCAAGGACCGGGTCAAGTTCTGCAGCGTCTGCGGTAACGTCACCGAGCAGGAAACCTGCACCATTTGCCGGGACCCGCGGCGTGATCCGACCATGATCTGCGTGGTCGAAGAGTCCAAGGACGTGATTGCGGTGGAGCGTACGCGGTCCTTCCGCGGCCGCTACCACGTGCTGGGCGGGGCCATTAATCCCATTGCCGGCATCGGCCCGGACCAGCTGCGCATCCGCGAACTGCTCAGCCGGCTGTCGGATGAGCAGATCTCCGAAATCATCATCGCCACCGACCCGAACCTCGAGGGCGAAGCCACGGCCACCTACCTGGTCCGGATGCTGAAGACCCTGGGCATCAAGGTCACGCGCCTGGCCTCCGGCCTGCCCGTAGGCGGAGACCTGGAATACGCGGACGAGATCACCCTCGGCCGCGCCTTTGAGGGCCGCCGGAGCATGTCCTAAGCCAGGACGCTCCTTCGGGGCCTGGCCGATCCGGGTTCCGGCAGCTCGGCGGTACGTCGGGTTCGTCGGCGGCCTCAGGTTACGTGAATGTATTTCGGCACTGCACGACGGCGGCGATAGACTTTCTGGACGGACGCGTGGGTAGTACCGCCCGCTTTCCTCAGGGAACAGTTCGAAGCCGCGTCGAAGATGCCGGGCACCAGCAACCGCAATGAAACTTGAGAAAGTGTACGCATGAGCCTGATAGTGCAGAAATTCGGCGGATCCTCCGTAGCGGACGCCGAAGGCATCAAGCGCGTGGCTAAGCGCGTGGTGGATACCCATGCCGCCGGAAACGAAGTGGTGGTTGTGGTCTCCGCCATGGGTGACAGCACCGATGAGCTGCTGGACCTGGCCGGCCAGATCACCACTTTGAACAACGCCCGGGAAATGGACATGCTGCTCAGTGCCGGGGAGCGTATCTCAATGGCACTGCTGGCGATGGCCATCAACCAGCTCGGCGGCTCCGCGCAGTCCTTCACCGGCAGCCAGGCCGGCATGATCACCGATGCGTTCCACGGCAAGGCCCGGATCATCGACGTTTCCCCGCACCGCATCAAGACCGCCATCGAGCGGGGCGACATTGCGATCGTTGCCGGTTTCCAGGGCGTCAGCCAGGACAGCCACGACATCACCACCCTCGGCCGCGGCGGTTCGGACACCACGGCCGTGGCCCTGGCAGCGGCCCTGGCAGCGGACGTCTGCGAGATCTACACCGACGTCGACGGCGTGTACACCGCCGATCCCCGGGTGGTTGCCAGCGCCCAGAAAATCGAGAAGATTTCCAGCGAGGAAATGCTGGAAATGGCGGCATCCGGCGCCAAGATCCTGCACCTGCGCTGCGTGGAATACGCCCGCCGCTTCGGTGTGCCCCTGCATGTCCGCTCGTCCTTCAGCTCACATGAGGGAACCTGGGTCCTGCCCAGCCCCGATGACAAAATCAAGATTCAAGAGGGAGAACCCTTGGAACAGCCCATCATCTCCGGCGTCGCCCATGACCGCTCCGAAGCCAAGGTCACCGTGGTGGGCGTCCCGGATATCCCCGGCAAGGCCGCAGAGATCTTCGGCATCGTGGCCGGCGCCAACTCCAATATCGACATGATCGTGCAGAACGTCTCCACGCAGGGTTCGGGCCGGACGGACATTTCCTTCACGCTGCCCATCATCGACGGCAAGGAAGCCATCGATGCGCTGAACGCAGCCAAGGCCGAGGTCGGCTTCGACACCATCGACTACGACGAGCAGATCGGCAAGCTCTCCCTCATCGGCGCCGGCATGCGCTCCAACCCGGGCGTCTCGCACCGCTTCTTTGAAGCCCTGCACCACGCCGGAGTCAACATCGACATGATTTCCACTTCGGAGATCCGCATCTCCGTGGTCACCAGCGCCCAGCTTCTGGACACGGCGGTGCGCGCGGTACATGCGGCCTTCGAGCTCGACGGCGACAGTGAGGCCACGGTGTACGGCGGCACCGGCCGCTAGGGTTCCGGCCTAACCGGCTGGAGCGGGGAATCCGCCGACAGGCCCCGCCTGCTGCGGGCCCGGTGGATCCACAGGGCGGCTGCCGCCTCGATCAGTGCCGACAAGGCGACACCGGCAAGGAACATGGCCACGGGCCGGCGGGTCACGATGCCGGCCAGCAGGACCAGCGGACCAAAGAGCACGATGTAGTACGCGGGCCGCGCGCACCCGGGGTATAAGCCACGCCCCCAGCAGGGGTCCTACGATGACGAGCGCTACGAACACGGTCTGCACCAGTCACATATGGGTGCCCAGGAAGTGGCTAATGACGCTCGCGGGAGACGATGTAACTGCTGCCGTCCGCGCGGGTGACCGTTTCCCACATGGCTTTCTCCTGCTCCTGCTGCACCTTGAGCAGGGCCTGGTTCTCCTCGGTCATGGGATGGTCCAGCGACCCCTGCTGCGCCGGTCCGAAGATCAGCCGCACTTTGCCCGTGGTCCGCATGAACCGGGACACGAAGCTTTCCTTCTCAACCATGCTGCACCTTTCCAACGGGCATTGCCGTTCTTATCGTACTAAGGATTGGTCGGCTGCCTTGGGGCCGCCGGGGCCGCACGGGAGCCAGCGCAGGCACCGGGTGACGGACACCCGGCGAGGCAGGATAATGGAACGGTGATTGCTTCCGCCCGCCCCGCCGTCCTGACCGAGGACCAGTGGCTGCCCCGCCAGGCGGCGCACGAAAACCGCGTCCGGCCCTTCACCGAAGGTTTCCTTGCCCGGCGCTCGGCCGGCCGGAAGCACCCGGTGGAAGATTTCCTGTTCACCTACTACTCCCAGAAACCCGGACAGCTGCTGCGCTGGCACCCGGGTGCCGGCGTCGTCCTCACCGGCCCTTCCGCGCTCGAGCGCACCGGTTGGAAGTTCTACCGGACATTGACGGACGCCGAACGGGAAGCCGCGGGACTCGACGCCGACGCACCCGCCGTCACCGTTGATGTCGACGGGTTCGCAGCGGTGCGCGGCGATGCCCTCGGGTTTACCACCATGCTGCTTTCCCGCACGGCCGCCCGTAAGCCCGTGCTGGGCTGCTTCGGCATGCACGAGTGGGCCATGGCGTACAAGTCGGAGGACAACGGCATCCGGCACGACTACCTGCAGCTTCGGCTGGGTGCGGAAGGGACCGACGAGCTGGTGGAGCGCAGCCGCATCCGCTGCACCCATTTCGATGCCTTCCGGTTCTACACGCCGGAGGCGGTGCCGCTGAACGAACTCACGCCCACTCGCGAAAACCAGCGGGACCTCGAGCAGCCCGGCTGCCTGCATGCAAACATGGACCTGTACAAGTGGGCCTACAAGCTGGTCCCGCTGCTGCCCAGCGAAGTGGTGATGGACGCCTTCGAACTGTCCTGGCGCATCCGGGAAATGGACATGTGCGCCTCCCCCTACGACCTGGCGGATTGGGGTTACACGCCGATCGCCGTGGAGACTCCCGCCGGCCGGGCACAGTATGCAGCCGCACAACGCGGCTTTGCCGAGGAATCGCAGCAGCTGAGGTCCTGCATCCTGAGTCTGCTGGAACCCGTCGTTCGGCCCCTAGCTGACCGGTGAACTGATTTCGACCGCTGTATCAGCCCAGTTCTCCGAAGCCGGCTGCCGTGCAGGCCGCTCCGACGATGAGCAGCGTCCCGCTGCCGAATAGACCACACCAGAAGCTGCGTGCCGCCGACCGGTCCGGCACGAGGGCCGCTATCACCGCAACGGCTGTCAGCACCACTCCGGTGAGGATGAAGATCGGCTGCATGAATACCCACGCCAGCGGGATGAAATGGATGCCAACGATCGCGAGGATTATCGGTGCGACAAGGTCACGGCGCTTCCGGCGTGAGGCAATAATGACGAGGACGATCATCGAGGCCACTTCCAGCCAGAACACGGCAACGTACCAGGCGAAGGCCGGCCCCCCGAAAACGATTGCGGTTGGCTGAGCCCAGTTGCTGATCACGGCCGGAATAGTGACGGCCGCCAGCGCAACACCGCCCAGGCCCAGGGCGCCGAGGAGGATGCGCCAGCTCAGGTGCTGCGGCGGACGCTCCTGGGCCCACCCTGCCCACGCGAAAGCGGCCACTCCGAAGATTGCCCCTGTCATGAGCAGGTCCCGCGGAAACTCGGTGATGATCACGTGCACGCCCCTTCGTTCCGGCCTACCCTAGCCGAGGGCACCACCGCAGAAGGGGACCGGCGCACTCGGTTGCCGGTGTAGCCCAAGACGCGTCCAAGACCGATAATGGACGGTGGATCGCCGCTTGGTGCGGGCCCGCATCCTGAGCCTGCTGGAACCCTTTGGAGGGCAGCTATGCAGCCAGAGCCAACCGGCCGGGTTATCCGCACCGGTCCCGATACCTACGACCTAATCCTGAACCGCCGGTTCACGGAGCCGCCGGCAGCAGTGTGGCCCAGCTTCACCGACCCGGACCAGACGGCCCAGTGGTTCGGCCGCTGGGAAGGAACCCCGGGCAGGGGCGGCACCGTTGACCTGCAGATGCTCTTCGAAGAGGGACTGCCCTGGAGCCGGGTCCGCATTGCCGACTGTGTCTCGCCGGAATTGCTGCGCCTGCTGGTTGAGGACGAATACGGCAGCTGGGACCTGGAAATCCGCCTCCGTGACGATCCGGCCGGAAGCGTACTGGACTTCATCCACCATTTGGAGGATCCGCAGGCCGTTTCGAGCGTTGGGCCGGGCTGGGAATACTATCTGGACCGGCTGCTGGCCGCCCGCAGCGGCGACCCGGCACCGGACTTCAATAACTACTTCCCGAGCCAGGGACCCTACTTCTCGGCACAGGCAGAGGCTGCTGAGGATTCGGCGGGTCCTGCTTGACAGGGTTGGCTAGGCTGGTGGCTCCGCAACCAATGGAGGCCGTTCAGTGCGCAACATTTCAGGAACCGTACTAGTTCCCCTGCTGCTGTGCACTGCCGCCCTGCTGGCAGCCTGCGGTGCCGACTCCGGCCAGTCCCCGGACTCCCCGCAGTCCCCCGGCGAATCATCCCCGGCCACACCCGGCGTCTCCCCCACACCCGGCGCCTCCCCCACTCCGTCCGTCCCCCCGGCTTCTCCCCCGGAGCCCGGCAGCACCGCTACCGAAGCACCTGTTTCACTGACCATCGAGTTCAGTGTGGACGGGACAACGCCGAGCAGCACCTGGACACTGCAGTGCGACGGCGCCGTGCCGCGGGAGGGCTCGAACGTCCCGGATCCGGCAGGGGCCTGTGCCCTGCTCGCGGAACAGGGCGCGGCCGCCCTCGCGGAGCCGGCAGCGGACCAGCTCTGCACCCAGCAGATCCGCGGGATGCAGCGTGCGCACGTCACCGGAATGGTTCGCGGCGAGGCCGTGGACACGAGCTTCTCGCTGAAGGACGGCTGCCAGATTTCGCGCTGGGAACGGCTTACGGCCCTGCTGGGACCTGCGGACGGCACCCTCTAGCTACGACGCACGCTTTCCCGCCGGGCCAGGATCACCAATGTACAGATGGGCCCCAGCACGGGGAATATCAGGCAGAAGAGAAGCAGCCCAAGCCGCTCCCCGGCAGTGACTGCGCTCGAACGGGCCAGACGGATGACCGCCCACACCAGCAAAAGCAGCAGTGCTGCGGCGATGCCGGAAACCAGGACTGTGTCGCCCGTCGGGATGGTCGGGTTGGCGCCGTTATTCACGGACCGCCGCCGTTCCGCTGGGCTCCGGCACGCCGGCCTGGTCCCGCTTCCGCCGCACGTAGACCTGCTTGCGTATCCGGGCCACCACTTCGCCGCTGCCGTCGGTCACGTCCACGGAGAACCACTCGAGTACCTTCTCTCCGTCCCGGGCCAGCCCGCGCAGGCGTTCGACGTCGGCCGGATCCAGGACAAACTCTGCCCGTACCTCGCCCTTCCCCGGCTTCATGAACTCAATCTCGGCGGCGCGGTCCCAGACAACATGGTCACTGCCGAGGTGATGGAGCAGCAGCATCATCCAGAACGGATCGGTCATGGCGAACAGCGAACCGCCGAAATGCACCCCCGCCACGTTCTTGTTCCACCAGTAGGACCGCAGCCGCACGGAAACACCCAGATATTCAGGATCCAGTCGGGTGACCCGAATGCCGGTGAAGGCAAAGGGCGGCCAAATGTTCATGAACCGGCGGACCGTGGCCGGCTTCGCTTGCATCAATTTCACGCTTCACTGTAACCGGAGGTGATCCGGACCACGTCACCGGCAACCCTGTACATACCCCGGCACCTCATGGCATATTATTGAGTAAGCATGCTTAGTATCTTCCGGACGACGATGTTCCGGTCTCAACTGAAAGCACAAAAATTGTCTATTGAAGCAAGCCCCGAGGACCAATACCTCTGGGCACGCGGGCTCCTGGAGTCCGATGACGCGGAATACATGCATTGCGGCGAACCCATGCAGCCCCGGGACAGCCGGCAGCGCTCCATTTTCGAACCGATCACCGTGGAATCCATGCCGCAGGAACCGGTGGACGTACAGCTGGAGACCACTGTGCTCCGCTGCGCCTGCGGCTTCCAGCTGGAGATCCCGGCCTAGGCCAGACCAGTCACCGTAACGCAGGTAACGCCGCTAGAATGGCAAGTGCAAGCTCGCGGAGCGCTGAATCAGCGTGAGACGGCAAGGTCCGCGGCCACCCATCTCGTCTAGAGGAGCTGCCGGATGCCCCGGATCGTTGTTGATGTTATGCCCAAGCCTGAAATCCTCGATCCGCAGGGCAAGGCCATTGCAGGGGCGCTCCCCCGCCTGGGACTGACCGGTTTTGCCGGAGTCCGCCAGGGCAAGCGCTTCGAGCTCACCGTAGACGGAGACGTCACCCCCGAAATCCTGGAGCAGGCCCGCACCGCCGCCGCGACGCTGCTGTCCAATCCCGTGATCGAAGACGTCACCCGCGTTGAAGTAATCCCGGAGGCCTGATCTTGAGCACACCCCTGATCGGCGACTTTTCCGTCGCCCCCGAAAACGACGCGCTGCGCGCCGTCCGGATAGGTATCATCACCTTCCCCGGCACCCTGGACGACCGCGACGCCGCCCGCGCCGTGACCATCGCCGGCGGCACCGCCGTCGGACTCTGGCATGCCGAAGCGAACCTGCAGTCGGTGGATGCCGTAATCATCCCCGGCGGGTTCTCCTACGGCGACTATCTGCGCGCCGGAGCGATTGCCCGCTTTGCCCCGCTGATGGAAAAGGTAGTGGACGCCGCGGCTGGCGGCATGCCCGTGCTGGGCATCTGCAACGGCTTCCAGATCCTCACCGAGGCGCACCTCCTGCCCGGTTCCATGATCAAGAACAACCACCTGAAATTCTCCTGCGCGGACCAGCTGCTGCGCGTGGAAAACAACACCACCGCCTGGACCAACGCCTACGAACCCGCCGCCGGGATGGTTGTTCCGCTCAAGAACCAGGACGGGCAGTACGTCGCAGACGAGAAAACGCTGGACGAGCTGGAAGGCGAGGGCCGGGTGGTCTTCCGCTACGACGGCGAGAACCCCAACGGGTCCCGCCGCGGCATCGCCGGCATTTCCAACGCCGCAGGAAACGTCGTCGGGCTGATGCCCCACCCCGAACACGCCGTCGAACCCGGTTTCGGCCCGGATTCCTCCGCCTACGGCGAGGTCGGCCTGGGCTACGGCACCGACGGGCTGCGCATCTTCAGCTCTGTCCTCAACTCGCTCGTTGCCGGAGGCAAGTCATGACCGTTTCCCCCAGTGCTGCCGCTGAGCAGAAGAAGTTCCGCATCGACACCGTTGAGCATGCCGCCGCCACCCCTGACACCGAGCTGCCCTGGGCTGAGCTCGGCCTGAAGGAAGACGAATTCCACCGCGTGGTGGAGATCCTGGGCCGCCGCCCCACCGCGGCGGAACTGGCCATGTACTCCGTGATGTGGTCCGAGCACTGCTCGTACAAATCCTCCAAGGTGCATTTGAAGCAGTTCGGTGACAAGGTCACCGACAAAATGAAGGAACACCTGCTGGTGGGCATCGGCGAGAACGCCGGCGTCGTCGACATCGGCGAGGGCTGGGCCGTGACCTTCAAGGTCGAATCCCACAACCACCCCTCCTTCGTGGAGCCCTACCAGGGTGCCGCCACCGGCGTCGGCGGCATTGTCCGCGACATCATCTCCATGGGCGCCCGCCCGGTGGCCGTGATGGATCCGCTGCGCTTCGGCGCCATCGACCACCCGGACACCGCCCGCCTGGTGCACGGCATCGTCTCCGGCATCGGAGGCTACGGCAACTCCCTGGGGCTGCCCAACATCGGCGGGGAACTGGTCTTCGACTCCGTCTACCAGGGCAACCCCCTGGTCAATGCCCTGGCCGTGGGCGTAATGCGCCACGAGGATATCCGCCTGGCCAACGCCTCCGGCGCCGGCAACAAGGTGGTGCTCTTCGGTGCCCGCACCGGCGGCGACGGCATCGGCGGCGCCTCCGTGCTGGCCTCCGAGTCCTTCGATGCGGACAAACCCTCCAAGCGCCCCGCCGTCCAGGTGGGCGATCCGTTTGCCGAAAAGGTGCTCATCGAGTGCTGCCTGGAACTGTTCAAGTCCTCCGTGGTGGAGGGCATCCAGGACCTGGGCGCGGCCGGCATTTCCTGCGCGACGTCGGAACTCGCTTCCAACGGCGACGGCGGCATGCACGTGGAACTGACCAACGTGCTGCTGCGCGATCCCACGCTCACCCCCGGCGAGATCCTGATGTCCGAGTCCCAGGAACGCATGATGGCCGTGGTGACGCCGGAGAACGTGGAAGCGTTCGAGGCCATCATGGACAAGTGGAACGTGGAGTACTCCTGGCTCGGCGAAGTCACCGGCACCGGCCGGCTGATCATCGACTGGGACGGCGAAACCATTGTGGACGTGGATCCGCGCACGGTGGCCCATGAGGGCCCGGTGTACCAGCGCCCCATGTCCCGGCCGGCCGCGCAGGACAGCATCCAGGCCAACTCCTTCAACGCGGAACGGCCCTTCGGCAGCGCCGCGGTCAAGGACGCCATCCTGGAACTCATGGCCTCGCCGAATATGTGCGACAAGTCCTGGGTCACCAACCAATACGACCGCTATGTGCAGGGCAACACCGCCCTGGCCATGCCGGACGACGCCGGTGTGGTCCGCGTGGATGAAACCACAGGCCTGGGCGTCGCTGTTTCCACCGATGCCAACGGCCGCTACTCCTACCTCAATCCGTACGAGGGCGCGAAGCTGGCCCTGGCCGAGTCCTACCGCAACGTGTCCACCGCCGGCGCCAAGCCGCTGGCGGTCACCGACTGCCTGAATTTCGGCTCCCCGGAGGACCCGGAGGTCAGGTGGCAGTTCGCCGAGTCCGTGCGCGGGCTGGCTGACGGCTGCCGCGAACTCGGCGTGCCCGTCACCGGCGGCAACGTCTCGCTCTACAACCAGACCGGCGGCGTCGCCATCCATCCCACCCCCGTGGTGGGTGTGCTGGGCGTGTTCGACGACGTCGCCCGGCGCACGCCGTCGGGCTGGCGGCAGGACGGCCAGGCCATTTACCTGATGGGCACCACGCAGGACGAGCTGGACGGCTCCGAATACGCGAACCTGCGCGGCCACCTGGGCGGACAGCCGCCCAAGGTGGACCTGCAGGCGGAGAAACTGCTCGGGGAACTGCTGGTTAACGCCTCCCGTGACGGCATGATCGACGCCGCGCATGACCTCTCCGAAGGCGGCCTCGCCGCCGCACTGTCCGAGATGGCCCTGCGCTTCGGCGTCGGCGCCCGGATTGGCCTCGGCGAGGTGTGCGAACGTGACGGGGTGGACCTGTTCACCCTGCTGTTCTCCGAGTCCCAGGCCCGCGCCGTCGTCGCAGTGGCCCGGAGCGAGGAAGTCCGGTTCAAGGACATGTGCTCGGCGCGAGGTTTCGCCCATGCCCGGATCGGTGTGGTGGATACGGAGATCGGCGCCCTGGACTTCCAGAGCAACTTCACCCTGCCGCTGGATGAGCTGAAGGCTGCCCACGAAGGGACCCTGCCCCGCTACTTCGGCTAGTTCGGCCGCCTGCACGCGGCCCGGCATGGCCTGCCGGGTCCGTGTAGGCTCCTCAGGCATGGAGAAGCCTAACCGAACGCAGCAGGTCCGCCAGATTGGCGGAGTACTAAGCCTGGCGGCGGGCGCCGTCCCACTAATCATGAGCCTGCCGTATCTATTCAGCGGGGATGACCGGCTGACGGCCGGTCTCACCGTTGCGGCCGGGCTGCTGGCAGCAGGCACCGGGGTGTGGCTGCTGGCGGGGGCCCGCAGCCGGGGCCGGGAACAGGTGCTGACTGCGGATCGGGGACGGGTAAAATTCATGGCGGCGATCGCGGTATTGTGCGCGGTAATGCTCATTACTTCGCTGCTGCTGCTCCAACAGCCCACGACGTCCACGGGGCTATTCGGATTCCTCCTGGCGAACTCGTTTCGGATGCTCTTCGTACCTGTTGGGCACCAAACCAGGTAGCGCCCTCCGGGTCCGGGTGCGTTGAATGATGCAAAACCCGAAAGTACGTGCAAAATTGGCTCGTGAGCATAACCCCCGAGAGCCTCGCAGCAAACGCAGGCATCCCCACCCAGCGCCTGTCGCTTGACGTGATGACCGCGGCCGAAGTGGACGCCCTCATTATCCAGACGCGCCGGCCGGACTGGGCCGAGGACTTCCCCCAGCCCACCGATTACGACGCCGCCCGCCGGGCTTTTGAGGCGGGCCTCCTGACGCCGGCGGCGGCATCCTTCGGGATGCGGCTGATCCGTGAGTGCTCCACATCCCTGGTGGTGGGCACCATTGGTTTTGAAGGGGTCCCGCTGGAGAACGCCGTGGAGGTCACCTATAACGTCGTGCCGTCCCGCCGGGGGCAGGGATACGCGGCCGAGGCGCTTATTGCCCTGACACGCTTCATCCTGGACCAGCCAGGAGTGGAGGAGGTCACCGCGTACACCGAACCCGCCAACGAGGCGTCTCAGTCCGTGCTGCTCACTGCCGGATTCCTTCCGGAGGAGGAAAGTACGATGGTGCTGCGGTTCAGCCTTAGGCGGGATCAGCTTCCGGAAGCCAGTTGATAGGCTGCCCTGAAATACCGGTTGGTGTAGAACTGCTGGATCCGCACGTTGACCAGGTTCACGGCACCGACCACCCGATTGCCCGGGCGGCTGTACGCCGCGATCCGGAAATACAGTCGGCCGTCCTCGCCGAGTTCGGCATAAAAGCCCTCTTCACCCCTCTCCGGGTGTCCCGGCAAGGTTCCATACCCAAAACCGCTGCGCTGCCCGCGGACCGGGACGCCGTCGTCGTCCAGCACTGCCTGCGTTGACCAGATCACCCGGCACGGCGCGTAGTAGCGCACCCGCCCGAACCCCACGCCCGAGGCCATATCCACACCGGGGGCGGCCCGCGGCGTCCCGGGCGCCACGTACAGCCCCGCCCGGCGGTGCAGGTCCCAGTCCAGCAGCCCGGTGGTCAGACGGAGGAACGCGGCCTGCGGATCGGTGACGGTCAGTTCTTCCTTGCGCAGCACCAGCCGGTAACCCGCCGGCCAACGGTCTGTCATCGGTGCCGGATAGGGCCGCTCGGTCCTCCCCTGCTCCGCGTAGGTGAAGCCTGCCGAGCCCCTCACCCGCCGGCCAGGCCCTTCCAGGACAGTGATTCCCGGTCCTTGCGCGGCAGCGAGGCCACCACCAGGTCATAGGAGTCCTCCACCAGGTCCCGGATCATTTCCCGGGGCAGGCCCGTGGCCACCTCCACCTGGTTCCAGTGCGTCTTGTTCATGTGCCATGCCCCGGAGATCTGCGGATGCGCGGCCCGAAGCTGCAGTGCCAGTTCCGGCTCGCACTTCAGGCTGATCATCAGGGGCTCATCCGCAAGCGCCGCCAGGGCAAACATTTTCGCCTTGCCGTCGGCGGCCCGCACCTTGAAGACCGAAGACTCCGGGCCGAAGGGGAAGTCTTCAAACGCGCCGGGCAGGGCAAGGCACAACCGCCGAAGTTCACCCGCATCCATGCTCCAAAGCCTATCCCCGCCTCCCCTGCCGTGGCACTGCCGCAGCCTATGGGTGCAAGGATAGGAAGGAACAGGTAAATTGCTGCGGGCGTGCCGGCAGCGGAGCGAAGGACTTACGGTTGTGAAGCAGAATAACCACGGTGCCCGGCCCGTCAGCGAGGCGGCGGAGCGCGCCGCCGATTCCAAGGCCTTCGAGCGGTTCGCGCGCGTTGGTTATGTGGCCAGCGGGATCGTGCACATTGTCATCGGCGCCATTGCCCTGCAAATCAACGCGGGCGGCTCCGGCAACGCGGACACCAGCGGCGCCGTGGCCGCCGTGGCTGAACAGCCCGCCGGGTATGTGCTGGTCTGGTTCTGTTTCCTCGGCTGCTACGCGCTGGCGCTGTTCCAGCTCACCCGGATCTTCCTCCCGGGCAGGCAGCTCAAGGACAAGGAGCTGTGGAAGGACCGGGCCAGGAACGCCGGTCAGGTGGTTGTCTACGCGGCCATCGGCACGTCCTTCGCCTCCTTTGCCTTGGGTCGCGGCAGCAATGACGGCAGTTCTTCCTCGGTCGGCTGGACCGCCCGCCTGCTGGCAGTTCCCGCCGGCCAATGGATTCTGGGACTGGCCGGGCTGGTGGTGGTGGGCATCGGCGGCTACTTCATCTTCAAGGGAGCCACCCGCCGCTTCCGTCGGGACCTGACCGGCATTCCCGGAACGCTCTGGCCGAAGGCCGTGGACATCACCGGTGTGGCGGGCTTCATTGCCAAGGGAGTGTCGCTCGGCATCCTGGGCGTGCTGCTCACCGTGGCTGCCGTGAATGCGAATCCGGAGCAGTCCACCGGGCTCGACGGCGCCCTGCATACGCTGCGCGGCCAGCCCTTCGGCATGGTGTTGCTGGCAGCGGTGGGAATAGGGCTGATGCTCTACGGGCTGTACATCGGAATTATCCGCGCCCGGTTCGCCAAGCTCTAGAGCCCGTAGCTTGGCGCTTCGATCACCGGGCAGGCGTCCATCACGACGTCGAGCCCTGCCGCTGCCGCGCGCGCTGCGGCGGCTTCGTCCACCACGCCGAGCTGCATCCACACGGCCTTTGCACCCGCTTCAATGGCCTGGTCCACGATGTCGCCCACCCGGTCCGAGTTCACGAAGCAGTCCACCACGTCGATGCTCCCCGGGATCTCGCTGAGCCGGCGGTAACCCTTGTTGCCGTGTACGTCGTCGCCCTTCAGGCTCACCGGGATGATCTCCATGCCCAGGTGATCCTGGATGAAGCGTGAGACGCCGACGGCGGGGCGGAGCGGGTTGTTGGACAGGCCCACGATCGCCCACCTGGCGGTTTTGTTCCGAAGCAACCGCTCGATAACCTCAGGGTCGTTGACGCGTGCGGTGCCGGCACCGTTGAACTGGGACATCTGCCGTCCTTTGCTGAGAGCTCGAAGATTGGGCTCCAGCTTACGCCGGAAGCACTCAGCTCAGGAAAGATTCAATGGCATCGGTCAGGGCGGCATCCGGAATGCCACGGGTGTCGGATTCGAGCAGCAGGAACTCGCCCGATTCCAGGGCATCGGCGGTCTGCCGCGCCAGGTCCTGGGTGTCTTCGCCGCTGCTGCTGCCGGCCATAACGAGGACGGGGATGCGGATACCGCTGAGCCCCTCGATTTCGGTCTGCAGGACGAGCAACTCGTCCTCGCCGTCCGCGAGGGAGAGGGTTGGCTCCAATGCGACGACCCGGCTGACCACCGTGGATTCCTCGGCCGCCCGGAGGGCCAGGAAGGCCCCTTCGTCAAAGCCGTAAAGGTCCGTGGATTCCCCGGCGACCTGGAGGACTGCCAGCAGATCATCAACGTCCGACTCCGCGGTGTATTCCTCACCCATGCCGCTTTCACCGATGCCCCGGCGGTCATAGGTGTAGACGGTGTGGTTCTGCTTCAGGGCGTCCGCCAGGACCACCGTTGCGGGACTGCTGCGGTGCGCCAGCAGGGGCCCTACGATCGCCAGCGGCGGGCCGCTGCCCTGGCGGGACCACGCAATTGGCGTTCCATCTGCGGACATCGCGATTCCGGAGGCACCCGAAGCTGATTCCATGGCCGGCTCCTGCTTGTTGGGGGGGGTAGGAGGATGCGGGGACCTGACAGCACTCGCCGCACCCTGCTTCAAAATTAGGAGTCGACGGCGCGGGAGGTCAATGCCCTCTGCCGGCAGGTGCACCGAAGTACTGCAGACGGCAGTTCCAGGGCTGACCGGCGGACCCGCGGGACCGCGCCCCCTGCGGGTCGGCGGCTCAGTGCAGGCGGCGAGTGAGCGTAACCCGGTCCAGCACTACGGAGCCGCCCATGGCCTGATGGACCTGCAGGAATTCGGTGGGCGAGACCTCCAGAATGGAGCTGTCCGCCCGAGCAGGCAGCAGGTCCTCGCGCAGGCCCTCTATCAGATCGAGGAACAGCCGGGTGGCCTCTCTCCGGGACATTGCCTCGGTGAAGGTCACCCGGTGGGCGGCCGAGGCCATCTTGTAGCCCGTCTCGACCACAATCACGTATTCGTCCACTCCGGCCTCCTGGGTGCCTGCGGCGTACGCGTCCTATCCGCAACCTAAGCCCATGGGCGGCCCAAAACGCAACGGGAACGGACCCAATCCGCCCGTTCGCGGAAAGGAGCGCCGTCCTACCGGTCCCGGCCGGACGGGTCACGGCCCAGG
Organism: Arthrobacter sp. zg-Y769; assembly: GCF_020907405.1. Taxonomy (GTDB): domain Bacteria; phylum Actinomycetota; class Actinomycetes; order Actinomycetales; family Micrococcaceae; genus Arthrobacter_B. Next base: position 19,576 of record NZ_JAJJOE010000011.1, read on the forward strand.
GAGTTTCCGCCGCCAGTGCCCCAGCCAGTGCCCCGGCCGTTGCTATCCCGCGAGGAAACCTGTCCACCGTATGCTGCAGCGCCGGCTCCCGGTCCCATCGTGTCGCGGACCAGGCCGTCGGACCGCCGGTTCTCGTTGGGGACGTAGCCGGTATGCGGGCCGAAGCCAGTTTGCCCGCCGGGACCGGCATGGTCCCTGCGGGTACCGTCGTCACCGGGACCCGGACGCGCCTCGTGCTGATTGTCCGGGACCGCCGGTGGAGCGGGAACTACCGCCGGGGCAGGCGTCGGAGCGGGAGCAGGCTCGGGGGCGGGAGCGGGAACCGGGACGGCTTCCACAACCGGTGCGGGCTCCGGTGCCGTAACTGCGGCGGGAAGCACCGGCTCCGCGGTTTCCTTAGGGCCAGCCGGTTCGGCCCGATCCAGGGTGGGTGCCTCCGGCGTGAAGGTGACTTCGGGAGCCGGATCCGCCCGGACCAGGAAGTCAGGGTAGGCCGCCACCCCGCCTGCACCGACGGCCATTGCCCCGATCAGGGCTGCGCCGAGAATAATGCCTCGTCCGCCCCGGGCGCGGGGGCGAAGCGGCACGGGGGTCCCCGCAAGAAGGGCGGCGAGTTCTCCGACCGGCTCCGGCGCGGGTGCACGGGATTCGCTGCGCAGGGCCAGCAACTCCTCCACCAGCTCGGGGGTTTCCTCTACTCCGGATTCGGCCAGGAGGCCGCGGACGTAGAGTCTGTCCTGTTCATCAAGATGCTCGCTCATTGTTCGGTGCCTCCTTCCGTTCCAATTGGTTTTTGAGTACTTCAAGGGCGCGGCGCTGGAGCTGCTTGACCGCTCCGGCACTGCGTCCCATGATCTTTGCCGATTCTTCAATGGAAAGATCAGCCACCACGCGCAGGAGCAGGACTTCCTTCTGCTGGGGCGTTAGCCCTTCCAGGAGGGCGGCGGCTCCGGCACCGGCGCCGAGGACGGTTTCCTCGGCGGATTCCGTTGCACGGCGGTCCAGCTCCGGATCGAACACGGCCGTTACCGGCTCGCGTTCGCGCCGTCGGACGTCGTCGACCATACGGGCGTGGGCAACGGAGAATGCGAAGGTGCGGGCACCGTGCAGCCCGCCCTTGACCGTCTCCAGTTTGGCGAACAGCGTCAGGAAAACTTCCTGCGTGAGTGCTTCGGGGTCTTCGCACCCCTTGGAGCGGAGGTAACCGAGCACGCCCGGCGCGAAGTCGTCGTAAATCTTCCGCAAGGCCTCCGGTTTCCGGGCACACGCATCACGGAGCGTTTGCTCAGTAAGCGGTGTTGGCACGGCGGAATCACTTTCCTGGGATGCGGAGTGGTCCAAATGCTACCGTGCCCGCCGCCGTAGACGCGTGCGCAACGGCCGCACCGATGCTTGTTGGGGGGATAAGCCTCGGCGCGGCCGTTACAAACAGGTAATCGCCCCTAGGTACGAAAAAGTTACGCAGGCGGGCGGAATTCTTTTCCCGGGGTTTTTCCGACCCCTAGTGGGCCTCCACAATCTGCGTGTTTTCGGCGAAACGTCGGTTCCTTAACACCGGCAGGAACTCCCGCACATCGTCGATCCGCTGGCGCGTGACATCCGCCGTCACCACCGCTTCACGCTCGTCCTCCAATGCCGCCTGCGGCACTCCCATGGGGTCCAGGATGGCGGAGTGGCCCACGGTATGCCGGCTGGAGGTACCGGCCGCCGCAACCCACAGGGTGTTCTCGATGGCGCGGGCCTTGAGCAGTGTTTCCCAATGATCGATCTTGTGTTCACCCTTGAACCAGGCCGCCGGCACAGCCAGCAGGTCCGCGTCGAGATCGGCGAGCGCCCGGGCCAGTTCCGGGAAGCGCAGGTCGTAGCAGGTCATAACCCCCACCCGGAGGTCCCCTACCTGCATCACCTTGACGCCGCCGTCGCCCGGTTTGATCCGGGTGGATTCCGCGTAGCTGAACGCGTCGTACAGGTGCAGCTTGCGGTAGGTGTCCACTATGCGTCCGGTCGCATCGATGAGGACCAGGGTGTTGAAGGGGCGTTCCTCACCGCTGGATTCGTACCCGCCGGCGATCACCGCGATTTCCAGCTCGGCGGCGAGTAGGGACAGATGGGAGACGAAGGTGGTCCAGGAGGCATCGACGGCGACGGCGAGCGGTCCCTCCACCTTCCCGATGCTGAACATGGATTCCTCGGGGAAAATGATCAGTTCGGAACCCTCGGCGCGGGCCTTGCCGGCCAGGGAGCGCATGGTGTCCAGGTTCTCCCGGACCTCACCGGCGGGGCTGAACTGACCGACGCTGACTTTCACGGGAAACCACCTTCGCTTCGGGCTTGGTTGCTCCCAGCCTAGAGCAGGTGAGCGTAGTTCTGCAGGATCCTCCGCGAAGCGGCAGATCGGTGACCGGACCAGTGCCGCAGCCGCACCAACCCCGGCGGCTATCTGTCGCCCTGAGCGGCCCAGAAGTCCAGAATGTTCCGGGTAACTTCAGCGGGAGCCACGAGCAGCGGCGCGACATGCCCACCGCCGGTCACCGGAACGAACCGTCCGTCAGGCAACGAACGGGCCGCCCGTTCCGCCTCACCGGCATCGTTCATGGCATCGTCCCGGCCGGCCATTAACAGGGTCGGCACCTGCAGCCGCGGCAGGAGGGGACGAAGATCCGGACGGCGGAGCATCAGGGAGCGCATGGCCCAGTATTTTCCCCGCCTGTCGCCGCGTTGAAAGGCGGCGGCAACAACTGAGGCAGCTGAAGGCGCGTTCCCGGCGGATCCCTGCCCAACCAGCGCGTCCACCACGACTTTGCTGAGTGGCCGCGGGCCCAGAATCCGGTACAGCGGGACCAGGAGTGCGGTCTTCCGGCGATCCGCCCCCTGCAGCGGATAGGCCGGGGTGCCGATGGCCACCAGAGTCCTGATGCGGGCCGGAAAGCTATCCGCCAGGAGTAGGCCCACATGCCCTCCCCAGGCATTACCGACCCAGTCAACCGGGGCAGCAACCTGTAGGGCGTCCATGACCTGCGCCGCCGCTGTGGCGCAATCCTGCAGGGAGTAGAGCCTTCGGGGACCGGGACTGTCTCCATGCCCGGGACCGTCCACCAGGAAGAGTTCGCGCCCGTCCCCCAGTTCTTGGGTGACGAGGTCAAAAGTCTCCGAATCAACGAACATGCTGTGCCACAGGAACACCGGTGGGCCCTCGCCGATCCGGCGGATTTTGATGGGGCCAACGGCCGTAGGGACCACGGTCGACGTTGTTTTCGTATCCATGCCCGCCTCCTAAGAACGGATCCTTGGAATGCTTCGGATTCCGAAGCTTGTGCCCTAGACTTTCCACCATGTCACTGCCGCCGTCAAGAGGTTCCGCTACCGAAAATCCTGACCGGAGGCGGCTCCCGGTCGGCCAGCTTCTGGTCCGCCTCCTGGCCGAATTCAGACGTGTCCTGCTCGAAGAGGCAGACCGGCACGGATACGGGGATCTCCGCCCCGCCCACCTGCAGATCACCGGCAATATCGGCACGAAGGGAATCCGTCTGACGGCGCTCGCCGCAAGGGCGCAGCTCAGCCTCGCCGCCACATCGGAACTGGTGAATGAGCTGCAGAGCCTGGGATACCTGATGCGCAAGCCCGACCCCGCTGACGCACGGGCAAAACTGATCCTGCCAACTCCGCGCGGGCTGCAGCTGCTCAGCGATGCCTCGGACAAGGTTCGTGAACTGGAACAGCTGTGGGGAACATACGCGGGAGAGCAGCACTTCGAAGCAGCAATGTGGACTCTCCAGGACATTCTGGACGCAACTCGACGGCCGGCCGGCAACGGATAGACCGTGCGGCTGCGGCGTCAAGGCTTATCCCTCCGCTCCCCTAGACTTGGGCCGCATGGATGAAATCACTGCCCCCGTTGACCTCGGCTCGGCTGCCGGGGTGCTGAATCCGGCAGCCGTGGGCTTTGCCCGCAGCGCCCTGCACCGTCCCGTCGTTCCCTCCGGCGCCAAAGGCGGCTGGCGGACCAAGCGCTGGGAGTACTGGGGCATCCTCACGCCCGAACTTGCCGTCGGCCTGACCATTGCCCACCTGGATTACGCCTCCACCCTGCAGCTGTACGTGTTCGAGCGCAGCACGGGCAAGGAGACGAGCCTGGAGCCGCTGAAGATCCTGCCCTCGTATGCAGATGTTTCCCTGCCGGATTCGCTGCCGCCGCTTACCGCCTTCGGTGCCTTCGGCGGTGCCGGCCTGCGCTTTCACGACGCCGACGGCGGCACCCGCCTGCAGGCCTCGTCTTCCCGGATCTCGGCGGACCTGTTCGCGGAAGCGGACGGAGATGTCCTCGGGGTGGTGGTGCCGTGGTCAGCGAACCGGTACCAGTACACCCTGAAGGACGTGGCCCGCCGGGTCTCCGGCACCGTCACGGTGGACGGCCGGAAGTATTCGGTCGGCGGAGCGGATTCGTTTGCCGTGCTGGACCGCGGCCGCGGACGGTGGCCGTACTCGCAGCGCTGGAACTGGGGCGTCGGCTCCGGCACGGTGGACGGCACCCGGCTGGGGCTGCAGATCGGCGGCAAGTGGACCGCCGGCACCCCGGCCACGGAAAACGCCCTGATTGTGGACGGGCGGCTGCACCATTACGACGGCGAACTGGAGTTTGCGTACGATCTCGCCGATCCGGCGTCGGCCTGGCGGGTGCGCGGGCCCTGGATCGATGCCGTGCTCACCCCGTTCCACCGCCGCACCGCGGCAACGAACGCCGTCGTGATCAGTGCCCGGACCTGGCAGGCCTTCGGCACCTGGGCCGGAACGGCCCGGACCCCGGACGGCACCGAGTATTCCCTGGACGGGCTGGGCGGCTGGATCGAGGAGGCCCGCAACCGCTGGTAGCCCGGTAGACGCAAGGAAGGCCCCCAGCCTCAAGGGCTGCGGGGCCTTCCGTGCGTGGTGGCTTTACTCGTTGATGAGGTCCCGCACCACGATGGTCTGGTCGCGGTCCGGGCCGACGCCGATGGCCGAGAAGCGCGTACCGGACATCTTTTCCAGTGCCAGCACGTAGTTCCGGGCGTTTTCGGGCAGGTCCTCGAGGGTCTTGGCCCCGGTGATGTCCTCGGTCCAGCCGTCGAAGTACTCGAAAATCGGCTTGGCGTGGTGGAAATCGGTCTGCGTCATCGGCATCTCGTCGAACCGCACGCCGTCGACGTCGTAGGCGACGCAGACCGGGATCTTCTCGATGCCGGTGAGCACGTCCAGCTTCGTCACGAAGTAGTCGGTGAAGCCGTTGACGCGGGAAGCGTGGCGGGCCAGGACGGCGTCGTACCAGCCGCAGCGACGCGGACGGCCGGTGTTCACACCGAACTCGCCGCCGGTCTTCTGCAGGTACAGGCCCATGTCATCGAAGAGCTCGGTAGGGAACGGGCCGGCACCGACGCGGGTGGTGTAGGCCTTGATGATGCCCACGGAACGGGTAATCCGCGTGGGGCCGATGCCCGAACCGACGGACGCGCCGCCGGCGGTCGGGTTGGAGGAGGTGACAAACGGGTAGGTGCCGTGGTCCACGTCCAGGAACGTGGCCTGGCCGCCCTCCATGAGAATGACCTTGCCCTCGTCCAGCGCGGAGTTCAGCTCGTAGGTGGAGTCGATGACCATGGGTCGCAGCCGGTCCGCGTAGGAGAGGAAGTACTGGACTACCTCTTCGGCGTCGATGTCGCGGCGGTTGTAGACCTTCAGCAGCAGCTGGTTCTTCTGCTTCAGGGAGCCTTCGACCTTCTGGCGCAGGATCGACTCATCGAAGATGTCCTGCACGCGGATGCCCAGCCGGGCGACCTTGTCCATGTACGCCGGGCCGATGCCGCGTCCGGTGGTGCCGATGGCACGCTTGCCCAGGAAGCGTTCGGTGACCTTGTCCATCACCTGGTGGAACGGTGCCACCAGATGCGCGTTGGCGGAAATCCGGAGCTTGGAGGTGTCTGCGCCGCGGGATTCGAGCCCGTCAATCTCGGTGAAGAGCGCCTCCAGGTTCACCACGCAGCCGTTGCCGATCACCGGAATCGCGTTGGGGCTGAGGATGCCGGCGGGCAGCAGCTTGAGTTCGTATTTTTCACCGCCGACGACGACGGTGTGGCCGGCATTGTTTCCGCCGTTTGGTTTGACGACGTAATCGACGCGGCCGCCGAGCAGGTCGGTGGCCTTACCTTTACCTTCGTCGCCCCACTGGGCGCCGACGATGACAATAGCGGGCATGGGATCCTCCCCCATTAGATACGGGACGGAGCTGCTTGGTTGCAGATCCGCTACCGTGCATGAGAACGCCCCTGAACTCGCAGGTCCTGCCGTTACGGCGTACCTTGGCGCAAGTTGCGGGGCTCTTACCTGCCAAGTTTAGCCGATCATGCTGTTGCTCACTCAAGAATGCGCTGCAGGGGCATCTATCTGCGGTGCTTCGCGGGTAGCGTGGGCGCATGGACCGATTACGCGGCTATATTGCCGGGCTTGGTACGGGCTCCGGGACGAGGCTGGTGATTGGGCACTGGCTCGATTCCCCGCTGGGTGCCTTCACCGATGTGATGGCGGAGGACGACGCCGGCGTGCGGACACTGCTGGCCCCGTCCGACGCGGCGGCCCGGTACATCGGGGAAATCTACAGGTTCGACCGGACAGTGGTGTCTCCGGTGGACGCGGTCCTTTCCCGTGAGGCACTCCGGGTGGCCGCAGGGCCGCTGCGCCTGGAGGCCATGCTGGGGCCGGTCACCTTCCTGGGCCGGGTCCTGGAACACGTGCCGGCGCCGCTGGCCGTGGCCCCGTGGTGGCTGCGGCTGATCAATCCCGTGGCCGGGATGCTGGCTCCGGGCGTAGTGACCGCCGGATCGGCGGGCGGCGGGCGGCGGGAGTTCTACGGCGTCCGGTCCATCCGTACGCTGACAAGTGCAACGGCCACATGGGACGGCGCTGACTTGGGACCGCTGACCCCGGTCGAACCGCCCGTGAACTTCGGCTTCAGTTCCGTTCCGGGTGCCCCGCGGATTGTCGCTGTCACCACCACGATCCTGCCCTGAGCGGGCTTGCCTGGTCTCCTCCTGCCCGATCCCTCCCGTTTGTCCGGATCCCTGCGGTTTGTCCGGATCCCTGCGCCGCGCAGCGCAGGGAATGCCACAAACTGCAGGGATTGTGACAAACCGGAGGGTTTTCCCAATCCATCGGCGCCCGCGCGCGGGCCGGTAGGGGCTCTCCTTCCGAAGCTGTTGTATGAGGCAACCTTTGCCCCTGCGAACTATTTCGAGTTCGCCGGACCCAATTTCGGACTCAGGGGAAGCGCGCCGATTACCCGGATCCCTACGCTTTCAGAGTCATCCAACACCTGGATGCCCTTCTTTACTCAGAAAGCAGGGAATCACATGAAAAAGACGGCAGCAGGCCTCGCACTCACGGCCCTCACCGGATTCGGACTCCTTTCGGCAACACCGGCGCTGGCCGCGCAGCCGCCAGTGCCTCCAGGTCCCCCACTTCCCCCCTACGCGAACTGCACCGAGGCAGCCTCGGAAAACGTCTACAACATTCCCTCTACCCATCCCCGCTACGGCGCCCATCTGGACAACGACATGGACGGCATCGGATGTGAGGATTCCTCCCGGCCCATGCCCCAGCCGCAGGGACACCTCGACAGCAACGGCCAATGGACTCCGTCTTACGTCGAGCAGATGCCCGCCCAAGTGGGCAGAGTGCCCGCAGGCGGCGCCAACACAGGCATCACGCAGGAGCCGGAGGAATCCAACGCCGGAGCCCTGGCCCTTGGCGGCGGCCTGGTGCTGGCGATGGCAGCAGGCGGCACCTTCGTGGTCCGGCGGGGCCTCGCCGGCCAGGAATAAGCGGAACCCGGTGAGCGGATAGACATGGGGAACACTCCGGGCAGCCGCCGCAGACGCTTTGGTGCGGCTGTGGCGGCCGCGCTTCTCCTCGCAGGGGTCAGCAGCGCCGGGCCGACAAGCGTTCGCGGCACTCCGGCCGCAACAGCGTTAGTCCCGGCTCCCGCTCCCGCTGCCTCCGCACCAACAATCCCCGTACCAACCAGCACGGCAACAGCCCCGCCGGTACCCGCGCCGCCGCCGTCGTCGCCGTCGCCGTCAGCGCCTGCCCCAGCGCCCCCTGCATCGAACGCCCTGCCCGCGGGAATGCCGGAATCCGCACCGGCAACGTTGCGCATCCCCTCGATCGGGGCGACGTCGAAACTTATCCGCCTGGGCCTGGACGACGACGGCGCGCTGCAGGTCCCCCCGGGCAAACCGGGTGCGCCTGCGGGCTGGTACGAGCACTCCCCCACACCGGGCGAGACGGGTCCGGCCGTGCTGCTGGGGCACGTGAATGCCGAGGGAGGCGGTCCCGGGATTTTCGCCGGCCTCCGCCGGCTCTCCCCCGGTGACCGCATTGAGGTCGTCCGGGAGGACGGCAGCACGGCGGTCTTCACGGTGCGCAGCGGCGAGCAGTATCCCAAGGACGAATTTCCCACGTCCAAGGTGTACGGAAATACCGCCGGTCCGGAACTTCGCATGATTACCTGTGACGGCTATGACCCGAAGACCGGACACTTTGATGACAATTACGTGGTTTATGCGGAGCTGGCTCCGAACGGCGGGCCGTAACCCGACCCGACCTGTGCATTAGGGTTTTCCCGTGGGATCGGCCCGAACCGTGCCGCTGATATGGGGGATGCAGAGTGAAACCGACAAAGGGTTCCGGTGGCGGCAACGGCGCCGGGGAACCAAAAAGGTGGCGGGACAAACCCACTCCCCGGCTTATGTTCACCAAACTGTGTGTGCTTCTCTCCATCATCGGGGGATGCATGATGGTTTTCGAGGTGGAGACGGACCGCCACATCGTTGACCACGGTGTGCGGGTCGAGGGAATCGTCGAAAGTGCGGACTTCCACCATGCCGGCAAGCACAGTTATGAAACGACCGTATGGGTGAGATACGACCATCCGGACGGCACCTCCGCCCGGTTTGAACAGAGCGTACGAGGCTCATACGAAGAGGGTCCGAAGGCCAAGGCAGGGGAAACCGTCACGGTCTCCTACGATCCGTTTACCGACCCGGAGGAAGCAGTAGTGGAAAAACTCCGGGCACGCTACGGACCCACTCCCCTTGGCGTTACTGTTCTGCTCCTCGTTGTGGGGATGTTCGAATCACTCTTCACTGCAGCATCGGTACCGGAGCCGCATCCGCCACGGACAAGGGACCCGGCTTAGCCCGTCACAGGACGCACCGGCTGGCGCAGCACCGTCCGCAGCTTCTCCGGGGCCGCACGACGCGGATCGCTGAGGTACACCTCGTGATGGTCGCCGTTAAACGTCAAGTGGCGCTCGGGCATCCAGGTGGAGTGCAGGTGGTCCAGGACCGGCGCTTCCGCGTCGTAGGGCCCAACGAAGAGGATCTGCGCCGCAAGACCCTCCGTGAGTGTCTGCAGCCGCACCTGTTCCAGGCCGGGAAGCTTCTTTTTCGCCGCCACGGAGGCCACGGCCGCGTCCACCATGTCCGTAGTGATCCACTCCGGCTGGGCAATCAGCATGGTCCAGTCCCAGGCGCCCTTGTCCCGGCGGATAAACGCCTCCGGGTCCTCGGCCCGCCACAAACCTTCCAGCGGGCCGACCGTGAAGTCCGCGTCCAACTCGTCCTTGGAGGCGAACTTCAGCGAATACGCCACCGGATACAGGCACTCAAGGGCCCGGGTATATTCGGCCGAGGTGTTGGGGTCGCCGTGCCCGTCGACGGCGAGGTAGTGCATGATCGGCACGTCCACCAGTGTGAAGTCGCCGCCGCGGGGCGCATACAGTTCCGGATAAGACCGTTTCAGGTCGAACTTTTCCATGCGCTGTCCACCTTTCGAGCGGCTTTCCAGCGTAGGCGCCCGCGCCCGGATACGGGGAGGCCCGGTCCCTGAGTACGGCCCGGCAGGTCAAAAGCACCAGCAGGCACTAGAACGGCGGCCCCCGGAAACCGGGGACCGCCGTCGTCGTAATGGAAGAGGAGCCTACAGGCCTTCGATGGCTGCCTTGGCCTGCGGATCGGAATCGTCGAGGAACTTGCGGATCCGGTCCACTTCCTCGGTCTCGCCGATCGCGGCTGCGGCCCGGCCCAGCGCGTACAGCGAGCGCAGGAAACCGCGGTTAGGCACGTGCGACCACGGGATGGGGCCGATGCCGCGCCAGCCGGCACGTCGCAGGGAATCCAGTCCGCGGTGGTAACCCACCCGGGCGTACGCATAGGACTCGACGTTCTGGCCCTCCTCGAACGCTTCGTCCGCGAGCGCGGCCCACACCTGCGAGGAGGTGGGGAACTGTGCTGCGAGGTCCACCGGCTCGTCGCCTGCTTCCAGGCGGGCGACGACGTCGGTCTCCTCCGGCAGGTAGGTGGCGTCCGGGCCGAGGAGGTTCTTGCGGAATTCGTCTGACATTAGAGTGCCTTACCTGCCGATCCAAGGTTCTGTGCTGCTTCGACCACGCGGGCGGCCATGCCCTTTTCGGCGGAGGCACCCCAGACGCGCGGATCGTACATCTTCTTGTTGCCCACTTCGCCGTCCACCTTCAGCACGCCGTCGTAGTTGCGCAGCATGTGGTCCACCACCGGACGCGTGTAGGCGTACTGGGTGTCGGTATCGATGTTCATCTTGACGACGCCGTAGGAGACGGCGTCGGCGATCTCCTGGGCGGAGGAACCCGAGCCGCCGTGGAAGACCAGGTCGAACGGACGGTCCTTGCCAATGGATTCACCCACGGAGTCCTGGATTTCCTTGAGGATCTCCGGGCGCAGCTTCACGCCGCCGGGCTTGTACACGCCGTGCACGTTACCGAAGGTCAGGGCCGTGATGTAGCGGCCCTTGCTGCCGTCGCCGAGGGCTTCGATGGTGGCCATGCCGTCCTGGACCGTGGTGTAGAGCTTGTCGTTGATGGCGTTTTCCACGCCGTCCTCTTCACCGCCCACGGTGCCGATTTCCACCTCGAGGATGATCTTGGCGGCCGCCGTGCGCGCCAGCAGTTCCTGCGCGATGCGCAGGTTGTCGTCCAGGGTTTCGGCCGAGCCGTCCCACATGTGCGAGTTGAAGATCGGGTCCTCGCCGCGCTTGACGGCGGCTTCGGAGGCGGCCAGCAGCGGCAGGACAAAGTCGTCCAGCTTGTCCTTGGGGCAGTGGTCGGTGTGCAGCGCAATGTTCACGTTGTAGCTCTTGGCTACTTCCTTGGCGTAGGCAGCGAACGCGAGCGAACCAGTGACCATGTTCTTCACCGAGGCGCCGGACCAGTAGGCCGAGCCGCCGGTGGATACCTGCACAATGCCGTCCGAACCTGCTTCGGCGAAACCTGCGAGCGCAGCGTTGAGGGTCTGCGAGGAGGTGACGTTGACCGCCGGATACGCGAAGCCCCCTGCCTTGGCTCGGTCGATCATCTCGGCATAAATCTCCGGGGTTGCAATAGGCATGCTGACTCCAAGGTCGATTGCGGCAGGGCCTTCAGCCCTCATTGGCTCCTTACATCCTAGCCACAAGTGTCCTTGCGGCATCAGGTACCGCGGCCGGATTACGACGGCGGCTTCCGGCCCCGCCCTTAGCCCACCTTCTGGCCGAACACGTGCCGGCGGATCCAGCCGTGCATCGCGATGGCGGCAGCGGAACCGGCGTTGATGGAACGGGTGGAGCCGAACTGGGCAATGGACAGGGTGGCGTCCGCAGCGGCGTGGACTTCCGGGCTGAGGCCCGGCCCTTCCTGACCGAAGACCAGCACGCAGTTTTCCGGCAGCTCGTAGGTCTCCAGCGGCACGGAGTCCGGAAAGTTGTCGATCCCGATGATGCGCAGTCCCTCGCCGCGCGCCCATTCGACGAAGTCCTCCACCGTGGGGTGATGGCGCACGTGCTGGTAGCGGTCGGTGACCATGGCCCCGCGGCGGTTCCACCGGCGCCGTCCGATGATGTGCACTTCCTTCGCCATAAAGGCATTGGCCGTGCGGACCACCGTTCCGATATTGAAATCGTGCTGCCAGTTCTCGATTGCCACGTGGAACGGATGCCGGCGCGTGTCCAGGTCCGCCACAATCGCGTCATGCTTCCAGTACCGGTATTCATCCACCACGTTGCGGGCGTCGCCGTTGGCCAGCAGTTCCGGGTCCCAGTGATCCCCCTCGGGCGCGGGACCCTTCCAGGGACCAACGCCTACCTGGTGGGTCGGGGCTGCGGGTTCATCTGCGGTGTCGTCACTGAGTTCTGAGGGGCTGTCTATCACCCTTCCAGCCTAAGGTGAAAGACTGGCAGCGCCCGCTTCCGGCCCTCCGCCCCTAGATCCCGGCCGCGGCACGGCACGCACGTTTCAGGCAGCGAAGTACGCGAGAAATGAGAGACCGTGGGCGAAAACGAGAACATTGAATGCTGGCTGACGGACATGGACGGGGTGCTGGTCCACGAAAACCACCCCATCCCCGGCGCGGCCGAACTCATCGACCGCTGGGTGTCCACGTCCAAGCGCTTCCTGGTGCTGACCAACAATTCGATCTACACCCCGCGCGATCTCGCTGCACGCCTGCGTGCCTCGGGACTGGAAGTGCCGGAGGAAAACCTCTGGACCTCCGCGCTGGCCACGGCCGAGTTCCTCAAGGACCAGGTAAAGAACTCCGGCACTCCGGGGCGTTGCTTTGTGGTGGGCGAGGCAGGCTTGACGACGGCGCTGCACGAGGCAGGCATGATCCTCACCGACACCACTCCGGACTACGTGGTGCTGGGCGAGACCCGCACGTATTCCTTTGGCACCATCACCAAGGCAATCCGCCTGATCCTGGACGGCGCCCGCTTCATCGCCACCAACCCGGACGTCACGGGCCCCTCGCAGGAGGGCCCGCTCCCGGCCACCGGCGCCATTGCGGCACTGATCACGGCGGCCACCAAGATGGAGCCCTACATTGTGGGCAAGCCGAACCCGATGATGTTCCGGTCCGCCATGCGCAAGATCGATGCCCACTCCGAAACCACGGCCATGATCGGCGACCGGATGGACACCGACATCGTGGCCGGCATCGAGGCGGGACTGCACACCGTGCTTGTGCTCAGCGGCATCACCCAGCGGGAGGACATCAACCGGTATCCGTTCCGGCCCACGCAGATCATGAACTCGGTGGCGGACCTGATCAACACCATCTGATCCCTCCCGGATCCCTGCCCGGTGCCGTTATTCCTCCGGCCGGACTCGCGCTGCGGATTCGGCCGGGTCGAAGAGCCGTAGAACCTCGAACAGCACGTCCTCATAGACTGCAGGGTTCCACTGCGGGCTGGCGTGGGCCGGGAGGGCGCCGAGGGTGACCAGCGAACTGGTCAGCAGGATGTCCCCGAATGCGGCCTCCCAGCCGGCCCGGGCCACGGCATAGTCCACTGTCCTGTCCTCCGGGTTTCCAATAAACGCCATCTTTGTCCGGCCCAGTGCTCCCGAGAAGCGGGGCGCCGTGAAGTGGTAGATATAGGACGCCTGGGCCTGGATGAGCCGGCTGGACGGTGCCAGCGGCGAAAGCTGTTCCAGGGTCTGTTCCGCGACCGTGCGCCAGGACCGTTCGTTCCTGTGGAGCACGCGTTCGCCCAGTTCGTAGCCGCCGCGCAGGCCGGTGGTGATCCGGTAGCCGTTGTCATAGAGGAACACCGCACCCTTGAACATGGCCTGGTCGCGGACCGCATTCCGTCCGGACGGGCTGGAGTCCAGGACAATCAGGTCGACGACGACGCCCCGGTCGGCCAGCCCGGCGGCCACCTGTACCGCCAGCATTCCGCCGAAGCTGTGCCCGTAAAAGTAGACGCGCTTCAGCGAGTGTTCCCGGATGGCTGCGTGCACCGCTTCCAGTATTTCCGGAACGTTCAGGCCAAGGTTCGAATAGCCGATTCCGGCCAACCGCCCCCGTGTGGCCATTGCCGGGCACAGGGAGCCCAGCAGCCAGCGGGTTTCCTCCCAGCTCGTTTTGTAACCGGGGAACAGGAACCACATGGCATGCGGAAACCGGCGGTCGGCGTCGTCGTCGGGCACCTGCAGGATCTCCAGCTCTTCCCGGTACTGCTGGATGCGGTCGGTGGCCACCAGATCGGTGCTCAGCAGGATTCCCGCGAGCGAACCCGCAAGGAAGCGGCGCCGGGATACCCGGCGCAGGTCTGATGTGGTCCGCAGGAGGTCCAACGGATCAGGAGGTTCCAGCCCCGACGAACCTGTGCCGCGCGGGTTGCTGCGGCTATCCGAGCCCGAGTTCATCCTTGCCAAACGCGAACAGGTAGGGGACTCCGGCCTCGGCCTCAATGCGTTCCTTGGCCCCGGTGTCCCGGTCCACAATCACCGCCACGGCCACCACGTTGCCTCCGGCGCTGCGTACGCCCTCGACGGCGGTCAGCGCCGATCCGCCGGTGGTGGACGTGTCTTCCAGAACCACCACATTGCGGCCGGCGACGTCGGGGCCTTCCACCTGGCGGCCCATGCCGTAGGACTTCTGCGCCTTGCGCACTACAAAGGCGTCCACGGCGCGGCCGGCCCGGGTGGCCGCATGCATCACGGCAGTGCCCACCGGGTCCGCGCCCATGGTCAGTCCGCCTGCGTTGGTGAACTCAATGCCCGCACTGTCGAGCAGTTCCAGCATCACCTCGCCGACCAGCACCGACGCTTCGTGCTGCAGCGTGACGCGGCGCAGGTCAATGTAGTAGTCCGCCTCGGCACCGGAGGAAAGCACCACTTTGCCGCGCACCACCGCCAGCTCCGTGATCAGTTCGAGCAGCCGGGCGCGTGACGGGGCAATCGCGGGCGAAGTCATGGCTCAATCCTAGCCACGGGCAACGGGAGGACACGGCTTTGCTCCCTTATGCGTTGGCGGCGCCGGTCGATTCGGTCCCTGACCCTGCCCGGCCCTGACTCACGCGGCTTTCCCCGGGCACGGCGCGGCAGTCGGATATAGGCTGTGATCCATGCGGAAACTACAAGCGGAAATCATTGCCGAACTGGGAGTTCAGCCCACTATTGATGCGGCCGCGGAAATCCGCCGCCGGGTGGACTTCCTCAAGGACTATCTGCACGCCTCGCACTCCAAGGGGTACGTTCTGGGCATCAGCGGCGGCGTGGATTCCACGCTCGCGGGCAAGCTTGCGCAGCTGGCTGTGGACGAGCTGAACGCCGAAGGCACCCAGGCACGGTTCATCGCCGTGCGGCTGCCCTACAAGGTCCAGCATGACGAAGCGGACGCCCAGGCCGCCCTCGAGTTCATCGCCCCGTCCGAGTCCCTGGTCTACAACGTTGGACCGGCCGTGGACGGTTTCGAGGCCGAGTACGTGAAAATGACCGGTGAGAAGATCACCGATTTCAACAAGGGCAACATCAAGGCCCGGGTGCGGATGACGGCACAGTACGCGGTGGCCGGCCAGCACAACCTGCTGGTGATCGGTACCGACCACGCCGCCGAATCCGTCACGGGATTCTTCACGAAGTTCGGCGACGGCGGCGCGGACCTGCTGCCCCTCTCCGGCCTGGACAAGCGCCAGAACCGGGCACTGCTGGCCGAACTGGGTGCTCCCGGGAAGCTCATCGGCAAGGCGCCCACCGCTGATCTGCTGGATGACAGGCCCGGCCAGACCGACGAAACCGAGCTGGGCCTGAGTTACGACACCATCGACGGGTATCTGGAAGGCGAGGACACCCCCGCCGAAGCTGCCGAAAAGATCGAGGCGCGCTTTGTGATGACCCGGCACAAGCGCACCGTACCGGTCACCGTTTCCGACACCTGGTGGAAATAGCCCCGCTGCAGAAACGGCCATCCCCGCTGCGGGCGGTGTGTTCCGCCCGCAGCGGGGATGGCGGTGCGCAGTGTGGAGGCCGACGGGATTCGGTAACGTAGCAGTGTGAAGATAGCTACCTGGAACGTGAACTCCATCCGCGCCCGAGCCGACCGCATTGAGGCCTGGCTGCAGCGCTCCGACGTCGATGTCCTGGCCATTCAGGAAACCAAGGCGAAGGACGACAATTTCCCCTGGGAGCTGTTCGAAAAGAACGGTTACGAGGTGGCGCACTTCGGGCTGAGCCAGTGGAACGGCGTGGCAATTGCCTCCCGCGTGGGGCTCGACGACGTCGAACGCACCTTCCCGGACCAGCCGAAGTTCGGCAAGACGGAAGAAACCACGGTGGCCGAGGCCCGTGCCATCGGTGCCACCTGCGGCGGCGTGCGGGTGTGGAGCCTGTACGTACCCAACGGCCGGGCCGTTGAAGATCCGCATATGCCGTACAAGCTGCAGTGGCTCAAGACCCTCAAGGACCACGCCGCCGAGTGGATCACGGAGAACCCGTCCCTGGAACTGGCCCTGATGGGTGACTGGAATATTGCCCCCCAGGATGACGATGTGTGGGACATCGACTGGTTCCGGGCGCAGAACGCCACGCACATCACCGATCCCGAGCGCCAGGCCTTCAACGAGTTCCTCGATGCCGGATTCGCCGACGTCGTCCGTCCCTTCCACCCCGGCCCCGGCGTCTACACCTACTGGGACTACACCCAGCTGCGGTTCCCCAAGCGCCAGGGCATGCGCATCGACTTTGTCCTGGGCTCCCCGGCCCTGGCGAAGCGGGTCACCGGCGCGGTGATCGACCGGGAAGAACGCAAGGGCAAGGGCGCCTCGGACCACGCACCCGTGATTGTGGAACTGGATTAGCCGTGGCGCGGCATCCGCAGCAGTCGCTGTACCGCACCTTCCCGTTTGTCTCCTACCTCCGCGTCTACGAGCCGCTGGACGCCTTTGATGACAGCCAGCAGCTGGCCATCATGGAACAGCGCTCCCGCGGACGTCACGAAACCGAAGTCCTGGAACGCACCGACGCCGTCCGCCGGCTGGTGCGGGTGGTGTCGGACCCGTTCCCGCACAATGCCACGGACCTGGTCCGGGTGCTGCATTACCCGGCGCAGGAAGGGGTCACCAACCGGTTGTACTGCCCGAACCAGCTGGCCGTGCGCACCTCCCTGGCAGCGGAATCCCTGGGCGAGTCCATCCGCGGCCCCCTGGTGGACGTGCTGGTCCCCGAAGTAGCCCGGGAAGCGCACGCCGCCCGGCTGGATCCGGATTCCTTTGCCGACTCCCTGGCTAAGCTGCATACCCGCTCCGCCACCTGGGGCGTGCCCTTCGGCTGGTTTGTCCTGCTGCACGAAGAGGACCACACCGAGGTGGTGGAGGATGAGGGCCACGTCCAGACCGTCCGCCTCTCCGCCCCGGTGCTGCAATGCATCGACCGGGCACGCGCGGCCTCGGCTGCCCTGGCCATGGCCGCTCCGGAGCTGGACCTGCTGGACGAATTGGCCGAGCTGACCGCCTGGCTGGAAGTCTTTGATCCTGATGCCGTGCTGGAACTGGACTACGGCCCGGTGGCGGACCTGGTTTTCCCGGACGACTCCCCTTCCGACGTTCGGCTCGGCATCGAGTCCCTGGCCGACGGCGATATGACCGGCGCTGCCGCCGCGTACCGGCGGCTGGCCTCGCGCTGGATTCCCATCCGGCAGCTGGCCCGGGCCTCCTAGGAAGTCCTAGCGGACCCGGTCCTCCCGACTGAAGCGCAGCCGGCGTCCCGCCTCCAGGCTCAGCAGCACCGGTGTCTGGTGTCCGAGGACAGTGTCCAGGGTTTCCAACAGGGCGGTGGTGTCGGCGGCGATCAGGTGCGGCGCGGCTCCTTGGCGCGGTGTGATCCGCACCCGCAGGGCGCTGCGGCCCTTTACTGAGTACGTGCTCACGGCGGAGGCGGTGACGTCCGGGTTCTCCTGCAGCGCGCTGCGCAGGGCCTGCTCGGCAACTGTGCCGCTGATGGCCACCCGGCCGGGAGCGCCGTCGTCGTCGTATTCGGAGACAAGCGTTCCCGTCCGGCCGCCGCCCTGGACGGCCATCCACACAGCCATCAGCACGATGCCCAGGAAACTGAGCAGGGCAAGTCCCACCCAGATCCAACTGCCGCCGCTCCCGGGCAGCGCCGACGCCGAGAGGGCGGACGAAATGCCGGTCCCGGCGTCGGCGGCGTACGCGTTCCAGGCCCGTGCGGCCGCCGGCCAGGCGGAGATGAGCGTCAGTCCGGCGCCGATGCACATCAGCACCAGCCCGAGCAGGCCGAGCAGGAATCGGTTCAGTGCCCGCGGTGTGGCATTCACTGTCCGATCACCCCGGCTTCGGCGACGCGTACGCGGACCGCCGGCTGCGGATCCAGCTTGGTCAGCAGCAACTCGTCCTCCACTGCGCCGCGCACCGCGTCGGCATCCACGGGAGTGCCCGACGTCGGGCGGATCTGCACCTCCACCAGAGTCCTTCCCACCGTGACGAGTACCTGCTGCGGCGTGACATCAGCGCGCATACGCGCGCACCGGGCCAACGATGCGGCCAGGACTTCACCGTCCACGACGACGGCGGCACGCGGGTTGGGCAGCGCATAACGGGCGCGCCGGCCGGGAAGCACTGCCGGCAGGAAGAACAGCAGCCCGGCAAGGAAGACCAATGCCCCGGACAGCCCCAGAATCAACGGGTCCGAGTCCGCCGGCAGGTCAGCCAGCCACCGGCCGAAGGTAGGCGGATCGATCAGCCATGCGTCCTGGCCCAGTGCCTGGAGCACGGATTCCAGCAGGACGTAGGCAAAAAAGAGGATGCCCAGGACAGCCGCGAGGGCCGCCGCGGCGGTGCGGCCCGAATGGATTTCGCGCCGGACTATTCTGTTGGTTGCTTCCTTATCAGCCTGCTTCACTGCACACGCCTGCCTTCAGCCGGCAATGCGCCGGTGATACGGATGTCCACCCGGGACAGCCGTGACCCGGTGAGTTCGGCCACCCGCTGGAGCAGGACCGGCTTGGCGGCGTGTGCCCGCTCCCAGACGGTTCCCCCGGCGCGCTGCAGCATGGCCGGGGTGAGTGCCTGCAGCGGCGGCAGGGCAATGGGCAGGGATACCGAGAGCGCAAGCAGCCCCCGGTCATCGGTCCACTGGACACGCACCTGCTGGGCGGGCACGCCGAAGTATTCAGCTGCGGCGGCCTTGGCAGTGCCGGTCAGCGCCTGGGTACTGATCCGGTTGTGTCCGGCCAGCCCCGCACCTGCCTCCACCGGCGCGGTCATGGCGCTCACGAAGAGGAGCGGCGGCCGGTCAGCGCATCTGAAACGCTGCGGAAGTCGATCTTGCCTTCCGCAGCGCGGCCCAGCAACGCCCCAACCGCAATGAACAGGGCGGTCAGCAGAAAGCCCCAAAAGTCGAATATCAGTGCGGCGAAAGCCAGTACGGCCCCGATTGCCATTCCCACCACTGTCGGTTTCATTTCCCCTGCCTTCTTCCTGCCCGCTTACCTGCCACGACACCTGTGCATCCTGCGGAGAACGTGACTTGAAGCCTATACCGCTTTGGCGCCGCCAACCGGTGCGGGTCCGGCCGGATCGGTGGGAAGGTGTACGTCGGAAATTTCCACGTTGACCTCGACAACGCGCAGGCCCACGAGTTTCTCCACTGCCCCGTAGACGGCGGCACGGACATTGTTCGCTACGACGGTCAGGGCATTGCCGTAGACGGCTACCAGGCTGATGTCGACGGCAACCTCACGTTCCCCGACCTCAACGTGCACACCTGAGGTGGCGCTGGTGCCGCCGACGGCGTCGCGCACCGCGCCGAGCGCCCGCCCCGAAGTATTGCCAAGGTTGAAGACGCCGGGAACGGCCCGCGCTGCGATTGCGGCGACCTTCGCCACGGCCTGCTCACTGATGGATGTGCGGCCGCCAACGGCAGCCGGGACGCCGGCACCGGCAGCTGGATGCACCGATGCAGCAGGTACGGGGGTAACCGGTACGGCAGTGACGGGAGCGTTCGCCGCTGTGGCCTGGGGTGCTGATGTGTTCCGGGGCTCATCCATGGGTTCAGCGTATCCCGGGGGCGGGACGTTTTGCAGGGCGGCTGCCCAGCACGGCGGTGCACCGATTTCCTACCAGGCATTGCCGGCCGCCGGGGCAAAAAGAAAAACCCCGTCCTGTCTCCTGCGAGACAGCTACGGGGTTTTAGCTGGTGGCTCCGACCGGCGTCGATCCGGTGACCTTTCGATTTTCAGTCGAACGCTCTACCAACTGAGCTACAGAGCCTGGCATCATCAACCGATGATCACCGAGATCTTCCAAATCGCTTCAGAAAATCTGAGCGACCCTGACGGGACTTGAACCCGCGACCTCCGCCGTGACAGGGCGGCGCGCTAACCAGCTGCGCTACAGGGCCTTGCATTTCACGAGTGTAAACTCTACCAGATTCTCACCGGCTCATTTACCACTCCTGAGTACCCCCAACGGGATTCGAACCCGTGCCGCCGCCGTGAAAGGGCGGTGTCCTAGGCCGCTAGACGATGGGGGCCAACAGAACACACATGGATTGAAGCGGCTGGAGAACCAGTCGTTTCGCTCCGTTGTGGACTCTAAAACTATAGGGCTTATTTCCGGAATATCCAAAACGCTTCCGGTGAGGCCTGCGCCACTACAGTGGAGGGGTGCCAATCGAGATGAACCCGGACGAGTTCGACGCCTGTGTGGAAGCAGCCCTCGACTCCATTCCCGCGGACCTGTCCCGCGCCATGAACAACGTGGCGGTCTTCATCGAGGACGAGTATGTACCGGGCCCGCATGAAGATCCCGGCACCGAACTGCTGGGCGTCTATGAAGGGACCCCGCTGACCGAGCGGGATTCCTGGTGGGATGCCGGTTCGCTGCCGGACCGGATTGTGGTGTTCCGCGGACCGCTGCTGCGGATGTGCGACAGCCGGGAGGAAGTAGTGGACGAGGTCCGCATCACCGTCATCCACGAGGTGGCCCATCACTTCGGCATTGACGACGAGCGGCTGCACGAACTGGGCTGGGGCTAGCCTTTAAACATGGGTGAACATCACGGGCACAGCCACGGACTGGGCACAGTCACCGCCACCGGCAAGCACCGGCGGCGCCTCCTGATCGTTTTCTTTATCACCATCTCCGTGGTCCTGATCCAGGTTGCCGGCGCCCTGCTCTCGGGATCGCTGGCCCTGCTGGCCGACGCCGGCCACATGCTTTCGGACGCCGCCGGCGTCTCCATTGCCCTGTTCGCGGCGTGGATCGCCGCCCGCCCGGCCACCTCCCGGCGGACGTACGGCTATCAGCGGGCCGAAGTGCTGGCTGCCCTGGCCAATGCGGTGCTGCTGATTGTGATTGCCGTGGTCATCTTCGTCGAGGCGGTCCGCAGGCTGGGCAGCGAGCCCGACGTCGACACGGGGCTGATGCTGCCGTTCGCCGTCGCGGGCGGGCTGGCGAACCTCATTTCCCTGCTGGTGCTGCATGCCGGACGCAAGGAATCCCTGAATGTGCGCGGGGCCTACCTGGAGGTGCTGGGCGATTTACTGGGCTCGGCCGCGGTGGTGGTTTCCGCCGTCGTCATCATGACCACCGGCTACCAGCAGGCGGACACCTGGGCTTCATTCCTGATTGCCCTGATGATCGCCCCGCGGGCCTGGTCGCTGCTGCGGGAAGTGATCGACGTGCTGCTTGAAGCCACTCCGCAGGGTGTGGATGTGGGCATGATCCGCGATCACATTGTCTCCGTGGACGGTGTGTCCGACGCCCATGACATCCACATCTGGACCATCACCTCGGGGGTGCCGGTGTTCTCCGCGCATGTGGTGGTGGAGGAGGAGCACCTCACTCCGGACGGCCTGGACACGGTGCTGGACCGGCTCACCCGCTGCCTGAGCAGCCACTTCGACACCGAGCACTGCACCTTCCAGCTGGAACCGGCCAGCCACGCCGTGCACGAAGGCCAGCAGCACGCCTAAGTACTCCTAAAAATGCCCGGTGGGCCGTTACTCGGCAACCATGGGGCCGAAGTTCGGGCGGTCCAGCAGCCGGGGATCATCGCGGTCCGGTACCACCATTAGCGGACCCTTGGCATGGTGCATCACGCTCTGGCTGGTGGACCCGAGCAGCATCCCCGCGAAGCCGCCGCGGCCGCGGGTACCCATCACCAGCAGTTCCACTTTGGCGGTGCGTTCGATCAGGATCTCACCCGGGGCGCCGTCCACCAGTTCCACGGTCATTTCCAGTCCCGGGAAGTGGCTCTGCAGCCAGTCCCGGCCGGCGTCGAGCTGTTCATGCAGTTCCGCGTGCAGCGCCTCGATGTCCAATGGAGCAGGCACCCAGGCCAGCGAGCCCGTGAACGGCGGCAGTGCGCACAGGATACGCAGCGGCAGACCCATGCTCTGCGCCTGTTCGGCGGCAACCAGCGATGCGGCACGCCCCTGCTCCGAACCGTCCACACCAACGACGACGGCGCGGTGCACCGCGTCCGGATCCGGAGAGTTCGCCGGCGGCCGCACGCCTGAGTCGGGAAGCCTTCCGGCGGTCCGCAGCGGCACCACGACCGTAGGGCACTTCGCGTGCGCCGGCAGGGCACTGGAGACGGAACCCAACAGGCGCCCGACAAAACCGCCGCGGCCGCGCGATCCCACCACCATGAGGTCGGCATCTTCAGAGAGCTCCAGCAGGACAGCGGCCGCATCTCCGGTCTCCACGCGGGGGATGACTTCAATTCCGTAGTGGCCGATCCGCTCCACGGCTTCATCCAGCACCTGCCGGGCGCCGTCCCGGATTATCGCGTCGTCCACCGTGGTGTACCCGGCGTCCATGGAGGATGCGGCGAAGATGGGGACCGTGTACGCCGTCACCACGTGCAGCGGGCACTGCCGCCGCCGTGCCTCCCGGGCGGCCCAGAACAGGGCGCAGATACTCTGGTCGGAACCGTCCACGCCCACAACGATGCCCGCCGGTCCGTCCGCGCCGGCTCCTGTACCCCAGGTTGAATCAGTCATATGCCGCTCCTTCCGGTCCCGACCGGAAATCACCTTCCGGCTGTCCTTGGCAGTAGCGTACCGCGCCGGGTGCTGCACTACGCTACCGCTGTAACGGAAGTGGCTATATGGTTCCGCCTTGTGTGGGGGGGTTCCCAAGACCGTCGGAAGGAACGCCTGCGTGGATGCTGTGAGGAACGCGCACACCGGTCCCGCCGGGCATGAGGAAACCAGACACGGCACAACGGCAACGGAGCTGACCGGCGCCGTTGTCATCGGCTGCGGGCTCAGCGGCCTGGCTGTGGCCACCGAGCTGTGCCGGCAGGGGGTGGATTCCATAGTGGTCCAAGGGCCGGCACCGGCCGCAGCCACTATCAGGGAGGCTGCAGCCGAGCCGGAGGTGTTCCCGGAGCGGGCGGAACTGCTCCGCGTGCTGCACGCCTATGCGGCCAGCCACGGCCTTGATGTCCGGGAGGATTCGGCCGCGCAGGAGATGATCCCGGCGGCTGCCGCCGGCCTGCTGCCCTCACCCGTGGCCGGCTCCGGTAAATGGGCCGTACGCACCGGCAGTGACCTGCTGCTGGCCGACTTTGTGGTGCTGACCAGCTGTTCCCGGTCGGATCTGCGGAAGCTGGCCCGCGCCCTGGGGGTGCGGGCGGGACCCGAAGCGGTAGCGGCACTGCGGGGCGTCGGCGTGTACCTGGTAGGCGTTGGCGGGAACCTGCTCCCGTCCCTCCACGGACTCATGCGGCAGGCCAAGTCGGCCGGCGAGGCAATTGCGGACGCCGGGATTCCCGCTCCCCGGTACCCCATCCAGACCTAACCGTCAGTTCTCCCGCAGCCTCCGGCGGACGATCAGGCCAATCAGCACTGCCACGGCCAGCAGTACCACCGCGGCGGACACGATCACCGGCCACGGGGATCCGGCGTCGTCGGACTGGTTCAGCACCGGGGTTTGGGTTGTTCCGGGCGGCAGCGGTACAGCAGTAGACGGAGCAGGGGATGCAGCGGCGGTGCTGCCGCCGGAGACAGTAAATCCAAAGGTGCCCTCGATCGGATGGGCATCGGAGGACACTACGCGCCATTGGACCGTATAGGTGCCGGCGGGCGCCCCTGATCGGAGCTGCTGGGTCACGGTGTTATCCAGGATCCGCACCGGACCCTCCGCCCAGTCCGCCCCTTCCCCGTCCAGGACCTGCACCTGGGAACCGATGGCTGCCGGAACGCTTGAGAACGTCAGCTCCACGGCCTCCGGCGCCGCTTCCAACTGCGCCCCGTCTGCCGGGGTGCTGCCGGTAAGTTCGTCATGCGCTGCAGCAGGCGGAGCAGAGACCAGCATTGCGGCGCAGAGAGCCAGCAGGAACGCAGCGGCTGCAACGGCGAAACCGGACTTGGTGAGGTAATTGCGCACAAGATTCATCACCGGTTCAGCCTAGCCGCCCCCGGTCCGGGGCACGGACGCCCTCCCGCGATAAGATCTAAGAGCAGGATTCCCTCACATTCCACGTTTGGCCAGTTCAGAGGACGCACCATGCTCAAACAAGGTTCAAAGCTGGACCGCTACTTCGAAATCACGAAGCGTGGCTCCTCCGTAGCAACCGAAGTACGCGGCGGCCTGGCTACCTTCTTCGCCATGAGTTACATCGTGGTCCTTAACCCGCTGATCCTCGGCGGCGAGGACTCCATGGGCAACACCATGCCCGGCCCGGCAATCGCCGCAGGCACCGCACTGGTGGCGGGCATCCTGACCCTCATCATGGGCATCTGGGCCAAGCACCCGTTCGCCATCGCCACCGGCCTGGGCGTCAACGCCTTCGTAGCCGTCACGGTTGCCTCGAATGAGGGCCTGACCTGGCCGGACGTGATGGGCCTGGTGGTGATTGCCGGCCTGGCGATGGTGATCCTGGTCCTTACCGGGTTCCGAACGGCGGTCTTCCGTGCTGTGCCGCCGAGCCTGAAAACCGCGATTGTGGTTGGCATCGGTTTGTTCGTGGCGCTGGTCGGCCTGGTCAATGCCGGTTTTGTCCGGCGTAACCCGGACGCCGCCGGCACCACCGTTCCGCTGGGCCTGGGCAACGGCGGCCAGCTGCTGGGGTGGCCAACGCTGGTGTTCGTTTTCGGCCTGCTGCTGACTATTGTGCTGATGGCGCGCAAGGTCCGCGGCGCGATCCTCATCGGGATTGTCGCCTCCACCGTTTTCGCCGTCATTGTCGAATGGCTCGCCGAGCCGGGCAGCCAGGGTGCGGGCGTGGCTACCGGCTGGTCGCTGGTGACCCCGAGCATGCCCCAATGGGCCGCGCCGGACCTCTCGCTGATCGGCGACGTCAGCCTGGTGGGCCCCTTCCAGACCCTGGGCGGAGTTGCCGCCTCGCTGCTGGTCTTCGTGATCCTCCTCAGCATTTTCTTCGACGCGATGGGCACCATGGTGGGCCTTGCCGCCGAGGCCGGGAGCATCGACAAGGACGGCAATATCCCCCGCGTGGAGCGTGTCCTTTTGGTCGACGCCGCGGGCGCTGTGGCCGGCGGCGGTGCCGGCATCTCCTCCAACCAGATTTTCGTGGAGTCCGGCGCGGGCATCGGCGAGGGCGCACGCACCGGCCTGGCCTCGGTAGTGACCGGCCTGCTGTTCATCGTGGCCACGTTCCTGACCCCGCTGATCTACCTGGTTCCCTTCGAGGCCGTGGCACCCGCCCTGGTGGTGGTGGGCTATCTGATGGTCTCCCAGGTGGGCAAGATCGACTGGACCGACATCGGGCTCGCCCTGCCGTCCTTCCTGACCTTCACGATGATGCCGTTCACTTACTCGATCGCCGACGGCCTGGGTGCCGGATTCATCTCCTTCACCGTCATCCGCCTCTTCCAGGGCCGGGGCCGTGAAGTCCATCCCCTCATGTACGTGGTGGCTGCGGCCTTCGCCCTGTTCTTCGGCATCGGTCCCATCAGGGAGATGGCGGGAATCTAGGCCGACTTCGGGACCGGCTGCCCGGTACTGCTAAACACGAAGGGATCCGCGGCCGCGGATCCCTTCGTGTTTTATCCGGTTTCGGCACCGGCAACCGCGTCAGCTAGGCAGTTGGGAAACGCTCCCACACCCGGTGGTTCGCCAGGAGTGCGGTAACGCCGGACGCAACCTCGGCGGCTCCGCCTACAACAACGCCGGGCGTTTCCACGGGGATTCCGGCGGCCGCAAGAACCGAACCGCCGTCCCCCCAGGCACCAATGGCCTTGGCGTGGCGGAAGGCTTCGGCCAGGAGCAGGGTGACCCTCGGGTCAAGCGAGGGGTGCCCGCCGGGGTTACCCGCCTTGGCATCCAGGCTGTCCGCCGCATCCGGTGCCGCGGCGCCCGAGGCCGCTACGATCACTGCGTCGAATTCGGTGGAGCGGGCCGTCAGGTAGGTCCGCTGAATCGTGATTTCAGCGCCCAGCTTGCCGCCGTGCGGTGCAATGACCAGCGGGACCATGCCCTCTGCATGGACAGCTGCCAGGACCTCGGAAACCGAGGCAAGGTCGGATGCTTCATCGGCGACAACACCGACCACCCGGCCAGCCACCGGCCAGGAGCCGCCGAGCTGGCTGAGGGCAGGACTGGGGGCGGTGTCGGCAACGTCGAGGGCAGGAGCCGGGGCCGTAAGACCCAGGCCGGCGGCTACATCGTCGGCAAGGCGCTTGTCGATATTCGCAAGCGACTGGAGCTGGCGCAGCCGGATATTTTCCTCGTAGCACTTGCCCAGTTCAAACGTGTAGGCCTGGACTACATGGTCCTGCTCCACCGGAGTCAGGGAACGGAAGAACATCCGCGCCTGGCTGTAGTGGTCATCAAAGGTGGCGGGATTCTCGCGCACTTTACGGGCCGCGGGCACCTCGACGGGAACGTCAATGAAGGCACCCATATCGGCTCCGGCCATAAAGGGGCAGCCGCCGTCGAGGGAGTTGGGCTGGTACGGCGCCACGCCGGAATGGTCCGCACTCTGGTGGAACCCGTCCCGGAGCATGTCGTTGACCGGTGCATGCGGGCGGTTGATGGGAATCTGGCTGAAGTTCGGGCCCCCCAGCCGGGTCAGCTGCGTATCGATGTAGGAGAACAACCGGCCCTGCAGCAGCGGGTCATTGGTGACGTCGATGCCCGGCACCAGGTGTCCGGGGTGGAAGGCCACCTGTTCGGTTTCCGCGAAGTAGTTCGTGACGTTGGCGTTCAGGGTCATGGTGCCGATGACCTGCACCGGTGCCAGTTCCTCGGGGACGAGCTTGGTCGGGTCCAGCAGGTCGATGCCCTCAAACATCTCGTCTTCGGTATCGGGGAAGACCTGGATACCCAGATCCCACTGCGGGAACGCGCCGGCTTCAATCGCGTCTGCGAGGTCGCGCCGGTGGAAGTCCGGATCCATGCCGTTAATGATCTGCGCTTCTTCCCAGACCAGGGAGTGCACACCCTGCCGGGGCTTCCAATGGAACTTCACCAGGGTGGTTTCGCCCTTGGCGTTGACCAGGCGGAAGGTGTGGACACCGAAGCCCTCCATGGTGCGGTAGGACCGCGGGATACCGCGGTCGGACATGTTCCACATGGTGTGGTGCTGCGCTTCGGTGTGGAGCGAGACGAAGTCCCAGAAGGTGTCGTGGGCGCTCTGGGCCTGCGGAATCTCCCGGTCCGGGTGCGGCTTCCCGGCGTGGATTACGTCGGGGAACTTGATGGCGTCCTGGATAAAGAACACCGGTATGTTGTTGCCGACCAGGTCATAGTTGCCTTCAGCGGTGTAGAACTTGGTGCTGAATCCGCGGGTGTCCCGGACGGTGTCCGCGGAACCGCGGGAGCCGAGCACAGTGGAGAAGCGGACAAAGACGGGGGTTTCCACACCCTTGGCCAGGAAGCCGGCCTGCGTGACTCCTTCGGCAGCGCCGTTGGCGGTAAACACGCCGTGGGCGGCAGCGCCGCGGGCGTGGACCACGCGCTCGGGAATGCGCTCGTGGTCGAAGTGGGTGATTTTTTCCCGGAGGTGGTGGTCCTGCAGCAGCACCGGGCCCCGGGGGCCGGCCTTCAGGGAGTGATCAGTGTCCCGCAACCGCGCACCCTGGGCAGTTGTGAGGAATTGTCCGCTCTGCGCGGTGGAGGCCTTCGGCGCCCCGGTGGCCACACCTGTGGCAGAAACGGTCTCCGGTCCATCCTGGTCCGGCTTGGGCGGCAGCGGTTCGCGCGGCTGCGTCGGTTCGGCCAGTTCCGGGGCCTGCGGCGCCGGGGCGCCCGGGACGGGGGGATCGGTTTCGGATGTGTTCTTGCTGAACATGTAGCCTCCATCGTGGTTGGTCCAGGCATCGCCCGGAGGCGGCAGCCGTCCCACTACCCTACTGATGTAAGCATGCTGACTGTTAACCCGGGGCTGCCGGACCGGCCCCCTTCGGCACCTCGCGGCGCTACACGCGGCGGGTCCGGGCCGACTCTCCCGCCGGCACGTCCTGGGCGGCGTCGTCATGCAGGGGCCGGGAACCGGCCGCGAAGCTGCGCACCTTTTCGTCCGCCCACAAATGGGCGGGCACCGCTCCCCCCAGCAGGGTGCGGGGCAGGGACGGATCCTCCGCAAACGGGGTGTCGCTGCCGGCCAGGATGATGTTGCCGTAGCGCCGGCCCTTAAGCATTGCGGGATCGGCAATCGCGGCAGTGTATCGGAAGGCCGCACAGATGGTGGCGGCTTCGGCCCGCGCACCGCGCAGGTCCGGGGTGTCACCGCAGTTGACCACGTAGACGCCGCCCGGCGCCAGCACGCGTGCCACCTGGGCGGTGAATTCCGCAGTGGTCAGGGGGACCGGCGTCTTGGCACCGGCGAAAACGTCCCGGATCACCAGGTCGCGGCTGTCCTCGTGCAGGGTTTCGGTGACCGCCCGCGCCTCCCCCACCCGCAGCCGCAGCAGCGGCGCCCGGGGCAGGTCAAACCAGCCGCGGACCAGCTCGGCGAGCCGGCCGTCAAGCTCGACGGCCACCTGGCGGGCACCTGGATAGCCGGCCGCGAGATAGCGGGCCAGCGAACACGCTGCTGCGCCGAGGTGCAGGGCCCGCAGTGATGCGTCCGGGCGCCAGCGCGATTCGACCAGGGCGGCGATCCAGCGCATGTATTCAAAGTCCAGGTGGCGCGGGTCGGAGAGGTCGATATGCGAACTGTGCACACCGTTGACCATCAGGATCCAGCCGTCAGGGTTGAAGGAGTCCGGGACCAGTTCACACGTTCCCGTATCGATCGGATAGGTGCCGGCCGCCGGTCCGGTTCCGGCAACTGCTTCCACCGGGTCCTTGCCGGGACGCTTGCGTCCCATCAGCGCCTCACCATCCGGATTTCAACCATGCCGGTGCCGGCCCAGACCTGCGGCAGGTCCTTGGACGTCCCGTCGGCCACGAAGCCGTTGCGCCGGTAAAACGACTGGGCGCGTGCGTTATCCTCGAGCACCCAGACGTATGCGGGTTCCGTGCCCACGGCGTGCTCCAGCAGCGCCTGGCCAACTCCCTTTCCGTACGCTTCGGCCAGGATGTAGATGGACCAAAGCTCCAGCAGCACATCCACGTCGCTGTCCCGTGCCGGGCCGGCGGAGGCAAAACCAAGGAGCCGGCCGTCTTCTGAGTGGGCGAGCCAGTTTCGGATGGCCGGGTCCGCTGCCTGTTCGGCCAGGGCGGCCCTGCGGTGTTCGACGGCGGCGCTGCGGTCCGATTCGCGGCGTAGGAACACGTCCTCCCCCAGCACGTGGGCGTAACTCTCCCGCCAGGACTGCAGGTGGACGGACACAAAATCCTCGGCGTCGCCGGGGGCTGCGCGCCGGATGTTAAAGCTCATGCCTCCAGCTTAAGTCGGCACCGGCTGCGTCCCGGACACGTCTGAACCGGCACCGACGCCGCGGGAGACATCCCGGGGCAGATCACTGGGGACATCACAGCACCAGTGCGAGCGCGAACCCGTCCCACCCCTTGGATCCCACTGTTTGGAGGGCCGTGGCGTCCAGACGCGGATGGGAGCCCAGGACGTCCAGGGCGGCGCGGGTGCCTTGCACCGCTTCGTCGCCGTCGGGGTCCAGGATGCTGCCGCCCCGGACCACGTTGTCCACCACAATCACGCTCCCCGGGCGGGAGAGCTTGACCGCCCAGTCCAGGTAGGCGGGGTTGTTGACCTTGTCGGCGTCAATGAAGAACAGGTCGAAGGGCTCCCCATCGGCAAGGTCCGGCAGCGTGTCCAGTGCGGCACCCACCCGGATGGTGACGCGGTCCAGCAGGCCGGCCGCAGCCAGGTTTGCCCGTGCCACCTCGGCATGGCGGGGCTCGTATTCGCACGTAACCAGCTCGCCGCCGTCGGGCAGCGCCCGGGCGAGCCAGGCCGTGCTGAACCCGCCCAGGGTGCCGATCTCCAGGATGCGCCGCGCGCCGGAGATGCGGGCCAGGAGCATCAGGAACTTCCCCTGGGCCGCGGACACTTCAATGGGCGGAAGCCCGGCTGCACCGGTCGCAGCCACGATGGCCTTCAGCTGGTCATCCGGCTGCACCACCCGGCTGGCCAGGTATTCCTCGACCTGCTCCCACTGCCCCATCTGCTGCTCCCGTTCCGCCGGTGCGTCCGGCTGCTACCTGGCTACGCGTGTCCCCTGTACTCATCCAGTTCGCCCAGCGCCTTTTCCAGCCGTTCCACCTTGCCGGCCAGCTCTCCGGTGTGGCCGGGCCGGATATCCGCCTTGAGCACCAGGGATACGCGGCTGCCGTACTGGCCGGCCGCTTCCGTGGCCCGGCGGATTACGTCCATCACTTCATCCCACTCGCCCTCAAGGGTGGTGAACATGGCATCGGTGGAATTCGGGAGGCCGGATTCACGGACAATTTTGACGGCGGCGGCCACGGCGTCGTGCACCGAGGCCTCCGCGGACGGACCGCCGGCCGGGCCGGTTCCGGACGGAGCAACAGAGAAGGCTGCAAGCATTTGCCCAGTGTGCCACCGCAGGCATAAAAAGGCCCGCGTACGCTGCGGGGCAGCAGCGTACGCGGGCCTCCAGTCCCGGACGGCCGGACTCAGACTGCAGTGTCCCGGCCGGCTCCGACGGCAGCGACATCATGGAACTTCTCGTTCAGGCGGGAATGCCGCTGGCCGTAGGCGAAGTACAACAGGAAGCCGACCAGCAGCCAGCCCGCGAAGTAGATCCACGTCTCAACGGTCAGGTTGGTCATCAGGTACAGGCAGAGCAGGGCTGAGAGGACCGGGATCACCGGCCCGAAGGGTACCCGGAAGGCGGGGCGCAGATCCGGACGCTTCTTCCGCAGCACCAGGATGCCCAGGCTAACCACCACGAAGGCGGACAGGGTGCCGATATTGATCATTTCCTCCAGCACGTCCACCTTCGTGAACCCGGCAACCAGGGCCACCAGGACGCCGCAGAGGATCTGCAGGCGGGCCGGGGTGGAGTGCTTGTCGCTGGTCCTGGACAGTCCGCGGGGCAGTAGACCGTCGCGGCTCATGGCCAGCACCACGCGGGCCAGGCCCATCAGCAGCACCATAATGACGGTGGTCAGGCCGATCAGCGAGCCGAAGGCAATGACCGTCGCCGCCCCGGTGTTGCCCACCAGGGTGAAGGCCGTGGCGAGGTTGGGTGACTCGACGGCAGCCAGGTCGGTGTAGGGAACCATGCCGGTCAGTGCCAGGGAGACACCGATGTAAAGCAGGGTGACCAGGGCCAGACCCGCGAAAATGCCCCGGGGGAGGGTCTTGCCCGGATCCTTGACCTCCTCGGCGGAGGTAGCCACTACGTCGAAGCCGATGAAGGCGAAGAAGACGACGGCGGCACCGGCGAACACGCCCATCAGGCCGTACTGCGCGGGAGCGGCACCGGTCAGGAAGGAGAACAGGGACTGCTGCAGGACACCTTCGGCACCGCTGCCGGACGTGGCCACGGCGTCCGGGATGAACGGGGTGTAGTTCTCTGCCTTGACATAGAAGAAGCCCGCCACGATGACGAAGAGGACCACGCCCACTTTGATGAGCGTGAAGATGTTGCCCACCTGCGCGGACAGCTTGGTGCCCATGACCAGCAGGATGGTGAACGCGGTGACGATCAGGAACGGTCCCCAGGTCAGGTCAATGGGTCCGAGGTGCAGGGTGGCGGGAAGATCCACCCCCATGAGGCCAAACACCTCGCTGAGGTAGATGCCCCAGTATTTGGCGATTACCGCCGCGGCGGTGAACAGCTCCAGGATCAGGTTCCAGCCGATGATCCAGGCCACCAACTCGCCCATGGTCGCGTAACTGAAGACATACGCCGACCCTGCAACGGGGATGGCTGTGGCGAACTCCGCGTAACACATGATGGCCAGCGCACACGTGATGGCCGCAAGGATGAAGGAGACGGTGACGGCCGGTCCGGAGAACTCGGCGGCGGCCTTGGCGCCCACCGAGAAGATGCCGGCGCCAACGGCCACCGCGACACCCATGATCATCAGGTCCCATGTGCTGAGGGAGCGCTTTAGCCGGCGGCCCGGCTCATCGGCATCTGCCAGGGAGCTCTCGATGGGTTTGGTACGGAAGAGACTCACGGGGTTCCTCGCCTTGTCTGAGGGAAAACTAACCGATCAATCGTAGGCTGGGCACTCAGCGGGTTTAATTTTAGTCTCATATGTTGAGACATAGGAATTCATGAAGGGCCGGGCGCCGGACCTTCAACGGGGTGCTGGCTGGCAAGTGCAGCAGCCTTTTGCGAGGATGGATATGACTTGGGTCACTTCCGCTTGTGACGGACGTGATGAACCAGGTTTTCCATCCGGCAACGAACGGACAAGCAGCTATGGCCCGCGGAATCTATGTAAGTGCCATGACGCCCGGATCCGGCAAAGCCCTGATCAGCCTGGGGCTGGCGGACATGCTGGGCCGGCACGCAGACCGGGTGGGATTCTTCCGGCCCATCGTGGAGGGCGACGACCCGGCGCAGGATCCCATGGTGGAGCTGATGCAGAGCCGCTTCAACCTGGGCCCGTCCACCTGCCGCGGAGGCCTGACCCGGGCACAGCTGCGTGCATTGCTGGTGGCCGGTGAGCGCGGCGAGGTCGACGCGCGCTGCCTGGCCGTCTACAGCGAAATCGCCGCGAACTGCGATGTCGTGATTGTCGAAGGCACCGATCTGTCCGGGCACGACGTCGCCTTGGAGTTCGATCTCAACGCCCGGCTGGCCAATGACCTCGGCACCGTGGTGCTCGCCGTCGTTAATGCCCAGGAAAGCAGTGCTGCGGAAACGGCGGACGCGGTGGACGTGGCCCGGCGCCAGCTTGCCGAAGCAAAATGCGACCTGCTGGCCGTGATGGTGAACCGTGCGGCGCCGGCCGACGTCGAGGAGGTCAACGCCTCCATCCGTCCCGGGCAGAGCGGGCGTCCGGTCTACGTCATTCCCGAGCAGAGCGAGATTTCCCAGCCCTCCATCGCCGAGGTGCAGAATGCACTGCAGGCCCGCCAGGTTGCGGGCAGCTCCTCCCTTGAACGCGATGTTTCAGCGGTCAAGGTGGCCGCCATGACGGTGGGGAACTTCATCCCGCAGCTCTCGGACGGCACGCTGGTGATTGTCCCGGCAGACCGCGCGGACGTTATGGTCGCCACCCTGGCATCTTCCTTCTCCTCCGACTTTCCGGTCGCCAGCGGCATGATCCTCACCGGCGGGCTCGAAGTGGAACCTGCCATCTTGGAGCTGCTGGCTTCGGCCCCCTTTCCGGTGTTCGACGTCGAAACGGACACCTACACCACCGCGCGCCGGGTGAGCCGGGTCCGCGGAGAGATCTCCAGCGGCAACCGGCGGAAGGTGGCAGCCGCCCTGGGCACCTGGTCCCGCCATGTGGACGAGGCCGAACTGCTGGAACGCCTGGCCCTCCCCCGCCCTGCCACCACCACTCCGCTGCGCTTCCTCAACGAGCTGATTGTGCGGGCGCGCGCCCACCGGCAGCGGATCGTGCTCCCTGAAGGACTGGACCTGCGGGTCCTGCAGGCTGCGGAAATCCTCAACAGGCGGGATGTCTGCGCCCTGACGGTGCTGGGGCCGGAGGGACAGATCCGCGAGCTGGCAGCCAGCGAAGGCATCGATTTGTCCAACATCAACCTCATCAATCCGGCTACCAGCGGGCTGCGCGAGGAATTCGCCCGCGAATACGCCGCGCTCCGCAAGCACAAGGGCGTCACACTGGAAGACGCCCATGAACGTATGCTTCACGGAGCATACTTCGGCACCATGATGGTCCAGCTGGGAAGGATGGACGGAATGGTCTCCGGCGCGGCCCACACCACCGCCAACACCATCCGGCCCGCACTGGAGTTC
Source organism: Arthrobacter sp. zg-Y769 (assembly GCF_020907405.1). Lineage (GTDB taxonomy): Bacteria > Actinomycetota > Actinomycetes > Actinomycetales > Micrococcaceae > Arthrobacter_B. The sequence continues at coordinate 53,694 of NZ_JAJJOE010000011.1, forward strand.
ATCCGGACCAAGGAAGGCGTCAAGATCGTCTCCTCGGTGTTCCTGATGCTGCTGGAGGACCGTGTCCTTGTCTACGGCGACTGCGCGGTGAATCCGGACCCGGATGCGGAGCAGCTCGCGGACATCGCAATGGCTTCCGCGGTTACCGCCGAACAGTTCGGAGTCACGCCCCGGGTGGCCATGCTCTCCTACTCCACCGGGTCCTCGGGCACCGGCGGCTCGGTGGACCGGGTGCGCCGGGCCACCGACCTGGTCCGCCGTGCCCGCCCGGACCTGCCGGTGGAAGGACCCATCCAGTACGATGCCGCCGTCGACGCCTCCGTGGCCGCTTCCAAGGCACCCGGTTCCTCGGTTGCAGGCCAGGCCACGGTGTTCATCTTCCCGGACCTGAACACCGGCAACAACACCTACAAGGCCGTGCAGCAGTCCGCCGGCGCCGTGGCCGTGGGGCCGATCCTGCAGGGCCTGCGCAAACCCGTCAACGATCTCAGCCGCGGCTGCACCGTTGAGGACATCGTCAACACCGTAGCGATCACCGCCGTTCAGGCACAGGAGGACTAAATGCGGGTTCTGGTCATCAATTCCGGCTCCTCTTCCCTGAAGTACCAGGTGCGGGAAACCGACACCCGGGAACTGCTCGCAAAGGGAATCATCGACCGGATCGGCGACGTGGTTCCCGACCATGCCGCGGCGCTGGAAGAACTCAGCAGCCGGCTGCGGGATGAGCTGGACGGACGCTCGATCGACGCCGTCGGGCACCGGGTAGTGCACGGCGGGGAACGCTTCAGCGAACCCGTGCTGATCAACAACGAGATTGTCCGTTCCATCGAGCGGCTCAGCCCGCTGGCTCCGCTGCACAATCCGGCGAGCGCGATGGGTATCCGCGCCGTCCACGACAAGTGGCCGAAGACCCCGCAGGTGGCCGTTTTCGACACCGCCTTCCACCGCACCCTGCCCGAACACGCCTGGCGCTACGCCCTGCCCGACAGCCTGTACCGGCGCCACGGCATCCGCCGCTACGGCTTCCACGGCACCAGCTATGCCTTCGTTGCGCCGGCAGCGGCAGCCTATCTGGGCATCAACCCCGCAGAGTTCGACGGCGTCATCGCGCACCTGGGCAACGGCGCCTCCGTGGCGGCCATCAAGGGCGGCAAAAGCATCGACACGTCCATGGGATTCACTCCCTTGGAGGGCCTCGTGATGGGCACCCGCAGCGGAGACGTTGACCCCTCGATCCTCATTTTCCTTGCCCGGCAGGGTTACGACGCCGACGCCCTGGATGACCTGCTCAACCGGGAGTCGGGGCTGCGTGCCCTGGCCGGCGAGTCGGACATGCGCGGTATCGAGGAAGCGGCCGACAACGGCAACGAGCAGGCCCGGCTGGCCCTGACCGTAGCTGCCTACCGCCTGGCCAAGTACATCGGCGCGTACCACGTGGCCGTCGGCGGTGCGCAGGCAGTGGTGTTCACGGCGGGCATCGGCGAAAACGCCTGGAAGTTCCGCCAGCTGGTGGTGGACCAGCTCGGTCCGCTCGGCATCCGGCTCGACACCGAAGCCAATCTGGCAACCGGCAGGCAGGCGCGCCGAATCAGTACGGCCGATTCCGCCATTCCCGCGCTGGTGGTCCCCACCGACGAAGAGGAAGCCATCGCGGAGGCGACGGCCGCCGTCGTCGCACGGAACAAGGAATCCGCTGCTGCGTTCTGAGCGTCTGCACCCGAAATCCGCCAATAGGGAAAGAACGGCAGACAGCGGGACATGCGCGTTGGTACGGTTGCATCCCGGTTAAGCAGCGGCCGGGCCTACCTGTCTGCGTGGAGAAGACATGGAAAAGCCGCTGCGTGTCCTGGTCCGGATAGATACGCGGAATACAGCCGCCTCAATTGAAGTCCGCGGAGCACTCACCGGCTCCAGCTGCGAGACCCTGCTCAAGATCCTCCGGCACACCGCCACCCTGGGCGCCGACATCTGCGTCAACCTCACGCGCAGTGCCCGGATCGAAGCCGCCGCCCTGGAGGTGCTGACCCGGGTAGCGGACGACGTCGAGCGCTCGGCGCCCGCCAACCTGCAGCTGCGGGTACGCATCCAGCTTCCACCGGATGCCCTGCCCGGCCGGGCCGACAGCCTTGCCCCGGGGAGCCGGGAAGCACTGGATAACGACACTGCACTGGAAATGATCCTTCGCCGGGATACCCGGGTCCTTGCCGGGTTCCACGCCCCCGATCCCCGCGACGCCGCAGTGCCGGCCGCCGCCGCTCCGCAGTGGCCCGTCCTGCCGGGCCGGCGTTCCTAGCCGGCTCCCCGCGCACCCTCCGGCCCGACGGCGACGCATTCTGCCCGGACAAAAACCCGTTTTGTCAGTACGCTTATGAGTTGACACAATGGGAGTTAGTTCTTTCAACGCACTCAGAATGCAACCAGCAGGAGGATCGCACGTGAAAGCAGTTACATGGCAGGGTAAAGAGTCCGTCAGCGTAGAGGTGGTTCCGGATCCGGTGATCCAGGAGCCCACTGACGCGATCATCCGCGTCACCTCCACCGCGGTCTGCGGATCGGACCTCCACCTGTACGGCGTCATGATGCCGTACATGAAGGAGGGCGACATCCTCGGTCACGAATCCATGGGCATCGTGGAAGAGGTCGGCTCGGCCGTCACCAACCTGAAGAAGGGTGACCGCGTGGTCATTCCCTTCCAGATCGCCTGCGGCAACTGCTTCATGTGCCGCCAGGGCCTGCAGACCCAGTGCGAAGTCACCCAGGTCCGCGAAAAGGGCTCCGGCGCCCAGCTCTTCGGCTTCTCCGAGCTCTACGGCTCCGTCCCCGGCGGCCAGGCCGAATACCTGCGCGTTCCCCACGCAGACTACGGCCCCATCAAGGTCGGCTCCGAACTGCCTGACCACCGTTACCTGTTCCTCTCCGACATCCTGCCCACCGCCTGGCAGGGCGTGCAGTACGCCAACGTGCCCGACGGCGGCACCCTGGCCGTTTACGGCCTGGGTCCGGTTGGCCAGTTTGCCGCGCGGATCGGCACCCACCTCGGCTACCGCGTTATCGGCGTGGAGCCGGTCGAGGAACGCCGGCAGCTCGCTGCACAGTACGGCGTCGAGGTGCTGGACTTGCACAAGGACGTGGCCGATGAGCTGCGCGAAATGACCGACGGCCGCGGCCCCGACTCAGTGGTGGACGCCGTGGGCATGGAAGCCCATGGCTCCCCCGTCGGCAAGGCCGCCCAGACCGCGGTTGGCCTCCTGCCGGACAAGCTGGCCCAGAAGGCCATGGAAGCCGCCGGAACGGACCGGCTCTCCGCCCTGCACGGCGCCCTCGACGCGGTCCGCCGCGGCGGAACGGTCTCCCTGAGCGGTGTTTACGGCGGCGAGGCCAGCCCGATGCCGCTGATGAGCATGTTCGACAAGCAGCTGAACCTGCGGATGGGCCAGTGCAACGTCAAGCGCTGGGTGGATGACCTGATCCCGCTGGTCGAGGACCCGGCCGATCCCCTGGGCGTCACCAACCTGGTGACCCACCAGGCCAGCCTCGACGACGCACCGGAGCTGTATAAGAAGTTCCAGAAGAAGGAAGACGGCTGCATCAAGGTCGTGTTCCAGCCGGGTATCCAGAACTAACCGATACCCGAGTTAACCCAGGAAGCCAGGACCCGCCGCAAGGCGCGGGCCTGGCTTCCTGGGTTAACCCGGGGTGTAATTCGCACCACACACCCATGTGGCCCTACACTCATTGAGGTTCTTCACACGAACATACGTTCGGCATGCGTACAGCAGGCCGGGCACCCCCCACTTCAAGAGCAAGTTAGGTAAGGCCCATGGAAATCAAGGAACGCATCGAAGCGGCTCCTATGAAGCGCATGCAGGTCGGCATTGTCGCCATCTGTGTCGCCCTGAACATGATCGACGGCTTTGACGTCCTGGTTATGGCATTCAGCGCCAATTCAATCAGCGAGCACTGGGACCTCAGCGGCGCCCAGTTGGGCATGCTGCTCTCCTCGGCGCTCTTCGGCATGGCCGTGGGATCCATCCTGGTGGCCCAGGTGGCCGACATCATCGGCCGGCAGAAGACCATCCTGATCTGTGCCCTGGTGATTTCCGCGGGTATGTTCGCCTCCGCGTTCGCTCCGACCTACGAAGTCCTCTTCGTCCTGCGCTTCATCACCGGACTGGCAATCGGCACCATGCAGGCGAGCCTCAACGTCTTCGTCTCCGAGTACTCCTCGGCCAAACGGCGCTCCACCGCCATCAGCTTCTACAGCGCCGGGCAGCCCATCGGCGGCATGCTGGGCGGCATCATTGCGGGCATCCTCATCGCGGCCTACAGCTGGCACGCGGCGTTCATTTTCGGCGGCATCATCACGCTGGCCATGATTCCGTTCATCCTGAAGCTCCTGCCCGAATCCCTGGACTACCTCATGACCCGGCGCCCGGCCGGCGCCCTGGACAAGACCAACCGCATCCTGGCCCGCCTGGACCAGCCGCAGATCACCGAACTGCCCCTCATTCCCACGGGCACGGCGCTGACGGTCGGCTCCCGCTGGAAGGCACTGTTCTCCGGCAAATACGCGGCGACCACCGTCTTCCTGTCCATCGCATTCATGATGCTGATGGCCAGCTTCTACTTCGCGAACTCCTGGACGCCCAAGCTGGTCGCTGCCAGCGGTTTCACGGCGCAGGACGGCATCGACGCCGGTGTGCTCTTCAGCCTCGGCGCGATCATCGGCTCCATCGTCTTCGGACTGATCGCCGCCCGTTTCGCCGTGAAGTGGGTCCTGGTCACGTTCTTTGTCCTCGCCGCAGGCGGCTTCGGCGTGTACGCAGTCTCCACCGGCGCACTGCCCACGGCTCTGCTGGCGGCGGCCCTGCTGGGCTTCCTGGTCAATGCAGGCATCGCCGGCATGTTCTCCATCGGCCCCGTCTACTATTCCTCGGACGTACGCGCCACGGCGGTCGGGTTCATCACCGGCATGGGCCGGGTGGGTGCCATCATCTCCCCGATCGTGGCGGGCTCGCTGATCGACGGCGGCTGGGAACCCGGCAACCTCTACTTCCTCTTCATCGTCCCGATGCTTGTGGGCGGCGCCGCCATTGCCTGCCTGCGCGGCAACAACCGCCGGAAGGCGGCCGGACCGGCGGCCGTCCGCAGGGACACCGTCCCGGCCTGACCCGGCCGGCGCCTGCCGGGTGCTCAGGAACGCCCGATCTCCCGCGGTGGAAGCCGCCGGAGATCGGGCGTTACTGTTTTTCCCTCAACCTCCAGGCGCCGGTAGGTGCAGAACGGCTGCCACTCTCACTCCACTTGTACGACGAGGGTCTGGAACTCATCCTCGGCATGGCGCCCGACGAGAATCCGGAACTCGCCGGATTCAACCTGCCAGCCGCCGTCGTAGTGCTCAAAGGCGCGGGCCGGAATCTGGATATCCACCTCTTTCGAGGTGCCGGGGGCGAGTTCCACGGAGGCGAAGGCCGCAAGCCAGCGTATCGGCCGATCAATTGCCGAGTCTGGACGTGCGACATACACCTGCACCACCTCCCGGCCGGACCTTATGCCCGTGTTGGTTACGGGGAGGCGGACGGCGAGACCCTCGCCTGCCGGAATAGACGAGTCTGCTGACACCGGACCGAGATTGAAGGATGTGTAGCCGAGACCGAAGCCGAAAGGGTAGGCCGGGCTGGCACCGCCGGCAGCGGCCTGCTTGAGCCATGCGCGGTAGCCCATGTGGATCCCCTCCTCATAAAGCACCTTCCCGCCCACCGGCGTGGTGCTGAGGACCGGCACTTCCTCCAGTGCGGCGGGCCACGAGGTCGGGAGGCGTCCGCCCGGCTCTGCTGCCCCGAGCAGTACGTCGGCGATGGCCGCCCCGAACTCCTGGCCGCCGAACCAGCCGAGCAGGACCGAGCAGACATCGTTGCGCCACGGCATAAGCACGGGCGACCCGGAATTCACGACAACGACAGTGCGTGGATTCGCGGCAGCCACGGCGGCGACGAGCCGGTCCTGGTGCCCCGGCAGGTCGAGGTCCTTCCGATCGAAGCCCTCGGACTCGATGGCCGCGGTTGTGCCGACGACAATGACGGCCACATCCGCGCCGCGTGCGGCCTCGACGGCGGCGGCGATCTCGCCTTCCGCGTCATCGACAACGGCCTCCTCGCCCAGCAGGATGGCTGAGAACGGGATGCCCTGATTTTCGGGCAGGGTGAAAACCGAGCTGACGGACACACGTTGCCCGGCCGCCGTAGTGACCGGGAAAGTCACCTGCGGCGGCGAGAACAGGGCCGCACCGAGGACGTCATGCTCATCCACAAGCTCGTCGTCGAAGACCGTGTCACCGTCGAGGATCAGACTGACCCGGCCCGCGGCACCGACACCGAGGTGGTGTACGCGGTCGTCCGGCGCGGTCCACTCGGTCTCGATGCGGATGCTGTTGGTGCCCTCGGGGATACCGACGCCAAACCAGATGAGGTGGGAGGCGAGGCGGTCCTCGGCGGAGAGTACCGCGCCCTCGGCGTCGAGGAACGTCACGCGGACGCCCGGGACGCCGGCCACGGGGTTGTGAAGCGCGGACCGGGGAAACTCCTGCAGGCCGTCGACTACCTGGGCACCGCGTGAGTACGTGACCTCGACGTCGTCGGGCAGGGCCTCCCGCAGGCCTTCGAGCGGGGAGATGACCTGCAGCGGCATGACGGTGGCACTACCGCCGCCCTGCGTGCGCGCCTCGGAGGCATGGTGGCCGATCACGGCCACCCGCTTGAGCATCGAGGCGTCGAGCGGCAGGAGGTTGCCGTCGTTTCGAACGAGCACGGAACCTCGTACGGCCACCTCGCGGGCGAAGGCGCGCCCGTTGATCTCTTCGGGCATTTCGGTGACGGCGGGTTCGAATCCATCGAGAACGCCGACCCTCGCAGCGAGGCGGAGGATGCGGGCAACCTTTTCGAGGATTGCCTCGCGGGAGATATCACCGGCTTCGACGGCAGCAACGAGATTGGGACCCCAATGGCCTCTGGGGCCTGGCATTTCGAGGTCCTGACGGGCCTTGGCAGCCTCGACGGAGCGGATACCGGTCCAGTCGGAAACCACGACTCCGTCGAAACCCCAGTCGGTGGACAGCGGCGTCTCGAGCAGCTTGTTCTCGCTCGCCGTTGTCCCGTTGATGGAGTTGTAGGAGCTCATGACGAGCCACGCTTTCGCTTCGGTGACGGCCTGCTCAAACGCTGCGAGGTACAGCTCGCGCAGGGGCCGGTCGGCGACAATGGAGTCGGCGGTGAAGCGGTCTGTCTCAGCGTCGTTGGCGACGTAGTGCTTGGGCGTGGCACCGACGCCCGTGGACTGCACACCGGTGACATAGCCGGCTGCTAGCTGTGCCGTTAGGACCGGGTCCTCGCTCATGCATTCAAAATGCCGGCCGCCCAGCGGCGAGCGGTGCAAGTTGATGGTTGGCCCGAGGACCACGTGGACGCCCTTACGGTGCGCCTCCTGGCCCAGCACCTGCCCGTATCGGCGGGCAAGATCCACCGACCATGCGGCGGCGAGGGAGGACGACGACGGGAGGCTGATCGAGTCATGCCGTTCGTCGAAGTCCTCACCACGGACGCCCGCAGGGCCGTCACTGACGACGATGCGGCGCAGGCCGATCTCGGGAATCTCGATAGTGCTCCAGACGTCGGCACCGGTCAGCAGGCTCACCTGCTGCTCGAGGGTCAGGCTCTCGGCGAGTTTACGAATGCGGGTGTCAACAAGGACGGGTGCATTGGCGGAGACGGACATGATCAAAGGTCCTTTCAAGAGCGTGTGGCTCCGCTGGAGCACGGGCAATGGCAAGGCCGGTGCTCCAGCGGATGACGGGGAGTCGAGTCCGGCAGGTTACTTTCCCGACTCTCCCGTCCATCGGCGGCGCAGGAGGTGTGCAGCAGCTTTAGGACGACGATCGCGGGTGAAGGCCCCCTTCTTGTTCCCGTCGACGCGGATGATGCCCTTCGATGTCTGGAAGTCGGCAAAGTTCCACACATGCTCGCCGACTACCGCATCGACGCGGTCAAAAACCCGGTGGTACATGTCGAGGAACGCGGCTTGGTATTCCTCGCTCCATGGCTGGTCATACAGGGAGTGGAGGCCCGACATCGTGTCAGCGCCGTACTCGGTGATGATGATTGGCTTTGCGTACTTTTCCTGCCACTTAAGCAGTTCTTCCTCGAGGACCAGCTCTGCCGATTCGAGGTCGCCGGTCTGGGTGTACCAGCCGTAGTAGCGGTTGAGCATCAGTACGTCGAAGAGATCGGAGACAGTGTTCGCTTCCGGTGTGCCGCGCAGCTCGCTGACCAGGCCGACTGGCCTGGTCGGATCGAGTTCGCGTGTCAGCGCCGCCAGGGGCAGGAAATAATCCCTGGCTCCAGCTTCGGAGATATCGGGCTCATTGGCAATCGACCACAACACTACGGAGGGATGGTTTTTATCTCGTGCCACCAGCTCCTGAATTGCTCGTCTATGACTTGCCGCCGTGGCGTCATTGACGAAGTCCTCTGCGTAGGTTTTCTTTCCACCTTCCCCGAAGAAGCCCGCGAAGGCTGCGTTCATCCCTACGGCGGCGGTCTCGTCGATGACGACGATTCCATGGCGGTCGGCAAAGTCCATGACCTCCTCGGAATAAGGGTAGTGAGATGTTCGGAATGAATTCGCCCCAACCCATTCCAGAAGCTGGAAATCGTTCACCATCAGCGCAGAACTGTGACCCTTGCCGATCGTCACGTGGTCCTCATGCATTCCAAAACCGGTGAAGTAGAACGGTTCTGAGTTGATGAGGAACTGTGCACCCCGGATTTCGACGGTACGAACACCGAAAGGCTGGCGGTACACATCTACCAGCTGGCCATTCTCGTGTACGGCCACCTCGAGATCGTAGAGATAGCCCTGGCCTGGCTTCCAAAGATTGACATTCGGTATGCTGAGACGTCCTTCAGCACCTTCGCCTGCGGCAACTTCCTCTCCGAGGGCATCGAGGACCTTCACCAGGATCTGTTCCCTCCCTGTGCTGCCGGCGACGTCCACCCTGTAGTCCACGCTTCCGGTTGGGCCCTCGAATCCCGTGACTACTGTGATGTCCTCGACCCTCATCGCGGGAGTGGAGTAAAGCCAGATGCTGCGGTGGATTCCTGCGTAGTTGTAGAAGTCGTGCAGGTACCGCTGCTCCCGGCGGCCAGCTGCGGTGACGTTGATGGTTCCCGGAGGGATGGTTTCCTGTGTCAGCTCGTTGTTAACGGCGATGCTGAGGCGGAAGGTCGATCCCGGTTCGACATGGTCGGTGATATCAGCGGAGAAGGGGGTGTAGCCTCCGCTGTGTTCGGCGACGAGGGCGTCGTTGACGAAGACCCTGCCCTCGTGGGTCGCGGATTCGAGGCGGATGTGGATACGCTCGTCCTTCCATCCCCGCGGCACGTGGATGTCCTGTTGGTACCACACCCAGCCCACGTGGTCCCTGATTGCCTTGTTGGCGAAGACATCGTTGTAGCTGGCGGGCACAGCCATTTCGAGAGTCGTTTCGAGCCGTGATCGCTGCCACTGTTCTGTCAGGCCTCTCCGATCGGTATCGACTTTGAAGTGGTACAGCCCGTCGAGATTGATAATCTCCCGGGTGGGGCTGTTTTGCTGTTTGAGCACGTCAAGTTCCTTTGCTGTAGTGGTTGATCGCCGTTCGGGAGCAGCCGCACGGATGAGGTCACGCTTGATTAGTCACCAGTCATGAACCGTGCCGTCGGTGAGGCGGTTGTAGGGCAGGTAGGCCTGCTGGTAGGGGAACGACGCCGCGGCTTCCTCGTTGAGCTCAACGCCGAGCCCCGGGCTATCACCGGGGTGGAGGTATCCGTCGACGAACGTCATGGACTGCTCGAACACGGTGTTGGTCTTCTTGCTGTGCTCCATGTACTCCTGGATCCCGAAGTTGTGGATTGCGAGTCCCACATGGGACTGCGCGGCGAGGCCGACTGGCGAGACGTCCGTGGGGCCGTGGAACCCGGAACGGATCTGGTACTGGGCTGCGTAGTCCATGACCTTCTTTAGCGGCGAGATCCCGCCGAAGTGCGTCGACGCGGCGCGCACGTAGTCGATCAGCTGCTCTCGGATGAGTGTTTGGAAGTCGAAGACGGTGTTGAACACCTCGCCCACCGCCAGCGGAGTGGTGGTGTGCTGGCGGATCAGCCGGAACGCCTCCTGATTCTCCGCCGGCGTCACGTCCTCCAGCCAGAACAGATCGTAGGGCTCCAGGGATTTGCCGAGCTTCGCCGCCTGGATGGGTGTCATTCGGTGATGACCGTCGTGCAGCAGCGGCAGCTCGGGCCCGAACTCGTTACGGACCGCCTCGAAGACCGTGGGTACATGGCGCAGGTACGCGCGGGTGTCCCAGTCCTCCTCCGTCGGCTGCGCGCCTCGGCCGGCCGGTTCGAAGTCGTAGCGCTCACCCGTCGCCTGCGCCTGCGCGGCCACTCCGTACAGCGCCTTGATCCCCGGCACCGAGGACTGCACTCGAATGGACTTATAGCCCTCCTCGAGGTGCTGCCGGATGGAGTCGAACAGCTCTGGGATGTCTCGCCCCGAAGCGTGCCCGTAGGTGCGCAAGGCCGTCCGCGAGGCCCCTCCCAGCAGCTGGTACACCGGCATCCCCGCAGCCTTGCCCTTGATATCCCATAGGGCCATGTCCACCGCGGCGATTGCTGCCATGGTCACCGGTCCTCGCCGCCAGTACGCGCTGCGGTACAGAAACTGCCAGGTGTCCTCGATGCGATGCGGATCCCGGCCAATTAGCAGCTGCGTTACGTGCTCCGTGAGGTAGGACGCGACGGCCAGCTCGCGCCCGTTTAGTGTCGCGTCACCCAGACCTGTCAGTCCTTCGTCGGTGGTGATCTTCAGCGTGACGAAGTTCCGGGACGGACTCGTCACGATGACGTCTGCTGCTGTGATTTTCATGGTGTCTTTCTCTTGGCATGTGCGTGCGGAGGGTGAGTGCGGCTCACTCGTCGAAGGAGATTTCCTGAAGCGAATGGACCTCGTGAACGATCGCTGCATCGGTAGCCAGTGATGGTTCAAGCAGGGCGAGGAGTGCAGCGGTTCGATCAAGTCCTTTCAGGGAGGAGGCATCGCCAACCTGCTCGGACTGTGGATCTTGGGCGCTGCCATGGTGGGCAACGAAATCAATCCATGCAGCGAGGGCGAAGGCTGCTGCGAGGCCGGCCCTTCCTGCCGCCCGTTCCGCGAGGAGCACAGGAACGATCCGCATGCGCAGTTTGGTTGTCGCATCAACTGCGATCTGCTCAAGACGATGTGATATGCGAGCGTTCTGGAAGCGCCGAAGGAGTGCAGTTCGATACGCAGCGATATCCAATTCCTGTGCGGGAAGGTGTCGTTGCGCCTCATCCCAGAACCTGTTGACCGGTTCTGAGCACCCTGGATCTGCAAGGGCCTCGGCGACCGTGTGGTGCCCTCGCAGCTGCCCGGTATAGGCAAGGATCGAATGGGCTCCGTTGAGGAGCCATAGTTTCCGATTTTCGTAGGGCGTGATGTCATCGACGAATTGTGCTCCCGCACTTTCCCAGGCGGGTCGGCCTGCAGGAAACCCGCCGCTAAGAACCCAGCTTTTGAAGGGTTCCGCAATGACCGGGGACTCGTCGCGGTAGCGCTCACGTTGTTCTATGTCGGAGATGTCCTGTTTGGTGACCCGGGGAGTTATTCGATCTACAGACGTGTTGACGAAGCTGACGTTTTCCTTGATCCAGGTGGTCAGAGAGAGCTCTGTGTCGTCGTCCCGCTCCGCAATGCGGAGCACGGCTTCCCCTGTGATCTTCCCGTTGCTGGGCACGTTGTCGCAGCTCACGACGGCTATGGGCCCGGCTCCTGAAGCCTGCCGCAGCCGCAGCCCGTCGACGAGGCGAACCAGCGGGGTGTTGGAGCCGTCGAGGTCGTAGGCAGCTTCGGTGATCGTCAGCGTCACGATGGCAGTGCTCGAAGCCGAGAGCAGCTCTCCTAGTCGAGCCGTGTCTGCACCGTCATGTGCCTCGCTGATCGATCCGATTATTTCGAGGCTGTCACCGTCTGCATCCCGCTCTACCAAGGTGTACAGGCACCCTTGTTGGGACAGGGCCAGCGCCGCATCCGGGCGCCGTCCCGTAAACGCGGCTATTCCCCATTCCTGCGCATCGGGTGCATGCCAGGTGAACCACGCTTGGTGGGAACGGTGGAATGCCCCAAGCCCCAAATGAACGATTCGGATCGGCGGCGGCGGTGAGGTGCGGGTCAACAATGCCGCTCGGCTTGCTGCGCGGTGCCCGCCCGGCTTAATGGCCGAGGAGGAACTCTGCACGGCCGTCGCTTTCGCAGTGCTCATAGTTTGAACACCCGGCGTGGTGCCCGGTCGACGATATCGACGATGAGCTCGTGGGCGCGTTCTTCACTGATGCGGTGTTCAGTGACGAGTCGTGCCAGGAATGATGCTTCGATACGACGGGACGCATCGTGACGGGCCGGAATTGAACAGAAGGCACGGGTGTCGTCGATGAACCCGGACGTTCGGGAGAACCCTGCCGTTTCGGTGATGGCTGAGCGGAAACGAAGCATGGCGTCCGGTGCGTCGAGGAACCACCAGGGCGCCCCGATGAAGACGGAAGGGTAAAACCCCGCCATGGGGGCGATTTCCCGGGAGAGAACGGTCTCATCAAGGGTGAAAAGGACGAGATGGAATCCTTCGGCATCGCCGAAGTGCTGGAGGATGGGCCGAATCCCCTCTGTGTAGTTGATCGCGATCGGTATGTCATGGCCCGTGTCTGGACCGTATCGTTCGAGGCTTGGTGTGTGGTGGTTACGGAAGGACCCGGGGTGGAGCGTCATAACGAGCCCATCCTCAACAGACATACGAGCCATCTCGTACAGCATGTGCGCCTCGAAGAGCTCCTGGTCCGCGGCTGTGGCAAGCCCGGATTGTGCGCGTGAGAAAAGGGAAGCAGCTTCCTGTGCTTCGAGTCTTACGGTTCGGGGAGTTCGTACGCCGTGGTCGGCCGAGACGGCCCCATGCTCGATGAAATGGGCCCGGCGGTTTTCGAGGGCGCGGAGGTAGCCGGCGAAACCCGTCAGGCCTTCTGCCGCTTCATCCATGAGCCGCGAGACGCGTTCCTGCCATCCGTGTTGGGAGGGGTTTAGGTACGCGTCTGGACGGAATGTGGGTAGCACGCGACCGCTAAACGTCGGGTCAGCGGCCAGCGTTGCATGGTCCCCGAGACTGTCCAAAGGATCGTCCGTGGTGGCTAGAACCTCCAGTCCGAAGCCTGTGAACAGCTGCCGGGGACGGAATTCCGGGTCCGTGAGTTTCGTGGTGAGCGCGTCGTAGACCGCGTCGCCTCCACCCGAAGGCAACAGATCGATGAGAGACCCGGGAATGTCGAAGATGTGCTCGAACTCGCCGCGCAACCAATACCCGGAGGCGGTCCCTTCGAAAAGGGGCCATGCTTTGGCGAAGCGCCGCCATGCCTCGCGCGAGTCCACGGATGGATTGCCCACACCAAGGTCATGTAGCGGAATGCCGCTGGAGTGGATGAGCCTGGTCACGTAGTGATCGGGAGTGATAAGCAGGGCGGTTGGGTCGGGGAAGGCAGCATCGTCGACGAAGAGACTTGCCGGTACATGACCGTGTGGTGAAATGATGGGCAGGTTTTCGACATCTGCAAGAAGCTCGCGCGCTACGTTGCGGGCTCCGGTTTCGGTGGGAAGCAGCCGGTCAGGATGCGAAGCGATGGACGGTTCTTGGACAGATTGGTTCACGGTGCCGGTTCTTCCAATAGTGGGTAACGCACGGATATCAGTTCAAAGAGTGGCTGTGGTCGCTTCGGCGGTAGCGAGAGCTTTTCGCTCCGCCCTGCGCGATGCCTGGCGGTCCGGATCCGGTACGGGGGAAGCCAGCAGCAGTCTGCGGGTGTACGGATGGCGGGGAGTGGTGGTGACCGGCAGGGCGTCGCCCTGCTCCACTATCTCGCCGCGATACATGACGGCTACCCGGTGACTGATGTGGCGGACCACATCCAGATCATGGGAGACAAAGAGGTAGGCGACGCCGGTTGCCTGCTGGATATCGAGGAAGAGGTCCAGCACACGGGCCTGTGTCGAGAGGTCCAGGGCGGACACCGGTTCATCGCAGACGATGAGCTTGGGTGACAGGGCCAGAGCCCGTGCGATGGCGATACGCTGCCGCTGCCCACCGGAGAAATCCCTGGGAAGGCGATGCAGCGCGTCCTTGGGGAGGGCGACCTGCTCCAGAAGCTCGACGATTCGCGCTCGTGCTTCGATTCGGCTTCTTCCCTGCACGATCAAGGGCTCGGCGAGGATATCGCCGACTTCCATGGACGGGTTCAACGAGGTGTAGGGATCCTGGAAAACCACCTGGATGTCTTTGGATAGGGACCTGCGTTTCTTTCCGGAAGCAGAGCCGATGTCCTCGCCCTCGAATTGAATCCGTCCTTTCGTAACGGGCGCGAGCCCGAGAATAGCCCGTCCCAAGGTTGTTTTTCCTGATCCTGATTCCCCCACCAGCCCCAAGGTCTCTCCCGCTCCGATTTCGATGCTCACCCCGTCAAGGGCGCGGAAAGGTGCCGCACGAAACCCTTTGCCGGGGTAGTCGACCACCAGGTCATTTACTTGAAGCAGGGTCTGGATGCTCACCGCGTAACCTCCTGATCATTGGCGTGTGCAGTCGGCACTATTGGGGCGCTAAGCCGCGACAGGGGTTCCTTCCCCTCGAGCATGGCCGACAGCAGCATTTGGGTGTACGGGTGCTGGGGAGAGCGAAGAATCTGGCGGACGGGCCCTTCTTCGACCACACGGCCGTCCTGCATGACGACTACGCGGTCGCATAAATCTGCTACGACGCCGAAGTTGTGGGTGACCAGTAGGACACCGACCTCAAGACGCTGCTGGAGTTCCCGGATCAGGTCCAGTACCTCGGCCTGAATCGTCACGTCGAGTGCCGTGGTCGGTTCATCGGCAATGATCAAGTCCGGATCGCAGCTGATGGCTCCCGCGATGAGAACGCGCTGGGCCATGCCTCCGGAAACCTGATGGGGGTAGGCGGCGAAGGTACGTGCAGGGTTCGGGATCCCGACGTCAGCAAGGAGCTTCAGGGCACGGTCTTTTGCAGCTCTCTTCGATAAGCCCAGAACCCGCCTCATGGGTGTAACGAGCTGGTAACCGATGGTGAAGGCCGGATCAAGGTTGCTCATCGGTTCCTGCGGGATGTATCCGATGCGCTTCCCCCTAAGGGCTGCAAGCTGTCGCTGGTCCACGTGATCGCTCGCCGGAGGCACCGTGTAGGACCCATCAAACTGAATCGAGCCTGCGACGATCCGCGCGGTGTCGGGGAGCAGTCCAAGAACCGAGAAAGCCGTTTGGGACTTTCCGGAGCCTGACTCCCCGACCACGCCCAGAATCTCGCCTCGGTCGACGTGGAACGAGACATCGTCAACAACTTTTTTTATGGACCCATCGGCCTGGGGGTAACCGATTCCCAGATGGGACACCTTAACGAGGTGGTGTTCAGTGCCTGCCTCCACAGGGGGAATGGATTTGGGCGTACGACGGGCCTTAGGGACTTTGACGGGGCTGGCGCTGGTGCCGACTGAGGTCGCTCCGATCGCACCCGTGGTGGCGGGATCGCCGGTGGTCGCAAGTTTGACCCTCCGGGTCTTTTCCTGGTCCTCAAGTGCGTCGCGCACCGCGTTACCGAGCAGGACGAGCGCGCCGATGGTCAGGCCGATTGCCAGGCTTGGCCAGAGCAGGAGCGAAGGTGTCAGGTAAATGTTCCTGAATCCCTCGCTAAGCATGACGCCCCAGGTTGCTTTTGAAGGATCCCCCAGCCCGAGGAACTCAAGCCCTGACTGAACGGCGATGGCTACGCCGCACACAGCTGCTGTCTGAATGATGATCGGGGCGCGGACTACCGAAAAGACGTGACGGCCGATGATACTTCGGTCGGAGACGCCCGAGACCCGGGCAGCGTCGACGTAAAGCTCGTCGCGAACCGCCTGCACCGCGCTGCGGGTTAAACGGAAATAGCTGGGGCTGATCAGAATGCCGAAGGCGATCATCGCGATCCAAACCGAAGGTCCAAAGGCTGCTCGAACGACCAGGAGCACGATCAGGCCGGGAAGACTCATGAGGACCGAAGCCGTCCAATTCGACATCGTGTCGAAGGTCCCGCCGTAGTACCCGGCAATAAGGCCGGAAGGAAGACCGATCGCTATTGCCACCACGGCGCACAGGAGTGCAGATGACAGGGTCAGCTGGGCCCCGTAAAGAAGCCGGCTCCAGACATCGCGGCCTGCACCGTCAGTCCCCAGGATGTTGACACCATCCGCGGAAGAGAGCGTCTTCCCGATGTTCGCGAAATTCTCATCGAAAGGGGCGAGTACGGGAGCCAGCAGAGCCAGCAGGACGATGACGGCCAGAACCCCGATGGAGAGGATGCCCATTGGATTCTTAAACAGCCGGCGAAGAGGACTCGACTGGACGAGGGAGCCGGATTGTCCTTTCGCAGGATTGTTTGGAGGAATATCAGCTGCCTGCGTCATGAGACACGCACCTTGGGGTTGAGCCAGCCGTTCAGGAGGTCGACGATGAGGTTGACGACGATGACGACGGCGACGGTGTAAATGACGACACCCATGACCACGGGCAGATCGCCCTGGGCCGTGGAGAGAACGGCGAGCGGACCGAGGCCCGGAAGGGCGAAGATCGACTCGATGATGACGACCCCGCCGAGCATGCCGATCAGCTGCAGGCTAAGCACCGTCAAACCGGCAGGAGCAGCGCTGCGCAGGACGTGCCTGAAGAGGATTTCCTTTTCCCCTATCCCCCGGCTGCGGAGGGTGCGGACGTAGTCGCGCTCGAGTTGCTTGATGACGGCGGAGCGAATCTGCTGGGCTCCGCCGGTGACGCCGTTGAGGACAAGGGCGATCACGGGAAGTGTCAGGGAGATCAGCCACGCGTTGGCGTTCGCGCCTGGCGAGATGGTGCTGGTCGCCGGGAACAATCCGAGTTGGATCGCGAAGAACGTGACGAGCAGGATACCGATGACAAAGCCGGGGATGGCGTCGCCGACCACCGCTGCGATCTGGACGATCCTATCGACCCAGCCGCGCCTGACTGCTGCGATGACGCCCACGAGCGCTGCCAGGAGCGCAATGAGAATCATGGCAGTGAACACCATGGCCATGGTGACTGGAACCCGTGTTGAGAGTGCCTGGGTTACCGGTTGCGAGCTGAACCAGGAGTTTCCCAGATCTCCCGTTAGCGCGGAACCGAGCCAGGAGAAGTACCGGATCACAATGGGTTGGTCCAAGCCAAGCTCCACTTCCTTGGCGGCTACCTGTTCAGGGCTGGCTTGATCACCAACGATGTTCCGGGCGATTGATCCGCTGGAGAAGTAGAGGAGGAAGAAGGTGAGCGCCGAGACGGCGAATAGCACGGCGAGGCCATTGGCCAACCGCTTCAGGATGAACGACATCATCGGCTAACTCCTGAGGATGTGCAGAATACGTTCGGTGGGCGGCACCTTGTTGGTGCCGCCCACCGGTGACTGCTAGTTGGCGGGTGCGTAGTTGTAGATAGAGGGAACCGCTTGCTGCACCTGGGGCTCCACCGTGATCTTCGCGTTGTGGTAATACATTTGGTCGATGCGGAAGAGAGGTGCGAACCAGGCGTTCTCAACCACGTACCGGTTCACTTCCTGCGCCTTCGCCCCGGCTTCGGTACCGGCTGTCTGAACCTCGTCGATCATCGCCTGCAACTCTGGAGTGGTCGTTTTGAAGGGGTTATAGAGCGCCTGGGTGGAGATCAGCTGATTGATGGCCACCCACGGTTCACCCTGGAACAGGTTGTACTGAATAATCGGGAACTTCTTGGCAGCGACGTCAGCGGTGAACGTGCTGGTTATGGGCGCACCAATATTGAGAGTGATTCCGACATCAGCGAGTTGCTGCTTGAGGATCGCCTGAAGAGTTGGTTCTTCGGCAGCCAGCGCAGGGATGTCAATAGTTAGACCGCTGCTGTGGCCTGCCTCAGCCAGAAGCTCCTTGGCTTTCTCCGGATCGTAGGTATAGGTGTCTTCGAGTTCCTCAACCCACGCTCCACTGTCAGGTCCGAACGGCTGGCTGGTCACGGTTCCGCGGCCCAGCCGCACCTGTTCCAGAATGGTTTCGCGGTCGAACGCGTAGTTGATGGCCTGACGGACACGGACATCAGCCAGCGGCGCAATCACTTCTCCGCCACGGTCCATCAGCAGCAGACCCGTCCAATCCACTTGGTTCGACACGAGTTCCAACCCGGCGGCTTCAGCTTGCTGCCCGGCTTTCGGGTCAAGGATTGCTGCGTCAACCTGTCCTGAGACCACAGCATTGGTACGGGCGGTAATATCCGTGAGCGTCTTCAGAGTGACACTCGAAAATTTCTGCAGATCCTTGTTCCAGTAGTCCTCGCGGGCGGTGAACACAAGTTGTGAACCCGCGACTGACGAAGCCTCGTCCATGACGTAGGGGCCACTGCCGACGGGGACAGTCGAGATGCCTTCCGAGCCAAGTGCATTCGGGCTTCCCATCAAGCCGGCTGCCTGGCTGAGATAGAACTCCAGTGAAGGATCGGCGGCAGTCAACGTGATTGTGATCGTGTCGGCATCGACAGCCTCCACCGCCTCGACTGCGCGGAGTTGGTTCATCTGCGGGCCGTTGGCCTGCTTGAAATGATCCAGGTTTGCCTTCGCCGCTGCGGCATCGAACTTTTCACCGTCGCTGAAGGTGACATCGGTCCGCAGATCGACGGTAAGAACAGTGTTTTCCTGGTTGTACTCCCATTCCGTAGCCAACATCGGACTCAGGGAACCGTCGGGCTCCCTCAGCAGCAGGGAATCGTATGTGACCTGGTAGGGCTGCAGCACGTGGCCGACATGTGCTTGGGCGGGATCCCACGAGCGAGGTTCGCCAATGATGCCAAGGGTCAGGGTCTGGGCCTGTGTTCCTTCGCCCTCCGTAGAGGTGTTATTCGAGGAACATGCAGCCAAGGTGAGCGAAGCGATAGCGGCAATTGCGAGAACAGGTTTTCTCAACGTCATTGTCCAGATTCCTTCTACCAATGGTTTGGGACCTCACCACTTCTGAGTGACGGTTCTCACAAACCCAGTTCCTCTAGAGGCTAGAGACCCCCCGTATCGGAATGCAACCGTTTGCCATTTGTTGCCATGATCATCGCTGAAGCTTGTGTCTATGCTTCCTGCCTGGCGTCGCCGGTGGATGACCGAATGACAAGGTGACCTGGGATTTTGGCCATCTTGCGAAGCGTACTGCCGGCAAGGGGATTCAGCTGAGCCATGAGCATCGAGACGGCCACTCGCCCGGCCTGCTCGATGGGACAGGAGATAGTAGTCAACGGCGGGTTGCAGAAGTCTGCACCGAAGATGTCGTCACATCCAACGAGGCTGATATCTCGCGGCACGCCCACTCCACGTTCCGCCAGACGCTGCAGCATTCCGATGGCCAACAGGTCATTGAAGGCGATGACGGCAGTGACTTTCGCGCCCAGTGCAGCGTCGGCTGCGGCGGCACCGGACGAGCGCTTTGGGGCATATGGTCCAAGCCTGTGGGGCACCATGTTCCGCTTCAAAGCTGCCTGCTCGATCGCATGCCATCGACGATGGTTTGACCATGAACTGACTGGGCCTGCTGCATATGCGACGGACGTGTGCCCCAAAGAAGCAAGATGATCAATGGCCTGAACCATGACCTCCGCGGTATCGAGCAAGACGGTGGGCGCATCAGCGGATGGTCGATTGATCGTCACCAACGGGTGCTGATGGGCCACGCCGGTCAGCTGCTGATCAGTTAAGCGCGAAGCCGCAAGAATAATGCCGTCTGTACTGCGCCGCAGGCGTTGCAGTGTCTGAAGTTCGACATCCGTCGCCTCTTCGGTATCGACGAGCAGCTGCGTATATCCCCCAGCTTTCAATTGGGCTTGCGTACCGCGGACGATGTCGAAGTAGAAAGGGTTCGTGACGTCCGGCACCAGCAGGGCTACGGTGCCGGTTCTACCTGAACTCAGGCTGCGCGCCTGCGTACTCGGAACGTACTCGAGCTCTGCAGCGATCCGTTCGATCTTCTCTCTCGTTCGAGTGCTCACCCGAGCAGGATTGGACAACGCCCGGGAAACGGTGGAAACAGCAACACCGGCACGTGCAGCGATATCTCGGATGGTAGGGAGCCGCCCCATCACTTCACCGGAATCAACCATGACCAGATCATGGTGCAGGAGCAACTTAATGGCAACCGTTTGCCAATCCCCGCTGCCAAGTTGGCGGCCTGCTGTGCGGGGTGCTGCGGGTTTTTATCGGAGACCGCTATGGCGGATGGCTGCCGGGAATGGTCGCGCGCCTCGAGGAGACTGACCCGTCCGGCCGGCGCCCGGAGCCGGGTGCTCAGGAACGCCCGATCTCCCGCGGTGGAAGCCGCCGGAGATCGGGCGTTACTGTTACCCCGTCAATCTCCAGGCGCAGGTAGGTGCAGAACGGCTGCCTGCGCCGGTCCGTAGGGGACCCGGGATTCAGCAGGCGCATGCCGGCCGGCGTCACCGAGTCCCAGGGGATGTGGCTGTGCCCGAAGACCAGCAGGTCCGTGTCCGGGAACTGGGCATCCATGCGTGCTTCACGCTTCAGGGAGGGGCCGGTCTCATGTACGACGGCGAGCCGGACCCCCTCGACCACCGCCCGGGCCACCAGCGGCAGCCGGGCACGCAGTCCGGCGCCGTCGTTGTTGCCGTAACAGGCAATCAGTTGCCGGGAGCGGGACTGGAGCTCATCAAGCAGTTCCTCGTTCACCCAATCGCCCGCGTGGACAACAATGTCGGCGGCTTCAATATCCGCCCAGAGGACGTCGGGCAGCACCTTGGCCCGTTTGGGCAGGTGAGTGTCGGAAAGCAGCAGGAGCCTGGTGGCCATTGGCTATTTCCGCAGATTCCACGCCCAGAGGATCAGCGGCAGCTGAAGCGGCAGGCGCAGGCTGTGGATCAGCTTCTCCTTGTTCCCGCCGCGGGGGCCGAAGGCACGCTGCAGCGCAGTTATATGCCCTGAAATGAAAGCAACATACATGGCTGCGGTACCCGTTGCCGCCAGCCGCCGGGTACCCGGCAGAAGCAGTCCGGCCGCCGCCGCAAACTCGATTACTCCGCTGACGTGCGTCCACTGCCGCCGGGTCAGCACCCCGAACTTCCCGTCGGTATCCGTGCTGATGCTGCGCGGGACCACTGCATTGTAGAAGCGCGGGTTGCGGAAGTGGTTGACGGCGCTGGTGGCCAGCAGGGCCGCCATGGCCACCGCTGAAAGCGTCTGTCGGTTCATCGGGTTCCTTCGGTTGTGGGGACTGCCCTCGGGGGCGGCGGCGAGGTCTGGCCGGCTACCGCGACGGCGATTGCGTCAGCTGCGCGGACCAAGGCCAGGTGGGAAAACGCCTGCGGGAAGTTCCCGGCCATCGTGCCGTTGTCTGCATCATATTCCTCGCTGAGGAGTCCGAGCTCGTTGGCGTATCCCACCAGCTGGTCCATCAGCCGCCGTGCCTGGGGCAGCCGGCCGCTGTGGGCGTACTGCTCCACCAGCCAGAAGCTGCATGCCAGGAACGGATTCTCCCCGGCAGACAATCCGTCCACCCCGGACTCGGTGGAGTAGCGCAGCAGGAGTCCGGAGCCGTTGAGCAGCTCCTTTTCCAGCCGGGAAACCGTACCCAGCATCCTTTCGTCGTCATAGGCTATGAAACCCACGTGCGGCAACTGGAGCAGGGCCGCATCCACGGTGCCGCTGCCGTAGAACTGCGTGAAGGAGTTCAGGGCGGGGTCCCAGCCCCGCTCCATCACCTCGTCACGAAGCCCGTCCCGCAGGCCTTCCCACACCTCCACCGGTCCGTCCAGGCCGTAGGTCCGGGCCGCCTTGGCCGCCCGGTCGAAAGCAGCCCACATCATGACCCGCGAGTGGGTGAAGTGCCGGGGCTCTCCCCGCATCTCCCAGATGCCGCGGTCCGGTTCCTCCAGGTGTTTTTCCAGGAAGGTCAGCAGTGCCCGCTGCAGGGGCCAGGAAAAGTGGTCTTCCGGGACGCCCAGGTCCCGCAGCTTATCCAGCGCCACCATCACTTCACCCACGACGTCGGCCTGGTACTGCCCGACGGCCCCGTTTCCGATGCGCACGGGCGCAGCTGAGGCATAGCCCGGAAACTGCGGGAGGATCTGCTCGGGCAGCTCCCGGCCGCCGTCCACTGCGTACATGATCTGCAGGTCCTCCGGATCCCCGGCGACGGCGCGCAGCAGCCAGCTGCGCCAGTGAAGGGCCTCATCCTCGTAGCCGTGGGTCAACATCGCTTCAAGCGTCAGGGCCGCATCCCGCAGCCAGCAGTACCGGTAGTCCCAGTTCCGGTCCCCGCCGGCCTTTTCAGGCAGCGACGTGGTGGGAGCGGCAACAATTCCACCGGTGTCCTCGTGGGTCAGGGCCCGCAGGACCAGCAAAGACCGGCGTACCGCCTGTTCATAGGGGACGTCCCGGGGGCAGCGCCGCCCCCAGTCCTGCCAGTAGGCCGTGGTCTTCACCAGGGCGGCCTCCACATCCCGCCGGGGCGGCACGGGCCGGTGCGAGGGATACCACGTGAGTTCCAGGTCCACGCATTCCCCGGCCCGGACCGCAAAGCGCCCCACATGGCTATGGTTCTCCGCAATGGGCAGGTTGGGACCGCGCAGCACCAGCGCTCCGGGCCCGGCGATGGCCGAAAGGTGTTCGCCGGCGTCGTCCCAGCCGCGGAAGACCCAGGGAATGACCGTGCCGTAGCTGAAGCGGATTTTCAGTTCCTGCCTCATGTCGACGCTGCCGCTCAGGCCCTCGATCCGGCGCACCAGGGATGCACGCCGGTCCTTCACCGGCATGAAATCCGTGACCCGGACCGCCCCCGTGGGCGTGTGCCAGTGCGTGCGGAGCACGAAGGTGGTCTCAATGTAGCCGCGGTGCGTAACGGTCGCGGAAGCATGTTCCGGTGCCAGCAGCCACCTGCCGTGATCGCTGTTCCCAAGCAGTGCCCCGAAGACCGACGGTGAATCGAACCGCGGCAGGCAGAGCCAGTCCATGCTGCCGCTCCGGGAAATGAGGGCTCCGGTATGCAGGTCCGAAACCAGCGCATAATCCTCTATGGGGGATGCCATGGCACTACTCAACCACACGGTGCCGGCCCGGACGCTTCGGTTCGTAGCGCAGCCGCGGCAATCACTGATTAGATTGGTGGTGTCCCGCGCAGAAGTTCCTTACAGCGGAGCGGCAGCGGGACCGGCACTGGATAAGGGAGCGGTATTGAAACACGCGTCAACCTCGAAGATGTCCTTTTCCGCAAAGGAGGTGCACGCGTGAGCGTGGCTGCCCAGCCTACCGACGAGCAGCGTGCCTATGCCCTGCGGCGCATGAAGATGCTGGCCACCGGGCTGCTGATCCTCCTGGCGGTCATCTTCCTCTTTTCCTTCGCCCTGCAGGACAGGTACCCGTGGCTGGAATACGTCCGCGCCGCCGCGGAGGGCGGCATGGTAGGCGCCCTTGCCGACTGGTTCGCGGTAACCGCCCTGTTCAAGCATCCAATGGGGGTGAAGATCCCGCACACGGCCATCATCCCGGAGAAGAAGGACCAGATCGGGGCATCCCTGGGCCAGTTCGTGGAGGAGAACTTCCTGGCCGAAGACATCATCCGGGCCAAGCTCGACTCCATGCAGGTCGCTGCGAAGGCGGGCACCTGGCTGGCCCGCCCCGAGGGAGCCGAACGCGTGGCCACCGAGGGTGCCGCAGCAATCCGCGGAGCGCTCCGGGTACTCGATGACGACGCCGTCCGGGACGTCCTGGAGTCAATGTTCCGCCGCCACGTGGTGGATCCGCAGTGGGGACCGCCGGCCGGAAAAATGGCCCAGCGGATCTTCGAGGAGGGCCACCACCACCAGCTGGTGGACCTGGTGGTGGACAGCCTCGCGGACTGGGTGCTGGCCAACCCTGAAGTAATCAGCCGGCTGGTAACCGAGCGGTCGCCGTCGTGGGTTCCCGCCTTCGTGGATGACCTGGTGGGCGAGCGTGTCCAGATCCAGGCCGAGCGGTTCCTGTTCGATGTGCAGGAAAACCCCAACCACCAGCTGCGCGTGGCGCTGGACAACTACCTCACCGGAGTGGCCAGGGACCTGCAGGAGGATCCCAAGACCATGGCCAAGGCCGACGCGGTCAAGGAGCAGGTCCTGGACGACCCGCGCGTGCGCGAGTTGATGACCTCCACATGGACCACCATCAAGAACGCGCTGATGACGGCTGCCGATGACCCGGACAGCGAACTTACGCGCAACTTCAAGTCGGCACTGCAGGACTTCGGCACGCGCCTGATCAATGAACCGGAACTCGCGGCGAAGGTGAACGGCTACGTGGCGGACGCAGCGGGCTACCTGGTCCGCACCTACAGCAACGATATTGCCGCCGTCATCACCGAGACGGTGGAACACTGGGACGCGAAGGAAACCTCGGAGAAGATCGAGCTGCAGGTCGGCAAGGACCTGCAGTTCATCCGGATCAACGGCACGGTGGTCGGATCGCTCGCCGGGCTGGCGATCTTCACCATCGCTACGGCCGTGTTCGGCTAAAAGCAGTAAACAAACGGAAAGGCCCGCCGGCTCAATGCCGACGGGCCTTTCCCTGTTCCTGCGGAGGTTTCCTAGGCGGACTTATCCAGCTGGTCCAGTTCTCCTGCGAGCTGTCCGGGGATCGACGTCGGCGGCTCACCGAACGCGGTCCGGGTGGCGTTGATGACACCCTTGCCCATGGCGCGGTTGCCCACGCCGCCGACGACGGCGCCCACACCCAGCGGCAGGGCGCGTCCCAGCAGTGCAGTGCCCTGGCGTGCCATGACCCGCTTGAGGAACTGCTTGCGGATGCTGCCACCCACCGAGCCCATCAGGCCCGAAGGCATGCTGCCCATGCTGCTGCCCCAGGCCTGCGCGGTTCCGCGGCCGGAAAGGGACTGCATCATGGACGTCCCTTCCTCGCCCAGCATGATGGCCATAACCATGGTCCGGGACTTCTCCGGATCGGCCAGCCGGACACCGTGCAGTTCAGCCACCGACTGTGCGTACAGGGCTGTGGCTTCGAGGAAACCGACCGTCGCTGCTGCCGACAGGCCAAGCGCCGCGACGGTTCCCACGCCCGGAACCACGGCGGTGGCACCGATGGCTGCGCCGCCGCCGGTCACCGCGTTGAGGTAGTGCCGGTCCAGGACGCTGATCAGTTCGGCGGCGTTGGCGGACGGGTTCCTGCGCTGCATCCTGCGGATGTTCGCCAGCACCAGGGGCCGCTGCACTTCCACCGCACGCTCGATGGCCTTCACGACCTGCGGCTTGGGCTTGCCGTCCGCGCCCATCGTGGCTCGTCCGGCCAGTTTGGCTGCGGGATTGAACTTACGTCGCTTCACAGAACTCTCCTTGGGGAAATCCGGTACAGGCTTCACACCTACGGTATTACTTCAACACCAACGGGTTTTACCTAAAGCAAAGGGCGGGGTCCGGCGGAAGATTCCGCCGGGGCCCCGCCCTCTAAATCAACACGCCGCGTCAGCGGCGCATCAGCGCACTAGGCGCGGTTGCCGCTCTTGCGGGTTACGAAGCCGTAGATCACGAGGACGACAATTGCGCCGACGATGGCCACGAGCCAGGTCTGGATGGACCAGAACTCTTCGAGGCTGACGTTGAACAGAAGACCGCCGAGCCAGCCGCCCAGAAGGGCGCCGATTACACCCAGAACCAGAGTGGCAATCCAGCCGCCGCCCTGACGACCCGGGAGGACCATCTTTGCAATTGCACCTGCGATGAGACCCAGGATAAGGAACGCAATGAAACTCATTAGATTCTCCTTGCTGTGTGAGTGACAGTGATTTAGAGCACGGCCTTATGAGCCACGCTTTCCTCCAGACTACTTGATCAGCTTACTTAGCACGTAGTCCGCAGCAGATTTCCATTCGTCCGGAACTGTGTTAGGTACTGCGGGCGTATGGCCCCATTTCCACCCATTGTCCTCTACGGCGTGTCGGAGGCAAGGTACCGGCGGAGGAAAACCGCCACATCGGAGATCTCGTCCGCACCGATGGAATGTCCCATTCCGGAATAGGTCCGTGCCGTCAGCGCCACATTCTCCTCAAGCCACTGCGCGGTGTAATTCACGGCGTCGGCATTGATGACCCAGTCCTGGCGGTCCCGGCCCCAAAAGAACGGCACCCGGACGGGCAGCGGTTCACTGGCGGCCAGGAGCTCATTGCGGGCGATAAAGCCGGAAAGGCCTACAACGGCACGGAAGTCCCGCGGCCTCAGCCGCAGCAGTGTCCCGGCCATGGCCATGCCTTGGGAGAAGCCCGCCAGCGTGATTCCGGTGAACCCGTATTCCGTCCGTGCCCGGTCCAGCCAGGCCAGCAGCGAGAGCGCCGCTTCCAAGACCTCGGTGGTATCCGAATTCAACAGCGGGTCCAGCAGGAACCACCCGCTGGCTCCGCCCACGTCCAACGGTCCCCGGACGGCAGCCCCCACCGCAGATTCCGGTAAGGCGATGAAAAGCCGTTCCATTGCCTGCTCGCCGGATCCGTAGCCGTGCAGCAGGACCACCAGTTCGCGTCCCCGGCGTCGGTCGACACGCGCGGACCACGTCACGTTTTCCATCGGATCAGCCTAGCGCCGCGCCCCGGTTTGCATGCCGCCGACGCGGTGCCGACCGGCTGCCATTGCCACGGGTGGTGCACCAAACGTAAAGTCGCATCAGCGCATAAACAGTGGCGGTTGCCACAGATCGCGGGTGTGCATGTGTAGAAGCCGCCAAAGAACAAGCCGCCAAAAACACCGGGAACCGCACCGGCAAGCCGTTCTCCTCCCAACACCGGCCGGCCCTGTCAGGCACGGCCTGGACGGATCCCCTTCATGATCCTCACCCTTACCGCTAATCCCAGCCTTGACCGCACCGTTCAGCTCCCCGGCATGTTGGAGCGGGGCGCGGTCCAGCGGGCCGTTTCCGCCGGAGAAGAACCCGGCGGGAAAGGCGTCAACGTGTCCCGGGCCCTGACTGTCTCCGGCGTCCGGTCCGTTGCTGTCCTTCCCGGCGCCGACAGCGATCCGGTGATGGCCGGACTGCGGCAGGCAGGAGTCGAGTACCTGAACCTGCCCATCGAGGCACCGCTGCGCAGCAACATCACACTCACGGAGCCGGACGGCACCACCACCAAGGTCAATGCGCCCGGTCCCCCGCTGAAGCCGGTGGAACAGGAAGCCCTTATCGCTCTGCTGGTGGGGGCCTGCACGGCCGGGGGTGCAGGGCAGGGTTCGTGGTTGGTGCTGGCCGGCTCACTGCCGCCGGAGGTGCCGCCGGACTTCTACGCATCAGTGGCCCACGCTGTGAGGGAGCGGCTCGGGGCCGGAGCTCCGCGCATAGCCATCGATTCCTCCGGCCCGCCCCTAATGGGCGCCCTGCTCCACGGAGCAGCGCCGGACCTGCTCAAACCCAACGCACAGGAACTTTCCGAGGCCACTGGATTTTCCTCTGAAGGGGCATTGGAAGCAGACCCCCTGCTGGCGGCGCGGGCGGCGGGGATGTTGATTGAACGCGGCGTCGGCGCGGTGCTTGCCACCCTCGGCGCCAAGGGCGCCCTTCTGGTCACGGCCAACGGAAGCTGGTTGGCCACCCGGCCGCCGGTGCAGGCCCGTTCGACGGTGGGCGCTGGGGATTCAGCCCTGGCCGGATACCTGCTGGCCGAGGTTGCCGGTGCAGCGCCGCCGGACTGCCTGCGCCAGGCCGTGGCCCACGGGGCCGCCGCGGCGTCCCTTCCCGGAACCACCGTTCCCGCCCTGGCAGCAACTGATCCGGGAGCTGTAACGGTCACTGCCCTAAACGGTACCGGCGGCGTACCGCGGGGACCTGCAGCCCCGCACAGATCTGCAGGTACCGGAAGCGCCACCGCTTCACCGTCGTCGTCATCAAAGGAGGAAAGCTGATGTCGGACCTCATTACGCCGGATCTGGTCACTTTGGACGAGAATCTCGGCACGGACAAAGGCACGGTTATAGGCCATCTGGCGCGGGGGGTGGTAGCTGCGGGCCGCGCCACCAGCTACGAGGACCTCTACGCAGACGGGATGGCCCGCGAGTCGAAGACCGCCACCGGCGTGCCGGGCGGCATTGCCATCCCGCACTGCCGGTCCGCGGCGGTCACCCAGCCGACCCTTGCCATGGCACGGATCCGCCCTGCCGTGGATTGGGGAGCCAAGGACGGTCCCGCCGATATCGTCTTTTTTATCGCCGCACCGGAGGGAGCGGACCAGGAGCACCTGCAACTGCTCGCCAAGCTGGCCCGGTCCCTCATCCGTAAGGACTTCACCGCTTCCCTGCGTTCGGCCACGTCGCCGGTCCAGATCGTGGAACTCGTTGACGGGGCCCTCGGGCTCGGTCCCGTACCGGAGGGCTCCGGAAGCGCAGCCGGTTCGGGCGGTGCCGCTGCGGCCGGCACGACTACCGGCGCCACAGCCGTGGGTGCAGCGGGTGCGGCGGGTGCGACGGCGGCCGGCAGCAACGTCGGCTCCAGCGGCGGCAGGCAACCGGATGGAACCGGCGACGGCGGACACGGAGCCGATGCTCCCGCGTCCGCCGGCGGCACCGGAGCCACCGAAACGGACACCTCCAGGTCCCGTCACCTGGTTGCCGTCACCGCGTGCCCCACCGGCATTGCGCACACTTACATGGCGGCTGACTCCCTGGCCGCAGCGGCGGCCGAGCGCGGCGTCGACCTGCAGGTGGAAACGCAGGGATCCGCCAAGTCCACTCCGCTGGACCCCACAGTGATCCGCAACGCGGAAGCGGTTATTTTTGCCGTCGACGTCGACGTCCGGGACAAGGGGCGCTTCGCCGGAAAACCGGTGATCAGCGGACCCGTGAAACGCGGGATCGACGAGCCGGGCGTCATGATCGATGAAGCCCTCAACGCGGTCAATGACCCGAATGCCCGGCGGGTGTCGGGCGGCGGCGGAGGCGGAGACGAGAATGAAGGCGGCTCCGGATCCGGCGGGGAAGGATTCGGCGGGCAGCTCAAGCGGGCGCTGCTGACCGGTGTCAGCTACATGATTCCGTTCGTCGCCGGCGGCGGCCTGCTGATTGCCCTCGGTTTCCTGCTGGGCGGTTACGAACTCGCGCTCTCGGTCGACGACGTCGCCAACGGCGACCGGATGCTGGACGGCACCTCGATCCTGAATCCACCGCCCGAAGGCGTCATCGCCTATCTCGGGGCCGTGTTCTGGAAGATCGGTTCCCTCTCCATGGGCTTCCTGGTACCGGCCCTGGCCGGGTACATTGCCTATGCCCTCGCCGACCGCCCGGGCATTGCACCGGGCTTCACCGCGGGAGCCGTGGCGGTGTTTATGGATGCCGGCTTTATCGGCGGCATTATCGGCGGCCTGCTGGCCGGCTACGCGGCCCGGTGGATCGGCTCCTGGAACGTTCCATCGTGGATGCGGGGCCTGATGCCTGTGGTCATCATTCCCCTTTTGGCGTCGATCATAGCCTCCGGCCTGATGATGCTGGTCCTTGGCGGACCCATAGCCGCCTTGACCCAGGGACTGAACAACTGGCTGACCGGCCTCACCGGTGTTGCGGCCATCGGACTGGGCATCATCCTCGGCCTGATGATGGGCTCGGACCTGGGCGGTCCGATCAACAAGGTTGCCTACGCCTTCGCGGTCGCAGGACTTGGGGAAGGCAGTTTCGAGAACCAGGTGCCCTGGGAAATCATGGCAGCGGTCATGGCCGCCGGCATGGTCCCGCCGCTGGGCATGGCCTTTGCCTCAACAGTGCTGGCGAAAAACCAGTTCAGCATGGCCCTGCGGGAGAACGGCAAGGCGGCGTGGCTGCTGGGTGCGGCCTTCATCTCTGAGGGTGCCATCCCGTTTGCCGCCTCCGACTTCTTCCGGGTCATTCCCTCCACCATGCTGGGCGGGGCGGTGGCCGGTGCCATCTGCCTGGGAACCGGGGTAACCTCTCAGGCACCGCACGGAGGGATCTTCGTCTTCTTCGCCATCGGCAACCTCCTGATGTTCATTGTTGCCATCCTGGCCGGCGCGGCCGTCACCGGGTTCGTCTATGTGGCCCTCAAACGGTATGTGAAGCCCCGGAAGAAAGCGGAGGAACCGGCCATTGCGTAAGGCTCCGTCGATGAAAGGAAGGCTTAGATAATGCGGACCATCCAGGGAATCGGAGTCAGCACCGGACGTGTCCTCGGCCCCTCGCTCCGAATGCCTCCCCCCGTGCCCGAACCCGACGCCGACGCGAAGCCGGCTCCGGGCAGCACCGTGGACGGGGAGAAAACCCGCCTCAAGGATGCCGCCGAAGCAGTTCGGGAAGATCTCAAGCGCCGGGCGGAAACCGCCTCGGGAGACGCCAAGGCGGTGCTGGATGCCACGGCCATGATGGCCTCCGATCCCATGCTGCTCAAAGCCGCGGGCAAACACATCAACGCCGGCATGGCGACGGACCGGGCCATCTGGGAAGCGGGCATGGAGGTAGCCGCCATGCTCCAAAGCCTGGGTGGCTATATGGCCGAGCGGACGCAGGACGTGCTTGATGTCCGGGCCCGGATTGTGGCCGAACTCAACGGACTGCCCGCACCGGGGATTCCGGCCTCCGACGTTCCTTTCATCCTCACGGCGGTGGAACTGGCACCTGCCGATACTGCGACCTTGGACCCGGCCATGGTGATCGGGTTGGTCACCAGCGAGGGCGGGCCGCAGTCCCATACCGCCATTCTCGCCCGGTCCCTAGGCCTGCCCGCCGTGGTCGGGGCGCCCGGCGCTGACGAGGTCCCTGACGGGGCCGAAATCTATCTCGACGGCACTGCCGGCACCGTGGTGGTGGAACCCGGCAACGAGGAACGGGAAGCGGCGCATAAATACGCCTCACGCTCCTCGCTCCCGGTATTCAACGGCACGGGCTCGACCTCTGACGGTTTCCTGGTGCCGTTGCTGGCCAATGTGGGTTCGGGGAAGGACGCCCGGGCCGCCGCGGAGGCCGGCGCCGAGGGAATCGGCCTGCTCCGTACCGAGTTTTGTTTCCTGGGCCGCGATGCGGAACCCACCATCGAGGAACAGGTTGCTGCCTACGGGGCGGTCTTCGAAGCGTTTCCGGGCCGGAAGGTGGTTATCCGGACCCTCGATGCCGGTGCTGACAAGCCGCTGCCGTTCCTGACGGACGCATCGGAACCGAACCCGGCACTGGGGGTACGCGGATTCCGGACGGACCGGACCACCCCCGGCGTCCTGGCCCGCCAGCTGGAGGCTATCGCCGCGGCCGCCGGCGCCTCCGCTGCCGATGTCTGGGTGATGGCACCGATGATCTCCACCGCCGAGGAGGCCGCCGACTTCGCCGTTATGTGCGCAGGAGCGGGGCTGGGTATGCCGGGAGTGATGGTGGAGGTGCCGGCAGCGGCAATCATGTCCGAAGCCATCCTCTCGCGGGTGCGGTTTGCCAGTCTGGGCACCAACGACCTCACGCAGTACACCATGGCCTCGGACCGGCAACTCGGTTCGCTGGCATCGCTTAACGACCCGTGGCAGCCGGCCGTCCTTCAGCTGATTTCCGCCACCGTTGCCGGGGCCGCGCGCGCCACGGCCCTCGAGCCGGCTGCCGGAGCCAGGACCGTGGGCGTCTGCGGCGAGGCAGCCGCGGACCCCGCACTCGCCGTCGTCCTCGCCGGTATGGGGGTGAACACGCTGTCGATGACTCCCCGGGCGCTGGCCGGCGTCGGGGCTGTCCTGGGTTCGGTGACGCTGGAGCAGGCCAAGGAACTCGCCGCGAGGGCGCTGGCGGCACACTCCGCCGCCGATGCGCAGACCATTGTGCACAGCCGGCTGCCCATCCTCGAACAGCTTGGCCTTTGAGCAGCGCAAACCACGGAAGGAACGAGAAATGGCAGAACGCAAAGCCACAGTGGCCAGCCGGGTAGGACTCCACGCCCGGCCGGCATCGATCTTCGCGGAAGCGGCAGCGGCAGCGCCCGTTGAAGTAACCATTGCGATGGAAGGGGATCCGGCCGAAGAGGCGATGGACGCCTCGAGCATGCTCTCCCTGATGAGCCTGGGCGCATCGCACGGAGATGTGGTGGTGCTGCGCTCGGACGATGAGGGGGCGGAGGCCGCCCTGGAAGAGCTGGCGAAGATTCTGGAGACGGATCTGGACGCGACCTAGGCAGTCCAGGCAAGCGGCGGGGCACTCATCCGTTCCATGAATGTCCCGCCCTTGCTTTCAGTACCGGGCTTTCCCGGAAATGACGAAGCCAACGGCAGTGCCGCTGGCTTCGTTGTAACTTCACGCTGACCCCCCACAGGCAGCGGACGTTACATATTCATTATTCTGGCACACAAACATGAAAACGTGAACACGTTTATCTAATTGTCACCTTATGTAGTTGGAAGTCAGTAGGCTTTGCTTTTTCCGCTGTTTCAAGGCGAGCCCGTAGAGGGCCACCGAACCAAGTCCCGCCGCGAGCACAATAACCGAGGAATGGGGCAGGATGTAGTCCCATACGCCCGTCTGCTGCCCGGTGACCCACAGTGCCGACCAGATAAGATTTTCGGCCAGCGCAAGGCCGATCAGGGCGGAGCCGATCCGCAGGAGTACGGGCCGTCGTACGGTCGCTGCCACCCGAAACGCCGGGATAATCAGGCAGGCGGCCACGTAGGCGGGGTAGAGGCGTCCGATCACGGCGTACGCCCAGACGGATTCCTGGTTCATGTAGCCGTTAAGGCCCGGCGAAGAGACCGGCATGTCGCACATGCTGAACAGCACGGTGGTGGCAATGACCGTCGCAGCCAGCACTGACAGTCCGGGTAGTCCCACAATCATGCTTCGCGCCATGGGTGCACGGAACGCCGCCGCGGCGCTGCTGCCAATAAGGGTCACGACAGCGTAAGTGGCATAACGGAGAATCAGGTTGGCCCGGTTTTCTCCGCCCAGCAACGCGTCCACCGGTAAGTAAATCGAGGGAATACTTAGCGCCACTCCAACGGTGGTGGCGGCCAGTCCCCAGAAGAGCACCGGATTGCGGCCCTTCATTGCCGGCGGCAGCCGAATCAAGGTAAAAACAGCCGCAGCGACCAGCGCCCCGAATTGAAAGGCGGAGGTAATACTCATCCCAGGTTCTCCAAGAGCGTTAGATCATTTTCCACGTCGTGTTCAAACTTCCTTAGTTGCTTTCCCACCCCGTCCAAGCGGTCACGGGCAAGGAACAAGAGTTCGGAATCGGTGAGCGCAGCCAGCGCTTCCTGTTGGCCGTTCCGGGGCCAGCCTGCCTCGCCCGGGGTGACCAGCTTCGTGGCCACCAAGCCGCCCGGCAGCGAAGCGCCCGCAATCCGGGCGGCCTCCACGGCCAATTCGGGCGCCAGGCGTCCGGCGGAAAGCTGGGCCGAAATATTCTGGGGTGCAACGCCGGTCTTGGTACTCAGGCGTTGGCGCAGGTCGCCGGGATCCACTGCTTCGAACCACGAGCGGATCGCATTCTGGTGCGGATGCTTATCCAGGTCCGGACGCTGCGGCGCTCCGCTGGAAGTGGCCCTGGCCAGGATCACCTGCAGGATGCAGATATAGGAGACCTGGCTGATCAGTTCCGCCGGGGAAGGACGCCAGGGCCCGCCGAGCAGATCCGAATACTCCTCGAAATCCGAGAGGGCTTCAACCGGATTCTTCCCGTATGCCCGGGCCACCCGGACCACGGTAATCTCCGAAACCTTGCCCCGGACTATCTGCTGGCCGAGGGTGGAGCGCTTGATGCCCGTCCGGCGGCAGAGTTCAGCGTTCGATTCGCCCGGAGCCACTGCGGAGCGCCAATTTTGGAAAGACCTGGCAGACACCGCCAATTTTGGCCCCCTCGATTGGATTTCCCCGGACAAATGGAATTATACTGTTGGAACTGGCTTCCCCTTCTGCGTTCCCCCCATATGCAGAGCGGGAAGCCAGCTTCAATTAACGCACCGCCAGCTCACCACACCGCACGGCACCGCACCGCACTGCCGCAGCTGCGCGCACGGCCGCCCGGCGGCATCGCCGGCACTGCATCAGGAGCTCATTCCTGGGGCCAGGAAACGTGGTGGCTGTATTCCGGGTGCTTGCGGAGGTAGGCGGCCATGTAGCTGCAGTACGGCTTGATTCTCCGCCCACCGCTAATGATGTCCTCGACCGCGAACCGCGCCAGCCGGGACGAGTAGCCCTGGTGCCGGAAGTCCGGTTCCATATTCGTGTGGGTGAGCGCAACAGAGGCTGGTTCCACCTGGTATTCGGCAACCCCCACGAGTGTGCCGTCCAGCCGCAGTTCATACCGGTCCAGCCCGTCATTGCGCGAGACGCTGATGTCTTTGCTAGTCATGGGCCGAGACTGCCACGCAATTCAGCGGCGGTCCAGCGCTCCCGTGTCAGGCCGCGCGCCCGCCGCCGGCCGCTTCTTCCGCACGGCGAAGCGAGTCTTCCAGTTTTGTGACTGCCTCGGTGTAGGCCGCCGCCTCAGTTGGACTTCCTGCTTCCGGGCGCAGTTGCTCAGCAACCTTCAACGCCCGGATGAAATTCCGCGTTTCCGGCGTGCGGACGTCCAGCATCTGCGGGTGCTGCGCCGCGAGCCAGGGATCCAGTTCATAAGCACTCCATCGGGACAGGACCTCCCGGTGGCGGCTTGCCGCGGCATCCACTGCAGCCTCAAGCTGCCGGTTTTGTGTGTCCCGCCGACGACGCCGGTACCGTCTCCCTACCCAGAACGACGCAGCGATACTGCCTGCCACCACAACCGAGCCGACGGCGACGGCCGACGTGGTGGTCAACGCCCACGCAGCCGTCAGGAGAACTGCCAGGAAAGCGGTTAAGCCGGTCCAGAAAAGGCCTTCCCCGTCCCGGGTCCGAAGGGACCGGTCAATGCCGACAGCACCGCCAACCAATACAAGCAGCACCAGCAGCACCGGAAGAGCCATCGACAAACCCGACCCGGCCATAACTGTTCCTCCCCCTCGTAGCGCCTGCTGCCTCCATTGCACCGAACCCCGCGGCAAAGGTCAATGCCGGCCCTGCCCGCCCCGCAAAACGGTTCCTGAAGACCATAACAAGTATGCTGACGTGTGGATTCGTTCCAAAACCCCGCCGAAAAAAGCGCCCTGTAAGGAAAGCAATGAAGATTCCCGCCCCGAGAGGGCGCGTCAGCGCCACTTTGATTGACCTCCTCCAGAACCGCGGCGGTTCAGGACATGCCAACGCCTATGGCTCCTTGAACCTGCTGGTGGACGAAGCGCTTGCAGCCACCCCGGACCTGCTGCGTGACGAGGACCTCCAGCTGGCATTGTTCTGCCTGTACGAGCTCCACTACAGCGGGCTGGACGGAGTCGAGGACGCAGCCGAGTGGGACCCCGAGCTGATCCGCGTGCGGGCACGCCTGGAAGCGGCGTTCGAAAACCTGCTGCGCCGGACGGTGCCCGTCCCCGAGTTGCCTGCCCCGGACAGCGAAGCCGTCGCGGAGACGCTCTTCCGCCTGGCAGCCGACGACGACGGTGCCAGCGTCTCCCGCTATGTCGCCGGCAAGGCGAGCGTTGAGCAGCTGCGGGAGTTCCTGATCCTGCGCTCGGTCTACCAGTTGAAGGAAGCGGATCCGCACAGCTGGGCCATTCCCCGCCTGCCGGTGGGCCGGGCAAAGGCAGCGTTGATCGAAATCCAGGCCGATGAGTACGGCGGCGGGCGCGTCGAACGGATGCACTCGAAGCTGTTCGGCACCACCATGGAAGGCCTTGGCCTGGATTCCGGCTACGGGTATTACATTGACCAGGTTCCCGCCCTGACCCTCGCTTCCTCCAACGCCATGTCCCTCTTCGGACTGAACCGCAGGCTGCGCGGCGCCATTGCCGGACACCTGGCCGCGTTCGAGATGACGTCTTCCATTCCCAACTCGTTCTACGCCCGCGGGTTCCGCCGGCACGGCTTCACTGACGATGTCACCTATTACTTCGACGAGCACGTGGAAGCGGATGCCGTGCACGAACAGATTGCCGCCCGGGACCTGGCCGGCGGCCTGGCCGAAGCGGAACCTGATCTGCTGGCAGACGTCATTTTCGGCGCTGCGACGGTCCTGGCCATCGACGCCCTGCTGGGCGAAGAGCAGCTTCGTGCCTGGCAGGCGGGCGAGTCCGCACTGCTCGCACCCCTCGGAAACGACGGCGGCACCGCCGAAGCAGCACTGGCAGCCACAGCCGCTGCCGGCGGAGTGACAGCGTGACGGTCCCCGCCGCCGGCGCAGAGGAAGAAGGCAGCATGCCCGAGGGGATGCCGGAGGCCGGGTCCGTCGAGCCGGAGGCCGGCGCGGACACCTGGCAGCACCGGGAAGGCAACGCTCCGGCGTCCATCGTGGCCTGCCCCAACGGTCCCCTGCTGGTCCGAGGCGATTTTGAAATCGTCACTCCGGACGGGGTTCCCGTGCCCCGGGACCGGGAAACGGTGGCCCTGTGCCGCTGCGGCGGCTCGGCGATCAAACCGTATTGCGACGGCACCCACAAGTTGATGAAATTCGATACCACCCGCCGTCGTCCGGTTCCGAAACCGGCACGTGCGGAAGAAGCCGCCGGGTAACCGGAGCGGCGCTGGAGAAACAGGAATGGCTTGCCTTCAATGAAGGCAAGCCATTCTTATTTTGGTGCGCCCAGCAGGGCTCGAACCTGCGACCCACGACTTAAAAGGACGTTGCTCTACCAACTGAGCTATAGGCGCTCCACGGGCCGCGGCTTTTCACAGCGTTCGGACCGACTGTCCCACTTTATCGCACACCACACAGATCGTGGAAAACACCTGCCCCTCCGCACGCCCCGGCGCCCCGGAGACCGCCTCGATTCCGCACAGATCCCGGAGTATTCTTCCAATATGAGTGAGTCCAATTCAACGCCGCGCCATCACAAGCCAAAGCCTCTTGCACCCGTGGACTTCGCCAATTTCCCCGGCGGTGCCGATCCGGCACGCGTTTCGGAGGCAGCCCATCTGGCTGCCCAGGCACTGGTCCATCACGGCCGCCAAAGCACCGACCCGGAGGTCACCCGCCGTTTGGTGGAACTGACCGATCAGCAGGGAGTGGAAGCGGTGGCCGAGATGTGGGCCGAAAGTCCCGCCCGGTCCCTGCCCGGCGCACTCTGGCGCCTCTATGCCCTGCGGGCCTCCATCCAGCGGAACCCGGAACGGATCGCTTCGTTCTACGCTGCAGGCAAGGACGTTGCACAGGTATCGAAGGTGGTCGCCGGAGTGGCCGAACCGCTGGGGGCGGACGAAGTGCGGACCATGGCAGACACCATCCTTTCCGGCGCCTTCGAGGGTGACTTCGACGTCGCGCTGGAGCGTTTCGCCGCGTTCTGCCGGGTGGTCGCCCTGGGCCAGGCCAACCACGCCGACTCCTCCGATGCCTCCAACGGGGACCGCGCCACCCTCCTGACCCGCAATGCGCGCCAGCTGGTACACACGGCCGAGGACCTGGAGCACTCCGCAGCCGCCTGGCGGCGCGGCGAGCTCGACTAACGCCGGCCGGTGGCGGCACGCACAGTGGCAGAACATGCGGTGGCGGAACACATAGTGTCGCTCCCCACAGTCCCGCAGCTGTCGGTGCGGCCGTGTTGACATCACCGGCAGAGCGTAGAAAACTGAAATTGGTGTCGGACTGCGGAACCCCCGGGCTTCAACTCTGAGCCGCTTCGAGCGGCCTTCCGCCGAGAGGCGCTCCCGGTCCGGCACCGCTACTTTTCCACCGCAATCTGCGGTACCTATCCCCCGAGTTCCCTACGGCCGCTGCCGCCATCGGATATTCTTGGGGCTGTGAGAACCTTCGATAGTCCTCCTGCCCCTGCGTTGCGCACAGCGTGAAGCTTCACCTCTTCCCCCAGGAAAATGCAGGCCTTGAGCTGCTCTCCCGCATGGCATCACAGTTGCTGCGCGGCACCGCGGTGCTGGCGGAGATCCTCGGAGCGGACCCGGAGGAATTCGACCGGCTGACCGAGCAGCTGCATCAGATTGATGCCGAAACCACCGACCTGCATTTTGCACTCATGACGCAGATGCGGACCAGCTTCATCAATCCCCTTCCCCGTGAAGACCTGTACGAACTGTCCCTGGTCCTGATGTCCGCGATGGAATGCCTGGATGCCTCAGCGGAAACCATTGCCCTCTATAAACTCACCGGCGTTTCCCGCCGCGCTTCCGAGCAGCTGGAGGTCATCGGCCGGCAGGCTGAACTCACCGCCTCCGCCATGCGCCGGCTTGCCTCGCTGGAGGATCTGGAAGAGTACTGGATCGAGATGCTCCGCCTGGCCCGGCGGGCCGAGCGGTCCCGCCGGATCTGGGTGGCGGAACTGATGCGGGAGTACAAGCCGATGGCCTATGCCCGGCACCGGGACCTGGCCGACCAGCTATCGGGAACCACCGCCCAGCTCCGCCGTGCAGCCACCTTTGTGGGCGGCATCCTCGTCCGGGAATCCTAGCGTGGCCACCTTCCTCCTGGCCGGCGTCGTCCTGCTCGCCGGAGCCTATGCCTTCCTGAACGGCTTCCATGACGCCTCCAACTCGGTGGCCACCTCTGTCCGTACCCGCGCCCTGACCCCCACTGTGGCGATTCTGCTGGCCGCCGCCTTCAATCTCCTGGGCGCCCTGGTCAGCACCGCCCTGGCCGTTGCACTGACCGTGCGGTTTGTGGATCTCCCGGCCGGGCCGGAGGGGCTGGGCATCCTGGTTGCCGGGCTGCTGGCGGCCTGCGGCTGGGGTGTGTGGACCTGGTGGCGGCGGATGCCGTCCTCATCCACCCATGCGCTGGTCGGCGGACTGGTGGGTTCCGGAGCGGCTTCGACCCTGGTGGGCGGACAGAACATCGCGGAGTCCAACCGGTTGATCTGGGAGCAGCTGGCCCTGCCGCTGCTGCTCTCCCCCGTGATCGCCTTCGCGCTGGCGTATCTGCTGGTTTTTCCGGCAACCTGGCTTATGCGTTACAGCTCTCCGCGCCGCGGCGACGCCGGAAACCGGATAGCGCAGTCCGTTTTCACTTCCGCCTTCTCCCTGGGCCACGGCATCCAGGACGGGCAGCGGACCATGGCCGTTGTGGTGCTCGCCCTGCTGGCGGCCGGCCAGACGCCGGAGACAGACATCCCCCTCTGGGTACAGCTGTTCGCAGCGCTTGCCCTGGCCGGCGGCACGCTCTTCGGCGGCTGGCGGATCACGCACACGCTGGGCTACCGGCTGGTGCGGATGGACCCGCTGCGCGGCATGAGCGCCCAGGCGGTCAGCTCCACCATGCTCTTCCTGGGTGCACTCTGGCTGCACATCCCGCTCTCG
Organism: Arthrobacter sp. zg-Y769; assembly: GCF_020907405.1. Lineage (GTDB taxonomy): Bacteria > Actinomycetota > Actinomycetes > Actinomycetales > Micrococcaceae > Arthrobacter_B. Next base: position 93,141 of record NZ_JAJJOE010000011.1, read on the forward strand.
AGCACCCAGACCATGACATCGGCCATCGTCGGTGCCGGCACCAACCAGCGCTTTTCCACCGTGCGCTTGATCCCGCTGCGGGAAATCCTCGTCACCTGGCTGGTCACAGCGCCGGTGACCGCGGTGCTCGGCGGGATCCTGCTGCTGGCCCTCAGCCCTCTGCTGTAGGTACCGCTTACCCGAAACGCCCGGAAACGTAGTCTTCGGTGGCCTGTTCCGCGGGGTTGCTGAAGATAACCGGGGTGTCCGCGTATTCGATCAGTCGGCCGGGCTTGCCGGTGCCGGCAATGTTGAAGAACGCCGTCTTGTCCGACACCCGCGCCGCCTGCTGCATGTTGTGCGTAACGATAACCACCGTGTAGTCGCTCTTGAGTTCCTCAATGAGGTCCTCGATGGCCAGGGTGGAAATGGGATCCAGGGCCGAGCAGGGCTCGTCCATCAGGATTACCTCCGGGGACACCGCTATGGCGCGGGCTATGCACAGGCGCTGCTGCTGGCCGCCGGAGAGTCCGGAGCCGGGCTTGTCCAGGCGGTCCCGGACCTCTTTCCAGAGGTTGGCGCCGGTCAGGGACCTTTCCACCAGGTCATCCGCGTCGGACTTGGAGATCCGCTTGTTGTTCAGCTTCACGCCGGCCAGGACGTTGTCCCGGATGGACATGGTGGGGAACGGGTTGGGCCGCTGGAACACCATGCCCACGTGGCTGCGGACGGTCACCGGATCCACGCCGGGGCCGTAAAGGTTCTCCCCGTCCAGCAGCACTTCGCCTTCCACCCGGGCACCGGGGAGCACCTCGTGCATCCGGTTCAAGGTACGCAGGAAGGTGGACTTGCCGCAGCCCGAGGGGCCAATGAAGGCCGTAACGGAGCGGGGCTCAATATTGATGCTGACGTCCTGGACGGCGAGGAAATTCCCGTAATAGACATTCAGGTCTTTGACATCGATGCGCTTGGACATGGATTCCTTCTTGGTAAACCGGTTGCAGGGCTAGCGGGAGGTCCGGGGTGCAAAGATCCGGGCAATCAGGCGGGCGCCGAGGTTCAGCAGCATCACCATGACGATCAGGATCAGGGCGGCCGCCCAGGCCCGCTGGGTACTCGGGTCAGTGTTGGTGGGGGAAGTCGGGCTCATCAGCTGCCGGTAGATAAAGGTGGGCAGCGTGCTCATCCAGCCCGCAAACGCGTTGAAGTTGATGGTGTTGACGAAGCCGGCCGTAACCAGCAGCGGGGCGGTCTCGCCGATCACGCGCGCAATGGCCAGGGTGACGCCGGAGGCAATGCCGGAGATCGCGGTGGGAACCACTACCTTCAGGATGGTCCGCCACTTACGCACACCCAGGGCGTAGGAGGCCTCCCGGAGTTCGTTGGGGACGATCTTGAGCATTTCCTCGGTGGAGCGGACCACCACCGGGATCATCAGGACGGACAGGGCGACGGCGGCAACGAAGCCGGTGCGGGTGCCCGGCCCGAAAACGAGTCCGAAAAACGCCGCCGCAAACAGGCCTGCCACAATCGAGGGGATGCCGGTCATTACGTCGACAAAGAACGTGATGGCCCGCGAAAGTGTCCCGCCCCGGCTGTATTCCACCAGGTAGACGGCGGCCAGCAGGCCCACCGGAACGGAAATGACCGTGGCCCAGAAGGTGATCAGCAGCGTGCCGACAATGCCGTGGTAGGCACCGCCGAGCACCGCCGTCCCGTTGTCCGTCGTGGCGTTGTCCACGGCACCGGTCATGCCGCCCATGGAGGTCAGCAGGAAGTCCGGGCTGAGACCCGGCAGGCCGCGGACCAGGACGGTAAAGATGACCGAGACCAGGGGCAGCAGCGCCAGCAGGAACGCGCCGCAGACCAGGTTCGTGGCGAGACGGTCCACGGCATGCCGCCGGCCCTCCACGATCCAGGTGACGACCGTGCCGCCGAGGACGAAAAGCACGGCGGTGAAGATTGCGAAGGACGTGACGGAGAAACCGATGAGCGCGGACAGCGCCGCACCCAGGATCAAGGCAGCGGCCAGCACGATCCAGGGCGTATAGCGGGGCAGCCTGTTCTTGGTCAGCAGGGACCCGGGACGGCTGAGGGCGGAGGTTGTATCGAGCATCAGTTGGCTCCCGAGAATTCTTTGTGGCGGCTGATGATCCAACGGGCAACCACGTTGACCGCCAGCGTGATCAGGAACAGCACGAGTCCTGCAGCGATCAGTTCCGAGAGCCGGAGCCCGAACGCTTCAGGGAAGTTCAGGGCAATCTCGGCGGCGATGGTCTGGTTGCCCGGCCGGATCAGGCTGGCAATCAGGCCGCCGGAGGAAAGCACCAGCGCCACCGCCATCGTTTCGCCCAGGGCACGTCCCAGGCCCAGCATGACGGCACTGATGACGCCGGGACGGGCGAAGGGGAAAACGGCCATCCGGATCATTTCCCAGCGGGTGGCGCCCATGGCCAGGGCCGCTTCCTCGTGCAGCTTCGGCGTCTGCAGGAAGATTTCCCGGGTAAGGGAGGTAATGATCGGCAGGACCATTACGGAAAGCACGATTCCGGCCGTGAGCATGGTTTTGCCGGTCTGGCTGGCGGGACCGGCAAAAATCGGAATCCACCCGGCGTTTTCGGCCAGCCAGTTGTACGGACCCACCAGCGCGGGGGCCAGCACCGTCATGCCCCAGGCGCCGTAAACCACCGACGGGATGGCCGCGAGCAGGTCCACCAGGTAACCCAGTCCCTGTGCGAGCCGCCGCGGGGCATAGTGCGAGATAAACAGTGCGACGCCGATTCCCACCGGTGTGGCGATCAGCAGCGCGATAAGTGCCGCAATGACGGTGCCGATGACCAGCGGCAGGATGTACCGGCCGAACCCGCCGCCGCCGGAGATATCCGCCGGATCGGCCATGAACGTGGGCAGCGCCTGCCACATCAGGAAAACCGCCACGCAGAACAGGACGAACAGGATCAGGCAGCCGGCTGTCACCGTAATGCCGGAGAAGATCTTGTCTCCGGCACGGCCCGCGCCGCCTTCTCCCGTTATGGACTTGCTGGACACTGCTCAACCCTTCGAAATGCGTTGGTGCAGACTCTTTATCAGTGTAGGTACTCCGCCTTGGAGCGGACCCTGTCCTCCCCTGCAGAGAGCCGGGGAGGACAGGATAGGTGCGCTACGAACGCACCCGGATGGTTTCCAGTGCCGCTTGGGCCCGGCTCCGGAGGCTCTCGGAGAGCGCCGCGCTGCCCGCGGCGTCGGACGCCGCAGCCTGGCCCTCGTCGCTGACTACGTAGTTCCCGAAGGCACGGACCAGGTCCACGGTCTGCTGGTCCCCGTAGCTGGTGCAGAACACGTGATAGCTCACCAGCACCACGGGATAGGCACCCGATTCTGCCGTGTCACGGTCCAGGTCCATGGCCATATCCGCTTCCGGACGACCCTCCCCTGTCACAGCGGTGGAGGATTCGACGGCGAGTGCGGCGGCGTCGGCGCTGAACGGGACGTAGGTATCGCCCACCAAGACGCTGACCTTGCCCAGGGAACCGGCTGCGGAGGCATCGGCATAGGTGATGCCGCCCTCGGTGGAGGCCACCGTGGAAATGACGCCGCCGGTGCCGGAGGCGCTTTCCCCGTTCGGCAGTCCGGCCGGCCATTCACCTGACGCCTTATCCGTCCACTTTTCCGATGCTGCTTCGGCCAGGTATTCGGTGAAGTTCTTGGTGGTGCCCGATTCGTCGCCGCGGTGCACCGCCGTGATGGCAGTGTCCGGCAACTCCACTGCTTCGTTCTGTCCGGTGATGGCCGGGTCATTCCAGGCGGTGACCTCGCCGCGGAAAATCGCTGCAATGGTGGCCGCATCGAGGTTCAGATCCGTTACGCCGGGAAGATTGAAGGCCACCGCGATCGGCGAGATGTAGGCGGGAACGTGGATGGCGCCGTCGGGACCGCAGACCTCCACGGCCGCAGCGGTTTCCTCTTCATCAAGGTAGGCATCGGACCCGGCAAACTGGACACCCCCGGCCAGCAGCGCTTCCCGGCCGGCACCCGACCCGTCCGGTGAATACTGGACGGATGCCTGCGGATTGGCGGCACCGAAGCCCGCAATCCAGGCCTGCATGGCCGCGTCCTGGGAGGACGCACCGGCGCCGGAAAGCGTGCCGGTGACGGAGCTTTCCGCGCCGGTACCGGCCGGGACCGGCGCCGCACTGTCGGTGCCGCAGGCCGCGAGGCCCAGGGCAACGGCAGCCGAAACGGTTAGAACGGATGCAGTGCGGCCGAAATTCGAAACCTTCACCATCGGATCCCTTTCAAGGGGTTGTTCGGCGCGGGTGCGCCGGGAAGCTGAATGCAAAAACAGCAGTCGAGCACGTGGAACCTCCAACACGTTCCTGTCCTAGGGTGGCGAACCAAGGTGAACGGAAAGTTAACGCCCGCCGGGCAGCCGCGGAACATCCGTTACCGCCCGAATGTAACGCCGGATACAGGTTGTCCCCGGCTCCCCCTAGACTGGTTTCATGCCCCAACGCAGCTCCTTCGCCAAAAGCCGGGGTTTCCTGCTGAACCGGGCCCGCGTAGGGCTGCAGCGCAGCCGCAATTCCGTGGTTCCGGCCTTGCAAATGACCATCTGCGCCGTCGGGGCGTACGCCTTCGCCGAGTACGTGCTCGGACACGAGGGCCCGCTGTTCGCCGCGACGGCCGCCCTGATATCGCTGGGGTTCTCCCGGGAACCGCGGACCCGCCGCGTGCTGGAGGTGGGAATCGGCTGCACACTTGGCATCACCATCGGCGAAATCCTGCTCACCCTTCTGGGCAACGGTCTGGCCCAGGCCGCCGTCGTCCTCTTTTTCTCCGTGATGCTGGCCCGCTTTTTGGACCGCGGCGTCATTTTCACCACTCAGCTGGGACTGCAGTCCCTGCTGGTGGTGCTCCTGCCCGCCCCGGACGGCGGTGTCTTCACCCGCAGCGTGGACGCCATAGTCGGCGGTGTTTTTGCCCTGGTGGTGACCATGCTTGCGCCGCGGGATCCGCGCCGGGAACCGAAGTCCAACATCCGCGAGCTCCTGCACGAACTGTCTGCCGTACTGCGCCAGTGTTCCGAAGCCATCGCCAAGAGCGATTCCACCATTGCCTGGCATGCCCTGGTCCGGGCCCGCAACACACAGCCCCAGCTGGACACCCTGGCCCGCAGCGTCCGGGACGCACGGGAAGTCGCCCGGATTTCGCCCGCCTACCGGCGGTACCTGGCGGAACTGGGGGATCTGCGCGGCTCCATCGGCTACCTGGACCTGGCGGTCCGCAACAGCCGGGTCTTCGCCCGCCGGACGACGTCGGTCATTAACCATGCATCGCTGGGTGACGAGGCCATCGAGAACGTGTCGGAGGTGCTGAACGAGACCGCCGATGCCGTGGATGTCCTGGCCCGTGCGCTGGGCGGCGGTGAGGGCCCGGACGCCCGGCTCCGGCACCTTCGCCAGGCCCGCAACGAGCTGGCGGCCGTGGGGACCCGCCTGCATCCGAAATCACTGGGCATCACGGACCTGCAGGGCGACGCGCTCATCATGCTCTTCCGCCCCCTCGTGGTGGACCTGCTGGAATCCACCGGACTCACCCACGAAGAGGCGGTTACCTACCTCTCGGAGGTCTGAGCCCTGCGGAAAAAAGTGTCAGTGCCGCGGGATAGCCTGATTCCATGGCAACAAAGACTGCACGGCCCAAGACCGCCAACTTCCGCTGCTCGGAATGCGGCTGGACTACGGCCAAATGGGTTGGACGCTGCGGCGAGTGCCAGGCCTGGGGAACGGTGGAGGAGTCCGGCGAAGTCCTGGCCCGGACCACCGCCGCCGCCGTGGTTGCCCGCCCGGCGCTGCGGATCGGCGAGGTAGACGCCACCACTGCCGCCTACCAGGCCACCGGTGTAGGCGAACTGGACCGCGTCCTGGGTGGAGGCCTGGTGCCGGGTGCGGTGATCCTGCTCGCCGGGGAGCCCGGCGTGGGCAAGTCCACCCTGCTGCTGGACGTGGCCGCCCGTGTCGCCGGCCTGGGCCGCGACGTCCTGTACGTCACCGGAGAGGAATCGACGGCGCAGGTGAAACTGCGCGCCGAGCGCATCGGAGCCGTGTCGGAGAACCTGTATCTCAGTGCGGAAACGGACCTCAGCCAGGCCCTGGGCCAGGTGGAACAGGTCTCCCCCGGGCTGCTCATCGTTGACTCCGTCCAGACCCTGAGCAGTACCGCCGTGGACGGCAGCGCCGGCGGCGTCAGCCAGGTCCGCGAGGTGGCGGCATCCCTGATCAACGCCGCGAAGACCCGGAACATGACCACCCTGCTGGTTGGCCACGTCACCAAGGACGGCTCCATCGCCGGTCCCCGGCTGCTCGAGCACCTGGTGGACGTGGTCTGCCAGTTCGACGGCGACAGGCACTCGCGGCTGCGGCTGCTGCGTGCGGTGAAGAACCGCTACGGACCCACGGACGAGGTGGGGTGCTTCGATCTGACCGAAGACGGCATCGAAGGGCTTGCCGATCCCAGCGGGTTGTTCGTTTCACGGACCAAGGACCCGGTTTCGGGCACCTGCATTACCGTGACGCTGGAGGGCAAGCGACCGTTGGTGGCCGAGGTGCAGTCCCTGGTCGCCGAAACCGGCAATGCCCAGGCCCGCCGCGCCACCAGCGGAGTTGATGCCTCCCGGGTGGCCATGCTGCTCGCCGTCCTGCAGCAGCGTGCCTCCATGAGCCTGGCCAAGGATGACAGCTATGTCTCCACCGTGGGCGGCGTGAAACTGGGCGAGCCGGCCACGGACCTTGCGGTGGCGCTGGCTGTCGCGTCGGCGAAGATGAACAAGCCCCTGCCGGCCCAGCTCATTGCCTTCGGGGAGGTTGGACTGGCCGGGGAGGTGCGTCCGGTACCCGGTATCGCCCGGCGCATCAACGAGGCCGAACGGCTGGGCTTCACCCACGCCGTCGTGCCGGCCTCCCCCAACGGACCGGGGAACGTCCCGTCCGGTTTCAAGGTCCGGGAGGTCTCCACCCTGGCCGAGGCGCTGGAACTGCTCTTCTAGCGCGGCCGTTTCCGAAGATCCCGGGAAACAGCCGGTGAGCGTAGTCACTGGGTGCCGGCGGAGGCTTACCTGCGGGGCCCGGGCGGTGACGTGCCGTGGTTCACGAGTTGGATAGCGTACCGGGATTCCCCACTAGTATAGGGACGGGCAAGCCTTAGCCCAGATCGTCCAGGCCCCCGGGCCGGAAGGAAGTGACCATGGCCCGCAGTCCCGAAGACGCGCTGAAAGCAACCCTGGCGCGGGTAGCACCCGGGACCGAGCTCCGCGACGGACTCGAGCGCATCCTGCGGGGTCGTACCGGCGCCCTGATCGTTCTCGGCTTTGACCGCGCGGTGGACAGCATCTGTTCCGGCGGGTTCGATATCGGCATTGACTTCTCCCCCACCCGGCTGCGGGAGCTGGCGAAAATGGACGGCGCGATTGTCTGCGACCGCGACGCCAGCAACATCCTCCGGGCGGCGGTGCAGCTGGTCCCGGACCACACCATCGAAACCCACGAATCCGGCACCCGGCACCGTACCGCCGAACGCGTGGCCATCCAGACCGGCTTCCCCGTCATCTCGGTCAGCCAGTCAATGCGGATCATCCAGCTCTACGTAGGCGGTCTCCGCCATGTCCTCGAAGGATCCGAGCCGGTGCTGGCACGTGCCAACCAGGCCTTGGCGACCCTCGAGCGCTACCGTGCCCGGCTGGACCAGGTCACGAATTCACTCTCCGCCCTGGAAATCGAGGCGATGGTGACGGTCCGCGACGTAGCGGTCACGCTGCAGCGCCAGGAAATGGTCCGCCGGATTTCCGAGGAAATCTCGCAGTACGTCCTCGAACTCGGCGTCGACGGCCGCCTGCTGTCCCTCCAGCTGGAGGAACTGACCACCGGCCTTGGGCCGGGAAGCGAAATGATCCTGCGGGACTACGCCGACCTGAATGACGGAAAGCGCAAGATCGAGGAGCAGATCTCCACGCTGCAGAACATGAGTTCGTCCGAAATGGTGGACCTCGGCAAGATCGCCTCGGTAGTGGGCTTCCAGCCGGGGCAGGACTCCCTGGAAGCCGTGGTGCAGCCGCGGGGTTACCGGCTCCTGAGCAACATCAAGTCCGTTCCCCCGGCGGTGTCCAACCGGCTGGTGGACCACTTCGGCGGCCTGCAGAACCTGATGGCGGCGAACATCGATGATCTGATGACCGTGGACGGCATTGGCGAGCAGCGCGCCCGCACCGTCCGCGAAGGCCTCTCCCGGATCGCGGAGACCAGCCTCCTCGACCGGTTTATGTAGCCTTACTCCAGTTCGAAAACGGCAGTTTCGCTGCTGGCTTCGCCTAGCCTGGCAGTGAACACGTAGTAGCCCGGGTTCGGGTTGGAAGACACGGCAGCGCAGCCCGGTGCCGACCGGTTCCGGTTCCACGTGAAGTTTGCCGTCTCCGATGCGCCCGGCTCCACCTTCTTGAGGTAGTCCTCGCCGCCGTCCTGGCAGTCGGTCGAAGAGAAGATCCGGTCCGAGCCGCTGGCTACCGAGAATTCCATCTGGGAAGTGCCCACGTTGATTTCGCAGGCAGATTTCCCGGTGTTGGTGACGGTGAGCGTCAGGATTGGTGCCGCGCCTGCCGGGTAGACCTGGGCATCGGTGGCGGCAGTAACCGAAACGGAGTCTGCCGGGCAGGCGGCGTCCGACGGAGTTGCCGCCGGTTTCGGTGCGGCCGGCGTTTTGGCACCGGCTGCGGCGGGCGTGGCAGCCGGGGCGGTGAGGGTCGGAGCCGGGACGGTGGCGTCGGCCACTGTCTGTTTTTCCGGAGTCAAAGCGCCAACCACAAGGGCCACTGCGAAGCCGAGTCCCACAAGGAGCAGCACCGCGAGGAGCCCGGCAACCAGCCGCCGACGACGATAGACGGCGGGGCTTGGGCGGCGCGGGCGGGGGCTGTTTCCGGCCGGCTGTTGTGTTCCCATCCCATCCATGGTTCAAGGCTAGGGACCAGCACCTCGATTACGGCCACACCACGCCGGTTAGTAGAGTATTGCTGGTCATACGCAAGGGAGTGCAGCATGAATTCACAGGCGGTAGAACTGCACCGCCGTATCCCCGAGTGGTTCGCCGGCAATGCCCGCGAGCTGCCCTGGCGGGACTCCGGCTGCACGCCCTGGGGCGTATTGGTCAGCGAAATCATGCTCCAGCAGACCCCGGTGGTCCGCGTCCTGCCCGTCTGGGTTTCGTGGCTGCAGCGGTGGCCGACGCCGGCCGGGCTGGCTTCGGAGCCCAGCGGGGAAGCCGTCCGGGCCTGGGGCAGGCTCGGCTATCCCCGCCGGGCGCTGCGGCTGCACGCCGCCGCGAAGGCCATTGTCGAGGACTTCGGCGGTGAAGTGCCCTCCACCTACCCGGAACTGCTGCGGTTGCCGGGAGTGGGCGACTACACCGCCGCCGCCGTGGCTGCGTTTGCCTTCGGGCGGCGGGAAACAGTGGTGGACACGAATATCCGCCGGGTACACGCGCGCGCGGTGACCGGCAACGCCCTGCCCTCACCTTCCCTGACCGCAGCCGAAATGCGGCTCGCAGCCTCCCTGCTGCCCGCCGACGCCGGCGACTCCGTAGCCTGGAATGCCTCAGTCATGGAGCTCGGCGCAGTGGTGTGCACCGCCCGCAGCCCCCGGTGCGCAGAGTGTCCGATACTTGACCGCTGTGCCTGGGTGGCCGAGGGGAGGCCGGAACCGCATTACACGGCAAAGGGCCAGGCCTGGGCCGGAACCGACCGCCAGGTCCGCGGGGCCATGATGGCGGTACTGCGCTCCGCGGAAGGCCCGGTCCGCCGGGAATTGCTCCTGCACGCCCCGGTGGATCTGGCCGCCCCGCGGCCGGCAGCCGAGCTGGACCCCTTGGAGGCCCTGCACCGCCTGCAGGCGGTGCAGGAACAGATGGAGCGCGCCCTGACCGGCCTGATTGCTGACCGGCTGGCGTCGGAAAATGCCAGCGGAGTGTCGCTGCCGCTGTGACCGGCGGGATCAGATTTCCCCGAACCCGTTCCGCACCTGCTCGGCCAGGAGCTCCACGGCCCTGGCCGCATCGGGTCCGGTGGCGGTGGCACTGAGCGTCTCGCCCGGCCGCAGGCCCAGCGTCATCAGCATCATGACCGATTTCCCGTCCACGCCGTTGATGGTGATCTCCGCGTCCAGGTCCGCCAGCAGCTGCGCCACGACCGAGGCCGGACGTGCGTGCAGTCCCATCGGGTTTACCAGCGTCCACGCACCGCTGGCGGAGTCTTCAGCGGACGCCCCGGAGGCAGGCGGCCCGGCGGATCCGTCGTCGGGCTGTGTGCCTGCCGGGGTGTAGGACGCCCCTGCCGACTCCGCGGCCGCCGTAACCTCGGCAACGTTCTTCCCGGTCTGTGCCGCGACTGCCGCTGCCACCGTGCCCTCCACCAGAGGCGCATCGGCCATCAGTACCCGATGCTGCTGCTCCGGTTCGAGGAACTCCAGCGCTGATTCCGCCGTCATCACTGCCGATCCAAGGTCCGTCAGAAGGACCGTGCCCTCGCCGGAGTCAGTCGCGCTAATACCGGTCATGATTTTTTCCAGGCTGGTGCCGATGCCGTCGTCGTCGGTGCCGCCCGCCGGAACTATCCGGACGTCGGCAGCCATCTGGGCCGCGAGCTCGCAGACACCCTCGGCCAGCTTCCGGCTGTGCGAAACAACTACCAGGCCGACGCTCACGCTGCCGTCTCCGCCGCCGAAACCGCTGCGTGCAGGATCAGGGCCGTGGACGCGGCCCCGGGATCCAGGTGCCCGGCGCTGCGTTCCCCCAGATAGCTGGCCCTGCCCTTGCGGGCGACAAGCGGCTCGGTACCGGCCAGTCCGGCCTCGGCAGCGTTGGCGGCGGCCGTGAGGATCTCCACCGGACCGGAGCCGGCGGCCTCCGCCGTCACGGCTGCATCCACCGCGGGCGTCCAGGCGTCGATCATGGTCTTGTCACCGGGCTCGGCCTTGCCGCGGGCTACTATTCCGTCCCGGGCGGCCGTCAGGACCGCCACCAGCCCGGCCGGATCGAGGACGGATGCGCTGCCCGCCGCGGTGGAGGCCCGCAGGAAGGCTGTCCCGTACAACGGACCGGCGGCGCCGCCGACCTTTGACATAAGGGTCATGGCAACCGTCTTAAACACCGCTCCGGGAGTCTCCGGCACGCCGTCGGCATCCAGTTTCTCCACGACCGCACTGAATCCGCGCTCCATATTCTCACCGTGGTCGGCGTCGCCGATTTCCCGGTCCAAAGTGGTCAGCCGCTGCCGGTTCTCATTCAGCGCAGTGGCGCTAAGGCGCATCCACTTATCCGCCCAGGCTGCATCCAGTTCCATCCCTACACTCCCCACCGCAGGGCCGGGGTGTTCACCGGCGAGTCCCACAGGTCCGTAAGTTCATCGTCCAGCCGGAGAACCGTCACGGACGCTCCCTCCATCTCCAGGGCGGTGATGTAGTTGCCCACCAGTGAGCGTTCCACCGTGGCACCGCGCCCTTCGAGGATCTGCGCCGCCCGGCGGTACACGATGTACAGCTCGCTCAGCGGGGTGCCTCCCATCCCGTTGACGAAGAGCAGCACCCTATCGCCGGAGGCGACCCCGAGGTCGCTCAGCACCGGTTCCATCAGCTGGTCCGTAATGGAATCCGCAGTGGTCATTGCCACCCGGTGCCGGCCGGGCTCTCCGTGGATCCCCACACCCATTTCGATCTCGTCTTCGGCCAGGGTGAAGCTCGGCTCGCCGGCGTGCGGCACCGTGCAGGGTGCGAGGGCAACACCCATCGAACGGACATTCGCGTTCACCCTCTCGGCGATTTCCGCCACCTTGCCGAGATCGTCCCCGCGGTCCGCGGCGCCCCCGGCAATCCGCTCCAGCAGCACGGTGCCGGCCACCCCGCGGCGGCCCGCCGTGTACGTCGAGTCTTCCACCGCGACGTCGTCGTTCACCACTACTGTGCGGATGTCGATGCCTTCGACACCCGCAAGTTCGGCAGCGGTCTCGAAGTTCAGGACGTCGCCGGTGTAGTTCTTCACCACGAGCAGCACGCCGGAACCCGAATCGCTCTTCACGATCGCCGGCAGGATCTGGTCCGGAGTGGGGGAAGTGAACACGGCACCGGGAACGGCTGCGGTCAGCATGCCCCGCCCCACATAACCGCTGTGCAGGGGTTCGTGTCCGCTGCCGCCGCCCGAAACGAGGCCCACCTTGCCCTGCACCGGAACGTCCCGCCGGAGCACATAATCCGGGTCCAAATGGATCTGGACCAGGTCGTGGTGGGCCATCCCGAAGCCTTCGAGTGATTCGGCTACCACCGAACGGGGATTGTTGATGAGTTTCTTCATGGCGCTGGGCTCCTTTGCGAACGGCTCCTGAGCCCCGCGGGCACGCCAAGGCTCCCTCTCCCCCAACGACCCTACCCGCGCGGGAAGCAGTTCAACAGGGGGTTCGCGTGCATCGCGCACCGGCATCGCTTTGGCCGCGCAAAAACCGTCCGGGCACACAAAAGCGGGAGGGGCGTACCCCTCCCGCTTTTGGAAAAAAGCTTTTACTTGCCCTTGAAAGCGTCCTTGACGTTTTCTCCGGCGTCCTTCAGGCTCGACTTGGCCTGGTCGCCGTGGCCTTCGGCTTCCATGCTTTCGTTGCCGGTTGCCTTGCCTACGCCTTCCTTGACCTTGCCGCCGAGGTTTTCTGCCTTGTTCTGCATCTTGTCATCTGCGCCCATTACTGAACCCGCTTTCTGATCGTGGCCCGTCGCAGCGCGGAACTGCTGCTGGTTCGCAGCTGCTCCCTGCTGTGCTGCGGCGGGACCGTTGATGATGCTAAGTACCCTGAGCCTATCCAGCTTCATCGAGAAATGGCCAGCAGAGTCCCCTCGGTTCCTCTCTCTGCGAACGCGCAGCGGGGCGGCCGCCGCCCTAGAACGAGCGGATCATCCGGGTATTCCCCAGGGTGTTGGGTTTCACCCGGGCGAGGTCCAGGAATTCAGCGACACCCTCATCGGAGGAGCGCAGCAACTCGGAGTAGACCTCCGGATCGACGGCTGACTGGTTGGCCATCACGTCGAACCCGTGCCGCCGGAAGAAGTCCACTTCGAAGGTCAGGCAGAAAACACGGGTGACGCCGATTTCCACTGCGTCCGCGAGAAGCTGCTCCAGCAGGCGGTGGCCGATTCCGCTGCCGCGCAGGGCCGGATCCGCGGCCAGCGTGCGCACCTCGGCCAGGTCTTCCCACATCACGTGCAGGGCCCCGCAGCCGACAATTCTCCCGTCGGCGTCCTCCGCCACCCGGAATTCCTGCAGCGCCTCGTAGTAGGCCACTGCCTCCTTGGCCACCAGGATCCGATCCTCGGCCAGGGGCGCAACGAGGGCACGGATGCCGGGAACGTCGGAGGTACGGGCTCGGCGGATGGTGATGGCGGGTACGGAAGTCACCGGCCCAGTCTAGGGCTGCCGGGGCTGCCGCGCCCAAACTTCGCCGCCCCGTTCGACGCCGGACGGCTGGCGGAATACGAAAGGACCCGGCGGGCTGTCTGCCCGCCGGGTCCTTTACCCATGCCTTGGTTGCCAGACGATGTTACTCGCTGACGCCGGCTTCGATTGCCGGGGCGGCTTCCTCAATGGCCTTCGGAACGCCGCTGCCGACGAAGGTGAACTTCGCTTCGTCGCCTTCGCCCTCGACATCCACCGAGATGACTTCGCCGGGCTTCAGCTCGCCGAAGAGGATCTTCTCGGACAGCTGGTCCTCGATTTCGCGCTGGATGGTCCGGCGCAGCGGCCGGGCACCCATTGCGGGATCGTAGCCGCGCGTTGCCAGCAGCACCTTGGCGGCCGGGGTGAGCTCGATGCTCATGCCCTTCTCGGCCAGGCGCTGGCCCAGGCGGTTCAGGAAGAGGTCCACAATCTGGACGATCTCTTCCTGGGTCAGCTGCGGGAAGACCACGGTGTCATCAACACGGTTGAGGAACTCGGGGCGGAAGTGCTGGCGCAGCTCCTCCGTGACCCGTGCCCGCATCCGGTCGTAACCGGTCTTGGTGTCCGTGCCGGACTGGAAGCCGGTCATAACGCCCTTGGAGATGTCCTTGGTACCAAGGTTGGTCGTCATGATGATGATGGTGTTCTTGAAGTCCACCATCCGGCCCTGGGCGTCGGTCAGGCGGCCGTCTTCCAGGATCTGCAGCAGCGAGTTGAAGAGGTCCGAGTGGGCCTTCTCCACTTCGTCGAACAGCACCACGGAGAACGGACGGCGGCGGACCTTCTCGGTCAGCTGCCCGCCCTCTTCGTAACCCACGTATCCGGGAGGGGCACCGAACAGGCGCGAGACCGTGTGCTTCTCGGCGTATTCGGACATATCCAGGGTGATGAGGGCGTCTTCGTCACCGAACAGGAACTCGGCAAGGGCCTTGGCCAGCTCGGTCTTACCGACACCGGTGGGACCGGCGAAGATAAACGAGCCGCCCGGACGCTTGGGGTCCTTCAGCCCGGCCCGCGTACGGCGCATGGCCTGCGAGATGGACTTGATGGCCTGGTCCTGGCCGATGACCCGCTTGTGCAGTTCGTCTTCCATCCGCAGCAGGCGGGTGGACTCTTCCTCGTTCAGCTTGACCACGGGGATGCCGGTGGAGTTGGCAAGCACCTCGGCGATGAGTTCCTCATCCACCTCGGCAATGTCATCCAGGCCGCCGGACTTCCACTGGCGTTCCTTCTCTGCGCGCTGGTCCTGGAGCTTCTGCTCCTTGTCGCGCAGCGACGCGGCACCTTCGAAGTCCTGGGAGTCGATTGCCGACTCCTTCTCCATCTTCAGCGCCGAGATCCGCTCGTCGATTTCCTTCAGCTCCGGCGGAGCCGTCATCCGGCGGATCCGCAGGCGGGCGCCGGCCTCGTCAATCAGGTCGATTGCCTTGTCCGGAAGGAACCGGTCACTGATGTACCGCTCGGCCAGCGTTGCTGCGGAAGCCAGTGCGGCATCGGTGATGGATACGCGGTGGTGCGCTTCGTAGCGGTCACGCAGGCCCTTGAGGATCTCGATGGCGTGCGCCACCGAGGGCTCGGCAACCTGGATCGGCTGGAAGCGGCGCTCCAGCGCGGCATCCTTCTCGATGTGCTTGCGGTACTCGTCCAGCGTGGTGGCGCCGATGGTCTGCAGCTCGCCCCGGGCCAGCATCGGCTTCAGGATCGACGCGGCATCAATAGCGCCCTCGGCGGCACCCGCACCCACAAGGGTGTGGATCTCGTCAATGAACAGGATGATGTCGCCGCGGGTGCGGATTTCCTTGAGGACCTTCTTCAGGCGTTCCTCAAAGTCACCGCGGTACCGCGAACCGGCAACCAGTGAACCAAGGTCCAAGGTGTACAGCTGCTTGTCCTTGAGGGTCTCGGGCACGTCGCCCCGCACGATCGCCTGGGCCAGGCCCTCGACGACGGCGGTCTTGCCGACGCCGGGCTCGCCGATCAGGACAGGGTTGTTCTTGGTCCTGCGTGAAAGCACCTGCATCACGCGTTCCATTTCATGCTCGCGCCCGATGACCGGGTCGAGCTTGGATTCACGCGCGGCCTGTGTGAGGTTGCGGCCGAACTGGTCCAGCACCACGGATCCGGCGGGCTGGCCTTCCTGCTGCTGGCCACCGGTGGAGACGGGCTCCTTGCCCTGGTAGCCGGAAAGCAGCTGGATGACCTGCTGGCGGACGCGGTTCAGGTCAGCACCAAGCTTGACCAGCACCTGCGCGGCCACGCCTTCACCTTCACGGATCAGGCCGAGCAGGATGTGTTCGGTGCCGATGTAATTGTGGCCGAGCTGCAGGGCTTCACGGAGCGAGAGCTCCAGCACCTTCTTGGCCCGCGGGGTGAAGGGGATGTGGCCGGTCGGGGCCTGCTGGCCCTGACCGATGATCTCCTGCACCTGCTCGCGGACAGCACCAAGCGAGATGCCCAGGGATTCAAGGGCCTTAGCAGCGACACCTTCACCCTCATGAATGAGCCCAAGCAAAATATGCTCGGTGCCGATGTAGTTGTGGTTGAGCATGCGGGCCTCTTCTTGGGCAAGCACGACAACGCGACGGGCACGGTCGGTAAATCTTTCAAACATGAGGCACACTCCTAGCTAACGCGTAATTCGATGCTACGTGCCCCAGGGGTGCAATAGGAGCTTGTTCGCCATGGGCGTGAGACCTAAGCGGTATGCCTAGCCCTGCGCTGCCCGGTAGGCGTCGATGATCTCGCTGTTGACACGGCCGCGCTCGGAAACGGTGTAGCCGTTCTTACGGGCCCATTCGCGGATCTGTGCCGCTTCATTGCTACGTGCGGATCCGGTGCTGCGCGGACGGCCGGTACGGCCGCCAACCTTGCGGCCGGCATCGACATAGGGCTTCAGTGCATCGCGGAGAGTTTTCGCATTGTCTTTCGACAGATCAATCTCGTACTGTGACCCGTCCAGGGCAAACCGTACGGTCTCATCGGCACTTCCGCCGTCGACGTCATCCACGAGAATGATTTTTACTTTTTGCGCCATGACAGGCTCCTAAGCAGCTAAATATGGGAAGACTAATTATGAGACCACTTAGAGTATGACGCAATTAGTAAAGCCCCGTCAAAGTACTTGGCTATTTATTCTCTTCTTCACTCGGTTTCTTCAAAGCTTCATGGGCTACACTCTGGTCAGCTTCCCGTTCCGCCTCCGCAAGCGCCTGCCGCTCCGACCGGTCTGAGTTAAGCAGTGCCCTCATCACGAAATAAAAGAGAGCTGCAACACAAACTGAAGGCAGGAGAACTTCTACATATTCCATGGCTAACCCATTTCCGGCTTTAGGAGGGGAAACAGAATTGTTTCCCTGATTCCTGTATTCGTGAAAAGCATCACAAGGCGGTCAATTCCCAGGCCAATGCCGCCCATGGGAGGAGCGCCGTATTCCAACGCCCGCAGGAAGTCCTCATCCAGGGCCATGGCTTCGTCATCGCCGCCCGCCGCCAGCAGGGACTGCTCCGTGAGGCGTTCGCGCTGGATAACCGGGTCAATTAGTTCCGAGAAGGCCGTGCCGCGTTCCATGCCGCCGATAATGAGGTCCCAGGCCTCGATCAGGCGGGGGTCCTCGCGGTTGGGGCGGGCCAGCGGCTGTGCCGACGGCGGGTAGTCGTAGACGAAGGTCGGCTGCAGCAGCGTCGGCTCCACAATCTCGCCGAACAGTTCAATAACCAGCTTTTCCGCGTCCCACTTCGGATCCACTTTCACGCCGTGCTTTTCTGCAATGTCCCTCAGTGCTGCGGCGTCGGTATCGGGGGTGATCTCCGTGCCCACCGCTTCGGACAGGCCCGGATACACGCTTAGCCAGCGCCACTCGCCGTCGAGGTCAATGGTGCCGGCCGCGGTTTCAATCTTTCGGCTGCCCATGAGGTCAGCGCAGTGCAGGATGATTTCCTTCATCCGCTCGGCCATCACGAACTGGTCCGCGTAGGCCTCATAGCATTCCAGCGTGGTGAATTCGGGGGAATGCGTGGAGTCCACGCCTTCGTTGCGGAAAATGCGTCCGATCTCGAACACCCGCTCGATCCCGCCGACTACCGCCCGCTTAAGGTACAGCTCGGTGGCGATGCGCAGTGTCATCTTCTGGTCGAAGGCGTTCAGGTGCGTTTCGAACGGCCGTGCCGCGGCACCGCCGTGCACCAGCTGCAGCATGGGGGTTTCCACCTCCACATAGCCGTGGCCGTGGAGGGTGTCACGCACCCCGCGGATGACTGCGGCCCGCTTGTAAACCATGTCGCGCGCTTCGTCGCGCACCATCAGGTCCACGTAGCGCTGGCGGACGCGGGTTTCCTCGCTCAGTCCGGCGTGCAGCACCGGCAGCGGCCGCAGGGCCTTGGACGCCATGGACCAGGACTGCGCCATCACCGAGAGCTCGCCGCGGCGGGAGGAGATGACCTCGCCGCGGATGAAGACAATGTCGCCCAGGTCCACCAGGGACTTCCAGTCCGCGAGGGATTCCTCGCCGACGACGGCGAGGCTGAGCATGGCCTGCAGCCTGGTTCCGTTGCCTTCCTGCAGGGTGGCGAAGCAGAGCTTTCCGGTGTTGCGGATGAAGACCACACGGCCGGTAACGCCCACGGTTTCCCCGCTGGCTTCGTCGGCCTGCAGGTGGCCGAATTTTTCGCGGACTTCCTTCAGCGAGGCGGTGCGTTCCACCCCTACCGGGTAGGCCTCGTCCCCGCGGTCAATCAGCCGCGCACGCTTCTCGGCACGGATGCGCATTTGTTCGGAGGTGTCTGCGGCTTCGGGAACGGGGTTAGATGTGGTCACGGTTATTAAGTTTACAGAGCAAAGCGCCGCTCCCGGTTCCTGCGCTCCGTACGCCCTCCGGGTGGGGCGCACGGAGTACAGGTACTTTCGCTAGGGCAGCAGGGTGTTGTCGATCAGGCGGACCGGACCAACCCGTGCGGCCAGCAGTGCCAGCGCGGTCCCTGCCAGCGGCTCGGCGGCGGCGCCGGGAAGCGGCTCAAGGGTCTGCGGATCCACCACCTCGAAATAATCCAGTTCCACGCCGGGCTGCGACGCGACGAGTTCGACGGCGGAGGCGGGGTCCAGCGGCCTGCCCGCTGCAGAGCGTTCCTTCAGCAGGTTCAGCGCCCGGGACAGCACGAGCGCTGCCTGCCGCTGGCCGGCGTCCAGGAAACGGTTCCGGCTCGACTCGGCGAGTCCGTCGGCGGCCCGGACAATCGGCACACCGGTGACCTCCACGTCGAAGTTCAGGTCCGACACCATCCGCCGGATCAGGGCCAGCTGCTGCGCGTCCTTCTGGCCGAAGTAGGCCCGGAAACGTGCCGGAACCGGCGGGGCCGCGAGGTGGAAAAGCTTGGCCACCACAGTGAGTACGCCATCGAAATGGCCCGGCCGGACGGCGCCCTCCCACCGGGTGCCCATGGTGCCGGCACTCAGGCGCACCAGCGGAGCGCCGCCGGGGTACATTTCCTCCTCGGACGGGGCGAAAACCAGGTCCACGCCGGCCCGGCCCAGGAGCTCCAGGTCCGCGTCGAGGGTGCGGGGGTACCGCTCCAGGTCCGCGGGATCATCGAACTGGAGGGGATTGACGAACACGGACGCAGTCACGACGTCGTTGTCCGCCCGGGCGGCGCCCATCAGGGCGCCGTGACCTTCGTGCAGGGCCCCCATGGTGGGAACCAACGCGAGGGAGGGCGGGCGGGAGGGGTTCGCGGCAGCGGCTTTTTCGAGCAGCTCTTCCGTGGCGGTGCGGAGTTCGGCGGCAGTGGTGACGAGGCGGGGGGTGTTCAACGCTGTCCTTCTGTTTTTTCGGTTCTTCGGTTTTTAGGTTTTTCAGGGATCCTGCGGGTCCCGGAGGGCGGCCAGGATGGCTTCGCCCTGCTGCGGGGTAAGCAGTCCGCGGTCAACGGCCCGGGAGGCTGTGGCGGCAGAGAGTGCGGCATAGGCGGCGCGGAGGTCTTCCGTACCTGCCGAGGCAAGGGCACGGGTATGCGCGGACACGGTACCGACGTCGCCGCGGGCCACCGGACCGGTGAGGGCGCCTTCGCCGGAGGCCAGCGCGTTTTCCAGCGACGCCCGCATCAGCGGGCCCAGCAGCCGGTCCGGGTATTCGACTCCGAGGCCGGCCAGCAGCTGCGTGGACTGGGCGGCGAGGGTGACCAGATGGTTGGAGGCATGGGCGAGGGCTGCGTGGTAGAGCTCGCGGTCCGCGTCGTCGATGACCACCGGTTCGGCACCCATCTCCACCACCAGCGCCTGGGCGATCGGCAGGACGGCGGCAGGGGCGCTGATGCCGAACGAGCAGTCAGCCAGGCGGGTCAGGTCCAGGCTCATGCCGGTGAAGGTCATGGCCGGATGCAGGGCCAGCGGGATGGCACCGGCAGCCCGGGCCGGGGCAAGGATCTCGGTGCCGAACCGGCCGGACGTGTGGGCCACAAGCTGGCCGGCCTGCCAGGCACCGGTTTTCGCCAGTCCGGACACCAGCGGGCCCAGGGCGTCGTCCGGAACTGCCAACAGGACCAGTTCGGAGCGTTCCACAATGTCCGGGATCTCAAGGATCGGCACTCCGGGAAGGAGGTTTTCGGCCCGTTCCCGGCTGGCATCGGACACCGCGGACACGCCGACGACGGCGTGCTCGGCTGCGCGCAGGGCAGCGCCAAGGACGGCGCCGACCCGGCCCGCACCGATAACGCCGACGCCCAGCCGGCCGCGGCGCCTGCGGTCTTCGACGCTGGCTGAATCAGCGGTGTTCATGGGGAGGCTCCTCCTTGGAGACGGGTGGTGGGGCAACTGGGGCGGAGGGTGGGGAAACAGGCGTGGGTGGCGGGGAAACAGGGGTGGAGGGTGGGGCAACTGGGGTGGGCGACGGCGGAACCGGCGCCGTGCCGGCGGGCGGGGACTTGGCCAGGGACGGGCCGGACCCGCGCAGCCACTGTTCCGGGAGGTCACGGCGGCGGGCGGTCCGGGCACGCAGCGCCTGCTCGTGGAGCAGTTGCCGTGCGGTGTCCGCATCGATTTCCACCACTCGCGGGGAAACCGGTCCGGGTGTGGAGTGCAGGACCAGGTCCGCCAGGCGCAGCCGGCGCGCAACCGGCCCCTGTTCCAGGGCGAGGGACTGGGTCCTGCTGTGCGGAACCACCTGCAGCGACCGCCAGAGGAAGCCATGCCGGGACAGGAGAGCGGTTTCCGTGACCAGGTAGCCGTTCCGCCGCCGGGAAAGCGGGGAAAGCCAGCGTGCACGCCGGGGCGAGACAGTGAAACCCGCTGCCGGGCCGGTCCCGCTGATACCGGCGGCAAACACCTCCACGGGGTCCCCGGTTCCGGGGTCGGGAAGGACCAGGGCCAGCATGCGCAGGACCTCCTCGGAGGTTCCGGCGGGCAGCAGCCGGGTGCGTGCGGTTGACGCGCCGTCGGTGCCGGCGCCGTATCCGGCAACGTTCACGGAAATCGAATACCACCCTGGAATCCGCCACAGGGGTGGCTGCCGGACGGCCAGGGCCTGGATCCGACCCGGCGGAACGGTGGAGGCGCGGGTGTCCAGCAGCCCGGAGCGGAGCCGGATCCCCTCCCGCGACACGGAGGCACGGAAGTTGAAGCCGGAACTGAACAGGTTCCAGTACGCACTGCCGAATCCAAAGATGATCGGCACCATGGCGGCGATGGAGGCGGCCTCGCCGGTGAGCGCCGTCAGGGCAATAACGCCGGCGACTGCCAGCACCAGGAGGACGGTGGTTCCGGACAACAGGACGGAAGCGATCACGCGTCCGGCCGACAGTGCCAGCACCTGCTGTTCGCCCGGCACTGTCGCGTCCCCGGCGTCGCCGTCGCCGTCGGGGTGCGTTTCTTCGGCTCCGGAGGCGTCCTCGAGGATCTGCGCGCGTAGCTGCTGTGCATCCCGGAGCCGGAGGAACGCCAGGCGCACCGCCGACTCACCGGCGTCGGCCACTTCGAAGCGCAGTTCCGCCAGCCCGAAAATCCTGGCAAGCAGGGGTTGGACTATATCGATGGCCTGCACCCGGTCCAGCCGGGCCTGGCGCTGCCGGCGTACAACCACGCCCGAATGCACCCGGATGTGGTCGTGGGTGAGCTGATAACGGGTAAACCACCAGGACAGGAAGAAGGCGCCGGCAATAACCACCAGGGCAACCCCCAAAGCCAGGAGGGTCCAGAAGAGTGCGGAACCAGCCGGGAGGTCCATGCCGCCGCCGGCAAAGCCCGACTCCACCTGGTCCCTGCCGACAAAATAGGCGAGGGCAGCCAGTGCTATCCAGCCGCGGACCAGCGGAGATACCGGATGAACCCGTTTCCATTCGGGTTCGGTCCCTACTGCCGGATCCGGGCCGGCGGCTTCCGGCTCCTCTCCCGGGCCCCGGGTGGCGCCGGCGCTCACAGTCCGGCCAGCTGCGCTTCGCCGCGGGCGGACAAATGCTCCCGCAGGCGTGCGCCTTCGGCACTCGGCAGTCCGGCAAGGCCGGCATTGGTACCGGGGGCGGCGGTGTGGAGTTTCAGGGTGCACAGCCCGAAGGCCCGTTCCAGGGGTCCCACAGCTACATCCACGTACTGCATCCGGCCATAGGGAACCACCAGGGTGCGCTGGAAGAAGATGCCCCGGCGAAGCAGCAGGTCCTCATTGCGCTCGGCATAACCGATGGCCCGGACCTGCCGTGGAAGCAGGAGCCCGCGCCACAGCAGGGTCGCGGCAAAGAAGATCGGCAGCCCCCAGGCCAGCCACGCCGGATACCCGGGCCAGATTCCAGTGAGGCGCAGTACCAGCGGAAGGCCGGTCACCAGCAGCGTGATCACCGTTTCAAGGCCCCAGCTCAGCAGCCGCAGCCGCAGATACTTCGGGGAGACGTGCTGCCATTGCACCGTTGCCGGGTCAATTGCCTCACTAGGCATATTCTCCGCCCTCCCCCGCGCCGTCCGCGGAGCCGCTGCCGTTCCCGTCCTTGTCAACGGGGGGCAGTTTACAGAACCGCTCCACGGTAAGCCCCGTGGCGATCATCAGGATTCCCCCTGCGCTGACGGCCAGGGATGCCCACGTGCCCGCGTGCCCCGGCCGCAGCGACCACAGGGGCAGCTGGGTGAGGAAGATGGCGGCATGCCAGCCGAGCAGCAGGGCACCGGCGTAGGCAAGTGCCTGCGCCAGGACAACCGTGCGGGCGGCGGCAATGGGGTCCAGCTCCCGGTCCCGCCGGCCGTTGCGCCAGCTGCGCACCCGCAGTCCGAGGAAGAGGGTGGCACCGGCCACCAGGATGATGGCCACCAGCGCCACCGGGCTCAGCACGGGTGCGGGGTAGCCGTTTTGCGACAGGAAGGAGTTCGCGGCCCACCCCACAAGGCCGGCGGCGAGACCGATGACGGCCAGCCACCGATAGCGGATGGTGCTCACGGGCTCATTCTCCTTCGAAGATTTCGAGTCCGGGAAGGTCCTCGGCGCGGGCCGCCAGCTCGGCCACGGACACCGAATCCAGCTGCGCGTCCGGTTCCATCCAGGCCCAGGGCTGCAGGACGAAGGCCCTTGTCGCTGCCCGGGGGTGCGGAATGGTGAGGTCCTCGTCAGCCAGGTGCAGGTCGCCGTAGGTGATGATGTCGACGTCGAGGGTCCGCGGGCCCCAGCGGACAATACGTTCGCGGTGGTGGCGGGCTTCGACGACCTGGCAGTGTGCCAGGAGGGCGTGCGGCTCCAGGTCGGTTTCGATCGCCACCACCAGGTTGAGGTAGTCGGGCTGCTCAGGGCCGCCGACCGGACGCGTACGGACCACGGGGGACACCGCGCTCAGCCGCACCTGCGGATGGTCGGCCAGGTCGGCTACCGCCGTGGAGAGGGTGTCGCGGCTTTCGCCCAGGTTGCTTCCGAGGGCCAGGACGGAATGGACGGTGCTCATGCCCGCTCCCGGTGGATGGTTACGGCCACATCGCCGAATTCCACCGTGATCGGCGCCTTCGGCTTATGCACCGTGACCTCCACTGCGGACAGGACGGAAAAGGACGCCAGGACGGTGTCGGCAATCCTGCCTGCCAGCGCCTCGATCAGGTTCAGCGGCTCCCCGGTGATGGCCTGCACCACACACTCGGCAACTTCGCCGTAATGCGCCGTCAGCGTCAGGTCATCCGTGGCAGCTGCCGGTCCCAGGTCGGTGAACAGGACCAGGTCCACGATGAAGGGCTGGCCGTCCCGCCGTTCCTCGTCAAACACGCCGTGGAAACCCGTGGCGGTGATGCCGCTGAGGGTAATCCGGTCCTGTGTCCCGCGAAGGGCCGCGACTGAGGTGCTCGGCATCTGCCTCTACCCTTTCCAGGCTGCAGCGACTTTGACGGCGTCGAGGCTGGCCGGCACGTTGTGCACGCGCACCGCCCACACTCCGGCGGAGGCCGCCAGCGCGGACACCGCCACCGTCGCGTTGTCGCGTTCCAGCGGCTGGGCCGCCTTCCCGTAACTGGTGAGCAGCGAGCCCAGGAAACGCTTGCGGGAGGCCCCGACCAGCACCCGGTGGCCCAGGGCGCCGAGGCGGTCGATTCCGCGCAGCAGCTCCCAGTTCTGCTCGGCGTTCTTGGAGAAACCCAGCCCCGGATCAAGGATGATCTGTTCGGGCGCGACGCCCGCGGCGTAGAACCGGTCGCGGATCTTCACCAGTTCCGCGGCCACCTCTTCGACGACGTCGGCGTAGCTGGCGTTGGGGTCATTGCTGCGGACGTTGCCGCGGCTGTGCATAAGGATGTAGGAAACCCCTGTCCGCGCAACCAGCCCGGGCATCTCCGGATCCGTGTCGGTGCCCGACACGTCGTTGATGACCGCGGCACCGGCAGCAACGGCCTTTTCAGCCGTGGCAGCGTTCATGGTGTCGATGCTGATGAGGGCTCCCGCACGGACCAGGGCCTCGACCACGGGCAATACCCGCGCCTGCTCCTCCTCCGGGGAAACCCGGACGGAGTCAGGACGGGTGGACTCGCCGCCGACGTCGATGATGTCCGCGCCTTCGTAATGCATCTTCAGTCCCGCGCGGATTGCCGCGTCGGTGTCGGCAAACTGCCCGCCGTCGCTGAAGGAATCCGGCGTGACGTTGAGGACGCCCATAACCAGGGTGCGGTCAGCGGGAAGGTCGGAAAGCGTGCGCGCCCTGCGGGCGGGCCGCACTACGGGCAGCGGCGAGGTTGCCGGTCCGGTGCCGGGTGCGGCAGCGAGTGAATCCATGGTGGTCCTATCGTCCTAGTATCAGGCTCATTGCTTCGGCGCGGGTCGCGGTCTCGCGCAGCTGGCCGCGCACCGCCGAGGTAACGGTCTTGGCGCCCGGCTTGCGGACCCCGCGCATCGACATGCAGAGGTGCTCGCATTCAATAACCACTATGGCACCGCGGGGGGAAAGATTGGACATCAGTGCGTCCACGATCTGCGTGGTCATCCGCTCCTGGACCTGGGGCCGTCGGGCGTAGACGTCGACGAGCCGGGCAAGCTTCGACAGGCCGGTTACCTTGCCGTCGTGGGAAGGAATGTAGCCGATGTGCGCGCTGCCGTGGAACGGCACCAGATGGTGTTCGCAGGTCGAGTAGAAGGGAATGTCCTTGACCAGGACCATTTCCTCGTGGTCCAGGTCAAACGTGGTTGCCAGCAGGTCCGAGGGGCTCTGGTGCAGGCCGCCGAAGATCTCGGTGTAGGACTTGGCCACCCGGCTGGGGGTTTCCCTTAAACCGTCGCGGTCCGGGTCCTCCCCGATGGCGAGGAGGATCTCCCGGACCGCACGTTCAATCCTTGGCTGATCCACGGGGGAATCGGCTGCTGCTTCGGCAGTCAGCAGTTCATCGTCGAAATCGGTCACTGGTCGATCCTATCGCGCCGGAACTCCGTTCCCCGGCGGTGCCGGGCGGCCCCGCAGGACCGCCCGAACCTACGCCTCGGGGGGCGTGCTGCCGCTGCTTCCGCTCCGGCCGGAATGGCTGCCGTTCCCGCTGCCCTGGGGCAGTCCGTTGCTGGACACATCGAAGTCCTGCGGCAGGTCGGCGTCGGCAATCTGGTCCTGGGGAGCAACCGACGCCGGATCCGGGGCGCCGAGTTCCCGAGCCTGGCGCCGTTCCTTCTGGGAGACCACCGGCGGCGTGCTGTGGACCGGGCGGGTGGGCTTGGACAGCCAGACCTCCCGGACGTCGCGCTTGCGGACATCGGAGAAGACCTCGGCGATCTCCGCCTGGTTCAGCGTCTCCCGCTCCAGCAGCTCCAGCGCGAGCCGGTCGAGGACGTCGCGGTTCTCGGTGAGGATCTGGTATGCCTCGTCATGGGCGTTGTCCAGCAGGCGCCGGACCTCCTCGTCCACCACGTAGGCCACCTGGTCGGAGTAGTTGCGCTCCTGGCTCATGTCCCGGCCCAGGAAAGGCTCGCCGCCGCCGGAGCCGAGCTTGACCGAACCGATCCGCTCGCTCATGCCGTACTGGGTGACCATCTTGCGGGCCGTGGACGTGGCCTTTTCGATGTCGTTCGAGGCGCCGGTGGAGGGGTCGTGGAAGACGATCTCCTCGGCGACGCGGCCGCCCATTGCGTAGGCGAGCTGGTCCAGCAGCTCGTTGCGGGTCACCGAGTACTTGTCGTCCTGGGGCAGGACCATGGTGTAACCGAGTGCCCGGCCGCGCGGCAGGATGGTCACCTTCGTGACCGGGTCCGTGTTCCGCAGCGCCGCAGCCACGAGGGCGTGTCCGCCTTCGTGGTAGGCGGTGATCTTGCGTTCCAGTTCCTTCATCACGCGGCTGCGCTTCTGCGGGCCGGCGATCACGCGGTCGATGGCCTCGTCCAGTGCGCGGTCGTCAATGAGGTCCGCGTTGGAGCGGGCGGTCAGCAGCGCCGCTTCGTTGAGCACGTTGGCAAGGTCCGCACCGGTGAACCCCGGAGTCTTGCGGGCCACGGTCTCGAGGTCAACGCCGGGAGCCATCGGCTTGCCCTTGGCGTGGACCTGCAGGATGTGCAGGCGGCCCTGCATATCGGGTGCCTCGACGCCGATCTGGCGGTCGAAGCGGCCCGGACGCAGCAGTGCCGGGTCCAGGACGTCCGGCCGGTTGGTGGCGGCGATCAGGATGACGTTGGTGTTGCCGTCAAAACCGTCCATTTCCACCAGCAGCTGGTTCAGCGTCTGCTCGCGTTCGTCATTGCCGCCGCCCACGCCAGCTCCGCGGTGGCGGCCGACGGCGTCGATCTCGTCCACGAAGATAATGGCCGGCGAGTTGGCCTTGGCCTGCTCGAAGAGGTCGCGGACGCGGGAAGCGCCCACACCAACGAACATTTCAACGAAGTCGGAACCGGAAATCGAGTAGAACGGCACGCCGGCCTCGCCGGCGACGGCGCGGGCCAGCAGGGTCTTGCCGGTTCCGGGAGGGCCGTACAGCAGCACACCCTTGGGGATCTTCGCGCCCACGGCCTGGAACTTGCCCGGATCCTGCAGGAATTCCTTGATCTCGTGCAGTTCCTCGACGGCCTCGTCGGCGCCGGCGACGTCGTCGAAGGTTACCTGCGGCATGTCCTTATTGGTCA
This sequence comes from Arthrobacter sp. zg-Y769, assembly GCF_020907405.1. Lineage (GTDB taxonomy): Bacteria > Actinomycetota > Actinomycetes > Actinomycetales > Micrococcaceae > Arthrobacter_B. Next base: position 120,158 of record NZ_JAJJOE010000011.1, read on the forward strand.
GCTTGGCCTTGGACTTGCCGAACTTCATGACCTGGGAGCCGCCGCCCTGCATGCGGGACATCAGGAACCAGAAAATCAGGCCGATGATGATGAACGGCAGGAACAATCCGAGGAAGCTGGTGAACCAATTGGTCTGCACCGGCTGGTCGGTGTAATTTGCCCCGGAATCGTTGACCGCCTGGACTATTTCCTCGCCGCGCGCAGTGCTGAAGTAGAACTGGACGTCGCTGACGCCCTTGTCGTCAACGCCGCTGTCATTCAATGTCAGGTCAACCCGCTGCTCGCCGTCATAGATCTTCGCCTGCGAGACTTTGTCCTGGTCGAGAAGCTCTATGCCTTCCTTGGTGTCCACTTGCGTGGCCCTGGTGGCAGTAAGGCTCGGGACAAGGATCAAAAGAGCGGCCACTGCCAGCGCGATCCAAAAGACCGGGCCCTTGAAGAAGTTCTTGGATTTCATTCGTCGTCAGGGCTAATGCCCCGTCCCTCCTGGTCAACAACGCTGGTATGCGCGGAATTTACCTACTAGCTATACACCGTCCCCCAGAAGAACACGGTCCGGGGAGGGGATTAGTTCCCTCAGGGCGTAGAGCATTGCGTCCGTGACGGCCCCCTTGGCGGGGACGGGGAGAAACGGGGCCGGAACCGTTATTCGTAAACGTGCGGCGCGAGGGTGCCGATGAAGTCCAGGTTGCGGTAGCGCTCTGCAAAGTCCAGGCCGAAACCGACGACGAACTCGTTGGGGATTTCATAACCGACGTACTTAACGTCGATTTCCACCTTGGCTGCATCGGGCTTGCGCAGCAGGGTGCAGATTTCCACGCTGGCCGGGCCGCGGGATTCCAGGTTGGTACGCAGCCAGGAAAGCGTCAGGCCGGAGTCGATAATGTCTTCGACAATCAGCACGTGCTTGCCGAGCAGGTCCGTCTCAAGGTCCTTGAGGATACGGACGACGCCGGAGGACTGCGTGCCGGAACCGTAGGAGGACACTGCCATCCAGTCCATCGTGACGTGGCTGTGCAGGGCGCGGGAAAGGTCTGCCATCACCATCACGGCGCCCTTGAGCACGCCGACCAGCAGGACATCACGGCCGGCGTAGTCGCGGTCAATTTCGGCCGCCAGTTCCGTGATCCGGGTTTGGATCTGTTCCTTGGTGTAGAGAACGTGCTTGAGATCTGACTGGACGTCGTGTGAATCCACGAATGACTCCCGGGTGCGAAGTGTTGCAGCTTGGATGTTAGGTGCTGCTCTTTTTCCTAAAAACAAGATTGCCATAGCTTGAGGCACCGTGGTGAACCGATTTGGCCCGCGGCTGGCGGTACACGCTGACTTTCCCCACCAACTGGACCGGCCCCGCGGACCCGGTGCGGCGCAGCAGGGACTGGACTGCAGCGAGTCGTTCGTAGCTCGGCTGCGCCCCGCCCAGGGCGAGCGCGGCGAGGGCCAGGACACGGTGGCGGACGGCGGGGGCAAGGTTACGCAGCTGCGCTTCGGGCAGCAGCAGCTCGCCCGATTCCGGGTCGCTGCCTTCCGGTGCAGCGGCCAGCAGGTCCTCGAAGGCCTGTGCTGCCACGGCGTCCAGATAGTCGGCATCGGCGGAGAGGATACGTGAGGAACGGAACAGCGCCTCGGCGATGCCCGGGCCCAGTTTGTCCTCCAGGAACGGCAGCACTTCGGTGCGCACCCGGGACCGGGCGTACGCGGGATCCCGGTTGCTGGGATCGTGCCAGGGGTCCAGTCCGGCGTGCTCGCAGATCTCGACCGTCTGCTCCCGGCGCAGGCCCAGGAAGGGCCGCAGGTATTTTCCCCGCGCAACGGGCATCCCCGCCAGGGAGCGCGTGCCGGAACCGCGCATCAGGCCCAGCAGCACCTGCTCGGCCTGGTCATCGAGGGTGTGGCCCAGCAGGACGGCATCGGCCGACAGTTCCTCCACTGCGGCGTCCAGCGCCGCGTACCGGACGGTCCGTGCCGCCGCTTCGGGTCCCATCCCGGAGGCGGGTACTTCCACCTGCCGCACCAGCACGGGTTGCAGTCCCATTCCTTCCAGCTTTTCCCGGGCCCGGTCGGCCACCTCGGCGCTGCCCGGCTGCAGGCCGTGGTCAACGACGACGGCGCCCACGCGGTAGTCGCCGCGCCGGGAGAAGAACGAGGCGGCCAGGGCCAAAGCCAGGGAATCGGGACCACCGCTGCAGGCAACCAGGATCAGCGGCGGATGGCCGCCGCCCGGTGCCAGGCCGGCGTCCCGCAGGGTGTCGCGGATACTGTTGCGGGCGTCCCCCAGCGTCGGAAGGAGCCGTTTGCGTACCCGCGGGGCGGGGCGGGCGGCGGCAGATGCCGCGCTGCCTTCTGTGGAGCCGGAGTTGTTGGAGTTTTCGTCGAGCACGTTTTTGTTACAGTCCCATCCGGGCAATCCATAGGTCCGCGGAGTGGATCTCCGCTTCTGTCGGGAGGTTTTCGGGGCGTTCCCACACCCGGTTGAAGCCGTCCATGCCCACCTGGTCCGTGACCGCGCGGACAAAGCGGGCGCCGTCGCTGTACTGGCGCATCTTGGCATCCAGCCCCATGATCTGGCGGAAGAAGCGGTCAATCCAGCCCCGCTTGGCGCCCCGGTTGTTGAACCGCCGCCGGATGGTCTTGACGCTGGGCACGATGCTGGCGTCCACTGCGTCCATGACCACATTCGCGTGGCCTTCCAGGAGCGACATAACGGCCGTCAGGTGCGAGAGGCGTTCCTTGTCCTCGGGATCCTGCAGCAGGGAAAGCAGGTCCACGGACTTGTTCGGCACACCGTCCGCATCCACGCCGCCCTTGGGCGCGGCCAGTGCCTTCACCGCGGAACCGAGCCGTTCGGAGATGGTCTGCGCCTTGTCCATCATGCCGTTGGAGAGCTGGCTGATCTGCTCCAGCATGTGCCCGCGCAGCCACGGCGCAGCAGCAAACTGCACCCGGTGGGTCTGTTCGTGCAGGCAGACCCAGAGGCGGAAGTCGGCCGGTTCCACGTTCAGTTCGCGTTCCAGCGTGACAATGTTCGGCGCCACCAGCAGCAGCCGCCCGCCGGGTTTGCCGACGCCGCCCAGGGCGGCGAAGGGATCGTACTGGCCCAGGACCTTGCTGGACAGGAAGGCGAGGATGGTGCCCAGCTGCGCGCCGGTCATGGTTCCGCCCAGTGCTGTATTGGCGGCCGCCAGCTGTTCCGGCCGGGTTTCGGCCAGGTGCTGCAGGGCCGGACCCATCAGGACGGAGAAGCTCTGCGAGTTCGCGCGGGCCCAGGAGGCCCGGTCCACAATCAGCACGTCCGAGTCCCGCAGGTCCCGGGCGGCCTCCAGCCCGGTGATGCGGTGGACGTGGGCCACGGAGGCGTCTGCGGCAGCACGCAGGTCCGCGACTGCATCGCGGATCTCCTTGGCGGACATCTTCGGCCCGGGTGCCACCATGGCCGCGGCGGTGGATGCTGCCAGGTCCCAGTTCACCAGCGACGGCGCGCCGGCGGACTGGTGGGCGTCGGTGTTCTGCCCGGCGGAGTTCCGCCCGGCGGGGGCGGAAGGCGCGGGGACAGGTGTTCGCTCGTTGCTCTCCATTGCTCCATTCGACCACATTGCCTTCCGCTGCCACACCACCGTCCCGGGAACGGAACGGCTGGCCGCCGGTTCCCCGCGGCCCTACCTGCACCCGCAGCCGGCCAGTACCGCGGCGGCGGAATCCACGGCGTCCCGTGCCTGCTGCGTGTTTCCGTCCAATCCGCTGCCGATAAAGGTGAAGGCAAGTACCCGGCCGTCGGCGTCCGTGGCGTAACCGGTCAACGCTGTGACTGCCAGCAGGGTGCCTGTCTTGGCGCGCACAATTCCCGCCGCGGAGGAATCGGAGATTTCGTCGTAGCGTCCGGACAGCGTGCCGGTTAGCGCCGCAACGGGCAGGCTGCCCGCCACGGACCGAAGATCGGGATCCGTAGTAGTCAGCAGGATCTGCATCAGCGAGGTCAGCTGCGCGGCGGACACCGAGGTTTCACCGGACAGGCCGCTGGCGTCTCCGAGCACCATTGCCGTGGTGTCCACGCCAAGGGCGGCCACTTCTGCTTGAACTGTTTCGGTTCCTCCGGCAAATGATGCCTCGCGGCCCGCAGCTGCTGCGCTCAGCCGGGCCAGCACTTCGGCCAGGTAGTTGTCCGAATTCAACAGCATGTAATCAACTTGTTCGGCCAGCGGCGCGGAGCGGACCTCGGCGAGGGCAACGGCTCCGGCCGGTGCGGTGCCGCGCTCTACGTACGGGTCCACGTTGATGCCCTCGGATGCCAGGGCGGCAGCGAGCGCGGCACGGTAGGACTCCCCGGCGGACAGGGCGGCGTCGTCAACCCGGGGTCCCGGCCCGGTGCCCTCCTGCACCCACGCCGAGCTCACCGCCAGGGAGTGGATCGGTGCGATCTCGCCGGCTTCGACGTCGGCCTCCCCCCAGGCATCCGAGAGCGCCGGGCCGGTGAACAGCGAATCATCCACCAGGACCTTGACGGGTCCGGTGGTCCCGTCGGCGGCAAGTGCCGCCGCGGTCTGTTCCGCCAGGGTGGTGAGGCCGGCGCGTCCGGCCACGGAGTCCGGGTCCGAAGTTCCGGCAGTCAGCAGCACGTCTCCGCCCCCGCGCAGGACCACTGTTCCGGGGTCCTCCCCCGGCAGTGCGGCGGTGGCAAAGCGGGTGTCGGCGTCCATCGCCGACAGCGCCGCCGCCGCGGTCAGGACCTTGAGGCTGGAGGCCGGGGCGACTCCGGCCGCGCCGTTGCGGTCATACAGCACGGTACCGGTCAGCGCGTCCTGCACCACGGCGGAGAAACTGCCGCTGCCCTCAACCACCAGTGCGGCGTCCAGCAGCCGGGCCAGGACTTCCCTGTCCGGCATCGGGTCCGCTGCCTGCGGCGCGGACACCGGTCCGCCGTCCGCCAGTTCCGCGGGTGCTTCCTGGTAGTCGGGGACAACCTCGGCGCGCTGCAGCCGTTCACCGCGCCAGGCTTCGGCAACCGGAGGGAGGGCATAGCAGGCCAGCGGAACCAGCAGCACTGCAAAGGCCAATGCCAGCAGCATGCCGGAGAACATCCGAGACATGTCCCACCGGTTCTTTCACTCGCGCCGGCAAACCCGGCCAACGGGTCCTGTGCATGGTTCGCCGCGCAGGACATATATCTTTAAGACTAGACCGACGCCGGCGCCCTTCCCGACCTTTGCGGTCCGGGGCACGTCGGCGCAAGATCCGTAAGAAGTCTTTCCAGTGGTTCCTCCGCGGGCCACGCCAGTGAGGAGCCACAATGAAGCCTGAAATGAAGCTCGACGTCACCATCGAGATCCCCAAGGGATCCCGGGTCAAGTACGAAATCGACCACGAAACGCACCGCCTGCGCCTGGACCGTGTCCTGTTCACGGCCATGGCCTACCCCACCCACTACGGCTACTTCGAGAACACCCTGGGTGAGGACGGCGATCCGCTGGACGCCCTGGTGATGCTGCAGGACTTCGACCTGATGCCGGGCGTGCTGGTGGAATCCCGCCCCATCGGCGTATTCAACATGGTCGATGACGGCGGCGGAGACGCCAAGGTCCTGTGCGTACCGGTGGACCCGCGCTTTGACCACATCCAGGACCTCTCGGACGTGTCCGACTTCCTGCTGGATGAAATCAAGCACTTCTTCACCAAGTACAAGGACCTGGAGCCGGGCAAGTGGGTGGAAGCCGCTGACTGGGCCGGCCGCGAAGCTGCCGAAGCCGAGGTCACCGCTTCCCTGGCCCGCTACCAGGCGCACGGCGAAGGCCACGAAGAGGACGAGGCCCAGGGCCGCGCCGTCGACGCCGACCCGATCAACTAGCATTCAGCGTCACGACGGCGGCCGTTCCCCCAGGGGGACGGCCGCCGTCGGCGTTTAACCGGCGTTATCCGCAGCGGTCAGCGGCCGCCTGTCCTCCGCCGGGCCCAGGCACGCAGGTCTCCGGCATGGGTCCGGGCCGGAAAGACCGCCACAAAGACGGCGACCGCGAGGAGGATCCAGCTGGAGGTCAGCCAGGCTGCCCAGAGTCCCAGGAGGACAACTCCCGCGGAAAACAGCAGGGGAAGCAGCGGGCGGCGGTCCGGGCGCGGGTCTTGCTCCTGGTTGATCATGCGGCCGACTCTACCGGGGCGGGCACTGTGGCGCGCCGCAACCGCATTTGGTTGTTTTCCAGGGCAGGTCTGACATGCTGGGGCCATGCATTTTGTGCTGACCATCAACCAACGGGATTCCCGGGAGGTCGGGGACCTGGTTCCGGACCTGATCCGGTCCCTGCGGCATCTGCCGGCTGCGGTTCCCTTCCAGCGCACCGTCGGTGACGAAGCCCAGGGGGTGCTGACGGATGCAGCCACTGCGGTGGAAGCGGCACTGACAGCAGTCCGGGAGCGCCGCTGGCACGTAGGGGTGGGAGTCGGGGAACTCCAGGTTCCGTTACCGGCCAATCTCAAGGACGCGCGGGGCTACGGGCTGGTCTATTCGCGGCGCGCCGTGGAGCGTGCCCAGCGCACCGGTGACCGCGTCCCGCTGGCCGTGGACGGCCCGGATGCCGAACTGGCAGCAGAGGCGGAGGCCGTGCTGCGCCTGCTGGGCCTCATTGTGGCCGCCCGGTCCGAAGCCGAGTGGAAGGTGCTGGACCTGATGACCCCCGGAGCCCGCGGGCAGCAGAAGTTTGTTGCCCAGGAGCTGGGGATCACCGCGCAGGCCGTGAGCAAGGCAGTGGTCCGGTCCCACTGGAGCGAGGAATGGGCCACCCGCCCGGCCGCTGCACGGCTGCTGGGGCTGGCCTACGGCCCGGCGTCGCTTCCGCCGGCCGCACTCCCCTACCTGGGGTGAGCTAGGACCCGCCCTCCAGCACGCTCCTCAGCACGCTGGCGGCGCCGTCTTCGTAGACGGTGCCGGTCACCTCGGAGGCCGCTGCCAGCACTTCGTCCGGCGCCTGGCCCATGGCGACGCCGCGGGCGGCCCAGTCCAGCATCTCGATGTCGTTGCGGCCGTCGCCCAGGGCAACGGTCAGGGTGGGATCGACCTCCAGCCGGCGGCGGACCTGTTCCAGCGCGCTGGCCTTGGTGACGCCTGACGCGGCAATATCCAGCCAGGCGGTCCAGCCCACCGAATACGTGACGCCGTGCAGGCCGATCGCTTCCACCGCAGAGCCGAATTCCTCCGCAGTGCTGTCGGTGCTGAAGACCACCACGCGTACGGCCTGTGCCTCCAGCAGGGCTTCGAAGTCCACGGCGAAGGCTTCGGCGCCGAAGCTGGCGTCCTGGAAACGCTCGGTGGACAGGAAGCGTCCGTCCGCGTCCTCCAGGGCGAATTTGGCCGTGGGCAGTTTCTCCCGCAGCGCGGCCAGCGCCGGTTTCGGATCAAAGACCACCCGGTCCATCACTTCATAGCCGGATTCAAGGGTGGGATCCAGGCGCAGGGTCACGGCGCCGTTGGAGCAGACGCAGTATCCGGTGGTCAGGCCCAGGAGTTCGAGGATGGGCAGTGCGGCCCCGTAGGACCTGCCGGTGGCCACCACCAGGTGGTGGCCGGCCTCCGACGCCGTCCGTGCTGCCTCGCGCACATCCGGGGACATGTGGCCGTCGTGGTCCACGAGGGTCCCGTCCACGTCGAGGGCTACCAGGTGTCGCTTGTCAGGGGTTCGCTGGTCTTCGATGCCAGCGCTACTCAGAGTTGTCATCGTTTTATCTAAGCAGATCGGTCAGGAGGGCGGCTAGGACGACTGCCGTGCAACGGGTCCGTTCGGAAAGGACAGGGGCCCGTTCGGAAGGACGGCGCCGACGACGGCGGGCCCGGGGCTGGTCCCGGGTCCCGCCGTCGTCTGCTGGACTCAGAGGACCGGAAGGACTTCCAGGCCGCCCAGGTACGGCCGAAGCGCAGCCGGAACGTTCACCGAGCCGTCAGGGTTCTGGTGGTGTTCCAGGATGGCGACGATCCAGCGGGTGGTGGCCAGCGTTCCGTTCAGGGTGGCCACAGCGCGGGTGCCCTTGCCTTCAGCCTGCCGTTCGCGGATGTTCAGGCGCCGGGCCTGGAAGGTGGTGCAGTTCGAGGTGGAGGTCAGCTCGCGGTAGGCGTTCTGGGTGGGAACCCACGCCTCGCAGTCGAACTTCCGTGCTGCGGACATGCCCAGGTCTCCGGCAGCCGTGTCGATGACCCGGTAGGGCAGTTCGACCTTGGCCAGCATTTCCTCTTCCCAGGCCAGCAGCCGCTGGTGCTCGGCGGCGGCGTCCTCCGGCCGGGTGTAGACAAACATTTCCACTTTGTTGAACTGGTGGACGCGGATGATGCCGCGGGTGTCCTTGCCGTGCGAGCCGGCTTCACGGCGGTAGCAGGAGGACCAGCCGGCGTAACGGACGGGGCCGCCGTCCAACTCAAGGATCTCGTCGGCGTGGTAGCCAGCCAGCGGCACCTCGGACGTGCCGACCAGGTACAGATCGTCTTCGGCCAGCCGGTAGATCTCGGCGTCGTGTGCCACGTCGAAGCCGGTGCCCTGCATGGTTTCGGGGCGAACCAGGGTGGGGGTGATCATCGGGACAAACCCGGCCTTGACGGCCTGGTCCATGGCCATGTTCAGCAGTGCCAGTTCCAGGCGGGCACCCACGCCGCGCAGGAAGTAGAACCTCGAGCCGGAGACCTTGGCGCCGCGTTCCATGTCAATGGCACCCAGCAGTTCGCCGATTTCCAGATGGTCACGGGGCGTGAAGCCCTCAGCCTCGAAGTCGCGGGGCTTGCCGACGGTCTTGACGACCTCGAAGTCGTCCTCGCCTCCGGTGGGAACGCCGTCGGACACCAGGTTCGGGATCCGGCGCAGCAGCGCATCGGATTCCGCCTGGACGGCGTCAGCCTCGGCACCGGCGGCCTTCACGGCAGCGGCCAGTTCCTTCACCTCGGCCAGGAGGGCCTGCTTTTCTTCACCCTTGGCGGCGGCGACGCGCTTTCCGAAGGCATTTTGCTCGGCACGCAGCGTCTCGTAGCGGGTCCGGGCGTCGCGGCGGGCAGCGTCGGCGGAAATGATCGCGTCCACAATGCTCTCGTCGGCCAGCCGGGCGCGCTGCGAGGCTCGGAATTTTTCGGGATTTTCGCGGAGCTCATTTACATCGATCACGTCTCAAGAGTACCGAAAACCCGCCGGGCGTTTGGTTCGCCCGGCGGCGGCTATTCTGGGAGGCATTATGCCCGTTGAAATTACGCTGTTCCTGGTCCTCTGCGCCGCCCTGCTGGCCTCCGCCGCAACCTGGGTCGTCGCAGGTACTCGAAGCCGACGGCGGGCAGCGGCCGACGCCGCAGTGTTTGCCCCGCGCGGCGCGGCGCACCAGCGGGTGGCGATGGTCGTGAATCCGGTCAAGGCATTGGCGCCGGACGCTGAAGCCCTGCTGAGAACGTCCTGCGAGCTTGCCGGATGGGATCCTCCGCTGATCCTGGAAACCACCGTGGACAGCCCCGGCTACCTGCAGGCGCTGCAGGCACTGGAGGCAGGTGCCGACGTCGTCCTCGCCGCAGGCGGTGACGGCACCATCCGCGAAGTCTCGCGTGCAGTGGCGCATTCCGGCGCGGCGCTGGGACTGATTCCGCTGGGCACCGGCAACCTCCTGGCCCGGAACCTGGACATCTCCGTGGCGGACCTGGCAGGAAACATCCGCAACTCGCTGCACGGGGACGTGCGGCAGATCGACATGGCCAAGATCCGGCTCGAAGACTCGGCGACCGGGGAACACTCCCGCAACGCATTCCTGGTGATGGGCGGGATCGGCATGGATGCCGCGGTAATTGCCGCTACGCGGGATGAGCTGAAAAAGCGGGTGGGGTGGCTGGCCTACAGCGAAGCCGGCGTCCGCCTGCTGCCGGGGCGGCGCACGCGGATGACCGTCAGCCTGGACGACGGTCCGGCGCAGTCACAGAAGGTGCACAGCGTGCTGGTGGCAAACACCGGACGCCTGCCCGCCGGAATCGATTTCATTCCGGACGCCGTGGTGGATGACGGACTGCTGGACGTCGTCATCATTAGCCCGCGCAGCGTCCTTGGCTGGGCCTGGGTGGCCGGCAAAGTGATGACGCGCTACCCCAAGGACCTCCCGGTGATCCGTCACCACCGGGTCCGGAAAATCACGGTGACCGTCGCGGAACCCACCCAGACCCAGCTCGACGGCGACCTGACCGGCCCCGCCACCACGATCACCGTAGAGGTGGACGCCGGCGCCCTGCTGGTCCGGGTGCCGCCCTCGTCCGTGCTGCCGGCGGCATAAAAAACGGCGCCGCACCGGATGGTGCAGCGCCGCTTGAAGGGGAGAAGACGTTACTTGCCGTCCTGGGTGCCCTCGGAGTCGGTGTAACCGCCTTCGCGGTCCTCGTCCGTCTTGGCGCCGTCGGCGGCGGTGTACTTGCCTTCGTCCTCGTCGAGGGAGGACGGGGAGGCCTGCTCGCGGATCAGTGCCTCTTCCTCGGCAAAGCGGATGTCGTTGCCCTGGTCGCCAACATCGCCGCGGTAGTTGTCGTCATTGGTGGAAACACCGCTGGGCTTCGGGTCCTTGAGCTGCTCTTGTTCGTTGGGGTACTCGCTCACGCCGGCACCTTCCTTCTTGGGTTGGTTGTCCAGTGCGCCAATACTGCGCGCGCCTTCCATCAGCATACTTATTGCCGGTCCCGGCGGAAACCCGGTTAATCCTCGAGCATCATCCGGGTTGCGGTCTCCGACGAGGAGAATCCGGTCACGGGAATGACGTGGCCGTCGAAGAACCGGTCCACCACGCGCGGATCGATGTAGGACTTGCGTGCAATTGCGGGGGTGTTGCCCAGGTGGTCCGCCACATCGCGGGCTGTGGCCGCGACGGCCTTCTGTTTGGCCCGGTTGGTGGCTGCCGCCGGCGCGAGGCGGGCCAGGGACATTGCCGCGACGACTGTGGCCTGCCAGGTGCGGAAGTCCTTGGCGCTGAAGTCCCCGCCCGTGACTTCCTTCAGGAAGGAGTTCAGCTGGGCGGCGTCCACGCTGTGCCAGGCGCCGTCAGCCCCCAGGTACGCCAGTGCCGTGTCTGCGTCCGGGCGCCGGAGCATGGGCCCGATGGCCGCCGCGAGGTCGGCGTCCTTGATCGACATGTGCCATTCCTGCCCGCTCTTGCCGGGAAAGTCGAAACACACTTCGGTTCCGTCCAGATGCACGTGCTCGATGCGCAGCGTGGTGGTGCCGTAGGAACCGTTCGCCTCCGCGTACCGGGTGCCGCCGATCCGCAGCGCCCCGGCGTCGACAATCCGCAGGGCGGCCGCCAGGGCCCGTTCCTCGCCGCATCCGTCTGCGCGCAGGTGCTTGGTGATCAGCCGCCGCGCCGCGGGAAGTGTCTGGGCAAACGCCAGCGACCGGTCGAATTTCTCCCGGTCCTTCATCTCCCGCCAGTGCGGATGGTAGATGTACTGCTTGCGGCCGGCGCCGTCGGTTCCCGTGGCCTGGATGTGCCCGTTGGGGTAGGGACTGATCCAGACATCCGTCCACGCCGGCGGAATCGCCAGCGAGCGGAGCCGGGCCAGGACCGCCCGGTCGGTAATGATATTGCCGCGGATGTCCCGATAGCTGAAACCCTTGCCCCAACGCCGCCGGGTGTACCCGGGATGTTCACAGTTGCTTCGCCGAAGTCGAGCCATGGTGCGCACCTTTCACCGGCTGCGGCCGGTTCAGCCGCGGCTTCCAGTCCCTAGTATCCGTTCAGCAGGGACTCGAGCCAAATATCGGCGGCCCGGAACGCATCGTCGCTGGTGTGGCGGGAAATCTCCGTCTCACGGTGGTCCGCCCGCGGATACGAGCCGAGGAACCGCAGTTCGGGGCTGATCCGGTGCAGGCCCTTCAAAGCGTCCGCCATCCGGGCATCCGCAATGTGGCCGTCGGCGTCGATGCTGAAGAAGTAATCGCCCAGGAACATGCCCGTGGGACGGGACTCGATCCGGCTCAGGTTCACCCCGCGGGTGGAGAACTGGTCCAGGATTTCCATCAGGGCGCCCGGGCGGTCCTCCGGCAGGGGAACCACCAGAGTGGTCTTGTCCGAGCCGGTGGGTTCGGGAAGCAGGCCGGGCAGGCTGATCATCACGAACCGGGTCACCGCATCCCGCACATCACCGATGTCTTCCTGCAGGACTTCCAGCCCGAGCTGCCGCGCCACCAGCGGCGCGCAGATCGCCGCATCAAAGGACGGATCGGCCTGGCTGAGTTCCACGGCGGCCGCCGCCGTAGAGGCCGCGGGAAGATATTCCGCTTCGGGAATATTCGCTGCAGCCCATTCCCTGCACTGCGCCCACGCGTGGCTGTGGGTGGAAACCGTGCGGATATCCGTCAGTGCCATGCCCGGGCGCACCGCCAGCACAAAGGTGATGGGGATCAGGATCTCCCGCAGGATCCGCAGCGGGGCTCCGGCGGAAAGGGCATCCAGGGTGGCGCTGACACCGCCCTCCACGGAGTTCTCAATGGGAACAACCGCGGCGGCGGCCTGCCCTGAGCGGACCATTTCCAGTGCCGAGTTCACACTCGGCGCCGGACGGCGGACGGCATCCACGGCCCCCGGAACGCTCAGCAGCGCGGCCTCCGTAAAGGTTCCCTCGGGGCCGAGGTAGGTGTAAACCACTGCTTCCCCCAGCGGACCGGGGTGGTGCGGGGCGGGGCGGGCATCAGCGGCGTGCGTCATTTAACGGTCGGTTCCTGCCCGTTGTCGGAGACCATGGGCTTGCCTGCCTCGAGCCAGGCACCCATCCCGCCGTTGACGTTGACGGCCGAGTAGCCGTTGGCGTCCAGCCACTGGGTGGCCCGGGCGCTGCGGCCGCCGGTGCGGCAGATGACGGCCAGGTCCTGGTCCGGATCCAGTTCATCAAGTGCCTCGGGCAGCCGGTCGAGTGGAATGTGGAGGGCGCCGTCGACGTGGCCGGCTTCCCATTCGTAGTCTTCCCGGACATCGAGGATCTTCGCGCCCTCGGGAATGGTGTCTACGGTTACGCTCTGCATCTCGCTCATTGCTGGCCTCACTGTCGTACGCGTTGTCGCCCCGAACTGCGGGTCCGGGCACGCCCGCACCCGCCCGACGGGGCCGTTTTGTCCAGCCTATAGTGGGACGCGGTCCGAGAGAACAAACGCCCGGACCCCACACGCACCGAAAGGTATGCAATGTCCGCCCCCCACGAGATGACCGCCGTCGAACTCCGGGATGCCCTGGCCTCCGGCGGGCTCGGCGCCGAGGAAGTCACCAACCACTACCTGGGGCGGATCGAGGAGCTCAACCCGGCACTGGGTGCCTTCCTGACTCCGACGCCGGAACTCGCCGTCGCCGAGGCCCGGGCGGCGGATGCGCGCCGTGCCCGGGGAGAGAAGCCGGGCCTGCTGCACGGAATGCCGCTGGCACACAAGGACCTGACCGACGTGGCGGGCGTCCGGACCACCATGGGCAGCGCTGCCCTGGACCCCTGGGTGGCCGAGGAGGACTCCCCGCTGCCGGCCATCCTGCGCCGGGCCGGTGCAATCAGCCTGGGCAAGACGCAGGTTCCCGAATTCGGGCTCAGCAGTTACAGCGAAAACCGGGTGGGGCCGCCGGCCCGGAACCCGCGCGATCCGCGGCTCAGCCCCGGCGGATCCTCCGGCGGCAGTGCGGCGGCAGTCGCTGCCGGCATGATTCCCTTCGCTCCGGGCACCGACGGCGGCGGCTCCGTACGCATCCCGGCAGCGGCGACCGGCCTGGTGGGCCTCAAACCCAACCGCGGGAGGATTCCCGCCGGCTCGGGGCAGCAGGACTTGGGACAGTTCGTGGTGGCCGGCCCGCTCGCCCGCAATGCTGCCGACGCGGCACTGCTGCTGGACGCGATGGTCGGCGAACCCAACTACCGTGCCACCAGCGCGGCCCCGGCCCACGGAACTTTCCTGACGGCCGCACTGCGGGCCGAGGGACGGTTCCGGATAGGCGTCAGCACCCGCTCGCCCTTCGAGTCCCGGCTCGATATCCGGCTGGATCCCGAGGCGGTGCAGGCCCTCGACGCCGGGATTGCTGCGCTGGCCGGTGCCGGCCACGACCTGCTGGACACGAACCTGGACTATGACGAACGGTATCCGGACGCGTTCCAGGTGGTGTGGACGGCCGGGCTGGCCACCGCGGCCCTGCCCCCCGGCGGCGAAGACCGGCTGACGGATCTGGCCGCGGTCATGCGGCACCGCGCACTTGGGCGCAGCGCCGCGGACCTGGTGGCCGCCGTCGACGTCCTCCGGTCCTTTGAGCAGGAGACCATCCGGCAGTACAGCGCCTACGACATGATCCTCACCCCCACCCTGGGCATGACCCCCCGTCCCCTCGGCTGGTACATCAGCGATGACGCGGGCGCCGAGGGCCGCGGGGACGAGGATTACGCCCGGCAGTGCCGCTACTCGCCGTTCACGTCCATGGTGAATGTCTGCGGGCTCCCCGCCATTACGCTGCCGGTGCTGGACACCGCCGCCGGGCTGCCGATGGGTGTCCAGCTGATCGGCCGGCCGGGTGCCGAGGCGGATCTGCTGGCCGTGGCGGTCCAGTTGGGCTACTGAGCGCCGGTTGCAGCGGGCCTAGAAGAGGGTTGCCAGCAGCCGGTCGGATTCCCGCTGTCCGTCGACGTCGAAGGCCCCGCCGGTCACCAGCAGCTCGTCCGCGCCGGAGGAAGCAACCAGTTCCCCGAGGCGGCCGTGCACCTGTCCAACGGTCCCGTAAACCGAGGTTTCGAGGGTGCCGCGGACCAGGTCCTGCCGCCGCGGGGACGGCTCTGCGCCCATGTCCGCACGGGACAGGGCGGGAAAGACCCCCTTGGTCCGGGACTCGGCCAAGGCATGTGCCTCGGGCAGCAGCAGTTCCTCAGCCTCGTCCCTGCTGCCGGCCACGGCAACATTGACTGCCGCAATCACATGGGGGCGGGGGAACCGGTCCGAGGGCCGGAACGCGGCACGGTAGCGCTCCAACGCGCCTGCCCGGCCGGCGCTGTTCCGCCGGAACAAGGCGGGGCCGCCCAGCACGACGCCGAGACCGGCCCGGGCTGCTATCTCCACTCCTGCCCCGGTGGCAAGGATGAACACGGGCGTCCGTCCGCCGTCCCGGGGACGGGCGGTGATGGGTGCGGTGCCGTTGAGGTAGGACAGCAATTCGGCCAGCTGCTCCTCGAACTGCTCAGCCTCGGCGGGCCCCGCCCGCAGGGCGGCCCGCACCGCCGGCGTGAAACCAACGGAACGCCCAAGGCCAAGGTCTATCCGCCCGGGATACAGGGCCTGCAGCGTCGCGGCCTGCTCGGCCACGACCAGCGGCTGGTGGTTCGGCAGCATCACACCGCCGGACCCGATCCGGATGGTCCTGGTGCGCGCCGCCAGGGCCGCCATCAGGACGGCCGGAGCGGAACCGGCAATCCCCGCCACCGCGTGGTGCTCGGCCACCCAGAACCGCCGGTATCCGGATTTTTCGGCCGCCTCGGCCCGCTCGAGCACGGCGCCGAGCGCATCGGCTTCCGAATAGCCCTCACGGTTGTTCGCGCGGTCGAGGATGGAAACGGGAACACTGAGGCGGGCCATACCCCTTCCAACCCGGCCTCCCGCTAGGGAATTCCGGACCGGCGGTGCAAATCCTTCCGTCATGCAGGCCCACAAGCATGTAATGCAGGCAAAAGCATCCGTTTTGCCTGTGATCTTGGGCACTCAGGGATGGCAATCTTCCTTGTCCCCGGCGGATTCTTTCGGATTTGACTGCTTGACCACCTGCCGAGAGTGGGAATATTAAACTCGTGAGCCATACCCCCAGTACCTCAGGCGTAAAAGAAGCGCGTAAAACCTTCTTCGGCCATCCCCGGATGTTGGCCAACCTCTTCAGCGTTGAGCTGTGGGAGCGATTCTCCTTCTACGGCATGCAGGGCATCCTGCTGTATTACATGTACTACAGCACCACCGACGGCGGCCTCGGCATCAACGAGGCCGTTGCTGTGTCGCTGGTCGGTGCGTACGGCGGCGGTGTTTACCTCTCCACCATCCTCGGTGCGTGGCTGGCGGACCGGGTCTTCGGCGCCGAACGGGTGCTGTTCTATGCTGCAGCCCTGGTCATGTTGGGCCACATTTCCCTGGCCGTGCTGCCCGGCGCCGTCGGACTGGGCTCCGGCCTGATCCTGATCGCCCTGGGTTCCGGCGGCGTGAAGGCCAACGCGACGTCGCTGGTGGGCACCCTGTACGACGAAAAGGACCAGCGGCGCGACGCCGGCTTCTCCATCTTCTACATGGGCATCAACATTGGCGCCCTGATCGGCCCGATCCTGACCGGCCTGGCTTGGAGCCAGTACGGCTTCCACTACGGCTTCGGCCTGGCCGCCATCGGCATGGCCATCGGCCTGGTCCAGTACGGGATGACCCGCAAGAACCTGCCCGCATCCGCCCACCAGGTAGCCAACCCGCTGCCGAAGCAGCAGTACACGAAGGTCGGCCTCATCGCGGCTGCCGCTGTGATTGTTATTGTGCTGGCCGTTGTCTTCAACCTGCTGACCGCCAAGAACCTTGCGGTGGTGATGGCGATCCTCGCCATCGTGGCCGCCGTCGCGTACTTCGTGATCATTCTCAGCAGCAAGAAGGTGAGCCGGGTGGAACGCCGCCGGGTGTACTCCTTCATGCCGCTCTTTATTGCCAGCGCTGCGTTCTGGGCCCTGTTCCAGCAGCAGTTCACGGTGGTCGCCATGTACGCGGACACTTCACTGGACCGCACCATCTTCGGCTGGGAAATGCCGCCGAGCTGGGTGCAGTCCATCAACCCCGTCTTCATCATCATTTTCGCCGCCGTGTTCGCCGGCGTCTGGACCAAGATGGGCGACCGGCAGCCGTCCTCCCCGCTGAAGTTCGCCATGGGCCTGGCCGTGATGGGCCTCGCCTTCCTGGCCTTCATTCCGTTCTCCGGCGGAGCCCCGAACAGCACGCCGCTGCTGGCCATGGCCGGCATCCTGCTGCTGTTCACCTTTGCTGAACTGTTCCTGTCCCCGATCGGCCTGTCCGTGGCAACCAAGCTGGCCCCGGAAGTCTTCCGGACCCAGATGGTGGCACTGTTCTTCCTGTCGGTCTCCCTGGGCACCACCCTGGCCGGCTGGCTGGCCCAGTTCTACGACCCGGCAACCGAAGTCAGCTACTTCACCTTCAGCGGCGTCACCGCGATCATCCTGGGCGTTGCCCTGGCCGCGGCCACACCGTCGATCAAGAAGCTCATGGGCGGCGTGCGCTAAGCGCCTGGAGCCTCTCCAAGGACGGCGGCACCGGAACTCTCCGGTGCCGCCGTCCTTTTTGCGTTCCGTTCCATCCTTTGCTGCACCCCGGCGGCATGGTTAGGATGGTCCCAGCTTCAGGAGACACGGCCGCCAAGCTCCGACTTGGCCGTGCACCAACCCCATGCTTCGCGGGTGGTTCGGATGACGAAGCGGCCTGCACCGCCCCCTGGGCATCCGGTGCGGGCAAGAGCACTTTTTTCCGTAAGGATCACCATGCGCAAAAGCACCGACCGCATTTTGACCACCCACGCCGGCTCCCTCCCCCGCACCCCTGAGCTGATTGCCGCGAATGCTGCGCGGGAAGCCAACCCCGCCGATACCGAGGGGTACGCCGAACTGCTGCAGGCCGCCGTCGCCGATCTGGTGCGCCGCCAGCAGGAAGCCGGGATCGACATCCCGAATGACGGCGAGTACGGGCATGCGATGTCCGCCGACGTCGACTACGGCGCCTGGTGGTCCTATTCCTTTTCCCGGCTCGGCGGGCTGAGCGTCGCCGAGACCGGAATCTGGGAGATGGAACCGCACCGCTCGGCGCCGGGCAACGTAGTCCTCACCAGTTTCGGGGACCGCCGCGACCGGCAGCGTTTCGCCGAGGCCTACTCCGATCCGTCCTCGGGCATCACCACCGGCGCACAGAAGATCTTCCCCAAGGTCACGGGACCGCTGGAGTACACGGGGTACGACGCCGTGGCCGGCGACATCGCCAACCTCAAGGCCGGCCTGGCCGCCGCGGGCGAAACGGAAGGTTTCCTGGCCTCGCTCTCTCCCGGCTCCTGCTCGCGGATCGCCAACGAGTACTACGCCACGGAAGAGGAGTTCATCTACGCCTGTGCGGATGCGATGCGGGAGGAATACCGGGCGATTGTCGACGCCGGGCTGATCGTCCAGATCGATGATCCGTCCATCGCGGAGAACTGGGACCAGATCAACCCCGAGCCCTCCGTGGCCGACTACCTCAAGTTCACGCAGATCCGCGTCGAGGCCCTGAACTATGCCCTGCGCGGCCTGCCCGAGGAGCAGATCCGCTTCCACCTTTGCTGGGGTTCGTGGCACGGGCCGCACACCACGGACATCGAGTTCCGCCACCTGGCGGACACCCTGCTGCAAATCAACGCGGGCGGGTACAGCTTCGAGGCCGGCAATGTGCGGCACGAGCACGAATGGCGGGTCTGGGCGGACACGAAACTGCCGGAGGGGAAGGTGATACTCCCCGGCGTCGTCTCCCATGCCACCAACGTGGTGGAACATCCGGAACTGGTGGCGGACCGCATCGAGCGCTTCGCCCAGCTGGTGGGGCGGGAAAACGTCATCGCTTCCACCGACTGCGGGCTGGGCGGACGGGTGCATCCGCAGATTGCGGCAGCAAAGCTGTCGGCTTTGGGAGAAGGCGCCCGGCTGGCCAGCAGCCGGCTTTGGTAAGCGGCGGGCGTGCGTCTGCCGCCGGAGCCGTTTCTTTGGCATGCTTAGGGGTATGTCTAATCGTGCCGGCCAACGTGCCGAACCTTCCGACCTTGTAGACCTCACCGCGCTTTTGGACGCCTATTACGACGTCGTACCGGATCCTTCCAATGTCGCCCAGCGCGTGGTGTTCGGTACCTCCGGGCACCGCGGCTCCTCCCTCAACGGTGCCTTTAATGAGCAGCACATCGCCGCCATTACCCAGGCAATCGTGGAGTACCGCAGGTCCGCTGGCATCACCGGACCGCTGTTTATGGGTAAGGACACGCATGCGCTGTCCGAACCTGCACAGAACACCGCATTGGAGGTCCTGGCTGCCAACGGCGTGAACGTGCAGATTGACGCGCGAAACGGATTTACTCCCACCCCGGCCGTAAGCCACGCAATCCTGGCACACAATTCCACCCGCACGGAGCAGGCCGACGGCATTGTGGTCACTCCTTCACATAACCCGCCGGCAGACGGCGGGTTCAAGTACAACCCGCCCACGGGCGGGCCGGCCGGTTCCGACATCACCAACTGGATTGCCGACCGCGCCAACCAGCTGCTGGAAAACGGCCTCGACGGGGTGCTGCGCATTCCCCTCGGCGAAGCCCGCCTGGCCGACTCGGTAGGCACCTATGACTTCCTGGCGCACTACGTGGAAGACCTCCCCGCCGTGCTGAACCTGGACGCCATCCGCAGCGCCGGACTCCACATCGGCGCCGATCCCCTCGGCGGCGCCTCCGTGGACTACTGGGGCGCCATCGCGGAGCGGCACCAGCTGAACCTGACCGTGGTCAACCCCAACGTGGATCCGCAGTGGGCCTTCATGACCCTGGACTGGGACGAGAAGATCCGCATGGACTGCTCCTCTCCCTACGCCATGGCCTCGCTGATTTCCCGGGCCGGGGACTACGACATTGCCACCGGCAACGACGCCGACGCCGACCGCCACGGCATTGTCACCCCGGACGCGGGACTGATGAACCCGAACCACTACCTGGCCACCGCCATTGACTACCTGTACCGCAACCGTTCCGGCTGGAGCGCGGACGCCATGGTGGGCAAGACCCTTGTTTCCTCCTCCATGATTGACCGCGTCACCGCCGACCTGGGCCGGGTCCTGATGGAGGTTCCGGTCGGCTTCAAGTGGTTCGTACCGGGCCTGCTTTCCGGCGAAGCCGCTTTCGGCGGCGAGGAATCCGCCGGTGCGTCCTTCCTCCGGCTCGACGGCCGGCCCTGGAGCACTGACAAGGACGGCCTCCTGCTGGCCCTGCTGGCCTCGGAGATGACGGCAGTGACCGGCAAGACCCCGTCCCAGCGGTACCGCGAGCTGACAAATCAGTTCGGCGATCCCGAATATGCACGCGTGGACGCGCCTGCCACCCGTGAGCAGAAGGCGGCGCTGGCCAAGCTCTCGCCGTCGGACGTCACCGCCACCACCCTGGCGGGCGAGGAAATCACCGCACGCCTCACTGAGGCGCCGGGCAACGGGGCACCCATCGGCGGACTGAAGGTGACCACCGAGAATGCGTGGTTTGCCGCGCGGCCCTCGGGTACCGAAGACGTCTACAAGATCTACGCCGAGTCCTTCAAGGGCGAGGAGCACCTGCACCAGGTCCAGGCCGAAGCCAAGGCCATCGTGGACGGCGTGATTTCGTAGTTTCCGCCAAAAACCCGCCAAAAAAGGGAAGGGGTGCACCGGGTGGTGCACCCCTTCCCTTTATCCGCAGCGGATCACAGCAGCCGGCGCAGGACCCGTTTCTTCAGTCCCGTGTAGGGCGGGTACGCAAACCGGAGGGTGTCCAGCAGGGTGCCCTTGGTGAAGACCGGCCGCAGCTGGCTGAACGTGTCGAAGGTGTATTTGCCGTGATAGGCACCGGTGCCGCTGGCACCTGCGCCGCCGAACGGCAGGCCGGGCACGGCCAGCTGCACGGTGCTGGCGTTGTGGCTGATGCTGCCGGCCCGCACCCCCTCTTCGAACGCCTTCCGGTCCGCCGCGGAGTTGCTGTACAGGTAGGCGGCCAGCGGAACGGGGCGCGAATTAATGAACTTCATGGCCTCGTCCAGGTCCCTCACCTCGATGACCGGCAGGATGGGTCCGAAGATTTCCTCCTGCATCACCGGTGAATCCGGGGACACATCCGTGAGGATGGTCGGCTCCAGGTACAGGCTGCCGCGGTCGCTGCGTCCGCCGGCGAGGATTGTTCCGCTGTCCAGCAGTCCCACCAGCCGTTCCCAGTGCTGTTCGTTGACGATCCGGCCCAGGTCCGCGCTCCGGGACGGATCCTTGCCGAACTGCTCCGAGACCGCCCGCACCAGCTGCTTCTTCAGCGCCGGTGCCGCCGCTTCCGTCACCAGGACGTAGTCAGGGGCCACGCAGGTCTGGCCGGCGTTGAGCAGTTTCCCGAAGACCAGCCGGCGGGCGACGGCGGCCCAGTTGCCGTCCAGCACCACGGCCGGCGATTTCCCGCCCAGTTCCAGGGTCACCGGGGTCAGGTGTTCTGCGGCGGCCTGCAGGACGATCCTGCCCACGCGCTCCCCGCCGGTGAAGAAGATCGAGTCGAACCGCTCCTTCAGCAGGGCGGTGCTGGCCTCCTGCCCGCCCTCGACCACGGCAACGGCTGCCGGGTCCACGTAGCGCGGCAGCAGGTCCGCCAGCACGGCCGACGTCGCCGGGGCCAGTTCGCTGGGTTTGAGCACGGCTGCATTGCCTGCGGCCAGCGCACCAACCAGCGGCGCCAGGACCAGCTGCACCGGATAGTTCCAGGGGCCGATGATCAGCACCACGCCCAGCGGCTGCGGTTCGGTCCGGGCCGACGCCGGCTGCAGGCCCAGCGGAACGGGCACGCGTCGGCTGCGGGCCCACTTTTCCAGATGCTTCAATGCGTGTTCCGCCTCGGCCCGCACCAGCGAAAGCTCGGTCACGAAGCTCTCGAGCGGATTCTTGCCCAGATCTGCTGCCAGCGCGTCCGTCAGCTCCTGTTCCCGCTCGTGAAACAGCCGGACGAGCCCCTCGAGCTGCTGCCGCCGCCAGGCGAGCGGCCGGGTGCGCCCGGAGTCGTAGGCTTCCCGCACCTTGGCCAGCACTGCGGGAACGGCGGCGGGGGAAGGATCCGGGGAACCACCGAGGGGACCGCGGGAGGAATTACCGGGGGAAGCAGTGAAGGCGGAAACCATTTCGCTCATGCGCGGGCGGTGCTTTCGCTCGAAGCTGCTTCGCCGGCGGGGGCTTCCGGTTTCCTGCCGGTGAAGTGGTCCATGGACTGGTAGACCTTGAAGACCCGTCCTGCCACCACGTCCCAGGCCGGCTGCGGCAGCACGTTGCGCAGGGCACTGCCCAGGGCCACGGTCCATGGGAGCTGGAGCCGTGCCTTCCCGGCGAGCAGGGCCTCCCAGGCCTTGTCCACCACGTACTCCGGTTCCATCAGGGGTGTCAGCAGCGGTCCCCGGGCGCCTTCGAACATCCCCGTTTTGATGTAGCTCGGAATCAGGGTGGTGACGGCGACGTGCCCGTTGCCGGATTCGCCGAGTTCCAGCCGCAGGGAGTCGCTCCAGCCGATGACAGCCCATTTGGAGGCCGTGTAGACGCTCATTTTCGGTACCGAGAGTGTGCCGGAGGCCGAGGCCACGTTGAGGATGCGCGCCGGTGTGCGCCGCTCGATCATGCCGGGCAGGAACGCCCGGGTCACCTGCATGGGGGCCAGGGTGTTGACCTGCATCACGGCGTCGATGTCCGCCTCCGGGGCGTGGTCCCAGAAGTACTTTCCGCGCACGATTCCGGCGTTGTTGACCAGGATGTCCGGAACCCCGACCTCCCGGATGACCTGCTCGGCGGTGGCGGTGATGTCCGGCAGCGAGGCAACGTCCACCGGGTAGGGGTGGATCGACGAGGCGCCCAGTTCCCGCAGCTGCTCAGCTGTGTCCGTCAGGGCCTCGGTGTTGAGGTCCCACAGCACCACCGCTGCTGCTCCTTCGCGCACTGCACGCTCGGCGTAAAGCCGGCCCATACCCATGGCGGCGCCCGTGATAAGGACCGTGCGTCCTGCAACTGAAATGCTCATGCTGCTCCATTGTCCGATCGGTAGAAAATCAAGGTCCTGTCCTGTCCCCAAGCTTTGTTCCTATGCAACGTAACATCCCGGCAATTCCCGGCGGCTAGAATTCTGTCTAGACACCCCTGGCTCGAAGAAGGGCACTACCATGAGCAGATTCGGTACGGACTGGACCCTTCACGGAGACGGTAAGACCATCCGGCCGGGCAGCTACGTTGCCCCGGAGGAGCGTCTGAGCTGGCCCCGGACCATCGGCATCGGTTCGCAGCATGTGGTGGCCATGTTCGGCGCTACCTTCCTCGTTCCGCTGCTGACCGGTTTCCCGCCGGCCACCACCCTGCTGTTCTCCGGGATCGGAACCATCCTGTTCCTGGTCATCACCGCCGGCCGGGTCCCCAGCTATCTGGGCTCAAGCTTCGCGTTCATTGCCCCGATCGGGGCGGCCACCAACCAGCACGGTCCGGGCGGCGCCCTGGGCGGCATCATCATGGCCGGTTTTGTGCTGTTCCTGGTCGGCCTTGCGGCGCAGCTGGCGGGCACCCGCTGGATCCAGGTCCTGATGCCGCCGGTGGTCACCGGAACCATCGTTGCCCTGATCGGGCTCAACCTGGCCGGCTCGGCACGGGACAACTTCGAGCAGGGCCCGCTCACTGCCACCGTCACCGTGGTGGTGATCCTGCTGACCACGGTCCTGTTCAAGGGGTTCCTGGGCCGGCTGTCCATCCTGGTCGGCGTGGTGGCCGGCTACATCACGGCCATACTGCAGGGCGAGGTGGATTTCCAGGCCATCGGCGATGCCGCCTGGATCGGGCTGCCCGAATTCATGTCCCCCACCTTCCACTTCTCGGTGATCGGCCTTTTTGTTCCGGTGGTCCTGGTACTGGTGGCCGAAAACATCGGCCATGTGAAATCCGTGGCCGCGATGACCGGCCGCGACCTGGACCCGTACGCGGGCCGGGCACTGATGGCCGACGGGATTGCCACCATGCTGGCCGGCTCCGGCGGCGGTTCAGCCACTACCACCTACGCGGAAAACATCGGCGTGATGGCCGCTTCCCGGGTGTACTCAACGGCCGCCTATTGGGTGGCCGGCATCGTCGCCATCCTGCTCAGCCTGTTCCCGAAGTTCGGCGCAATGATCGCTACGGTGCCCGGCGGCGTGCTGGGCGGTGCAGGCATTGTCCTCTACGGAATGATCGGCATTCTGGGCGTACGCATCTGGGTGGATAACCGGGTGAATTTCTCCAATCCGATCAACCTCTCCACCGCCGGACTGGGCCTGATCATTGCCATCGCGAACTTCACCTGGATAGTGGCCGGACTGGAGTTCGGCGGCATTGCCCTGGGCACCGGCGCCACCCTGATCGCCTACCACGGCATGCAGGCAATCGCCCGCTGGCGGGGAACCGATCCGGATCAGCCGCAGGAAGACGCCGGGGCCAAACCAAGCCGCCTCGGCTAGGCCCCTTCCAGGGCCTGCCGGGTAGCCCAGGCCACATACTTTGCCGCCTGGTCCATGGCATCCTGCGGGCGCTGCACCACGTCCAGGAGGCTGACGGCCGCGACAATTCCGTACTCCTGCAGCTGGTCGGGGGTAAGGGTGATCCGGCCGGCCACGGCCACCACGGGGATTCCCGCGTCCCGGGCGCGGGCCGCCACTTCCAGGGGTGCCTTGCCGTAGCGGGACTGCTCGTCCAGGGAGCCTTCACCGGTAAGCACCAGGTCGCAGCGGGTGAGCGCAACGTCCAGGCCGGTGAACGCGCTGAGCAGTTCAAACCCCGGGTTCAGCGATGCCCCGGTGAAGGCCAGGAACCCGGACGGAAACCCGCCCGCCGCGCCGGCGCCGGGGATGTCGACGTCGACGCCGGTGGCGGACTTCAAGAGCCCGGCCCAGTTGCCCAGGGCCTCTTCAAGGACTGCCTGCGTGGCGGAGTCGGCTCCCTTCTGGCCGCTGAACACGGCCACCGTGCCTTCGGGGCCCAGCAGCGGATTCCGAACGTCGGCGGCGATCCTCAGGTCCACCCCGGCCAGCCGCGGATCCAGCCCGGCAACGTCAAGGGACGCGGCCTGCGCCAGTCCCGCTCCCCCGGGAGGCACCGGCGCACCGGCGTCGTCGAGGATCTTCAGGCCCAGGGCTGTCAACGCACCGGAGCCACCGTCCGTCATAGCCGAACCGCCGATGCCCAGGATGATGGTGCGCGCGCCGGCGTCCAGGGCCTCGCTGATCAGCTGGCCGCTGCCGTAGCTGGTGGCCGCCAGCGCGGTCCCGGGCGTGGGATCCAGCAGGGTCAAGCCGCTGGCCCGCGCGGTTTCAATCAGAGCCGTGTCACCGCTGAGCGCCCAGACGGCGGTGACCTCCCGGCCCAGCGGTCCCCGGACCCGGGCAGTGCGGGGCTCCGCCCCTGCTATCAGTGCAGCGTCAAGGGTGCCTTCACCGCCGTCAGCCACTGGCACGGCCGTGACCTCGGCGTCCGGGTAGACCGCCAGCACGCCTTCACCCATGGCTGCCGCGGCCTCCGCGGCACTGAGTGTTCCCTTGAATTTGTCCGGAGCAATAACTACACGCATGCCCTCATCCTGCCAGCCCGGACGGACAGGACGGTCCAAGTAGTTGTTACCGCCACTGCCCGCGGTCTTTGAGGACGTCCACGAGGATGTCCGCACGGTCGGAGACGATGCCGTCCACCCCCAGGTCCAGCAGCCGGTTCATGGTCGGCGCATCATTGATGGTCCAGACATGGACCTGGATTCCGGCGCGGTGGCAGCTGCGGACGAAACCCGGCGTCACCACGGGTATGGGGCCGAACCGCAGCGGAACCTGGACGCACTGGAAGCGGCCCGCCCGGGCAAGGATTCGGGCTGCGCCCAGCGGCGCGAGCAGGCGCAGCACAGCGGTCAGGGTGCTGCCCGCAGAGCTTGCAGCCGGCCGCGCCAACCGGCGTAGGGCGCGAAGCCGGCGGGCGTCCGAGAAGGACGCCACGAGAACCCGGTCGTGCGCGGAGTGCTTCTCGATCAGGGCGGCCAGCAGGGCCGCCCCGGCGGCGTCCTTGATGTCTACATTCAGCCGCATCCGGGGCCACTCCGTCAGGAGTTCTTCGAAGGTGGGGATCCGTTCCGCCCCGCCCACCAGCACCTCGTCGAGCTCTTTTCGGGTGAGCTCGCTGATTTTGCCCAGTGCTCCGCCGGAAATCCGGTCAACGGTTTCGTCGTGGAAGGCCATAAGGACGCCGTCGCGGCTGGTGCGGACATCTGTTTCCAGGTAACTGATCCCCAGCTCCGCGGCGGCCCGGAAGGCCGGGAGCGTGTTTTCGTAGCCGTCGGGGGAAAAGCCGCGGTGAGCCAGGGCGATGGGTGCCGGCGAAGATCCCGGGTGGGGAGTCGCCTCGTCTCGGGGCGCACGGAAATAGGGATAAGTTGCCAACACATTCGTACCCTACCAATGACTGGACGGCGGGCGCGCAGTCCAGTCCCGGGCGCCCGCGCCTAGACTGGCAGGACCGCGGCCGGCAGCAGTTACTTCCGCCGGCCTAGTCCGGGGAGGCCAGAACCGTGCCTGACACACTTCCCGCCTGGCGCCGCTTCGGAATGTTCCTCCGCTGGCCCCTGGAGCGGCTGCGGGGAAGCGCCGGCCGGTCGCCCGCAACGCTGATCTTCGTCACCCTTTTCTGGATCCTCGGGGCCCTTACCTCCTCGCTCGGCGGCGGCCCCAAGGGACCGCTGCAGGACTGGGTGAGCGTATCCGTGGACACCGTGGCCGGGAATCCGGCCCCCTTGGTCCTGTGCTGCTTTTGGGCCGGCGGCACGGCCGCCTACCTCGGCGGCACCCTGGTAACGCTGCTGGCCGGATTGCCCTGTGAGCGGCTGTTGGGAACCGGACGGTTCCTGCTGGCCGGTTTCGGCGGCCAAATCGCGGGGCTGCTGCTGGCCACCGGCTTTGCCTCCCTGACCAGCGCCTCCATAGGGAACTGGTCCCGCGCCCTTGTCTCCGAATCCTATGTTGGTCCGGTGGCTTTCCTGGCTGCGGCGGTTGCTGCCGCCAGCGCCCGGCTCGGGACCCTGTGGCGCCGCCGCCTGCGGGTTCTCCTTTTTACGTTGCTGGTTTTGCTGGCGCTCTACGGTGGGAGCTTCGCCGACCTGACGATGCTGGGCGCCGCCGCTGCGGGCGCCCTGGCCGGGCCCTACCTCGCGGACCGCCGGCCCGCAATTCCCCGCAGGCTGGTCACCAGCCGTCGGGAGGCGCGCGTACTGGTGGCCCTGACCGTGCTGGCCTCCGCTGCGGGCCCGGTGATCAGCGCCCTCAGCAGCCAGGCCGTGGGGCCGCTGTCGGTGCTGCGGTATCTGTTCACGGATGTGGAAGTAAGGACTCCGGCAGAGCTGGATCAGTTATGCGGTGCGGCGGCGGACTCGGCGAGGTGTGTCGCCGCGGGTATCCAGCTGCGTGCGGGCCCGGCCGCATTCTTCCTGGCCACCCTGCCATTGGTGCTGCTGGCGGTGTTTTCGGACGGCCTGCGGCGCGGGCGCCGGTTCGCCTGGCTCGCTGCCCTGCTGCTGCAGGGAGCCATGACGGTGCTGGCGGCAGTGCGGATCGGCCGGCTGCTGACCGGAGAGGAACCCGCTGCCGGGACCTCCGGTGCCGGTAGTTCCATCGCACTGGTGCTGCCCATGGCGGTTCCGCTGGCTGTCCTGGTCCTGCTTGTCTTCACCCGCGGCCTCTTCCCGGTCCGCGCACCGGCCGGCACGTACCGGCGGATCGCGGGCACCGTCGCCGTGGCGGCGGTTCTGCTCACTGCGCTGTACCTGGGTGCAGGTCTGTTGAACCGGAACGGCTTTTCACCCGCCGCGACGCCGGGCCTGCTCGCGGCGGACCTGCCCGGGCGTTTCCTTCCCGTCCTGGAGGCGACCAGCCGGCCCCCGGTCATTGTGCCGGAAACCCTTCCCGCGGTCCTGCTGTATGAGGGCGTGGGAGTAGTCTTCTGGCTTCTTACGTCCATCCTGCTGCTGCGTTCCTTCCTGGTGCCGCCCTACAGTCCGGGGGCCGCGGACACGGACCGTGCCCGCTCGCTGCTTCGAACCCACGGCGGCAGCACCATGGCGTGGATGACCCTCTGGCCCGGTAATAATTACTGGTTTTCCCCCGACGGAAAGTCCTACGTGGCGTACCGGATGGATAGAGGTGTGGCACTGACTGTCGGGGAACCGGTGGGCCCGCGGGATGAGCTGCGCGGCGCCTTGGAAGGCTTCTCGGCGTTCTGCGCCGCGAACGGCATAACCGCCTGCTTCTACTCCGTGGGCCCGGAGGTGCGGAACTTAAGCTCCGGACTGGGATATTCCTCCCTGCAGGTGGCCGAGGAAACCATCCTTCCGCTGGGTTCGCTGGCCTTCAGGGGCAAGAAGTTCCAGGACATCCGCACGGCCATGAACTCCGCCCGCAGGCAGGGGATCTCGGCACGGTGGATTAGTTATCCCACCGCGCCGCCGGCCGTGAAAGACCAGCTTTACGCCATTTCGGAGGAGTGGGTGGCGGACAAGGATCTGCCCGAAATGGGCTTCACCCTGGGCGGGCTGGAGGAACTGGACGATCCGGAGGTGCGTTGCCTGCTGGCCGTCGATTCAGACGGGACCGTGCATGCAGTGACATCCTGGCTCCCGGTGTACCGGAACGGAGCGGTGGCGGGCTGGACCCTGGACTTTATGCGCCGGCGGAGCAGCGGCTTCCGGCTGGGGATGGACTTCCTCATCGCGTCCGCGGCCCTGTCGCTCCGGAACGAGGGCTTTTCCTTCGTCAGCCTTTCCGGGGCGCCGCTGGCCCGGGCCGCCGGGGACACGGACGACGGCGGAGCCGGGGACACGGACGACGGCGGAGCCGGGGAGGGGCCGCCGGTTATGGACCGGCTGCTGGACCGGTTGGGGGAGACTCTGGAACCGGTGTACGGATTCCGGTCCCTGCTGGCGTTCAAGGCCAAGTTTGCCCCGGAATATGTGCCGCTGTTTATGGCCTACCCGGACCCGGCATCCCTGCCGGCCATCGCCAATGCCCTGGCCCGGGCCTATGTCCCCGGCCTGTCACTGGGGCAGGGGCTGTCACTGGCGCGCCGGATCGTGGACCGGACCGGGTGAGGAGGCGCCCCCCGTGATGTCATTGTCCCTGGTTGACGGGATCCTCCCCGCCCTCGTCCTGGCCCTCGGCGTGGCAGCCCTCCTCTGGCTCCTGATCGCCGGAAGGAAGCTGGGCCTGCGCAGGATCCTGGTCTGCACCCTGGCCGCGGCGGGCAGTTCCGCGTTGCTGTATGTGGTGGCCGAAGTTATATTCCACTGGTGGAATGCTTCCCTGCCGCGGATGCTTTATGCCTACAGCGCGCTGGCCGTCCTGGGGTTCCAGCTTGCGGTGCAGCTCGTGATACCTCCCGGAACAACGGTTTTCCGCCGGGTGGCCGCTGTCCTGGCAGCCCTGACCCTGCTGGGGGCGCTGGCCTGCACGGTGAACCTTGCCTATGCCCAGTACCCCACCGTGCGCTCCCTCGTGGATCCGCCGTCAGCCACGGATGATCCCCTTCCCCGTCCCGCCGACGCAGGAGCAGACCGGCCCGCCGCCTCCGAAAGCAGCTGGTCCCCGCCGTCGGACATGCCCGAGGAGGGCACTGTCTACCGCGACGAAATTCCCGCGACCGCCTCCGGGTACGCGTCCAGCACTGCGCTGATCTATCTTCCGCCGGCCTATCTGGCGGACCCGGGTGCCGTCAGCCTGCCGGTGCTGGTCCTGATCCACGGCCAGCCGGGATCCCCGAACGACTGGCTGGTCAGCGGCCGCATAGCCGAAATGATGGATGGCTTTGCCGCCGGCCACGCCGGCCTGGCACCGGTTGTCGTAATGCCCGATGCGAGCAACGCCTCCAACCCCAACTGGCCGCTGTGCCTGGACACTTCCGTCAGCGACTCGGCAACCTATCTGGCCCGGGATCTTCCCGCCTGGGTGCGGCAGCAGCTCGGGGCCGGGACGTCCGGGGCGCACCAATGGGCGATCGCGGGGTATTCGTTCGGCGGCACCTGCGCCGTGCAGCTGGCAGCGAACCACCCCGATGTCTATCCCACGTTCCTGGACATCGCGGGGGAAAACGAGCCCACCGATGTGGACGGGCACCAGGCCCTGCTGGACACCTACTTCGGCGGCGATGAGCAGGCGTTTGCCGAACAGAATGCCGTGGACCGGTTCGGCCGGATGTCGTTTCCGGAGCTTGCCGGCATCGTCGTCGTGGGCCGGGAGGACAAGGTCTACGCCCCCGAGGGCCGGCAGGTGTACGAAGCGGCCCGGGCGGCCGGCGTGGACGTGCAGTTCCAGGAGCTTCCCGGCGGGCATTCCTGGCAGGTCTGGCGGGCCGGACTGGAGAACAACCTGGATTGGCTCTCCACCCGCCTTGGCATACTTGATCCATGAGTCCGGACCCCGTGCAGCGCCACGCCCCCACTGAAAATCCGCTGCGGCGGCTGCTGCATGCGATCAGCCGTGCGTCCTCCCCGCACGTGACCCTGCTCGTGATTCTCGCCGTTGGACTGATCCCGGCACTGGCCCTGACCCTGGTGTCCGCAGAGGTCTATGACTCGGTCACCGACGCCGACGGGATCGCGGGGCTGGACCGGCCGGCGCTGGAGCAGGCCCTGGAGCTGCGCAATCCGGGGCTGGATGCCGCGGTCACCGGTTTCACCAACCTGGCGGGCACCATCGGCATGCCGATCATTGCCGGGCTCGTGGTGCTCGTCATGTGCCTGCGCTGGCGTTCCTGGACACCGCTGATCCTCACGGCAGCGGCAGCCGGCGGTTCCCTGTTGATGACCGTCACCGGAAAGGCCCTGATCGGACGGACCCGCCCGGAGCTGGCGGATGCCGTTCCGCCGTACGAATCCTCCGCCTCGTTCCCGAGCGGACACACCCTGAACTCGATCGTGATCGCGGGGATCCTGGCCTATCTGGTGATCCTGCACGTGCCTAACCGGTGGGCGAAAGCAGCCGTTACCCTCGCCGGCGGGGCCTTTACGTTTGCCGTGGGCCTCAGCCGGGTCTATCTGGGCCACCACTGGCTGACGGATGTGCTGGTCGCCTGGACGCTCGGTGCGGCCTGGCTCGCGGTGGTGATTACCGCGCACCAGCTTCTGAGGCGGCTTCCCGAACATCGAGCAGCTGCTCAAGGATCACCGCCACGCCGTCGTCCGTAAAGCCCGGAGCCGTGTAGCCCGCCGCCCTGCGTGCTTCCGGGTGGCCGGAAGCCATCGCGTAGCCCCGGCCTGCCCAACCCAGCATGGAAATGTCATTGGGCATGTCGCCGAAAGCTACGGTTTCCGCCGCATCAATGCCCTTCCCCCTGGCGTAGCCGGCCAGCGTTGCCGCCTTGTTCAGGCCCGGCAGGGACATTTCCAGCAGCGGCATGCGAGGTGCCGAATGTGTGGTCTCGACCAGTCCCGACACCGCAGGTGCCACCCGGCGCAGGAACTCGTCCGGGGAGATATCGGCGGCACGGGCGAGGAACTTGGCCACACCCGGTGAGCCGGCAAGGGACTGGTGCAGCGGGCCGGGCACTATGCCGCCGAGGAGCTCCACGGATCCGGTGTCCACGAAGCCGTCCTCCAGATGGAGGCCGTCCACCGTCTCCGCCGCAAAACGTGCCCGCGGGAACAGGTCCCGGATGACCTCCGCGGCGGCAAACATCTGCTCCAGCGGGAGCAGTTGCGTGGCAAGGACCCGCTCGGCGGCCAGGTCATAGGTGATGGCCCCGTTGGAGCAGATCACGGTGCCTTTGTGGCCGATCCGCTCGCGCAGCGGGTCCAGCCACCGGGGCGGGCGCCCGGTCACGAAAACGACGTCGATCCCCGCCGCCAGGCAGGCCTGGAAAGCCCGGACGGTCCGGTCGCTGATGCTGTTGTCCGCACCCACGATGGTGCCGTCCAGGTCACTTGCTATCAGCCGTACCGGCCCCCACTGTTCCTGCATGCCATCCAGCTTACTTCGGGCGGCGGCGGGTCCATCCGCAGGGCAGGGCAGGGTCCCCTGGAAACGCTAGTCTTCGCGGATTTCGGCGGTGCCGATCATCACGGCGCGGGCCAGGGTGTGAGTGAAAAGCGCGAAGCCCAGGGCTGCCGGGGAGGCATCCGCCGGCACATCCAGTTCCTCCGTATCCACTGCGTGGACCACTACGAAGTAGCGGTGCAGGCCGTGCCCGGCCGGGGGTGCGGCACCCACAAAGCCGGCAAATCCGGCGTCGTTGGCCAGCTGCACCGTTCCGGCCGGCATCTGCCCGGTGTTGGCGGCATCGGCAGCCAGGCCCGTGACCGACGCCGGGATGTTGAAGGCGGCCCAGTGCCAGTAGCCGCTGGCAGTGGGTGCGTCCGGGTCATACATCGTCACGGCAAAGCTGCGGGTCTGTTCCGGGAAGCCGGACCAGGTCAGCTGCGGCGAGGCGTCCCCGCCGTCGGAGACCCCCATCTTGGCGCTGTACTGCGCCGGCGCAAATGTGCCTCCGTTGGTGAATTCCTCACTGTCGACGGCGAACTCGGGCACCTGGGGCAGTGCCTCATACGGATCTCGGCTTTCCACTGGATTTCCTCTCAGGAATGGATACTTGGCATTTGGGGCGGCGGCCCGGGACAGGTCAGGGAACTTCGCGGCGATAGGGAGGGTTGGCTCCGGCGCGGGAAACGGTGACGGCTGCGGCGCGCGCGGCGAAGGAAAGCAGTTCCTGAAGTTCGCCGACGCCGATCCGGGCCAGGTTGCTGCGGCGGGCACCGCCGTCGAGCTCCCGGTCCATCAGCCCAACCAGCAGCGCGGACATAAACGAATCCCCCGCGCCCACGGTGTCCACAACGCTGACGGTGGGCGCGCTGACTTCGCATTCACCTGCCGCAGCCACCGCCCACGGTCCCCGTGAACCGCGGGTGACAACTACCAGCGACGGACCGGCAGCGAGCCAGCGCCGGGCGGATTCCTCCACCGGCTGGTCGGGGTAGAGCCACAGCAGGTCTTCGTCCGAGGCCTTGACGACGTCGGCCAGGGCCACGAATTTTTCGGCCTGTTCCCGGGCGTAGGAAACGTCGGTGATGATGGTCGGCCGGCAGTTCGGATCGTAGGTGATGGTGCAGCCGGGCCGCGCCTGTTCCACGGCTCGCAGCACGTGGCCGGCCCCGGGCGAGAGCATGGACGCGATGGAACCGGTGTGCAGCATGGTGGTGCCGTCCAGCAGGGCCGGAAGATCGTCCGCAAGGCCCGGCAGCTGCCACTCGAGGTCGAAGGTGTACCGGGCGCCGCCGGCCGGATCCAGCACGGCCGTGGCCACGCTGGTAGGCAGATCATCGGCTTCGAAGGCGGTCAGTACGGAGTTGGCGCGGAGGTGCTCGGCGATCATCGCGCCGTAGCTGTCCGCGCCGAAGCGGCCCACGAACTGCACCGGCCGGCCCAGCCGCGCCACGCCCACGGCCACATTCAGCGGGCTGCCCCCGGGGTGGAACCGCCGCGGCGCCGTGTCGCTGACTACTTCATCCACAAGGGCTTCGCCAATAACTGTAAGCACCCTGCCAACCTAACAGAGCGGTCTTTCGGTTTCCTTAACCGGCAGGAATTCCGGCGGCCTCACAGACCGCCTCCACAACGGCGTCCCATGCCGGCGTACCGGGGGTGATCATGGCGAAATGGTCACCGGGGATCAGGCGCAGCTGTGCCCGGGTTCCGCTTGCCCGGGCAGCTTCCACCCAGCTGCTGGAGGAGCTCAGCGGCACCGTGTTGTCCTCCTCCCCATGCAGCGCCCAGACCGGAACCGGCAGCGGCAGTGCGTGGATGGGGTCGGCATCCCGGTAGCGCCGGGGATCCTCTTCCGGTGTGCAGCCCAGGAAGTTCCGCACCGCCCCGTTGCTCAGGCCCAGTTCATGGGCCTCGGCCAGGTTGAGGACCCCGGAGGAGCTGACGACGCCGGCCGGCAGGACGGGGGAATCGGTCCGCGCCGCGGCCAGCACGGCCAGGTGGCCGCCGGCGGAGTGGCCCAGGAGGACCGTGCGGGAGAGGTCGACGTCGTGCTCCTGCGCCGCCCGGGCCAGCGCGTCGATTCCGGCGCAGACGTCGGCGAAGGTCTCCGGCCAGCCGCCGCCTTTCCCGGCCCGGCGGTACTCCAGGTTCCAGGCGGCAAAACCGCGGGCGGCCAGGTCCGCAGCCAGGGGCCGGCCAAGACCCGCATCATAGGCTGCCCGCCAGTATCCGCCGTGGATGATGACCACCACCGCCCGCGGCGCGGAACCGGACGCGGGGAGGGTGAGTTCGGCGTACTGGTCCGGGTCCGGACCGTAGGAAACACGCAGTGCAGTCGCCGGCATGACGATCCTTCAGCTCTCGGGGCTTAATCTGATAGGGAGCCTATCGGCACGTTGGGGAAACGCAGTGCCAGAGGCTGCCGGCAGGCAGGGGAAAGGGAACAGCTTTGAGCGCGTGGGACACACTGGATGAGCGGCTGCGGCCCATAGTCCAGGCCAGTACCGATGAGTACGCCCGGGTTCGGCCGGGTTTGGAAGCGGTTACCGCGGAGATGGAGGCGAATCTTCGCGCGGTCTTTGCCGACAGCCCGGTCAAGCCGCTGTTCGTTGCGTCCCGCACCAAGACCGTGGAGTCCTTCCGGGACAAGGCTTCCCGGATGCTGCCGCCGGAGCATCCCGGGGAGCTGCCCTCCCTGCTGTTCCCGGATCCCCTGCGCAACCTGATCGATCTGGTGGGCCTGCGCATCATCATGACCCTGCCGCACGAGGTGGATGAGGCTGCCAACCTGATCAAGCGCCAGCGGGCCGAGTTTGACTGCCGCGGCGACCGCGAGAAGGACATCGGCTCCATTGAATCGGGCACCTACGGCTACTCGAGCCGGCACCTGATCCTGCGGACCATCCAGAACGAGACCGTGCGGCAGTTCCACAAACTGCTTGAACCGGACCAGCGCCCCAACGGCAGCTACCTGTTCGAAGTGCAGATCCGTACCGTGCTGGCCCACGCCTGGTCCGAAATCGAACACGACATCCGGTTCAAGGCCGGCGATCCGCGGGCCTGGAGCCCGTACTTCGACCGCCAGTTCACGGCAACCGCGGCCATGCTGGAAACGGTGGAAACCGCCTTCGCCGAGCTGCACGAACGCTACGAAACCGTCACCGGGTACTGGGACGAGGAGGGCCAGGGCAGCGCGCCGCTGACCCCTAACCGGATCCGGGATATCTGGCTGACCCTGCTGCCGCACGTGAACCGCAAGTCCGGTGATGACTGGGGCTGGGCCGCGGAAATGCTGGCTGCGCACGGCATGAAGACCACCATGGACCTGGCCGGACTGCTGCAGGCAGACGCCATCACCAAGGTCCGTGCCGCCCTGGACCACCGCTACTCCCCCGGGCCGGACCGGCT
Organism: Arthrobacter sp. zg-Y769; assembly: GCF_020907405.1. Lineage (GTDB taxonomy): Bacteria > Actinomycetota > Actinomycetes > Actinomycetales > Micrococcaceae > Arthrobacter_B. The sequence goes on from NZ_JAJJOE010000011.1 coordinate 155,343, forward strand.
GCTCGATGACCTGCTGCTCTGGCGCTTCGGCAAGGAGCACATTGACCTCACTGCCGAACCGGAGGACGCGCCGGCGAAACCCCGCCGGGAATCCCTGGGCCGCCGTTACCGGCAGATGCAGGTCTACCGGGCGAGGGAAGCGGAGTCGGGGCAGTAGGGCTGCCGGCGGCCCTGTTCCGGTAACCCTTGCCCGGTACCGCCGGGGCGCATAGCTTTGCCTCGTGGCGGGGATACTTTCAAGGCAGGATGCGCGGCGGATGCGGCGCTCTTCCCAGCTGCTGGGCGGTTCGAACCTTGCCCCGGCCGACGTCGTGCGGCGGGCGGTCGCACTGCAGGGCCAGGATCTGCCCGCAGTCCTGCGGGCCATTGCCCTCCGCTCCCGCCCGGGAACCACCGTCCAGGAGGTCCGGGACGCCTTTGACCGCGGCGAACTGGTGCGTGGCTGGCCGATGCGGGGCACCCTGTTCGCCACCACGCCGGAACATCTGGCGACACTGTTGTCCTTCACGGCGGAGCGGATCCGCAGGATGACTACCCGGCGCCGGGCCGAGCTGGGCCTCGATGAAGCCGTACTCGCGCGCGGCCGGCACACACTGCGTGAGGCCCTCGGTGAGCGGCCCCTGCGGCGTTCCGAAGCCATGGAACTCTGGGAATCTGCCGGAATCGATACCTCGGACGGCCGCGGATACCACCTGCTGATGCACCTCTGCGTGGAGGGCCTGGCCCATTGGGGACGGTTTTCCGCGGCCGAGCAGCTGTTGACGCTCACCGCGGCCGAAGGTGCTGCCGGCCCGGACGCTGCAGCCGACGCCGAACTCGCGGCGGTGGTCCGCGGCTTCGTGCTGGCCCGCGGTCCGGTCACCGAAGCCGACCTGGCCTGGTGGACAAAGCTGCCCAAAACCGTGGTGCGCAGGGCGGCGGCCGGCGTGGAGGATCTGGTCCAAGTGGAAGTCGGCGGCACGGCGGCGTGGATTATCGGGAATCCGGAGATTCCGGGGCCGTCCGGCGTGTCCCTGGTGCCGGCGTTCGACGAGTGGATCCTCGGTTACGCGGACCGCTCCCTGGTTGCCGGTCCGGCGATGCTGGCCGCTATTGTCCCGGGCGGCAACGGCGTCTTCCGTCCGGCAGTGCTGGACGACGGCGTGGCAGTGGGCACCTGGCGGCTGCCCCGCACTTCCCGGGCCGCCCCGGAACCGGTCATCGACCTGGTGGAACGGGTCTCGGCAGCCAAGCGGAGGGCCATTGAGCAGGCGGTCGCGGACTGGCCGCACGGCTGACGTGTTGCCCGCCGGGTCAGGCCGAAGCGCGCCGAACCAGGCGGACCGGCGGAAGGGCCGGTTCCGCGGGCTCCCCGGCGCCGCTTCCCTGCAGCTCCGATGCCGTGTCCGGCGCAGCCATGGCCATCCGCGCAAACCGCTCCCCCAGGGACCGGGCATCCACCGACACGGTGGTCAGCGGCGGCACTGCCAGCGACGCAAGCGGAATGTCCTCGGCACCGATCACCGCCAGGTCCTGCGGTGCCGTCCGGCCGTGCGCCGCCAGCCCGGCCAGCAGCGCAAAGGCGTGCTCGTCATCGAACGCGCAGGCCGCGGTTACCGGCTGCGGACCCTCGAGCCAGCGCCCGACGACGGCGGCTGCTTCCCCGGCGTCCAGGCCCAGCCGCGCCACCACCGGAGGCGGCAAATGCAGCCGGGCGCAGGCGTCCTCGATGGCGGCCAGGCGGACGTCCACCCGCCAGGCGTATCCGGACTCCGGCGGCACTGCCACGCCGATCCGCTGATGTCCGGCGTCGGCCAGGTGCTGCACCTGGCGCGCACCGATGCCGAGGTCCGGTGCCAGGGGGTCATCCAGGGCCTGGTGCAGGGAGGCAATCCGAATACCTGTGTCTGCAAGGGCGGCCAGTTCCGGCTCCGGCAGCGGGGTGACGAGGATCAGCGCCGCGGGGGCCAGCGAATGCACCAGCGAGACGGCTCCACCCTGCCGGGGCAGCCGGTGCGCCACCAGCCGCAGCCCCTGCCGTTCCACCTCTTCGGAGGCGGCGTCGATGATGATTGCCAGGGCACGGCCCAGTGGTTCAGGCGGCAGCAGCATCAGGACCAGGTCGCTGCGGCCGCGGCGCAGGGTGCGGGCAGCGGTCGACGGCGTGTAGCCCAGCTCCCGGGCGGCGGCCAGCACCCGGTCCCGTGTTGCCGCCGAGATGCCTTGTCCGGTGCGCCCGTTCAATACGTAGCTGACGGTGGCGCGGGAAACGCCGGCAGCCTGCGCGACGTCGTTGGACGTGACCCTGCGGTTCATTCCGTCCCTCTTTCGCCTCAGCCGTGGCGGCCCGCCTGAAACTCGACGGCGTCAGCCCTTATCCATTGGAGATTTCTCCGGTAGTCTGACGATACAGGCAACTTACACGTGTAACCATCGTGGCGAGCTGCCGATACCGGCGGCCGCAGATTACGGCCGCTCCCCGATCGAAAGGACCGGTTCGTGGCCAATTCGCCCATCACCGCCCAGAACACCGTCCAGCAGTGGCTCGACCACCCCGCCGGCGGCCCCGCCATGCGTGGTTTCCTCGCGCAGGCCGGAAGCGACGAGAACACGCTCGGCCCCGCCCTGACCATGAAGCTGCAGCAGCTGGTTGACCTCAGCCAGGGCAAGTTCCCGCAGGCTGCCGTGGATGAACTCGTGAAGCAGGCCAACGGCGGCGTGATGCCCGAGATCGCCGAAACCGTCCTGCCGACCGTTGAAGGCCGCTTCGAAGGCCGCACCATCATCGTCACCGGTGCCGGCTCCGGCATCGGCCGTGCCACCGCCGGCCGCATTGCCCGCGAAGGCGGCCGCGTGATCGCCGTCGACATCGCCGAGGTCCGGATCAAGGAACTCGCCGAGGAGCTGGGCGATGCCATTGTTCCGGTTGCAGGCGACCTGACCGACGCCGCCGCCATTGACCGCATCATGGCCGCTTCCGGCGCCAAGATTGACGGCCTGGCCAACGTGGCCGGCATCAATGATGACTTCTCCCCGCTGCACGAGGTTTCCGATGCCATGTGGCAGAAGATCTTCGCCGTCAACGTGGAGGGCGTGATGCGCCTGACCCGCGCCGTGCTGCCGACCATGCTTGAAGCACGCAAGGGCTCGATTGTGAACATCACTTCCGAAGCGGGCCTGCGCGGCTCCGCCTCCGGTGTGGCCTACACGGCGTCCAAGCACGCAGTGGTGGGCATTACCCGCAGCACCGCGTTTATGTATGCCCGCGAAGGCATACGCGTAAACGCCGTGGCTCCGGGCGGCGTGGCCACCGGCATTCCGATGGGCGGCAAGACCAGCGAGTACGGCGAGGCCCGCCTCAGCCCGGCACGCGTGAACATTCCGGGCCTGGCCTCGGCGGAGGACCTCGCGGCCTCCATCACGTTCCTGCTCAGCGATGACGGCGTGAACATCAACGGCGCCATCCTGCCGTCCGACGGCGGCTGGTCCGCGGTCTAATCCCCGCTGATCCACTCTGCTATCCAGGCGCACGACGGCGGCCGGTTCTCTCCTATGGGAGGGCACCGGCCGCCGTTGTCGTTTCCGGTCCGCAATGGTCAGAACCGGTAGACGGCCAGTTCCTCGGCACGTTCAAAACCGCACCTGGCGTAGAACTTTTCCGATGCCGGCGACGGCGAGGTGACAATCCGGGCCGCCCCGAGACGGCGCGAGTACTCGACGGCTGCGGCAACCAGTGCGCCGCCCACGCCGGCGTTGCGGTGCGCGGGCAGCACATAGGCATTCGCTAGGTAGACCCAGACTGACGCCGGTTTGCCGGGCTTCGGCATGCGCTCGAAGATCGACAGGTTCAGCATGCCGATCAGGGTGTCGTCAGCATCCGCAACGGCGACGAAGAACGTGCGCGGGTTGGCCGCCAGCCAGGTGCGGAACTCGCCCACAAAGCCCGCATCAGCCGGGCCGTCCCCGCCGGCCTCGGCCGCCCAGACAGCCCGGAGCCGTGCGAGTTGGGGGATGTCCAGCGGTGTGCCTTCACGAATCATTGCGCCACCCTACAACGACGGCGGCCGGCACCCTCCCGAAGGAAGGCACCGGCCGCCGTCGTACGTTTTAGGAAAGCCCCTACGCGCCGGAAACCGCTGCGGCGAGCTTGTTCAGCGAATCCTCAAGGTCGTCCTTGGACACCATCGGGAAGGAAACCTGCTTCAGGGTTTCCTTGTCGGTGACGTGGGACCAGTCGTAGGTCAGGGTGACCTCGGTGGAGTCGGCACCCTCGGCCTGCAGTTCCCAGACCCACTGCCAGCCCTTGGGCTCGGTGCCGGCCGGAGCGGTCTGCCAGGCCAGCAGCTTGTTGTGGTCGTACCCGGTGACGTGGTTTTCCGTCTGGTAGTCGCCCATTTTTTCGTTGTGCATGTTCATCTTGAAGACCTGGCCGGAAGCCGTAATGCGGTCGGTCTTCTCGTCCGAAACCACCATGCCGGAGCCGTCCAGCTCGTGGTGGCGCTCGGGGTTGGACAACAGGTTGAAAATGTCTGCTGCCGAGGCGTCGATGACCCGGGAAACTACAACACTCGTCTGATCAGTGGTCAATGAACTCTCCTTCGATGGATGGATCGTACTTTTTCCACGGCGCCGGCCCTCGCGGGACCGTGCCGAAGCCTGTGCACACCGCACCCGGCCCGCGAAACTCAGCCGGGCGTGTCCTGCTCTGCTTCCTGCAGGTTCCAGCCGGTAATGTACGGCGGATCCTGCCCTTCGTCGCGGGTGTACTGCCGGGCACGTGCCCGTTCGTCCTGCAAATGCTGCCGGAAGGACGCCTGCGTCGATCCCAACGACGCTACCCGGTCCAGCACGTCGATGGCCAATTGGAACCGGTCAATCTGGTTCAGCATCGCCATGTCGAAAGGCGTGGTGGTGGTGCCTTCTTCCTTGTACCCGCGCACATGCAGGTTGTCGTGGTTCGTGCGCCGGTAAGTCAGGCGGTGGATCAGCCAGGGATAGCCGTGATAGGCGAAAACCACCGGCTTATCCTGCGTAAACAGGGTGTCGAAATCCCGGTCGGACAGCCCGTTCGGATGCTCGCGCGGATCCTGCAGGACCATCAGGTCCACCACATTGACCACCCGGATTCTCAGCTCCGGCAGTTGTTCCTTCAGCAGCGCCGCGGCGGCCACGGTTTCCAGGGTGGGTACGTCGCCGGCGCAGGCCATCACGACGTCGGGATCGGTCCGGGAGCCCGGACCCGCACCTTCGCTGCCGGCGAAGTCCCAGATGCCGATGCCGCGCTCCACATGCAGCAGCGCCTGCTCCGGATCCAGCCAGACCGGGGCCGGCTGCTTCCCGGAGACCACCACGTTGACCCGGTCCCGGCTGTCCAGGATGTTCCCGGCGACGGCCAGCAGCGTGTTGGCGTCCGGCGGCAGGTACACCCGGATGACGTCGGCCTTCTTGTTCACCACGTGGTCAATGAACCCGGGGTCCTGGTGCGAGAACCCGTTGTGGTCCTGCTGCCAGACGTGGCTGGAGAGCAGGTAGTTCAGCGAGGCGACCGGCTGGCGCCAGCTCAGCCCGCGGCTGACCTTCAACCACTTTGCGTGCTGGTTGAACATGGAATCCACAATGTGCACAAACGCTTCGTAGCAGTTGAACACGCCGTGCCGGCCGGTCAGCAGGTACCCCTCCAGCCAGCCCTCGCATAGATGTTCGCTCAGCACCTCGGCCACCCGCCCGCTGCGGGCCAGGTGTTCATCCAGTTCGTCGATGCGCTGCTGCCAGGCCTTGTCCGTGACGTCATAGACGGCCTGCAGCCGGTTGGACGCGGTTTCATCCGGGCCGAAGATCCGGAAGTTGGACGGGTTTTTCCGGATCACCTCACGCAGGTAGCCGCCCAGGTTAAACATCGGGCTGACCTGCTCGGAACCCGGATGGTCGATTTTCACCGCATGGTCGGCGTAGTCCGGCAGGTGCAGGTCCTGGAGCAGGCGTCCACCGTTGGCGTACGGCGTCGCGCTCATCCGCAGGTCACCCTCGGGCGCCAGCGCGGCGATCTCTTCGATCAGCCGGCCCTCGGCGTCGAAAAGTTCCCCGGGCCGGTAGGACTGCAGCCATTCCTGCAGCTGCGCGAGGTGTTCCGGGTTGTCCTGTATTTCGGACAGCGGGACCTGGTGGGCCCGCCAGGTGCCCTCCACCTGCAGCCCGTCGACGACGGCGGGACCGGTCCAGCCCTTCGGCGAACGGAACACGATCATCGGCCAGCGCGGAGCGTGCTGCTCCAGCGCGTCGGCGCCGGGGATGTCCGGGGTCACTGCGGTCTTTTCACCGGTGCGGTAGGGCTCCTGGATGGCGGTGATTTCCGCCAGGCAGGTCTCCAGCACGGCAGCGAAGTCCTCGTGGGCCTGCCGGACACCCGCCGGGTCCTCCACCGTCACCACGTAGGGGCGGTAGCCGTAGCCTTCAAGCAGTTTCAGCAGCTGTTCCTCGGGCATCCGGGACAGGATGGTGGGGTTGGCGATCTTGTAGCCGTTCAGGTGCAGGATGGGCAGCACCGCTCCGTCCACCGCCGGGTCGAGGAAGCTGTTGGAATGCCAGCTGGCGGCCAGCGGTCCGGTTTCGGCCTCGCCGTCGCCGATTACCGTGGCAGCCACCAGGTCAGGGTTGTCGAAGACCGCCCCGTAGGCGTGGGCCAGGGAATAGCCCAGTTCGCCGCCCTCGTGGATGGAGCCGGGGGTTTCCGGGGCCGCATGGCTGGGGATTCCGCCCGGGTAGGAGAACTGCCGGAACAGGGTGCGCAGCCCCTCCCCGTCCCGTCCCACATGGCTGTAAATCTCCGAGTAGGTGCCCTCCAGCCAGGCGTTGGCGACATTCGCGGGGCCGCCGTGCCCGGGCCCGGTAATGAACAGGACGTTGCGTTTCTGCTCACGGATCAGCCGGTTCAGGTGGGCGTAGATGAAGTTCAATCCGGGTGTGGTCCCCCAGTGGCCCAGCAGCCGGGCCTTGACGTCGGATTTTTCCAACGGGCGGCGCAGCAGCGGATTGTCCCGCAGGTAGATCTGCCCGACGGAAAGGTAGTTCGCTGCCCGCCACCAGGCGTCCACACCGTCCAGGTCGCTGTCGGGGTGCGGTTCCGTGCCGGGGATGCGGTCCGTAGAGGCAGCACTGGTATCGGTCATCGCGTGGGTCCTTCCGGTCGGTGTTGACGTGGTGTGCCCTTTAGGCGGTCTCCACCACGACGTCGGACGGTTTCTTGTCGGGTCGCAGGCCGCGCCAGACGGGATGGCGCAGTTTTCCGGTGCCGGTGCGTTCGGAGAATGTCACTTCACCCACCAGCGCCGGCCGCACCCACTGGGCATCGGAGGCATCGGCGGAGGGCACGTCGTCCAGCGGCGCCGTCTTGCGGGACATTTTCTTCAGGCGCGGGCCGATCGTGGCGAGGTCCTTTTCGCTCAGGCCGGACCCCACGCGTCCGATGTACTTCAGGTCCACTCCGTCCGGAACGGCAACCAGGAGCGAACCGACCTTGTTCTGCCGGTTGCCCTGCCCCGGCCGCCAGCCCACCACCACTACTTCCTGGGTAAGCTGGTTCTTCAGCTTCACCCAGTTCTTGGAGCGCCGTCCCGGGTTATAGGTGCTGGTGCGGCGCTTGGCCATCACCCCTTCCAGGCCCAGTTCCCTGCTGGCTGCCACCGCCTCGTCCATGGACATGTCCAGTGCGGGCGGCACCTGGACGTGTCCGTCCGGGGTGGCTTCGACCGCCGATTCCAGGGTCTCCCGGCGCTGTTCGTAGGTGAGGTCCGCCAGCGAGTTCCCGTCCAGCCAGAGCAGGTCAAAGACCATCAGGTGCACGGGCGTCCGCGCGGCGGCGGCGGCGATTTCCCGGGGTTTGGTCAAATGCATCCGGGGCTGCAGCAGGCCGAAGTCCGGCCGGCCGGCCTTGCTGATGGCAACGATTTCGGCGTCCAGTACCGCCCGCTCCCCGTTGAGGTGCGCGCTGAGGTCCTGCAGTTCCGGATAGGCGGCGGTCATGTCGTTGCCGTTGCGGGACACCAGCCGGGTGCCCTCCGGCGTCACGGTTACGACGGCGCGCACGCCGTCCCATTTCATCTCGAAGGCCCACTCGTCGTCGTCGTTGATCTCCGCCCGGCTGCCGAGCGTGGCCAGCATCGGCTCCACGGCGGGCACCGAGGCGTCTTCCGCGTCGCGGGCCACCTTCCCGACGTCGACGGACGAGGTCTTTGCCGGGGCGGCCGCCGTGGCAGGCTGTGTCCGGGCGGCAGCGGCCACGGACTCCGTGGGGGATTCCGGCGCGTCGGCGGGAGCCGCGGTGGACTCCTTCGCCGGAAGCTCTTCGGGTTTTCCCTTTTCGCCCGGCTTCGGCTGGTGCTTCATCAGGTGGATCAGCCAGTTGTTGTTGGCCTTGTCGCCGCCCGAGCCGGTGTGGATCAGGGCGTAGCGGCGGTCGGCGGCACCGTCGCGGGCCAGGCCGCCGTCGGGCTGGCCGTGCAGCACGGCAATGACTTCCTTGCCGTCCCGCCACTTTTCCCGCTCATACGTGCCGTGATCCCAGATGGTGACGTCCCCGCCGCCATATTCCCCTTTGGGAATATGTCCCTCAAACTTGCCGTAATCCAGCGGATGATCCTCGGTCTGGACGGCCAGGTTGTTCTTCCCGGAGGTCGACGGCGGCCCCTTGGGCAGCGCCCAGGACACCAGTACGCCGTCGTGCTCGAGGCGGAAATCCCAGTGCAGCCGCCGGGCGTGGTGTTCCTGGATGACGAAGCTGTTGCCCTCGGACGGCGTGGACGGCTCCTCCGGGACCGGTTCCGGCGTCTTCGCCGCGTCCCGCATGCTCCGGTATTTGGTCAGCCGGTCCGCGCCGGTCCGGCCCCCGGCCGGGGCCTCCCCGGCCGCCTGCCCGGACACCTCCGTGGACACCTCCGTGGCCTCCTCCAGCGACTCCTCCTCGAAGGCGCCGCTCTCCATTCCCCCGAGCGGGTCGGAGCCGTCGCGGACGCGGTCCAGCACCTGCCGGTAGTCCAGCTGCGCCAGATCCGGATCCTCAAGTTCCTTCCACGTCCGCGGTGCCGCCACCGTGGGAGTGAACCGGCCGCGCAGCGAGTAGGGGCAGATGGTGGTTTTGTTGCCGTTGTTCTGGCTCCAGTCCACCAGCACCTTGCCCACGCGGCGCGTCTTCTTCATATCGCTGACCACCAAATCCGGATGGTCTGCTTCCAGGGCGCGGGCCAGCTCGTGGGCCACGGCATTGATGTCGTCGGAGCTTTGGCTTCCGTCCAGCGCGGCATAGAGGTGGATGCCCTTGGAGCCGCTGGTCACGGGCCGGGCGTCCAGGCCCATGTCAGAGAGGATGGCCCGGGCCAGGCGGGCCACTTCGGCGCACTCCGCCAGTCCCACGCCGTCGCCGGGGTCGAGGTCCAGGACCATCCGGTCCGCGTTGCCGATCCTGCCGCGCGGCCCGAACTGCCACTGCGGCACATGGATTTCCAGGGCGGCGGACTGGGCCAGCCAGGTCAGCGTGGCCAGGTCGTTCACCACCGGATAGGTGTTGGTGGAGGTCTTGTGCTCGATCGAGAACCGCTTCACCCAGGACGGTGCGGAGTCCTCGAGGTTCTTCTGGAAGAACACCTGCCCGGGATGTTCGGGCGTGCCCACTCCGTGCACCCAGCGTTTGCGCGTGGCGGCGCGGTTGCGCGAGTGCGGCAGCATGTAGTCGGCCACGGCAGCGTAGTAGGAAATCACGTCCGCCTTGGTGGTGCCCGCTTCCGGATAAAGCACTTTGTCCAGGTTGGTCAAGCGGAGCCGATGCCCCTCCACGCTGACGGTCTCCTGCTTGTTTCCTCCGCCTGTCGCCATGCCCCCTAGTCTTACCGGGATACGGAACAAACGCCAGTAGTTCATCAGGGGGCTTACCAATTCGCCCGCGGAAAGGGTTCCGGCACCCGGCACGGGGTTTCGGGCGGTTTTCCGCAGACCGTCCGGCTGCCCTGACCACGGCGGCACCGCGTGTGTATGTTGGAAAAATGACAGAACGCCAGCACGTCCTGGTCACCGGCGCCACCGGCTACATCGGCGGGCGGCTGGTCCCGCTGCTCCTGGAGGACGGCCACCGCGTCCGGGTCCTGGCCCGCTCCCCGGAAAAGCTCTCCGATGTGCCCTGGGCGTCCGAGGTTGAAATTGTCCAGGGCGACCTCTCGGATCGGGAGTCGGCTGCAGAGGCCTTCACCGGAATCGATACCTTGTACTTCCTGGTGCACTCGATGGCCTCCGGCAAGGGTTTCAGCGACCAGGAGTCGGCCATTGCGCATCTGGTGGCCGACGCCGCTGCGGAGGCGGGCGTGAAGCGGATTGTGTATCTCGGCGGGCTGCATCCCGAAGGCGAGCTTTCGCCCCACATGAAATCCCGTACCGAGGTGGGCCGGATCCTGCTCGAAGGCGAGGTGCCTGCGGTGGTGTTCCAGGCCGGCGTCGTTATCGGTTCCGGATCCGCCTCCTTCGAGATGATCCGGCACCTGACGGAAACCCTGCCCGTGATGCCGGCGCCCAGCTGGGTGCGGCGCCGGATCGAGCCGATTGCCGTCCGGGACGTGCTGCACTACCTGGTGCGGGCAGCGGATATCCCGCGCGAGGTGAACCGCACCTTCGATATCGGCTCACGGGAAGTGCTTACCTACGCGGAAATCATGAACGGATACGCCGAGGAGGCCGGCCTGCCCCGCCGTCGCATTTATGCCCTGCCGCTGCCCGCGCCGCGGCTCGCCGGACTCTGGGTGGCCCTGGTGACCCCTATTCCGCGTTCCATGTCCTTGCCGCTGGTGGAATCCCTGCAGCATGACGCCGTCGCCAAGGAACATGATATTGACCAGTATCTGCCGCTGCCCGACGGCGGATTGACGGACTACCACGACGCCGTGAAACGGGCGCTGGGCAAGGAAAAACGCGGGGAGGTGGAGACCACCTGGGCCAACGCCTCGGCAACCGCCGATCTGGCATCCGATCCGCTGCCCAGCGACCCGGACTGGGCCGGCCAGACGGTGTATGTGGATACCCGGCAGCGCCGTGCGGCAGTGGACCCGGCCGCGGTGTGGCGGGTTATCGAGGGGGTAGGCGGCCGGAACGGCTGGTATTCGCTGCCCATGGCCTGGGCCATCCGAGGCGTCCTCGACAAAACCGTGGGAGGTGCAGGGCTTACGCGCGGCCGGCGGAATCCCACCACCCTGTTCACCGGCGACGTGGTGGACTGGTGGCGCGTGGAACTGCTGGAGCGCGGCACCCTGCTGCGGCTGCGTGCGGAAATGCGGGTGCCGGGCAAGGCCTGGCTGGAGATGCGCGTGGATCCGGACGGCCAGGGCGGCAGCCTGTACCGGCAGCGGGCCATCTACTTCCCGAAAGGGCTGGGCGGCAAACTCTACTGGTGGCTCATTGCCCCTTTCCACGGCCTGGTTTTTCCCTCCATGGCCAGGAACATCACGCGGCAGGCGGCCCGGCTGGCAGCTCCGGCGAACCCGGGAACTGCCGGTTAGGCGACAATTCCGTAACGACGTCCCAGATATACAGAGAAGCTAATATCATCGGTAGGACAATACGCGCCGGTCGAGCCGGCCCAGCTGCAACTATGCCGGTTCCGTCTGTCGTGACGGCTCCCCGGCTTGTACTTGAGGGGACTTGGCTGTGCAGGACAAGAAGAGCCGTAAATGGCCAATAGCCGCGGCGGTTGCCGCGGTGCTCGTCATAGGCGGAATCCTCGGCGCAGCCTTCGCCACCGGCCGTCTGGGCCCTGCCGAAACCGGTTCGTCCCCCTCCGCCGGCGCATCCGCGTCCGCATCGGCGTCGCCGTCCGTGCAGGCCGCCCCGGTATCCATCACCACCACGCCGGCTGACGGCGCCGTGGGCGTCAACCCCGCCGAGCTTCCCTCGGTAACCGCCACCAACGCGGTTATTGACGAAGTCATCCTGAAGCCGGAGGCAGGCGGAGATCCCGTGCCGGGCGTAATGTCCGCAGACGGAGCCGTCTGGACCGCGGGTGCACCCCTCGCCTTCAACACCAGGTACGGCATGGAAGTGGTGCTCACCGACTCCGCCGGCAAAGAGACCACGCGCAGGCAGGGCTTTGAAACCGTGCTTCCCGCGAACGAAGCCAATGCCTTTATGTATCCCCAGAATGCCGCCAGTGTGGGCGTCGGCCAGCCCATCGACATCACCTTCAGCGAACCGGTCACCAACAAGGACGCGGTGGAACAGGCCATCAAGGTCACCAGCACCTCGGGCCAGACCGGTGCGTTTTACTGGATCACAGACAACCGGGTCCGCTACCGTCCGGAAGCCTTCTGGGCTCCCAACAGCGCCGTCACCGTGGACATGCAGTTGTTCGGCGTGGACTTCGGCAACGGCATGATCGGCAACTTCAACGAAACCCGTACCTTCAACACGCACAACACCCGCCTGGCCGTGGTGGATAACAACACCAAGACCATGCAGGTGTTCCTGGACGGGCAGCTGGTCCGGACCTTCCCCGTCACCCTCGGCGAACCCACCTGGCCTTCGCCTTCGGGCTACCAGGTGGTGGTCAGCCAGCACGAGAAGCTTCCCTTCCGCGCCGAGAGCATCGGGCTGTCGCCCGGCGATCCGGACTACTACGAACCGTTCGACGCCTCCTGGGCGAGCCGCCTGACCAACACCGGCGTCTTTGTCCACCAGGCCCTCGACGGCGCCGTGGGTGCCCTGGGGCGGATCAACGTTTCGCACGGCTGCGTAGGGATGTCCGCCGAGGGTGCCAAGTACTTCTACGACACGTTCGACGCCGGCGACGTGGTGCAGGTGCTGAACACCGAAGCCGGGCCGGTTCCCATTTGGGACGGCTACGGCGACTGGAATATCCCCTGGGACCAGTACGCCGGGCAGCCCTAGGCTTCCACCCGCAGGCCCAGCTGGTCCGCGAGCAGCGGAGCCAGCAGCACCAGCTGCTCTTCGTCCACGGTGAAGCCCTTAAATCCGGCAAGTCCGGTGATGCTGCGGAACGCGGACCCGCGCAGATCCGCGTCCACGGCCGTACCGCCGCTGCCCAGCAGCAGGGAGTCGATCCGGCAGTCGCGGAACGCCACCCGGTTCAGCCGCGCGCCGTCCAAATCCAGTTCACCGATGATGCAGTTGGAGAACAGTACGTTGGTCAGCGTGCAGCCGCGAAGGTTGAGGAAATCGATCTTGCCTCCGTCAACCCGCACGGAGTTCCAGCTCCCGCCGTATAGCTCAGCGGAGCCCAGGCGCGGGTTGGAGATCTCTACGTCCCGGAACGTGGTCCGTGCCGCCCGGAACACCGGGGCATACAGGTTTTCCAGAGTTGATTCCAGGAACCGGGCAGCGGTGAGGTCCGCGTTGTCCAGGGAGACCCCGGTGAGGCTGCATTCGGTGAACACTGCCCCGCGCAGCTCCAGGCCGGCGAAGGATTCGCCGGTGTATGCAACCGCTTCCTGGTGGCTGCCTACGGGAACGCCCGCGCCGTCGGCGAGGTCCTGCAGGCGGACCGGTTCGAGGACGGGCGGTTTGGTTCCGGTGCTGCGCGAACGCACCATGCCTAGGCGGACCGGCGGCCGAAGAGGAAGTACGCAATGGGGCCGGCGAAGTTGATGCCGCACGCGGCCATCCACCATCCGCGGCTGCCGCGGATCTGGTCCTTCGGGCGCTTCTTCAAATCCCGCAGCGCGGCTCCGGCGAGCAGGAACTGGACTCCGGCCAGGGCTCCGAGGCCCTTTTTCTGTCCGCTGCTCAGGTCCTTGAGTTTTTTCTTTGCCATTGCCGTGCCTTCCGGTGGGTTGCTTCCCGCCGGCGGCCGCCGGACGGGTCTTGAACCCGATTATCCGCTATTGGCCGGCTGCGGCGGCAACCTGCCCGGCCTGGCCCAGTACTGAGTGCCCGCCCAGACGGTGATAGGTCCGGTTGTGGTAGACGAGCGGCTCCTGGTCCGTGCGGCCGGGCAGGATTTCCAGGACGGTGGCAGCGATCAGGATGGAGCTGCCCACGGGGATCCTGCCGTCGATCCGGCACCGCAGTGCCACGGGGGCTTCCTCCAGGAGGGGCTCGCCGCCGGGCAGCGTGCGGGTTGGCGTGGAGCTGAACCGGTCCGCCCCCTGCCGGGCGAAAAGTGCTGCCAGCGGGGCGTTGTCGGCGCCAAGCAGGTGGACGACGACGGTTTCGGACCCGGCAATCACGCCGGCCGTCCCGTGGGTCGAGGCAAGGGAGAAGGACAGGATCGGCGGTTCGGCCGAAACGGAGGATACCGAGGAGGCTGTCAGGCCCACGGGGCCGGTGCCGCCGTCGGCCGTAATGATGGCCACTCCCGCCGGATGTGCCCGAAAGGCGTCCTTGAAAGCATCCGTTACATTCCGCTCGCACAGAGCAGTTTCCCGCGTCATCTCAAGTCCTTCCGCAGACCAACCCAGCGTGGGCATTCCTCAACGCTAGAACCTCAACCTTAGTTGAGGTCAAATCGCGGGGTCAGATGTCGAAAGCGCGGGCGCCGGTGCCGGTGCCGGAATCGTCAGGATTCACGAACCGGCACTGGGCCAGCGACAGGCAGCCGCAGCCAATGCAGCCGTCAAGCCGGTCACGCAGCGCCTGCAGGTGGTGGATGCGGGTATTGAGTTCCTGCTGCCAGGCGGCTGAAAGCCGCTGCCAGTCGGCCTGGTCAGGCACTCCGTCCGGGGGTAGTTCCGCGAAGGCCCGGTTGATCACGGCCAGCGGGATCCCTGCCTGCTGCGCTGCGCGGATCACGGCCACCCGGCGGAGCACCGAACGGTCATAGCGCCGCTGGTTTCCCTGTGTCCGGCGGCTGGAGAGCAGCCCCTGGCGTTCGTAAAAGTGCAGCGCGGACACGCTGACGCCGCTGCGCTCGGCCACCTGCCCCACGGACAGTTCCAGCCGCGCCGGCACCGTCCCGGGTGTATTCGCTTCCACGGCCCCGCCCTTCCTTGACTGCACCCATTATCCGCCGTTGGGTCCGCACTGGCGGCCGGAGCCGGGGCGTGTGAAAGTGTCCCTATCCGAAGCCGCTGCCCTGCGGCGCCGGTGAAGGTGCCGCCGCAGCGAAGGAGGCAGGTGTGGAGCCCGTACCCCTCGGACCGCCCGAGAAACCCGGAACGCTGGTTTTCCTGCCGGGAACCGGCCGGTCCAGCCCGCAGTTCGCGGACCGGATCCGGGAGCAGGTAGCCGAGGTACCGGGATTATCCGATTACCGGGTCCTGGCGGTTGACTGGGCGGCCGCCGCACCCGATGAGGTCAGCTTCGTCCCGGCCCTGCCCCCGCGGTACGTCGCCGACGATCCGCCGGGCGTGTCCGACGCGGCCCTCGCGCTGGCGCTTTTCGGCATGGACCTGGGGGCGGCGGATCCGCTGAAACGGGCCGCCGTCGCCGGTGCTCCGCCCGCTAGGCCGGACGCCGCCTTCCTGGGCGAAACGCTGCAGGACCTGGTCCTGGGAGTGCTCACGGACGCGGGAATCCGGCACCGGATCCGATTGACCGACGCCGCCGGCGGCTTCTTCGGCAAGATCGCTTTCTACCTGCGCCACGGTCCGGCAGCCCGTGCCCGCATCGCAGACACCCTGCGCAGCACGGACCAGGACGCTCCCGTGGTGCTGTTCGGCCACAGTCTCGGCTCCGTGGCGGCCGTTGACCTGCTCAGCTCCCCCGAAGCCCGGGGCATTCGAGCGGATCTCCTGGTGACCGTGGGCTCTTCCGCTCCGTGGTTTTATCTCCTCGACGCACTGGCCTATCTGGGACCGGCCCGCGGCGGGACGGGCCCGGCAGTTCCCTGGCTGAACTTCTGGGACGAGCGTGACCTGCTTTCCTTCTGTGCGGAGCGTGTTTTTGCCGGCCGGGAAGTGAATGTGACCGACACTGAGGTGGACTCCGGCAAACCGTTTCCCGAATCCCACACCGCCTATTTTTCCGATCCAAGGGTGTATCGGCTGCTGTGGGAGCATCTGCGGGAGGCACGCGCAGGGAAACCCGGCTCT
This sequence comes from Arthrobacter sp. zg-Y769, assembly GCF_020907405.1. GTDB lineage: Bacteria > Actinomycetota > Actinomycetes > Actinomycetales > Micrococcaceae > Arthrobacter_B. The sequence continues at coordinate 171,338 of NZ_JAJJOE010000011.1, forward strand.
GGCAACGGACCCGGAATCTAGTGTTCACTGGACTACATGAGAGCGATCTGGAAAGGCGCCATTGCGTTTGGGCTGGTCAACGTACCGGTCAAGGTCTATGCCGCCACCGAGGACCATGACGTCAGCCTGCACCAGGTGCACGGCAAAGACGGCGGGCGCATCCGCTACCAGCGCCGCTGCGAGATCTGCGGCGAGGTGGTGGAATACAAGGACATTGCCAAGGCGTACGACGACGGTGAACAGACCGTGGTCCTCACCGACGAGGATCTGGCTTCCCTTCCCGTGGAGAAAAGCCGGGAAATCGACGTCGTGGAATTCGTGCCCAGCGAGCAGGTGGACCCCATCCTCTTTGACCGCACCTATTACCTGGAACCGGACTCCAAGTCGACCAAGTCCTACGTCCTGCTGCGCCGCACCCTGGAAGACACCGACCGCACGGCTATCGTGCAGTTCTCGCTCCGGCAGAAGAGCCGACTGGGTGCCCTGCGCGTGCGCGGCGACGTGCTGACCCTGCAGACCCTGCTGTGGGAGGACGAGGTCCGCGAGGCAAGCTTCCCCTCGCTGGATGAAAAGGTGCGGATTTCCGCCAAGGAGCTGGAAATGTCCTCGGCCCTCGTGGATTCCTTCAGCGGGGACTTCGATCCTTCCGAATTCACCGACGACTACCAGGAACAACTCAAAACCCTCATCGACGCGAAGCTGGAACAGGGGGATTCGCTCGACACGGAGGAAACCTTCGGTTCAGAATCCGAAGAGGACGAGGGCGGCAAGGTCCTGGACCTCATGGAGGCCCTGCGGCGCAGCGTAGAGAAGAACCGCGGCAAAAAGGGTGCATCCGACACCAAGGGCACCAAGGGCACCAAGGATGACGACGGCGCAGAGAAGGCGTCCGCCAAGTCCAAATCGGCGGACTCAAAGAGCACAAAGAGCACGGCTAAAACCCGGAAAGGCGCCTGAACACTATGGCATCTCGCAATTTTTTCACCGACCGGTTGGGCCGGCAGACCGTTTTCCTGGTACCGAACGGCCCGCTCATCGGCTGGGGCGTGTTTGGGGTGGCATCCATGATGGCGCTGACGCCCCGCAACGCCGGACTGCTGAAGACCCTCAGCAAAGGCTGCCTGATTCTCTGGGCCCTTGGGAAAACGTTCAGGGGGGAAAGCGGTTTCCGCCGCAGCATTGGTGCCGCTACCCTGCTGCGGCAGGTTGCCGGCGGAGAGGATCCGGGTGCTGAGGCAGGCACGTCGAAGCCAGCCGGCAGCCGCCGGCGGTAGCCGGGCCGGCTGTCTCCGCGCCGGCCGGCCCTAAGCCTGACCGCTATTGGCGGTACCCCTCGACTTCGCCGACCGGCCGCTCCTGCGCCTCGTCCGGGTCCTGCCCGGCGTCGGCCTTGGCGCGCCGCTGGCGGAGGAGGTCCCAGTGCTGGTCGATCTGTTCCTCGATGCGGCGCAGCTCTGCGGCATGCTTTTCCGGGTCAGGACCGGGATCCTCCTCGCGGAGGGCCTGCTCCTGCGCTACGAGTTCCTGGATCCGGTGCTGGATTTCCTGTGCGTCCATGTCCCTACGCTAATCAAGGCGGACGGCGGATTCCAGCACCGGCAGGCTAGCCCTTCCGGGCGTTGAAGAAGTCCTTCAAATCCGCGTTGCTCTCGATCGGCTGACGGTATTCATCCGAGAGCACGCGCAGGACGGCTTCTTCATATTCGTCATTGGTGGAGGCCAGCGCCTCACGGGCAAAACGGACCCGGAAGTTGTTCGCGAAGGCGTCAGCGGCGGTCTGTGCCACGCAGTTGTGGGTGGCGACGCCGGCCAGGACCAGGGTCTCGACATTCCAGTTACGCAGCCGCAGCAGGACGTCCGTGCCTACAAAGGCGCTGTCGCGGGTCTTCACCAGGCGCGGCAGGTCCTCATAATCCAGGCCCGGAATGAAGTCGGCCTGGTCGCTGCCGCTGAAGATGAAGCCCTGGTCGTCGTCCAGCATGCTCAGGGTCCAGGTGGACTTATCCCGCTCGTGTTCGGTGCAGACCATCAGCACCGGAACACCGGCTGCCTTGGCCAAACCGATGAGCTCGTTGGTTTTTTCCACCAACCGTTCCTGATGCTTCTGCAGAGCGGGGCTTTCGAAATAGGCGTTCTGCATGTCAATGACCATCAGTGCGGCGGACAATCCAGGTTCCTTTCAGCGAAACCGCCCGGTGCGGGCGTGTCGATAAACCTAGTCTGCCAGCACTCCGCCGCCGCAGGCCAAACCGCGCATTCCGGCTGCCGCACCCGCCGATGGCCCTGGAGTTCCTAGTTGGGAATTGACCCTTCGCCGGGATTCGGGTTGCTGCGGTACGAGCTGGGTTCGCTCTCACGGCCCAGGAAGATACCCAGCAGGATCATCACCACGGCCAGGACCGCGTGGAGCCAGTTGTCCGCGGTGTTGAAAGGGACGAAGTTGGCATCTGAATCCAGCGGGATAAGCAGCCCGTAAATGAAGAGCAGGGCGTAAAGAATGCCTCCACCCAGTAAAAAGAGTTTCGCCGACGAATGCCTCCGCGCCAGGGCAAGCCCGGCGAATCCCAGCAGCATGTGGACTACGTTGTGCAGCACCGAGACCTGGAAAATGCCCAGAAGCGCGGCTTCCGAGGCGTAACCCGCGAAGTAAAGCTGGCTGTAGCTTGCCGTAATCCCGGGAATGAAACCCAGGACCCCTAGGAGCAGGAAAATAATCCCGAAGGCTAATGCGGCTTTTTGCGCACTGGTCCGGCGTGCGGAAAGGCCGCCGGAACTGTAGCTGGGGTATGCCATGATGACTCCTCTGCTCCGCAGCACCGGAGGACCGGACCGGGAGGATTCGGTGATCAGGACTTTAAACTGTTGCACAATTGGGGCAAGGTGGGAAGCATACTGACTTTCGACGAGGGGGTACCAATGGTGTTTGCGCCGAAAACGGCAATAGTCACGGGATCGGATTCCGGCACCGGCGCTTCCCGGGCCGTCGACGGCGGCATGCTCCACCTGGGACCGCAGGGCGGCTCCCACATCACTTCGTCAGTTTGGCGGGAAGGATAACTTGAAATCTCTATGGCTCGACACCGCGCCCGTTATACCCACTGATCCCTACGATCCCGGTGCGTCCTACGACACCGTGGTGGTCGGCGCCGGGCTTACCGGCCTGACGACTGCGGCCCTGCTGGCACGCAGCGGACAGCGCGTGGCCGTCCTGGAAGCGCGCACGGTAGGCGCCGTTTCCACCGGCAACACCACTGCCAAGGTCTCCCTGCTGCAGGGGACGCAGCTGTCCAGCATCACATCGCACCACAACGCGGAGATTGCCCGCCAGTATGTGGAAGCCAACCGGCAGGGACAAAGCTGGCTGCTGCGCTTCTGCGATGAAAACAGCATTGGCTACGAGGTTCGGGATGCCTATACCTACGCCACCACCGAGCAGGGGCTAAAGAGCCTGCGGAAAGAACACGACGCGGCCCAGGCGGCCGGACTCGACGTCGAGTTCACCACGGAAACCGAACTGCCCTTTGAAACCACGGGGGCACTGCGGCTTCGCGACCAGGCACAGATCCAGCCGATGAACGTGCTCGCAGGCCTGGCCAAGGACTTCCGCTCCCACGGCGGCAGCCTGATCGAAGGCGTCCGGGTCACCGGAGCCCGCCATGAGGACGGCACCGGCATCAAAGTCGGAACCAGCCAGGGCGAAGTGACTGCCCGGCACCTGGTGCTGGCCACCGGCATCCCGATCCTTGACCGCGGCGGCTATTTCACCGTCCTGAAGCCCGAGCGTTCCTACGCCGTCGCCCTGCCGGTTACGGGAACGGTGCCGCAGGGGATGTACCTTTCGGTGGAGTCACCCACCCGCTCGCTGCGGACCGCCGAGGCGGACGGCATCTCCTACCTGCTCGCCGGGGGCAACGGACACACGGTGGGCCGGAAAAAACACACCCAGGAACTGGTTGATGACCTGGTGGGCTGGACGGCGGAACACTTCGCGGTGGGCAGCGCTGCAAGTTTTGCCTGGTCGGCGCAGGACTATTCACCGGCGCGAAGCCTGCCCTACGTGGGGCAGCTGCCGCTGATGGGTTCGAACATCTACGCGGCGACCGGTTACAACAAGTGGGGAATGACCAATGCCGTTGCGGCTTCCCTGGCCCTGAGCGCGGAGATTCTCGGTGGAGAGAATCCGTGGGCCCGCGAGCTGTACAAGCCCCGGGTGGCTCCGCTGGACGCCGCGTCCACCCTGCGGGACAACGCCGAGGTTGGACTCTCGATGCTCACCGGCTGGGCCGCCGGACTGGTCAGCAGCACGGACACGGTCCCGCCGGAGGGGCAGGGCGTGGTGTCCCGGGAAAACGGCAAGCCGGTGGGTAGCTGCACCGTGGCCGGCAAGACCAGCCGGGTGTCGGCCGTGTGCCCGCACCTCAAGGGGGTCTTGAACTGGAACGACGCTGAACAGTCCTGGGACTGCCCGCTGCACGGCTCCCGTTTCACCGCAAAGGGGACACTGCTCGAAGGTCCCGCGGTAAAGAACCTCGATCCCGCCTGATAGCGGGAACCGGTTAAACCGGAACTGCGGATGCCCTGCAGGGCATCCGCAGTTCTTCGTTTGTCTGCCGGGTGGTTAGAGGCCGGCCCGGGGTCCGCCGGATTCCGGATCGTCCATTGCCGGATCCACGTCGGGGGCCGCTGCCAGCCGGGACGTGTCGGTTGACGTCGGTCCTGCCGGAGCTTCGCCGGCTGTTCCGGTCGCCGCGTTGCCCGGGGCATCCACGTTCCCCCGCCATGAGCCCGTTTCGGACCCGCGGCTTTCAATGAACTCCTTGAACCGCACCAGGTCCGACTTCACCTGCCGGTCATCGGCACCAACAACGGCGCCCAGCTTCTCGACAAGGTTTTGGGGATCCCAGTCCAGCTGGACGGTCACCCGGGTCTCGGCGTCGCCCAGGCGGTGGAAGGTCACGACGCCGGCATGGGACTTTCCGTCCGTGCTCTTCCAGGCGACCCGTTCATCCGGATGCTGTTCGGTGATTTCGGTGTCGAACTCCCGCTCGACTCCGGCCACCTTGGTCACCCAGTGGGTGGTGGTGTCCGAAAGCTGGGTGATGGAGAGAACCCCGCCCATGAAGTGCGGGAAGGACTCGAACTGGGTCCACTGGTTGTAGGCCGTGGTGACCGGTACTGCTACGTTAATTGACTCTTCTACGGTGGTCATGTGATCCCTCCGGTAGTGCGAATCCTGCGTTTGGCCGGGCCGTTTACCACTAGCCCCGATTTCCTCACGGTACACAGGAGGACAAGGCACTTCAACTGGAAGTAAGGTTGCTTATATTAGCTTTCCCCGGTCCGGTGCATTCTGTTCCGCGCCGCGCCCCGGGGTTAGGCTGGGGAACAATCCACCCGCCGAAGCCATCCGTGCAGATGATGTCCGGACTTCTTCCGCGAGTGAATCCAGTACTCATTTTTCGTCAACATTGGAGGAAAACATGAAGGCATCTGAAGAGCTGACCACCAACCTGCAGGCCGTCCTGGTGGACATGATCGAGCTGCACCTGCAGGGCAAGCAGGCGCACTGGAACGTGGTGGGAAAGAACTTCCGGGACCTGCACCTGCAGCTTGACGAGATCATTGAGGACGCCCGCATCTTCACCGATGAACTGGCCGAGCGCATGCGTGCCCTCCGAGCCGTTCCGGACGGCCGCAGCGTGGCGGTAGCCAACGGCACCAGCCTGCCCCCGTTCCCGGCCGGCCTGGTTGACACCCGCGACACCGTGACCCACGTGGTCGCCATGCTGGACGCCGTCGTCAAGACCATGCGCGACGTCCACGACCAGGTGGACGAGGAAGATCCGACCACCGCCGACATCCTGCACGGCTTCATTGCCAAGCTGGAGCAGTACGCCTGGATGGTGGATGCCGAGAACATTGCCGCCACGGCCGAAGTCGTTACCCCGCAGGACAGCAATCTGGAAGCTACCCGCTAGGACTGGGGTTACCGGGCCGGCGTATCCCCTTTCGACGGGGTGCGCCGGCCTTTGTCATCAGCGCCGAGCGCCGTTTCCAACAACCGGGCCCGCAGGGGCCAGCTACCCGACGACGGCCTGCCGTACTTCCTCCAACAGTTCCGTCATGTGCGCCATCGCGGCGGCACCGTTTCCTGCAGCGACGGCTTCGGCCACGAGCAGGTGTCCCCGGAGGGCCGCTTCGGTCGGGTTCGCCGGCATCATGCCCTGCCGGGTGCGCCCGGTGAGCACCTCGGCCACGACCTCCTCGAGCGAGGCGAACATGTCGTTGCCGCTGGCCCGCAGCAGCAGCGTATGGAACTCGATATCGGACTGCAGAAACCCGTCCAGCTCCCCCGCCTCGCCGAGCCTCCTGAGTTCCCCGGCCAGCTCCACTAACCGGGTTCGTTCATCCGCTCCGGCGTGCCGGGCGGCGGCAGCCGCGGCTACCGGTTCCACTCCCACCCGCAGTTCGGTCAGGGTCCGGAACTGCTCGGCCCGGCCCGGACCGGCAAGCCGCCACTTGATAATCCGCGGATCGAACACGTTCCAAAGTTCCGGTGCCTGAACCACAATGCCGACCCGGCGTTTGGAGTACACCAGGTTCATGGACTCGAGGATCCGCATGCAATCACGGACCACTGTGCGGGAAACGCCGAACTCCTGCTGCAGCCCCTCAAGCGTGAGCCGATCCCCCGGGGCAAGCGCTCCGGAAGCGATGTCCTGGCCCAGGGATTCGATGATCCGGGCGTTCAGGACTGCGGCCGGAGGGCCGGCTTGTTCATTCATATCCGCAACTTTCCCGCTGGGTTCCGGGTATATTCCGCTGACTGCATATATTTGGCACCTGCCTTCGCCCCGCTTCGGCCGAGCGTCGATAGTGGTTTTCCGGCGGTCACGCACCATTTCCACTAAACCACGTCCAGACGCAAAGGACCGGGAAGAATCGTAGGCACTTCGGCTCTTTGATGATACCTTTGCCGCAGATCCCCCGGGCCGGCAAAACGGTCCGAATCCGCGCGACAAGGGCGTCCCAAGGAGATATCAATGACCCCAACTGCACAGCACCTCGTCATCATGGGTGTCGCCGGCTCAGGCAAAACCACCATCGCCAACCTACTCTCCAAACGCCTCGGCTGGATTGCCGCCGAGGCCGACGAATTCCATCCCGCCGTTAACATTGCCAAAATGTCCGCCGGCGTTCCCCTGGACGACGACGACCGCTGGCCGTGGCTCTACGCCATCCGCGATTGGATGGGCACCCAGGCGGAAAACGGCCGCTGCACCATCGTCACGTGTTCCGCCCTGAAACGCACCTACCGCAACGTCCTGTCACAGGCGTCCGGGGAGGTGACCTTCGTGCATCTGGATGGAAGCACCGAGGTGCTTGCCGAGCGGATGAAAACGCGGAGCGGCCACTTTATGCCGCCGTCGCTGCTGCCCTCCCAAATAAGCACCCTGGAGCCGCTTTCTCCGGAGGAATCCGGTATCCGCATAGAAATAACGGACTCTCCGGCTGAAATCGTTGATGCCGTTCTGCGCCATTTGGGCTTCGCCGTCGCTTAAGTCTGCCCAGCTGCGGACCAGGTTGAACCGCAGCCCGGGGAAACCGTGGAAAAATAGGTAGCTTCAATACACTCTTTGGCGCCTGCACCGCCCCCTGGAAGGACTTTTCAACCATGATGGGTGGCCACCATGCCGCTAGCGGCGCTGCGGCCTGGGTTGCCGTCGCCTCCACCGCTCCGCACGCGTTCGGCTGGTATCCGGTGACCCCGCTCGGCGTCGTCACCGGTGCCCTGCTGACCGCCGGTGCCGCGCTGCTGCCGGACCTCGATCACCACAGCGGGAGTATTGCCTACTCCCTTCCGCCCCTCACCAAGATCCTCGCCCGGCTCACGGAGGCCGTCAGCGGCGGCCACCGGCGCGGCACGCATTCCCTGCTCGGCCTGGCCGTCTTCGTGGCACTGGCGACGGCCCTGGGCAGGGTGACCGCCGATGTGCCGATCTTTGGATCAGTGGCCCTGGGCGCCGGAATCCTGTCCGTCCTGTTAATGGGATTCGCGTTCAAGGCCTTGAAGATTGCCGGCGGTCCGGTCCGGAGCTGGTCCCTCGCCCTGGCCTTCTCGGTGTTTATTGCCGTGTATGCCCCGGAAAACAATGACTGGCTTCCCGTGGCGGTGGGCCTGGGGGTGGCAGTGCATATTGTCGGTGACCTCCTCACCCATCAAGGCGTGATGATCCTGTGGCCGCTGCGGATCAAGCGCCCGCGTTCCCTGGTCCGTTTTCCGGTTGTCAGCAAGCTCTGGCGGAGCAGCGGCGCCTTCTCGCTGCCGCTGATCGGCGCGGCCGGATCCTGGCGGGAATGGGCCTTGATGGTGCCGGTGACCATCTACGCGATTTACGGTGTCACCGTGGACGGCATGACTGCGCTGACCGGCTGGTCCCCCTATACGTAACCCGCTCCCGCCACAGGAGCACAGCCCGGCCGGGGTTAATGTTGAAGTGTGGAATTGGGTCTGTTTGCTGTAGTAGGCGTTGCCGTAGTCGTGACCGTTGCCGCTTTTTCCAGGCGTCTCGGGATAGCTGCACCACTGGTCCTGGTGGTAGTGGGCCTGGCCCTGTCCTATACGCCCGGCGTCCCGGAGTTCTCCGTTCCGCATGAATGGATCCTGATGGGGGTGCTGCCCCCGCTGCTGTATGCGGCCGCAGTAAACGTCCCCGTGGTGGACTTCCGCCGCAACATCGGCGCCATTTCCTCGTTGTCCGTCTTCCTCGTCCTTTTTTCGGCGTTCGCCACGGGACTGCTCCTCTACCTGTTGCTGCCGGACCTGAACTTTGCCGCCGCAGTGGCGCTGGGCGCCGTGGTCAGCCCGCCCGACGCCGTTGCCGCCACCTCGATCGGCAAGAAGCTGGGCCTGCCTCCGCGCCTGGTCACGGTCCTCGAAGGGGAGGGACTGGTCAACGATGCCACCGCGCTGGTGCTGCTGCGCTCGGCCGTCGCGGCTTCTGCCGGCGGTTTGTCCAGCATCTGGGCCGGCATCGGCGACTTTGGGTTCGCCGTCGTTGTTGCCGTTCTGGTGGGGCTGCTGGTTGGTGCCGCCACGGTCTATGTCCGGTCGAAACTCCACGATCCGGTGCTCGATACGGCAATCTCCTTCGTGGTTCCCTTCATTGCCTTCATCCCGGCGGAGGAAGCAGGAGCGTCAGGGGTCCTGGCCGTCGTTGTTGCCGGGCTGTACACCGGGCACCGGAGCGCGTCCGCTTTCACGGCGCAGGCCCGCATCAATGACAGCATCAACTGGCGGACCATCCAGTTCCTGTTGGAAAACGGTGTTTTCCTCCTCATGGGACTGGAACTGCGTCATCTGGTGGAGAACGTCGACGCCAGCCTCCTTCCCGTCCTCGACGCGGTCCTGATCGGCCTGGCAACCACGGTGCTGCTGATCCTTCTGCGCTTCGCCTGGGTGACTCCGCTGATCTATCTGCTCCGGCTGAAGGTCCGTCACCAGGAGCTGCGGACCCAGCGGTTCCGGCTGGGCCTGGACCGGATCAAGGCGCGCGGGCTGACCGATGAACGGCAGCGCCGGCGGCACCGGCGGGCCGAACTGCTCTACCGACGCCGCCGGGCCGACGTCGAGCAACTCAACCGCGAGGGTTTGGGCTGGCGCGGCGGCATGGTGATTTCCTGGTCCGGCATGCGGGGCGTGGTGACCCTGGCCGCCGCCCAGTCCCTGCCGGAGCAGACCCCGTACCGCGAACAGCTGGTGCTGATTGCCTTTACCGTGGCTGTGGCCACCCTGCTGTTGCAGGGCGGAACCCTGCCATGGGTGATCCGGGTCCTGGGTGTCCAGGGACGCGACGTCGCGGCAGACCAGCGGGAACTGGCCAAACTCCTGGATGAGCTCAGCGGTGCCGGACTGACGATTCTGGAAGAACCGGCGGAATGCCTGGGTGCGCGGGAGGACGTTGACCCGGATGTGGTGGAACGGGTCCGGCAGAGCACCTTCCTGCGCAGCGAACTGGCTTGGGAACGGGTACGCGCCTTGGGCATGAGCGAGGAGGCGACGCCGCAGCTGCAGTACCGCCGGCTGCGCCGCGCCGTCGTGGAGGCCGAACGGGACCAGTTGCTCCTGGCCCGGCGCGAAGGGCGTTACGCATCCCGGACGCTGGCGGAGGCGCAGCGCCTGCTGGATCTGGAGGAATCACGGCTGCGCCCGCGGCTGGGCGAACTCTAGGACTTCCGGAGATTAGCCGCGGCCGGATTCTTTGCGGGCATACAGCCACGCGGACGGAACATCCGTTGACAGGTCCAGTTCCGTTCCCGTCAGGGCGGTGTGGACTACCCTGACGACGGCGTCCCACACCAGTGATGAGGGTTGGGCATCAAGCCGGATGCCCCGGTCCGCTGGAATAACCGAATAGTGTCCGGCCTCCCCGCCCATGAAGCCAGGATCAATGCCGCATCGGTGGATTTCAGCAACCGCAGTTCACGCCTGCCCTCCCCCGGCAGGGACGAACCGTAGAACGAAGGACCTGCCGATACCAAAGCCCAGATCCTCTCCGATCCACACTTCCGCGACGCTTTCTGCCCCGTTGCGGTGTGCCTCAGCCCTCAGCCGGAACAGCCCGCGACATCTATGTTGAAGCCGGATATGGCCGTTGGTCCCATCGTCCCCCGCCGATTTGTTGCGCCGGAACAACACCCGTGCCGGCGCAACAACTTACCGGCATCTGGCGTAAAGGCAATGGGGAGGACTGCCCATGCTGCGGGCGGGTCAGGGCAGCAACATGGCCTGTTCAGTCCTGGTGTAGCTGGATGTAGTTGCCGCAGCCATCGTCGAAAACAGCCTGCGCACCCATTGCATCCAGGGTCGGTTCGCCGATGAACTCCACCCCCAGGCCGCTGAGCCGGTCGTACTCCGCCTGCACGTCCCGGACACCAAGCACCAGTACCGGGAGATGCTGTGCGTACAACCCCGCCCGGTAGGCTTCCGCAACCGGATTGTCGCTGGGTTCGAGCAGCAGCCCGGGTCCGCCCGGGTCCTCGGGTGAGCAGACGATGAACAAGTTGTATTCGGGCATGGCCATCAGGGGTTCCAGGCCAAGGGTGCCGGTATAGAACCCGTAGGCACGCTCCGGGTCAACCACGTGGATGCCGCTCATTTTGATCCGCATCCGCCAAAGGGTACCCCCGGCCCCGGGCGGTGTCAGCAGTGCTGCTACCGGTGACTCAACTGCCGGTGATTCAGCGGCTGCGGCGCGGTTTGCCGCTCTTGCCGGCGCCTTTGCCCTTGCCCCCGGGACGTCCTGAGGACTTCGCCGCAGGTTTGGCCCCGCTCCGGGTCTGGCGTTCCTTGGTCCGCTTTTTCGCCGAGGACTTCTGCTCGGCCTGGACGGAAGGCTGGCGGGAGCTGTTCGCGGTACGTCCGCGCACCACGCCGATGAACTCTTCAATCTCGGCGTCGTCCCGCTCCTGCAGCCAGGCAATGCCGATCCGTGTTGCCGGAACGCCGCTCACCGGCCGCGCTGCAATGTCCTTCCGGGAGTGCAGGCGGGCCACGGACATGGGCAGGATCACAACGCCGCTGCCGGCAGCCGCCACCTCCAGTGCGACGGCGGCACCGCCCATTTCGCCGATGTCCAGAATGGTCTCGCCGTCAAGGTCCGCAAGCTCAACTGCATCGAAGGCGGCCAGCGGGTGCTCCTTCGAGGCAGCGGCCACCGGCTGCTCTTCGTAAAGCGGAATCATGTTCACGCCGTCCGGGCGTGCAAAACCTTCGGCAGGAATACGGATAAAGGCCAGATCCGCCCGGCCGGAGGCAAGTTCCTCCAGCGCCGCGGGTTCTTCGCATTGGAAGGTCCGCAGTTCCCGGTCCTGCCGTTCCCGCCAGCGGGTGATCCATTTGCCCGGCGTTACGCCCGGTACGTAAGCCACGGTCAGCGGCCGCGACGTCGCCCCCTGCAGGGGTGCTGATGTGTCTGTGGGCATCAGAACACCTTAGCCCACCGGGCGGGGGCACTGCGGGCGGATACCCTTGGAATATGACCACCGAGAAATCTCCCCAATCCATGAAGCCTGCCACGGCAGCCAAGAAACTGGGTATCTACCTGCCCGCAGCGCCGCAGGACTTCCAGGACGGGCCTATTTCGCGGGCCCGGTTCGACGAATTGCAGTCCAATCCGCCTGAGTGGCTCACCGAGCTGCGCCGCAACGGCCCGCACCCGCGCCCCGTCGTGGCGCAGAAACTGAACGTCTCCATCGGCGGCCTGACCCGGGCGGGCATGACCGAGGCGCTGACCACCGAGGAAATCAAGGCCCTGCTGGCCCAGCCGCCGGCCTGGCTGGTTGAGGAACGGGCGAGCTTTGCTGCCGTGCGTGCCGAAGCCCAGCGCGTAAAGGAAGCAGAAGCCAAGAAGGCCGAAGGCGCCTAAGGGAGCCATCGGGCCAGAAGGCCCGGCATAAGGAAGGGACCGCGCGGATACTTTGCGCGGTCCCTTCCTTATGCAGGGGGCTCCGTAAGCCGGCAGCTCCTTTGGTGCCGGGCTGGGAGCGGGGTCCGTCAGGGACCCGGAGACAAAAAAGAATGACCCCGGACCATCTGGCCGGGGTCATTCTCTATCTATGTGCGCGAGGGGGGATTTGAACCCCCACGCCCTTTCGGACACTGGCACCTGAAGCCAGCGCGTCTGCCGTTCCGCCACTCGCGCATAAATGGTTTCCCGTGGCAACGTTTTGCGGATAATCTTCGAAGATCCAGATCGATCTTCTCCAACGGCATCCGTTGCGTTTCCTCGGGAACAGCAGAATCAAGCATACCGGCATTTCGGCCAAACACCTAAACGGCTCGTGGAGCTGCCGAAAAACCGCGCTCCTGCAAGGAAACGCCGGCTGCTCTCCGTACCCGGCCGGGGCCGGCATGGTCCGCCTTCCGGCGGGAACGCGGGGCTCTACGGCGCGGGCGACGCCGGGACCGCGGTAAGACATTTATCTGCGCTCACCAGTAGTATCGAAGTGGACGCATGTACCTGTGCCCTGCCGGAACCAGCCATCCACCAGTCCCGGCGGACAATTCCGCCCGCGACGCGGTGTCGGTGGCAGGTGAGGCAGACACAGCAATTCATTGGACAGGACACGGAAGGAGACGGACTTGGGCTTACTCGACAATGTCGAACGCGGCATTGAAAAGATTGTTCGCGGTGCATTCGCGACCGGTTCGTCCGGCCGTGTCGAACCCTTGGAGCTTGCCATCGCGCTCCGCAGGGAACTGGACCAGCACTCCATGGTCCTGGGCCAGGGCCGGACCCTGGCTCCGAATGTCTTTACGGTGCGGCTTTCCACCTCGGACTTCACGCAGGCGCAGAAGTGGGGCGCACCCCTGGCTGAAGAACTGTGCGACGTCGTCATCAAGCACGCACGCAGCCAGTCCTACACGCTCCAGGGACCGGTGCGGGTCTCGTTTACCCGGGATTCCTCGCTTAAGGCAGGGGTACTCGAAGTGGATTCGTCCACCGAGAAATCCCCTTCAGGGCAGTCCCGGGTCCCTTCCCCGCCGACTCCGAGGCAGGGCCCTTCGGCCCGGATGCAGCCCGTCCTGGACGTGGACGGCCAGCGCTACACCCTTAATGCACCCTCAGTGGTCCTGGGACGCTCCTCCGAAGCCGACATCCTGGTGGACGACACAGGCGTTTCCCGCCGTCATCTGGAGATCCGCACCGAGAACGGAGCCAGCCGAGCCATCGATCTGGGGTCCACCAACGGCAGCTTCGTTAACGGTCAGAAAGTTCAAGGTGAAGCAGTGCTTACCGACGGATCCACAATTGCCATGGGGCGCACCCGAATTGTCTTTCGGCTGCTGCCCGTCCGGACCGGGGGACGTTAGTGCTCAGCGAACTGACTGAAACACTCCTGCGCTACGGCTTCCTGATCCTGTTGTGGATCATGGTGGTCAGCGTAGTCGGCGCCATTCGACGCGACCTCGCCGTTGGCAGCCGTAACCGTACCGGGACTCCTACGGCCCGCCAGATCCGTAAGGACCCCACCCTCGAAAAGCGTGCGCCGGCACCCAGCAAAGCCGCGCCGCGGGAACTTGTAGTCACAGAAGGCCCGCTGCGCGGCACCACCCTGGATCTGGCCGCCAGCCCCATCCTGCTTGGGCGGGCACAGGAAGCAACACTCGTCCTGGAGGACGATTACGCCTCCGGCCGCCACGCACGCCTGTTCCCCCAGGGCAGCCGCTGGTTCATTGAGGACCTCGGCTCCACCAACGGAACCTATCTCGGTGGAAGCCAACTTACCCGGGCACTGCCCGTCGAACCCGGTGTCCCCATCCGCATCGGTAAGACGGTCATTGAGTTGAGGCCCTGACAGTGGCCCTGGTACTTCGATATGCGGCACGGTCCGATGTTGGAATGGTTCGTTTCAAGAATGACGACTCCGCTTACGTTGGCCGATACCTTGCCGTGGTTGCCGACGGCATGGGCGGCCACGCCGGAGGCAACGTAGCCTCCGCTTCGACCGTGCTCGATCTGGTCCACCTGGACAGCAACGTCCACGGGACCGAGGCCCTGACCGTTCTGGCTGACGAAATCCAGGCGGCTAATTCACTTCTGTCCGAACTGGTGACCACCAGCCCCCAGCTTTCCGGCATGGGAACCACCGTTACTGCACTGCTGCTGCACGAGCAGCAGCTGGCACTGGCACACATCGGCGACTCCCGCGCGTACCGGCTCAAAGACGGCCGGTTCGAGCAGATCAGCATTGACCACACGTTCGTGCAGCGGCTTATCGATGAAGGACGGCTGCGGCCCGAAGAGGCCGAAGTCCACCCGCACAAGAACGTCCTGATGCGCGTGCTCGGCGATGTGGATGCCAGCCCCGAGCTGGACCTGGCTACTTTCGACGTCGAGCCGGGGGAACGCTGGCTGCTATGTTCCGACGGGCTCACGGCCGTCCTGCGGGACTCCGATATCGAGAGTGTCCTCCGCAGCACCCCGAACCTGCAGGAGTGCGTAGACACCCTGGTTGAACTGACCCTGGCCGGCGGCTCACCGGACAACGTCACGGTGGCGGTCATCGAAGTCGATGAGGACCTCGACGCCGGCTCGGCACAGGCCACCGCGCCGCTCTCCGAAGTACCCTCGGGGGAGAACGAATACCGCAAGGCTGCAGTGGCAGCTGCGGCACCGCCGGAAACAGAAGAAGGCACGGCCCGGGACGGCACGGAGAATCCTGCCGCCGCGGATGATGCCGATGACGCCGAGAATGAACGTGAACGTGCCCAGTTGATCCGCCAGGATCTGGCTTCCCGTCCTCACGTGCTGGTTGGCGCGGCTTCCCTGGCCACCGAAACCGGTGAAATCCCCATCGTCACGAAGCGTTCCGCAGAACGTCGTGCTGCGCGCATGCTCACGCACAAGGCGGAAACCGGCCTGCCCGAGGAGGATCCGGCTGCGGACCGGCCCCGGACCGGCTGGAAGCGCTGGCTGCTGCCTGCCTTCCTGACCGTGGTTGCCCTCCTGCTGGCCGTCGCCGTGTGGCTGGGCTACACCTGGACGCAGACCCGCTACTACGTCGGGTCCTACGACAACCGGGTCGCCATCTACAACGGCGTCTCCCAGACCCTGGGCCCGATCCGCCTCTCCCACGTCACGGACATTTCCGATATTCCGGTCGACAGCCTCTCCGAATATCACCGCAACCGGGTCGAAGACACCCTTCCGGCACGCGACCTCGGCCATGCCGAGGAGATCGTCACCGAGCTCCGGGATACTGCCAAGGCCGTATTGTGCCCGCCGGTGGAGCCAAGTGCCTCTCCGACCCCGGGGTCGGCCACTCAGGGGTCGGCCACCCCGCGCGCCGAGGCGAACAACGCCTGTGGAGGTGAGCAGTAATGTCCGATGTCCTCACCGTGCCCAAGCCGCGCCGGAATATTGAGGCACTCCTGCTCCTCGTTGCCCTTTTGGTCGGCGTGGGCGCCAACATGATTGTCGGCCTCGACGAAGACCGGGCCTTCGATTCGGACTTCTGGGTGCAGGGCGGCACCCTGATGGCCCTGGTTGTCATTTTCCATATCGTGCTGCGCTTCCGGGCAAAATATGCCGATCCGGTCATACTTCCGATCGTCACTGCCCTGAACGGCATCGGCCTGGCGATGATCCACCGCCTGGACATCACCAACGGTGACGATGCTGCGGACAAACAGCTGCTGTGGAGCACCGTGGCCGTGGCCGCGGGCATCGCGGTGCTGTTTGTCATCAAGGACCACCGGATCCTCCGCCGCTACACCTATATCTCCCTTATTGTCAGCGCCATCCTGCTGCTACTCCCGCTCACCCCGCTGGGCTTGACCATCAATGGCGCCCGGATCTGGATCAATGTCGGCATCGGCACGTTCCAGCCCGGGGAAATCGCCAAGATCACCCTGGCTATATTCTTCGCGGGGTATCTATCCACCAACCGTGACCTCATTCTGCTGGCAGGCCGCAAAGTGGGACCGCTGCAGCTTCCGCGCATGCAGGACCTGGGTCCCATGCTCGCCGCCTGGCTGGTGAGCATCGGGGTGCTGGTGTTCCAGCGGGACCTTGGGTCATCGATCCTGTTCTTCGGACTGTTCATGGCGATGATTTACGTGGCCACCAGCCGGGTGAGCTGGGTCCTGATTGGGCTTGGGCTGATTGCCGCGGGCGGGTTCGTGGCACTGCAGCTGTTCAGCCATGTGGAGCAGCGCATCCACGGCTGGCTCAACGCATTCGACCCCGAGGTCTACAACGGCACCGGCGGCAGCTATCAGGTGGTGCAGGGCCTCTTCGGCCTTGCCAGCGGCGGGCTGACCGGCACCGGCCTGGGACAGGGCCGTCCGGACCTCGTGACCTTCGCGAACAGCGATATGATTATTGCCGCCCTCGGCGAGGAACTGGGCCTGATCGGCATCTTCGCGATTGTCCTCATGTACGTCCTGCTGGTGTCCCGCGGCTTCCGTGCCGCCCTCGGCACGAAGGACGGCTTCGGCAAACTGCTGGCCTGCGGCTTGTCCTTCACCATCGCAGTACAGTGCTTCGTGGTTATCGGGGGTGTCACGCGCCTGATCCCGCTGACCGGCCTGACTACCCCGTTTATGTCCGCGGGCGGATCGTCCCTGCTGGCCAACTGGATCATTGTGGCGCTGCTGCTGCTGATCTCCGAGGCTGCCCGCAGGCCCGCGCCCACCGGCCCGCTCGCCACGGACATGGTTCCTGCCATGTCCGAATCCCGTTCGGGTGCTTCCGCACGTGCCCGGCGTTCCCCTAAGGAAGGAGTCGAATGAACCAGGCCATCCGTAACAGCTGGGTAGTGGCCCTGGCAATGTTCGTGCTCATTCTCGGTTCGCTGACCTACGTGCAGTTTTTCGCCGCTGAGAAGCTCAACACCAACCCGAACAACAACCGGGCACTCTATCGGGATTTCGGCGAACCCCGCGGCTCCATCCTCGTGGATGGCAAGGCTATTGCGGAGTCCGTGCCCTCGAACGACCAGTTCAATTACCAGCGGGTCTACAACAGCCCGGAGCTCTACTCACATCTGACCGGGTATTTCAACCTGAACAACACCACGCAGCTGGAAATGACCATGAACGAGGAGCTCTCCGGCAACAGCTCCCAGCAGTTCAACGACAAGCTGGTCCAGCTCTTCTCCGGTGCCCAGAGCCAGGGTGCTTCGGTGGAACTGACCATTGATCCCGAACTCCAGCAGCTGGCCTACGATCTCATTCCTGACGGCCAGAAGGGGTCCATCGTGGTGATGGACCCGAAGACGGGCGATATCCTCGCCATGGTCTCCAAGCCCTCATATAACACCAATCTCCTGGCGGGGCACGATACGGCCGTGCTCGGCACCAACATGGAGGCCCTCACATCCCAGCCGGGCCTGTCGCCGTACACCAATCCGGCCACGCAGTCCCTGTTGGCTCCCGGGTCCGTATTCAAACTCGTGGACACCGCGGCAGCCTTGGAATCGGGCAAGTATGACGCCGAATCCGTAATCCCGAACCCACCTGAATTCCCGCTCCCGGGAACCAACATCTCCCTTCCGAACTTCACCACGGGTGCCTGCTCGGCCCAGTCCGAGGCCGATTTTGCCTTTGCCCTCGCCTGGTCCTGCAATACCGTCTTCGCCCAGGTGGCGCTGGACCTGGGGCAGGACAATATTGCGGCACAGGCCAAGAAGTTCGGTTTCGATACCCCCCTCAAGATCCCCAACGACGTCGTGGCCAGCCATTTCCCCGAGAACGAGGACGAGGCCCAGCTGGCCCTGGCCTCCATCGGCCAGGGCAGCGTCACCGCCACCCCGCTGGAGGTTGCCATGATTTCCGCAGCCATCGCCAACGACGGCGTGCAGATGACCCCCAACCTGGTCCGCAGCGTCCGCGCTCCCGATTTGTCCGTGATCGACGAACCGAAGCCGACCGAACTGAACACTTCCGTCAGCCCCGACACCGCACGCCAGCTCACCGAGTGGATGGTGGGCGTCGTGGACAACGGCTCCGCCCAGTCCGCCCAGGTCCCCGGCTTCAAGGTGGCCGGCAAGACCGGCACGGCCCAGGTGGACGGCCGGGGCGACAATGCCTGGTTCACCGGCTTCGCACCGGCCGACGATCCGCAGGTGGCCATTTCCGTTGTTATGGAAGACGTGGATCTGGCTACCGGTGCCCAATTGACCACTCCAAGCGCGCAGAAACTCCTAGAGGCGGTGTTGAATAAGTGAGGCCTACATCGGGTATCACCTTAGGCGGCAGATTCCAGCTGACCGACCGTATTGCCATTGGCGGTATGGGCGAGGTCTGGAAGGCACGGGACCTTGTCCTGGGCCGCATTGTTGCCATCAAGATCCTCAAGGAGGAGTACACCGGGGACCCGGGCTTCCTTAACCGCTTCCGGGCGGAGGCCCGGCACACCGCGCTGCTCAACCACCCCGGTATTGCCAATGTCTTCGACTACGGCGAAGAGGACGGTTCCGCGTACCTGGTCATGGAACTCGTTCCGGGCCAGCCGCTGTCCACCATCATTGAGCGCGACAAGGTGCTCTCGCCGGACCGCACCCTGTCGATCATCGGCCAGGTCGCCACCGCGCTGGCCGTAGCTCACAACCAGGGCCTGGTGCACCGGGACGTCAAGCCGGGCAACCTGCTCATCATGCCCGACGGCAAGGTCAAGATCACCGACTTCGGGATTGCCCGCATCGCCGACCAGGTGCCGCTGACCGCCACCGGACAGGTCATGGGCACCGCCCAGTACCTGGCTCCGGAACAGGCCACGGGACAGCAGGCCACGGGTTCCAGCGACATCTACGCGCTTGGTGTCATTGGCTACGAACTCCTGGCCGGCCGCCGTCCCTTCTCCGGCGAATCCCAGATCGCGATTGCCCTGGCACAGGTCAACGACACACCGCCGCCGCTGCCGGAAACCATTCCGGAACCGGTGCGTGCCCTGATCATGTCCATGCTGGCAAAGGATCCGGCGGACCGCCCGGCGGATGCCGAGTCGCTGGCCCTGGCCGTCGCCGCCATCCGCCGCGGAGACATCAGCGCAGCGCAGGAAGCCGTTCCCGGCATGCTGCTCTTCGGTTCCTCCGCCGGTGCGGTCACGGCTCCGGTACCCACCACCGGTACTTCCGTCACCCGTGTCGTGGACACCTCGCCGTCGACGTCGGCCCTGCCCACTGTTGCCGGCGCATCGGTTGCGGCCGACGACGTCCGCACGGGTGAGCTGGCCGCGTCCCGTGAGTGGACCGACGAAGACGATGGCGATTACGACGACGGCGCTCCGGCGGACGTCGAAGAGGAAAAGCGCCGCAGCCCCTGGACTATCCCGCTGATCGCACTGCTCGTACTGATTCTTGCCGGCGTCGTGGCCTTCTTTGTGCTCACCGCGGGTGATGGGGATCCGGCTCCTGCCGCAAGCTCCTCAGCTGCCAGCCCGTCGAAGAGTGCCACACCGTCCAAGAGCCCGTCCAAAACCCCGTCGGCTACCCCCTCTGAGACACCCGCGGAGACCCCGTCGGAGACCCCCAGGGAGATCGTTGTCGATTCTGCTGCCTATGCCGGCAGGCCCGTCAATGACGTGTACGGGGAGTTGGTCGCTTTGGGCCTCCAGGTGCAGCGGCTCCCGGTCTCTGATGCCAGCGTCCCGGAAGGAATCGTTATCGAGATCAACCCGTCGGGTTCACTGGAGCGCGGAGATGCCGTCACCATTACCTACTCGACCGGCCCGGAACTCGCCTCGGTTCCTGCCCTGACGGGACAGCCGGAAGCGGCCGCCCGGCAGAGCATCGTCGATGCAGGCCTGGTGCCGGTTAACGGCGGCACCCAGCAGTCCAATGCAGCACCGGGCACCGTCGTGGGGGTCAATCCCACGGAAGGCTCCACTGTGCCGCAGGGTTCGTCCGTCACCTACTACACTGCCGAAGCAGCCCCGGCTCCGACTCAGACCACCCCGCCTCCCGCAACGGAGGCACCCACCGGAACAAACGGGGTCGGCACCAGGAACAACACCGGCACCAGCACCGAGCTGGACCAGTCCGGCGGCGCCAGCATGACCGGACCTACAGGCAGTAACTAAGAGACCATGAGCGCAGAATTCCTCCGGGGGCAGCCCACCCTCAACACCGACAACGTCCTGAACGGGCGGTACGAGGTCGGTGAACTGATCGGACGCGGTGGGATGGCCGACGTTTACCTTGGGCGGGATATTCGCCTGGGCCGGACCGTGGCCATCAAGGTGCTGCGTCCTGACCTGGCCCGGGACCCGTTGTTCCAGTCCCGTTTCCGACGCGAGGCGCGGGCGGTGGCCGGTTTGAACCACCCCTCAGTGGTGTCCGTATATGACACCGGGGACCAGGAGTCAGCCTCGCCGCGCGACGATGTGCGGCTCCCGTACATCGTGATGGAGTACGTCCCCGGCCGGACCCTGCGTGACCTGCTCAAGGCCGACGAGCTCACCATCGAAAAGTCCATCGACTATTCCCTCGGGGTCCTCGCGGCCCTGGATTACAGCCACCGCTCGGGAATCGTCCACCGGGACATCAAGCCGGCCAACGTCATGGTGACGGCCGACGGCGGTGTAAAGGTCATGGACTTCGGCATCGCGCGCGCCATGGCGGATTCAGCCGCGACCATGACCCAGACGCAGGCCGTTGTCGGGACTGCCCAGTATCTCTCCCCCGAGCAGGCCCGCGGCGAAACCGTCGACGCCCGCAGCGACCTTTACTCCGCCGCCTGCCTGTTGTTTGAACTGCTCACCGGCAGGCCTCCGTTCATCGGGGATAGCCCCGTTTCCGTGGCCTACCAGCATGTCCGTGAACAGCCGGTCACGGCCAGCAGCCTGAACCCTGAAATTCCCGCCGCCCTGGACGATGTTTTGAAACGCGGGCTGGCCAAGGACCGCGACCACCGTTATCAGACCGCCCGGGAATTTCGGGAGGCTCTCCTGTCAGCTCGCGACGGCGGCCCGGTCACGGCTGCCACGCAGGCGATCGCCGTTCCCGGTCCCGCGGCGCCTGCAACATCCGCCATGGAATCATCTCCCGGGGACGAACCGCGCACACGCGCCATGGCCAAGGTCCTTGCCGGCGGCTCGCTCACCGAAGACAGCCCCGATGAGGACGAGGACCACTCAGCCCTGAACATCGGCACCACGGGAGACCGCGAGCCCCGGCAAAAAGCCCGCCGGCGGGCATGGATTACGGTCTTTGCCGTCCTGGTGGCCCTTGTTCTCGCCGTCGGCGGATTTGTCGGCTGGAACATGCTCAATGCCGAACCCCCCGCCCCTGTTACGGCCACTGTGCCCCAGATCGAGGGACAGTCGCAGACCGATGCCATGAACGCCATCATCAGTGCCGGTTTCCAGCCGCCAAGGATCACCGAGGAATTCAGCAACACCGTGGCCGAGGATCTGGCGATCCGCACCACCCCGGCGGGCGGCGCGGATGTTCCCAAGGATGAGGGCATCACGCTCTACATCTCAAAGGGGCCTTCCAGCGTATCCATTCCCCAGGACCTGGTCGGAATGACGGAATCCGGAGCCCGTGACGAGCTTCGCGGGCTCGGCCTTAAGGGCGGGGCCACGATCGCAGGCAACAGCCCCACCATGGAGGACGGGCGCGTCCTCGGCACCGAGCCGGCCATTGGCGAGACAGTTCCGGCGGGCAGCGAAGTGAACATTGTGATCTCCACCGGGCAGGTAACGGTTCCGAACCTGATAGGTATGACGGCGGACCAGGCAAAAGTGACACTGGTCCATCCGACACTCCTGCTGGCACCCAAAGTGGTTGAGGTCGAAGACGCCGCAGCCGCACCCGGCACGGTCATCAGTCAGAGTGTTCCCAGCGGCACGAACGTGGCTCAGGGCAGTTCCGTGATCCTGTCGGTGGCCAAGGAACCGGCTCCGACTCCTACCCCGACACCTAGCGCGTCGCCGTCCAGTACGCCAAGCACCACGCCGGGACGGCGCTAGGCCGGACTAGGCCCGGGCGGGCGCTGGCTGTCCGGCTGCCTGTGCTGCGCTCGTGATCAGCGGGCTCAGGGTGGCTGCGTGGGCGGCCGCTCCGGTCAGCCCGGCTGACTCGAGCCAGTTGCCCAGCATTTGGTAGCCACCCTCGGTGAGTACGGACTCGGGGTGGAACTGTACTCCGGACAGCGGCGCTGACGCATGCTGCAGGCCCATGATGATTCCGCTGGCGGTCCGGGCCGTGACCCGCAGCTCGGAGGGAATGCTGTCGGCAACGGCAGCCAGTGAATGGTAGCGGGTGGCGGTCAGCGGGCTGGGCAGTCCCGCAAAAACGTCCCCGCCCCCGTGTTCCACGAGCGAGGTCTTCCCGTGCATCAGCTCGGGCGCGTGTGTGACCGTGCCCCCGTAGGCTTCTGCCAGCGCCTGATGGCCCAGGCAGATTCCCAGCATGGGGGTAGCGTTGGCGCCGCACCAGCGGATCAGGTCCACCGAGACTCCGGCTTCGCCCGGCGTACCCGGACCCGGCGAAACCAGCACTCCGTCATGGGCGGCAGCCAGCTCGATCGCTGCCTCGACGCTTAGGTCGTCATTGCGGATCACCGTGGTTTCCGCCCCGAGTTCCTGAAGGTAGCCCACCAGCGTATAAACAAAGCTGTCGTAGTTATCGACCACCAGAATCCGGGTGCTCATGATGCTAGGAACCGCCAATCGTTGAGTCCGTCAAAGAGGGAAGGAAGCTGGTTTCGGCAAGCCAGGGGAAGACATACTCCATCAGGGCCAGCACTGCCGCGGCAATCAGCACCGCGGAGAGAAGGATCCGGAACCACAAGGGTCCGGGAAGGTGCCGGAACAACCATCCGTACATTTTAGCGACCTCCGGAGGCATTGGCGGCGACGACGTCGGCAACGGCCGCGGGCGGCCCCGCGGATAAGGGCTGCCACGAGTCCAGCAGTGCATACGCAATAATGCGTTCCTGCGAACCGAAGCGCGGGTTGCAGCTGGTGAGGGTAAGGAACCTTTCGCTGGGGACGGCCGCGGGGTCCGTGGGGACGGGCGCGAGCACATCAACCCGGTCCGGCAGCACTATCTGGGTATTGCGGTAGACATAGTCGTAATACCCCTGGGCTGTCTGAACGTAGATGTGGTCTCCGGGCACGAGGGTGTGGATAGGGTCCAGTGCCTTGCCGTGGGTCTGCCGGTGGCCGGCGACGGCGAAGTTGCCCACGGCCCCGGGCATCGCGGTGGCGGGGTAATGTCCCAGCCCCAGGTTATCCAGCACGGCCGTTCCGACGCCGCTGGTCACCGGAGCAGCGTAATCCTCCCCGAACCGCGGCACGTAGACGACGGCGAATGTCTCCCCTTCCTCGCTCAAAGGGTCCATAACCACCGGTTCCCCGAAGTCCTGGGGCGAGGATGCCGGCGCCGGCGCTGCCGGGAGGTCAAAGCCCTCAAACAGCCCGTCAATGGCCTTCTGCTGGGCCCGGTTCGAATCAATGTTTGTCCACCAGAGCTGCCACGCCACAAACAGCGCCAGGATGATCCCCAGGGTTATCAGGAGCTCTCCGGCCACCTGGACGGCCATCCGGCCCTTCCCTCCTGCACGGCGTGGGGAAGCGCTGCGCCTGCGTCGGTGCGGCATGGTGGTGACGGGTGGCTCAGCCAACGTTCTCCTTGAGCTGGTACCGGTATTTCACGGCCTCAGGGAACCCCGGACAGATCGGCCGCGGAATTCGCTAGGATAATCAGAATAGGGATGACCCTAACAGGTCTGTGCGTTGAAGGAGACTTCTCTCCGGGCCGCGGTTGTCCCAGCCCATGACTACAACCACCGGCGTCTGCAGAGCCGGTTCCGCTAGGAGGATCCGTGCCTGAGTCCAAATCCCGCAAGAAGCCTTCCCGCCCCGCCGCCCCGGCCCAGACTGTGTCGACGCCCAAGGAAAACCCCGTCTGGTACAAACCGGTCATGTTCGGCCTGATGATCCTCGGTCTGCTTTGGATCATTACTTACTACATCACCCAGGGGCAGTACCCGGTGCCTTCGTTCGGAGCCAGTAACATCCTGGTGGGCTTCGGCATCGCAATAGTGGGCTTCCTGATGACGACGCGCTGGCGCTGACCGCCCCCGCGTCCCTGCCCCGGGCTTCCCCGTGCCGTTTCGGCACCGGGAAGCCTTTTTGTTTGC
Organism: Arthrobacter sp. zg-Y769; assembly: GCF_020907405.1. GTDB lineage: Bacteria > Actinomycetota > Actinomycetes > Actinomycetales > Micrococcaceae > Arthrobacter_B. The sequence continues at coordinate 195,996 of NZ_JAJJOE010000011.1, forward strand.
CCCGACAGCGGCTATCCCCGGTTTTCCACGTTGTTCACAGGTTGTGCACGGAGTTATCCACAGGTGTGGGAAACTCTGTGGGTTACTTTGCCAACTTCCTTGCAAACAAAGGGAAGGAGGTTATCCACACCTGTGGAATTACATGTGTGTAAGTCTCCACAGCCTATGGATAACCCTGTGGATCGTCGGTCCGGGTCCAAAACTACATCGTTGTAGGTTATTAACACTGTGGGTATTCCTGTGGATAACTTTGCGGATCTGCGGATCCTGGCAGCTGCGCTGCGGCGGACCGCCCAGGACCGGCACCTCCGGGCCGACGGCCAGCATTAAAGACCTGTGCCCGCCGTCAAGGACGGCGGGCACAGGGTTCGATCCTCCAGGGGCGTCCCGTGAGGCTAGCCGGGGAGAATCTCCACCGGGGGCTGCCAGAACACAGCCACCGCGACCAGAACCAGCACGACCCCGGCCAGGCCGGCAAACTGGATGGCCGTACGGTGCTTCCCCCGGGGCGTATACGCCAGGATGGCTGCACAGGCTGCACCGGTCAGCAGGCCGCCTACGTGGGCCTGCCAGGCGATCCCGGGAACCACGAAGCCAAGGACCAGGTTTACCGCCAGCAGGATGAGCAGCGAACGCAGCTCCCCGCGCCGCTGCCGGATCACGACGAACAAGGCACCGAAGAGCCCGAAGACCGCACCTGAGGCGCCCACAACCGCCACGGCGGGGTCCGCCAGGTACATCACGCCCACGGAGCCGCCCAGCGCGGAGATCAGGTACAGCAAGGCGAACCGTCCGCGCCCGAACAGGGGTTCCAGGCTGCGGCCCAGGAACCATAGGGCATAGAGGTTGAAGGCAATATGGATGGGGCTGCCCTGGGAATGCAGGAAGGCCGAAGTCAGCAGGCGCCACGGCTGGTAATCCGTCAGCACGGGTGCGTAGAAGAAGGTCCGCGTGAATTCCGGCAGCATGAGCTGCAGCACGTAGGCCACGGCACAGACCGCCATGATGGTGATGGTCACCACCGGTTTACCGTTCGGGGCAGCGCGTCCTCCAAAGGGCGTCCGGTAGGCCGGCTGGGCCTTGCGCTGCTGGTTGTAGCAGTCCACGCACTGGACGCCTACGGCGGCGTTCTGCTGGCACTCGGGGCAGGCCGGGCGCCCGCAGCGCTGGCACCGGATATAGCTGACCCGGTCCGGATGGCGGGGACACACGGGCACCTGCGAAGCCGGCACCTCGGCCGGCACACCATATGACATTGCTGGGACTCCCGGATTGAAGAAAGGCCCCGGCCGGAGAGTCCGGCCGGGGCACCTTCGAACAGACTAGAGCTGTTCGACGGTAATGCTGTTGATAACCACGTCTTCGGTCGGCTTGTCGCGTCCGTCCGTGGAAACCGAGTTGAGCTGGTCAACCAGTGCGCGCGACTCGTCGTCGGCAACCTCACCGAAGATGGTGTGCTTGCCCTGCAGCCACGTGGTCGGCACGGAGGTGATGAAGAACTGCGAGCCGTTGGTGCCGCGGCCCATCTGGACGCCTGCGTTGGCCATGGCCAGCTTGTACGGGGCGGAGAAATCCAGATCGGGGTTGATCTCGTCGTCGAACTGGTAGCCCGGACCGCCGGTGCCGCGGCCCAGGGGGTCACCGCCCTGGATCATGAAGTCCTTGATGATGCGGTGGAAGATGGTTCCGTCGTAAAGCGGACGGGTGGTCTTTTCGCCCGTCGCCGGATCGGTCCATTCGATTTCGCCGGTAGCCAGGCCCACGAAGTTCTTGACCGTCTTGGGGGCGTGGTTTCCGAAGAGGTTGACACTGATGTCACCCATGGAAGTGTGGATGGTTGCTTTTGCTGTAGGAATAGCAGTCATAAGGACATTGTTCCACGGCACTTCTACGCGTGGGCGGAATCAGCCGTGTTCAGCGCACAGTGAAAACCGCGCCCTGTCCGGGCCCTCGATAGCAGAGACCCGCCGGAACACGTAGGCTAAGGCTGAAACGACAACTATCCCGGGAGGTAGTTTTGAAGAAGGACCGCATCACCCATGATCTCGAAGCCAACGTCGCAGCAGGCATCGTGACTGCCCGCGATTGGGCTACACCCAAGGTCGACGCAGCCAAGGGCTGGGCCGTTCCGCGCATTGAGAAGGGGATCGAGACCGCATCGCCGAAGATCCAGGACGGCATCAAGCGCGCCGCTGACGAAATCGCACAGGGCGTAGCTACCGTGACACCGCGCATTCAGGGCGGGCTCGAAAAGGTTGGACCGCGCATCAGCCACGCAGTGGACGAAGCCGCTCCGCGCATCCAGAGCACCCTGGACCGTGCCACGCCGGCGCTGAACACGGCCAAGGACCGGGTTGTTGACGGTTACATTCCCGCCCTGTCCACGCGCATCGGGGTGGCAGCAGACAACGTTTCGCGCAGCCTGACCGCGGCCAACGTGCCCGTCCAGACGGCCGTAGCGAAGGTCACCGGTAACAAGAAGGCGCTGAAGCGGGCGCAGAAGGCCGCTGCACAGGCTGCCAAGGAAGCCCGCAAGAACCAGAAGGGCGGCAGCAAGGGCTGGCTGGTCTTCGGCATCATTGCCGCGGCAATGACGGCCGGCGTAGCCGCCTGGCGCGCTTCCCGCCCGGTCGAGGATCCGTGGAAGACGCCGGCTCCCAAGCCTGCAGCCACCACCGGTGCCGCTCCCAAGCCGGCAGCCACCACCCCGGCAACGGCTCCTGCCAGCACCGGTACTTCCTCCGCTGCAACGGCCAAGCCGGCCGAGGCCGCCACGCCCGTCGTTGAGGTACCCAAGCCGACGCCGGCAGCCAAGCCCGCTGCGAAGGCCACGGACGCCGCTGCACCTGCTCCCTCCGACACTGCGGAGACCGTCGCCAGCATCAAGGAAGCAGCCGAGCGCGCTGCGGCCCGTTCCGGCGAGAAGGCCTCCGATGCCGGCAAGCACAGCAAGGATGCCGCCGGCGACGCCAAGGCTGCAAAGCCCTCCGGCGCCCATTCGGAGAACAACACCGGCAAGTAGCAATACCCGTCCGGGCGCGAGACCGTACCGGGACGAATAGAAGGAGGGCTCCGCCTGTGGCGGAGCCCTCCTTCTATGTTTGGAACCTACCTACAGTTCGTCTCCGCCCAGGGCAGGCGGAGCGGGAGATACCGGCCGTGCGCCCTGGCCGGCTTGTCTGCGGAACCTGCCTTGCCCTGCGACAACCACTGTCAGTCCGGCGAGGATCAGCGCCAGGCCTGCATACGTGCCGGCAGGAAGCTGCTCGTGCAGGAAGACGGCTGCCAGAATGGCCGCGCCCGGGATCTCGAGCAGGATGATCATGGACACCACCAGCGGGCTGATCACCGCCAGCAGGTGGTTGAACACCGTATGGCCCAGCATCTGGGCCACAACGGTCACTGCGAGGATTCCCAGCCATGCCGCTGGCGGGAACCCGACGACCGGCTGCCGGAAGGCGGCGCACAAGGCCAGAAGGAGAACGGCACACGCGCCGTAGCAGAGGGTTGTATAGGTGCCGGTGGACATCGATTCCCGCGCCTTCCCGCCGGCAACGGTGTAGACGCCGGCAAGGGCACCGCCGGCCACTGCCAGCACGTCGCCGATAAGGGCCTCCTGCGACAGCCCCAGGTCGAACCCCGAAATCACCAGCACGCCGGCGAATGCAGCCGCCAGGCCCGCCAGGACCGCCGGCGGGACACTGATGCCCCGCAGGACGTTGAACAACGCGATCCACCCTGCCTGGAGGCAGACCAGCGCCGTGGCAGCTGCCACGGACGTCAGTTGCAGCGAGGTGATAAAGCAGGCGAAGTGCAGCGCCAGCGCGACGGCGGCAAGGGCGGTCCACTTGTAGTCCCGGGCCGTGAGCTGCCCGAAGTCCCGCCGCCGCCCCACTATGGCAGGAGTACCCATCAGCACGGCACCGATGGCGTTGCGCCAGAAGGCGATGGCCAGGGCGGGAGCTGCGGTAGCCGCCATAATGGGTCCGGATGCGGAGACGCCCAGCACGCCTACTACCGCAAGGAAAACATTCACAGGCCAACACTAGTGCAGTGTCGTGGCACCACCTCGCCCGCGGCGGGGACCCTTCACGGTGCGGAGTCTTACCGGAGTCCCGGTTCCTAGGGTGCACCGGAAACACAGAAGGTCCCCGCTCCAAAGAGCGGGGACCTTCTGTATTCGGTGGAGGCACGGGGACTCGAACCCCGAACCCCCTGCTTGCAAAGCAGGTGCGCTACCAATTGCGCCATGCCCCCGAAATGAGAACTTATCCAGTATAACCTACCGTTGCCGGTGTTATGACCAGTGCGACTATTTGGTGATCAGTCGACCTTGTCGGTCGATTCCTTCCAAACGGTCTTCTCAGCGGCAGTTTCCTGCCACTTCTTGAAAGCGAAGATTCCTGCAGCCGCTGCTGCCGTAACTGCTAGCAACTTCTTCACGGAATCCTCCTTGCCGTTGTGGTCCACCTTTTGCAAGGTGTTCCGTGGGCGTACCAGGACTTGAACCTGGGACCTCTTCGTTATCAGCGAAGCGCTCTAACCGCCTGAGCTATACGCCCCGAACCTCTTCGGGCCGAGATATGACTTTACCGTACCTTCGGCCCGGCGCCAAATCGAGTTGTTTTCCGGTCCCGGAGACGCTGTTGAAGCACCTCCGGAACCGGAAAACGCTAGTCGTCCGTAAGCGTCACACCAATGCCGCCCACCAGGGTGGAGGCGATGTTGTACAGCACGGCCGCGAGCATCGACAGTGCCGTCAGCAGCAGGACGTTCACTACGGCGATGATGGTGGCAAAGGAAACCACCTGTCCCAGCGAGGCGAAGTCGCGGAGGTCGAAGCCGCCGGACTCGCTGCCGGCAATCTCTCCCAGCAGCGTGTTGACCCGGTCAAAGATGCCGGTCAGGTCCAGCACGGTCCACAGCACGATGGCAGCCACCACTGTGACGACGCCGAGTGCCACCGACAGCAGGAACGCCATCTTCAGGACGGACCAGGGATCGATCTTGCTGACCAGCAGCCGGGCCTTGCGGGCCTTGGCCTTCGGTGCCGGCTTCACCAGCGGCTGGCGGTTACCCGAGGTGCTCTGACCCCCTCCAGGACGCTGGGCGGGGCGGGCGGGGGTTTTCACCCGCGGCCCGCCGCCCGAGGACGACCTGGGGCCTGGGTTGGTCGAGCTCACTCGCTACCTCCATCTTGTGCTGACTGTGCATCGGGCGCAGCCGTTTCGTCTGTAGACAACGGTACTTCATCGCCTGCGGGCTCCACAGGTTCGGAACCGGCGGCTGCCGGAGCCGCCGCGGAAGTTCCGTCCGCCCCTTCGGCGTCCTCTTCGATGGCGAGGTCACGCTCGGAGTTCCGGGCAACGGCGATGATCCGGTCATTCTTGTCCGGCTTGGCGAAGATAACGCCCATCGTGTCCCGTCCCTTGGACGGCACGCCGGTTACGGAAGAACGGACTACCTTGCCGCCCTGCATCACCACCAGGACTTCGTCTTCTTCCTGGACCACCATGGCACCGACCAGATGGCCGCGTTCCTCCGCGAGCTTGCCGACCTTGATGCCAAGGCCGCCGCGGCCCTGGACCCGGTATTCATCGGAGCTTGTGCGCTTGGCGTAGCCGCCCTCGGTGACCGTGAAGACAAATGAGTCCTCGGTGACGACGTCGGCCGCCAGCAGTTCGTCGTCTTCGCGGAATTTCATGCCGGTGACGCCGGAGGTGGCCCGGCCCATCGGGCGCAGCGCGTCGTCGGTGGCGGTGAAGCGCAGCGACTGGCCCATGCGGGAGACCAGCATCAGGTCATCCGTTTCGGAAACCAGCTGGGCCGAGACCAGTTCGTCGCCGTCGCGCAGGTTAATGGCGATGACGCCGGCGGACCGGTTGGTGTCGTAATCCGCCAGCCTGGTCTTCTTGACGAGCCCGCGCTTGGTGGCGAGTACCAGGTACGGAGCGGTGTCGTAATCGGGCAGCGCCAGGACCTGGGCAATGCGTTCCTCCGGCTGGAAGGCCAGGAGGTTTGCCACATGCTGGCCCTTGGCATCGCGGCCGGCTTCGGCCAGTTCATACGCCTTGGCACGGTAGACCCGGCCCAGGTTGGTGAAGAACAGCAGCCAGTGGTGCGTGGTGGTGACGAAGAAGTGCTCGACGACGTCGTCGCCGCGCAGCTGTGCTCCCTTAATCCCCTTGCCGCCGCGGGCCTGCTGCCGGTAGTTGTCGCTGCGGGTGCGCTTGACGTAGCCGCCGCGGGTGATGGTGACCACCATTTCCTCTTCGGGAATGAGGTCTTCCATGCTCATGTCGCCGTCATAGCCCATGAGGATGTGGGTACGGCGGTCATCGCCGTACTTGTCGGCGATTTCCTGCAGTTCCTCGCTGACAATCTGCCGCTGGCGTTCGTCCGAGGCCAGGATGACGTTGTATTCGGTGATTTCCGCTTCCAGCTTGGCGTGCTGGTCCTGGATCTTCCGGTGTTCCAGGGCTGCCAGGCGGCGCAGCTGCATGTCCAGGATGGCCTGGGACTGGATCTCGTCGATTTCCAGCAGGCCCATCAGGCCGTTCCGTGCGTCCTCGACAGTCGCGGAGCGGCGGATGAGGGCAATGACCTCATCCAGTGCGTCCAGTGCCTTGAGCAGGCCGCGCAGGATGTGTGCGGCTTCTTCGGCCTTGCGCAGCCGGTACCGGGTGCGCCGGACAATGACTTCGAGCTGGTGGGTGACCCAGTGCCGGATGAAGGCGTCCAGGCTCAGGGTGCGGGGCACTCCGTCCACAATGGCCAGCATGTTGGCACCGAAGTTGTCCTGCAGCTGGGTGTGCTTGTACAGGTTGTTCAGGACCACCTTGGCGACGGCATCGCGCTTGAGCACGATCACCAGGCGCTGGCCGGTGCGGCCGGAGGTTTCGTCGCGCATGTCGGCGATGCCGGTGATCTTGCCGTCCTTGACCAACTCGGCAATCTTCACTGCCAGGTTGTCCGGGTTGGCCTGGTAGGGAAGTTCAGTAACCACCAGGCAGGTGCGGCCCTGGAGTTCCTCCACGTTGACCACTGCGCGCATGGTGATGGAGCCGCGTCCGGTCCGGTAGGCGTCCTCGATACCCTTGTGGCCCAGGATCTGCGCGCCGGTGGGGAAGTCGGGGCCCTTGACGCGGCGGATCAGCTCTTCGAGCAGTTCGTCGTTCGGGGCATCGGGGTTCTGCAGGTACCACTGGACGCCGTCGACAACTTCCCGCAGGTTGTGCGGCGGGATGTTGGTGGCCATGCCCACGGCAATGCCGGAGGAACCGTTGACCAGGAGGTTCGGGAACCGGGACGGCAGGATGGTGGGTTCCTGGTTGCGGCCGTCGTAGTTGTCCTGGAAATCGACGGTTTCCTCGTCGATGTCGCGGACCATCTCCATGGCCAGCGGAGCCATCTTGGTTTCCGTGTAACGGGGTGCCGCAGCGCCGTCGTTACCCGGGGAGCCGAAGTTACCCTGGCCCAGGGCCAGCGGGTAGCGCATGGTCCAGTCCTGGATCAGGCGGACCAGGGCGTCGTAGATCGCCGAGTCGCCGTGCGGGTGGTACTGGCCCATGACCTCGCCGACCACGCGGGCGCACTTGTTGAAGGAGCGGTCCGGGCGGTAGCCGCCGTCGAACATCGCGTAGAGCACGCGGCGGTGCACGGGCTTCAGTCCGTCCCGCACATCGGGCAGCGCGCGCCCGACAATGACGGCCATGGCGTAGTCAAGGTAGGAGCGCTGCATCTCGGTCTGCAGGTCAATCTGCTCAACCCGGTCTGTCAGTGCGGTCCCGGCCAGGGGAGTCTCGTCCCCGGTTACCTCGGGAGTCTCATCACTCATAGTTCTGCTTCCGTTTCTAAGTCGCTAAAGTCCATGCTCTCCGGCAGCCAGTCGCCGGCACTGAATCCGCTAGATGTCCAGGAAGCGCACGTCCTTGGCGTTCTGCTGGATGAAGCTTCGGCGGGACTCGACGTCTTCACCCATCAGCACCGAGAAGACGGAGTCCACGGCGGCGGCGTCATCCATGGTGACCTGCAGCAGCGTGCGGTGGTCGGGGTCCATGGTGGTGTCCCAGAGCTCGGTGTAGTCCATCTCTCCCAGGCCCTTGTAGCGCTGGATGCCGTTGTCCTTCGGCAGGCGCTGGTTGTTGGCCAGGCCGCGGGTAATGACCTCATCCCGCTCACGGTCGCTGTAGACGTAGTCGTGGGCGTGGTTGGACCACTTGATGCGGTACAGCGGCGGCTGGGCCAGGTACACGTAGCCGTTTTCAATAAGCGGCCGCATGTAGCGGAACAGCAGCGTCAGCAGCAGGGTGGTGATGTGCTGGCCGTCGACGTCGGCATCGGCCATCAGCACGATCTTGTGGTAGCGGGCCTTGTCGACGTCGAAGTCCTCGCCGATCCCGGCGCCGAACGCCGTGATCATGGCCTGGACTTCGGCATTGCCGAGGGCACGGTCCAGCCGGGCGCGTTCCACGTTCAGGATCTTGCCGCGCAGCGGCAGGATGGCCTGTGTTTCGGGGTTGCGGCCACGCACTGCCGAACCGCCTGCGGAGTCGCCCTCCACAATGTAGATTTCCGACTTGGACGGATCCTTGGAAGAGCAGTCCTTCAGCTTGCCGGGCATGCCGCCCGATTCCAGCAGCCCCTTGCGGCGCGTGGATTCACGGGCCTTGCGGGCCGCCAGACGGGCCTGGGAAGCCTGGATGGACTTGCGGATGACGTCGCGGGCCGGGCCGGGGTTGCGCTCGAGCCAGTCACCAAGCTGGTCGGTGACTACCCGCTGGACGAAGCCCTTGACCTCGGAGTTGCCAAGCTTGGTTTTGGTCTGGCCTTCAAACTGGGGTTCGGCCAGCTTGACCGAGATAACGGCGGTCAGTCCCTCACGGATGTCGTCGCCGGTGAGGTTGTCATCCTTTTCCTTGATGATGTTTTTCTCGCGGGCATACCGGTTGATCAGGGACGTCATGGCAGCGCGGAAGCCTTCTTCGTGGGTTCCGCCCTCATGGGTGTTGATCGTGTTGGCGTAGGTGTGGACGCTCTCGGAGTAGGCGGTGGTCCACTGCATGGCCATTTCCACGGCCATCTTCTTGTCCGAGTCCTCGGTTTCGAAGGCAATGACGTCGTTGTGGACAACTTCGACCTTCTTCGAGGAGTTCAGGTGCTTGACGTAGTCGAGCAGCCCGTCCTCGTAGAGGTAGTCCACCGTGCGGTGCTTGGGAGCGGAATCCTGCTCGCCGGTCTCGGCGATTTCCTCGGTTTCCTCCTCGAGCGTCCGCTCGTCGGTGAGCTTGATCCGCAGGCCCTTGTTTAGGAACGCCATCTGCTGGAAGCGGGCACGCAGGGTTTCAAAGTCGAACTCGGTGGTTTCGAAGATCGTGGGGTCCGGGTAGAACGTCTGGGTGGTGCCCGTTTCCTCGGTCGCTTCGCCCTTGCGCAGCTCGCCGACGGGGTTCCCGCCGTTCGCGAAGCTCTGGTGCCAGACGAAGCCCTGCCGGCGTACCTCGGTCTCCACGCGCTCGGAGAGGGCATTGACCACGGAAATGCCGACGCCGTGCAGGCCGCCGGACACCGCGTAGCCGCCGCCGCCGAACTTGCCGCCGGCGTGCAGGATGGTCATAACGACCTGGACAGTGGGGATGCCCTCGGTGGGATGAAGGTCCACGGGAATGCCGCGGCCGTTGTCGGTAACGCGCACGCCGCCGTCGGCCTGCAGGACCACCTCAATGTGGTCGCAGTAACCCGCCAGCGCTTCATCGACGGAGTTGTCCACCACTTCGTACACCAGGTGGTGCAGGCCGCGGGGGCCGGTGGAACCGATGTACATGCCCGGGCGCTTGCGGACTGCCTCGAGGCCTTCCAGAACCGTAATTTCGTTCGCACCGTACTCCACGGGGGTGGCCTTTTCCGGTGCGGTGTGGTGCTCTGGTGTTACCTCTGAGTTGTCCATCTCATTGTCGTTAGCCACAGGTGCTGTCGACTCCTCTTGTTTCGTCAGAAATTGAAGCCTCCCCAGCGGACAGGCATCTCCACTCTCAATTCTACCGCGCCGCGGGGCACAAACCCGTCCAAAACACCCCCTGACAGGCCGCTAATGACGGTTTGGAGCGAATCGGACCGCCCCGGATAGGGACCGATACCGGCACGGGGGTTCTCCGGCCCCTAACCGGCTCCTGCACGGGCAGGAAGTCCGGTCCTTTCCCGCCGGGCGCGCACCCGCACGAAGCCGCGGCCTACCCGTAGGTGTCGCGCGGTCCCCGACCCTTAACGCTCCGCAGTCCCTTGCGCCAGTTCGGCGCCGCCGGGCCGATGACCTCGATCTTGGTGACGACGCCGGACCCTAGTTCGGCGTCGAACCGGGCAATGAGGGTGGCCCGCAGGAGCCGAAGCTGGGTGGCCCAGGCGGTCGAATCGCACCGGACCTGCACTGTGGTGTCCTGAAACGATTCCGGCTTGCAGTGGGCACTCACTTCGCTTCCCACCAGCTCCTCCCAGCGGGAAATCACGGATCCCACGGCAACGGGAGAGTTCCAGCCGCGTTCATTGACGAAGCGGGTGAAGACATTGCCCAGGCCCTGCGGATCCCGCCCGACATATTCTCCGGGCACAAAGGGGACCTGCCTGCTTCGGCCGGTCTTGCGACGGGTGGCCGGGATGCGCTGGTTTCCACGGGCCTGGGCTGCCTGCCGCATGCGGTTCAGCTGCTCCCGCGCCGCGTCCGGCCGGTCCTCGGGATCCCCGCCCGAAGGCACGGGCTCAGGAGACGGGGACACTGACGCCTCCCGGGACCACATTGATGACGCGTCCTGCCAGTGCCTCCGGAATATCGTCTCCCACGGCAGCGGTCACCAACACCTGCTCGGCGCCGGCGACAATACCGGCCAGCCGCTGCCGGCGCTGGACATCCAGTTCGGCAAACACGTCGTCCAGGATCAGGATGGGTCCGGATCCGGGGGTGGGATCGTCGCTGGTGAGCAGGTAGTAGGACCCCAGCCGGAGGGACAGGGCAAAGGACCAGGTCTCCCCGTGGGAGGCGTATCCCTTGGCCGGAGCCTGCCCGAGAATCAGTTCCAGTTCGTCCCGGTGCGGCCCCACCAGTGAGATCCCGCGTTCAAGTTCGCGCCTGCGGTTGGCGGCAAAGGCCAGCAGGAACCGCTCGGTGAGTTCCGGGACGGTCAGGGCATACAACTCGTCCGGATCCTGGGAGTCTTCCACGGCGCCGTCGTCGTTCACTGTCCCCTGCAGGGTGGACCGGTAGACGGCCCGCGCCGCTTTCGACCCGTCCGTCAGGTCACGGTAGGCCGCCTGCAGATGTGGCTGCAGCCGCTGCAGCGCCTCGAGCCTGGCAGCCACCAACTGGGCGCCGGCCACCGCCATGTGCTGGTCCCAAACATCCAGCGTGGCCTCGTGCGCAGACGTGACACGGCCGGCTGCCCGTGCAGATTTCAGCAGCGCGTTCCGTTGCTTCAGCACGCGTTCATAGTCGGAGCGCGTTGCCGCATGGCGCGGCACCAGGGAGACGATCAATTCGTCCAGGAAACGACGGCGGCTGCCGGGATCGCCCTTGACCAGCGCCAGGTCCTCGGGCGCGAAAAGCACCGTCCGGCACAGGCCGAGGATGTCCCGGGCACGGACCGGGTTGGCGCGGTTGATTCGCGCCCGGTTGCCGCGGCCGGGGTTCAGTTCCAGCTCGACGCCGGTGGCCTGGGACCCCCGCATCAGGCGGGCCCGGATCAATGCCTGTTCGGCCTCGAAGTTCACCAAAGGGGCATCCGTGCTCACCCGGTGGGAAGACAGCGTGGCCAGATAGCCGATTGCCTCGACGATGTTGGTTTTGCCCGTGCCGTTGGGTCCTACGAAGACGGTGACTCCGGGTTCGAGCCGGATATCCAGCTGCGGATAGCTGCGGTAGCCCGTCAGGGAGAGGTGGTCAACGTACATGGGTTCTGATCCTCTCCTCTTCGTCGGGCCTGTCCGGCGATCCTGTGCAGCGGCTGGCAGAAACGGCCGATGATCTGCCCACTGCCCAACAGGCCCTTGTCAAATTGTGTTACATCGACATTGTTACGCCGCTTTTTCCATGCCGCCGCTTCGCCTGCCACCGGACCAATCACGCTTTGCCGGGGCCGGCGGGCGGCGGTGACTTACTGGTTCGGCAGACGCACCGGCATCAGCAGGTAGCGGTAATCGGCCTGGTCATCGCCGGTGAGCTCTTCCTGGGCGGAAATCACTGCCGGCTTGGGCGGCGTCGTGAAGGAGAAGCGGACATATTTGCTCGGGAACGCGCTCAGGCCTTCGCTCAGGTAGTGCGGGTTGAAGGCAACCGTGATGTCGTCGCCTACCAATGCAGCTTCCAGTGCTTCAGATGCCTGGGCGTCCTCACCGGTGCCTGCATCGAGGGAGAGCTGACCATCGGTGAAGGCCAGGCGGACCGGCGTGTTCCGTTCGGCCACGAGGGACACTCGCCGTACGGCTTCCACCAGCGCCGAGGTTTCCACGGTGGCGTGGATCGGCGTGTTTTCAGGGAAAAGAGAGCGGATCTTGGGGTAATCGCCGTCTACCAGCAGCGAGGTGGTGCGCCGTCCACCACTTTCAAAACCAATGAGTTCGCTGTCATCGGAGAGGGCGATGTTGAGGTCCCCTGCGCCGCCGAGAGTCTTGGCCACTTCGTTGAGGGTCTTGGCTTTCACGAGGGCACTGGTGGAAATTCCCGGGGTAGCCGGCTTCCAGGACAGTTCCCTCAGGGCCAGGCGGTACCGGTCGGTGGCAAGGAAGGTAATGAGGTCATCTTCGATTTCCATCCGCACACCCGTGAGGATGGGCAGGGTGTCATCGCGGCTGGCGGCAATGATCACCTGCGACACGGCCTGAGCGAAAGCATCGCCGTCGACGACGCCGCTCACCTCGGGAAGGGCAGGCAGTTCCGGATATTCGGCTTCAGGCATGGTGGCGAGGTTGAACCGGCTGTTGCGGCAGGTCAGTGTGACCTTCGAACCGTCGGTCTCCACTTCAACCGGAGCCGAAGGAAGGCTCCGGCAGATCTCGGCCAGCAGGCGGCCGGAAACCAGGATGGTCCCCTCTTCGCTGACATCCGCCGGAATCTGCAGACGCGCGGAAATCTCGTAATCGAAGCTGGCGATGCTCAGGGAACCGTTTTCAGCCTTGATAAGCAGCCCCGAAAGGACCGGAACCGGCGGGCGCGGAGACAGGGAACGCGCTGTCCACGTGACGGCCTCGGCCAGGACATCCCGCTCAACTCGAAACTTCACTGAAGGGTGCCGCCTTTCGCAACGTACTTCTCAGTACAACTGATTTTGTCTTGAACTCGGGTGAGTTATGTGTGGGTCAAACGGGGAAGCATCCGCGGACGGGTCCGGGTAGGAGCGGGTAGACGGGTGTTTAGCTCCGGCTACCGGACCGTACGGGTTTACACGCGAATGACAACCATACTCTGTGACAGCTTAGCCCTGTCCGGTGGTGAACTGCACCGGAGCGGGCCCGGAGAGGCGAACGGGCAGGTGGTGCCTGCCCCTCTGGTCAATGAGCTTTTCAGTGGATGTGTCGGTGTGGTTCGAGGTGTCCCGGAGCTTAGTTGTTATTTGGTGGAACCCAATTTCTTAAGATCCGTAGTGTTAATAACTCCTGTGGATACTGTGGATAACCCCTCATGCCGGGGCGTCCCTGCTGTTTAAGCCTGTTGATAACCTGTGGACGCGCTGCAGCGTCCGTGTCCGGGGCTGTTGGAAACTTTTTAAGGGTTCCGCGTATCCACAGGGAAGCGTGGGTAACCGGGGGTTGTCCACCGGGTTATCCACACCCTTGTCCACAAATGTTAATTTCGAGCCCCTGCGGGGCTCTTTTTCCCCGGTGTTCAGGCCTCGCGCTGCTGCTGCTTGATCCTGTTGGTCAACTCAGTGACCTGGTTGTAGATCGCCCGGCGTTCGGCCATCAGTTCCCGGATCTTGCGGTCCGCGTGGATCACCGTGGTGTGGTCCCGCCCGCCCAGTTCCTGGCCGATCTTCGGCAGGGACATGTCCGTCAGTTCACGGCACAGGTACATGGCGATCTGCCGGGCGGTAACCAGGGTGCGGGTCCTGGATTTGCTGCAGAGCTCTTCGAGGCTGATCTGGAAGTAGGCGGCAGTCTGCCCGAGGATTGACGCGGCCGTGATCTCCTGGGCGCCGTCGTCGGTAATCAGGTCCTTCAGGACGATTTCTGCCAGACCGACATCCACCTGCTGCCGGTTCAGGCTGGCGAACGCGGTGACGCGGATCAGCGCGCCTTCCAGCTCACGGATGTTCGTGGAGATTTTGGACGCGATGTATTCCAGGACGTCGTCCGGAGCGCTAAGGCTGTCGCCGATTGCCTTCTTCCGCAGAATCGCGATGCGGGTTTCGAGCTCCGGCGGCTGCACATCCGTCAGCAGGCCCCATTCGAACCGTGAACGCATCCGTTCTTCGAAGCCGGAAAGCTGCTTGGGGGGCAGGTCCGAGGTGATGACGACCTGCTTGTTGTGGTTGTGCAGGGCGTTGAAGGTGTGGAAGAACTCCTCCTGGGTGGCGTCTTTGTTGGCCAGGAACTGAATATCGTCAATCAGCAGGATGTCCACGTTGCGGTAGAGCTGCTTGAAGCTGGCGCCTTCGTCATACCGGATGGAGTTGATGAAGTCGTTGGTGAACTCCTCCGAGTTCACGTACCGGACCCGGATTCCGGTGTACAGGTGGCGTGCGTAGTGCCCGATGGCATGCAGGAGGTGGGTCTTGCCCAATCCGGAGTCGCCGTAAATGAACAGGGGGTTGTAGGCCTTCGCGGGAGCTTCCGCCACGGCAACGGCCGCTGCGTGGGCAAACCGGTTCGATGAACCGATCACGAAGGTCTCGAAGACGTACTTGGGATTGAGGCGGCCGAATTCCTGGCTGGTGCTCGGAGGCGTCGGGGAGGGGGCGCCGCTCTCGCCGGAAGGTACGGGGCTGGGTGCCGCCGGCTGTTCTTCGGGCTCGGGTTCGGCTTCCGCCACGGGTGTGAGGTCAGAGTCAATGACGAAAGCACACTGGATATCTGCCTGGAATACGCCGCGCAGGACTTCATCAAGGATGTTCTTCAGCTGCGTCTGGAGCACTTCGCGCGTCAGTTCGTTGGGTACTGCGACCAGAAGGGTGGTGCCGATCAGGCCCTGGGCCTGCGCAAGCACCACGAATCCACGCTGTCGGGGAGTAACCCGGTCATCAGTCTCCAAGGTCCGAATGACCTTGCGCCAAGAACTGCCAACATCGTTGATTTCGTCCGTACCCACAAAAACCCCTCATGACGCCCTGCGGCTGTCTAAGAAAACTCGGGATCCCGGTGGGGATCCCGGCACTTCATCCACAGAGTTATGCACAGATAGTGGATAAAGTACCCGTCGCCAAGCCTAGAGGATGATTTCCCATGGTGGTAGCTGGAAATCCGCCTGCACAAGGGCCTGTCGGCTGTCTCACAAGCCTGGACAGGTCAGGATACCCACAGCAGTTGTCCACAGCTGTTGAAAGATCTGTGTGCACAGCCGGGTGCGCGGCTATCCACAACCCTGTACACAGCCCGGCGTGCGATGTGGAAAAGGCGGCGCTTCTACCCCGGTTTGACTGGTGCCCCTGTCTCACCTAACGTTGAGTAGTCCTTTGTGTCTGCTATCTGTACTCACACATGCCCTGCAGGGGTTCTGGAAATCAGGGTCCAGGTCCGGGCGAGTACAGACAGACACATGAAAAAAGCGCCGCCTGTTCTTCCCCCTTGTCGCAACAAGTGCCGGCGCGACTCAAGATTGTCTTGGAGTAACTACCGTGAGCAAGCGGACTTTTCAGCCGAATAACCGCCGTCGTGCCAAGAAGCACGGCTTCCGCCTTCGCATGCGTACCCGTGCCGGCCGTGCCATTCTTTCCGCACGCCGTGGCAAGGGCCGTACCGAGCTGTCGGCCTAAATAACCTCAAAGTTTGTCGATGCTGCCCCTAAGCAGCTTTACTCCGGATTCCAGGTGGTCCTAATGCTGGCCGTACGGAACCGGGTAAGGGCATCGGCAGATTTTTCTCGTACTGTACGTTCCGGTGCCCGAAGTGGGCGCCGGAACGTAGTGCTATATGCGGTTCGAACGGGTGACCAACCGAGCCGCATAGGCTTCATTGTGGCCAAATCCGTCGGGAACGCGGTGACACGCAACCTCGTTAAGAGAAGACTGAGGGAAGCGGCAGCGCAGAGCCTTGCCATCCACCCAACGGGTTTGGACGTGGTGGTGCGGGCTCTACCTGCTTCAGCCTCGGCGTCTTGGCCCGTGCTCAGTGCCGACTACCACAGCGCTTTGAACGCCTGTATAGCCAAACTTTCGCAGCTTTAGACATGCAGGTGAGGGAGGATGAGCCAGCGATGAGGGACTCCGGATCAAATCCGTTGAGGGCCTTGATTGCTGTTGCCCGTTTTCTATGGAACCTCCCGCGCATGCTCCTCATCGGCCTGCTTATGGCCTACCGCAAGGCCGTTTCGCCGCTCTACGGCCAGGTCTGCAGATTTTTCCCATCGTGTTCCGCCTATGCCCTCGAAGCAGTCACCGTCCATGGAGCAGTCAAAGGCTCCTGGCTGGCTTTCCGACGGCTTATCCGCTGCCATCCGTGGAACGGCGGCGGCGTGGATCACGTACCTGATGGACACCGGATTTGGGACTCAACGAAGGTCCCGAGGATCATTGTGCTGAATCACCCCGTGATTCCAGCTGACGAAGACAGCCGCTCGGCGGCCTGAGGAGAGTAAATGGGTTTCTTCGAGACGATACTGTTCCCCTTCAAGTGGGTAGTGTCATGGATCATGTGGGTCTTCCACGAGGGATTCGTTTTCCTCGGGATGGATGCCGCATCCGGCTGGACGTGGACGTTGTCCATCATCGGCCTGGTGATCGTGATCCGCGCAGCGTTGATTCCGGTCTTCGTGAAGCAGATCAAGGCTCAGCGGGGCATGCAGTCCCTGCAGCCGGACCTGCGCAAGCTGCAGCAGAAGTACAAGGGCAAGACCGACCAGCTCTCGCGTCAGGCAATGACGCAGGAGCAGATGGCCCTGTACAAGAAGCACGGGACCAATCCGTTCGCTGCCTGCCTCCCCATGCTTGTGCAGATGCCGTTCTTCTTTGCCCTGTTCCAGGTGCTGAACGGAATCTCCGCCTCGAACGCCCGGGGCGAAGGCCAGGGCGCGCTGTCCCACAGCGCCATCCAGCAGTTCGACGAGGCCACCATCCTGGGCGCCCCGCTGTCCTCCTCGCTCCTGCACGGGTTCGGCGATGAGGGCCACCTCTCGGTAGTAGTGCTCTCGATCATCATGATCCTGGCCATGACCGCTTCGCAGTTCATTACGCAGAAGCAGATCATGTCCAAGAACATGTCCGAAGAGGCCCTGGCCAGCCCCTTTATGCGCCAGCAGAAGATGATGCTTTACGTACTGCCCATCGTCTTCGGCGTCGGCGGCATCAACTTCCCCATCGGTGTGCTCATCTACTGGACCACCACCAACCTGTGGACCATGGGACAGCAGTTCTTCGTCATCCGCCGGATGCCCACCCCCGGCTCGCCGGCAGCAAAGGCACTTGCTGAACGCCGTGCCCGCAAGGGTCTGCCGATGGCCCCGCTCCTGGGTGAGAAGAAGGGTGAAACGCCCGTAGAGGTACCGGCAGCACCGAAGGGCCAGCGCCCCCAGCCTCAGCGGAAGAACAGGAAAAGAAAATGAGCACTGAGCACATTGATGATCCCGTAGCTCCGCTCGATCCCGCAGCTCCGCTCGAGGAGGATTCCGAACCTGCTCAGGGACGCACCGGCCGGCTTGAGGAAGAGGGCGACGTAGCCGCCGACTACCTTGAAGAACTCCTGGATATCGCCGACATTGACGGTGACATCGATATTGAGGTCCGGAACGGGCGGACGTACATCTCCGTGGTCTCGGAGGAGGGCGACGACACCGCTCTCCAGGCCCTGGTGGGCCCTGACGGTGAAGTGCTCGAGGCATTGCAGGAACTTACGCGGCTGTCGGTGCTGACAGCCACTGAGAACCGCTCCCGGCTGGTCCTGGACATTACCGGCTACCGCGAAGAGCGTGGCGGGCAGCTGCAGGCTATTGCCGAGGACGCTGCCAAACGTGCCAAGGAAACCGGACAGGAAGTAGCGCTTGTTCCCATGAGTGCCTACGAACGGAAGATTGTTCACGACGCCGTGGCTGTACTTGGACTGATCAGTGAATCCGAGGGTGAAGGCGCAGACCGCCACATCGTCGTTTCCCTGCCTGCTTCATAGTTATCCCGCCCGGCAGTGCAGACAAGGAATATCAAGTAAGTGGTTGAAACAACGCCCGCAGAACTGGACGCCGCCCGGAAAATCTTCGGCGACCGCCTGGACCTCGCACAAAGGTATGTAGAGCACCTCGCGACGTCGGGGATGGAGCGAGGCCTCCTCGGCCCGCGGGAGGTTCCGCGGCTTTGGAGCCGGCACGTACTCAACTGCGCCGTGGTGGCTGAGTTGATCGAGGCGAACGCCACGGTGGCCGATGTCGGCAGCGGGGCGGGCCTGCCGGGCCTGTGCCTGGCCATCGCCCGTCCGGATCTCACCATGACCCTGATTGAGCCGCTGGAGCGGCGCGTTATTTGGCTCAACGAGGTCATTGCGGACCTGGGGCTCGGCAATGTCCGCGTGATCCGCGGACGGGCCGAGCAGGTAGTCGACGAGGTAAACGTGGACGTGGCGACCGCCCGGGCCGTGTCGGCGCTCGGCGGGCTGGCCGGCCTGACAGTACCGCTGCTGCACGGCAGGGGCACGGTCCTGGCCATCAAGGGCCGCAGCGCCGAAGAAGAGGTCCAGAAGGCCGCGAAGGCAATCCGCAAGCTGGGCGGACGGGATACGGCCGTGCTGACTGTCGGCGGAGACCTGCTCGAGGAACCCACAACCGTGGTGCGCATCTCCGTAGGGTGATCCGTCTGACAGTCTGGCTTCCATGCACACACCGACGCCGGTCCCGGGGAATGGCCCTGAAGCGGATAGTCTAGATGGACTAATGCCTTAACGCTTTATGTTGGAAAGTGAGCATGACCAGGTGAGTGCGCGTGATTCTGCCGCAAAACGGATTCCTCCCTTCGCCGCACTCGGTTCTGCCCTGTCTGCGTCATTCGGCAGAAAACAGCCGCAATTGAATGCGGCTTCGAAACTGCCGGTAGTTGTTTCACGTGAAACGGCTCCGGCTGAGCCGATGGAACCCGCCAAGACTGAAAGCAGTGCCGCACTCGTGCCGGCCCCCCAAGCTATCGAAGGTGGTGTATCCGATGAAGCCGCTCCCGCGCCGGCATCGGTAGATGTTATGGACTTGATGGACGAGAGCACCCCGCTGGCGCGTGAACTGGCCAGTGAAAACCGGCGCCGTGAAAAGCTGCGCGGCCGCGTTCTGCCGCGCCCGCCCCAGACGCGGATCATGACTGTGAGTAACCAGAAGGGCGGCGTCGGGAAAACCACCACCACGGTCAACCTGGCTGCCGCGCTGGCGACCGCGGGCCAGAACGTCCTGGTCATTGATATCGACCCGCAGGGCAACGCCTCGACCGCCCTCGGCATCGACCACCGTGCTGATGTGGAGAGTATCTACGATGTGTTGATTGATGACCTTCCGCTGGCCAACGTGGTTGCCCAGTGCCCGGACATCAACAACCTCATCTGCGCGCCGGCCACGATCCACTTGGCCGGAGCGGAGATTGAACTGGTATCCCTGGTTGCGCGTGAGCAGCGGCTGAGCCGCGCTATTAACGTCTACGCCGCTGAACGGGAAAAGCAGGGGTTGGAGCGGCTGGACTACATTTTCATCGACTGCCCGCCCAGCCTGGGCCTGCTGACCGTCAATGCCTTTGTTGCGGCACGGGAAGTCCTCATCCCGATCCAGTGCGAGTACTACGCGCTCGAGGGGCTAAGCCAGCTGCTGAAGAACATTGAGATGATCCAGAAGCATTTGAACGCGGAGTTGGTTGTCTCCACGATTCTGCTGACGATGTACGACGGCCGAACCAACCTCGCCGCGCAGGTTGCCGCCGAGGTGCGCGAGCACTTCCCCGAGCAGGTGCTGCGCGCCGTCGTTCCGCGCTCGGTCCGCGTTTCTGAGGCACCCAGCTACCAGCAGACGGTCATAACCTATGACCGGTCTTCCACCGGCGCGCTCTCCTACCTGGAAGCAGCCGCGGAGATAGCCCAGCGCGCTTAGGGACACCCCGGCGGGGTTCGGCTGCCAGCCCGGCGCCGCGCCTTAGAATACTCTCACAATCAATCCGTGCAGCTTGAAGTGTGTGCATAAGGGAAGGACTTACCCATGGCCGAGAAGCGTCGTGGTTTAGGCCGCGGTCTGGGAGCTTTAATTCCTAGCAGTGCGGAGCCTGCGGAGACTGAAAACTCGAACCAGGGAAACGTTACTTCCGGCCGCCCGGCTGATTTGTTTTTTGCTGCGGCGGACGAACCCCGCACACCTGCAGGCGGTTCCGGCCCTCGCCGAGGGGCGGGGATCAATAAAGAGGCGCTTCGGGGACCGGCGAAAAAGTCGACGACGCGCAGCTCCACCTCCCGCAGCACGGACGCCCGTACGGATGCAGACGGGATTGACGACCCGAAGCAGCCGGCAGCGGCTGAACCCCGTGCCTCAGGCAGTGCAGGAGCAGAAGGTGAATCCACCCCGGCTTCGGTAAACAAAGCGGCTAAGCAGGCAGCCAAGGCCTCATCAGGCGGTGCTGGGCGTCAGGATGGCACCCGGAAGGCATCAAAGGACTCTCCCGCGGTTGAAGAGGCCCTCCCGGACGCTGCGTCAGCGCCCCTCCCGGCGGCCGGTGACAGCAGCGAGTCGGAACAGCCAGTCGATGCCCGGCAGGACAAAGCGGCGGATGTTTCCCGTGAAACATCCACTGACGAGCCGGAGGACAGTGGCCTCGTCCAGGTTCCGGGCGCGACCTTCGCGGAGCTCCCGATCGACTCGATCCACCCGAACCGCAAGCAGCCACGGTCGGTGTTCGATGAAGATGATATGGCCGAGCTGGTGCATTCCATCCGCGAGATCGGGGTGCTGCAGCCAATTGTGGTGCGGCCTTCTCCCGAAGACGACGCGGAGCACCCCTATGAGCTTGTTATGGGTGAGCGTCGCTGGCGAGCTTCCCGTGAGGCCGGGCTGGACTTCGTGCCGGCGATCATCCGGTCCACCCAGGATGTAGACCTCCTGCGGGACGCCCTGCTGGAGAACCTGCATCGCAGCCAGCTGAACCCGTTGGAAGAAGCTGCCGCCTACCAGCAGCTCCTTGATGACTTCGGCTGCTCGCACGAAGAGTTGGCAGACCGAATCGGCAGGTCAAGGCCGCAGGTAACCAACACCCTGCGGTTGATGAAGCTTCCCCCGCTGGTACAGCGCCGCCTGGCGGCTGGAATTCTGTCCGCGGGCCACGCACGCGCTCTGCTTGGGCTCGGCGATCCTGCTGAGATGGAAAAGCTGGCACAGAAGATCGTGGCCGAGGGTCTTTCCGTCCGGGCCACGGAGGAGATTGTGTCCCTCTCCGACGGCCTGCGTAAGCCGGCCAAGGCAGCCAAGCCGAAGATCGGTGCCCGGCATGAACGACTCGATTACCTGGCAACGTCACTCTCTGACCGGCTCGACACGAACGTAAAGATCACTCTCGGGGCCCGGAAGGGCAAAGTGAGCATCGAGTTTGCGAGTGTTGATGATCTGAATCGGATCATGGGTGTCCTCACGGCGCCTGGTGAGTAACGCCGCGCGCCAACTGTGTAGCTGAAGGGGTCGGTGTTTCACGTGAAACACCGGCCCTTTGCGTCTTAACGCCGGCCATAGAACCTCCTCGCTGATCGTCCCGGTGAGAGCCAGCTGGAGTTGATGACATGGATATATGAAGAACTTCGCCCGGCGGGGGCGCTGGTGACCTCGACTTCGGGAAGTACTACCAGGGATCCTTTCGACGCTGGTGAAAGTAGCGAGTGACCCTCGCGGCAGGGTCGAGGCACGCTATTAGCAGAAGTCAGCCACCCTTACTGGCTGTAGAACGGACACAGCCTAAGCGGGCGGTACGGTAACCCCATGTCGGGAACTCCGCGGTGATCGCTATGCCGGCGCGGTTCGACTCTATAAGCAGGTCGTACACGAAGACGAAGTCGCGCATTGTTTCACGTGAAACCGTGACTGTTCCGCGAACGTAGCTGTTGCGATCCGAGCACCGGTTTGCCGACAGGCTGGCCGCCGACAGATTATGTTGCCTCCATGCCTTCGGTTTCACGTGAAACATCGTTTATTCACAGAGCATACGAGGCCCATCGCCGCGGCGGGCGCCACTAAAAGGCTCCACCACCGTCGTGGGGATCAACGCGGGCAGGGATGGCTAGCGCGTGCAGCTCGAGGTAACCCTGGCGGATAAGCCACTCCGTGACCGCTGCGCTTATAGGTCAGCCTTCCGCGGGCTGCCACGCCGCCAGGATTTTCTTGTTCCGCCGTCCTGTAAACAGATGAGCCTCTAGCTGATGGCACCCTCCGCCCGCCAGGAAACGGCAAGGAGCAGTTGTTCACTGGGCTTACTGCGTTGCCAGTTCAAGACACGGTTGTTTCGCAAGGCAGAGATGGGTGATCTCTTAGAGATGTTCCATACCCTGGATCTTCACGCCCACACGCACAGTGCGGGGGCCAGGACGCCTGTCAGCTGCTGTGCCTCTGGCGGTGGCTCTGTTTCACGTGGACGGAGAATCCCTGTTTCACGTGAAACAGTGATCCGTGCACTGATTGGCCGCCGCCGTGTCAGCGTGAATCGGCCGCTAAAGACACGAGGGGCGCGTGCAGCATACGATCGACCGCACCCATGCGTAGAACTCTTCATCGCTACAGGTCGACTCTTGGGCACAAGATGACCTTGCGGGGTTCATCCCGGAGCCGGGCAGAGCAGTTAGTGGATAACCGACCCATAGGACGGTGTTCCAGTCCTAGCGTTCCTGGAGGCGCTACTCCTGGGCTAATCCATAGGAGTCGACTACCAACTGATGCCCATCTCGCCGGCACTGTCCTATCCGTTCGTGTTGGGTCAGATGTCGCCGCACCTTTGCCGCGGTGCTTCCGGGACGACATGAATCCGCGCGGTTGTCCGTGCCGTCCTGCAGTGTTTCACGTGAAACGGCGCCCGTATCAGCTCCGAGTGAGTGTGTTGTCCGTGTTCCGGTATGGCGTCGGAGCGAGAGACAGAGCCGCAAGAAACTGTATGCCCGGGTCAAGACGCTTGAGGGAGTCCTCGGCATGTGCAACGGGGTACTTCCGCCTACAAGCCGGAGGTCGTTTCACGTGAAACACCAGCGGCTCGGATTCGGCCGGTCCGCCGGCTAGGCATCCAGCGCCATGAGTCCCGCAAGGTGGAGATCACCGGACTCGATGGTTGGTATCAGGTCTGCGGCACGTTGGGTAGGTGGCAGCGGTGAGGGACGTGGGCACACCGGTCTTCGGGGCACGTTGATGTACCTGCCGGTGCGCCAGAAGACCGGCGTAGGTGCTTCACGGATCAATCGAAGGCTTCACTGGAACAAGGACAGTCAGGCGCACTGTCGCCGGTCGAGTATGGCCGGTGAGAATGCGGACGCTTCCGATGGGTGAACAGAGACCTTGGATGCCCCAGGTCTCCAAAGAGGAGCAGGAGGTGGGACGCGGTCACCATTTCCTGATAGGTAATGAAGCGCCCGCCTCCACCTCCGACCAGGCGCAAGCCACCCGCAACCCACCTGACCTTCCGTCTCCAGTCTTTACCCGACCAGCCTCTAACCGAGGACCTATGGCGGGACCATGCAGCGGGCCGCCGTTGCTCGGCTGCGCGAGCTGTTTCACGTGAAACGCAGTTCACCCGCCGGTCCTCGTGAACGGCCCGCGTGGCTAACGACCTGCCCCTGACGGCTCCCTCCCTTCTCCTGCAGGCGCCCTGGAAGCCCCTCCGCCTGCCAGGCCGGGCTACCCATGCCCCGGCTGTAGAAGCTCGTCTACGGGCCGCCCATGGGGAAGTCGTAGACTGGTCTGCCCGCCGTGGGCAGCGTCGCCGGCACGCTCACAGCGGGGCGAAACCTTGTGAATCGGGTTGATGGACGGCGGTCATAGGCAGTGTTGGGACGAACTGTTGCACGCACCTGTACCGGGTAGAACGGGAGCGCCAGCGGCCCTCCACGCTTCCTGCAGGCGAACCGCTTCCCCGAGTGGATAGTCCGGCTTCAGATCCTCAGATCCTCATGTCCTCAGATACCGAGATACCGAGTATTGCCGTTGCAGCGTCGGAACTCCCGGCCCAGGAGGTGTGCCGGCCAGAGGCCGTGAACGGATGTACGGGTGAGGGTAAACGCCGACGGCGCGTAGAGCACGCCGGTGGCGGAGCCCTCGCTGGATGCTGGCGCCGCGGCGTGGAGCGCGTGCGCCGGGTTGGCCGAACACTCACTACTGCCGGTCGTGGGAACAATAAGAGTCCTCCCCCTCCGGATCCGTGCCAGGGACTGAGCCCTGTCGGTCACTGCACTGGGGATGCCTGCCGGGTGCGGCTATGTCCGGAAGAGGCGTACCGGACGTTACGCAGGAGGAGGGCTGGCTACTGCTGCTTGCCCGTCCGGCAAGTGACGCATCCTGCGCAGGGGCGACAAGGCGACAGGCAGGAAGGCCACACAGGTGGCTGCCCCGGCAATCCACAGGGCAGCCTCTGCTCCGTACAATTGCCCGAGTATGCCGCCCAGCAGCGCCCCGATTGGCTGCGTTCCCCATACGAGGAAGCGCATGGTGGCGTTCATGCGGCCCAGCAGGCGATCCGGGGTCAGCCGCTGGCGGAAGCTGACCTGTGTCACGTTGTAAACCACCACGCCAAAGCTGGCTACGCCGAGCCCGGCGGCGCCCAGCCAGACCGACCAACCGCCGTCGGCGGCCGGCAGCAGCAGTGCAAAAGGCGCGGTTGCAGCGATGGATAACCATATGGCTGGCCCTTCACCCAGCCACAGGGTCAGCCGCCGTGTGGCGAGGGCACCGGCTAGGCCGCCAGCTCCCAGAACCGAGAAAACGATTCCGATCTGGTGGGCACCCAGCCCGATCTCACGCGGCAGGAAGAACACCAGCATGGCCATGTAGGCCGCGAAGGCGAGGTTGAACAATGCCGTGGAACCGGCGATCGCCCGCAGCAGGGGGTTGCCAAGAACGAAACGAAGGCCTTCAGCGATGTCCGCTGTCAACGATGACCGGGACTCTCGCGCCGGCTTGGGCTGCTGGTAACGCATGCGTCCAACGAACAGCGCGGACAAACCCATAGCGACGGCATCCAGGGCCAGGGCAACGGGCGCCGTCAGCCAGGCGATGAGCTGGCCGGCCGCAACCGGGCCGCCAAGCTGGGCAACTGAGCGCACCGTCTCCAACTTGGCATTTCCTTCGACCAGACGGTCCCGCCCTATGAGGAGCGGGAGGTAACTCTGGTAGGCCACGTCGAAGAAGACGCTGAAGACACCCATGACCAGGGCCACCGCGTAGAGCTGCCAGACGGTCAGGGCTCCAAGCCACCAGGCGGTCGGAACAGTTAGCAGGACCACCGCTCGGATCAGATCCGACCAGACGAGTATCCGCCGGTACCGCAGCCGATCAACCCAGACACCGGCGGGCAAACCAATCAACAGGAACGCAACGGTGCTCATGGCGGACAACAGCCCCACTTCGAACTCCGTCGCTGCCAGGGAAACCACTGCCACCAGTGGCAGCGCGAGCCCGGAGATCTGCGTCCCTAACTGGCTCAGGGAAGTGGAATAGAACAGGAAGCGGAAGTCGTGATCCCGTAGAACCCCGGCGTGTGCCTGGTCTCCGGCACCATGGTCTGTTGTCATGCGGTTGACTCTCGCCAATCGATTGATATTTGTCAATAGGTCGCTCTGGTAGTCTGCATCCATGACAGACGAGAGCGGTCAGGCCCCTCGGCGGTCAGCGAACGAGGAAGAGGCGAAAGCCCTGGCGTCGGCGATACGGGTGCGCATTCTGCGCCTGTGCCGCAAAGAGCAGCTGACCAACAAGGAGATTGCGACCAGGCTCGACGCCAACCCGGCGACGGTGCTTTATCACGTGCGCAAGCTTGTCTCAGCAGGTTTCCTGGAACCGCAGGAGGCGCGGTCCGGACCGAGCGGCGCATATGAGATCCCGTACCGCGCGACGGGTAAGTCGTGGCAGTTGAACCTGGACGGCCGGGATCTCCGTATGCGCGGCGCGATGATTGGCGCGTTTGTGTCCGAGGTAGGACAGGTCCCCGCATCCGAGCAGGTCACAATTTCCCGGCTAGGCATCCGCCTGACCGATGAAGGTCATGCAAGGCTCGTCGAACGCGTCCAGAATCTGTTGGATGAATTTGAAGCGGAAACGCCGCCCGAGGGCAGCGCCCATTACTCGCTCTTTATGGCCATCCACCCCGACAGCACACCCGGGTCGGCGCCCGACAATAGCAGCCACACCAGCCCGTGACGGAACAGCACGGCAGATCCGCGGACAGAAGGCGCGGTGCGTGCGTCACTAAGGTATCCGGGTTGTTTCACGTGAAACCAGTTATGTTGTCGGCTGCAGGTATTCGCAGGCATCGGCGAAGGGCTGCAGCGGAGGGGTGAAAAAGATCGCCCCCGCCAGCCCGCCGCCGCGTAGGGTGGCTCCGATATGTACCGGCGGTACGAGGCGGAGTCGCGCAATGGCGGCAGCATCCATGCCGCAGGGGATCCCGCGCCCGCCCAGCGCCGGAATCCGCAGCAGCGGATGCTCCCGCAATGCAACCGCGTAGAGGGATGTTGTCAGCTCCATCATCCGGCGAGGGCTTCCCACCGAAACGGGACTCAAGGAGGGTGCTGCTGCAGCTGCAGCACCGCCCAGTCCCAGTGTTTCCATAATCAGGCTGTCGCCTCCGCTGTAGCCCAGGTCATCCGGTGTCCACGGTGCCATGATTTTTCCGGGGAACCCGGAGATGGGCGGCAGCGGTGCCCGGAACCAGTGGCCGGGAACGCCGGAAACGCGGATGGCGAACTCCTTCTCATTCATCGCCATGGCCGTGACGATTGAGCTGCCTGCCACCCCTTCCGCCGCGTCCGCAATAACCTTCCCTGCCGCCATGGCTACGTGCAGGAAGTGGAATTCCGCAGTGTTGAGATAGGCCAGCAAAGCGGACGTGTCCGGGTCGGCGGCCGGACTCTGGAGGACGCGTTCCAGGATGGCGTTCCGGAACAGGAGGGCCGCCGCGGTCTGCCGTCCGTGGAGTTCATCGCCCATGGCTAATGCGCGGGTCATGACCGGCAGGAGCGGCAGCGGAGCTTGTCGCAGAATCCGGCCGAGGGCAGGAGCCACCCGGTCCCTGATTCCGGCCAGATTGGCATTGACCGCCGACCCGCGGGACCCGAACGTCAGGGCCTGCGTCCCCGGGCCTTCGTTCATCCTGCACGTGGCAGTCCTGCCGGATACCCGGTCCTGCACAACCAGCACGGGCATTGAGGCGGAGCAGACACCGGTCAGCGAACCTACGGCACCGTATTCATGGCAGGAGCCAAGCTGGATGGCACCCGAGTGCAGTAACGCGTCAGCCTCGTCCGGGGTGGAAGCTAGACCTTCGAATAATGCCGCACCGACAACCGCTAACCGTTGGCAACCAGCATAATCCTGCCAGGGCATCAGCGGCCCGGAGACAAGGATGGTGTTCCTGCCCATGCCCGGGACAGCCTCCAGGGCTGGCAGCACATCGATAAGTTCCGGTTCCACGGAGAGCATTGCCGAGACGGCCGCATCGTTCGGCGACATGAGGGAGCCATCCCTCATTTGCGCTTTCGTCTCCATTGGCACCCCGTGACCCGTCATGGCAGAAGCATGCCACACGGCACAGTACGTTGTGGGAATGAACGAAGGCATCCCGAACCGCACCGACAACGGGAGCCGGGCACGGGTTACTTCCGGGCAAAAGAAAGCGGCACCCCTGGTCTTTTGACCTGGGGTGCCGCTTTTTTCCGGAGGGATTGCGGGGCCGGGCCTAGAGTCCTGAAACCTGACGGTTTGCTTCGGTCTGGGCCGGGTTGAACTTCAGCACATCGCCCAGGGCGAGGGTTCCGGTGGGCTGGTCCTCCTCCTCAAGGAGGTACAGGCGCTGGATACCGATCACGATGGAGTCGGCAACCGTCTGGCGGAAGACAGGATCGGCGAGGCGCTCGGCGTCGTGCGCGTTGCTGAGGTAGCCCAGGTCCAGCCCCACGGAGGGTACGCCCGGAACCTTCAAGGTGTCCCAGGTCCGGGCATGAACGCCCAGGTTGTCCACGTCGGTGCGGGCGCCGAGTTCCTTCATCAGCAGGATGGCGGCCCGGTGGCCGATGGGGGAGCGTGCCTCTCCGGTGCCCGGCAGACCCCAATAGTAGGCCGCCATGCCGGAGGCGGCCTGCTGGTCGAGCCAGTCGCAGTGGATATCCAGGTTCAGGCTGGGAGTGTTCCGCCGGGATCCCGGTTCGCGGGCCGGGTCGGTCGGCACCAGCCGGGCGCCGAACTCCCGGAGGATGCGTTCCACGCGCCCCACGATGTCGGTGGTGACCAGTTCCTCGGTCAACGGGTCTCCGGTGAGCCGCTCGGTGGAGTGCGGGGACGCCAGCCGGGCACGGCCGACGTTCACGGACACAACGCGTCCGCGCAGGGCCGCGGTGGAGCGGTCCAGCCGTTCGTAGTCGCGCAGGGCGAACGCCTGGCTGGGGGAGATGGCACGGTTCACCCGGGACATGGACCGCATGGTGTCGCCGTCGCACACGCCGGTGCCCGGCAGGCCGAGGTTCTGCTGCAGCTCGGCTACCGCGTAGCGGGTACGCACTCCGAAACTGCCGTCGATGTGCCCGTAGTAGAAACCGAGGTGGGACAGGTGGCGCTGGAGCTCGGCGACGTCGTCGCCCCGCAGCTGGCCGCCCTCAACGTAGTTCAGGGTCCGGTCTCCGAAGCGGAACTGTGCCTCGGACAGCGCCCGCTGGGTGTCCGGACCGGCAACGCCGTCAACAATCAGGCCGCGGCTCTGTTGGAAGGCGCGGACCGCGGCGTCAACGTGGTCATCGAAAATGGTTGGATCGTTTACGGCGTCCGGTGCCAGGTAGGACAAGGTGACACCGGCGCGCAGCAACGCTTCACGAAGCGCCACCACGCGCCGGCTGGCATCCAGCCTCCGCAGGCTTTCACCATGCACTGTCATTGCTGTTTACTTCAGGAAGGCCGCGAATTCCTGCTCCAGGACCTGCTTCGGCTTGGCGCCGATGGAAGTCGCCGCAACCTCACCGCCCTGGAACACGTAAACCGCCGGGATGGAAGTGATGCCGTACTGCGCGGCGATCGCGGGGTTTTCATCCACGTTCACCTTCACTACGTCCACCTTGTCGCTGTACTGTGCGGCAATGTCGTCCAGGATGGGGGACAGCATGCGGCACGGGCCGCACCATTCTGCCCAGAAGTCCACGATGACGGGCTTGTCTGCGGTCAGGACATCGGTACCGAAGGAAGCATCGGTTACTGCTTTTGCACTGCTCATTTTTGCTCTCCTAAACGAGGAACGGAACTAGAGGGCTGCGTGTTCGGAAACAGCCTCTGCCGGCGGGGTGGGGACCTCCGCCGCGGTGGAGATGGAGTCGCCCAGATCGGCGAGGTAGTGTTCGACGTCGACGGCGGCCACGCAGCCGGAGCCGGAGGCCGTGATGGCCTGCCGGTAGGTCGGATCGATGACGTCGCCGGCGGCGAAGACGCCCGGAAGGGATGTCTTGGAGGTACGCCCCAGGACAGCGATGGTGCCCTCCTCGGTGAGCTCAAGCTGGCCGCGGACCAGGTCCACCCGCGGGTCGTTGCCGATGGCCACGAACACGCCCGTTACGTTGAGCTCCGACTCGGAGCCGTCCTTGGTGCTGCGCAGCACCAGGCCGGTGACCTTGTCCTCGCCGCGGATGGCGGCGACTTCGGAATCCCACGCGAAGCGGATCTTCTCGTGGGAAAGGGCACGCTCCTGCATGATCTTGGAGGCCCGCAGGCTGTCCCGGCGGTGCACCACCGTTACCGAGGAGGCGAACTTGGTGAGGAACAGGGCTTCCTCCAAAGCGGAGTCGCCGCCGCCGATGACCGCGATGTCCTGGCCCTTGAAGAAGAAGCCGTCACACGTGGCACACCAGCTGACGCCGCGGCCGGACAGCCGCTTTTCGTCCGGCAGTCCCAGTTCCCGGTAGGCGGACCCGGTGGAGATGATGACTGCGCGTGCGCGGAAGGTTTCGCCCGTGCCGATGGTGACCGTTTTGATGTCGCCGGCGAGGTCTACCTCGGTGACGTCCTCAAAGAGGATCTCGGTTCCGAACCGGGCCGCCTGCTTTTCGAAGTTGGCCATCAGGTCCGGGCCCATGATGCCTTCGGGGAAGCCGGGGAAGTTCTCCACGTCGGTGGTGTTCATCAGCTCGCCGCCGGCCGTGACCGAGCTGGCAATCAGCAGCGGCTTCAGGTTGGCGCGCGCCGCGTAGACGGCGGCAGTGTATCCGGAGGGGCCGGAGCCGACGATGATGACCTCGCGGACGTCGCCGGCAGCGGCGGCGCCGTCGTTGGCTACGGGGTTTTCGGTGCTCACGGGGCGGTGAACCTCTTCCTTGTTGAACTACAGTGTGAAACTAAAAAATGGCGATCGATACCGGGGAACCTGTTCCTGGTTGTTCACCCGGCACAACCAATACCGGGTCCAGCTTATTCCGCGGACCCTGCTGGCGACACGTTCGTCGCCGCCATGCGGCGGGACCGGCTGCCCGGGGTTAGGACACGCCGATCTCGGCGATCCTGAGGCCCCAGGGGTACGCAGCCTGGACCCCGGTGAGGCGGGGCAGCTGCGTGAAGTTGATGATGACGTAGCGGGCCGTGGCTGGCTGTCCGTCCGTCTTCGGCACCGGAATGCTGGTAGTGGGACCGGTAAAGCCGGTCTGGGCCACCGAGGTCGCGCCGTCCAGGTCCGGGGTGTCGTTGAGCATTACGGAGAAGCTGCCGCCCGTGCCGTTCAGCTGGGTGATGTTGACCTCGTTGACCGCCGATTCCGTCCCCAGATCCACCACCATGGCCATGCTCTGGGCGAGCCCGCCGAAGGTGTCGCTGGCGTACACGTAGCTGGACCAGTACGAGGACGGGTTGCCGTCAATGATCTGCGGCAGGGCGCCGTCGCTGCCGGAATCGAGCTGCGGGTTCCCCGGAACCAGGCGGGTGATGCCGGCAATCTCGGGCGCCGGTGCGGGGGCGGCGGCGTCGGGGACCGGAGCTGCCGGTGCGGCCTCCTGTGTCGGTTCGGCAGTGGCGCCGGCTTCCGGGTTGGATCCGAACATGTCGCCCATTTTGCCCAGCTGGGAAACTGCCAGGACCACGGCGAGGACGAGCACAATGCTCAGGACAGCGCCGATGAGCACTCGGCCGGACTTGCGGTTCGGCTGGTCCTCGGCGTTGTCATCCTCGTAGTCCTCGTCCGGATCGTCGCCATAGCCGCCGTCGTTATGGTCGTCGCCGGCATAGCCGCCGGCCGCCAGTGCGGACTTGGGGAAGGTCGACGCCGAGCGGGAACTCCGTTCCGGAACCGGCGCAGCCTGCGGTTCGTCGTCTTCCCATTTGGTGACCTTGGCAGGCCGGGCCGGGGCGGCAGGCTGCTTGGGCCGGCTGGTGGGCGGCGGGGGGACATTGGCGCCGCCGGTGGCAGCTTCGGCCGGTGCATCGATGGTCTCACCGAACTGGAGATCGCGTGCGGCCGCGGCGGAACCGGCTCCGGCTACGGCGCCGGCAGCAGCACCGTTGCGACCGAACCGGGGGAGCTTGGGTTTGTGCGCGCCGGAGAGCAGCGGCCTGCGCGGTTCGCGCGGTTCCCGCTCCTCGCGCTCGACGTAGCGGTCCTCTTCCACGGTTTCCGGCTCGCGGGAGCGGGGCATGCCGAAGATTTCCGAGCCCAGGGTGTCGGTAAAGAACGGCTCAACGTAGGGCGCATCCCGCTCAATCACGAGATCCAGCAGATCGGCTGCGTTGGCGGTGTTCGTGATCAGGTAGGTGCGGCCGTCGCTGACGCCCAAATCGAGCACCTGGACATTGCCGTGGCGTTCCCCGGTGGCGATTTCACGGGCGCTGGCCGAGACCTGGCTGGCGTTCACGGGAGCGGCTACCAGGATGCTGACGGAACGGTTCAGGACCTGGTCCACCCCGTCGAGGACCATGTCCTGCTCAGCTGAGGCGAGCACCAAGGCTGTCACCTTGTAACGACCGCCCAATACTGAACCGACGTCTACCGACTGTGGCACGTGTTCCTCCCATGAAAACGGCAATAAGACTGCGTCAGGCATTCCTGACATTGCGTACTTGGATGTTCGTTCACGGACACGGAACGCGGCCGGCCGCCGCAGCCCTGAACTGCCTGCTTTGTTCCCATGCTACCCGCGACACGGGAGAATGCCGGAAGCGGCACTTTAGGGAGTCCGGCGAAGTTTGGCAAGGAGGGGAGCCAGGAAGGCGTCCAGCTCGGAGACCTTCAGCACGCGCAGCAGGAGATAGTACGCCACGGCCATCAGCCCGCCGCAGACCACCAGGACCACAGTGGCGGACGGCACCGATTCCCAGGCAAAGCCGTCGGTCGAGTACCCGCCCAACACGGCCAGCGCTGCCGAGCCGACGGCTGCGGCACCCAGGGCGGCAACCACGAGCCGGACGTGGACGTCGAAGACATGGGCACCGCCGTAGTCGCCGAGGCTGCGGCGGAGGAAGATGTGGCTGAGGACGACGGCGGCGATATTGCCCAGTGAATAGGCAATTGCAAGGGCGAAAATGATCTGGTCCGCCGGCAGGGTGGCCGCACCCAGGGCGAGGGCAATGCCGAAGGCCGAGAGGATCAGCTGCATGACCAGCGGGGTTTTCGCGTCTTCGTTGGCGTAGAAGGCCCGGTTCATCAGGAAGGTGGCGCTGAGGAAGGGGGCAGTGACCGCCAGGAGCACCAGCACCTGGGCCTGCAGGGTGGCCGAAACGTTGGATCCGCCGCTGAACCAGATGCTGATTGGTCCGGCAAGGACAATCAGCACCGCGGAACAGAACACGGTGGCCACGCCGATGGCGCGGAGCCCCTGCGAGAGGGTCTCCCGGACGCCGTCGTAGTTTTTCTCCGTATAGGCGTGGGACATCTTGTTGAAGAGCACGGTGGCGAGGGACAACGTGATGACCGAGTGCGGAATGATGTACAGCATCGACGCCGTTTCCAGGTTCATCTGCCCGGCAATCTCGCGGCCCATGGCCCGGTATTCGGGCCGGGCCTTGGAAGCGATGGTGGCCACGGTTGTGTAGATAAGGTACGCGCCGTTGCCCACGAGCATGGTGATGATGGTCCACTTGGCCACCTTCCCGGTTTCCCGCAGCCCCACGCCGCGAAGCCCGAACGAGGGCCGCAGCCCCAGCCCAAGGCGGCGCAGCGGGACCACCAGGATGAGCGCCTGCAGCGCAATGCCGAGGGTGGTGCTGCCGGCCAGGATCAGGGTTGCCTGCGGGGTCCAGTTCTCCGGGGAGAACGACGACGTCTCTTCCCTGCCGATGAAGGTGATGAACACGAGCAGGCCGGCGATGGCGACGATGTTGTTCACCACGGGAGCCCACATGTAGGCGCCGAACCGGCCGTTGGCGTTGAGGATCTGCCCGATCACCGCGTAGGCGCCGTAGAAGAAGATCTGCGGAAAGAGCCAGTAGGCGAAGGTGGTTGCCAGCGTCAGCTGGTCAGGGCTGAGGGACAGGACCGTGGACAGGATCACGGGCGCCGCGAGGGTGGCCGCAACGGCTATGCCGGCCAGCACCACGAGACTGAGCGTGAGGACCCGGGAGACATATTCCGCCCCCCGGTCCGGCTGCTTGCTCGCCTTGATGATCTGGGGGACCAGCACTGCGTTAAAGACACCGCCGGCCACCATGAGGTAGATGAAGTTCGGCAGCACGTTTGCGGAGCTGAAGATATCGGTGACCAGTCCGGTGCCGCCGATGGCAATTGCCAACAGGGAGGTTCGGACCAGTCCTAGGACACGGGAAACCAGTGTTCCCGATGCCATCACAGCGCTCGAACGCGCGGTACTGGGGGCTATATTCTTTTCGGCCATCGTGACCCTATGTTCTCACTTCACGTCCGGATTGCCTCAAACGGCGTACGGTGTCCGGGGTCAAAGGTAGCGGGGGAGGATCTCGCGGGCGAGGTCCGCGATGCGGCGCTCATTGGGGAAGGAAAGCTTCCGGCCGAGTTCCGCCAGCGGTACCCAGGCGACGTCGACGGCTTCGTGGTCGGGATCGTTTTCGATGGTCAGGTGACCGCCGCAGGCCTCGAGGAGGAAGTGGTGGACCGTTTTATGCACCCGGTGCCCGCTGACCGTGAACCAGTAGTCGATACTTCCCAGCGCCGTCAGGACGCGGCCGTCAATCCCTGTTTCCTCAGCGATCTCGCGGATGGCGGCGGCCTGGTTGTCTTCGTCGTTTTCGGGATGGCCCTTGGGCAGGCACCATTCCAGCCGGCCGCCGCGGTTCAGGCGGGCAATAATGGCCACCTGCAGCTGCCCGGTAGAGGTGTCCACCACAATTCCGCCGGCGGAAACCTCCTCCACCGTGGGCAGGGGCGCATGTACCGAATGCGCACCGGCGCCGCCCATTGACGCTGTCAACGGGGTCCGCTTGGGGGCGCTCGGTACGGGATGGGCCATACTCCCACTGTAACGATCTTTGCCCGGCGATGATGACTGTTATGCGGGCTGCCGGAGAGGAAGCGGGAACCCTCGGCGTGTCCGCACTCCGGCTCGGCCCAGTTGTCGGTCTTCGCTGTTTTATCTGGCAGGCTTAAAGCACTATGGTGCACCTTTTTGATAGTTCGGCCCTGAAGTCCCCGTTACCCGATGTCATTCCGGAACTCGGGGCGCGTTTCGAGGACGCCGGGTATGAGCTTTCCCTCGTTGGCGGACCCGTCCGGGACCTGTTCCTGGGCAGGGTTTCCCCGGACCTGGACTTCACCACCAATGCTCGCCCGGACGACATCATCAGGGTCATCAAGGGCTGGGCGGACACCTACTGGGAAATCGGCCGGGAATTCGGCACCATCGGGATGCGCAAGGACGGCTTCCAGGTGGAGGTCACCACCTACCGGGCCGACGCCTACGACCCTGCCTCCCGCAAGCCCGCCGTGGCATTCGGCGACAAACTCGAAGACGACTTGTTCCGCCGCGACTTCACCATGAACGCGATGGCGCTGCGGCTGCCGTCGATGGAACTGGTGGATCCCTTCGGGGGAGCCCGGGACCTGCACGCGGGCATGGTGCGCACCCCCGGCGCGCCCTCGACGTCGTTCTCCGACGATCCGCTGCGCATGATGCGTGCCGCCCGCTTCGCCTCCCAGCTGGGAGTGGAGGTGGCGCCGGACGTTTTCGAAGCAATGCGGGACATGGCCGGGCGGATCGGGATCATCTCCGCCGAAAGGGTCCGGGACGAACTGGCCAAGCTGATCTGCGGGAAGGCACCGTGGACCGGCGTGGACCTGCTGGTGGAGAGCGGCCTGGCCGACCACGTGCTGCCCGAGGTTTCGGCGCTCCGGCTGGAAATCGACGAGCACCACCGGCACAAGGACGTGTACCAGCACTCCCTGACGGTCCTGCGCCAGGCGTGTGAACTGGAAACCGACAGCGAGGGACCGGTGCCGGCACCGGACTTCGTGCTGCGCTTCGCGGCCCTGATGCACGACGTCGGAAAGCCCTCCACGCGCCGCTTCGAATCAACGGGGTCCGTGAGCTTCCTGCACCACGACGCCGTCGGTGCCAAGCTGACCGCGAAGCGGATGAAGGCCCTGCGGTTCGACAATGACACCATCAAGGCCGTGGCCCGCCTGGTGGAACTGCATATGCGCTTCTACGGCTACGGTGACGCCGGGTGGACGGATTCGGCGGTGCGCCGCTACGTGAACGACGCCGGACCGCTGCTGCAGCGGCTGCACCGCCTCACGCGCTCCGACGTCACCACCCGCAACCGCCGCAAGGCCGAGCGTCTGGCCTTCGCCTATGACGATCTGGAGCAGCGGATTGCCGCCCTCGCTGAGCAGGAAGAGCTGGCCGCGATCCGTCCGGACCTGGACGGCGAACAGATCATGGCCCTGCTGCAGATCCGTCCCGGGCCGGTGGTGGGCCGCGCGTACCGGTTCCTGCTGGAGGAACGGATGGAAAACGGGCCGCGCAGTGAAGAAGAATCAGCAGAGCTGCTGCGTGCGTGGTGGGCGTCCCAACCCGAAAATCCGATTGCCGCCGCCGGCGCAGCACCTGATACAACGGAAACGGAACCCCGGCGGGAACCGGAAGCATCAGGCAAGAATGTGAAGGACAGCGAAAAATGAGCAACGGGGAAAACTTCGGACCGGCAGTCCCGGACCTGACTCCGTCCGGAACCCGGCTGCCCCGGCTCTGGCTGCTGCGCCACGGGGAAACGGAGTGGTCCCGCGAGGGCAATTACACCGGCCTGACGGACATTCCGCTGACCGCAGAGGGCGAAGCCCAGGCCAGGGGAGCGCGCGAAAAGATCGGTCCCGTGAAGTTCGACCGGGTACTGACCTCCCCGCTGGTCCGTGCCCGCCGCACCGCGGAACTGGTGGGCTATCCCGACGCCGAAGTGGTTCCCCACGCACACGAGTGGGATTACGGCGATAACGAGGGCCGCAACAGCAGGCAGGTCCGCGCCGAGAATCCCGGGTACCTGATCTGGAAGGACGGCGTGCCCAACGGCGAGACCCTGGCGCAGGTTGCTCAGCGGGCCGACCTCATCATCTCGTCAGTGCAGGCCGGCTCCGGCACCGCAATGGACCGCGACCCCGGGGCGACGCCGGTGGAGAAGGTCCTGCTCGTGGCCCACGGCCATTTCCTGCGTATCCTGGCGGCCCGCTGGCTGGGCCTTCCACCTGAGATGGGCAGGCATTTCGCGCTCAGCACCGCCGCGGTCTGCACCCTCGGCTGGGACAAGCGCACGCCCGCCGTCGTCGGCTGGAACCTCTAGTACCGCGAGACGGCTCTGCCCGCGGACCCGGAATAAAGTTTTTTTAGGGAATTTGGGGAAAGTGCTTGGCAGGGCCGTGATGTCTGTTGTACCTTTCTTTTGCGGGCGCATTCTTCGCCCGCATTAGACGGACATTAGCCCGGGTACCGCGAACAGGAGGTGGAGATTGATGAACACTAATGGAATTCACATCGTAGTTACCGGTGGCAAAACCGGCGGCAATCTCCGGCCATTCGTGCGGATGACCCCGGCACCGTCTTCGGTCTTCGCCGGCCGGCCCGATGCCGCTTCCCGGTTTACCGCGACTGCCGTCTGGTCAGCCTTTACGGCGTAAACGCTGCCTTCTCGGCACGGCCGCCGTACGGCCACCGCAGCACCACCGCACTCCCATTCGACGCCACACCGCCATTCGGCATCCCTCCTTCCGGGGGCAGCCTGGCGGAGACCGGGGATCGGATTGAGCGCGGTGCAGTAGCCGGCATTCCCCTTTGAAAGACATTGCCGCGTCATGGTCGGGTATTTCCCGCAAATCGCCTTGGCATTCTTTGTAGTGTCTTTTAGTGGTTTCTAGCGTCGTTTCGACGCCCCTTACCCTCGTATTGTTTTTGCGCCCTTTTCGGGGCCTTCCGTTGGAGATTCCAATGCCTGAATTCCCCTTGCCCAATACAACTCTGCCCAAAACCAGCCAACCCGGTCCCCGCTCCGGATCCGAGGGCCGACTGCTCAAGGATGCTGCCCGCAACGACGAGCAGTTGCTACCCCTTGCGCGGCCTCCGGGGCAACCCGTTTATGCCCTGCGACGCGCAGCCAAGGGGGTGTACACAATGCTCAAACGCCTGCGGAGTTCCTACCTCCGTTCCAGTGCCGTCCATCACGCCCGGCTGGACGCAGCCCTGAAGGGTGAACAGGGTCACCTGCTGATGCACTACTTCAATTCGGTCAAGTAATCCCGGACCGGTTCAACTGTCACTGCCCGGCACCTCTCCGCGAGGTGCCGGGCAGTGACGTGCCGGGCCTCCGGGTGCCGGGAGGGGGACGTGTTCTGGCTGACAGGAAACAAAGCCCGGGCCCGCGGCGTTATAAAGTCGATAGAGAAGATATCGGTAAGGAAGGGAGCGAAGTGCCCCAGGTCAAGCGTGTGGCCATGCTCTCCCTCCATACCTCCCCGCTTGAACAGCCCGGGTCCGGTGACGCCGGCGGCATGAACGTGTACGTCCGCTCCGTTGCCCTTGAACTCGCCCGCGCCGGCACCGAGGTGGAGATTTTCACCCGTGCCACGGATCCGCTGCAGAGGGCAGACGTTGACCTGGCCCCCGGGGTGAAGGTCCGCCACGTAGTTGCGGGGCCGGTGTGCAAGGTTCCCAAGGAGGAGTTGCCCTACCTCGACCTGGCCGACGCGGTGGCTGAAGCACAGCCGTTCCTCCTTGAAGGCGGCTTCGACGTTGTCCACTCCCACTATTGGGTTTCAGGCACTGCAGGGCTTTCCGTGGCGCAGCAGTGGGACCTCCCGCTGGTCCACACCATGCACACCATGGCCCGGGTCAAGAACCTGCAGGGGCAGCCCGGCGAAGCACTCGAGCCGCAGATCCGGATCGACGGCGAGGAGCAGATAGTCCGCGGTGCGACCCGGTTGATAGCCAATACCAGCACCGAGGCAGCCGAACTCCAGACGCTCTACGGAGCCGACCCCGAGTCCGTGGATGTGGTGGCGCCGGGCGTGGACCTGAACGTGTTTTCACCGCGGGGCAGGCCCGGTGTGCAGGCCGGGCTGGGTTTCCTCCCCGGGGTTTTCCACGTGGTTTTCGCCGGCCGCATCCAGCGTATGAAGGGCCCCCAGATCCTGGTGGATGCGGCCGCCGAGCTGCGCCGCCGCCGCCCGGATATTCCCCTGCGCGTCAGCATCCTCGGCGCCGGCAGCGGGTCATCCGTGCTTGACCTGGCACCGCTGGTCCGCCGTCTGGGACTCCAGGACACAGTGTCCCTGCGCCCGCCGGTCCAGCCGCACCAGCTCGCTGCCTGGTTCCGTGCCGCCGACGTCGTGGCCGTGCCGTCCTTCAGTGAATCGTTCGGGTTGGTTGCCCTCGAGGCCCAGGCCTGCGGCACTCCCGTCCTCGCTGCCAATGTGGGTGGACTGCCTAAGGCCGTGCGCAACGGCAGCAGCGGCGTCCTGGTTGACGGCCATGCCCCGGGCCTGTGGGCCGCCGAACTCGAGGCACTCTACGACGGCACCGACCGACGTCGTACGCTCGGTGAAGGGGCAGCCGCCCACGCGCAGGCGTTTGGCTGGCGCCGGACGGCCATGCTGACGGCGGAAAGCTACCGCGAGGCGGCCGAGCAGTTCGCCAGCCGCTCCGTGCGCAAGTAGCCCTAGGCAGCTCCACAGGCTGCTGCCGCCCCTGCCCGGCTGGTAGCTTGTCTTCCATCCATACGACCAGCGGCCGCCGATGGTTTTTGTTGACGGCACAGCGGAAGGGCAGAAGATGACTGTCGGTGCCGATATGCTCTCGGACCTCGAGATTTCCCGGGCGGCACGCCTGCTGCCCGTCACCGAGATAGCCCGCCGTGCGTCCATTCCCGACGCCGCGCTGGAACCCTACGGGCGCTACAAGGCGAAGGTCGACCCGGCCCTCCTGCCCGAGGGGCCGGCGCGCGGCCGGGTGGTTTTGGTTACGGCCATGAGTCCGACGCCCGCCGGCGAAGGCAAATCCACCGTGACGGTGGGACTGGCCGATGCCCTCCAGCGGGCAGGCGAAAACGTGATGATCGCGCTGCGCGAGCCGTCCCTGGGCCCGGTCCTGGGGATGAAGGGAGGCGCCACGGGCGGCGGCTACTCCCAGGTGGTGCCCATGGAGGAAATCAACCTGCACTTTACCGGCGACTTCCATGCCATTACCGCAGCCAACAACGCCCTGGCCGCACTGTTGGATAACCACATTTTCCAAGGCAACCAGCTGGGGCTGGATCCGCGGCGCATCACCATCAAGCGGGTCATGGACATGAACGACCGTGCCCTGCGGGACATCGTGATCGGCCTCGGCGGTCCGGCCCAGGGCGTCCCGCGGCAGGACGGCTTCGATATCACCGTGGCGTCGGAGGTAATGGCCGTCTTCTGCCTTGCACGGAATCTCTCTGACCTGTCCGACCGCCTGTCCCGGATCACCGTGGGCTACACCTATGACCGCCGGCCGGTCACCGTTGCCGATCTCGGTGCCCAGGGCGCCATGACGCTGCTGCTGCGTGAAGCCCTGAAGCCGAACCTGGTGCAGACCCTGGCCGGGACGCCGGCACTCGTCCATGGCGGCCCGTTCGCCAATATCGCCCACGGCTGCAATTCGGTCATTGCCACGTCCACCGCCCGCAGCCTTGCCGGCATTGTCGTCACGGAAGCCGGTTTCGGCGCCGACCTCGGCGCGGAAAAGTACCTGGATATCAAGTCCAGGGTGGCGGATGTCGCTCCGGACGCCGTCGTGGTGGTGGCCACCGTCCGTGCCCTGAAGATGCACGGCGGCGTCCCGAAGACCGACCTTGCGGCGGAGAACCTTCCGGCGCTCCGGGCCGGTACGGCGAATCTGCACCGGCACCTGGAAAACATCCGCCGGTTCGGGATCAACCCGGTGGTTGCGGTGAACCACTTCAGCACCGATACCGATGCGGAACTGCGCTGGCTGGTGGACTGGTGCGCCGAAGAAGGCGTAACTGCCGCGGTGGCCGACGTGTGGGCCCAGGGCGGCGGCGGGCCGGGCGGCGACGCCCTGGCGAAGGCAGTACTCCGGGTGCTGGAGGCCCCCTCGGATTTCCGGTTCCTGTATCCGGACGAGCTGCCGGTGGAACAGAAAATCCGGACCGTGGCACGGGAAATCTACGGTGCCGCCGACGTCGAATTTGCCCCGCCCGCCCGGCGCCGGCTGCTGGAGATCGAAGAGCGGGGCCTGGAGCACCTGCCGGTCTGCATGGCGAAGACACCGTACTCCTTCTCGGACGATCCCGCGGTCATGGGGGCGCCTTCCGGCTTCACGCTCCACGTGCGGGACCTGGCCATCAAGACCGGTGCGGGCTTCGTGGTGGCCTTGACGGGAGCGGTCATGACCATGCCCGGGCTGCCCCGGAACCCGGCAGCGCTGCGCATGGACGTGGCCGCGGACGGAACACCCAGCGGACTTATCTGAGAAAGCGAAACAGCAATGCCCCCGGTCCCGGAGCGTTCCGGAACCAGGGGCATTTCGCCTGCGGAGGTTTTAGCGCTCAACCTCGCCGCGGATGAACTGTTCGACCTTTTCCTTGGCAATGTCATCGTTGTACTGCTCCGGCGGCGACTTCATGAAGTAGCTCGACGCCGAGAGGATGGGTCCGCCGACGCCGCGGTCCAGGGCGATCTTGGCAGCACGCACTGC
Source organism: Arthrobacter sp. zg-Y769 (assembly GCF_020907405.1). Lineage (GTDB taxonomy): Bacteria > Actinomycetota > Actinomycetes > Actinomycetales > Micrococcaceae > Arthrobacter_B. Next base: position 237,459 of record NZ_JAJJOE010000011.1, read on the forward strand.
ATCGATGATGACGCCGGCGGAGTTGGGGGAGTCCCAGACTTCCAGCTTGTATTCCAGGGACACCGGAGCGTCGCCGAAGTTGCGTCCCTCGAGCCGGACGAAGGCCCATTTGCGGTCATCGAGCCAGGCGACGTAGTCCGACGGGCCGATGTGGACGTCGTCGGCCTTCAGGTCCGCGGAGGTATTGGAGGTGACAGCCTGCGTCTTGGAGATCTTCTTGGATTCCAGGCGCTCGCGCTCGAGCATGTTCTTGAAGTCCATGTTGCCGCCGACGTTCAGCTGGTACGTGCGGTCCAGGATCACGCCGCGGTCCTCGAACAGCTTGGCCATCACACGGTGGGTGATGGTGGCGCCGATCTGGCTCTTGATGTCGTCGCCGACAATCGGTACGCCGGCGGCCGTGAACTTGTCCGCCCACTCCTTGGTGCCGGCAATGAAGACCGGCAGCGCGTTAACGAAGCCGACGCCGGCGTCAATGGCGCACTGTGCGTAGAACTTCGCGGCCTGTTCGGAGCCGACGGGCAGGTAGCAGACCATAACGTCCACTTCGTTGTCCCGCAGGGCGGCGACAATGTCCACGGGCGAAGCGTCGGATTCGGTGATGGTCTCGCGGTAGTACTTGCCGAGCCCGTCAAGGGTGTGGCCGCGCTGCACCGTGATGCCGGTCTGCGGAACGTCGGCAATCTTGATGGTGTTGTTTTCGCTTGCGCCGATCGCGTCAGCCAGGTCGAGGCCGACCTTCTTGCTGTCGACGTCGAAAGCGGCAACGAACTGCACATCATTGACGTGGTATTCGCCGAACTTTACGTGCATCAGGCCAGGGACAGTTTCGTTGGGATCGGCGCTGCGGTAGTACTGGACACCCTGCACCAGCGAAGCTGCGCAGTTTCCAACACCGACAATTGCCACCCGGATGGGGTTCTCGGACACGGTTCTCCTTTGAAGAAAAATGTTGAACGCTGCGCCCCCGGCGCAGACAACCTCCACAGTCTACGTGCTAGCCGTCACATCTTCGGCGTGGATGCCCCGGCGGATGGTTCCCGGTGTCTGGTTTCCATCCGGCACAGCCTGCCGGAAGCTGCGGTCACCTGATGGATACTGGACCCATGCAGCCCAATTCCCGGCGCGGCCCGCAGCGCATCGTGGTGCCGTCCCGCAACGATCCGTTCCTGCGGAAGTTCACGGAAGGTATCGGCGGCCCGCTTGGCCGCCACACCGCCCCGGGCATCGTCTCACCCGGATTCTTCACCGTGGAACGGGTACTGATCCTGCTCACCACTGCCGCTGCCCTGCTGGCGGTGCTGGTCAAAATGCCGTGCCGGACAGGCGGGTGGAACACCCCGGACCACTTCTACTCCGCCTGCTACTCGGACTGGCCGGAACTCTTCCGTACCCGGGGACTGGGGGAGGGGGTCTTCCCGTTCCTGACGGAGGGGGCACTTTTCGAGTATCCGGTCCTCCTGGGACTCCTGGCCGGGGTTACCACCCTGGCGGTACCCGGCGACGGCGGCACGGCGCTGAGGTCCCTGCAGTACTTTGACGTCAACGCGGTCCTGGCCACAGCCGCGTGGATCGCCACCGTAATAGCCACCATGCGGCTGGCCGGCCGCCGGCCCTGGGATGCAGCCATGATGGCCGTGGCCCCGGCGGCAATCCTGTCGATGTTCATCAACTGGGACATTTTCGCCGTGATGCTTGCCACGCTGGGCATGCTGGCTTTCGCCCGGAACCGCCCGGTGGCCGCAGGGGTGCTGATCGGGCTGGGAACCGCGTTGAAGCTCTACCCGGTGCTGATCCTCGGCGCCGTGCTGGTGCTTGCGCTGCGGACAATGCGCCTGCGTCCCGCGCTGCTGGCTTTCGCTGCCGCGGCGCTCACCTGGCTGGCGGTGAACCTCCCTTTTATGCTGCGCGACTACGAGTCCTGGCGCTTCTTCCTGACCTTCACCGGGGACCGGCCGGCCGGCTACTCATCCGTCTGGTTCGCTTGGAACCTCACCGTTGAGCGGGCCGGCGGAACCGGCGTCGGGCCCGAATTCATCAACGTCTGGGCCTACCTCCTTTTTGCGCTGGCGTGCCTCGGGATCGCCTTGCTGGCGCTGCGCGCCGGGCGTAGGCCGCGGATTGCCCAGCTGGCGTTCCTGATTGTGGCGGCGTTCATCCTCACCAACAAGGTGTACTCCCCGCAGTTTGTCCTCTGGCTGATTCCGCTGGTTGCCCTGGCGCGGCCAAGGTGGCTCGACTTCCTGATCTGGCAGTTTTTCGAGGCGCTGCACTGGTGGGCCATCTGGCTGTACCTCGCGAAGGAAACCTCCGGCGGCGCGGCGGAGAACAACCTCGATTCCCCCTATTACGTGCTGGCCGTCCTGGGCCACGTACTCGCCACGGTCTATCTGATGTACCGGGTGGTCTCCGACATCCTGGTGCCCGACGGCGACCCGGTGCGCCGCGGCGGGGTCGACGATCCGCAGGGCGGACCGTTCGACGGTGCCCCCGACCGCTGGGTCCTGCGACGGCGAAGGCCGGTATCCTTGGAAGCGCATGCGGCCCCGGCGAAAGAAGCACAGTGACCCCCGTTCCATACCGTTCCGAGCAGCTCAGCCACGAGGAGTTCGAGGCGCTCGCCGCCGCGCACCCCGATGTGGTGATCCCGCTGGAGCAGACCCCCTACTGGGCGGATTTTGAGCGGAAACTCGGCCGCAGCCCGTACGGCACCTGGGCCTATTACGACGGCGGCACCCTGGTTGCCGTTGCCAGCTACCTTCGCTCCGAACGGCGGCTGCGCCCGTCCCTGGTGGTCGTCAACGGTCCCACCTGGTTCACCACGCGCACGCACAACGCCGAAGCCCGGCTGGTGTCCACCGTCCAGGAACAGTTCCGGGCCGATCCCGCCGTGGACCCGCTGTATATCCGCATGCAGATTGCGCATCCGCAGCCGCCTGTCACCGGGCCGCTGGAACACGGCTGGTACGAACGCGAAATCGTCGTCGACCTGACCCCGGATACGGACGAAATCTTTGCGTCTTTCCGCTCCAACGCGCGGAACCTGATCCGCAAGGCCGAAAAACTGGGCGTCAAGGTCCAGACCATCGAGCGTGAGCGCTGGGCAGAGGTGTTCCGCACGGAGCTGTTCCCGATCATGCAGGAAACCGCTTCGCGGGACGGCTTCTCGAGTTTCGAGTCCTCTTTCTACGAAACCCTGCTCACCGAACTCGGTGACCACCTGCGCCTCATGGTGGCGTACATGGACGGACAGGCCGTGTCCTGGCTGATCACCACCGAGTACCGCGGTTACTCCGTTTACTACTTCGCGGCCAGCTCGCACAGCGCCCGCAAGACCAACGCCCCCTACCTGCTGCTCTGGGAGGCCTTCAAGGTCCTCAAGGAAGCAGGCAATACCGCGTGCGGCCTGACCGGCATCGTCAGCGACAACTACCCGGGCCTGATCAACGTCACCACGTTCAAGCGCAACTTCTCCAAGACCGTGGTCACCATTCCCACCACCTATGACATCCCCCTGCATCCGCTGCGCTACGCTCTGGTGGCAAACGCCCTGAAACTGCGGCGCGAGACTCCCGGGAAAATTCGGAGCCTCCCGGCCTCGGCGAAGGGGCTTGCGGGCCGGATCACCGGACGGAAGGGCGAAAAGGGAGCCTAGTGAGCGATGTCAGTGTAGTCGGGGCCGGTCCCAACGGACTCGCGGCGGCGGTCATCATGGCCCGCGCCGGCCTCGAGGTCGAGGTCTTCGAAACCCGGTCCACGGTGGGCGGCGGCAGCCGCACCATGGAACTGATGGAACCCGGCCACCTGCACGACATCTGCTCCGCAGTGCACCCCATGGCCCTGGCCTCCCCGTTCTTCCGCAGCTTTGGCCTGGACCGGCGGATTCACCTGGTGGTGCCGGAGATTTCCTATGCCTCACCGCTCGACGGCGGACGCGCCGCGCTGGCGTACCGGGACCTGGACCGGACGGTGGAGGGACTCGGAAGGGACGGTGCCGCCTACCGGCGGCTGATGGAGCCGCTGGTCCGGCGCAGCGAAGCAGTCACCGAACTGCTGATGGGCTCCCTGCTAAGCGTTCCCCGGGATCCGATTGCGCTGGCCGGCTTCGGCCTGGCCGCCCTGGACCAGGGCACACCCCTGTGGAACCGGCGGTTCGTGGAAGACGCCGCACCCGCCCTGCTCTCCGGGGTTGCTGCGCACCCGGTGGGAAAGCTGCCGTCGCTGCCTTCGGCCGGCGCCGGCCTGATGCTCGGCACCCTGGGACATTCCGTCGGGTGGCCTATCCCGGTAGGCGGCTCGCAGGCCATCGCCGAGGCGCTGGCCGACGACCTGCGCGCGCACGGCGGCAGAATCTCCACCGGCCACCGGATCACCTCGCTGGACGAGGTGGCGGACTCCCGTGCCGTCATCCTGGACGTGTCCCCGTCGGTGATGCTGGAACTGGGCGGGGACCGGCTCCCGGCACGCTACGCCCGGGCACTGCAGCGGTTCCGCTACGGCAATGCGGCCTGCAAGGTGGACTTCATCCTTTCCGGCCCGGTCCCGTGGGCCAATCCGGAGGTGGCGCGCACCGGCACCGCCCATCTGGGCGGTACCCGGGCGGAACTGGCTGCGGCAGAGGCCGACGTCGCCGCCGGCCGGCACCCGGCCCGGCCCTACGTGCTGATGTCCCAGCCCAGCGGCTTTGATCCCACCCGTGCCCCCGCGGGCCGTCATGTGCTCTGGTCCTACTGCCATGTACCCGCCGGATCCACGGTGGACATGACCGAAGCGGTAACGGCGCAGATCGAGCGGTTCGCGCCCGGATTCCGCGACGTCATCGTGGATTCGCGGGCGACGACGGCGGCGGATCTGGCGCAGTACAACGCCAATTACGTGGGCGGGGACTTCGGCGGCGGGGCCGTGACGCTGGCCCAGATGCTGATCCGTCCGGTCCTGTCCCCGAAACCGTGGCGCACGGCGGTTCCCGGCGTCTACCTCAGCTCGGCGTCCACTCCGCCCGGCCCGGGCGTGCACGGCATGGGCGGCCTGCATGCGGCAAAGCTGGCACTGAAGGACGTATTCGGATTGCCGGTGCCCCCGCTGGCACCCGCGCAGGGAGCCCGCTAGGGGTGCCTCAACGGGCATTGGCGGCTTCCCTGGAAACCGCTGAATCAACCCCCGGCGCCAATTGTGATCCATGCCATAAAACCTTGTATGTTATCGGGTACCGGCACCGCAGCCGGGTACTTGAACTGGGGGAACAAGTCATGGGGGAACAGACAAATGGATAGCCACGGCCCGGTTGCCGACGCACAGGGGTACCAGGGGGCGCCGCCGCCGCCCGGTCCCGACGTCCAGGGGCAGTGGCCCCAGGCGGTTCCTCCGCCGCCGGGGGGAGACGGCACACGCCCACGGGCATCGAAGCAGCCGGACCCGAAGAAGCGCAAGCGCCTGATCATTGCCGGCAGCGTTGCCGCCGGACTGCTGGTGATTCTCGGCGTCGGCGGTTTCTTCGGCTACAAGCACCTCAGCGAAACGACTTACAGCCCCCGGGTGCAGGCGGAGGAATACCTCCAGGCACTCGTCGACGGGGACGTTGAACGCGCCATGGAAATGGCTCCGGCGGGCGACGAAAAGGACGAGCTGGACTACTCGCTCATGACCAATGAGATCTACTCCAAGGCCACCGACCGGATCTCCGGATTCGAAGTGACCAATGTGGAGGTCAACGACGACGGCACAGCCGACGTGAGTGTCGACGTCAAGCAGGGGGACGATACCGAGTCCATGCAGCTGAAGCTGTCAGAGAACGGCACGGAGGCCGTGCTTTTCAAGAAGTGGAAGATGGACGCCCCGCTGGGCAGCTGGTCGCTGAACTACACCCTGGACCCGGACGCCTCCGAACCCGCCGTAAACGGCGTAGGCATCGAGGTGCCCGGGGACGGCAGGAAGCTGGCCGTGCTGCCGGGGGAATACACCTTTAATGCACCTACCGGAACGAAGTTCGTCAGCTACGGCGAGGACGAGAAAATGTCCGTCCGCCTGAACGGCCAGGAAGCATTGATGGGGGTCGGATTCACCCCGGAGATCACGGACGCGGCGCGTGAGGAGATCAAGGCACAAACCGCCGCGCACATCGAGAAATGTGTTGCGTCCACGGAACTGATTCCCAAGGGCTGCCCGAACCAGATGGATGACCAGGATCCGAAGAACTTCCGCAACATCAAGTGGACCATGACCAAGGCTCCCCGCTACGACACTATTGAGGGGGATCCGGCCGGGCCGTTCCGGGTGGAATCCGTCGACGGGGAATTTGCCCTGGACTGCGAGATGAAGCAGGGCGACTCCTGGGAACGGCAAAAGGGCACCGTGGAGCTCTATTCGCTTCCGGCCGAGGTCTACATCCTGGGCGAGGAACTGACTATCCTCTTCGCCGAATAGCAGCAGGCGGCCCCGCCGGATCCGGCGGGGCCGCAACTGTTACCTCCGTCATAAAAGCCGATAAGTTATCGGGTACCGGCCGCACGGCTTAGGTACTTGAACCGGGGGAGCAAGTCATGGGCGATAAAAAGGTGGATTACTACGGGCCGGGGGCCGGGGTATACCCGGCCGCACCGCCGCCCGGTGCCGGCAGCGAAAACCAGCAGCAGTGGCCAAAACAGCAGTGGCCGCCGACGCCCGGACAGAATGCCAGGCAAGGGCAGGCGCCGCCCAAAGCCGACCCGAAGCAGCGTAAAACCCTGATGATCGCCGGCGGAGTTGCCGCTGCGGTGCTGGTGGCCCTGATCGTCGGAGGCTGCCTCGGCTTCAAGCACCTGAAAGAGAACGTGTACAGCCCGCAGGTGCTGGCGGAAGAATACCTTTCGGCAATCGTTGACGGTGATGTGGAGAAGGCCATCGGCATGAGTCCCGACCACAATTTCGAGGACTTCTCCCTGATGACCAATGAGGCTTACGCCAAGGCCGAAAACAAGATCACCGGCTTCGAGGTGACCGAGGTGGTGGTCACCGGCGGCAAGGCCGACGTGAGTGTGGACATCGAGCAGGGCAGCGACACCACAGCCGTGACCCTGGACCTGCGTACCGACGGCACGGAAGCGTTGTTCTTTCACGAATGGAAGCTCAATATCGGTCTGTCGACCGCCTCGGTGCCCTACCTACCTCAGGGGGACGCCACTGCCGTGGTCGTTAACGGTGTGGAGATTCCCGGCCAGGACACGGAGGTGTCGGAGACCATCGCCCGGAGTTTTAATTTCCTGCCCGGCGACTACACCCTGAGTGCCTCTACCGGCACCCCCTACGCCGGTTATCCCGACCAGTTGGTGAGCGTGCGGTTGAACCAGGACGGCACCGCGACGGCGCAGGAGCGGTCCATCGTATTGAGGGCGGAGGTTACGGATGCCGGCCGCGGCGAAATCCAGGCCGGGATAACGGCGCACCTCGAAGACTGCATGAAATCGACGGAACTGATGCCGAAGGGCTGCCCGAACAAGTGGAGGGTCGAGGATCCGGACAATTACCGGAACATCTCCTGGAGCATGCCGACTCCGCCCACCCTCGAACCAGTCGAACTTGAACCAACCGGTCCGTCCGGACCGTTTTTCGTGAAGGCCGTCAACGGGGAAATGGTCCTGGAGTACGAAGTGCTGCGGGACGGCTCGTGGGAACCGGAGCAGCAGAAGGCGCCGCTCTACTGGATGTACGCCGACGTGGAGATCAACGGCGAGGAACTGTCCCTCACCTTCGCCGACTGACAATAGGTCCGCCGCCGCGGGCGCTGACGCCCGCCGGCGGCGGAAACTCCCCGGCCCGCCGGCGGTGAGCCGACAGGAAGCCGGCTACTCGACCGTCAGTTCGCCCATCCGGGACCACTCTTCGCCGTCAATGACGGTGTTGATGATCTTCGGCGTTTCCACCAGCGCCGGGACCATGTCCTTCATGGCCTGCTGGAAGTGGTCGCTCTGGACATGGGCGGCCGCGGCGTCGTCCTTGAACGCCTCCACGAGGACAAACTCGTTCGGGTTTTCCAGGCTGCGGGACCAGTCAAACCACAGGTTGCCCGGCTCTGCACGGGTGGCAGCGGTGAACCCGGACGTCAGCTCGGGCCAGCGCTCGGTCCACTCGGGCTTAACGAGGAACTTGACGGTAATGAAGATCATTTTGTCCTGCTTTCGCGAGATTTCGGGGGTTTTCATCGTATGCCCTCTCCGGCGGCACCGGGCCACCGGGAGACGGGCGCCGGGAATGGGAGGATGAATACGTGGCACATCTCGACGTATCCAACATTGACTATTTCCTCTCCGACGGACGGCAGCTCCTCAACGGCGTCAGCTTCAAGGTCGGCGACGGGCAGAAGACTGCCCTGATCGGCCCCAACGGCACCGGGAAAACCACCCTGCTGCGGATTATCGCCGGTGACCTGGTGCCGGACGAGGGCACGGTTTCACGGTCCGGAAACATGGGCATCATGCGCCAGTTCGTCGGCCAGGTCCGTGATGACAGCACGGTCCGTGACCTGCTCGTCTCGGCCGCGCCGCCGGCGCTCGCTGCGGCGGCCCGCGAAGTGGATGCGGCGGAGCTGGCCATGATGGAGCACGACGACGAGCCCACCCAGATGCGGTACGCCACCGCCATCACCGAATGGGGCGACGTCGGCGGTTACGAGCAGGAAACCGTTTGGGACGAGGTGACCATGGCCGCGCTCGGGCTGCCCTTCGACCGGGCGCAGTACCGCAAGGCGGCAACCCTTTCCGGCGGCGAGCAGAAGCGGCTGGTCCTGGAAGCACTTTTCGCCGGCTCCGACGAGCTCCTGCTCCTCGACGAGCCGGACAACTACCTTGACGTGCCCGGCAAGCGCTGGCTCGAAGGAAAACTTGCCGCCTCCAAGAAGTCCGTGCTGTTCGTCAGCCACGACCGCGAACTGCTGGACAACGCCGCCACCCGCATCGTGACCCTGGAACCGGGCATCAACGGCGCCTCCGCCTGGATCCACGGCGGCGCGTTCGGCAGCTACGTCAAAGCCCGGGAAGACCGCAACGCCCGGTTCGAGGAACTGCGCCGGCGCTGGGACGAGGAGCACCTCAAGCTCAAGGAACTCGTCAACATGTACAAGAACAAGGCCGCGTTCCGCTCCGACATGGCCAACCGGTACCACGCGGCCCAGACCCGGCTGGCCAAATTCCTGGAAGCCGGTCCGCCGGAAGCCCTTCCCGTTGAACAGAACGTCAAGATGCGGCTGCGCGGCGGCCGCACGGCCAAGCGCGCCGTCGTCGCCGAGAAGCTGGAACTGACCGGACTGATGAAACCGTTCAGTACGGAAATCTGGTTCGGCGACCGGGTGGGGGTGCTCGGCTCCAACGGTTCCGGAAAATCCCACTTCCTGCGCCTGCTGGCACTGGGCGGCAGCGACCCGGACCGGGAGCACGAGCCGGTGTCGGAAGTGGAGATCGCCCCGGTGCCTCATGCCGGCTCGGTGAAGCTGGGTGCGCGCATCCGGCCGGGATTCTTCGCGCAGACCATGATGCGCCCGGACCTGGCCGAACGCACCCTGCTGGACATCCTGCACCGCGGCGACGAACACCGGTCCGGGCTGGGCCGTGAAGCAGCCGCCGGAGCCCTCGACCGCTACGGACTGGCCTCGTCTTCGGAACAGAAGTTCGAGTCCCTCTCCGGCGGCCAGCAGGCACGGATGCAGATCCTGCTCCTGGAACTCTCCGGGGCCACCCTGCTGCTGCTGGACGAACCCACCGACAACCTGGACCTGCACTCCGCCGAGGCCCTGGAAAAGGCCATTGACGCCTTTGAAGGAACGGTCCTGGCGGTCACCCACGACCGCTGGTTTGCCCGCAGCTTCGACCGTTTCCTGGTCTTCGGCTCCGACGGCAGGGTCTACGAATCCGAGACGCCCGTCTGGGACGAAAAACGCGTGGAACGGGTCCGGTAGGGGACAATACTGGCGTGAACGAAACAGCCTTGAACAAAGCACTCGTTGCCGTCTTCGTGATTTTCGGCCTGAACGGCCTGGTGTTCGCCAGCTGGGCTGCCCGCATTCCGGCCGCCGCGGAGGACCTGGGTATCGGTGCCGCAGGGGTCGGCCTGCTCCTGCTGTTTTCCGCCATCGGCTCCGTGGCGGCACTGCCGCTGGCCGGTTCGGTGGCGCAGCGGATCGGCACCGCCGGCACGGTGCGGGCCGGCGGAGTTACGACGTCGGCAGCGTCCCTGGCCATCGCCGCCGGCCTGAACCTGGGGTCGATTCCCGTGACCGCCGCGGGGCTGCTGGTGTTCGGCGTGGGCATCGCCGGCTGGGATGTCGCCATGAACCTGGAGGGGGCCGACGTCGAACGCCGGGTGGGCCGGACGATCATGCCCAAGTTCCACGGCGCGTTCAGCGGCGGGGCATTCGTGGGCGCCATGATCGGTGCGGTGCTCTCCTGGGCGGGAATCTCGCTGTCCCTGCATCTGCTGGGAATCCTGACGGTGGTCTGCGTGGCGGTGCTGATAGTGCCGCGGAACTTCCTCCAGCTGCCGCACGCCCCCGCAGCCCACGGAGCCGACGAGGCCGCTAAGCCGTCCCGGTTCGGTGCCTGGCGGGAGGGGCGGACGCTGCTGATCGGCGTCGTTGTCCTGGGCGCCGCACTCACCGAAGGTGCGGCAAATGACTGGGTGGCCAAGGCGACCGTGGACGGACTGGGCACCAGTGAGTCCGCCGGGGCGGTGATGTTCGGTATTTTCGTGGCAGCCATGACCCTGACCCGCTGGTTCGGTGCCCGGCTGATCGACCGGATGGGCCGCGTCCCGGCGCTGCGGGTGTGCATGAGCGCCTCCCTCGCCGGCCTGCTGCTCTTCGTGTTCGCCCCGAACCTGGCGCTGGCCGCGCTCGGTGCCGTGCTGTGGGGGATCGGCGCGGCCCTGGGCTTCCCCATGGGCATGTCCGCCGCCGGGGAAGATCCGGTCCATGCTGCGGGCCGGGTATCGGTGGTGTCCACCATCGGTTACATGGCCTTCTTCGTCGGCCCGCCGGTGCTTGGTTTCCTGGGCGAGCACTGGGGAGTGCGCAACGCGCTGCTGGTGGTGGGCGCGGCCATGCTGGTTTCCATTGTTTTCGCCCCGGCCGCGGGGGAGCGGAAGGCCGTGTCGGAAACAGCTTAATGCTGCGGACCGATCCTGTCCGCAATAGGCGGGCGCGGGAACCCCGCACGGTCCTACCCTCGACGCATGTCCTTTTCACCACAGTCCGCGCCGTTGATTTCCGCCGAGGGGCTGACCAAGGTCTACTCCTCGAAATCCGGTCCAGTGCATGCCCTGGACGGACTGGATATCGCTGTCCCTGAAGGCACGGTGACCGCTTTGCTGGGCCCCAACGGGGCCGGGAAAACGACCGCCGTCAAGGTCCTCACCACCCTGATCCGGCCCGATTCGGGCACAGCCGTCATCGACGGCATAAACGTTCTCACCGACCCCAAAGCAGTACGCCGCGTCATTGGCGTGTCCGGCCAGTACTCCGCCGTGGATGAAAACCTCACCGGGATAGAAAACCTCGACATGGTGGGGCATCTGTACCACTTGCCGGCCCGGCGCGCGAAGGAACGGGCCATCGAACTCATCGACATGTTCGAGCTGTCCGATGCCGGCAACCGTCCGGTCAAGGGCTATTCCGGCGGTATGCGCCGCCGCCTGGACCTCGCCGGCGCGCTGGTGAACCAACCCCGGGTCCTGTTCCTGGATGAACCGACCACGGGGCTTGACCCGCGGTCCCGGATCGCACTGTGGGGCGTCATCACCGACCTCGTGGCACGGGGGACCACCCTGCTGCTGACTACCCAGTACCTGGAGGAAGCGGATCAGCTGGCGGACAAGGTGGCCGTGATCGACGAAGGGAAGGTTATTGCCGAGGGCACCTCGGATGACCTGAAGGCGCAGATCGGCGGGCACCGCGTGGCGGTGGCCCTGCACCGCCAGGAGGACGCTGACGAGGCACTGTCCATCCTGGGCCGGCACGGTTCCGGTGACCCGCACGTTTCCGGCGACGGCCGGACGCTGGAAGTCGCCGTCGTCGACGGCCCCGCCGCGCTCCAGCGCATCCTGTCCGAGCTGGAGGCGGGCAGCATCGAACTGCACGACGCCGGCATCCGCCGCCCCACCCTGGACGACGTCTTCCTGCAGCTCACCGGCAAGCCGGCCGAAGAGGACAGCGAAACGGAGAAAGAGGAGGCACACCGATGAGTGCCGCAGTATCAGCAACCGGCATCCGGACCGGCACCCCAAGCCTGCCGGCACGGTGGGCCGGCGACGGCTGGACGGTCACCAAGCGGAACCTGATCAAGATCAAGCGTTCTCCGGACATGATCATCTTCGCCGTGCTGCAGCCGATTATGTTCGTGCTTTTGTTCAGCCAGGTCTACGGCGGGTCCATTGCCGTGGCGGGTACCGACTACACCCAGTTCCTGATGGCGGGCATCTTTGCCCAGACCGTGGTGTTCGGGTCCACGTTCTCCGGCTCCGCCATGGCACAGGATCTGAAGGAGGGGATCATTGACCGGTTCCGGACCCTGCCGATGAGTCCGTCCGCGGTGCTGATCGGCAGAACCAACGCCGACCTGGCACTCAACGGGATTTCCATGCTCATCATGATGGGCACGGGCCTGCTGGTGGGCTGGCGGGTGAACTCCACGCCGGGACGGTTCCTGGCAGCCCTTGCGCTGCTGCTGCTGTTCTCCTACGCCTTCAGCTGGGTGATGGCCCTGCTCGGGATGACGGTGCGCTCACCGGAGACGATCAACAATGCCTCCTTCATGATCCTGTTCCCCATCACCTTCATTTCCAATGCGTTCGTGCAGAGCTCCAACCTCCCCGGACCGCTGCAGACTTTCGCGGACTGGAACCCGGTCTCGGCGCTGGTGCAGGCCGTACGCGAGTTGTTCGGCAACCTCGGCAGCGCTCCCGTGCCGGACACGTGGCCCATGCAGAACGCCGTTGCCACCGTGCTGATCGGCTCGGCCGTGATGCTTGTGGTCTTCGTTCCGCTGGCGGTGCGGAAGTTCGAGTCGATCAGCTCCCGGTAGCGGGGCAACTTGAGGACACACCATGATTGAAGCTCACGGCCTGGCAAAACGTTTCGGTGACAAGACCGCCGTTGACGGCATCACCTTCAGCGTCCAGCCGGGCAAGGTCACCGGCTTTCTGGGCCCGAACGGCGCCGGCAAATCCACCACCATGCGCATGATCGTGGGGCTGGACCGGCCCACGGCCGGCAGCGTGAGGGTTAACGGGGCACCTTATGCCAGCCACAAGGCTCCCCTGCGGGAAGTGGGGGCCCTGCTGGAGGCGAGGGCAGTCCATCCCCGCCGGACGGCTTACAACCACCTTCGGGCGCTCGCCGCCACGCACGGCATTGGGAAGAAACGCATCAACCAGGTCATTGAACAGACCGGCCTCGGCCCGGTGGCGAAGAAACGCGTCGGCAGTTTCTCCATGGGCATGGGCCAGCGGCTCGGCATTGCCGTGGCACTGCTGGGGGATCCCCGGACATTGATTTTTGATGAACCGGTCAACGGTTTGGATCCCGAGGGTGTGCAGTGGGTCCGGCACCTGGCCCGGGGCCTCGCCGCGGAGGGCCGAACGGTGTTTATCTCCTCGCACCTGATGAGCGAGATGGCCGTCACGGCCGACCACCTGATCGTGATCGGCCGCGGCAGGATCCTGGCGGATGCCCCGATGGAACAGGTCATTGCCGGCGGCGGCCGGGAACGTTCCCTGGTGCGGTCCGACGACGCCGCCGCCCTGGCAGCTGCCATCGGTTCAGACGGTGTGGAAGTGCGCCGGCTGGCACCGGACCAGCTCGTAGTCCTGGGGCTCTCCGCTCGCGGCATTGCCGAAGCCGCCCTCTCCCGGCGGATCCTGGTCACGGAACTGACCCCGCAGACAACGTCCCTGGAGGACGCGTACATGGAGCTGACCCACGGTGAGGTCGAGTACGAGTCCCAGGGCATCGAGCAGGGCGGTAAGGAAACCCCTAATCATCCGTAAGGGTGACCCCTGATTCATCCCTTGGACCGGTTCCGCGGCGGCTCAGGCCACCTATGGTGGAGGTAGACCCCCAGGATTTTGCTTCCCAACGTGAGGACCACCCATGATCGAGGCAGTTGGCCTCTCGAAGCGCTACGGCGACAAAACCGCCGTCGACGACGTTTCCTTTACCGTCCAGCCAGGCAAGGTGACCGGATTCCTCGGCCCCAACGGAGCCGGCAAATCCACCACCATGCGTATGATCGTCGGCCTGGACCGGCCGACCTCCGGCCGGGTGCTGGTCAACGGCAAACCCTATGCCCGGCACAAGGCCCCGCTCCGTGAGGTCGGGGCGCTGCTTGACGCGAAGGCCGTGCACACCAAGCGCAGTGCCTATAACCACCTGCGGGCCATGGCAGCCACCCACGGCATTTCCGCCAACCGGGTGAACGAGGTCATTGACCTTACTGGCCTGACCTCCGTGGCGAAGAAGCGGGTAGGCGGCTTCTCCCTGGGGATGGGGCAGCGGCTGGGAATTGCATCGGCCCTGCTGGGAGATCCCTCCACCGTCATCCTGGACGAGCCGGTTAACGGGCTGGACCCGGAAGGCGTGCTCTGGGTCCGCCATATGGCCCGGGAACTTGCCGCGGAAGGCCGCACCGTTTTCCTTTCCTCGCACCTCATGAGCGAAATGGCGCAGACGGCGGACCACCTGATCGTGATTGGCCGCGGACGGATTATTGCCGATGCACCGATCGCCGAAATCATTGCCGGCCAGAAAAAGGTCCGGGTCCTTGTCCGCACGGACAGCCCGCGGGATCTGCTGGAGGCGCTGGCTGGACCGGGAGTCACCGGCGTCGAGAAGGAAACCGGGCTCCTGGAAATCACCGGTGCCCAACCGCGCAGAATCGCCGAGGCCGCATTGGACCGGCAGATCCTTGTGTACGAACTGACGCCCCTGCAGGTGTCCCTCGAGGACGCGTACATGGAGCTGACCCGGGACGACGTTGAATACCGGTCCCAGGACCGGCCGCAGGAGCTTGCCGCTGCGGGAACTGCCTCCGGGAAGGGGAAGTAGAACCGTGAGTACCGCTACAACATCCAAGAATCCGCCGGAGTCGGCACCGGCGGACCCCACGGGTTCCGGCGTGAGCTTCCTGCGCGTCCTGAAATCCGAATGGATCAAGGTCACCACGGTGCCCTCCACCGTGATCCTGCTTGCCGTCACCGTGCTGGTGATGGTGGGGCTTGCCGCAGGGGCCGCCTGGGGCACCGTTCAACTGGCCAATGAAGCCGCGGACCGCGCCACCCAAAGCGCACCGTCCGCCGGTGCCACGGCCGAGGCGGCGCCGACGGCGGTCCCGGGTGCCGCCGTCCCGACGGCCGTCCCGACGGAGGGTGCCGGCGTACCGACCGACGGGGCGGCGGGCGATTCTGCCGACGATTCTCCTGGCGGACCTCCTGCGGCCAGCAGCCTGGTCCGGGAAGTGCCGTCGAGCGGCGTTTTGTTCGGCCAGTTGCTGATTGCATCCCTCGCCGTGGTGCTGGTTGCTTCCGAATGGGGGACCGGAATGATCCGCTCGACCTTCAGCGCCGTCCCGAAGCGGACCCCGGCGCTGCTGGCCAAGAACCTCATCATCGCCGTCGTTTCCTTCATCGTCGGCGCCGGTGCCGCCTTCATTTCGTTCCTGGTGGCCCGGCCGATCCTCGGCAGCGCAGATCTCAGCCTGTCGCTGGGCGACGACGGCGTGCTGGCCAGCATCCTTAACACCGGCACGTTCCTGGCGCTGCTGGCCGTGTTCTCCATGGGTATCGGAACGCTGCTCCGCAATACTGCGGGCGGCGTGGTGACCGCCATCGGTGTCATCTTCGTCCTGCCCCTGGTGGCGACCATCCTGCAGAACCTGGGGGACTGGATTTCGGACGCCGCACGTTTCCTGCCGAGCAACGCCGGAGCACAGCTGGTAATGGCCGGAACCACAGCGGAAGGGGACCTCACCCAGCTGCAGGGCGGCCTGGTCCTCGGGGCATGGGCCGCGGTACTGCTGATCACCTCCATCGTTGTCACCAAGAAGCGGGACGTGTAGGGCACCGATACTTCGGTGAGGGCGACGGCGGAAGAACGGCCGCCGCCGCCCTCACCGGACTCAACAACAAATCCTCCACAACCCCCGGTGTCTGCTGCCCCGGGGGTTCTTTACGCCCGGAACCGGCCGCGGTTACGCGGGAACCGGCCGCTCTGGTTGAATCGGAGCATGTCCAACGCATTGGCCCACGTAAATGACCTCGGCGCGTTTGTCAGCGCCTCACCCTCCAGCTTCCACGCCGCGCGCGAGGGTGCGCGCCGCCTAACGGAAGCGGGATTCACCGAAGTACTCGAGACCGGGGACTTCCCCCGCTCGGCCGGAAAGTTCTTCGTGGTGCGCGACGGCGCGTTCATCGCCTGGGTCACTCCCGAAGCCGCCGGCCCTGCCACCGGTTTTTCGATCCTGGGCACCCACACCGATTCCCCGTCCTTCAAGCTCAAGCCCCGCCCCACCACCGGTCGGCTCGGCTGGCTGCAGGCCGGCGTCGAAGTGTACGGCGGCCCGCTGCTGAACTCCTGGCTGGACCGCGAGCTGCAGCTTGCCGGGCGCATGGTCACCCTGGATGGTGAGGAGCGGCTCGTGGAGACCGGACCGCTGATGCGCTTCCCCCAGCTGGCGATCCACCTGGACCGGGCCGTGAATGAAGGCCTGAAACTGGACAAGCAGCAGCACATGAACCCGGTATGGGGACTGGGCGACCCGTCCACCTCCGACCTCGTGGCGCTGCTGGCAGAGAAGGCCGGCCTGGCGCCGGAGGAGATCGGCGGTTACGACATTGTTGCCGCCGACACCCAGGCCCCGCAGGTCTTCGGCGCCGAGGGCGAGTTCTTCGCCTCGGGACGGCTGGACAACCTCTCCTCCGTCCACGCCGGCGTCGTCGCCCTGATCGCGGCCGACGTCGCGCCCACCGCGCCCGTTGCCGTGCTCGCTGCCTTCGACCATGAAGAGGTGGGCAGCGGGAGCCGGTCGGGAGCAGCCGGGCCGTTCCTCGAAGACATCCTGCTGCGGATCAGCGACGGGCTGGGCGCGACGACGGCGGACCGCGCGCGGGGGCTGGCCGCCTCCTTCTGCATTTCCGCGGATGTTGGGCACGCCGTCCACCCCAACTACGCGGAACGCCACGATCCGGCCAACCATCCGGTGCTCAACGGCGGACCGCTGCTGAAGATCAACGCCAACCAGCGATACAGCACCGATGCGCCCGGTACGGCCCGTTGGGCGGGTCTCTGCGCCGCCGCCGGTGTGCCGTTCCAGGAGTTCGTCTCCCACAACTCCGTCCCCTGCGGGTCCACCATCGGTCCCCTGACCGCAACCCGGCTCGGGATCCGGACCGTCGACGTCGGAATCCCCGTTCTGTCGATGCACTCGGCCCGGGAAATGGCGGGTGTGGAGGATCCCCGGCGCCTGGCAGCAGTGGCGCAGCTGTTTTTCGCGGGCGGGGCGGCTTGACCCGGCAAGGCACCGGCTAGGCATCCGCCAAGCATCCGCAAAGCACCGGCAGGTCCCGGCGTGTCAATCCCGGTCCGGGAAATCGGATAGGATAAGAAAGTCTGTGCTGTCGGCTTAGGTCGGCAGATTCCCCCCGCTGCGGATCAGCTGCATGCCGAGGGGGAGACAACGCAAAAGAACCTCCTGTTACGGAAATGCCGTGACCGTATAGCCCAAAGGAGGTGGGTTCACAAATGCGTGCTTATGAACTGATGGTAATCATCGACCCCGAGGTCGAAGAGCGTACCGTCGAGCCTTCGCTCGACAAGTTCCTCAATGTTGTCCGCAACGATGGTGGAACCATCGACAAGGTAGACATCTGGGGCCGTCGTCGACTGGCCTACGAAATCCAGAAAAAGACTGAAGGCATCTACGCGGTGGTTAACTTCACCGGTACGCCTGCAGCAGCAGCCGAGCTTGATCGCCAGCTGAGCCTTAACGAGACCATCATGCGCACCAAGATCATCCGCCCGGAAGAGCAGAAGATCTCGAAGAAGGATGCCAAGAAGGCCGCTAAGGACGCTGCAAAGGTTTCCGCAGAATAATTTCGGCAACCCGTACTGATATCAGGAGGCTTTCATGGCAGGCGAGACAACAATCACCGTCGTCGGTAACCTAACCAACGACCCGGAACTGCGGTTCACTCCGTCCGGTTCGGCAGTGGCGAACTTCACCATTGCCTCGACCCCGCGGACCTTCGACCGTCAGTCCAACGAGTGGAAGGACGGCGAAACGCTGTTCCTCCGCGCGTCTGTCTGGCGTGAAGCTGCTGAAAACGTCGCCGAGTCCCTCACCAAGGGAACCCGCGTAGTTTGCCAGGGCCGCCTGAAGTCGCGTTCGTACGAAACCAAAGAGGGCGAAAAGCGCACCGTGATGGAGCTTGAGGTCGACGAAATCGGCCCCTCGCTGCGTTATGCCTCTGCCAAGGTCACCCGCACCCAGCGCTCCGGCGGTGGCGGCGGCGGCTTCGGCGGCAACAACGGCGGCAGCGGTGGCGGCTTCGGCGGCAACTCCAACTCCGGTTGGGGCGGCGGCCAGCAGCAGCCCGCGCAGTCCGCACCGGCTGACGATCCCTGGGGCGCCCCTGCGGGCGGCAACTCCGGTGGATGGGGCAGCGGTCCGGATTCGAACGATCCGCCCTTCTAAACCTCTTCATCCGAAGAGCGGCAACCCCCTTTCGGGAGAAGCGGCCCTTCACCCGGCGCCTTCGGGCGCCATCCTCAGACGGCAACCGCCGTCGAGCCCATCCCGTGGAAATGTATCCACGGGCTCCACTAGACATAAGGAGCTCCACGATGGCTAAGGCTGAACTTCGCAAGCCCAAACCAAAGTCCAATCCCTTGAAGGCCGCTGACGTCACCGTCATCGACTACAAGGACGTAGCATTGCTGCGCAAGTTCATTTCCGACCGCGGAAAGATCCGCGCTCGTCGCGTAACTGGCGTCACCGTGCAGGAACAGCGCAAGATCGCCCAGGCAATCAAGAATGCCCGCGAAGTTGCTCTCCTGCCTTACTCCGGCGCTGGCCGCGGCTAAAGGAAAGGAACCTAACTCATGGCAAAGATCATTCTGACCCACGAAGTAACCGGTCTCGGCGCTGCCGGCGACGTCCTCGAGGTTAAGGACGGTTACGCACGTAACTACCTCCTGCCCCGCGGCTTCGCTCTGACCTGGACGAAGGGTGGCGAGAAGCAGGTTGAGTCCATCAAGGCTGCCCGCGCTGCCCGCGAGCACGCTTCCCTGGAAGATGCTCAGAAGCAGGCTGCTGCCCTCTCCGCCAAGCCGGTCAAGCTGACTGTCAAGGCCGGCGAGTCCGGACGCCTCTTCGGTACCGTCAAGCCCGGCGACGTTGCCGCCGCTGTCGAAGCCGCCGGTCTCGGCGCCATCGACAAGCGCAAGGTTGAACTCCCGACGCACATCAAGTCGGTTGGTTCCTTCCAGGCCAACGTCCGCCTGCACAACGATGTTGCAGCCGTCATCGACCTCGAGGTCGTTGCAGGCTAACGTCTGACGCAGACGCACGGAACACCCCTCGGCCTTCGGGCCGGGGGGTGTTTTTGCGTCCCGGAGCCGCTGTGGAGGGCACCTGTGAGGCCCGCCGGATCCGTCGTGCCGGGAAATCCACAGGCCGGGTCCCGCAGTTGTGGATATCACGGGGGATAGTTGTGGATTTGGGCACGCATAGGCGTGATTGAAGCTCCTGTCAACATGGGCTTAACTGCCGGGCGTGGCGGAAAAATAGTTTGTTTACACAGGTGTGGACAAGCGTTTGCCCTAGTCAGAGCCACATTTGTGGAAATAATCCAGATTTATCCACATGCTTATACCCAGCCTGTGCACAAGACACGCCGCGTTATACACAGACTGTCCACAGGACCTGTGGATAACTCGTTTGTCGGCAGGGCTTAGGGGGCATACGGTTGCGGTGAATCCCTTCTTCAGACGCATGCCCGCCGGAGGATCCGCCAGCACTGACGCCGCCGTTCCGGCCGAAAGACAGTGCGGGCTGATAGAGATAGACAAGCCCTCCGGCAGGGCAGGGATCGAAACGTCTTAGCCTTTATGGAAAGGGTCACAGTGTCGCTCACGCATACGGACTCCCCGGCCTCAACATCAAGTCCGGACTTCGCGAGGACACCGCCCCAGGATCTTGTCGCCGAACAATCGGTGCTTGGCGGCATGATGCTCTCCAAGGACGCCATTGCAGACTGCGTGGAGGTCCTGCGCGGCCTCGACTTCTACCGTCCGGCGCATGAGGCCATCTATGAAGCCATCATCGATCTCTACGGCCGTGGGGAACCGGCGGACGCCGTCACCGTTTCGGATGAACTCACCAAGCGCGGCGAGATTGGCCGCATCGGCGGCCCGGCCTACCTGCACGAGCTGATCCAGTCCGTTCCCACCGCAGCCAACGCCGGCTTCTATGCCGAAATCGTGCGCGAGCGGGCCGTTCTCCGCCGCCTCGTCGGCGCCGGCACCAAGATTGTCCAGCTGGGCTACTCCAACGAGGGCATGGAGGTGGATGACATTGTCAACGCCGCCCAGGCCGAGATCTACGCGGTGGCCGAGCGCCGCACCGCGGAAGACTACGTGCCCCTGAAGGACATCATCGAGGGCACGGTGGACGAGATTGAATCGGCCGGGCACCGCGGCGAGGGCATGACCGGCGTCCCCACAGGCTTCTACGAGCTCGACGAGCTCACGCAGGGCCTGCACCCGGGCCAGATGATCGTCATCGCCGCCCGCCCCGCCGTCGGCAAGTCCACCTTCGCACTGGACTTCGCCCGCTCCGCGGCCATCAAGAACAACATGACCACCGTTTTCTTCTCGCTGGAAATGGGCCGCAACGAGATCGCCATGCGCCTGCTCTCTGCGGAAGCGACCATCGGCCTCCAGGACCTGCGCAAGGGCACCATCAAGGACGAGCAGTGGGGCAAGATCGCCACCACAATGGGCCGGATGAATGACGCGCCGCTGTTTATTGACGACAGCCCGAACATGTCCCTGATGGAAATCCGGGCCAAGTGCCGTCGCCTGAAGCAGCGCCATGACCTCAAGCTCGTGGTGCTGGACTACCTGCAGCTGATGTCCTCGGGCAAGCGCGTTGAATCCCGCCAGCAGGAAGTTTCCGAGTTCTCACGTGCGCTGAAGCTACTGGCCAAGGAACTGGAAGTACCCGTGATCGCGTTGTCGCAGCTGAACCGTGGTTCGGAGCAGCGTACCGACAAGAAACCGATGGTCTCCGACCTTCGTGAATCGGGCTCCATCGAGCAGGATGCGGATATGGTCATCCTGCTGCACCGCGAGGACATCTACGACAAGGAATCGCCGCGCGCCGGCGAGGCCGACGTCATTGTGGCCAAGCACCGTAACGGCCCCACCAAAACCATCGTGGTGGGGTTCCAGGGCCACTACTCCCGCTTCTCGAACATGGCGGTTGAGGGCGGCAGCGGCTTCTAGCCGCCGTCCGGCCCTCGTCCCCGCCTACACCGCTTACCGCCCACCGCTTCCCCCCACCGCCGCAGGAGATCCGCCATGCCCAAGTCCAAGCCCCGCAAGAAGGCCGTCTCCAAAAAGAAGCAGGCCCGCCGCGCGGAGCATGAAGTCAATGCCCTGCTGCGCGGCGAAACCGCCTACTTCAGCGATGAGGCGGAGGCGCTGCTGAGCGCGCGCGGCTGGATCAGTGAGCGGGACCAGCCCGGCGGACCGGACCAGGGCGACGCCTGGTACTGGATGCCTTCCCAGCTGCCCGCCTACCTGGAGGAAGGCGAGCCGGTACCGACTTCCATCTATCCGTCCTCGGAGAGCACCTTCGTCAGCCAGCTGGCGACACCGGACGGTTCCGTTCCGGTCGTGGCGCAGACCGAGTACGACTCGCTTGAAGCACTCGAGGCGGACCTGGACCGGCTGCAGGCCTACCGGGTGCCCGACGACGCGTGGACGGTCCTGGGCGGGGGCCCGTCCGCTGATGAGACCCCCGGTGATCTCATCGACTCCATCACCGAGGAATGGGAGCTCATTGCAGAGCTCATCCACTTCCCGTACAGCAACGACGCCGGCCCGCGCTCCTTTGCGGCCGTGGAGCAGGCCGTGCAGGACGGCCGGCTGACCGAGTACGCCTACCGGTCAATCCTGGCCGGGCGCGGCGGACAGTAACCGCGGCAGCGGCGCCGCCGGAGGGTTTTAGCCCCGGCTTGAGGCACCCGGGCCGCCGGCCGGCTCCCCGTGCGCATCATGGCTGGAGGCCAGCTGCCACGGCACGGATGCGACCATGATTGCCGGTTCGAAGTGCAGCCGGGCCTTGATGCGCAGGGCCGTCTGGTTGTGCACCAGCTGCTCCCACCAGCGGCCCACCACGTATTCCGGAATATAGACCACGAACAGTTCCCGCGGCGCGTTGCGCCGGGCATCGCGCAGGTAGGCCAGCACGGGGGAGATGGTCTCCCGGTACGGCGACGAGAGGACGGTCAGGGGCACCGGAATCTGCAGCCGCTCCCAGTCGGCCAGCGTGCGGCGGGTGTCCTCCGGATCGAGATCCACGATGATCGCGTTCAGGCTCGAGGGGCGGGAGGCCCGCGCATAGGCAATCGCGCGCAGTGCCGGTTTGTGGACCTGGGAAATCAGGATCACCGCGTTGACCCGGGACGGCAGGGCCAACCCGTTATCGTCTTCGCTGAGCGCCAGCTCGCGGGCAACCGTGTCGTAGTGGACGCGGATGCTGTACATGATGACGTACAGCGCGGCCATGGCCAGCAGGGCAATATAGGCGCCGTGGGTGAATTTGGTGATGATGACGATGACCAGCACCAGGGCCGTCATCCCGAAACCGATGGAGTTGATCGCCCGGGACCGCTGCATCCGCCGTCGTACGTCCTTGTCCCGCTCGGTGCGCAGCTTGCCCGTCCAGTGCCGGATCATGCCCAGCTGGCTGGCGGTGAAGGAGACGAAGACCCCGACAATGTAGAGCTGGATCAGCTTCGTGACATCCGCGTCGAAGGCCACAATGAGCACCAGGGCGCCCAGGCCCAGGGAAATGATGCCGTTGCTGAAGGCCAGACGGTCTCCGCGCGTGCGCATCTGGCGCGGAAGGAACCCGTCCTTGGCCAGGATCGAGGCGAGCACAGGGAAACCGTTGAATGCGGTGTTGGAGGCAAAAACCAGGATCAGGCCGGTAGCGGCGACCACAAGGTAGAAGGCGATGCTGCCGCCGCCGAAGATGGTTTCCGCCAGCTGGCTGATCACCGGATGCTGCACGTAGGCGTCACCGACGGGGGAACCGTTGGCCGTCAGTTGGGTGGCCGGGTCCTGCGCTACGTGGACCTTGGTGAGGTTGGCCATGGCGATGATGCCGCCGATCATGGCCGCGGAAATGAGGCCCAGAAGCAGCAGGGTGGTGGCTGCGTTGGCGCTTTTGGGTTTGCGGAATGTCGGTACGCCGTTGCTGATGGCTTCGACACCCGTGAGTGCGGCGGCGCCGGAGGAGAAGGCGCGCAGCAGCAGGAGCACGCCGGCAAGTCCGACGAGCCCCTCGTCGAAACCGGATTCCCGCACCAGTTCAAAGGAGGCCGACGGTGCCTGCCGCAGGGTTCCGGTCAGGAATTGGATGAAGCCGGTGAGGCACATGCCCAGCACGGACGCCATGAAGATGTAGGTGGGTACCGCGAACAGGGCGCCGGCTTCCCGGATGCCGCGGAGGTTCACCAGAACCAGCACGGCCACGCCGATCACGCCGATGGTGGCCTGGGTCCCGTGCAGTGCGGGAATGGCCGTTACCAGATAGGACGCCGCCGAGGACATGGATACGGCCACGGTGAGCACGTAGTCCACCAGCAGTGCGGAGGCGACGGTCAGCCCGGCCGGCTTGCCCAGATTGGTGCTCGCAATTTCATAATCTCCGCCGCCGGACGGATAAGCGTGTACGTTCTGCCGGTAGGAGGCCACCACGGTGAGCAGCACGACAATTACGGCCAGCCCTACCCAGGGTGAGAGGGTCACGGCGGCAACGCCGGCCAGGGCCAGGGTAAGGAGGATCTCGTCGGGTGCGTAGGCGGCAGACGAGAGGGCGTCCGAGGCGAAAACCGGGAGCGCGATCCGCTTGGGAAGGAGTGTGTGCGAGAGCCGTTCGTTGCCGTAAGGACGCCCGACCAGAATGCGCTTGAGCGCATTGATGAATGTGAGCACGAGGTCCAACGTTAGACCCGGCCAGCGCCACTGTCCAGAACCGGAAATTACGCCTGCTCCGGCCCGACAGCCGCCGCCGGCAGCGGCTGTCTGCGGCGGGTATCGGGGGCACTGTCGTGTCGGTGGGCACAATCGTCGGAGATGCCACCGCGGGGCCGGTTTCCGGGTGTCCTTCGCCACTGCATATTGCCGAAATGGAGACTAATCGAATACCGGTACCCCTTTTAGGGCGCCTGATCCTGCTTTATGTGACTCTCATCACGCATAAAAGGTGATCCGGGGCATAAAAAAGCGGGCCGGACCCCCCTAAAACCACCCTGTGACGAAGTCTACAAAAACGGCATTGGATTGTACTTCTCGCGCTTGCTGGCGCGGATCCGGGATGGATAACGATTCATGCAGACTTGATATCGATTTGATCTCGACAAAGAGCTCCCCTACCTTGATTAAGGCCCCGGTCGAGGGCTGGACCGCTGACTGAATCGAAGTCGGCGGCGGCCGGCACCAATTCTGGTGCGGCCTCAAACCAGAAAATCATGATGTCACGCGTCCACTGTGCGTCGCCGCTGCGTGGCATTGACGAAGACCTCTATCAACTTGGGGAAGGCGACGGCGTGCAGACGCCCGGGGACGGGACGAGCGCAGGTGGAACCCGTGGGAGCAAAAGACTTATGAAGAACCAGAAGATCCGTCGTATCGTACGCCGCGGCCTGGCTACCGCCGCCATCACCGGTGCTGGTGCTGCCGGCCTCGTCGGCATGGCCGCCCCGGCCAACGCCGCCTCCATGGACTGGGACGCGCTGGCACAGTGCGAAAGCGGTGGAAACTGGGCTATCAACACCGGCAACGGCTTCTCCGGCGGGCTGCAGTTCCAGCCGAGCACCTGGGCCGGCTTCGGCGGCACCGAGTACGCAGCCAATGCTGCCGATGCCACCCGTGAGCAGCAGATTGCCGTAGCCGAGCGTGTCCTGGCCGAGCAGGGCCCCGGCGCCTGGCCTGCCTGCACCGCCAAGCTGGGCCTGACCGGCGCCACCGCCAACCCCCAGGCCGCCCAGGCTGCTCCGGTTGCTGAGCCCGCCCCGGTGGTTGAGCAGGCTCCGGTTGTTGAGCCCGCCCCGGTGGTTGAGCAGGCTCCGGTTGTTGAGCCCGCCCCGGTTGTTGAGCCGGCTCCGGTTGTTGAGCCGGCTCCGGTTGTTGAGCAGGCTCCGGTCCAGACCTACGTTGCGCCGGCTCCGGTCGAGGTTGCTCCGACGAGCATCCCCGTTGAGACCGTGGCTCCGGTTCAGACTCCGGCCCCGGCCCTGTCCGGCGAGACCTACCTGATCCAGCCTGGCGACACCCTGTCCGGCATCGCCGAGAAGCTGGGCATCCAGGGTGGCTGGCAGGCGCTGTACAACGCCAACCTGGACACCGTTTCCAACCCGGACCTGATCTTCGCCGGTCAGTCCCTGCAGCTGCCGGCCTAATCACGGCACGCTGACTCCGCTTTTCCGCGGATATCAAGCAGAACGGGCGTTTCCACCGAGGGTGGAAGCGCCCGTCCGCGTTTAAGCCCATGCTGTTGTTTAAGCCCATGCCGGGCCCCCGTTTAATCGCCTCCGCGCCCCTCAACCGCCGGCGATCGACTGGAGTACCAGGAGCTCCGCACGGTCCGGCAGGACGGTGGACATCCCGTCCAGGTCCCGGATGTCCTCGCCGTCCAGATAAAGGTTCACATAGCGGCGGAGATTGCCGGTCTCGTCGCAGACCCGGCGGTACACGCCCGGGTAGTCCGCCTGCAGGAGCGCCAGGACGTCGGCGACAGTGCTCTCCGCGGCCCCGGCGTCCCTGCGGCCGGGTTCGGCACCGGGACGAAGCGACAACAGGCGCCGGCCGTCGACGACGTCGGCCAGTGCCGCGGGCAGCAGCAGTTCGACGTCGGTGCGCCCGGGAGCGTCAGGCCGCAACTGCGCGGACACAGAGCACATCCGGAAGATTGGCGGCCACCAGGGTGAAGGATTCGCCCTCGTCGGCGCTGGCGTAGACCTCGCCCCCGCGGGTGCCGAAGTAGATACCGGCGGGATCGGCGTCGTCCACATCGGCCGCGTCACGGAGCACGGCATTGAAGTCGTAGGCCGGCAAGCCGGCGTCAAACCGTTCCCAGCTGCCGCCGGCGTCGACGCTGCGGTAGACCGCAGGGCGGCCCTGCGGCGGATTGCGTTCCCCGGCCGAACCGAGCGGAATGGTCCAGATCATGTCCGGTCGGGTGGGATGGGCAAGCATCACAAAGCCGAAATCCGCCGGCAGGCCGTCCGCAATCGACAGCCACTGCCCGCCGCCGTCGTCGCTGCGGTACACCCCGCCGTGGTTCTGGGCGTACAGCCGCTGCGGGTTGCCGGCGTCCCTGGCCACCTTGTGCACGCATTGCCCGAATTCCGGGTATTTCTCCGGCATGAAATCCGCGATGATGCCGGAGTTGAAGGCATCCCAGGTGCCGCCGCGGTCATCCGAGCGGTAAACCCCGCCGCTGCTGATCGCCACGTGGACGGAGTCGTCGCTCGGGCTCGGCAGGACTGTGTGCGCAGCCGGGCCGCCGTAGCCGGCGCCCCACTGGGTGCGGTGCGGATGGTCCCACAGTCCCCGCACCAGTTCGAAGTGCTTGCCGCCGTCTTCGGACCGGAACACGGAGATCGGCTCGCAGCCTGCCCAGACAACGCCCGGCCGGTCCGTGCTGTCCGGCGCCAGCTGCCAGATACGCTCCAGCGAGGCCCCGGTGTCCTCGGGGAAGGCGATGGCCGCCTGCTCGGGTTCCTGCCAGGTCCGTCCCAGATCATCCGAGATTGCCACATTGGTGCCCCACCATTCGGACCGCACCCCGGCCAGCAGGCGCGGCGTCCCGCTGCGGGCATCGAACGCCAGGGACGGGACCTCGGTCATGGGGAATTCGGGTCCGCGCAGCTCCCAGTTGCGGCGGTCGGAGCTCGTTGCCAGCCACAGCCCCTTGCGGGTTCCGATGGCGAGGACGGTGGCGACGCCGTGGCGTCCGGCGGCAGGTTCGGCAGCGGGCATGGCCTTGGGCACGGCATCCATGCGGTTATTCCAGCACCGGGGGGCCGCCTGGACAAGGGTTTCCGCAAAGACCGGCCGCCCCGCGGCGCGGCGGATGCGGCCGCCGCATGGAAATTCCGGTCCCGGGTGCGATAGACATAAAAGATGCTGCTGCTGCGGCCGGAAGTCCGGCGTCCATGATCTACATCGATCCGCCGATGTGGCCGGCGCACAACACCCTCTTCTCGCACCTGGTGTCCAACGAGGGCCTGGACGAGCTGCACGCGTTCACCCGGGCCGCCGGTATCTCGGACCGGGCCTTCGACGGCGACCACTACGACGTGCCGCAGGAACGCTACGACGCGCTCGTGGCCCGCGGTGCGGTGCCGGTCAGCTGCGGGGACCTGGTCCGCATCCTGATTTCCAGCGGGCTGCGGATTCCGGCACGGGAACGCCCTTCTGCGCTCGCTGCTCCGCTCCGCCACCGGTGGAACCGGCTGCTGCCCGGCACTCCCGAGCTGGGTGACCGCCTCCTGGAGCACTGGAACGAGCCGCACCGCCGCTACCACGACCGCAGGCACCTGCTGCAGGTCCTTGAGGCACTGGACCTGCTTACCGGCGGCGACATCCCCCGCCCCGTAGCCCTTGCCGCGTGGTTCCACGACGCGGTGTACACCGGCCGGCCCGGTGCGGACGAGGAAGCCTCGGCCCGGCTCGCCGAGCAGCTGCTGCCGGGCGCCGGCGTGGCTGCCGCGGTGGCCGCGGAGTGTGCACGGCTGGTCCGCCTGACCGCCGCCCACGATCCTGCCGCGGAGGACATTCCCGGGGCGCTGCTCACGGACGCGGACCTGGCCGTGCTGGCCCGCCCGCCAGCCGGTTATGCCGACTATCTGCAGGCGGTACGCGCCGAGTACGCGCACCTTTCGACCGAAGAGTTCAAGGCCGGACGACGGCGCGTGGTCCAGCAGCTTGCCGCCGCCGACCCGCTCTATCGAACGCCTGCCGGACGGCGGCTCTGGGAGGAACAGGCCCGCCGCAACCTGGCCGCCGAGCTCGCGGGGGCGCCGGCGGAGGAGACATCCACGGCAGCGGAGGGGCAATGAGCGTGCCCAACCCGGCACCGGGGGTCAGCGGGCACTCCGGGCAGTCCGGGCAATTCGCCGGGCATCGGCGCGGCAGCAGCGGTTACCGCGGTGTCCTGGTGGGGCTGGCTGCCGCCGGCGTGGCGACCTTCGCCCAGCTGTATTCCCTGCAGGGCGTCCTGCCGGAACTTGCCGCCGACCTGGGGATTTCCGCCTCCTCGGCCGCGCTGACGGTTTCCGCAGCCACCCTGGGGCTCGCCGTCACCGTGATTCCGTGGTCCGCCGCAGCGGACCGGTTCGGGCGGCTGCCGGTCATGCGGCTGGCGATCCTCGCCGCGGTGGTGCTGGGCCTTGCCGTTCCCCTGAGTCCGAGCCTGCCGGTGCTGCTGGGCCTGCGCTTCCTCGAGGGTGCGGCACTGGGCGGAATCCCGGCCGTGGCCCTGGCCTACCTCAGCGAGGAGGTCAGCCGGCTGCATGCCGCCGTTGCTGCCGGAACCTACGTTTCGGGCACCACCGTCGGCGGCCTCGCCGGCCGGATCCTGGCGGCACCGCTGGGTGAACTGGTGAACTGGCGGGTGGGCGTGGCCGCAGTGAGCCTCCTGGCCGCCGGTGCCGCTGTCGTTTTTATGCTCACCGCACCCCGCCAGCACGGTTTCGCGCCCGTGCGCCGGGCCGCTCCGGGACACGGCCTGGCTGCCCGGCTGGCGTCCAATCTCCGCAGCCCGCGGCTGCTGGCACTGTATCTGCAGGGCTTCCTGTTGATGGGCGGCTTCGTGGCGGTCTATAACTACCTGGGCTTCCGGCTGGGCGCTGCGCCCTTCGGCCTGCCCCAGGGCGTCGCCAGCGCGTTGTTCCTCGCGTATCTGGCCGGCACCTGGTCCTCCCGGGCGGCCGGGACGCTGGCGGCCCGGCTTCGCGGCGGACGGAAGCCGGTGCTGCTGCTGTCCATCGCCGCGATGGCCGCCGGCCTGGTCCTGACCCTGGCCGAAAACCTGCCTGCCGTTGTGGCCGGCCTGCTGGTCTTCACTGCCGGTTTCTTCGCAGCGCACTCAATCGCGTCCGGCTGGACTCCTTTGCTGGCCCGGGAGGGACGGGCGCAGGCCTCCTCGCTGTACAACCTCTTCTATTACACCGGGTCCAGCCTGCTGGGCTGGGCCGGCGGCTACTGCTTCCAGCAGGGCGGGTGGCCGTCGCTGGTGCTGTTTGTGGGCGGGCTGCTGCTGGCGGCTGCGCTGGTAGCCGTCCTGGTCCTGCGCACCGGTGACGTAGAGCCGAAACCATCGAAAGTGCAGTAGTTACCGTTGGCGACATCGACAGTGCAGTAGTTACGGGTTTTCAGGCGAAAACCCGTAAGTGCTGCACTTTCGATTCCTGAGGTGCCGAAAACGTAGGCTGGAAGACGTGAAGACCGACGCCGACCTCTCCTCCCGGCGGCTCAGCCGCCGCATTCTGGCCCTGGCCCTGCCGGCGCTGGGCGCGTTAATCGCCGAACCGCTGTTCCTGCTGGCCGACTCCGCCATTGTCGGCCACCTCGGGGTAGCCCAGCTGGCCGGCGTCGGGCTGGCGTCCACGGTGCTGCAGACCGCCGTCGGGCTGATGGTTTTCCTGGCCTATTCCACTACGGGCACGGTGGCACGCTACCTCGGCGGCAACCGGCAGCCCGAGGCGCTCGCCGCGGGACGGGACGGCATTGCGCTGGCCGTCCTGCTGGGTGGAGTGCTTTCCACTGCGGGATACCTGTTCGCTCCGCAGCTGTGCAGCGCCATGGGTGCCACCGGCGAGGTGCACCGGTATGCCGTGGACTACCTGCGCTTTTCCATGCCGGGCCTGACGGCGATGCTGGTGGTCCTGGCCGCCACGGGCGTGCTGCGCGGCCTGCAGGACACCCGCACCCCGCTGGTGGTGGCCACGGCCGGCTTTGCCGCGAACATCGGACTGAACTACCTGTTGGTCTACGGGTTCTCCCTGTCCGTGGCGGGATCGGCGCTGGGTACCAGCATCGCCCAGTGGGGCATGGCGGTGTTCTACCTGATTGCGGTGGCACGGATGGCCCGTTCGCAGGGGGTTCCCCTGCGGCCCGCGGTGTCGGGCATCAGGGCGACGGCGCACGTGGGTTCATGGCTGATGCTGCGCACGCTGAGCCTGCGTGCCGCGGTGCTTGCCACAGTGCTGGTTGCCACCGCGCAGGGGCCCGAATCCCTGGCCGCACATCAGCTGGTTATGACCGTCTTTACCTTCCTGGCGTTCGCCCTGGATGCCCTGGCGATCGCGGCCCAGGCAATGATCGGCAAGGAACTGGGGGCCGGGGACACCGTGCTGGCCCGTGCGCTGACCCGGCGGATGATCATTTGGGGCGTGGGGTTCGGCGTCATTACGGGGGCGCTGCTGGCCCTGGTGGCCCCGGTGGCCGGTGTGCTCTTCACCAACGACGCCGGGGTGCAGCAGGCCATGACCGCCGGGCTCTGGGTCCTCGCCGTCTCCCAACCCATCTGCGGGCTGGTGTTTGTGCTGGACGGAGTGCTGATCGGGGCGGGGGATGCGAAGTATCTGGCCCTCACCGGCCTGCTGAACCTGGCCGCCTACCTGCCGCTGCTGCTCTGGGTGCATTCAGCGGGCCTGTCCGGAGGCGGCGGGATCGCCTGGCTGTGGGCGGCATTCGCCCTGGGCTATATGAGCGCGCGCGGAATCACCCTGTCCTGGCGGACCCGGCGGGATGCCTGGATGGTTACCGGTGCCGCGTCCGGAGCCGCGAGCGACTAAGCTTGACGTGGCCAACCGGCCACCAACCCTGACGGCACAAGTGAAAGCGGAGGCTCTGCAGTGGGCGCATCCAACCCCGGAGCACCTTGGGGACCCATGCTGGTCCGTTCAATGGTGGCCGCCGTCTACGGCGTGCTGACCGTCTTCTGGCAGGATCCCACCGAGCCGGTCCTCGTGTTTGCCGGCGGTGCCTATCTGCTGCTCACCGGCGTTGCGCTCTGGCCCATGCTGACGGCGGCCCGGGGACACGGCAACGTGCGGCCTGTCCTGCTGGTTGAAGCCGCAGCCTACGTTCTTGCCGGTGCAGCCACGCTGGCCTTTGCATCGGCCGAGGCGTTCCGCGCAGCGGGTGCCGCCGCCCTCATTCTCGGCGGAGCCCTGGAGATCTTCCTGTGGGTCCGGCACCGCGCGGACTTCCTGCCGGCCCGTGACTGGCTGATCACCGGTGCCGCCGCACTGGCTGCCGGTGTCCTGGTGCCGCTCTTCTATGACCTGGGCGTCCGTGCGCTGCTCGGCGTGACCGGCGGTGCCGCCATCATCACCGCCGTCATCGTGGCGATATCCGCGCTGGGCGCCCGGCATGATTCCCGCACCGCGGCCGCAACGCAGGCGTAGGCCGTAAACTAGGTAACGCGCGTGGTGCATTTACGCACCGATCCGCGCCACCCCAACGCAGCAGGAGGCAAAGATAGTGGCAAACAGCTCAACCGGCGGGCCGCAGAGGCGGAACTCCGTAAAGGCGCCGCTGATTTTCTCAGCCGTGCTGGCGCTGATTGCCGGCATTGCCACCATGATTTTTGCCACCGGCGGAGCGGAACAGGAACTGCGGTTCGACCTCGGACTCATCGCCGTCGGCATTGCGTTTATTGCCTCGCTGCTGGTCTCCTCGCTGTTGCTGATGACGGAGAAGCCGAACCCCGAGCACCTAAGCCAGGGTTCGGGCATCCACCGCAGCTCCGCAAAGATCCCCGGCGGGGCGGGAAACGTGGGCAAGCCGGCGTCGTCCACTCCGGACACCACGGACGACTCTCCCCGGCCCACGGATCCCACCGCCTGAGCGCGGTCTAGTCGAAGATCTCCTTGCTGATGTCCGTCGGTGCGTCGTATTGGCGCTCCGGCAGGTTCTTTAGCGCCTCCAGGACGGTCCCCTCGGCGCCGGCCCCTTCGGCCTTCTTCACGATGTCCTCCTTCGACGCCGGGTAGTCCAGGCCTCCGAGGGTTTTCTGCACGTCAATCGGGCTGGGCTTGTCAGCCATGTGTTCTCCTTTGTGGTGGGTTGCTGATGGACGGGCCGTAGTCGCCGGTCCCCAGAAGGAGCTCGGCAGCGTCGGCGGACCGGTCGGTGACGGTGGTCGGCGACTCCAGGTGCACTGCCCCGGAGGGGATCATCCCGGCGCCGCCGAACCTTTCCATCACCCGCCACTGGGCCGCCACGTCCTCCCCGGCGTGCCCGGGCGGCAGCTGGTCCCAGAACCCGAAGCCGCCGCACGCGAGCAGGGCCCGGCGGTCGTAGAGGACGCAGGCCCCCACCCAGGCAATCCGGTACAGCTGCCATTCTCCGGGCGGGATCCCGAGACCGGAAGCCACGTGCGCCAGATTCGCCGCATTGTGCAGCGTCCAGCGGGAGAAACCCGGCTGGCCGCGGCGGATCCGCTCGGGCTGCACCTGTCCGTTTTCCCAGGTCTCGAACGGCTGCTGTTCCTCGGGCCGCCGGTCGGCGAGATAGGACAGTCCCTGCACGGCCGCCCCTACAAAGCCGCCCCCGGACGCTGCCAGCGCGGCCGTCAGCCTTGCCAGCATGTCCGGTTCCAGCCAGACGTCGTCGTCCAGGAACAGGACCCGCGGAGCTCCGGCCTGGCCGAGCAGGAAGTGCCGCTGTTCTGCCAGCCCCCGGGCCGGCAGGTGCCTCAGCAGCCGGACCGACCGGCCCTGCGCCTGCAGGACCCGGACCATGGCCTCGGCGGCGGGATGGTTCCACGAGGGAACATCGGTGCTTTGATCGCTGATGACGACGGCGAAGTCCGGCCCGTCCTGCGCAGCCAGCCCGGCCAGGGTGACGGCCAGTTCGGCCGGCCGGTTGCGGGTGGGAATCAGCACGTCCACCTCGGCCGGGCTGCCGGAAGCGGACGGCCGGGCCCAGTCCCCGGACCAGCGCCGCGTCACGGCGGGTCCCCGGGACCGTTCCCGGCGTCGTCGGCGATAGCCTCCGAGCCACGGCCGACCGCGGGGGTTCCGCCGGTTTCCCCGGGACCGTTCCCTGTGCCGGCCGACCGGATCCGGGATACCAGGGCAGTGGTGGAATGGTCGGAGACGTAGTCCAGGATCAGCACCCGGCCGCCGCACTCCTCCACCACCGGGGTTTCAGCGAGCATCTGCGCGGAATAGTCCCCGCCCTTGGCGTAGATATCCGGCCGCAGTTCCCGGATAAGCGGAATCGCGGTGTCCGTGTCGAACACGGTCACGTAGTCCACGCAGCTGAGCGCGGCAATGATCCCGGCCCGGTCGTGGACGGGGTTGATCGGCCGGCCCGGTCCTTTCAGCCGGCGGGCGGACGCGTCGCTGTTCAGGGCGACCACCAGGATGTCACCCAGCTGTTTGGCCTGGTTCAGGTATCGGGTGTGCCCGCGGTGCAGGACGTCGAAACAGCCGTTGGTCAGGACAATCCTGTGCCCGGCCGCCCGTTCGACGGCGGTCCGGGCCAGGAGGTCGGCCCGGCTGAGCGCCGCGTCGGCAAAACTGTCCAGGTGCTTTTCCAGGTCGGCGGTGCTGCAGACGGAGGTGCCGGGCCGCTGGACCACAACATCGGCGGCGTTCTGCGCCAGGTCCGCCGCGGTGGACAACGGCAGCCCTGCGGCCCGGGCCAGCGTCAGGCAGGCAACGAAGGTATCTCCTGCTCCCGACGCCTGTTTTTCGGCGGCCGGGCGTGCCCAGGTGCGGTGGAACCCGCCGCCTGCACTGATCACTGCCGCGCCGTCCCGGTCCAGGGTGACGGCCGCCGCTGCGGCACCGGCAGCGGCCAGCAGGTCCGGTGCAGCCGTACGCACCCCCGCGGCGCGGTCCGGGCCGAGGGCCTTCGGTCCGCCCAGCAGCAGCGCGGCTTCGGCGGCATTCGGCGTGACCAGGTCCGGGGCCAGATCCGCCCAGGCCGCGGCGTCGTGGGCGTCCACCACGGTGAGCCGGCCGCCGCGCAGGGCCACCAGGGCGTCCCGCACCGGCCCGTGCAGCAGGCCGGTGCCGTAGTCGCAGACCACCAGGGCATCGGCGTCCTGCAGCAGTGCAGGGACCGAGGTGGCCAGCAGTTCCTCCGCCTCGGCCGGGAACCGCCCGCCGTCGTCGAGCCGGAACAGCACCTGTTCGCCGGCGAGTATCCGGTCCTTCGTGGCCGTCTGGGCGTGCGGGTGCTGCACCAGTCCGCGCAGGTCCACTCCCGCTTCGGCCAGGATGAAACGCAGCCGGTCGCCGGCGTCGTCGCTGCCGGTCAGCCCGCCGAGCCGCACCCGCGCTCCGAGGGCCTGCAGGTTCA
This sequence comes from Arthrobacter sp. zg-Y769, assembly GCF_020907405.1. GTDB lineage: Bacteria > Actinomycetota > Actinomycetes > Actinomycetales > Micrococcaceae > Arthrobacter_B. The sequence goes on from NZ_JAJJOE010000011.1 coordinate 272,092, forward strand.
TGGCGGTGTTCCCCGCGCCGCCCGGTGCGTAGTTCTTCCGCTGCACATCCACCACGGGTGCCGGGGCCTCCCGGCAGAACCGCTCGGTGACCCCGGACCACCAGCCGTCCAGGATTACATCGCCGATGACGGCGATACGCAGGGAAGCCGCCGCGAGCCGGCCCGGCAGTCCCGGAGCGAGGCTGCGAACCTCCCCGGGGTTCCGGAAGTCCCTCACGCGGGGATCCCCGGTGCCGCGGGTCCGGGCGGCGCGACATGGACCACCTTCACCAGGGAAAATTCGTCAAGAAGCTCCGGGCCGTAGCCAAATCCCCGGCCGCTCCGGCGCCGCGGCTGTGCGGAACCGCCCGGTCCGCCGCCGAAGACGGCGTTGATCTTCACCGTGCCCACGTCCAGGGCAGCGACCGACTGCTGCGCGTGCGCAATGCTGCCGGTCAGTACCGTGGCCGCCAGCCCGTAGGACCCCGCAGCGGCCAGGGCGAGACCTTCCTCGAAGCTGTCCACCACCTGCACGGGAGCCACGGGGCCGAACGTCTCGGTGTCGAAGACCTCCATCCCCGCCGAACAGTTCAGCAGGACGGTTGCAGGGTAATGGGCGCCCGGGCCTTCCGGCAGCGCTCCGCCCTCTGCAACCGTGGCGCCGCGGAGCAGGGCCTGGACTACGTGCCGGTGAACGGTCTCGCGCAGCCGGGTATCCACCAGCGGCGCCATGGCACGGTCCCGGTTGCGTTGCCGCGCCTCGGCGATGAGCTCAGCGCAGAACGCGTCCGCGATGTTGCGGTGAACGTAGATGCGCTCCACCGACGTGCAGATCTGGCCGCTGTTGCTGAATGCCCCGACGGCTGCCTGTCCGGCTGCCCAGCGCGGATCCACGTCTGCGTCCACCAGCAGCGGATCGTTGCCGCCGTTTTCGAGAATCACGTGGGCGCCCGTGAGCGCGGCCGCCCGGGCAATCCGCGCGCCGGTAGCGCTGGAACCCACGTGTGCCAGAACGTCCACCCCTGTCTCCATGCTCAGCTGGGCACCCACATCGGCGCCCCCGGTGACGGTGGCAAGCACGCCGGCCGGGAACACCGGTGCCAGGATCTCCCCGAGCAGTTTTCCGGTGTGGGGAGCGCGCTCGCTGGGTTTGGCGACCACCGTGTTGCCGGTGGCCAGCGCCGCACCGATCAGTCCGGCGGAAACCGCCACCGGATCGTTCCATGGGGTGAGCACCACGGCGACGCCGCGCGGAACGGCCACGGTGTAGTCGGCAGCAAGTGCCGCCCCGCGGAGGCTGTGCCCCCGGTGCACCGGCCCGAGTTCGGCGTATTGCTCCAGCGTGGCCACACCGGCCCGCACTCCGGCGAGGGCCTCGGCCCCGGGCCGTCCGGTCTCGCGGGTATTCTCCGCCGCAACTTCTGCCGCCCGCAGCGCCAGGGCAGCGGCAGCCTTGCGCAGCAGGCGTCCCCGCTCGGCGGGGTCGGTGCCTGCCCACCCGGGGAGGGCGCCGCGGGCCGCCGCCACGGCGGCCCGGATCTCCGCGCGGCCGGTAGGCTCCAGCCGGCCAACGAGGGCGCCGTCCCGCGGGTCGAGGATGGTGATCAGGTCCGGGGAGCCCGCCGCGTCCGGACGGGAAGCCGGTTGATCCGGCCCGGAAAGCGGCGGGGAGACCGGCGGTTGAATGGTGGTGGACATGCTGCTCCTTGTCGCGCGTTGTATAGCTCCCATACCCCGTTTCCGGCGGGTTTAGACAGGCACGGAAAGCAGGTGCGGGGCTGCAGGCGGCGCCACGGGTTCCGGCCGCCCTGACGGACTTATGCCGTTAGCGGCATATGTTGCGGGAGCCGGCTGGTCCGCCGGACGGCAATCGGCCGCCGCCAACTGGAGTAGACACCTCCCTTGGGCCCGGCCGCGCCAGCACCTATGGTGAGTGCCCACAGGGCAGACCGGCGCGGCACGCGGGTTCTCGGCGAAAGGAAGCCCGATGAAGCAGAAGACCACGGACCGGCGCGGGCCGCTGTACTCCCGGGGGGACCGGCCGGGACTCGCCCGCGGTGTCGGCCCCCTGGCCGCACCCTTTTCCGACGTGCGGAAGATCGCCGTGCTGCGCGGCGGGGGGCTGGGGGACCTGATGTTCGCCCTGCCCGCGGTCGAGGCACTCGCGGCCGCGTATCCGGCCGCGTCCATCACGCTGCTGGGAACGGCCCTGCATGCCGCCCTGCTGGCGGACCGGCCGGGTCCCGTGCACCGGGTGGAGGTACTGCCCGCTGCCCCCGGGATTGCCGCCGGGTCCGGGGACCCGCAGGCCGTGGACGCGTTCCTGGCCCGGATGCGGCAGGAACGGTTTGACCTGGCGGTCCAGGTGCACGGGGGCGGACGGAATTCCAATCCCTTCCTGCTCGGCCTGGGCGCCCGGCACAGCGTGGGGACACGTACACCCGATGCCGCTGCCCTGGAGCGGAGCATCCCCTACATCTACTACCAGCACGAGGTGTTCCGCGCCCTGGAGGTGGCCGGGCTGGCCGGTGCCGCTCCCGTCAGCCTGGACGCGCAGCTGCCGGTCCTGGCCACGGAGTCGGCTGCGGCACGGGCCCTGCTATTGCCGGACCGGAAACTGGTGACCCTGCACCCGGGGGCCACCGACCCGCGGCGCCGGTGGCCGGCGTCGTGCTTCGCGGAGGTGGCGGTGCATGCCGTCGCCCGGGGCTGCCAGGTTGTGGTGGTGGGAGACGACGCCGACCGGTGCCTGGCCCGGCAGGTTGCGGACCTTGCGCTTGCCGGCGCCGGGCCGGATGCACCCGTCCGCTCACTGGCCGGCGACCTGGGCATCGGCACGCTCGCAGCCCTGCTGCAGGCCAGCTCGGTGATGGTGGGCAATGACAGCGGGCCGCGGCACCTTGCCCAGGCGGTCGGGGCCGCCACGGTGGGGATCTACTGGTTCGGCAACGTCGTCAACGCCGGGGCGTTCGGCCGCACCCGGCACCGGGTGCACATGTCCTGGGTGTCCGCCTGCCCCGTCTGCAAGGCCGACGTCACGCAGGTGGGCTGGACGGCGGAACGGTGCGAACACGACGACTCGTTCGTGGCCGAGGTCCGGGCATCCGACGTGTGGGCCGACGTCGACGAGCTGCTGGGGTAGCGCCGGGATTCCCTTGGCGCCAGCGGAGGAGCGGGAGTTTACGGCACCGTAACGGACCGATACCGCACCGTAACAGGGGGTGTCCGCCGCAGAAACAAAGCGTTCCTAGGCTCGGGATTCATCACCCCGCACCTACTGAAAGCGGTACCCATGAACGTCCTGCCCCGGCTGCGCATCCGCGCTGCGAACGCACGAATCCTGCTCGGCACACTTGCCGCGTCCAGCCTTCTGATGGTCACCGCCTGCGGCGGGTCCGCCGAACCGGGGGACGCGGAGTACGACACCCTGGACGTGAACCTGTCCTGGATCAAGAACGCCGAATTCGCCGGTGAGTACTTCGCCGAGGAGAAGGGCTATTACGCCGATGCAGGCTTCTCCGAGGTGAACCTCATAGCAGGCGGTCCCGGCGGCACCTCGACGGAAACCATGGTCCTCTCCGGCGGCGCCCTGGTGGGAACCTCCAGCCCCATGGGGGTGGCCCCTGTCATCGCGGAGCAGGACGCACCGCTGAAAATCATCGGCACCACCTATCAGAAGAACCCGTTCGTCATCATCTCCCTGGATTCCCTGCCCATCACCACGCCGGAGGACCTTGCAGGCAAACGGATCGGAGTGCAGGCCGGCGTCAACGAAACACTGTTTGACGCCCTGCTGGAGGTCAACGGGATCGATCCCGGTTCCGTGGAAAAGGTCCCGGTGCAGTACGACCCGCAGCCGCTGGTCAACGGCGATGTGGACGGATTCTTCGGCTACCTCACCAATGAAGTGCTGACACTGGAGCAGGCCGGGCACCAAACCGCCGTACTGCCCTTCGCCGACAACGGCCTCCCGTTCATCGCGGAGAGTTTCGTGACCACCGACGAAGCCATTGAAACCCGCCGGGAGGAACTCAAGGCATTCCTGAAGGCGACCGCGCAGGGATGGAAGGACGCCGTCGCCGACCCCGAGGAGTCCGCACGGCTGGCCGTCGAGGTATACGGCACGGACCTGAACCTGGACATGGCCAAGGAAACCCGGCAGGCCGAGGAACAGAACACCAAGCTTGTTGTATCGGCGGACACCGAGGCCAACGGATTGTTCACCATCTCGGACTCTCTGATTGAGGAGAACCTGGAAATCCTGAAACTGGCCGGATATGACCTCACCGCCGAGCAGGTGTTCGACATGAGCCTCCTGGCCGAGGTGTACGAGGAAAACCCGGAGCTGAAGTAGATGCAGTCCGAACACGGCCTGGCCGCGGCTTCCCCGGGCACAGCAGCACCCGGGGAGGCTGCCGGGCCGGGCAGCGGTACGGGAATCCGGCTAACGAACCTCGGCAAGACGTTCGGATCGGGGCGGAAAGAGGTGACAGCCCTGACGGAAACCAACCTCGCCACCGACCGCGGATCCTTCCTTTCCCTGCTGGGCCCCTCCGGCTGCGGAAAATCCACCGTGCTGCGGATCCTGGCCGGGCTGGAAACACCGACCACCGGGGAAGTCCTTGTAGACGGAAAGTCGCCTCAGGATCTCCGGCGCGGCCACGAACTGGGCATCGCCTTCCAGGACTCGGCGCTGCTGCCGTGGCGGAGCGTGTACACGAATATCCGGTTGCCGCTGGAGGTTGCCGGCCATGCAGCGGATGACGCGTATATCCGGGAGTTGATCAATTTGGTGGGACTGGAGGGATTCGAAAAGGCCCGGCCCGCGCAGCTCTCCGGCGGCATGCGGCAACGCGTCTCGATTGCGCGGGCGCTGGTTCTGAAACCGTCGGTACTGCTGCTGGACGAACCCTTCGGGGCCCTGGACGACATGACCCGCCAACGCCTGAACCTTGAACTGCTGCGGATCTGGACCGAGAAACCCGCCACGACGCTGATGGTCACCCATGGTATTTCCGAGGCCATCTTCCTTTCGGACACGGTGGCGGTGATGAGTCCGCGTCCCGGCCGCGTCAAGGAGGTCATCACCGTGGACCTCCCGCGGCCGCGCACCCCGCAAATGATGCGGACCCCCGAATTCCACGCCCTCCACGACCACGCCTCCGAGCTGCTTTTCGGCGGACCGTCCTCCGCGGAGGCATCATGACCCGCGTGCCGCCGTGGGCCGTGGGGGCCACCGGTGCGGCTGCCGTACTGGCCCTCTGGTGGGTGGGTGCGGCCACCTTCCTCAGCGGCATCGGTGCAGCGGGCGACGGCGGCCCCGGAGCCATCCCGACCCCGTGGCAGGTCCTGGCCCAGATGGGCGCCGACGGATGGGGCTTCTACTGGCGCAACGCCGCCGTGACCCTGGCCGAAGCCGGTGCCGGTTATCTGTGGGGCAACGCCCTGGCCCTGCTGCTGGCGTTCCTGGTGCTGTTGGTCCCGCGGCTCGAGCAGCTCGCCACCCAGCTGGCCGTCGTCAGCTACTGCCTGCCGGTGGTAGCCGTCGGCCCCGTGATCTTTATTGTCCTGGGCCCGCCGCGGTCCGGAGAGTCCTCCGGGACGGCGGTGGCACTGGCTGCACTGTCGGTGTTTTTCACCACGATGGTCAGCGCCCTGGCCGGCTTGAAAGCGGCGGACCGCGCCTGCCTGGACATCGTCACCGTTTTCGGCGGCCGCAGGATCCATCAGCTGCTCAAGGTCCGCATTATTGCCGCCCTGCCCTCGATCCTGGCGGCGTTGAAAATTGCCGCACCGGCCGCGTTGCTTGGTGCCATCCTCGGTGAGTACGTGGGGGGAGTGGACCGCGGACTGGGGCCCGCGATGGTCAACGCGCAGCAGACCCTGGAAGTGGCGCGGGTATGGGGGGTGGCGGGTGCCTGTGCCGCCCTGGCCGGTTCCGCCTATGCGGTGCTGGGGCTCCTGTCCCGATTTGTTGTTCCGTGGGCCTCCGGCGGGCCGGGTGTCCGGGTGGACGGCCTGTGATGGGCGCGCTGGTCCGGTCCGTCGGCCGGATGCTGCTGGGCCTGGCCGTCTCACTGGCCGTGGTTGGTGCGCTCTGGATCGGGCTGCTGAAGGTCTTCGATGTGTCCGCCTATATCGGCAAGGGGCCGTGGGAGGTCTGGACCTTCCTGGTCCTTGACCCGGAGGCGGCGGAGAACCGCGCCCTGGTGGGCGGGCAGCTGGGACAGACACTGCTCGACGCCGGCATGGGGTTCGCCGCCGGCATGCTGGCCGCGCTCGCCGCGGCCTGTGTCTTCACCCTGTTCCGGGGGGTGGAGCACGCACTGATGCCGCTGGCCATGCTCCTGCGCTCGGTGCCGCTGGTGGCACTCGCGCCGATGATCATCCTGGTCTTCGGCCGGCAGGAAGCGGCGGTGGCCGCGATGGGCGGCATCGTGGTGGTGTTCCCTGCGCTCGTGACCATCGTGTTTGGCCTGCGCTCCGCCTCACCGGCCATGCTCGAAGTGGTGCAGGTGTACGGGGGCAGCCGGTTCGATGCCTTCCGGAAGGTGGCGCTGCCGACCGCAGTGCCGGCCCTGTTCACCGCGCTGCGGGTTTCCATTCCCGGGGCACTGACCGGGGCGTTGCTCGCGGAGTGGCTCGCCACGGGGCAGGGGATCGGCTACGGGATTGTCTCCGCGGTGTCCCGGGCACGGTATGACCAGGTGTGGGCCGCCGTCGTCGCCGTGACCCTGGCCTCGATCCTGCTGTACGCGGTGGTTGCCGCAGTGGAGGCGGCCCTGAAGCACCGCGCAGGGACGTAGCCTGCACCCGCCGTCCTGGCTTCGGGGGAGGGCAAAGCGGCGGAAACGGTTGAGCACCGGGCAGCGGGGCGCGAGACTGTTGGCGTCGGGTGTATCCGCCCGCGTGCGCCGAACCGGCAGGCCGGCGGACTTTGAAAAGACAGGACGGACCCCATGGAGCTTGTGCCGAACAATTCGCTTAAATGCGCAACGCCGGAGGAAGGTCGGCAGCTGGCGGTCAACCTGGCACTGCAGACCGCTTTCGCCATCCAGCCGGATGACCAGGTGGAGCACATCATCCGCGATGCCTATGCCAACAACCCGGACAGCATCATCGCTGCCTCACACGTGGTGGCCACGGAGTTCGCGACCGTTGCGGCCGCGAACAACTACTGGCGCTAGCCCTCCCGCGGGGGGGGCAGGCCCGGCCCGGGCCCGCCCCGAAACGGCTAGGCGTACAGCCGGCTGAGGAACCGGGCGATGACGGCCGGACGCTCTTCGCCCTCGATTTCGATGGTGAGGTCCGCGACCACGTGCAGGCCGTTGCCCTTGACCTCCTGGACATCGGCGATAGTGCCCGTCATGCGGACCCGGGAACCGACCTTCACCGGCGAGGTGAAGCGGACCTTGTCCAGTCCGTAGTTGACCTTCGTCCCGGCGCCCGTGACGTCCAGCAGCTCACCCCACATGGGGATCAGCAGGGACAGGGTCAGGAAGCCGTGTGCAATCGGACCGCCGAAGGGGCCGTCCTTGGCCCGTTCGGGATCCACGTGGATCCACTGATGGTCATCGGTGGCGTCGGCGAACGTGTCCACCTGGGCCTGCGTAACCTCGCGGTACGCCGAGGTGCCGAGGTTCTTGCCGATGAGGTCCTTCACCTCGTCGAAGGCGACGACGGTCTGGGCGGCGGCGGGTGCTTCAGTCATGGAAAACTCCTGGGTTGTTGGGATGGTCCGGCGGAACGTGTCAGGCGAAGGCGCTCTTGCCGGTGACTGCGCGGCCTACGACCAGCGCATTGATTTCGTGGGTTCCCTCGTAGGAATAGACAGCCTCGGCGTCGGCGTGGAAACGGGCGACGTCGGTGGCCAGGGTGATTCCGTTGCCGCCGACCACTTCGCGGGCCAGGGCAACGGTTTCGCGCATATGCAGGCTGATCCACATCTTCGCCAGGGCGGAATCCTCGTCCCGGAAAATCCCCTCCTGCTGGCGCTCCGCCAGCCCGGCCACCAGGTTCAGGGACGCAGTGACGTTGCCCAGCATCCGGGCGAGTTTTTCCTGGACCAACTGGAAACTGCCCAGCGACCGGCCGAACTGCTCCCGGCTGCGCACATAGCGCAGGGCCGCTTCATACGCCCCGGCCTGGATGCCGGTGGCAATCCAGGCCACGTCGGACCGCATTACCCGCAGCATCGCCGCAACATCCCTGAAGGAGTTCACGTTGCCGAGCCGCCGGGATTCCGGAACGCGGACGCCGTCGAGGTGGATATCGGCGTTCTGCATCATCCGCAGGGACGTTTTGCCGCGGATCTTTTCGAGCCGCACCCCGGGCGCTTCGCGGTCCACGAGGAACCCCTTGACCTGTCCATCGGCGCCGTCCCGGGCGAAGACCGCCAGATAGTCGGCAGTGAACGCCCCGCCGATCCACCTCTTGGCCCCGTCCAGGATCCACTCATCGCCGTCGCGGCGTGCCGACGTCGCCAACCCGCCGGCAATGTCCGAACCGTGTTCAGGCTCGGTCAGGCAGAAAACGCCGGTCATCTCAAAGGAGGTAATCAACGGATCCCACTGCGCGAACTGCTCCGGCGTTCCGCCGACCCGGCAGGCAGTGCGGAACAGCCCGGCCTGCGCGGTGTAGTAGGTGGCAAGCGAGGCATCGGTGCGGGCCAGTTCGAAGATCCGGAAGCCGTGGTAGAGCCCCCGAGGCTCCGCGCCGCCGGCAGTAAGCTCCTGCGGAACCATCAGGTTCAGCTCCCGCAGGGGGCCGTCCAACTGGTGCGGGAACTCCCCGGCCTCCCAGTACTCCGCCAGCAGCGGCCGCGCGGAGTCCTCCAGGACCCGCCGCAGGCGCCGCAGCGGGGCCTTCTCTGCCTCGGTCAACCGCCCCTCGACGTTGAACGGATCGCAGTCGGGGTACAGGCGCGGCTCCGTCAGCACCCCGGTCATGCGTTTTCCCCGGCCGTTGCGGGGGCGGCGACGACGCCGGGGGCCCGGTCCAGCCCGAGCAGGCGTACCGCGTTGTCCTTCAGGATCTTCGGGCGCACTTCATCCTTGAAGCTCTGCTGCTCAAAGGCACCCAGCCACTTCTGCGGGGAGATCAGCGGATAGTCGGTGCCGAACAGGACCTTGTCGGCCAGCATGGAGTTCGAGGCCCGCACCAGGGATTCCGGGAAGTACTTCGGCGACCAGCCGGACAGGTCGATCCAGACGTTGGCCTTGTGCGTCGCGATGGAGTTGGCCTCGTCCTGCCACGGCACGGACGGGTGGGCCATGATGACCTGAAGTTCCGGGAAATCCGCGGCGACGGCGTCGAGCAGCATCGGGTTCGAGTACGCAAGCTTGATGCCGTAGCCCCCGGGCAGCCCGGCCCCCATGCCGTTCTGCCCGGTGTGGAACAGGGCCGGGACGCCCAGGGCGGAAATGGCCTCGTAGATCGGATAGAACTGCTGGTCCGAGGGGTCGAAGCCCTGCAGCGAGGGATGGAATTTAAAGCCCTTGACGCCGTAGTCCTCCACCAGCATCCGAGCCCTGTCCACGGCGCGGCTGCCCTGCAGCGGATCCACGGAGCCGAAGGGGATCAGCACATCATTGTTGCGTGCCGCGCCTTCGGCGATTTCCTCGATGGAGTTCGGTTCGTGCCCCAGCGCGGTGGTGGCATCCACGGTGAAAACGACGGCGGCCATGCGCCATTCTCGGTACCGCTCGGCGATGGTGTCCAGGGAGGGACTGCGGTCCTCCGATTTAAAGTACTTCGCTGACGCCTCGGTGAGGGCCGCCGGCAGTGACGCGTGGCCGTGGTCCGAGCACTCGATGTGCACGTGCATGTCGATGGCGTCCAGCGACCCGAGGTCCAGGCCGTATTCGTAGCGCATATCGGTCTCCGTCCCTACAGTGCCTGCGGTTCAAGTTCTTCGGGCAGCGGAGGCATCTTCTCGCCGACCGGCTGCAGGTTGCCCTGGATGAGGGCCGGGAACTGCTCGCGCAGGGCCTCAAACGTCCAGCCGCCCTCGCGGTATTCGGTGACCACGGGGACGGGGTGGGAGAAGATCTGCAGGCGGTCCCCGCCCGCGCCGATGGCCTGTCCGGTGATCCCCGCGGCGTCGTCGGAGGCCAGGTATGCGACCAGCCCGGCGACGTCGGCGGAGGTGCCGAAGCCGAGGTCCTTGCGGAAGAAGTCCGGCATCGGCTCACCGCGGCGGTCTGCGTCCACGGCGCTGCGGAAGTAGGGGACAGTCTCCGTCATGGCGGTGGCGGCAACCGGGATAACGGCGTTGGCGGTGACGCCGGCCTTGCGCATTTCCAGCGCCCAGGTGCGGACCATACCCACAATGCCGGCCTTCGCGGCGGCGTAGTTGGTCTGCCCGAAGTTGCCGTACTGGCCGGTGGGGGAGCCGATGGCGATGATCCGGCCTGCCACGTTGTTTTCCTTGAAGTACCGGAATGCCTCGCGGGCGCAGGTGAACGTGCCGCGCAGGTGGACCTGGACCACCAGGTCAAAGTCCTCGTCGGTCATCTTCAGGAGCGACTTGTCGCGCAGCACGCCGGCATTGGTAACCAGGATGTCGAGCCGGCCGAACGCGGCCACGGCGCCGTCCACCAGGGCGGTGGCGGCTTCGGTGATGCCCACGGGTACCACGACGGCGGTGGCCCGGCCGCCGGCCGAGGTGATGGTTTCGACGGCGCGGTCCGCTGTTTCCTGGACCACGTCATTGATAACGACGGCGGCGCCCTGGCGGGCGAGTTCGGAGGCGTAGGCCAGTCCGAGGCCCTGGCCGGAGCCGGTGACGACGGCGACCTTTCCGGCAAGTGCACCAGTGGAATCGTTGGTCATGGGAAGCTCCTTTGCTTGGGCCGGCCAGCAGCTGATGTGACTGCGGCCACGTTGCGGCATTGGAACCATTCCACGGTATATCGTTGAAAAAGTCAACAGTTAGTATTCTCACTTATCGGTGGATGCGCCCATCTTCTACGATGGGGTCCTACCGTGCCCCTGCCGAAGGATAAAACACTCGATGAGCACCTTCCCTGACGGCGTTGCTGATGCCGCCCGCTTCGCGGCCACCGAGCTTGGTACCGAACCCGTGTTCCTGATGGCGCGTGCCGCGTCCATGGGATCGGCGGAGGCAAACCGCCGGCTGGCCGACCTCGGCCTGAAGGTGCGCCACTACTCGGTGTTGTCGCTGGCCTGCAGCGGAACGGCGCCTACGCAGCGTGAGTTGAGCCAGTTCCTGGTGCTGGATCCCAGCCAGATCGTTGCCATCATCGACGAACTGGAGCGCCGCGGCGCCGTTGAGCGTCAGACCGACCCCCGGGACCGCCGGTCCAAGGTCATTGTGCCCACGAAGGACGGGGACGTCCTGTATGCACAGGCAAGGGACCTGGTGGGCGGCGCCACCGAGACCTCCTTGGCGCAGCTCTCCGCCGCCGAGCAGTGCGAACTCCGCCGGCTGCTGCAGCGGGTCGCCTTCTAGCTGCCGCCGGCCGGACGCCGCAGTGCCGCATCCTCCTGAAAACGGAGGATGCGGCACTGTTCTGCGGCGGGGTCAGTGCTCGTGCGTCTCCAGGTCATAGTCCTTGGACTCGCGGGTCAGCAGGATGAAGACGGCACTGACAAGCGCCATGCCGGCCAGGTACCAGACCACGGGTCCGGTGTCCCGGCCGCTGGAGGCATAGATTGAGGACAGGATGCCGGGTGTGAAGCCGGCGCCGAGCAGGGTTGCGAACTGGTAGCCCAGGGACGCACCGGTATACCGGGCGGTAGTGCCGAACTGTTCGGAGATGAACGCGGCGAGCGGTCCGTAAATCGCGGCGTGGAAAAGCAGCCCCAGCATAAAGACGGCGAAGATCAGCCAGACGTTGCCGGTCGACAGCCAGGAGAACATCGGGAAGATCATGGCGATGAACAGCACCAGCCCGGCGACCATGACCGGACGGCGGCCCAGCCGGTCCGAGAGTCGGCCCATACCCACCACGAACGCGACGCTGAGGATCGAAGCGGCGGCGAAGACGTAGAGGACCGACTGGCGGTCGGCTCCGTGTTCTACGGCGTAGCTCACGGCGAAGGTGGCCAGGAATACCTGCAGGGCAAAGCCCGAGGCTCCGCCGAGCATGGTGAAGATCAGTGCGCGGGGCCGGCGCAGCACCTGCATGATCGGCAGCTTGGGCTTGGCGTAGGTCCGATCGGCTGCTTCCTTCTCCACCGCTGCCTTGAAAATGGGGCTTTCGGAAACGCGTGAACGTACAAAGAGTCCCACCACAAGGAGCAGCGCCGAGAGCAGGAACGGAACCCGCCAGCCCCAGGACAGGAACTGGTCCTCCGGCATGGAGGCGAAGAGGCCCAGGATGAACGTGCCGAGGGCCGCACCGGTGGGGGCACCGGCATTGGTGAAGGAAGCGGCGAATCCGCGTTTTCCCTTGTCCGCGTGCTCCAGCGCCATGAGGGCGGCTCCGCCCCATTCCCCGCCTACGGCAATGCCCTGGCATACGCGCAGCAGGATCAGGATCACGGCGCCCCAGGAACCAATGGTGTTGGCGCTGGGGATCAGGCCGATCAGGGTGGAGGCAATGCCCATGATCAGCATCGACAGAATGAGCATTTTCTTGCGGCCCAGCCGGTCGCCGAAGTGCCCGAACACGGCGCCGCCCAGGGGCCGGGCAAGATAGCCGGCGGCGAAGGTGCCGTAGGAGGCGATGGTGCCGGCCAGCGGATCCAGGTTGGTGAAGAAGACATGCGGGAACACCAGTGCCGAGGCGGAGGCGTAGAGCAGGAAGTCGTAGAACTCGATGGTGGAGCCGAGGTAGCTGGAGAGAATGACCCGGCGGGCCTCGTTCTTTCCGGTGCGCAGCGCCGGGGCTGCCGGAACGTCAGGAGCGGATGTCATGGTTTCCTTCGAAGGGGGTGATGGGTAGCGGGGGCTGCGGGCCGGGACCTGCTCAGGCACCGGCCCGCAGGACGTGTTTTTGGATCTTGCCGGTCGCGGTGCGGGGAAGCTCGGTGACTACCTTGATCTGGCTTGGCAGCTTGTAGGTGGCCAGCCGCTGGCGCAGCTCGGCGCGGATGTCCTCGCTGGTGCGGGAGTCGCCGTCGGCCAGGACAATAAAGGCCAGCCCGGTTTCGCCCCACTTCGAGTCGGGGATGCCGACGACCGCCGCATCCCGGACCCCGGGGATGTTTAGCAGCGCGTTTTCCACTTCGGCCGGATAAACGTTCTCGCCGCCGGAAATGTACATGTCCTTGATCCGGTCCTTGATGTACATGTACCCGTCCTCGTCCACGACGGCGATGTCACCGGAGTGGTACCAGCCGCCTTCCAGCGCCTTGGCGGTTTCTTCCGGCTTGTTCCAGTAACCGGACATCACGTTGGGGCCCCGGACGATTACTTCTCCGGGCACTCCCGGCGGCACGGGCTTACCGTCGAAATCCACCACCTGGTGCTCCGTAAAGAAGTGCGGCCGGCCCGCTGAGCCGGCTTTCGTCACGCCGTCGCGTGCCTCGAGCATGCACACCCCGGGAGCAGTCTCCGTCATGCCGAAGCCCTGCATAATAGCGGCCCCCTTGTCCGCCCAGGTGCGGATCATCCGTTCGGGAACCGGTGATCCTCCCACCATGAATCCACGAACCGAGGACAAATCCGCCTCGGCAAACCCGGGGTTCTCACTGAGTGCATCGAGCATGGCCGGAACCATGAAGGAGGAGGTGACCCGGGAAGCGGCGATTTCGCGCAGTACGGCGTCCGCCTTGAAGGAGCGGTGGATGATAATCCGGCCGCCCAGGGTGAAGGCGGGCAGGGTCATCATGTTCAACCCGGCAATATGGAACAGCGGCGCCACGGCCAGGTGCACCTCGTCCTGCCGCAGATCGACGCCGATCAGCGCGTTGACGTACTGGTAGAACAGGTTCTGGTGCGAAAGCATCGCACCCTTCGGCCGGCCGGTGGTGCCGGAGGTGTACATAATCAGGGCGAGATCCTCCATCTCGACGCCGTCCGGCACCGGGTCCTCGCTGCCGGCGGTGAGGAAGTCTTCGAACCCGGTTCCCGGCCCGCCGCCGTCGACGCTCAGCCACCGGTCGACGTCGAGCTCCGTGGCCAGCTGTTCGATGTTCTGCCGCTGCTCGTCGGTGTAGACCACGGCCCTGGCGCCGCAGTCCCGCAGGATGTAGTCCACCTCGGCCTGCCGCAGGCGCGGATTGACCAGGACGTAGGCGGCACCGATCAGGCCGGCGGCAAAGAAGGTTTCCAGCAGGGCCGGATGGTTGAAGCCGACATAGGCCACGCGGTCTCCGCGGCGGATCCCGGCGTTGAGCAGGGCATTGGCCAGCCGGCGGACGCGGCGGTCCACGTCCGAGTAGGTCCACTCGCGGCCTTCGAACACGATCGCCGGATCGTTCGGGCGTACCTTTGCGCGCCGTGCCGGCCAGGAACCGATTCCCAGATTCACCGTGACTCCTTTGTCGTGAGCTAGTTCACATCTAAAACCATTGGAACAGCAATCTATTGATAAAGTCAATGATTGTTGAGGCGGGTCCCCCGGGCGGGCAGCAGGCAGGGCAGCAGGCAGCTACGGCGGCGCAGGGGCGGGCGGCCGGCGCTATCTCCCGGTGTGCGTACCGCCGGCCTTCAGTGGCTTTTAAGAATTCTCAAAGGAACAAGTTCGAGGATGGAACCGTAAGCGAACACCACTTATTCGGAGGTGAAACACCAACATGGCTATGGGGAGCGGAGCTCGGAAAGCCATCGTCTGGGGCGGCGGCGCCCTGGCCGGTGTCGGCCTGCTGGTTGCCAGTTTCTTTGCGGGTACCGCTGTAGGGGACAACGCGGAAGTTGAGCAGGCCAGCACCACGACCCAGGAGCAGGACGCCGGGGAAACCGAGGGTCGGGATCTGTTCGAGGGCCAGGACGGGGAGGGCACCGAGGCCCAGGACACCGAGGACGGCCAGGACACCGACGCCCAGGATGAGCAGAACCGGGACGTCGACGGCGACGGCCGCGACGGCCACCATGACCGCGACGATGACCATGACCGCGATGGCGACGGTCCGAGGGCGAAGGATGCCGAGGACCAGGATGCCCGGGACCAGGACGCCGAGGACCAGGATGCCCGGGACCAGGATGCCCGGGACCAGGATGCCGAGGACCAGGATGCCCGGGACCAGGACAACGGACCCGACGGACGGCACGGCCACGGCCCTGACGGCGGCCACGGCCATGACGACGGCGGACCGGAGGACCGGGAAGCCGACAGCGAATCCGACAGCGAATCCGACCAGGCGTAGCAGCCGCAGCAAACGGGGGCCGGGTGCATAGGCACCCGGCCCCCGTGGTGGCATAGATCCGGGCTCAAGAAGCGGGCGCTGCCGGCCCCGGGTAGCGTGGTGGATATCTCCGCAGGACAGTTATAGATGCAGGACAGCCGGCAAGGGATAGAGGCCATGGGCAGCGCATTCGTGGAGGACGGCAGCCGTCTCGCACGGCCCGCACGCAACTCCCGCCGGCTCGCCGACCTCACCCGGCTGCGGCGGGTACGGGACCGGATCGACCGCGAGTATGGCCAACCGCTGGACGTCGAAGCACTCGCCCGCGGAATTTTCATGTCCGCCGGCCACCTCAGCCGCCAGTTCCGGCTGGCGTACGGGGAATCGCCGTACTCGTACCTCATGACCCGGCGCATCGAACGGGCTATGACCCTGCTGCGCTGCACCCTTCTGAGTGTCACGGACGTCTGCTTCGCCGTCGGGTGCTCCTCACCGGGAACCTTCAGTACCCGCTTCACCGAGCTTGTGGGTGTCCCGCAGGCAGCTTACCGGCGGGCGGCTGCGCGGCGGGAGCCCAGCCTGCCCGGATGCGTCGGGCGCCAGGTGCAAAGACCGATCAGAAAACAAGCAGGGCGGTTTGGGCCGCCCCGGAGAGGGTGAGTTCGATGGGCATTTCCATCAATGCTGCTTTTCTTCCCCAGACGGACCCGGATGCCTCGCTGGCGTTCTACCGCGACGTTCTAGGCTTCGAAGTCCGCAACGACGTCGGCTACGGCGACATGCGGTGGATCACGGTGGGGCCGCCGGACCAGCCCGGGACGTCCATTGTGCTGGAACCGCCCGCGGCGGATCCCGGCGTTACCGACGCCGAGCGCCGGACCATTGAAGAAATGATGGCCAAGGGCACCTATGCCGGAATGCTGCTGGCAACTGCCGATCTGGATGCGACGTTCGACCGCGCCGTCGCCGGGGGAGCAGAAGTCATCCAGGAGCCCATGGACCAGGACTGGGGCGCCCGCGACTGCGCCCTGCGGGACCCGGCCGGCAACCAGCTGCGGATCCAGGAACTGCGGTAGCTCTATTCCCGGCGCGGCTCGGGCACCAGATCCAGGAGGTGGGTCTCCACATAGTCCAGGGCCAGGCGGACCGCGCCGGTGGGCACCAGCATCGTCCCCAGGTTTGAGACGGCAACCCGGGGCGGCTTCACTACGTACCGGTCCAGCTCACGCGTCATGGCGGGCAGGAGCGCAGTCGCCGACGCCGCCACTGCACCGCCGACCACGATCAGCCGCGGATCAAAGAACGAGGACACCAGTGCCAGCACCCGGGCCATCCGCCGGGCAATCCGGTCCAGGATTTCTTCGGCAACCGGATCCCCCGCCTCGGCTGCCTCGAAGACCAGCCGGGCTGAGGCACGGTTGGTATCCGGCCCCACGAGTTCCCGGATCCGTCCGTTGTGCCCTGCCTTCAACGCGGCGCTGCCCCAGAGCCGCGCGAGCTTGGCAATGCCGTCCTCGTTGCCCACTCCTTCCACCAACTCCAGCGCGCCCATGGCTCCGGTGCCGCCGGATGCACCGTGCAGCAGCCGTCCCGACTCGATGATGCCGCTGCCCAGGCGCTCGCCGGCCAGGATGACGGCCAGATTCTCTTCGCCTGCCCCCACCCCGCGCCAGCGCTCGGCCAGCGCCGCGAGCTTGGCATCGTTTTCCACCAGCAGCGGCCAGCCCCGGGAGTCGCTGAAGGTGGAGCTCAGCCCGAGGTCGAACATCGGCGCCACCTCCTGGCCGGGGACAACGGCGCCGGCGCCGTTGACCTGGGCGGCGATGCCCATTCCGGCGCACAGCACCGCTGCCGAGGAAATCCCGGCATCGGCCAGGGCGGCGTCGACGGCCTCGGTGACCACCCGGCGTCGTTGGTCCGGCTCCCCGCCGTGGCGGGGGAAGCGGGCCTCGGATTCGCCGACGACGGCGCCCGAAAGGTCCGCGGCCAGCACCCGGACGGTGGCGATGCCGACGTCGAGCCCCAGGACGTAGCCGGCGTTCTCGTTGAATTCGAAGCGCCGGGCCGGCCGGCCTTTTTGCCGGTCGATCCGCGGGGACATCGTTTCCCGGGCCCAGCCCCGGGCAATCAGGTCATCGCACACGGCAATAACCGTTGCGCGCGTCAGGCCCGTGGCCTGGATCAGGTCGGTACCCGTGACGGACGGGGCAGCACGGAGCACCTCCAGCACTGCCCGCAGGTTGGTGCGGCGCAGCAGCTGCGGAGTGTTTGCGGAGGCATCCATGTAAGTGGCCTTTGACGTGTGGCGGTAATAACAGCATAATTATAGGAGACAATAAATTTAGTTCCTAAATTTAGTTTCAGCATCAAGGAGGCACCAGTGACGGTACGCGTCGGAATCAACGGTTTTGGTCGGATTGGCCGCAATTACCTGCGGGCAGCCCTGCAGCACGGCGAAGGGTTTGAGGTTGTCGCAGTCAACGACCTCGGCGACCCCGCGCAGCTGGCCCACCTGCTCAAGTACGACTCGGTAGCCGGACGCCTGGCCGAGAAGGTCACCGTCGAAGACGGCAACCTCGTGGTCGGCGGCCACACCATCAAGGTCTTCGCTGAGCGCGATCCGGGCAACCTGCCCTGGGCCGACCTCAACGTGGACATCGTCATCGAATCCACCGGCTTCTTCACCAACGCCGACGATGCGCGCAAGCACATCTCCGCCGGTGCCAAGAAGGTCCTGGTTTCCGCACCGGCCAAGGGTGACGCGTTCACCGTGGTCATGGGCGTGAACGACGGCGACTACGACGCCGAGAAGCACGACGTCATCTCGAACGCTTCCTGCACCACCAACTGCCTGGGCCCGCTGGCCAAGGTCCTCAACGACGCCTTCGGCATCGAAAAGGGCCTCATGACCACCGTGCACGCCTACACGGCGGACCAGAATCTGCAGGACGGCCCGCACAAGGACCTGCGCCGCGCCCGCGCCGCAGCCCTGAACATGGTTCCGACCTCCACCGGTGCCGCCAAGGCCATCGGCCTGGTCCTGCCGGAGCTGAAGGGCAAGCTGGACGGCTTCGCCATCCGCGTTCCGGTCCCCACCGGCTCCGTCACGGACCTGACCGTCACGCTGGAGAAGGAAGCCACGGTCGAAGAGATCAACGCCGCCTACGCCAAGGCAGCACAGGATCCGCGCTGGGCCGGCATCCTCACCTACACCGAGGATCCGATTGTTTCCTCCGACATCGTGGGCGATCCGTCCTCCTGCATCTTCGACTCCGGTCTGACCCGCGTTATGGGCAACCAGGTCAAGATCGTCGGCTGGTACGACAACGAGTGGGGCTACTCCAACCGCCTGGTCGACCTGACCGGACTGGTTGCTTCCAAGCTCTAATCAGCACCAAGCACGACGGCGCCGCGCCGGGCTCCCTGAGGGTCCGGGCGGCGCCGTCGTCGTTTAACGTTGCGGTGCCGTTCCAAGAGCAGCCCATGCGGGCTCCGGGCGGCCGGTTCCATGACGATTCACCGCGGCCCGCCCTGGGGATGAAGACCAGCAGTTATGATGTCCGGCAGGAGATCATCATCGACCCTGCCACCGGCCAGCCCATTGGTGAGCGCGAGGTCCTGCGCGGCATTCCTGCCGGAACGGCAACGGCCTGGACTGCCGTCACTACCTCCGTAGTGGATTCAGCACCGTAGGTTTGCCGAAACCTCTTGTGTAATCTGTCGTTTATCGATAATTATTGGTTGTCCTTCAATCGAATCAGTTCGATAGGTGCGGCAGGGAGCGCGTGATGGGAAGAACCACCATCCTGGTGTTGCGGATAGTCCTGGCTCTGGTGCTCGTCGGCACCCTGTTTGTCCAGGCGGTGATGGTGCCCTTGTTCGGTATCGACCTGGCCGAAGCCGGTGCGGAAGCGGTCCGGGTGCCAGTGCTCCTTATCGTGGTGCTGGGCATCCTCGCGTTCCAGGTCTGCCTGGTCTGCGTCTGGCGGCTGCTGACCATGGTGCGCCGGGGACCGGTCTTCTCCTCCGCCGCCTTCCGCTACGTGGATGTGATCATTGGTGCGATCACTGCCGCAGCCCTGCTGCTGTTCGCGCTGGGCACGGTGCTGGCCCCGGGCGAGGAAGTGGCGCCGGGCATTGTCCTGCTGATCGGCGGCATGGGGATTACCGTTGCGGCCGGCGCCCTGCTCGTCCTGGTGATGCGCGCACTGCTGGCCTCCGCCGTCGCCACGGCTGCCGAAGCCGCCCGTCTGCGCACCGAACTGGGCGGTGTCATCTGATGCCGATCATCGTGGACATTGACGTGATGCTCGCCAAGCGGAAAATGCCCGTGGGCACCCTGGCCGAACGGATCGGCATCACCCCCGCAAACCTTGCGGTCCTGAAAAACGGCCGCGCCAAGGCGGTCCGCTTCACCACCCTGGCCGCCCTTTGCGAGGCGCTGGACTGCCAGCCCGGTGAACTCCTCCGGTGGGAGCCGGAGGAAGGGGACGGGGACGCGCTGGACGGCGGCGTCCTGCCGCACTCGGGTTCCCGGGACTCCGCTGCGGCGGATATCCGCGCCCGGGAGTAGCTGCCAGGGGTCACGGTGCCGCTCGTGGCTGGTCTCGGTCACGGCCAGGAGTCCTCCTCCTCGTGGCAGATGACCATCTCCCGGACCTCGCAGCCCCTCGGCTGGCCCAGTACAAACAGGATCGCGGCAGCCACGTTTTCCGGATCGTTCAGCCGCGAATCGTCCTGCGGCCGGTACTGCTCGGTGCGGTCGTCGAAGAACCGGGTCTTCATCCCGGCCGGAATCATGGTGGTGACGCCTATCCGGCCGCGGGTTTCGGCCGCCAGTGCACGGCTGAACCCGACCACGCCGAACTTCGAGGCGCAGTACGCCGTTGCATCCGAAACCGCCTTGATGCCCAGCGAGGACGCCACCGTGACCACCCGGCCGTGGCTGCGCTGCAGATGCGGCAGCGCCGCGCGGACCACGGAGACGGTGCCCATCAGGTTCACGCCGATGACTTTCTCCCATTCCTCCGCCGCCACGTCCTCCAGCCGGCCGCAGCGGTCGATCCCGGCCGCGGTCACCACGGCATCCAGTCCGCCGAGGTCCGCCGCGGCCTGTTCCACCGCCGCTTCGACGGCGGCCCGGTCGGCCACATCCGCCTGGAAGGCCTTCACCCCGGCCACGTTGCTGATATCCCGGTCCAGGACGACGGCGATGCCGCCCGCAGCGGTGACGGCGGAGACGACGGCGGCACCCAGCCCGGAATTGCCGCCGGTCACCAGGACCCGGCCGGTGAACACCGCGGGAAGGGGGAGCGTTGGGAGGAGGGGGTCCGGGATGGGGAGAGGACCGGGCACAGGATCCGGGAGGGAGGCCGGCACGGGGACCGCGGGGGACAGGCTCATGGGAAGTCCTTTCGATGGAACGGGTAGGGGCGGTGGAGACAGGGCATGGGGCCGCTCAGCCGACCTTCGCCAGCGCCGAGGCCAAAGCCGTGGTGGAACGGGCCGGATGGAACGGGACCGTGACGGTTTCCCCGCCCCAGGAGCGGATCAGCGCGGCCTCCGGGAGTTGGTCTTCGCGGTAGTCGCCGCCCTTGACCCAGATGTCCGGCCGCAGCCGCTCCAGCACCGCCGCCGGGGTGTCCTCCTCGAAGACCAGCACCCCGTCCACGCATTCCAGGGACTGCAGCAGTTCCGCCCGGTCTTCGGCGCCGATGATCGGGCGCTGCTCGCCCTTGAGCCGGCGGACCGAGTCATCGGAATTGAGGCAGACAATCAAACAGTCGCCCAGCCCGCGGGCGGCCAGCAGGGTGCGGGCGTGTCCGGCGTGCAGCAGATCGAAGCAGCCGCCGGTGGCCACCACGGTTCCGCCGCGCTCCCGGACCCGTGCCACCGCCGCCAGGGCGTCCGGCGGCTCGCCGCCCGGCAGCCGCAGCGGTTCTTCCGCCTCCAGACCGGATACGCCGCCGCCGGCCAGGAAGGCGGCCGCCGCCTGCACCGCGCCTTCGGCAGCAGCTTGGAGCCCGTCGCCGTCGAGCAGCCGGACGGTGAGGGACGCGGCAAACCGGTCACCGGCACCGCAGGTGTCGTCGACGGAAATCTTCGGGGCGGGAAGAACCTGCGCAAGGCCCGCCGCGGGGAGGGCCAACGCGCCCTGCGCCCCCATGGTGAGCACCACGGACCGGCTTTGCCAGCGGGTCAGCAGCCGTTCGGCCGCGCGCAGTGCCGCCGGAACCCCGCCCGTCGCCTCGTCGGCAGCGGACAGGGCCTCGGCCAGGTTCGGAGTGACGGCGGCGACGCCGGGCACCGGATCGGACCCGGCCGGATGCGGGTCCCAGACCACGGGAATGCGTTGGGCCAGAGTCTCCAGCAGCGTCCGGAGGGCCGGATTGGCGGTCAGCCCGCGCCCGTAGTCGGCGACCACCACCGCGTCCGCGCCCGCGACGACGGAGAGCATCTGGGCGGTGACCGCAGGAACCGGCGCGGGGGAGCAGCCGGAATCGAAGCGGACCACGGCGTGGGTGCCGGCCCGGATCCGGGTTTTCACCGGGGTGGGGGCATCGGACGGGCCGCTGGTCAGGGGGATGCCGGCCAGCGCGGCCCGCAGCAGTCCGGAAGCGTCGTCGTCGGAGAGCACCGTCACCAGGTGGACCTGCCGGCCGTCCCGCTCCAGCATCCGCGCCACCAGGCCCGCCCCGCCGGCCCGGCGGCCGACGTCGTCCACCTCCACCACGGGCACCGGCGCGTCGGGGGAGAGGCGCTGGGCGGAACCGGAAATGTCCGTATCCAGCAGGACATCGCCGACCACGACTATTCTCTTCACGGTGTTCCTCCTGCATCGGTGCGCCGCGCGACCTCGGCGTCGAAGGACCGGCAGAGCGCATGCAGGGCCACCAGATGGGCCTCCTGTGCATTGGCTGCCGGCGCGTCAATGGCGATGAAGTCCTCGCACGCCGCCGCGAGGGGGTTCGGTGCCCGGCCGGTCAAGGCCCAGGTGCGCAGCCCCGCCCCGTGCGCGGCCTGCACGGCGGCGAGCAGGTTGGGGCTGGCGCCGCTGGTGGAGAAGAGGATCAGGACGTCCCCGGGCCTGCCGTGGCCCTGCACCTGCCGGGCGTAGAGCTGCTCGAAGCCGTAATCGTTGGCGATTGCGGTCACCGCTGAGGTCTCCGCATGCAGGGCGATGGCGGAAAACGGCCGGCGCTCGCCATCGAACCGTCCCACAAGTTCGGCGCTCAGATGCTGGGCTTCGGCGGCGGACCCGCCGTTTCCCGCGGTCAGCAGCCGGTGCCCGGCCAGCAGGCGGACCGCCAGCTCGATGCCCCACTGCGTCAGGTGTCCGGCCTGCCGCTGGACGGAGAGCAGGGCGGGCTGCGCATGGGCGAGATGGTCCAGCACTGCCTGCTCCGGTCCGGAGACGGGCGCGGTTACCGGTGATTCGATGCTCACAGTGCCTTTCCTCCCAGCGGCTGCAGCCGGGACGGCCGGGCCGTGACCCCCAGGGCGAGCTGATACGCCTTCTCCGTGTCCAGCGCCACCCGGTCCCACGAGTAACGCGCGGAGGCGCGCTGCTTCCCCGCCGTGCCCAGCCGCCGGGCGTAGCGGGGATTCTGCAGTAGTTCCGAGAGCGCCGAGGCCAGCGCAGTCGAATCCCGGGGCGGCACATGCAGCCCGGTCTTGCCGTGGACCACCGTGTCAATCAGTCCGCCCACCGCCGAGGCCACCACCGGCACGGCACACGCCATCGCTTCCAGCGGAACGATGCCGAAGGGCTCGTACCAGGGCGCGCACACCACCGCGTCGGCGCTGCGCAGCACGGCGGGCATTTGTTCGCGCGGCACCTGTCCGCGCAGCAGCACCCGGTCCGCTACGCCCAGCGAGCGGGCGAGGGCCAGCAGCCGCCGGGCCTCGGGGTCCGTTTCCAGGCCGGCGCTGTCGCTGGAACCGCCGACGATCAGCAGTTCCACATCGTCCAGGCCCTCGTCCCGCAGCAGGGCGAGGGCGCGGATGGCCAGATCCACACCCTTGCGCGGCACCAGGCGTCCGACGGCGGCAATCCGGTGCCGCCGTCCGCGCGGTTCCGCCGGCCCCTCGGAGGAGAAGAGGGACAGGTCCACCCCGCAGGGGGCAATGGAAATCCGGCTGCCGGGCACCCCGATGGCCTTGAGTTCAAAGACTTCATCCGAACAGGTGGCCAGCACCCGGTCCGCCCGCCGGCCCACGGAGGGCTCCAGCCATTCCCGTTCCGGCGGGGACGTGTCCTCGGCGCCTTGATGCCGCTTCTTTACGGTGCCCAGTGCGTGGAAGGTGTGGACCACCGGCACGCCCTCTTCCCCTGCGCTGCGGGCGGCCTCCAGTGCGGCCAGGCCGGACATCCAGAAGTGGGAGTGCACGACGTCGGGCGGTTCGGCTCCCCAGTCGGCAAGGACGCCGTCGGCCAGCTGCCCCATGTACGGCAGCAGGTCATCCTTGGGCAGCGGCAGGGCGGGCCCGGCGGTTACATGCACCACCTCCAGGCCGTCCTGGACCTGCACCCGGTCCGGCAGGCCGGGATCGTCCCGCCTCGTGTACACCTGAACGGTGTGGCCACGGGCCGCCAGCGCCACGGAGAGCGCGGCCACATGCACGTTCTGGCCGCCGGCATCCACTCCGCCCAGTGCGGCCAGCGGACTTGCGTGTTCGGACACCATTGAGATTTTCACAGCTGTCCCCCTCCTGTTGATGCCGGTGCGGGTTCCGCCGCCGCAGGCAGCGGCGGGGCGGAAACCGTCTCTGTCAGCAGTTCCGCAAAGAGTTCGTCCCAATCGGCCAGGAACCGGCCCAGCCCGTACCGGGCCAGCGCTGCCCCGCGGGCGGCCCGGCCGCAGGTGCGTGCCTGCTCCGGTTCCGCGAGGAACATCCGCGCGGCCCGGAGCAGTTCCTCGGGATCATTGCTGAGCACTCCAGCCTCCGGCGGGACCGCCCGTGCGGCCTCAGTGGTGGCAAGGGCCACCACCGGCAGGCCCAGGTGCATGGCTTCGAGCAGGGACAGGCCCAGCGAGGTCCAACGCATGGGGTGCAGGTACGCCCGACAGCCGGCCAGTTCCCGGTGCAGCCGGGCCACGGGCAGGTCCCCGTGGATCAGCAGCCCGTCCCCGCCCGGCACTCCGGGCAGCTGGTCGGTGCCGAGGCCGAATACTTCCAGCGGTGCCGTCCGGGCGAATGCCGGCAGCAGGTCGGTGCCTGCGACCCGCCCGCGGCGGACCGGCTCGTTCACCACCACCCCCAGATGCGGACGCTCCCCGGTGTAGAGGTAGCCCGGATCGGGAATGCCGTGTTCGATCACGCGTACCGGTGCCTTGCCGTTGTCCCAGAACAGGCGGTTGAAGTGCGTGACATGCACAATCGGAATATCGGACTGGTCGGCCAGCGGATGCCGGGTTTCCGGCACGCTGCCGCGTGGAGTGTTGTGTTCCAGGTACACCGCGGGAAGATCGCGGCCCGGCCGGCGCCCGAGCAGGCGGACGCAGGCCTCAATCTCTTCGGGCCGCTGCAGCACGACGGCGTCGATCTGCTGGGCGCGCAGATCTTCCACCGCGACTTCCACGGCGGCTTCCGGCCACCTCCGCCCGCCGCGTCCCAGCCCCCAGCCGTCCCGGGCAGGGGTGGCCGGCAGCAGATACCGGTGGGCCCCCCGGACAAACGCCTCCATCCAGCCGCCGTGCACGTGCCACAGCAAAATCCTCATCGGCTCCTCATTTCACGGTGCGTCTGCAGTGACGGCACGCCGGTGACCAGGCGTTGGACCGCCTCCACCACCTGTTCGGGCGAGACGCCGGACAGGCAGGGATGCCCGGGGACCGGGCAGGTCCTGGCGCGGGTTCCGCCGCAGGCGGCGTGCTGGTCGCCCAGCAGCTCCAGCGGAACGCGATAGGGTGCCCAGCGGATGGCGGGCACCACGGGAGCGAAAAGGCTCACTACCGGGGTGCCAACCGCGGCTGCGAGATGGGCCGGTCCGGTATTGCCGACAACCACCGCGTCCGCCCCGGCCAGGACGGCCGCCAAAGCCGCCAGATCGGTCCGTCCGCCAAGGTCCAGGCCGGCCACGGCCGCTACGGTGGCGGTCAGCTCCTTCTCACCCGGCCCGCCGGTGACCACCACGCGGAAACCGGCTGCGGTGAGCAGCTCGACGGCGGCGGCATGGTGCAGGGCGGGCCACGCCCGTGCCGACACGGCAGCGCCCGGATGCACCACGACGTAGGGGTCGGTGCCCACCAGATGGGAGACATCGGGCAGCGGACCCAGCTGCAGCCGGCCGTCGTCGCCGGCAGGAAGCGCAAAACCTGCGGCAGCCGCGATCCGCAGCGCACGTTCGGCCTCGGGCTGGTCTTCGGGGAAGTCCTCCCCGGGCTTCAGCCGGTGGGTCAGCAGGGCACCGGCGTAATCCGTGGATGCCGCGGTGATGGTGCGGATCCCGGCTTCCCGGAGCAGCAGTGCCAGCGGCAGCGGGGACTGGTGGTAGGACGTGAGGATTACCGCTTCCTCGGTCCGGGCGGACCGGACCATTCCCAGCAGTGCAGCAAGCAGGCCGCGGGAAGGTTCCGGGGCCGGGTTCAGGATCCAGGGACAGGACCACTCCAGCACCTGCGAGACACCGGGAAGCAGCCGTCCGGCGGCCGCACCCTGCGGACCGCACAACAGGACCACTTCCACACCCCGGGCCGCCGCCATTGCCCGGACGGCTGGTCCCGCCAGCAGGACGTCCCCGGCGCCGTCGAGCCGGGCCACCAGTATCCGGCGGCTCATCTGCTGCCCCACAGCAGGTCCACGGCCCCCGCCAGATCGCGCGCCACGAGCGGGGCCGCGGCGGTTTCAGCGGGGCGGGTGGCGGCGGTGGGCACCAACACCCCGCGTGACCCCGCGGCGGCTGCGGCTTTCACATCGGCACCAATGTCGCCGATGACGGCTACTTCCACGGGATCGAGCCCCAGGCGGCGGCTGGCCCGCAGCACCAGGCCGGGCATCGGCTTGCGGCAAACGCAGCCGTAGCCGGGAGCATGCGGACAAATTTCCCAGATATCGAACGGGCCCAGCAGGTCTTCGACCGCCGCATTGACCTTCGCCACCTCTTCGGCGGACAGGATTCCGCGGCCGATGCCGGACTGGTTGGTGACTACGCCTACGGGAATGCCTGAACGCCGGAGCCCGGCCAGCACCTCGGCTGCACCGGGCATGGGCCGCACCTTCGTCGGATCCGCGTTGTAGGGCACGTCAACAATCAGCGTGCCGTCCCGGTCGAACAGGACGGCACGCGGCGGCGACGGCAAAAATTCCATACCGCATCTGTTCCCCGCCCGGCGGGAAGCTAAACATCCCGCCGGTCACTTCTTGGCCGGCCTGCACTGCCGCCCCACCTGTATCGAAGGCGCGCAGGGTTCTGGCAGGATATGCACCCGACCGAAAGGAAGCCGCCCATGCCGCAAATGGCCAGTCGTCCCGAGCTGTTGGTGCTGCGTGCCCTGAAACTGGGGGATCTCCTGGTTGCGGTTCCGGCGCTGAAGGCCCTGCGGCGCCGGTTTCCCGGGCACCGCATCCGGTATGCGGCGCAGGAGTGGCTGCGCCCCATCCTGCCGCTTACCGGCGCGGTGGATGATCTGCTTCCCCTGCACGGCCTCGATGTGCCCATCCCCCTGGAGCCCGGACAGATCGACATTGCGGTAAACCTGCACGGCCGCGGTCCGGAGAGCTGCGGCCGGCTGGAGGTGCTGCAGCCCTCCCGTCTTATCGGACACGCCGGACCCGGGTGGGACGGTCCGCCATGGAAGGACGGCGTGCACGAACGTGAGCGGTGGGCGGGACTACTGTCCTGGCACGGGATCCCCGCCGATCCGCTGGATTACCGCCTGGACCCGCCGCCGGCGGCGGCAAATACCCCGGAAACGGTGGTGATCCATGTGGGCGCGGCGTACGGCAGCCGGTTGTGGCCCGCAGACCGGTTTGCCGACGTCGCCCGTGAACTGGCCGCCGTCGGCGCTCCGGTTCTCTTCACCGGCAGCGGAGGTGAACGCCCGCGGGCGCTCGCCGTGGCCGACGCCGCCGGGCTGGGTGCGGAGTGCGTCGTGGCAGGCGAGCAGCGCCTGGACGCGTTTGCCGCGGTAATTTCCCGGGCCCGGCTGGTGATCTCCGCCGATACGGGTGCCGCGCATCTCGCGTCAGCCTACGCCCGGCCGTCGGTGGTCCTGTTCGGCCCGGCGCCGGTCAGCGAATGGGGCCCTCCTCCGGGCCCGCACATCGCGCTGACCGACGGGAGCCGGCGCCGGGGTGACACCTTCGCTCCGGACCCTGACCCCGCGCTGCTGGCGGTCACGGTGGAGGACGTCCTGGCCGCCGTCGGGAAGCTGGACGCGCTTTAGCTGTCGCTAAGGCGCAGCCTGGCGCCGGATTCATCCACCGCCAGTTCCACCCGGCCGCCGATGGGCAGGGTCAGCTGCGGCTGGGTGTGTCCGAAATCCACGTTGGCCAGGACCGGCAGCCCGGCCAGGGCAGGCTGGGCCGCGATTTCCTGCAGGTGCGCCCGGGTGATGCCGCTTGAACGCTGGAACCTGCCGATGACCAGGCCCTGTATATCTTCCGCGTCGGGCAGCTGGAGCAGGGACGTGAGGTCACGGGCGAAGGTGCTGGGATCGGTGGAGGCATCGTCTTCCAGCATCAGTACGCTGCCGGCCAGCGGAGGCATCTGCGCAGTGCCCTGCAGGAGGTTCAGTGTGCACAGGTTGCCGCCGATAATACGGCCGGACGCGTTCCCCTGCTGCAGGGGCCACCATCCTTCCCCCGGCTGGGGACTGCGGTTGTCCTGATCCAGGAACCAGGCATCGTCGGTCCACTCGGGGGAGGGGGCCAGCTCCATCCGATAGCCGTCAACCAAGGCGTCCACAAACCACTGCTGTGTTAGCTCAAGGTGGTCCCGCATGCCGAAGGTGGACCAATGCGGACCGGAGTAGGTGACCAGGCCGGTGCGGGCGAAAATCGCGTTCTGCAGCGCCGTAATGTCGGAATATCCGCACAGGATCTTCGGATTGGCCGCAATCAGGTCCCAGTCCAGGTAGGGGAGCAGTTCGTTGCTGTTGAAGCCGCCGATGACGGTGAGAATCCCTTTGACCGCCGGATCGGCAAACGCGTCATGCAGGTCCGCGACGCGGGAGGCGACCGAGGTGGAGTCGAAGATGTCGCGCTCATCCACATGGCGTCCGTAGGAAAGCCGCAGGCCCAGGTCGGCGAAACGGCGCTCGATGAGTGCGCTGTGGTCGTGTTCGGCGACCATGGCGCGGCTGGCCGCAGGGGCAATGACGCGCAGCAGGTCGCCCTTGGCCAGTTTCGGCGGGACGGTGATCGAGGGGACTGTATTGTCCGGAGTATTGTCCGGAGCATTGTCCGGAGCGGGGGCAGAATCCATGGTGGAACGATAGCAAGGCAGCGGGCGGTATCCGGGCAGGAGCGGTCCGGCGGGGATTCGCCGGTTCAAGCGGTTGCGGCGCCGCTGGCCGCAGGGCCTGACGTCCGGGCCGCCGGGGTGGCTGAAGCGTCCAGCAACTCATGTTGCAGCCGCACCAGGATCCTGGCCAGGCCACGGGAAACCTGCATCTGGGTCATGCCCAGCCGCTCTCCGATAGCCTGCTGGGATTCCTCGTGGAAATACCTAAGGAACAGTAATTCCTTGTCCTGGGCGCTCAGGCCGCGGACAGCGCGGCGGAGCATGGCAAGGTTCTCGGCCCGCTCCAGCCGTCCGTCGGCTACGGCCCACTGTTCCGCGCCGGTGTCCTCGAGTGCTTCCAGGGACTCGGGGCGAAGGCTGCTCTGGCAGTTCAAGGCTTCCGACACGGCTTTCGTGGGAACCCCCAGGGCCTCGGACAATTCCCGGAGTGTTGGCTCGCGTCCCAGCGTCTGCAGGAGTTCCGGCTGAAGCCTGGCAATGGAGGTCCGCAGATCCTGGAGCTGCCGGGGCGGCCGGATTACCCATGAGTGATCCCGGAGGTACCGCTTGAGCTCTCCCTGGACGGTGGGAACCGCGAAGGCGGGAAAATGCGGGCCGACAGCCGGGTCAAAACGTCGAACCGCCTTGATAAGTCCCAGATAGGCGACCTGCCGCAGGTCGGCCAGCTCGCGCCCTCTTCCCGCGTAGGAGGCGGCAGCCGTTTCCGCGATTTCGCGGTACCGGAGGACGAGTTCGTTGTGCAGCGCCTGCTGCAGGTCGCCGCGTGCCTGGCGGGCCTTTTCAAACGGAAGCAGGGAGGACGGAACACTGGAGAAAGCGCTCATGAGCGGCAGGTGTTTTCAGCAGCAGGTTCGGCCCGCTACTGGACCGCCTGATCAGGACACCAGAGCGCTTACGGGTTATCAATAGTCCGGACCACTTGTTTGTTACTGCTTCTTGAGCTCTTGGCGGAGCAGAAGGTATAAGCGCCGCGAACGGCCCGTGTCCGCTGGAGCGTCAGGCCGCGTTTCGGCGGGAGCGCCCCTGCCGCCTTCGGAGCGGTGCAGCACCAACGCGGCGACGGCGGCCGCTGCCACCGGGGCGCTTCCCAAGGCGATCATGATGCTGCAGTACATCCACAGGAACATCAGGGTGGGC
The DNA here is from genome assembly GCF_020907405.1 of Arthrobacter sp. zg-Y769. GTDB lineage: Bacteria > Actinomycetota > Actinomycetes > Actinomycetales > Micrococcaceae > Arthrobacter_B. Next base: position 301,931 of record NZ_JAJJOE010000011.1, read on the forward strand.
GGGGTGCCGAGCGGAGCCTCCAGGAATCCGATGGCCAAAACCAGCCAGAATGCCGCACAGGCGGCGAGGAGAATCCAGGCGGTGCGGCGGCTAAGCAGGGTGAGCAGCTTTTGCTCCATGGCAGAGATCCAGGCAGATAGGAGGAAGCGCCGCCTGCTTGACCCATCAACCCTAGGCCCGCAGGCGGCTCCATCGCCGGTTTTGCGGAGCTTGACCCTGGTTTGTGGAGAGCGGGGTTGCCATTCCCTCGGATTCCTCCACAATTACGGATACTTTTCCGGCCGGTGCCTGATCGTCGGCTGCTGCCTGCAGCGCGGCGACCTGATCCGCGGGTACCCGGACCGTGATGGTTCCGGTGCGCCCGCTGGTGCCCAGCCAGTGCAGCTGCACCTCCTGTGGACGTTTGTTACTAGAACCAACGCCGCCGGAGTTTGCTGAAAATGGCTTAAAACAAGGCAGGCCCCGGCTATCCGCCGGAGCCCGCCTCGCTTACTTGCCTAGGGATTCCTAGGACTCCGGAACCAGGCGGCGGCGGTTGAACAGCAGGGCTGCGCCACCGGCGGCGAGCAGGGCTGCTCCGCCTCCGGCCAGCAGGCCCAGGTCCGCTGCACCGGTTTCGGGCAGCGTGGCCGTTGCTGGGGCCGGGTTGCCGACCGGAACGGGGTTGACGGTAACCGGCGGATCAGCGACTGCTGCGGTGATCCTAAAGTTCACAATGGCGGGATCGGAGGTTACTCCCCCGGAATTCTGAACGGCGAAGATCAGATAGGAACCCATGCCCCTTTCCCTCATCGGGACAGCCCAGCTGCCGTCGGGACCCGCCTGTGTCTCCAGCTCTTCATAGTTTGCCGGATCTTCATAGTCCAGTGACGGATCGAGTTCCCCATTTTCGTCGACAGCTGCGATAACCAGGTGGATAGTGGCTCCGGGGACAGCGGTACCGGTGATCTCAGCCGGGAGTTTATTCACGGGGATCTCGGAGCCGTTGCCGGGCGAGACCACTACGGGCGCCTCAGGGTAGACACTGACCCTCAAATAGATCGGCACGGCAGCCGCCTTGAGGGTCGCGCTGTCCTGAATCGCCGACAAGAGATGCGTGCCATAATCCAGCGGCTCTTCGAGCTTCAGCGTCCAGACGCCGTCCGCGCCGACAAGGGCAGTATGGAATTCTTCGTTCGTTTCCACTGCATCACGCATAACGCCGACTGTCACCGTGGCACCGGCTACGCCGGTGCCGGTTACGACGCTCAGCGGACCCTCCATGTCCCTGGGCGTGGTGAAGCCCGGCTGCGGAGCATAGCCGCTTTTGACGGTGAATTCGTAGGTTGCAATAGCCGACTTGGCATCTCCGTTAACGCCCTGGACAGTGACGGTGAGCTTGCCTCCTGCGGGGATCTGCGCGGGCGTCCTGAAGCTGAACCTATCGGTGTCATTGATGGGAGTGGTCGTGGAGACCTCACCATTCAAGGTCAGCACGATCTGCGTGGCCCCGGGGGCGGTACCGAAGTAAAGTTGGTCCGTCATAACGATGTTCGTAGGGTCATGCGTGATGGTCGGGGTCAGCGGGATGTCTCCGGGCACCGCCGCCGGTGTTGCTTCCTGCGCCGGAGCCGGCGCCGGAGCCGGAGCCGGCGCAGGAAGTGTTGCGGTTCCGTCGGTTGCAGGCTGCACGGGAGCATCAGTGGCCGTGTCGTTTGCATTGGTTTCCGTAGCCACGGGTGCCGGGGACTCGACTGCCGCCGACCCCGTACCATCCTCTTGCGGGGCCATGGCCATCGCGGGGCTGGCAATAAATGCCCCGCTGACGGCCAAAAGGGCTACGGCGCTAACGGCGCCGACCCGTGCCGAAATAGTCCGTGTATTTTCCTGCATGAAATTTTCCCCCATAAAACGTCGACCTCCAGCGTTCCGTGCTGGCTTTCGCGGCAGCTGGAGAATGCGGAGGGAACGAGACTGAAACTGCTAAATGAGTAGTTGAAGAGCGCCCGGTAATCGGCGCCGTCAATAAGTAATAACTGCAACAAATGAGACCTATGCCACAGATATCGCCGAGAATAGCGTGCGGTTCTTGAGATAGCAAGGATTCAACCCATTTGTACAAAAGGCTCATTGAAACGGTTTCCCGCGCCCGGTAGCGTCGCCGTCGTAATCCCCGGACTTCGTGTCCCGGGCTGTCGCAAACCTTCAGGGAGCTACATGGAGCAGACAAAAGGCAGCCACGCGGAACTGCGGCCGGGCGCGGCCGGGATTCTCGTGGCGCTGGCGTCGTCAGCGGTGTTCGGATTGTCCGGATCCTTCGCAAAGTCGCTGCTGGAAACCGGCTGGAGCGCCTCAGGCGCCGTTGCCGTCCGGATGCTTGGAGCAGCGCTCGTCCTCGCGCTTCCCACCGCACTTGTCCTGCGCGGACGCTGGAGCCAGGTGCGGAGCAACTGGCGCACCATCGTACTGTTCGGCTTTATCGGGGTGGCCGGGTGCCAGTTCTTTTATTTCAACGCGGTGGAGCGCCTGTCCGTTGGCGTCGCCCTGCTGCTGGAATTCCTTGCCCCGGTACTGATGGTGCTTTGGATTTGGGTGAGGACACGACATCGGCCCGGCCTCCGCACGGTTCTCGGCACGGTGGCTGCCGTCGCGGGGCTGGTGCTGGTTCTGGACCTGGGCGGCAGTACGCGCATTGACCCGGTGGGGGTGCTCTGGGGGCTGGCCGCCGCGGTGTGCCTGGCAAGCTATTTCTTCATCACCGCCAAGCAGAACGATTCCCTCCCGCCGCTGGTGCTGGCCACGGGAGGCATGTTCGTGGGCGGTGCCGCCATTGCGGCGCTGGGCCTCGCCGGGATCCTGTCCCTGGATTTCAGCACCACGGATGTGGACCTGGCAGGCTGGCGGACGGCATGGTGGGTCCCGCTGATTGGCCTGGTGCTGTTTTCCACGGTGCTGGCCTACGTCACCGGCATCATCGCGGCGCGGTCCCTTGGCTCGCGCGTGGCCTCGTTCGTGTCCCTGACCGAGGTGCTGTTCGCGGTCCTGTGGGCGTGGCTGCTGCTTTCGGAGCTGCCACGCCCCATCCAGTTGGTGGGCGGGGGCCTGATCGTTGCCGGCGTAGTGCTGGTCCGTTCCGATGAACAGGCCGGGCTGCCCGGGGAGGCTGCGGCCGACGTCGAGCCCTACGCCTAGCGAACACATTCGCTAGGAGATCGAGTCTGCAACAGTTACCGTTTTTCGGTCGAAAATCAGTAAATCTTGCAGACTCGATGCAGGGAACGGTAATTCCTGCAGACTCGATGCACCCGCGGAACCTCCAAAGGCCCTGCCGGGTCAGGAACCCGGCGAACCTATGCGCCGGGCGCTTCGGCCGCCAGCGGTGCCGAAACCTTGATTTCCCGCTTCAGGATTTTGCCCGTGGGGCCCTTGGGCAGGGCATCCGTCAGCTCGATCAGCCGGGGATACTTGTAGGCGGCCAACCGGTCCTTGGTGAACTGCTGGATGTCCGCTATCAGCGCGTCCCGGGCAGCATCGTCAGCAGGCACGGCTTCTTCCCGGAGCCCCACAACCGCCGCGATTTCCTCGCCGTGCAGCGGGTCCGGAATGCCGATGACTGCAGCTTCCGCCACGGCCGGGTGCTCGTAAAGCACCTCTTCGATCTCGCGGGGATAAACGTTGTAGCCGCCGCGCAGGATGATGTCCTTCTTGCGGTCCACAATGTAGATGTTGCCGTCCTCGTCGAACCGGGCCAGGTCCCCCGTCCGGAACCAGCCGTCCGGAATGGCTGCGGCAGTGGCGTCGTCGTTCTTCCAGTAGCCCTTCATCACGCCGTCGCCGCGGACGGAGAGCTCCCCAACCTCACCCGTCGGCACATCATTGCCGTCCGGATCGAGCATCCGGACCTCGGTTCCGGCCACGGGCTTGCCGATGGATCCTGCCCGCCGGTCCCCGCCGGGCACGTTGAAGGAAACAATCGGGGAAGTCTCCGAAAGGCCGTAACCCTCCAGGAGCTCAATGCCGAAAACCTCCTCGAACTCGTGCAGGATTTCCAGCGGCATGGCGGAACCGCCGGTGATGGCTCCGCGCAGGGACGACAGATCGGTGCTCTGCACCGCCGGGTGACGCAGCATGCCCACATACATGGTGGGAACGCCCTCGAAGATGGTCACGCCGTCGCGCTCGATGATCTCCAGCGCCTTGCCCGCATCGAACCGCGGCAGCAGGCTGATGGACGCCCCGGAAAGGACGGACGAGTTCAGGGCAGCGGTCTGGCCGAACACGTGGAAGAAGGGCAGGCCGCCGAAGTGGACATCCGTCTCCACGGTCTTCAGCAGGGACTGGGCCACATAGGCGTTGGTGAGCAGGTTCCGGTGCGTGAGTGCGGCACCCTTGGGCCGCCCGGTGGTTCCCGAGGTGTAGAGGATCACCGCGGTGTCCTCGTCCTCCACCTCGGCCACTTCCGTACGGCTGTCCGTTCCGGCCAGCAGCTGCATAAAGGCCGCGGAATCCACGGAAACCACCTCCATGCCGCCGGCGTCTTCGGCCCCCGCAGAGACTTCGGCGGCCACGCCCTCCCACGCGAAGACAATCCGGGCGCCCGAGTCCTGCAGGTGGTAGGCCACCTCGCGGGCCTTCAGCAGCGGGTTCATGGGGACGACGACGGCGCCGTACCGCAGGGCGCCGAAGTACAGGAACGCCATCTGCGGGATGTTCGGCATCACCAGCGCAACGCGGTCTCCGGGCTCAACTCCCCGGCCGGCGAGGAGGCCGGCAACCTTGGCGCTCATGGCGTCGAGGGCAGCGTAGGAGACTACCGTTTCATCTAGTTTCAGGGCTGTCCGGTCCGGAAAGCGTGCCACTGTGTCGGTCAGGATGCCGGCGAGATTGTGCATGGGTGATCTCCTTTGATCTATGCGACGTAGAGGGAAGTCTAGCCACCGCCGTCGAACGGGAGAAATTTTTTGCCGCGGCGGCTCACAAACCGTCGGCTGAAAACGTCTACCGTATGTGGAAGTGAAATCCTTTGAGCAGATTGTCCGCGAGCACGGTCCGGCCGTGCTGCGTATCTGCCGTGCCGTCGTAGGACCGGACGAGGCCGAAGACGCCTGGTCGGAAACATTCCTCGCCGCCCTCAGCGCCTATCCGGACCTGCCCGACGGCGCGAATGTCCAGGCCTGGCTGGTAACCATCGCCAAGCGGAAGGCCGTGGACCAGCACCGTTCCGCCGCCCGGAACCCGGTTCCGGTGGATGACCTCCCCGAACCGTCGACGGCTGCCCCGGAGGATACCGACGGCTTGTGGACGGCCCTGAAAACCCTGCCGGTCCGCCAGCGCGAGGCGCTGGCCTACCACCATCTCGCCGGACTCCCGTATGCCGAGGTGGCACTGCTGCTCGGCGGCAGCGAAGCAGCCTGCCGGCGGTCCGCGGCAGACGGCATCAAGAAACTACGCACCCTGTACAAGGAGGACCGCAATGGCATCCTTTGATCTCGCCGGAGCCGGAACCGGAGCCGGCGCCGGCCCCGCCACTGCCGGCCCCGCCGCCCCCGATCCCCGCGAGGCAGCGGTCCTGGCCGCACTGCACACCCGCCTGGCCGCCGAGGCTGAGGCGGCAGGCCTGCTGGATGTTGCCTACACCGTCATCGACAGCCCCGTCGGCAAGCTCATCCTCGCGGCCACGGACGCCGGCCTGGTCCGGGTGGCGTTCGAATGTGAAGGGGTGGACACCGTGCTGCAGGACCTCGGTACCCGGATCAGCCCGCGGATCCTCGAGGCTCCGGGGCGCCTGGCCCGTCCCGCCGCCCAGCTCCGTGAATACTTCGACGGCACCCGGCGCAGCTTCGACCTGGACCTGGACCTGCGGCTCACCGCCGGGTACCGCCGGACCGTGGTCCAGACGCTGCAGCAGATCGGGTACGGGCACACCTCCACTTACGCAGGCATTGCCGCACTGACCGGAAATCCCAGCGCCGTCCGGGCCGTCGGCACCGCGTGCGGCCGCAATCCGCTGCCCCTGGTCATTCCCTGCCACCGGGTCCTGCGCTCCGACGGGACCACGGGCGGCTACCGCGGCGGACCCGCCGCCAAGAAAATCCTCCTCGACCTGGAAGCTGCCGCATGAGTAACTCCCTCTTTCCGCGTGAACGATCCGAACCCGCAGTCGGCGCCGTCCACGTGCCGGGCTGGCTGCCGCTGGAGAAACAGCTGCGCATCGTTGAGGCATGCCGGCAGTGGGCCATCGGGCCGGTGCCCATGCGTGCCGCCGTCCTGCCGGGAGGGCACACCATGTCCGTGCAGACGGTGTGCCTGGGCTGGCACTGGCAGCCTTACAAATACACGCGGACGGCCGACGACGTCGGCGGGGGCCGGGTCGCGGAGCTGCCGGACTGGCTGGTGGAGCTGGGCCGTGACGCCCTCCGCGAGGCCTACCGGCAACCCGACGGCAGCTACGCACGGGAGGACTTCCGGCCGGAGAACTACACTCCGGACACGGCGCTCATCAACTACTACGCCGAGGGCGCCCACATGGGGATGCACCAGGACAAGGACGAGAAATCCAGCGCCCCGGTGGTATCCATCAGCATCGGAGACACCTGCGTTTTCCGGTTCGGGAATACCGAAACACGGACCCGTCCCTACACGGACCTGGAGCTCGAATCCGGGGACCTGTTTGTGTTCGGCGGTCCCTCCCGTTTCGCCTACCACGGCGTCCCGCGGACCCTGGCAGGCACGGCGGACCCTGCGTCCGGCCTGGCCTCGGGGCGGATCAACATCACCCTGCGCATGACCGGACTGTCATGACCGAAGCTCCGGCGGACATTCGCCGGCATCCGCTGCAGCACCGGGGCCCCTTCGCCTGGGCGCCGCTGGCCAGTGCGCTGCAGGCGCACGCCGTGCCCGGGCTGGAGCGGGTCACCCGGACCGACGACGGCGCCACGGTGGAACGGCTGCTCCGGGGAGCTGCGGCACCTGTCGCCGTGACCGTGTCCCTGGGAGCCGCCGGAGTGGTCCTCGACCTGCCTGCGCTGCCCGAAGCGGAGGAAGCCGCGCTGATATCGACGGTCCGGGCCTGGCTGGACCTGGACGCCGATCCGGACGTGGTGGATCAGTTCCTCTCCCGGTTCGAGCTGCTGGACCCTTTGGTCACCCGGCACCCCGGCCTGCGGGTGCCGGGCTCCACTGACGGCTTTGAAACCGGCGCCCAGACCGTCCTCGGGCAGCAGGTATCCCTCGCGGCGGCCCGGACGTTCGGCTCCCGGCTGGTCGAGGCCTTCGGGGAACCCGGTCCCGCCGGGTTATTCGCTTTCCCGACGGCGGAACGGCTGGCCGCGGTGCCGGCAGCGGACATCCAATCTGCGGTCCGGATTACGCATGCCCGCGCCCGAACTCTGTCTGCGCTGGCAGAAGCCGTGGCCGGAGGCCTGCAGCTGCGCCCGGGGGCGGAGCCGGGAGCCGTGCGCGCCGGTCTGCTGGCCCTCCCCGGGATCGGACCGTGGACGGCGGACTACCTGGCCGTGCGGGTGCTGGGGGACCGTGATGCCTACCCGGCCGATGACCTGGTGTTGAAGCGGGCTTTGGGGGTGGGCACCGGGCGGGAGGCTGCCCTGCTTTCCCAGCCGTGGCGCCCGTGGCGGTCCTACGCCCTGTTCCACCTCTGGACCTCCGCGGCCTACGCGGTGCCGGCCGCCGCGGTGAGCTAACGCAGCGTGCCGTGGTTAGGTCCCAAGCAGCGAAAAGACGAGGGAAAACGCCGCCGGACCGCCCTGGACCAGTGACAGTCCGCCCATCCTCCGGTCGCTGAGCACCAGCACCACCGAAGCCAGCAGCATGCAGGCAGTGGTGAAGGTCATCAGCGTCAGCCCTGCGACGGCGTTTCCTGCGAAGAGCAGGACCACGCCCAGCCCTGCCCCCACCGCGAGGAACAGGTTGTAGAACCCCAGGTTGTAGGCCAGCTGTGAAGTGGCGGCGATGCTCGTTCCGGGCAGCTGGAAAATCGCCGCGGTTTCCGGCTCGGCCCAGCGCAGGGATTGGAGCATAAATAAGTAGAGCGCCACGGCAGCGGCTACTACGGCAAGGATGGCTGCGGCAATCAGCACGGATGCTCCTCGGCTTTGCGCATGCGGAGCTGCCCGGCGCCGGCGCGCCGTACCTGGAACTTCCGCAGTGCCGTCAATGCTGGCAGCAGCCCTGCCGCTCCTCAAGGGGGAACGCGGGTATCGGTTGGCAGGTGGAGGGGAAAGCCAGCTAGCCTTGGAAAAGCAGCCTTTTAGGCAAATGCTCCACCGGCGTTGGACGCCGTAGCCGCTTCTTGGAAGGACATCCATTGCGCCCAATCCGCCCCGCCCGTTCCCTGGCCACGGTGGTGCTGGCAACGCTTGCCCTGACCGCCTGCGGATCCGACTATCCCCTCGGCGACGCGCAGCGCGAGGCAGCCGAGAACAGCAACTCCAAGCTCACCGGAGTGCTCTCCGGTGCCGGGTCAAGTGCCCAGGGACCGGCAATGGACTCCTGGATTGCCGGTTTCGGGACGCTGCATCCCAAGGTCCAGCTCCAGTACTCCCCGGACGGCTCCGGTGCCGGGCGCAGTGCCCTGCTGGCTGGAGCGGTGAACTTTGCCGGTTCCGACGCCTATCTGCAGGAAGAGGAACTGGCAGACGCCAAGGCCGTCTGCGGCCCGGACGGAGCCCTGGACATTCCGGCCTACATTTCCCCGATTGCCGTTGCGTTCAACCTCCCCGGTATCGACTCGCTGAACCTGGACGCGGCGACCATCGCCCGAATGTTCCGCGGCGGGATCGAGGCCTGGAACGATCCGGCCATCGCAGCACTCAACCCGGGGGTAGAGCTGCCGGCGACCCGGATCACTCCGGTCAGCCGCGCGGATGACTCGGGCACTACGGAGAACTTCACCGAATACCTGCACGAAGTGGCGCCCGGGGAGTGGCCGGACGAACCGTCCGGAACCTGGCCGGGAGGGCTGCAGGGCGAAAATGCCCAGGGCAGCTCCGGCGTCGTCAGCACTGTGACGCGCACGGAGGGAGCCCTCACCTACGCGGATGACTCGGTGATCGACGACTCCATGGGCACCGCCAACCTGCTGGTCGGGACCGAATTCGTGCCGATCAGCGCCGAAGCGGCCAGCACCGCCGTCGAACAGTCCACCCGGGTTGCCGGACGGGGGGAGCACGACATTGCGCTGCAGCTGGACCGCCGCACCACCGCCCCCGGGGCCTACCCGCTGGTGCTGGTGTCCTACCAGATCTACTGCAGCTCCTACACCGACGCCGACCTCGTCGACCGCGTGCGGGCCTTCGGTCAGTATGTGGTCAGCGAGGAGGGACAGCAGACCTCCGCGGACGCGGCAAAGAGCGCGCCCATTCCCGAGTCCCTGGCCGAAGAGGCCCGCGAGGCCCTGGAATCCATCACCGTCCGGGACTAGCTTTTCGCAGCTGCGGTGCTACCTGCCGGTAGCACCGCTGCCTGCACTGCTGCTCTTTCGGTGCCCTCTTGCGCCCCCTCAGTGCCGGTGTCACCGTGGATTTACGCAACGCTGAAGGGGGCTGCTGTGGAACCTATCCGAATCGAACGCTGGTGGCCGTACCTGGACGGTGCGGCCAAGGACTGGTTGAGGCACAATCTCCGCCAGGACGGCCTGCCGTCCAAGGTGCAGGACCGGATTGCCGAGGCCGGCGGACCCGTCATGGACCCCATTCTCGCCGAGCCGGACTGGGCCTTTATTGAACTGGATGCCCAAGCCGTAGAGTGATTAGACCGGCATTGAAGGCCTGCTTTCCGTGAGGCGCCTTAGGTGCAGACTGGCAGATTTTCCGAACCCTTGGCCTAAGGCGGCGTTATGACCAAACTCAGCGAAGAGTCCCTTTCCCGGTTACCGGCGTCCGTAGCCCGGCCCCGTTATGACCGCTCCCGGCTGACCACCGGAATTGTCCATTTCGGTGTAGGCGGATTCCACCGGGCGCACCAGGCAATGTACCTGGACCGCTTGATGAATGAAGGCAAAGCCCTGGACTGGGCCATCTGCGGTGTCGGCGTCCTGCCCCGGGACGCAGCCATGAAAACCGTGATGGATAGCCAGGACTGCCTCTATAGCCTGGTCCTGAAGCATCCCGACGGCGCCCGTGAAGCCCGCGTGATCGGTTCGATTGCCGAGTACCTGTATGCCCCGGAGGATCCCGAGGCGGTCATTGAAAAAATGGCAGCGCCCGGCACCCGGATTGTGTCCCTGACCATCACCGAGGGTGGCTACAACATCAGCGACACCACGGGTGAGTTCGATGCCTCCAATGCCGACGTCGCGGCGGACCTCCAGCCAGGCGCGGTTCCCGCGACCGTCTTCGGCCTGGTCATTGAGGCCCTGCGCCGCCGGCGCGAACGGCGGCTGGCACCGTTCACCGTGATGTCCTGCGATAACGTTCCCGGCAACGGAGAAGTGGCCCGCCGGGCCTTCGCGGAGTTTGCGCGGCTGCTGGATCCGGAGCTGGGGGAGTGGGTGCGGGAATCCGTGTCTTTCCCCTCCTCCATGGTGGACCGGATCACGCCGGCCACAACCGATGACGACCGCACCATGCTGGCCGAGGAATTCGGCATCGAGGACGCCTGGCCGGTTGTAGCCGAGGACTTCGAGCAGTGGGCGCTGGAGGACGCATTTCCCCAGGGCCGGCCGGCCTGGGAAGACGCCGGTGTGACCATGGCGGCGGACGTGGAACCGTACGAACACATGAAACTGCGCCTGCTGAACTGCGGTCACCAGGGACTGGCCTATCTGGGCTATCTCTCGGGCTACCGCTACGTGCACGAGGCCGTGCGGGACCCGCAGCTCGCCCAGTTCCTGCTGGACTACATGGACCGGGAAGCAACCCCCACCCTGCTCCCCGTTCCGGGTGTCGATCTGGGCGCCTACAAGCTGAGGCTGCTGCAGCGCTTCGGCAATGAGCACGTCCGGGACACCCTCGCCCGCCTGTGCGCCGAAAGCTCCGACCGGATCCCGAAATGGCTGGTCCCCGTGGTCCGCGAGAATGTTGCTGCAGGAGGGGAAATTTCCCGGTCCGCGGCCATCATTGCCGCCTGGGCGCGCTACGCCGAAGGTGTGGACGAGGCAGGTGAACCGATCCGGGTCGTCGACAACCGGCGCGACGAAGTGATGGCGGCCGCGGCCAGGAACAGGGAGGACCCGCTGGCATTTGTTTCCCAGCCTTACTTCTTCGCCAACCTGTCCCAGGACGTACGGTTTACCGAGGCATATCTGTCCGCCCTCGGAACCCTGCACGACGGCGGCGCGAAGGCCGCCGTCGCAGGGCTTCTGGACGGCGCCTGATTCGGTACAGCCCCCGGCACCCTACTCGGCGAAGTGGGTCTGCACCGTCTGCGAAGTCACCGACTTCACGACGCCTTCGGCGAGGTCCCGGAGTTTGACGTTCCGGTTGCTGGAGGCGTCGCGCAGGATCTCGAACGCCTCCTCCTGGCCGCACTTGTTCTGCGCCATAACGATGCCGATGGCAATGTCGATGGTGGTTCTGGCCTGCATGGCTGCACGGAGATGCTCGGAAGTGCTCCTGTGCCGGGCGATCTGGACGGCCAGCTGCAGGGTAATCGCCGCTTCGGCGGCGAAGGCTTCGGCTTTCCGGGTTACCTCCGGCGTGAAGTGGCCTGGGTCCCGGGCATAGAGGTTCAGCCCCGCACCCCCGTCATTGCCCAGCATGAGCGGAACCCCGAGGATGGAATAGAAGCCACGGTCACGAATGGCGTCCGTGTAGTCCGGCCACCGCGGGTCGGTGCGGACATCTTCCACCAGAACGGTTTTCCCCGTCCGGGACGCCCGCATGCACGGCCCGTCCCCGAACCCGTACTGGACTTCATCCAGGGCCTTCGCTGCCTCGCTGCTGCTGGCCACGGTGGTGCCCTGCCGGTCCCGAAGCAGGGTGACCCCGGCCAGGACCTCGGCATCGCCGCTGAAAAGCTGCGCGGCATGGAGGGCAAAGCCCTCCAGGAACAACTCCACCGATTCGGTCTGCAGAATAAGCTGCTGCAATTCGGCGGCTAGGGAGTACCGCTCCGGGGTCAAGTTCATACGCCGAGTTTATCGTCGCCGGTGTTGTATTCCCGCATCGCGGTCCCGCCGCGGACCCCTGGGTTTAGGTGGCCTCCGCCAGCTCGACTTCCTTCTCCCTGCTCCACGTCCGCGCATAAACCCCGATCAGTGCCTCCTGGCGAAGCGTGAACCCCAGCCGGTTCAGCAGGCCGTGCGCCTGGTACACCGTGAGGTGCTGCGCACTGCGGCTGGCTCCGGCCTTGTCCGCCCGGTAAAGGTAGGTATCGATGGCCCGCAGCCAGCGTCGGCGCCAGTTCGTGACCGCGGGTTCGGAGGCTGTGGCCATCATCAGGCGGTGGACGGGCATCAACTGCGCCTGCGCCTGCGCACCCGTGGCCTTCTGCACCCCGGCGGCCCGAGGATCGGAAGCCGTGCAGCTGTGGAGATGGCTGTCCCAGTAATACTCCCAGGAGACCCTGCGGCGGTCCGGCCAGGTGGACGCCCGGGGCCCCTTCATCATTGCGTAGGCCGAATCGAAAAGCAGGAGCGAAGCGAGAGCGGAGCGGTTCTGCGCCTTTGCAAAGCGTGCCGTTGCCCAGAGACAGAGATCGGATGAAAGCTCGAAGACTTCCTCCGCCAGGGCCAGTCCGTCAACACCGCCGTAGCGGGCCAGATCAGCCTCGACCGAGGGCAGCAATGCTTCCGTACCAACCGTCCGGTCCATCACCGGATCAATGAATTCATGCTCCACCGCGAGGCTGCGCACGGGATCCCCGGACTGTTCCTGCAACGCCCCCAGCAGGGACTTGAGCCGGTCCAGGGTTTCGGCCGGGGCAAGTATTCGAAGCCGGACCTGCGCATTGGACGGCTGCATTCGCCGGGTATAAAACCACCGTTTGGTTCCGCACAGTCTCGCCTGTGCAACAAGGGGTGTCACCAGTTCACCGATGATCCGGTCCGCCAGTTCGAAACGACCGGCATCAACGGTGAGGTTCCACCACACGAGGTGGGAGGAAGGGCGGGCGGGTGTGCGGAGTGCGGCTGGCTGGGTCATGGCCATCCTTTCGCTGCTGTTGCTGCTGGGCCACCCCACCTGGAACACCGTTTGCAGCGGGTCCCGGGATGGAAGTCTTTCCCAATCGAGCGGCCGTGTCCACCACCGAAAGTTCCTCCCCGCGAAGACTGCCGCAACCCGTCCCGAAGTGCTGGATTAGGAGTAATATCTCCTGCCGGTGCGCGCACCCTGAACCCACCCCGCGGGCTAGCTGCAGGGCGCGCCGCCGAGGGCGGCGGGGAGGGGCATGGGGAAGCCCGTCACATTTCCGCGTAATAGAAGCAGGCTGATAAATTCATTTGCCGGGCGCAATCGGTATTAACGAATGCGTGTGCCCGGAAAAGTCCTGAATAACTTGTTCTTCCAAAAGGTCCGGCATGCTCCAGTTTTTCCGCCGCTTTCCGCGCATCGGCGGGGTTCGGACGTCTATTTCAGACTGGTCCACCCTTTTCCACCGTTCCCCGTCCGGGTATGTCCTGGTCTCCGGGCGCGGCGTCATCCTGGAATCAAACGCTGCTTTTGCAGCATGGACCGGCAGGAACAGGAGCATATTGGCCGGGACCGCTTTCACCGATCTCCTTTCGCCCGGGGACCTGCCGGAGTACCAGCGCTGGAGCGCCGCCCTGACGGCCACCCCGACGGCGAGCCTGGACGTTGATTTCACGGGTACCGACGGTACCCGGCTGCCTGCCTTCATTTCCGCGGCCCGCATCGCACGCCGCGGCGGCACCGTGGACCTCATTAACGTGTTCCCGGTGCCCGGCGGGCACAGCTACGAACGCGACCTGGTCGACGCCCGCCAGCAGGCAGAAACTGCAGAAACCGCGCGCGGCGCAGCCGAACTTCGGGCACAGCAGAGGGAGTCCCTTCTGAAGACCATCCTGGACACCGTGGACGTCGGTGTACTGGTCGTGGATGACGAGGGCCGGGAAATCCTCGCCAACGCACGGATGGAAAGCAGCAGGCCGCTGATTCCGTCAGGCACATCCCACACCTTCGGCGGCGGCACGTGGCCCGTCTACGGCCCGGATCGGAAGACGCCGCTGCCGGACGAACAGCGTCCCATCCGCCGGGCAATTTCCGGTGAGTCCTTCTCGGAGCAGATCGTCTGGATAGGCACCGGACGGGGGCAGATGGCAGTCAGCGTATGTGCACGCAGGGTGCCGGATGGCGGTGACTTCAAGGGATCGGTCCTGGCGTTCAACGACGTCACGCAACTGGTGCGCGCACAGTCGGCGCAGGGAGAGTTCGTCGGAAACGTCTCCCACGAGCTGCGGACGCCCCTCACGTCCATCCTCGGCTACCTGGATATGGCCCTCGAGGCGGAGGTGGAGCTGCCCAACGCCGTCGAGACGGCCCTGCAGATCGCGGTCCGGAACGCAGAACGGCTGCTGCAGCTGGTGACGGACCTGCTGTCCGTGGCGTCCGGCAATGCAGCTTTGGAACTGCGGGAGGTGTCCCTTGCGCCCATGGCAGTCGCCGCCGTCGACTCCTTCGGTCCCCGCGCCCGGATTAACGGCGTGGAGTTCGACGTCGAGGTGCCCGCGGACCTGCGGGCGGTGGTGGACGCCGGGCGGATCCGGGAGGTGCTGGAAAACCTCGTGTCCAATGCGGTCAAGTACTCACCCGACGGCGGCAAGGTGCAGGTGCGGGCCCGGCGGCAGGAAGATTCCGTGGTGATTGAGGTGGCGGATAACGGGATCGGCATGACCCCGGAGGAGCAGGACCAGGTCTTCACCCGGTTCTTCCGGTCCGGGCAGGCGCTCACTGCGGCCATACCCGGAGCAGGGCTGGGGCTGGCGATCACGCGCAGGATCGTGGAAGAACACGGGGGAAGCATCAGTTTCCGCAGCGAAGCCGGGCAGGGGACGATCTTCACCGTGACGCTTCCGCTGGCAGGGCCGGGCTTGTAAACCTACTAAGTTTGCTTATCGTTAAGGGGCCAGATTCAACTCCAGGCGAGGAGGCAGCCCAGTGCGAGCGATGGTGTACCGAGGACCGTACAAGGTCAGGGTGGAAGAGAAGGACATTCCGCCCATAGAACATCCCAACGATGCCATCATCCGGGTCACCCTGGCGGCAATCTGCGGCTCCGACCTGCACCTGTACCACGGACTGATGCCCGACACCCGGGTCGGGCACACCTTCGGCCATGAGTTCATCGGTGTGGTCGAAGAGGTTGGGCCTTCGGTGCGGAACCTCAAGGTCGGCGACCGGGTGATGGTCCCGGCCAACATCTACTGCGGGTCCTGTTTTTACTGCGCCCGGGGGTTGTATTCGAACTGCCACAACGTAAACCCGAACGCCACCGCCGTCGGCAGCCTGTACGGCTATTCGCACACGACCGGGGGGTACGACGGCGGCCAGGCGGAATTCGTGCGGGTCCCGTTCGCCGACGTCGGACCGTCCCTGATCCCGGAGTGGATGGATGAAGAAGACGCGCTGATGTGCACCGATGCCCTGGCCACGGGATACTTCGGTGCCCAGCTGGGGGACATCGTGGAGGGCGATACCGTGATTGTCTTCGGTGCCGGCCCGGTGGGGCTGTACGCCGCAAAGTCCGCCTGGCTGATGGGCGCCGGTCGGGTCATTGTGATTGACCACCTGGATTACCGGCTGGACAAGGCGAGGACCTTCGCCCACGCCGAGACCTACAACTTCACCGAGTATGACGACATCGTGGTCCAGATGAAGAAAATCACCGATCACCTCGGTGCCGACGTCGCCATTGATGCGGTGGGGGCAGAGGCAGACGGAAGCTTCCTGCAGCACGTTACGGCGACCAAGTTCAAACTGCAGGGCGGTTCTCCGGTGGCGCTGAACTGGGCCATCGACTCGGTGCGCAAGGCCGCCACCGTTTCCGTGATGGGTGCCTATGGGCCGGTATTCAGCGCCGTGAAGTTCGGTGACGCCATGAACAAGGGCCTGACACTGAATATGAACCAGACTCCGATGAAGCGGCAGTGGCCGCGCCTGTTCGAGCACATCAAGGCCGGTTACCTCAAGCCCCACGAGATCATCACGCACCGGATTCCGCTGGAACACATTGCCGAGGGCTATCACATGTTCTCCGCGAAGCTGGATAACTGCATCAAGCCCGTCATCATCCCCGGATCCTGAAAGGAGGGACCCCGCAATGGCCTATACGCCCCAAAAGCCGGCCCTGACTCCCACGAGCGAGGAACTGCGTGCACGGATCCCGGGCTGGGGTGCCGACCTGGATCCCCGGGACCGTCCCGCGGTGCCCAAGCTGCAGTTTGACCAGACCCTCAGCGGTGCCCACTGGGAATTCCCGGAGCGCCAGGAGGAAAAGTATCCGCGGGAGCGGTCCATCGAGCACAAGTTCCTTACGCCCGTGTTCGGCACCTCCTGCCCGCCCAAGGGACTGTCCGGGGTGATGCGCAGGTACGCCTACCGCCGGTTCAGCGAGGCCCGTGCCGCGCACTGGCTGATCCTGCTCGCCGCGGACCGGGTGGACGCCGTGGAGAGCCATCTGGCCTCCTTCGTGACCCTGCACCCGGACAATCCGGTCACGGAAACCGGTGTGCTGAGCGAGTTCTCCCGCCACGGGTACTCCTCCCGGGTGGGCCGGAAGCGGGCGGACGTCAACCATCAGTGGATCGATCCGATCCTGGTCGGCGGTCCCTGGCTGCTGGCGGGCGCCGGGGCGGCCACTGCCGTGGGGGCAGTGGTGCGCAGGCTGCGGAAGTAGCCGTTTCCCAGGAATACTGGGCGGGTCCGGACCGGTTGGAATCCAAGACGGCAAAACCGAGGCGGGAGCAGACCATGGACGGCAGGGGTGTGGAACAGTACCGGCGCAGGATGGAACGGGCTGCGCAGCTGCGGGCCGCAGCTGCCGGCGGCGGCCTCGACGGGGAAGACGTGGAACGGGCGGCAGCGGAGGACGAGCTGCAGCACAAGCGCTGGAAGGTCGACGACGCCGCCAAGGCCGATTACCTGGTCCGCGACGCGATGGCACGGGGAGACTTCGACAACCTGAAATACGCGGGGAAACCTATTCCGAACCTAGGCGACGGCCATGACCCGGACTGGTGGGTCAAGGGGCTGATGCAGCGCGAGAACGTCACCGGGCTGGGTCCCAAGGCCATCCTGCTCCGCACCGAGGACGACGAACTGGACGCGCGGCTGGACACGCGGTGGACCGAAAAACAGGTCCGCGAAATCGTTGAGGACTTCAACGCACGCGTCATTGATGCGCGCCGCCAGCTGGAGGGCGGTCCGCCCGTGGTGACCCGTACCCGCGACGCCGAGCAGGAAGTACAGCGTTGGCGGGAACGGAAGACAGCCGCTGCCGAAAAAGAAGCCGCCGCCGCTCCGGAACCGGAGCAGCGGCGGCCGTGGTGGAAACGCCTTCGCTAGGCGCTAGGCGCTAAGCCTCAGACGGTGGTGGCGTCGTGGACCTCGCCCACGAGCTCTTCGATGATGTCCTCGAGGAACAGCACACCCGTGGTGTTGCCCTTGGCATCGAAGACCCGCGCCACATGGGCACCGGTGCGGCGCATGGTGTCCAGGGCATCCTCCAGCTCGCTGCCCCGGTAGGCGGACGCCAGGCGGCGGATCCGCTTGGCCGGCACCGGTGCGGCGAACTCGTCCGGCGTGGTGAGGTCCATAACGTCCTTCAGGTGAAGATAGCCATCCGGGTCGCCGTCGTCGTTGGTGAGGATGTAGCGCGAGTAACCGTGGACGTCCACGGCCTGCTGCAGGTCCGCGGGGGTCGCGGTCTCGGGCAGCAGCACCATCTGGCTGATCGGAACCTCGACGTCGGCCACGGTCTTCTCCGTGAATTCGAACGCAGCAGTCAGGGTGCCGCTGCGGTCGGAGAGCACCCCGTCGCGCGTGGACTGCTCCACGATGTTCGCGACCTCGTCCAGGGTGTAGGCGCTGGTGGCTTCGTCCTTCGGTTCCACCCGGAACAGGCGCAGGACACCGTTCGCAATGCCGTTCAGGGTCCAGATGACCGGGCGGACAATGCGGGACACCATCACCAGCGGCGGAGCGAGCAGCAGCGCCGCGCGGGTGGGCACGGAGAAGGAAATGTTCTTCGGCACCATTTCGCCCACCACCACGTGCAGGAACGTCACCAGGAGCAGTGCAACAACAAACGCGATAATCCCGATGGCGTCTGCGGACAACGGCGTCAGGCCCAGCGGGATCTCCAGCAGATGGTGGATGGCCGGTTCCGAGACATTCAGGATGACCAGGGAGCAGACGGTGATGCCGAGCTGGCTGGTGGCCAGCATCAGAGTGGCGTGCTCCATGGCCCACAGGGTGGTTTTCGCGGCCTTGCTTCCGGCTTCGGCCTTCGGCTCGATCTGCGACCGGCGGGCGGAGATAACCGCGAATTCGGCGCCGACGAAGAATGCGTTGACCGCCAGCAGAACTACGAGCCAGATGATTCCGGGCAGGTATTCACTCATGGGTCAGTTCCTTGGTCAGCGAGTCAACAATGCGGTCATGGGCGCTTACCGGGGTCTCCAATGAGCCCGAGGGGGTGAAGCGCAGCCGTTCGATGTGGTTTCGGACCACCCGCTCCACGCGGAGCGTGCCGCCCTCGATGTCCACTTCGTCGCCCAGTTCCGGCAGGCGGTCCAGCACGTCCGTGACAAAACCGGCGATGGTGTCGTATTCCTCGCCGTCCGGAACCTCGACCCCGGTGCGGTCCAGGAGCTCATCGGGCCGCAGCGCGGCGTCGAACGTGATGGCGCGGCCGGTGCGGACGACGCCGACGCGTGCGCGGTCGTGTTCATCCTCAAGTTCGCCGACGATTTCCTCCACGAGGTCTTCGAGGGTGACGATGCCGGCGGTGCCGCCGTGCTCGTCGGACACAATCGCCACCTGCAGGCCCTGGGCCCGCAGCAGTCCGAGCAGGGTGTCCACGCCCATGGACTCGGGCACGTGCAGCGGTTCCACCATCAGCTCGGCGGCGGTAACCGTTCCCCGGGCAGCCAGCGGAACGGCGAAGGCCTGCTTGAGGTGCAGCACGCCCAGAACGTCGTCCGAATCGCGCCCGATCACGGGGAAACGGGAATAGCCGGTTGCCGTGGCAACCGCGACCACCTGTTCGGCACTGTCGGACTCGTGGACGGTCCGCATACGCACGCGGGGAGTCATAACGTCTGCCGCGGAATGCTCGGCAAAGCGCAGCGTCCGGTTCAGCAATACTGCATGGTCCAGGTCCAGCACTCCTTCGAGTGCCGAGCGTCGGACCAGCGAGCTGAGTTCTTCGGCGCTGCGGGCGCCCGATAGTTCTTCCTTGGGTTCGATGCCGAAGGACCGGATGATGGCGTTGGCCGTGTTGTTGAACATCAGGATCACGGGCTTGAACACCGTGGTGAAGAGGCTCTGGAAGGGTACTACCAGCTTCGCGGTTGCCAGCGGGAGGGCCATGGCAAAGTTCTTGGGAACCAGCTCGCCGATGATCATCGAGAAGACGGTGGCGAGGAAAATACCGACGACGGCGCCGATCCCCGGCACGAGCCCCTCGGGAAGGCCCAGGGCGGTCAGCGGGGAACGCATCAGGGAACTGATTGCCGGCTCAAAGGTGTACCCGGTCAGCAGGGTGGTCAGGGTAATGCCGAGCTGGGCGCTGGAAAGATGCGTGGAAGTGATCTTCAGCGCGTTGATGGTGGGATTGAGGCGTTTCTCGCCCTTGTCGCGGCGGGCCTCAAGGTCCGCACGGTCCAGATTGACGAGCGCGAATTCGGAGGCGACAAACAGTCCGGTGCCGACGGTAAGGAGTAAACCCACGCCGACCATGAGCCATTCATACATGGGGCTGCCCCTCTCTCGCGATAGCCGATGCAGCCGGGGTAAACACAGTCTGCAGGTCGGTCAGGACGGGGAGGGGCATGGGTTTATGTGAGGGAGGGTCATCCATAGTCCAAGAAATAATACAGGATTCATCCGTTGGCCATTCCAAGGTTTGTCTCAGGAAGCAGCCGGTATCCGCATCGAGTCGGCTACCAGCTGCCCTGGTCGTAGCCATACGTCGGCTCATGGTTGGTGGAGGCCGCCACCCGGTGCTGGCGCACCAGACAGAACGGGTCATAGATTTCAATCCCCAGCCGGCCGGTGCCTGGCACGGGCTGGCAGAAACAAGTGCAGGGAAAGTTCACGGGCGCCTTTCCGGGCCCATGCATCAAGGCCCTCGAAGTTCTCTTAATCCGCAGCGGATGGCCTCGCGGGAGGCAAAAACCGTCCTACTTTCCTTGATACAACGCCTCCCCGCCCTGATCCAAAACGGGCGGCTCCGGAGCCTCCCCGCCCTTCCGGCCCCCATTGTGGGGCACGGGAAGCGGGGAGGCGGGGAAGCGGGGGGCGGAGGCCGCAACTAGCTGGTGGCCAGCTCCTTCACGGTTTCCATCAGGACGGAATCGAGCAGCTCGCCGGCGTCCTCTGCGGACGAGGAACGGGCGAGGGCAAGTTCCGAGACCAGCAGCTGCCGGGCCTTCAGCAGCATCCGCTTCTCTCCGGTGGACAGCGGATGGGTCTGTTCCCGGCACCACAGGTCGCGGACCACTTCGGCGATCAGGCGCAGCTCACCGGTGGCCATCTTGCCTTCGTTGGCCTTGAACCGGCGGGACCAGTTGTCCGGTTCCATCCCCACCGGCCCGCGCAGCACCGCAAAGACGGCCTGCACGCCGTCGTCGTCAATGACGGCGCGTACCCCTACGTCTTCGGCGTTGTCCGCCGGGAGCTTGATCGTCAACTCAGTTGCGTGGACGCGGAAGGTCAGGGTTTCCCGCTCCACCCCCTTGACGGTCATGGGTGAAATATCGGTCACGGTAACGGCGCCGTGGTGCGGGTACACCAAGGTCTGTCCGACGGTGAAATTCAAAATGACGTCCCTCTGTTCATTGGTTCCGAGCATGCTTCGGAAGCGGGCTCCCGAGACCGCTTGGACCTGACCATGCCGGTCACTAACGAAGGGTGACGGCCGGGCGGGCGGGCAATAGAGAAGGAGTCAATTTCCAGGCGAGGGGTGCAGATACTGCTTGGGAGGTTGACGGATTAGCCAATCACTGTCCGGTCCACGGTCCCCACGCTGTCAGGCCAGCTTATCCTCCCTGCGCAAGTGCCCCCTCTTGCCACCGCCCGGCAGTGGCCAATCCCACCGCACCGGCCCGCTTCAGGAGTCCTTCCGGGCGGCGTCGGGGTCGTCGGGCGCCTCCCTGCGCCGCCGCGCCACGAGCTCCTTGGTGCGCACCAGCCTCAGTGCCGTAACAAGCACCAGCCCGCCGAGCATGTTAAAGAGCAGGGTGTAGCCGAACCAGCCCAGCCATTCGAGGTACGTGATGTCCGCCCCGGAAAGGATGGCGCCGAAGATCAGCAGCGAATCCAGGATCGAGTGGAAAAGCTGCAGCCCCGCGAGGAGGAAACCGCCGATCACGGTCGCCACGATCTTCGCCGGGTCCGAATCTGTCCCCTGCTGCATGCGGCTCATCAGGGTGATGGTGCTGCCGCCCAGGACCGCCAGCGCGACGGTCTGGAGCGAAAAGGGCGCCTCGGTAAAGTGCGATGCCGAGGTTGCGACCGTTGGGGCCCACTGCGGAAACGCCACCATCACAATCCACATAAAGATCCAGCCGCCGGCCAGATTGGCGAGCAGGGTTCCGCCCCAGAGCTTCGCCAGAGATTTGATGCTGCCTTCTTTGGCAGCGACGGCGGCAACAGGCATCAGGAAGTTCTCCGTGAACAACTCACTGTGGGCCAGGAAAAGGGCAATCAGGCCGACGCTGAACGCCAGGCCCGCCAGTAGATGGTCTCCGGTTTCGTGCATCACGGCCAGATAGGCCATCACCCCCAGGCCAACCTCCATGCCGCCGAACACCCCGGTCACCAGGATGTTCCGGAAGGTGCGGTGCAGCCGTTCTGCGCCTTCGGTTACCGTGTTGTCGAACGATTCCTGAAGCTCGTCCTCGACCGGTGCGTCGGTTTCTCCGATTTCGCTGCGGCGTTCCTCGCTCATGGCGTCCTTCCGTACTGCCGGGTGTTCCGGGCGGGACTTAAACCATAGATCGGCCGCGGGCCGGAACAGGTCCCGAATCCGCAAAGCTGCCGCACGGACCGGGGACAGCAGGGGAAAATGCCGGGGTGCAAAATGGCGCTTTACGCTTACGCTTGAGCCAGCCACCGGCACCAGAGCCAAAGGACGCATCCATGGCAGACGCTTCGTCCCAGTTCCCCAGCGGGGATCTTCCGCGCCTCGCGCACCCGGACGGCAGCCCCATCCGGGCATTGGTGGTGGATGACGAGAGGAGCCTCGCGGAGCTGGTGAGCATGGGCCTGCGGATGCTGGGCTGGAACGTCGTTACGGCGGGTGACGGGCTCGGCGCGATTGCCGCTGCCCGCGAATTCCGGCCCGACGTCCTTGTACTCGACGTGATGATGCCCGGGGTCGACGGGCTGGAATCCCTGCGGAAGATCCGGTCCTTTTCACCGCAGGTCCCTGCCTTGTTCCTGACCGCCAAGGACGCATTGCAGGACCGCATCTCGGGGCTTGCCGCCGGCGGGGATGACTACGTCACCAAGCCGTTCAGCATGGAGGAACTGCTGCTCCGCCTGCACCGGCTCGTGCAGCGGTCCGGCGCCGCGGCGCCCGGCTCCGCGGAACTGGTGGTTGGCGACCTCGTAATGAACCTTGAAACCCGTGATGTCACCAGGGGCGGGGAGGAAATTGCCCTCACCAATACCCAGTGGGAGCTGCTGCGGTATCTCATGGAGAATCCCAAGCGGGTGTTGAGCAAAGCCCAGATCCTGATCAACGTCTGGAATTACGATTTCGGCGGCCAGGCAAACATTGTCGAACTGTACATTTCCTATCTTCGGAAGAAGATTGACGTCGGCCGCGCACCCATGATCCACACGGTCCGGGGCGCCGGCTACGTGCTCAAACCGGTGGCCCCGTGAGCGGAGCAGAAACGCGCGCAGGAGCCTCTGCGGGACAACCCGGACTGCGCAGCCATCCTTTGCGCACCAAGCTTATTCTCGCCACCCTCGCCCTCCTCACTGCCACCTGCGCGGCCCTCGGCCTTTTCAGCCATGTCGCCATGAGCCGGTATCTCACGGGAGTGCTCGACGACGGCCTGGAGCGTGCCGCCGGGAGGGCCGGGTTCCGGCCCGGTGCCGCTGCGGGGGACAACCAGGGCGAAGGCCAGCCGGCCCCGGGCCGCGCCGGTACGGACAACGGGGCCGGGCCGCGCGGGAACGGCAGCGAGTACGGTCAGCGTCCCGGCTCCCTCACTGCCCATTTTGAAGACGGTTCGCTCCGCAGATCCACGCTGGTGCTTGAAGACGGCATTGCAGTGCCCGTAAGCGGGCCGGATCTGGAATTGCTGGCCGAGGTGGACCCGGACCGCGGGCCCGAGCACATCGATTTGTCCGGCGGCCGCTACCGCGTGGACGCGTTTGTGTCGCCTGCCGGCCCGGCGGACGGGGTGCTGGTGACTGGGCTTTCAACGGCGCAGCGGGACAGTACCCTGGCCTCGCTGGATCTCACCATGGTCGTCCTGTCCCTCGCGGGCCTGCTCGTCACCGGGGTCGCGGGTACGGTCATCATCCGACGTTCCCTGCGCCCGCTGGACCAACTCGCCGCCGTCGCAACCTCGGTGTCGAAGCTTCCGCTGGCCTCCGGGGAAGTGGAAATTCCCGTTCGCGTGCCGGCTGCGGCAGCGCGGCCCGGGTCCGAAGTCGGGACAGTGGGGCTGGCCCTGAACGGCATGATCGATCACGTCACCAACGCACTCCGGGCCCGGCAGGCAAGCGAAATGAAGGTTCGGCAGTTCGTGGCCGATGCCAGCCATGAGCTGCGTACGCCGCTGACTTCAATCCGCGGCTATGCCGAACTGGTCCTGCTCAGCGAACAGGTCAGCCCGCCGGGCCGCTCCGCGCTGGAGCGGGTGGACAGCGAGTCCAAGCGGATGTCGGCGCTGGTTGAAGACCTGCTGCTGCTGGCACGGCTGGACGAGGGGCAGCGCGGCGAGCGGGCCGACGTCGACCTCACGGAGCTGATCGTGGAGGCAGTCAGTGACGCGCAGGTCTCCGCACCGGAGTACGGGTGGACGCTGATGCTGCCTGATGAACCGGTGGTTGTCTCGGCCGTCGAGTCCGAGCTGCGGCAGGTGCTCATCAATCTGCTTTCCAACGCCCACAAGCACACTGCACCGGCTACACGGGTGGAGATCGGGCTGCAGGCGGGGGCGGCCTGGACTACCCTGACCGTGACGGATGACGGCCAGGGGATCGACCCGGACTTCATCGATTCACTGTTCTCGCGGTTCAGCAAAGCCGATTCGGCCCGTACCGGCAACACGGGCAGCACCGGACTCGGCCTGGCCATTGTTTCCGCCCTGGTTACGGTCAACGGCGGAACGATTGAGGTCGAGAGTAAACCCGGCCGCACCCGTTTCACTGTGGTACTGCCGCTGGCTGGTGCGGTGGCGGTCTGAACCCCCGCGTAGTTATTGGGCCGGCTCGATCCAGTACCGCCGCTTCCCGTCCCTGCTGTCCTCAAAGACACCGCCGTTTTTCTCGATCACGGCGCGGGAGCCGGCGTTGTCCTCGGCACAGGTGATCAGCACCCGTGCAATGCCTAGCCCACGGGCAACCGGCAGGGCGTTCTGAAGCGCACGCGTGGCATGCCCCCGCCGGCGTGCGGAAGGCCGGACGCTGTAACCAATGTGGCCACCCTGCTCGAACAGGAAATCATTCAGGGTGTGCCGGATGGCAAGCGAACCCAGGAATTCATCACCGTCCACGAGCCAGAGATAGGTGCAGGGAACGAAGCCCTCCTGTCGCGGTGTATCCGGGAGCCGCTGCTGAACCAGACCATCGACGAAACCGGGGAACTCCCCGGCAATTTCCGTGTCAATGCGCTCTTTCGAGGTGTCCCCGTAGACACCGGAACCGTCCATCCATTCGCCGTTGAATTCTTCGGCCGCGGCCAGCCAGCTGTTCCGGAAACGGACATCAGGGGTAATCAGGGTTGCCATGGGGGAATTCTAAGGCTGTTCAGTTTGGTGGGTTTATAGGGATTCAACCAAATGGGCAGGATTACCAGCCCCGGGGATGAAAGACTGCCGTTTCATCTAAAAGTCGTTGGGGGGCGGGATAGCTTCGGGGCCATGACTCAATTCCTGAATTACACGCGTACCTGGGGCGCCTTCGATGGTGGCCTTCGCGTATGAGCACCGCCTGCTGGGCTAAGCAGACTCCCGCAGACAGGAAACGGACCGTATCCTCCGAGGATGGACCCGGTTCGCGTGTGTTTGGAGATATTCGTCGTTGCCTGCGTCGGAACCTGGGTGCTGTCCCTGCTCACCCGGGAATACTCGTGGACGGACCGCGTCTGGTCCCTGCTGCCTGTGGCCTACCTGTGGGTCTTCGCAGCCGCGTCCAACGGCGACCCCCGGGTAACGCTGATGGCTGTCCTGGTCACGCTGTGGGGTGTCCGGCTGACGTTCAACTTCGCACGCAAGGGCGGGTACGCCCCCGGCGGCGAGGACTACCGCTGGGGCATCCTGAAGCGTCGGTTGAAGCCTTGGCAGTTCCAGGCCTTCAACCTGCTGTTCATCAGCGGCTACCAGAACTTCGTTATCTGGATGATTACCCTGCCGGTGCTGACCGCCTACCAACACCCCGCACCGCCCACCGGGTGGGACTGGCTCCTGGCCATCCTCTTCCTGGCCGCATTGGCCGGGGAAACACTGGCGGACCAGCAGCAGTGGAACTTCCAGCAATGGAAAAAGGCCCTGCGGACCGCTGGACGAATTCCGTCGGCGAACTTTCTCCGGACGGGACTGTTCCGGTACTCGCGCCATCCGAACTTCTTCTTTGAACAGCTTCAGTGGTGGCTCTTCTATGGGTTCGCGGTCATTGCCTCGGGTGCCTGGCTGCACTGGACCCTCGCCGGACCGGTCCTGTTGACCCTGCTCTTCGCCGGGTCCACCGCCTTCACTGAGAGCATTTCCCAGGCACGCTATCCCGAGTACGCCAGGTATCGGCGTCGAACCTCAGCCATCATTCCGCTTCCCCCGCGGCTGGGGTCAAAGCACGCCCGCTAGGCGGGAAGGCAGGGGAGGAAGCTGCCTCCTGTCCCAGCAGTCACAGGAGCACCAAAGGGTGGGATCCTGTGCGGCGGAGCGAGTCGCCGGACACCGATCCGCGCCGGCAGCTGTCACCTCGGTCACATTCGACGGTTTCGGGAATGGGAAGCTCTTCTACAGGTGTTGAATAGGGCAGGATAGAAACGAACCGGCGTTCCTGGCGAACCACTGGGCCGGCTATATCCAAAAAGCTTGCGGCGTCCCCCAGCGCCGCGGCACGGAAGGGCTTCGCTTCGGCGGGGCCCTTCCGTGTATCTGAGAAGATAAGTCCCATGCCCGGACTGCACCGCCCCAAGCCGCAACGGCACTCACCGTCGGACGAGCCGCGGATAACGCGCACCCGGGACGCGCTCGAGGCAGGCCTGTGGGAGCTGCTTCGGGACCACGAACTGGCGGAGATCAGCGTGGCTGCGCTCTGCCGGCAGGCCGGAGTGCACCGCACCACCTTCTACGGCCACCACCGCAACATTTTCGACTTCGCAGGGTCGGTGTACGCCGGCGTCGTGGACCGGCTGGGCACGGTGGAGCTGGATCAACGCGGCACCGGTCGAACGGTCGCGGAGATTGGTGACCTGTACGTCGAGTCCATCCGGCAGATCCTGCAGCACACCAAGGCCGAGCAGCGGGTCTACCGGGCGCTGTTCCACACCGAGACCTTCCTCGGGATCCTCGCCGACCAGCTGAACGTGCGGATTCTCCTGGCACTGCATGTCTGGCAGGCCCACAACGTGCCGCCGGCCCTGGACCTGGACGCTACCGCCGCTTTCCTGGGCGGCGCCTATGCCTACTGGTTCGAACAGTGGGTGGTCAGCGACGACGACGACGTCGAGGCCCGGCTGGCCTCGCTGCGTTACCTGCTCCCGTGCTGGTGGCCGAGGGACGGCTTGCCGGAGGCCTAAGGCGCCGCCCGCGGAGTTCTTCCCGCCGGTCCGCAGGCCTAGAGCCGGTGCAGGGACCCCCGCAGCGACTCCAGATCCGGATAGCCGTTGACCGCCATGGTCAGGTCCGCTTCCGCGAGCAGGCTGCGCATGACGTGGGTGATCCCGGCCTGCCCGCCCGCCGCGAGGCCGTAGACATAAGGCCGGCCGATGCCCACCGCCGTCGCGCCCAGGGCCAGCGCGCGGAGGGCGTCCACGCCGGACCGTACGCCGGAGTCGAAGAGCACGGGGGCGCCGTCGGCGGCCTCGACGACGCCGGGCAGGCAGTCGATTGCCGGGATGCCGCCGTTGGCCTGCCGTCCGCCGTGGTTGGAGCAGTAGATTCCGTCCATGCCGCCGTCGAGCGCGCGCCGGGTGTCCTCGGGGGAGCAGATGCCCTTGAGCATGATGGGCAGGGAGGTCAGGGAGCGGAACCAGGCCAGATCGTCCCAGGTCATGGTGGGGTTGCCGAACAGCGAGGCCCACAGCATTACTGCGGCCGCAGGATCGGTTGATCCCTGCTCAGCCAGGAGCTTGCGGAACCGGTCATCGGTCAGGTAGTTGGCCAGGCACTGACCCGACAGCATCGGCAGGTAGGCGGCGCTGAGATCCCGGGGCCGCCAGCCGTTCACCCATGTATCCAAGGTGATGACGATGCCCGAGTAGCCGGCTGCTTCGGCGCGGTGCACCAGGGACTCAGCCAGTTCCCGGTCCGTCGGAGGATAGAGCTGGAAGAAGCCCGGGGTGTCCCCGGCTGCCGTCCGCACCTGTTCAAGCGGGGCCTGCGAGAGGGTGGACGCCACCATGGGGATGCCCAGCTCCGCGGAAGCGGCAGCAGTGGCCAGGTCGCCGTCGTCGGCCACTGCGCCCAGCACTCCGACGGGCGCGAAGAACAGGGGAGAAGGCACCCGGTGCCCGAGCAGATCAATACCCATGTTGCGCTGGGCAGCACCCACCAGCATGCGCGGCATGATGCCCAGCCGCTCGAACGCGGCCACGTTGGCGCGTTGGGTGTGCTCATTTCCCGCACCGCCTGCCACGTAACCCAGGATCCGCGGATCCATCCGGCTGCGGGCCAGTTCCTCCATGGCGGCGAAGCTCATGGGCAGCTCCGGCAGGGCTCCGCGTGCGCCGTTCAGGTAGATACCAAGCTGATAATCGCCGTAGTTCGTGCTCATGGAAGCTCCGCCTTTTCTTTCCGGCCGCTTTGCCGGATTTCCGCTTTGCCCCGGATGCTACCCCTGCTGGGGCGGGACATCCTGCCGACCCGCGGCAGCCCGGATCCACCGGTTCCGCATTTACGGCCGGGCAGAATCTATTTCTTGGCGTCTTGCGAGCCTGCGCTTTTGAATCGCCACATTGGCCATGACATAGATGATAAATCCGCCAAAGCCGATGGGAAGTAATGTGAAGAGTAATACCCCGTATCCACTTTCTTGTCCCTCTACAACTGCCCTAGTTGGATCGGAAGGATCATAAAACACTGTGAACTCGGTGCCGTACATGTTTTCGGCAAAAGCGGCCTCGGGGCCGTCGGATTTTACCCGATATCTCTTCGGCGGCCCTTGAATAGTGTATTTCTCGCCACTTTCAGACGTGTAGGTGAGCTCCGGAAAGGCACATGTTTTACGCTTTCTACACGAACCGAAGTATGCATCCGTCACGGTAGCAACCGTTTGGGTACCCTTTGACAGCAAACGTTGATGTCCATGCGCTTCGGCGAACCCTAATACTCCTCCTATGAGGCCAAGGCTCAGAAGTGCGATTCCAAAAATCCAAACGGCTATTACGCTTCCGGCACCTGCCACAGGCTTTGTTGCTTTGTGGGAACAAGGCCCGGAACACTTGTTGCATCCCTCACCGGGAAGTTTTTCTTTTACACCGGAACCCGTAGTGATTTTCATGGTTATTCCCCCGTTTGCCGCGGCTTAACCCGCGGTGACCTGGAACTGGTTGCGCCAGTCCGTGATCAGCCATTCGCCCGCGCTTTCGCCGGGCCTGGAACAAAGCGTCATGGACGCAGAGACAATCTGTGTATCGGTGCCCGGTTCGCCCGCCCCGGGCGCCACTTCCATTTCAGCATCCACGGAAATCTCGGTCACGATGCTCTTGCCGTCGTCGGCCAGCCAGACATCGAGGACTTCGACCTCCAGCACCGTGAAGCGTGACCGGTCCGGTTCGTAGATGTACCGGTAGGAATCGCCGTAACGCTCCTGGTGGAAGGTGCTCTGCAGGACAATTCCGCCAAAGGGCGCCCCGTCTTCCAAGCTGTTCCGGGCCATGCCTTGGAGTTCCGGGGCAATCCGATGCCCGTTGGCGTCCCACCACTCCTGGGGTGCCCACGCACCCCCGTTAAGCGGGGAGTCGAGCCCTTCCTCGACCATAAACGCGAGGTTGTTCCGGTGGGCTTCCTCGATTTGCGCCTGGGAGTAGAGGGAGAACAGCTTCGGTTCCACCGCGGCCGGATCGAGGGTCCACGCAGGATCGTCATCGGCAAGCGAGATCTGCAGGTAGGTTCCGTGTGCCGTCTCTACGGTGCCCTTGACGGCCAGCCCCTTCGCAGCGGAAGCGGACGACGTCGTTGTTGGGCTCTTCGTTGGTGTTGGCGACGCGGTGGTCTTCGCCTTGGGGGAAGGCTTCTCCGCAGGTTTCCCGGCGGGGGACGCCGACGGCGAGCTGGAGGGGGTGGAGCTGCCGGCACCGGTGTCGGCCGGGCCGTTTCCGCAGCCGGAAAGGACGGTTACCAGTAAAGCCAAACCTGCCGCCGCAAAAGCCGGGCGCGGGCCGGTTGAAATACCCATGATCACGATTCCCCCCAATCGGAACACCACACCGGTCCCCGGCGCGGAAGCGCCAGTATAGGCCGGGAATACCGGCCGGGACCTAAACCGCCGGGTGTCCCGGCGTGTTTGCCGGGGATGACATAACAGTAGATAAGGGTCTAGTTACAGGGGTCAGTTTGTTAGGAGGGGAGCCGTGTCAGGTGAGGAACTTGTCCGGCGTCAGCGGCAGGTCCCGGATTCGGGTGCCGGAGGCGTTGTAGGCGGCATTGGCAATGGCCGCAGGGCTGCCCACGATCCCTATTTCTCCGATGCCGCGGGCGCCCAGCGGGCCGGCATGCTCGTCACGGTCCTCGATCCACAGCGCCTCCATGTCCAGCACGTCCGCGTTGGTGGGGATGTGGTATTCCGCAAGGTCGGAGTTCACGAAGATCCCGAACCGGGGATCCAGAACCCCCTGCTCGTGCAGCGCCATGCCCAGGCCCATGGTCATGGCGCCGAGGAACTGGGACCGGGCCGTGCGCGGGTTGATGATGCGGCCGGCCGAAAACACCCCTAGCATCCGGGGGACCCGGATCTCCCCGGTATCCGCGTGGATCCGGACCTCGGCGAAATGCGCACCGAAGGAATACAGGGCAAGGTCCGCAGCCTCCGGGTCTTCCGGTGGCTGCGCTTCCGTCTGGGCCCCGGGGGAGGGATGCTCGCCGTGATCCTCCCGGAAGGCGCGGGCGGCGGCAATGATGGTGCCGCCCCAGCTGGCCGTCCCCGAGGACCCGCCGGCCACACTGGCGGTCGGGAACCGGGTGTCACCGATGCCCAGCCGGATCCGGTCCACCGGCACCCGCAGGGCATCGGCGGCGATCTGCGTCAGGGCGGTCCAGCTGCCGGTGCCGATGTCAGAGGCACCGATCTGCACCGAGTAGACGCCGTCCTGCTCGTACCGGATCCGCGCCGTGTTCGCGGGCTGGCGCATAAAGGGATACACGGCGCTGGCGGTTCCCATCCCCACCAGCCAGCCGTCCTCCTGAACGGAGCGTGGGCGGGCCACCCGGTTCTCCCAGCCAAAGCGCTCTGCGCCGAGGTCGAAGCATTCCAGCAAATGCCGGCTGGAGAACGGATTGCCGGTTTCCGGGTCCACCTCCGGTTCGTTGCGCCGGCGCAGCTCGATCGGATCCAGGCCGGCCGCCGCCGCCAGCTCATCCATGGCCACCTCGGGTCCGAACATGCCCGGGCATTCGCCGGGGGCCCGCATCCAGGACGGCACTGGAATGTCCAGCGGTGTCAGCCGCGTGGTGGTCCGCCGGTTGGGGGAGGCGTACATCATCCGGAACGGTGCCGGGGTCTGCTCGGCGAACTCCTTGATCCGGGAGGTGTGTTCCAGGATGTCCAGCGACATGGCGGTGAGCCGTCCGTCGTCGGCCGCACCCAGCCGGACATGCTGGATGGTGGGGGTTCGGTGGCTGGTCAGGGTGTACATCTGCTGCCGGCTGACCGGGAACTTCACCGGCCGGCCGTCCGTGACCTGAGCGGCCAGGGCAGCCATCACCACCTGAACGTGCGGCATACCTTTGGAGCCGAAGCCGCCGCCCACGTGCGGGGCGATGACGCGGACCTGCTCCTCTTCAAGACCCAGCACCTGCGCCAGCGTGCCCCTGACGGCGTGGACGCCCTGCGTGGAGTCCCAGAGGGTCATGACAGTCCCGTCCCACTGCGCCACCGTGACGTGCGGCTCCAGCGGGTTGTTGTGTTCGGGCGGAGTGGAATACGTCGCGTCGATCCGCAGCGCGGCCGTGTCAAAGGCGCCGTCAAAATCGCCCTGGCTGCTGTCCGTCGGGGTGCCTGCATTCAGCTCCTCGGGGGCGTACAGCGCAGGATCGTCTCCGTGCAGCTGGGCGGTGAACGGTTCCTCCGTGTAAGTCACCTGCACCGCAGCGGCTGCCTCCCGGGCGGTTTCCGGAGTCTCGGCCAGTACTGCGGCCACTATTTGCCCCCGGTAGCCCACGCTGGTGTCCTGCAGGACCGCCAATTCCCGGTCCGAGCTGTCTGCCAGCCGCGGAGTGGTCTCCGCCGTAAGGATGGTCAGGACCCCGTCGAGGGCCTCCGCTTCTGCGGTTTCCACCCGCTCCACCCGGCCGCGGGCAATGGTGGAAAGTACGGGGTAGAGGTGGACGGGGTTCTCCACCGGCTGTTCGTAGGCATACGGGGCGGTGCCCCGGACCTTCAGTTCACCGTCGAGACGTTCAAACGGAGTACCGATGGCGGAAGCGGGCATCAGCTTGCTCATGGTCACTTCTCCCAGCCTGCGTCATCCGGTCCTGACGGCCCTTCCGGATGGTCCGTCCCCGGTGCACTGGCGTCCGGCCCGGCGGTGCCGGTCAGATCCCGCAGCACTGCGGCCAGGGTGTTCCGGACCATGGGCACTTTGAAGCCATTCCCGTTGAGCGTCTCGGCGTGCCTTAGCTCGGCATCCGCGGCGGACCGAAAATTGTCCTCTGTGGCTGCAGCCCCGCGGAGCACCGCTTCGGCTTGGAGGGCCCGCCAGGGCTTGTGCGCCACTCCCCCCAGCGCTATCCGTACGTCCCGGATCACCGGGACGGCGGCGTCGTCGTCGTCCAGTTCGAGTGCCGCGGCCACGGAAACCAGGGCGAAGGCGTAGGCCGCACGGTCGCGGACCTTGCGGTACGCGGAACGGGCCGGTGCCGGCGGGAGTTCAACGGCGGTGATCAGCTCACCGTGGTCAAGCACCGTGTCCTTCTGCGGTTCGTTGCCGGGCAGCCGGTGCAAATCTGACACGGGGAGTACGCGTTCGCCTGCGGGACCCATGACGACGACGGCGGCATCCAGGGCGGCCAGCGCCACCGCCATATCCGACGGATGGGTGGCGACGCAGTCCTCGGAGGCACCGAGGATGGCGTGGTACCGGGTGTAGCCCTCCACCGCCGAGCAGCCGGTACCGGGCTCCCGCTTGTTACAGGGCGTGGTGGGGTTCTGGAAGTACACGCAGCGGGTGCGCTGGAGCAGGTTTCCGCCGGTGGTGGCCAGGTTCCGCAACTGGCCGGAGGCTCCGGCCAGCAGTGCCTGGGACAGTGCAGGGTAGCGGCTGCGGATGACCGTGTTGGCTGCCAGGTCCGCGTTGCGCACATTCGTACCGATCCGAACCCGCCCGTCCTCCTGTACGTCCACTGTGTCCAGCGGCAGCCGGGAGATGTCCACCAGCAGGGTGGGTTGGGCGACGCCGAGCTTCATCCGGTCCACCAGGTTGGTGCCCCCGGCCAGGAAGGCGGCCCCAGGGGTGCCGCTCACCAAGGCGACGGCCGACGCGGCGTCCTCGGCGCGGTGATAGTCGAACGGAATCATGCGCGTTCCTCCGGGTGCTCGGGCATCGATTCAGCGGTGGGCGAGTCCGTCACTACCGGAACCTCCGGGTTGGCTGCTCCGTCCCGCCGTGCCGCGGCTGTTTCGGCGGCCTGCCGGACGGCGGCAACAATGTTCACATACGCCCCGCAGCGGCACAGGTTTCCACTCATGCGCTCGCGGATTTCAGCATCGGTGAGGTCTATGCCGCCTTCGGCCTGCAGATCCTCCGTGGCCGTGGATGGGTGCCCGGCGGCGGCTTCCTCGATGATGCCGGCGGCGGAACAGACCTGTCCGGGGGTGCAGTAACCGCATTGGAACCCGTCCTGTTCCAGGAACGCGCGCTGGACCGGGTGCAGTTCGCCGTCGGGCGTGCCGCCGGCCAGGCCCTCGGACGTAATGACCTCGGCGCCGTCGTGGGCCACGGCAAGGGCGAGGCAGGAATTCGCGCGGCGCCCGTCCAGGAGGACCGTGCAGGCGCCGCATTGGCCGTGGTCGCAGCCCTTCTTGGGGCTCGTGACGCCCAACTGGTCCCGCAGTGCGTCCAGGACCGTGGTGCGGGTATCCACCGTCAGGCTGCGTGGTTCGCCGTCCACCTGCAGGGTTATTCGGGCCTCCATGAGATGTGGACCACCTCTCCCTCGCGGTTTGTTCTGGCAACTTACCGGAGGAGATGTGGTGAAGACAACCAACGCTGCGGCCAATTTGCGATTATCAGCACCCTTATAATTTAGAAGGACGGGTTCAGAAGCGGGCCGTAGGCAAGATCCTGGTTGGAAGCACCCAGTTCCACCGCTTTTGGGTCCT
Source organism: Arthrobacter sp. zg-Y769 (assembly GCF_020907405.1). Lineage (GTDB taxonomy): Bacteria > Actinomycetota > Actinomycetes > Actinomycetales > Micrococcaceae > Arthrobacter_B. The sequence continues at coordinate 335,992 of NZ_JAJJOE010000011.1, forward strand.
TTTTCTGCGTCTTCTGCAGGGGGAATCCGGTCCATATGACGGACGTGACGATCAAGGAAAAGAAGAATGACTGACGCAACACGGGAAACGCCCAACGAATCCGCAAACGGTCCGGCCACCGGTGGGTTGCCGCTGGCCGTGGCAACCTTGCCGCTGCAAAGCGACGCAGTGGAGGTGCCGTCGTATGACCCCGAAAAGCTGCGCGCCGGCGTCGTCCACTTCGGTGTCGGCGGATTCCACCGCGCCCACCAGGCCGTCTACTTCGACCAGATTGCAGCCAAGGGGCTCAGCCAGGACTGGGGGATCATCGGCGTCGGCCTGCACCGCCGCGAGATGAAGGAAGTGCTTGCAAACCAGGACAACCTCTACACCGTCGTAGAGCGGGGCGAAGACCACCACCACGCCAGGATTGTCGGTTCCATTGTTGAGTACCTGTACGCACCCGAAGATCCGGAAGCCGTACTCACCGCGCTTGCTGCCGAGAGCACCCGCCTGGTGACGCTCACCGTCACCGGCACGAGCTACCACGTTGACGCGCACACCGGGGAGTTCCTGGCTGAGGACGAGGAAATCGCCCGCGACCTGCAGGGCGACGGGCCGCCCGAAACCGTCTTCGGCTACCTCGTGGAAGGGCTGCGGCGGCGCCGCGCGGCCGGCATCAAACCGTTCACCATCCTGTCCTGCGACAACGTCCAGGAGAACGGCAGGACCACCCGCACCGCCGTGGTGTCCTTCGCGCGGCTGCAGGAACCGGACCTGGCGGATTGGATCGAGGAAAACGTCAGCTTCCCCTCCAGCATGGTGGACCGCATCACCCCGGCCACGTCCCCCGAGGACCGGGACGACATCGCGGAGGAGTTCGGCGTCGAGGACGGCTGGCCCGTTCTGACCGAACCGTTCCGGCAGTGGATCATCGAAGATAAGTTCTGCAACGAGCGTCCTCCGCTGGACCAGGTCGGCGCCCAACTGGTGCAGGACGTCGAACCCTTCGAGCTGATGAAGACCCGGCTCCTGAACGGCAGCCACTGCGGCCTGGGCTACTTCGGCTCGCTGCTGGGCCACAGCAGCAGTGACGAAGCAATGCGCGACGACGACGTCCGTGCGTACGTCCGCGGGCTGATGGGTGAAATCATCCCGCTCCTGCCGGATGTGCCCGGAATGGACCTGGCGGACTACCGGGAGACGCTCATCAGCCGTTTCTCCAACCCCGAGATCAGTGACCAGCTGGAACGGCTGGCCCGCCGCAGCTCCACCAAGATGCCCTCCTACGTCCTGCCCTCCCTGCGGGAAGCCCTTGCCGCCGGCCGCGAACACCGCCTGCTGGTCCTCACCGTTGCCGGCTGGATCGAGTTCCTCGGCGGCGAGGACCTCAACGGAGATCCGATCGATGTCCAGGACGCGCTCCTGGCGGACCTGCGCCCCCTGGCTGCCAACAAGGACGTCACTGCGTTCGTTGCGGATGAAGCGATCTTCGGCGATCTGGGCGGCAACCCGGAGTTTGTTGCCGAACTGCAGGAGGCCCTGGACGGACTACGTGCCCGCGGACCGCGCGAGATGATTGAACAGAGCCTGAAAGCCGAAAGGAACTAAGCATGTCCGAACAGACCAAGACCTTTAATCCCGCAGCAGTGACCACCATCCTGTGCGACGCGGACGGAAACCTGTTTCCGTCCGAGGAGATAGCCTTCGAAGCCTCCGTGGGGGTTACCAATGAGCTCGCCGCCGAGCTGGGCATCGACGAGCGCTTCGACTCCGAGCAGCTGCGCCTGGCCACCACGGGAAAGAACTTCCGCACGCTGGCGAAGGAACTCTCCGCGGGAACCGGCCAGTGGGCCAAGCCGCAGCACGAGCTCAGCCAGGAGGACCTCGAGCGATGGATTGCCGAGGAGAAGCGGGTGGTCAGTGACTACCTGAACAAGCGGCTGGAACCGGACACCGACGTCGTCCAGGTCCTGGGCTCGCTGGCCGAGAGTTACGGACTGGCAGTAGTCTCCTCCAGCGCCCTGTCGCGGCTGCAGAAGTGCTTTGAGGCAACGGATCTGGAACAGTTCTTCGCGCCGGAGCGGGTCTTCAGTGCCGAGGACTCCCTCCCGACGCCGGTGAGTAAGCCGGATCCCGCCGTGTACCTGCAGGCCATCAAGGAACTGGGACTTACCGCCGGGGAAACCCTGGCCATCGAGGACTCGCTGCCCGGTGCCCAGTCCGCGGTTGCTGCCGGCTGCCAGGTCATTGGAAACCTCCGCTTTGTGGCGCCGGCCGAACGCGAACAGCGTCGCCGTGAACTGGAGGAGGCCGGCGTCGTCGCCGTCATCAGCTCCTGGCCCGAACTGCTTCCGCTGCTGCGCGGCTAAGGGCAGGGAAGACAAAAAAAGATCCCGATCCGGGTTTCCGGATCGGGATCTTTTTCTTGGTTGCGGGGGCAAGATTTGAACTTGCGACCTCTGGGTTATGAGCCCAGCGAGCTACCGAACTGCTCCACCCCGCGGCGTGGTTACGACTTTACCGTAGATCCGCCGCACAGTGTAATCCAGTGGCGGTGCTCACACTTCGGACGGCGGAATTCGCTACGCTGAACGGCGTGAGTCTGCCGAAAACTGATACCGCCGTCACTTATCCAGCCGGAGCCTTGACGGGCACCGGAACCGTGCAGCATGTGGAGACCCTCTCGGACGGGCGGCTGGCCGTACTGCTCGATGCCACTCCCGTGCACCCCGTGGACGCCGGCTGGCCGGATCAGGGTCCGGACCGGGCAACACTGACGACGCCGGACGGCCGCGAGGTGCCCGTGCTGGACTGCGTGGTGGGCGCCGCGGATGGTGCCGCACTGTTCCTGGGGACGGAAATCCCGGTCCGCAAGGGCACCGGGGACTGGGCGTTCGTCGTGGTTCATGTGCTGCCGGAGGATGCCGGGATTGCCGAGGGTGACCGGGTGGAAGTCCGGGTGGACGGCGGCCACCGGGCCGCGCTTTCAGCCGGGCACACCGCCTGCCATCTCGCTTCCCTGGCGCTGAACCGGCAGCTGGCGGGTGCCTGGAAAAGGGACGTGCAGGCCGACGCCGCAGGCAACCCCAACTTCGACGCCCTGGCAATCGAAACCACAACCATCCTGCCCGGAGGCTCCCGGGATGTTTACCGTCTGGGAAAGTCCCTGCGCCGCAAGGGTTTCCCGCCGGACGCACTGCTGGGGGAGATGGCAGCCGTGGAAGCGGGCGTCAACGCAACGCTGGCCGAGTGGGTCGCATCCGGGGCCGAAATCCGCATCGAGCGCGAATCGGACCTTCTCACCGGCATGCGCCGCTGGGTGTGCGATCTTCCCGGCGGCACGGTTTCCATTCCCTGCGGCGGCACCCACCTATCTTCGCTGGCGGCTGTTTCCGGCATTGAAGTCCGGCTGGTTTCCGGGCCGGGCGAGGGAGCTGCGGAAGTGGTGATGGAAACGCGGTGCACGTAACCGGCCGGTATTAGCCCTACCAATTTCCCGACTCCCTTTGGGGGCGCATTTTCCAACCGTAATTCCCGCAAATTCAAGTAAAACGGGCGCTTTACTGTTTCCCGCAGCTAGCGCACGGGGAGATCTTGTCCGTGGGAGTGGATAGACGTAGTGTTCCGCTCACGTGAGCGGTACCGCTATCTCAAATGAGCAAAGGTGACCAGATGGGATTCCGACACAGCAGGCGGATGAGCAGCCCCGGCCGATCCCGGCTACGCGCCGGTTTGGCAGCAGCGGCGGCCGCTGCCCTCGTACTGACCGGCTGCGGAGGCGCCGAGGCAGAGGGCAAAAACGAAATTGTAGTAGCCATTGTTTCCAATCCGCAGATGCAGGACGCAATCACGCTCCAGGATGAATTCAAGGCCCAGTATCCGGATATTGACGTCAGTTTCGTGTCCCTCCCGGAAAACGAGGCGCGTGCAAAGATCACCGCGTCCGTCGCGACCCAGGGCGGGGAATTCGACGTCGTGATGATCTCCAATTACGAAACCCCGATGTGGGCGGAAAACGGGTGGATCACGAATCTCCAGGACTACGCGGACAGCACTGAGGGATATGACCCGGATGATTTCGTTCCGACAATCCGCGAGGCGCTTAGCTATGAAGGAGACCTGTACTCCGTTCCGTTTTACGGGGAGTCCTCCTTCCTCGCCTACCGGCAGGATCTGTTCGAAGAGGCCGGCCTGACCATGCCCGCCAAGCCCACCTGGGAGGACATCCGCGGGTTCGCCGAAAAGCTCGATGATCCGGAAAACGACGTCGACGGGGTGTGCCTGCGCGGGCTGGCCGGCTGGGGCGAGGTCATGGGGCCGCTGGACACCGTGATCAACACCTACGGCGGCCGCTGGTTCGACGAGGACTGGAACGCGACGCTGGATTCACCCGAGGTGGAAGCCGCGGTTACCGATTATGTGAACCTGGTGCAGACCTACGGCCAGGCCGGTGCCGCCACGAGCGGCTACGGCGACTGCCTGACCCTCTACAGTCAGGGGAGCGCGGCCATGTGGTACGACGCCACGGCCATGGTTTCCTCGGTCGAGGATCCCTCGTCCTCGCTCGTGGTCGGCAAGACCGGATATGCGCCGGCCCCGGTGGAGGAAACCGAATCGTCGGGCTGGCTTTACAGCTGGTCCCTGGCCATCCCTACCACCAGCGAGCAGAAGGACGCCGCCTGGGACTTCGTCTCCTGGATGACCAATAAGGAATACATCCAGCTGGTCGGCGAGGAAATCGGCTGGGAACGGGTTCCTCCGGGCAGCAGGCTTTCCACCTACGAGAACCCCGGATACGCGGAAGTGGCCGGCGCCTATGCCGAGCCGACCTTGACGGCCATGGCCGGGGCCTCGCAGGAAAACAGCATGGTGAAACCCGTCCCCTACACCGGGCTCCAATTCGTTGGGATCCCGGAATTCCAGGACCTGGGGACGCGGGTGGCCCAGCAGATATCAGCCGCCATCGCCGGGCAGCAGACAGTGAAGGAAGCGCTGGAACAATCCCAGGGCTATGCCGAGACGGTGGCTGAGAGCTACCAAAATGGAGGCAGCTGATGTCCACCTTGGTAGAACGCCAGCAGGTCCGTGCCCGGAAGGCGGCTGAGGAACGGCAGGGCGGCGGCATGTCGTCGGCGGAAGGGTGGCGACGGCGGCTGCCGCTGCTGCCTGCATTGATTTTCACCCTGGTGGTGACCCAGGTTCCGTTCCTTTTCACCCTTTGGTACTCGCTGCAGAACTGGAACTTGCTGCGGCCCGAGGGTAACGAATTTGTCGGTCTGGCGAACTACGTGGATATCTTCTCGGATTCCACGTTCCGGGGGGCGGCGCTGAACAGCGTTATCTTCACCGTTGCCTGCGTTTTCTTCGCCATGCTGCTGGGGATCATTTTCGCCCTGCTGCTGGACCGCAGCTTCGCCGGCCGCGGTATCGTGCGGACCCTGCTCATCACCCCGTTCCTGATCATGCCGGTGGCCAGCTCCCTGCTGTGGACCTACTCCATCCTCAACCCCAGCTACGGCCTGCTGAACTGGATCATCGGGCTGGTGGGTATCCCGCCGGTGGACTGGACGTCCCAGCATCCCATCGTGTCCATCCTGATGGCCCTGGTGTGGCAGTGGACCCCGTTCATGATGCTGCTGGTCCTGTCCGGACTGCAGGCGCAGTCCAAGGACGTGCTGGAAGCGGCCCAAGTGGACGGCGCCGGCTGGTGGCGGACCTTCATCTCGGTGACGCTTCCGCAGCTGCGCCGGTATATCGAACTCGGCATCCTCCTCGGTGCCATCTACGTGGTCAACACCTTCGACCAGATCTACCTCATGACCGCCGGCGGCCCCGGTACGGCAAGCGCCAACCTGCCGTTCTACATATACCAGCGGGCCTTCCTCGGCTTCGACATCGGCCAGGCTGCCGCCATGGGCGTGGTGGTGGTCATCGCGACCATGATCGTGGCGACCCTCGCGCTGCGCCTGATCTTCCGAAGCTTCGACGTAAAGGATTAACGACGTGGCTACCCAGACTGCTGCACCCACCCCCGCCGGGAAAGAGACCACTCCCGCCGCATCTACTGTCCGTAAACCCGACCGGCGATTCAACTCCGCACCCATCCTCACCACGGTGACCTGGGTGCTGGCGCTGATCTTCTTCTCGCCGGTGCTCTGGATGGTGCTGACGTCCTTCAAACAGGAATCCGCTGCGGCATCGGACCCTCCCGTGTTCTTCTTCGCTCCCACGCTGGATCAATACCGGGCGGTGCTGGACAGCGGAGCCGGAAGCTATTTCGTCAATTCGGCGATAGCCACCGGCGTCTCCACCCTCCTCGTGATTCTCCTGGCGGTGCCGGCCTCCTATGCCCTGAGCATCCGCCCGGTGAAGAAAACCTCCGATGTGCTGTTCTTCTTCATCTCCACCCGCATGCTGCCTGTCGTAGCGGTCATCATGCCGATTTATGTGATTGCCGGCCAGCTGAAGGTCCTGGACAACGTGTGGACGCTGGTGGTCCTGTACACCTCAATGAACCTGCCCATCGCGGTGTGGATGATGCGCTCGTTCTTCCTGGAAGTGCCGGGGGAGGTGCTTGAAGCGGCACAGATGGATGGTGCCGGCCTAATGAAGACCTTGTGGCGCGTCCTGATGCCGATGGTTGCGCCCGGTTTGGCGGCGACGGCATTGATCTGCGTGATTTTCGCCTGGAATGAATTCTTCTTCGCGCTTATCCTCACCGCCGGCCAATCGGCCACGGTACCGGTCTTCCTGATGTCCCAGATGACCAGCGAAGGCCTGTTCCTGGCGCAGCTCTCGGCGGCTTCCGTGCTGGCTTCGCTGCCGGTAGTCATTGCCGGCTGGGTGGCGCAGAAGCAGCTGGTCCGCGGCCTGTCCATGGGCGCCGTCAAGTAGGCGCGGGTCATGCTGTGGCCGGGCCGCACCGGGGCCCGGTCACAGCGCTGAGTTCTGCTCCTGGACCGTGGCGTTGGAGGACACCTCGAAGGTCCTTTCGGGCGGTTCCACATTGGCGGGATCCATCCACATAAACTCCCAGACGTGTCCGTCCGGGTCGGTGGCCGAGCCGCTGTACATTCCGGGCATGCGTTCCTCCGCCGGGGCGTAGAGGGCACCCCCGCCGGAGGTGCAGGCGGCCAGGAAACGGTCCACTTCGTCCCTGCTGTCGCAGCTGATGCCGTTCAGCACTTCCTTGCCGGCGGAAGCAAGGTGCGGTGTGTCGCCTTTGGGCAGGAACTCCTGGTAATAGTCCTGCTGCAGCAGCATCACCACAATGCTGTCCGAGACGACAATGGCTGTGGTCCGTTCATCGCTGAACTGCGGGTTCTTGGTGAATCCGAGACCCAGGTAGAAGTTTTCCGCGGCGGGCAAGTCAGCCACGGGGAGGTTGGGGAAAATCATGCGTTCCATGAGGGGTCCTTCCAGACAATCCATGGGCGCGCATCGTGGCGGAGGGCCCACGGGAATAGGCGTACGGGTAACGCGCTGTTCCTTCACACTCCCACTGCCCGCCGCTGCTGACAACGGGTACCCGTTTCCCTGTCCGGGCGGACGCCCCCGCCTGCTGGATCGGCCCGGCCGCCCGGCCCGGGGACTGTCCTGCGGTGAAATGTGACCTGCCTCTATGCGTCCGCCGGGCAATAACTGCTAATCTCACAGCTGCGAAGGCGGGCCGGCATCTCCGGCTATCTACCTGGCATAACAGGACCTAGGGAGAAGCCAATGAGCAGTACTTCGGATGAAATCTACCTGGCCCAGGCCATTCGCCTGGCCACGGAGAACGTGGCCAACGACGGCGGTCCCTTCGGCGCCGTCGTTGTCACCGCGGAAGGTGCCGCGTTTGAAGGCGTGAACCGCGTGACCGCGAACAATGACCCCACCGCGCACGCCGAAGTTACGGCCATTCGCAACGCGTGCGCCACGCTGGGCACGTTCGACCTGACGGGTGCGGTGCTCTACACCAGCTGCGAGCCGTGCCCGATGTGCCTGGCGTCCTCGCTCTGGGCGCGCGTGGACCGGGTTGTTTTTGCGGCAGACCGGCACGACGCCGCCGGTGCGGGATTCGATGACGCGGCCTTCTACGAATACTTCGATCTGCCGCAGGAACAGCGTTCCATGCAGGTTGCCCAGCTGGCCGTGGAAGGCACTCCGGCAATGGGTCCGTTCAACGCCTGGAACGCAGCCTCGGAGCGGATCGACTACTAGCCTGCTGCGCCGGTGGCCGCCGTCGCCGATGCTGCCGGTGGCCGCCGTCGCCCGAAGGATTCCGCACCCCGGTTCCTAGAACCGGTGCTCCAGTGCGGCGCCGATGGTTTTGGAGTAGCAGGTAGACCCGTCGGAGGCGATGTACGGGCCGAAATTCGGCACCACCCGGTAGCCGGCAAACTCGTAAAAGCGGTGCCCGTCCGGCTGGGCGGAGCCGGCCTCTGCCATAAGGACAGCGAATCCCATCTGCTTCGCGCGTGCCTCCAACGCCCCCAGGACCGCCGTCGCCACTCCTGAACCGCGCGCATACGGCAGGACGTACACCCGCTTGATTTCCGCCGTCGTTGTATCCAGCCGCCGCAGCCCGCCGCAGCCCAGCGGCTGGCCGGTGCTGCGCTCGTACGCAATGAGGAAAACCGCCGCATCGGCGGCGCGCGGCGGGTTGGGATCGTGTTCCATGGTGCCGTAGCGGGCATCCAGTTCGGCCTGCTGGGCTTCGCGCAGGTCGGCGCCCACGGGATTGCTCCACGGCACTTCGCGGATCCGCAGGTGCGGTGTTGAGTAGGGACGGAATCCGGAAAAGGGTCGCAAATCCGACATGCTGCCTCCAGCGTCAGGGGTATGGCTTCCACGCTAGGAGTCCGGGGTTTCGCCCGTGTTTCGGCAGTGTGCCGTCCCGGCAAAAGGAATGTTCCGGATCTGCGAACCGTGCGAGAATAGTGGCGATGTCAACTGTCGATTCTTCCCCCGCCAAAAAGTCCGAGCAGCGCCGTGTCCGCTCGGTTCCCACCGCCACCGGACCTCAGGTCCGCCCCGCCACGGAGGGTTGGGAACAGGCCAAGGAGCCCGACGGCCGCCCGCTGCTGCAGTTCAAATCTCCGCGTGTTTCCCAGCCGCCGGCCCATCTGGCGGACATGACGCTGGCCGAACGCCAGGAGAAGCTGAAGTCCCTGGGCCTGCCCGCGTTCCGTGCGAAGCAGCTGTCGGTGCATTACTTCCAGCACTACACCACTGATCCGGAAGCCATGAGCGACCTCCCGAAGGAGCGCCGCGACGAGCTTGTGGGCGAGATGTTCCCCACGCTGCTTACCGAGATCAAGCGCCTGACCACCGACAACGGCGACACGATCAAGTTCCTCTGGCGGCTCTTCGACGGCTCCCTCGTGGAGTCCGTGCTGATGCGCTATCCGGGCCGCATCACCCTGTGCGTCTCCAGCCAGTGCGGCTGCGGCATGAACTGCCCGTTCTGCGCCACCGGCCAGGCCGGCCTGACCCGCAACATGTCCACCGCGGAAATCCTGGACCAGATTGTCCAGGCCAACCGGGTCATCAAGGAAGGCGGCCTGGGCGGCAAGCGGCGCGACGGCGGCCACGACGCCGAGCGCGTCACCAACATTGTCTTTATGGGCATGGGTGAGCCGCTGGCCAACTACAAGCGCGTGATGAACGCCGTGCACCGGATGGCCGCCGAGGTTCCGGAAGGCCTGGGCATGAGCGCCCGCAACATCACCGTCTCCACCGTGGGCCTGGTGCCGGCCATCAAGAAGCTGGCCGAGGAGAACATTCCGGTGACCTTCGCGCTGAGCCTGCACGCTCCGGACGACGAGCTGCGCGACGAGCTGATCCCGGTCAACAGCCGGTGGAAGGTGGACGAGGCGCTGGACGCCGCGTACAACTACTACCGCGTCACCGGCCGCCGCGTCTCCATCGAGTACGCGTTGATCAAGGACATGAACGACCACGCCTGGCGCGCGGACCTGCTCGCCAAGAAGCTCAATGCCCGCGGCCGCGGCTGGGTGCATGTGAACCCCATTCCGCTGAACCCCACGCCCGGTTCTATCTGGACGTCGCCGGAGCCCGACGTCATCCAGGAGTTCATCAACCACCTGATCGACGCCGGCATCCCCACCACCATCCGCGACACCCGCGGCAAGGAGATCGACGGCGCCTGCGGCCAGCTGGCTGCGGCGGACTAGCGCCTCCAGTAACCGCGACTTAACGACGACGGCGGGAGGCCGGGCTGCGTGCCCGGCTCCCGCCGTCGTCGTTTTTGGTCTGTGTACCGGTCTGCGTGCTACTTCAGGTGGTCCACCAGGGTCTCCGCGATGCCCGTGTACTTTGCCGGAGTGAGTGCCTGCAGGCGCGCCTCCGCGTCGGCGGGGAGGCCGAGGCCGGCAATGAATTCCTTCATCCGCTCGGCGTCCACGCGGTGGCCGCGGGTGAGGTCCTTGAGCCGTTCATAGGGGTTTTCCATGCCCTCAACGCCGGCGACGGCCTCGGCGCGCATCACCATCTGGATGGCCTCCCCGAGCACCTCCCAGTTGGCGTCCAGATCCTGCGCGAGGACCTGCTCGGCCACGTGCAGCCGCTGGAGTCCCTTGGCGACGTTGGAAATCGCGAGCACCGAGTGTCCGAAGGCCACACCGATGTTGCGCTGCGAGGAAGAGTCGGTGAGGTCGCGCTGCCAGCGGGAGGTGACCAGGGTGGCGGCGAGTGTGTCCAGCAGGCCGTTGGAAATCTCCAGGTTCGCTTCGGCGTTCTCGAAGCGGATCGGGTTGACCTTGTGCGGCATGGTCGAGGAGCCGGTGGCGCCCTCGACCGGGACCTGCGCGAAGTAGCCAATGGAGATGTAGCTCCACACATCCGTGCAGAAGTTGTGCAGGATGCGGTTGAAACGGGCGATGTCCGCGTACAGCTCGGCCTGCCAGTCGTGGGATTCAATCTGCGTGGTCAGCGGATTCCAGGCCAGGCCCAGGCCTTCCACGAAGCTGCGTGCCACCTGCTGCCAATCGGTCTGCGGAGCCGCGGCGTAGTGGGCGGCGTAGGTGCCGGTGGCGCCGTTGATCTTGCCCAGGAACTCGGTGTTGCGGATCCGTCGGAGCTGGCGCGTGAGGCGGTGCACGGTGACGGCCAGTTCCTTGCCCAGCGTGGTGGGGGTGGCCGGCTGTCCGTGGGTTCGGGACAGCATGGGGACGGTGCGGGTGTCCCCGGCCATGGCGGCGATCTGGTCCACCAGGTCCTGTGCGGCGGGCAGCCAGACGTTTTCGACGGCGCCCTTGATGCCCAGTGCGTAGGCAAGGTTGTTGATGTCCTCGGACGTGCAGCCGAAGTGCACCAGACTCTTCAGGTTCTCGAGGCCGAGTGCCGGAAGCCGGTCGGCAATGTAGTACTCGACGGCCTTGACATCATGCACGGTGCGTTTTTCGATTTCGCCCAGCTCGGCCACGGCGTTCCCATCGAAGCCCGTAACGATTTCCCGCAGCTGGTGCTGCTGCTGTTCCGTAAGCGGCTGGGTGCCCGGCAGGACGGCGTTGGAGGTCAGGTGAATCAGCCACTCCACCTCCACATGGGTCCGGTCCCGGTTCAGCGCGGCTTCGGAAAGGTAGTCCACCAGCGGTGCGGTGGCGCTGCGGTAGCGGCCGTCCAGCGGACCCAGGGCAATAGCGGGGGTCACGGAGGCAAGGGAGACACGGGGAGCAGATACGGATTCGGCCATGCGGCAATTCTTTCATGCCGGTGGGGTGCTGCCGGCGTGTGACTTTCGGCTGCGTTACGGGTTTGCCCGGACCGGTCACTATCCCTCAACAGCCAGGTTTTCGAACGTGCAGGTTCCGGGTGTTTCCACCGGCGGTGCACGGGACACCGCATTTCGGCGACCTGCCCGGCAACCTTGACGGACGGGCGTCGTTCTTGTGCGGGTTCCCGTGCGGCTTCCTCCTGAGCGGGCCTGCGTCCGGAGGCGAGGGCTAGGTTCCGGCTGATAGACAATCCGTCCCCCGAGGGAGGAATCAATGGACCAAATGGCAGCTGCGGCGTACGCGGCGGAGACGGAACGTTTGCTTCTTGCGTTTGCCGTGGAAACCGACGAGCTGGAACGGGAGGTTGCCAATGCCGCAATTGTCCAGTGGGAGTCACCGGCCGCTAATGCTTTCCGGCAGCAGCTCCTTGCGGTAGCGCAGCGGTTTCCCGACGTTTCGCTGCAGCTGCGGTCAGCCGCCGGGGAGCTGCGGCAGGATCCGCTCATGTTGGCTGCGGGGAGCTGACCATGGCGGAGACCGGAACTTGCGACCGGCGGATGTACGAGGTCAGGGGCGGGGCTGCGGGGCTTCTGGTCCAGTACGAGGACCTGGCCCGGGCGGCGGGCAGGCTGGAAACGACCACAGGCCGTGTGCGGCAACTCGAGGAGAGGGTGACGGAGCTTTGGCTGGAAGTTGGTGCCTTTGGCGGCGGATCAGTGTCGGCCGACCGGGTCCGGGCACGGATGATGGAGGCAGGGCACGCGTTGAGGACTTCTGCTGCCGCCGTCGATGAACTGGCGGACGGGGTGCGTGAGAGCGCCCGTGCCTACGCCGAAGCCGAAGGGCGGGTCCTGACACGTATTCCTTCCGTCGCCCCCTTTCTCCTGACCCCATTCGCTCCCCGCCGGCGTCTTCGGGCTGGGGGATCCGCTGCTCTCCGCGAGGCAGGGACGGGCCTTGTGGATTCGGCCTCCGAAAGCTTGATGGGTGCTGCCCTGCTCCTGCTTTACGGTGCGGGGAGGGGGAAGCTGCGGCCAGTGGAGGTATTGGCGCTTCCCGGCGCACAGGAACGTGTGCGGCTGGACGGAACTGCTGCCGGCCTCCTTGAACGCTCGGAGGTATTGAAGCGGGAGAACAATCCAGGCGTGATTGAAGTGCTTCCGATTGCCGCGAGCGACGGAGACCGGGCTTTCGTGGTCACCATTCCCGGGACGCAGGGCCTCGGCATTGCACGCGGAAGCGAGAACGCGTTCGATGTCATGGGCGTCCTCGAACCGTCCCTGAAAGACAGTGCTTACGTTGCAGCGGGAGTGCGCGAAGCCCTGCGTCTTGCCGGGGCCGAAGCAGGGGACGCCGTCATCCTGTCCGGCTACAGCCAGGGCGGAGACCACGCTACCCATGTTGCCGGCTACCTTGCGGAGGAAAGCGGCTACGAAGTGGCGTTCCTGCTGACTGCAGGCAGCCCCACAGGAGCTACCGACCTGCCTCCCGGTATTCCGGCGCTGCATTTGGAGCATGTTCAGGACTGGGTGCCAAGACTTGATGCGTGGCAGAACCCCGATACGCCGGACCGGGTCACCATGACACTGACGAATCCAGTGGTCACCCCGGAGGGCGAGGACGCCGGGTTGGGGCCCGGACATCGGCTGGACAACTACCGTGAGGGGGCCGCGATCGCAGATGCCAGCGATGATGCTTCCCTGCGGGCGTCTCTGGAATCACTCGGTGCTGCGGTTGCAGCCGGCAGCGTTGCCACCAGGCACTTGTACCGTCTCTCCCGGGAAAAACTTCCGCCGCGACAAGCGGCAGTTGTGCCAAGACCTGCACCGTCGCGGGGGCATAGCCCGGGGCCAAGGGAGGAATACCGGCCGCCTGTCGGGCCCTAGGTTCCTCTCGTTTTTGATGCGCCTTTCCCGTCAGAGGCTCGGCCGGGCGGGAACGGCGGCGATATCCGGTGCCGGTTGGTTGCTTGTGGCCTAGGTGGGGCTCGAGTATCCCTCCACAAGCTGTACCGGCTGAACGGCTCTCGGGTGTTTTCCACATTGCATCGGTTTGCGGGTTTGGGCGGGTGCCTGAGCTGCTGGACTGGATTCATGGAAAAGCCCACCGTCCGGACTTCGCGCTCCGGGAGTCGATCATCATCTGGTCGCCGTTCGGGAACGCGTTCACGTCCGAACAGCGCGGGTACCGGAAGCGCCGGCGGTCACACTCAGGTGCCGCAGGATCCACCATTTAAGGCATGGACAAGCAACGCATCACCCGATGCGGACACGGGCGTTCCGAAGGTGTTGCCCGGTGTGTTCTCCGTGTCGGCCAGTGATGTTCCGGCTGCAGGCACGGAGTTGCCGCCCGGGTTGATGGGGATGCTCTCCCTCCAGGGACCCGAGGAACTGGGGCAGGAAGCGGCGCTGCAGACCCTGGAGCGTCTCAACGCAGCGGTCTGCTGGGTGCAGGCACAACAGGCGCGCACCGTGTACCGGCTGCAGGAACTCACTGCGCAGAACCTGGGGCGGCATCCGCATCCGGATCTCGCACGCGCAGGAAGTGAAGCCGGGGCAAAGACGTCGGCAGTTGGCGCCGATGCTGCGGTTCCTGCACCCGACGGGAAAGCCGGGGCGACCACAGAAAATGTGCCACCCGCCGCAGACTCTGCGGCTGCTGACGGCAATGACCGGACCGACAGTCAGAGCCGGGGTGGGGAGTGGGTGCTCAGGGCCACTGCTGCCGAGGTCGGTGCCCTGCTGTGCCTGACTAATTTTGCTGCGTTGCGGCTGGTCTCCGATTCGGAGCAGTTGTGCACCCGCTGCCCGG
>NZ_JAJJOE010000012.1 GCF_020907405.1 Arthrobacter sp. zg-Y769
CACCTGGACGGACACGACTTCAAACGGTCCGTCAAAGTATAAAGGGTGTTGTAGATCATGCTGCTTGCGTCCACTATGTGGTTCCCGGACAACAACACCGTTGTTGCTACCTGGAACACGAACCATGCCTCCCTTGTCCGGGGGGCGGGTTCACAACTTTTACCGCACTGCCGGCACCCACCACCGTTTTCGAACGGGTCGGGGGTTTCGGGACGTGTTGTAACCATTGTTTTCCCCACGCACACCTTGTTGGTTTTGGGTGTGTGGTGCGGGTGGAAGGGTTACGGCGGTCATAGCGTGGGGGAAACGCCCGGTCCCATTCCGAACCCGGAAGCTAAGACCCACAGCGCCGATGGTACTGCATCCGGGAGGATGTGGGAGAGTAGGTCACCGCCGGACAATATTTGAATAATCAGGGGGAGCCCGTACCAGTGTTGGTACGGGCTTCACTTGTTTAACGGCGGCAATCGTACCTGGTCAGCCACTGTGTTTCTTCCGACATCCAGGACCAGTCCGGAACGGCCCGCCGTGGTCGAAACGGACTGAAAGACTTGGTAAGATTAAGGAGCAGAACCCGAAAGGGCAGCCTGTAATCAATGACTTCCCGACGCATTGCCGTCGGGGCTAGGGTTACGGCGGTCATAGCGTGGGGGAAACGCCCGGTCCCATTCCGAACCCGGAAGCTAAGACCCACAGCGCCGATGGTACTGCATCCGGGAGGATGTGGGAGAGTAGGTCACCGCCGGACATACGTTGGGATAAGGATCCGCACAAGGATGTGCGGGTCCTTATCTGTTTAACTGCGCCTCCCGGCTCCTTTTCCTTCGGCCGAGGCTCGACCCGCTGTGGAATGTGCGTAAGCATGGTCCGGTGGCCGGCGAATACAGCAACAACATGGGGTTTGCCCGAGCGAATTCCGGGCCGGACCTGGACCGCACCATGTTCTTCAGCGACGCCGTCTTCGCTATCGCCATGACGCTGCTGGCCGTGGGTATCGACGTTCCCCAGGTGCCGGCCGGAGAGCTTGGGGGGGCCGTGGCGGCGCAGCTTCCGGAGTTCGGTGCCTACGTGCTGTCCTTTGTGGTGGCCGCCGCCTATTGGCTTAGCCATCACCGGCTCTTCCGGCTCCTCAAGGGATTTACCGGCCGGCTGCAGCAGCTGAATCTGGTGCTGCTGCTGTTCGTCGCCCTGCTGGGGTACGCCACCGACATGCTGGCGTTCTACGGAGACCAGCTCCTCGGCGTCGTAATTTATGCGGCTGCACTGGGGCTTATCGGCACCGCCAATACCGGGCTCTGGATCTACTGCAGCCGCGTGGGGCTTTTCCGGGATGACGTTGATCCCCGGCTTCCGGCCTTCGCGCAGGTCCGCGCTCCGGTCACCCCCGCGGTGTTCCTGGCCTCAATCCCCATTGCCGTCCTATGGAGTCCGCAGGCCGCCACCTGGTCCTGGCTGGGAATCATCGTTATCAATCTCCTGCTCCACGGCCTCGGCCGCAGACGAACAGGCTCGGCCTAAGCAGCCCCTCAAATGACGCCGATTCGTTGGTTTGGGCCTGTGTCGGGTAGTCTTATATCTGCTTCTACGGGAGCAAGCCTGGAGGATTCGCCTAGCGGCCTATGGCGCACGCCTGGAACGCGTGTTGGGTTAACGCCCTCGGGGGTTCAAATCCCCCATCCTCCGCCAAAGAGAAACACCCCGGTCTTCGGACCGGGGTGTTTCTCGTTAACCCGCTGGCTGCATCAAGGGCGCAGCGCGGCACGTGTGGCTACCGCGATGGAGCCGAAGCCAAGCGCCGCCGTCGCACCGGCAAGGCCCAGGTACACGGCCGGCACAATCGTCGGGAACGGCAGCCCGGAGACGCTCACGGCGATGCCCATCAGCGGCGGCAGTGCCAGGACGGTGCCGATGACGACGGCGGCCGCGACTATCAGCAGGGATTCCGCCCCCATCATCCGGCGCAGCTGGGTATCCGACGCCCCCAGGGTCCGCAGCAGCATCAGCTCGGGACGGCGCCGGGCCGTTGCCATCACCAGCGTGTTGACCACGGAGACGGCGAGATAGCCCAGCAGCACCAGCATCGCGATTACGGAAACCCACGCGTCGGCATTCCGTTCGGCGGCTCCGGCTGCCCCGAGCTCCTCCTTGTCCAGGAGGGTCAGCCCGAGCCCGGCCACGGCGGAGGCCAGTTCCCCCGGGTTCGTGTCCGCACTGACCAGCAGATAGTCGTTCAACCCGGTGGTGGTGTGGCCGCGCAGCGTTTCGTTCGCCACCGCCACATCACCGAAGCCCAGCCCGCGCTCGTAAGTGGCGACGACGACGGCGGTCGCCTCGGTTCCGTCCCCGTAGTAGAAGTCGAAGTCCTCGCCCATAGCCGTACCGGATTCCCGGGCCAGATCCACACTCAATGCCACCGTTCCGGGCTCCGCCAGCCGGTCCAGGGACCCGTCCCGCACATCCAGGTCCAGGGTTCCACCAAGGTCCTGCGGCGCCAGCCCCTGGATGGCGTAGGGCTGCACGCCGTCCTCCATACCGGCGAACCCGGCCTTGGCGAGGACCGCGGAACGGGCCACCGGTGACGTGGACTCCACCCCGGGCAGTTCCGCCACCTGCTCGGCCAGATCCTCGGAGACGCCGGTGCCCGGTGCGCTGACCAGATACCCGGCCACCACCCCGTCCCGGGACTGCCTGTCGGCTTCCGTTGCCACCGTTGCCGGCATAAAGAACTGCACCGATCCGAGGGCAATGGCCAGGGCCAGCGGAACGATCCCCGAGGCCAGCCGCCGCGGGAAAGCGCCGGCGTTGGCTTCCGCCAGGGCCAGCGAAGCGGAGGGGTTGCGGCGCAGCAGCGGCTGCACCACTTTCAATGCGCCCGTCACCAGCCGGGGGCCCAGAAGGCCGGCGCCGATCATCAGGAGCAGGATGCTGGAGGCTGCCGAGGCCAGCCCCGCAGTCCCCGGAACGGCGATCGGTACCAGGGCAGCAACCAGGCCGGCACCCAGCAGCGACAGTCCGGTGATGACGCGCCCGCGGCCCAGCCGTGATGCTTCGGTCGAGGAGTCCCGCAGCGCCGCCGTCGGCGCCGCCCGGACCGAACCCCGGGCAGAGACGAGCGAGGCACCCACCGCTGCGATGATGCTGATTACTACCGCGGCCAGGGCCGGCAGCGGACTGTAGGCCAGGACGAAGGTTTCCGGAAGCACCCCGCCGGCTGCGAACTGCCTGCCGAGGAACTCCGCAAGCAGGAAACCCGGTGCCGCCCCCAGCGCTGCGGCCGCGCCGGAAACCAGCAGGACTTCACGCACCACAATGCCCAGGGTCTGGTTGGCCCCGGCGCCGACGGCACGCAGCATCGCGAATTCACGCCGCCGCGCCATGATGGACAGGGACAGGGTGCCGGCGGTTACGAAGACCGCGGTCATCACGGCCACCCCGGCCAGCGAGCCGCTGAGCAGCAGCAGCGTGGACCGGGCGGGGGACCCGCCCAAGTTTTCCACGTCTCCGCGGCGGTCCCCGGTGTAGCCCACGACGTCGGCCACCTGCGCCTCGATGTCGGCGGAGAGCTGCTCCGGGCGGACGCCGGGCTCGGCAAGCACGCCCACGGTGGCCACCGTGTCACCGTGGGGCCACAGGGCTTCCGCGCCGGCGGTGCTGAGGAACGCGGCAGGACCGGTGTCCACTCCCGCTGCGGGAGCGGCGAGGCCGGACACGGTGTACTCGGACGGTTCCCCGCCGTGGGTGAGGACGAGGCTGCTGCCCGGGACCACTCCGAAGGATTCATCAACCACTACCTCAGCTGCCCCTGTGGGGGCGTCCCCGGAGGTGAGTGTGAAGGGCGTCAGGGCAGCGGCGTCCCAGGCAGCGGCGGACACCACCGTCCCGTCGGCAGTGGCCAGCGGAAGCTCGATGGTGCCGACGGCCCGTTCCACGCCGGGGACGGCGGCTATCTCGTCAACGGCGTCGGCAGGGAGCAGGACCCGCTCGGCGAACGGGGCGTCCGTGTCCTCGACCACCGGATGTGCCTGCGGGGCACCCACAACGACGTCGGCACCTTGCAGGCGCTGCGGGGCGATCCCGCCGCGGGTCCCGGATTCGATCAGGACGCCCATCGCGGTGATGAGCGCCGCGCACAGGAACACGGCTACGAAGACCCCGGCGAACCCGCCGCGGTGGTGCCGGATGGATGCTTTGGCAAGGGTCCACATGTCAGTGCTCCCCGAGGGTGGCCATGCGTTCGCTGACGTCGAGGGCAGTGGCACCGGTCATGCTGCCGTCGAGCCGCCCGTCGGCAAGGAAAATGACGGTGTCCGCGTGTCCGGCGGCCACGGGATCGTGCGTCACCATGACCACCGTCTGTCCCAGCGAGGAAACCGTGTGCCGTAGCAGGTCCAGCACCTGCCGTGCGGTGACGGAGTCCAGGGCTCCGGTGGGCTCGTCCGCAAAGACGGCGTCCGGGCGGGTGATCAGCGCCCGTGCAATGGCCGCCCGCTGCTGCTGTCCCCCGGAGAGCTCCTGGGGTTTCCGTTCCCCCAGGCCGGCCAACCCCACGGCCTCCAGCACATAGTCCAGCCACACCGTGTCGGTGCCGCGTCCGGCGAGCAGCAGCGGCAGCGTGACGTTCCGTGCCACCGTCAGCTGGGGGAGCAGGTTGTAGGACTGGAAGACAAAACCCACGTGGTCCCGGCGGAAGCGGGTCAGGGCCTTGCTGCGCAGACGCGAAATTTCGGTGGTTCCCAGCAGTACCTTTCCGCTGTCCGGGGCGTCCAGTCCGGCCGCGCACTGCAGCAGCGTACTTTTGCCGGAACCGGAAGGCCCCATGACGGCGGTGAAGGTGCCGGCCGGAATCGCCAGGGAGACATCGCGGAGGGCCGGAACCGTGGTGTTGCCGGAACGGTAGCTTTTGGACACGCCCTGCAGCTGTAGGGCTGCGGTGCCGGAGAGTTCTGAGGGGTCGGTGAACATCGGGTCATCCTTTGGGTAGGCCGGGGAGAACGGGATAACTTGCTGACGTCGACGCTACGGATGACGGGAACGGGATCCGATACAGCCAATAGCCCGGTTTGGGGTAGAGCTGGCTATACCGACAGCGGGAAGAGGGTCGGGCATAATTCAACGGATGAGACCTCCCAGCCGCGCCGGCACCCGAACCCGGGACGTGAGCTTCCTGGTGCGCGAGGGCGGCTACTGGCTGGTGTCCCTGGCCGTCCTGCTGGCCGGAATTGCGCTGCTTCCGTTCGTGGCCCTGGGGGTTGGCCTGTACGCGGTTCCGGGCTTCCTGGAGATCCTGAACCGCCTGGCCGGCCGGGCACAGACCCGCTCGGCGGCATTCTCGTCCGCCGTTATCCCCTTTGACCCGCGCCGCCTCAGCGGCCGGTATTCATTCACCGAGCTGGCCGCCCTGCTGAGCGCACCGGAAACCAAGCGGGACCTGTCCTGGCTGCTCTTCCACTGCGCGTTTGCCGTGCTCGCAGCAGCGCTGGCCCTCGCGCTTCCCTTCGGTGCCGTGCTCTATGTGGCGGCGGCACCCCTGTGGCAGCTCTTCCCGCCGGATGCACCGCTGGAACTAACCATCTTTGTCCGCAGCTGGAGCGACGCCGTCCTGATGGTGCTGCTGGGACTTGGATATGCGGCAGGGGCGTGGGTGCTGCTGCCCTGGCTGGCACGGCGGTTCAGTGCGGCCACCCTGGCTATCCTCTCGCCCCGCCGGTATGCGGACCTGGCCCGCCGGATCTCCGATCTCTCGGCGGCCCGGGCCAGCGCCCTCGCCGCCCACGCGGCCGAACTGCGCCGGATCGAGCGGGAACTGCACGACGGTGCGCAGAACCGGCTGGTCGGCGTCGTGATGATGCTGGGGCTCGCCCAGCGGGCAGCCGAAACCGACCCGGCCGCCGCCGTACCCTTCATCGGGCGCGCCCAGGACGCCGCAACCGAGGCCCTGGCCGGACTGCGCGCGGCCGTGCATGACATTTATCCGCCGATCCTGGACGAACTCGGCCTGGGCGGTGCTGCCTCCGCCCTGACCAGCCGCTCACCCATACCCTGCACCCTGGACGTAGACGGCCTGCTCCGTGCTCCTGCCGCGGTGGAATCAGCAGCCTATTTTGTCCTCGCCGAAGCGCTGACCAACGCCGCGAAGCACTCCAGTGCGTCTCGGATTGACGTGCTGCTGCGGACCGAATCACCTCCGAAGGGGGATGTCCTGGTGATCCTCGTGAACGACGACGGCCGCGGCGGAGCGAAGGTGGACCCGACCGCCGGCGCGCAGGCTGGCGCCGATGCCAACGGCTCCGGAACGGGGCTTGCCGGAATTGCCCGCCGTGCAGCCGCCTTTGGCGGCAGGCTGGTGCTGAACAGTCCCGACGGCGGACCGACGAACCTCAGAGTGGAGCTGCCGTGCGCCTTTTAATAGCCGAAGACGATGCCCTGCTGCGGGCCGGTCTCGAACTGCTGCTGCAGGGCGAAGGGTTCGAGGTGGTGGGCTCGTGGGACAACGCCGATGACCTGCTCGCGGCCTTTACCCCCGGCAGCGCCGACGGTGCCGTGCTGGATGTCCGGATGCCGCCGACCTTCACCAACGAGGGGCTGCGGGCCGCCCTGGAACTGCGGTCCCGGGTGCCCGACTTTCCGGTGCTGGTCCTGTCCGCCTACGTGGAGGACCGCTACGCCAGCCGGCTGCTGGCCTCCGGCGCCCAGGGGGTGGGCTACCTGCTGAAGGAACGCGTGGGCAACGTCGGTGAATTCGTGGACGGGCTGCGTCGCGTGGCCGCCGGCGGCACCGTGATGGATCCGGAGGTCATTGCCCAGCTGTTCAGCCGCCGCAGCAGCCGGGATCCCGTCCGGTCGCTGACCCCGCGGGAGTTCGAGGTGCTGGGGCTGGTGGCCGAGGGCCTGGGCAACACCGCCATTGCAAGGGCCATTTCCGTGTCCGAAACCGCGGTCAGCAAACACATCGGCAACATCTTTGCGAAGCTCGGGCTGGCCCAGTCGGACAGCGGCCACCGCAGGGTGCTGGCAACCCTCGCGTACCTGCGCTCCTGACCGGTTCCCCTGCGGCCTTTTCGCAGCGGGTCTTGTTTCCCGGACGGCACCGGTGACAAGGTGTGATGCACTACAGCCGGGCGCAGGAGGACACACGTGGAACAGGGCGGCGGAAAGGTAGCGCTGATCACCGGTGCTTCGCGGGGGATCGGCCGGCGGGTGGCGGAGCGGCTCGCAGCGCAGGGAACCGCCGTCGTCGTCAGTTACCGCCGCAACGCGGAGATGGCCAAGGAAGTGGTGGCCCGCCTGCAGGAACTCGGCGGCGGCGGGATAGCGGTGCAGGCGGACGTGGAAAACCCCGAAGACATTGTCACGCTCTTTGATGCCGCAGCGGACGAATACGGCCGGTTGGACTATTTCATCAACAATGCCGCCGCTGCCGCGTTCAAGAACGTGGTGGACCTGAAAACCCATCATCTGGACCGTGCCTACGCCGTGAATGTACGCCCGTTCGTCCTCGGCGCCCAGGAAGCGGTGAAGCTGATGGACGACGGCGGCCGGATAGTCGCGCTCACCAGTTACGGCAGCAGCCGGGCCTTCCCCACCTATGCCGCCCTCGGCTCGTACAAGGCGGCGGTGGAGTCCTTTGTCCGCTTTATGGCGGTGGAATTCGGCCCCTACGGCATCAACGTCAACGCGGTGAACGGCGGGCTGATCGAGTCCGATTCGCTGGACTACTTCTACTCCATGGACGGGATGGCGCCGATGGACAGCGTCATCTCCCGCCTCCCGAAACGACGTCCCGGCACCGTCGACGAAATGGCGGCCACGGTGGAATTCCTGCTGTCCCCGGGCGCCGGGTACATCACCGGCCAGGTACTGGCGGTCGACGGCGGTCTCTCGGTCATTGCCCCGCCGTTCCACGCCGAAGCGTCCGGTCCGCCGGTCACCCTCCCGCCCCGGCCCACCCGGGACCGCGGCCGGTAGCTGCCCGCCGTTCAAACCGAAAGGAAGCATCAGTGAGCTACGATCCCACCCGTTACCGGAACTACTTCGAGCACTCACTGACCTACGCGGCCGGCTTCGTCCGCAACGTGGCGCGCTATGCGGACCGCGTGGCCATTACCGATCCGCCGTCCGGCCGGGAACTGACGTACGCCCAGCTCGGCGACGCCGTGAACGCCGTGGCCCGTGCCCTGGCCGAGCGCGGCGTCGGGCGCGGGGACCGGGTGCTTTACCAGCTCTACAACAGCGTCGAGTTTGCCCTGCTGTACCTGGCTACCCAGCGGCTGGGGGCTATCAGCGTTCCGGTGAACTACCGGCTGGCGCCGGGGGAAACCGCGCACATCCTGCGGGACAGTGATCCGGCGGTGTTCGTTGTGGACGCCGAGCATACCGACGCCGCGGCGCAGGCGCTGGAGCTGGCCGGGGTTTCGCCGGTGGTCCTGGTGGCCGGCGGCTCGGGCCAGCTGGGTGAGGACTTCGACGCCGCCGTCGACGCCGCAACCGGGGAACTGCCGGATCTGCCCGCGGATTTCTCCACCTTCGAGGAGAGCACCCGTTTCTACACCTCCGGCACCACCGGCATGCCCAAGGGGGTGCCGCTGCCCTCCATCGCCGAAGTGATGAGCGCGCACGACGTGATTATGCACTTTCCGCTCTCCCCGGCCGACCGCACCCTGAACATGACCCCGTGGTTCCACCGCGGCGGCCTGCATTCCGGTGGTCCCAACCCGGTGTTCTATATCGGCGGATCCGTGGTGCCGATGCGCAGCTTCAATCCGGCCACGGTGCTGGACTGGGTGGGGGAGCAGGGCCTGACCTACCTGATCGGTGCGCCCACCACCCTGGAGCTGATCGCCGTCGAACAGGAAAAGAAGCCGCGGAACCTGGAGACGCTGCGCGGCATCGTCACCATGGGCGCACCGCTGGACCGTGCCGCGGCCATCCGGTACCAGGACCTGCTGACGCCGCGGATCTTCAACGGCTACGGAACCACCGAGGGCTTCTGGAACACCTTCCTGCGGCCGGAGGACCTCCCCGCCCATGCCGGCAGTGCCGGGCGCGCATGCACGGACGACGACGTCGCCGTCGTCCGCGTGTTCGACGGCCGGCGGGGGCAGCCGCACGAGCTGGCCGCCCGGGACGGCAGCGAAATCGGCGAGGTGATTATGCGCTCGCCGAAGTCCGGGTTCAGCTACGCCAATCTGCCGCAGGTGGAGGAGGAGAAGTTCCACGACGGCTGGCTCTACCCCGGGGACATGGCCACCTGGGACGCCGAAGGCTACCTCACGATCATGGGCCGGACGGATGACATGATCATTTCCGGCGGGGAGAACATCCATCCGGTGCAGGTGGAGGCGGCGCTCGCGGACCACCCGGGCGTCCTCGATTCTGTGGTGGTGGGCGTGCCGGATGACCGCTGGGGCCAGCGCGTGGTCGCCTACGTGGTGCGCCGGGACGCCGAGCTCGACGCCGAGGGGCTGGACGCGTTCTGCCTTGCCCATCCCGGGCTGGCGGATTTCAAGCGGCCCCGGGGCTACCGTTTTGTGGAGGACGTTCCGCTGACCGCGACCGGCAAGAAAATGCACTACAAGGTGGCCGATTCCGCGGCGCAGGACTGGCTGGGCGGCCGGATGGATGTTCCGGCGCCGGCCCGGAAGGCGGACTAAATGGACGAGCGCGTGGTCATCACCGGAATGGGGGCGGTGACGCCGCTCGGCGGTACCTGGGGTGAAACCTGGGCGGGGCTGAAGGACGGGCGCAGCGGCATCGACAAAATCACCGCCTTCGACGCCTCCGAGTTTCCCACCCGGATTGCCGGGGAGGTGAAGAACTTCGATCCGGCGCAGTATCTGCCGGTCAAACGGCTGCGCCGGTCCTCGCGGGCGTCGCAGCTGGCGGTGGCCGCCTCCCGCGAGGCAGTGGCCGACGCCGGACTGGGCGTCACGCTGGAGGACACGGACGCGGCGGTAATCATCAACAGCGCGGTCTCCGGGTATCCGGAAATCCAGGCCGCCACGGAAATCTTCGGCCGGGACGGGCTACGCCCGATCAGCCCCAGTTTCGTGGCGTCGTCGTTGACGAATATGCCCGCCTGCGAGGTGGCGATCGATTTGGCCGTCCACGGTCCGGTGAACGCCAGTGCCCTGGCATGTGCCAGCGGTACCTCCGCTTTGCTGGAGGCGCGCCGCACCCTGCTGGCCGGCGACGCGGACGTGGTGGTGGCCGGCGGAACCGATGCGGCCATCACGTCGGTGATGTTCGCCGGGCTCAACGCCATGCGCGGGTTGTCCCGGAACAACGATTCGCCGCAGGAAGCCAGCCGGCCGTTCGATGCCGGCCGGGACGGGTTTGTCTTCGCCGAGGGAGCCGTGGTGTGTGTGCTGGAACTGCTCAGCCATGCCCGTGCCCGCGGTGCGGACGTGTATGCGGAGCTGCTGGGCGGTGCACTGACGTCCGATGCCTTCCACATTGTCGCTCCGGCTCCCACCGGGGAATATGCGGCGGAAGCCATCTGCCGCACGCTGGACCGGTCCCGGTTGAATCCGGAGGATGTGGACCTGATCTGCGCCCACGGAACCTCCACGCAGGCCAATGACCGGACCGAAACGCTGGCGCTGCACACCTCCTTCGGCGAGCATGCGCCGTCGCTCGCAGTCACGGCGCCCAAGTCCATGACCGGACACCTCATTGGGGCTGCGGGGACCCTCGGATCCCTGCTCTGCGTGATGGCGATCGTTGAGGGTGTCATCCCGCCGACGCTGAACTACGCCACCCCGGATCCGGAGTGTGACCTGGACTATGTGCCCGGTGCTGCCCGCGAAGCACCGGTCCGCTATGCGCTCACCAACGCGTTCGGATTCGGCGGCCAAAACGCTGTGGCGGCTTTCGGGCCTGTCTGAGGTGCGTTCCGTGCCACCGCAGGGGGCCAGGAGCGTTTACTTGCAGTAGAGGTCGAGTCCGGCCTCGTAAGCCTCCGGATAGAACTCCACGGCCAACTCGAAGGTAGCGTCACTCCACTCGGCGTCCCGGCCACTCCAGGCCGACGACACGTAGTCCGTACTGAACTCGGGTTCCAGGCGGGAGTTCCAGATGTTCCGTTTTACCGGTGACGGATGCAGCCAACGGTCCGGTTCGCCGGTGCAGGCGGCATCCCAGTACTCCACAAGATCTTCATAGACCATACCGACGGCCAGCCTTCTGCCGTTATCCTTCGCGGCCTCATCGAGAACCCAGTCGGTGTACTGCTGGGCATGCTCCCGCACGCCGGGATCCACGATTTGATCGGTCTCGCGCTTTTGCCTGTAGGCCGCCGTCCCGCGGTGGTCGATGACGGCTTTTTCCCCCACCCGGTCCAGGTAGGCCTGGACTTCCGGCGACGTCATCACCGGGCTGTTCCAGAAGGCCTCGTAATCTTCCGCCGTCAGCTGCCCCGCCGCGTTGGGGTGCGTCTCCAAGGATTCCAGCAGCATATCTGCCTCATGGGTAACCGAGAACAGGAGGTTCATATCGCCCGGATGGCTGCTCTCCGGCGGTATCGGTAACTTGCAGAAACGGGGGAGGGCGGCTTCAAAGGCAGCAGGGTAGACCTTGGCCACCAGGCTGGTTGCCTGTCTTGCAGAGTCCTCGGATCCCAGCTGCGACAGGATTTGGGGCTGGGTGGTAGTCCAGTTTCGAATGGGATGACCGTTGGCCTGGTAGGAGACGTCGTCCATGTCCCAGCGGTGGCAGGTCTTTCTGGACAGCTGTGCCAAGTCGTCATAAACCGCACTCTTCGCACCCTGGACCGTGCCGTGTGAGACGAGCTCGGCTATCTCGTCCACGGCGGCCTGGGCGTTGGCACGTTTGGCTGGGTCTACGATCTCGTCCACCCTGTACTCCATGTGCTTCACGTCCTCTTGGAGACGCGCCTTCCATCCCTCGTTGATCACGTCCAGCAGTGCAAAGGCGTCCGGGGTGTTCAAGGCAGGTTCAGCCCAGAAGGCCGCGTAGTCTTCCTCGCTGATGTCTGCGGGGAGCGGGTCCGACGCGTAATGCACAGTGCTGCGTGAGGTCACCACTATGTAGCCTTCCGCCCGGGAATCCCCGGCGGCCTCGGTATACGTCAAGTACTCGACCCACAGATAGGCGGCGACAAGGGCGGCCACCACAAAGAGGCTCACAAAGGTTACGACTGCCACCTTGAGCGGGCTGAACCTGCGTGGCTTGGGAGTCAGATAGTCAGGCAGCACGATTGGATGTCCGCTCAACGTGCCGCCTCTCAGTAGGGGTGGTTCCCGCTGAGGAAGCCTACCGCACGGACGAGGCGAGCTCCGGCTCGACGTCGGGTGTTGCCGGCACCTTCCGGTTCCCGGCGTTCACGGCCTTGGCGGCCAGCCACACCGACACGGCGCCGAGGGCAAGTCCGGCAACCACGTCCAGGACGTAGTGCCAGCCGAAGTAGACCGTGGCCAGCGTGGTCAGAAGGACGTAGATCCACATAACCCAGCGGGCCACCTTGGGCAGGCGGGTCAGGTGTGCCACCAGTGCCGCCGTGAACACGATGGACGTGTGCAGGGAAGCGAAGGCAGCAATGCCGTGGACGGAGCTGGTGGCAAACGGATCCGCCAGCACTTCGATCCGGTTCTCGTACAGGGAGTCCTGCAGACCCGAGACGGCGGTTTCCGGCAGGTCGCTGAACGGGGCGGCGTTGTAGTAGATGGGTCCCATGGACGGCAGGGCGTAGTAGCTGACGGTGCCCAGAATCCAGTTGAAGGACAGGGCCGTGGCGTACCAGGCACCGCGCTGCAGGTTGTTGGACCACACCAGCGCCGCAGCGAGGGAGACCGGAACGAAGACCATAAAGAGCATGTAGACGCCGGAGAGCAACTCGGCGCTGAAGCCGGTGCCCAGCAGTTCCTGCAGGACGTCACCGGGGTAGTTGCCGCCTGCCAGCCACTTGTCCGACTCGTCCAGCATCGTGTCCGTCAGGTGATCCTGCAGGAAGGGCAGGAAGCTCTTGAGGTTCCGGTACGACATGTAGGCGAGGTAGAAGGTGATCAGTCCTGCCACTGCCACGGCCAGCCGGGGTCCGGACCAGCGGGTCCGCAGCACATCGGCGGCTGCGGCTCCGACGCCGCCCAGTTCACGCCGTCGGGCGAGAACCCGGGGGACGACGTCGGCCGCAATCATCAGGAGCACCATCAACGGCAGGCGCACGTAACTCGGGCCGAGGAATCCTTCCGGATCACGCACGGGGAGGCCCGCGAATACGGCGGCCACCAGCATCACCAGGGTAAAGGCGACCGAAACAATGAGGGGGACGCCGAAGAGGCGGCGCCAGGCAGGGCGGACGGAGCCGGCTTCGATAGTCATGAGACATTTTTATCTCACGATCGGTATAAACCTGTTATCGGGGTGCCTCTACCGTCAGTATGCTTTCGATCACACCTACTGCCGGTTCCGCCTCACGCCCGGCTAAGATGCCCGCGTCTACTTGTTGAGGGCTGCGTCCAGCTGTTCCTGGATGGCGCCGTAGTCAACGGAGTCCAGCTCGAGGATCCGGTCGTCGAGGATCAGCGAGGGCGTGCCGCGAAGCTGGAGGTCCTGGGCGTCCTCCAAGTCCCGGGCCACCCGGTCCCTCACGGAATCCGAGGCGTAATCAGCACGGAACTTCTCCATGTCCAGTCCGAGGTCCTCGGCATAGGAGACGAAGAGGTTTTCGGCGTCCTCCGTGCTCAGGGCCTTCCAATCCTGCTGGTGCTCGAAGACGGACGCAGCCATCTCCTCCAGGGCACCCTGCTCTGCGGCGGCTTCCACGGCACGGGCAGCCGGCGCCGCATTCTGATGCTTGGGCAGCGGGTAGTTCCGCACGAGGATGCGGACGTCATCTCCATAGTCCTTCTTGGCCTGCTGGATCACCGTGTCCATCTGCGCGCAGTAGGGGCACTGGTAGTCGGTAAACAGCACCAGGGTGGCTTTGGGGTCTGCGGGATTGGTGATTGCCCTCGCATCCGCGGGAGCCACCTGCTCCAGACGATCAGCCGGGATGGATGTCTCTGCCGACGGGCTGGCCGATGCTTCCGCCGTGGCGGTGCCTCCTGACGGTTCGGAATTCGACGCCGCACAGGAGACCAGGGTGCCGACTGCGAGCAGCCAGGCGATCAGCAGGGCGAGGATGCTCTTGCGCATAGTTCCTTTCGGTGACGAGTCAGGGGATTGTGGTTCGGCGCGCTTTGCGGGCCTTCAATGGCGATACCTGCCACGAGGCGACGTCCGCCATGAGACCAGGCTGCGCCCACTATTTTCGATGCTCCCACCGGATCGGCCGGCCCGGTAGCCCGCAATCCGGTATGGGTTTATATGCTTTTGATATGGCTCATGCGTGGCCGAACCTTCAGGTGCTGGAACTGTTTATTGCCGTCGTGGATGAGGGCAGCGTGGCTTCCGGGGCGCGGAAACTGGGCATGGCCCAGTCCAATGCGAGCCGGTCTATTGCCGAGTTGGAAGCGGAGCTGAAGGTTCCCCTGCTGGAACGCAGCCCGCGCGGTTCGGTGCCCACGGCGATGGGACTCCTGCTGGCCGATTCCGCCCGGGAACTGCTCGAGGCGGCGCGGCGCTTCAACAGTGTGGTGCGTACCAGCGGCGGAGAGGCGATGGAACTCCGGCTGGGCGCCAGCCACACCATCGCGGACATGCTGTTGCCGGCCTGGCTTGCCGAGCTGAAGCGCCGGCTGCCGCAGGCCCGTATCGACGTACAGGTGGAGAACTCGGCGCAGGTCATAGAAGAGGTGCAGCAGGGAACCCTCCAACTGGGGTTTGTGGAAACGCCGAATCTTCCGGTGCGGCTAAACGCCCTGGTGGTCCGTGAGGACGAGCTGGTGGTGGTCGTTGGTCCGGATCACGAATGGGCCAACCGTCCGGGCCGGATCGGTCTGCAGGAACTGGCGGAAACCCCGCTGGTGGTTCGGGAATCCGGGTCCGGTACCCGCGAAGCGCTGCAGGAAGTCCTCGCCGGGTACGACGTCGTCGAGCCCGCCCAGGTGCTCAGCAGCAATGCTGCGGTGCGGGTTGCTGTTGCTGCCGGAGCCGGCCCTGCCACGCTGAGCGAGCTGGTGGTCCGCGACCAGCTCGCCAGCGGGGAGCTGCTGCGGGTTCCCTTCGAAGGCGAGGGCATCACGCGTCCCCTGACGGCCATCTGGTCCGGTCCCCGGCGGCTGACCGGAGTCGCGGCAGAGCTTGTGGCGGTGGCGGCGGGGAAGACGTAGGTTCAACCCGGCGTCAGCAGCAGGGCTGGTTGGACGGTCTTGCGCATCACTGTCTTGTTCTTGCCGATGCGGCGCTCGAACGTGAATCCTGCCTTCTCGAACATGGCGCGCGTGCCGTTGTGAAGGAACGACGACGATGTTCTCTTGCCGGGGGCGAGTTCGTTGGGGAACGAGACCACCTCGCCTCCGCCTGCCAGGGCGATCAGTTCGAGGGCGCCGTCCAGTGCCTCCCGTGCCACGCCGGACCGTCGGTGGTCGCGGTCGACGAAGAAGCACGTGATGCGCCACGGCGCCGGCCTGGTCTCGCCGGCGTCGTACTGCTTGCGATGGTAGATCCCCGGCAGCTCGAGCGGACTGCCGTACTGGC
The DNA here is from genome assembly GCF_020907405.1 of Arthrobacter sp. zg-Y769. Taxonomy (GTDB): domain Bacteria; phylum Actinomycetota; class Actinomycetes; order Actinomycetales; family Micrococcaceae; genus Arthrobacter_B. Next base: position 15,595 of record NZ_JAJJOE010000012.1, read on the forward strand.
ACCAAGCGATTGCGTTGTCGCCGTCGAAAACGAGCGCGGCGTGTGCTGCGCCTTCCGCCACGAGTCGCTGCTTGAATGTCGGCCCGTCGTGCTCGCTTTTGGCAGTGTTCTCTGTGTCGCCGTGGAAATATGAGCAGTAGCACCCGCCCCAGACCCCGTTGTGTTTCTGCGCGAGTGCTAGCCACGCGGGGAAGGTCGCCGGAGTAAGCGGCTGAATTACGTGCGGCATCGCGTCCGTCCTGTCACGAGTTCAAGAGGGTCAAGATCCAGCCTCCGTCACAGGCATCTCGGCGACGCACAGGACCGCAGTGTTGCCGTCCTGGTCGGCAATCACAGTGAGCGACGGCGAACTAGCGTCATCTACGACGGTTCCCCCTGCGGCGACGGCGGCGTTGATTCGTTGCCCGGCCACCTCGGGCGCCACGTAGACCTCGACGTGGAACCGCTGACTCTCGTGTTCGTTGGCGTCGCCGAACCACAGGTTCGGTATCCGCCCCGTGGAGTCCCGGATCTCGTCGCTGGGTGACCCGTGGCCCTGGGCGTCTGCGTTGCCTGTCAGCAGGGCTGCCCACACCGGGGCGATGGTCGCGGAGTTTGCGGTGTCGAGGCCGAGTTCGAGGACGCTGACGGAGGCCGGGTCGGCGTCGATCCGGTGCTCCGCGGCGATCCCGGTGATCAGCCTCGCGAGGTCGACATCCTGCTGGGTGACCCATTCGACGACGTGTTCGGTGCCTTCGCCGTCGCGGTAGATGGCGTCTGCGCTGACCAATTTGAGGTCGACGTACCCGTTGCCGATCGACACGCTCGGGTAGTGTCCGAGCGCATTGCCCGCCTCGCCTATGGCGGTAACGAACCGGGCGCTAGTGCCGAAGTCATCGACCAGGTAGCGGGCGTGCAGTCCCTGGGCCAACTTGCGCCAGTCGGTCAGCCTGGCCTCGGCGATCGCCTCGCCGGACAGCATGTCTCTGTTCCGTGAGTTGATACGTGATTCAGCTGCAGCGTTTGAGCTCGTCATTTCTGAGTGCCTCCTGTGCGTGTGCGAACAGTAAATCCGACGTCGAATGCATCTACAAGGAAAATCCGCCTTTGGTGTCTTGGGGAATTCCGCCAAGACCCTCTTACTGCGAAGGTGCCCGCACGACGACAGAGATCGCTGGGAGTTCAGGGTCAGGTGCGGCCGCGGCGTCGTTGTCGGGACTGACATCAGAAGCAGAGGTACCCGCTTCGGCGGTCCCGACGGGCACGGCCAGTTCAGCCCGGTACACCGACAAGGTGCAGGGCGGGCGCGGCGGCTCGGCACCGCAGGCCTGCCCTTCCGGCTGCTGGTTCCCACTGCCTGGTTCTTCGGTTATCCGTTCGGTGTTCCCGAGCTGATCCATACCTCAGGATTTCATCCGGCACTGACATTTCGAGCCCAAAACCAGGCCGAAAACGGAGCTCCGGGAAACTTCAAATACCCGTCTTTTGAACGCAATTACCTGCCGCAAAGACGATGCCTTCCTGGCCTGGACACATGCCCGTCTGGCCCAGCAGTGTCGCATATTGCATCGCTAACGCTGCTGTTCCGCGCAATGGTCATCGACTGCCGCGGCGTCGGTGAAACGCACGGGAAGACCGGTCCGGGATGACTCGTAGACCGCCAGCAGGATCCGCAGGGCCTTGGTGGCGTCTCGGCCTGTGACCGCCGGTTCGGTGCCGTTTCTGATGGCCAAAACGAAGTCGCGGATCTGGCTGGTGTGATGCGGGATGAGTTGGCCGTTGATGGTGGCCAGGTCTACGTTTGGGTGAAGTCCGTCGGGGTGGACAGGTTCGGTATGGATGCTGTCGGACACGGCCCACAGATCCACGCGGCCGTCGCTGCCCTCGGGAAATTCGGTCAGCGAGGCTGAGGCGCCAGTTTCACCGGTAACGCGGAGCTGCACCCCGAGGCTTGGGGACACGGCCGTCGAGGCTTGCAGGGTGGCCATGGCTCCGGAGGCGAATGTAATGAGGGCAGTGGCGGAGTCCTCCACCTCAATGTCTTCGCGGTGCTTGTAGGTGTTGATCTTGCCGTAGATCTCAGCCACGTCTCCCATGAACCACTGGAGAAGGTCGATGTAGTGAATAGCCTGGGTCATCAATACCCCGCCGCCGTCGTTGGCCCAGGTCCCCCGCCACGCGTCACGGGAGTAATAGTCAGGTTCACGGTAAAGCATCACCGAGCACTGACCCATGGTGAGCCGGCCGAGGGCGCCATTGTCGATGGCGGCGCGGATACGTTGCGCCGCCGGCCAGAAGCGGCGTTGGAAGAGGACGCCCAGCTTTACACCGGCGTCATCACACGCACTGACCATGCGCGCGGCCGACGCCAGCTCGATGGCGATGGGCTTCTCGCAGAGCACATGGACGCCAGCAGCGGCCGCCTCACGAACCACTGCTTCGTGGGTGGGATGAGGAGTGCAAACGGACACGATGTCCAGCCCCAAGCCAAGCAGCTCTGCCACGGTATCGGCGGCTGTAGGAATCCCCCATGCCGCGGCGGTGGCGCGGGCCCGATCACTATCGATGTCGCAGACTCCCACGATTTCCACATCGTCGATGGCGCGGAACGCTTCAAGGTGGTTCCGGGAAATGGCTCCGCAGCCCGCTAATCCAACGCGAAGTCTACGGGGCTTTACGGGTGCTGGGGCGGTCACGGGAGGGCCAACTTTCTGAAGATGAGGTGTGGGAAAGCTGCGGAGCCCGGCTATTGCCCTGCGCAGGCTATGAGGCCATTGAGCAGGGCAACGACGTGGGCCTCGTCACCAGTTTCCCCACGGTCCAGACTCGGAACTTCGGCGCTGAGCGGCAGGTCCGCGGGTAGGGCCTCAACCAGCTTGGCCAAGCCGAACCTGCCCGTTCCTGGGACCATGCGTGAACTGCGGGATTCCTCGATGAGCCCCTCCCGGTCGGCGGGATGCTCGGCCGGGCCGTCGCACAGCTGCAGCATGGGTGCTGTGCCGATGTATTGGGCTACTTCGGCGTCCGTGCCGCCGAAGCGGCGGATGTGCAGGGAATCGGGCAACCAGAAACATCCGGCCTGGGCGGCGAGGGCGGCAGCCTCAGGGATCGAGCGTACGGACTGGTAAGAGATGGGCTCGAGCGTGGGGGTCACCCCGTATTGCCTGCCATCCTCGGTCAGCGCCGCCAGCGTGGCGGTAAGCCGGGCGCGGTCGGGGTCCGCGGCGGTTACCGTCAGAGTACGGGCGCACAGCTCCCCGCCGGCCTCCAGCATAGGTAGCCAAGTCTCAGGACCTACCGTGCCGTCCAGAGCGAGGAATTCAATGTCCACCACCGGCAACCCGGTCCCGGCCAGGATGGCTTTGACCTGTCTGAGCCGTGCTGAGCCCGGCAACAAGTTGAAGTCCGGCTCTGAGGCGGTCACGGGTTTGACCCGCAGGCCCACGAAATCGAAGCCGGTGTCCGCGGCGATCCGCACAAACTCGGCTGGTTCGGTGCCGAGCAGGGACAGGGGTGCCAGTCCGAGTAACCGGCGGTTCACCTGCCGCTGCCCTGGTGGTTCAGGCCCGGCGCGGGCGTGCCGTCGTCCTCGTAGGCGGTGGCCCCGGCGAGGTCCCGCCCGGCGACGTACCCGAAGGTCATGGCCGGTCCAAGGTTCACCCCACCGGCCGGATAGCTCCCGCCCATGATGTTGACCTGATCGTTTCCGGTTGCATAGAGGCCTCGGATTATGCTGGCGTCACGGCGCAGTACCCGGGCCTTGGAGTCCACGGCAATGCCAGCGAACGTGCCGAAGGAGCCGGGGAGGACCTTCACTGCATAGTATGGGCCCTTTCCCAGCGGGGCGAGCGTAGGGTTGGGCTTCACGTCGGGGTCTCCGCCGTAACGGTTAAAGGGGGTCTCGCCACGCCCGAACCCGGGATCCACGCCGCGTTCGGCATTGGCGTTGAACTCCTGGACCGTGCGCGCCAGCTGCTGCGGGTCGATCCCACACTTGGCCGCCAACTCCTCGATCGTGTCCGCTTTGATCAGGTACTTGAGCGCCTTGGTGTAAAGGAAGACGGGAAGGGGGCGGGGCTTGGCGAAGCCGAGCATGTAGGTGCGCAGCGCACGCTTGCCCGAGATCAACCAGGATTCGACCGGCTGGTCTTCGGGGACGGCTTTCATCATGCCGTCGACGTAGTCCCAGTAGCCGTTGGCCTCATTGACGAAGCGCTTGCCGTCACGCAGCACGCCGATCACCCCGGGCTTGGCACGGTCTGCGATGTGCGGAAACACCCCCGTGCGCCCGCCGGGAAAGTTTACGAGGGAGACAGGGCACCAGGCGGCGGCGGAGGTGACATCCGTGTCTACCCAGCCCCCGACGGACTCTGCCAGGGCTGCGCCGGCGCCGTCGCAGGTGTCCGGGGCCAGGGTCCAGTGCTCCCGGCCAGTCGGGGTGCGCTCAAAGGTCTGTCGGCGGCGTTCGATGTTGGCGGGGTAGCCACCCGTGGCCAGGACGACACCCCTGCGGGCGTTCACGCGCACCCGACCTGTGGGCGTGCTCAACCAGGCGCCGACTACTGCCCCGGCGTCGTCGAAGGTCAGCTCTTCCACGCTGGTGCTGACCTCGATCCTCACGCCGAGGTTGTCGGCGGACTGCAGGAGCCGGCCTGTGAGGGCCACACCGTTGACCATCTGCATGTTGCGGCGGTACACGGCCAGATCGAAGAGGTGGGTGAGTACCCGTCTGGCGGCGTGGTGGAAGCTGGACGGCTTCCGCAGGGCGGTAAGGAACTTGGAGAGGTCCTCGCCGGCCATGATGCCCATGCCCATGAAAGAGGTCATGTAGAACTGGTGTGCCAGTTTCCGCCGAATTTCGGGCCTGAGCTCGGTGCCGTAGAAGGGTTCCGGGGCCACGGACCGGTGTCCGGTGCCCGCGCCCGGAAACTTGCCATAGATGTCATTGACCTTTGTCCCGGGGACAAAACGCAGGGCTGTCTTCTCGTGGAAGAAGGCGACCATGTGCGGGACAGCCTCCAGGAAAGCCTCGATCCGCTCGGCGTCGTAGTGCTCGGCATCAATGACGTGCCGGAGGTAAGTGCGGAAGGCCTCGCGCGGTTCTTCAACCCCGGCAGCCTTGGCCAGCGGATTGCCGGGGGTCCACATCCAGCCCCCGGAACGTGCGGTCGCCCCGCCGCACGTGGGAGCACGCTCAGCAACAAGGACGTCCAATCCGTGGTAGGCCGCGGCGACTGCCGCAGATAGCCCGCCCGCGCCGCTGCCTGCCACGAGGACGTCAACGTCCCAGATGGGGAACTCTTTGGGTGTGGAGGTGCTCGGTGTCATCAAGATCCTTCAGGTTGAAGCCGACACGAATAGTTATGCCATTGGAAAGCGGCAGACCTTTTTTACCGCCTGAGCGGAGGAATTCTCCGACACTGTTCCAAATATTGGCAATGATTGCTATATATTGGGGCTGTAAGCATGACGTACATCACAGTCAGGGTCAAGAGGGAGTGGCATGGTCGCGGACAAGTCCGGAACAGCGGGCAAGGCGCTGGGAGTGCTTGTCTTGCTCGGTGAGTATCCGGCGGGGGCGACGGCCGGGCAGATTGCACGGGCCACCGGCTACCCCTTCAGTACCGCGTACAGGTTGCTGAACACCTTGGTAGATACTGACTTCGCCACGTACGACCCACCGGAAAAGCGCTTCCGTCTGGGACTGCGGGTCTACCAGCTGGGGCAGAAGGTCGCTCACCACCGCGGTTTCGAGGGCGCGGCAGCGCACACCCTCCAGCGGCTGACCGGAAAGACCGGGGAAAGTTCGATCCTGCACGTGCTTGACGGGGACCAGAGCCTGACGATCCATAAGGTCGATGGACCCCAGTTCCGTACAACCACCGACCCCGGAGACCGGGTGCCGCTGCACACCAGCGCCTCGGGCAAGGTCCTGCTCGCCTTCGCCGATCCGGCCACACGCCGCCACTTGCTGGACACCATCGACCTGAAACCGCGCACCGAATTCTCGGTCACTGACCGTGACGAACTCCGCCGACAGGTGGAACAGATCCGTACACAGGGCTGGGCCGGGCAGTCGGAGGAGAACGACGTCGGTATGGCCGCCGTCGCCCTCCCGGTTTTGCCTCCATCGGGTCGGCTGATCGGCACCCTCACCTTGGCCGCCCCCGTCTTCCGCACTAGTCTCGAGGACCTGAGGAGCCACCTGCCCGACCTGCGGAAAGCCGCCGCCGAGCTGGCCCTGGAACTGCCCCAGCGCTCATGACGCCTAACCTTCCTGTACCAACACCGGCATGAAGGCCGGCCGACAACAAGCGACTAGATGCAGGTGAGCGTCATCGATCCCACAAGTACCGGGCAAAACCCACTAAACGACTCCCTACCGAAGAGGGGACAGCGGCCGCTGATAGCCGGACGCTTGCTGGTGTTCATGGGCATCCTGCTCATGGCCCTCAGCGCACGGCTCGCAGTGGCAGGAGTTTCGCCGATACTTACAGCGATGACCGGGGATCTGCCGTTCGATGCAACCTCCATCGGCTTGCTCGGGATGCTTCCGACTGCAGGGTTCGCGTTGATGGGATTCCTGACTCCACAGCTGATACGCCGCATCCGGCTTGAGCCGCTGTTGCTCGCCTCGATTCTGCTGGCCGTCGCAGGACAGCTGGGCCGGGCTATGGGAACAAACCTGGCAGTCTTCCTGGGCCTCTCGCTGCTCACCATGGTCGGGCTGGGTCTGGGAAACATCGTGCTGCCGCCGCTGGTGAAGAAGTACTTTCCGGACAGGGTCGGATTGCTCACGGCCCTGTACGTCACGCTGTTCGCGATCAGCACGGCATTGGCACCGCAGCTCGCGGTACCAATTGCCGAGAGTGCGGGCTGGCGGGTCTCCATTGGTATCTGGTCAATCGTCGGCGTCGTGGCTGCGCTGCCCTGGATCGTCCTGCTCGTCCGAGACAGGTCGGCACGACAGGCCCCGAGCCCTCCGCCCACCGATGATCTGCCCGCAGGCCTTCCCAGGGTCCGGCCCTGGAGATCGCCGATCGGGTGGGGGCTGGCCCTGATCTTCGCTGGATGTTCCAGCAACACCTTTGCCCTCTTCACCTGGCTCCCCGCAGTTCTCATCGACCGCGGCATGAACCCGGGCACAGCAGGCTCCATGCTCGCCCTTTTCGCCATCATAGGGTTGCCCACCAGCCTCGTCGTGCCACTGCTGGTAGCCCGGATGCCGCGGCCGTTCCCCATCGCCCTCTCGTTCACGACGATGTTCGCAGTTGGCTACGCGGGATTGCTCCTGGCTCCCACCAACAGCGCACCCTTCTGGGTCATCATGGCAGGACTCGGCCAGGGCACGTATTCCTTCGCCCTCCTGATGATCAACAAACGCACCCGCACCACAACCGGTTCCGGTGCACTATCCGGCTTCGCCCAAGGCATCGGCTATTCGTTGGCGTGCCTGGGACCGCTGCTATTCGGACTCCTTCAGGACCTCAGCGGAACCTGGGTGACATCTTTCGCCATGCTCGGCGGATGGCTGCTCGCCCTCACCGCGGGACTACTCATGATCAACCAACCTCGCATGCTGGAAGACGGTCCAGGTGTCCTGGTAGACCAGACAAGGCGCTCGTGAGGATCCGGCTAACCTAGCGCAGCAGGATATCCACCGACCGGGAGTTGCCCATCGCCCGTTCCATCACACCGGACCGGTTGGTGACGTCGTCGCGCAGGATCTCCGTAACCGAGCCCAGGAAGCGGGAGAGGTCCACCTTGTCCTCCGGCGCGGCGAGCAGCAGCTGGAAGCCGAACTCGTGCAGCGCGTTGATGGACGCCTCCGCAAAGGACAGCGACGACTTCACGAACGCCTCGTCCATCATCACGGTGCCGTAGGTGCTGAACCCCTGGGACACAATGCCCAGCTGGTAGGCCAGCGCGGACGCCATGATGAACGCGGTGAACCGCTGGCCCTCGCCGCCGGACATCAGCGACGCCTGCAGGTTGGTGAAGGTGTTCCCGCTGGCAAGGCGGTGCGTGCAGGTGATGGTCACGTGCGAACGGACATCGAGCACCTCGGCCCGCCAGCGCTTCTCCTCGGGATCCTTCAGCCGGTCCACCAGACCCTCGAGCGCGGCGTAGCGGGCATCCATGTCCGCCCGGTCCTGCCGCGAGCCCATCATCGGCAGCGCGTTCTTCAGTTCGGTGCGGAACTTGTGCGCGGCGTCGGGAACGGTGGTGGCCACCTCGATCTCCAGGTGGCTGCCGGCGGAGTATTCCACCCGGCGCAGCACCGAGTTCAGCGGCAGCAGGCGCGAGGAGATGCTGCGGCGTTCCTCATCGAGCAGCTGCAGCAGGTCGCTGAAACGCTCATAGGTGCGGTTGTTGAAGTACTCGCGGAACTCCGCTTCGCGCTGCGGCAGGCCCTCCGAAATGATGTCCTCGAAGCGGTCCTCGTAGGCGCCGGCGGATTCCACCGACGTGCCGAAGTCCGACCCCCACTTGTCGCTGAACGTCTCGAACGTGCGTTCCAGCTTCGCGCGGGTTTCCAGCAGGGTCTTCTCCAGCCGGCCCTGTTCGGTGATCAGGGACCGTTCCACCTCGCCGGCGGCCTCCTTCAGCCGGGCCGGGTCGGTCAGGTCCCCGAACGGTTCGAACAGCTCGGCCAGCGCGGACCGCAGCCCCTCGGACAGTGCTTCGGGGGCCTTCGCCGAGAGTACGGTGCGGCGCTCGACGGCGGCGGCCAGGTCGGCGTCGAGCCTCGCGGCGTCGCCCTTGAGAACGCCGACCTTCTCGGTGGCTGCGGTGAGGTCCAGCTCGGCGGTGTCGAGCTCGAAGCGGATCTGCTCCAGATCGGCGTTGGCATCCCGGGCCGAGTCCAGCCGGTCATTGGCGACGGCGACGGCGGCCCGTGCGGCGTCGGCCGACAGGTCCTCCCACGTCCGCTCATCCGCGGCGATGGCACGTACGGCGGCGAGTCGGCGGACGAGCTCATCCTGCTCCTGAGCGTGCTGTCGGGAGAGGTTGTCGGCTTCCTCGAACACGCCGCGCAGGGCCAGCAGCTCGTTGCCGAGCGCCGCGACGGTGTCCTTGTTGTCAAAGCCCAGGACGTTGTCCGAGGCCTTGGTGTGCCGGTCATCCTTTTCCGTGGTGCTGCGGTTGCGCTTGACCGCACCGCCGAGGCTCACACCCTTGGCGACGTCGGCCAGCCCGGCCGGGTCCTCGACACAGACAAAGTCGTAGTGCGCGGTGATCTTGTGGCGGACCCACTCGCCCATTTCGGAGTCGTGGGTGAGCAGCTTGGTGATCAGGTCATCGGGGCCGGGCTCGGTGGGGCCGTCCACGGGAACGGAGACGTCGATGCAGCGGACGTAGCCGTGCATGTCGTTCTCGCTGAGGTAGCGGGTGACGGCGGCCATGTGCTCGCCGGGCACCAGCAGCGCGGTGGCGAGGGAACGCAGGGTGCGTTCGGCGGCCGGACGCCACTGGACGTGCTCGTTGGGCAGGTCGATCAGTTCACCGGCGAACGGCATGTCCGCTTCGTCGATGCCGGTGGCGGCGCAGATCCGGGTCCGCTGGTCCAGGGAATCCTGCCGGATGTTGGACGTGCGGCGGCGGAAGGAGCCGATCTCGTTTTCCAGCTTGGCGATCTGCCCCTTGAGGGACCACGCCTCGCCGTGCGCGTTGCTGCTGCGCTCGCGGGCGGCGTCGAGCTCGGTGCCGAGGGACTTCACCAGCTCCGCGGCGCGGCTGCGGGCGGTGACCAGGCCGGCGGGGGAGAAGTCGACGTCGATGCCCGCCGCGGCGAGCTCGTCCTTGGCGGCGTTCTCCACGGTTTCCCGGGAACGCAGCTGCGCGGAGGCGGCGGCGAGTTCGCGTTCCAGGGTGGCGATGGCTCCGCCGCCCTCTTCGGTGTACCGGGTGCTGAGGGCATCGCGCTGGTCCTTCAGCGTGGCCCGGCGGGTTTCGGCGGCGGAGAGTTCGGAGCGGGCTTCCGTTGCGGCAGCTTCCAGCTTCTGTGCGGTGCGCTGCGCGCCTTCGAGGGCAAGGCGCTGCCGGTAGGCGGGCAGGCCTTCCTTCGCAAGGGCACGGTTGCGCGCCAGGGCGTCCGCGGCTTCGCGGTAGCGGGTGTGCAGTTCGGGGACGTTCTGCAGGTGGTCGCGCTGCTGCCGGGCGCGTTCGAGCTGGCGGCGGATGCTGCGCAGGTGGCTGAAGTCCTCCACGGCCTCTTCGGCGGCGGTGAGGGTTCGCGGGGTGTCCAGCACGTTGTTGCGGAAGAAGTCATTGACGGTGCCGCCCAGGCCCTTGCCGGTCTGCAGGATGCGCAGCAGGTTGAAGGCCTTCTCGTCCTCCACACCCAGGGCGTGGCGGTAGCGTTCGGCGAACATTTTGTGCGAATCGAACACGGCCGCGCCGGGCAGCAGGGTTTCCAGGCTTCCCTTGGTGAAGCGGCCGCGCATACCGGCCTGCAGGGCCTTGAGGTCCAGCGGGCGGTTGTGCACCAGATAGTAGCGGCCCAGGTTGTGTTCGGTGCCGGTGGCGGGCAGGTCCATGACCACGGAGAGGCTGGTGATCTGACCCAGGCCGTTGTCGAACGTCAGGCAGACGGCGGACCAGGTGGCGCCGGGGCGCTGGTAGGCGGTGCCCGCGCCGTCGTCGGCTCCCTGGGTGCCCAGGCGTCCGCGCATGTAGGAGAACGCGTTGCGCTTCTCCTCGGCGTTGGTGCCGGAGTTGTTCTGCGCGGCCTCGTTCATTCGCGGCCGGGCATCCATGACCTGGAGCATGGCGTCGAAGATGGTGGATTTGCCGACGCCGGAATCGCCGGTGAGCAGGGTGCCGGCGCGGTCCACGGAAATGGTGTGCGCGCCGTCGAAGGTTCCCCAGTTGACGATCTGCACGGAGGCGAGCCGGTTCTGGCCGGGGTTGATCAGGTCTCCCATGGGGAGGGTGGTTTCGATGCTCATGCCGGCTCCTCGCCGTCGTTCATTTCGTCAGCGGGGGTGCCGTCCAGGTCCAGGGCGGGGACGGCGTCGTCGTCCCCGCCGAGGGTCTGCATAAAGGTGATGATGTCGCCGATCTGGCTGTACGGCAGGGCCAGCGGCAGGGCGTTGGAAATCACCCAGACGTTGTCCAGCTCGGTGGGGAGCAGCAGCCGGCGGTCCTGCACGAGCTTGCGGATGGCGGCGTCGGCCAGGTCCTCCACGGACTTCGCGTCGCGCTGGCCCGGGTCCACGTAGCCCTCGAGCACCTCGATGATGTCCTGCCGGGCGATGGTGGCCTCGTTCCCGGTGCCGGTGTGGCGGTCCAGGATCAGCCGCATGCGCAGCAGCAGCAGGGTTTCCTCGCGGGTCATTTCGCGCTGGCGCTGCAGGGCGGAGGTGTGCGGTTCGGCCATTTCCACCGGGCGCAGCAGGGCGACCTTGCGGTCCTCGTCAATGACCAGGGTCAGGAACAGTTCGCTCAGCCGGACGCGCAGCTGCTCCTGGTTGTCCACCACGGTCTCGTACACGTTGTCCGAGGAGTTCGCGTCCAGGTACGGGCCGCGCAGCAGCCGGATGAGGGCCTGGCGCAGCTTCAGCGGCAGGGAGCCGATGTCGCCGGGGAACAGTTCCGGGCCGTCGACGAGGAGGTCGCGCGGGGCGTCTTGCTCTGCTTCCAGCTCCGGGTCGAATTCCTCCGGTGCCTGGGACAATTCTGCGGTGGTCTCGCTCATTTTTCGGGGGCTTTCGCGACGGCGACGGCGGGCAGCAGCGCGGTGCGCTCGCTGCCGTCGATCTGGGTAAAGGTGACGGATTCAAGGGGATTGCTTGCATCGAAATAGGCTGAGCCACCGGCGAGCAGGGCGCGGATGCTGTTCAGGTGCCGGTGTTCGGGCGGCAGCTGCTCGAACACCTGGGCCACGGTGGCGCTGGCGCGGGTCGCCGTCGCCCGGGCGACGGCGTCGGCCAGTACCCGCCGGTCCGCGCGCGGAGTGCGGACCGAGCGGTGGATGTCCGCCTCGGTGAACTGCGGCGGTTCGGGCAGGGTGCGCGGGGCGGCGTGGTCTTCGGGGTTGTAGACCCGGACCATGCTGAGGGATTCGAAGCCCGAGCCGTGCAGCTGCGGTGCGGGTACGACGGCGGCCCGGCGGCGTCCGCGCGGAGCCTTGTGGATGGCGGTTTCGGCGGCGCGGATGAGCTGGCGCAGCTGGACGGATTCGCGGTACTCGTCGCTCTGCACATAGGTGTGCATGGATTCGGAGAGCCGGCCGTAAATCCGGTGGATTTCGGTGGCCTGGTCCCGCATGTCGCTGATCAGCCGGTAGAGGCTCTGCCGGTCTTCGGGGCTCATGTCGTCGGCGAAGTCCCGTTCCAGCACCTCCGCGATGGCGGCGCGGAAGCGGGCCTGCTGGTCGGCGTCGTTCAGGAAGGCGGTGAAGCCCTCGTAGGTGCGGCCTTCTGCGGTGCTGCGCAGCTTCTTGTCCGCTTCGAGGATTTCGCCCATGGTCAGGCCCTTGGCGGCGTTGGATTCCACCATTTCCTGGCGCAGGTCATGGAGCATCTTTTCCAGGCCGTCACGCATGCGTTTGAAGTCGGCGGGCAGGGCGGCGGCCAGGTCGAGGATGTCACGGGCGGCTTCGACGGCGGTGTCGTCCGGCAGGGGCGGAGGCGCCTCGCCGGATTCCAGGGCGCGGATCATGTCCTCGCGGCGGGCGACCTCTTCTTTAAGGACGGCGATGCGTGCGGCCGGGTCCGGGTTGGATTCCTGCGCGAGGTTTTCCACCCGGTCCAGCAGGGTGGCCAGACGGGAGGAGTTCAGCGAGGTTTTGTCGCTGGTGTAGCCGTCCAAGTAGGAGAGGAAGCGGGCGGAGGATTCGGTGAGTTCGTAGACGAACTTTCCGTCCGCGCGGGGGCGGGCCAGGAAGCGCCGGGCGACCCAGTCATCGGCGTAGTTCCGGCCGGTCCAGTCTTCGCGCAGCTGCACGCCGTCCATGCGGAGCCGGTTCAGGAAGGAGTCCGTCATCGCGTGGAAGTCGTCCAGCGGAACCCGCGGCCGGGTACGGGTGAAGGCCTCGCGGAAGAGCGCCGGGACCCAGGCATTGGCGTTGGTCAGTTTCCAGCCGGGGGAGGCCTGGAGCCGCTGCAGTTCGGCCCAGCGGGCAACGGCGTTCTCGATGAAGGACATTCTGCGCTTTCCGCCCGTGCGGTGGGGAAAAACGGGCCTCCTCGATTTTAGCCGGGTGGAGGGGCGGGGTGGGTCAGGGGCGTAGGGATCGACGCGAACGCGTGCGGTTACTTCTTATAGGTGCCCTTTACGACCGTCTTCTACAGGGCCTTGTGGTGTAGGCGCGTCTCTTCTGATTTCCTTTCGCCTGGTGGGCATCTTTGGGTGCGAGTCACTTTGCGGCAGGCGGCGAGATCCGGCGGGGTCTGTATCAAACCACAAATCTAAGAGGTAGCTGCGCCGACGGTCTCTCGGGTGAGAGGTGCTAGCCGCAGAGCTAGTATGGTCCGGGCAGATACGAGACACGAGGCGAACATCTTGTCGAGATTCTCGGCAGGCTTGCCAATGGTTCCTCGATCGCATAGCCTCTTCCCATACTAAGAGGTCAGACGCCCCTATTTCTAAGGACCAGCGATTGGCTGAGAGCCCCCGGTACGCCGGGGGTTTTTCTTTTAACTGTTGTTCTATTGGTTACAGTGGCGTATGTGAACACAATATCTGGACCCACCATGGAAACGGTTCCTCGATTAGGAGTGCTGGAACGTGCACTCTTCATGAGTGAGTCCATCGCCGCGGCCGCGGATCCGCGTGCGCACCTTTCGGTATCTGCGTGTTCGTTTCTGATTCCCCCAGCTGCTCTGAGTGAGAGCATTGAAGCCCTCGAGGCTTTTCGGAATGAGCCGGAGCATGCGTTCAAGGCGGTTGTCCCGGCTCTCAGGAGAGCCCAGCGATCTGTCGGGCGCAGTGCCGCCGTGAAGATTATGCAAGACCCGGCGATAGTATCGTTTTTGAATCTTGCCAAGGACGCCATCATCCGTGAGAACAATAAGGGCGTTCTGTTGGCGTTTCTAAAGACGAACCGAACGGCGTTAACCGAAGCGGCTGCCAAGGCGGCTAAGGTATGTGAGCATGGGCTGGCTTACCTTTCCGCACTCACTTCATCGATGGCGGGTCTCCTTGAAAGTCAAGAGAAATTCACGCGGGGCCAACAAACGCGGGTGTCCTCACTGTCGCGCGAGCTAGTTGCGGCTGTCGCAAACCAAGGTAGGACACCGGAGCTATTCGCTGCTTCGGTACAAGAAATAGTCGAAAGATGTGGAACAGCGACGGCTGTTGCGACCGAATTTAGGGCATACATGGATGTTGCTCCCCGCAACTTCCAAGTCGCGGTCGTTGTCGACGCAACTGTGCGGACCTTGGGTATAGACACACAGATTTTCCGCCGTATAGACCCGAAAGAGTCGGTAGGATGGTCCGCGCCTACATCAGCGTCGAAGCGACCAACTGCAGACATGGATCTAACACGATTCTGCTTGCGGCACTGGGGTATGGACGGCTCCGCCGATACAACAGCAAAACACGGCCTTCAATCGCAGATTCTAATAATGAAGGCCCGAGCATGGGACGGGGAGCAGGCGCGCCATGCTGCGCTTGATGCTGCCGAGGGGATTGTTGACCGAATCAACGCCGAACACCGAACGAGCCAATTCGGCGTGAAACGCAAAGTTATGGTTTGGGAGGAAGGCGACAAGGGTGCCTTCGAAGTCCTTTCAAGGAACAAACTGGTACCGACCACCCGCATGCTTAACATTTCGCAAAGTCCGAGCGTAAATAGATCTCTGCGTTTTGCATCACGCGCCGCTGGTGAGAGAGCTGGTTCGATGCAGGTCTTTTTCGCATGGATAGCCCTCGAGTACCTGGGCCGCGGCACCCAGAAAACCCCCCAGAATCTTGTTGCCGAGAATGTCCCTTTCGTTATCTCCCTAGTTGCTCTCCGGCAACTCTGCGTGCATGCTTGGTGGCTACTCACTCGAGAATCTGGTGCAGGAAGTTTGCCCACGAGCGTTCTCGATGTGATCAAGCGGGGTACACGCAGCAAAAGCCGGCATGGACTTGGCACTAAAAAGCGAAACCCGAACGAATTCGATATGAACAAGCTGATGGCGCTCCTGATTTCTGACGGACTTCATCTTGAGCAACTAGCAACAGCCACTGGGGTTTCAGTAGAGATCGCGGAAGCGGCTGTTAGGGAATGGGTATCTTTTCAGCAGAACCTGAGCCCCTATTCCGCCTATCAGGTGAACCATATCCGTGGCACACTTCGAGATGACACGCGCCTAAAGCAATTTATGGAGGAAGTTCGGATAGACGCTGACGAAACGATGCAGCGTATGCGCTTTGTGCGCAACCAAACCGCGCATAATGCGGGCGTAGGAAGCACGGAACATCTGCCGCTCTCGGAAGCGGCACTCAAAGTTCTCGACGCGGTGTTTGAGACCGTGCCACAGTGGGGCGGTTCGCCCGCTGTGTCCCTTGGCTCCATTTCAAAGCGATGGAAGGAAGTGGCACTGGGTGTCCAAAAGCGCGGAAACGCACGACACGAGTTGCCATTTGATGCGGTAAAGGTGCTTAAGCCCTGAGAAAGCCGGCAGCCACCCAGCGCCCCGGCATCGGTCGTCGGCATAGTTGCCTCCCTGACTCCACGAAGCTGGACGGAAAAGACCAACGGAGCAGACTCAGGGTCTGCAATCCAGCACACTATGCAACCCGCTCCTCGGACATGCGAGTTGTTTGCCGCTGAAGATCGACAGAGGTGTTGTCTTGTTGTATGTTATAGACGAGCAACGCGGGTAACCCGTTCGAAGGTGTGAGTTGAAGTCGGAGTAGGCTTCAAATTTCCTAACCTTCCTGCCGGTGAGGCGTCAAGCCCCAGATGTCCATGGACTGCCTGGGGCTGCTCTGTTTAACACTGCGGACGGGGGCCGGCATCAAAAGCACACTGGATCAGTACTATGGCGCCAACGAGCACCCCGTCGCATACCTAGATGAGAGCTTTGACTTGGCTCATGCTCGCACTTTTTACATAGTCGGTTTGGCTGTGGTGAAGAAGGAGTATCTTCATAACACTAGGGAAACTCTGCTCGATTTTTACGATCGTGAGGCCCTTCATGCGGCTCCAATGTATGACAGGCGAGAGGACACTACGCTTCGCCAGGCCACCGAGCTTGTTGCCAGGAATCACGACGGTCTAGACGTCGTAGTTTGTGCTCCTATCAGCGGTGACGACAAGACTGGTGAGGCTGCCAGGCGGCGTTGTCTGGAGTATCTTCTACCCAAGATTCAAGATGAGTTGCAAACAGGATTGTTTATCTTTGACAAGCGCAACCTCATGAAACAGGACGAATATGTTGCCAGTGACCTGCGAAGGGCTAAGGAGTTGAGTAGAGATACTATCGTCTATCACTGTCAGCCTTCGGAGGAGCCACTCCTAGGCCTCCCAGACGTACTGGCGTGGTCTTACCGGCAGGATTACAGAGGCCATCCCCAATGGTTCGACCCCATGCGCGAGAAGACTGAGGTCAAAGTTCTGGGAGCGCCTCGCCGCCTCATCTAACGGGGTATTCGTCCCAGGTTTCAACGGTGATGTGCGCTTGCAGAAGACATTTGGTGCAGCAACTCACCTAGAGTCCCGCCACTTAGCATGCTTTAAGTGTCGGCACACTACCTCTAAGTGCCAGAAAAGCGTGAAGCCCTCTGTACCTACGGCAATCCAAAGGCCGCCACCTTGCCATCGCCGAACAGATCGTCCCGTAGCCAGGTGCGGAACGATGTTCCAGCCCAGGGCGTCGGACGCCAGATGGACGTCCACCTCCCGGCGAGCCGGGCAACAGTCGCGGGAAGTCCTACAGAGGTTTGTCGCCTTCGGCCGGTTGGTAGACGACAACCCGTCAGTGCCGCGTGGTTAGATAGCAGCGTGCGAATTAGGCAGACTTCCATGAGTCCAGAAGGATCTGAGATAAGGATGAGTGGAGAGTTCATTAGAGGCCGAGATCTGGCCCCTGTTCTCGGTACCGTCACCCAGGTTTACACGACGGCGACGGAAGCTTTGGGGCGGGCCATTCCTGAGGCAGAGCGGGCCAGGCTTTGGGCGCGGATTCCTAAGGAACAGGCCCTAGTGGTGATTGCTGCAATGCTAGCGGATATTGACCTAAGTCTAGGAACGGAAAGAGCAGCGGTCGACCGATCGTGGGCTGCTCGGGTGTCTGATCGTCACCTCCGGGATCGTCTTCTTGCTTCCGCTGGCCTAGGTTCGACCCTCTTTGTGCCACAACTCCTATTACTAGCGTTGAGGGAAGCTTTAAGGTACTGCCCGTCTGGCCCACCTTCCAATGACTTGATGGGCCTTGACAACATCGTCCGTTGTCTTCTGGGTATCGGTGACGAGGCGTCTTCTACGGCGAGACGCGATAGCTGGGGAGGTCTGCCCAGTGGACTAGCAAGCGAGATGATCGCTAATCAACAGTTCAATCGATCGATTGACATCGGCTTTCAGTTGGCCTGGGTGGATCGAGCATGGTTTCAAGACTGGCCCATGAGCAGCAAGTCCACGCAAACAGTCGGTGGCCAACCGCAGGAGCTGTTTGAGGAAGCAACAGGCGTTGGGCTCGTAGACTTCGCCGCTGTTGCAATGAATCTGTATGTTCAAGCTCGTCGAAACATCCATTTCCCCCCCAAGTTTTTTGAGACTCTTGGACTCCCGAAGTCAGCGATCGCACATTTCCTTGAGGCGACGTCTCTGACCGTTGCTGAACTTCGGACGCGGATGGATCAAGAATCATTTGAAAGTCAAGGGTCGTTGTATGCTTTCGACACGGTTCGACGGTTCCCGCTTGTCCGATTAAGCACCGGAGCAGTCTTAGTATTGCGGGTCAACTTCGTCGTGGAACGGGCACTAAGTGAGGTTACCTATTTTGATGTTCGTCAACACCTAGCAGCAGTGGACAAACGCGATGGCACAAGGCGTGAGAATGCGTTTATCGGTTGCACCAACAATGTCCTAGAGTTCGAAACCGGTGCAACGCTGAAGCGTGTATTTTCCAAGGGCAAAGGGTGGGTATTGACCGAATTGCAACTTCAAAAGAAGTTCGGATCAAAGACCAAAACACCTAGTGTTTGTGACTTTGCTATCCGTAGAGGAAACACATGGCTTCTTATAGAAGTTACAGATCGAAGCGTTCCCCGACAGGTGATTTTTGGGCGAGCTGCGGCGACTGCATTAGACGCTGAGTTGGACCGCGTCCTGACCGACCGGAAGGCAAGCCAACTATCTTCTACCATCGATTTGCTGCAGAACGAGAGCGCCACGAATGGTAGATCCGCTTCCCAACTGGCCTTTATTCCGTTAGTCCTTACTGCACCTGGCGGGCTCGGATGGAACGCAGCTGTGCATCGACGCGTCAGAGAACGACTGAGCGAGGATGGCCGCTTCTCTGATGCCTTTTCCTCGTCAGTTGCACTAATAACACTCAAGGACCTACGGATATTGGAAAACCTGGCCGACCGCGGATGGGATGTCATCAAACTGCTACGTGCATGGCGGGAGCAAGCTCCGGGAGATGCGTTGGATCACTACATACTAAACAGCGGCATACCGCTCGGAGCACCCGAATGGGAAAAGCGCAGGGCGGGACAAGTGATCGATAAATTTATTGTCCGGATGCGAGGGTAGCAGGAAGAAATAGCGCACTTATCGGGGAAAGATGGAATCCGGCTCCGGGATGGATATCCTGCGAATCCCCTCAGCACAGCGATGCACTTAGAGGGTCTGCGAGGCACTACTGGTATGTCACCGCTGGATCGGGAAATCGCCCAACCGGGCGCAGCGTTCTCGAGTGGCGCAGTTCCCTCGGAGGTGAGCCGCTGGGCCGGTTCCGGCCGGCTCGCCCATCCCCGATCCAACCCACAGTACCGTCAGAAGCTTGTGCTCGTTTGGGACGGTAAGTCCGTGGCCACCAGAGGCTTCTCGCGTGCGGTCGGTTTGTAGGCAACGGCCTCGTCGCCGATCCAGCCCGGAAAAGTGGCGTTCGACGCCGTCGTCAGGCTGCCGGTGAGCGTCAGCTCGGCGGTGACCAGATCGGGCGTGCGCATCATGCTCCGGGGAAGGTGCAAGCGTGCCCGTCCACGTCGATCCGGCTGATAGCAGATCATGCGAATTGGACGTCCCGCAGCTTTCCGCGTGCACTTCCCGAAGACATGGGCGTTGCCGACCGGCATCTGTACCCGCGACCATTCGGGGCCGTCGTCGGGTCCCAGCCGACTCATTAAACCGGCACAGAACTATTCCCGAACAGCCTTGAGATCGTCATTCTCCAAGAGCTCCAGTGGGTACTCGCCGGAACGTTGAGCCCACCAACTGCTCACCAGACCTCTAGCCCCACCCGCCCTCGCCGCCTAGACTGACGGGGCCGTCTGAGCGCGCCGAACGGAGGAGCAGCATGCCCACGATCGCCGAGACCGTTGTCCACAACCTCGCCGCCAATGGGATCCAGCGTATCTGGGGAGTTCCCGGCGACTCCCTGAACGCGGTGACCGAGGCCATCCGCCGGGAGAAGGGCATCGAGTGGATGCTGACCCGGCATGAGGAGGAGGCCGCGTTCGCCGCCGCCGGGGAGGCGGCGCTGACAGGGGAGCTCGCGGTGTGCGCGGGCAGCTGCGGCCCCGGCAACATGCACCTCATCAACGGGCTCTACGACGCGCACCGCAGCCGGGTTCCCGTGCTCGCGATCGCCTCGCACATCCCGAGCGACGAGATCGGCAGCCAGTACTTCCAGGAGACCCGGCCCACCGAACTGTTCCGCGACTGCACGGTCTTCTGCGAGATGGTCCTGAGCCCTGAGCAGATGCCGCGGCTGCTGGAGATCGCCATGCGGACGGCCATCGAGAAGAGGGGCGTCGCCGTGCTCGTGATGGCGGGCGACACCGCGCTTGAAGACGCCGTGGACGAGCGTGTCTTCACGGTCCGCCGCACCGACCCGGTCACCGTGCCCTCCCCGGCGGAACTGCAGGAGGCAGCCACCACGCTGAACGCCTGTGGAAACGTGACCATCCTGGCGGGCGCCGGCGTCGAGGGGGCGCGCGAGGAGGTCCTCGCCCTCGCCGACGCACTGGGCGCGCCGATCGTGCATGCCCTCCGCGGCAAGGAATTCATCGAACACGACAACCCGTTCGACGTCGGCATGACCGGGCTCCTCGGCTTCGCGTCCGGCTACCGGGCGATGGAGGACTGCGACGCGCTGCTGATGCTCGGCACCGACTTCCCCTACCAGCAGTTCTACCCGAAGAAGGCGAAGATCCTGCAGATCGACATCCGGGGCGAGCAGCTCGGCCGCCGCGTGCCGCTCACCCAGGGCATGGTCGGCGGGGTGCGGGAGACGGCGTCGGCGCTGCTGCCGCTGCTCGAGCGGAAGTCGAACCGCACTCACCTCGAGAAGTCCCTGGACCACTACCGCCGCACCCGCGCCCAGCTCGACGACCTCGAAAAGCAGGGCCCGGGCACCATCCATCCGCAGCACCTCGCCCACCTGATCGACGAACTCGCGGACGACGACGCGATCTTCCTGCCCGACGTCGGCACTCCGGTTATCTGGGCGTCCCGGCACCTGCACATCGGCGCGCGACGGCGCCTGATCGGCTCCTTCTGGCACGGCACCATGGCGGCGGCGACCCCGCTCGGCATGGGCGCCCAGGCTGTGGACCGGAACCGGCAGGTCGTGGTCCTCGCCGGCGACGGCGGCCTCGCGATGATGCTCGGTGAGCTGCTGACGGCGGTGCAGCACAAGCTTCCGATCAAGATCGTGGTGTTCGACAACGCGGCGCTCAGCTTCGTCGAGGTGGAGATGAAGGCGGCGGGCATCGTCAACTTCGGCACCGGGCTCGAGAACCCGGACTTCGGTGCAGTCGCGCAGGCGGTGGGGATGCACGGCGAGAGCGTCACGCGCCCCCAGGACCTCGAGGGTGCCCTGCGCCGTGCTTTCGCGTACGACGGCCCCGCGCTCGTCTCAGTCGCGGTGGAGCGGCAGGAGCTGTCCATGCCGCCGAAGATCGAGGCGAAGCAGGCCACGGGCTTTGCGGTCTACGCGATGCGCACGGTGCTCGCCGGTAACGGCCGGGAGCTCATCGATCTGGCAAAGGCGAACGCGCGCCAGCTGCTCTGAGCCGCTTCATCGCTCGGGGCAAGCCGGGCGTGGGAGTACCCTTCCGCTGGGTCCCTCTAACGCTTGCACGTTAGCTCTGTTAAAGATGGTGCGACTTTTCCGACTGTTTACGGCCACAAACCGAATTAGTGAATTGCTGTCGTGTTGGAGGGTGTCAAGGACGGCTTCAGGGACGTCGGGATTCAGTGCCACGAGGATGGCGAGGTCAAGGCTTCGGCCGGCTAGGTCAGCGAGAAGAGTGCCTGGCGTGGCGCCGTTGAATGCTACCGCCTGACGAACCTGGTCGTCTTGGTCCTCAGCGAGGGAGGCCAAGACTTCGGCGGGCGTGTTCGGGTTGGCAGCGACGGCCCGCCGCACCTGGGAGCTTCGTCGTTCTCCACCAAGTAATGCAAGTAGGTCCGGATCAGCCCCCGGGTTGAAAGCAACTTCCATTCGCACTTCTGCACGCTTGTTCGCGACCATCTCCTCAAGTGCAGCACGGTCCGGAGGTGAAGGCCGAGTAACCCGTTCCCATGAGGCTTCCGCTTTACGTACGAGCTCCACCGGCGTCGCAGGGTTTTTCAGCGCTGCGGCGCGTACGTCGGCCTCAGTGTCGGAGATCAGGTTTTCGAGTATTGCTTGTGGGATCTTGGGGTTCCCAGCTGTCCGAGCACGCACTCGGGAATCCCCGTCATGAGAGAGTGTCTTGAGAACATTTGGCGGAGAGGCCGGGTTGTCAGCTAGTCCGGCCCGCACGTTTGCTTCAGGATCGCCGACGAGGCGCAAGATTACAGCCACAGGTGCCGCGGGATTTCCGGCGACCGCGCCGCGGACAAGATCATCAGTGCTCCGTGCCAGACGCGACAGAGTTTTGCCACTGCTTCGTCTGTCATCTGCTACAACCACCCGCATATCGGGACAACGCACGCGACTCTTTGATAGACGGTCGAGGGCTTCTTCGATCATTGCCAGTGGCACGTCAATGTCTGCCCGTTCCCCAGTGAAGGTAAGCACGGCGTGCAGATCCTCGTCTATATCGACTAGGAGCATGGCCGCCGCAATAGAACTAGCAAGATCACCGGGAGTGACGACATTTTCCAGTACTGCCAGCCGTACTGCGCGCTTTGGGTCCACAGCCAAGGAAGATAGGGCAACTGTCGGGGCGAAGGGGTTTTGCGCGGCTGCAGTACGCACTCTAACGTCTCTGTCTGCTGCCAGATCGATCAAGACGGTCTCCGGCACCAATTCCAGAGAAGCCAGCAACTCGCGAGCGGCAACGGACTTGCTGGTCTGCATTGACCGGAAAAGCGTAGCCCGGTCGTCAGCTTCAAGGGCAGGGTTCTGGATGAGGCTAGTGAGCACCTGCGCCGAGGTGCTCGACATCAACGTCAAGAGTGCGGAGTAGGGAGTTGCTGGGTGGGAAGCGATCAGGCAAAGCGTCTCGTGCTGGTATTCAGAGACGCTGTGTGTCCATTCACGCCTGGCACCCATACCCTCCGTTCGGAACTTTAACCTTGCTTCTCCGGAGGCTGCAAGGTCCACGAGTAATGTGCTGACTGGCTCATCGAGGATATCGGCGCTGCGCTTCAGCGTGATCCAGCGGATCTCCGGATCGGCATCGTTCAATAATTCTTCACGTACCGTAGGGTCAAATAGAGGCATCGTCCCGGCGATCATCCTTCGGACCCACACGGGCCGATCCGCCCGCATCAAGTCCTTCAGGACCTGGTCCGGCAGGTTCCGCCGCCGCATCCACTCACCCAAGACAAGAGGTCGACCGGTCTGTGAGCCCCAGCGATAACTCGCATCCGGAATCGGCATACGTTCCCTAACCCCTGTTGTTGTTTGGAGGAAGTCGGCGAACCATTTTGAGTCGAGTGCCGATTCGTCTCGGTCGTGGCCGATTCGAACAACATCGTGACTTTCTCCAATGGCGTCTTTGCCCGCCGACGGCGCTCCGGTCGCTAGTGGTGTTTCAACACCGTCGCTCTTCTTGGCAGCGGATTGCGGATCCCGCTTGGCGTCAGTCGCCAAAGACCTCATCGCGGGTGCGGGGGCCTTGGGGTTCATTGCCGCGGCTCGTCGAACTGCAATGCTTCGATCGTGCGCGAGTTCGCCCAGGACGTCTCTGGGGGCTGCTTCATTCCGTGCAACGCCTTCGCGAACCGAGGAATAAAGATCCTCCGCGAGTATTCTGAGGGTCTCTTCAGGTGTTACAGCGTTTCGTCCCACACGCCGTCGGATGTCGATGTCCTTACTCGACGCCAACGCGGCCAACGTTTCATACGGCGTATGCCGGTTATCCGCGAGCAGCTGATGCCTGCGCTTTGCTGAAATCGGCGAATGGGGCGCAAGCTGAGTTTTCTCGGTCGCTTTGATGAGCCCTTGCCGCAGTGAAGGAAGTAGTTCTTCAGGATCTCCGCCGAGAAGGCGCGTAAGACTCCAAGTTGGTGTCATGCTCTGGCGTGGGAGCCAAATACCGACATGGCGAATACCCAAGCGGTCATCGGAATCGAGCATCACGTACCCAAGTAACTGACGGATGAAGTCGCGAAGCTTGGGAACCGTCAACGCGCTGTATACCTTGCAATCGATCAGGGTCTCACCGATGACCCAGTCAGCATCTGCCCCTCCGACGAGCCCGGAACCGACGAATGCCGGGTTTGGGTCGTAGGGGTCTCCGTCTTCGATTTGCTCCTGCCATGTTTCAAGCTGATCTGCGTTAGTCAGCAACAACGATCTGATATCTGCCAGTGCGAGCGCATTCAGGTTATCTGCAAAAGATTGGCCATCGATAGCTGCATCGCAGGCATCGCCGACGGAACCCTTCATTGCCTGCACGCCCGCCCGAGCGATCTGTTCGCAGTGGGCAAGCAAGATGGCTGCACGGTCGAGATCCGAATCGCTGAATGGCTCACGCACTAGGGTTGTGGCCAGGTGAAACGCCTCTGTAAGGATCCTGGCGCGGTGAGGGCCGTTCTCTATCAGGGGAACGTAGTTGGGCAGTAGAGCAACTCCTGCGGCAGCCAGTGAATGATCAGGGTTAAACTCCTGGAGCTCAATTCGTGCCCGAAAATCAAAGGCCGTTCCGATGAGTGGTAAATCGGTTCCCGGGAAAGAAGGCACTAACGTTCTTCTTCTCACAAGTTTGGACAGCCCTAGGGCCTCCACCGCCGCACTCCAGCCTTCGACCGGACCGCTCAAATCTCCGAGGAGCGGAGAAATCCCATCCAGGTAAACACGCACTGAAGATTGTGGATCACGAAGAAGCGATGTGAGGCTCATTGAATGACTTTACCTATCAACCCTTATGCGGCGTGGGGTCGAATCGTGGCGAACGTTACGGGCTGATAAATCGATCAGGGCTGACGCAGGGGGCCTATTGGTGGCCAGTGTGATTGAGGCACCAGCTGCGATTGTCGAATACGACAACAGGGGAGGTGCAGAGTCGGCGGCAAGTCGATGCCCCGGGAAGCTTTACGAGCATAAGTAGGCTCTTGTTCTGTTGCCGCTTTTTTCTTCCCTGCTATGGCATGCTGGCTTCCGTGGACTCCCAGATAAGACAGCACAAACGATGGTTCGGCCCTGGGATGCGCGGAACGGTCTGGCTAGTCGTGGCTGCAGCGCTTGGATTCATCATCGTCAGGGCCATTCGCAACCCGGTGAATTACGAGTCAGGTATGTCGTTGGGTGTCATGGCGGTTTTTATCCTGTTCTTCGTGTTACTCTTCGTCGCTCTACGTAGCGCATACCGGGCCTTTAGTCGGGCGCGGAACAACCTTCCGGACCCAGCGAGTCCGTCCTCATTTCTTCTGAAAGCTTTGTTCTGGCTGGGACTCGCTGGATATTTTTTCTCTGCTGAAGTGGCCGCTGTAATCGACGTGCTGACCAACGGCAAGATCACCATACTAGGTATCCCGGATCTCCGACTGTTGTTGCTTCTGGTGGCGATCGTATCGGTTCCAGCCTTG
The DNA here is from genome assembly GCF_020907405.1 of Arthrobacter sp. zg-Y769. GTDB lineage: Bacteria > Actinomycetota > Actinomycetes > Actinomycetales > Micrococcaceae > Arthrobacter_B. The sequence continues at coordinate 40,709 of NZ_JAJJOE010000012.1, forward strand.
GCCTTCTTGGGAGCTGGTCTGCGGAATGTCGATTTGTACCGGCAGCAAAGAAACCGCAACCCCCTTAGAACAGCGGCCAGGGCACCGCAGGCATGTCACCGCTCGGAGACGGAAACACCCCAGCCGAACGAAGCCGGGCACAACGGGCGGCAAACGAAGCAATTTCCTCGGCAGTGAGCAGCTTCGCCAGCTGCGAGCCCAACTCACCCTTGAGCCCCGAGAGAACCCGGTCAACACCCGCCAGCTCCTCGGCATTCAACGCATCCCCGATCCACCCCCACAGCACCGTCCGCAGCTTGTGGGCCCTGTGAAAGGTGAGCCCGTGGTCCACGCCGTACCGGTGCCCGTCGCCCATGGCCAGGACGTGATCACCCTTGCGGTCGGCATTGTTGACCAGGACGTCGAACACCGCCATCCGCCGCAGCGCCGGAGTGTCTTCGTGAATCAGGGAGACGATCCGCCCGTTTTCATCCTGCCCCTGAAGGACCTCTTTCCACCCGGTGTCCGGCACGTCGTCGGCCGGCACCAGGTCCACCGCGGTCTGCTCCGGGTCGGTCTCCTGCCAGAGCTGGACCATGCCCTCACCGAACCGGCCATCGCGCAGCCAGGTCCGCGGCACGATGTTCCAGCCCAGCACCTCCGACACCAGATAGGCGGCCACCTCCCGGTGCGCCAGGCACCCGTCGGGAAAGTCCCACAGCGGCTTCTCGCCCGCGATCGGTTTGTAGACGACGGCGGCGTCGCCGATGCTGCCCAGGAAGGTGGCGTTGGACGCCGTCGTGAGGCGGCTTGTGAGCGTCAGCTCGGCGGTGACCAGGTCCGGCGCGGGCATCAGGCCTCGGGGAAGGTGCAGGTGTGCCCGTCGGCGTCGATCGGCTGACCGCAGATTACGCAGATGGGACGCCCGGCGCCCACCACTTCCCGCGTGCGCTTCGCGAAGGCCCGGGCGGTGCCGACCGGCATCCGCACCCGCAGCACCTCTTCGGCGTCGTCGGTCTCGTCGTCGTTCTCCTCGAGGAAGCCGTCGTCGTCCTCATCCACCTCGTCGAGGGGGTAGGCCTCGATGACGATCTGCGCCGTCGTCGGGTCCCAGCCGAGGCTCATCACGCCGGCGCGGAACTGTTCCTGAACCGCCTCAAGATCGTCATTGTCCACAAGCTCCAGGGGAGTGCTCGCGGGAACGTGGAAGGGGTTGCCGTCGACGGTCATGAGCTGGTCGAGGATCTCGTCGATCTTCTCGGCGAGCTGGGCCGACTGCAGTTTCTCCAGGGCAATACTGACAATCTGCTTCCCGGCGCGCACCTGCAGGTAGAACGTGCGCTGGCCCGGAACGCCGACAGTGCCGACGACGACGCGGTCCGGCCAGTCGAAATCGTGAACGGTTGTAGGCATAGAACTACTCTAGGCTCATCGGGCCGGCGGTGCCGCGTGACCTGCACCACCGCCCACCGGGGCATCGTCCGACGTCGGCCTGGCCGCCAGCCAGGACAGGTCCCCGGCGTCGGTGTTGGTCGCGAGGACGGTGGGGCGTCCCGTGCCGTAATGCACGATCGACACGGAGGCCGGTCCCACATTGATGCGCTGGAACATGTCCAGGTGCATGCCGAGCGCGTCGGCGAGGACCGACTTGATGATGTCGCCGTGGCTCACCGCCACCCACACCGCCCCCGGCCCGTGCTCGGCTTCGAAGGCTGCATCGTGGCGCCGGATCGCCGCTACCGAGCGGGCCTGCATCGCTGCCATCGACTCGCCGCCGGGAAAGGTGACCGCGGACGGCTGTGACTGCACCGTCGCCCACAGCTTCTCCTTCGCGAGCTCCTCGAGCGTGCGGCCCTGCCAGGAGCCGTAGTCGCACTCGGTGAGGTCGACGTCGACCGGCGCGTGCGGGGTGCCCGGCTGGCGGTCGAGGATGAACTGCGTGGTCTGCCGGCAGCGCTCAAGGGGACTGGATACCACTCCGACCACCGGCACGACGGCGAGCCGGTTGCCGGTCGCGGCCGCCTGGTCGCGGCCCACCTGGTCGAGTTCGACGCCGGGGGTCCGGCCGGCCAGCAGGCCGGAGGCGTTCGCTGTGGTGCGGCCATGCCGCACGAGGATTACTGTTGCCATCTCCCCAGAGTAGTCATGCGTGAAGACGCCGACGGCCGGGTGAACGTGCTGGTGTGAGCTGTCTGTACCGCGCGGGCAGGCGCCGCCCCGGTTGTAGCTATTGTTGGCGCATGGAAATTGTCCCGTATTCCGCCGAACACCGCGAGCCACTACTGGCCCTCTCATTGCGGGCATGGGAACCAGTGTTCCAGTTACTCAAACCAGCTGTCTCTGCCTTCGTCTATGAGTCGTTCTACCCCGAAGGTTGGCGTAGCCGGCAAACCGACGATCTAAAAGCGACCCTCGACGGCGAGCCGGAGAATATCGACGTCGCTCTCATCGACAACGCACCTGCCGGGTGGGTCTGCACGCGACTTCATCCCGAGGACAGCATGGGTGAGGTCTATGTTCTTGCTGTCGACCCCACGCACCAAGGGAAAGGACTCGGTCGGGCACTCATGCAGAGTTCAATTAGCCGAGCCCGATCACAGGGCATGCGAATGGTGATGGTCGAAACAGGCGATGACCCTGGACATGCGCCGGCCCGTCAGCTCTACGAGGGGTCCGGGTTCGAGCGGTGGCCTGTTGCCCGCTACTTCAAGGAGATAAGCGGCGAAACGTAGTACACGAACTGCACTAGAGCATCCCCATATGGGACTGGAGCAAATGACCCATGCTGAGGAATTGACCGGAATGGCCCCAGCGCCAATCAGGAGGGAGAAGCTTTGAAAAGGTTCTATGTTGCGTCGAGCTTCAGAAATATCGTCAACGTCAGGTACGTCGCGCAAACCCTGGAAAGCAAGGGCTACGTCAACGCGTACGACTGGACCCGGAACGCGTCAGCGCGCGATGCGGGCACAGTCACCCTCGATCATCTGTGCGATATCGGGCAGCGTGAGAGAGATGCAGTGATGGGGGCCGACGTCGTTGTTATCCTGCTTCCAGGCGGGAAGGGCACGCATGTTGAGCTTGGCATCGCACTCGCTCAAGGCAGAAGAACAATCCTGCATTCGGCGGACGAAGACATCAATAACCCCGAGACCACCAGCACGTTCTACCACCTACCTGAGGTGGAGAAGTGCCACGGAACTCTGGACGACCTCCTGGCTATGATCGCGACGTGCCTGTCGCCTCGGTCTGACTCGATTCTGTCGCATTGAGGGACCGGCGTACGGGGCACAAAGTTTCGTCGGCAGTTGGCCTACTCTGCAAAGATACATATGTGAAAAAGAGCCGGAAGCCGCGCCGTCCAGACGTCGCATCTGTCGAGCTCGTCGGTGGTCCTGAGAAGTACGAGCTGGGGCTCTGCATCCACGACGATAAATGGGCAGACACATACCTCGACCATCGACGGCGGATTAGTGATGCCCTGGGCGGTGAGTACTTCGAGATCGAACATATCGGTTCCACCTCTGTTCCGGGACTGGCAGCCAAGCCAATCATCGACATCGTGGTCGCAGTGGACGACATCACGGCCGAGGAGGACTACCTCGACCCGCTTCTCGCAGCCGGGTACGAACTGCGAGTCCGAGAACCACGGCACCGGCTGGTACGTACGCCGGAACGCGATGTTCACGTTCATCTATACGAACGGGGTGATCCTGCGATCGGCGAGTATCTCCTTCTGCGCGATCATTTGCGTCGCAACGTAGAGGACCGTGTCCTCTACGAAAGAACCAAGAGAACTTTGCTCGAGAAGCAGTGGGACGACATGAATGACTATGCCGCTGCAAAGACCGAAGTCATCCTGGCGATCAAGGCGCGGGCAAGGGCAGCCTGCAGGTATTGACGCTATACAAGCGGGAGCGGATCGCCCAGAGGGATCGCCCTGAGGAAGGCTCTGGCTAGACTCGGGGGCATGACAACGGGGGATCAGCGAACAAGAGCTGCGGGTCTGGTGTTCGGTCTCGGATCAGCGGCTGCTGGCTGGTTCGCCATAGGACCCGATCACCTCGTCTACGCGGTCGTTGTCCAGGGTGCTTTCCTCTTCATGGCGCTCCTGACAGGTCCAGCACTGGTGGACATTGCCCGCTACCGCTACCGGGTCAGACCATTCGAGCCGCGGATTTACACCCTGCTGGGAGCGGAGGCACTCCGACGCTTACTCGGCCTCGTCGGCTGGAACAGAATCATCAAAGAGATGCGTCAAACAGAGCAAGGAGCAACAGGGATAGCCCGCTTCCTTAGAGGGACCGAGCAGTCCGAAACCGGTCACCTTCTCGGCTTCTTCGCTACCGCAGTACTGGCCATCATGGCCGCGGCTACATCACACCCTCGAGGTGCTGCACAGATTCTGCTTCTCGGGATGATCCTTCACTTGTATCCCGTCATGATCCAGCGCATCACCCGCTTTAGAATCACCAGCCGTCGAACCAACATCAATGGAAGCGGACGCTGAAGGATCCTACTCCACGCCTGACCCACCCGGCTCCGGCAGGTAGGAAACGCTCGCTGGGCGAATGACGATAGCCCTGTAACAGGTAAATAATCTTCGCCTACCTGCCTCAACGCTTTTGTTGCGCCGGATTTCGCGAAAGTAGTTGCGTAGGGACGGCAAACCGAATCCAATAGTCCAATGACGAATGATCCCGGCACGACCACAGCAAAACCACCAACCGGGCTGAAGCGGGCAATTGGTACGCCGCTGCTGTTCGCGTTTATCGTGGGTGACACCCTCGGCGCCGGCATCTACACCCTCGTGGGTACCATGGCCTCCGACGTCGGTGGCGCGATCTGGATACCCCTGCTGATCGCACTGGTGGTCGCGCTGCTCACTGCCGCGACATACGCGGAACTGATCACCAAGTACCCGCACGCTGGAGGAGCCGCGCGCTACGCCGACCGGGCTTTTGGCATCCCCTACGTGTCATTCCTCGTCGGCTTCCTGATGATGGCCTCAGGAATCACCACAGCCGCTGCCCTCGCGAACGCCTTCGCGGGCGATTACTTAACAGCGCTCATCGACGTGCCGGCCGCCCCCGCAGCGGTCGTATTTATCATCTTGCTGACCTTGATCAACCTTCGCGGAGTCCGGGAGTCCCTCGGAGCGAACCTCGTAGCTTCCGTCATCGAGGTAACCGGCCTCTGTATCGTTATCGTCGTCGCCGCCATCGTCCTCGCCTCCGGCAACGGGGACCCGTCCCGGCTGCTTGAGTTCGCACCGGACGTACCGCCGTTCCAAGGTGCCTTCGCCGCATCGATCGTCGCGTTTTTCTCTTTCCTGGGCTTCGAGGCCGCAGCAAACATGGCCGAGGAAGTACGTAACCCCTCCAGGGCCTACCCCCGCGCACTGTTCGGCGCGATCTGCACCGCCGGGGTCGTCTACCTCCTCATCGCTCTCGGTGCGGTCATCGTTATGCCCCCGGCCGAACTGGCCGACTCCACCGGACCTCTGCTCGACGTCGTCGCGGCCAGCGGCGTCGGAATCCCGCCCGGACTGTTCAGCATCATCGCGCTGATCGCCATTGCCAACGGAGCACTGCTGTTCATGGTCATGGCCAGCCGTGTCGGCTACGGATTGGCGGAAGCAGAGCTGCTCCCTCGTGCCTTCGCCCGCGTGCTGCCGGGTCGCCGCACCCCCTGGGTCTCCATCGTTGTGGTTGCCGGATTGACGATCATCCTTACCCTCCTCGGGAATGTCGCCACGTTGGCCGAAACCACCGTGCTGCTCCTCCTCCTGGTGTTCCTTTCCGCCAACGTCAGCGTCCTCGTCCTCAAAAAGGACAAAGTCGACCACGACCACTTCAGCGCCCCCCGCATCCTGCCGGTCCTCGCGATCATTGCGAGCATCGCACTCCTCACGCAGCAAACCGGGATCATCTGGCTCGGCGCCGCCGCCTACGTGGTGGTCGGATCCTTGCTGTTCCTCGCTGCCCGGGCCGGACACAAACGCGAGGAACGCGTAAGCGCCAGCTAACTCGTGGCAGGCCCACTGCTGGGGGTTGGAAGGGGGAGCGGGGGATTTCCGGTTGGCGGTAGTTGCCGCGCGGGCCGCAGGTCCAATCAAGCTCGCCGCGGTGAAGACGCATCCAAGAGCATGGTTCTTGCCTGCCCCGGCAATTAAACGAAGAGGGCGTCTTCCCTATACGATAAGCGCACTTAGCATTGACGGCCACCAACCGGAAATGCCTACAGCAGCGGATCTGCACCCAGGCAACGGCCGAGGAGCGGATCCGGTGCTGTTCGTTAATATGAGATGGACTATGTCCGCCGATATGAGAGTGAATTATGGAAGACGCCGTTATGACGGGCACCAGTGTGGATTCGAGTGGAGAAGGCAAACACCGGCCAGCTGGCCCGGCCCGCCAGCGGCACACCAGCGACTTCACGGCATTGACCCGGCAGATCCAGGAAGCCGGGTACATGCGCCGGAACTACGGCTACTACTGGGCCAAGCTGATTGGGGTGACCCTGATTGGTCTGGTGCTGGGCCTGGCTTTCATCCTGCTGGGGGACACGTGGTGGCAGATGGTGACCGCGGTGGTGCTGGCATTGCTGATGACGCAGATCGCGTTCCTTGGGCACGACGCCGCGCACCGGCAGATCTTCGTGTCGCCGAAGTGGAATGAGTGGGTTTCGCTGATCGTGGTTAATCTGTTTGCCGGCATGGGCCTTGGCTGGTGGAATGCCAAACACAGCAAGCATCATGCTGCACCGAACAAAATCGGCACGGACCCGGACATCGCTCCCGGCGTCCTGGCCTTCACCCCCGAGGCGGCCGAAGCGCGCAAGAACCGTTTCACGCGCTGGCTTGCCACCAAGCAGGGTTACTTCTTCTTCCCGCTGCTCCTGCTCGAGGGAGTCAACCTGCATGTGCAGGGCATCAAGCGGGTACTGGGAAAGGGCCGGATCAAGCGGCGGTGGGTGGAACTTAGCTTCATCGCGGTGCGCCTGGTCAGTTACGTGGTGCTGGTCTTCCTGGTTCTTTCACCGGGCAAGGGCGCAGCGTTCATCGGCGTCCAGCTCGCCGTTTTCGGGCTGTATATGGGTATTGCCTTCGCCCCGAACCACATCGGCATGCCGATCGCGCCCCGGGACGCCGGCATCGATTTCCTGCGCCGTCAGGTATTGATGAGCCGTAATATCACCGGCGGCCGGTGGGTGGATACCTTTATGGGAGGACTGAACTTCCAGGTTGAACACCACCTGTTTCCCTCCATGTCCCGCCCGAACCTGCGAAAAGTTGCCCCGCTGGTTCGCCAGTACTGTGATCAGCTGGGGGTGCGGTATACCGAAACCGGGTTTGGCCAATCCTTGAAGGACGTCACGGCCTATATCAACAAGGTGGGCCGCGGCGGGGTCGATACGTGGGCATGCCCGCTGGCCAGCACGCACCGGGTGTAAGTCCGGAAACTCTGCCGCCTGCGGTGCACTGCTTTTAGATCGTAAATGAAACCGGATCACCCCCAAGGGGGTGGTCCGGTTTTGGTTTTGGCAGCAACCGTCCTGTTGGGCGAGGGCGAGGGCGTGTGCGGACCGGCAGTACCAGCAGCCCGGCTGCGCAGAATGGCAAGCCATTGACCGGTGGCCAGGCTTGCCCACAGGCCGAGTCCCAGGATCACCAAGCCGTACACCGTGGGAAAGAGCAATGACGGTTGAGTCGTGCTTCGCCGTTGCGCCGCAGGCCAACTTAACGTGAATGAGAGCGCCCTCAAACCAGGGTCCGTGCCGTCGGTCCCGTTTACTGAGCAGGTAACGGGCTTATCCGCGCCCAATAGCCCCGTTATCTGCTCAACACATGAGGCTTCACCAGATAAGGCTGCCCAAGCCCGTGTTCATCGGGCCGAGACGGAGTTCGTACCCTCGGTTTCGATCACGGGGTCCCCGGAGGTGTAGGTAACGGTGTTGTTCTCGCCTTCGACGTCGATGTCACGGCTCTCCTCGACGCCGACAGTGTTCGCGGTCCCATCCACATCGATGTCGGGCACATTGCTGAGGGTGGCTTGATTATTATTACCCTCAATGTCGAGGCTTTCCGCGTCCTCGCCACTGACTGTGTTGTCATTGCCGTTGATGTCGATGTCTTCACATTGGCCAGTGGTCTGCACGGTGGAGCCATTTGTCTCGACGTCGATGTCCCCGCCGCCGGAGCAGGTAATGCTGACGCTGGTGTTCGCTTCCGTAATTTTGTGTTCCTGCCCGCGGCTGAGGCTGACGGTCGCACCGGAGCCAGCGGGTGCGGTTGATGCGCCTAAGTCTGTCGGGGAGGCCGTGGACGTGTTCTCCGGTGTTCCGACGCTGGTTGACGATGGGGTTCCGGTTTCCTCCGGCGTCGGGGCCGGGTCGGCGGTGCATCCGGTGATGAGTGCCAGGCCCGCGACGGCGGTAAGCACGGGTGCGGAGATGCGGCTTCGGTACATGCGGGTTCTCCTCAGCTAGCGGGCTGGGTGTTGGTTGGCCTGCCCGGCGAGAACCGCAACTGCTGCAGCAGTTCCTCACCCGGGGCCCTTCCGCTTTCCGTTCCATTCTCCTGCATCTCGGGCAGGACGGCCACGCATCTCCGCGGAAATGCCGGGCGGATAGTTCCCGGGGAAACCATGAGAAAAGCTGCCGGACAAGCAGCGTCGAGATGAGCGCGAAGGATGAACTCCAGGACCGATGCGAGCCCTATGAGGCCGTCAGCTAGTACTCGATCCGGGCGTTTGAGCCGCCGGAACTCCTCGCTGCCATCGCCGTCGTGCCTGATTGCCAGCAGACTGGCTGTAAGGGGCTAGGGAACGGGGAGGCCATGAACGCGGAAGTGGTCATCAGTGTTCAGGGGCTGGAGAAGTCTTTCGGGAAATTCCCGGCATTGAACGGGCTGGACCTGCAGGTTCAGCGCGGGCAGGTGCACGGCTTCCTGGGACCAAACGGTGCCGGGAAGTCAACAACCATCCGCGTGCTGCTGGGATTGTTGAAAGCCGACGCCGGAACCCTGCAGGTCCTGGGACAGGATCCGTGGCGGGAAGCCGTGCCGCTGCACCGGCGGTTGGCCTACGTGCCGGGTGATGTGTCGTTGTGGCCGGGGATGACCGGCGGGCAGGCCATCGACCTGCTGGGCTCGCTCCGCGGCGGGCTGGACGAGCGGCGGCGGGCGGAACTGCTGGAGCGGTTTGAGTTGGACCCGGCGAAACGCGGCCGGCAGTACTCCAAGGGAAACCGGCAAAAAGTAGCCATCGTGGCGGCCCTGGCCTCCGACGTCGAACTCCTGGTCCTGGATGAGCCAACCAGCGGGCTGGACCCGCTGATGCAGAACGTCTTCCAGGAAGTGATCGGTGAGGCCAAGCACCGCGGCACCACAGTGCTGCTCAGCAGCCATGTCCTCGCGGAAGTGGAAACCCTCGCGGACCGGGTCAGCATCATCCGGGACGGCCGGATCGTGGAGGAAGGCACGCTGGCCCAGCTGCGCGGGCATACCACCACCTCCGTCCACGCCACGCTGAAACGTGCCCCGCAGCCCGGCCAGCCGGCCGTGTTCGAGGATGTGAACCTCGACGGCGACAGGCTGACGGCCGTGGTGGACTCCGCGCGGGTGGGTGAGGCAATGACAGCCCTCATCCCCTTCGGTATTACCTCACTGACCGTTGAACCGCCCTCGCTGGAGAGCCTGTTCCTGCGGCTTTACGACGACGGCAGCCCCTCCCCGGGGGCGCGCCCATGAGCAGCGCCCTGACTGGGAGCGCACCCCTGCTGCGTGCAACCGTCCGGTTCGACGGGCGCCGGTTCGTGCCTTGGATTCTGATCACGACGGCGCTCTCCGCGTCTTCCGTGCTGGTCTACCCCTGGGTCTTCCCCACCCAGCAGGACCGCCTCGGGCTGGCCCTGGCCATTGGCTCCAACCCGGCTCTGGGCCTGATCTTCGGGCCGGCCTACAATCTCAGCACAGACGACGGATTCAATGCCTGGCGCAGCCTCGCCCTGGGCGGTTTTCTTGCCGCACTCGGATCGATTTTCACCGTCACCCGGTCCAGCCGCGGCCAGGAAGACTCCGGACAGGCAGAACTCCTGGCCTCCGGCGTACTGGGCCGGGGCAGTCGCCTGCTGGCGGGAGTCAGTCTGGCCCTGATCGGCGCAACGGCCCTCGGCGTCGTCGCCGGCACGGTCACGCTCTGGTGCGGCGGCACCTGGACTGCCTCCCTGCTGCTGGCGGCAACGTTCACCGCCACCGGGTGGATGTTCGCTGCAGTCGCCGCCGTGGCCGCGCAGCTGGGATCCGATGCGCGGACGGCGAACTCGCTGGCCGTGGGCACCTTCGGCGCACTGTTCCTGCTGCGGGGCTTCCTGTATTCGATCGAGGCGCCCGAGTGGACATCCTGGATAAATCCGCTGAGCTGGATGACGGAAACCCGTCCGGCCAGCGGTAACCACTGGTGGCCGCTGCTCCCCGCGGCGGCCCTCACCCTGGCCCTGCTCGGTATTGCCTTCCTGCTGCAGTCGCGCCGCGACTTCGGGCAGGGGGCGATCGCTCCCCGGCCCGGACCGGCCCGGGGGAGGATCCGAACTCCGTGGAGCCTGGCGGTCCGGCTGAACCGCGCTCCGCTCCTCACCTGGACCATTGCGTTCCTGGTTATCGGAACGGTCTTCGGGTTTTTTGCCCGCTCGTTCAAGGACATCCTCAGCGGCGACAGTGCTGCCGCCTCGGTTCTCGCCTCCGGCGCCACCACCTCCGAGGACCTCGCGCCGGCGTTCCTGGTGACGATTCTGAGCCTGGCCGGGATCATCGCCGCCATCCCGGGGGTGCAGATCCTGCAGAAGGTGCGGACCGAGGAGCTGGAGGGCCGGCTGGAACCGGTTCTGGCCGCCGACGTAAGCCGTCCGCGCTACTTCACGGCGAACGTTGTGCTCGCACTGGCCGCACCAACGGTCTACCTGCTTGTCGCCGGAACCATCATCACGGTGCTGGCCTCCGGTGAGCTGGGCATCGACGCCGGCAAGGTTCTGCTGCAGGCCGTGGCGGCCGTTCCGGCCGTGTGGACGGCCACCGCCGCCGCGGCAGCCGTCGTCGGTGCACGCCCCCGGCTGGTGATCGCGTCCTGGGCGGGCGTGTTCATTTCCTTCGTGCTGACGTTGCTGGGTCCGACGTTCCGGCTCTGGGACTGGGTGCTGGCGATCAGCCCGTTCTGGCACGTTCCCAGCGTTGCCGCCGACGACGCCGGGTGGGCCGGGCTGGCGGGGATCTCCGCCGTGACCGCAGTGTTCCTGCTGATCGGGTTCACGGGCTTTCGCCGCCGGGACCTCGACGGGTAGCGATCCGTCGCCCAACGCCGGACGATGGAAGGGCCCGGCCGCCCGGCTCGACCCCGGCGTAGACCCGGTCACACCTTCCGACCACCTGTGCGTGGGAATCGAAAAGGCGCAAATGACGCCGGAGCTTCCGGCCGGTCAGAGGTTCATCATCGAGAGCGGAAGATACGCGCTGACGATCCAGTTGGGCTTATCCACAACTTCACTGATCTTCAGGTCCACAATGACCGAGGACAGCAGATACGCCTCCTGGGGTTCGATGCGGTAGGTGAAGCACATGTGCTCGATCATGTGCCGAAGCGCATTTCGGGCGGCCTCGTGCAGATCGGGTCCCACGCCGGTGGTGGCGTAGTATCCCTGGTCCTCGATGCCGGGCCGGAGCTGTCCCGCGGTTTGGAACTGCGGTGAGGGGATGGACCGTCCCTTGTGCAGGGTGACCTTGAGCGCTCCGCTCATGGGAGCCTCGATGGCAGTGACGCAGACTTCCCCGTCCCCCTGGGCGGCGTGCGGGTCACCGAACATCAGCCTGGCTCCGGGCAGGCTGACCGGCAGGAAGATTTTGGTGCCCACCACCAGGTCGCGGATGTCCATGTTGCCGCCGAAGTTTCCCGGCGGCATCACGGGCAGCGGGTCCACAGTCGCCGGGGTGCAGGCCAGTACGCCCAGGAAGGGGCGCACGGGAACGGTTGCTACGTCCAGGAAGGCGGCGGTGGGACCGGTGGACAGATCCCATTTATAGGCGAAGGGTTCGGAGAAGTCCTCCGGGAGGAGGCCGGCGCCGGGACGGCTGGCGGTGAACCCCCAGCCCAGCGGTGCGAACTCCAGCGGTTCGATTTCCAGCACGTCGCCCGGTTCCGCGCCGTGCACCATCACCGGTCCCCGCAGCGGATAGCTCCGGGCAGGATCGCTGGCGGGGACGGGCGTCCCGTTTTGATAGTCCTCCAGCTGCCCGTCGCCGGCATCCCTGACGTCAAAACTGATGGTGTCACCGCTGCTGACCGCCAGCACCGGCTCGTGCTGCGGCGTCCACAGACGGTTATAGATATCCGGTACTTCATGGTGCGCCATGGATGTGCCTCTTTCGTGGTGCGGGGTCCGGCGGCCGAGGCGCGCGTGCCCGGCAGCGAGCTGTTTCCAGCAGCGTACGGCCAGGGCTGTCCTGCGGAGTCATTCATGACGAGGCCCGGTCCCCGCCGGGGCGTTACGAGCCGGGGCCCGGCCGCCGGGTGAGACGCTCGGTGAGGAGCCGGTTGGCCCAGTTCGGCGTCACCTGGGAGAGCGCGGCCAGGAAGCGTGCCTGGGATCCGACGGCGTGGTGGACGTTGCGGGGCCGCTTCGGGTTGCGACGGGACCTGATGCTGCGTTCCACGGCGGCGACAGCGGCTGCGGCAACATCGGTTTCGTTCAGCCGCACCCCGAACGACTGGATTGCTCCGATGTTGACGCCCTTGACCATCCCGGTATTGACGAACAGCGGCCATAGATCGAGCACGGCAATGCCATGCTCCGCCCATTCCAGTTCCAATGCCTCGGTCAGGCCGCGGACCGCGAACTTCGTGGCGCCGTAGGTGGCAAGATCGGGCTGCCCGTAAATGGCTGAGGCGGATCCCAGGTTGAGCAGCACCGGCCGGTCAGCGTTCTTCAGGTACGGGAACGCGGTATGCGCGCCGTTGATTGTCCCGAGAACATTGACGTCCACGAGCGCCCGGTGCCGGTCAAGATCGGTATCGACGAACGGCCCGGCAGCCAGCAGCCCGGCGTTGTTGACCAGAAGGTCCAAGTGGTCCTCGCAAACGGAGGCAAGGGCTTCGCGCCACTGCTGGGCGTCCCGGACATCGAGCGTTCCCGTGACCACCGTGGTGCCATGTGCCGCAGCGATGTCCTTGAGTTCGGCCAGGCCGTGACTTTCGATGTCGAACGCGCCGACTATCCATCCGCGGCGCAACAGACGGGCTGCGGTGGCGTGCCCGATGCCGCGGGCGGCGCCGGTGACGACGGCGACGCGGCGTGAGTGCTGCTCAGTGTTCCCGGCCATGTCAGGCCCCCACGCGGTCGGTTGCGGCCTGCGCAGCGGTTCTGCGCCGCGCTCCGGCATCGCGCTCCCTGCGCAGGGCACGCATGTAATCGACGAAATCCACCTGGATGGTGTGCCGCTTGCTGGCGACGTACCTTTTGGTGATCGCCTTGCGGTGGCGGTCGATCTCGGCGTCCATCGCGGCCCGCTCGGGCAGGGCGTAACGGCCCTGGAGATGGTCGGCGGCGAGCTCGGACTGCCGCTCGGCGATCGGCATGACCGCACCGAGCGGTTGAACCAGTCCGATGAAGTGCAGCCCCGGCACCGTCGGGTGGAACATCCGCTGGTAGAGCCGGATCTCGTTATCTCCGGAGGGGTCGAGGAAGCCGGCGTCAAAGAACGGGAACGAGATCTTGTAGCCGGTGCAGTAGATCACCAGGTCGGCCGCGACGCGGGTGCCGTCGGTGAAGACTACGCTGTCACCGTCGAAACGCTGGATGTTGGGCTTCGGGACCACGTCGCCGTGGGCCAGCCTGTCGAGTATCCGGCTGGAGACGGTCGGGTGGGCCTGGGCGAACTTGTGGTCGGGTTCCTGAAGGCCGTAACGCGACATCGGGCCAGTGGCGGCGCGCATGACCACGCGGGCGACGCCCCAGCGGACCCGGGACGGGATCTTCTCGTGCGCTCCGATCTCGTCGAAGGGCTTGCCGAAGACGTACTTGGGAATGATGTGCACGCCCCGACGGTGGGAGAGGTAGGTCTCGGCCGCGTGGTAGCTGGCATCTGTACAGATATCCATGGCCGAGTTGCCCATGCCGAGCACCACGATCCGCTTGCCGGTGAGCTGCTGCTCGTCCGTGTAGTCGTGGGAGTGCATCTGCTCACCGGTGAAGCCTTCGGCGCCGGGCAAGGGCGGCTCCGGCATGCGGGGGTCCCAGTGGTGGCCGTTGGCCACTATGACCGAGCCGTAGCGCCGGGTCTCCGCGGTGCTCAGCCGAACCTCGAAGCCGCCGCCGGGCAGGGGGCGCACGTGCTCCACCCCGGTGTTGAAGGTGATCTTGTCCCGGAACCCGAAGTGCTCGACATAGGCGTCGAAGTACGCCGCAACCTGGTCGTGGCGTGCGAAATTGGGCAGGTCCGCGGGCATCGGAAAGTCGCTGAACTCCATCCGGCTGCGCGAGGTGTTGATGTGCAGGGACTTGTAGGCCGCGGACACTCCGTTGCTGTTGCCCCATACCCAGTTGCCGCCGACCCGGTCCGAGAGTTCAAAGCAGTCGAAGGCAAGTCCCCGTTCGTGGAGAACTTTGGCCGCCGTGATTCCGGAGCAGCCCGCGCCGATGACGCATACGCGCTCGCGCTCGCTGCTGTCGAGCTCGTGGGTGTACGGGGTGCTGTGGACTGTCGTCATTGGCGCTCCAAGCAGGTGGATGTGTCCGGGTCTATGTGATGTACGTCACTGTAGACTCACCCGGCCGCGCCCAGCGTTAGCAACACCCCGGCAGGCGGCGTCGTGCTGGCTACTTAATCCCGAAGTCGAAGCCGCCCTGGCGGTGCCCGAACCGCTCCCGAAGGAAGTTGCCCGTGTTGGTCAGCTCCGCGGAGGTGCGGCGGTGACGGCTGGCGTGCAGCGTCTCGGCCTGTCCGGCAAGGAGCTGCAGCTGCTCGGCCAGTTCCTCGTTGGGGGTCCTTCCGCTCGCCTGTTTGGTCTCCAGCATCTTCGGCGGAATGGCCACGTAATTCTGGAGAACGCTCGGCAGGTAGTCACGCACCGTGGCGGACAGTTCGTACTCAAATTGGGGATCGCCCAGCGGCTGGCGCGTTTCGGCGTCGATCACCGCGTCCAGCGTCTGGCAGGTTTCCAGGATGCTGACGTACGCCTCGGACGGAAGCCGGCTCCTGTTTCGTTTGGCGAGGGCGGCAGACCAGGCCAAAGCCGAGGACAGGTCCTCCGGCGGCGTGGTCACTGCCCCTGACTGGGTCATAACCTGCGGTCCGCGGGTCCTGGGGTGCAGCCACAGGTCCCGGAGCATGTAGGACCGCATGCCCGCTACGGCTATGAGCCCGAGAACCACGAAGAACGAGAGGATGAACTGCGCTGCGTTCCCGGGCAGGGCGACGGCCGCCAGGACGAGCGCAACGTACAGGCCACCCTCAAGGATCACTTTCCAGTTACTCCTGCGCACCCCGATCATCAGCACCAGGAGTGGCATAAAAGGAAAGAAGAGGAGCGCGACGGTGACTTTGAAGATGTTCCCCACGGTAAGGCGAGACATCATGATCCTCTCGTGAATGAATAGTGGCGGAGCCGCAGCCAACTACGCCAGATTACAACTACACCCTGGTCATCGGCTGTGGACTCCGATCCCGGTTTAGGCTGCCCCGAAAGCAGGTCCTCCACCCCTATATAACCGTCCCGGCAGGCTTTGAATTCCCACAGGTTGAACACCAGGGGACCTCCAAACCTGGTCGGGCTTGGTGGGTGCGCCACCGGAATCGCATCTAAGGTTGAGATGAAAGGCAATCAGCCAGCAACGGAAGGACTTTACGCCATGCCGCACTACGTCGTCTTACAGGAAATCCTCAAAGAGAAACTGTTGGGAACCGGTTCGGGCAACCTGACCTCCTTGGAGAAGGCCATCAACGATCAGGCTGCGAAGGGCTACCGCCTCCACACCATCACCACATCCAGCAGCGGGAGCAAGGGGTTCGGCGGCGGGGACCGCATCCAGGCGACGATGGTGTTCGAAAGCCTCGGATAATCTTCCCTTTCAGCTGAAGGGACCATCCGGCTGTAGCGTTCGGGCGGCAACGCCGTCGTCCGCCCAAGCGACGTGAATTCCAGGACGCGGTCAGGTGGTCCGGCCGGCGAGGGACTGCGTCGTGCGGGCGAGGGGACTGGCAGGATCGCTGAGGGCCCGGTGCACGGACGCGACGGCGCTGGATCCTTCGCCGACCGCTGCCGCGACGCGCTTCATGGAGCCGTGGCGGACATCGCCGGCTGCAAAAACCCGTGGCGTCGAGGTTTCAAAAGGCATAGGTTCGCGGCCCAGCGGCTGCCACTGGTCCAGGGACTGGAGGGCGATGTCGGTTCCTGTGCGGATGAATCCCGCAGTGTCCCTGTCCAGGGTAGGCAGCCAGGCACTGGCAGGGTCGGCTCCGATGAAGCAGAACAGCCCGCGTGCCTCCACCGGCCCGGCGGTGTCGATGCGGACCGATTCCAGGGCGGAGCCACCTTCCAAGCCGATGATGTTCGACTCGGTATGGATATGGATCCGGGAATTCTCCCGCAGGCGGTCTACGAGGTAGGAGGACATCCGCGCACCAATGTCACGTCCCCGCACCACCAGATGGACCTGGCATCCGTGGGATGCGAGATAGAGCGCGCCCTGGCCGGCTGAGTTCGCCCCGCCGACGACAACCACGGGGTGCCCTGCGACCTGGCGCGCCTCCAAGCTGGTAGCGGCGTAATAGATTCCGCGTCCCTCGAAGTCCTCCCATCCCTGAACTCCGAGGCTTCGGTAGGCGGCCCCGGACGTAATCAATGCGGTGCGGGTATGGAGGGTAGCGCCGTCACCCAGCGTGAGTTTGAGGCCATCATTCATCGTCTCGAGGGACACCGCATCGCAGGGCGCCCAGATCCTTACCCCGAACTTAATCGCCTGCAGCGTCGCCTGGCGGATGAGGTCTCCGCCGGCAACTCCAAAGGGAAAACCAAGAAAGTTTTCGATACGGGACGTCGACGCCGCCTGGCCTCCCGGCGCGACGGCGTCGAGCACCACCGTGCTCAGCCCTTCGGAGGCTGCGTAGATGGCTGCGGCGAGCCCGGCGGGTCCGCCGCCAACAACGAGCAGGTCCGTCGCGCCCTCCTGGTGGGGCTGGTAACTCAACCCGAGGCGCTCGGCGATAGTCCCCGGCGTCGCACGCCTTATCAGCTTGCCCTGGATCAGCGCTGCCGGCAGATCATTGGCTGCGATGCCGTGGCCGTCGAGGGCGCCCATGCCGTCCGGCGGAACGACGAAGACGGTATGGATCAAATCCAGACGTTCAGCGAAGCGCCGTAGAGCCAGCAATTCACTCGACGCTTCCGTCCCGATGAACTTGAGCGTCATGGCTGCCGGCCCCCGCCGAAGCGCTTCGCGGCGCTCCCACAGAGTATGGAGAACAATCCCGCCGAGATCGTCGTCTTGGTTCATAACCAGCCGCAGGTCCTCGCGGGCCAAGCGTCGGATACGCCCGGACTCCTTCATCCGCGCCGACAGGAGTGCGGACTGTCCGTTGAGCAACCCGAGCTCACCGGCGAACGAGCGTGGCCCCAGAGTGCTGAGAACGGTTTCTTCATCCCACCACAACGGGTCGCGCACCATTTCAAGGGCCCCTGATTCCACCAGGATCATGGGATAGTTCAGGTCCCCTGCCCGGAAGACATAGTCGCCGGCGTTGACGTCGGTTGGCGCGGCCAGAGCGAGGAGTCTCTCCCACTGGGAATCGGAAAGGCTCGGCACATCGCTGGTTCGATTGGCGGGGTGCTCACTGACATCCGTCATATTGATCCTTCCGCAGGGATGATGCTCATCCGGAGAAACGCGGAGCTGGGAGGTGGATTGAGGATGCAGCGAGATTACACGATTACACCTGGGAATGGACGGCCCGCCGGAACATCGGGCGGGACGCTACCGGCCGGCGTCGCCGTCGCGGGCTGCCGCGAGTTCCAGGACGCGGTCGCGGCAGAGCCGCCAGCCGAGCATCAGCGCGGGAATGATGACCACCAGCGAGGCGACGGTCCAGGTGCCCACCGGCGAGTCGAAGGCCATCAGGACCAGCACCGCGAGCAGGAACGCGAGCGTGATCCAGCCGCTCACGGGGGCGCCGGGCATCCGGAAGGACGGACGCGCCAGGTCGCCGCGCTTGGCCCGCCGCGTCAGCTCCATCTGGCACAGCACGATTATGCCCCAGGTGCTGATGATGCCCAGCGACGCGACGTTCAGGACGATCTCGAAGGCCTGCGCGGGCACGACGGCGTTGAGGACGACGCCGAGCAGGGCAACAAAGGCGGTCAGGGCGATCCCGCCGTAGGGGACGCCCGCCTTGTTCATCCGCCCGGCGAACTTCGGTGCGGAGCCTGCCAGCGACATGGAGCGCATGGTGCGGCCGGTGGAATACAGGCCGGCATTGAGCGAGGACAGCGCGGCGGTGAGGACCACCAGGTTCATGATTGCGTCCACGCCGTCCACCCCGATGGAGCCGAAGAACGTCACGAACGGGCTTTCGCCGGCCTTGTAGGAGCTGTAGGGCAGCAGCAGTGAGAGCAGGACGAGCGTGCCGACGTAGAACACCGCGATACGCACGATCACGGTATTGATCGCCCTGGGCATGATCTTTTCGGGGTGCTCGGTCTCGCCGGCGGCGGTGCCGATGAGCTCGATGGAGGCGTAGGCGAACACCACGCCCTGCATCACGACGACGGCGGGCAGCAGGCCGTTGGGGAACAGGCCGCCGTTGTCGGAGATGAGGCTGATGCCGACCTGCTGGCCGTCCACGGGGGTGCCGAAGATGACGAAGCAGATGCCCACAATCAGGAAGGCGACCAGGGCCACCACCTTGATCAGCGCGAACCAGAACTCGAGTTCCCCGAACACCTTGACGCTGATGAGGTTCAGCCCCAGCACCAGGAGGAGGGCGGCCAGGGCCCAGGTCCACTGCGGGACGTCCGCGATGGGCGGCCAGTACTTCCGGAAGAAGTTCATGTAAAGCGCGACGGCGGTGATGTCCACGATCGCGGTCATGGCCCAGTTCAGCCAGTACAGCCAGCCGGTGACGAAGGCGGCCTTCTCGCCGAAGAATTCGCGGGCGTAGGAGACGAACGATCCGGAGGAGGGGCGGTGCATAATCAGTTCGCCCAGGGCCCGGAGAATCATGAAGGCAAAGAAACCGCAGACGGCGTAGCTGAGAACCAGCGACGGCCCGGCCGTGGCCAGGCGGCCGCCGGCACCCATAAAGAGCCCGGTGCCGATGGCGCCGCCGATGGCGATCATCTGGACCTGGCGCGGCTTGAGACCTTTGTGGTAGCCCTCCTCCTCGTGGTGGAAGGTGGGTACTGAGGTGCGCCCCGGACTCGTGGAGTCAGCGATGGTCTGTTGTTGTGTCATGGGTGGTCCTTTACGTGCTCAGCCTGGCGGGGCGGCGCAGGCTGAGGAGTGCGGTGGGCAGCTCGCCGGTGAGCAGCCCGTGTCAGGGTCGGGTTCGGCGTGCCGGGATCAGGGCGCGGCGGCGTAGGGCAGGGGGTTCATGGATGTGTTCTGTCGGGTGCCTACTCAGCCTCTAAGTCGCCGCGGAGCGCTCGCGGGAGCTAACTCATGCTGTCCGATTATTCGGCTCCCTGACAAGTTCACCCGTCGACTATGGCAGCAGCCACACGTGAGCGTCAAAACCGAGGAGACCGGTTCACCACCCGCCACGCGTAGGCGTATGTCCCTTCCGGGCGTCGTCGGGCATGGCCATTTCGGCGCGAAGGCCGAGCAGCCGGATCGGGCGGCCGGGTTCGATTGCGCCGGCGAGATCCAGGGCCCTGACGAGGACGTCCTCCCGGTCGAAGGTCTCGGGGATCTTCCTCGCATGCGTTTTGGTGGTGAACGGCGCGTACCGGACCTTGAGGGTCAGCCCGATCACCGGCCGCCCCTCGGCCGCCACGTCTTTCAGGACCTGCGCGGTCAGCCCGCGCACGGCGTCGTGTACCTGGTCCGGCTCGGTGAGGTCCTGCTGGAAGGTGGTTTCACGGCTGTGTCCGCGGGCCACCCACGGGGTGTCGTCCACAACGCTGGTGCCGTCGCCGCGTCCCAGTTCGTTGTACCAGGGGCCCATCTTCGGTCCGAACTCCGGAACCAGGGTCTGCGGGTCGGCCGCGGCGAGCTCGGCAACAGTATTAATCCCCAGCTTCGCGAGCCGGCCCGAGATCTTGCTGCCGACGCCCCACAGCTCCTTGGTGGGCCGGTCGCCCATGAAGTCGAGCCAGTTCGCGGTAGTGAGGCGGAAGACGCCGGCGGGCTTGCCGAAATCCGTGGCGTTCTTGGCGCGGATCAGGGTGTCGCCGATGCCCACGCTGCAGTGCAGCTGCGTGCGCTCCAGAACGTCGGCCTGGAGCTGCCGGGCGTAAGCTTCCGGATCTTCGGCCTCTACACCGACGAAGGCTTCATCCCAACCGAGGACCTGCACGACGGCGCCGGGCTGGGCGCGCAGGGTGGCCATCACCGCGTCCGAGGCCTCGAGGTAGGCCTCGGCGTCGACCGGCAGGATGACGGCGTCGGGCACCTTCCGGGCCGCAATCCGCAGCGGCATGCCCGAGCCCACGCCGAACACCCGGGCTTCGTAGGACGCGGTGGAGACCACGGCCCGCTCCGTGGGGTCGCCGCGGCCGCCGACAATGATCGGCTTTCCGGCAAGTTCCGGGCGCCGGAGGACTTCGACGGCGGCGATGAACTGGTCGAGATCGACATGCAGCACCCAGGGGATAGAGCTCACGCGACCAGTGTGCCGTATGCGTGACCCGAAGGCACCGGTCCCAGGCTCTCTGGGACATGGCTTCGGGGATTCTACAAGTATTCCGGCCTGGTGGAAACCCGTCGCGGAAACACTCCTGAGGGGCTAGCCTGACGCGTATGTTGACCGGTTCGGACAGCCCGCGCGAGGAAGCGCCACCGCATCAAGGTGCCGGAGCGCCTGAACCGGATGAAATCTGGAATCTCTTTGACGACCTGATGGAACGGGATGCTGATCCATCGACGGTCCTGGAGAGTGTTGCCAAGGTGCTTGGCCGCGGCGTCGGTTTGTGTACGCCGGACGGGGTGAGGCTAGCCGTCCATCCGGGTGGGGTGGTCCGATGGGAATCGGTGACCGTCCCTGCCGGCGCTCGCTGCCTCTGGGACGGACTGCGGGTCTGGCTGGAAGGGCAGCCCGGTCCGGAGGAGGACCTGCTTCTGAGGCGACTGGGGGTGACCCTGAAGGTAGCGCTGCGTCAGCCTGCCGGCGCCGTCCTGTCAGCCATCGAGACGGTTTTCGATCAGGGCCGGCGCCCGGATGCCCGGCTCAATGCCGCCAGACAACTGGGGCTGTCCGGGGCCACCCTGCTCACCGTTGCTGCTGTCAAAGGTCCGGACGGCGGGGTGAAGGAACTGGTTTCGCGGATTGGGACAGTCACCTCAGTGCTGGGTACATACGACGACGGGAAGGCACTGATCCTCGTCACAGTGGGACTGCCGGACGTCTTGTCCGGCCTTGCCGTGCCGCTGGGTGTTCGAATGGCATTCGCGAGCGGTGTCCATGCCGTGGACCTGCCGGCAGCGCACCGGCGGGTACTTCTCGGGCTGCGCTATGCGCTTCCTGCCACCCATGACAGTGCCCCGTATTCGAAGAGTGAAGCGGTACTCGTTGATACAGCCTCCTTGGGCGGGTACGCCTTACTACCGGCTTACCTGACGCGGGAACAGATCGACACGGTTGAAGACGTTCATGTCCTGGATAGGTTGTGCGTGGCGCACGGCGCGGACATGTTGCGAATCCTCGAGGCGGTCGCGGCGACGGAATCGGTACGGCAGGCAGCCCGTTTGGTCTATCTGCACCACAATTCAGTGTCCTACCGGGTCGAACGCGCCGAGCAGGCATTGGGGTTCACCATTACCGAACCCTACGGCCGTACCCGACTGTTCATCGCCCTGTGCCTGCGGCGCGTACGCGACTCTGCCGACGGGTAACTCGCCAGATGGCACACATTGTTGCGCCACTTGGCCCATGACGCCTAACCGGGCACGGTACAGACTGAGGTGCACCAGAAAACCTGGGCCGGCAACGACGCCGGAAAAGGACGGAGTGTCTCGATGAATGTATCGGGCGGGCAGGCAACCGATTTTGACGCCATGATCGTCGGCGCAGGGTTCGCCGGCATGTATATGTTGAAGCGACTACGTGACGACCTAGGGTTGAGGGTTCGCGTAGTTGAACGGGGGGACGGAGTCGGCGGAACCTGGTACTGGAACCGCTACCCGGGGGCCCGCTGTGACGTTGAGTCCCTGTTTTATTCCTATTCGTTTTCGCCGGAACTGGAGCAGGAATGGGAGTGGACTGAGCGTTATCCCACCCAGCCGGAGATCCTGCGGTACGCAAACCACGTAGCCGACCGGTTCGACCTCCGAGCTGATATCGCCTTCTCCACCTCAGTCGATAGCGCACGGTATGACGAGGCCCAGGAGTGCTGGGTCGTGAGCACCGACGACGGCGCCGTCAGTACCGCGCGGTACCTGATCACCGCCGTTGGCTGCCTTTCAGCCTCACGGGTACCGGACTTTGAGGGCATGGATACCTTCCGCGGGCCTACCTACCACACCGGTCAGTGGCCGCACGAAGGGGTCGACTTCACCGGTCGCAGGGTGGGAGTCATCGGCACCGGGTCCTCCGGAATCCAGTCCATCCCGCAGATTGCAGCCCAGGCAGCCCATCTCACGGTGTTCCAGCGGACGCCCAATTTTTCGGTGCCGGCGGTGAACCATCCGCTGAGTGCGGCCGAGATTGAACAGACCAAGAGCGAGTATGACCAGCTTCGCCAGGCAGCACGGATGTCTCCCAGCGGAACGAACCCCGCAGACCCCATCGGCCAGGTGCTCGAGTTGCCGGAAGAGGTCCGCACCCGCGAGATGAACCAGCGGTGGGAGTACGGCGGGGCGGGATTCATGTCCGCGTTCCTCGATACGGCGGTGAACCCCGAAGCCAATGAGGTCGTGGCGGAATACGTGCGCGACCGGATCCGCGAAATCGTTGTACGCCCCGAAGTCGCCGAACTGTTGATCCCCCGGGACCATCCGATCGGGACGAAACGGATCTGCGTGGATACCGACTACTACGCGACCTACAACCGGGACAACGTCACCCTCATCAGTGTCCGGGAGACACCGATCGACCGGATCACCGAGCGCGGTGTTGTGGTGGCGGGGGAACTCTACGAGGTGGATGACATCGTCTTCGCCACCGGCTTCGACGCGATGACCGGTCCCCTCAACGCGATTGCCCTCGAAGGGGTGGACGGGGTGATGCTGCGGGACAAGTGGATAGCCGGTCCCCGCACCTATCTGGGGATCGCCAGTGCGGGGTTCCCCAACCTTTTTATGATCACCGCCCCCGGGAGTCCTTCGGTGCTGAGCAACATGATGGTCTCGATCGAACAGCACGTGGACTGGATTGCCGACCACATTGCCTATGCCCGTGAGCACGGCATTATCCGGACCGAGGCGGAGCCGTCCGCGGAGGAGGCCTGGGGGGACCACGTCAACGAGGTGGCCAACCTGACGCTGTATCCCAGGGCAGCCTCCTGGTACATGGGTGCCAACATCCCGGGCAAGCCCAGGGTCTTCATGCCCTATGTCGGAGGCGTCGGCGCCTACAGGGCGTTGTGTGACGAGATTGCGGGCGATGGCTACCGCGGCTTCATCCTCACAAGGCGGAATGACGTCAGTGCAGGTGCAGACATTGACGCCAAAACCCCTGTTTCGGCCGAATCCTGACATCCGCAACAGCACTAAAAACTTCCCGATAACCTCACGAATGAAGGACACCATGACCCTGAAACCCACTACCACCAGTTCCCGGCACCTGATCGACCCCGAGATCGTCGACCTGCTCGATGTCTTTCCAACCCTGAACCTCTCGGCGGAGACACTCCCGACTGTCCGCGCGATGATGGGAGCCCCGGTCGAGGGGGCGCCGGACCCCGTCGAACTCTTCCCCGACGTGACCACTACCGAGTACCGGGTCCCGGGAGCCGAAGGTGACCCCGATGTACGGGTCCTCTACTACGAACCGAAAAACAAGGTGACCACCCCGTCTGCGGCCCTGGTCTGGATCCACGGCGGGGGATACGTCATCGGGTCAGCAGACGCAGACGAGATTCTTTGCCGTCGGATTGTTACCGAGACCGGCGCCGCAGTGGCATCGGTCGACTACCGGCTCGCTCCGGAGACTACTGCGCCGGGCTTGGTGGAGGATTGCTACGCAGCACTCCGATGGATTCACGGCAAGGCTGACGAGTTCGGGATCGACGCAGCCCGCATCGCGGTGGGCGGTGCCAGTGCCGGCGGGGGCCTTGCCGCCTGTCTGGCGATCCTGGCCCGGGACCGCGGCGAATTTCCCATTGCCTACCAGTTGCTCATTTACCCCATGCTGGACGACCGGACTGCCAGCACCCGGGATCCGCACCCGTACGCCGGTGAGTTCCTCTGGACACCGGGAGATAACCGGTTCGGCTGGGCCTCGATTCTCGGGAACGAGCCCGGGGGTGAGGGTGTGTCACCGTATACGGCCGCCGCGCGGGTCGAGAGCGTCGAGGGGTTGCCGGCGACATTCATCAGCGTCGGTGCCCTGGATCTGTTCCTCGAGGAAGACCTTGACTACGCCCGGCGGCTGATCGCGGCCGGCGTGCCCACGGAGCTGCACGTATATCCGGGGGCCTACCACGCTTATGACATGAACCCCGAGGCTCAGGTCACCGGGTGCTACTTCCGGGACTTCCTGGGCGGACTCACCAGATCACTGAAGGGTTAGGCAAGCAGCCCGAACTGCGGCGGTCCGGTACGGCTGGACCGCCGCAGTTCCATGCCGGGCTCATCCGTGGAACAGCCGGATCAGGGAGGACAAGGTTGCGCGCGAGGTCAAACGGCTACCCGGATCAAGCTAGTGCCGCATGGTCTCCCGCCCGCCAGGCCTACCGACCGGCCCAGGCCTCCGCGTAGAACTGCGGGGAAAGCGATTCCAGCAGCTCGGTGTAGGCCTCGCGCTCCATGGCCTGCGCTGATTTGGCAGGGATCTCCGAGGTGAAAGTGGATACGCCCAGCCCGGCCTCTTGGTTCTTCAGGGTCAGGCCGGCAGCTTCGAGGATGGTCGGGTACATGTTCAGCTGGTCGGCACCGGGACGCAGCGTGGTGCCGGTGTCCCGGCCCGGAACCCAGATCCGGTTAAAAACGGTGCGGTTGTTGTGGTGGTCCAGCTGCTCGTGGAAAGCATCGCCGGCGCTCATGTGCTTGAGGTGGTCGCCCATGATCACCACGGCGGTGTCTTCCAGGTAGCCCTTTTCCTTCATGTAGTCCACGAATCCGGCCACCTGGGTCATGGAGCAGGAGAACACGGAGGTGACGGTGTTCTCCGTATCCACGTCGCAGTAGTCGTAGACGTGCACCGGTTCGTGGGTGTCCAGCGTCAGCATGGAGAGGTTGAACGGCTGGCCGGTCTGTTCCGCCTCGGCGTGCAGCCTGTCGATCTCCTCCTTGGCGTGGGCCATGAGGCGTTCATCGCTCAGGCCCCAGTCCTTGCGGAAGCTCTCCTCCGGTTCGCCGGCAGCGCGCCAGTCGGAGAGGTCCTTGACCTCGGAGTAGCCGTGGGTGTTCAGGAAGGTGTCCTTCGCGGCGAACGCGGCATTGGCGCCGCCGAGGAAGACGTTGGTGTAACCGTGCTGGTCCAGGACGTCGCCCAGGCAGGTTGCCCCGGCAAGGTAGGTGTCGCCGTCGTCGTCAAGGTTGCTGGCGTCCTTGCTCTCCTCGGCAGAGCCCACGCCCTTCAGCGGAACGCCGCACTGCGTTGACACGAGGCCGGCCATGGTCCAGCCGCCGCCCTTGTACTGCTGGAAATCCTCCACGCTCTGCCAGCCGTCGGCGGGCTCGGTGGCCTCTTTGAGGGGAACGAAGGCGTCCTTTTCGAAGAGCTGGTCATCGGCCAGGGTGGCTTCGCCCGACTCGAGGTAGATCAGCACCAGGTTGCGCTTCTGCTCATCATTGGTGACGGTCGGCTCCACGTAGTAGTCGCCGATGTTGTATTTGGAGTTCGCGGCCTTGATGTAATCGGCCATGCCCACTGTGCTGGCGAAGGCCGTGGTGCCGCCGATGACCACTGCGCCTACAAGGACGGTGGAGACGGCGCGCATGATCCACGGCGAGCGGTTGGAGCGTAACTCGTCGCCGTTGAGGCGGCGCTTGCGGCGCCTGAAGTACTGCCACAGGGCGATTCCGCCGGTGATGAGCAGGGGCAGGACGCCGACCCCCAGGATGCCGAGCCAGACAATGCCGCCGCCGCCGCCGTCGGTCTCCACCGAGACGAGGTTCAGGAGCATCTGGCCCACGGAGATTTCGCCCCAGAAGAACCGGATGCCCGCGGCGGCGATGAGTAGCGCGAGCCCAAGCCAGATCAGGACGTAGACCAGGACACGCCCCACGACGACGCCGACCCGTCGGGTCACGTCAAGAATCTGGCCAGACATGGAAATACCTCGCGTTCCAGATGCCCGCGGTTTCGCCGAACACCCTTGACATCCAACCCGCTCACGGGGCCAAAGAAGAATAGTACCGTCATGCTACCTGTTCAACCTTGGTTCATCCCGGAGAAACGAGGTGTATACCGCAGGTCAATTGGAGCTTAGGCGGTCTCGTCAGCAACGCGGATGAGGATCTTGCCGGTGGTTCCGTTCTCGACGGCGTCATGCGCGGCAGCGGTCTGCTCGAGGGGGAACCAGGTGAGGGGGAGCCCGGCGGACTCGCCGACAGGCAGCGCCCCGTCCCGCAGTGCGGCAGTGATGTCCTCCGCGGCGGCGTGCTGGGCCTCGGTCCCGACCGTGTAAATCAGCACGCCCTGCCAGCGGACGTTCTTTGCGAAGCTCGCAACGATCGGCGCCGTGAATTCCTCGCCGTTGTTGTTGGCGTAGTAGGCGATGCTGCCGTGGTTGGCGATGACGTCCACATCGAGCGCCGCGTTCTGCGCGGGGGACACCTCGACGATCTGGTCGACGCCGTCGGGGGCAAGCTCGCGGATGCGGTCGGCAAGTGCGTCGTCGGGGTAGCGGACAACGTGGTGCGCACCGGCGGACCGGGCGAGCTCCTCCTTCGCGTCGCTGCTGACCGTCGCGATGACGGTGGCGCCGGCCCAGACCGCGAACTGGATGGCCGCGTGGCCCACGGCTCCGGCGCCGCCCTGGACGAGGACCATACGCCCCGCGAGGGAGCCCGGGGTGAGCCGGGACGGGCCGTGCTCGTGGACGGTCAGGGCACGGTGCGCGGTCATTGCGGGGACGCCGAGGCTGGCGGCGACATCAAAACCAATGCCTTCCGGGAGCCGTACGGCCCGGTCGGCGGGGAGGATGGTGAATTCCTGGGCGGTACCGGTCGGACGGCCGTGGGCGGCGAGGTAGATCCATACCCGATCGCCCACCTGAACATCGTTCACACCCTCGCCGACGGCGTCGACGATCCCGGCGCCGTCCTGGTTCGGCACCACCTCGGGGAAGGCGAGGCTGCTGCCGGCGCGGGCCTTCCAATCGGTGGGGTTCACGCCGGACGCGATGATGCGGACCCGTACTTCGCCCGCCCCCGGAGCGGCGATCTCACGGTCGACGAGGGAGAGGACGGACGAGGGGCCTGTGGCCGAGTACACGATTGCTTTCATGGGCGGTACAAGAAACCCGGGCGGTGTTCTATTCCCCGATGCGGACGATCAGGGTCAGGTGCTCGCCTGCGGCAGCTGCTCAGCGACATTTCTTCCCCCGTTTCCCTGACCCCGGGTATTGACCCGGTTCTGCAAAAAGTTCCGCAAAGAGCCGGACCGTCCCCGCAGGGACGGTCCGGCTCTGTCTGACGGTTACTACTTCTTGTCGTCCTTGTTTCCGTCGACGGCGTCCTTCGCCTTGTCTTTAGCCTGGTCAACCTTCTCCGGGTTGTCCTTGGCTGCGTCCTTCGCCTTGTCTGCCATGCCGCCTAGATCTGCCATTGGGTAATGCCTTCCCTCTGTGCGGTCCGGGACCAGTACGTCCCGGCTGGGTACACCCATCCTGCACCACCTCGGCAGTTTGGAACCCGGGTGTTGGTGTCTTTTTCCGCAAGGGGTGGAGGTGTTGCGCCGCTTGGTGCCGGTCGCACGGCGCTCCGGCGGTCGGATAGGCTACCTACCGCCGCGGCTAACCTGCCGCGGAATCAGCCAGGTTTATGGGGGAAGCATGTCCGAGCAAATGCCACAGCAGATCGACTACAACTATGCCGGGGGACAGCCGGCAACAGCGCCGGCACCGGCAGCAGCTCCGGCCCGGCCGAAAACAGTGGACCTGGCGTTTTGGCTGCTGATCGCTTCAGTCGCGTTCCTGATCATCCGTATTCCGGTGGGGCTCGCGATACTGAACTCCGCCGGATATGCGGCCGCCCTTGAGGCCAATCACGAGGGGACGTATTTCATCGTCGACGTGCCCGGCACCATCGAGATGCGGACTCCCTCCATGATCTATCCGCCGCTCCTCATGGCGGCCATCACGCTGCTGTCAGCAATCTTCATCCGCAAGGGCCATAACTGGGCCCGGATCCTGCTGGCTGTTTTCGCGGCGCTGTCGCTGCTCGTCGCCGTGGTCATGATGCTCGTCGAGGTCCCGGTCATGGCAGCGGTGCTGATGTCACTTGCAGCGGCCGTACTGACGCTGGCGGCGACGGTGCTGGTGTTCCTGACCCCGTCCGGTGCCTACTTCAGGTTGATGGGGCAGTACCGCAGGGGTAAGAATCTCGGACAGGCCTAGGCCGACGCGTCCCCGCCCGGCGCGACGTAGGCTGGAAGAATGCGAAACGAAACTCTCTGGGAAGCGAAAAAGCGGCAGAATCCGGGGCATTCCGCCTGGTACATCTCGCGGTTCGAAGCAATGCGGGAGCAGGGCCAG
Organism: Arthrobacter sp. zg-Y769; assembly: GCF_020907405.1. GTDB lineage: Bacteria > Actinomycetota > Actinomycetes > Actinomycetales > Micrococcaceae > Arthrobacter_B. Next base: position 69,745 of record NZ_JAJJOE010000012.1, read on the forward strand.
GATCTGGACGGCGAAGCCCGGTTGATCGATGCAATGCTGCCCCGGGGAGCCCGGATTCTCGACGCCGGCTGCGGTCCCGGCCGGGTGGGCGGAGAACTCGCGCGGCGCGGCCACGCGGTTGTCGGCGTCGACGTTGATCCCGAACTGATCGACGCCGCCCGGCGGGACTTCCCGGACCTGCAGTGGTTCGTGGGTGATCTCGCGGAACTGGACCTGCCCGCCGCAGGGGTTCCCGAACCGTTCGACCTGATTGTCTGCGCCGGCAACGTGATGACCTTCCTGGCGCCGGGCACCGCCGTCGACGTCCTGACCAGGATGCGCGAGCACCTGGCAGCCGACGGACGGGTGGTAATCGGGTTCGGCGGAAACCGCGGGTATGCCTTCGAGTCCTTCTTTGACGACGCCGCCGCGGCGGGCCTCGAGGTCCAGCAGCGGTTCTCCACGTGGGACCTGCGGCCGTTCACGCCGGAGTCGGACTTCCTCGTGGCCGTGCTGGGCCGAGCCTAATATCTAGGCATATCTAGGCCGCGGCGTCCATCGTGCCGAGGATCCGCGCCCGCAGTTCCTCCGGTCCGACATGCCGGCTGATCAGGGACAGGGCGGCAGGGTCGGCGCCGCGCAGGATCCCGAGCAGGAGATGTTCCGTGCCGATATAGCCGTCCTTCCGGGCGGTTGATTCGCGCAGGCTGTTCGTCAGGATGGCCTTCGCTCCGGTGCTGAAGGGCATGTGCCCGCCCTTGAGCGAGCCGAAGAGGCCGCGTCGCCGCGGGGCGGCACCGGCCGCCGCTTCCAATGCGCCCTCGCCGAACTGGGCGTCGACAGCGCGGCGCACCTCGTCCAGATCGATACCGATGGATTCCAAGGCGGCGGCGTCGTCGTATCCGGAGTCCGGCCCCATGGCGCGAAGGTGCGCGCGCAGGCGCGCTGAAGTCAGCCCGGAGCCGGCCAGCACGGAGGCCAGCCGGGAATCAGAGGATTCCGCCGCGGCTACCGCGCCGAGCAGTACATGCACCGGAAGGATCTGTGTCGCCTCCAAGGTGCGGGCTTCTTCCTGGGCGGAAATGACGCTTTGACGGGCTTGCTGAGTAAACCGTTCAAACATGGCGCTACTTCGCTTTCCGGTTGTATTTCTGGTGCACTGCCTGCTTGCTGATGCCGAGCTGCTCGGCGATCGCCTGCCAGGACCAGCCCTGCGCCCGGGCGTTGGCAACCTGCACGGCCTCGAGCTGGTCGCGCAGCCTGCCGAGGGCGACGACGGCGCGCAGCCCGGTGGCCGGATCGGGACTGGCCGCCGCGGCGGCCAAGGGGGAATGATCTTCCATGCCGTCAACTTAGATTGACGGGGAGCCTGCGTCAAGAGTTATTGACAAACTTTTTGTCCGCCAACGAACCCCGGCATCTCCTCGCCGGGTGCCGTCACAGAAGTATCCGGCCGTAGGCAACCAAAACCGGCTTCCAGGATTGTTCCGTCCCGCAGGACTACGTACCCTGCGGCGTACATTCATTTCCGCCTGATCCAGCGGAGCACCGAAGGGAACATCATGAATGGTTCCAACACCCCGGACACGATCGTGCTGGTCCACGGGCTCTGGGTGACACCCCGCAGCTGGGAAGGATGGAAAGCCCATTATGAGGCGAAGGGCTTTACCGTCCTGACGCCCGCGTACCCGGGCTTCGAAATAGAGGTCGAGGCGCTGCGTGACAACCCGGACGTGATCGCCGCGCTTACCGTCCCGGAGACCCTGGATCACCTCGCGGGCGTCATCGGGGACCTGCCCCGTCCGCCCATCATCATGGGCCACTCCTTCGGAGGACTCCTGACCCAGATGCTTCTCGCCCGCGGTCTGGGGGCTGCCGGAGCTGCCATCAATTCGGCACCGACCGAAGGGGTGAGGGTGGCCCCGCTGTCACAGGCCCGCGCACTGTTTCCCGCACTGAAGAACCCTGCCAACTTCCATAAAGCGGTCGGATTCACCCCGGAGGAATGGCACTATGCCTTCACCAATACGCTGAGCCGGGAGGACTCCGATGCTGCCTACGAACGGTATGCCATCGCCGCTCCCGGGAAGTGGGTGTGGGCCTACGGATTGCTCGCAAATTTCCAGCCGGGGCATCAGGAAACCTGGGTGGATTTCTCCACCGACAGGGCACCGCTGCTGTTTATCGGAGGCAGTGAAGACCACATCATGCCCCCGGCGGTGAATAAATCCAACGCCAGGCACTGGGCCAAATCGCCCGCACTCACGGAGTACCACGAGTTTGACGGCAGGGCGCATTGGACCTGCGCCGAACCGGGGTGGGAAGAGGTGGCCGATTATGCCCTGGACTGGAGCCTCGGCCACGCGCAACCGGAGCCGTCAGTTCTCTAACCCGACGCCTTCCCGGCGCCACTCCTTACGCACGCTTCGGGCGCCCCGGCCCGGCCTGTGAGTCACGAAAAGAGGCCCGGTTGCCCGGGCCTCTTTTCAAGGTGCTGCTGGAGTTAGCTGACAGGGTTAGCTAACAAGGGCGTTAGCTGATTGCCGCGCGCAGTTCCTTGGCAGCCAGAGCGGGGTCGTCGGCGCTGTAGATGCCGCCGCCGACGACGGCAACGTCCGCACCCGAGGCCTGTACGTCAGCGACGGTAGCCAGCTTCACGCCGCCGGCGACGGAGAAGGCGGCGCCGGACTCCTTGCCCGCGGTCAGCAGGGTGTTGAGGTCATAGCCGTCCTGGGCCTGCTCATCGAGTCCGGCATGGAATTCAACAAACTCGGCGCCGAGGTCGGTGACTTCCTTGGCGCGGGTTGCCTTGTCATCTACGCCGATGAGGTCCACTACAACGCCCTTGCCGTGGGCCTTGCCGGCCTTGATGGCTCCGGCGATGGTGGAATCATCTGCGACGCCGAGTACCGTCACGAGGTCGGCGCCGGCTTTGAAGGCAATGTCGGCTTCGAGTTCGCCGGCATCCATGGTCTTGAGGTCGGCGAAGACAATCTTGTCCGGGTGGGCTTCCTTGATGGCAGTGACGGCGGAAAGTCCGGCGTTCTTGACCAGCGGGGTGCCGAGTTCAATGATGTCGACGTATTCGGCGACCTTCCCGGAGAGCTCGAGGGCGTCTTCGAGGGTCAGTACGTCCATGGCGAGTTGCAGTTTCATGGTGTTTCCTTTGGTAGCTGGGAATGAAGTTTCAGGGGGCACGCGCTATTCGAGGTTCGCGTGACGGGGCCAGAGGGCCTCGGCGGGGGTGCCGTCGGCCTTCCAGAGAGTGTGGAAGACGGCGTCGAGCACCAGAAGCAGTGCCTGCTCGAAGAGGCTGCCGGAATACTGGCGCGATGCGGTGCCGCGGTGGTCGGTCTTTTGTGCCGCGGGGATGAGCACCACACGGTGGGCTATCCCGGCCAGCTTCGATTCGCCGTCCGTGGTCAGCGCCGCCACGCGGGCGTGTGCAGAGACGGCTGTCTCCGCAGCAGTGACTGCACCGGCTGTGGTTCCGGACCCCGATGCGACGATCAGCAGGTCACCGGCGCCGATGGCCGGCGTCGTTGTCTCGCCCACTACATGCACCGTCAGTCCGAGGTGCATAAGGCGCATGGCGTGCATGCGCAGCGCGAGCCCGCTGCGCCCTCCGCCGGTGACGAAGACGCGCCGGGCCTGCTGGATTTCGTTCGCCAGCCCGGCGAGCTGGTCTTCCTGCAGGCCGTCCGCCGCCGCGGCGAGCTCGTCCTGGATCAGGCGCAGGCTGGCCGGAACGGAGGGATGCTTCGATGGTTCACTCACGGATCAGTCCGTGCTGATCTGGCGGCGGAAAGTGTCCCGGCGGGTGTGGAGGTCCCAGAGGACGCCGGCGAGAACATCGGGATCCTTTTCCGGATCGCCCTCGATGATGCGTCCGCCGATGATGAGCTGGGACACGTGGATGCCCTCCTCGCCGAGGACCTCGTTGAGGAGCTGGGCGTAGGCGGCCTGGCCGGCGAACGCCACCGAGGTTCCGGTGACACCGCGTCCGGGCTTCACGGCCGATCCGCCGTTGACGAAGAGGATGGTGCCCCGGTTTTCACCAAGGAACCGCATTCCGGGCAGTACCTGATGGACTGCGGCGACCGGCCCGTAGATGGAGAACTCAACAGGACCCCTGAGGTCCGCGGCCGTCGTCTCAAGGACGGGCCGCATGAAGTCCTTCTGCGGTAGGGGGCTGTACTGCAGCACCTCGACGGGGCCGAGGGTTTCGGCCGCAGCCTCGAGGGCCGCGGCGATCGATTCCGGGTTGCGGACGTCCGCGGCGAAGCCCCGGGCCGGGATGCCGGCCTTGCCGAGGTCTTCGGCGAGGGCGTCCACCTTCGCCTGGCTTCGGGAGATCAGCGCAACGGAGAATCCCTCCGCGCCGAATCGTCGAGCGACGGCGGCACCGAGGCCGCGTCCTGCACCAATGATCGCGATTGTAGTCATGGGGGAGGTAACCGGTTAGGGTGCCGAATAATTCCGGAGTTTCCTATCTCGGCGATGTCTTCCGGCACACAAAAAGGAACCGGTCCCGCTTCCGCGGGAGCCGGTTCCTTTCCGTCCGATTTAGCCGACGGGTGCCACGGTGGGAACCTTCAGCAGGTCCTCCTTGGCCGGGCGGATCATGAAGTAGCCGATCGGGGCGGCAAGGAAGAGCGCGACGCCGGCCCAGATGAACGCGGTGGAGTAGCCGCTGACCAGCGCTTCGAGCTGCGCGGCAGGCTGCCCGCCGTTGCTGCTCATGTAGGAAGTGATGCCCGCCGTGTAGACGGCCGTGAACAGAGCGGTGCCGATGGACCCGCCGATCTGCTGGGTGGCCGATACCGCGGCGCTGGCCACGCCGGCGTCGTGCTCATCGATGCCTGCCAGCGCCACGTTCTGCAGCGGGACGAAGATCATGGCGAGGCCGAAGCCCAGCAGTGCCAGTCCGGGCAGGACTTCCAGGGCGTAATTCCCCTCCACCGTGATGAACGAGAGCCAGATCAGGCCGGCGGCGCCGACCACCGGCCCCACGGTCATGGGCAGGCGCACGCCGGTGCGGGGCAGGAACTGGGACAGGACGCCCGCGCCGACGGTGATGGCGATGGTCATGGGCAGCGACGCGAGGCCGGACTTCAGGGGCGAGTAGCCCAGGACAATCTGGAAGTAGAAGATCAGGAACAGGATGCCGCCCAGCAGTGCGGCGCCGGTCAGTGTGGAGGTCAGGAACGCGCCGCCGCGGACCCGGTTGGTCAGCACGCGCAGGGGCAGCAGCGGGTTGGAGACGCGGCTTTCCACGAACACGAACAGCGCCAGGATCAGCACGCCGGCGACGAGGAAGGCAATGGTCTCAAAGCGTGCCCAGCCGTTTTCGGCCTGCGAGAAGCCGTAAACGAGGGATGCGAGGCCGGCTACCACCAGGATGGCGCCGGGCAGGTCGTAACGGGTGTTGCCGTGGGCCTTGCTCTCGCGGATCAGCGGCAGGCCGGCAGCCATGGCGACGATCGCGATGGGGACGTTGACCAGCAGGCACCAGTTCCAGCTGGCGTACTGCGTGAGGATGCCGCCGAGCAGCAGGCCGATTGCGGCGCCGCCGCCGCCGATGGCGCCGTACACGGCGAAGGCCTTGATGCGGTCCTTGCCCGAGGGGAAGGTGATGGTCAGGATAGCCAGCGACGCCGGCGCCAGCAGTGCGGCGAAGGCACCCTGCAGGCCGCGGGCCGCCAGGAGCATTTCGGTGCTTTCCGCGAAACCGCCGATGGCGGAGGCCACGGCAAAGCCGGCCATGCCCACCATGAACGTGCGCTTGCGGCCCCAGTAATCGGCAATGCGCCCGCCGAGCAGCAGCAGGGAGCCGAAGGCCAGTGCGTAGATCGTCACCACCCAGGTGCGGTCGCCGTCGGACATACCCAGTTCGTGCTGCGCGTCCGGCAGGGCAATGTTCACGATGGTCCCGTCCAGGACCACCATCAGCTGGGCCAGTGCCAGGACGGCCAGCAGCAGCCAGCGGTGCGGATGTGCGGAGTGGTCGACGGCGGCGGCCTGCGGCAGGCCGGTGGGGGTGGTGCGGTCCATAAAGGGGAAATCCTAATCAAACGAACTGGTTGGTTGGCTTAGATAGACTACAGGTATGAGAACCGACGGCGAAGCCACGCGGGCCAGGATCCTGGCCGCAGCACGAGAAGAGTTTGCCCGATACGGACTGGCGGGTGCCCGCGTTGACCGGATTGCCGAAGAGGCACGGGCCAGCAAGGAACGCCTTTACGCGTACTTCGGCGGCAAGAGTGCGCTGTTCGCCGCAGTGCTGGCCATGAACCTGCAGGAGACCACGGACCAGGTTCCCCGGGATGCGCTGGATCTTCCCGGGTTTGTGGGCGCACTGTTTGACCATGCGGCGGAGCATCCCGAGCATCTGCGCATGCTGGACTGGGCCCGGCTCGAGGGTGCGCCGGAAGTGCTGGCCCCCTCCAGCCGCCCGGGGCCGGCGTCCGAGGACATTGCCGCCGCCCAGGCGAAAGGGATCATCGATGCTGCCTGGGACCCGGATGACCTGATGACCCTGCTCTTTTCGCTGGCCACCGCCTGGGCGCAGTCCCCGGAACTGCTCTACACCGGCAGGACCGAGGATTCAGACGCCGCCCGCGAACGACGCCGGCAGGCCGCTATTGCTGCGGCCTGCCGGCTTCTCGCACCCGAGAAGGGCGAAGCACTGCCTACCTAGAGATCGGTGCTCACCTTCCAGGATGAGTGGATGGCGCCGTGGATGTAGTTGACCTCGCCGGCGTCGCCGACGACGTCGCAGGTGATGTCCGCGGCGCGCAGCTCGTCCGCCAGCGGTGAGGCCGACGTCGTGCCGTCCGCGTAGACCACCATGTCCGCGGGGGCGGAGAAGCTTTCCCCGCCCACGGTCCATTCGACGCTCTTCTCGGTGATGCGCGTGATCGAGGCGTTGCGGTGGATCTTCACGCCGTGCTTTTCGGATTCCTTGACGGCGGTCCAACGGCGCGGCATGGCCAGCGGCAGGCCGAGCTGCTGCTTCTCATGCAGCAGCGTGACCCGGCGGCCGCGCTCGGCGAGGAACTCGGAGAGCTCCAGGCCCACGAGCGAGCCGCCGATCACCACTACGTCCTTGCCCATCGGCAGCCAGACCTTGGTGAACTGGCGGACAAACTCCGGGCTCTTGGTCACGCCGGAGAGGCGGCCGAGCTTGCCCAGGGTGCTGAGCACCGCGCCGGCTTCCTCAGCGGTGGCGGTGCCGAGCATCATGGCCCGCAGCGTGTCGCCGGTCTGCACAATCGGCAGGTCGCCGCCCGGGAAGTCCGGCTTGGGCCGGACCGCGCCGGTGGCCACGATGACGTGGTCCGGGTGCAGGGCGCGGATGGATTCCACCGTGGCCTTGGTGTTCAGCTTCACCGCGATGTTCAGGCGCTTGATTTCGGCCTTGAACCACTTCAGCAGCCGTTCGTTGTCCGGAGTCGTCATGGTGGAGAACCACATGGTGCCGCCGAGGCGGTCCGACTTGTCCACCACGGTGACCCGGTGGCCGCGTTCGGTGAGCACGCGGGCGCTCTCCAGGCCGGCGGGTCCGGCTCCGACAACCACTACGTGCTTGGTGGCTGAGGCCGGCTTCAGCGGCAGCAGCGCCTCGTTGCCCAGTGCAGGGTTGACGGCGCAGAAGGGGGTGTCGTCGAAGAAGTTCTCGGCAACGCAGAGGTAGCAGTTGATGCAGGGGCGGACCTGGTCGAACTTGCCATCGCGGAGCTTGTTCGGCAGTTCCGGATCGGCCAGCAGCTGGCGTCCCATGGCGGCGAAGTCGATCTGTCCGGCGGCCAGCGCCTTCTCGGACACCTCCGGCAGCATCCGGCCGACGGCGATCACCGGGACGGACACGTGCTTCTTGATCTCTGCGGCGTTCTGCAGGTAGGCGCCCACTTTGTTGGGCAGCGGGCCGTCGGTGAAGTTGTCGAACGGGTTGCGGCCCCAGCCGGTGACGTGGATGGCGTCTGCGCCAGCCTGCTCGAACAGCTTGGACGCTTCGATGGCTTCGTCGAGGGTGAGGCCGCCTTCCTGCCCGTATTCCTCGCCGGCCACGCGGACCAGGACGGCCAGGCGGTCACCCACCCGCTCCCGCACGGCGCTGATGACTTCGCAGGCGAGCCGGGCCCGGTTTTCCAGGGAGCCGCCGTATTCATCCGTACGCAGGTTGTCCCGCTGGTTGAGGAAGACGCCGAGGATGTAGCCGTGCGCCACGTGGATCTCGATGGCGTCGGCGTCGGCTTTGGCAACGCGTTCGGCCGCATCGGCCCAGGTGGAGACCAGCCAGGAAATATCCTCGGCCGTCATCTCGTGGTAGGCGGTCTGCTTGCCGGCGGTGGCGGCGCCCATCTTGCCGAGCTCTTCCGGGGTGCTGTCCGCCAGGGCGGACATGTTGTAGGCGTAGTCCGGCTGGTTGGGTGCAAGTACGGGCCGGTCATTGGCGACATCCACCCGGGCTACCTTGCCGTGATGCGTGGACTGGATGCAGAGCTTGCTGCCGGCGGCGTGGACCGCGTCGGCCAGCGCCTTGAGGCCGGGAATGTACTTGTCATCCGACAGCCCCGGTTCCTTCATGGACGCCGCTCCGTGCGGGAACGCGATGGCGCAGGCGCCGGTGATGATCAGGCCGGCGCCTCCGGCGGCACGGGCCACGTAGTGGTCGATTTCGGGCTGTTCAATCTCGCCGTGCTCGGAGACATTCATGTCCATTGCAGGCAGGACGATACGGTTGTGGGTTTCCATGGGGCCCATGCGTCCCGGGGCCATCAGGAGTGGGAAAGTGTTGTTATTCACTGCCATATTTTATCCCGCCCCGGGAGACAGGCTGACCCGGCCCCGCCTGGTCAGCGCCGGGTCAGCGTTCGGTCAGCGGCGGCTGGCCCGCGGCGCTCCAATGCCCCGATCAATGTGGAACGGTCCGGACGCCGACGGGCGGACATCGAAGTCGAAAATGGACGTCGGGATGTACACGGTGGAACACGAATTGGGGATGTCCACCACTCCGGACAGCCGGCCTTCGATCGGCGCGGCGCCAAGCAGCAGGTAAGCCTGTTCGGGGCTGTACCCGAACTTCGTCAGGTAGTCGATCGCGTGCAGGCAGGCCCGCTGGTAGGACAGGTGCGAGTCAAGGTAGCGCTGCTCGCCGTCGAGCGTCACCGAGGTGCCCGAGAACGCGATCCACTCGCTGAACTGCGGATCCACGGTGCCCGGCATAAAGACCGCGTTCTCGGAGACACCGTAGGTCTCCATGCCGCCCTTAATAAGGTCCACCTTCAGATCGATGAACCCGCCCATTTCAATGGCGCCGCAGAAAGTGATTTCGCCGTCGCCCTGGGAGAAGTGCAGGTCACCCACCGAAAGGTTCGCGCCGTCCACAAACACCGGATAGAAAATCCGGCTCCCCTTGGACAGGTTCTTGATGTCCTGGTTGCCACCGTTCTCCCGCGGCGGCGCGGTACGGGCGGCTTCCGCGCCCACCCGCTCCCACTGGTCCCGGGGCAGGCCCCCGAGGATGGCGTGCTCGGCCTCCGGCGGCAGCGCCAGCGGCGGTACCCGCTGCGGGTCGGTGGCGATCAGGTCACCTTCCCGCCGGTTCCACGTGGCGAGCAGGTCCGGCGACGGCGCGGTCCCCATCAGTCCGGGATGGATCAGGCCCGTAAAGGAGACGCCGGGAACGTGCCGGGAGGTGGCGGTCTGGCCGGTGAAATCCCAGACGGCCTTGTAGGCGTCGGGGAACTGTTCGGTGAGGAAGCCGCCCCCGTTCTCCCGGGCGAAAATCCCGGTGTAACCCCAGCCCTGTCCCGCCAGCGGGCCGGAGTCCTCCTGCGGTATGGGGCCGACGTCGAGGATGTCCACCACGAGCAGGTCGCCGGGACGTGCGCCTTCCACGGCAAACGGGCCGCTGAGTTTATGCACGGTCAGCAGCGGGGCGTTCAGGATGTCCTCGGCGGAATCGTCGTTGACTATGGCACCGTCAAACCACTCGCGGCAGTCCACCCGGAAGGCCTCACCGGGCTTGAGCACCGCAACCGGAGGTATTTCCGGATGCCACCGGTTGTGTCCCAGCTTTTCCTGGTCTTCGAACTTCCTGGCGGAATCAAGTGGAAAGACGGCCTTGGGCATGACTTCTCCTTGGGGGTGGGAACAGCCGGGGACTAGTCGGGGCGGGGCAGCTTTCGGTGGAGCGGATTGGTGCTGATGTTGCCGGCCGGACGGGTGCCCGGCTGCGGGCCGGGGGAGTGGACCACGGCGGGCTCCGAGGCCGAGCGCTGCGTGGACTCGATCAACCGGTACGCGCTGGAGGAAGCGCGCGAGAGGTTGGGTGCGGTGAAGCGTCGCCGGGCGGGCGCCCCGCAGGCGGGGCAGGGAAGGGAAGCGGGTGCGGAGCCCATGGCGAACTGGACCTCGAAGTCGAGGCAGTCCGCACAGCGGTAGGCGTAGAGCGGCATATCGAAAGCCTTTCGATCACCGCGGGAGCGTTATGGACTGGAAATAGCGGTGCCGCTCCGGCTTGCCCGACAGCCTAGGGACGGGGCCGGAGCGAGTCAACGGTAGGTGCGCGATAATGATATTCGGGCGGCTGCAATTGTTTCTGGCAACTATAAGAATAAAATTATAAAGGGATGTCAGTATCTGGACTTTCGCTATTTCCTCCGATTGCATCGGTGGATAAAGTGCCATACTTTCGCGGCGCGCAGGGCTACCGTGAAACCTGGTTCGAGCGTTTTCGTTCGATTGGTCCTGCCGCGGTATTGCTGCTATGTGGGCGCTTCTGCGATTGATCGAGAGGGCACCGTTGCAATCCACGATTTACTGGAATTGGCGCTTTATGCACTAAAGTTTAGCGTTATGAATTCCGAGTCTTCACCTCCAGAGCACGTCTCAGGCAGTACCGACGGTTCAAGCGTGTCCGGGTCTCCGGTGCGCAGGGCTGCCGACCGCCCTGTCGAGCGTGTCAAAAAAGCGCTGCGTACTGCTGCTTCCGCCCCAGCGCTTAGCCTCCACCCCGGGCTGGTCCCGGGCATCAGCGTTGAGGACACCGGGGTCAGCTATCCGACCCGGCGCAGTGTGTTCATTTTTGCCATGGCCATCTCTCTCGCCGTTTTGGCGTGGGCGATTTTTGCGCCCAGCAACCTCAGTTCCGTGGGCACCGGCATGCAGGGCTGGGTGGTTGTGCATTTCGGCTGGCTGTTTAACGCCACCATGGTTGCAGCCGCGATCTTCATGCTGGTGGTCGGCTTCGGGCCGACCGGCAAGATCCGGCTAGGGGCCGACGACAGCACGCCGGAGTACTCCACGACGTCCTGGATCTCCATGCTGTTCGCAGCTGGTCTGGGCATCGCGCTGATCTTCTACGGTCCGATGGAACCGCTCAGCCATTTCCTCTCCCCGCCGCCCTCGACTGACGCCGAGGCCGGCACCTCCGCCGCCATCCTGCCGGCCATGTCGACCACCTTCCTGCACCAGGCCAGTCTCGCCTGGATCATCTACGCCCTGGTGGGCGGCGCCCTGGCCTACGCCTCGTTCCGGCGCGGCCGGCTGCCGCTGATTTCGTCGCTGTTCGAACCGGTCTTCCCTGACGGCAACAACCGGGTGCTGGGAAAGATCATCGACGTGTCCGCGGTGCTGGTGACACTGTTCGGCACCGCGACCTCGCTGGGCATCGGAGCGCTCCAGATCCGCACCGGAGTCTCGATCATCACGGGCCGGGAGCTGGGCAACGGCTTCGTCGTCGTCGCCATCAGCCTCCTGACGGTTGTCTTCACCATCTCCGCGGTCGCCGGCATCAAGAAGGGCATCCGGCTGCTCTCCAACCTCAACATGACCCTGGTCATTCTGCTGACGCTCTTTGTCCTGCTGACCGGGCCGACGTTCTTCCTGCTCGATCTGCTGCCGGCCTCGCTCATCGCGTTTGTCGGCAACATGCCGGACATGCTGACCGTCTTCGCCGGCCAGGGCGCGGAGCAGGAAGCCTTCCTGACCGGCTGGACCACCCTGTACTGGGCCTGGTGGATCTCCTGGTCGCCGTTCGTGGGAATGTTCATCGCCAAAATCTCCAAGGGCCGCACCCTGCGCCAGTTCGTCACCGTCGTCGTCTTCGTTCCCCTGACCATCTCCGTCTGCTGGTACACGGTCTTCGGCGGAACCGCCATCTGGATGAACCAGAACGGGCTGGACCTGACCATGAAGGGCTCCGGAGAGAACGTCATGTTCGATCTGCTGGCCAACCTGCCGTTCAGCTCCGTGACACCTATCGTGTGCATGCTCGCGATTCTGGTCTTCTTCGTCACCGCCGCGGACTCGGCCGCCAACGTCATGGGCTCGATGTCCCAGTCGGGCCGGCCCGTGCCCTCGAAATCGGTGACCATCATCTGGTCGGCGGCACTCGGGCTGATCGCCATGTTCCTGCTGCTGGCCGGGGGCCAGAACGCCCTTTCGGGACTCCAGGCCATCATGGTGACCTGCGCCCTGCCGTTCACCATCATCCTCGTCGGCGTGATGGTGTCCTGGGCCAAGGACCTGCGCAACGACCCACTGATGATCCGGCGCCGGTATGCGCTGGAGGCCATCAGCGGCGGCGTGCGCCGCGGCATCGACGAGCACGGAGACGACTTCGTCTTCGGCACCGCGCACGTGCCGGAGGCTGAAGGCGCCGGTGCCGACTTTGAGAGCGACGACCCCGCCCTCACCGAGTGGTACACGGACAGCGTGCAGGACCCGGACGTCTTGGAAGGCCCGGAGGAGGAGCATTCGGGCAAGGTGAAAGCCGGCTCCGTCGACTAGCGCTCTTGCCGAACTGAAAGCGGAAGCGGGAACCACAGGGTTCCCGCTTCCGCAGCCGTCTACCCTGCAGGTTTCCTGCCTACCTGGACCAGAGCGATGAAGAGTGGTCGCGAACGGCGTTGATCCGTGACCCGCAGGGCGCGGAATTCACCGCCAGCCAGTTCACGCCGCCGTCGGGCTGAGCTGGCTTCGTTCGAGGCTTTATTTCCCCACAAGCTCCGGATGATGCAGCTTGGCCACCTGCGGGTGCGCCCGCAGCCAGCCCTTCAGGACGTTCGCGCCGTAGGAGGCCAGCATGGGGTTGTCCGGATCGTCGGAGATGCCGCGTGACTGCGCGGCCAGCTCGGCCGGAAGCTGCACCGGATCGATCACCGAATCGAGCCGCGGTGACCAGAAGAACGGAATGGCATAGCGGTCCACGCCCGGGGCCGGTGCCAGGACACGGTGGATGGTGGCGGAGAGGTAGCCCTGGGTGGCCACCTCAAGCATTTCGCCCAGGTTCACCACCAGTGCACCGGGGATGGGTTCCACCGGAAGCCAGGTGTCGGACTCGTGCGGCTTCACTTCCAGGCCGCCCACCGAATCCTGCAGCAGCAGGGTGATGAAGCCATAGTCGGCATGTGCCCCGACGCCCTGAGTGCCGGCTTCCTTGACGACGCCGCCCACATAGTGGATGAGCTTGGCCATCCAGGCCGGGGTGTCCTCGAAGGGTTCCGTGAAGTGGTCCTCGGGCAGTTCCAGGGACACCGCGATGGCGCTGAGCAGTTCCGCGCCGACCCAGCTCATGGCCTCGGCCCAGTCCATGGCGGTGGAACGCAGCTCGGGCAATACGTCGTCCGGGAACTGGTTGGGGCCCTGGACCAGCCAGTAGGGCTGGTCTGCCGGGTACTCTGCCACGGGCGCGCGTTCGGGGCCGAAGTCCACCTGTTCGCGGGCGTCGGGGCGGCCCTTGGTGATTTCGGTGCCGAGCCGGGTGTAGCCGCGGAAGTGCGGGGAATTCCGGTTATCCAGGGCCAGCCGGTCCTCGAGCGGCAGGTCGAAGAACCGCTTGGTGACGTCGAACAGTTCGTCCACCCGTGCCTGGGCGGCGCCGTAGCCAACCAGCTGGAAGAAGCCGATCCGGTGCGTGGCATCGCGCAGCTGATCGATGAAGCCGGAGTTGAAGGAGCCGTCGGCATTGCGTGCCGTGCTCAGGTCCAGGACGGGAATTGACGCGGGAATAGCACTCATATCGGCAAGCTATCACCGCGTCTGTCAAGTCGAAACCAAATGTTACGAAGTGCTATGAATCACGTCGCGGTGTTTCATTCGGGTAGGCGCAGAAGCCGGAATTGGGTGTTCAGCCATGGATGGGATGCAATGGAAACAGACCAAATCGAAAGGGAGCTCCGTGGAGAACGACGCTTTGCGCGACAATACGAACGAGAACTTGTACGACATTCCCCTGACCATGCTCGACGGCACCGAAACCACCTTCGGAGAGCTGTTCCGCGGCAAGGCCGTGCTGGTGGTGAACGTTGCCTCGCGCTGCGGTTTTACCTCCCAGTACGAGGGACTGCAGGCCCTCTACGAAACCTACGAGCGACGGAACTTCACCATCCTCGGCGTGCCCAGCAACTCCTTCGCCGGCCAGGAGCCGGGCACCAATGAAGAGATTGCCGAGTTCTGCTCCCGGAACTTCGGCGTCACCTTCCCGCTGACCGCCAAGACCGATGTCAACGGCCCGAACCGGCACCCGCTCTACGCCGCCCTGACCCGGTTCCATGACGGAGAGCTGGGCGATGACATCGGCTGGAACTTCGAGAAGTTCCTGATCACCGACAGTGGAGAAATTGTGGGCCGTTTCGCGTCCGCCGTCGCTCCCGGGGCGCCGGAAATCCAGGAATCCGTCGAAGCGGTACTGCGCCTGGAGTAGGTCCGGAGGCCGCCGGGGGAGGACTAGACGACGACGGCGTCGTCTTCCGCTTCCCCGGCAGCCATGGCCACCCAGCGCTCGAAGTAGGCAGCGCCGGCGTCGTCGTGGATCAGGGACCCGGCCGTCAGCACGGGATACGGCACGGACGGGACACCGTCGGCCGGCCGCACGTCCACATGCGCGACGTCGTACCCCAGCGCGTGCAGCTCGTCCGCCATGGCGTAATCGGTGCGGGAGTCGCCGACTGTCCGCCAGAGGTGCGGAACCGGCGTGCCGTCCGCTTCGAGCAGGGACAGTGCGCGGCGGGCGCCCAGGTCCTTGCCCACTCCCATGGCTTCAATGTCGGTGGAGATGATGGTGGGATCAATGCGGAAGGCGACGGCACCGCGGGCGTCCGGAATGGCGTGCTCCAAACGGCGGCCGCCCATTCCGGCCAGGGACATCTGCTCCAGCGCATCGGCGTCGAACCGGCGCTGGTCGGTGAGGTAGTCGGAGTTGTCCACCTGCACGTGCTGCTCCACGGAGACCATGGCCAGCTTGGTTTCGTCGAAGAACATGGTCTCGGAGTACTTGGCGGCCACCAGGTCGCGGATGGCCTCGGCATAGTCTCCGGGGACCTTCAATTCCGGGTCCACCTGGGACTGCTCCGGTCCGGTCCCGTCGAAGGAGAACCAGACGGCACCCTTTTCACACACGGCATGCAGCCGCACTCCTTCCGGCAGCCCGGCGGCCATCATCGGCTGCATGACCTGCTCGCGGATGAAGGCATCGGAGCGGCCCGTGTTGAAAATGACCGGCCAGCCAGCGGTTGCCAAGGCAACCAGGTCCCGGATGATGGAGGGGCGGACGCTCCGGGAGACGGGGCTGGCCACGGGGCCGTCGACGTCGAGCAGGAGGCCGATTCGGGGAGCAGAGGTATTCACCTCCCCAGTATCCCGTGTCTGTTGCCCGGACCGCATTTTCGGGGAATCGAAGCCGGTGGAGTGTCCAATCAGGTGTTTTGCGGGCGGCGCGCCCGAGCGTCGCTGTTTCTTTGGATGCGGATGTTCTCTACTCTGTACTAGTGATCTTCAAAGCTGTTGGCGATGTGCGCCCCTACCCCGACCATGGATATGTAACACCTAAGGACTGGGCAGCGGTACCTCCCCGGCAGGTTCGCCTGGATGATCTGGTGACCACGAAGGCCACGCTGGACCTCGGCGCGCTGCTGGCCGAGGATTCCACCTTTTTCGGAGACCTGTTCCCGCACGTCGTCCAATGGAAGGGCACCATGTACCTTGAAGACGGACTGCACCGGGCCGTAAGGACGGCACTGCACCAGCGGACCATACTGCACGCACGCGTGCTGGTCCTCGATGACTAAGGAGCCCCCCGAGGGGCGGCACCGCGGCAATCCCGCGAAGAACGATCCGAGGGAATGGCACGGGCACCGGATTATCACCGGCGGTGATCTCGGCGCGGTGTTCGCACCCACCGACGAGCCGGAGCTGGTCCGGCGCGCGAAACGGCGCCGGCGGCTGCATAATTCGGTGGTCGGGTTTCTGGCTCTGTTCCTGGTCCTGGCGGCGATCCTGGCGCAGGGACTGATTTCGGGGTGGGTGCGGTTGCCAAGCGCAGCACCCAGTACCTCTGCGGGTCCGGTGGACAAATGTCCGGCCGGGCCTTTTCCGTATCTGGACCCCGGTACCGTGACGGTGAATGTGTACAACGCGACGGCGTCGCCGGGCCTGGGTGCCACCGTCGGCAACGCCCTGAACGAGCGCGGCTTCCGGGTGGACCGGGTGGGCAACAGCAGCGTGAACCGCTCCGGCATGACGGCGCTGGTGCTTTCCGGGGCCTCCGGCTTCGCCGCTGCCTACACTTTGCAGCAGCACATTCCCGGCACGGACTACGTCCTGGATGAGCGGACGGACGCCTCCGTTGACGTGGTGATCGGCTCCGGATTCCAGGAACTGCTTCCAGCGGAGCAGGCAGTGGCCGCCGGCCCGGGTGCACTGAGCTGCCCGGGAACTTCGACGCCGGACGGACAATAACCGGGGTGGACCTGCCGCACATCGAAACGCGCGGGCCCCGGCAGACGCCCGGATCTGTCCGGCTGGCAGCGCGGCAGCTGGATTTAGTGGACCTCAGCGCAGCGGACAGCCTGGGAACGGCGGTCCTGGCACGGGCGCAGGGGCTCCACCGCGAGGAGGACCGTCGTCGTTTCCTGGCCGGCAGGCTGGCGGCCCGGTCCCTGGTGGCCGCACACCTGGAGGTGCCGGAGGTGGACGTTACCGCAGTTGCGCACTGTCCGGACTGCGCCCGCGGCAATGACGGAAGCCATGGTGAGCCGCGCTATTTCCTTGCCGGCCAGCTCATCCCGCTGCGGGTCAGTTTCAGCCGTTGCGGGAACTGGCTCGCGGCAGCGCTCGCCGAGACGCGTGTGGGCGTGGACCTGGAGGATGCCGCCGCGCAGGCTTTCTCCGACTCGGCTGTTGAGGACGTGATGGCCACGGGCCCGGAAAAGGCGGCCGTTGCCTCCGTCGCGGTTCCTGATCGCCCCCGGCTGAGGGCGCAGCTGTGGGTTCGCAAGGAAGCACTGCTGAAGGCTTCCGGGCGGGGGCTGCGGGTTGATCCCCGCAGCGTGGAAACGCATTACAGTAGCGAGCTGCCGGAAACGGATGCCGGGGTCACCGGGCTGTGCGCGTACGACGTCGGGCCGGAGCAGTTGGGATTGCCAGCCGCCTTTGTGCTCTCCTATGCCGTGGATGCACGCGAGGTTCAGTAACGCCGCTTCAGTCGCCCCGCTCGGCGGAGGTAGGATCCGAGTGCCGCCGCAGAACGGAGTTGCGGGCGGCCGCGGCACCGTTGGAGACGAAGTTCTCCAGCGGCCCCTGCTTCCCGGCCCGCTGCCACAGGACGGCGAAGACCACAAAGGCGGAGATTTGAAGCCAAAGGGAAACCTGCGGCAGGTCTGCCAGCATTCCGGTGCCGAGGAAAAGCAGATGCGCGCAGTACAGGGTCAGCGTCATCCGCCCCGGAGCGGACAGGACGAACAACGCCTTACCCGCGTAGCGGGCTACGAGCAGCATGGCTCCGAGCACAGCGGCGGCGACCCCGATGGTGTGGAGCAGATCGAACGGCGTGGTGCTGTGCGGAGCCATGATCGACAGCCACCACCAGGACGAGGTGGGAAGGTAGCCCTCTGTGCCCCAGACGAGGATGTCCTGCAGATCACGGGAACCCAGCTCCGGTTCGGAGACAAGCAACCGATCGAATCCGGGGCCGCTGAGCAGCAGCTGTGAGCCGAACCAGGCTGCCGCTGCCAGTGCTGCGCCTGCCCCCAGCAGTCCGAACTGGACACCGGGCCGGTCCAGTTTCATCCTTCCAACGGCCAGTCCTGCGCAGATGTAAGCCAACCAGGGAATGGCGGGATAGGTTCCCGTAAGCAGGAGCTGGCTGATGAAAACGCCGGGTTCCGTCAGCAACGTAGTGAACGTGGGATCGAAACCCGGTGCGGGCAGGGAATCCCGCAGCGCCTGCATCAACACCGGCCCCAGCAGCGCGAATCCTGCCGCGGCCAGGAGCAGGGTCCGGGTCGTTACCCCCAGCAGCGGGACGGCCAGCAGGAACATGGCGCCGTAATAGGCCAGGATGATGAAGACGTCCATTTCCACATAGGCAATGGCCAGGCCAAGGCCCGTAACCAGCCCGGCCCGTGCAGCCACGCTCCAGCGGGCCGCGGTGAGGAAATTTCCCCGCTCCGCCCGCGCCGTCCGGGTGGTGAAGGCCAGCGACACCCCTGCCAGCAGGGCAAAGAGTGCTGCAGCCTTCCCGGCGAACAGCAGCCACGTCAGCGTCGGCTCACTATCTTCGTTTGCCGCCGGCAGGAGATGGATCGCCATCATTCCGAAAAGCGCCAGGCCGCGCGCCGCATCCACTCCGGACAGCCGGGGCCGCGTTGTTGTTGCAGAGGACATGCTGTAGGTCCCGTCGGCAGAATATCTGTTATTCCCCTGTCGAGCGCGGGGTGCACCACACAACCAACGGCTTCTGTTCGTAACCTGTTGGAAACCTAGGTACAGGCTGTGAACCACGTGGGCGTAGTTCTACCTGTGCCCTGGATGCCTGCGGTGACGCGGTTCGCTACGCGTAGCGAACTCAGATCGGGTAGCCGCCCGAGTATCTGCAGGGGAGGGGGAAGTGGTTAAGGCCGTATCGAACGGCCTCCTGCGCGCCTGAGGTACTCGTGTGAATCTGCTGTCATTTTCCTATTGTTCCCTGCATTGATCAGGCCAACGCCTGTCTCAGGTTGTGGTCCCTCGACCACGTCATGCATCAGCAGGGGAGCTGCAGTATATGAACACGCCCGAAAACCCGCAGGATACGGCCGCTGGACCAATGACGCTCCGGCATCCGGCCGCTAGCGGCAGCACAACCGGACCGCCCCTCCCCGGAGAATTGGCGGTACTGAACGGCGGCCCCGCACCGGAGCAGCGGACCCTGGTGGATATCCTCGCCGAAACGGTCTCAGCCTATCCAGGGGCCCCCGCCATCGATGACGGAACCGTGTCCCTGAGCTATGCCGAACTCGAGCTCCAGGTACAAGCGCTCGCAAGGCGGCTGTGGGCGGGCGGCATTGGTGCCGGGGACCGGGTGGGAATCTATGTTCCCTCCGGATCGGTGGACCTGTATGTAGCAATTCTCGGCGTGCTGTACTCCGGAGCCGCTTATGTCCCGGTGGACACGGACGAACCGGCCGGCCGGGCCGAGACGGTGTGGGCCGAAGGCGGAGTCTGCGCGGTTATTGAAGCCGGACTGGAGATGAACCTGCTTCAAGGGGTCCCGAGCGGCGGACACA
Organism: Arthrobacter sp. zg-Y769; assembly: GCF_020907405.1. GTDB lineage: Bacteria > Actinomycetota > Actinomycetes > Actinomycetales > Micrococcaceae > Arthrobacter_B. Next base: position 89,277 of record NZ_JAJJOE010000012.1, read on the forward strand.
GCCCGCAGCCGCACCCCGAAGACGATGCATGGATCATCTTCACCTCCGGCTCCACCGGAAAGCCCAAGGGCGTGGCCGTAACCCACCGATCCGCCGCTGCCCTGGTGGATGCCGAATCCTCGCTCTACTGCGTCAGTGCCCCGCTTTCCCCGGGGGACCGGGTCCTGGCCGGGCTCTCCGTGAGCTTTGATGCCTCCTGCGAAGAGATGTGGCTGGCGTGGGCCCATGGTGCCTGTCTGGTCCCGGCACCCCGTTCCGTGGTACGGTCCGGCGCAGATCTGGGTCCCTGGCTGGTGGAACGGAGAATCACTGCCGTTTCCACTGTGCCCACCCTCGCCGCGCACTGGTCCACCGAAACCCTGGACCGTGTCCGGCTGCTGATTTTCGGCGGTGAAGCCTGTCCGGAGGACCTGGTCCGGCGGCTGGCGGCACCCGGGCGGGAGCTCTGGAATACGTATGGTCCAACCGAAACCACGGTTATTGCCTGCGGTGCCATCCTGGACGGAAGGTCTCCGGTTCGGATCGGCCTGCCGCTGAACGGGTGGAAGCTCGCCGTCCTCAACGAAGAAGGGAACCCCGTGCGCTGGGGGGAAGTAGGCGAGCTGGTCATTGGCGGCGTCGGGGTTTCGCGTTACCTGGATCCGACAAAGGACGCCGAGAAATTCACTCCACTGCCGGCTCTCGGATGGGAACGGGCCTACTACAGCGGAGACCACGTCCGCGCCGACCAGGAAGGCCTCGTTTTTGTGGGCCGGGTGGATGAACAGATCAAACTGGGCGGCCGCCGGGTTGAGCTCGGCGAGATTGATGACGCCTTGAGCCGGCTGCCGGGAGTGGCTGCCGCATCGGCCGCAGTCCATTCCACCCTGTCGGGGAACCAGGTGCTGGCGGGATATCTCGTCCCGACTGCCGGGACAACCCTGGACCTTGGCGCCGCGCGGGCACAGCTGGCACAGAACCTGCCGGCATCCATTGTCCCTTCGCTGGGGATAGTTGATGAACTGCCCATGAAGGCCTCGGGAAAGGTGGACCGCAAGGCGCTGCCCTGGCCGTTACCGGCAACGGAAACGCCAACTGACGTCCGGGTGGAACTCAATGCCGACCTGCGTTGGCTTGGTCAGCGGTGGACGGACCTGCTGGGCCCGCTGCCGCTGACGGAGGAGAGCGATTTCTTTGCCCTGGGTGGAGCCAGCCTGGCCGCCGCCCAACTGGTATCGGCACTGCGGGAACGCTACCCGAAGGTTTCGGTGGCCGATATCTATGAGCATCCGACGCTGGGCACGATGTCCGACCATCTCGCTTCCCTGCGCGATTCAACCCTGGATGTCCGTGAAACCCCCGAATCGCCCTGGTGGCTGGGACTGGTCCAGGCACCGCTGATTGCCGCCCTCTACGGAATCACTGGCCTGCGGTACGTTACGGGCATCGCCATCGTCTGCATGGTGATGTTCCATGTGGTGGGCAGCCCCTGGACGCCGGATCCACCGGTGGCCCCCACCCTTGCCGCCTGGTTTGCTTTGTACAGCCTGCCGGCACGGATGGTGGCGGCGGTGGCCTCGTGCAGGCTGCTGCTGCTGGGAATCGGCCCGGGTATCTACCGGCGCGGCGGCAGCACCCACCTGAGGCTGTGGGCAGCTGAACGGATCGTGACGTACTGCAAGCTCGAGCCCATCATGGGATCCCCCCTGGGCACGTGGTACGCCCGCAAGCTGGGCTGCCGGATCGGGGAAGGCGTCCACCTTGATGCCATGCCGCCCGTCACCGGTTTCGCCTCGATAGGGGATCGTTCCTCGATCGAATACGAAGCAGACCTGGCCGGTCACTGGATAGAAGGCGGCCAACTCCACATCGGCACCGTGCAGGTAGGCGAAGACGCACGGATCGGCGCCCGGTCCACCCTGATGGGAGGGGCGAAAGTCGGCCGCGGGGCGGAAACGGAACCGGGAACCCTGGTCTCCGGCGAGATCCCCGCAAACGAGCTCTGGGCAGGATCCCAGATGCGGAAGGTCGGTATTGCGGGGACCGGATGGCCGACGGAAGCGGCACCGGCGACGGAATCCCGCGGAGTACGGCTGCTCTACCCGGCATCCCTCGCCGGCATTGCGGTGCTGAACCTCCTTTCCATAGCGCCGGGATCCGCACTGATGCTGTGGTTGCTGAACGGGGTTACTTCCTTCACCGACGCACTGTGGATCCTGGCGATCTGGGCACCGGTGTTTGTCGTGATGTCCATGGCGACGTTCCTCGCGCTCACTGCAGCCGTAGTCCGCGCGGCTGCCCGCCGCATGCCGGCGGGTATGCACCCTGCGTCCGGCATGGCAGGCTGGGCGTCCTGGCTGAGCAACCTGATGCTCAGCCGGTCCCTGGTCACGATGTATCCGATCTACGCCAGCGTGTTGACGCCGGTATGGATGCGGCTCCTGGGTGCAAAGGTCGGCCGCCACGTGGAAATCTCCACCATGGAAACCGTTCCGCACCTGACGCGGCTGCAGGACCGGACCTTCCTTGCGGACCACTCCATGGTGTCGGCACGGCGCGTGCGCCAGGGGTGGTTGCACCTCGGCCCGTCGAGTGTCGCGGAACAGTCCTTCGTCGGGAACTCGGCGATAGTGGGTCCGGACATCCACGTACGGGAGAATTCCCTGATCGCAGTGCTTTCCTCGGCCCCCAGGGACATGCCGGCGGGTACGTCCTGGTTCGGACGCCCGGCGGTAGAGCTGCCGCGGCCGGTACAGGTGGGGGACACCGCCCGGACCTACGATCCTCCCCGGCGCCTACTCGTTGCCCGCAGCGCCGTCGAAGCCTGCCGGATACTGCCGGCGGTAATCACCGCATGGCTGGCCCTGCTGACGGTCTGGGCACTGGCCGCCCTGTACGACGCGTTCGGCTTCCTCACTGCCCTCCTGTGGTCCGGTCCCGTACTGCTGGTGAGCGGAATCGCGGCGGCGCTCATTGCCGTTGTGGCGAAATGGCTGCTGGTGGGCCGCTTTGAGGCGTCCGAGCATCCGCTGTGGAGTTCGTTTGTCTGGCGGAACGAGCTGGCGGACGTGTTTTCGGAATCCCTGGCCGTTCCCGGACTGGTGCGTATGAGTCTGGGGACCCCCATGCTCAATGCCTGGCTGCGCTGGATGGGTGCACGGATCGGCCGCGGCGTCTGGTGCGAGACCTGGTGGTTGCCGGAGTTCGACCTCATCCGGGTGGGCGACGGCGCGAGCATCAACCGCGGAACGGTCCTGCAGACCCACCTTTTCCATGACCGCATCATGCGGATGGACGAAGTGATGCTGGGCGACGGTTCAACGCTGGGACCCAACAGCATCGTGCTGCCCGGCAGTGCCATTGAAGCGGGCGGCACCGTCGGAGGCTGCTCATTGTTGATGCGCGGGGAGAGCGTCCCCGCCAATAGCGCCTGGTGCGGGAATCCACTGGCCCATTGGGGCCAGAGCCGTCCAACACAGCGGCGTGCACGGCACCGCAAGTCGATTGAGTATGTAGGAGCAGGGTTATGAGTACATCTGCGGGAAATACAAGGACAACCGACGTCTCCCGGCGGTTCGGCACAGTGCTTACCGCCATGGTCACGCCCATGGATGAGCGCGGCCAACTGGACCAGTCCGGCGCCGAAGAACTGGCCCGGTGGCTGCTTCGGACCGGCTGGAACGACTCAGTGGTGGTCAACGGCACCACCGGTGAGTCCTTCGCTACCTCGGATTGGGAAAAAGCGTCCATGATCCATTCGGTCAAGCGGGTCACCGCGGGGACCCAGCGGCGGGTCATCGCGGGGGTGGGCTCCACGGATACCCGGCACAGCATCGAGCTGGCCCGTGCTGCAGCTGAGCAGAAGGCAGACGGCCTGCTGGTGGTTGCCCCCTACTATTCACGCCCCACGCAGAAGGGCCTGCTGCGCCACTTCGAAGCCATTGCCGACAGCACCGACCTGCCGGTGATGCTGTACGACATCCCGGCCCGCACCGGCGTCGCAATCGCACCCGAAACCCTGGTGGCGGCCAGCCGTCATCCAAATATCGTTGCGGTAAAAGACGCCAAGGGCGATCTCGTATCTTCTTCCTGGGTTATGAAGCACAGCGAGCTGGTCTACTACTCGGGGGACGACGCCTTGAACCTACCGCTGCTGTCCATAGGCGCCGTCGGCGTCGTTTCCGTGGTCGGCCATGTTGCCGCAAACCAGCTGCGTGCCTTGACCCTCGCGTACCGGCAGGGCCGGGTCGACGATGCACTGCGGATTCACCGGGACCTGCTGCCGGTCTACACCGGGATGTTCAGGTGCCCAGGTGCAGCCTCGGCGAAGGCCGCGCTTCGGACGCTGGGGCTGCCCTCCGGCCCCGTCCGGGGACCGCTTACCGACCTGAGCGAAGAAGAGACCGCACTGCTCGTGGCTGACCTCATTGCAGCGGGATTGCAGACTACGCTTGCGCACCGGCCTCAAGTCCCTGAAGCTCTGGCACGGGCGTACTGAGCAAAAAGGGGAAATCATGAGCGGGTTGGGTCAGGCAGACCTGGGTAAACGGCGGGTCACGGGCATCGACGCTGCCCGGGGAGCGGCGCTGATTGCCATGATGGCAATTCACATCCTGCCCGCCTGGAACGAGGACTTCGAACCCACGCTCACGTGGCTATTGTTCGCCGGCAAGGGGGCAGCGCTATTTGCAGTGCTTGCCGGGATATCCCTGGCCTTTATGTCAGGGGGGATGTACCCGCCGCGGGGGCGGACGATGACTGCGGTCCGTTATGGACTTGCCGTGCGTGCCGGCCTCATCACCATCATCGGGTTGTTTCTCGGCTACCTTGCGATCAATGCCCAGGTGATCCTCGTCTATTACGGCGTGATGTTCCTGCTCGCGCTCCCACTGCTTCGGCTTCGTGTGCGGACCCTGTTGATTCTTGCGGCCGGTATCGCTGCCGCCGCGCCCGTCCTGATGCAGGCCACCAGGGACTCGCTGCCGGATATGAACGGGGTGGAACCCAACTTCTCCACCCTCCTTGAAACACCCGGCGCCGTCATTGGCCAGGTACTTCTCTCCGGTACGTATCCGGCACTGCCCTGGATGGCGTACGTCTGCGTGGGATTGGCTGTCGGCCGGCTGGATCTGGCCGAGCGAAAGGTGCAGATCCGGCTGCTGGTTACCGGCGTTGGCCTGGTCATTGCAACTGCAGTCCTTTCCGCCCTCCTCCTTGGCCCCTTCGGCGGGAGGCAACAGCTGGTGGACGCTACGTCGGTGTGGTCTTCCACCCCTGAGGTGACGGTTGAGGAAATCATCGTCTGGGGTCCGGACCCTGTCCTGCCTTCGGATTCATGGTGGTGGCTGGCGTCCTTGAGCCCCTACTCCAGTACGCCGCTGGTACTGGTCAACACCATCGGGACCTCGGTGGCGTTCCTGGCGATACTTCTGCTGATAGGCGGTGCCGGTGCTGGGCTCCTGCGGCCCTTTGCCCTGCTGGGAAAGATGACGCTGACGCTGTACTCGCTGCACCTGATCCTCCTGGCCGCCGGACTGCTGGCGGACCGTCCGCCGCTGGAAATGATTCTCCAATTGATCGTCATTGGGATCTTCGCTTCTGTCTGGCAGCGGTACAAGACGCAGGGGCCACTGGAAAAGGGAGTTGCGGAAGCCTCCAAATGGGTGCGCAGCAAATACCTCAAGAGCACCGGCGACATGCGTAACACCCCGCAGTCCCCAGCGACGGCTGACCCCCCTCCCCCTCCCGCGCCGCCGGATAGAGGGCATAGCGAGCGGCCCTCGGATACGCCGTCGCCCCGGCGCCAGGCAGCGCAGGCCGAAGGCCGGCACCGTGGCCGGCACCGTTCCCGTCAGCGCAGTTGATGTTGTTGACTCTTGCACGCCGCCTCGGTCTTGCGGCAACTACGGCGCTGCTCACCGCCCTTTTGCTGCCTCCGGTGTCCGCCGCCGGCGCGCAGCAGGAGCATGATCCATGTGCACGGCTCAACGCTGGGGAAGTCCGCTACTCCGTGCGCGAGGCTAAGCGCGTGACGTTCGCAACGGCCGAAAAATACGGGGCTGCGGAAACCCGACTCACCGGCTGCGTTTTTGAGGACGGCGCCTATGTGCAGGAATGGCAGTCCTGGGGATTCAGCGGGCGCAACGGGTTCGCACCCCCGGGCAGCATGTGGGAAAACACCTTGTATTCACCCACGGGATCCTTCAGCTTCACCGAGGCACTCGGACGCAGCAACCCGGGCACCCAGCTGGAATACCACGAGCTGAATCCCTCCTCCAGATGGGGCGGTGAGCATGGGGCGACCTACAACCAGTACTTCGAAGGGGAAGGCGCAGGAGCGGACGAGAACCTTTGGCGGTACATGGAGCAGGGACTCTATGAGCAGGCGGCAGTTATTAACTGGAACCGGCCGCCGGATATGCCAACCAGGCAGGGCGCTTCCTTCGCCATCTTTTTCCATGCCGGCTACGCACCCACCTGGGGTTGCATTTCCACCGATCTGGCCACGGTTACCCGGCTGCTGCGCAAGGCCGTGCCGGGCGACCGCATTGTTATGGGGACTGTGGAGGACGTCTTCACGGCGTCTGCCGCTGCTTCCGAGGCAACCGCCGCTGTGGCTCGGGCAGAGGAGAAAGCGGCGGCAGTCCAAAAGAGGCTGGACACGCTGACTACCGGGCTGTTGACCTTCGGGGTGCTGTCCGTCCTGGGGCTGCTGATCCGGCTGGCCTTTCGACGAGCAGGGAGCCCGGGAAAGCCGCGGGCCGCCCGGCGCCGCGCTGACTCGTCTCCTAAGCCGCCGGCTCCGGAACCGCAGGCTGCCGCGAGACCAAGAGCCCACACGGGCTGGTCCCCGGCGGAAATTACCTCGGCAGATCCTTCCCCTCCGTTCGAGAAGCAGCCGGACAGCGAACGGATAGGGACACCGCGGGAGGACGTTTCTTCACGCAACCGCTGATGCGTATGCGCTGTCGCATAGAATTTGAGCGTGAACCAAACACCTGCCGGCGACGGGACGGACCGGATGGCTCCCGACGCGACGGACGAGGGCAGGATGCTGTACGAGGAACGGCTGACCTTCCTGCCCGGGTTGTGGATGCCCCCGGCACCCGCCTGGGAGGATCTGTCTGAGGCGGACCGGAACCGGTGGCGGAAGTACGCCGGGAATCCCGAAAGCGGCGTCTAAGCCGGTTTCGGAAGCTACCCGTGGCGGAATCGCGCAGCCGTGTCAGGATGTCCGCCATGTGGCAGACCGGACATCAGCACCAACATCGGAACCAACCGCCCGACCCTTATACGCCCACCTCCGGTTCCCCGGACCTTAGCGTCAACGAGTATGACCTGACCCTGGATTACGACGTCGGGCCTAACCGGCTAAAGGGCCAGGCGAGCCTTACGGGCACTGTCCGAACCGGCGTCGAACAGCTCATCCTGGACCTGGACCGGCAGCTGCGGGTGGACGAAGTCCTGCTTTGGTCCGACGGAAGCCCTGCGGCCGTCCGCTCTTTCCGGCACCGCCGCGGCAAGCTGGAGGTGACACCAAACCGGGTGTTGGACGCCGGTGCCGCCTTTCGGCTGAGCATCCGGTACAGGGGCCGGCCGCGCGCCGGCAACGGTCTCTGGGGCGACATCGGCTGGGAAGAACTGACCGACGGGGTCCTCGTTGCCGGACAGCCCACCGGGGCGCCGTCGTGGTTTCCGTGTAATGACGTCCCGGCCGACAAGGCCAGTTACCGGCTCAGCGTGACGGTGGAATCCGGCTACCGGGTGACCTGCAACGGCCGGCTGGTCTCCCGGGAAGACCGCGGAGGCCGGGAGACCTGGGTATACGAACAGCCCGAGCCCATGTCCACGTACCTGGCGACGGTCCAGATCGGCCGCTACGAGTACCTCGACCTGCCCGGTGACACGGTACCGCAGTCCCTTGTTTCACCCCCGTCCCTGGTCAGCCGTGCCCAGTCTGCATTGACCAGGCAGGACGCCATGATGAACCTGTTTACCGACCGGTTCGGGCCCTATCCTTTCGGCCGGTACACCGTGGTGGTGGCCGATGACGGGCTGGAGATCCCTTTGGAGGCGCAGTCGCTGTCCGTTTTCGGACGCAACCACCTCGGGTCGGGAGCGGCATCGTTAGTAGCGCATGAACTCGCGCATCAGTGGTTCGGCAACTCGGTCACCGCGGCTAACTGGCGCGATATCTGGCTGCACGAGGGCTTCGCGACCTACGCGGAGTGGATTTGGGCCGAAGCGGCCGACGGTGCGGGCAGCGACGCGAGGGCGGAGGAGGACCTGGCGTGGCTTCAGCAGCAGCGGCAGGACCTGCAGCTGGCCGATCCCGGCCCGGAGTCCATGTTCGACGAGCGGGTCTACCGGCGCGGGGCGTTGGCGCTGCACGTCCTGCGGCGCAGCGCCGGAGACGGAGCCTTTTTCGGCCTGTTGCAGGAGTGGACGCAGAAGTACCGGCACAGTTGTGCCGGTACCCGCGACTTCCTGGACCTGGCCGACAAGGTCTATGCTGCCGCCGGCATCTCGGTCTCCGGGCTGTTGGAACCGTGGCTGTTTGAGTCCGCGGTTCCAGCCGTTCGTTTCAGTGCCTAGCAGCCATCGGGGCCGCAGGCGGGTCCGTCTGCTGACACCGGTGTCAGGTTCACCAGCGGATGGGACTCCTGCCAGGCCTGTTCCAGGGCCGAGGAGAACAGGTCGGCAGGCTGCGCGCCGGAAATGCCGTACTTGTCATCCAGCACAAAGAACGGAACTCCGCTGATCCCGAGCGACCGCGCCTGCGCAATGTCGGCGCGAACGGCGTCCGCGTATTCGTCAGTGGCCAGCATGTCCTTCACCCGGTCGGCATCCAGGCCGATCCGGGTACCGATCTCCACCAGATCATCCGCAGCACCGATATCCCTGCCCTTTTCGAAATGGGCCGAAAGCAGCGCTTCCTTGGCGGCGTCGGCACCTTGCAGCCCACCTTCGGCCTTGGCCAGGTGGATCAGGCGGTGGGCGGAGAAGCTGTTGGCCACCACCAGGGAATCGTAGTCGTAGGACAGTCCCTCGCCGGCGGCCTGGACGGTTACCTGGTCCAGCATGCCGGCGAGCTGTTCGGGGTCGATCCCCTTGCGCTCGCTCAGGTACTCAACCTCCGTGCCGTCAAAGTGTTCGGGCAGGGACGGGTCCAGCTGGAAGCTGTGCCAGTGGACCTCTACCTCGTCCCGGTGCGGAAAACGGGCCAGGGCGGTCTCGAAGCGGCGCTTTCCGATGTAGCACCACGGGCAGGCAATGTCGGACCAGATATCAATCTTCATACAGGGTGCAACGCAGAAAGGACCGGAAGCCATTCCCGCGGGGGATGCGGTAATGACTCCCGGTCCTTGCCCCGGCGGATACTGAAGCGGTATCCGCCCCGCCGCCCCCAAGCGGCTATGCCGTAGCCAGCTCCTGCGATTCATGCAGGAAGCGGGCGTAGGCAGGCACGGTGAGGAAGGTGGGGAAATGCTCCCCGCAGGCAACTTCCTCAAAGAGTTCACGGGCGTCGTGGAAGCGGTCGCCGTCGAAGCGCTGCAGGCGGGCGAACTCTTCGTCGAGCAGCTCCTCCACCCACTGGTGCGTCACAACGTCCCCCTCAATGGTCACGGCCGAGCAGTGGATCCACTGCCAGATCTGCGAGCGTGAGATTTCCGCCGTGGCGGCGTCTTCCATCAGGTTGTTGATGGCGGCCGCACCGTTGCCGCGCAGCCAGGACTCGATGTAGCGGATGCCCACCTCGATGTTGCTGCGGATTCCGGCCTCGGTGATGACCCCGGGTGTGGAGGCGATGTCCAGCAATGCCTTGTCACTGGGCACTACGTCCTCACGGGTCTTCTCCAGCTGGTTGGGACGGTCGCCGAGCACGCCGTCGAACACCTCCATGGCCACGGGCACCAGATCCGGGTGCGCCACCCAGGAACCGTCAAACCCGTCGGCGGCCTCGCGGGTCTTGTCGGCACGCACCTTCTCCATGGCGACGTCGTTGGCTGCGGCATCCTTGCGGTTCGGGATGAAGGCGGCCATGCCGCCGATGGCGTGGGCGCCGCGGCGGTGGCAGGCACGGACCAGCTGCTCGGTGTAGGCACGCATGAACGGCGCCGTCATGGTCACCAGGTTCCGGTCCGGCAGCACGAACCGAGGGCCGCGGGTGCGGAAGTTCTTGATGACCGAGAAGATGTAGTCCCAGCGGCCCGCGTTCAGGCCGGCGGCGTGGTCCCGCAGTTCGTAGAGGATTTCCTCCATCTCGAAGGCTGCGGTGATGGTTTCGATCAGGACCGTGGCGCGGATGGTTCCCTGCGGGATGCCGAGCAGGTCCTGGGCCAGGACAAAGATGTCGTTCCAGAGCCGGGCCTCGAGGTGGTTTTCAATCTTCGGCAGGTAGAAGTAGGGGCCGCGGCCCTGGGAGATCAGGCGCTGGGCGTTGTGGAAGAAGTACAGGCCGAAATCCACGAGTCCGCCGGCGATCGGGGTGTTGTCCACCAGCATGTGCTTTTCCGGCAGGTGCCAGCCGCGGGGACGGACCACGATGGTGGGCAGCTCGGTGAGCGAGGCACCCTGCACCCGGTACTCCTTGCCCTCCGGGGAGGTGAAGTCGATGCGGCGGTCCAGCGCGTCGCGCAGGTTCAGCTGACCGTTGATGACGTTGGCCCACGACGGCGTGGAGGAGTCCTCCATGTCTGCCAGCCAGACCTTGGCACCGGAGTTCAGCGCATTGATGGTCATCTTCCGGTCCACCGGGCCGGTGATTTCCACGCGCCGGTCTTCCAGCCCGGGAGCCGTGGGGGCCACCCGCCAGGAGTCGTCTTCGCGGATGTTCCGGGTTTCGGGCAGGAAGGCGGGGTCGGTGCCGTTGGAGATCTGCTGGCGGCGGGCCTGGCGTTGCTGAAGGAGTTCCTGCCGGCGGGAGGCCGTGGCCCGGTGCAGCGCCTTGACGAAGTCCAACGCCTGCGGGGTAAGGATTTCCTCCTGCCGCCGCACTGCGGGAGCGGTGAGGGAAATACCGTTCAGGGTGATCGGGTCATTCATGGCGTTCTCCTTGTGGTCTTTCAAAACTGTGGCGGTGTAGCCGCGGGGGCGCCGCTGCGGATGCAGCCGGCGCCCCCGCAGGACCGGGGTTTAGTGGAACTGTGAGGACTCCGTGGAGCCGGCCAGGGCCAGGGTGCTGCCTTCGGGGTTCAGTGCGGTGGCGATGGCGTCGAAGTATCCGGTGCCCACCTCGCGCTGGTGCTTGGTGGCGGTGTAGCCGCGGGACTCGGAGCCGAACTCCTTCTCCTGCAGTTCCACATAGGCGCTCATTCCGGAGCGGGCGTAGCCGTGGGCCAGATCGAACATGGAGTAGTTCAGGGCGTGGAAGCCGGCCAGGGTGATGAACTGGAACTTGAAGCCCATGGCACCGAGTTCACGCTGGAACTTGGCGATGGTCTCGTCATCCAGGTGCTTCTTCCAGTTGAAGGACGGCGAGCAGTTGTAGGCCAGCATCTGGTCGGGGAATTCGGACCGGACCGATTCGGCGAACTTGCGGGCCATTTCCAGGTCCGGCGTGCCGGTTTCCATCCAGATGAGGTCCGAGTACGGGGCGTAGGCCTTGGCCCGGGCAATGCAGGGCTCAATGCCGTTGCGGACCTTGTAGAAGCCTTCGGCGGTGCGCTCGCCCGTAATGAACTCCTGGTCCCGCTCGTCGACGTCGGAAGTGATCAGCGTGGCTGCCTCGGCATCGGTGCGGGCGATGACCACAGTGGGCGTGCCGGCGACGTCGGCCGCGAGGCGGGCGGCGTTCAGGGTGCGGATGTGCTGCCCGGTGGGGATGAGGACCTTGCCGCCGAGGTGGCCGCACTTCTTCTCCGAAGCGAGCTGGTCTTCCCAGTGAACGCCCGAGGCGCCGGAGGTGATCATGGCCTTCATGAGTTCGTAGGCGTTCAGCGGGCCGCCGAAGCCGGCCTCGGCGTCGGCCACGATCGGCACCAGGTAGTCCTCGACGCTCTGAATGCCTTCGGCGAACTCGATCTGGTCTGCGCGCAGCAGGGCGTTGTTGATGCGGCGGACCACTGTCGGAACCGAGTTGGCCGGGTACAGGGACTGGTCCGGGTAGGTGTGTCCGGAGTTGTTGGCGTCGGCGGCTACCTGCCAGCCGGAGAGGTAAATGGCCTTCAGGCCGGCCTTGACCTGCTGCACGGCCTGGTTGCCGGTGAGGGCGCCGAGGGCGTTGGTGTAGCCCTCATCGCCGGCGTTGCGCAGCTGGTCCCAGAGCTTTTCGGCACCACGACGGGCCAGCGTGTGCTCTTCCTGTACGCGGCCGCGCAACTTCACGACGTCGTCGGCGGTGTAGTCACGCTCGATGCCGTCCCAGCGCGGGTTGGTCTCCCAGTCGGACGTGAGCTGTTCTGCGGTGGGGGTGGTGTTCTGGTCCTGGCTCATTGCAAATCTCCTTGGAGTTCATCCGTGCGTTCCGGTCCGCTTCAAACCGGAATTTCGTGCTGTGAACTAAGCCTGCGCCAATAACAACCCCTCTTCTAGGGTTTATCTCTGGCAAGAAAGGCAGTTCTTCGCGTATCGTGAAAAATGTGACGCCTACTACATGGAATCGGCCCGCTCCGGACTCCCGCAAGGGCGGATCGGGGCCCGACGCCGACCGCACCTTGGACGTAATCAGCCTTGGCCGCCGGGTCCGGCATCTGCGCAAGGCCAAGGGCATGACGCTCGATGATCTGGGGGCCGCCGTCGGAACGGTGGCATCCCAGCTGTCCCTGATCGAGAACGGAAAGCGTGAACCGAAACTCGGCATGATGCAGGCACTGGCGGCTGCGCTGGATGTCAGCATTGACTCCCTGCTGGGCGCGGAGCCGCCGAGCCGGCGTGCGGCGCTGGAAATCGAACTCGAGCGGGCGCAGCGCGGACCCCTTTATGCCTCCCTTGGCCTGCCGAAGGTGCGGATCGGATCGCGGCTGCCGATCGACGTCCTCGAGTCCCTGGTGGGACTGCAGGCCGAACTGGAACGCCGGCTCAACGAGCAGGTAGCCACCCCGGAGGAAGCGCGCCGGGCCAACGGCGAGCTGCGGGCCATGATGCGGGAGCGCAACAACTATTTCCCCGAATACGAGGCCGAAGCACAGAAGGTGCTGGATTCGGTGGGGCACACGTCCGGTCCGTTGTCCCAGCATGTGATCGCCGATATTGCCGCACACCTGGGCTTCAGCCTGCATCATGTGAACGATCTTCCGCACTCCACCCGGTCCGTCACCGACCTGAAGAACCGGCGCATTTACCTGACCCAGTCACAGCGTTCGGACCACGATCCGCGTTCGGTGCTGCTGCAGGCGCTGGGCCACTTCGTGCTCCAGCACCAGACGCCGAGAAGCTACGGCGAGTTCCTGGGCCAGCGGGTGGCCACGAACTACTTTGCCGCTGCGCTGCTGCTGCCGGAAAAGGCCACCGTGGAGTTCCTGCAGGGGGCCAAGGCCGCCAAGGAGATTGCAGTAGAGGACATCCGCGACGCCTTTGCGGTCTCCTATGAAACGGCCGCGCACCGGTTCACCAACCTGGCCACTGAACATTTGGGCATTCCCACCCACTTCCAGAAGGTGCACGAGAGCGGCATTGTCTACAAGGCCTACGAGAACGACGGCGTGACGTTTCCTGCCGACCACACCGGCGCCATCGAGGGCCAGCCGATCTGCCGGTACTGGACGTCACGGGAAGTGTTTTCCGTGCCCGACCAGTTCAGTGCGTTCAACCAGTACACCGACACTCCGGCCGGCACCTACTGGTGCACGGCCCGGATTGAGCGCGGTTCGGCGGGCAAGTTCTCGCTCAGCATCGGCGTGCCGTACCAGCACGTGAAGTGGTTCCGGGGCCGGGACACCACCGAGCGGTCCAAATCCCGCTGCCCGGATCCGGACTGCTGCCGTACCCCTCCCGGCGAGCTGGCCTCCGAGTGGTCCGGGTATGCCTGGCCGAGTGCCCGGGCGCACTCGCACCTGCTGGCGGCCCTGCCGCCCGGTGCGTTCCCCGGGGTGGACGAGACCGAGGTGTACTCGTTCCTGCAGGCGCATTCGGGAACCTGACGCGAACCGGGTTCCGCAGCTAGGGTGAGGGCATGCCTGAGATGCCCGAAGTGCAGGGACTGGTTGATTACCTGCGGTTAAAGCTGCTCCCGCCCGATGCACCCGCCGCCGTCATAGCCGACGTCGAAGTGCTGTCTTTTCCCGTGCTGAAGACCGCGGCGGTGCCCTTGGAGGAGCTGTACGCGGGGCCGGTGTCCGACGTCGTACGCCGGGGGAAGTTCCTGGTGGTCACCGCCGGGGGAGTGCATTTGGTGATGCACTTGGCCAAGGCCGGCTGGCTGCGCTGGTCCGATGGACTGAAGCCGGGGCGGCTGCGTCCGGGCCGGGGACCGATGGCCCTGCGGGTGCGGCTTGCTGCCTCCGGTGACGCCGCGGCTGAGCCCGGCTTTGACCTCACCGAAGCCGGAACCCGGAAGTCGCTGGCGGTCTACGTTGTCCGGGACCTCGCCGACGTTCCGGGGGTTGCCCGGCTGGGTCCCGAAGCGCTCGACGTCGACGCGGCGGCTTTTGGCGAGCTGGTGGCCTCCCATCACGGCCAGATCAAGGGTTTGCTGCGGGACCAGTCGGTGATCGCGGGGATCGGCAATGCCTACAGCGACGAAATCCTGCATGCGGCACATCTGTCTCCGTTTGCCATCGGAGCCAGGCTCCGTCCGGATGAAGTGCAGCGGCTGTTCGACGCGATGGGCGCCGTCCTGGATTCGGCGATCGCCAATGCCTCCGGACGTCCGGCAGCGGAGCTGAAGGACTCCAAACGGCTGGCCATGCGGGTGCATGCGCGGAGCGGCGAGCCCTGCCCGGTGTGCGGGGACACGGTCCGCGAGGTGGCCTTCGCGGATTCCTCGCTGCAGTACTGCCCCACCTGCCAGACCGGCGGCAAGCTGCTGGCGGACCGGAGGATGTCCCGGCTGCTGAAGTAGGCACGGGAAGACTCCGAAACAAAGAGCAGCGGGCCCCGGATGGTCTCCGGAGCCCGCTGCTCTATTGGCTTGCTAGGTCAGCATGATTTCCTAGCCGCGACCATCGCCGTGACCGCCGCCGTGACCGCCGCCGTGGCCGCCGCCGTGGCCGCCGCCGTGGCCGTTGCCGCCCTTGCACTTCTGGGCTTCAAAGTGAGCCTTGTACGTGGCCTTTTCGACCTTGCCCTTACCCGTGGAGGTGGTGGTTACCGTGACGTCGCCTGCCTTGATGGAGGACTGGCGGGTCTTGATGACCACCGACTTGCTCTTGCCCGGATCCAGCTTGTTCACCGTAGCGGTTCCGTAGTTGGACTTCACCGCCACGTTGACCTGCTTGGTCCCGGTGTTCTTGACCGTTACCGCGATCTCCGCTCCCGAACCCGAGCACTTGCTGACCGCGCTGACCGGATTGACCGGCGTCGGCTTCACAGTGGGCCTGGGTGTCGCCGTCGGCTTCGGTGTTGCCGTCGGTTTGGGTGTGGCAGTGGGCTTCGGCGTCGCTGTCGGCTTGGGTGTTGCCGTGGGCGTCACCGTCGGCTTGGGCGTAGGTGTCGGAACCACCTTGGCCGGAACCTTGATCGGCAGCACTTCCGCCTTGCCGCCGTCACCGTTGGCGCCGCTCAGGTCGCCGGTGGCGTTGTGCAGGTGCAGGAACAGCGCCTTGGCGTCGGTGTTACCTGCGCTGCGGGTGACATCGATCTTGCCGCCGTTGACGTCCGCAAACAGGCTGGCAGGCGTGGCGCCCGCGAAGGTCAATGCGGGGTTGGCCGCATCGAACGGGATGTACTCGGTGGTGTCGACAGGAACGCTCTCGCCCTGCTCATCCACGCTGTACGGGTTCCAGGTGGTGACGCGGTACCGCAACGGTGCCGATGCCGCGTTGACATCCAGGCCCAGGGCCGCTGCCGAAACCGGCAGGGTAACCGCATTGGTATCGAACGTGTTGGTGTCAGTGCCGCCCTGGAGTCCGTTGGCACCGGTCTGGTCCACCATTACCGGAGTTGCGCCGGGGGTCAAACGGTAAGTCGCAGCCAGGACCAGGTCCACATCGGCCGCACGGGAGGTGAAGGTGACGAAGTCCGGGACCGAGTCACCATTGGTGTCGATCTCCACGTCAATCTCGAACGCGCCGCCCAGCATGGGCCAGTTGGCCCAGGTGCTGATGCCGAAGTTCACGACGGACGTCTGAAGATTGCCGCCGGCAGCCTTCAGTGTCGGAATCGTGGAAGATGCACCCACCGCCTGTACGTCCATGGCGTACATGGAATCCATTTTCACGGAGTCCAGCCGCGGGCTCTGCGCGCCGAGGACCAAAGGCGAAACCAGGGACAGGTAGCGCGAGGCACCCGTGCCTTGGTTGAGGTCACGGCCCTGCAGTGTGACGGTGCTCTTCAACGCCTCGGAGTCAGCGAAGGCGATTTCCTTGCCCGCACTCATGTCCGAGGTAGGTTTCGGTGCCGAATAAACGGGAACCCGCAGGGTGGGCGTGCCGTTGCCGGCAAACTGTACCCGGCCGGAAACGTCGGCCAGGAACTGCCGGGTAATGCCCAACTGCGCGGTCTCGGCAGCCGGATCAATGGTTTTGGCCAGTGCCGCCGGGTCGGAAATGCTCAGCGTTACGTCCACTGTGGCCTTGCCGTTGGCGGGAACACTCACCGAGGGGGTGGTGCTTATGACGACGCCGGGCATGGTGGACGCCTGCAGGTAGCTCACGTTGTAGGAGACAGGCCGGTCGGACTTGTTCTCCACAGTGACCTGGCGGGTCAGCACGAGGGCTTCCTTGCCGAGCTCCAGCACACCGAAGTTGACGCTGGTCAGAGCCGGGTCCTCCGTGGCGTACGCCAGGACCTTGTTATTCAGTGCGTCAAGGGCATCAACCCGGCCGGAACCGACCCGGTTGGGACCCTGCACGGCGCCGGACGCCGTGAGCAGGTCATGCGTGGCGGTGTTCATGATGGCCGTCTTGACCTCGTACGGGTTCAAATCCGTAGCCGCGTAGAGCAGGGCGGCAATGCCGGCCACATGCGGGGTGGCCATGGACGTGCCGCTGCTGACGGCGGCACCGGTGCCGGAGCCGACGGCGGCTGATCCGATAGCCGAACCCGGCGCCGCGACGTCGGGCTTCACGATGCCGTTGGAACCGTGCACCCCGCGGGAGGTGAACGGGCTGACGGTGTCACCGACGCCCGAGGGGGCGCTGGCGGTGGCCATGTAAGCCGGCGACAGGCGCAGGGTCAGGGTTCCCGCTGCTGCTGCCGGACGCAGCCGGTCCGAGGATTCGGCGTTGAGCTGGATGCCGGGGATGGTGGCGTTTCCGCCGATACCCGATTCAAAGACCGAACGCGGGGAATCGAGCACCACACCGGTGGCTCCGGCGGCCTGGGCGTTGTTGAACCGGACCCCCGAGCCACAGGGGAAGGCACCGTCTTCTTCCCACTGGATCCAGACCCATTTACCGGTCAGGGAACCGGCCGGGAAGGCGTTGCAGCCGAAGCGGTTGTCGGCCGGAGCCATCACCACACTGCCGGTGAGCCGTGCTTCGGTCACCGCCGGGTCCGAGTAATTGAAGCTGGAGGAGTACTGCCCGGCAACGGCTCCGGCCAGATCGGCCGGGGCGAGGACATCGGCGCGGTCGAGAGTGACCCGGGAACCGATGGTGCTGGCCACGGTCAGGGCCGACTTTGCGTTGCCCGGGGAACCGCCGATGTCATAGACGTCTCCGGCGTTGCCCGAAGCGACGACGGAAAGGATGCCCTGTTCGGTCAGCTTGTTGACGATATCGTTTTCGGGATCGTCAACCGGGCTGTAGTCGGAGCCGAGGGACATGTTCACTACCTGGGCGCGGTCCGAGAAGTCGCCGTCGCCGTTGGGGTCCAGAACGTAATCCAGCGCCTGGCCGACCACCTCGGAGGAGCCTGCGCAGCCAAAGACGCGGATGCTCACGAGCTGGGCCTCCGGGGCGGAGCCGGGGCCAATCCGCATGGAGTTGACCTGCTCCGCCGTGAGGGTGGAGTAGTCGCCGCGGAAGGTGGAGCCGTCGTTGTTGGTGCCGTACCCGGCGGCGGTGCCGGCCACGTGGCTGCCGTGTCCACCGCAGTCGAGCGGATTCAGGTCCGGCCGGGGGACCGGCTGGTAAGTGGCGGAGGTGGGATTGGCGTCGTAGTCATCGCCTACGAGGTCGTAGCCGCCAATGAACTTATTGGAATCAATCAGGCCGCTCTCGGCCGAGGGAATGGTGGCCGAAGCCTGTGCTGCCTGGTAGGCCTCGATGGTTCCGGGGCCGCCGAAGTCGCTGTGGGTGTAGTCGATGCCGGTATCCAGGACGGCGATGGTGATGCCTTCACCGGTCTGCTTGCGCTCCACCCACGTGTTCAGGGCCCGGGTGTCAATATCCGCGCCCTTGTTGTCCACGTGCTTCGGAACGATCTTGGTGATGCGGGCAACGTCCGAGCGGCCGGCCAGCTCGCGGATGGCCTCGGCGTCGCCCACGATGGCGGTGCCGGGCAGAGTGTTGGTGGTTGTGTAGAGAGTGCTCGCGGCAGCGTCCTGTGCCACTGACTCTGCCTGCGAAGTGATGTCGCTGCGGATCTCCTCGACCAGCGGCTTATTCACCACCGGCTCCGCTTTTCCGTCCTTGACCTCTTCCGGCTGTGTCTGTTCAAAGGCGCCTTCGCCCGTGAACTGCACATAAACCGAAACCTGGCCGGTGGCATCCCGCAGGCTGGGGGACACTTTCTGTTCGGCGAACCGCTGGAGGGAGATGCCCTCGGTGAGTTCATTGCCGTCGGCAGGTGCCTCGGTGGCCTGTGCCGGCAGGCTCAGGCCGAGGCCCGCCGTGAGTGCGATCCCGGCGACTGCGGCAGTGAAAACCGCGCCGGGTTTGTGATGGTTGGACGATCTCATTGGGCTCCTTGAACGTTCCGCCGAGCGCTACCGGCACGTCCAGGAGACAAATGCGCGGCTGCTGACACACTGCGGCAGGTTTTCCGTTGTGCCTCCAACCCCCGTCAGGAGTGTCAGCGTGCACGTAACGGCCCCCCAAACCAAGCAGCCGTAGGGTCACCATAGAGGAGCAATCGCCCGGTGCAAAGGTTGGCCTTCTTAATGGCGAATTACTTCTTTGGCCCTTGTTTTCCGGCAAATCAGGATGTAAATTTCCGCGCCCGCAGGTCAGATTAACGCCGGAAGGAGCCGTCCCGTTGCCGGGACGGCTCCTTCCGTGATTCTTGCGGCCTTGTTTTTGTGCGGGTTGACGCAGTTACAGGGCCGGGCCCTGTCCGGCGTTGCCCTGCCACAGGGCATCGAACGGTGCGTTGGAGGACACCCGGTTACGGATGCCTTCGGTCACGAACGCCTTCGCGGTCTTGGCCGCCTCCAGCGGGGTTGCCCCCTTGCCCAGTTCTGCGGTGATAGCCGCGGCGAGGGTGCAGCCGGCACCGCTGACGGCTACGTCGCCTACCTTGGGCGCCCGCAGGACCTCCATGGTTTCACCGTCGTAGAAGACGTCGACGGCGTCGTCGCCTTCCAGCCGGACTCCGCCCTTGGCCAGCACCACGGCTCCGCTGGCTTCATGGATGCGGCGTGCCGCTTCCTTCAGGTCTTCCACGGTTTCAATGGAGTCCATACCGGAGAGGGACATGGACTCGAAATGGTTGGGCGTAACGAAGGTGGCCAGGGGGAGGATCTGGGCCTTGAGCGCCTTGTCGGTGTCCAGCGCTGCACCGGGCTCCTGGCCCTTGCAGATGAGGACGGGGTCCAGCACGAGGTTCTTCCAGTCGTGATCCTGCAGGGCCTTGGCGACGACGTCGATGGTCGCCGGGGTGCCGAGCATACCGATCTTGACGGTGTCCAGGTCATAGGCCGTGAGGATGGCTTCGAGCTGGTCGGTGATGACCTGCGGGTCCACGGGGACGAAGCGGTGGTTCCACGAGTCCTTGGGGTCGAAGGACACGATGCAGGTCAGGGCGGTGATGCCGTAGACGCCCAGTTCCTGGAAGGTCTTCAGGTCGGCCTGGGCACCGGCGCCGCCGGTGGCTTCGGAACCGGCGATGGTCAGGGTGACGGCAGGTGCTGAAGCCGCAGAAGTGGTTGTGTTTGCAGACATGGCTCTATCTTCCACCCAAAACGGCAGAACCGGCCACCCTTGTAGACCTGCTGTTACGGCGGGTCCCGCCGTCGTGCCCGACCCGGTGAGGGAGGACCGGGCGGGCTAACCGTCCCGGCGGACGCCGCGGAGCAGGCGGACTACGTCTTCCAGGATGTTCCGGACCACCGGAAGCCGGGACAGGATCACGAGTTTGGCCACCAGCGGCGCCAGGTTGGCGGCCAGCTGATGGGATCGGCGTTGCCCTGGGGAACGGTCATACACCCAGAAGAAAGTGATCCCCATGTGCATCAGCCAGAGCAGTTCAGGCAGATCGCTGCGGATTGCCACGGGCGCCTGCGGCCGGGCGGTCGATACCGCCTGCCGGAACATCGCGATGGATTTTCCGCGGCCGACGGCGTCGTCGTCCCGGCGGTTCGGTGCCATTGCATCGCGCAGGAAATGAACGCCGAAGCCATGGTACGGGGCCAGTGTTGTCAGGCCGGTGGACAGGATGACAGCCAGGTTTTCGCCCAGGTTGTGGCCCTCGCGGATCTGCGGCAACGCGAGGGAACGGTGTTCGTCCTGGAGGGACCGGTAAAGCTCGTGGATCAGGTCATCCTTGGAGCGGAAATAGTAGTAGGCGTTGCCTACAGAGACATTTGCTGCCAAGGCGATGGCACGCATTGTGGTTTTTTCGTAGCCCTGTGCGGCGAAGAGGCGCAGCGCCGTCTCGATGAGGAGCCGGCGCGTCTGTTCGCTCTTGGCGGTGACGGCCAAATGATGCTCCCTTTGCAGTATTTCCAGCGTTCAGTAGACCACAGTTTTGAACGTGTTCAAAACGCTGTATGCGCCGCGTTCCGGCGGATCGTGGCAGAATGGATGCGGCCCTGCGGGGCTGCCCGGGGCAGCGGGCACAGTGCTAATACAGCCGGCGAAAGCCAGGCGAACCACTAACCGAACGGAAAATGCCATGGATGCACAGCCACGGGCAGCTGTGAAAACCGCTGCAGCTTATGCCTCCCGCGGGAGCTCCCAGTACGACCTGATCCTCACGCTGATGTGCGTGGTCATCGTCATTTCGAATATCGGCGCCACCAAAGGCGTGCAGATTTCCCTTCCCGGCGACTGGACCATAGTCACCGACGGGGGATTTTTCCTCTTTCCACTCGCGTACATCCTCGGTGACGTGGTCAGTGAGGTTTACGGCTTCAGGGCCGCCCGCCGGGCCATCTTTACCGGCTTTGCCATGGCGCTCCTCGCCGTCGTCAGTTTTGCCGTGATTATTGCGCTTCCGGGATTCAATGACTCCTACGGCGCCGAAAAGCAGGCTGCGCTGGAGATGGCCCTCGGGCCGGTCTGGCAGATTGTCGTTGCGAGCCTGCTGGGGTTCCTCGCCGGCCAGCTGCTCAATTCCATGGTGCTGACACGGATGAAGGACAGGTACCGGGAGAAAGCCCTGGCCGGACGGCTGATGGCCTCCACCGGTGCGGGGGAGTTCGCCGACACCCTGATTTTCTGCGCCATTGCGGCTCCGGTGATCGGGATTACCGACGCCGGCGGGTTCTTCAACTACGTCCTGTTCGGGTTCCTCTACAAGACGCTCATCGAGTACCTTTTCGTGCCGGTCACCGCCCTGGTCATCCGGGTCATCAAGAAGCGCGAACCGACGTATGCGGCGGCCGAGTGGGAGCCGGTGGCCGCGTAGGCCGGGCCCTCCCGGGATGGCCGCGGACTCTGGCTGGACGCGAAATCCCTACCCAGGTGTGCAAGGGTGGGGGAACGCACGAGCTTTTATTTCCCCAAGTACGGCAGGAGACAAATCATGAGCAATCAGGAACCAGTGTCGAACCCCGGTGCCAAGGCGGTAGACGAAAACCTGGCCGGAACCGCAGATGAATTCAACGACGCGGTCACACGGGCCATGGTCGAGGATGCGCAGGAGGACTCGAGCCCCGGAGACGACGAGCGGGACTCGCAGGCTGCCCTGGAAGTAGACGAAGAGGTCACGGCTAAGCCGGACAATTCCTAACCTGGACCGCTGCCGCGAACCTGGAACTAAGGCGTCAGCCTGGCAGCCGGCCTAAGGCGGCTGCCAGGCGATCCGGCTACTTGCCGCTGTAGTACTTGCCCAGGACCTCTGCTTTGAAGTCGAAGAACGTCCCGTCGTCGATGGACAGACGGGCATCGTCAACGAGCTTCACCGTAAAGCGTTCATTGTGGATGGAAATCAGCGTGTGGCTGACCATCTCGTTGGACTTGAACAGGTGCTGGATGTAGGCGCGGGTGTAGTTCGTGCAGGTGTAGCAGTCGCACCCGTCCACCAGCGGTCCGAAGTCCCGCTTGAACTTGGCATTGGAAAGGTTCTTCCGGCCGTACGGCGTGTAGAACGCCGAGTTGCGGGCCACCCGGGTGGGGGAAACGCAGTCGAAGGTATCCGCACCGTTTTCGATGGCCGTGAAAATGTCATCCGGCTCTGAAATCCCCAACAGGTGACGGGGCTTGTTTTCCGGAAGCTCCTCCGTGCACCACCGGACAATGGTGCCGAGGTTTTCCTTCTCGAAAGCTCCGCCCAGACCGAAACCGTCAAAGTCCATGGCACCCAGGTCCCGGGCTGCCTTGCGCCGCAGGTCCTCGTACTGGGCGCCCTGCAGCACGCCGAACAGTGCCTGGTAGGGCTTGTCAGCGCGTTCCCCGGTCAGCCGCTGGTGTTCCGCAAGGCACCGCAGGGCCCAAAGCCGGGTCCGTTCCAGGGACATTTCCTGATATCCGCGGGAATTCATGAGCGTGGTCAGCTCGTCGAAGGCAAACATGATGTCCGCACCGATTTTGTGCTGCACCTGCATCGAAATCTCCGGGCTGAAGCGGTGCTTGTCCCCGTTCAGGTGGGACTTGAACCACACGCCGTCGTCGTCAATGTGGGCCAGGCGTTCCTTGCCGGGTGCGACGTCGTCGTCCGCTCCCGTGGCATGGGTTGTCCCGTCGGCGTTCATGTTGATGACCTTCTTGAACCCCGCACCCAGGCTCATGACCTGGAAGCCGCCGGAATCAGTGAAGGTCGGACCGGACCAGTTCATGAACTTTCCCAGGCCCCCGGCTTCGTCGAGGATGTCGGGACCGGGCTGCAGGTACAGGTGGTAGGCGTTGGCCAGCACCGCCTGGGCGCCCAGCTCCGCGACGGACTCGGGCAGCACCGCCTTGACCGTGGCCTTGGTGCCTACCGCGATGAACGCCGGAGTGGCGATCTCGCCGTGAGGCGTGGAGATGGTGCCGGTACGGCCCTGAAAGCCGCCTCCGTTCGCCTCGACTCGCTGTTCGGCCGCTGCAGGGGCGGTTTCGCGCAGGCGCTTACCGAGGGTGAAGGAAAAGGCTGAGGAAGACACCCCTCCATTTTGCCTTACCCGGAGCCCGCCTTCCGCCGCGTCCGAATGCTGGGAGATGCACCACATTTCTTTCTGCTGGTGCTTTTCCGGGGATAGGTTGAATGGGCGGAATTGAAGCCGGCGGCGCAGCCGCACGAAACGACCCGCCCCCACCTATGCCTACGGCACGAAAGGCAGTGGCTGCCCCCTTGACGCACCTGCAAGAGATGTTCAGGATTGCTCCGGCACACAATGACCACCACGCGGCTATCCGCTGCGCGACCGGCCTGGGACTGCCGCTGCTCCTGCTGCTCTTCCTGGGGCGGATCGACCTGGCCATTTTCGCGACCTTCGGCGCGTTCACCGGAATCTACGGACGGAATGAACCGCACCGCCAGCGGCTGGGCCACCAGGGCCGCGCGGGTGCCCTGATGCTGGCCGTCATCCTGGCGGCCGCACTGTGCGCCCGGCTGGACCTGGACGACTGGGGAACCGTGGTCGGCACGACGGCGGTAGCCGGCCTGGGCACCATCGCCACGGGTTTCTGGCGGCTGCGTCCAGTGGGCTCCCTGTTCCACATTTTCGCCTTCGCAGCCATTTCTTCCGTTCCGAACCACCCGGCTCTCTGGCAGGGCATGCTCACCGCCGTCCTGACGGTGGCCTTTTCCATCCTGCTGGGCCTCTCCGGAATGCTCGTGCAGAGGTACCGCACCGAATGGAAAAGGCCCGAACGCCTGCGGTTCTCGGCAGCCCAGCGCCGCCTCATCTTCACCGACGGACTGCAGTACGCAGTGGCAGCTGCACTCGCCGGGTCCATTGCCACGCTGCTGGGACTCGGCCATAACTACTGGGCGATGGTCGCCGCAACTGTTCCGCTGATTGGCGCGACAGTACGCCACCGGCTCCACCGGGGCCTGCAGCGCATCCTGGGCACCTTCGGCGGCCTGCTGCTGACGGCGCTGATCCTGCTGCCGGGGCTGGAGCCCTGGCAGATGGTGCTGGTTATTGCCGCCTGCCAATTCGGTGCGGAGATGTTCATTGCCCGGCAGTATGCCCTGGCCCAGGTGGTGGTCACGCCGCTGGCGCTGGTCAGCACGGAACTGGCCCACCCGAGCAACCCGATGGAGCTGCTTCGGGACCGCGGCATCGAAACGCTGATCGGCGCCGTCGTCGGCATGGCCGTGGTGCTGGCCATGCATCTACGGCAGAAGCAGCTGCACCGGTAGACCGGAAGCAGAACCGGCAGGACTAGCCGCGCACGGCAATAAGCTCGGTGCGGATGCGCCGGTCCAGCTCGGCGTCGGACAGCGTCTGCGACCCGCCGTGGGAGCGCAGGTACAGCAGGGCGTTCAGGCGCAGGATCCGCCATTCCCGTTCGCTGGCGTCGTTTCCGGAGTCAGCGGCCCGGTGGATCTCGCGGTCGTACAGGTTGGGTTCGTTCAGCTGGCGCTGCAGCAGCTCGGCCGCCAGTTTCGCCTTCATCGGGTCCGTCTCGGAAGTGTCCGCAGCACGCACGGCGTGGCTGTAGGCAGCCGCGCTCTCGGCATCGCCGGCCTCGTGGGTAATGTGCGCAGCCAGGGCAAGGGTGCCCTGGATCCAGTTCCAGCGGCCGAAGTTCCCGTCAAAGGGCAGCCCGGTGATGACGTTGCAGACCTTCAAGGCATTCTCGGCGTCACCAAGATCGATAAAGAGAATGTGCGCCAAATCTCGGACATCCTGCAGGTGGCTGCCGGATTTCACGTTCAAACCGCGCTCCAGGCGCGCTGCAATCTCCTGCACGGCGGAGTTTTCCGGGTGGGCGGCAGCGGCGTCCGCAATGATTTCGGCCGCGTTGTCTTCCTCTGAAGGCACCTGCCGGACGGCGTCCGACGGCGCGCCCTCCGGGGCCGGGGCCGCCACCCGGACGGCCGAACCGTAGGCCAGCCGAAGCGAGGTTCCGTCATCCAGTTTGGCGATCACCAGCGCCGGAATGCCGAAGTCGTCGGCCTCAACGCTGGTTCCGGCTACCGGAGCCAGCGGTTCTGCGGCACCCTCACCCGGGACAAGCTTCTGTCCGGGGGCAAGCAGTTCCGCGTTGACCCGGAACGCGTACGTTTCCGGCTGGCTCTCAGACATGGGCATTCCTTCGTGGTTGGACCTCGGCTCCCCAGAACCTCCAGTATATAAAGCTTGGAGTCGCGCCTTTTTCAGCGTCCCCAGCCGGCCGAGGCAAGCGCCTGGCGCAGCAGGTCTCCGCGGCCACCGGAAAATTCGGCATAGATCGCAGGGCTGAGTGCTTCATCCGGGGTGAGCCAGGACAGTTCCAGCGCATCCTGGCGCGGATTGCATTCACCGGTCACGGGAATCAGATAGGCAAGTGCCACGGCATGCTGGCGTTCGTCTGTCAGCCCGCTCTGGGAGGGCGAGGGGAAGTACTCGGCGACGGCGAACGGCACCAGGGTGGGCGGCAGCTGCGGAAGCGCCATGGGCCCGAGGTCCTTTTCCAGGTTGCGCAGCAGGGCGCCGCGGATGGTCTCGCGGTACAGCACCCGGCCCGAAACGAAGGAACGCACCATCTGCCCTTCCGGAGTTGCCTGCAGCAGCAGCCCGACTTCGGTGACATAGCCCAGCGGGTCACACCGCACCGGCACCGCTTCGACGTAAACCATGGGTAGGCGCTGCCGGGCCTCGTAGAGATCTTCCTCGGAGAGCCAGCCTGGATACGGGTCAGGAGTACGAACGTTCATAGCAGTGTTCTACCGCATAGGTGCCGTGCCAGTCACACGGCACGCTGCGCTTCGGCCATTGGCTGAACCCGATGGAAACCCGGTCCGGCCGGTCCGGACCCTTTCAGCCCGGCAGCCGCCTCCCTAGACTGGGGCCATGACAAGAGAGCTCCCGGAGCTTCTCCTGCCGGATGCCGGGGCATGGCGGGAGTGGCTGGAGCACAATTACGGCTTGTCCTCCGGTGTTCGCCTGGTGCTGGGGAAGAAGGGCGGAAACGTCACCAAGTTGACGTACCGCCAGGCCCTCGATGAAGCGCTCTGCTTCGGCTGGATTGACGCGCAGGCGGATAAACGCGATGAAGAAAGCTACCTCCAGCGGTTCCAGCCGCGGGGCCCGCGCAGCATCTGGTCGCTGCGGAACGTTGGATATATCAGCCGGCTGGAAGCCGAAGGCAGGATGCATCCGGCGGGCCGGGACGCCGTACTAAGCGCCAAAGTGGACGGCCGCTGGGACGCTGCGTACGCCGGACAGGCGACGGCCGAAATCCCGGAGGACTTTCGGGCCGCCATCGCTGCCGTTCCCGCCGCACAGGAAATGTTCGATGTGCTGACTTCCCAGAACCGCTTCGCCATGTACTTCCGGCTTCAGGGCCTCAAAACCAAGGCGGTCCGCGAACGCTGGATCGCGGACTACGTGCAGATGCTGAGCGAACACCGCGCTCCCTATCCGCAGAAACGGAAGCCGGCGCCGGGGCCTGCCGCCGAAGATCCCCCGGGCCTAGAGCGGCGGGACGCCTAGCTCCGGCCGGTCTTTCAGCCATCCAGATCCATCCAGGAGGTCCACATGTGCCGGCTCTTTGGTATGCATGCCGGGAACACTCCGGTCCGGGCAACGTTCTGGCTTCTCACGGCCCCGGACAGCCTGGCCCGGCAGAGCCGAAAGGAAGCGGACGGTTTCGGGATCGGTACGTTTACCCCGGACGGCAGCCCGGTGGTGGATAAAGCGCCCATCGCTGCATATGAGGACATCGAGTACGCCAAAGAGGCCCGGGAGCTCGAGAGCACCACCTTTGTGGCGCACGTACGTTACGCCAGCACCGGCGGCGATACCGGCGTTAATACGCACCCCTTTGAGCAGGACAACCGCCTCCTGGCCCACAACGGGGTGGTGGAGGATCTGGACAAGCTCGACGACCGGCTGCGCCAGCTGGAGATGTACCACCTGGTCAAAGGCGAAACCGACAGCGAGCGGGTCTTCGCGCTCATCACCGGCGCAGCGAGGGTCAACGGCGGAGACGTCTCGGCTGCCATTGAGTCAACGCTGACCTGGATCGCGCAGAACCTGCGGCTGTACGCGTTGAACATCATCCTCACCACGGCCACCGACCTGTGGGCCGTACGCTATCCGGACACGCATCCGCTGTACGTCCTGCAGCAGGGGCCGCAGGGTCCGGTGGGGGAGAAGCGGAGCGATCGGATCAGCGTCCACAGTGACCAGATACGTCAGGAGAACCGGCCGGAAGTCCTGGTGGCCACCGAAAAAATGGACGCCAACCCCAATTGGCGTCTGCTGGACTCCGGCGAAATGCTGCATGTGGACAGCGACCTCAACGTGCAGCGCAGTTTCCCGCTTCCGCAGCACCCGCAGCACCTGATCACACTGGCGGATCTGGACCCGGTAGCCGCGGCGTCGCAGCACCCGATCAGGACCGGCGCCTAACGCGGAAACCTGCTCAGGCGGGGTCCGCCCCGGCCCGCCGCACTCGTGCCGAGGCTTCCAGGATCATCCATGCCTGCAGCTGGGTGGAAAGTTCGACGGCGGTGCCGCCCGGGTAGGACACAGCCGCCGGCTGCAGCGGCCGGGCGGAGAAGAGAACCCAGTCCGCTCGTTTACCGCGTCCCTCCCACAGGGCCTGCGCAGTGGATTCCACCAGGGCGGCAGCGGTCCGGCGGGACGGCTCCGGCAAGGCGGGGGAGACAGCGGCCTGGGCCAGGTACCGTGCCAGGATGCCGGTAAAAAGCCCGGCGTCGCCTGTGCCGTGGGTGCGCAGTACCCGGGAGGTGCCGCCGTCGTCGGTCAGGTGGGTGTTGACGGCGGTCACCAGTTCCGCCGCACGGGCGAGGTTTGCGCTTCCTCCGAGCTCGAGCAGGGTCCCCAGCGCCGGTCCCTGGTTGTAGGTGAAGACGGTGCTTTCCAGCTGCGGTCGTCCCCGGACCACTTTGACGCCGTCCAGATACAGCCCGGTTTCCGGATCCAGCACGGTGGCGTTCAGCCAGTCCACCAGCTCCTGCGCCCGGTCCCGCGACCCGGTGCGGACAAAATGCAGGGCAGCCGGCGCGGTGGCCGGAGTGTTCTTGAAGTTTCGGTCCTTGTTCCAGTAAATGCCGCCGCCCAGCTCGGGGGTGTGGGCGGATTCCAGTGCGGCGTTCAGGATGGAGAGGATTTTCCGGTAGGGCCGCTGCCGGTCCCGCGATCCCGACAGTGCGTTCAGCCGGCCGACGGCAAGGGCCAGCCACGCCATGTCGTCATAGAAGCGGTTGGTGTAGTGCATCCGGTTGCGCAGTCCGATGGTTCGGACGAGCGCCGGCGCCAGATCCATGGCCGAGGGATGCTCCGGCCCGCGGAACGGTGTGCCGGTGCGGCGTTCCCGCAGGCCGGCGTCGATCAAGGCATCCAGATAGTGCGCCTGCCACCAGTAATGCCAGGGCTGGCGCAGCTGCTGGAGCCGGGAAGCAGGACGGCTGGTGGCGGCCAGATGGGTTCCCGGCAATCCGGCCAGCTGGCGTCCATACGCGGCGCTCACCGTGCGGGCGGCAGTCTCGGCGCGGTCGTCGGCGTCGGAATCCTCGAAGAGCATGCGCTAACCCTATGACAGCCGTCGAAGATGCGGCACCGGCCGCGGCACAGTAGTCTCGGTTACTGCCGGTGTGACATAGACGACACTGCCGGCGGGTAACCAGCCAGGAGGAATGCATGGACATCGCAGGCGCATCGGCCATAGTCACAGGGGGAGCGTCCGGTCTCGGGCGGGCGACGGCACGGCGGTTGTACGACGCCGGTGCCTCCGTGGTCCTGGTCGACCTGCCGCAGTCCGAGGGTCTTGCCTATGCGGCGGAACTGGGCGGGAACGCCCGTTTCGTTCCGGGTGACGTGATGAACCCGGAGCAGATGCAGGCCGCAGTCGAAGCCGCGATGGCGGCGGGGCCGCTCCGGGTGGCGGTGAACTGCGCCGGTATTGCGACGCCGGGCAAGGTGCTGGGCCGCGACGGTGTCCTTCCGCTGGAAGACTTTGCCCGTGTGGTCAGCGTGAACCTCATCGGCACGTTCAACGTCACCCGCCTGGCCGCTGCCGCCATGGCCGAAACGGACCCGGTCACCGCGAACGGCACCGAGGAACGCGGCGTCGTCATCAATACCGCTTCGGTTGCCGCCTTCGACGGCCAGATCGGCCAGCCCGCCTACTCCGCGTCCAAGGGCGGCGTGGCTGCGATGACCCTGCCGCTGGCCCGCGAACTGGCCCGCCACCTGATCCGGGTGGTCACCATCGCACCGGGGATCTTCGAAACACCCATGATGGCCGGCCTGCCGCAGGCCGCCCAGGATTCCCTCGCCGCCCAGGTGCCGCACCCCTCGCGGCTGGGCCGGGCCACGGAATACGCCTCCCTGGCCGCCCACATCATTGAAAACCAGATGCTCAACGGGGAGACGATCCGCCTGGACGGCGCCATCCGGATGGGACCGCGCTGACCTTGACGAACTCCCCGGCACCACTGCACCAACTGCCCGACGCCGATTTTTACGGTTTCGAAGACCTGCTCAGCGACACCGAGAAAGACAAGCTTGCCGAACTGCGGCGCTTCCTCGCCGAGGAAGTGCTGCCGCACGCCGTGGACTGGTGGAACGAGGCACGGTTCCCCACCGACATCCTGCCGAAGCTGGCACAGCTGGAACTCTCCACCCCCGTCCAGCAGGGATACTCGCCGCTGTTCGCCGGCCTGGTGATCGCGGAAATGACCCGTGCGGATACCTCCCTTGCCACATTCTTTATGGTCCACCATGACCTGTTTGTCGAAGCCCTGCATGCCTTCGGGTCCCCGGAGCAGAAGGCCCGGCTGCTCGACGACGCCCGCGCGCTGCGGATTACCGGCGCCTTCGCCCTCACCGAGCCGGACCACGGATCCGACGTGGCCGGGGGTATGTCCACCACTGCGGTGCGCGACGGCGACACCTGGGTGCTGAACGGCGCCAAACGCTGGATCGGCAACGGCACCTTCTGCGATTACATGGTCCTGTGGGCGCGGGAGCCGGAGACCGGCCGCACCCGCGGTTTCCTGCTCGACGCGACCCTTCCCGGCGTCACCCGGACCAGGATCGAGAACAAGACGGCGCTGCGCACCGTGCAGAACGCGGATATTGTGCTGACCGATGTCCGGGTGCCGCAGGCGGACCTGCTCGCCGGGGTGGAAAGCTTCGACGACACCAAGCAGCTGCTGCGCGGCTCCCGGATCATGGTCGGCTGGCAGGCGGTGGGCGCACAGTTGGCCACGTTCGACGTCGCCCGCGCCTACGCCGTCGAGCGCACCCAGTTCGGCCAACCGCTGGCCGCGTTCCAGCTGGTCCAGCAGCAGCTGGTGCAGATCCTCGGGAACGCGGTAGCCAGTACGGGGATGCTGGCCCGGGTCACCGAACTCGAACACGGTGGCTATGCGGTGCCGTCCGGGGAAGATGCGGCAGGGGGAGATGCGGCGCCTGCCGGGGCCGCGTCCGGGGAAGATGCGGCGCCCGCAGGTGGCGCCCGCGGCGACATGGCACGGGCGGCGCTCGCGAAGTCCTACGCCAGCGCGAAAATGCGCGAAAGCGTGGCGATGGGCCGCAGCATCCTGGGCGGTAACGGGATTGTCACGGATTACCGCATGGCCAAGATCTTCGCCGATGCCGAGGCCATCTACACGTACGAAGGCACCTATGAGATCAACACCTTGATTGTGGGCCGGGACATCACCGGCGTCTCCGCGCTGCGCTAGGGGTGCAGGGCTGGTGGGCCCTGGCTCCCTGCGGGGCCTGGAACGGCGGGGTGGGCCCCTGGGTCCCTGCGGGGCCTGGAACGGCGGGGTGGGCCCCTGGCTCCCTGCGGGGCCTGGAACGGCGGCAACGAAATTTCCGCGCTCGCAGAGCTCGCGGGAAATATTAAAGCCGCCTTCCTCCAGGCCCCTCCGGGCGTCTTCCTGCGGTTTGTCCGGGTCCCTCCGGTTTGTCCGGGTCCCTCCGGTTTGTCGGGTTCCCTTCGGTTTGTCCGTGTCCCTCCGGGCGGTTCCGGGCGTTTTCCTGCGGTTTGTCCGGTTCCCTGCGGTTTGTGGCAATCCCTGCATGGGGCGGCGCAGGGATTGACACAAAGTGCAGGGTTTTCCCCAAACCGAGGGGATTGCCGACCCGACGTGGAACCACACGCCCTTTATCGCCCGGCGCGCCAGACCAGCCTCGGTTCCTCCGGGCCTGGGCGTTTGGCCCGAGAGGTCGCTCCGGGGTGAGCCGCTTTTGTTCCGGTACGGGAGAAATCGACCGGTTTGGGAAATTCCTGCCGCGGCAACGCGGAAGCGATTTCCCAAACCGGCAGCAAATTCACAAACCGGACCCTCAGCGCAGCGGTACAGCGGTGCAGCAGGCTCTCGGACCGGAACCGTTACAAAACTTGGTTTTCCGGCAGGCACAATGACGCGCAAGGAGGGGGCCTCCGGGACGCTGCATCCGCCGCCGACGGCTTCCAACAGTGGCTCCCCGGCGGTCACCGGGTGGCATGCCATCCCCAGGATCAGTAGGCTTACTAAATGGGCCGTAGAAACGGCGGCCCGGTTTACCGGACGTGAAAGGCATGGTTTATGACCGAGCAGAGCATTCCTGATCCCGAACTGGGCGACGATCCGGTTCTGGCCGACGACGTAGCCGCAGTTGCCACGCCGGACGAACTGACGGTGGTGTCCGAAGACGAGCTGCTGGAGCAGGATGAACTGGTGGACGCTGAAGACCTCACATACCCCGGCGCAGCAGAAGACAACCCGGACAACTGGCAGGAAGACCCGCTGATCCGCGAAGAAGCACCGCTGAACGAACCAGGTGAACTCTCGGATCAGACCCTCCGCGACGACACGGCCGAAGAGCGCTTCCTGAACGGTGACACGCAGATTCCGCCGGAAGCACCGACCATCGGCGAGGCAGCCAATGACGTCGACTTCGGCGATCCGATGGCAGGCGAAGAAGAAGACGCAAGCGACGATCCCGCGCACCGCGGCGGCGACCCGCTTGCCGGCTTCAACCCGGACGACGTCTAGTCCGGCAGCACATTTCGCACCCCGGGGTCCGGCAGTGCCGTCTACGGACGGCCGCCGGGCCCTTTGGCTTGTGGCCCAGCGGCTTGTGCCCGGTCGGCCGGCCCGGCCCGCTTGTGGCGTCGTAGGTTTGGACCCGGCGGGATCCTGGGCCCCGTCACCGGCACCGCATCCATCCGCACTAGGCTGGATCCATGCCTTCCTTCCGTGTCCAGCTGAACATCCTCGCGCTGTTGCCGGGCAACCCGCCCGAGGCGGTTATGGAAACGGCCGTCGCCGCGCTGGGGGCCGCCCACCACGTAGAGGCAAACCAACTCGATATCGTCTCCGGGGTTCCGCGGATCACCCTGCGCTTCACGGTCCCGGATGATGAATGGTCCGTGGAAAATTCCCGGGCACGGCGTGCTGCCATGAACATGCGGGCCGCGGTGGAAGAAGTAGCGAAGGGGCAGGACCTGCGCGTGCTCCGGCGGATGCGCGGACGGTGGACTGTGTTGTAAACCGTTGTAAACGACGGTCCGCAAAAGCCGGGAAACTAGCCGGGACGCTAGCCGGGAAAAGCGTCCAGCGACAGCCGGCTGCGGTACTCCACCGGCTCGCGTGTCAGCGGATCGGTAAACCGCACGGACCGGGCCAGCAGCTGCAGCGGCCGTGAATAATCGTCCGGCGCCTGCGGCAGCAGCTCCGGATAGAACGAATCGTTCAGGATCCCGATGCCCTGCGACGCCATATGCACCCGCAGCTGATGGGTCTTTCCGGTGTGCGGCAGCAGTCGATAGCGTCCGAGCCCGCTGCGGCTTTCCATCAGCTCGATCCGGGTCTCCGCGTTCGGCTCGCCCTCGACCTCCTGGGCCAACAGATACGTACGGGACTTGATCATGCGGCTGCGCACAATCCGCGGCAGCTCGAGGTCCTCCCGGACCGGAGCCACCGCCTCGTATTCCTTGCTGATCCGGCGCTTCTCGAACAGGGTCTGGTACTTGCCCCGGGTCTCGGGGTTCGTGGAGAACAGCAGCACGCCGGCGGTCATGCGGTCCAGCCGGTGCATGGGAATCAGGTCCGGGATCCCCAGCTGGACCCGCAGCCGCACCAGGGCGGACTCGGCTACATACATGCCGCCCGGCGTCGTCGGCAGGAAGTGCGGTTTGTCCACCACCAGCAGGTCGTCGTCCTGGTGCAGGATGCCGATTTCCACCGGGATCCGTTCTTCCGGCGGAAGTTCGCGGTAGTACCAGATGAAGGTGTGCTCGGTCAGGGGAGTGGCGGACGTCAGCGGAATACCGCCCAGGCCCACCACTTCGCCGCGTTCGAACCGCTCCACAATGCCGCCCGGATCCACATGGCCGAAGCGTTCGAGGACGTAGTCCATGGCGGTGTCCCACGGTCCTTCGCCGGGAAGGCGCAGGCGGGTGGCATTGACTCCGTTGCGCACGGGAAGAGGGGACTGCATCACGGTTTCAGGATATCCCGCCTACGGGCTTAAATTAGGCGGGGCTGTTTCGGGCGGAAACAGACCCGCGCGGACGCGAGCCCAAGCAACCCTGCCGCAGAAAACCTCATCCGAAACGGAGCCCGGTGGCCACCAAACCAGTTCTTCCTCCTTCTGAGCAGACGGAGCCGACAGCGAAAACAACAGCGAAAACGACGACGGCGCAGACACTGACGCCGGAGGAACGCCAGTCCGTCCTGCGAACCCTGCGTTCACCGAAACTGCTCAAGACCGAGGTCCTTGCCGGACTGGTGGTGGCACTGGCACTCATTCCCGAGGCCCTGGCGTTCTCCGTAATCGCCGGGGTGGACCCGCGGATCGGCCTGTTCTCGGCCTTCACCATGGCCGTCACCATCTCCTTCCTCGGCGGCCGTCCGGCGATGATCTCCGCCGCCACCGGCGCCGTCGCCCTGGTCATCGCCCCGCTGGTGGCATCCCACGGCGTGCAGTACATGATTGCCGCAGTGCTGCTCGCCGGCGTGTTCCAGGTGCTGCTCGCCCTGCTCGGCGTGGCGAAGCTGCTGCGGTTCATCCCGCGGCAGGTCATGGTCGGCTTCGTCAACGCGCTGGCCATCCTCATCTTCATTGCCCAGGTGCCCGAGCTGCTGGGGGTGCCCTGGCTGGTGTATCCGCTTACCGCCCTCGGACTGCTCATCGTCTTCGGACTTCCGCGGCTGACGACGGCAGTGCCGGCGTCGCTGGTGGCCATCGTGGTCATCACGGCGATCACCGTAGCTGCTTCGGTCACCGTCCCGACCGTTGGGGACAAGGGCGAACTGCCGGACAGCCTGCCGTCCCTGCTGCTGCCGGATGTCCCCTTCACCCTGGACACCCTGGAGGTGGTGTTCCCGTACGCGCTGGCCGTCGCCTTTGTGGGACTGCTGGAATCGCTCATGACCGCCAAACTGGTCGACGACGTCACGGACACCCGCTCCAACAAGACCCGGGAAGCGGCAGGCCAGGGCGCGGCCAACCTCGTCACGGGTTTCTTCGGCGGCATGGGCGGCTGCGCAATGATCGGCCAGACCATGATCAACGTGAAGGGTTCCGGCGCCCGGACCCGGATTTCCACCTTCCTCGCCGGGATTTTCCTACTCCTCCTCGTGGTGGTCCTCGGCGATGTCGTGGCGCTCATTCCCATGGCTGCCCTGGTGGCCGTGATGATCTTCGTCGCCGTGACCAGCTTCGACTGGCACAGCATCCGCCCGTCCACACTGAAGATGATGCCGAAAAGCGAAACCGCCGTCATGCTGTCCACCGTGGCCGTGACGGTCTGGACCAACAACCTGGCCAGCGGCGTCGGCGTCGGCGTGCTCGTCGCCATGGTGCTGTTCGCGCGCCGGGTGGCGCATTTCGTCACCGTCGACCGCACACTCAGCGGGGACGGCGCCGAGGCCACCGCCGTCTACACGGTGAATGGTGAGCTGTTCTTCGCGTCCTCGAATGACCTGTACTCGCAGTTCGAGTACGTCCTGGATCCGGCGAACGTGGTCATTGACCTCAGCGGCTCGCACGTTTGGGACGCCTCCACCGTGGCGGCGCTCGACGCCGTGACGGAGAAGTACCGTCGCCGCGGCACCGAGGCGAGAATCATCGGGCTCAATGACGCCAGCGTGCAGATACGGGAGCGGATGGCAGGAAAGCTGTCCTAGGCCACCGTCGCCGTGATCAGGCAGCCACTGCGGAAGGGCGGCGGCACAGGGAAGCCAATGCGAGCCGGCACTGTTCCGCGGTCGGACGTTCCTCCGGAAGCACGGAGGTCATGGCCGCCAGCAGCGACCGCCAGCCGGTGGGCATGGCCGCCGGGAGCTCCGGACCGCGGACCGTCCGGGCCGCCATGGTTTCGGTCTGCGGCAGGTCGAAGGCCCGGACGCCGGACAGGCATTCGAGCAGGACGAGTCCCAATGAGTAAATGTCAGTCGCGGAGGTTAGGGGCGTGCGCCGTATCTGCTCGGGGCTCATGTAGGAAAGGCTCCCGTAGGACGGTTGCCCGTCCCGCTGTCCCTGTTTGTTGACGGCAATACCCAGATCGGCAATTTTGGCCTCGCCGGTCGAGGAATCCAGCAGGATATTCGAGGGTTTCACGTCCCGGTGGATGTACCCGGCGGCGTGCATGCCCGCAAGCCCCGCGGCCAGCCCGATGCCGAGCCGTGCCGCGGCATCCGGCGGCAGAACGCCGCAGATGCTCCGCCGAAGATCGGCGCCCCGCACAAGTTCGAGAACCAGGTACGGCGTCTGCACCCCGGTGGCCGGGTGGCTGATGGTGCCGTCGGCGATCATCCGAACCACGTTCGGATTCTCGACAGCCCGCAGCGCGGCCGCTTCCCGTACAGCCTCATGCCCTTCCGGTGCGTGGCCGAGCGGGGCGGAAAAGATCTTTACGGCCACCTTTTCAAGGGAGGACAGGTCGGTGGCACGCCATACATAGGCAGCGGTTCCATGGCCGATGGGTTCGTCCAGGCAGAACCGGCCGTCGAGGAGGACGTGGGCGCTGAACCCGGAGGTGTCAGGGGCCGGAGGTGCAGGGGGTGTTAATCGGAAATGCCGGTCCACCGCGCCCCCTTGGCCCAGTTAGCTAGTTTTACTAGTTAGTAGTTGGGCTAACCATAGGGTGGGCAGAACGAACCTGTCCAGCATCCGGACGGGGTTTACTGCGGCGGTGCCTGATCCGGGTTCGTCCCGTTCAGCGCGGAGCTCAGCCGGGCCATAAAACGGATCACGGTCTCGGCTTCCTGGGGGGAGAGCTCCGCGGCCGCCTGCAGCATCCGCCGGTGCATATCCCCGACGGTTCGGCGCACGTCACTGTCCGATGCGTCGGTGGGAACAATTTCCCAGGCGCGGCGGTCGTTGGGGCGGGCGCGGCGTCGGACGTATCCGCCGCGTTCCAGCCGGTCGATAAGTGCTGTGGTGGATGCGGTGGAGATGCCAAGCAGCCTGCTCAGGTCCTTCGGCCCGAGGCTGCCTCCGGTCTGGCGGGCCTGCATCAGGCAGCGCATGGCCAGGAGGTCGTTTTCATTCATCCCCATGGCGTCCTGGGTGTGCCTGCGGACCTGGGTCTCGGCCGCCCGGTAGCTGCGCACTGCATGCAGGACGTCACGGGCCTTGGGGTGCTCCGGATCGCGGCCGTACCAGTAGCCGTCCTGCCCTGAGGGCTCCTTCGGAGTGTCCATTCGGCCAATCCTAGCCGCACGGAAAGGTAGTCAGGCAAGGAATCCAATGCGACGCATTTCACACGGTAATTACGGCATAAAAATATGACCTAATGGGTTCGGCCGTGGTCAGATGTTAGGTGTCCGCTTAGGTACTCCTTACCTGCCGCCTGCGATAGGAACGTCCTTGACTACACCCAAAACCCCCCTGCCCGGCCTCGGGACCTCCCGCCGAACCCTCTTGGGCGGAGCCAGCCTCGGCTTTCTGGCGCTGGCCCTCGGCGCCTGCTCAAGTCGAGAGACGGTGGCGGACGCAGCCGGCAGTGCAGCGGGGGCCGGTGGCTTCACTGTGACGGACATGCGCGGCGTCGAGGTTTCCTTCGACGGCCCGGTACGGCGGATCGCCACCACTGTCATCCCCTCCCCGTCCATGCTGGCGGCGGTCGACGGCGGCTACGGAAAGATCGTGGGCATCAACGAATCCACGCTGCAGGCCAACAAGCAGGGCCTGTTCGGCGAGATGTTCCCCGAATCGAAAAGCACCACCACCATCTCGCCGTCGAGCTTCACCCCCAACATCGAAACCATCACCAGACTGGAACCCGACGTCGTGTTCCAGTGGGCGGACCAGGGCGAAGGTCTCGTGGAGCCGCTGGAAAACGCCGGTTTCAAGACCGTCTGCCTGCTCTACGGCACGCAGGAATACCTGGAAACCTGGATGTCCCTGTTCTCCACGATTCTCGGAAAGCCCGAACGCGGCACGGAGATCGTGGCCTGGATGCACAGCGAGATCGCCCGGCTGCAGGACGAACTCTCGGCGGTGACCCCGCCTGTCCGCGTGGTCCACCTGGGCCAGTCCGGCGACGGCTACTCGGCTTCCAACAAGACCTCGTACATGCACTACTGGATGGAACTGGCCGGCGGGCAGAACATGGCGGCGGAGAACCTTTCGGCCGAGAACGTGGTCAGTGCAGAGCAGCTGATCGACTGGGACCCCGAAGTCATCACGCTGGGCGGCTTCGACGCGCGCACCCCGGCGCAGGTCTACGCGGATCCGTCCCTGGCGTCCGTGTCAGCGGTACGGAACCGCCGCGTCTACAAGGCGCCCCTGGGCGGGTACCGCTGGGAGGTTCCCTGCGCCGAATCACCGCTGATGTGGCAGTGGGCCGCCCAGGTGTTCCATCCCGGCCGCACCAGGAACACGCTGCGTGCTGACATGAGGGAAAAGATCGCCTACCTCTACGGGTACGACGTGACCGACGCCCAGATTGATGCCGCACTGCGGCTGGACCTGAACGGGGCCAGCGTTGGCTACGACGTCTTCCGCGGCTGAGGCGTCCGCCGCGTCTGCCGCCTCGGCCGGCGCCCCGCCGTCGTCGACCCGGCAGTCCACCCGCCGCCGGCTGATCCTGCCGCTCTGTGTCCTGATCCTGCTTGCGGTGGCCCTGGTCTCCATGGCCGCCGGCCGGTACTGGGTGCCGCCGAACGAAATCCTGCGCATCCTGTTCAACGAAGTCACCGCCGTCTTTGGCGGCGAAGGGATGCTGCGCCGGACCTGGACCGAGCAGGAGGCCACCGTGGTCCTGGACGTCCGGCTGCCGCGCGTGCTGCTGGCCTTCCTGGTGGGCGGCGCCCTCTCGCTCGGCGGCGCGTGCCTGCAGGCCCTGTTCCGCAACCCGTTGGTCAGCCCGGACATCATCGGCGTCACGGCCGGTGCGTCCTTCGGCGGCGTGCTGGTGCTGACCCTCGGGCTATCCGGCGGCTGGATGGTCGGCGGTGCCTTCGGCTTCGGGCTGGCCGCACTCGCCGGCGTCCTGCTGCTTGGCCGGCTGGGCGGACGGGACAACGCGATGCTGATGATTGTCCTGGGCGGCATTGTGGTGGCGGCGTTCTTCAATGCCCTGGTCTCCTTTATGACCTACCTTGCCGATCCCTATTCCGAACTGCCCTCGATTGTGCACTGGCTTCTGGGCTCCATTGCCGCCGCCAGCTATGACAAGGTGCTCACCGCCCTGGTCCCGGTGGCAGCGGGCACGGCGGTAGTCCTGGCCCTGCGCTGGCGGCTGAACGTGCTCTCGCTGGGGGACGACGACGCCGCCGCGCTGGGTGTGAATCCGCAGCGTTCCCGGGTGGTGTTGCTGTGCGCGGTTGCCCTGATGACGGCCGGCACGGTGGCTGTGGCCGGGGCCGTCGGCTGGGTTGGCCTGGTGGTTCCGCACCTGGCCCGGCTCTGGGTGGGACCGGACCACCGGATCCTCCTGCCGGCGTCGTTGCTGCTCGGAGGCACCTACCTGATGCTCATCGACACGCTCAGCCGCTCCATCAGCACCAGTGAACTGCCGTTGGGCATCCTCACCGCCATCATCGGCGCACCCGTGTTCGTGGTGCTGCTGGCCCGTTCGCAGAAGAAAGCCGAGCTCTCATGACCGTTGCTTCCCTGATGCAGGCCACCGACCTCGGGTTCCGCTATTCCCGGCTGCGCCCGTGGCTCTTCCGGAACCTCGCCTTTACCCTGGAACGCGGGGAAATCCTGTCCATCCTGGGTCCCAACGCCCGCGGTAAAACCACGCTGCTCAAGTGCCTCTCGGGACTGCTTGCCCCGCGTGAGGGTACGGTTCACGGTGCGCCGGGCATCGGATATGTTCCCCAGGACCACGGCGCCGGCCCGTCCTTCACTGTCGCCGACATGGTGCTGATGGGCTGCACCCGGCACCTGCGCGCCTATCAGACTCCGCGCCCTGAGGACCACGCCGCCACCGATGCTGCGATGGAACGGGTGGGTGTGGCCGAGTGGGCCGGACGCGACTATTCCACCCTCTCCGGCGGGCAGCGGCAGCTGGTGCTGATTGCCCGGGCCGTTGCCTCCGGCTGCGAACTGCTCGTCCTGGACGAACCGGCCTCGGCACTGGACCTGAACAACCAGTCCCGCGTGCTGAGCGTGCTCACCGGACTGGCCGAGGAGGGCATGGGCGTCATCATGACCACTCATCATCCGGACCACGCGCTCCACGTGTCCCGCAACGCCCTGCTGTTCGTCGGCAGCCACGACGTCCGCTGGGGCCCCA
Source organism: Arthrobacter sp. zg-Y769 (assembly GCF_020907405.1). Lineage (GTDB taxonomy): Bacteria > Actinomycetota > Actinomycetes > Actinomycetales > Micrococcaceae > Arthrobacter_B. The sequence continues at coordinate 129,473 of NZ_JAJJOE010000012.1, forward strand.
CCGAGGACCTGCTCACCGGTCCCGCCCTCTCCGAGGTCTATGGCCTGCCGATCTGTACCCCCACCGTCGGCACGGTATCCGGCGAGCGCGTGATCGCTGTGCCGGATTTCGGCCCGTCCTGCCGTGCCGACTGCGCGGTGCGGACTCCCCTGCAAACTCCCCGAACCAAGGACCAGCCATGATCATTCGTCTGATCGGCGGCACCCCCATGCGCGGGGCCGCCGACACCACCTGGCGCGGCGCCTTCGAGGATGTAGACGCCTACGACCTCGACGACGACGCAGCACGCGCCCGGATCCTTTCCGCCGACGGACTGGTGATCGGCGGCGGCGTCGACCATCTCCTGCTGGCCAGGCACCGCGACGCACTGACCGGCTTTGTCCGCGCCGGCGGCCGGGTGTTGGTTAACGGGCAGGTGGTTCGGCCGTTCATCGACGGGCTGGCGGTGTGGCGCAAGCTGGAATTCCGGGGCGCGCAGGATGTCCGTCCGCATCCGGTCCAGCCGCACCCGGTCTGGGGTGGCATCGACTACCGGGACCTGCACTACCGCACGGGTGTGCCCGGAACCCATTCGTATGAGCGGCTGGAGGAGATCGGCGTCGCCGGTTTCTACGGCCGCGGCTATCACCTGGACCTGCCCGGGGGCGCAGCAGTGGTGACCGGCATTGGCCAGTACCGGCTGCCGCTGGACTACAGCTATCCGCTGGGGGACGGGGAAGTGCTGGTCCACGGCGGCAACGACCTGGAGAGCTTCAGCGACGACGGGTATTCCACCCGGGTGCTGGGCCCGAACCTGGTGGAGTGGCTGGCGGGGGGAACGAAGGCCGGGGCTGCGTCGGCGACGGCATCAACTCCCGAGGCGGCCGCCCTCGGCCCGGCCGCCGTTGGCACCCGCCCGGCCGCCCTCGGCACCCGCCCGGCCGCCGTCGCTCGCAGGGAGGGACCGGCGGCCCCGCGGATCGGGCTGCTGCACTGCGGTGCCTTCCAGCCCCTGCGGACCCTGGCCGATCCGGCCCTGGCGCCGTACCGGCTCGAATCCGTCTACCTGCCCGATGCCGATCCTGCCGCGCTCGCAGATCTGGACGTGGTGATTGTCAGCGACCGGCTGCATCAGGGCCAGCTTGCCCGCTTTGTGCCGGCGATCCTGGTCGCGCTGCAGGACCCGGGAAAAACCGTGATCGTGCTCGGGGAGAACCAGGTGGAGCAGTGGCTGCCCGGCGTCGGCTACAGCTTCCGCCCCACGGTGTTCTGGATGTGGCGTACCGGGGAGGACAACGGGACACGGCTGCGGCTGCCCGAAGACCCGATGTGGGAGTTCTTTACCCCGTGGTCCGTGTCCTGGCATCACCACGGTCTGCTGCATCCGCGCACCGGCGCCCGTTCGCTGGTCGTGATGGAAGAGGGCGGTGCCGAGTCCGGCTCGCTGCTGTACGTGGATGAGGTGAACCAGCCCGCCCGCCTGCTGGTGACCACTATGGATCCGGTCTACCACCACGGCTCCGGCTTTATGCCCGGCGCTTCCCAGCTGCTGTACTCGCTGCTGCGCTGGGTCACCGCCACGCACACGGGGGAATAGCCCGGGCATAGGGGGGAGCATTCCCGGGTGCTGCGCCCCCTTGCTTCCGTTTGCCGCACGCCGTCCCAGACATTGTTGCTGGTGGTGCCGCTGTGACAACAGGAGGCAACAGCAGCACCACCCGGTGGGATGCTGTGTCCGGAACCCGGGCCGCCGTCGTTCGGTCAGCCCAGGATCAGCCGGACGGCGAGGAACAGCATCACGACGCCGATCAGCAGGTCGACAATCTGCCAGGTACGAGGCCGGTTCAGCACACCGGACAGTGCGCGCGCCCCGTAGCCCAGCGCGGTAAACCAGGCCAGGCTCCCGACGACGGCGCCGGCCGCGAAAATCCACCGCGTGTCAGGACCGTACTGGTTCGCCAGGCTGCCCAGCAGCACCACCGTATCCAGGTAGACATGCGGGTTCAGGAAGGTCAGGGCGAGCGTGGTCAGAACGACTGTGCCCTTGGCGCGGGGTGCCTGCGCCTCCAGTACCGAGGGCTTCGCGGCGGAGATCAACGAACGGATACCCCACCAGGTGAGATAGGCGGCGCCGCCCCAGCGGAGGATTTCCAGCACCACCGGAAAGCTGGACACCAACACACCGATCCCGGCGGTGCCGCCGAAGATCAGCAGCGCGTCGCTGATGATGCAGATGGCCACCACCACGCCGATGTGTTCCCGCCGCAGCCCCTGCCGCAGGACAAACGCATTCTGCGCCCCGATGGCCACAATCAATCCCAGCCCAGTGACCATCCCGGTCGCCCAAATACTCCACATGCTTTGACCGTAACCACGGATACCCATTCAGGCCAACGAATGATTCGAAGGATGCATTAGGTTTACTTCATGAACTTCGAGCATCTCCGTGCGCTGTCCGCCGTTGTGGATGAAGGAACGTTCGAGGCCGCGGCAGACAGGCTGCACATCAGCCCGTCCGCCGTGAGCCAGCGCATCAAGGCGCTGGAGACTTCCGTGGGCCAGATTGTGGTGCGCCGCGCGGTGCCCTGCACCCCGACGGACGCGGGGGCGGTCCTGCTGCGGATGGCACGACAGGTGCAGCTGCTCGAGTCCGAGGCCCGGCACGCATTGTCCTTGGATACCTCAACGAGGACATCGACGCCGGTGGCCGTCAACGCCGACTCGCTCGCCACCTGGTTCCGGCCCATGCTCTCCGAGGCTGCCGGCTGGACGGACAGCACCCTGGACCTGCACGTGGATGACCAGGACCACAGTGCAAGGCTGTTGCGCCAGGGGGACGTCGTCGGTGCCGTCACCGCCGATCCGGCGCCGGTCAACGGCTGCAGGGTGGAGGCCTTAGGCGCCATGCGCTACCTTCCGGTGGCGACGCCGGCCCTGCAGCGGCGCTTCGCCGGGAAGGCGGGGGCCGATTGGGAAGCCATGCCGGTGGTGCAGTTCAATGCCAAGGACGATCTGCAGCGCAGGTTCCTGCAGGAGCGCGGCGTTGACGGCCTTCCGCCCCGGCACACCATCCCGTCCTCCGAAGCGTTTCTGGCGGCAGTCCGCGCGGGTCTCGGCTGGGGCATGCTGCCGGAACTGCAGCTTGGCACGGAGCTCGACGACGGGACGCTGGCAGTGCTCGACGCCGGGGCCTACCGCGACGTCGTGCTTTACTGGCAGGTCTGGAAGCTGGAGTCGGAGCGTTTGCACCGCATCAGCGACGCCGTCCGGAGGGCCGGCCGGCTGCTGCGGTAAGACCTCGGTGAACTGCCGGCTAACCCGAACGGGTGGCCGAATCCGGAAACGGCTGGCAGTGCGGGCAGTAGTACAGGTCCCGCAGTTCCATCTCATTGTCGCCGAGCAGTTCATGCGCCACTTTGGTGCCGCAGCGCAGGCAGCCCCGCCGTTCCCGGCGATAGACCCAGAGCTGGTCCCGTCCCATGGCACCCGTGGTGATTCGGCGGGCGCGGGCCTTGTTAACTTCCAGGAGCCGTTTGGACAGGTCCACCAGCCGTGGCAGGTCCGGCACATCGGCGACCGGGGTCAGTGGGTGGATGCCGGCCAGGAAGCACAGCTCGCACCGGTAGATGTTGCCGATCCCGGCGAGGTTCCGCTGGTCCAGCAGCGCCAGACCGATCGGGCGGTCCGGCTGGGCCGAGATCCGGCGCAGTGCCTCGTCCGCATCCCAGTCGGGTCCCAGCAGGTCCGGACCGAGGTAGCCGACGGCGTCGTCCTCGTCTTTGCGGCCCAGCACGCGCAGGAAACCCAGATCGAATCCGACCACCTGGTGGGTTGCCGTCTCGAGGATGCAGCGGGCCTTGAACGCCGGACGCCGCCACTTCTCTCCCCGCGCGTAAACGTGCCAGAGTCCTTCCATTTTGAGGTGGGAGTGGAGGATCCAGCCGTCCACGGGGTCACCGCCGCGGATCAGCAGGTGCTTGCCGCGGGACACCACGTCCTGCACGGTGGAGCCGGTGAAATCCGTGGTGGCGAACTTCGGCACGCGGATATCGCACCGGGTCAGCTCCTGGCCGGCCAGCACGGCATTGAGGTCCCGGGCCGCCCGCCAGATGGTATCGCCCTCAGGCACGGTTCCTCCCCGGCTGGACTACGCACGGGGACAACAGGTCAGACACGGTAACGCAGTCCCTTCGGCGTGGTGTAGAAACCGGCAGCGGTCAGTGCCCGTGCGGCCTCGGTATCGAGGATATCCGTCCCGTTGACCTTCTCGATGGCCATCTTCTCGGCGGCACCGCGTTGGATGATCCGCACCAATGCGGCGGCGGAAAGCTCCAAAGCGGCCGGTTCCTCGGTGAAGGTCAGCAGGGTCTTGCCGCCGCGTTCGGCATACAGCGCCAACTCGCCGTCGACCAGCACCACCAGTGCACCTGCCTTGCGCCCGGGCCGGTGTCCGCCCTCCAGCGTGGGCCAGGGCAGCGCGGCGCCGTAGGGGTTGGCCGGATCGGTGGCGGCCAGGGCGACGGCGGACGATTCGGGCTGCTTCAGCTGTGCGTCTTCGGAGAAGGAGCGGAGCCGGTCCACCGTGGCAGGCACGGCAAACTGGGCCGCACCGAGCTGCTCAATGAAGTAGCCGCGCCGGCATCTGCCCATCTCCTCCAGCCGGGCCAGCACCCGGTACAGCAGGGCGAACCCGCCCGGGGTGCCTTCGCTGGCGACGGAACCGCGGGTGACCACGCCGTAGCGGTCCAACATCAGCTCGGCGGTGGCGTGGGCGTGCAGCGTGGTATCGGTTTCCACCTCCGGGAGCAGGCTCCACCGCCCGGCGACCAGGGGCGGAGCATTGCGGAGCGCGGGAGCGGACGTGCCGCCGGCCGCGAGTCGCATGGAATTGCCCGTGAGCGACGCCCCGGGCGCCCGGCCAAGACGTCCCATCCGGGCGGTGCGGGCACGAGGGGTGGCGGCCCGCTGCTTATGGGCCGTTTTCCCGCCGGACAGCAGGGACCGCACCGGTGTGAAGGTGTCATTGCTGATCCGCCCGGCCCAGACGAGTTCCCAGAGGGCGGAGATGATGTTCGCATCCGTTTCGGCAATGCCGTCCGCGGCCAGGCCGTCGCCGAGCTGGCGGAAGAAGTACGCACCGCCGTTGCCCAGCAGATCCAGTAGCCGCTGGTGCAGGCCGCCTGGCTCGAAGTCCGGGGAGGGGTTGAGCGTGAGCGGCGCGTTTTCCGCCAGGTGCAGGGCAATCCAGCCGTCATTGCCCGGCAGGGAGCCGCTGCCGGACCACACCACTTCGCCCGTAGCGGTCAGCTCATCCAGCATGGCCGGGGCATAGTCGCGCACCCGGGAACCCAGGATCAGCGGTTCCCAGGCCGAAGCAGGAATCGGCACGCCGGAAAGCTGATCGATCACGGTGGCCACGCCGTCGAGCCCGCGCAGGGACGATCCCACGTTCTGCCAGGCCGGCAGGAACCGGCCGTAGGTGGCCGGGTCCACCGGCTCCACCTCGGAACGCAGGGCCGCCAGCGAACTGCGCCGCAGCCGCCGCAGCACCTCGACGTCGCACCATTCGGTTCCGCCGGGAGCGGTGGGGATGGTGGCGGTGGCGGTGGCCGGGGACGTGGAGTCGTCGCCGTCGGCCGCGTCCGGCAGCAGCGTTTCGACGGGCCGGAATTCGCCCTCGACAACGCGCCCCTCGCCGGCCAGCCGCTGCAGCGTACCGGTAACGACGGCGACGCCGAGGCCCAGCCGGGCGGCAGCCTCCGCCGCGGTGAAGGGACCGTGGGTGCGGGCATACCGGCCGACCAGGTCGCCGAGCGGATCCGTAACGGGTTCGATGAAGGCCAGCGGAACGCCCATCGGCAACGGAACGCCGAGGGCGTCCCGCAGCCGGGCGGCGTCTTCGATGGCGGCATATCGGGTGCTGCCGGCCATGCCGATCTTCAGGGCGCGGTTGGCCCGGACCAGCTGTTCCAGCAGCTCTTCGGCATCCTCCGGGGTGGCGGTGGCCCAAGTCTGTTCCACCGCCGTTCCGGTCCCGTCAACGTCAGGCTCCACCGGCTGCAGCCGGGCGGCGACCTCCGGTACTGACAACGGGCCGAGCAGCCGCAGCAGATCCGCCACGCCTTCCAGTCCGCGGGCATGGCGGTCCGGCGCCAGGCGCTGGAGCTCACTCTCGATTCGGGCAATGATCCGCGCGTCCAGCAGTTCGCGCAGTTCCGCCCGGCCCAGCAGTTCATTGAGCAGCGTGGGATCCAGGGACAGGGCAGCGGCCTTGCGTTCGGCCAGCGGTGAATCGCCCTCGTACAGGAACGCGCCCACGTAGCCGAACAGCATGGAGCGGGCGAACGGCGACGGCGAAGGCGTGGTGGTCTCCACCAGCCGGATCTCACGCCGCTCGATACCGGACGCAATGTCTTTCAGGGCCGGCAAATCGTAGACATCCTGCAGGCATTCCCGCACCGTTTCCAGCAGAATCGGGAACGTCGGGTACTTCTTGGCGACATCCAGCAACTGCGCGGACCGCTGCCGCTGCTGCCAGAGCGGCGTGCGTTTGGACGGATTCTGCCGCGGCAGCAGCAGCGCCCGTGCCGCACACTCGCGGAATCGCGAGGCGAACAGCGCCGAGCCGCCCACCTCGGCGGTAACGATGGAGTCGAGTTCCTCCGGGTCGAACAGGAACAGCTCGGCGCCGGGCGGTTCGTCCTCCATCAGCGGTACGCGCAGCACAATGCCGTCATCCGAGGCCATGGCCGAACCGTCCAGGCCGTACCGGGCATGCAGCCGCGCGCCGACGGCAAGGGCCCAGGGCGCATGCACCGGCATACCGTACGGGCTGTGCAGGACCACGCGCCAGTCACCGAGTTCGTCGTGGAAGCGTTCCACCACCAGCGACCGGTCGTTGGGCACCACATCGGTGGCCTGCTGCTGCTCGCGCAGGTAGGTGATCAGGTTGCCCGCGGCCCATTCGTCGAGTCCGACGGCGGTTAGTCGTTCCCGTGCCGCAGTGTCATCGGCGGCGGCCATCTCGCGGACGAAGGCACCCAGCGCACGGCCCAGCTCCACCGGCCGGCCGAGGGTGTCCCCGCGCCAAAACGGCAGTTTGCCCGGCTGCCCGTAGGCGGGGGAGACCAGCACCCGGTCATGGGTGATGTCTTCGATCCGCCAGCTCGTGGCGCCCAGGGCGAAAATGTCCCCGACCCGGGATTCGTACACCATCTCCTCGTCGAGCTCACCCACCCGGCGGCTGTTCTTCCCCTCGGAATCGCCCACCAGATACACCCCGAACAGGCCGCGGTCCGGGATGGTGCCGCCGGAGGTGACGGCCAGCCGCTGGGCACCCGGACGCCCGGTGATGGTGCCTTCGGTGCGGTCCCAGACAATCCGGGGCCGCAGTTCCGCGAACTCGTCCGACGGATAGCGGCCGGAGAGCAGATCCAGGGTGGCGTCGAACGCGGAGCGCGGCAGGCCGGCAAAGGGCGCGGATTGGCGGACGACGTCGAACCATTCCTCCACATCGATGGAACCCAGCGCGGCGGCGGCCACGGTCTGCTGCGCGAGGATGTCCAGCGGATTGGCCGGAATGGCCAGCGGTTCGATCTGCCCGGCCAGCATCCGTTCGGCGGTGACGGCCGAGTTGAGCAGGTCCCCGCGGTGCTTCGGGAACATCACGCCCTGCGAAATCTCGCCGACCTGGTGCCCGGCCCGGCCCACCCGCTGCAGGCCGCTGGCCACCGACGGCGGCGATTCGACCTGCACCACCAGGTCCACCGCACCCATGTCGATACCGAGCTCCAGCGAACTCGTGGCCACAACGCAGCGCAGCCGCCCGGACTTCAGGTCATCTTCGATCATGGCCCGCTGGTCCCGGGACACCGAGCCGTGGTGTGCACGGGCCAGCACGGGAGTGTCGTCCTCGACCGCCAGGTCCTGGCGCCGCAGCACGGAAACCCCGGCCTGCGCCATGATCTGGGCGGGCGGATGCGCGGGTGCGGCGGGCGGTGCGATTCCGTCCGTTCCCGTCGCCGCCTGGGCGGCCTCCAGCCGGAAAGCGTGGATCTCGTTCAGCCGGGCGGTGATGCGTTCGGCCAGGCGGCGGGAGTTGGCAAACACGATGGTGGAGCGGTTGGCCTCGATGAGGTCGACAATCTTCTCCTCCACATGCGGCCAGATGCTTGCCTGCGGGGCGTAGCCGCCCTCGGCGGTGTCCTCGGTGCCGGGCGCATTGCCCAGGTCCGTCATGTCCTCGACGGGGACCGTGACCGTGAGGTTCCAGTTCTTCCGGGATTGCGGTGCAACGATCCGCACCGGCGCGTTGCCGCCGAGGAAGCGCGCCACCGTTTCGTGCGGCTCCACCGTGGCGGAGAGGCCGATCCGCTGCACCGGCTTTTCCAGCATGGCGTCCAGCCGGGCCAGCGTCACGGCCAGGTGCGCGCCGCGTTTGGTACCGGCCACGGCGTGGACCTCGTCCACAATCACGGTTTCCACTTCGGCCAGGGTTTCCCGGGCCTGGGACGTGAGCATCAGGAACAGGGATTCCGGCGTGGTGATGAGGATGTCCGGGGGACGCGTCAGCAGGGCACGCCGCTCATTCTGCGGGGTGTCTCCGGAGCGGACACCCACGGTGATGGACGGCGCCGGCAGGCCCAGCCGTTTGGCCGTCTGGGTAATGCCGATCAGCGGTGACCGGAGGTTGCGTTCCACGTCGACGCCGAGGGCCTTCAACGGGGAGATGTACAGGACCTTGGTTTTGCGTTTGGGTTCCCGGCTGCGCTTTCCGGCCCCCGGTTTGGAAGCGGACACCGGCAGGTCCGCCAGCGGCAGCTGGGCAGGAGCGGCAGGCCCGGAGGCTGCAGAGGCAATAAAGCTGTCCAGAGCCCAAAGGAACGCGGCCAGGGTCTTGCCCGAACCGGTGGGGGCGACCACCAGGGCGTTGGCCCGCTCGGAGATGGCGTCCCAGGCACCGACCTGCGCCGGGGTGGGCGCGGCAAAGGCACCCTCGAACCATTCCCGGGTCGCGGGGGTGAACTTTGCCAGCACCGAAGACGCCGATGTCATGGCACTATTCTTCCCCACCCCGGTGACAGTTTCCCCGCTGCCGCCGGGGGTTCGGCTGCGGGCCGAAAATCAGCGGGCCTGCAGGGTCCCCACATGCAGCAGTTCAATGTCCGCGTTTGCGCACCCGGTCGAGGGGTACGCAATGGTCAGGGAGGCGGTGTCCTCCGGCGGGTACACCAGCAGGGAGGCCGTCTCCTGCACCTGGCAGTCCCCGTATTTCTGCGCGACGGTTTCCTGCAGTTCGGCGGCTGCGGACTGGCCCGGTGCCAGCGTCACGGGGACGGCCTCGCCGCCTTCGGCACGTGCGGCGGGTGCGCCCACCTGCTGGCCGGCCGCGTCAAGGTAGGAAACTCCGGGGTAGCCGGCCACGGTGCAGGTGCCGTCAGCGGAGGTGTTGGTCAGCACCAGGGCACGGTAGACGCCGCCCGGAGCAGCGCCGCCGGGAAGGTCTTCGACGGAACCGGCCAGCATGCCGGCCGTGCAGGGAAGCGGTCCCTGGGCTGCCCCGCCCGTGGCTGCCGGTGACGACGCGGGAGCAGGTTCCGCGGAGGGGGACGCGGACGGGGACGGCGCCGCGCTCGCACCGGCGGAGGCGCCTTCGGTGGCGGACGCCGACGGCGAAGCGTCCGCATCGTCCCGGGAACCGCATCCGGCAAGTGCCGAACCGGAAAGGGCCAGCAAAGCGACGAGCGTGAGTGCCCTGCGGGAGGGGGAGAGCCGATGACGGGTGGAGAGCTTGCGGGGGGCGGAGACTGGTGCCGAGGTGATCATGCTCTCACCATTCCCGCCCGGCGGCGGGTGCGTCAATCCGCCCCGCCCGGCGGGACGGATCGACGCATAACCGTTACGGGCGCGGGCGGGATCCCGCAGTCCGAACAGCCCGGCAGGCTAGGCCTTGCTGCGGCCCCGGGTGCGGATCAGCGCGGTAACACCGGCGGCCAGGCCCAGCAGACCGGCGCCGAGTCCGACATAGCCGGCAACTTCAGCGGCGTCGTCGTCATCATCGTTCCGGTCCTCCGCGGAGGCACGTTCCGGTGCCGTGCCGTGGTCACTGCCGTGGCCGGCGCTGTCGGTGTGATCATCGTCGTCGTCCGCTTCGGTGATGGTGACGGCGGGGGCCGGGGAATCGAGGTCGTGGTCGGTCTGGCCGTCGGCGGGGATCTGGGACCAGTCCGCCTCGCCCTTTTCGCAGCTCTGCAGCACGGGGAAGGCCAGGGTGGTGTCTTCGGCGTCGGGCAGGTCGACGCTGAGGACGATGGTGTCCCGCACGCCGTCGGCGAGCGGTTCCTTGGCGGTGTAGACGATCTTGCTTGTGCGGGAGCTGACCTGCGTGCCGTTGGGCAGGGTTCGCGGTTCGGCAAGTTCCTCGGTGACCTTCTTGATGTCCCAGCCGGCGTGCGCCGTGGGGGTGGCGTCCGTCAGTTCGTCGGGGAGGGTGAAGGTCAGGGCCGTGGTGGGGGAGCCCTCGCAGCCGTGCGAGAGGTCGAAGGTCAGCAGGGCGGATTCGCCGGCTCCGGTGGTGTCCGGGGTGACATGTACGTGGGCGGCTGCCGGGCCCAGGCCGAGCGCCATCAGGGCGGCGGTGCCGCCGGCGGCAAGGAGGACGGAGGAGGAAGTACGCATGGAAAATGCCTTTCGGTGGCGCATGGCCAGGGAACCGCACTGACGGCGGTTGGAAGTGGTGCTGGAAAAGGGATTAGGGCACTGCGTACGACGGCGGTCCGCGCTGCGGGCGAGCGGAGCAGTACCGGGTGCGGGGGGTTCCGGCGGCCGGGCCGGAAATCACGGCCGGGCGGGCGGTCCGGAACGGAACCGGAGCCGGAGCCGGAGGGGTGAACAGCGGCCGCAGCCAGGCGGCGGTGGCGTGGAGGGCGTCCTCGCCGCGGGCCAGTGCCAGCGCCGAAAGCACCACGGCGGCCAGGTGCGCGAGGAACAGCGCGGGGCCGGCGTCGTGCTGGAGCGGGGAGAAGTCGGACAGGTGGTGTGCTGCGGCTGAGCCGGGCTGCGGGGCCGGCTCCGGACAGACCATCGCGGTGCCGTGATGCGTGGAAGTGTCGGGCAGGCACTGGACGCCGGAGGTCAGGACACGGAACGCCCCGTGGAGTCCCAGCTGCGCGGCACCGAGGACCAGGAAGACGCTGTCTGGACGGAACCGGCGTCCGGCGGTGATGCTGACGCCGGCAAGGGTGAAGGCCGCCAGCGCAATGAGGAGGACCGGTTCGGGCAGGACACCGCCGCCGGCCAGATGGGCACCGGAGGCCAGGGCGAAAATAACCGCTGTGGCGATGCCGGCGCGGAGCAGCCGGAAAGGGTCGGTGCGCTGGGGCATGCTTCCTTTCCGGTTCCGCCGGCCGCGGCGCAAAGCCGGCCGGGCTGCTGAAAAACTGCTCCTACTTTACCGTGCAGCCACCCTGCCGACGGCACGCCAACCTGAGCGGGAGGCCGCCGTCGTACCCCTCTATTCGTGGTGGTACGGGCGTCCGCCGGCGATCTCCTGGGCCCGGTAGACCTGTTCGGCAAGGATCAGGCGGACCAGTTGGTGCGGGAAGACCAGGGGGGAGAGGGACCAGACAAAGTCGGCCCGGTCGTGGACGCTCTGGTCCACGCCGTAGGCCCCGCCGATGATCAGCGTGACGTTGCGCGAGGAATCCAGCGACCGCTGCAGGGTCTGCGCCAGCGCCGGGGAGGTGATGGCCTTGCCGCGCTCGTCCAGCAGGATCACGTAATCGGATCCGACCTTCGCCAGCAGGCGCTCGGATTCCTCCCGCCGGGCGGCATCCCCCTCGCGTGCCGAATGCGGGATGGGTACCCAGCTCAGGTCGAAGGGCTTCTTCAACCGCTTTTCGTACCGGCGGATGCCGTCAACCACCCAGTCCTCATGCTTGCGGCCCACCATCAAAACTTTCAATGCCATGGAACCATTCAAGCCCGGAACCGCCCCGCTCCGGTAACCGGGCGGATTGCTGGCCTACACTGCGGGGAACAGGGAACAGCACTTCGACGGCGTCAGCCAGGGGGTTACAACGTGTCCGAATCGCGTGCAGTGGTGTTGGGCGGCGGCGGAGTTGCCGGAATCGCCTGGGAAATCGGTCTTTTGGGCGAGCTGCTGGATCAGGGTATTGACCTGAACGAGGCAGACCTGGTGGTGGGGACCTCAGCCGGATCGGTGGTGGGCGCGGCCCTGCGCTTCGGTCAGGTCCCGGCGGCGGTGGCCGCCCAGCAGGGGGCGGCGGACCGCACTGCCTCACCCGAGTACCAGGAGCCCGACAGCTTCGACGGGGAACGGTTCATGAACCTGATCGGCGCCGCAGGTGCCGGCGGCGGCGGGGAGAAAGCGGCGCGGGCACGGCTGGGGCAGGTGGCGCTCAAAGCCGACACCGCGCTCAGCGAAGACGCGTGGGTGGGCAGCATCCGGTCGCTGGTGCCGAACCCGGTGTGGCCGGAGCGGGCCTTCGGGATCACGGCCGTGGACGCCGAAGACGGCAGCTTCCGGGTGTTCGACGCCGCCGCGGGGGTGGATCTGGCGCTCGCCGTGACGGCCAGCTGTACGGTGCCCACGGTGTGGCCGCCCGTGCACATCAACGGCCGTGCCTACATGGACGGCGGAATGCGATCGGGGACCAACGCCGACGTCGCCGAGGGACACCACAAGGTAGTGGTTATTTCCTGCGGCATCGAGGCTCCGCAGAGTCCGTTTGGGCCAACGCTTCCGCAGGCCGTGAAGACACTGAAGAAGAACGGCCGGGTGTTCCTGATCGAAGCGGACGCCTACGCCCTGCAGGCCTTCGGCACCAACATGCTGCTGGATTCCACCCGCCGGCCCTCGCTGGAGGCCGGCCGGCGGCAGGCCAAGGAGATTGCCGAGGCCCTGCGGAGGTTCTGGGAGGGCTGAGCGCGGGGTGGTGCCGGGCTAGCGGTCGTCGCGGTCGACGTCGGCCTCCAGATCGGAACCCGGCTCAATCACCACGCCGTCTTCACGCTGCTCGACGCCGTCTGCCTGGGGAACGGTGTCGCCGGCCTGGGGTGTGCCGGCCTGGGGTGCGGCGGGAGCAGCAGCCGCTTCCGATGCGGCAGCTGCTTCGGCCTCTTCGCGCTCGTTGATGTATTTAACGAGGTACTCGAGTTCGTCGCTGTACTGCTGCAGGCGGTCCGAGCGGGACTCGGTCGCCAGGGCGAGCACGAGGTCGGTCTGGCGTGCACGCAGCTGGGCAATTGTGGGCTGTGATTCGTTGGTGTCCATGCTTCATCCTACAAAGGCCGCCCCGGCCCGGTCGCACTGCGGGTAAGGAAGCCGGGGTGAGGCTAGTCCTCGCCGGCGTTCCTGCGGTGCTGGCGCGAGGGATCATTTTCGCCGTCCCGGCCGTTTTGTTCACGCCCGCCGGACGCCCGGCGTTGGGTCACTTCGGCGCAGTACGGTGCACGCGGACGCGCGGGCAGTTGGTCGATGAGCTCGTTCGCGGCATGGGCGAGGATGTCCCGCTGGAGGGGAGGGAGAGACAGGGAGCCGTTGATATAGGCGTCAACCTCGTATTCACCGGCTGCACCTCCGATGCTGAAGTACCTCATCCACACCTCGGGCACAGTTAACCGGGCGTCCTCTAGCGCTTTCTGAAGCAACTGCCGTTGCTCCGGCTCAACCGCCTCGAAACCCATCGTCTGCCCCTAGTAGCGCTGTCGGTTGCTGACGCTCATCATGACCTGCTCAGCGACGCTGCGCAGGGAATGCCCGTTGCTGCGCGAGAGGATGATCAGCTCACGCATGGCTTCGTCTGAATTCAGCCCCCTTCGCTCCATGAGGATACCGCGGGCCAACGCGATGCTGTCCCGGCTTGCGATAGCGTCTTTCAGCTCCCTGCTGACCCGGTGCGGGACTTCAGCCGACTGAATGTTCGCCAGCAGCGTGGCCGTGGGGCCGGCAAAGAGCGTCAGCAGGTGTTCAGTGCGCTCGTCGAAGGCCTCGGTCTCCATGGAGTAAATCTTGATTGCACCGAGGATTTCCGTCTTATGGAGCAGCGGCACGCTCAGCACGGAGCGCAACCCCATCTCAGCCGCCGGGCCACTGAATCCCGGCCAGCGGATGTCCGCCGCGAGGTCGTCCGACCGTACCGGGGCCGCACCTGCCCAGGCTTCCAGGCAAGGCCCGCTTCCCAACTTGTACTGCAGCTCATCGGCGGCCACTACCAACTCATCGGTGGACCCGGTGCTGGTCCTGCGGCCCTGTCGGTCCATCAACGAAACCCCGGCCCCAACGGCACCGGGAATGGTTTCCTTAATCGCCTGAGCAAGCAGATCAACGGCGTGGGCCACGGTTTCCTCGGTGAGGAGCATTCCCTGGATCCGGGCGAAAAGAGTGGAAAGTTCATCCAAGGGAAGATCACCGGGCAAGGCTGGCTCACTATTCCTCATGACTCACCGTTCCGCCGTAATGGGACCGCTTCTCCGGGTGGCTGTCGGCACTGATCCGTCTCGCCCATTCGCCGGTTAAGGCGCTGTACCACTCCAAGGCGTAGGCGGAAGGATGCTCGGAATCCAGTTGCCGGTAGACGCGGTCCGTCAGGCTTTGCAGGGTCTTCCGGGGCAGCTCGGCCAGCGCTTGAACGTCCAGGGGGTCTGCCGGCAAATCCACCAGCGACAACGCCGAGCGGTGCCGGGTGCGGAAGACTGTCATCGGTTCGCCACTCCGCCGGCCGGGACCAGGGCGGGGCACTCCGGGAGGGGATCCGGACATTCGATCCGGAGGTCAAGCTCGCGGCCGTGCGCGCTGTCCTGCAGGGACGAGACGGCAACAAGTTCGATGTGCTGGGCGGCGGTCAGGTCCACGGTAATCCGGTGTCCGCGCACAAGAGCCGCAGTCTTCCGGATCAGGGGCGCCAAGGAGCTCCAACTGTCGGCCGTGAGGCAGCCGGTCACTTCAAGGACAGGGGAGGAAGGGTCGACATCAAGCCGAACGAGTACACGCAGTTTATGGTCCACAGGATTCCCAAAAGAGGAGTTCCGCGGCGCACTGCTGGGCCTCGGGTTTCAGCGTAAACGGCGGATCCCGCTGAAGGCAAGTCCGGCAGGACACGCAGGAAAACCGTCCTGCGGCCGTCCGATTACTAAGTTTGCTTATTACTTAGTTGCTGCGATAGGTTTCACTAACTGGCCCCCGGGGTTGCCATAAGAGGCGGCCCAACTAATGTCGGGCCTGATATGCGGAGGTGCATAGTGTTTTTTCATAAGCAGGAACTCCAGTTCTCAGCCACACCCGATAAGCCGGATGCTGTTTTCGCCCGCAAGCTGCAGGAAGTCCTCGGCGGACAGTACGGTGAAATCACCGTAGCAATGCAGTACGGATTCCAGTCGTGGAATTCCCACCTGCCCGGTAAGTACCGTGACCTGCTCTACGGCATCGCCGCCGAAGAGATGGGCCACGTGGAAATGCTGGCCATCATGATTGCCCAGCTGCTGGAAAAGGCTCCCCTGGGTATTACCGACGACGCCGTGCAGTCCGATCCGACGATCGCAGCAGTGGTCGGCGGCATGGACGTTCAGCACGCCATTGTTGCCGGCGCCGGCGCCCGTCCGGTGGACAGCAACGGCAACCCGTGGACCGGTGGCTACGTCACTGCCAGCGGCAACCTGCTGGCTGACTTCACGTCCAACGCCAACATCGAAATGCAGGGACGCCTCGCCGTCGCCCGCCTGTACCACATGACCGACGACAAGGGCGTCCGCGATATGCTCGCGTTCCTCCTGGCCCGCGACACGATGCACCAGAACATGTGGACGGCCGCTGCGAAGGAACTGCAGGAAGAGGGCCACGAGCTGCTTCCGGTTCCGAGCAACTTCCCGATCAAGAAGGAACACCGGGAGCTCTCCTACCAGTACCTGAACTTCTCCGACGGCAAGCACGCGTCCGAGGGTTCGTGGGCCTCCGGTCCCACGCCGGACGGCAAGGGCGAGTTCAGCTACCACGAGGGGCCGACGACGACGGCTCTCATGCCAGACGTCACCCGTCCGGATGCCCGTTACTACGGCACCACCGACATCCCCAATGTCGTGGAAAAGGTTGCCGGCACGGTTCAGGACAAGCTGAACCGCGAGTAACTGCGCACCTGCGGATAATCTGCGGAATTGAAAATGCCCGGACGCAAGAGCGTCCGGGCATTTCTTGTGTCCGTCCGCGGCGGAACCAAACCGGTGTTGGGCGAATTACTTCGGCGTTGCACGCAGCGACACTTCAGGTCCGGCTAGCTAAGTTCTCCACCCCGGGGCCGTGAGGCAAGACAGGGGTAGGGATTCATGGCCTCGGTCCACGCGGTCGTCACAGGTACCCAGCTGCACCAGGACATGGTCTCGCCCCAGCCGTTGAACGCAGATCGGTCACTCGACGGGGAACATCGCTCTCGCCGTACGGCCGACTACGTTGGTCATGGTCGCGTCCACGGCGCCGCCGACTACCCCGCCGACGAGTGGGACGCCCTTCGCCAAGGTAACGACCGAACGTTTTGTGCCGAACTTGGCCACCAGCATGAAACCGGCCTTTTTGTTGATCTCACGAATCACCGCGATTGGGACCTTTTTGATCGCCTCCATCGCAACTTTCTCGCTGACCTTGATGCCGATTGTTTTAGCGATCTGTTGGGTGTTAGAGCCCACCGCAACGAGCGTGGCAACCGTGCGGACATGCGGATCCGTTGGGTCATATCCGCGAAGGTAAGCGATTGCGGCCGCCAAACGTGCATTAATCACGAGTGCCCCGGCCATGTTTGCAGGAATGGTCACCGGCATCGCGATGAACCCGCCGAGGCCGGTCACGAATCCGCCCACGCCAGCCGCTTCAACCGACTCGACGATCAGCCTCCTGATCGCCTTCTCGATATCGTCACGATCGTCCGGCTTCACCTTCCGTGTCGGATCAGTATTGGGTTCATAGCGAGCACCCTGGATACGCTTCAGGCGATCTTCCGCCCACGTGATCGACCCAGTCAGCGGACCGATACCAGTGTCGATCACTTTGCCGACCATTTTTTGGAGTTGCTGGGATGCCTTTTCTGCGTTTCCCGTCGGCATTTCTTCGGGGGTGGTCGTGTTGTCCATCGCGATCTCTCTGTCTTTTTCGTGCGAGCACCGAAGGCAGGAGGTGCGCCGCCGGGAAAGGGGCTACCAAATTAGCATCGGTGAAATTGGCAGCCTCACTGCACTGTAACGGACAAGATGATCCAGTGCAGTGACTAGGGAGTTCCTAGTTTTATGTGAACTAGGTGAATGGTTTGCTCCGGACTGGGTCCTAAGGACTACCAAGCCCACAACATAATGTCGGTTATGTTGTGGTCGAGAGCCTCCGATAGATTTGCATCCGCCGGGAGGGCCCTTGAGTTCGGACGGCGCGATTCATATGTTCGGTCGGATCCGGAACGTCGGCGTCTCTGGAAAACGACATTGCTGGTCGTCGGGTACTGTGTGCTCAATGACGTTGAGGCGCTGCGTCAGCTCTCCGGGGAACGGTCCGTTTCTTCCATGCACTCTGAACCGGGCGAGGGAGCGAAGAAGGTAGTGCTGCTGGGTGGACGTCGAGGGACTGGAGCTGGAAGTAGGTATTCGATCTTCAGTCCTTTGGCCTCTGTCTCAGCCTGCATCTTCGCCCAGGGCTTGGAAACGAGTCTTGCTTCGGTATCGTCAGTGATAAAGGTTCGGCCGGCTCCGAAAGTGCCACGGAGTTCTTCGATTGCACCTTGCCCCCATTGCAGCATGGCTAGTGCCCGGTCCTCAGTCATAGTGCTGATGGTCACTGTTCCGCCGCCTTCCATTGTGTGCATGCCCACCGCTGTGTGAAACAAAGAGGGTGCCCACGCCAAACCATGGGCGAATCCTGAGCAGAGCTGCCAACGGGAGAAGAACTGAGTCTCCCTATCCTTATCAACTTCCTTTAGCGCCTCCGTCCGGTTTAGCGCTGCCGTTATTCTTGTCTTCCTTAGTCCGGCTTTGGCTGCCGTGTCTGCCAAGGCAGCAGCAGCATCTTTGGTCTTAGACACCTGCTCCCTAGCCTCGGTTCGCTGGTTTGGAGGCAACGCCATGTTTTGCGAGAGATGAGCATGAAACTTCATTGCATTGGCGTGGGAGTCATACGCGACCCGGAGCGCCCTTTCTTGCCGTCCAGATCGACCATGCCCAGTCAGTACCCACATACCCAGACCGGCAAGTTCGATAGTTCCGCGCACTAGGGTGGGGATCGCAACCGGGCTTAGGCGGCTGGCTGCAGTCACGAGTGCATAGGCGGATGCGATATCGTCAACTGCCGCATCGAGCAGCGTCCTGACGACGGCGGCTGTCCCGGGTAGTCCAGTGGCTCCCAGCTCATCACCGGCAAGGAGGGAGTTCTGGGCAAGGGGATACGCATGGCTGTCGGTGGATAAGGTCTGGACTTCGGTAATCCAGGGTCCAAGCTGGTCCCAGAAGTAATCGGTAGGAGCTGGGGCGTCGTCGTTCATACCAACAAGTTTGCCAGCAGCGTGCCTGCGGGTCTCCCGGGGCCGCAAATACAGGTCAGGCCCCGTGTCGTGTCGGCTGTCAAAGACCCCGGCCCAGCCCAGCCGCTAGAACTGCGCACCAAGACCTCGGACTCTCCCGATGTTCCCGTGGCTTCCTTTTGGGGTGCACGCACTACATCTCCGTCTCATTATCGACAAGCCGGATGTTATGCATTGCAGGCCCAGTGAACGTGAACGGGATGAACAAGTCCCGATAGGCGATTCCCGCTGGTCGTTGCACAGGCCCACCCCCTGGAGGTGTAGTGAGAGGGAATCTCATTCCGACCGGTGCCTTGGTAGATATGTCGTTAGGGCGAGGGCCACCTATCGGATAGCCCGGGTAAAGCGGCTCGTACAGGTCGTCTGGGAGGTCCAGTCGACCGTCGAAGTGTCGGGCAGCCGCGACATGGAACATCGCCCCGTGGACCCAGACGATCATGTACGTCTCAGCGAGAACCGCAGGGACATCCACCGTCAATTGCGTCAGCTCCAGCCCTTGCTTATGCCCGTCTATCTTTGGTGCCGTTGCTAGGACCTCGATAACCGGACGGTCGAAGACGTCGATCGCATCCGGACCTGTGAGTGCACTAATGGGGATGGTCCCATCTGCGCTGGGCGGTGTGGTGGAAAACGATACCTTGAGGTCATTGCGGGCACGGACAGACAGACCGTGCTTGACCTTGTTATGCGCGGCGTTGAGTTGAAGCTCGTGTCCTACAAGTAGGGCGATAGCGAAGTCGAGCCAGTCGGCGAAGACGCTAACCGCTGAGGCAAGTTGCTCGGTCATCCCTCCCTGCAGATCCTGCCTGCGGAGAACCAGGTCGGCGAACTTCTCCAACGCTTCCTCCGACGAAAAAGACCCGCGCAGTTGCTTCACGACATCTTCGAGTTGATTTTTCCCGGTCGACAGCGTCTCCCACACGCATGACTCGGCTTCCTCCATCTGCGACGAAAGCGCTGCAGTTAATCGCACAAGGGACTCCGCTGCATGGTGTCGCAAGGCATAGGCGTCCGTGGCGATCTGTGGGGTAATTGATCCCTGAGAGGTTTGAGGAAAGAACCCATCGGGTTGGCCGAGAAGGCGAGCGAATCCTCCGGCGGTGCGCTGCTCACCGCCCCTCTGCCCCATAGAATTCTCACGACTGTCCTCACCACAGTCCGCCCACTGAAGTAGCATGCCAATCCGAGCGCTGAAATACGCATGCGGATCAGAGGACAGGAACGTGTCATCAAGTTCTTGACGCTGCTCGGCCGTGAGTTCCGACCCGCTAGGTGGTGGATACATCCGACAATCATAGGGTTGGGCAGCTGGCTAGCCCGGTCGCCTCGCTGAAGCGACAGGCGGCCAAGGAGACTCTTACCTGGCGCGGCGGTGGTTCAGGCATCCGGACGCCGTTCAAGTCCGCGGTCGGACAAAATAGCCGGGACTACCGCGGACTCCTGGTAGCTCGCAAAATCCCTGATAGCGCCGCACTCTTACTCGAAAGCACTCCCAACCGAAGACTGCTCGGAGCCAGCGATATTGATGAAGTCGGGCTGCAGCAGCGCCACCTCAAGTCCCGCTCTGAGAATCCTGTTACTGCTGCGTTACTGCAGCACTCCCTCGGCGCAAAGCAAAAGACCCCGCTTCCCTTTGTTTACAAGGGAAACGGGGTCTTTTGCATCTGGCGGTGACGGTGGGATTTGAACCCACGTTGGCTTTTACACCAAACAACATTTCGAGTGTTGCACCTTCGGCCGCTCGGACACGTCACCAACGCGTCAACCTTACCGGGTAGAAGGCCCAACCCCCAAAAGCAGTCCCGTCACGGCCTCGGAGGCCCGCGGGGAACTAGAGGTCGACGACGTCGTTCTTGCCGATATCGGGAGTGCCGCCCGTGGCTGCAGCCTTGCCGATCTTGAACAGGCTGACGAGCTTCGGCTCATCCGTCGCCCAGTATTCGGCGGTGTCCGAGTCCACCTTGAGCAGCGCGACCGAGGGGTCTTCGCGGCCCTGCTCGAACCAGCCCTCCACCGAGGTCTTCCACAATGAGGAAATCTTGCCCTGGTCCTTCGTCAGCGTCGCGGTGCCGCTGATGGACAGGAAACCCTCGGAATCATTGATGGCCACGTTCACGTGCGGATTCGCCCGGACCTCGTCGGCCTTGGGGGAGGGGTCCGGCGTGAAGAACCACAGGTTTCCGTCCGAATCCGCCTCCTGCAGCTGCAGCGGCCGGCTCACCAGGTTTCCCTGCAGGTCCACGGTGGTCAGCGTGGCAATGCGGGCCTTTTCAAGAATCTTGACGACGGTGTCCCGTCCATCCTGCTCTGATCCCATGACGGAAACTCCTTTAGTCGTAGCGTTCCGGGATGAGTAAGCCTACGTACAAACCGAAGCGTGCGGAACGCTAGGAGTTGCGCTTTGAGCCGAAGAAATCCCGCAGCAGGCGCGCCGATTCCTCCTCGCGCACCCCGGGGAACACCTCCACCCAGTGATTCAGCCGCCGCTCCCGCAGGATGTCGAACACGGAACCGGAGGCCCCGGCCTTCTCATCCCACGCACCGAACACCACCTTCGGCACCCGGGCCAGGACAATCGCGCCGGCACACATGGCGCACGGTTCGAGGGTCACCACCAAGGTGCAGCCTTCCAGTCGCCATTCGCCGACGGCGGCTGCAGCCTCACGGATGGCCAGCACCTCGGCGTGGCCCGTCGGATCCCCGGTCGCCTCGCGTTCGTTGCGTCCGGTTCCCAGTACCTCGCCGTTGGGACCCAGTACGACGGCGCCGATCGGCACGTCGCCTGTGTCCAGTGCCTTGCGGGCCTCGGCCAGGGCAAGGCCCATCCAAGCCTCGTGTGTTCGGGAAAGGGACTCCATGCCTGCCATCGTCCCCCATCCGCACGTCCCCGGGCCAACGCGGAGAGAGGCAGGGGGCAGTGGTAGTTTTGAAGCATGCGCGTACTTGTAGTGGATCACCCCCTCGTTGCCCACAAACTCACCGTTCTCCGCGACAAGGACACCCCGTCACCGATCTTCCGTCAGCTGACGGAAGAGCTGGTCACCCTCCTGGCCTATGAAGCCACCCGGACCGTCCGCGTGGAGCCGGTTCCGATCGAGACTCCCGTCACCTCCGCCGTCGGCACGGGTCTGGTCAAGCCGACCCCGCTGGTGGTGCCCATCCTGCGCGCCGGCCTCGGCATGCTCGAAGGCATGACCCGCCTGGTTCCCACGGCAGAGGTTGGCTTCCTGGGCATGGCCCGGAACGAAGAAACCCTCGAAGCCATCACCTACGCCGAGCGCCTGCCGGACGATCTCACCGGCCGCCAGGTCTTCGTCCTGGATCCGATGCTGGCCACCGGCGGAACCCTGCGCGAAGCCATCAAGTTCATGTTCCAGCGCGGCGCCGCGGAAGTCATCTGCATCTGCCTGCTGGCCGCTCCGGAAGGCCTCTCGGTGCTCAAGGAGGAACTCCAGGACGCCAACGTCACCGTGGTGCTGGCCTCCATCGACGAGCGCCTGGACGAACACGCCTACATCGTTCCCGGCCTGGGCGACGCCGGCGACCGGCTTTACGGCGTCGTCTAACCACGGCACCCGCAGGGGTGCGTGGCCGGGGGGGGCGGGGGGGGGGGGGGGGGGGGGGGGGGCGGGGGGGGGGGGGGGGGGGGGGGGGGGGGGGGGGGGGGGGG
>NZ_JAJJOE010000013.1 GCF_020907405.1 Arthrobacter sp. zg-Y769
AGGTTCCCGGCGGGGGCGCGCCCGGCGACCGGGTTTACGGCGTCGGTTAACCCCCCCCCCCCCGGGGGGGGGGGCCCGCCCCCCCCCCCCCCCCCCCCCCCCGGGTTCAACCGGTGGGCCCGAAGACCTGTCCACTATGTGGACAATCAGCAGATGCTTGACGGCACCTGCTCCGTAAGCTCGCTTACGGGGTGGGTGCCTTTTTCGTAAATGCCACTCGATATTGCCGAGGTGGAAGCCGCACTGGAGCCAAATAGATTTAGGTCTTATACATATTTCCGCATAGCTATTCATTGTGTCTTTATGTGAAGTAGCTCACATAACGGGGTAAAACGTCCAATATGTGAGACAACCGGGGCATTGTTACTTGCGCATATCCCTTTGTTACATGCAATAATCCGGAGTGTGAACACCAACACGACAGCACCAGTCGCAGTCATCCCGGAAGGCCTCCGCGCCGCTCAGGAGACTAGCTGTTGTCGAATGCATACCTTTGGAACCACCCCCATCCACAGGTAAGACTCAGGCCCAGCACGGGCATAATAGGCGCCGTCTCGACCGGGCACACCCCCAGCATTCGAGCCGTGATGACGTCGATTCACGATGAGGTCCAACATGTCAGTAGCATCCGGTTACGTCCACATTTCCCTGCGCAACGCGCAGAACCGCGCCGGATCAGGTTCCCAGCGCCAGCCCGCCGGCGGTTTCTCCAACTCCTACGGCGCCCAGCAGTTCGGGAACCAGTCCTATAGCATTCCGGCCACCACCGGCACCGGAGCCCGTCCGCTCCGCGCCGTCCCCGGACAGGATGCGCAGCCCATGACCGCCCCCATGCAAGTGGTCACTCCGAACGGCATTCCCGGACCCCAGCCGGTCAGCAATGACACCGCGGCCCGCGGATTCGTCATCTATGTCGGCCTCGATGAAGAAACCGCCGCGGCCAACGGCACGTCACTGAGCAAACTGGCACAGGAAATCCGGGCGCACGTCCAGACCCTGGTTCCCGGCGCCCAGAGCCACGCCGCCGTCGCCCTTGCCCCGGCCGGCGCTACCGGCTCGGACATCGACGTGGTCCGCCAGGCCCTCGGAGATCCCACGGTCACCCGGCGCCAGCCCGTACCGCAGCAGGTGCCGGCACCCCAGCCTCCGGCTGCGCTTCGTCCCTCCGGCGTCCTGATCGACCTGTCCCGCCGCGAGGTCCACCTCGACGGGGACACGCTGAACCTGACGTTCAAGGAATTTGAGCTCCTGAACTACCTGGTGGAGAACGCGAGCAGGACCGTCGGGCGCGAAGAGCTGCTGGCCGGGCTGTGGCGCAACGCCGAAGAGGTGCCGAACGAACGCACCATCGACGTCCACATCCGGCGGCTGCGCTCCAAGCTGGGCCGGCTGGCCAACACCGTCCGCACGGTCCGCGGCCAGGGCTACCGCTTCTACGAGCACCCCGAGGTTGTTGTCTGGGCAGCACCGGAATACAGCATCTAGCTGCCCTCGCGGTCCTGAGGACCGCAGCCGCGGACGGAGTGGGAGGCCGAGAATCCTGCGGTTTGTCGTAATCCCTGCGGTTCGTCGCAATCCCTGCGCCGCGCGGCGCAGGGATCCGGACAAGCCGCAGGGATCCGGACAGACCGCAGCGATCGGGACATACCGGAGGGAATCGGGCCGGGCGAGCCGGGGATAAGCCGGGGGTCCGGGATAAACCGCAAGTGGGGGCTCCGTCCGCGGCTAAACTGAGCAAATGACCGGCCACCACCTCAAGAAACTCCAGCTCCTGCGCCACGCCAAGGCGGACTGGCCCCGCGACGTCGCCGACCATGAGCGGCCGCTCTCCGGCCGGGGACACCGGGACGCACCGCTGGCCGGGGAATGGATGCGCGAGCACGGCAGCATTCCAGACTTCATCCTCTGCTCCTCCGCCCTGCGCGCCCGGCAGACCTGCACCTGGGTCTGCAAGGAGCTCGGTGACAAGGCGCCCACGGCGAAGCTCGAAGACGGTCTCTACGCAGCGACGCCGGAGCGGATCCTCAGCCTCATCAACCACGTCCCGGAAACGGTCACCAGCCTGCTTGTGATCGCCCACCTTCCCGGCGTCCAGGATCTGGCCATGCGCCTTGCCTCGGCGGACTCGGATGAAGACGCGGTCATGGAGATGGCCACGCGGTATCCGACGTCGGGCCTCACCGTGATGGAACACGCACTGCCTTGGGCGGAGCTGGACGGCCGTGATGCCCGCATCACCGACTTCGTGGTGCGCCGGGCCTAGAGCCCGATCTCCGGCTGCAGCGTCAACGGAGGTCGGCCACACGCGGACACGGTGGAGGTTACAGCCCGTACTTTTCCAGCAGCCGGAGCCAGACCTCACTGATCGTGGGGTAGCCGGGCACCGCGTGCCAGAGGCGCTCCAGCGGAACCTCCCCGGCAATGGCGACGGTTGCCGAATGGAGGAGTTCCGAGACGCCGGGACCGGCGAAGGTTACGCCCACCAGCACGCGCCGGTCCTCGTCCACCACCATCTGCGCCCAGCCGCGGTAATCGTCGGCGTAGAGCGAGGAGCCGGCGACGGCGATCTCCAGAGATGTCTCGGAGGCGTTGATGCCGTCCGCCCGGGCCTGTTCCAGAGTCCGTCCCACCATCGCCAGTTCCGGGTCGGTAAACACCACCTGCGGCACGGCGTAATGGTCCGCGGTCGCCGTGTACCGGCTCCACGCGGCCGGTTCGCGGCTGCCGGGTTCCTGCTTTGCCCGCGCCGCAATCACATCGCCGGTGGCCCGCGCCTCGTATTTGCCCTGATGGGTGAGCAGGACCTTCCCGGCGGCGTCCCCGACGGCGTAGAGCCAGTCGACCCCGGCCACCCGGCCGGAATCATCGGTGTCCAACTTGTGTGGATCGAGGCCAACCGCCTCCAGGCCCAGGCCGTCCAGCGCCGGCCGGCGCCCGGTGGAAACCAGCAGCTTGTCCCCGGTCACGGTTCCGCCGCCGTCGAGCGCAACTTCCACGCCGCCGTCGTCGGACTTCCGCACGGCACCGGGGGAGGCGGACGTGCGTACGTCCACGCCGTCGGCTTCGAGTCCGTCCCGAACCAACGCGCGTGCAGGCTCCGGGAAGGACCCCAGGATGTCGTGCCGAGCCAGCAGCGTAACCTTCGAGCCCAGCCGGGCGTAGGCCTGCGCCAGCTCGACGCCGGACACGCCCCCGCCGATCACCACCAGGCTGCCGGGGATCTCGGCGGCGGAGGTGGCGTCCCGGGTGCCCCAGTAGTCCACGGTGTCCAGGCCCTCGATCGGGGGAGTGATGGGTTCGGAGCCGGTGGCGAGGACGACGGCGTGCCGTGCGGAAATACGCAGGGTCCGGCCGTCGTTGGCCGCGACTTCCACCTCGCGTTCCCCGGTGAGCCGTGCCCGGCCGCGGACCAGTTCGATCCCGGCGCCGGCGACCCACTCCGCCTGGCCCGCATCATCCCAGTTGGAGGTGAACGAGTTCCGGCGGTCCAGGACGGCGGCGGTATCCAGCGTTCCCGTCACGGCTTCACGGGAACCTGCCAGGGACTGTGCTTCCTTCAGCACCGTGCCGGGCCGCAGCAGGGCCTTGGACGGCATGCAGGCCCAGTAGGAGCATTCACCGCCCACCAGGGCCGCTTCCACGAGGACTGCGGAGAGCCCGCCGCGGACAATGCGGTCCGCGGCGTTTTCCCCGACGGCACCTGCGCCAATCACCACTACGTCGGTCTGCAGAGTCTCAGTCATGGCAACGAGCCTTGCACCGCGGCGGGAGCGGGGCAACAGGGGTAGCTTCGCCTACCCTTCGAAATGCGTTTCCGCGGGACTTCCGTTCACAGAAGCCACCACGGATTCGGCCACCTCGCGCAGCTTCATGTTCCGGTGGCTGGAGGCCGCCCGCAGTACATCGAAGGCCTGCTGCTGGGAGCACCGGCTCTGTCCCATGATGATGCCGATGGCAATATCGATGGTGGTGCGGGAACGCATGGCGGCCACAAGGTCCTCTGCCCTTGAGGTTGTGTCGGTAATGCGGATGGCCAGCCGTACGGCTGCCGCAGCATGCCGGGCAAAACTCTCAGCCGCGTGCACCGTGGGGTCGGGGAAGGCGTTTTCCCGATCTGCGTACAGGTTCAGGGCGCTGAGATAGTCTCCGGACAGGGCGATGGGTACGGCAAGGACAGAGTGCAGGCCGTGGCGGGACACCTCGCTTGTGTAGTCCGGCCAGCGGTTCTCGGCGGCCAGGTCCTTCACGAGGACCGTCTCACCGCTGTGCGCTGCGGTAAGGCAGGGGCCGTCGCCGTAGGAGTACTGGATTTCATCCATGCGCGTGGCCTCAGCGCTGCTGCTGGCCACGACACGGGGCCGGGATTTATACAGGAGCGTCACGGCGCAGGAGACGGGACTGTCCGGGCCGGAGAATTCGCGGGCGGCCAGGACCGCCGACCTGTTGAGGAAATCCTGGACGTCCGGGCTCTCCAGCACCAGCTCTATGAATAGGCCGGGCAGCTGGGTGGAATTCGGACTCGCCATGCCGCTGGTCCCTTCCGGGGCCGGCCGCTGCGGGAAAGGCCTTCCGGCGCAGACTGCCGGCCCGGTTGCTTACCGACCACACTACGCAGAGCAGGAGCGGGTATCCAGAGACAACAAAAAACCCGGTCCGATCAGTTTCCTGATCAGACCGGGTCTGAGTGGTGCGCGCGAAGGGATTCGAACCCCCAACCTTCTGATCCGTAGTCAGATGCTCTATCCGTTGAGCTACGCACGCATAAGAACTATTGTAGCAAAACCGATTCTCACCGGTTTCTTTCAAGTTCTTCCGTGGCTGTTTGGCCGTAGATAACTATAGCGGGCTTTTGGGGGCAACACCAATCGAGATGCATGTCGACTGCGTCACTAGACCGGTCTACGTGACCTTAGTCACATTGGAGTAGGCTGGAGGCTCGGATTCTCTTGTATTTGTGCGACCGATCACCATTTCCCCCTAAAAGGTGCGATCTTTTCCGGCAAAGCGGCCCGAAAGGCGCAACTAGCATCAAAACACACCACTGACCCAACGAAGGGAAGAGTCATGGGCGATGACGCGCGTCAGCTAGTTCTCGATGAGAACGGCGAGAATGCTGCAAGCCAGCCACTGGACAGCACTACCGGAGGTACTGCTGCACCCACCACCCACCAGGCCCTCCTCACTTGGGTAAAAGAAGTAGCCGAGCTGACGCAGCCTGACCGCGTGTATTGGGTGAACGGTTCCGAAGAGGAAAACCGCCTCCTCACGGATGAACTCGTTGATGCCGGCACCCTGGTACGCCTGAACCCCGAAACCTTCCCGAATTCCTTTGCCGCCTTCTCCGACCCCAAAGACGTGGCCAGGGTCGAAGAGCAGACGTTCATCTGCTCCGAAAAGCGCGAAGACGCCGGGTTTACCAACAACTGGATGGATCCGGGCGAGATGCGCGCCAAGCTCAACGGGCTCTTCTCGGGTTCCATGCGCGGCCGCACCATGTACGTGGTGCCCTTCGTGATGGGCCATCTGGACGCGGAGGACCCCAAGTTCGGCGTCGAAGTCACCGACAGCGCCTATGTGGTTGCCTCCATGCGGATCATGGCGAACATCGGCACCGACGTGCTGCGCAAAATGGAGGAACTGGACGCCTTCTTCGTTCCGGCACTCCACTCCGTGGGCTTCCCGCTGGCCGAGGGCGAGGACGACGTCCCCTGGCCGTGCAGCGACGATAAGTGGATTGTGCACTTCCCCGAGGACCGCTCCATCTGGTCCTACGGTTCGGGCTACGGCGGCAACGCCCTGCTGGGCAAGAAATGCTACGCCCTGCGCATTGCCTCCATCATGGCCCGGGACGAAGGCTGGCTGGCCGAGCACATGCTCATCCTCAAGCTCACGAGCCCGGAGAAGAAGGACTACTACGTTTCCGCCGCCTTCCCCTCCGCCTGCGGCAAGACCAACCTGGCCCTCCTGGATCCGACCATCGAGGGCTGGAAGGTCGAAACCCTGGGTGACGACATCACCTGGATGCGGTTCGGCAAGGAAGGCGAACTGCGTGCAGTGAATCCGGAGGCGGGCCTCTTCGGCGTCGCTCCCGGCACCGGGTGGAGCACCAACCCCAACGCCATGCGCGCCATCGCCAAGGGCAACTCCATCTTCACCAACGTGGCACTGACCGACGACGGCGGCGTCTGGTGGGAGGGCATGACCGACGAAGCGCCGGCGCATCTCACGGACTGGCTCGGGCAGGAATGGACCCCCGACGCCGGCCGGCCGGCTGCACATCCGAACTCACGCTTCTGCACCCCGATCGACCAGATCGACATGCTGGCGGACGAATACCACTCGCCGAACGGCGTTCCGGTCTCGGCCATCCTGTTCGGCGGCCGGCGCAAGACCACCGTTCCCCTGGTGACCGAGGCCCGGGACTGGGCCAGCGGCATCTTCATGGGATCCACGCTGTCCTCCGAAACCACTGCCGCCGCCGCGGGGCAGGTGGGCGTGGTCCGTCGCGATCCGATGGCCATGCTGCCGTTCATCGGTTACGACGCCGGCGACTACCTGCGGCACTGGATCGAACTCAGCGGCAAGGCCAACCAGGAGAAGCTGCCCAAGATCTTCCTGGTGAACTGGTTCCGCCGCACCGCGGACGGCGGTTTCGCCTGGCCGGGCTTCGGCGACAACGCCCGGGTGCTGAAGTGGGTCATCGAGCGTCTGGAGGGCAAGGCCGGGGCCGTGGAAACCCCCATCGGCTTCGTTCCGACCGGCGACTCCATCGACCTGACCGGCCTGGACATGACTCCGGCGGACGTGGAGCAGGCGGTCCGCGTGGACCCGCAGGAGTGGGCCACCGAGCTGGATGCCATCGATGAGTGGTACGAACGCTTCGGCGCCACCCTGCCGCAGGAACTGCAGGACCGGTTGGCTGAACTCAAGGACCGGTTCGCCACCGCGTAGCCGATAACCGCAGAAAAAGGGAAGCCCCGCCGAAACGCCGGCGGGGCTTCCCTTTTGCAGTGCCAGGGCTAGTTACTCAGCGTCGGCCCAGACGATGGGCTCGCCGCCCTCCCAGATGGGCTCGTTGAACGTCCACTCGCCGTCCTGCTCGGAGTAGGTCTGGATTGCGGAGATGCAGACGCCCTCGGAGTGCTCGGTGACGATGTGGATGGCGTCGGTGTTTTCCTCCGGCAGGTGGATGTCCGAGAACACGGCAACCGCGCGGTTCTCACCCTTCTGCTCGGTCAGCACCGTGTACAGGTCATCGATCATCGAGTCGGCATCGAGGTCCTCGTCGCTGTCCTCGGGGGCGACGGCGATCATCCGCAGCTCGCCGTCGTTCTGCACCACGAGTGCGGCGGGCAGGAACGCGCCCTGCGCTTCGAGCTGCTCCTGAGTGACACCGAGGGCGGTGCCGAGCAGGGAGTTCAGGTCCTCCTGGACCTCGGCGGAAGGCTCTGATCCGTTCAGTTCTACATCAGCCATTTGTTATTTCCTCACTAGTTTCAATACGTGGTCGCGGACGCGCTCCATGGTGGGCAGGTCCTCTGCTTCAGCGTTCAGCCGCAGGAAGGGTTCGGTGTTGGAGGCGCGGAGGTTGAACCACCACGCGCCGTCGTCGGACGTGAAGGTGACACCGTCGAGGGTGTCCACGGTGACCCCGTCGCGCTCGAATTCGGCACGGACGCGGGCGACGGCGGCCGGGACGTCTTCGACCCGGGAGTTGACCTCGCCGGAGGAGAAGTACGGCTCGTACTCACGGGCCAGGTCCGAGAGGACACGCGTCTGCTCGCCAAGGGCGGCGAGCACGTGCATGGCGGCGAGCATGCCGGTGTCGGCGTTGTAGAAGTCGCGGAAGTAGTAGTGCGCGGAGTGTTCACCGCCGAAGACGGCACCTTCGCTGGCCATCACTGCCTTGATGAAGGAGTGGCCCACCCGCGTGCGGACGGCGCGGCCGCCGTCGTGCGCCACCAGCTCGGGCACGGCGCGGGAGGTGATCAGGTTGTGGATGATCACGGGCGTCTCTTCGCCGGCGGCCCGGGCGCGGGCGATCTCCCGGCGGGCCACCAGGGCGGTGACGGCGGAGGGGCTGACCGGCTCGCCCTTTTCGTCGATCACAAAGCAGCGGTCGGCGTCGCCGTCGAATGCCAGGCCGATGTCCGCGCCGTGTTCGACGACGGCGGCCTGCAGGTCCCGCAGGTTCTCCGGCTCCAGCGGGTTGGCCGGGTGGTTCGGGAAGGACCCGTCCAGTTCAAAGTAGAGCGGAACAATGTCCAGCGGCAGTCCGGGCAGGATGGTGTCGCCCAGCACGGCGGGGGTGGTCATGCCGGCCATGCCGTTTCCGGCATCCACCACTACCTTCAGCGGGCGGATGGCGGACAGGTCCACCAGGCTGCGCAGGTACCCGGCGTAGTCGGCCAGGACGTCGCGGACGGAGATGGATCCCTGAGTCGGTGCTGCGGGAATGACGCCCTCGTTCAGGTACTTCTCCGCGAGGGCCTGGATTTCTTGGAGCCCGGTTTCCGAGGAGATGGGCACGGCGCCGGCCTTGGCCATCTTGATCCCGTTGTACTGGGCCGGGTTGTGGCTGGCGGTGAAGGTCACACCGGCGGCATTGAGCACCCCGCAGGCGTAGTAGAGCTCATCGGTGGAAATCAGGTCCAGCAGGAGCACGTCGGCACCGCGGGCAGTGGCGCCCCGGGCGAAGTCCCGGATGAACTCGGGGGAGGACGGGCGCATGTCACCGCCCACCAGTACCGTCTGCCCGGTCAGGCCCTGAACGTCTACAAACGCGGCACCAACGGCCTCGACGATCTGCGGGGTGATGGTCTCGCCTACGACGCCGCGGACGTCGTAGGCCTTAAAGGACGCGGAGAGGTCGAATGCATTGTTCACGTTGGCCAGTCTATAGGGGCCTCCGCCGGGGCGGTCTTGTCCACAGCGCAAATCCCGTGCAGCGAACGGCTCCGGAGGGCTGGGATAGTGGATGGTATGGAAAGCACTGATACGCAAGGCACTTCCGGCACCACCGCTTCCGGAGGCGCTTCCGAAACAACCCGCGCTCTGCACACCGAGGCGGTTCAGCTGCTGCGGGCGCTGGTGGGCAATGACTCCGCCGAGTTCCACCAGGACCAGTTCGAAGCCATTGAGGCACTGGTTTCGGGCGGGCGGCGTGCCCTGGTGGTCCAGCGCACCGGCTGGGGAAAATCGGCGGTGTATTTTGTGGCCAGCCTGCTGCTGCGTGCCCGCGGGGCCGGTCCCACGCTGATTGTCTCCCCGCTGCTGGCCCTGATGCGGGACCAGGTGGCCGCCGCCGGGCGGGCAGGGGTCCGGGCAGAAGCCATCAACTCCGCGAACCAGCTGGAGTGGCAGGACATTTCCGCGAAGCTCGAGGCCGATCAGGTGGACGTGCTGCTGGTGTCCCCGGAACGGCTGAACAACCCCGGGTTCCGGGAGCAGCATCTGCCGGAGCTGATCCGGCGCTCCGGGCTGCTGGTGATTGATGAAGCGCACTGTATTTCCGACTGGGGCCACGACTTCCGTCCGGATTACCGCCGTATCCGCAGCCTGATCGAGCAGCTGCCTTCCACCGTGCCGGTGCTCGCCACCACTGCCACGGCCAACAGCCGCGTGGTGAAGGACATCGAGGAACAGCTCGCCGCCGGCGGCGAAGACGTTTTCACCATCCGCGGTCCGCTGGCCCGTAAATCCCTGCGCCTTGGCGTGCTGCGGCTGCCCAACCCCAAGGCACGCCTGGCCTGGCTGCTGACGCACCTGGACGACCTGCCCGGCAGCGGCATCATCTACGCCCTGACCGTGTCCGGCGCCGAAGACACCGCCCGGCTGCTGCAGAAGGCAGGACACCCGGTCCTTGCCTACACCGGGCGCACCGACCCCGCGGACCGCGAAGAGGCTGAAGCTGCGCTGAAGGAGAACCGCGTCAAGGCACTGGTGGCTACCAGCGCACTGGGCATGGGCTTCGACAAACCCGATCTTGGGTTCGTGATCCACCTGGGCGCCCCGTCCTCTCCGGTGGCGTACTACCAGCAGGTGGGACGTGCCGGCCGCGGCACTCCCAACGCCGATGTGCTGCTGCTGCCCGGGGCCGAGGACCGCGACATCTGGCAGTACTTCGCCACGTCCTCCATGCCGGAGGAGGGGCCGGCCACCGCTGTGCTCTCCGAGCTGGCGTCCGGCGAGGTGCTGTCCGTCGGTGTGCTGGAGACCCGGGTCAACCTGAAGCGCTCGCCGCTGGAACTGCTGCTGAAGGTTCTGTCCGTGGACGGCGCCGTCGAAAAGGTGTCCGGCGGCTGGCGGGGCACCGGCCAGCCCTGGCATTACGACCGTGAACGCTATGAACGCATTGCCGCTGCCCGGGTGAAGGAACAGCAGGCGATGCTCGATTACGAGAGCACCTCCGGCTGCCGCATGCAGTTCCTCTCCCAGCAGCTTGACGACCCGGCAGCGGCACCCTGCGGGCGCTGCGACAACTGTGCCGGCCGCTGGTTCGCCGACGACGTCGCGGCGGAGGCCTCGGACAACGCGGCCCGGGCGCTGGACAAGGTCGGCGTTGAGGTGGATCCCCGGGGAATGTATCCCTCGGGCATGGACCGGCTGGGTGTGCCGGTCAAGGGGAAAATCAAGCCCGATCGTGTCGTTTCCGGCGGGCGTGCACTTGCCAGGTTGACCGACCTGGGTTGGGGTGGCCGGCTGCGCGAAATCTTTGCGCCGGGCGCCGAAGACGTTCCGGTGGACTCGGCGCTGCTGAACGGCTGCGTGCAGGTCCTGGCCCAGTGGGGCTGGGCCGAACGCCCGGTGGCCATTGTGTCCATTCCTTCCCGGTCCCGGCCGCAGCTGGTGGACTCGCTGGCCGCCGGGCTCTCGGAACTTGGCCGGATCCCGTATCTGGGGACGCTGCAGCTGCCGCACGGCGGCCCCACCGGCGGCCCGGGCGGCAACAGTGCCTTCCGGCTGGCCGCCGTATGGGACCAGTTTGCGGTTCCCCCGGAAGGGGCCGCGTGGTTCGCTGCGAATCCCGGGCCGGTGCTGCTGGTGGATGACTTCGCGGACAGCCGCTGGACCCTCACCGAGGCCGGCCGGGTACTGCGCGAAGCCGGCGCCGAAGCCGTGCTGCCGTTTGTGCTTGCGCTGAAGGCCTGACGCGCGGCCTGACGCACAAACAGCAGCGGGACGGGTTGCGGCCCGGCCCGCTGCTGTCGGCATGGCCGGCCTGCCGGTTGCTTGGCAGGAACCGCTACTTGGCGACGAATTCCAGCAGCGCCTTATTGACCTCGGCTGCGTGCGTCCACAGCAGGCCATGGGGCGCGCCGTCGATCTCCACGTACTCCGCGTCCGGAACCAGCTTCCGGAACCGGCGGGCGGTGGCATCGATGGGAAGGATCTTGTCCGCCGTGCCATGCAGGATCAGCACCGGCCTGCCGCTTTCGCGGACGGCATCGACGTCGGCGCGGAAGTCTTCGATCCAGGTGGGCACCACGGCGTACGCCGCTACCGGGGCACTCTGGGTGGCGGTGTTCCAGCTGGCGGTGACGGCTTCCTGGCTGATCCGGCTGCCAAGGTTCTCGTCGAGGTTGTAGAAGTCGGAATAGAAGTTGGTGAACCAGGCGTACCGGTCCTCCCGGGCGGTGGCTTCGATGCCGTCAAAGACCTCCTGCGGCACGCCGTCGGGATTGTCGTCCCGGGCCACCAGATACGGTTCAAGCGAGGCGAGGAACGCGAGCTTGGCTATCCGGTCGGAGCCATGCCGGGAGACGTAGCGGGCGAGCTCGCCGGTGCCCATGGAGAAGCCCATCAGGATGACGTCCCGCAGGTCCAGGGTCTCGAGCAGCGTATTCAGGTCCGCCGCGAACGTGTTGTAGTCATAGCCGGAACCGACTTTGCTGGACTGTCCGAAACCCCGCCGGTCATAGGTGATGACGCGGTACCCGGCGGCGAGCAGCTCGCGCGTCTGGCGCTCCCAGCTGTGGCCGTCCAGCGGATAGCCGTGGACCAGGACCACCGGCTGGCCGGCCCCCTGGTCTTCGTAGTAGAGGTGGATGGCGGCGCTGTTCTCGGTGCCCACTTCGATGTAGCCCATCAGCAGTTCCCTTCTCGGATCGGGCGGGAACGGCCGTTCCCGCTGCGGGGGAGATGCTAGAAGAAGGAACGCCCTGCGGTAAGGGTGCCGGCCGTGGAAATCCGTTCCGGCCGAGCGCCGCCGGGGGCATCGATTGGGCTCATCCCTGAAATCGATTCAGCAGAAATTACCGTTTTCGGGCAGCAAAACGGTAAATGCTGCAGACTCGATCCAAAATCCGGTAAATTTTGCAGACTCGATCCTGAAGCGGTGACTACTGCTGGACATGGGGAAGTGACATGGGGTGGGACGGACGAGAAACACGTGCAGCGGACCGCAGCGCTGCCGGCTGGCTGTCTGCTGCAACTGCTGCCGGCGCGCTGGTGGGGATGTGCTGGCAGCTGGCGGGCCGGGGGAGTCCGGTCCCCGGGTCCTGGCTGCCGTCCCTGCTGGTGCACTTCGGTGCCGGACTGCTTGCTGCGGTGTTGCTCGTAGTTGTCTGGGCACTCACCGCACGGCATGAGGCACGGCGCGGGATCCGGCACCAGCGCGGAGCGATGGCAGCGCTCGCGGGGCTCGCGGTGTTCTGCGCCCCGTTTGCTCCGGAACTGGTGTTCAGCCCGGTTTTCGGGGCCGCCCTGCTGCTGCTGGCGGTACGGACCCGGGACGCACGGACCGCCGCGATGGGATTCACGGCGCTGGCCGCCGCGGTGGCGCTCGCCGTGTCCCCCGAGCTGCCCGGAGCAGCGGTGATTCTCGGCCTGGTCACCGTTGCCGCCGCCGCGGTTCCGGTGCAGCTGAGGCGTGCTGCCGCCCGGGCCCCCTACTCGCCGCGGTAGACCGGTGGACGCCGCTCCGCGAAGGCGGCGGTGGCCTCCCCGAAGTCGCGGCTGGCCAGGAACGCCGTGTTCCAGACCTGCACATAGTCCAACCCGTCCTGGACCTGTGCCTGCGTCCGCCGGTTCATGATCTGCTTGACGCCCTGCACCACCAGCGGGGGATTGGCAGCAACCTGGGCTGCCAGCTCGCGGCCGCGCGCGACGACGTCGTCCGCCAGTTCCGTGACCAGCCCCAGGGACGCGGCACGGTCGGCGTCGAAATCCTCCCCGGTCAGGGCCAGCTGCCGGGTGGCGCCTTCACCGATGATGGCGGGCAGGCGCTGCAGGGAGCCGAGGTCCGCCACGATGGCGACCCGGACTTCCCGAACGCTGAACCGGGCAGTGCGGGAGGAAATGCGGATGTCCGCTGCGGCAATCACATCAATCGCTCCGCCGACGCACCAGCCGTCCACCGCCGCAATGACGGGCTTCGCGCAGCGGACCAGCGAGGTGACGGCGTCCTGGAGGTCCTTGATCTGCCGGCGGAAGCCCTCGCGCAGCTTGGCGTCCATGCCGCCGGCGGCAAGCAGCGGAGCGAAGAGCGGGGCCATGGCGGGCAGATCCAGCCCGTAGCTGAAGTTCCCGCCGGAGCCGTAAAGCAGCACGGACCGGACGGCGTCATCGGTGCTGAGCGCATCGAACACGGTGGGCAGTTCGGTCCAGAAATCGGGGCCCATGGCGTTGCCCTTCGACGGTCCGATCAACTGCACCTCGGCCACGCCCTCGTGAATTTCGACACTCAGGGAGCTCAGGGAAGGCAGTGAAGCGGCGCTGGACGTCATGGCATCTCCGTTGATTGGTGCGTCATTGTGCTGGACGTCAATATACCGGCCGTTTTAAGGCCCGAAGAAAGCAAAGCTAGGATCAAGGTATGGAGCTCGCGGTTATCATTCTCTTCGTCCTATCCATCGCTGTTGTAAGCGCACTGTGGGGCAGGTTCGAGAAGCGCCGTGCCGCCGACCCGAAACCGGAGGCGGGCACCTCGAGCGGCGCTCCGGGCCCTGCTGCGGCGCGGCCCGCACGCCCGGCACGTCCCCGTCCCGCCCCGGCGGGAACCGGCACGTCGCCGCAGGCCGCCAAGGACGCGGCCGCCCTGCTCAGCGCGGACCAGCACCGGCAGATTTACGCCGCCCTCGGCCAGGGGCAGCCGGTGAAGGCACTGAAGCTCTACGCCATGTTCACCGGCGCCGGCATCCGTGCCTCGGGCGCCGCCATCACCAACATGGCCGCCCACCCGCAGCCGTATGTGCGGCCTATTCCGGATCCTGAGTCCCCTGTCGCCCCGGATGCCGCCAAGCCCGCAGCGGCCACGCCGGATGCCGCCAAACCCGCGGCCGGCGCCGAATCAGAAGCGGTCCGGGAAGAAGAGATCAGCAAATGGGCCCAGCAGCTGCGGCCCGAGGACTTCCTCAAGCCTTAAGGCAGGTAGCTCACTGGGCAGACTACGGGCCGGGCCGGCGCATCACCGGCCCGGCCCGTACTCTTCTAGGCTGCTCCGCGCCGCAGGCGTTACCGCCCGGCCCGGCCGCCTTCAAGCAGCCGATCCCGCTGGTTCCGGCCGTCCGGGCCGTACGGGTAGTTGCCGACCTGCGGGACGCTCAGCTCGGTCAGCCGCTGCTTTTCCTCGTCGGTCAGCACCAGGAATGCCGCGCCGAGGTTATCCGCCAGCTGCTCCGTGGTGCGGGCACCGAGGATTACCGAGGTCACCCCGGGACGGTCCGCCAGCCAAGCCAGTGCCACCTGCGCCTGCGTGGCGGAATGCGCCGCGGCTACGGTCTTCAGTTCGTCGAGGATCCGCCAGGTCCGTTCGTTGTGGCTGCGCAGGTCCCAGCCCTGGAACTGGCGGGTGGGGTTGTCGCCCACTCGGGTGTTTCCGGCGGGCACCGTTTCGCGGTCATATTTGCCGGTCAGCCAACCGCCGGCGAGCGGTGACCACGGCAGCAGCCCGAGTCCGGCGTCGAGCGCTGCCGGAACAATCTCCGATTCGATCTCCCGCTCGAGCAGGTTGTACTGCGGCTGGAGTGTGACCGGCAAAGCCCACCCGTGTTCCCGTGCCAGGTAGACGGCCTTGGTCAGCTGCCACCCGGTGAAGTTCGAAAGCCCGTAGTAACTGATCTTCCCCGCCGTGATGGCGTCATTGAGGAAGCGCAGGCTCTCCTCGAGCGGAGTGCAGGGATCCCAGGCATGCAGCTGGTACAGGTCCACGTGGTCCACGCCCAACCGGGTCAGGGAGTCGTCCAGGGCGCGGCGCAGGTGCCGCCGGGAGGTGCCCAGGTCATTGGCCCCGGCACCCATCGGGAAGCGTCCCTTGGTGGCGAGGACGACGTCGGCCGCCTCCGTGGGACGGGAGTGGAGCCAGCGGCCGATAATCTCTTCGGACGCACCGGTTGTGTAGACGTCCGCGGTGTCCACGAAGTTTCCGCCGGCGCGGACATAGTCGTCGAGGATGGCGTGCGAGGCCCGCTCGTCGGATTCGTTGCCGAAGGTCATGGTGCCCAGCGCATAGTTGCTGACCGAGGTTCCGCTGTTGCCGAGCAGTCGCATTTCCATGGGGATTTCCTTCACGGTAGGGGAGCTGTTGAACCGGCTGCCAGCTTATCCGGGACCCGTCCCGAAAGCGCCCGGTCCGACGGCGGCTGGTCCCGCGCCCGGTCCGAAAGCAGGGCGGCGAACAGCAGGGAGTCGCGGCGGTGTCCGTCCACCAGTCGGTGTTCCCGGAGCCTGCCCTCGAAGGCAAAGCAGTTCTTTTCCAGCACCCGGACCGAACCGGCGTTTTCCGGATGGCAGGTGGCCTCCACCCGGACGAGCCGCATCGGCCCGAAGGCCAGGTCCAGCAGGAGTGCGGCGGTTTCGGTGGCGAGGCCCATGCCCCAGACCTCGCGGGCCAGGGTGTAGCCCATTTCCCCGTTGCGGTCGGCGGCACTCGTGGTCCACACCCCTGCGGTCCCCACCAGGCGGCCCTGGAACACCGCGGCGAGCGTGAACTTTGTCCGGCCGGGCGTTCCGGCTTCGGCGGCGGCGTCGGCAATAAAGGCCTGCGTATCGGCGAGGGTGTTGGGGCCCCACGTGGACCACTGCGTGACCACGGGATCGGAGGCAAAGGCATGGACGGCGTCGACGTCGTCGGACTGGAAGTCCCGCAGCGTGACGCGTGCTCCGTGAAGCAGGATGCTCCCGTGTTCCATGGCTGCGGCCCCTTCTAAGGCGATTCGGTGGTGAATCTAGGGTAGACGCAAAAAAACCCCCGGTTTCCCGGGGGTTTCAGCGCGGAGACGGGGAGATTTGAACTCCCGGTGGGCTTTAGGCCCACACTTCATTAGCAGTGAAGCCCATTCGGCCGCTCTGGCACGTCTCCAACATACTTTCCAGCATCACACTGTCCAGCAGGCCTGCAGCTTCCGCTGCCAGCCTGACAAGACTACCGGCAACTTACCGCTTTGGGCAAAACCGGGATCAGGCGAGCCTGCCGGTCAGCGCTTCCCAGAGGAATTCGTAGGACATGGCGTGCATCCGGGCCGACTGCCGGTTGTCCGCCGCACCGGCGTGCCCGCCTTCCAGCGCCTCGTGGAACCAGACCTTATCCGCGCCCAGGGCCTTCATCCGTGCGGCCATCTTGCGGGCCTGCACCGGACCCACCCGGTCATCGCTGGTGGCTGTCCAGATCAGCGTGGGCGGATAGGAAACATCTTCCTTGATCAGGTGGTAGGGCGAGAACGTCTGAACGAACTCCCACTGCTCGGGATCATCCGGATCGCCGTACTCGGCAATCCAGGAATAGCCGGCGGAAAGCTTGGTGTAACGGCGCATGTCCAGCAGCGGCACTCCGCAGGACACAGCGCCGAACAGATGCGGATAGGTGGTGAGCATGTTGCCTACCAG
Organism: Arthrobacter sp. zg-Y769; assembly: GCF_020907405.1. Taxonomy (GTDB): domain Bacteria; phylum Actinomycetota; class Actinomycetes; order Actinomycetales; family Micrococcaceae; genus Arthrobacter_B. Next base: position 16,825 of record NZ_JAJJOE010000013.1, read on the forward strand.
CAGGCCGCCGTTGCTGCGGCCGGTGCAGCCCAGATGGTCCCGGGAGGTGACGCCGCGGGCCACCAGGTCCTCGGCGACGGCGGCGAAATCCTCATACGCCCGGTGCCGGTTTTCCTGCAGCGCGGCACGGTGCCATTCGGGTCCGTACTCTCCGCCGCCGCGGATGTTGGCCAGCACGTAGACGCCGTGCCGTTCAACGCCGGCGGCGTCCGTGGTGCGCCGCTCCAGCCAGCCGCGGCCCACCACGGCGCTGTAGGCGGGGGTCAGGGAGGCTTCGAATCCGCCGTAGCCGTTGAGCAGCGTGGGGTTCCCGCCGTCGAGCACCAGGTCCTGCGGCCCCACCTGGAAGTAGGGGATCCTGGTGCCGTCGGCGGACACGGCGAAGTGCTGTTCGACGGTGAGTCCGCCGGTTTCGAACAACGCCGGCGTGGTTTTTACCGTCCCGGCCCGGCCGGTGCCGTCCAGGGTGCCGCGGGACAGGGTGGACGGTGTGAGGAACCCGGTGCTGACCAGCCAGTAATCGTTGCCGGCTGCTTCGTCCTCGTCATCCACCGCGTACGCGTCCACCGAGTGCAGCGGCGGGCAGGCATCCAGGATGTCCGACCGCCAGCCGTCTTCGGGGGTGAGGACCAGGATTTCGGAGCTGACATCGCGCAGCAGGTTCAGCAGCAGCCGGTCCCGGGTCCAGCTCCAGGACTGCAGCGACGTGGACGCATCCGGGGTGAAGAGGCGGTGGACGCTCCGGTTTCCGGCAGTGAAATCCGCCAGCGACGCGGCCAGCAGCGAACCGGCGGGGTGGGTGACGCCGTCGAGCTCCCAGTCCGTGCGCGGCCGCAGCAGCAGCCACTGGCGGTGCACATCCACATTTACATCCAGCGGGACATCAAGCTGCACCCAGTCGCTGCCCTCCCGCAGGAAGGTGCGCGTGTTGTAGAAGTCGATGATGTCCACGGCCAGGTCCCGCTCGAAGCCCGGTGTCTGGTCCCGCTGCACCACGGCCATCATGTGCTCTTCGGGGACCTCGAAGAAGGGTTCGGCGTCTTTCAATTCCTGCCCGCGGCGCAGGATGCGGCTGGTGCGCGGGTAGGAGGAGGTGGTCATCGATCCCGGACCGAAGTCCGTTCCCACGTAGAGGCTGTCCTCGCCGGCCCAGCTGATCCGGCTCTTCGCCGCGGGAATGTCGAACCCTCCGGACACGAAGGCGCGCTCGACGACGTCGAACTCCCGGTAGCGGGCCGCGTCCCCGCCGTCGGGGGACAGGGCCACCAATGCACGGCGGTAGGAGACGCCGTCGGCGGGGCGCAGGAACATCGACCCGCCCCAGACCCACTCGGTGCCCTCGGCGGCGCTGAGCTCATCCAGGTCCAGCAGGACCTCCCACTCGGTGTCGGCAGCCGTGTAGCTCTGCCAGGTGGTGCGGCGCCACAGCCCCTTGGGGTGCCGGGCGTCGCGCCAGAAGTTGTAATAGTGTTCCCCGCGCTTGGCGACCATCGGGATCCGGTCCGTGGAGTCCAGGACCTCGAGCAGGCGCTCCTCGGTCTGTTCGAACCCGGTGCGCGCGAGCAGCTTCTCGGTTACGGCGTTCTCGGAACGGACCCAGTCCAGCTGCTTTTCTCCGTAGATATCCTCCAGCCAGAGGAACTCATCTTCAGGGGCTGACGTGGCGGTGTCGAGGTTCGGGGATGTCATGTGCCCATCCTAGCGACCGCGTCCTTCCGGCCCGGAGGGAGGTGTTCCCGCCTGCCCGAACCCGCGCTGCTCCCGCTCCGGATACCCTAGATGGATGGATCACACGCAGAGTTTCCGGGTAGCTGTCATTGGCGCAGGACCCCGCGGCCTCTCCGTAGTGGACCGGCTCCTGACTCACCGGCGTGCTTCCGCGCAGCGCCCGCCCCTGCGCATTGAACTGATTGATCCGTTTAATCCGGGGCCGGGGCACGTCTGGCGCACCAACCAGTCGCGGCTGTTCCTGATGAACACCCCGGCACTGTTTCCGACTGTGGTGCCTGCCGGCGATACCGTCCGCGACCTGCTGCCCTCGCCGGCCGGACTCTCCTTCAACCAGTGGCGCGAGCTGATGAACGCCGGCACCCGCGCGGCGGAGGGCCTCTCCGCCGGCGACCGCGAGGAGCTGGCCGCCCTGGGCGCCGCTGATTTCCCCAGCCGCCCACTGTACGGCCGCTATCTGGAATGGACCTATGACCAGCTGCGGAAAACCGCTGCCGAGGACGGCGTCGAGCTGGTGCACCGCCGGACCGAAGCGCTGGGCATCTCCCGGGAAGGAAACGGCCGGCTGGTCATCGAGCTGGAGGGGCGGCAGGTCCTGGCCGCGGACGCCGTCGTGCTGGCCCTGGGCCACCTGCCGGCACTGCTTTCCGCCGAACAGGCGCGCCTGCAGGAAGCTGCCGAACGCCACGGCCTGACGTACTTCCCGCCCGCGGTACCCGCCGACGTCGACTTCTCCCGCCTGCCGGCCGGGGAGCCCGTGCTGGTGCGGGGGCTGGGCCTGAACTTCTTCGACGTGATGGCTGCCGCCACCGTCGGCCGGGGCGGACGGTACGTTTCCACCGGGCAGCCCGCTGGCCGCGCGCTGCGTTATGAGCCCTCGGGCCGGGAACCGCAGCTGATCGCCGCCTCGCGCCGTGGCACCCCTTACCGGGCGAAGGCCAAACTGGACTCCTACGTTCCGCGCGGAGTCCACCTCCGCTGGCTGACCCGCGACAGGGCGCTCGCCTTCCGCGCCGACGGTCTGCTGCCCGGTTTTGACCACGACCTGTGGCCGCTGCTGCACCGGGACGCGGTGTGGGCGTATTACAGCACGCTGGTCCGGGTGGCTCCGGAGGAGTTGAACGGCTCCGCCGCCGAGTTCCTGGACCGGCTGGAAGCAGCACTGAATCTTCCGGGACCGGAGTGGGACGCGGCGAAGGAAGCAGTGCTGGACGCCTACGTTCCGTCCAACCGCCGCACCAACCTTGAGGCTTTGGCCCAGCCGCTGGGACGCCGCCCCTTCAGCGGCGCCTCCGACGCGGATGACGCCGTCCTGGCCTATCTGGAGGAGGACGCCGCCGGTTCCGCCGCCGGGGAAGACGATCCGTTGAAGATGGCGATCGGCGCGCTCAACGCCGGACGCAGCCTGCTGAAGGCGGTAGTGGCCGACGGCGGGCTGGCGGAAGCGTCCTGGCTGTCCGAACTGCGGGGCTGGTTTGAGCCGCTGGTGGAAGGACTGGCCAGCGGTCCGCCGCCGGAACGGATCGAACAGCTGGCGGCGCTGGTCCGCGCCGGCCTGGTGCACTTTGTTGGCCCCGATCCCCGTTTTGACGTAGATGAGGCCCGCGGTGTGTTCACGGCATCCTCCCCCTGGGTGGGTACCGAGTACGCGGCGTCCACCCTGATGGAGGCCATGATGCCGCCCAACCGGGTGGACCGCAGTGTCTCACCGCTGCTGGCCGGACTGATCCGGGACGGACTGGCCCGGCCGAAGGTGATGATGTCCGGGGACGGCACCCCCGTGCTGACCCCCGGGCTGGACGTCACCCTGCCGCCCTACCGGGTAGTGGGCATCAGCGGCGAACCGGTGGACAACCTGTTTGTGCTCGGACTGCAGCTTTCCTCGGTCCAATGGGGGACGGCGATTGCCGCCGAGGCCGGCGCTCCCGCAGCGGAAGGCTCGCGGACGCTGCAGGATGCGGACGCGATCGCGGCCGCGGTGCTGTCCGCGGCGGCGGCGTCCGGGCCGGTCTCCCGGATACCCTCCGCCGAGACGGAACCGGCACAGACCTAGAAGGCGCACATGCGGGCCCGGCAGAAAAAAGAAGCGGTCAATCCAATCAATTCCCCCAGTTGTTCGGCGCGGATTTTCCGGGCCGGTGAGGGGGACACTAACAGCGCGCCAGGTGTCCTGGCGTGAGTCGCGTTGAAGCGTAGCCAGGACGACGACGGGGGGGGGGCGCGGCGGGGTGGGGGGGGGGGCGGGGGGGGGTAGGGGGGGGGGCGGGGTTTGACGGTCCGCCCGCAGGCCCCGGGCGCCCCCCACCATTGGGGGGGGCCCGCCGTCGTCGTTTACCTGCCGGTATCCGTTACCGGATTAGAACGGGTATTCGCGCGGAGCGTGCTGGACGCTGATGGTGTGGTCCGTGGTGAATTCGTCGATGGCCCACTCGCCGTTGAAGCGGCCGAGGCCGGAGTTCTTCTCGCCGCCGAAGGCAATGTGCGCCTCGTCCTGGACCGGGAAGTCGTTGACGTGGGTCATGCCTGCCTTGATGCGGCGGGCGAACTTGACGCCTTCCTCCAGGTTTGAGGTGAACACGGCGCTGGAGAGGCCGAGGTCGGTGTCATTGGCCAGGGCCAGTGCGTCCTCGGCATCCTTGGCGCGCATGATCCCGGCGATGGGGCCGAAGATTTCCTCGCGGGCCAGCTCCATGTCCTTGGTGACGTCGGCGAAGACGGTCGGGGAAAGTACCTGGCCGTTGATTTCGCCTTCAATCATCAGGCGCGCGCCTTCGGACTTCGCGGTCTCGATCTTGGTCTTCAGACCTTCGAGCTGCTTGGCGTTGATGATCGGGCCCACAACGTTCTTCGGGTCGGTCGGATCGCCGGCGTTCAGCGTCTTGACGTGTGCGGTGAACTTCTCGACGAACTCGTCATAGACGGCATCCTCGACGATGATCCGGTTCACGGCCATGCAGATCTGTCCCTGGTGCAGGAACTTGCCCATCGCAGCGGCGCGGACGGCCTGGTCCACGTCGGCATCCGCGAGCACCACGAACGGGCTATTGCCGCCGAGCTCAAGCGCCGTGTACTTCAGCGTGGCACCGGTGGCAGCCAGGGCGCCGATGTTCTTGCCCACCGGAGTGGAGCCGGTGAAGGAGATCATCCGCGGAGTCGGGTGCTCTACGAAGGCGTCGCCGATCTCCGAGCCGGCGCCGACGACGGCGTTCAGCACGCCTGCGGGCAGGCCGGCCTCTTCGAAGATCTTGGCGATGATGAGGGCGCCGGTGACCGGGGTGTCGCTGGCCGGCTTCAAGACGACGGCGTTACCGAGGGCCAGGGCCGGAGCCACGGAGCGCTGGGAGAGGTGGAGCGGGAAGTTCCACGGGCTGATGACGCCGACGACGCCCAGCGGTGCGCGGTACACGCGCAATTCCTTGTTCGGGGTGTCCGAATCCATGATCTTGCCGGCCACGCGGTGCGGGAACGTGGCTGCCTCGCGGGTGATGGAGGCGGCGGAGGCAACTTCAATGTTGGCCTTCAGCATGGTGCTGCCGGATTCGGCGTTGAGCCAGGCGATGATCTCGTCGCGGCGTTCGTCGAAAATCTCTGCGGCGCGGGCGATTACGGTGCGGCGCTCATTCGGGGTCCGGGCTGCCCAATCCTTCTGGGCTTCCTCGGCGGCGGCGTATGCATCGTTCAAGTCTTCGCGGGAGGCCTGCTGCATGGTCATCAGCTGCGAACCATCAAAGGGGTTGGTGTCCGTGAGGGTCTTCTCCGAACGGCCGTCGCGCCACTGGCCGCCAATGAACTGCTTCGCCGGAATCCAGTCGGTGAGGGCCGGGGAGGTCGATTCGAGCTGAGTTGTCATGATTTCTCCTAGATGAATCTTGACGGTGTATTACCGGGTACAACCCGGGCGGGGCCGGATCAATTCCCGACGGGCGAGGGAATGGACTGTCAAGGGTTCCCAAAACTAAGTACCCTTTTTATTTTCCCCGCTTCGGCCTAGCGTTGGGCGTACCAGTGGCCAACGGGCATTTGTCCGGCTGCTCTTACGGCAAAGGACACCTTCATGAGCACGAGCGCAAGCGCGGCGGGAGACCACGGGCGAGACGAAGCGGACCGGGGCAGGCGGCGAGCCGGGACGGACCCAACTCCGGACGGACAGCGCGGCGGTGGCGGGGGAGATGACATCAGCCGCCGGCGGGTGGTTGAGCGTGAGAAAGCCACCTTCGGCGGGGTGAAGATCGGGTCGGCGTTTTTTGGCTGGCTGACCGCCGTCGGCACCACCGTGCTGCTGAGCGCCCTGGCAACAGCCCTGGGTGCAGCGGTGCTCGCCAATGACGACAATCCGGACAGCACGGCCATCACGATCACGGGGACGATCATCCTGCTGGTGATTTTGTTCGTGGCTTACTACTGCGGCGGATACGTGGCAGGGAGGATGGCCCGGTTTAACGGGATGAAGCAGGGTATTGCGGTGTGGGTCTGGGCAGTGGTGATTGCCATTGTCGCAGCCATCCTGGCCGCGATCGCCGGAGACCAGTTCAACATCCTGGTTGAGCTCAACGGATTCCCCCAGATTCCGATTTTCGGTGACAACGCGACGGCGTCGACAATCATCGCGGCCCTTGTGGCCGCGGCAGTGGCCTTGATCGGAGCCATCCTCGGCGGTCTGGGCGGCATGCGCTTCCACCGCCGGGTGGACAAAGCCGGCCTGGGCGACTGACCGGCCGAAGCACCTGCCGGCGTCACCGGCGGGAAAAAGACATGGGGGAAGCGGGGGACGCAGTATCCAGTGCACCACCATGCGCCCGCAAGGCGCGGAATACAGGAGAACAACGTGATCACCAGTGAACAGATCGACACGATTATGAACCACGGGACCGTGGAAGGACCCAACGGGGAAAAGATCGGCTCGGCAGGGGATATCTATCTGGATGACGAGTCGGGCCAGCCGGCATGGGTAACCACCAAGACCGGACTCTTTGGTTCCAAGGAGAGCTTTGTGCCCCTGGCGGAAGCCACGGTCGAGGGATCTGTTGTGCGGGTGCCCTACTCCAAGGAGATGGTCAAAGACGCGCCGCGGGTGGACAAGGACGGACATCTCAGCGACCAGGAGCAGGACGAGCTTTACAGCTACTACTCCATTGGTTCCTCCCGGAGCTCGGGAACTTCAGGGACCTCGGGAACCACCACCTCCGGGACCTCCGGCTCCGGCACCTCCGGCCAACGGTCCTCCGGGACCTCCGGGACCTCCGGTACCTCCGGCACGCGGTCCTCCTCAGGGTCCGGTAGCGGCACGTCGGGCGGCAGCGGAACATCCAGCGGCAGCGGAACGTCCGGCCGGACGGAAAGCAGCCGCGGCTCCGACCATGGGCAGGTGGGGCACGACACGTCCGGCCCCACCACGGACGACGCGATGACCCGTTCCGAAGAGCAGCTCCACGTTGGCACGCAAAGCCGGGAGTCCGGCAGGGCGCGCCTGCGTAAGTACGTCACCACGGAGAACGTCACCAAATCGGTTCCGGTCAGCCACGAGGAAGCGCGGATTGAGCGCGAGCCCATCACGGACGCCAACCGCGGTTCCGCCATGGACGGACCCGCCATCAGCGAGGAGGAGCACGAAGTGACCCTCCACGCCGAAGAGCCCGTGGTGGAAAAGGAAGCAGTCCCCGTTGAGCGTGTCCGGCTGGACACCGAAACGGTGACCGAGGAGGCCACGGTGACCGAGGAAGTCAGCAAGGAGCAGATTGACATGGAGGGCGAAGGCGGGAGTGGCCGCGGCGGGAGCGGCCGCGGCGGCAAGCGCAGCCGCTGATCCGGACTAGTCCCACTTACGGATAGCTCCCATCTACCCACAGCAGGCCGCCGGAATCCTCCGGCGGCCTGCTGTGGTTAACGGTGGGTAAAGGGGCGGTTAGCCTGTGCCGCCAGGGTGTTCCGCCATCCACCGGTCCAGCAGCGCCGCGAAATCCGCGCTGCTGCGCTCCGGCCACCAGTGGCCGGCATCCACCTTGGTGATTTCCACCCGGGGGAAACGCTCTTGCAGGCCGGAGACCAGCTTCGGTGAAAGGAACGGATCCTTTAGCGGAACGATCACCTGCACCGGACCGGCATAACCGGCGTCGGGTACCGCATTGCCGGAGCGGAACATGTTGGCCCGGTAAAGCTGCAGGCCCCTGACGCCGCTGTCGCCGATTTTCCGGCCGGCGTACTTCTCGTAGCGGGAAGTCAGCAGGTGCTTCCACGCGGCGTCGGGCAGGACCGGCACGTGGAAGGCTGCCACGTACCAGCTGCGCAGCGCCTGCAGAAGTGCCTGCGGCCAGAGCCGGGGTGAGTGGAGGCGGGTGCGGAACCAGCGCCGGAAGTGTCCCAGATCAGGCCCGGAGATGCTGGTGTAACTGAGGATCCTGCCCTGCGCCCGCGGGTCCTGAATGGCCGCCCACCCCTGAATGGATCCCCAGTCATGGCCCACCAGATGCACGCTTGAGGGGCCGGTGGCGTCGAGGACGGCAAAGAGATCATCGACCAGGAGTTCCAGCCGGTACGGGGCCAGGGCCTTCTGGCCCTCGGCGTTCGCTGTCACCCGCGAGGCGCCCGCGTTGCGGGTGTCGTAGGTGATGACGTGCCGGTCCGGTGCCAGCCGTTCCACCACGCCGTCGAATACATGGTGGTCGTCGGGGTAGCCGTGCACCAGCAGGATACCGGGCATTCCGGGAACCGGTGCGCCGTACTCCTGCACCGCCAGTTCTGCGCCGCGGCTCCGGACAGTGCTCCGCCGGGCTTCCGTGCCGGGCTCCCGCGGGAACGGTGCTGAGGGAGGCTGCTGTTCGCCCTGGTCCATGCGGTACTCCTCTAACGACGCCGGCTTCCGCACTTTGTCTGCAGGGATCCCACCATAGCCCCGGACGGCGGTCATCGATGCAGGATTCCACTGTCCGGCCCGCTTAGCCGGGCCGCGATGGCATATATCCGCCGCAGAATGGTGCTTGCGAACAATACTAAGGGGCCTTATAGTTGGGCTCCGGGTTGAGTAGCGGCCCCTGGACACTCCGTGAAGGGCAGGGCCATGCGGACCTTCGGTATTGAGGAGGAATACCTCCTGGTGGACGGGGAAACGGGCGTGCCGCTGCCGGTGGGGCCCGAAATCGGACGGGCAATCCCGGCAGGAAGTCCCCTGAGCACCGAGTTCAAGCAGGAACAAATCGAATCCGGCACGCAGGTGCACCGGGTGCTTGAGGACCTGGCCGCCGACGTCGTGGCGTGCCGGTCCACGGCGGACCGGGCCGCAGCTGCGGCCGGCGCCCGCGCGGTGGCGCTGGCAACCTCCCCGCTGGCCTGCCTGCCGACCCTCACCAAGGATGAGCGTTTCAGCAGGATGGAGCAGCAGTTCGTGCAGATTGCCCGTGAACAGCTCACCTGCGGGTGCCATGTGCATGTGGGAGTCGATTCCGACGCAGAAGGCGTGGCGGTATTGGACCGGATACGGGTCTGGCTGCCCCTGCTGGGGGCGCTGAGCGCCAATTCCCCGTTCTGGAATGGAACGGACACGGGTTTCGCGAGCTACCGCTCCCAGGTATGGAGCCGCTGGCCGCTGGCCGGCCCCTACCCGGTGTTCGGGTCTGCGGAGAACTACCACCGGCTGGTGGCCGACCTGCTCGAAACACAGGTGCCGATGGACCACGGGCAGATTTACTTCGATGCCAGGCTGAGCCGTAGGCATCCCACGGTTGAAGTGCGGATAGCCGATGTCTGCCTCTACGCCGACGACGCGGTCTTGGTGGCGGCCCTGGTGCGGGCACTGGTGGAAACCGCTGCCCGGGAATGGCGCCGCGGCATGCACGCCGGCAAGGTGCCGGAGACCCTGCTGCGGATGGCCGCCTGGCGGGCGGGCAGGTTCGGGATGGACGGCGAACTGGTGGACCCGCTCGGCGCCACGGTCGCCGACACGTTCACCGTGGCCAAGTCCCTGCTCGAGTACGTACGTCCGGTGCTGGAGGAACAGGGCGAGGCGACACTGGTGGAGTCCTTGCTTCGCCAGGTCCTTGCCCGCGGAACCGGGGCCAGGCGGCAGCGGGCGGTGCTGGCCCGTACGGGAAGCCTGGCCGAGGTGGTAGCGGACAGCGTCCGCATCAGTAACCTCGCGGTGGCCCCCATCACGGAGCGCCACGAAAGCTGAGCTGATACCGGCCGCCGGCCCGCCCTGCGCAGACACCCGAACCGGGAAGCGCCGCCCCGGTATTCCGGAGCGGCGCTTCTGGGTGTCGTTTCTATTACTGGAGGACCGTTACTTCCGGCCCGCCAGGCACAGGATGTACTGCGTCAGTTCGTAGGCGTACCGGACCCAGCCGCGTACGTCCCACCACTGCTTGGGCGCCACCGGCGCCTTGCAGACCGGAGCCGCAGGAGTGGCCCGCTCCACGGTAACCGGGAGGGTTACCCTGGTGCCCGATTCGGCCGCCGTCAGCACCAGGGACCCGGCACCGGAAGCCGATGCGGGAAGGGTCACGGTAACTGTGGCCGAACCGGCGCTGACCGGTACCGTCCCCAGGGCCGTGGCAGTGCCGGCGGCATTCACGAAGCTGACGGACAGTGACGTGTTGGCCGGGCTGCCGAGCGAGGTCAGGTTCAGCTGGGCGACGGTGAACGTCGCAGCCGTGCCGGCCTTGACAGTGGTGGGAGCGCCCTTGACGACTACGCCCTGGCGGGCGAAATCGGGAGAAAGCGGGCTGTTGGCCGAGATGTAACTGATCCAGGCGTCACGGTCCACCAGGCCGGTGTCGCGGGTGTTCCTGCCTTCCTTGAAGACGGTGAAGTTGTCGCCGCCCTGGGCCAGGAAGCTGAACGTACCCACCCGGTAGTCGCGGGCCGGGTCCATGGCGGCACCGTTGATGGTGACGCTCTGGATCCGTGAGCCGCGGGGCTGGTCCGGGTCGAAGGTGTAGGTGATGTTGTCGGAAAGGCCGAGGGCCAGGAAGGCGCGTGAGCTGCCCTCCGGCTGCCACTGCTGCTCCAACATCGTCTTCAGCTGGGCACCGGTCAACGTGGTGGTCCAGAGGTTGTTGACGAAGGGCAGGACCGCGTTGGCCTCGGCGTACGTAATGACGCCGTCCTCACCGTAGTAGAGCTCGGCGCGCAGGCCGCCAGGGTTGGTGACACCAATCTCGGCGCCTCCGCGTTCGGGGGCGGCAAGGGTGGTCAGGAGCGAATCCGCCACCAACGCGCCCAGGGCCGATTCGGAGCTGCGGTCGTCGCGGGCAGTGCCGGCGAAGGCCGAGGTGATGTCCGCGGTGACGGAGCCGACGGGCTGGTTGCCCACCTCGGCCGAGTAGGCCAGGGCAGCATCCACAATCCGCTGCACCTCGGCAACTGCCGGGTAGGCGGCCACCAGTTCGGGGGCGGCCGTCTTGGTGCGGGCCACGTTCGCCGCGGTGTAGGACGTTACCTCGTCGGTTTCTTCGTTGTACTCGAGCCGGATCTGGCCGATGAATTCACCGTAGGAACCGGTCTGCACTACGGGGCGGGTCTTGCCGTCGCCGCCGGGAATGGCTGCATCCCAGGCGTACTGCTTGTGGGTGTGCCCGGTGTAGATGGCATCCACCAGTTCGGTGGTGTCATTCACGATTTCGGCGAAGGCGCCGCCGGCAGCCAGCTCCTGATCCAGATTGGCGCCGTCGGGAGTGCCGCTGCCGGCACCCTCGTGGTACTCGGCGATGATCACGTCGGCGAGGTCCTGCTCCACCAGCTGTTCGGCTACGCGGTTTACCGCTTCCACCGGATCGCCGAAGTCCAGGTTGCTGATGCCGCCCGGGCTGACCAGGCTTGCGGTCTCCCGGGTGATGGCACCGATAACGGCAACATCCACCCCGTTGACGTCGAGGATCTCGTATTCCTGCAGTGCAGGAGTGGTGGTCCCCTTGGTGTAGACGTTCGCGCCCAGGTAGGGGAACTGCGCAGCCGGGGCCACACGCCCGGTGAGGTCGGCGAAACCGCCGTCGAACTCGTGGTTGCCGACCGCCGAGGCCTGCAGCCCAAGGGCGTTCAGGACGTCGATGGTGGGCTGGTCCTGCTGGACGGAGGAAGCGAACAAGGACGCGCCGATGTTGTCGCCGGCGGAGAGGAACAGCGAGCTGCCCTCGGGTGCGCCGGCCTTCAGCTCCTCAACGGTTCCGGCGAACGGCACCGTGTTGGCGTCAATCCGTCCGTGGAAGTCATTGATGTTCAGCAGGTTCAGCGTGGAGGTGTCCGTACCTTCGGCGGTCAGGTCCATGCCGACGAGGATCGGGTCATGGTCCGAAGCGCGGTAGGGGGTCGGTGCGTAGAAATCGGTGGCGTTGTAGTTGTAGCGGCTGTACTCGAAGGCCACGGACTCCACGGAGTTGATGTTCCAGATATCCGCACCGGTGACGGCTTCATTGGCTGCCGGGGAGGCGAGGATGTGGTCCAGGCTGCCGACCGTCCCGCCGAAGGCATAGGAGTGCTTACCCGTGGTTGCACCGAGGTCAACGTAGCCGGCGTCAACCAGTACCTTGATGGGATCCTCCGCGTGGTAGGCGTTGAAATCGCCGAGCAGGAACACCTTGTCCGTGCCGGCTGCTTCCGACGCGGTCCCTGCGAAGTCCACCAGTGCCTGCGCCTGGCGGACGCGGTCTGCGTTAAACCCGCCCTGGCCGGTGTCGGCATTCTCGCCGGAGGAGGGCGCCGAACCCTTGGACTTGAAGTGGTTGGTGACGGCGAGGATTTCCGTGCCGTCTTCCGCGCCGGCGGGGCGGAAGGCCTGGGCCAGCGGTTCGCGGGCGTTGGAGAAGACCGCTTCGTTGTCCAGGATGGTGGATTCGCCTACGGGTTCCGCGGTTCCGGTGCGGTAGATGAAGGCGGAGCGGATCACATCTTCATCGGCAGGCAGGGCCGCGGGGGAGCGGACGTAGTCCCACGTTCCCGGTGCCTGCGCGTTGAGTGCTGCTACCAGTCGGGACAGCGCATCGTCGCGGTTCTTGCCGAACGTGGCGGAGTTCTCCACCTCCATCAGCGAGACGACGTCGGCGCCCAGCGCGTTGATGGCAGCCACGATTTTGGCCTGCTGGCGTTCCAGGTTCACGGCGTTGGCGGCGCCGCGGGCGTCGCAGCCTCCGTTGACGGTCACGGGATCGCCGCTGCGGTTCTTGTAGAAGGTGCAGCCGGACAGCGTGTCACCGGTGGTGGTGAAGTAATTCAGCACGTTGAAGGATGCGAGCTTCAGGTTGCCGCCGACGCTCTCGGGCGCCGCGGTGCGGGTGTTGGTGAACGACGCCGGTGTGGCGGTGGCCGCGTTGGCCTGCGTCAGTTCGGTCAACGGCTGGAATTTCCAGGCACTGTTGCGGAAGTCCAGGATCACGCCGGTGCTGAAGGTGGCCGCTGCACCCACCCGGACCGGGTTTTCCGGTGTCAGGTAGGGCAGGGGTGTGCCTTGGTTGGCGGCGTTGAGGAAGTTGGTGCTGGCGCCGTCGTCGAGCTTCACGGCGCGGGCAGCGTTGTCTGCCACGACGGCGGCGTGCTCGGGGGTCCCGACGGCAGCCACCGCGGTGGGCTGGACGAGCGGGGCATTGCCGGCGGCGAGGCCGATTTCCGCGTACTGGTTCAGGGAGAAGTTGTCGGTGACGGTGAACTCGCCCTGGGGCGCCAGCAGCATGCCCTCGAGGGTTTCGCGCTGTGCATCGGCTGCAGGCCAGGCCACGGTGGCGGGCTTAACTTCCGGCGCGGCTTCGCTGAGTTTCGTCATGGCGCCGTCGGCGACGGTGAGCTGTGTGAGGTTGTAGTACTCGCCTACGGTACCGGTGACCTCGACGTAGTCGCCGGCGGTCACCTGGCCCGCAGTGGCCGCGGAGAAGATGAAGATGCCATCCGAGGCGGTGTGGGTGGCCGGGTCGATGTTTCCGCCCGTGCCCGGGGTCTGGAGGTAGTAGCCGTTGAAGCCGCCCGTGGGGTAAACGCCCGTGACCTTGCCGCGCGTTGTGACCGTCTGGCCGATCATCGGGCTGGCCGCACCGGTGCCCTGGATCTCGGCGATCGGAACCGCGTTGCCCGGCACCGGCACCGGTACCGGCGTCGTGGGTGTGGGCGTCGGGGTCGGGGTGGGCTGGGTGGGAGCCGTGCCGGCCGACGACGTGGGGGTGACCGACGTGCTGAGGGTGAAGTCCGCGGCGTTGTTGTTCGAATCGGCGAACCCGGTGCGGTTCAGCGACTTCGGATCCGAGTTGCCGGCCGGTGCGGCCGCGCCTGCGGTCTCGAAGGTGTTGGAGGTGCCGTAGCCGATCAGGTCGACCACGCCCGGTGCGCCGACGACCGAGCCGGTGGGCAGCGGGTCAACACGGGTGCCCTGGTTCGAGAGGATCAGGGTGCCGCCGCCTCCGGCGAAGCTGGCGCCGATGGTGGCGTCGGCCTTCGGCAGGGCTGCACCGGCGGTGCCGTTGCTGGCACCGGAAACCAGGTAATACCCGCCCGGAGCGATGGTGCCGGAGAGTGTGCCGATGCCGGTGGGAGCCGCGGTGGCGCTCGCCGCCCGGTACTGGAGGGACCAGCCGTCCAGGCTCACCGGTTCACTGGTGGGGTTGTAGAGCTCAACGAACTTGGTGGTGAACGGGGCGTTGGCGCTGCCGCCGGACAGATATGCCTCATTGATAATGATGCCGGGATCGGCGGCGTCGCCGTCCTGGGCGTAGGCCGGGAACGCGGTCAGCGGGGCGGCGAGCAGACCGGCCGACAGGGCGGTTCCGAGCGCAGCTTTCCAGGGGAAAGGTCTCATGCCTCAAACTCCTTGGTCGGCCGTGCGGGCCGACAGGTAAAGGCCGCCGAGTACGGCGGCAGGGGATGCAGCGAGTGATTACGAAGGTGATGCTAGGCGGGGCAGGTTACGAACAGGTGACCGTCCGGTGTCGTCCGTCAACGCACGAGCCGGGAAGGTTCCGCCGCGTCCCCCGAGGAGGCGGAAAAGTGATCGCCAGCACAGTGTACGGCCTTGCGCCCCCACTTCCTGCCATCAGTTACGCAGGAGTAACAAAGGAGCGCCGCCGGCCCTGATGGCCGGCGGCGCGCCGTTGCGTTGAGTTGTGGGGGTGGAGGGGCCCGTCCATTACCCCCCTTTATTAACCCTTTTTAAAAAAGGGGCCGCCGCCGCCCGTTTGGGCCGGCGGCGCTCCTTTCCTTACAGTTTCGTGGTTAGAGGCCCGAGTCCTTGTAGGATTCGGACACTTCCTTCGTGGTGTCCCCGAGCGTGCACATGATTGACCGGTCATCCTCCTGGTCCCAGGACTCCGGGCTTGGGATGATGTAGCCCCCGGCCACTGTCGTTTCCTCGACGGCGGTTCCTACGTAGCCCTCAAACTCGGTGGAGCAGATTTCCATGGCCTTGGTATCGAGGGTCTCCTGCCCCGGGTAGTCCCCGTCAGGCATCTCAGACACGTGGAACACCTCCTGCTGGTGCGGTTCGTCGCAGGGGACGAGGTCAACCTCCACGATCACCTCGTCCGTCGCGCCCGATCCGGGGTCGGGGTTCGTGTAACAGTCCCCGGCCTTGAGATCCGAATACATGGTGCCGTCCGGGCCGAACAGGCCCCCGCAGCCGGTCAGCAGGCCGGCGAGCAGGACGGGGAGGACCAGGCCCCGAATGCGGGCAGTCTTTGCGGATTTCATGATGTTTCTCCTCAAGCAGCGTGGCGGCGCACCCCCATGGCGACCGGGAACCACGCGTACATCCTACGGTCGAAACGAAGTTCTTCCCGCTGCTCGGCCGAGACGGCGCGGCCCCTTATGGTCGTAGTGAAGGTAAAAGAGTTCCTACCCGTCGAATGGAAGGACAGCACGTGTCCGGCCAGTTTTCCTCCGCTGCTGCTTCCGGCGCCGCCGTGCAACCCATCGTCCACCGCCGGCACACGCTGGCCGACGGCCGCGAGTCGCTGTTTTTCACCGACCGGGGCGGCAGCCCGGTGGATTCTGTCCACGATGCCCGTCCGCTTGAGCGCCGCTCCGGCAACGGAGAGGTGCGTTTTGACCGGCTCACCGGCGAGTGGGTGGCCGTGGCGGCGCACCGGCAGGCCCGGACCTATCTGCCGCCCGCCGACCAGTGCCCCCTCTGCCCCACAGTCACCGGGCGGATGTCGGAAATCCCTGCCGGAGACTTCGACGTCGTGGTCTTCGAGAACCGCTTCCCCTCCCTGGGCCCGGAACTGGGTACGCTGCCGGAAGCCGGGGACCCGGACCAGCGTGCGCTTTGGGGGCAGCCCTCACCGGCTTTCGGCCGCTGCGAGGTGGTGGTCTTCACTCCGGAGCACAACGGCTCCTTCGCATCGCTTCCGTACACACGCGCCCGCACCGTCGTCGAAGCCTGGGCCCAGCGCACCGGGGAACTCTCCGCCCTGCCGGGCATCGCGCACGTCTTTCCCTTCGAGAACCGCGGCCGGGATATCGGCGTCACGCTGCACCATCCGCACGGGCAGATTTACGCCTACCCGTATGCGGCCCCGCACGCCGCCCGGCTGGCCGGGCGCTCCCGCCGGCACTTGTCTGAACACGGCCGGCCCCTGATGGGTGAAGTGCTCCGGGATGAGTCCGACGCCGGGGACCGCATGGTGTTTGCGGGCGAGCATTTCTCCGCCTATGTGCCGTATGCGGCACGCTGGCCGCTGGAAATCCACCTGGTGCCGCACCGCCAGGTTCCGGACCTGGCTGCTTTGAACGGGGCGGAACGCGACGAGCTGGCATCCGTCTACCTGGATCTTCTGCAGCGGGTGGACGGGCTGTACGAGACCCCCACCCCGTATATTTCTGCCTGGCACCAGACACCGGTGAATGCCGCGGACCGCGACGCCGGCTGGCTTCACCTGCAGCTCACCAGCCCCCGCCGGGCCGAGGACAAGCTGAAGTTCCTGGCCGGCTCCGAGGCGGCAATGGGCGCCTTCATCAATGACACCACCGCGGAACAGACCGCCGCACGGCTACGCGGGGCTAAGGCATGAGCGCCACAACGAATACTTTGTGGGCAGACGCCCTGGCGCGGCGCTTTGCCGAGGTGTACGGCACCGAGCCCGACGGCGTCTGGCGGGCTCCCGGACGGGTGAACCTGATCGGCGAACACACGGACTACAACAACGGGTTTGTCCTGCCGTTCGCCATCGACCGCAGCGCCCTCGTGGCCGTGCGGCTACGCACGCCGGCTTCGGAACCGGAGGCGGAGGCCGACGTCGTCCGTCTCGCTTCGACCTTCGCACCCGACGGCGCCGGCCTCTCCCGTGCGCAGTTCAGGATCGGCGGACTGGAACCGGACGGCGTTGGCGGCTGGGCGGCCTATCCGGCAGGAGTCGTGTACGCGCTGGCGCGACAGGCCGGGGCGTCGGTGCCCGGATTCGACCTGCTGCTGGATTCCACCGTGCCGGTGGGTGCCGGCCTGTCTTCCTCCCATGCGGTGGAAGTGGCAGTGGCGGCGGCGTTGAATGACCTGCTTGGCCTGGGATTGGGAGCACCGGAGATGGCACACCTGACCCAGTACGCCGAGAACGAGTTTGTGGGTGCTCCCACGGGCATCATGGACCAGTCGGCGTCGCTGATGGGGAAGGAAGGCGGTGCCCTGTTCCTGGACTGCCGCAGCCTGGACTCCGAAACCGTGCCGCTGCCCCTGGCGGAGCACGGGCTTCAAGTGCTGGTGATCGATACGCGGGTGGTCCACAGCCACGCCGACGGCGGCTACAGCGCCCGGCGCTCGGCGTGCGAACGCGGTGCGGCGGCCCTCGGGGTGCCGTCACTGCGGGAAGTGCCCGCCGGTGCTTCCCTGGACGGGCTGGACGAGGAAACCCGGCGGCGGGTACGCCACGTGCTTGCGGAGAATGAACGCGTGCTGCAGGTGGTCGAGCAGCTGCGGGCGGACAACGTCGTCGGCATCGGGAACCTGCTGACCGCATCCCATGCCTCGCTGCGCGACGACTTCGAGGTGTCCTGCCCGGAGCTGGACCTGGCCGTGGACGCGGCGCTCGCCGCCGGCGCGCTGGGCGCCCGGATGACCGGCGGGGGATTCGGCGGCTCGGCCATTGCCCTGATCCGGCAGGATGACGAGGAACGGGTCCGTGCAGCCGTGCTTGCTGCCTTCGTTGAAAAGGGCTTCCGGGAACCTGCCCTGTTCACTGTGCTTCCGGCGGACGGGGCCGGGCGGGTCTAACCGGTGCAGGCCTAAGCGAGTCACACCAGTCGGTTGACCTCGGCATGGACGGCACGCATGCCCTGTTCGAGTGCGCGCAGGTCCTCAATCGACAACCGCGCGAGAATATCGACATTAAGTTCGGGGCGTCCGGCCACGAGCCGGCGCACCACCGTCCGTCCCAGCGGCGTTGCCTTCACCCGGCGTACCCGCGCATCCAGGGGATCCTCCGAACGGACCGCCACGCCCTGGGCAACGAGCCGGTCGATCAGGCCGGACATGGAGGCCATGGAGACCCCGAAGGACTCCGAGAGGCCCCGCCCAGTGGCACCCTCCTCGGCGGTGACGAGAACGGTAAGGACCTTTAACTGGCGCACCGTCAGGTCAGTGGACAGCAACGGATCGAGGAAGGCGGGCAGGGCCGTGGACTGCAGGGAATCGGCAAGTTCTTCGAGATTCAGCAGCACACGTTCGCGCTCCTGCTGCTCATTGCTTCCGTCGGTCATTAGTTCACCGTAGTGGCCGCGGACGTGTCGGCAAACACAGAGGCCAGCGAACGCTCGGTAAAATTAGTTAGGGTGAGGCTAACCGTTTATCGGTTTTTGAGAAATACCGGCGTCCCCGCGGCTGCAGTTCCGAGTGAGACGGACTGCGAGCGCACCGGCGTCGTAGTCCTCGCTCCGCCCTGGATCCCGGGAACGCGCAAGCGAAGCGAGGACACTACATGAGCAGCACGCCAACCCCCATAGCGTACGAGCGCATAGACGACGGCCTGGATGTCCAGGCGCTCAGGGCAAAATACAAGGCGGAAAGGGACCGGCGGATCCGCCCGGACGGCGCCACCCAGTACCAGCCTGCAAAGGGAAAGTTCGGCTACTATGCCACCGACCCGTACACCCCGCGTACCGAACGGGAACCGCTGACCGATGCCGTGGAGGTGCTGGTGATCGGCGGAGGTTTCGGCGGCCTGACCACCGGCGCCCGGCTCCGGGAGGCCGGCGTCGAAAGCATCCGCATGATGGATGAAGCCGGAGACTTCGGCGGCACCTGGTACTGGAACCGTTATCCCGGCATCCGCTGCGACATCCAGTCCTACGTCTACCTGCCGCTGCTCGAAGAAGTGGGTTACGTGCCCACCGAGCGCTACGCGCGGGGCGAGGAGATCCGCCGGCACGCCGTGGCCATCGCCGAACGCTTCGACCTGTACCGCGACACCGTTTTCCATACCCGCGTGACCGGCCTGGCCTGGGATGACGAAGCACTGGAATGGATCGTCTCCACCGACCGCGGGGACTCAATGCGCGCCCGCTACGTAATTACCTCCTCCGGAACGCTCACCCAGCCGAAGCTGCCGGGCATCCCGGGCATCGACACCTTCAAGGGGCACACCTTCCACACCAGCCGGTGGGACTACGGCTACACCGGGGGAGACCAGTTCGGGAACCTCACCGGACTCGCGGACAAGAAGGTGGCCGTGGTCGGCACCGGCGCCACCGGCATCCAGGTGATTCCCATGGTGGCGCGCGACGCCGAGCAGCTCCTGGTCTTCCAGCGCACGCCGTCGTCCGTGGACATCCGGAACAACCGTCCCACCGATCCCGCGTGGGCTGCCGCCCTGAAGCCGGGCTGGCAGCAGGAGCGGATGGAGAACTTCCTGGCAGTGGTCTCCGGGGAACCGGTGGAGAAGGACCTGACGCGGGACGGCTGGACCTCCGTCCCGCAGCTGCACCGCAAGATGATCAGCGGCGCCGTCGACAAGTCCGTTCCCGCCGAAGAACGCGAACGGATTGACGAGCTCGTCGACTTCCGGAAAATGAACTCCATCCGCGCCCGGGTGGACGAGGAAGTCTATGACCCGAAGACGGCGGAACTGCTAAAGCCCTGGTACCGCTACATGTGCAAGCGCCCAACCTTCAGCGACTACTACCTGGAGACCTTCAACCTTCCCAACGTGACGCTGGTGGACACGGCGGACTTCGGCGGCATCACCCGCATCACCGAAAACACGGTCGTGGTGGGCGAGGAAGAGTACGAGGTGGACTGCATCGTCTTCGCCACGGGCTTCGAGGTAGGCATCTCGGGCGTCACCTCCGGCGCACTGCCGGTGACCGGACGCGGCGGATCCACTTTGCTGGAAACGTGGAGCCGCGGACCGCGCACCCTGCACGGCTTCTACACCCACGGCTTCCCGAACCTGTTCCACCTCGGCTCGCTGCAGAACGCCAACTCGGTGAACTTCGCCCACATCCTGCTGGAACAGGCGAACCACATTGCCGCCGTCATCGGCGCCGGGCGTGAGGCAGGTGTCCGCTACATCGAGCCGACGGCGGAAGCCGAAGCCGCCTGGTGCGAAACCATCCAGCGGACCTCGGCGGACAACCGCAGGTTCGCCGCCGAATGCACCCCGGGCTACTACAACCGCGAGGGCAACCCGCCGCCCGTCAGCTTCTCCTTCAGCCCGGGGCCGGTGGTGTTCCACCGGCTGCTGAAGCAGTGGCGTGAGGAAAGCATTGATGAGGTGCTGGTGACGGAGGCTGCCGGCGTGCCGGCGTAAGCTCGCTCGCCTGCGGGGCCTGGCTCCGGCTCGCCTGCGGGGCCTGGCTCCGGCTCGCCTGCGGGGCCTGGCTCCGGCGGCAACGAAATTCCAGAGCTCGCAGCGCTCGCTTGGAATATTAAAGCCGCCTCCGCCAGGCCCCTACGGTTGCATGTCACCGGTGCCGCCTCCGCCAGGCCCCTACGGCCGCACACACACCTCCAGTGCCAGCAGCGCAGGCACTGGAGGGGGTGGGGCGCCCGGGCCAGCTGTCGGTGCGACGACGTATCCGTGCTGTTCTTGGTGGGGGAGTATTGCTTAGCCGCCGTTTGATTGGCGGATGCCCTTGGCCAGAGAGGTGAAGTCGTAGATGAAGCCGCCGTCAGGGCCGCTGACCGTCAGGTAGGCCGCGTTGGTGCCGGGCTTGATGGCGATATTGGTAGCCGAGGTGAGGCCCTGCCGGTCTTCGGCCGGGACGGTGACGGTGGACAGGAGCTCGCCGGCAGGGCTGTAGACGAAGATGCGCGGCTGGCCGTGGACCGCCTGGTAGACGTTGCCGTCGGCGTCGACGGCGTTGGAATCCGTCTGGCTGGTGCCGCCGTCAAAGTGCATGCCGGGGTGGGAGGTGGTGACCTCGGTCTTGATGCCGTTCGGGGCGGCAAGGTTCTCCGCCAGGACGGTGGCCTCGGCGGAGTCCTTGTCGATCCGCACCACCCGGCCCTGTGCTTCCCACGCCGGATCGGCGTAGCCGGTGGAATCGCTGACGAAGAGGTTCCCCTCCTCGTCGAAGGCCAGGTCGTCCGGGCGCATCGGGGCGCCGTCGACGTCGCCGGTGAAGAAGGTCTTGTGGTCCTGTCCATCGGCGGTGATGCTGTCGATCTTTCCGCCGGCGAAGTCCGTCAGGTAGATCCGGCCGTCCTTCGGGCTGAACTGTGCGGAGGTGTACGCACCGTTGCCCTCGGTGAAGACCGGGTCCACGGTCTCTTCCTCCACATCCACCCGCATCACCTTGGCATCGCCGGACGGTGCGGTGACGTCGACAACGAACAGGCCGCCGTCGGGCCCGAACGTCGGGCCTTCGATGAGGGTCATGCCGGTTTCGGGATGGACGGAGCTGACCTGGACCACACGCTCCGCGGTGCGCTCCTCGACCCCGTGCATTCCGGTGTTCGACGTCGGCCCGTCATGATCGTCGTCGTCTCCGGCACTGCACCCGGTGAGCGCTGCGGCCAGGCCGAGCGTGAGCGCGGTGATGCGGACCGGCTTCGGAAAGGAAATGGACTGAACGCGGTGGGACATAGTGCGGCTCCGATGCGGTGGGGGACTGCGGAAGCAATTACTTAGGACAAGCCTAAGTTATTGCTTTATTGCTTTCGTCGTGGTCCGCCGGCCGGCCGCCAGGCGAAGCGTCGTTTTCAGGGATGCCTTCTGTACAGCAGACGCGGTCCCGTCGTCATGGGCCAACATCTTCCGGACAGCTAATGCGGTCTGGGACCCGCTTAGCCATCATCAGCTGTACAGAAGGCAGCTCGGAGGCAGCATCAGCTGTACAGAAGGCAGCCCGGAGCCAGCATTAGCTGTTCAGAAGGCAGCTCGGAGCCAGCATCAGCTGTACGGAAGGCAGCCCGGAGGCAGCATTAGCTGTACGGAAGGCAGCTCGGAGGCAGCATCAGCTGTACGGAAGGCAGCCCGGAGGCAGCATCAGCTGTACGGAAGCACACTGACGGCGGCACGGAGCCGGGTTAAACAGAGAAGCGGCCCCAGTCAGTGGGACCGCTTCTCGTTGTCTGGCGGAAGGTAAGGGATTCGAACCCTTGGTACGGGGTTACCGCACACTGGTTTTCAAGACCAGCTCCATCGGCCGCTCGGACAACCTTCCTCACTATGTAGTCTGGCAGAAGGGATGAAATCACCAAAATTCCCTAAATCTGGAAGGACAGCATGAAAGCCATCGTTATTGGAACGCCCGGGGGACCGGAAGCACTGGAACTGCAGGATGTTCCTGCCCCCGAGGCCGGACCGGGCGAGGTGCTGATCGACGTCATCGCCGCCGGCCTCAACCGCGCAGACGTGATGCAGCGCCAGGGCCACTACCCGGTGCCCGCCGGAGCATCCGAGTATCCGGGTCTGGAAGTCTCCGGCCGGATTGCCGCCCTGGGCAAGGGCGTTGAAGGCTTCGCCGTGGGGACCGAGGTGGTGGCCCTGCTGACCGGCGGCGGATACGCCGAGCAGGTTGCCGTTCCCGCCGGACAGGTCCTGCCCCTCCCTGACGGCTTCGACGCTGTCACCGCGGCGTCCCTGCCGGAAACGGCCGCCACCGTTTTCTCCAACCTCTTTATGGCCGCCGGCGTCAAGGAGGGGGACTACGTCCTCATCCACGGCGCCACGGGCGGCATCGGCACCATGGCCATCCAGATGGTGGCCGCGTTCGGCGCCGTTCCCATGGTGACCGCAGGCTCGGCGGAAAAGCTCGAGCTGGCTGAATCGCTCGGCGCGAAGGTCCTGATCAACTACAAGGAGCAGGACTTCGTCGAGGCCGTGGGCGAAGCGACCGGCGGCCACGGCGCGGATGTCATCCTCGACGTCGTCGGCGCGAAATACCTGCAGCGGAACCTGGATGCGCTCGCCGTCGCCGGGCGACTGGTGATCATCGGGCTGCAGGGCGGCATCAAGGCGGAGCTGAACCTGAACCAGCTCATGACCAAGCGTGCCGCCGTCATCGGCACCACCCTGCGCGGCCGGCCCGTGGAGGAAAAGGCAGCCATCATGTCCGCCGTCGGCGAGTACGTCTGGCCGCTGCTGGTCTCCGGCAGGATCCGTCCACTCGTGGACCGGACCTTCCCGCTGGCCGAGGCCGCCGCCGCGCACGAGTATTTCGACTCCGGGCAGCACGCCGGAAAGATCCTGCTGACCATCTAGCCGGGCACCGCCCGGCACGCTCCCGACGACGACGGCGGCCGCACCCATGCGGTCGCCGTCACGTATGTCTGTGACCGCCGCCTCAGCCGCTGGTAACCTGCAAGTGCAGGGCCACTCCCTGCCCCCGTTCGGTACGTATGTCAATGCAGACAAGCCACCGCAGACAAAAGGGATCATCATGAGCGAGAACCAACGGCGCCGGCCCGACAACCGGCAACTGGACGGCGACGTCCTGGAACAGGACCCGGCGCTGCCGCCGGTGGCCGTAGAGCCCGAAGTCCTCGAGGCGGAGGACCGCCGCTGGACACCCGCGAAGATCGCCATTTGGGCGGGCATCGCCCTGCTGGGCGGTTTCAGCTGGACCATGCTCGCCATAGTGCGCGGCGAAACCGTGAACGCCATCTGGTTCGTGTTCGCCGCTGTATGCACCTACCTCATCGGCTACCGCTTCTATTCAAAGCTCATTGAAGTGAAGCTGCTGAAGCCCAATGACCGCCGCGCCACCCCCGCCGAGTACAAGGCGGACGGCAAGGACTACGCCTCCACGGACCGCAGGGTCCTCTACGGCCACCACTTCGCCGCCATCGCCGGCGCCGGACCGCTCGTCGGACCCGTCCTGGCCGCACAGATGGGCTACCTGCCCGGCACCATCTGGATCATCGTGGGCGTGGTGCTGGCCGGCGCGGTCCAGGACTACCTGGTGATGTTCTTCTCCATGCGCCGCGGCGGACGGTCCCTGGGGCAGATGGCACGGGATGAACTCGGCCTCATCGGCGGCACCGCCGCCCTGATCGCCACCCTGGTCATCATGATCATCATCGTGGCCATCCTCGCCCTGGTGGTGGTGAATGCCCTCGCCGAAAGCCCGTGGGGCGTCTTCTCCGTGAGCATGACCATCCCGATCGCCCTGTTTATGGGTGTGTACCTGCGCTACCTGCGTCCCGGCAAGGTCACCGAGGTCTCCATCATCGGCTTCGTCCTCCTGCTCGCCGCCATCATTGCCGGCGGCTGGGTTGCCGATACCCCGCTCGGTGACGCCCTGACCCTGGAGCCGACCACCATCGCGTGGGGCATCATCATTTACGGCTTTATTGCCGCCGTCCTGCCGGTCTGGCTGCTGCTGGCCCCGCGCGACTACCTCTCCACCTTCATGAAGGTGGGAACCATCGTGATGCTGGCCGTGGCCATCATCATTGTCCGCCCGGAGATCAGCGTTCCGGCGGTCAGCGAGTTCGCCAGCCGGAACGACGGGCCGGTTGTGGCCGGACCGCTCTTCCCGTTCCTCTTTGTCACCATCGCCTGCGGCGCCCTGTCCGGCTTCCATGCCCTGATTTCCTCCGGCACCACCCCGAAGATGCTGGAGAAGGAACGCCAGACCCGCTTCATCGGCTACGGCGGCATGCTGATGGAATCCTTCGTGGCCGTCATGGCGCTGGTGGCTGCCATCTCCATTGACCGCGGCATTTACTTCGCCATGAACTCCTCCGCCGGCGCCACCGGCGGCACGGTGGAAGGCGCCGTCGCCTTCGTCAACGGCCTGGGGCTGGCCGGAGTGAACCTCACCCCGGACATGCTCTCGTCGCTGGCATCCAGTGTGGGCGAGGAATCCATCGTGTCGCGCACCGGCGGCGCGCCCACCCTCGCCGTCGGCCTGGCCACGATCATGCACAGCCTGATCGGCGGGCCTTCCATGATGGCCTTCTGGTACCACTTCGCCATCATGTTCGAGGCCCTCTTCATCCTCACTGCGGTCGACGCCGGCACCCGGGTCGCCCGGTTCATGCTGCAGGACACCATCGGCAACGTGGCCCCGAAGTTCAAGGACATGTCCTGGCGTCCCGGAGCCTGGATATGTACGGCCATCATGGTCGCCGGCTGGGGGTCGATCCTGATCATGGGCGTCACGGACCCCTTGGGTGGCATCAATACGCTGTTCCCGCTCTTCGGCATCGCCAACCAGCTGCTGGCCGCCATTGCGCTGGCCATCTGCATGGCGATCATTGCCAAGAAGAACGCGTTCAAGTGGCTCTGGATCGTGGCCCTGCCCCTGGCGTTCGCCGCGGTGGTGACCATCACGGCGTCGTTCTACAAGATCTTCTCGCCGGTGCCGAGCGTCGGGTACTGGGCCAACCACGAGGCCTTCCAGCAGGCGCTGGCGGACGGGAAAACCAGCTTCGGCACGGCCAAGACGGTGGAGGCCATGGAAGCGGTGGTGCGCAACACGCTCATCCAGACCACGCTCTCGGTGGTGTTCGTGACCCTGGCGATCATTGTCATCATCACGGCAATCATTGCCAGCATCCGGTCCTTCCGTTCGGGCGGCGCCCCGAGCGCCGAGGACCCGGCCGTTCCGTCCCGCACCTTCGCACCGGCCGGTTTCCTGGCTACGCCGGCTGAAAAGGAAATCCTGTCCCAGTGGGAGTCGCTGCCGGCGGCTGACCGGCCCGCCAAGAGGGCGGCACACTCATGAGTGCCGCCGTCGCCGTCCGGCAGGGGCTCACCGGTTTCGTCCGGTTTTTCCGCGACGTGATGGGGGAGGACGCCTACCGCAAGTACGCGGACTTCCATGCCGCGTCCGGCTGTGCCTCGCCCTTGATGAGCGAACGGGAGTTCTGGCGGGACAAGATGGACCGGCAGGACGCCAACCCGGAGGGCCGCTGCTGCTAGCCCGGCAGCAGGTCACCCACTAAGTACGACGGCGGCACCGCAGCTGATTGCCTCAGCTGTGGTGCCGCCGTCGTTGTTTACTTTTTTTGGTTGACCGGAGTGGCAACGGGCCAGGGCCGTACGCCAAAACCAGGGGCCGGAGCGGGAAAACCGCTTGCCCGCGGGGCAACCGCGACCAACCGTGAGAGCATTAATGCCATGACTGAACAGAACGGATCCTCCGACCGCCGCGAGGCGGCTCCGGGCGCTCCTGCTGGGGAGAAGTCAGAGCAGACACCGCCGGATGACGGAACGGCCCGTTCCGCTGCGCCTGCTGCCGGAGAGGCGGCCGGAGAGGCCGCGGGGGCGGCGGACCGCGCCGCGGACAGCCAGGAGGCTTCCGGGCACGGCAAGGGCAAAACCGGACCGGCGAAACTCAACGAGCTGGTGGACGAGCCGGCAAAGGTGATGCGGATCGGCACCATGGTCAAGCAGCTGCTGGAGGAAGTGCGCAACGCTCCGCTGGACGATGCGGCGCGCAACCGGCTGGCGGAAATCCATTCCCGGTCCCTGAAGGAACTCGAGGACGGGCTGGCCCCGGAACTCGTGAACGAGCTGCACCGAATCAACCTGCCGTTCCTGGATGATTCCACCCCTACCGATGCCGAGCTGCGGATTGCACAGGCCCAGCTGGTGGGATGGCTCGAAGGGCTGTTCCGCGGCATCCAGACAGCCATTGCGGCCCAACAGACCGCCAGCCAGGTTGCCGGGCGCCTGCAGCTGCGCCAGCTGCCGCCAGGAACCATGCTGGCGCCGGGCGTTGTTATTGGAGACGATGGGGAACCGCACCGTGCTTCCCCGGGGACGGGCAGCCCGCGGCAGGAACCGCAATCCGGCCCCGGCCAGTACTTGTAGGACATTGATGGCACTTTTTGCAGCCGCCCGGCAGGGGCGGAAAGATGACGCGGAGCTCGGCAAGGGCGTCTGGCGCCGTGCGCACGACCGTTTCACGCGGGGCCTGGACCGCTATTACCAGATGCTCGAAGGGGTGGAGGATGACGCCATCTACAACGAGCTCGTGACCGTGGCCAATGACCTTGCCGGGCTGTTGCCCCGCGTCAGGGAAATCTGCGCTTCCGCGCAGTCCCAGCTGCCGAGTACCGGGCAGAACATTCCCGGCGCGTTGACCGCTGTGCACCGGGCACTGTCCCGCAGCGGCAATTCCCTGGCTGCCGCTGCCGAAGCCGCCGCCATGTCCCGGCTCGAAGGTGAGCGCTGGGGAATCGCGTCCGCGGGCCTGGACAATGTGCGCCGCCGCGCGGAACTGGTGCAGGAAGACGTCGTTGAAGCCGAACGCGCCCTGCTCAGCGCCCGGGAAACAGGGATTTCCCGGAAGTAGGAATGGCTTTCGGAGAAATACCGGCACCTTCCGCAAAAGAAACTTTGCAAAACCGGGAATACGTTAAGTCGGATTTTCGCGGTGAGCTTATCCGCTTTGTCCTGCCCGGCATCCGGGCAAGGATGAGGACATGACTACATCACCGGTACTGACTTTCAATGACGGCAACACCATCCCCCAGCTTGGCTACGGCGTCTGGCAGGTTGAGGACGAGGTTGCCGAAAAGGTTGTGGGACAGGCCTTCGAGGTTGGCTACCGCCATATCGACACGGCCAAGATCTACGGCAACGAAGCCGGCGTCGGCCGTGCCATCGCCGCCACCTCCGTGGCCCGCGAGGACATGTTCATCACCACGAAGGTATGGAACGCGGACCAGGGCTACGAAGAAACCCTGAAGGCCTTCGATGCCTCCATGGAGCGCCTGGGCCTGGAAACGCTGGACCTGTACCTGATCCACTGGCTGCAGCCGAAGCAGAACAAGTACGTTGACACCTGGAAGGCGCTGGTTGAGCTGCAGAAGCAGGGCCGCGTAAAGTCCATCGGCGTCTGCAACTTCACCAAGGAAGCCCTGCAGGAAATCATCGACGCCACCGGCGTCGTTCCGGTCCTGAACCAGGTCGAAACCCACCCGTACCTGAACCAGGCCGACCTGCGCGCCTTCGAAGCCGAGCACAACATCCTGCACGAGTCCTGGTCCCCCCTGGGCTCCGGCAAGGGCCTGCTCGAGGATCCGAAGCTCGTCGAGATCGCCGCGAAGTACGACGGCGCCACCCCGGCACAGGTTGTCATTGCCTGGCACCTGGCCCTGGGCAGCATTGTGATCCCCAAGTCCGTTACGGAATCCCGTATCCGGGAAAACTGGGAAGCCCTGAACCTCACCCTGAGCGCTGAGGACATCGAGGCCATCAACGCCCTCGACAACGGCACCCGCTACGGAGCGGATCCGGCGACGGCCGACTTCGCCTAAGCCTTAAAGCACGAAAGGCGCACGTTCCACGGAACGTGCGCCTTTCGTTTTAAGCGGTGCAGATAGTCAGGCAGGAACCGGTTCCAGCGGTGCGCGGACGGGCCAGTCCTGGCCTTCGAGGATCACCTGGGCGCAGCTGCCCGTGGATACGTTGACCACGATCGGCGCCAGGAGGTTCACGGTGGTCCCGTCGAGCGTCGGATTGGCCACCACCAGGACGGCAGCGTCCTGGGCGGTCACCAGTTCCAGCTGATGACGCTGTTCATCGGTGATTTCCGGATGGTAGTCCGGGAGGTAGACGGACGCGTCCAGGACGAACAGCCGGCTGCCGCCGCCGGCGCTTCCGGCGGCAGTCATGGCAAACAGGCCGGCGGCGCCTTCGATTTCTTCCAGGTTGAAGCGGACCTCGGGGGCCAACCCCGGCGGCGGCGTCAAAAAGGTGAGGCCGGTGCTCATCGCAGGAAGTCCATCAGGGTGGGCTGCAGTGCCTTGGCCGTAACCGCGAGGGCCGACTGATAGGCGACTTCCTGCAGCTTCATGTCCAGGATGACCTTCGCAGTGTCCAGGTCCTCGATGCCGGAGCGGCGGCTTTCCAGGCTGATCGACTTCTCGGCCAGGTCGTCCTTGGCATTGAGCGTAGCCGCGTGCCGGACACCCAGGGCGGAGTGTTCCCTCAGGACCGTGTCGGCGGCGGCGTCGACCTTCGACAGGTAACCGCTGACGTCGTTGTTCGCTTCGAGGTCTGCGACCAGGTTGTCCATCATCCGGAAGACGGAGTTGTCTTCCTTGCCGAAAACGGCTTCGCCGTCCGTGTCAACGCGCATCTGGGTGCTGCTGTCCAATCGGCGGGTAGTGGGGGTGCCGCTGCCGCTGTACGTGTAGGAACCGGCTGCTTCGGAAAACGCCTTGCCGGTGTCGGAGGTACCGGCAAACACGGTGCGTCCGAGGTGGGTGGTGTTGGCCTCGCGCAGCAGGTCCGTCTTCAGGCCGGAGAGTTCCGTGGCGATGGCCTTGCGGTCGGTCGGCGAAAGCGTGCCGTTGGCGGCGTTGAGTGTGAGGTCCTTGACCCGCCGCAGGATGTCCGTGGTGTTGGTCAGCGCGTTGTCGGTGACGGTGAGCCAGCCTTCGGCGTCGCTCACGTTGGAGGCATACTGCACGTTGGCCCGGATCTCGGACCGCACCTTCAATGCGTTGGCTGTGCCCGTGGGGTCGTCGGACGGACGGGCAATGGCAGCGGAGGAAGCGACCTGCTCCTGCAGCTTGGCCATCCGGGACATGCTCGACTGCAGGTTCTGCTGGGCCGTGCGGGCCATGGTCTGGTTCGTGGTGCGGCTGATCACGGGTTACCTTCCGACAATTCCGGTGCGGTTAATGAGGGTGTCAAGCATTTCGTCAATGGCGCTCATGACACGGGAGGCACCTTGGTAGGCGTGCTGGTACATCAGCAGGTTCACGTTCTCTTCATCCAGGTCCACCGAGGCGTTCGAGAGCTGCAGGTCCACGGCGGAGGAGGAAGCGACGCCGGCCAGTGTGGCCTGCTGCAGTTCGGCGCGGCTCTGGGACGCGGTGGCCGTGACGAAGGTGCTCCAGAGTTTGTCCGCAGACCCGGCTTTGGAGCCGAGCTGGGCGATCTGGTCGGCCACGCCGCCGTCAAGGGTTCCCGAACCGGGCCGGCCGGCGGCAATGCCGGAAGCATCGGTCGGGACGGCCTGCAGCGTGGTTGCCGCCGGGGTACCCACGGTGAAGAAATCACCGCCGGCGATGCCGGCGGTGGTTGCCCCCTGGCGGTGCAGTTCGTTGACGCTGGAGGCCAGGGTGGCGGCAACCTCGTTGTAGGAGGCCGCTGCACGCGCGAAGACACCGCCGTTGCCGGCCGAGGCCAGGAGCGACGTGGCGCCGGCAATTTCGCCCCTGCTAATGCCCGCCGAGCCGGGCCGGTCAGTCCAGCCCACCACGGGTTCCTGCGCATCGTCCATGGTTTTGCCGCCGGTGACCTGCAGGGACCGGGCGTTTGATCCGGACACAAGGGCGTTGCCGTCGATGAGGACGTCCACCATGCCGTCCGGGGATTCCCGCAGGGTGCCGCCGCTCAAGGCCGCAATGGTGGTGGCCAGGGCATTGCGCTGGTCAACAAGTTCATTTGCCGACGCCCCGGAGCCAAGCGTGGAGCGGATGGCGCCGTTAAGGCTGGCCAGCTGCTTGGCGCTGGAATTGAGCTCGGTAACCATGTCATTGAGCCCGCTGCGGGTGCTGTTCCACTGGTCGCGGACTGCGTTGTAGCCGCTGGCGATCTGCCCTGCGGCTGTGCTCGCCGCACTGAGCAGCACGGCAGCGGCGGTATTGTCCGAGGGGTTGTGGGAAACGCCGTCCCAGGCTGCGGAGAAATTCTGCAGCGCCGTAGACAGTCCGTTCGTACCCGGTTCGTTGAAACTGTCCTCCAACTCGATCAGCGCGTTGGCGCGGACGGCAGAGTACCCGGCGACGGCGGCGGTGCTGCGTACCCGGGTATCGAGCTGCTGGCTGCCCAGCCGGGCAATGGAGTCCACCGATACGCCCTGGCCTACACCCGTAGGGGCGGCGAACCGTCCGGCAGGTGCGAGGGAGGGGGCCGCCGTAGTGTTCAGGCGCTGACGCGTGTAGCCGGCCACATTGGCGTTCGCCACGTTCTGGCCGACGACGTCAAGGCCCTTGCGGGCGGCGGTGAGGCCGGTGTACGCCGTGTTCAGGCCGCTGAAGGTGCTCATTCTCTAGGAGTCCTTAACGTCAAATGCTTTGGTCAACCAGCCGGGCGGCTGACATGGGATTGGCCGAGGCGCCGGACGCGGTGTAGGTGTTCGCGTCGGGGCTCAGCCCTGCCAGCGTTTCCTGCGCCGAGCGCGCTGCGGTACGCAGGAACTGTTCGTTGATGTCGCGCAGCTCGCGGATCTTTACGGTCAGCTCCGTCATGGCCTGCAGATGGGCGTTGAAAATTTCCGTCCACGGTCCGGGAGGCGCAGCGGCCACCAGTTCACGCAGGGTCGCGTCTTCGGAGGTGCCCCATTCGACGGCGAGGCCGGCAACGGCGACGGCCCGCCCGAGATCCGCTCCGCGGAGGCGCTCGAGGACCTGTTCAACCTCGCGGGTGGCGTGCGTCAGCCATTTGGTTTTTCCCGAGGTGAGTAGCAGTTGTTCTTCTTCGAGCTTGAACACAAGAAGTTCCAACAATTCGCGCTCTTCCCAAAGAAGGGCGGAGAGTTTCTGGGTACCCATGCCTGGCTCACCTCCTAGTTGGTGCACTGAATGTCTCTGATCGGAATAAGACGTCTGATTCCAGGCCCCAACCTGCGGCAAAAGTCTTCGGTTTAGCGGTCACATACCTATATGTCCGCCATAAAACACTATCGGCCGGTTCATCTTGAATGTTAGTGGTATGTTTCAGCTAAAGCGCTCAAGCGTGGATTTATCAGCGGTCTCAGCCGCTAACCACGAAAGCGGCGCGCAACTGTTCGCAGTTAGGGACAGTTGGGGAACAAGGGCTTGGGGGTCCAAATTGAATCGCGCCGAACGCAATGCCATGGTCGTGGAAAATCTGCCATTGGTTGGTTATCTCGTATCCGAAGTCTGTGCAAAGGCCACGCATCTCTCGCGTGATGACCTGGCCTCGGCCGGATCCATCGCCCTTATAACGTCCGCAGATTCGTTCGATCCGGACCTGGGTGTTCCCTTTGGGGCCTATGCCCGCCGCCGCATCGTCGGCGCCTTTGCGGATGAAATGCGTTCCAATGACTGGGCCACGCGCTCCGCCCGCCGCCGGATCAAGGAAACCCTTTCGGTGAAGGAAACCCTGACGGCCGCCCTGGGCCGCACCCCGAATGTGGATGAGATTGCCTCTGCCCTGGGCGTGGACCGCACGGTCGCCGAGGATGCCCTTTCGGATGCGGCCCGCACGGTTTCCAGCCTGGATGAATCGGCGACGGATTTCCTCGTCGCGGACATGCCGTCGCCCGAGGGCTCACTCCTGGCCACGGAACGGTTGAAGTACCTGCAGGCCGCCGTCGCCGCCCTGCCGGAAAAGATGCGGTATGTAGTGGAGGAAATTTACTTCCACGACCGTACGGTCAAGGAAATAGCCGAAGAACTCGGCAGCACCCATTCGGCTGTGTCCCAGCAGCGGGCCGAAGCGGTCCGTCTCCTTCGTGACGGCCTGGGCACGCATTACTCCGATACCGCTGCCGCCCCGGAACTCCAGTCCAGGATTGCCCCGGCCCGCCGCAATGCCTACCTCACGTCCGTGGGGGACCGCACCGCCGGCGGTATCACCCGGCACCATCTGGCGCCGGCCCTTCCCGGCGCGAAGGCCTTTGTTCCCGGGCTTACGGGCGTTCCCGGCCGGCCGGCGACTTTCAACCCGGCCGCTTCCTAGGCTTACCGCCTAAATCTTTTTCAAATTCTTTTTTAGAAACTTCTAACACCCGTCGGTGCTCCGCCGATAGCTATGGTTGCAGGCCCACGGAAGGGCCTGTTAGTACAGCCCACTCACGGAGGAATACATCATGGGTTTCACAATCAACACCAACGTTTCATCGCTCAACGCCATGCGCAACCTGAACCTGAACCAGACGAACCAGGCCAAGTCGGTGGAGCGTCTCTCCAGCGGTATGCGCATCAACCGTGCAGCTGACGACGCTGCAGGCCTGGCTATCTCTGAAGGCCTGAAGAACCAGGTTTCCGGTTTGACGCAGGCCGGCCGCAACGCCCAGGACGGCATCAGCCTCATCCAGACCGCTGAAGGCGCCCTGACCGAGGTCCACAACATCCTGAACCGTATGCGTGACCTGACGGTTCAGGCTGCTAACGATACGAACAACACCGAGTCCCGCGGCGCGATCAAGTCCGAAGTTGACGAACTGAAGTCGGAGCTGGACCGTATCAGCACCTCCACCAACTTCAACGGCATCCAGCTGCTGGGCCCGAGCGCAGGTACAGGCGACGATGTCAAGGCCCAGGCAGCCACCTTGAAGATCCAGGTTGGTGCCGGTGCCAACGAGACCATCAGCATCACGCAGGCTGACGTCGCCGGCACTCTGACAAAGCTCGCTGAAGGTCTGGGGAGCCTCACAACGCAGGCAGGCGCTGCTACGGCGACTGCCGCGCTGGACGAAGCCATCAAGACCACTTCCGATCAGCGTGCCGACCTGGGTGCACAGCAGAACCGCCTGGAATCCGCCTCGCGCTCCATCGCGGTGTCCGTGGAGAACCTCTCCTCGGCCAACTCCCGCATCCGCGACACGGACATGGCAGCGGAAATGGGTAACTTCACCAAGTCCCAGATCCTCTCCCAGGCCGCTACCGCGATGCTGGCCCAGGCCAACCAGATGAACTCCGGCGTTATGTCGCTCCTGCAGTAGCAGGTAGGTGACACCGGCTTTTATCAGCAGTAACCGCAGAACCGGCAGGTGAATGGCCGCTGGCGGCGGGGAAACATGACTTGGACCTCACGCTTCCCGCCGCCAGCCCATTCCCTGCCTTCTGTTTGTCACCGCAGGACACGGTAGGACCCAGCAGGACCTCAGCAGGACCTCAGCAGGACACCGCAGGACTTCTCAAGGAGCATTTTCATGGCGCTAGGCATTGACGGGCTGATCAGCGGCATCGACACCACTGCCATGATCGCGGACCTGATGAAGATCGAAGCGCGTCCGCAGGCGATGCTCAAGCAAAAGGTCGAGTCCAACAAGCTGTTCGTCACGGCGCTGCAGAACCTCAACACCAAGATCGCCTCCCTGACCGAGGCGGCCGGCAAGATCGCCAAAGCCGGCGGCACGGACCGCTACGCCGCCGTTACCGGGTCCACCACCGTGACCGCAGCCGTCAAGGACGGCGCCGCGGCCGGCTCGCTGGACATCACGGTCAACAAGCTTGCCACAGCCCAGGTTTCCCTGTCCGGCGCCATGGCCGCCTGGCCCAACGGCGACGCCCTCTCGATCTCCGCAAACGGCACCATTACCGAGCTGGACACGGCAGGCAAGAGCCTGGACGAAGTCATCAGCAACGTCAACAAGGCAAACCTGGGTGTCACCGCCGTCAAGATCGCCGCTGGCAGCGTGGACGGCGTGCAGCAGTACCGCATGCAGTTCAGCGCCGCGGCCACCGGCGCAGCGGGCGCCTTCACTGTGGCGCAGAACGGCACGGATCTGGGTGCCATCCGCGCCGGAGCCGACGCCGAAGTCACCCTCTGGGCGGGTGTGGCCGGTGCCGAAACGAAGATCACCTCCGCCACCAACACCTTCGCGGACCTCATGCCCGGCGTGGACATCACCGTGTCCGCCGTTTCCACTGATCCGGTCACGGTGGCCGTCAGCCGGGACACCAAGGCGATCTCCGACGTCGCAGCCTCTCTGGTGGCCGGACTGACAGACGTCTTCGGCTACATTGACCGCAACTCTGCCGTCAGCATCGATAC
Organism: Arthrobacter sp. zg-Y769; assembly: GCF_020907405.1. GTDB lineage: Bacteria > Actinomycetota > Actinomycetes > Actinomycetales > Micrococcaceae > Arthrobacter_B. Next base: position 51,606 of record NZ_JAJJOE010000013.1, read on the forward strand.
CTCCGACGGCGTGACCAAGACCACCGGCGGGGTATTCACCGGGGATTCAAGCACCCGTTCCCTGAAGCAGTCCATCATGGACGCCGCCACCGGCTCGCTGGATGGACGTTCAACGTCGGACATCGGCATTACCCTCACCAAGTACGGCACGGTGGAGTTCGACGCCGACAAGTTCGCCGCCGCCCTCGCCGCGGATCCGGAAAAGACCCAGGCGTCTCTGCAGGCAATTGCCAGCCGGGTGGAGGCCACCGGTAAGGCCGCCTCCGATAAGTACGACGGCTCCATTACCAAGCGGATCCAAAGCCAGGAATCCACCGTGAAGTCCCTCAACAGCCAGGTTGAGCAATGGGACCGCCGGCTGGCTTCGCGGGAATCCACCCTGAAGCTCGTCTGGTCCAACCTTGAAGTCAAACTCGGCTCGCTCAACAGCCAGATGGACTGGCTCACCGGCCAGCTCGATTCCCTCACCGCCTCCTCGAGTAAGAAGTGACCGTGAACTACTCAATGGCAGCCAAACGGGCTGAATATGCACGCAACGCTGTGCTCTCGGCCTCGCCTGCCCGGCTCCTGACCATGCTGTACGACCGGCTGCTGCTGGATCTTGCCCGGGCCGAAACCGCGCAGCAGAATGCCGACTGGCCGGTGGCTTCGGAGAACCTGCTCCATGCCCAGGCCATCATCACCGAACTTCTGGGCACCCTAAAGACGGATGTGTGGGAGGGCGGGGAAAACCTGCATGCCCTGTACACGTACTCGCTCTCCACCCTGATGAACGCGAACATCGGCCGGGACGCAAAGCTGACCCGGGAATGCATTGACCTGCTCGAACCTATCCGCCTGGCCTGGCATGAAGCCTCGGCGCAGCTTCCGGCCGCCGGTGCAACGCCCGCCGCTGCGGGTACGCCCGGAGGGGTCCTCGGTGTCGGCTGAATCGGCAGAGCCTTACCGCGGCCCCGAGGAGCTGGCCAACATCGCGCTCTGGGAAACCGTTCTCACACAGCTCGAAGACAATCTGGAATCCTTCCTTGAGGGCCAGTCGCTCACGGAACAGGCGCGCGAGATGGCAGCCGACTGGGAACCGCCGGCGGACCTCGGCCCGCTGCCCGAGGAGCTCGTTACCCGCGCCCGCATGCTGTCCAAGGCGCAGACCCGCGCCTATGCGCAGCTGCGCAGCGAGTCGCGGACAAACCGTAAGCAGTCCATGCTGATCCGCAGTGTCCCCGGTCCGGCGGCGTCGGCCGTTTATCTGGAAGTGGACGGCTAAAAGCAGCCCTATTAGCAGGTTGCTTCCCTTCCCTATAACGCATACCTGCAAAAATCAAAAAAATTACGTGATTACGGCTTACGTACTTGTTAATTCGGCCGATAACTATTAACGAGCACGGATTGCTCATAAAAAAGGCCACGGATCGGCCGCACTGTCCCTTTAGCGAGAACTGGGTTTCACTGTGTTCGATTCCGTTTCCTCCATTGCGCTGCAAAGCGCCCTGGACGGTCTTGCCCTCCGCCAGCGGACCATCGCGAACAATATCGCGAATGTGAATACCCCCGGCTACCAGGCCCAGCGCGTCACCTTCGAGGACGCCCTCGCAAAGTCAGTGAAAGCCGGCAACGGTGCGGCAACCCCCATCACCGCGCGTTCCCTTGAACCCACCCGCCTGGACGGCAGCAACGTCAACCTGGACACCGAGACGCTGTCCAACATCGACACAGTGCTGCGCTACCAGTTCGCCACCCAAGCCGTTGGCGGAGAAGCTAATTCCCTCCGCACGGCATTGAGGACCAACTAATGACTTTCGATGCCATCGGCATTGCCGCCACCGGACTCACCACGCACCGCAAGTGGCTGGACGCAGTTTCCGACAACCTGGCCAACGCCAACAACGTCTCCAGCACCGACGGTGCTGCCTTCCAGGCCCGCTACGTCGTAGCGCAGGAAGGACAGGAAGGCAGCGGAGTCCACGTCACAGGCGTGGAGTACGGCGATGCCGAAGGCCGGATGGTGTACCAGCCCGACCACGCCCTGGCCGATGCCGAGGGCTATGTCCGCTACCCCGACATTGACCTGTCGGAACAAATGGGCAACCTGATCCTCGCCCAGCGCGGCTATGAAGCCAACGCCGCCGTGGTTGACCGTGCCAAGAGCACCTACGAAGCAGCACTCCAGATTGGACGCTCCTAATGCCCGTTCCCGCCATCGCTGCAGTCAGCAGCACCACGCCGACGGGATACGTGGAAGCCGCCAAGCCTGCCGTCTCCACCGACGGTTCCTCCTTTGCCACGCAGCTCACCGGAGCCGTGGACAACGTCACCGAACTGCAGTCCACTTCCAAGACACTCGCCGTGCAGGCGGTGACCGGGGACCTGGATGACATCCATGCCGCCACCATCGCTTCCACCCGGGCGTCCGTCACCCTGGAACTTGTCGCCGCCGTGCGGAACAAGGGTGTTGACGCGTTCAACGAGATCATGCGGATGCAGGCCTGATGCCCGGTCCCATGAGCGCGGTGACCGACCGCCTGGGCAAGACGGTTGGCCAGTTCACCCTGGCGCAGAAGACCATCGCCATTATTGGTATTGCCGTGGTTGCCCTCGGCATCGCACTGCTGGCCTCCTGGCTGACCAAGCCGGCCTACACCCCGCTGTTCTCCGGCCTGGAGGCCACGGACGCCAACAGCATTGTGGAACAGCTCAAGACCGACGGCGTTCCCTACGAGGTTGCCGACGGCGGCGGAACCATCATGGTTCCGGAGGAACACGTGTACGACCAGCGGCTCAAGGCCGCGGGCGCCGGCCTGCCGTCCGAATCCAGCGGCGGTTATTCGCTGCTGGACGAAATGGGTGTCACGTCCTCGGAATTCCAGCAGTCCGTAACCTACAAACGGGCCCTGGAAGGCGAAATTGCCAAGACCGTCGGCGCCATCGACGGCGTGAAGAACGCCTCCGTGCAGCTGGCCATCCCCGAAGACACAGTGTTTGTCTCCGAAAAGGCCGATCCCACCGCCTCGGTGTTTGTGGAAACGCAGAACGGGACCACGCTGAGCTCCGACCAGGTTTCCGCCATTGTGCACCTGACCTCTGCCTCGGTAGACGGTATGGAGTCCACCAACGTCGCAGTGATCGACGCCGCCGGAACGGTGCTTTCCGCCGTCGGCACCGGTACCACCGGTTCCGCAGACAAGCAGGCCACGGATTACGAGGAGCGGGTCACCGCTTCCGTGCAGACCATGCTGGACCGCGTAGTGGGTCCCGGCAACGCGACGGTGGCCGTGGCAGCCGACATGAATTACGAATCCGCCAACCGGGTGGAGGAATCCTTCACCGCCCCGCAGGACACTCCGGCACTGAACGAAGCCACCAGCACCGAGGAATACACCGGCGGCGCCAACGGCGGCAGCGCCGCAGGCATCCTGGGCCCGGACAACATTGCCGTGCCCAGCGGAGGCGAGGACGACGGCGCCTTCCGCTCCGAGACGAGCACCAAGAACAACGCCGTGAACAAGGTCACCGAAACCCGGGAAATCCCGGCCGGTTCCCTGAACCGCCAGACGGTTTCCGTGGCACTGAACACCAACGCGGCCGCCGGATTGAACGTAGCTGACCTGGAGGCTCTGGTCGGCACCGCCGCCGGCATCAACGCCGAACGCGGCGACGAGATCACGGTGGAAATGGTCTCCTTCAATGCGGACGGTGCCACCAGTGCACAGGACGCCCTGGCCGACGCCCAGGCAACGGAAGAAGCCGAGCGCCGCGCAGAGATGCTCCAGATGGGAATCATCGTGGCCGGCATTGTCCTGCTGGTCGTCCTGGCCCTGATCGCCTACGCCATGCGTTCCCGCCGGCAGAACCGCGAAGCCATCGACCTCGGCGAACTGCCCGAGCTGGATCCGCTGGCCCCGGCTGCAGGCCTGACCATGCTGAGTGAGCCGGCGCCACTGGTTTCCACGGACACCGCCTCCCTGCAGATTGTTGCTGCGGCCGTGGACCAGGACCGGAAGCGGGCCGAACTCGACGCCCTGGCGGCCCAGGACCCGGTCCGCACCGCTGATTATCTGCGCAACCTCATGGAGGACAGCCGAGCATGACCCAGCTTGCCACCGCCCCGGTCGGGCTGCCCTTCGCCGCCGCCCCCACCGGAATGTCCCTTGCCCTGAACGCCGCCGAAGGCGAGCTGGAGCATACCGGCGAGCTAACCGGCACCCAGAAGGCCGCCATCGTCCTGATGCAGCTGGAGACGTCCCGGGCAGCGGTGGTTATGCAGCAGTTCACCGAGTCCGAGGCGCAGGCCATCGCAGCGGAGATCGTCCGGCTGCGGCGGGTCGACGCCGGCGTGGCCGAGGACGCCATCAACGAGTTCTATGAGATGTCCATTGAGGGCAGGCGCCGTGCCCACGGCGGCCGCGACGTCGCCATGGGACTGCTCGAAGCGTCCTTCGGCGTCGAGCGTGCCTCCGGTGTGATGGAACGCCTGGCCTCCTCGATGGCCGGCAAGTCCTTCGAGTTCCTCGAAACCGCTGAACCCAACCAGGTGATCTCGCTGCTGGACGGCGAGCTGCCGCAGACCATTGCGCTGGTCCTGGCGCACATGCGTCCCCAGCGGGCCTCGGCCGTGCTGACGGGCCTGAACCCGGAACTCCGCACCGACGTCGCGCAGGCCATTGCAACCATGGCCCGCGCTACCCCGGAAGCGGTACGCGTGGTGGCCGAAACGCTGCGGGCACGTGCCTCCGCCCTGGGCGCCGCCCGCGAAGCGACTGACGCCATCGGCGGCGTGCAGCCCCTGGTGGACATCATCAACCGCTCCGACGCAGTCACGGAACGCGCACTCCTCGAGTCGCTCGAGGAACGCGATCCGGAGCTGGCAGAAGAAGTCCGCTCCCGGATGCTTACCTTCGGCGACCTGGTCAAGCTCGAGCGCCGGGACGTGCAGCTGGTGCTGCGCGGCATCGACGTCGGCACCCTGGCCCTGGCCATGAAGGGCGCCTCCGAGGCGGTGCTGGACGCCATCCGCACCAACGTCTCCGAGCGCAACCGCGAACTGCTCGACGACGAAATCAAGGTCTCCGGCCCGGCCCGCCTCTCCCAGGTGGAAGAGGCACGCGCCAACATTGTCCGGGCCATCCGCGAAATGGAAGCCCAGGGCATCATCGAAGTGCACCACGCGGACGAGGAGGAATATGTCTACTGACCAGCAGACGTTCTCCCGCCTGGTTTACACGGCACTCGGCGCCACGGACGAAGCACAGCTGAACGCGCAGGTGGAAGCCCGCGGACACGCAGCCGGTTACGCAGCCGGCCTGCGCGCCGCGGCAGCAGACACGGAGCTGCTCCGCCGCACCCTGCGGGAGCAGTACGACGACGAAATGCGCCGCGGGCAGGAACGCATCAACCGAAGCCTTTCCGCACTTAATTCCGCCGTCTTCAGCCTCGAAGGCCGTACCGTGGCCCTGATTACCGAGGTCCAGGATGCCCTGGCGGCCGCCGCAGTCGATTTGGCCGAAGCGCTGCTGGGCAGGGAACTGGCCTCAGGCGATACCTCCGCCCGCTCGGCGCTGGCCCGTGCCCTGGACGGCGTGGACACCGACCTGGTGCAGCGTGTCCGCATGCATCCGGTGGACCTCGCGTCCCTGGACGAGGACACGCTCCGGCGTGCCCGGGTGGAGTTCGTGGGCGACGCCGGCCTGCAGAAGGGCGACGCCGTCACCGAGTTCCCGGACGGCTACCTGGACGCATCGCTGGGTTCCGCCGTCGAACGTGCCCGGGCTGCACTGCTGGGGGACGAGTCATGACCGCGACAACCTGGCGTCCCCATGGCGACCGCTTCACGGCGGCCCTCCGCTCCGCCGCCCCGCAGCGCATTGGACGGGTGTCCTCCGTCCTGGGCCTGAGCATTGAAATTGCCGGCCTGGACTGCGGTGTGGGTGACCTGGTGTCCATCGGGCACCCCGGTTCCGAGGTGGACGCCGAGGTGGTGGCTGCCACCCGCGAAGGAATCCGCTGCATGCCTTTCGGCCGGCTGGCCGGACTGACCGCCGGAACTCCGGCCCGCTCCAAGGGCACACCGCTGCTGGTCCCCACCGGTACCGGGCTGTTCGGCCGGGTGCTGGACGGACTGGGCCGGCCCATCGACGGCAAGGGTCCGCTGCAGGTTGAGGCCTTTGTCCCCCTGGACCATGAAACGCCTTCCGCGATGCTGCGCACCCGGATCGATACCCCGCTGCAGCTCGGCGTCCGTGCGCTGGACACCCTCACCACTGTGGGACGCGGCCAGCGCATGGGCCTGTTCGCCGGCTCCGGCGTCGGCAAGTCCTCACTGCTGTCCATGATCGCCCGCGGCACGAACGCGGAAGTGTCAGTCATCGCCCTGGTAGGGGAGCGCGGCCGCGAAGTCCGCGAGTTCCTCGAAGATGACCTGGGCGCCGAAGGCCTGGCGCGGTCCATCGTGGTGGTGTCGACGTCGGACGAACCCGCCTTGATGCGCCTGCGTGCCGCGTTTGTTGCCACCCGCATTGCCGAATCCTTCCGCGACCGCGGCGCCGACGTCATGCTAATGATGGATTCCCTCACCCGGGTGGCCATGGCCCAGCGTGAAATCGGGTTGTCCGTGGGCGAACCGCCTGCGACGCGGGGCTACCCGCCCTCCACCTTCTCCCTGCTGGCACAGCTGCTGGAACGCGCCGGAACCGGCGAACGGGGATCGGTCACCGGCATGTACACCGTGCTGGTGGACGGCGATGACCATAACGAACCCATTGCCGACAGCGCCCGCTCCATCCTGGACGGCCACGTTGTCCTGGACCGCAAGCTCGCCGTTTCCGGCCACTTCCCGTCAATTGACGCCCTGGCGTCCATTTCCCGTGTTGCCTCCCGGGTGAACCCGCGGGAACGCAGCGATGCGGCGTCAACCCTGCGCCGCGTGATGGCGGCCCGGAAGGCTGCGCAGGACCTGCTCGACGTCGGCGCCTACCAGCGCGGCTCCAATCCCCTGGTGGATGCGGCAGTGGACAACCAGGACGCCATCAACGCGTTCCTGCAGCAGCGCATGGATGAACAGACCCCCGCGGAAACCGCGTGGGTCCAGCTGCATAACCTCACCCGGATGCTGGGGGTGTCCTGATGTCCCGTGCCTTCCCCCTGGCCGGCCTGCTTCGGCTGCGCCAGCTGCAGCAGGACCGGGCTGCAGGCGAACTTGCCGCGGCCAATGTCCGCATGCGCGAAACACGCGAAGCCCGTGCCGAGGCCTACAACTCCCTCGAGGCCTCGCACAGCGACGCCGTAGATGCCGCAACCATGAACGCCATTGCGGCTGCCCGGTCCTCCTCGCGCAGCATGCTCGCGGACCTCAACGCCCTGGGAACGCGCCACGCGGCGGAAGTGGAAGCGGCCCGTGCCGAATTTTCCTCCGCCCGGGCACGTTCAGTGGGCCTGGAAAAGCTTGAAGGCAAGTTCGCCGAGGCCGAAGCCGCCGAGGACCTGCGCACCGAACAAACCATCCTGGACGAACTCGCCGGCTCCGCCTGGCACCGCCGGCAGAAGGAAGCCCACTAATGAGCATGACGGACGCCCTGGGGCGGATCGATGAAATCCGGAGCACGCTGAGCCAGCTCTCCGGGACCGCAGCCGCAAAAGCGGCGGCGGCCCCGGCCACGGCTACGGCGGCCGGATCGGATGCGGAGTTCGCCTCCACCCTGTCCTCGCTGACCTCCGCGGCGTCGGTGGGCACGGACACCGGTATCGCCGGCGGTGCTGCTGCGGACGGGAAGGTGCTCGACGCCGTACAGAAATACCTGGGCCTGCCCTACGTCTGGGGCGGCAACGACCCCGCCCAGGGGCTGGACTGCTCTTCCTTCGTGCAGAACGTTTACAAGGACCTCGGCTACACCCTGCCGCGGGTGACCTGGGACCAGATGAACTCCGGGACCGAGGTCGCCTCCATGGCCGAGGCCCAGCCCGGCGACCTGCTCTTCAGCCACGACGGCGGACACGTCGCCATCTACCTTGGCAATGGAAAGGCAGTGGACGCGCCGCAGCCGGGCCAGACCATCGCCATCCGCGATGCGTGGGAAACCGACGCGAACGTGACCACCATCCGGCGCATCCTGCCGACCGAATCCGCCGGTGCAGCCGGTGCTGCCGGTGCTGCCAGCACCGCCGGCCTCTCCGACCTGGTGGCCTCCGCCCGCGCTGCGCAGGCGGCCATGTTGGGATCGGCAGCATGAGCGTCTCCACCGGCATGCTGCGGCCCGCCGCCCCGGCTGCCGCAGCCCGGACCGCCGCCCCGGGGTCCGCCACGGGGTCCGCTTCCGCTGGAATGGGGTCGGACCACTTCGCATCCTCGCTCCAGGACGCCCTTGCCCCTTCGACCCAAACCTCAACCGGATCCGGGAAACCGGAGACGGACGCGGACGGTAAGGCCGCAGCGGCTTCCCCGATGCAGCCTGCGGCCGGACCGCTCCCGGGCATCCCCGGATCAGCGACGCCCTTCCCGGCAGCCGGCTTTGCCGGCCTGGCGGGGATCCCCCTTCCCGACGCAGCAGTTTCCGGCACCGGCCCGATCAGCCCGGAAGCAGCCGACAACACGCCAGCCGGAACAGCTGCATCCGGCGCTGAGCCTGCGTCCCCCGAAGCAGCCTCACCCGGTGCAGCAGCGACTGCCGCCACCACGGCGGCCAATGCCTCCGCAGCTGCCGCCACCACGGCGGCCAATGCCTCCGCAGCTGCCGCCACCACGGCGGCCAATGCCTCCGCAGCTGCCGCCGCAGCCGCCCTGGCCGTCACCACCCCGGGCGCCGCCGCACTTACAGCGAGTCCGGCAGGCGTTCCGGGCGCCGCCAAGGGCGCCGCCACTAACAGCGTTGCCGTTTCCGGCGCCTCCAGCGCGGTTCCGACGGCGAACTCCGGGGCCGGAACAGCTGCCGGTGCCACGGCGAACGCAGCAGCGCCGGCCGCATCCGGGGCAGCCGCCTCCGGAACGGCCCGGCACGCACCGGCATCGACCGCTTCAGCAGTGTCCACAGCTTCCGGCGCCGCGCCGGCACCGGTCCCTGCGGCTCCGGACAGTGCACCGGTTTCTCCATCCGGCACTGCGGCCGATGCTTCCCCGAATGCCGCCGGCAGCCCGGGGTTCCCGCCGTCGGCGTTCACCGTGCTGCCCGCCGGTGCCGACAATGCAGCGGCTGCCGCACCGGCCGCTGCCGGGGCACTAGCGGAAACCGCCGCGCCCGGACCGGTTCCCAGCCTGCCGCCGCTGCCGTCCTCCGCACCTGTCTCCGGCGCGGCAGCCATGCCGGCCGCAGCAGCGGTTCCCGCCGCGCCGGTAACCCCCGCGCTGCTGCCCCAGGTGTCCCAGCCGCTCTTTTCCCTCGGGTCGGCCCCGCAGGGAGAACACGTGATGACCCTGAGCATCACGCCGGACAACCTCGGACCGGTAACCGTGCGCGCCCACGTGGGTGCCGACGGGGTGCGGATCGAGCTCTTCGCTCCGTCCGAAGCCGGCCGTGAGGCGCTGCGGACCCTGATGACCGACCTGCGCCGGGACCTGGCCGGCTCGGGAATGAACGCGAATCTTTCCCTCTCCGCCCAGGACACCCCGGGCGAGGGAACGGAACGCCGGGACGGCGAAACGGAACCGGGTTCGGCAAAGTACGCCCCGTCAAACCCCGAGCGGACTCCGGCGGATCCCGCCCCACGCACTTACCGGCCCGGATTCCCCGCGTCGGCATCAACCATCGACTTCCTGGCCTAGAAAAGGAGACCACATGCCCGTAGAAGGAGTAGTGGCAGCAGGCGGCATCACCGCCGACGGGACCACCACCCGCGCGCCCAAGCAAACCATGGACAGCGAGGTCTTTATGCACCTGCTGGTCACCCAGCTGCGTAACCAGGACCCCAGTTCGCCCATGGACACCAACCAGATGATCTCGCAGACCACCGAGCTGGCATCCATGGAGCAACTCACCTCCATGGCGAAGATGGACGAAGAGAATTTCTCCCTGCAGATGCGTATTGCCGCCGCTGCGCTCATCGGCCAGACGGTTACCTATACCAACGACGACGGTGTGGCCGTCACCGGAACCGCCAAATCGGTCTCCTACGCCGCCGGCGTCCCGACCGTCAACATCAACGGCGAGGACGTCCTGCTGGACCGAATCTCCGGCGTCGTCGACGGGGCAGCAGATCAAGCCACCGACGCACCCAAAGCACCCGCAGCAACCGCATAACCTTCCTCCCCGGCACCACCAAAGCTGAAAGGCGCCACCAATGCTTCGCTCCCTTTACTCCGGTATCTCCGGACTCCGCTCGCACCAGACCATGCTCGACGTCACCGGCAACAACATCGCCAACGTCAACACCACCGGCTACAAGGCAACGGCCGTCCAGTTCCAGGACACCCTGTCCCAGATGACCCAGGGCGCCACCGCCCCGGGCGCCAACACCGGCGGCGGCAACCCCGCACAGGTGGGCCTCGGCGTCCTGGTCTCCGGCATCACCACCAACTTCACGCAGGGTTCGGCGCAGGCCACCGGCCGGGCCGAGGACCTGATGATCAACGGCGAGGGTTACTTCATCACCCGCCAGGGCGCCACCTCCACGTACACCCGCGCGGGCGCGTTCAACCTCGACGGCGACGGCCGCCTGGTCTCCACGGACGGCGGCATCGTCCAGGGCTGGACCGCCAACGCAGACGGCACCCTGAACACCGGCGGCGCGGTGGGTAACATCTCCCTGCCCGACGGCGCCACCGTCCCGGCGGCAGCCACCACCGCGGCGACCATGGGCGGCAACCTGCCGTCCGAGACGGCAGTCGGCCAGTCCGTTGTACGCGACATGGATGTCTATGACGCCAATGGAAACGCTTCCGTAGTCTCGCTGACCTTTACCCGTGCAGGCTCCGCGACGGACGTCCGGTGGTCAGTGGCCGCCGGAGGCCAGACCGCGGAGCTGGCCTTCGCCAACGGCGCCCAGACGGATGCCAGCGACGATGCCATCACCGTGGATGGCGTGAGAGTGGATCTCGCCGGACTCAGTGGCTACGCAGGCGTCAGCACTGCCTCCGTCACGGGGCAGAACGGCCGCAGCGCCGGCACGCTGGAGTCCTTCTCCATCGGCAAGGACGGCACCGTGATCGGTTCCTTCACCAACGGTGCAAAGCAGGCCCTGGCCCGCATCGCCGTCGCCACTTTCACCAACTCGGCCGGCCTGGAGAAGACCGGCAACTCCAGCTACACCGCCACGGTGAACTCCGGCAACCCCGTCATCGCCGGTCCCGGCGAGGCCGGCGCCGGCGGCATCGGCAGCGGCATGCTGGAAATGTCCAACGTGGACCTGTCCCAGGAGTTCACCAACCTGATCGTCGCCCAGCGCGGCTTCCAGGCCAATGCCCGCATCATTACCACCTCGGACGAAGTGCTGCAGGAACTGACCAACCTGAAGCGCTAGCCGGCGTTCCACCGCGGCACGGCTCCTCCCGCAGCACTGCAGGAGGGGCCGTTCCGCGGTTATGGGGTCCGCTGAACCCGTGCCCGGCCCCGGTTTTCCTAACGATTGGGCCGCAGCGGCCGAAAGTAGGAGTGAGGGCCTATCGGAGTCCTGTGGAACCAGCCAGGACGGGGCAATGATTGTTCTTACGCGTCTCAATGATGCTCAATTCGCAATCAACCCTGACCTGATCGAGCGGATCCACGCCAATCCGGACACCACCCTGGTGATGGTCGACGGCGCGAAGTACATCGTGACCGAGAGCCTGCCGGAAGTCATCGACCGCATTGCGGCCTACCGGGCGCAGGTGATCTCCATGGCACGTGACATCCCGCCGCGGGTTCCCGGGCGCCCCCTGGGGCTCGTGCCCGATGCTTTCCCGGCAGCCCCGGACAAAACTCCCGTCAGCAAGACCGTGCCCCTTCGCCCTAGGAACGACTAATGGATCCAGCAACAATTATCGGCTTAGTCCTCGCCTTCGGGTCGCTCTACGCCATGATCACCCTCGAAGGTGCCCACGTCTCCGCGCTCCTGCTGCCGGCGCCGATGATCCTCGTCTTCGGCGCCACCATTGCCGTGGGGCTGGCCGGTGGAACCTTCAAGGACTTCGTGCTGTCCTTCAAATCCCTGCCCCGGGCCTTCATGGGCAAAACCCCTCGACCGCAGGAGACCATCGACAAGGTGGTCCTGCTGGCTGAAAAGGCCCGCAGCGAAGGCCTGCTCTCCCTCGAGCAGGATGCCGCCGAAGTCGAAGATCCTTTCCTGCGTGCAGCCCTGCAGAACATCGCCGACGGCACCGACGGCGAGGAGCTGCGCATCCTGCTCGAAGACGAAATCGCCACCAAGGCCGCCACTGACAAGATTCCCGTGAAGTTCTTCAACAGCCTGGGCGGTTATGGACCCACTATCGGCATCATCGGCACCGTTGTTTCACTGACCCACGTCCTGGAGAACCTTTCAACCCCGGACCACCTCGGACCCATGATCGCCACTGCCTTTGTGGCCACCCTGTGGGGCCTGCTTTCAGCCAACTTCATCTGGCTGCCCATCAGCACCCGGCTCAAGCGGCTGGCGGAGCTTGAAGCGGACGAAATGAACCTCCTGATGGAAGGCGTCCTGGCCCTGCAGGCCGGCAGTCAGCCGCGCCTGCTTGGGGAACGGCTGCGCGCGATGGTCCCGGCCCACGCATTGGGCGGCAAGGTGGACAAGGCCGACAAGGCCGACAAGACCGACGCCGCAGACAAGGTCCAGGACGCAGCGTGAGCGCCAAGGGCCGGCGTCCGAAACAGCACGAGGAGGACGAACATCCGGACGAACGCTGGATGGCCTCCTACATGGACATGGTCACCGTGCTGATGTGTATGTTCATTGTCCTGTTCGCCATGTCCACCGTGGATGCGAAAAAGTTCGAACAGCTCAAGGAATCCCTCGCCACCGGGTTCGGGGCGGAGGAAAGCAACACGGTGGACACCGCCGTCGGCATCATCGTGCCGCCGGACCAGGTGGATAGCGAGGAGACCGTGGAGCCCGACGCCGCCCTGGCCGCCCTGGCAGCCAAGGAAGTCGACGATCTCACTGCCCTGCAGGACGCCATTTACGCCGGGCTGCAGGAAAAGGGGCTGGAAGAGTCCGTACGCTTTGAAATGGATGAACGCGGCCTGACCATCCGACTGGTCAGCTCGGAAATGTTCTTTGCCCCGGACCTGGCAGACCTCACCAACGAGGCCGTGCAGGTCCTGGACACCGTGGGGCCCGCACTCGCACCCACCACCTACCAGGTCTCGATTGAGGGCCACACCGCGCAGGTCCGCCAGTTCGCCGACGACGCCCTGGACTGGGAACTGTCCTCGTCCCGTTCCGTGAACGTGCTGCGCTACCTCATCTCCGGCGGGGGAGTGCTGCAGGAAAACATTAAGGCGGTGGGCTACGGCGAGTCCCGCCCGCTGACCCCCGGACGCAACGCCGCGGAGCTCGCCCAGAACCGGCGGGTGGACATCGTGGTCCTGTCCGGGCAAAGCGAAGACGTCCGCTCCCTCATCCCCGGAATCGTTAAGGAACGCCAGGCGGCGGCAGGCCACTAAGGGCTTTTCTTACGCAGCGGGTCCTGCTGCCGATAGTGCGGGATGTGATGGTCCAAGATTCACCTTCCTTAAGCATGCCCGCGAAAGCAAAGCCCGTAGAGGTCTATGACTTCAGCCGGCCCACCACCCTGGCCCGCGAGCATGCACGGGTCCTTGAAATGGCCTTTGATACCTTTGCCCGCCAGTGGGGCACCCAGCTGACCGCCAAGGTGCGGGTGCTTTCGCAGGTCACCTCCGAGGACGTGCAGGTGCTCAGCTACGACGAGTACGCCGCCGCCCTGCCGGACAACACCGGCATGGTGCTGTTCAACATCTCCACCACCTCAGCCAAAGCGGTCATCCAGTTCCCGATGGCCGCAGCGCTGTCCTGGGTGGGACACATGCTCGGCGGCACCGGCTTCCAGACCGCACCGGAGCGCAAATTCACGCATATCGAGCAGGCGCTGCTGGGCAAGATCATGGATGACGCCGTGGAGGACCTGCATTACTCCCTTGGACATCTGCTCTCGGCTCCGCTGACGCTGTCTTCGGTCCAATACAACTCACAGTTCGCCCAGGCGGCGGCCTCCGGGGATCCCATGATCGTGGCCACGTTCGAGATGGTGGTCGGTGAAACCACCGCTCCCGCCACCGTGGCCATCCCCGCTGCCGCCCTGCTGCCGCAGCTGGACCCGCTGGGCGCGCAGACCAGCAACGCCACACCGGCTGAACTTGTCCAGCTGCAGCTTGCACACGTGCCCGTGAAGGTGTGCCTGCAGCTGGAACCCATCACCGTGTTACCCGCCATGGTCCTAAACCTGGCCGTAGGGGACGTCCTGAATCTGGGGCACCCCCGCCACCGGCCGCTGAACGTCACCGTTGACGGACAGACGCTGGCCCAGGCAGCAGTAGGAGCCAGCGGGTCACGCCTTGCCGGCAGCATCGTCAGTATCGAGGAGAAGTAACCCATGTCCAGCCCCCACAGCCTGCACGCCGACGCCGTTTCCGCCCTGGTGCGCGGCCTGCCCACCCCCCTTGTCCTGGAACCGATCCCGCATAACGGGGCGGGAGTCCCGGCGTCGCACACCGCAACGGCAGTCACCGCGTCATTCGTGGGCACCGAATCGGCGGACCTGGCCCTGGTCCTCGACAGCTCATCACCGCTGGCCGACGTCGCCGGAACCGACTCCGCGCTCGTCTCCGCGGCAGATGTGCTGCGGCCCTCCCTTGAAGCAGCGAGTGCCACCCTGGGCGTCGGTGTGCTCGGCGAGGCCCGGACCGAGGACGCGTCAGCGCTCTTTGCCGATCCGGACAGCGTCGTCTTCGAACTCCGCTCCCCGGAAGGCACCGCCGGATGGTTCGCCATCCGCCTGCGGGACACCACCGCCACCTCCGGCGGGCACGCCGATCCGTCGATCGCCGGCAAGATGGGCCGCATCAACAACATCGAGATGGCACTGACCGTGGAGATCGGGCACACCCGCATGTCCGTACGCGATGTCCTGAACCTCGAACCCGGCCGCGTGGTGGAGCTGGACCGCTCCGCCGGCGCGCCGGCCGACATCCTGCTGAACGGCCGCCTCATTGCGAACGGCGAAGTTGTGGTCATCGACCAGGACTACGCCGTGCGGATCACCAAAATCCTGGACGTGGTCGAGGGGCTCAATTAGTGGAAACCCTGTTTCTGGGACTCCGTGTCCTGGTTTCGCTCGGTGCCGTGCTCGGACTCCTATGGTTCCTGCAGCGCCGCTTTAGCCGCACCATCGGGGCCGCCGGAACCACCCAACCGGCAGTGCAGGTGGTCAGCCGCCAGCCGCTGACGCCCAAGGCGTCGCTGGTAGTGGTGGAAACCGACGGACAGCGTCTCCTGCTGGGGGTGGCCGAAGGCTCAGTGAACCTGCTGCACAGTGCACCGCTGCCGCCGGAAACCGAACCCGAACCCGGGCCCGAAACCGCTGCCGGTTTCGCCGCTTCGCTGGAAGCCGCCGAAACCGCCGGTTCCTACCCGGCCGGGCAGTATGCCGCCGACTCCTCCCACGGGCTGCCCGCGCGCCGCTCCGGACGCGGGGCACATGCCCTCCCGTCCATGGCGCCGGTGCCCGCCAAGTCGGCCCTGGCCGGATCCATCCTCGCCCCTCAGACGTGGCGCCAGGCCGGCGACGCCCTGCGCCGGGGACGCAAAAGGTGAGCGCCGTCGTCGACGTGCGCAGGGGACGGCACGCGCTGACCCTTGCCGCCGCCCTGTTCTTCGCCGTTGTTGCACTGCTCCTGCTGGGGGCTGCCGCCGGGCACGCCACCACCTTCGATCCGGCGGCGCCTGAAGCGCCCGCGGACCCCTCTGCGCCCACGGAGCCCGACGACGGCGGCGGGCTGACCGTCGACATTAACGGCCAGGACGGCTCGCCCTCCACCGCGGTGACCACGCTGATCGGCATCACCCTGCTCTCGGTGGCACCGTCGCTGCTGCTGATGCTTAGCTCCTTCACCAAGATCTTCGTGGTGCTGGCCATGACCCGCAACGCCCTGTCGCTGCCCTCGATTCCGCCCAACCAGGTCCTTGCCGGGCTGGCCCTGTTCCTCTCTCTGTTCATCATGGCCCCGGTGATCAGCGAAATTAATACCATCGCCGTGCAGCCCTACCTCAACGGCGAACTCAACTTTGACGCCGCCCTCGATACCGGAACGGCGCCGCTGCAGCAGTTCATGCTCGCCCATACCCGCGAAGAGGACATTGCACTGATGACCCGCGCGGCCGGGCAGGAGAACCCCGAAAGCCCCGAGTCCGTTCCGCTGACCACCCTGATCCCGGCCTTTATGATCTCGGAACTGCGGGCCGCGTTCATTATCGGCTTCGTCATTTTCGTGCCGTTCCTGGTCATTGACCTGGTGGTGTCGGCAGCGCTGATGTCCATGGGCATGATGATGCTTCCGCCCGTAATGATCTCCCTGCCGTTCAAGATCCTGCTGTTCATCCTCGTGGACGGCTGGGGACTGATCATCACGTCCTTGGTCAACAGTTACCAGGGCGGCACCTAGTGGATACAAACGCCGTCCTGGACATCGCCATGCAGGGGCTGTGGGTTGCGGCGAAGCTCTCGGCGCCGGTGCTGATCACGGCACTGGTGGTGGGGTTTGCCATCTCGCTGCTGCAGTCCATCACCCAGATCCAGGAAGTCACGCTTTCGTTCGTGCCCAAGGCCCTTGCCGTGGCCCTCGCCCTGCTCGTGTGCGGACACTGGATGATTTCGGAAATCGTGTCCTTCACCCACGAGATGTTCCAGAGGATCCCGTCCCTGCTCGGCGGCGGCTAGATGAACATCACCCTTGACCAGAACTGGATCGAGGCGTTCCTGCTGGCCTCGGTACGGATGGTGGCTTTCCTGGTCATCGCACCGCCGTTCTCCTACAACGCGTTCCCGGCGCGGATCAAGGCCATGCTCGGGCTCGGCCTGGGGCTGGCCATCGCCCCGCAGGTGAGTGAGGGGTACACCGCCCTGGGGACCGGGGCGTTCTTCATGGCGCTCGTGATGGAACTGCTGGTGGGCGTTGTGCTGGGATTCCTGGTGATGGTGGTGTTCTCCGCCGTGCAGTCCGCCGGCAACCTGATCGATACGTTCGGCGGCTTCCAGCTGGCCCAGGCCTTCGATCCGCAGTCCATGGTCAACGGCGCCCAGTTCACGCGGGTCTTCCAGATCACCGCCCTGGCGCTGCTGTTCGCCTCGGACGGCTACCAGCTGATCATCGGCGGGCTGCTGCGCAGTTTCACCGCGCTGCCGCTGACCGGCGGGATTGACATGGCTGAACCCGTTTCCGCCCTGACCACCGCGGTTTCGCAGATGTTCCTGGCCTCGGTGCAGATTGCCGGACCGCTGCTGGTGGTCCTGTTCCTGGCCGACGCAGGCCTGGGGCTGCTCACCCGGGTGGCCCCGGCCCTGAATGCCTTTGCCCTCGGTTTCCCGCTGAAGATCCTGCTGACGCTGTCCCTGGCCTCCATTGTCTTCCTGGCCCTGCCCCGCATCGTCTCCGGGCTGGTCTCCACCATCGAGCGCGCGCTGACGGGGGTGGGATAGATGCCGGAGCAGGACTCAGGGGAAAAGACCGAGCAGGCCACCGACAAGCGGATGAAGGAAGTCCGCTCCAAGGGCCAGCTTTCCCGGTCCGAGGACCTCACCGCCTGGGTAGGTGTGGGAACCGCTGCCCTCATGATGCCGGTGACCATTTCGCGGGGCTCCGAAGCCGCCGGCGAGATCCTGGCCGGCGTCGCCACCACCATTTCGAACCCCGATCCCGAGTTCGCCCTGGTCCAGATGAACGAGGGCCTGGGCACCCTGGCCTTTATCCTCGGGCCGATGCTGGGGGTGGTTGCCGCTGTCGTCCTGCTCACCGCCGCCGTCCAGGGTGGTATCCACATGAAGAAATTCAAGGGCAAGTTCGAACAGTTCAACCTGATTACGGGGGTTAAACGAGTCTTCGGCACGCAGGCCCTGTGGAACGGGGCGAAGTCCCTGCTTAAGACCGCCGTGGTGGGACTGGTCCTGTACGCCGTGATCCAGCAGATGATGCCGGTACTGATGTCCGCCGGCGGCCTGCCGGTCTCCGCCGTCCTGGAAGCGGCGGGAGGCGGCGCCGCGTTACTGCTGCAGGCCGCCGTCGCCGCAGGCCTGGTCCTCGCCGCGGCGGACATCTTCGTGGTCATGAAGCGGAACCGCAAACGGACCCGCATGACCAAGAAGGAAGTCAAGGACGAAAACAAGAACAGCGACGGTGATCCGATGATCAAGTCGCAGCGCCGGTCCCGCCAGCTGGCGATGAGCCGGAACCGGATGATCGCCGCGGTGGCGGATGCCGACGTCGTCCTCGTGAACCCCACGCATGTGGCCGTTGCCCTGAAATACGAGCCGGGCAAGTCCGCACCGCGCGTCGTCGCCAAGGGCGCGGACAACATTGCCACCCGGATCCGCGAGGAGGCCGAAAAGCAGGGCGTTCCCATGGTCTCCGACATCCCGCTGGCACGTGCCCTGCACAGCGCCTGCGAACTGAACTCCGAAATTCCCGTGGAACTCTACAACGCCGTGGCCCGAGTCCTGGCCTTCGTTATGGCCCTGAAGCGGCGCGGCGCCGCCCGGGGCATACACACCATGGCGGCCTTGCCGCCCGAACCCGTGACCACCCCACAACACCGTAAGGCCGCGTCGTGAACCGCAAAAGCAACCTCCTGAAACTTGCCGTCCCCGTCGGGGTCATCGGCATCATCCTGCTGTTGGTGGTGCCCATCCCCGCCGGCCTGCTGGACGTGCTGATCATCATCAACATCCTGCTGGCACTGGTGATCCTGCTGACCACCATGTTCGTGCGCAAGCCGCTGGACTTCTCCGTGTTCCCGTCCCTGCTGCTGGTGGCCACCCTGTTCCGGCTGGGCCTGAACGTGGCCTCCACCCGGCTGGTGCTGGGGGAGGGGTATGCCGGGCAGGTGATTGAGGCGTTTGGGCACGTGGCCGTGAACGGTTCGCTGATCATCGGCGCAGTGATCTTCCTGATCCTGGTGGTCATCCAGTTCGTGGTGGTGACCAAGGGTGCCGAACGCGTTGCCGAAGTCGGTGCGCGGTTCACCCTCGATGCCATGCCCGGCAAGCAGATGGCGATTGACGCAGACCTCAACGCGGGCTTGATCACCGATACCCAGGCCCGGGAACGCCGGGCCGAGGTCTCCGCGGAGGCGGACTTCTACGGCGCCATGGACGGTGCCTCGAAGTTCGTTAAGGGTGACGCGATTGCCGGCCTGATCATCATCATCATCAACCTCATCGGCGGCATCGCCATCGGCATGATCCAGCGCGGTATGAGCGCCGGCGAAGCAGTGAACACCTACAGCCTGCTGACCATCGGCGACGGCCTGGTCACCCAGATCCCCGCCCTGCTGATGGCCGTCTCCACCGGCATGATCGTCACCCGGTCCAACGCCGAGGCGGACATGGGCACCACTGCCGGCGCGCAGCTGGGCCAGTCCCGGAACGCCCTGATGATCGCGGGCGGCGCGGCCATCGTGATGGCCCTGATCCCGGGCATGCCGAAACTCTATTTCATCGTCATCGGTGCCCTGCTGATTTTCATTGCGCAGAAAATCAAGACCAAGGAAACCAGCGACCAGGCCGAGAAGGACTCCGCGCAGGCGGCGCTGGACGCGCCCGCCAGCTCCGAGACCACCGAGGACCTGATTGAACAGATGCGCGTGCATGCGCTGGAAATCCTGCTGGCGCCGGACCTGGTGGACATAGTCACCGGAGGTTCCGACGATCTCCTGGCACGGGTGCGGTCACTGCGGCGCAAGATCGCCATGGAGCTGGGGGTTGTGGTGCCCCCGGTCCGCACACGTGACAGCGTCGACCTGCCGCTGTCCACCTACGTCATCCGGATCGCCGGTGTGGAGGCCGGCCGCGGGGACGCCCCCGCAGGCAAGATCCTGGCCCTGGGGGATTACCTGGACGGGCTGCCGGGCACCGCCACTGTGGAGCCGGTGTTCGGCCTGGCCGGCAAATGGGTTCCGGCGGAAATGCAGCACGCGGCGGAAATGTCCGGGGCCACCGTGATCGACCGGGTCTCGGTGCTGGTCACTCACCTCTCCGCCGTCATCACCGCCAACGCGGCCCGGCTGCTCACCCGCGAAGACGTCCGGGTGCTGACCGAGGGGGTCAAGCTGGTCAACCCGTCCGCCGTGGATGAACTCATCCCCAATGTGCTCTCCCTTGCCGAAGTGCAGCGCGTGCTGCAGGGCCTGCTGGCGGAACAGATCCCCATCAACGACCTGCCGAGGATCTATGAGTCCCTGCTGCTGCGGGCCAAGGTGTCCCCGGACCCGGAGGGGCTGATCGAGACGGCGAGGACGGCACTGGGACCGGCGCTGGCGGCGCAGTATGTCTCCGACGGAGTCCTGCGGGTGATCATGATCGACCCGGCGCTGGAACAGTCCATGCTCGAAGCCCTGCGTCCCTCCGACCAGGGCAGCCAGATCCTGCTTGATCCCGCGCGGGTCGATACCGTACTGGCGTCGCTGAAGGCGGCCGTTGCCGGCGCCGAGAACGCGGGGTTCAACGCGGTGCTGGTCTGCGCTCCCGCACTGCGCCCGGGCGTCCGGAGGCTGGTGTCGGCGCAGACCGGCGGCCTGCCGGTACTGTCCTATCAGGAAGCGACAGCGGGTAATGTCGGTATCGAGACCGTAGGGGTGGTGCGTGGTAATGAGACGATTTCAGCTTGAGGGGCCGTCGCTTGACGCGCTAAAAGCCCAGGTGCTGGCCGAACACGGCCCGCGGGCACGGATCATTGCAGCCGAAAAGGTCACCGTGGGCGGGATCGGCGGGTTCCTGTCCCGCCAGCACTATGAGGTGACCGTGGAGCTGCCGCCCAGCGGCCGGCGTCGGGCACCGGTGGAACCGGATCTGCCCAGCCGGACCGACTCCGGGGGAGCGGGCATCGCCGCGTTGCTGGAAGAGGCAGAGCGGGCCGAATCCACCCTGCACCCGGCGGCCGCGATCATCCCGGCCGTCCCCATCGTTTCCGAAGTTCCGGCCCCGGTGCCAGCTCCCGCGGTATCCACCGGTTCCCACGCGTTCGCGGAACTGATGGAGACGCTCGCCGCAAGCACGGGCACCCCCGCGCAGAGCCAGGCCGCCGCCGCGTTCACTCCCGGGCTGCAGGCTATGCAGCCGCCGAACGCCGGGAACCAGGTTCCGCCCAGCCAGGCCGGTTCCGGCCGGATAAGCGAGGGCGCGGATCCGGTCCAGCGCAATGGTTCTGCGGTAATTCCTGCTCCGCTCGACGGCGCCGGAGACCTGGTAATGGTGGTCGGCCTGGGGGACGACGCGCTGGAGGTGTGCCGCTCCATGGCGGACGAGTCCGGCGCGGGAGCGGCAGCGGTTCGCGTGGCCGGCGTCCTGGAGACCGACGGCGTCGGCCGGGCAGCGGACCGGCGCGCGGTGGCGACCGCACGCGCCGCGGGCGTGATGGCCGGACACAGCATCTTCCTGGCCTACGGCCTGGGGCGCTCCGGCACCGAAATGGGCCGGCATTCGACGCTGATCTCCGCTTTGGCTGCCGATCAGGTCTGGGTGGCGGTCGACGCCGGCCGGAAACCGGAAGACACGGCCGCCTGGGTGGGGGCGGTGCGCGCCGCCACACTGGTGCATGCTGCCGCCGTCGAGGGTATCGACACCACCGAAACGCCGCAGTCCGTCAACGCACTGGGGCTGCCCATCGGTTGGCTCGACGGCGGGCCTTCGCCCACTCCAGTGCTCTGAGGTCCGGGCCGCGGAAACCTGCGCGGGATGAGTTCCCTAGCTTCCCGGCAACGGCCCCGGCTTGAGGTAGAGTGGGCGGATGCTGGTGCTAACACGCAGGTCCGGGGAGCAGATCCTGATCGGGGATGACATTGTCATTACCGTTCTGGATTCACGCGGCGACGGCGTCCGCATCGGCATCGACGCTCCCCGCGGGGTGCGGATCCAGCGCCATGAGGTGCTGCGCGCGGTGGAAGAAGCCAACGTGGCCGCAAGCGCCGCCGCACTGCCGGACGGCGAAGAGCGCATCAAGGCGCTGCTGGCCGGTAGGATGCTGCCGCCGGAAACTGACCGGCCCGCACCCTAAACCACGGGTGTTCTAACCTTTGCGCTGCCGGGCGTATTCTCCCCGGTGTTCTCCCTGACCTTAAAGCAGAAACCCCCGCCGTTTCTTGGGGAAAACGGCGGGGACTCCTGGTCTGTTGCCCGGGGACGGCCGGGCATATCAAGGGACCGGCGGCTAGGCGCTGCGCTGTGCGCGTTTGGCACCCAGCCCCAGGAACCGGCTGCCGGCTTTGGATCGCCGTGCAGACGTTGTGGTGTCCCGCCGTACGTTCGGGGCGGGAACGGTCTGGGAAAGCCCGAAATACTCCGGAAGGACGCGGCGTTCGTGCGTGCTGCACCGGACACCGGGGTAACGGAAGCCGTTGATGATCCACCGGCCCCTGTCCTCCACCCAGTTCGGCAGCATCCGGCGGTTGCACTCGGCACACAGCGGAGCAACGAAGGTATCGCGCTGGACCAGCGTGTAGCGGCGGGTGGTGAGTCCCGTCCAAGCTGCGTCCATGATTGTCCCCCTCGTTTTCCCGGCATTGCGCCGGTGCACTTTCCTGTCCCGAGGATAGTTCCGTGGACAACAGGAATCCCCAAAGCCATCCGCAAGGAAAACGGAATTTATCCGCAGCGTTTACGCAACGCGCCGCCCGGTCCTAAAGCAGAAGGCCCCCGGCACATGCCGGGGGCCTTCTGGAGTACTGAGCCTCCTGCCAGAATCGAACTGGCGACCTTCTCATTACGAGTGAGACGCTCTACCAACTGAGCTAAGGAGGCGGGCTTCACCTGTCCGCTTACGGCCAGAATCCACAAGGAACCACTTTATACGTACCGGGCGGTGCGGGTCAAAATGGCGGCACCCGCACCGTCCAGAATCAGCAGACCACGTCCTCCGTCGGCACGGTGCCGTCCACGAAGTAGTCATCCACTGTGTCTTCGATGCACTGGCTGCCGCGTCCGTACGCCGTATGGCCTTCGCCTTCCCAGGTGACCAGCACCGCGGACTCCAGCTGTGCAGCCAGCGCCTCGGACCATTCATAAGGGGTGGCGGGATCGCCGGTGGTTCCGATCACCAGGAGGTCCGCCGCGCCGGAGGCCTTGATGGGGTGTGGTTCATTCACCGGTCCGTGCGGCCAGGCCTCGCAGGTGACCCCGCCGTAGGCCAGGTACTTGCCGATGGTGGGGGAGGCTGCCTGGAGGTCCAGGGCATCGGCCGCCATCTGCGCATCATCGCTGGCCATGGGGTAGTCCAGGCAGTTGACCGCGTTGAAAGCCACGGTGCTGTTGGAACGGTACGTGCCGTCTTCCGCACGGTCGGCACTGATGTCCGCCAGGCGGAGCATGTACGTCGGGTCGCCCTGCAGGGCGCTCTCGAGGGCCTGCGAGAGCACCGGCCAGTTGATGTCGTCGTAGAGCGGCAGAATGAAGCCGCTGACAAAGGTGGAGATGGTGACGAGCCGTCCGTCGGCCGCCGTCATCGGACTCGCCTCGACGGAGGCCAGCAGCTCCCGGATTGTTGCGATGCCTTCGTCGGCGCTGCCTTCAAGCGGGCAGTTGCTGCCGGTGATGCAGTCCTCGACGTAGGCGCGGATGGCCTTTTCGAACGCGGCGGCCTGGCCGAGGGTGATTTCCTCGTTGGTGGAGGAGGGGTCAAGGGCGCCGTCGAGCACCAGCCGCCCCACCTTCTCCGGGAAGAGCTCGGCATAGGTGGCGCCGAGGTAGGTGCCGTAGGAGAAGCCGAGGTAGTTCAGCTTTTCGTCGCCTGCAATGGCCCGCAGGATATCCATGTCGCGGGCAGCACTGGCTGTGTCGACAAAGCCGAGCAGTGCACCGGTCTCCGCCGCGCAGGCATCCGCAAACTCCTTCGCGCTCACCCGTGAGGCGGCCAGGCCTTCGGGAGTGCTCGCATCGATGTATTCGGCCCGGGCCGCGTCCATCTCCTCGTCGCTGAGGCACTTGACCGGGGTGGACCGTCCGACGCCGCGCGGATCGAACCCAAGGATGTTGAAGTTCTCCCGGAGCCGGTCGCTGGTGATGTTTTCCAGGGACCGGCTAACGACGTCGTACCCGGATCCGCCGGGACCCCCGGGGTTGATCAGGATGGTGCCCTCGGCGTCCCCGTCCGCTTCGGCCATGATGGCCGACAGCTCCACCGTCCCGGCGTCAGGGTCGGCATAGTCCATGGGCACCGTGATGGTGGCGCAGCGGAAATCCTCTTCACACTCGGACCAGCTGACGTCCTGGCTGTAGAACTCCTGCAGCCCGTCCGGCACGTCGCCGATGACATCGGCCGGTGCGGTGGTGGCGGTATCCCCGCCGCCGCCGCTCTTTCCGGCGCCGGGCTCCGAGCCCGCAGTGCAGGCGGTCGACGACGCCAGCAGCACCACCGAGGCGGCGGCGGCGGCCAGTCGCGGGAAGCGGCGGCGTGCAGTGGCGGTGGTCATTCTTACTCCTGGAGCGGCTTGGTACGCGGGGCCGGCCGGACTGGCGGGAAGCGCTGGATAACTGGACACTACAGCAGGCTCAGCGCCATGGCCTCGATCGCCAGCAGCGGCGCGACGTTGGTGGTCACCAGCCGGCGCCGTACGGTGTTGATCTCCTCCATGCGCATCAGCGTCTGCTCCGGAGAGCCGTACGCCGCGAACTCGTCCAGCTCGCGGCGCAGTCCCTCGTTCACCAGGGGATCGAAGCTGCCCAGCTGGATCATGAGCACGTCGCGGTAGAAGGAGAGCAGGTCCGTCAGTGCCCGGTCAAAGTAATCGTTCTTGGACCGCTTGGCCCGGCGCACCTGGTCTTCCTCGAGCCGCTTCACTTGGCTGCGCAGCGACGGCGGCAGGGTGCCGCCGGCGGGTGCGCCCAGGGAGGCCAGCAATGCTTCCTTTTCCTTGGCGTCCCGCTGTTCAAAGGAACTGGCGGCCTCCGCCTCGGCCAGCGCCACGAGGTCCGCCGCGGCCTTCATGGCTCCGGAGACATTCCGCAGCGACAGCGGCAGCCGCACGATGCTTTCGCGGCGCTGCCGTGCGCCTTCGTCGGTGGCAAGGCGTTTGGCAACCCCGATGTGGCTCTGCGCGGCCCGGGCGGCATTCAATGCCACGTCCGGATCGATGCCGTCGCGGCGGATCAGCAGTTCAGCCACGTCCTCAACCGGCGGCAGCCGCAGGCCGACCGGGCGGCACCTGGACCGGATGGTGACCAGGACGTCGCCCGGGCTCGGAGCGCAGAGCAGCCAGATGGTCCGCGGCGGCGGTTCTTCAATGGCTTTGAGCAGCACGTTGGTGCTCCGCTCCTGCATCCGGTCCGCGTCCTCCACGATGATGACGCGCCAGCGGCCGGTCGAGGGTTTGTCCTGTGCCTTCCGGACCAGTTCGCGGGCCTCATCGATACTGATGGTGACCTTCTCCGTGGTGACGGAGGTGACGTCGGCATGCGAGCCGGCCAGCACCGTCCGGCAGGCCTTGCACTCGCCGCAGCCCCGAAGGGCCGGGTCCTGCTGTTCGCAGACCAGGGCGGCGGCAAAGGCACGTGCCGCATTGGAGCGGCCCGAACCCGGCGGGCCGGTGAACAGCCAGGCGTGGTTAGGCCGGGTGTCGGCGGCCCCGCGTCGCAGCTGGTCCACCACCGGGTCCTGCCCCTGCAGGTCATCCCACACGCTCACGGCAGCAGCTTTTCCACGCGCCGCAGGATGGTTTCGGCCAGTTCGTCCACCGGCCGGCCGGCGTCGAGCACCAGATACCTGCCGGGAGCCGCCTGCGCCGCTTCGAGGAAGGCCAGGCGGATCTGCAGGTGGAAGGCGTCGGGTTCGGACTCGAGACGGTCCTCGACGGCCTGCCCCGCGGTTCGCCGGTCCCGCCCGCGTGCGGGATCGACGTCGAGCAGGACGGTGAGGTCCGGCTCCAGGCCTCCGGTGGCCCAGGTGTTCAGGATGCGGACCGGCTCGGTGCCGAGTTGCCGGCCGGCGCCCTGGTAGGCGATGGAGCTGTCGACGTACCGGTCGCAGACCACCACGGTTCCGGCGGCGAGCGCCGGTTCAATGACCTGCTGTACATGCGCGGCACGGGATGCGGCGAAGATCAGCGCCTCGGTGCGCGCGTCGATTTCGCCGTTGCCGTGTTCCAGGACCAGGGCGCGCAGCTGTTCGCCCACCGGGGTGCCGCCCGGTTCACGGGTGCGCAGGACCGTGCGGCCGGCCTCCTGCAGTGCGGCGGCGAGCCGCTGCGCCTGGGTGGATTTCCCGGCACCGTCTCCGCCCTCCATGGCAATGAACAGGCCGCGGGTTTCGGGGAGATTAGAATTGCTCACCCGCCTAGCCTACCTAGTCCGGCTGGGAGGCCGGTCCGGCGAACGAACAGCCCCGGGCACCGTTCGCCGGCATCGGCCGGCATGTACGTCCGGCGGTCTAGGCTGGTCTTTATGAGCCAAACCTCGCCGCACGGGCACGCTGTTTCCCTCGATACCCTCGTCGTCTCCGCCGGGCGCCCGCCGCGCGAGCACGACGCACCGGTGAATCCCCCCATCGTCTTGTCCTCCACCTACTACGGCACCGGAACGCCCGTTGCGGGGGAGCGCGGCTACGGCAGGTTTTCGAACCCCACCTGGGACCCCTTCGAGCAGGCACTCGCCGAACTTGAGGGTGCGGACCTGCCTGCGCTGGTCTTCGGGTCGGGGCTGGCGTCCGTGATGGCCGCCCTGTCCCTGGTTCCCGCAGGCGGTGTGGTGGTGATGCCGAGGCACAGTTACCAGGGGTCGCTGCTGCTGGCGGCGGAAGAGGCGGCGAGCGGCCGGTTTTCCGTGCGGACGGTGGATATTGCCGATACGGAGGAGGTAGTTGCCCAGCTCGACGGCGCCTCGCTGCTCTGGGTGGAGAGCCCCACCAATCCCATGCTGGAGGTTGCGGACATCGCCGTGCTGGCGGAGGCCGCACACGCGGCCGGTGCGCTGGTGGTCGCCGACAACACGTTCTCCACGCCGCTGGTGACGCGGCCCCTGGACCTCGGCGCCGACGTCGTCGTCCATTCGGTGACCAAGTACCTGGCCGGGCATTCCGACGTCGTCCTGGGTGCGGCCGTTACGTCCGATCCCGGACTCCGGGACCGGCTGCTCCGCTACCGCTCGCTGCATGGGGCAGTGGCCGGACCGTTCGAAGTGTGGCTGGCCCTGCGCGGGCTGCGCACGCTGGCCCTGCGGGTTGAGCGCTCGCAGGCCACCGCCGGGGAACTTGCCCGCCGGCTGCAGGAGCTCCCGCAGGTGGAGCGCGTGCGTTATCCGGGCCTGCCCGGGGACCCGGGACACCGCCGGGCTGCCGCGCAGATGAACGGATTCGGATCGATTCTGTGCATCGAGGTTGCCGGCGGAGCCGCCGCCGCTGAGAAGGTCACCGAGGCAGTCGAGCTGTGGCTGCCGGCCACCTCGCTTGGCGGGGTGGAATCGCTGATCGAACGGCGACGCCGCCAGCCCGGAGAGCCGCAGACCGTTCCGGAGGGGCTGCTGCGGCTTTCCGTCGGAATCGAGAATGTCGAAGACCTTTGGGGGGACCTCGAACAGGCACTTACACGGTAGGCTAGCGCTGTGGCCCTAATGATCATGATTCAGAATTACCTCTACCTGGCGCTCGGCATCGTGGCGCTGGGCATAGAGCTCTGGGCGCTTCTTGACTGCGCGCGCCGCAAGCCCGCTGATTTTGAGCGCGCCTACAAGCGGACCAAAGGATTCTGGCTGGGCCTGACGGGCGGAGCCGCCGCCGTTGGCGTGCTGTCCGTGGTGATCCCGTCCCTTAGCCTGATGCTGTTCCAGCTGGCTGCCGTGATCGCGGCATGCGTGTACCTGGCGGATGTGAAGCCTGCCATCGGCAGCTCCCGCGGCCGCGGCAACAGCAACCAGGGCCCGTACGGCCCCTGGTAACCACCGCGTAAACCGCTGACTTTGCGCCGCCCCGGAGAAGCCTTTCCAAGGTTCCTCCGGGGCGGACCTCGTTAACCGGGGCGGACCTCGTTAACCGGGGCGTTAACCGGTCCGGTTATGCGGGCCGGACGGCGTCCCAGGCCACGGTGATTTCGCCCAGCCGCCAGCGGGACGGCCCGGTCAGCAGCGGCACCCCGTCGGCCTTCAAGGAGCTGCACATGGCCAGCCAGCGGTGCCGGTTGCCGTAGGAGGCCATCGGCGCGGCCTCCTCCCACGCCCGGTCCATGGCCCGCAGGAAAGTGTGGACCCGCTCCCCGGGAACGTTGCGGTGGATCAGGGCCTTGGGCAGGCGTTCGGCCACATCGGACGGACGCTCGAACGCACCGAACCGCAGGGAAATGCTCAGCGACACGGGACCCTCAGCGTCCAGTTCCACCCAGGTGGCACGCCGGCCGATTTCGTCGCAGGTGCCGTCCACGAAGATCCCGTCCGGTGCCAGTCGTGAGCAGACCATTTCCCAATGCCGGGCATAGTCCTCCTCGGCGTACTGGCGCAGGACGTTGAAGGCACGGACCATGACCGGACGACGCCCGTCCACGGGCAGCTCGAAGCCGCCCTGGCGGAAACTCAGGCCCTCTCGTTCCAGGGGCTTGGCCGCCAGCACACGGGCCGGGTCGATTTCGATTCCCATAACCTCCACGTCCGCCCGCACCCTGCCGAGGCGGCCGTGGAGTTCGACGGCGGTGGTGGGCGCGGCGCCGTAGCCCAGGTCCACGATCAAAGGGTCGTCGGCCTGCCGCAGACGCCACCGTGCCGGTCCTGCCAGCCAGCGGTCCACCCGCCGGAGCCGGTTGGGGTTTGTAGTGCCCCTGGTCACAGTTCCTACGGGTCTTAGCGGTTTTTGCACCACCCAATGCTAGCGGGCGCGCTGGGATGCCCCTGACCGCGGGGTGGGGCCGGGCGGGAGTCGGGAGGGGGATCGCCAGGGGA
Source organism: Arthrobacter sp. zg-Y769 (assembly GCF_020907405.1). Lineage (GTDB taxonomy): Bacteria > Actinomycetota > Actinomycetes > Actinomycetales > Micrococcaceae > Arthrobacter_B. The sequence goes on from NZ_JAJJOE010000013.1 coordinate 80,635, forward strand.
CACCTGGAACCGGGGACCGGGCGCCGGGGCGGGGTCGGGAGCGGGGCCGAGTTGGGGCTATGGGCCGGGATCGAGGCCAGGTCGCCGGTTGCGGACAGGGGATCCCACCCATTGGTGCCGGCGTGGCCAAAGGGGTCCCGGCAGAAACAGCAGCACCACCCGGTGGGATCCTGTGCAGTCCACGCGGACGATTCGCCGGGCGGGACTGATCTGCTGAGCAGGTAATGGGCTCATGGCCGCCTGATGCCCCCGTTATCTGCCCAGTAGATCCAGGACCCCCGCGCAGACCCCCGTTAGCTGCTCACTGGATTCCGGGCCCGCCCATCTGCCCGGGCAAAGCCCCGCCGCCCTCCCTGCGGGGAACGCTCTCCGATACCATGCTTATATGACCTACAAACTGATCCTTCTGCGCCACGGGCAGAGTGAATGGAATGAAAAGAACCTCTTCACGGGCTGGGTGGACGTGGATCTGACGGACCTCGGACGTGAGGAAGCCCTCCGCGGCGGGCAGCTGCTGGTTGAGAACAACGTTCTCCCGGACATCCTCTACACCTCCCGCCTCCAGCGGGCCATCAACACCGCCAACCTGGCCCTGGGCGCCGCAGACCGCATCTGGATCGACGTCAAGCGCAGCTGGCGCCTGAACGAGCGGCACTACGGCGCACTGCAGGGCAAGGACAAGGCCCAGACCCTGGCCGAATACGGCGAGGAACAGTTCATGCTCTGGCGCCGTTCCTACGACACTCCGCCGCCGCCCCTCCCGGATGACAGTGACTTCTCCCAGGCCCACGACCCCCGCTATGCGGACCTGGATTCGAACGAGCTGCCGCGCACCGAATGCCTGAAGGACGTCCTTGAGCGCTTCCTGCCCTACTGGGAGTCGGACATTTCCAAGGACATCCGCACCGGCAAGACCGTGATGATCGCCGCGCACGGCAACTCCCTGCGCGCACTGGTGAAGCATCTGGACGGCATCAGCGACGCCGATATCGCTGCCGTGAACATCCCCACCGGCATCCCGCTGGTGTACGAGCTCGACGAGGACCTCAAGCCGGTCAAGGCAGGCGGCACCTACCTTGATCCCGAGGCCGCCGCCGCGTCCATCAAGGCCGTCGCCAACCAGGGCAAAAAGAAGTAGCACCTGCACCGGAGGGCATCGCCCCCGGGCATGAACAAAGGGCGGTCCCGCACGGGACCGCCCTTTTCCATGTTAGGCCGGGGCCGGCCAGCGGGGTCCGGCGGTTACACGCCCGACTCGGACAGCGGGTGCCACTCACCGGTCACGAGGTAGTTGACCTTGCGGGTGACGGAAACGCCGTGGTCGGCAAAGCGCTCGAAGTAGCGGCTGGCCAGGGTCAGGTCCACCGTGCTGACCGCGGGGACGTTCCAGTCCGGGGAGGCAATGGACTTGAAGACCCCGGCGTGCAGCTCGTTGATCCGGCTGTTGGCGTCGTAGATGTCCTTGCTCATCTCCAGGTTGCGGGTCTCAAGCAGCTCGGTGAGCTGTTCGGAGATGCGGAGGTCCAGCTGCGCCATTTCGCGAAAGGTTTCCACCATGTTGTCCGGAACCACGTTGGCGGGGTACCGCAGGCGTGCCAGCTGGGCGATGTGCCGGGCCAGGTCCCCCATGCGTTCCAGCGAAGCGCTCATCCGCAGCGAACCCACAATCATGCGCAGGTCACTCGCGACGGGACCCTGCAGGGCGAGAACATCGATGGCGCGCTCATCCAGGTCATTCTGCAGGAAGTCGATCCGCGCGTCGGCGGCAATGACGTCCTGGGCGAGTTCGATATCGGCGCCCTCGAAGGCGAGCGTGGCTTTGCGCATCGCCTCGGTTACCAGCTGGGATATCTGGGTCAGTTCTTCACCGATCTGATGAAGCTCGGCCTGGAAAACCTTGCGCACTGAAGGGTCCTCTCGAAAAGCGGGTGGATCGTAAGTTCTGCGGGACGGTGCAGCCCGGGCACTTCCTGCGCCGGCGGCCGCACCAGCAGGATGTCAGCCGGGGGTGAACCACACGGGCCCCTTAGATGAACGTTAGTTTAACGAATGGTCCAAAGCCACCGGCTTTCCTTCCGGGCTCCGGGGAGCGGCCTAAGCTAAGAGAGTGAATCCTGTATTGCTGGCCTTACTGGCCGGTGTCCTCGGCCTGGCCGTCGGCGTCTTCGGCGTCCTCGCGTACGGGGCCAGCCAGCGCCAGCGGCGGGAGCTGGCAGACATTGCCGAGCCGACGGTGCCCGACGGCGCAGCGGAGGTGCTCGGCGTCATCGGACGCGCCTACATTGTTGCCGATGCCATCGACGGCGTCGTCCGGGCCAGTCCCGGGGCGTACGCGTTCGGCCTGGTGCGCGGGCACACGATTGTCAACGACCGCCTGCTGGATCTCTGTGCCCGGGTGCGCCGCGACGGCGTCATTGAGGAGGCCCGGCTGGAGCTTCCGCGCGGCCCGCTCGGTGAAGGGTCCCTCATCCTGCAGGTCCGGGTGGCCACCGTGGGGGAGGAATACGTATTGGTCCTGGCCGACGACCGGACGGAGATCACCCGCACCGAGGAGGTCCGCAACGACTTCGTCGCGAATGTGTCGCACGAACTCAAGACGCCGGTGGGTGCCATTTCGCTGCTGTCCGAAGCGCTGGCGGATGCCGCAGGCGACGAGGAAGCCGTCCGCCGGTTCGCCGGGCGGATGCACCGGGAATCCACGCGCCTCACCGCCCTGGTGCAGGACATTATCGAACTCTCCCGGCTGCAGAGCATGGACATCGTGGACCGGGCCAAGCCGGTTGACGTGAACCGCGTCCTCGAGGACGCGGTGGAAGCCAACCGGCTTAACGCCGAGAGCAAGGACATCGAGGTGCTCCTGGGCGGCCGGTCGGAGGCCGCCGTCTACGGCGATGCCCCCATGCTGACCACGGCCTTCCGGAACCTGATCGACAATGCAATCCGTTATTCGCCTGCGGGCAGCAGAGTGGGAATCGGACTGCAGTCCCGTAACGGGATGGCCCAGGTGGCCGTGACGGACCAGGGCCCCGGCATTGCACCCGAGGAACAGGAACGGGTGTTTGAACGGTTCTACCGGATCGACTCCGCCCGGTCACGGCACACGGGCGGAACCGGACTGGGCCTGAGCATCGTCAAGCATGTGGTCGCCAACCATGGCGGCGAGGTGGATCTGTGGTCCCGTCCGGGGCACGGCTCCACCTTTACCGTGCGGCTGCCGGAAATGGATGCTGCGGACATCCGCGAAGCGAAACAACAGGGAGTGACCGCTTGACCCGAATTCTGATTGTCGAAGACGAGGAGTCCTTCAGCGACCCCCTCTCCTATCTGCTGGAACGGGAAGGATTCGACGTCGACGTCGTAGACAACGGCACCGACGCGGTCGCCGTCTTCGAACAGGCGGGCGCGGACCTGGTCCTGCTCGACGTAATGCTGCCGGGACTCTCCGGCACGGAAGTCCTCCGCCGGATCCGCCAGCGTTCGGATGTCCCGGTCATCATGCTGACCGCACGCGATGCGGAGATCGATAAGGTCGTCGGCCTCGAGATCGGTGCGGATGACTATGTCACCAAGCCGTATTCCTCCCGGGAGCTGCTGGCACGGGTCCGTGCGGTACTGCGGCGCCGGGGCGAGGGCGCGGACTTCGGGGGCGCTGCCCTGGAAGCAGGGCCGGTCCGCATGGACGTTGACCGGCATGTGGTGCAGGTCAACGGCACCAGCGTGCCCTTTCCGCTGAAGGAGTTCGAACTCCTGGAACTGCTCCTGCGGAACTCCGGCCGGGTCCTGACCCGCGGCCAGCTGATCGAGCGCGTCTGGGGAGCGGACTATGTGGGGGACACCAAAACGCTCGACGTCCACGTCAAACGGCTGCGGGCGAAAATCGAGGCAGATTCCTCCGCGCCGCGGCACCTGGTGACCGTACGCGGGCTCGGATACAAGTTCGAGGAATGATCCGGGGACAGACGCAGAAGGGGTAGACGCAGAAGGGACAGACATAGAAGGGGGCCGGCACAAAAGCGCCGGCCCCCTTCTACGTTAAAACCTGTTATCAGTGACCCTCGGCCTGACCCTCGGTGCTCGGTTCCTCAGTGGGCCGCGGCGTGTACTCGGACCCCTCGGGCAGGTACGGCCGGTAATCCGGCTGGTCGCCGTTGACCACCGGAATGTTCAGGGCGGTGGTTTCCTCGTTGAGGTCCAGCTCGGCGTCGATGCCGGTGCCGGGCTCGTCCTCCACGACAGCGACAGTAACCTTCTCCTCGAGCTCGTCTTCGAAGACGACCTTGCCGCCGGCCGGGAGGTTCCACGACAAAGTGGAGCCGCCGACGGCGAGGGTGAACTCCTGGGTGTCAGCGCCGTCGTTGATTACGGTGCCGATCAGGCGGCCGGGCTCGCCGAAGCCGTTGCTAACCACCAGGATGTTGCGCAGCTGCAGGTCGCCCACGTTCTCCAGGATGCCGTCGGAGGGGGAGTACTCGATGGTGGTTGCCTGCTCGTTCACAGCGCTGCAGCCTGCCGTGCCCAGCATGGCCAGCGCGATGACACCGGCCGCAGCGGTGCGCCGGACCCGGTTCTTGGGTGTGAATCTCACAGCACAAACTCCTGAAGTATTGCGGTCTACCGACCTGAGGCTATCTTTGCTGCCTAGCCTATCGGCAAAAGAGGGAAAAACTGGATTTTACGGCCGGGGCGGACGGCCGTGCTGACGTAGTGCGGGCACGCATCCAGTACCCGCAGAAGGCGGAATACTACCTACACCGGACCCCATCCAGTACCTGACGTGCGAAAACTCTACTCGGCGTGTCGCATCTCTGATAAACTGAGCCCCGGGAAAGGGGAAAGACCACATGGTTTTTGAGGTTGGCGAAACAGTTGTTTATCCTCACCACGGTGCCGCAAAGATCGAAGAGATCAAGATGCGAACCATCAAGGGCGAAGAGAAAATGTATCTCAAGCTTAAGGTGGCCCAGGGTGATCTGACCATAGAAGTACCGGCTGAGAACGTCGACCTCGTTGGGGTGCGCGATGTAGTGGGCAAGGAAGGCCTGGAGCACGTCTTTGACGTCCTGCGCGCCGAGCTCACTGAAGAGCCCACGAACTGGTCGCGCCGATACAAGGCAAACCTGGAAAAGCTTGCGTCAGGTGATGTCGTCAAGGTGGCGGAGGTCGTCCGCGACCTCTGGCGCCGCGACCATGACCGCGGGCTGTCCGCAGGCGAGAAGCGAATGCTCGCCAAGGCACGCCAGATCCTCATTTCGGAACTGGCCCTTGCTGAAAAAACGGATGAAGACCAGGCGGCAGCGGTGCTCGACGAGGTCCTCGCGAGCTAGCAGCTAAGCCACTTCCAGCGATTGCCGGTCCTTCGGGGCCGGCAATTGTTGTTTAACCAGCCATCCGCTGGCATTAGGGTGGAACGGTGTCCCCTTCTCCTTCCCGCCCGCCGCGGATCGGCGTCGTCATAGTAGCCGGAGGATCCGGCCAGCGGCTCGGTTACGGTATGCCCAAGGCCCAGGTGCCGCTGGCCGGTGAACCAATGCTCGTCCATGCGCTGCGTTCCGTTCAGGCCGCGGAGATCGCTGCAGCCATTGCCGTCGCCGTACCGGCCGGCGACACGTTGATGCGCGGCATCTGCGCGGAGTTCCCGGCGGCAGTCCAGGCGGTCGACGGCGGAGCCACCCGGCCCGACTCCGTGCGTGCCGCGCTCAGCGCGCTGCCCGCGGACCTGGACGCCGTGCTGGTCCATGATGCCGCCCGTGCGTTGACTCCGCCGGAGGTGTTCCACCGGGTGGCAGCAGCGCTGGCGGCCGGTGCTTCAGCGGTCATCCCCGCGGTGCCCGTGGTGGACACGGTCAAGGACACCGCCCCCGTGCCCGCTCCCGGGGACGCCGTCGCCGCACGCGTGGTGACCGGAACCCCGGACCGTTCCCGGCTGCGCGCAGTCCAGACCCCGCAGGGCTTCGACGCCGGCCTGCTCCGCCGGGCCCACGAGGCAGCCCTGTCCTTCGACGCCGACACTGCGGCAGCCGTCACCGACGACGCCATGCTCGTGGAGTCCCTGGGAACCGAGGTCTACGTGGTCGAAGGTTCACAGTTGTCCCTGAAGATCACCACCCCGCTGGATCTGCTGCTCGCGGAAGCGATCCTGTCCGGCGGACACCACCGCCAGGAGAAATAACATGGCCCTGCCACGCACCGGAATTGGCGTAGACGTCCACGCCTTCGCTCCCGACGACGCCCCGCGTCCGCTGTGGGTGGCCGGCCTGCACTGGGAAGGCGAGCGCGGCCTGGCCGGCCATTCCGACGGCGACCCGGTTGCCCACGCCGCCGCGGACGCCCTTTTCTCGGCTGCCGGCCTGGGGGACCTCGGTACCCACTTCGGCACGGACCGGCCGGAATATGCCGGCGCCGCAGGGACAGTGCTGCTGGCGGAAGCGGCGCGGATAGTGCGTGCCGCCGGCTTCGAAATCGGCAACGTCGCGGTCCAGCTGATCGGCAACCGTCCCAAGTTCAGCCCCCGCCGGGCGGAGGCGGAAACGGTCCTGAGCGCGGCTGCGGGTGCACCGGTCAGCGTGTCGGCCACCACCACGGATTCCCTGGGCTTCACCGGCCGCGGCGAGGGAATCGCCGCTGTGGCCACCGCCGTCGTCGCTGCCGCTGCAGCCGCCGCTGACTGAGGGCACGCGGTTTCGGCTAGCCTAGAGCAGTGAGCTTGAGATTCTATGACACGGCAACAGCGCAGGTCCGGGACTTCGTTCCCCTGGTGGAAGGCAAGGCCAGCCTCTACTACTGCGGTGCCACCGTGCAGGGACTCCCGCACGTAGGGCACATCCGCTCGGCCATCGCCTTTGACCAGCTCACCCGCTGGCTCCGCTACCGGGGGCTGCAGGTCACCGTGGTGCGCAATGTGACGGATATTGACGACAAGATCCTGGCCAAGGCCGCGGACTCCGTGGGCGCCGAACCGGCCCCCGGCGTCGTCCCCGATGAACCGTGGTGGGCGCTGGCCTATCGCTTCGAGCAGGAGTTCGCCAAGGCATACGACACCCTCGGCGTCCAGCGCCCCACCTACGAGCCGCGCGCCACGGGGCACATCCCGGAGATGCACGCTCTTATTTCCACACTGATCGAGCGCGGACATGCCTATCCGGCCCTGGACGATTCCGGCGATGTGTACTTCGACGTGCGCTCCTGGCAGAAGTACGGTTCGCTGACCCGGCAGAACATCGACGACATGCAGGCAGCGCCCGACGCCGGCCCGCGCGGCAAGCGCGATCCGCGGGACTTCGCACTGTGGAAGGGACACAAGGAAGGCGAACCCGAAACCGCGTCCTGGGACAGCCCCTGGGGCCGCGGCCGCCCCGGCTGGCACCTGGAGTGCTCCGCCATGGTCACCAAATACCTCGGCACCGAGTTCGACATCCACGGCGGCGGGCTGGACCTGCGCTTCCCGCACCACGAGAACGAGATGGCACAGTCCCAGGCCGCCGGGCACGGGTTTGCCAATTTCTGGATGCACAACGGCATGGTCACCTTCGAGGGCGAGAAGATGTCCAAGTCCATCGGCAACACCATCAGCCCGGCGGAAATGCTGGAAGAGGCCAGCCCCCGCGTGGTCCGGTACTACCTCGGCCAGGCCCATTACCGTTCCGTGCTGGACTACCGGCCCACGTCGCTGCAGGAGGCCGCGTCCGCCGTCGAGCGGATTGACGGGTTCATCTCCAAGGCCGCAGCCAAGGCCGACGCCGCACCCGCCTCCGTTCCCGAGACCTTCGCCGCCGCCATGGACGACGACCTGAACGTGCCCCAGGCGCTGGCCGCGCTGCATGAAACCGTGCGGGCCGGCAATACCGCCCTTGCCGCCGGTGACAACGAAACTGTTCAGCGCGCGCTGGGACAGGTGCTGGCGATGACCTCGGTCCTGGGCCTGGATGACGCGCGGGACACCGCGGCGCAGGCCGGTCCCGCCGACGCCGCCCTCGACGCACTGATCCAGGACAGGCTGGCTGAGCGGAGGGCCGCGCGGGCCGCCAAGGACTGGGCGCGGGCGGACGCAATCAGGGATTCCCTGGCCGCAGCGGGGATCACCGTGGAGGACACCGCCGACGGTGCGGCATGGAGCGTGGGCTAGCCGCAGGACCGTGTCCGCCAACCGGCCCGCGGACTGCGTAAACTGGAAGCGAATGCTTTCTTCTAGTAAAGGTGTAACCGATGGCCAACAATGGACGTCCCGGCGCAATGCGCAAAGCCAAGAAGGGCCCCAGCGGCGGTACCGGCGGGCTCGGCCGCAAGGCCCTCGAGGGTAAGGGCCCCACACCCAAGGCTGAAGAGCGCCCGTACCACAAGGCGTTCAAAAGCAAGCAGCTCGCTGAGCGGTCCGCCGCCAAGCGCGGCGACACCAAGCGCGGCGATGCCCGCGCCGGCGGCCGCAGCGGCACCAACGTCCGCGGCAAGGTGGCCGAAGAAGTGGTCACCGGCCGCAACTCCGTGGTGGAGGCCCTGCGAGCAGGCATCCCGGCCAAGGCCCTGCACATCGCCGTCCGCATCGACATGGATGACCGTGTCCGCGAATCCCTGAAGATTGCCACCGAGCGCGGCCTGCCGGTGATGGAAACGCACAAGCCCGAGCTGGACCGCATGACCAACGAGGCCGTGCACCAGGGCCTGGTCCTGCAGATCCCGCCGTACGAGTACGCCGATCCCACCGACCTCGCCTCCGAAACCCTTGAGGCTTGGAAAAAGGGCCATATCCGGAACGCGCCGCTCTTCGTCGCCCTGGACGGCATCACCGACCCGCGTAACCTGGGTGCCATCATCCGCTCCGCTTCTGCGTTCAGCGCACACGGCGTCATCGTCCCGGAACGCCGGGCCGTGGGCGTCACCGCCTCTGCGTGGAAGACCAGCGCCGGCGCTGCCGTCCGCGTTCCCGTGGCACGGGCCGGCAACCTGAACAACACCCTGAAGACGTTCAAGAAGATGGGCATTTTTGTCCTCGGCCTGGACGGCGACGGCGATGTCTCGCTTCCCTCCATCGTGCTGGCCAAGGAACCGATCTGCATCGTGGTGGGCTCCGAGGGCAAGGGCCTGTCCCGCCTCGTCCGCGAGAACTGCGACCAGATTGTCTCCATCCCCATCGACTCCGCCATGGAGTCTCTGAACGCTTCCATGGCCGTCGGCATCTCCCTGTACGAAATTTCCCGGCAGCGTTCCTCCTAGTCCGGGCCGGGGCTACCGGCAGCAAAGGGCGTACATGGCAAACGTGATAACCGGAACCACCGCGGGCAGTGTCTCGAAGCGGGACTCGCGGCCCTTGCCGCTGGGGGTTGGGGCCACCCGTGCCCGGGGGGCGCACCCGCCCGGGGCCCGCGACCGGTGCGGGGAGGGCCGGGCGCGCGCGGCGCGGGGGCGGGGGGGTGGCCGCCCCCCGGCGCGGGGGGCCCCCCACGTCCCGGGCTCCGTCAACGTGTCCGTGTACGCCCCGGGGCTGTCCGCCGTCGACCTGTACTACGAAACGGCGCCCGGCCTCTGGTCCGTTGCCCCGCTGACGGACACCGTCCTGGGGATCCACCACGGCCGGGCCTACGGCCTGCGGCACGGGAGCCGTTACGGGTTCTGGCCGAGGGGCCGGAAGCCTTCCGCAGAGCCGGGCAGCTTCCAGCTGCTGCTGGACCCCTACGGGCGGGGCATCGAAGAAACCGACGGTGATGCCGGCCCGGTCTACTTCTCCGTGTACACCGGTGCGGCATTCGACTGGGGCAATACACGCCGTCCGCACACCCCGTGGCGGGAGACCGTCATTTACGAAGCGCACGTGCGGGGCCAGACCCTGCTGCATCCGGGCATTCCCGAAGAGCTCCGCGGAACCTATGCAGGCATGGGGCATCCGGTCATGATTGAGTACCTCCGGGACCTGGGCATCACGGCGGTGGAACTGCTGCCCGTGCACTTCCACGCTGACGAGCTCCACCTGCAGGAACGGGGGCTGGCGAATTTCTGGGGGTACAACACCCTCGGGTTCTTCGCGCCGCATGCCGCTTACGCCACCCGGGCATCCCGCGAGGCCGGAGCCCAGGCCGTGCAGGATGAAGTCAAAGCCATGGTGAAGTCCCTCCACGAGGCCGGAATCGAAGTGCTGCTGGATGTGGTCTACAACCACACTGCGGAGGGCGAGGCAGACCAGCCCGCGCTGAGCTGGCGAGGACTGGGGGACGAAACCTACTACCGTCACGGTCCCGACGGCGCGTATGTGGACACAACGGGCTGCGGCAACACCCTGGACTTCAGCGAACCCCGGGTCATCCAGCTGGCCCTGGACTCGCTGCGTTACTGGGTGCAGGAGTACCAGATAGACGGGTTCCGCTTCGATCTGGCCCCCACGCTTTGCCGCGGCGCGGACGGCCGGTTCGATCCGCGCCACCCATTCCTTGTCGCCGTGGCCGCGGATTCCGTCCTGCAGGACGTAAAGCTCATCTCCGAACCATGGGATGTGGGACCGGACGGCTGGCAGACCGGCCGGTTCCCGCAGGGCTGGGCCGACTGGAATGACCATTTCCGCGACATCGTCCGGGACTTCTGGCTCCGGGGCCAGGCAGACATCACCGAAGGCAGGGAAGGCGGCTCCCTGGCCCGGCTGGCCGATGCCCTGGCCGGTTCCGCCGAACTTTTCGCCGACTCCGGCCGGACGCCGCTGGCCTCAATCAACTTCATCACTGCCCACGACGGTTTTACCCTGCGCGATCTGACGATGTTCGAGCGTAAGCACAATGAGGCCAACGGTGAAGGGAACCGGGACGGTACCGGCGAGAACCGCAGCTATAACCACGGCGTCGAGGGTCCCACGGACGATGAGCGGATCAGCGCTGCCCGGGCGCTGACGGCCCGGAACCTGATGGCTACGCTCACCATGTCACTGGGCGTGCCTATGCTCACGGCGGGAGACGAGCTCGGCCGGAGCCAACGCGGCAACAACAATGCGTACTGCCAGGACAGCGAGATCACCTGGGTGCACTGGGACCTCGACGACGCCGGCCGCCGGATGCTCTCGACTACCCGTGAGCTGCTGCGGCTGCGCCGGGAATACCTCGCCAACCAGCCCTACCGCTTTCCGGCCGACCGGCGGCAGTCCTTCCTGCTCTGGTTCGATTCGGAGGGAAAACCGATGACCCCGGAACAGTGGGGCGATCCTTCCAACCGCGTGGTGCAGGTCCTGACCGGCTCCGGCGACGGTTCCCTCAACGGACTGATTGTCCTTAACGGCACCCTGTCCGACGTCGACATCCGCCTCCCCGACTCTCCGGCCGTCCGCAGCGCCGCTGCCGGTACCGGCACTACCGCTTTCGGGGACACGGCCGTCCCCGGGGAATCCTACGAACTTGTGTTTTCAACGGCATCGGAGGAGGACCGGGGCAGGCTCCTTCCTCCGGGAACCACCGACACGGTTCCGGCCAATTCGATCAGCCTTTACCGCGCCTGAGCAGCGCACCACACCCGAGCCCACGTGAGGTGACGGTCGCACAGCGGCGCTCCGGCCCATCCCATTAGGCACCGTGGTGCGTTCGGGCGTGCCAGCTTAGGTGACGGTCGAACAATGTGCGCTCCGGACGTTCCGGGTTAGGCGGCTTTAATAATCTCCGCGAGCTCTGCGAGCGGGGATTTTCGTTGCCGCCGTTCCGGAACGCCCGGCGCGCTACCAAGCGCTACCAAGCGCTACCAAGCGCTACCAAGCGCTACCAAGCGCCACCAAGCGCTAGCAAGCCCAAGCGCAAGCGCAACCTCACGCCACCCAACGCAATAACACAACGCAGGTCAAGCGTTGACGACGAGCCCCAACTCAGCCTTCGACGCCAGCCCGGAATGCGTGGGCAGCACTCTGACGGTGTACCCGAACGGTCCGGCCTGCTCGATGCGGAGGGTCCCGCGGAACAGGTGGCGTCCCGATCCCAGGTCCTCTGCCGGGGCGAGCTCCTGGATGCGGGGCTCACTGATCCGGTCATTCTCGGTCACCATGCCGTAGGCCGCTTCCACGCTGACGTCCTCCGGCCGCAGGGAACCCAGGGAAACGTAGGCCTGGACCGTCAAGCTGTCACCGATCTGCGGATTTTCGCTGACCCCGACGGAATCCACGTTCTCCACCTGCACAGTGGACCAGCCGTCCCGAACCTTGGTGACCCACAGGGCGAGTTCCTTAGCGGCCGTGTACCCGTCCGCCGCCATGTGCCGCCCGGAGGAGCTGGCGGGCCGGTACAGCCGGTTGACGTAGTCCTTGAGCATGCGGGACGCCGAGACATCCGGCCCCAGGTCCGCGAGGGTGTGCTTGACCATTTCAAGCCACTCGTGCGGCAGTGAATCCGTGGGCGGCGCCGAGGGCCCGGCCGCACCGGCAGCTGCGGGCGGTTCCGTGCCGTAGAACATCGGCCCCACCGCGTTTTCCAGCAGGTCATAGAGCGCCGCTGCCTCAATGTCGTCCCGCTGGTCCGCGGTGTAGACCTCCCGTGTGCGGGTTCCCTTGCTGGGGTTGGCGGAGGGGATGGCCCAGCCGTTGTTGCCGTCGAACATCTCGTCCCACCAGCCGTCGAGGATGGAGAGGTTCAGCCCGCCGTTGATGGCCGACTTCATACCGGAGGTACCGGAGGCCTCCAGCGGGCGCAGCGGATTGTTCAGCCAGACGTCGCAGCCGGGGAACAGGGTCCGCGCCATGGCGATGTCGTAGTTGGGCAGGAACACGATCCGGTGGCGGACCTCCGGATCGTCGGTGAAGCGGACCAGGTCCTGGATCATCTTCTTGCCCTGCTCGTCCGCGGGGTGGGACTTGCCGGCCACCACAACCTGGATGGGACGGGTGGGATGCAGCAGCAGCGCCTTGAGCCGGTCCGGGTCCCGCAGCATCAGGGTCAGCCGTTTATAGGTGGGAACCCGGCGGGCAAACCCAATGGTCAACACGTCCGGATCCAGCACGTTCTGCGTCCACGCCAGCTCCGCATCCGATGCACCGCGCCGGCGCCAGGCGCGCTTCACGCGGCGCCGGACGTCCTGGACCAGGTTGCTGCGCAGCTTCCGCCTCAGCTCCCACAGATCCTTGTCATCAATCTCATAGGCCCTGCCCCAGTCCCGGTCGTGGACGGTGGCGACACCGAATTTCTCGCTGGCGAAGGCAGTGACTTCCGGATCAATCCAGGTGGGGACGTGAACGCCGTTGGTCACGGAGGTGATGGGTACCTCCGACACATCGAAGCCCGGCCAGAGACCGGAGAACATTTCACGGGAGACTTCGCCGTGAAGCTTGGCCACGCCGTTGGCCCGCTGGGCGAGGCGCAGGCCCATCACGGCCATGTTGAACTTGCCCGGGTCTCCGCCCTCGTAGTTCTCAGTGCCCAGGGACAGGATCTTGTCGGTGGGCACGGACTGCGCCAGGCCGGCAGTGAAGAAATGGCGGATCTGCGTCTGCTCGAAACGGTCGATGCCGGCAGGCACCGGGGTGTGCGTGGTGAATACCGTCGAAGCGCGGGAAACGGTCAGCGCTTCCTCCCAGGTCATGCCCTGGTCCATCAGCTCACGGATCCGCTCCACGCCCAGGAAGCCGGCGTGGCCTTCGTTGCTATGGAACACTTCGGCAGGGGGAGCACCGGTAAGCCGCTGGTGTACACGCAGCGCCTTGACGCCGCCCATACCCAGCAGCAGCTCCTGCTGCAGCCGGTGGTCGCCGCCGCCGCCGTACAGCCGGTCGGTGATGCCGCGGGCGGCGTCGTCGTTCCCGATGACGTCCGAGTCCAGCAGCAGCAGGGGCACGCGACCGACGTCGGCGCGCCAGATGTGTGCGGAAAGCTGGCGGTTGTCCGGCAACGGCAGGGTGATCCTTGCCGGGGTGCCGTCTTCTTCGCGCAGCAGGGTCAGCGGCAGCCCATTGGGGTCGAGCACGGGATAGGTTTCCAACTGCCAGCCGTCGCGGGAGAGCGCCTGCTTGAAGTACCCGGCCTTGTAGAGCAGCCCCACCGCTACCAGGGGCACGCCCAGGTCCGAAGCGGCCTTCAAATGGTCGCCGGCCAGGATGCCCAGGCCGCCGGAATACTGGGGCAGCACGGCGCTGATGCCGTATTCGGGGGAGAAGTAGGCAATCGACGCCGGTGCGTCGTCCCCCAGCCTCTGGTACCAGCGGGGTTCGTTGAGGTACCTGTCCAGGTCCGCGCCCAGATCGGCGATGACGGAGACCAGGTGCTCATCCTGCGCGATGCGCTCGAGCTTGTCCCGGCTCACCGTCCCCAGCAGCTTCACCGGGTCTTCGCCGCTGGACCGCCAGGCGTCGGGATCTATGCTCTCGAAGAGCCTGAGGGTCGGCTGATGCCAGGACCAGCGGAGATTCGATGCCAGCCGCCCCAAGGGGGCAATGCTGGGCGGCAGGACGGTGCGGACGGTAAATCTGCGGATGGCCTTCACCCGGGTCACGCTAGCGCACTCAGCGGTACCAAAACGGAAATGACGGACAAATGTCCGGGTAAATTCCCGGTGACTTGAAAACGCAGCCAAAGCATGGCCGACCTGCGGCGATTCGGTAAAAGTACGTTGCCTTAGCATTCTGTCCGAATTCTCGATAACGTCTAGTCTGTGACCACATCCAGCGCGTTGACACCAGAAGACCTGCCCTCGAAGGATCTCCGGTTTGGCCGGATTCCGATCACCAATGTGACTCCCGCAGTGGAGTACGGGAGATTCCCCGCCAAAGCCGTGCCGGGAGAGGACCTCGTTATCGGGGCCACCGTGTTCCGTGAGGGACATGACCTCGTCGGGGCAAGTGCCGTCCTTTACGATCCCGAGGGAAGCGTTGCTGCCCGCAGCCGGATGCATCCGGTGGGTCTGGGGCTCGACCGCTGGGAGGGCATGCTGCGCCCTGTCGGTACGGGCCACTGGAGCTTCGCCGTGGAGGGGTGGGCGGACGTCTACGCCACCTGGCACCACAACGCCGAGGTAAAGATCGCCGCCGGCGTCGACGTCGAGCTGATGCTCACCGAAGGCCACCAACTGTTCGCTGCCGCCGCCGCTGAACGCAGCGGTGCCGACGCCGAGGTGTTCCGCGCCGCTGCGGCAGCGCTCGCAGACACCGGGCTGCCGGTTGAGGAACGCCTTGCGGCGGCCGGAACCGACGCCGTCACGGCCATCCTCGACCGCGATCCGATCCGTGACCTTGTCACCAGCTCGGACCGCTTCCCCATCCTGGTTGAGCGCGAGCTCGCCGGACGCGGCGCCTGGTACGAATTCTTCCCCCGCTCCGAGGGCGCGGAATTCGACCCGGCCACCCGCGAATGGACCTCCGGAACGTTCCGCACGGCCGCCCGCAGCCTGCAGCGCGTGGCGGACATGCAGTTCGACGTTATCTACCTGCCGCCCATCCACCCGATCGGCACCACGCACCGCAAGGGTCCGAACAACACCCTGGTCGCCGGTCCGCAGGATCCCGGATCGCCCTGGGCCATCGGCGCCGCCGAGGGCGGCCACGACGCCATCCACCCCGATCTGGGAACGTTCGAGGATTTCGACGCGTTCGTGGGCAGTGCACGGGACCTGGGCCTGGAGGTCGCCATCGACCTGGCCCTGCAGGCCTCCCCGGACCACCCCTGGGTAACCAGCCATCCTGAATGGTTCACCACGCGTGTTGACGGCACCATCGCCTATGCAGAGAACCCTCCGAAGAAGTACCAGGACATCTACCCCCTGAACTTCGACAATGACTACGAGGGCCTGTCGCGGGAGATCCTGCGCATTGTGCGGCTGTGGATCAGCCACGGCGTGCGGATTTTCCGGGTGGACAACCCGCACACCAAGCCGCTCCGGTTCTGGGAATGGCTGATCGGCACGGTCAACGAAGAGAACCCGGACGTCATTTTCCTGGCTGAGGCCTTCACCCGGCCGCCGATGATGCATGCCCTCGCCAAGGCGGGGTTCCAGCAGTCGTACAGCTACTTCACGTGGCGGAACACCCGCGAGGAAATCGAGGAATACTTCACCGAGGTATCCCACGAGTCTTCGGCCTTCTTCCGTCCGAACTTCTTCGTGAATACCCCGGACATCCTCACTGAATTCCTGCAGTTCGGCGGCCCCGGAGCGTTCAAGATCCGCGCCGTGCTGGCTGCCACCGGCAGCCCGCTGTGGGGTGTCTACGCCGGCTACGAGCTGTTCGAGCACGTGGCCCGGCCCGGCGCCGAGGAGTACATCGACAACGAGAAGTTCGAGTACAAGCAGCGGGACTTCGCCGCGGCGGAAGCTGAAGGCCGCAGCCTCGCCCCGTACATCACCCGCCTGAACGAAATCCGCCGAAACCACCCCGCGTTGGGGGACCTCGAAAACCTCACCGTGCACTCCAGCACCGATGAGTCCACAGTGGTCTACTCCAAGCACAAACAGACCCGCCCCGGCGATCCGTCCAGCAGCGACACACTCATTATTGTGGTTAACGTGGATCCCCACAGCGCCCGCGAATCCACCGTCACGCTCGACCTCGATGCGCTTCACCTCGCACCGCAGGATCTGAACGACGACGGCACCTTCTGGGTGGATGACCTGATCAGCGGCCAGAGCTGGCGCTGGGGAGCCCACAACTACGTCCGCCTGGACGCCCACTTTGAACCCGCGCACATCCTGTCAGTTCGGAGGAACTCCTAGTGCCCAACCCGTTTCAACTGCACGCACCCGGCTTGACCAATGATCCCCATTGGTACCGCAAGGCCGTTTTCTATGAAGTACTCGTCCGCGGCTTCGCGGACGCCAACGGCGACGGATCAGGCGACTTCAGCGGCCTGATCGAAAAGCTGGACTACCTGCAGTGGCTGGGCATAGATTGCCTGTGGCTGCCGCCGTTCTTCAAGTCGCCCCTGCGCGACGGCGGTTATGACATCTCCGATTACTACGATGTCCTCGACGAGTTCGGCACCATCAGCGACTTCAAGCGGCTGGTTGCCGAAGCACACGCCCGCGGGCTGCGCGTCATCATCGACCTTCCGCTGAACCACACCTCGGACAAGCACCCGTGGTTCGAGGAGTCCCGCAGCGACCCGGACGGCCCCTACGGGGACTTCTACGTCTGGTCGGACACCGACCAGAAGTACGAAGACGCCCGGATCATCTTCGTGGACACCGAGGAATCGAACTGGACCTTCGACCCGGTCCGCCGCCAGTTCTTCTGGCACCGGTTCTTCAGCCACCAGCCTGACCTGAACTTCGAGAACCCCAAGGTAATCGAGGCGATTTTCGACGTCGTGCGCTTCTGGCTGGACCAGGGCATCGACGGGTTCCGGGCCGACGCCATCCCGTACCTCTTTGAAGAGGACGGCACGAACTGCGAAAACCTCCCGGCCACGCACCGGTTCCTCAAGGACCTGCGCACCATGGTCGACGAGAACTACCCGGGCCGCGTCATCATCGCCGAGGCGAACCAGATGCCGCACGAAGTGGTCGAGTACTTCGGCGACGAGACCGGCGACGAATGCCACATGTGCTTCCACTTCCCGATCATGCCGCGCCTGTTCTACGCGCTGCGGGACCAGAAGGCCGCACCGATCATCCAGACCATGGAAGAGACCCCGGAAATTCCGGCGGGCGCCCAGTGGGGCACCTTCCTGCGCAACCATGACGAGCTGACGCTGGAAATGGTCACCAATGAGGAACGCCAGGCCATGCTCGGCTGGTATGCCCCGGATTCGCGCATGCGGGCCAACATCGGTATCCGCCGCCGGCTCGCTCCGCTGCTGGACAACTCGCGGTCGGAAATCGAACTGATCCACGCGATGCTGCTGGCCCTCCCGGGCAGCCCGTTCCTGTACTACGGCGACGAGCTGGGCATGGGGGACAACATCTGGCTGGAAGACCGTGACTCCTCCCGCACACCCATGCAGTGGAACCCGGACCGCAACGCCGGATTCTCCACCGCCGATCCCGGCAAGCTGTACCTGCCGGTGGTGCAGTCGCTGGTTTACCACTACAACCACGTAAACGTTGAGGCGCAGCTCGCCAGCTCGAGTTCCCTGCTGCACTGGATCCGGCAGATGATCATGGTCCGCCGCGCCCACCCGGCCTTCGGCCTGGGTTCCTACCGCAACGTGCCGACCGATGCCGAAGCCGCACTGGCCTTTGTACGCGAGCTGCCGGACAACAACCCGGAGGGCGAGGTGGGCGAGACAGTGCTGTGTATCTTCAACCTCTCCCAGCACCCCATCTCCGCGTCGATGAAGCTGCCGGAGTTCGCCAACCGCGGCCTGCGGGACGCCTTCGGCGGTACCCTCTTCCCCACCATCGGAGAAGACGGCGCACTGACGCTGACCCTGGGCAGCCACGACTTCTACTGGCTGCGCCTGCGGTCGCCGAAGTCCGACACCTCATCGCCCCAGACCGAGGCCATTCCCATGATTCCGATCTCGGAGGCCGGACGGAGATGAGCTCATTGACGCCGTCCCTGCCCGAAATCCTGACGTCCTGGCTCCCCGGGCAACGCTGGTTCCCTGCAAAGGGCCGCGAAGTCGTGCTGGAAAGGGTCGGCGGGATCCGGCTCGAGGATCCCGCCGGCGAGGTCGGGCTGGAAGTCCACCTCATCGCCGTCGTCTCCGGGGACCGCCGGGACGTCATCAGCGTGCCGGTCAGCTACCGGACCGCACCGGCCCCCGAGTTGGAGGCCGCCCTGCTGGGCCGGGCGCACCAGGAAGACCTGGGGGAGCGGTGGCTCTACGACGCGACCGCCGACCCGGTCTTCGTCACGGCATGGCTGGAACTGATGCGGTCCCAGGCTTCGTCCCTGGACGGGCACACGCACGGCTTTGCCCTGGACGGCTTTGCCGACTGGGCGCCGTTCCGGGCGCCGCTGCCCACCAAGGTCCTGAAGGGCGAACAGTCCAACACCTCCGTGATTGTGCAGGCGCCTGAGGCACCGTTGATCGTGAAGTTCTACCGCGTGGTGGCGGCCGGCGAGAGCCCGGATGTCGAGGTCAGCGCACGTTTGACCGAAGTCGGGTCGGTGGATGTTCCGGCCACCTACGGCTGGGTGACCGGCTCCTGGACGGACCCGGCGGACGAGTCCGGAGAGAAACTGCTGACCGGACACCTGTCCGTGCTGCGGGAATTCTTCCCGGGCAGCGAAGACGCCTGGCGGACCGCATCCTCGGCTGCCCTTGCCGGCCGGGACTTCACGGTGGAGGCGGAGGAACTGGGTGCCGCAACCGGCCGCATCCACCAGCAGCTGGCAGCTGCGTTCGGCAGCAGGCCTCCCAGCCCCGTCGAACGCACGGAATTCCTGGAGTCCCTCAGCTCCCGGATCAGGTGGGCGTGGGCGGAAGCCCGCGACGTCGTCGGACCTTTCGATGACGCAGTGGAGTACCTGCTGAAGCAGGTCCACAACCTCCAGGCGTTGCCAAACCTGCAGCGCATCCATGCCGATTACCACCTCGGCCAGGTGCTGCGCGTGCCGGACCGGGGCTGGATCGTCCTCGACTTCGAGGGCGAGCCGCTGCGGCCCGCCGCGGAACGGAGCGTGCCTGACGCGCCGCTGCGCGACGTCGTCGGCATGCTGCGCTCGATCGATTACGCGGCCGGAGTCGCACTGATTGACGGTGCCGCGGGCGCCGGCGAGTCGGATGAGGCAGTGCAGCGGCGTAACGAAGCGGCTTACCGGTGGGCAGCGGCCGCGGCAGACGCCTTCCTGCGCGGGTACGAGAAGGAAACCGGCACCACCATCAACCGCAGCGACCCCCTGTTCCTGGCCCTGTGGCTGGACAAGGCGCTGTATGAAGTTGTCTACGAGATTCGAAACCGTCCCCGCTGGATCAGCGTGCCGGCCACTGCCGTCCGCAACATTCTGGCGCAGGCCGAGAACGCAGCACGCCAGGACGAGAGCCAGGAAGAGAGCACAGTGAGTAAGCATCGCAAGCCGCGGACACCATCCGCCGCCGAAGAGCCCGAGGTGCCCGACGTTCCCGTCTCCACCGATCCGATTCCCGTTCCCGAAGACGTGCTGCAGGCCGTTTCGGAGGGCAGCTACTACCAGCCGCACGCAGTCCTCGGCGCGCACCTGAATGATTCCGGAACGGTCACCATCCGTACCCTGCGCCCGCTGGCGCGCGAAGTGGTGGCAGTAACGCCCGAAGGCCGGGTGCCGCTGCGGCATGAATACAACGGCATCTGGGTGGGAACCTTCCCGGCCCGGACTCCGGGCGCGGTTCCGGACTACCGGGTCGAGGTGACGTACGACGGCGAAGAGCCCCGGCTGTTCGATGATCCGTACCGGTTCCTTCCCTCCCTCGGTGACGTAGACCTGCACCTGATCGGTGAAGGGCGGCACGAAAACCTGTGGACGGTCCTGGGCGCCAACCTGCACCACTACGATTCCGTGCTGGGCGACATCTCCGGTGCCAGTTTCGCCGTCTGGGCTCCCAACGCCCGCTCCGTGCGGGTCAAGGGCGATTTCAACGGCTGGAACGGCATCATCAACGCGATGCGTTCACTTGGCAGCTCCGGCGTCTGGGAAATCTTCGTGCCGGGGGTGGAAGCCGGTGCCCGGTACAAGTACGAAATCCTGGGCAGCGACGGTGTCTGGCGGGAAAAGGCCGACCCGATGGCCAAGGGCACCGAGGTGCCGCCGCTGACCGGTTCTCGCGTGGTCGAGTCCACCTACGAGTTCGGCGACGCCGAATGGATGGAGACCCGGGCCTCCCGGGATCCGCACAACTCGCCCATGAGTGTGTACGAGGTGCACCTGGGCTCCTGGCGGCTCGGACTGAACTACCGGGAAATGGCAGACCAGCTGGCCGAGTATGTCCAGTGGCAGGGCTTCACCCATGTGGAACTGATGCCCGTGGCCGAGCATCCCTTCGGCGGGTCCTGGGGTTACCAGGTCACTTCCTACTTTGCCCCCACCGCTCGGTTCGGGCATCCGGACGAGTTCCGCTACCTCGTCGACCGGCTGCACCAGGCCGGTATCGGCGTCATTCTGGACTGGGTTCCGGCCCACTTCCCGAAGGACCCCTGGGCGCTGGCTAATTTCGACGGGCAGACGCTTTACGAGCACGGCGACCCGTTCCGGGGCGAGCAGCTCGACTGGGGAACGCTGGTCTTCGACTTCGGCCGTCGTGAAGTACGCAACTTCCTCGTAGCCAATGCGATTTACTGGCTGGAAGAGTTCCACGTCGACGGGCTCCGGGTGGATGCCGTGGCCTCCATGCTGTACCTGGACTACTCGCGCCCCGAAGGCCAGTGGACCCCCAACGTCTACGGCGGCCGGGAGAACCTCGAGGCGATCTCCTTCCTGCAGGAAGTCAACGCGACCGCCTACAAGCGGGTGCCGGGCATCGTGATGATCGCCGAGGAATCCACCGCGTTCCCCGGCGTTACGCGTCCCACGAGCAGTGGGGGACTCGGATTCGGGCTCAAGTGGAACATGGGCTGGATGCACGACACGCTCCAGTACATGTCCGAAGACCCGATCAACCGCGTCTATCACCACTCCCAGCTGACCTTCTCCCTGGTCTACGCGTACACGGAGAACTTCCTGCTGCCCATCAGTCATGACGAAGTGGTGCACGGTAAGGGCTCCCTGCTGCGCAAGATGCCCGGTGACCGCTGGCAGCAGCTGGCGAACCTGCGTGCCTACCTGGCCTTCCAGTGGGCGCACCCGGGCAAGCAGTTGATCTTCATGGGCACCGAATTCGGCCAGGAAGCGGAATGGTCCGAGCAGTACGGACTGGACTGGTACCTGACCGACACCCCGCAGCATAAGGGTGTCCAGCTCATGGTGAAGCAGCTCAACGAGATCTACCGCAGCACCCCGGCCCTGTCCGCACGTGACAACGAGCCGGCAGGTTTCCAGTGGATCAACGAGAACGACGGCGCCCTCAATGTCCTTTCGTTCATCCGGTGGGACCACCAGGGTAATCCGGTCGTGTGTGTAGCCAACTTTGCCGGCGCCCCGCACAAGGACTTCCGATTGGGAATGCCGTGGGCCGGCGAATGGGTGGAAGCACTGAACACCGACGCCGCCGAGTTCGGCGGTTCCGGGGTGGGGAACATGGGCGTAGTGCACGCGGTTGAAGGTGCCTGCAACGGGCAGCCGGCGTCCGCCACGCTTACCGTTCCTCCGCTGGGCGTGCTGTACCTGGTTCCCAAGCCGTAGGGATGGGGGCCCGGCCTCCCGACTGGAGGCCGGGCCGCGCAGGTGCACGGTCCGGTAAAAACCGTGCTAGAGTTAATACCCGCGCTGATCGAGGGAATCGAGATTCTGGACATTGAACCAGGAGACCGGATCCCATGGGTTTCGACCTTCAGTCGTGAGTCCGGGAACTAGCTTCCTGCCGGTTCGCCGGAAGGATCCACGGCCGGATTGACACCCACCGGACAGTGTGGCTAAGATAGAAAAGTTGCTCCGGAGCGATGCAGAGCTTAGATTCCTTGAGAATCGCCTGCTGGTGCCGGAAGCAGTCTGTTGTTTGAGAACTCAATAGTGTGCCAAGTTTATTGATACCAATTTATTTTGATTGGTTGAACAGGCCGTTACCGCCCACCCCGTGGGTATGGGACGGTTTTTTTAGCCGGTTTCGAATTTAG
>NZ_JAJJOE010000014.1 GCF_020907405.1 Arthrobacter sp. zg-Y769
CGTTTCCGGAATGCTGCCAATGAGACGCGGAACATTATTGCGTTGGTGAAGCAGACGCTGTCGCAGAATGATGAGACGGCTGCGGGTGCGGGTGCGCGGGCGAAGTCCGCCGTACAGAACATCGGCTGACTAATGTCCGAAGCATTGGGAGGCCTGGATTTGATTCTGCGGCGTTCCGAGCTGGAAACGGCTTTGGCGCGTGAGGTGGACGGGAGCGTGCGTGCTGGCTGGCGGTCGCTCCGCTTCGAGGGGCGTGAAGCCGGTACTGTTTCGGAGGTCCAGCTCTTCGTCGACCGGAACGGCGTGGTGAAGAAGGAGGAACCCTCGGATCACTCCTTCGACCTCGTCGAGGAGTTGCGCAAGCTAATGTACCGGCCGGGGTACGGTACCTGGTTCTCCCTGACCATGAAGATCGGTGGTGACCAGGGGCAGGCTGAGACGCACTATAACTATGACGAAGAGGCAGCCTGGACTTTCCCTCTGTCTGACCAGTCCTATGTAGAAGACCAAAAGCAGTTCCCACGGGATCCGGAGCATATTCCTGCGTGGTTGGCGCCGAAGCTCGGGCTCGGCGCTTCCAACTAGTTCCACGGGGTGGGAGCCCAGGCTCCCGCCCTTTTAATAGCTGTAACCATTCGACGATGAGGGGGTTGGCCTGTGTCTGAACAGTTGGCGGGTCTGGAATTGGTTTTGAGAAGGACCGAATTGGAGACGGCGTTGGCACGCGAGGTGGACGGGAGTGTGCGGTCGGGCTGGCGGTCGCTCAGGTTCGAGGGGCGTGAGTCCGCCACCGTGTCGGAAATCCAGCTCTACGTCGATCGGAACGGTGTGGTGAAGATTGAAAGAAATTCAAATCAGTCATTCAAACTCATGTCGGAGTTGCGCAAACTCATGTACCGGCCGGGGTATGGCACCTGGTTCTCCCTGACCATGAAGATCGATGACCAGGGGCATGCGGAAACGCACTACAACTACGACGAGGAAGCGGCCTGGAGCTTCCCCTTGGATGATGAGTCCTACGTCGAAGACCAGCAGAAGTTTCCGCGGGATCCGGAGCATATTCCTGCGTGGCTGGCTCCAAAGCTCGGCCTTGGCAGCGCTTCCAACTCACCCGTGCAGTAGCGGTAACCATCAAATGATGAGGGGACAGGCCTGTGTCTGAAGAGTCAGTGGCAGTGGATGTGGTCTTGCGGAGGAGCGAGTTGGAAAGGGATTTGGCTCGGGTTCTCGACGCGAGTGTCCGGCAGAGCTGGCAGGCCCTGAAGTTTGAGGCTCGTTCTGCAGGCAAGGTGACGGAATCCATGATCTATGTTGACCGTAATGGTGTCGAAGAGCGTGCAAACGCGAAAGCAGCCTTTTCGCTGTTGAGGCCATTACGCAAGCTGATGTATCGGCCGGGGTACGGCACATGGTTTTCCATGGAGATGCGCCTCGATGACCAGGGCCATGTGGAAACGCACTACAACTTTGACCAGGAAGCGGACTGGAGTTTCCCGCTTGCCGACCAGTCCTATAAGCAGGACCAGCAGAAGTTCCCGCGGGATCCGGAGCATATTCCGGCGTGGCTGGCTCCAAAGCTCGGGCTTGGCGGCCATGTTTCATAAGGAAAGCAGGGAATCTTGATTTTCCAGAAGCCGCTCAGCCCGGCCCATGTGGGCACGATGGTGGAGGGCAACCGCGACACGATCGCCGGGTTTGTCCTGAACGCCGGCGACGTCGCACAGGTGAAGTCGCCCCGGGAGCTGTTTGAGGCCCACGGGCTGGGCTTCCCGGGCTCGCCGTGGGATCCGTCCGCCGACTATCTGGACGTGCTCCGGTTCCAGGCGCCGCCGTCGGTCTACGTGCATTCGGCGACGGCGCCGGAGTTCGTGGACCGGCCGCCGTTCACCGGTACCGGGTTTGCCCGCTGGGGCGGGGGCGTTGCGCCGGTATGGTTCCTGGACGAGTGCCGGATTCCCCCGCGTGCGCAGCTGTGGCGGATCCGGGAAGGTCAGCAGGATCAGTTGCTGGCGATGTACATTGACGCAGCTTCGGGCTGGGGCATCCTCGAGGGTTCCGGTATCTCCAGTCCTGCGCACACGGTGCCGCAGACGGTGATCGGTTGGGCGGCGGTATGGGACGGTTTTCAGTTCCCGGCGGACGTGGTGGGTGACAAGGCGGTGCTGGCTGCGGCGTCGGAGCCGCCGGCTGAGATTACCGGGTTCCGGCGGACGATGCGCGGCTGCTGGAGCCGGGAGGTGCCGGTCTCCGAGTTGGATGACCTGTTCGAGGTCAATGCGGTGTGCCGGTGGCAGGGGCATCCCTTCCGGATTACGGATGTGGCGCACGACGGCGGTGCACGCATCTTCCGGTTGTTCTACACCGGGCACAACGCTGACGTCGCAGAGTCGCTGGGCTTGAACAAGGCAGATGCCGGGGTCTACTGGACGGTTCAGCCGGAGTCCGCGGTCACGGATGTCGAGATGTTCCAGAACCGGCTCAAGCCCGTCGCGGGCTAGGCCACATACGAGGGGGTACGCAGGTGTCTGAAGAGCCAGTGGCAGTGGATGTGGTTTCGCAGCGCGCGGAGTTGGAGCAGAATTGGGCATATTCCGGCGTGGCTGGCTCCGAAGCCCGGGCTTGGCAGGCATGGTTCGTGACGACGTGCAGGAGACGTCTCGCCCCGGCGTCGTAGTCCCGTAAAGCTCCCGCAACCGGACGCTATACGGCAAGATTGGTTAGGTGAGCACAGCCAAGACATCTCCTGAACCCACGGACACCGAAGCCGCCGTCGAATCGGTCAGCACAGACACCCCGCCCGCCGGGGACCTGCGCGAGGAATATCAGACGCTCGCCGAGCAGGTGCGCCGCTACCGCTTCGCGTATTACAACGAAGACGCGCCCCTGGTTTCGGACGCGGAATTCGACCGGCTCTACCGCCGCCTGGAAGAGATTGAGGCGCTGCACCCCGAGCTGGTCACCAACGATTCACCCACCCAGGAAGTAGGCGGCGAGGTATCCGCGGCCTTCTCTCCGGTGGAACACCTGCAGCGGATGTACAGCCTCGAGGATGTCTTCTCCCTCGACGAGCTGGACGCCTGGGTACGCAAGGCCGAAGCGTCCGTTGCCAATATTGCCCCCGGTGCGCAGGTCAAGTGGCTCACCGAGCTGAAGATCGACGGCCTTGCGGTCAACCTGCTCTACCGCAACGGCGAACTGGTCCGGGCCGCCACCCGCGGGGACGGCACCACGGGCGAGGACATCACCCACAACGTACTCACCATCGCCTCCATCCCGCGCACCCTCAAGGGCGAGGACCTGCCGGCGGAAATGGAAATCCGCGGTGAGGTCTTCATCCCCTCAAAGGAATTCGCGCACCTGAACGAAACCATGGTGGAAGCGGGCAAGGCGCCGTTCGCCAACCCGCGCAACGCCGCCGCCGGTTCCCTGCGGCAGAAGGACCCCGAAGTCACCGCCCGCCGCCCGCTGAGCATGTACGTGCACGGCATAGGGGCGCGCGAAGGACTCAACGTGGCCAGCCAGTCCGAAACCTACGAACTGCTGAAGCAGTGGGGACTGCCGACGTCGCCCTATTACAAGGTGCTGGACACCTACGAAGAAGTGCTGAAGTACATTGCCGACAACGGCGAGCACCGGCACGATCTCTCGCACGAAATCGACGGCATTGTGGTCAAGGTGGACGACTTCGGCCTGCAGCGCGCACTGGGCAACACGTCCCGCGTACCGCGCTGGTCCGTGGCCTACAAGTACCCGCCGGAGGAAGTGAACACCAAGCTGCTGGACATCCGCGTGAACGTTGGCCGTACCGGCCGGGTCACGCCCTACGGGATGATGACGCCGGTGCTGGTCTCCGGTTCCACCGTGGAAATGGCCACGCTGCACAACCAGGACGTGGTGAAGGCCAAGGGCGTGAAGATCGGCGACACCGTGGTGCTGCGCAAGGCCGGCGACGTGATCCCGGAAATCGTGGGCCCCGTCGTCGCACTCCGTGACGGCAGCGAACGCGACTTCGTGATGCCCACCCACTGTCCCTCCTGCGGCACCGAGCTGAAGCCGGCCAAGGAAGGGGACGTGGACATCCGCTGCCCCAACTCCAAGTCCTGCCCCTCCCAGCTGCGTGAGCGCGTGTTCCACCTGGCCGGCCGCGGCGCCTTCGACATCGAAGCGCTTGGCTGGGAAGCGGCCATCGCGCTCACCTCGCCGGCTGAGCCGGAAACCCCGCCGCTGACCAGCGAGGCCGGGCTGTTCGACCTGAAGATCGAAGACCTTGCCGACGTGCGGATCGAACGGCCGAAGCGCGTCAAGGGAGTAGTGGACGGCACCGAACTCGTGCCTTACTTCTACACCAAGGGCACCGCCAAGAAGCCCTCCGAGCCCAGCGCCACTACCCGCAAGCTCTTCA
This sequence comes from Arthrobacter sp. zg-Y769, assembly GCF_020907405.1. Taxonomy (GTDB): domain Bacteria; phylum Actinomycetota; class Actinomycetes; order Actinomycetales; family Micrococcaceae; genus Arthrobacter_B. Next base: position 4,403 of record NZ_JAJJOE010000014.1, read on the forward strand.
CCGAACTGGAGAAGGCCAAGACCCAGCCGCTGTGGCGGGTCCTGGTGGCCCTGTCCATCCGGCACGTGGGCCCGACGGCGGCACGCGCCCTGGCGGGTTCCTTCGGCTCCATGGACGCCATCCGCGCCGCCACCGAGGACCAGCTGGCGCACGTCGACGGCGTCGGACCCACCATCGCCGCCGCGCTGAAGGAGTGGTTCGCCGAGGACTGGCACCGCGAGATCGTGGACGCCTGGGCGGCCGCGGGGGTGCGGATGGCCGACGAACGTGACAAAGCGACACCGCGCACGCTGGAGGGCCTGACCGTCGTCGTGACCGGAACCCTGCCGAACTTCAGCCGCGACGAGGCGAAGGAAGCCATCCTGACCCGCGGCGGCAAGGCGTCGGGGTCGGTTTCCAAGAAAACCGACTACGTGGTGGCCGGGGAGAACGCCGGCACCAAGCTGGACAAGGCCGAGCAGCTGGGGGTGCGCGTGATTGACGAAGACGGCTTCCGCACGCTGCTGGCCGAGGGGTCCGTGCCGGGCGGGCCGGTTCCGGAATCCGTGCCGGTCGGGGAGTCCGAATGATGCCGCTGCCCGACGCGGCGGATCCGCTGGAACTTCTCGAGGTAGCCCGCGAGGCGGCTGCCGCCGGTGCCGCTGTACTTGCGCGGCGCTCTGCCGGCGGCCTGAATGCTGTGAACAAGAGTGCCGACGGCGACTGGGTCACGGACTTCGATACAGCCGCCGAGGTCGCGGTCCGGGAGGTTCTCGCACGTCTGCGTCCGCACGACGTCGTGATGGGGGAGGAGCTGGAACCGGCCGTCCCGGTGCATCCCTCCGGGATTCGCTGGTCCATTGATCCGCTGGACGGCACCACCAACTTCATCCGAGACATCGTCTATTACGGCACCTCAGTGGCGGCGGTGAACGACGACGGCGAGTGGCTGGCCGGCGTCGTCCATGCTCCCGCGCTGGTGCGGGTGTATTCGGCCGCCCGCGGACACGGAGCCTGGCTGGCCGAGCACGGCAGCGTACGGAAGCTCACCGGTCCCGATCCCCAGCGGGTCGGAAAGCTGCTCGGCACCGGGTTCTCCTACGACGCCGGCGTGCGGTCCGAACAGTACGCAGCCCTGCCCCAGCTGGCCGGGGAGTTCGCCGACGTGCGGCGGCTGGGGTCTGCGGCCCTGGACCTGTGCATGGTGGCGGACGGTGCCCTGGATGCCTACATCGAGCGCGGTCTCAACGAATACGACTACGCAGCCGGGGCCCTGATTGCCGAGGAAGCCGGTGTGCCGGTCCAGCGTCCTCCGCAGCCTGCCAACGACGCCGAGCGGCTCGACGCCGTCACTGTCGCCGGGGCTGCGCTGCTGGGTTAGCTGTGGCTGGAACGGGCGCTAGTCTGCCGGAATGGAAACCTGGCACCGGAACCGGCTGAGTGCGCGTCAGGCCGTACTTGTAGAAGAGTGGCTACCGGGGGCGCGACTCGTTTCCGATCTCTCCTGGGACCTTCTGGATACTGCCGTCCTTCAAGTAGCGGACGGGGCGCGCTTCCAACCACCACATAGGCCGCGAGATCGACGCCCATGAGTCGTGGGTCAGCGTATGGTCCCGGCAGAACCGTGCGCCAAAACTTGTCCAGTCGGACCGTTCCTCGAACATCTTGGTCACGGAGTATCTGGAAGGGTCTCTTGTGGAGGGAACCGAAGCTGAATATGCCCCCGACACGTACCGGCAGGTCGGCCGTCTTTTGCGGATATTCCACGAGCAGACCGCGCGTACCGACATCGGCTATGAGGCACGGGCCACTGCCAAAGCGTTGTCTTGGCTGGAGAAGCCGCACCGCATTTCAGAGGCACGCGTTGCCCCGGTCAGGGCCATTCTCGGTGCCTATCAGCCCAAGCCGGTGGTTCTCGTTCCCACCCATGGTGACTGGCAACCGCGCAACTGGCTTATGGACGGCAGTGAACTGAGTATTATCGATTTCGGCCGGTACGAAATGAGGCCTTCCGTGACGGACCTTTGCCGCTTGGCGGTGAAGCAATGGAGGTCTCGCAGTCATCTCGAAGCCGCCTTCTTTGAGGGGTACGGACCGGACTCCAGGGACAGTGAACTCTGGAACGTAACGCTGCTGCGCGAAGCTGTCTCCACTGCTGCGTGGGCTTACCAAGTCGGCGACCTTAAGTTCGAGGCACAAGGCCACCGGATGCTCCGGGATGCGCTGGGGAACTTTTCGTAGATGGCGGCTGCAGGCTTTATTCAGTCTGAGAGGCGATCTTCGGCGGTCTGGTTCTCGGGCGGCTTGGTCCTACATGGCTTGCTCCGCGGTGGCCAGGTCCGCAATCTGGTCCTCCATGGCCACCAGTCGGGCCGTCGCCACGCTTTCAGGGGTGTCGAAGGGTTTGGTAGAGCGCCGCCAGCGACTTGGCTTGCGGGCAGGTAGTGGCGTTCGAAAGACAGGTATTTCCGGTTTTCGAGAGCACTGCTTTTGGGCTGTTATTGGCCCGGAAATGTCAGTGCCGGATGAAATCCTGAGGTATGGATCAGCTCGGGAACACCGGACGGACAACCGAAGAGCAAGGCAGTGAAGACCAGCAGCCGGAAGGCACCACTGGTGAAGCGGATGCGCCCCGAATGGCCTGCACCTTGTCGGTTTACCGTGCTGAATTGGCTATCGAGCCTGACGGAGGTACTGACGCGGGTGCCGATCATTCTCCTGCCACGACTCCCGAGGACGACGCCGCGGTCACTTCCACTCCCGAGGACGCAGCAACTGCATCCACAGAGCCGGAAGGCGCTGGCCGCGTGGGTCCGAACGGAGAGGCTGCCGGCGGTTTCCCGGACGGTTTTACCGGAACATTGGCGTTGCAGAACCTTGAAGCCTTTGACGAGGACATGGTGGGCGATGCCCTGGGCCGGGTCGCGCATTTGATGTCATGGGTGCACGCACTGGAAGCGCGCCTGGTCAACCGCATGGGGGAGCTCTTCCGGGACGACAGATATACCCCTTCCGAACGGATCGAACCGGGGATGGCTTTTAGCCTCGCGGCTTCTGAATGCGCCACCATCCTGAACGTTCCGCAGGTCACCGGTCAGCGGCTCCTTACTGAAGCGACCAGTCTCTGCACTTTGCATACCGCTACCTTGATCGCCTTGGAAGAAGGCCAGCTTAGTTACCAGCACGCGCAGGTCGTCCTGGACCAGTGCCAAAACGTGCCGGCCGCGAGCCTGCCCGGGTTCGAAGCTGACCTACTGGAGGCAGCGGAGGGTCAGACCCGGTCGCAGTTCTCCGCTAAGGCCCGGCGGCTGCGGGAGAGGAAGTTTCCGGACACGATCAGCAAGAGGCATCTGACCGCCTTCGAGCAGCGCAAAGTCACCCTGGACCGTGAAGAGGACGGCATGTCCTGCCTCTCCGCTTATCTTCGGGCCGCAGAAGCCCAGCAGATTTACACGACCCTCAGCACTGCAGCGCGGGGTGAACAGGTAGCCGGCGATGGCCGGACCACGGATCAGCTCCGTGCGGACATCCTGGCGCAGCTGTTGATGGGCGGGCTCGGCTCAAGTTCCGGAGGCACAACTGACGGCGGTGGCAGGGCTGCCGGGATGGCAAGCGCAGGCAATACCGGATGCGATGGGGAAGGTGCGGTACCGAAGGCGGAGATTATGGTCCTGATCAACGCCGAAACTCTCTTCGGCGCCGACGACCAGCCAGCGGAACTGCACGGCTACGGACCCATCAGCGCAGAAGCTGCCCGAAGACTGGCCCGGAACGCTGCCGGATGGACCGGCCTCGCACAGGATCCGCGGACGGGAGAAATCCTCGGAGTGGGACGGCGTAGAAAAGTACCGGCCGGGCTCCGCCGCTGGCTCCGTGCCCGAGACGGAACCTGTCGATTCCCCGGGTGCAGGGTCAGTACAGCGAACTCGGACGTCGACCACACCGTCGACTGGGCCCGCGGCGGTCCTACCGACCACGGGAACCTGGAACACCTCTGCCGCCGGCACCACAGGTTCAAGACCCTCGGTTACTGGAAGGCCTGTCAGCCCTCGCCCGGGGTCATCGAGTGGACTTCGCCGACGGGCCGCGTCTACCGGACCGAGCCCTTCTTGGAACTGGACCCGCCGGGTCCGGCATTGGATTGGAGTGAGCATTCCAGACCGAAGGATTATGTGCAGGCCGATTCCCGGCAGGAACAGGAGCCGCCATTCTGAGGCGGGCCAGAGCAAATAGCCGGATTACCGCCGCGCGGCCACAATGATCTCCCGGCTGGACGCTTCTACAAACGGACCGCCCTCCCAGTCTCCGTACCAGTCCACGGAGCTGAAGCCGGCCCGATCCAGCAGGTCCTTCAATACCTCTGCCCGCACAAACTTCAGGGTGCTGCGGCTGGTGAACCGTTCGCCGTCGGACTGGAAAACGGTACGGTCCTCGAAGGTGACCAACACGCCGTCGGGCTGGTCTTCCACCGAGATCAGCTCCCACTCCACCTCCAGCGTTCCTGCAGAGGATTCCTGGATCTTCGGCCCGGTGCGGCCGCTGTCCCACTCCAGCCAGGCTTTCGCAGCAGGGTTCCGGGTTTCGAAATAGAAGGTTCCCCCGGAGGCGAGCCGGGACCGAACAGCTACCAGCGTTTCGAGGATCTCGGCCTCCGTGAGGAGGCACTGGAACGCATGCCCTGTCATGAGGGCAGCATCAAACGGACCCGGAGGCAGATCCGCGGCGGTGCCCTGCAGCCAGGTGACCCTCTCGCCGCCGTCACGCGCCCGCGCCGCCTCCAGCATGCCGTGCGCCGGATCGATGCCGGTCAACGTGTGGCCCGCCAGCGCCAGCCGCACGGCGAAACTCCCGGTACCGCATCCGACGTCGGCGATGCGGAGCGGCTTATCGCCGATCAAACCGGCGTAAAAGTCGGTGTCCCATTGCCCTGCATTGTCTTCGTCATAGAGCGCCACGAGCCGCGGCTCGTTGTAGAACGTGTCAACCATCATTCCCCCGGATTTTGGACAGTTGACCCGAATCCTACCGGGATTAAGCCCTGAGGAAAGGACCGTCCCGTGGGGGCCGTTTCCCCGCCCCGGCGTCGGATAATTTATCCCGATGCATCCCGTGCAGCACCGACTCACAGGAGGAAAACGCATGCCTAAGAAAGCACCCGCAGCCCCGCGGAAGACCATCCGGGGAACGCCCGAGCCAGTAGCAGCCGCGGCGCAGACGACGCCCGCGAAACCCGCGACGACGCCCAGCCCGACACCCGCCCTGCAGACCCCGCCGGAACTCGACGCCGCCTACTTTGCCCGCCTGATCGACGAACGGATGGAACGCACCCGTGAACAGATCACCACGCTGACCGCGGTGATCCGGGAAGTCACGCTGGCCGCGAAGGACATCCCGGCAGATGACGAACACGATCCCGAAGGAACCACGGTGTCCGTGGAACGGGCCAATGAAGTGGCCCTGCTGGCCGCAGCGGAAACGTCCCTGATTGAACTGATGGAGGCGCGGGAACGCCTGGACACGGACAGCTACGGAATCTGCGAACGCTGCCAAACCCCCGTCCCGGCGGCACGGCTGGAAATCCGCCCGGAAACCCGCTTCTGCGTGGAGTGCGCCGCAGTCCGCCGACGGTAGCGCAGCGACAGGTTAGTTACAGGTTGGGGTCAGAGGCTGTGCGCCGTCTCACCGCCGTCCGGAAACCCACCGGAGCGGGGATAGAATCTACGTGCACTTCAACCAAGACCTTAAGGACTCGTACCACGCATGAGCATCACCATCCGGCTTGCCACCGAGGCTGACTTTGACGACATTCGCCGGATTACCCGTGAGGCTTACCTGCACGGCAATCACATCGAGGCCGACAATCCCTACGTCAAGGAACTGGAAAACGTTGAGGACCGCGCCAAGCACACCGAGCTGTGGGTAGCCGAGCTGAACGGCAAGGTGGCTGCCTCCGCCGCAATCACCTACGCCGGCCAGCCCTACACCGACATCGCCATTGAAGGCGAACTGGAATTCCGGATGCTCGCCGTGGATCCCGCAGTCCAGCGCGGGGGAGTGGGCCGCGCGATGGTCAACGCCATCGTCGACTACGCCCGGAACAAGGACGGCATCGAAGCAGTCAGCCTCACCAGCATGACCACGATGCTCAACGCCCATGCCCTCTACCTGTCCTGCGGGTTTGAGCGGGTTCCGGAGCGGGACTGGACCGTCCCCGGCGAGGACTACATTCTCTGGGTGTTCCGCAAGGCGGTCTGATCCTCCATCAGTACGCGGCCCCGGCCGTCCCGGCGCCCGACGGCGGCGGGACGGCTTTTGCGTACCGGCAGCGCACCGGCAGCGGACCGGCAGCGGGTACCGGCAGCGTGTGGCGGGGGCCTCCATGCCCTGCGCCGAAACGCCGTAGACTGGAACGGATACCGGCTTAAAGCCGAAACACGTTCCTAAAAGACGCATGGGAGACTCATGTCTGAGATCAATCGTGAGGCTGTGGCGCATCTGGCGCGGCTGGCCCACATTGAGATGACCAACGACGAGCTGGACAAGATGGCCGGCGAACTCGATGTCATCGTGGATTCGATCAAATCCGTAAGCGAAGTTGCCGGCGAGGACATCCCGGCCACCTCCCACCCCATCCCGCTGGTCAACGTCTTCCGTGAAGACGTTGTGGGGCAGACGCTGACCAATGAAGAAGCCCTGTCCGGCGCCCCGGACAACGCCGCCGGCCGCTTCAAGGTCCCTGCCATCCTGGATGAGGAGTAAAAGCTTCCATGAGTGAACTGATTACATCAAGCGCCGCACAGCTGGCCGCCAAGCTGGCTGCCGGTGAAGTGTCCGCCGTCGAGGTCACGCAGGCCCATCTGGACCGCATCGCCGAGGTGGACGGCGCCATCAACGCCTTCCTGCACGTCAACACCGATGAGGCGCTGCAGGTTGCCGCCGACGTCGACAAGGCCCGTGCCGCAGGCGAGGAACTGCACGAACTGGCCGGCGTTCCCATCGCCATCAAGGACCTGATCGTCACCAAGGGCCAGCCCACCACGGCCGGCTCCAAGATGCTTGAGGGCTGGATGAGCCCCTACGACGCCACGGTGATCTCGAAGATCCGTGCCGCCCGCATGCCGATGCTCGGCAAGACCAACCTGGACGAGTTCGCCATGGGCTCCTCCACGGAACACTCCGCCTACGGCCCCACCCGCAACCCGTGGGACCTGGACCGCATCCCCGGCGGATCCGGCGGAGGCTCCGCAGCCGCCGTCGCCGCGTTCGAAGCTCCGCTGGCGCTGGGCACCGACACCGGCGGATCCATCCGCCAGCCGGCCTCCGTCACCGGTTCCGTGGGCGTCAAGCCCACCTACGGCGGCGTCTCCCGCTACGGCGCCATCGCCATGGCCTCCTCGCTGGACCAGATCGGCCCGGTCTCCCGCACCGTGCTGGACGCTGCCCTGCTGCAGGAACTCATCGGCGGCCACGATCCCCGCGACTCCACCTCCCTGACGGACCCCGTGGGTGCACTGGCCGACGCCGCCCGCAACGGCAACGTTGCCGGGATGCGGATCGGCGTCATCAAGGAACTGCAGGGCGAAGGCTACGAAGCCGGGGTCCAGGCCCGCTTCACGGAGTCCCTGGACATGCTGCGGGACGCGGGAGCGGAAATCGTTGAGGTGTCCTGCCCCAACTTCAAGTACGCACTCGGTGCCTACTACCTGATCATGCCGTCCGAGGCCTCCTCGAACCTGGCCAAGTACGACGGCGTCCGGTACGGCATGCGCGAGCTGCCCGCCGAGCCGCCGCTGACCATCGAACGCGTCATGGGTGCCACCCGCGCCGCCGGCTTCGGCGACGAGGTCAAGCGCCGCATCATCCTGGGCACCTACGCCCTTTCCGCCGGCTACTACGACGCCTACTACGGCTCGGCCCAGAAGGTGCGCACCCTGATCCAGCGCGACTTCAACGCCGCGTTCGCCCAGGCCGATGTGCTCATTTCCCCGACCTCGCCCAACACGGCGTTCAAGCTGGGGGAGAAGCTCGACGATCCGCTGGCCATGTACCTGAACGACGTCGCCACCATCCCGGCCAACATGGCCGGCGTCCCGGGCATCTCCATTCCCGGCGGCCTGTCCGACGGGCTGCCCGTCGGCATCCAGTTCCTGGCCCCGGCCCGCGAAGACATCCGCCTCTACCGCGCCGGCGCCGCCCTTGAAGGCATGCTGGAACAGAAGTGGGGCGGCCCGCTGCTGGCCTCGGCACCCGTACTCGGAGGAGTGAAGTAAATGTCCGTCCACATCCAGGATGAAACCCTGTCCTTCGAAGAGGCCATGGAGAAGTACGACCCGGTGCTGGGGTTCGAGGTCCACGTGGAGCTGAACACCAAGACCAAAATGTTCTCCGACGCCCCGAACATCTTCGGCGACGAGCCCAACACCGCCGTCACCCCGGTGGACCTGGGCATGCCCGGCGTGCTGCCGGTGGTGAACAAGAAGGCCGTGGAGTACTCGATCCTCATTGGCCTGGCGCTGAACTGCAAGATCGCCGAATCCTGCACCTTCGCCCGCAAGCAGTACTTCTACCCGGACACACCCAAGAACTTCCAGACGTCCCAGTACGAAGACCCCATTGCGTACGACGGCTACCTGGACATTGAGCTCGAAGACGGCACCGTGTTCCGCGTCGAAATCGAACGCGCACATATGGAGGAGGACGCCGGCAAGCTGACCCACATGGGCGGCGCAGCCGGCCGCATCCAGGGCGCCGACTTCTCCCTGGTGGACTACAACCGTGCCGGCGTTCCGCTGGTCGAGATTGTCACCAAGCCGATCGAAGGTGCAGGCTCCCGTGCCCCCGAACTGGCCAAGGCCTACGTGGCAGCCATCCGGGAAATCGTGAAGAACCTCGGCGTTTCCGACGCCAAGATGGAGCGCGGCAACGTCCGCTGCGACGCCAACGTTTCGCTGCGCCCGTACGGCCAGGAAAAGTTCGGCACGCGGTCGGAAACGAAGAACGTGAACTCGCTGCGCGCCGTCGAACGCGCCGTCCGCTTCGAGATCCAGCGCCACGCCGCCGTCCTGGACTCCGGCAACGAGATCGTCCAGGAGACGCGCCACTGGCACGAGGACACCCGGTCCACCACCTCGGGCCGGCCGAAGTCCGACGCCGATGACTACCGCTACTTCCCGGAACCGGACCTCCTGCCCGTGGTCACCACCACGGAATGGATCGAAGAGCTGCGCTCCCGCCTGCCCGAGCCGCCGGCCGAACGCCGCAAGCGGCTCAAGGAAGACTGGGGCTACTCTGACGCCGAATTCCGCGACGTCGTCAATGCCGGCGTCATGGAAGCCATCGAGGAAACCATTGCCGCCGGCGCTTCCGCCCAGGTTGCGCGCAAGTGGTGGATGGGTGAGGTTGCCCGCCGCGCCAAGGAAGCCGAAGTGGATCCGGTGGACGTAGGCGTCACGCCCGAGCTGATCGTGGAACTGGACCGCCTCGTCCAGACCGGCAAGATCAACGACAAGCTGGCACGCCAGGTCCTCGACGGCGTCCTCGCCGGCGAAGGCATCCCGGAGGAAGTCATCGAGAAGCGCGGCCTGGCCGTGGTGTCCGACGACGGCCCCCTGCTCGAAGCGATCGACGCCGCCCTCGCGGCCCAGCCGGATGTCGCCGACAAGATCCGCGGCGGCAAGGTCCAGGCCGTCGGCGCCATCGTGGGCGGGGTTATGAAGGCCACCCGTGGGCAGGCCGACGCCGGCCGCGTCCGCGAGCTGATCCTCGAACGCCTGGGCGTCTCCGCCTAATAAGCCGGGCTCCCGGCCTGACCAGCAACCGCTGACCCCCGTGTGGCCTTACGGCCCCACGGGGGTCGGCGCGTTAACGGCTTCCGGTCCCGTGCCGCGCCCAGGCAGGGAACCTGGGCGGCCTTCGGACGCGGGCACGGCAGTTTATTCAAGTGGTCATTGACGAGGCCGCTGACCGCTGACCTCCCGGCGGGGGACACCGCGGCAATCGTGCCCCGGTGGGCAGACGGCCGGCACCGGGGGCGGGTACGCTGTCGAAATGGCCACCCTTCCCGCTGCTGAGATCTTCGCCGACGCTGCGCTGGTACGGCAGCTGGTGCAGGAGCAGCAGCCGGAGCTGGGCGGGCAGGCCCTGCACGAGGTAGCCAGCGGCTGGGACAACTACATTTACCGGCTGGGCACTGACTACGCCGTCCGGTTGCCGCGCCGACGGACCGCAGCCGGGCTGACCGCCAACGAACAGCGCTGGCTCCCGCAGCTGACTGCGGACGTGCGGGTACGGACCTCGGTCCCGCTGTTCTGCGGGACCCCGTCCGAGCTATATCCCTGGCCGTGGAGCATCACTGCCTGGTTCGACGGCCAGGATGTATCCGTGTCGCCGCGGGACCGCAACGTTGCCCTGGCCGAACCGCTGGCAGGCTTCCTCAATGCCTTCCACCGCCCGGCACCGCCGGATTATCCCCGCAACCCCGTCCGGGGCGGCCCGCTGTCCGGCCGGAACGACGCAGTGCAGGGCCGGCTGGACAGCGGCATGGTGCCGCACGCCGCCCGGGTACAGGAACTCTGGGCCGAGGCCCTGAAGATCCCGCACTGGACCGGCGCTCCGCTGTGGCTGCACGGAGACCTGCACCCCGCCAATCTCGTGGCCAAGGACAACACCCTGCAGGCGGTCATTGACTTCGGCGACCTCACCGCCGGTGATCCGGCCACTGACCTGGCGGCAGCCTGGCTGGTGTTCGACGCTGAGGGCCGCGACACGTTCCGCCGCAGCCTGGGCAGCCAGTATGACGGCGATCCGCACGTTTGGGAGCGGGCGCGCGGCTGGGCGATCTGCATGGCCACCAACCTGCTGGCGAACTCCGACGATGCTCCGGGACTGTACCTGGTGGGCTCCGAAACCCTGATGGAGATCCTCACCGGCGATCGGGAGAGGTTCTAACTCCGTGGCGGGCGGCACCTGGAAGCACTCTGTCCGGATCTCCACGGAGGGGGACGGGCACGTGCAGGAAGACACCTGCGGTTACGCCGGTGCCACGGCATGGGTGATCGACGGCGCCAGCCCCCTGCTGCCTCAGCTCGGACTGCCCGGCCCCTCGGACCCGGCCTGGTACGCCCGGAACCTGGACCTGCTGTTGACGGATGCCGCGGGGGCCGCAGTGGCTGCGTCCGCTCCGCGGGTGCTGGCCGAGGCCCTGACCGGGATGGACCGGCTGGCCCGGACCCTGGCCGGCGAGGAACGGATCCGCTTCCCTTCCGCTGCCTTGTGCCTGGCGCAGCTGACCGGGGACGGCGTGGAGATCCTTGCACTGGCGGACTGCCACGCGGTGGCGGAACTGGAAGACGGTTCGCTGGTCCACGTGACCCATGAACCGGCCGACATCCGGATCGGCACCGAACATTCGGCTGACCCGGAGCGGGAACGGAAGCTCCGGGTGCTGGACCGGGAACTGCGCAACACCCCCGGGCGGCTGTGGGTTGCCCGGCGGGAAGCCGAAGCCGCCTACCAGGCGCGTACGGTGCGGCTCGGCCCGGTCCGGCGGATAGTTCTCGCGTCCGACGGTGCCTGGCGGGCGGTGGAACTGGGCATCGTGCAGGGGCCGGACGCTTTCCTCCAGGCCGCACAGTCCGCCGTTGCCGCCCAGGAACTGCTGCTTGCCCTGCGCACCCTGCAGGCGGAGCTGGGCGAAAGCGCCGACGACGCCACCCTCCTCACCTTGGAAAGGACTGCTCCGTGACAGTAAGCACCGACTGCGATGTACTGGTTGTCGGCGGCGGAATCGCCGGACTCTCGCTGGCTGCCGAGCTCGCGGCACGGCTCGAAGGATCGAACCCCCGGGGTCCCTCCGGCTCAGTGGTCCTGGTGGAAGCCGAACCGACGCTGGGTTACCACACGTCCTCCCGCTCGGCCCGGCAGCTGATTCCCAGCTACGGTCCGCCGGTTATCCAGGACTTGACCCTGCGCACCCTGGCCTTGATCAGGGCAGCGGAGGCGCACCTGTCCGAACCCATCCTGGCCCCCCGGAGTTTCCTGCTGATTGGGGATGAAGAGTCGGTGCGGGACCGGGCCAGCAGCCACATGCACCCGGTCATGCAGGCCGAAGCCCTCGGGCTTGCTCCGGAGCTGAAGCCGGAGGCTTTCAGCGCCGCCGGGCTGGACACCACCTCGGTGGCCTGCAACACGGACGCCCTGCTGGAATACCACCGGGCACGGCTGACGGGGGCCGGCGGCCGAATCGTGATGGGAGAGCGGGTTGAGGCGGCCCGCTTGACGGGGGAGCCGGGCTCCGGGCAGTGGGAAGTCATGACCCCGGGCCTGCGGTTCGAGGCTCCGGTGGTGGTCAATGCTGCCGGCGCCTGGGCGGATACCCTGGCAGGGATATTCGGGGCGCGCCCCCTTGGGCTCACGCCGTACCGCCGTACCGCCGCCGTCGTCGACGTTGAACGGCCCCTGGAAGACGGTGCGCCGATGGTGGCTGATGCAGCCGACCGTTTCTATTACCGGCGCGAAGGCAGGCAGGTCCTGATCTCGCCGTCGGAAAGGGAAGCGAGCGTGGCGGAGGATTCCCGGCCCCGCGACGAGGACGTGCAGGCGCTCGTGGAGCTGGTGAACAGCGTCACCACTATGGGCATCACCGGGGTAGCCCGCGCCTGGACCGGACTGCGTACCGAGGCGCCCGACGGACTGCCGGTGGTTGGCTGGGATCCGGCCGTGTCCGGCTTCTTTTGGTTGGCAGGGCAGGGTGGCTACGGGTTCCAGACCTCATCCGCCATTGCGGAGCTGGCAGCCGGAATTCTGCTGGCGGCGGGGGCCGAAAATGATGCCCGGGAGGCACTCAGCCCTGCCCGGACGGGAGTGTGACCAAAGTCTCACCTGTTGTCGCGTAACGAATCAGCCAAGGTACGCGCGTATGGTCATTAGGGTGCCGAGACATGCCTAGAGTTGTACTAACAAGCGCATCCCCTAAAACCCGAATGCATCAATAAATTCGGTGCCCGAAAGGTCAGTCTCAGTGCCAGATTTCTTGCCGCCGAAAGTTGTTGGCGTGCAGCAGCGTCCGCTTTACCTCCGGGTTCGTTCCATCCTGGAAATTCTTAGTACGCTGTGGCTGATTTCTGCCGTTATCGGCGTTGGGTTCTTTTCCGGCGGAACCACATCGCTCGCCTTTTCCCTGATTCTTCTTTACAGCACGGGCGCGGCTCTGCTGGTTGTCATTTCGGCCCTTTACCGCGTCCTCTCCAAGGCAGCACGCCAGCGGGTGGAAGCTGTCCCCGATGACAATGCCGCCGCCGTGTTTGTGGACACCGCCCGGTCAGCGACCGAGGAGATCATGGCCGCGCTGCGCCCGTCCATGGCGTACGGGCGTCCCGGCGCATCCGTCCGGATGCCACAGACGGTGGATGCCGTGGACGTGGCCGCCGCGCTGGCAGCACGGACGGCGGCACTGACCTCCGCAGCTGCTGCTGAGAAGTCGGCCGCTGCCGAGAAGTCCGTGGCCGAGAAGGCCGCTGCCGAGAAGTCCGTGGCTGAGAAGTCCGTAACTGAGAAGTCCGCGGCTGTGAAGTCCGCGGCTGTGAAGTCCGCGGCTATGAAGTCCGCGGCTGCCGCTGCGATGGCGGGTGCCGGAAAGCCGATTGCGGGCAAGTCCGCCGTGAACAAGTCGGCCAGCAAGAAGAAGGCAGCTCCGATGCAGCCGGCCCAGCCCAAGAAGGTCCAGGCCGCCAAGTCACGCCCCGCAAACAACACCGGTTCGCGCGGTACGGGGAACCAGGCCAGCACGGCACCAAAAAAGAGCACCGGCGGCAAGAAGCCGGGTTCGGCGGGCAAGGGTGCCGACGGGGGCAAGGACGCCAAGAGCGGCTCTGCCGGAACCAAGAAACCTGAACGACCTGCGGCGGGCATGCCCGGCATCCGCACTGCTCAGCAGGACATCCTTCCCCGCCAGGCAGGCGCTCCGTCCTGCGGTCTTTCGGCCGGCCCAACCCGGCCCGGAACTCCAGTGGCCCGCCAGCTCGTCGCCGCCTGACGTTTCCAGCAAGATGCCGTTCCGGTCCTCAATACTCAGGTAGTTATCAGGTTGTCTTCAGCACCTACCCAGATGAACCAATTATCGTCGTTAGTACCTCATAAGGGTGCGAGTGATGAATGGACCGAGTAGTGACCGGTCCGGACGCCGGCAGACTAGGGTTGTTCCCCCAACCAGCCCCAAGTCTGCCGGCGTTTTCCTTTTAACCGGCGGATCCCCGGCGGCTATTCCGCACTGAAATCAGGAAACTCCCCGGTGGCGGGCGAGAAGGATTCCTCAACGCCGGCAACCACGCCCGGCGCCTTCGGGCCGCGCAGGAATTCGCGGAGCCCGTCCAGGGCCGGCTCCCTGCCCTCGGCCACCACGCGCACGGATCCGTCCGGCGAGTTGGAAACAACACCGGTCAAGCCCAGCTGCACTGCCTGCCGAAGCGTGCGGTAACGGAACCCCACGCCCTGCACCTCGCCGGTCACCCGGGCCGTCAGCCGGCGGGGAGTTCCTTCCGGATGCTCTTGCTCATTCATCCGCTCAGCGTAACGCCCGGGAGCGCCGGAACGGCCTGTGTTGCCTCGAATCGGGGGCGAACTCAGTGCAGGCTGGTACCCAGCTGGTCCCGTACTGCTGCCAGCAGGGAGCCGTTCTCGACGAGCACCCGAACCGCCTCGATTTCCGGGGCGAGATACCGGTCCGGGCCGGGCCCGGGCACAACAGTCCGGATCATGGACCGGGCCGCGGCCACGGCAGGTGCGCTGCGGGACGATGCCGGGCCGCCGTCGCGCATGTCGAGCGCCCGTGCCGAGGTCAGCAGCTCAATGGCCAGTACCCGGGTCAGTCCGTCCACGGCCCGGCGCAGCTTCAGTCCGGCGGCCCAGCCCATGGACACGTGGTCCTCCTGCATGGCGGAGGACGGGATGGAATCCACCGACGCCGGCACCGCCAGGCGCTTGAGCTCCGCGACAATGCCGGCCTGGGTGTACTGGGCGATCATGTGGCCGGAGTCCACACCGGGGTCATGGGCCAGGAAGGCATTGAGGCCGTGGCTGCGGGTCCGGTCGAGGAACCGGTCCGTCCGCCGTTCGCTCATGGAGGCGACATCGGCGACGGCGATGGCCAGGAAATCCAGGACATAGGCCACCGGAGCACCGTGGAAGTTGCCGTTGGATTCCAGCCGGCCGTCCAGCGTCACCACCGGGTTGTCGATGGCAGAGGCCCGTTCGGCAGCTGCAACGGCTTCGGCATGCTGCAGCGTGGAGCGGGCGGCGCCGTGGACCTGGGGTGCGCAGCGCAGCGAGTACGCGTCCTGGACCCGGGTGAACCCGCCGGTCTTATGCTCCTCAATCAGCACCGATCCGGCCAGCACCGCACGGATGTTTTCTGCGGATTCCCCCTGCCCGGGCTGCGGCCGCAGCGCCTGCAGATCGGCGGCAAACACGCTGTCGCTCCCAAGCAGCCCTTCGACGCTCATGGCGGCGGCGAGATCCGCAGTGGCCAGCAGCCGGTGCAGGTCCGCGATGGCCAGCGTCAGCATCCCGAGCATCCCGTCCGTCCCGTTGATCAGTGCCAGTCCCTCCTTTTCCTGCAGCTCCATCGGCTCCAGCCCGGCCGCCTCGAGTGCGGCGGCGGCGGGCACCAGGTGCCCGCCGGCGTCGCGCACCTGCCCTTCACCCATCAGCGCGAGGGCACAGTGGGAGAGGGGAGCGAGGTCGCCGGAACAGCCCAGGGAACCGTACTCACCCACCCACGGCGTGATGCCTGCGTTGAGCATTCCGGCGTAGGCCAGCCCGACGGCGGGACGCACACCGGTACGGCCGGTCGCCAGGGTGGCCAGGCGGTTGAGCATCAGGGCACGCACCACCTCACGGTCCACTTCCGCACCGGATGACGCCGCATGGCTGCGGATCAGCGAGCGCTGCAGCTGGGTCCGCTGTTCCGGGGGAATCTGCTTCACAGCCAGGGCACCGAAACCGGTGGACACGCCGTAGTGCGGTTTATCATCCGCGGCGAGGCTCTCGATCACCCCGCGCGAGGAGGCCATCGCAGCCAGCGCCCCCGGGGCCAGGGTCACGGGCGCACCGTGCCGGGCGACGGCGAGGATGTCCTGCCCGGACAGCGGACCCACCCCCAGCCCCACCGCGGCTCCCTCGTCGTTGCTGTGTAGCTCCATGCGTGTTCCTCCTGCGCTTAGACGGCCCCGGCTGCTATCCATCTTGCCCGTTCGATCCCGCTCAGGCGCGGACCCCGGCAGATTCAGCTTCTGGGATCCCAGACACTGCCCTAGACTCTGGGCATGCCCGCTGCCTATGCCCGTGTCCAGGTCCCTGCGGCGGCCCAGGTCCTGGCCATCCTGCGCTACCTCGGACAGCAGGCCGGGCCCGTGAGTGCATCCGCCGTCGCACGGGACCTTGCGCTGCCCCGCTCCACCACCTATCACCTGCTGGCCGCGCTGGTGAGCGACGGCTTTGCCGTGCACCTGCCGGAGGAGAGGCGGTACGCCCTGGGTGCCACGGCCCACGAACTGGGCACCGGCTACGCCCGGCAGGCCCCGCTGCAGCGCATTGCGCGGTTTCCGCTGCGCCGGCTTGTTGCACAGACCCGCTTCACCGCGCATCTGGCGGTGCTGCAGGGGACCGACGTGATCTACGTGATCGAGGAGCGGGCGCCGCGCCAGCAGCGGCTGGTGACCGACGCCGGCATCCGCCTTCCGGCCCACCGCACCGCCAGCGGCCGGGTCCTGCTGGCCGGGATGACCGGCGCCCAGCTGAGGGCCCTCTACCCGGACCCCGGGGCGGTGCGGTCCTCCCGCAGCGGCGGCACGGCACTGCCTGGCCTGCTGGAAGAGGTCCGTGGACGCGGCTATGCCTGGGAAGAGAACGAAGTCACCGAGGGCTTCTCTTCCGTTGCCGTACCTGTGCCGGACCGCAGCGGCCACGCCGTCGCCGGCCTGACCCTGACCGCGCCGAACCGCACCCGGGGGATCGATGCGCTGGCCGGACAGGTCCTGTCCGACCTGCTGCGCTGCGCCGCCGAGCTTTCCCGCCGCTTAGGCGCCCGCCCGCGGCCCGGCCCAATTGTGTCTGATATCCCAGACGCCTATCCCGGACCGGCTGCACGCTGAACCGCCCCGGGGCTACGGTCTGGCTATGTCTTCCACCTCTGACCCGTCGCGCCGCATCCGGGCACCCCGCGGCACCGACCTCACCGCGCACAGCTGGCAGACCGAAGCCCCGCTGCGGATGCTGATGAACAACCTGGACCCGGAAGTCGCCGAACGGCCCGCGGACCTGGTGGTCTACGGCGGCACCGGCCGGGCCGCCCGCAGCTGGGAAGCCTACGACGCCATCATCCGGACCCTTTCCACGCTGGCCGATGACGAAACGCTGCTGGTGCAGTCAGGGAAACCGGTGGGGGTTTTCCGCACCCATGAGTGGGCGCCGCGCGTCCTGATTGCCAACTCCAACCTGGTGGGGGACTGGGCCACCTGGCCGGAGTTCCGCCGGCTGGAGGCGGAGGGCCTGCTGATGTACGGGCAGATGACCGCCGGCTCGTGGATCTACATCGGCACCCAGGGCATCCTGCAGGGCACCTTCGAAACCTTCGGCGCCGTGGCCCGGAAGCTCTTCGCCAATGAAAACGCCACCCTGGCCGGCACCCTGACCCTGACCGGCGGCTGCGGCGGAATGGGCGGGGCGCAGCCGCTCGCCGTCACGCTGAACGGGGGAGCGGTCCTGATTGTCGACGTCGACGAGGCACGCCTGCGCCGACGTGCCGGCAAGCGCTACCTGGACGAGGTGGCACCGGACCTGGACACCGCCGTCGCCCGCGTTATGGCCGCCCGGACCGAAAAACGCGCCCTGTCCGTGGGCCTGGTGGGCAACGCCGCCGAGGTGTTCGAGGAACTGCTGCGCCGGCAGCAGGCCGGAGAAATCACGGTGGACATTGTCACCGACCAGACCTCCGCCCATGACCCGCTGAGCTACCTTCCCGCCGGCATCCCGGTGGAGCGCTGGCAGGCCGAAGCCGCCGCGGATCCGGAAGGCTTTACCAAGCAGTCCCGTGAAACCATGGCCCGGCACGTTGCCGCCATGGTCGGGTTCCAGGACGCGGGAGCCGAAGTGTTCGACTACGGCAACTCCATCCGGGACGAGGCCCGCCAGGGCGGCTATGCCCGCGCCTTCGATTTCCCCGGCTTTGTCCCGGCGTACATCCGGCCGCTGTTCTGCGAGGGAATGGGGCCGTTCCGCTGGGTGGCGCTGTCCGGGGATCCGCAGGACATTGCCGTGACCGATGCGGCCATCAAGGAGCTGTTCCCGGAGAACCTCCGCCTGCACCGCTGGATCGACGCCGCGGCCCGGCACGTGGAGTTCGAAGGCCTGCCTGCGCGCATCTGCTGGCTGGGCTACGGAGACCGCGCCAAGGCCGGACTGCTGTTCAACCGGCTCGTCGCCGAGGGCAAGGTGAGCGCCCCCATCGTGATCGGGCGGGACCACCTGGATGCGGGATCGGTGGCCTCCCCGTACCGGGAGACCGAGGCCATGGCCGACGGGTCGGACGCGATCGCGGACTGGCCCCTGCTCAACGCGCTGCTGAACACGGCTTCCGGTGCCACCTGGGTGTCCCTGCACCACGGCGGCGGTGTGGGCATCGGCCGGTCCATCCACGCGGGCCAGGTGGGCGTTGCCGATGGAACCGAGCTGGCGGCCCGTAAACTGGAGACCCTTCTGACCAATGATCCGGGTACCGGGGTAATGCGGCATGCCGACGCCGGGTACTCCCGCGCCGCGGACGTGGCCGCCGAGCGCGGCATCCGCATCCCCATGAACGAATAAGCACCCCGCCGAGAGAGAACCATGGACACTGTTAGCAGCCTGCTTGCCTCAATTGCCGACGTCGGACGGGATGCGCGGCGCGGCGGCTACTCCCGGCCCGTGTTTTCGACGCCGGAGCTGACGCTGCGCGAGTGGTTTAGCCAGGAGGCACAGCGCCGCGGACTGGACGTGGAAACGGACCGCAACGGCATCCTCTGGGCCTGGTGGGGCGAACCCGAACGGGGTGCCCTGGTGACGGGCAGCCACCTGGACTCCGTGCCGGGAGGCGGAGCGTTCGACGGGCCGCTGGGGGTGGCCTCCGCGCTGGCCGCCGTGGATCTGCTGCGGGGGCGCGGCATCACCCGCAACCGTTCCCTGGCCATCACCGTCTTCCCGGAAGAGGAAGGGTCCCGCTTCGGCGTCGCCTGTCTTGGATCGCGCCTGCTGACCGGAGACATGGATCCGGACAAGGCCCGGAACCTGCGCGATGCGGACGGAACCACCTTCGCCGACGCCGCCCGGGCCAACGGACTCGACCCCGCACGGCTGGGACGCGACGACGAGGCGCTGGCCCGGATCGGGGACTTCGTGGAACTGCACGTGGAGCAGGGCCGCGGGCTCGGCGAGGACGGTCCCGCGGTGGCCGTGGGTGGATCCATCCTGGGCCACGGCCGCTGGCGGATCACCGTCTCCGGGCAGGGCAACCACGCCGGCACCACCGCCATGGAGGACCGCGCCGACCCCCTGGTTGCCGCCGCGCAGATCATCGTGGCCGTGCAGAAGGCTGCCGCCGCCGTCGACGGCGCCCGGGCCACGGTGGGCCGGCTCGCTCCGGTCCCGGGCGGCACCAATGTGATTGCCTCCCGGGTGGACCTCTGGCTCGACGCCCGGCACCCCGACGACGCCGCCGCCCTGGCCCTCGTGGAAACCATTCACGGCAAGGCGCAGAAGATCGCCGCGTTCGAAGGCTGCACCGTGTCCCTGGCACCGGAATCCTGGACCGGGTCGGTGACCTTTGATGCCGCACTGGGCCGGAGCCTGCAGCTGGCCCTCCCGGGCGCTCCGGTGCTGGCGACGGGTGCCGGGCATGACGCCGGGATCCTCGCCGGGCATGTGCCTTCCGGCATGCTGTTTGTCCGCAATCCGACCGGGATCTCACACTCCCCGGAGGAATTCGTGGAGGCACACGACGCCGAGGCCGGAGCCGCTGCGCTCGCCGATGTGCTGGAGGCGCTGCTGTGAACGGTGCCGGAGGTCCTTCGGGTGCGGCCGTCTGGTGCGAGGCGGGGTGGTACCAGGGCGGCATCCGCGAGGGCATCCGGCTTTCGGTCGACCCCGCGGGAACCGTCACGGCAGCCGCACCTGGCACGGAAGCCGAACCCGGGGACCTGGTCCTTTCCGGCGTCGTCTTTCCCGCAGCCGCGAACGCCCATTCACATGCCTTCCACCGGGTGCTGCGCGGACGCACCCATACCTCCGGGGACTTCTGGAGCTGGCGGGAGCAGATGTACTCGGCCGCCGGGGCCCTGACCCCGGCGCTGTACGAACAGCTCGCCACAGCCGTGTTCGCGGAGATGGTGGTCTCCGGCTACACCAGCGTCGCCGAGTTCCACTACGTGCACCATGCCCCGGACGGCTCCGCCTATCCGGAGCACGGCATGGAACTGGCCCTGGCCCGGGCAGCGGTTAGTGCCGGCATCCGGCTGACCCTGCTGGACACCTGTTATCTTTCCGGCGGTTTGGGGACACGCAGCGTGGGGGCACCGCTGGAGCCCTCGCAGCGGCGGTTCGGGGACGCCGACGCCGATGCCTGGCTGTCCCGGTTCGCTTCGCTGCAGGCGGCGGTCGCTGCGCGGTTTCCTCCGGAGCAGGTCAGCGTCGGGGCCGCCCTGCACTCCGTCCGCGCCGTGCCGGAGGCTGCGCTGGCCCGCATTGCGAAGCGGCTGCCGGCCGGGATTCCGCTGCACATCCATCTGTCCGAACAGCCGCAGGAAAACGCCGACTGCCTGGCCGCGACCGGGTTGACGCCCACGGGACTTCTCCACCGGCACGGGCTGCTCAGTTCCCGGCTCTCGGTGGTCCACGCCACGCACCTGACCGACGCCGACATGGCCCTGCTGGGAGCGGCGGACGCCACCGCGGTGTTCTGCCCCAGCACGGAAGCCGACCTCGCGGACGGCCTCGGTCCCGCCACGGAACTGCGGAACGCCGGTGTTGCCCTGGCCCTGGGCAGTGACCAGCACGCCGTCGTCGATCCCTGGCTGGAGATGCGGGCACTGGAACACGGCGAGCGGCTGCGCACCGGCAAGCGCGGCACCTTCACCCCGGCCGACCTGCACTTTGCCGCGTCCGACGCCGGAGCAGCGGCGCAGGGCCGGCGTGCACCCGGGCTGGAACCGGGGAAGGCCTGCGACCTCATGGCGGTTCGCCCGCACAGCGTGCGCACCGCCGGGTCACGGCCCGGACAGCTGGCATTTTCCGCCACCGCGGCGGACGTAACCGCCGTCGTCGTCGGCGGCCGGCTCCTCGCCCGGAACGGGCACCACACCGTCCTCGGTGACCCGGCCGTCCTGCTGCGGGAGGCCATTGCCGCCGTCGACTCCGCCCCCGCAGCAGTGCACGAAACCCGCTTGGAAGGAACCCGGCACCCATGAGCTCCGCCTCGACACTGATCACCAACATCGGCGAACTCTCCACGCAGGACGCCGCCGCGGAGACCCCCGTGCTGCAGGATGCCGCCATCGTGTTCGAGGGGGAACGGATCAGCTGGATCGGGCCGGCGCGGAATGCCCCTGCTGCGGATGAGATGATCGACGCCGGCGGGCGCGCCGGGCTGCCCGGCTGGGTGGACTCGCATACCCACCTGGTGTTCGCCGGGGACCGCAGCGCGGAGTTCGAAGCGCGGATGGCGGGGCAGGCCTATGAAGCCGGCGGGATCGCGGTCACCACGGAAGCCACCCGCGCGGCGTCGGACTACGACCTGACCCGGCTGCTGCTGGCGCGGGCTGCCGAAGCCGCGGCGGGCGGCACCACGTACCTGGAAACCAAAACCGGCTACGGGCTAAACGTGGAGGAGGAACGCCGGCATGCCCGGATCGCGTCCACCGTGGCGGACACGGTCACGTTCCTGGGTGCGCACCTGGTGCCGGACGGCGCCGACGCCGACGAGTACACGGACCTGGTCTGCACCGACATGCTCGCCGCGGTGCGGCCGTACGTGCAGTGGGCGGACGTCTTCTGCGAAAAGGGCGCGTTCACCGAGGAACAGTCCCGGCGGGTGCTGCAGGCGGGCCGGGATGCCGGCCTGGGGCTGCGGGTACACGGCAACCAGCTCGGGCCCGGCGCCGGGGTGCAGCTCGCGGTGGAGTTCGGAGCGGCGAGCGTGGACCACGTGAACCACCTGTCCGACGACGACGTCGCGGCGCTCGCGGACAGCTGGGCCGGGTGGGGTGCCGGGGCCGGTGCTGGCACCGGAATCCCTGGGACCGTTGCGACGTGCCTGCCGGCCTGTGACCTGTCCACCCGGGCTCCGCTGGCTCCGGCACGGCAGCTGCTGGACGCCGGGGTGCAGGTGGCGTTGGCGTCGAACTGCAACCCGGGGACGTCCTTCACCAGCTCCATGGCTTTCTGCGTGGCCACGGCCGTGCTGCAGATGGGCCTCACCGTGCAGGAAGCCGTCCGGGCGGCCACCTACGGCGGCGCGCTGGCACTGCGGGTACACACCGGAGCCGACCGGGACGGTGCACGGGCTGTCGGGTCCCTCGCCGTCGGGCACCGCGCCGATCTGCAGCTGCTCAATGCGCCCTCGGCCGCCCATCTGGCGTACCGGCCCGGAATGCCCCTGACCGGCATGGTGTTACGGGCCGGGGTGCCGGTGCGCCACTGAGCCGCCGACAGGGGCCAGGGGGTAGGGACTGCGGGGTTGCGGGGTGCGGAGCCGGACGGGGATCGAGTCTGCACGATTTACCAATTTCAGAGCGGAAATCGGTAAATGTTGCTGACTCGATGCGGAAACCGGTAAATGTTGCTGACTCGATGCGGAAACCGGTAAATGTTCGGGAACGGCGCTTCGATGAGCAAGGAATGGTCCAGGTCCGATACGAGCGCCGGTAGGTCCGGCTCCGGCAAGCCGAGGCGACCCGATGCAAGCCGGGCCGTCCGGCACAATGGTGTCCATGTCTGCAGCCCTGCCCTCCGCCCCCGCTGAATCCCTGGACCCGCGGGCCCGCCGGATGCTGGTGTTCGAAATCCTGATTGTGCTGGGGCTTTCGCTCGGCAGGTCCGGGGTTTACGCCGTCGTCGAACTCATTGAAAAGGCCACCGAGGCGCCGCTGGGCGACCAGACCACCACGCTGAATCCCGTCCTCGATGAGCGGCCGTACTTCGACCTGGTGTACCAGCTGCTGGGGATCTTCTTTTCCCTGCTGCCGGTGGCGCTGGTCCTGTTCCTGCTGACCGAACCCGGAAAGTCGGCGTTCCGACGGATCGGTTTCACGTTCGCTAAACCGCTTCGCGACTTCGGGCTCGGCGTGGCGCTGGCAGCGGTCATCGGCGTCGGCACGCTTGGCGTTTACGCCGCCGGACGGGCGCTGGGCATCACCACCGCCATTGTTCCGGCAGACCTGGACACCTACTGGTGGACGCTGCCGGTGCTGATCCTCTCGGCCATGCGGCATGCCGTGCTGGAGGAAGTCATTGTGGTGGGCTACCTGTTCCTGCGGCTGCGGCAGCTGGGCTGGGGGACGCCGGCAATCATCCTCACCAGCGCCCTGATCCGGGCGAGCTACCACCTGTACCAGGGGATCGGCCCGGGCATCGGGAACTTCCTGATGGGCCTGCTCTTCGGGTACGCCTACTACAAGACACGCCGGGTCATGCCGCTGGTGATAGCGCACGCGCTGGTGGACATCGCCGGGTTTGTCGGTTTTGCGCTGTTTGGTTCGGCCATCGGGATCGGCGACTGAGCGGCATCCCCTAGGCTGGCCCCGTGACACTGATGACCCCGTGGGGCGCAGCCCTGGACCCCGAATCCGTCCTGCCGGAATACCCCCGCCCCCAGCTGGCCCGTGACAGCTACCTGAACCTCAACGGCTACTGGCAGTACGCGATCACCTCCGTGCGCCAGGAGCAGCCTCCGGAGGCCAGCGACTGGGACGGACAGATCCTGGTGCCGTTCTCGCCCGAGGCGCCGCTTTCCGGGGTGAACCGGCAGCTGCAGCCGCAGCAGCTGCTCTGGTACCGGCGGACCGTGACCCTGCCGGAGGGCTTCGCGGGCGAGCGGATCCTGCTGCACTTCGGCGCGGTGGATTCCAGCTGCCGGGTCACGGTCAACGGTATTCCCGTGGGCGGGCACGACGGCGGCTACCTGCCGTTCTCCCTCGACATCACCGAGGCGCTGGCCGCGGGCCCGGACGGCGGTTCCCCCGGGGCCGGGCACGAAATCGTAGTCCGGGTACGGGACCTGAGCAACACCGGATCCGCCAGCCGCGGCAAGCAGACCCTGGACCGCGGCGGGATCTGGTACACGGCTCAGTCCGGAATCTGGCAGACAGTCTGGCTGGAAGCGGTGCCGCAGGCGAGCATCGCGCGCCTGGTCCTGGTGCCGGACCTGGACTCAGTGACCGCCAGGGTGCTGGTCGACGACGTCCGGTCCGCCCCGGACAGCACGGACCTGCTCGCGGAAGTCACCCTGGCCGCGGACGGGCACCCGGTGGCGGCCGCCGTCGTCGTTCCCGGAACCCCGGTGCGGATCCCGGTCCCGGATGCGCACCTCTGGTCGCCGGAGGACCCGTTCCTTTACGACGTCACCGTGCGGCTGCTCACCGACGGCCGGGAAGCCGACCGGGTCCGCAGCTACACCGCGCTGCGGACCGTGGGAACGGGGCCCGACGACGCCGGGCACCTGCGGCTACTGCTGAACGGGCGGCCGTATTTCCATGCGGGGCTGCTGGACCAGGGCTACTGGCCGGACGGGCTGTACACGGCGCCGTCGGACGAGGCACTGGCCTCCGATATCCGTGCGGCGAAGGACCTCGGCTTCGCGATGCTGCGCAAGCACATCAAGATCGAACCGCTGCGCTGGTACTACCATGCCGACCGGCTGGGCATCCTGGTCTGGCAGGACCTGGTGAACGGCGGTGCTGCGTATCGGCACTCCGTGGTCACTGCTCCGGCGGTGGGGGCGGCACACCGGTCCGACGACGACTACGCCGCCTTCGGGCGGGCCGATGCGCAGGGCAGGGAACAGTTCCTGGCCGAACTGCACGGCACGGTGGAGCTGCTGGGAAACAGCCCGTCCATCGTGGTGTGGGTGCCGTTCAACGAAGGGTGGGGCCAGTTCGACGCCAATGCCGTCACCGTACTGCTGCGGGGCCTGGATCCGACGCGGACCATCGACCACGCCAGCGGCTGGCATGACCAGGGCGGGGGAGACCTCAAAAGCGTGCACGTCTACTTTGTGCCGTTCCGGCTGCGGAAGGGCTGGCTGGCCGGGGGCCGCGCCGTCGTCCTGTCCGAGTACGGGGGTTACAGCCTGCGCATTCCCGGGCACACCTTCAACGACAAGGAGTTCGGGTACCGGCGGTTCCGGTCCCGGCGTGCCCTGGCCCGGGCGTACGAGCGGCTGCACCGGCGGCAGATTGAACCTGCGGTCGCCGGCGGGCTGGCCGCGACGGTCTACACCCAGCTCACGGACGTCGAGGACGAGGTCAACGGGCTCCTCACGTACGACCGCCGGGTGGTGAAGATCGACGCCGGTCTGGTGCGCGGGATCAATGCGGGGCTTCGTCGTGCTGCGGGGTCCTGAGCGCTTTTGCCTCCTGGCTGAGGAAATCGTACGGTTTGGGAAATTCCTGCCACGGCGCAGCGCAGGGATTTCCCAAACCGGCAGCAGAATCCCAATATGGCAGCGAAATTAGCGATAGGGACGGGTGCGGGGCAGGCCGGCACCGAGCATCCTCCGGGGCAGGCTCTCCGGATGTTCAGGTGGCCTGCCGATGTCGTTCCAGGACCAGCGGACGAAACGGACCCCCGTAGCTCGGATGGCATCTTCCCGCCGTTTTTCCCGCATGAGCGTCTCCCATGACGGTTCGACAGCTAAGCCGTTTGCGCCGTATTTCCCGGCACCGTCGAATTCCCCCACCAAGTCCTGTTCCGTCCAGTAAAAGTCCGTGCGGAAGCGGCCCGTGGGGGTCCTGAATTCATGCTGCAGCTCGGGGGATGGAAACCCAAGCCGGTGCAGGACGGCTCGGGAATACGACTCGCCGGCCGACTCAGAGCGTTCATCTGCAAAGTCGACAACCCGCCCGGCCCGGAGGCTTTTGGCATGACTGGGCAGGTTGGCGGCCAATTCCTTCAGGTGTTCTTTCTTTACCCCGGGAAGGCCGCGGACGGGGTCCGGGTGCAGCACACGGTCCATGGCCGGAACTGCGCGCTCAAAATCCAAGTGGGCAGCCATATCCAAGACCGTTTGGGCCCTGGAGGTGAGTGTCATTCCGTCCACGACCTCCAAGGGTTCCAGCAGCCGGCGTGCGCTCCACCGGAGGTCGCCTCGGCGTCGGCCATGGGATGCAGCAGAGGCCAGCAGTAAAACTTCAGGGAATGTTCCGATCACCGGCAGCCCCCATATGGAAGCGGCAGATTGTTGAATGAGCACACGTTGTTCCGGCGCCTGCTCCACGGTGGCCCGTATGCGGACGCGGTTCTGTTCCCAAAGAGGCAGCTGCCGCCACACTTCAGAGTGGACGTAGATGCCGCTGCGGAGGCGGATCAGTTCACCAGCCCGGCACCGCAGCGCGAGGGAACGCCGTCCGGAACCGTACAGCTCGGCGTCGGACGCGAAAAGCAGTTCGGGTTTCATTCCCTCAGGCTGGAGGACCGGAGGCCGGATCGGGAGGGCGGACCGTCTTCATGTGGAAAACCCTGCCGTTTCCGGAAGAATCAACCGGTTTGGGAAATACCGGCCACGGCGAACCGACCCAAACCGACAGCAGAACCCGGAACTAGATCTCGACAGGGCCGTTCGCGGTATCGAACGTGACGGACATGATGCCCGGCGTTCCGGCCGGGGCAATCCACGTGACATCGACGTTTTCCAGCGGTTTCTCCACCGGATGGCCCAGCCAGTCGGTGACGCGTGCGGCCGATCCGGCAATGGTCAGGGACCTCAGCTTCACCGAACCGGGCATCCCCGGAATGGCGTTGGAGGGGTGCAGTTCAGCCGTGCCGTCGTCCCAGCGGAGCAGATAGGGGACCTGCGGGTCGGCGATCAGCCCGTTGATGCCGATCTGCCGCCAGGTCAGTTCCTGGCCGTCGGGGAACTTGCGGTTGCCCGGGACGGACTCCCGGCCGAGGCGTTCCTCGAAGGGAGACAGGTCGTCAACGGAAACACACCACCCCATCCAGCCGCCGCCGGATTCGGAACGCTGGCGTACGGCCTGGCCGAACGGCGCCTTGTCCGACGCCGGGTGGTTCAGTACCTCCACCACCTCGACGTACTGGTTGTTGGCCAGGGGCAGGATCATATTGCGGGTACCGAACCGGGGGTGGACGCCACCCTTCACGTAATCGGCGCCGAGAGCAGCAGCAATCCTCTCGGTGGTGGCCAAAAGACCGTCGGATTCACAGGCATAAGAAACATGGTCCAAGCGCATGCGGCCCATTGTGGCACGTTGTGATACGCGTCTCGACCAAGGGAAGCCTTAGTGCGGAAATCTCCCTGCCGTGCCGCCGGAGCAGCACCGAAACTTTTCCTGTTTTCACGCTGCGTCATAGAGGTTGCGCGACGGCGGCATATCGGCTTCCATAGGTGCAGGTCATGAGTGCCAGCAGATAGCCCCGGCTTGCTGGCCGGCAACCCTCCAACCGCGGTGGGGTGCCCCGGGTGAAGACCTGGCCGTACGCCAAACGGGCGTCCGGCAAGCGCGGGTCCCATGACCCCACCGGACATCCGGCGTACCCGGATGCACCCCGGCGGCGTTGTGCGGCCCCTGGTTTGAGGGAGCATCATGAGTGCAGATTGGTCATTTGAAACCCGCCAGATCCACGTAGGCCAGGAGCCCGACGCCGTCACCGGTGCACGTGCCCTGCCCATTTACCAGACCACGTCCTTCGTTTTTCCAAGTGCGGAGGCGGCCGCGAACCGGTTCGCCCTGGCCGAACTGGAACCGATCTACACCCGGATCGGCAATCCTACGCAGGAGGCGGTGGAGAACCGGATCGCTTCCCTGGAGGGCGGCGTCGGTGCCCTGCTGCTGGCGTCCGGCCAGGCCGCGGAAACCTTTGCGCTGCTGAACCTTGCGCAGGCCGGCGACCATGTGGTCGCCAGCCCCAGCCTGTACGGCGGCACCTACAACCTGCTGAAGCACACCCTGAAGCGGTTCGGCATTGAGACCACCTTCGTGCAGGACCCGGACAACCTGGACCATTGGCGCGACGCCGTCCGGCCCAACACGAAGGCCTTCTTCGGCGAGGTGGTCTCCAACCCCCGCCAGGATGTCCTGGACCTGGAAGGCATCAGCGCCGTGGCCCACGAGGCAGGAGTGCCGCTGATCGTGGACAACACCCTGTCGACGCCGTACCTGATCCGCCCGATTGAATGGGGCGCCGACATTGTGGTCCACTCGGCCACGAAGTACCTCGGCGGGCACGGGACGGCCATTGCCGGCGTCATCGTGGATTCGGGCAACTTCGACTTTGCCGCGGATCCGGAGAAGTTCCCCGGCTTCAATACCCCGGACGAAAGCTACAACGGACTGGTCTACGCCCGGGACCTGGGCGTCAACGGCGCCCTCGGCGCGAACCTTGCCTTCATCCTCAAGGCGCGGGTACAGCTGCTGCGGGACCTCGGGTCCGCGGTGTCGCCGTTCAACGCGTTCCTGATTGCCCAGGGCCTGGAAACCCTGAGCCTGCGGCTGGAGCGGCACGTTGCCAACGCGGTCGCCGTCGCCAACTGGCTGGAAGGGCACGACGACGTCGTGTCGGTGGCGTACGCGGGCCTGGAGTCCAGCCCGTGGTTTGAGCGCGGCCGCAAATACGGGCCGCGCGGCACCGGCGCCATTGTCTCCTTTGAGATCGAGGGCGGCATCGACGCCGGCAAGCGCTTTGTGGACGGACTCGAACTGCATTCGCATGTGGCCAACGTCGGCGACGTCCGGTCGCTGGTCATCCACCCGGCGTCGACCACCCACAGCCAGCTTGGTGCCGAAGCGCAGCTGGCCGCCGGCGTCAGCCCGGGGCTGGTCCGGCTTTCGGTGGGCATCGAGCACATCGATGACATCCTCGCGGACCTCGACGCCGGGTTCCGGGCCGCCAAGGGAGCGTAGCTTCCGTGCCCCGGCACCCGGCTCCGCAGCGCGAGTCGCTGCCGGAGCCGCTGCAGCACCCCGCCGAAAAGGACGGGGTGCTGCAGTATGCGTCCATTGGGGGACTGGAACTGGAAACCGGCGGGTACCTGCCCGACGTCGTCCTCGCCTACGAGACGTGGGGGCAGCTGGACCCGGAGGCCGGCAACGCGGTGCTGATCCCCCACGCCCTGACCGGCAGCAGCCATGTAGCCCGGGGGAGCAGCACCGAACCGGGCTGGTGGGAGGAGCTTGTAGGGCCGGGCCTGACCGTGGACACCCGCCGGTACTTCGTGGTCTCGGTCAACATGCTGGGCGGCTGCTACGGCTCCACCGGGCCTGCTTCGGCGGACCCGGACGGATTGCCCTGGGGGTCGCGGTTTCCGTTCGTCACCATCCGGGATTCGGTCCGGGCGGAGGCCCGGCTGGCGGACCGGTTGGGTATTGCGCGTTGGCATGCCGTGCTGGGCGGCTCGCTTGGGGGAGCGCGGGCGCTGGAATGGGCGGTAACCGAGCCGGACCGGGTGCGGCACTGCGGAGTGATTGCGGCGACCGCGGCCAGCACGGCCGAACAGATTGCGTTTGCCCAGGCACAGCTGGCCGCAATCCGGCTGGATCCGGCCTTCAACGGAGGGGACTATTACAACGGCACGCCTCCGCTGGCCGGGCTCGGCCTGGCCCGCCGGATCGCGCACATCACCTACCGGTCCGAACCGGAACTGGAATACCGGTTCGGACGGTCCCCGCAGGCGGCCGAAGACCCGTTCGGCGCCGCCTACCCGGCCGGAAGGGGCCGGTACTCCGTGGAGAGCTACCTGGACCACCAGGCGAGGAAGCTGGCCGGCAGGTTCGATGCCAACAGCTATCTGGTGCTCACCGAAGCCCTGGTCAGCCACGACGTCGTCCGGGGCCGGGGATCCCTGCGGGCGGCGCTCGCAGGCACAACGGCGGACTTCTTTATTGCCGCGGTGGAATCGGACCGGCTGTACTTTCCCCAGCAGTCCGCGGATCTGGCAGCAGCCCTGCCCCGGGGAACGCAGGTCCATCTCATTCGGGCACCCATCGGGCATGACGGCTTCCTGACCAGCGTCCGGGAGATTTCCGGTGCACTGACGCGGGAGGTCTTCGGGTAGGACGGCGGGACAACAGGGCCTACCCCTTGCCCGCCGGGGCAATTCGTGGGAGAACATTCCCCATGGCAGATCGGATCTCTCTTTCCGGCCGGGCGCAGTGCACCCCGCAGGTGCTCTGGCACGTGCTCGTCGATAACCGGGCCGCCTGGTGGCCGGACATGGACTTCGCCCCGCACCCGGGAGCGCCCCTGAAAGAGCGGTGGAGCGAGGACGGAGTGGAGCACACCGCCACCGGTACTGTGCTGGCGGTCGCCCCGGGCCGGCTGCTTTCCTTCCGCTGGACGGCACCCGAATGGGGCGCCCACACCGTGGTCAGTTTCGAACTGACCGACGAGACAGATACCACCGGGATAGCGGTCACCGAGAGCGGATTTGCGGCGCTCGACGCCGGAGTGGGCGCCGAGCTTTCCGCAGCCCACCGGGAAGGGTGGGCCTTCCATCTGGCGAACCTCATTGAGCAGGCCGAGAAAACCGACCAGGCGCAGCAGGCGGGCGGCGCCTGAAAAGCGGGCGGCGCCTGAAAAACAGCCCTAGTCCGCGGAACCCTGCGGCATCCGCTGTCCGAACATCGGGCCGGCCTCGGGACGCTTGGCCGAGATCCCGTCACCCGAGGACTGGTGGCGCACCCGGCGGACCACCCAGGGGAACAGGAACTCGCGGGCCCAGACCATGTCTTCGGAGCGGGCCGTCCGCCACTTTTTGGCGGGCAGGGGCTTGGTTTCCAGCGGCTGCAGGGAATGCGGCACCTGCAGCGTGTCCAGCACCATCGCGGCGATGGTGTGGTGTCCCAGCGGAGAGAAGTGCAGCCGGTCCGGAGCCCACATCTGCGGATCATTCAACTCGCGCAGCGCCCACATGTCGGCAATGATGGCGCCGTGCCGCTGCGCCACGGTCCGCAGGTTTTCGTTGTAGATCGCAGCCCGGCCACGGACACTGCCCAACACGGGGGTACTCCCGAGGTCCGGGCCGGTGAAGAGGACAACGCCGGCACCTGCCGCGCGCAGCCGGGCAACGGCACCGTCCATGCGTTCGGCCAGCCGGTCCGGATCGCCGCCGGGGCGGATCACGTCGTTGCCGCCGGCACAGATGGTGACCAGATCCGGCTTCAGCGCCAGGGCCGGTTCCAGCTGCTCGTCGATGATCTGGTTCAGCAGCCGGCCACGGATGGCCAGGTTCGCATAGGCAAAGTCGGGCTGTTCCGAAGCCAGTTCCTCCGCCACGCGGTCCGCCCACCCCCGGTTGCCGCCCGGACTGTCGGGATGGGGATCGCCGATGCCCTCGGTAAAGGAATCGCCCATGGCTACGAACCGGGACCAGAGGTGCAGCGGAGGGTGCTCCTGCCTGGAATCGGAAGAAAGGGCGGCCTCGGGCAGGGAATTTGTACTCACCGGTCAATACTTGCAAACCGGCCCTTGGCTACGCGACCGTAGGTTATAAATACCGGCATGCCAGAATATAAAGCATGACAAAACCCGCTTGGAATCCCGTTGTCCTCTGGTCAAAACCCGAAGCTGAACGGGCAGGCACTCCGCTGCTGGTTCTTTTCCACGGATACCTGGCCAACGAAGAGGACCTGATGGGACTGGCGGATTATCTGCCGGAAAACTTCACCATCGCCTCGGTCCGCGCACCGCAGGCCTCCGGCCCCGGGTACACCTGGTTCCCGCTGATGAGCGAGGCCGACTACTCCGTGGACGCCGTAGTGGAGTCCGTGGCGGACGTCGCCGCGTGGCTGGACACCGTTCGTGACGGCCACACCAGCGTGAGCCTCCTGGGCTTCTCGATGGGGATGGCCGTGGCCACCACCCTGCTGCGGCACCGCCCGCAGGACTTCGCCGCCGTCGTCGGGCTCTCCGGTTTTGTGGTCCCGTCGCAGGACAACCCGTTCTTCCACGACGACGAACTGCAGCCGGGCGGCGTGCCCTTCTTCTGGGGCCGGGACCAGGCCGACCCGGTCATCGATGCGCCGCGGATCGAATACACGCATGCCTGGCTCAATGCCCACACCGCTATGACCAAGATCCTCTACTCGAACATGGGCCACGGCATCAACATGCAGGAGCTGGGCCATGTGAAGGAGTTCCTGGTGCACACGGTGCTGCGCGCCGGAACCCGGGCGAGCTAGCCTTCGCGGGTAATCCGCACCGTTTCGCCGTTCACGGAGACCAGGTCGCCGGCGTGCAGCTGGCGGCCGCGGCGCTCTTCAATGTCGCCGTTGACCTTGACCATGCCGTCTTCGATCAGCTGTTTGGCCTGGATCCCGTCCTCGGCCAGGTTGGCGAGCTTGAGCAGCTGGCCCAGGCGGATCATTTCGTCGCGGATGGGAAGGTCTTGGGCATCGGAGGAACTCATGCCTCCATTCTGCCCGACTTTCCCGCTCCGGCCTGCTCCGACGGCTCGCTGCCGGCCGGAGCGGTAGGGTAGTCGGGTGCCAAATGCTGTGCGGATGTCCCCGCTGATCGGTCTGCCCCTGTCCCTGCTTGCCGGGGTTGCCATCCCGTCCCAGGCCCGCGTCAACGGCGCCCTGGGCCAACGGCTCGACGACGGCCTGGCCGCCGCCCTGGTCAGCTTCCTTGTCGGGCTGGTGGTCATGGTCGCCATCAGCCTGGCCCTGCCCCGCGGACGGGCCGGCGCCGGACAGCTGATTCCCTCGCTGCGGGAGCGCCGGTTCCCGCGCTACTACGTCCTGGCCGGCATGATCGGCGGCTACTTCGTGCTTTCCCAGACCCTGACCGTCGCCGTCCTGGGCGTGGCCGTGTTTACCGTTGCCGCCGTCGCCGGACAGACCCTCACGGGGCTGGTGGTGGACCGGTTGGGCATCGGGCCGGCCGGCAAAAAGGCGCTGACCGTCATGCGGGTGGTGGGCGCGGTGCTGACCATTGCCGCCGTGGCCTGGGCCGTCAGCCCGAAGCTCGGTGCCGGGGGAGAGCCCTCCGAATGGCTCCTGCCGGTGCTGCTGCCCCTGACTGCGGGCATGCTGATGAGTTTCCAGCAGGCCATGAACGGCACCACGGGCATGCATTACGGCACGCCGATCACCGCGACGCTGGTGAACTTCATTTCCGGCACCGTCCTGCTGGCCGTGATGTGGGGGATCAAGGTTGCGGTTTCGGGGCCCGGCAACCCGCTGCCCGGCGAGTGGTGGCTGTACCTCGGCGGTCCGCTGGGCTGCATCTTCATCGGTGTCGGTGCCCTGCTGGTGCGCAGCCTGGGCGTCCTGCTCACCAGCCTCGGACTGATCGGCGGTCAGCTGATCGGCTCGCTGCTGCTGGACATTGTCTTCCCCGCCCCGGGCAGCGTAGTGGTGGCGGCAACCGTGCTCGGAACCCTGCTCACGCTGCTCGCCATTGTGCTGGCCACGCTGCCGTGGAACATGCCCGGCGGCGGCCCGTTCCGCCGTCGTCGTACCGGCCGGACCGACGCCGCATCCACCCCGCGCTGACCGGAGGAAAGCCGCGCCTAAACGGACGCCGGTAGGTCGGCAGGGCATCGCCGCCTTAAGCTGGTAGTTGTAGCTTTGCCCGGCGGCGAAGAACCGACCACCCTCTCTGCGGTGGCGCGGATGCCAAAGGGACCAGAAGAGGACCGCACCCAGCGGCCCTCTAGACACGAAAAGAACGGCGGTACCATTCCATGGCTTCGACCAAATCCAAGCTGGATCCCATCATCTCCCTGGCCAAGCGCCGGGGGTTCGTTTTCCAGTCGGGTGAGATTTACGGCGGGTCCCGGTCCGCATGGGATTACGGCCCCCTGGGTGTCGAACTCAAGGAAAACATCAAGAAGCAGTGGTGGCAGCATATGGTCCGCGGCCGCGACGACGTCGTCGGGCTCGATTCCGCCGTCATCCTTCCGCGCCAGGTCTGGGAAGCGTCCGGACACGTGGAGGTCTTCTCGGATCCGCTGGTGGAGTGCCTGAGCTGCCACAAGCGCTACCGTGCCGACCACCTCGAAGAGGCCTACGAGGAAAAGAAGGGCCACGCCCCCGAAAACGGCCTGGCCGACATTGCCTGCGCCAACTGCGGCACCAAGGGCCAGTGGACCGAACCGCAGGAATTCTCCGGCCTGCTCAAGACCTTCCTCGGCCCGGTGGCCAATGAAGAGGGCATGCACTACCTGCGCCCGGAGACGGCCCAGGGCATCTTCGTGAACTTCAACAACGTGCTGACCACCTCGCGCAAGAAGCCGCCGTTCGGCATTGGCCAGATCGGCAAGAGCTTCCGCAACGAAATCACGCCGGGCAACTTCATCTTCCGCACCCGCGAGTTCGAGCAGATGGAAATGGAATTCTTCGTCGAACCGGGCACGGACGAGGAATGGCATAAGTACTGGATCGAAAACCGGTTCAACTGGTACACGGAACTGGGTATCAACCCGGACAACCTGCGCCTCTTCGAGCACCCGCTGGAAAAGCTCAGCCACTACTCCAAGGGCACTACCGACGTGGAGTACCGCTTCGGGTTCCAGGGCTCCGAGTGGGGCGAGCTCGAGGGCATCGCCAACCGCACCGACTTCGACCTCGGCACGCACTCCAAGCATTCCGGCACGGACCTGAGCTACTTCAACCAGGCCACGAACGAGCGCTTCACCCCGTACGTGATCGAGCCCGCCGCCGGCCTGACCCGTTCCTTCATGGCGTTCCTGGTGGACTCCTACACCGAGGATGAGGCACCCAACGCAAAGGGCGGCGTCGACAAGCGCACCGTCCTGAAGCTGGATCCGCGCCTGGCCCCGGTCAAGGCCGCCGTGCTGCCGCTGAGCCGCAACGAGGACCTTTCGCCCAAGGCCAAGGACCTCGCCGCACAGCTGCGCCGCAACTGGAACATCGACTTCGACGACGCCGGCGCCATTGGCCGCCGGTACCGCCGCCAGGACGAGATCGGCACCCCGTTCTGCATCACCGTTGACTTCGACACGCTCGAAGACCACGCCGTCACCGTGCGCGAACGCGACACCATGGCGCAGGAACGGGTGAGCCTGGACAAGGTCGAGGGTTACCTGGCCGAACGGCTGATCGGCGCGTAATGGCAATCTCGTTCCGCGAATGGCGTGAAGACGACGACCTTAAACTGAACCAGCTCTGGGGCGACCCGGAGAGTCCGCAGGCCGGGCAGTTCCGTGCCGTGCTGCGTCCCTCCTCCAACGAACCGTGGAGCCGCTGCATCGTGGCCGAAGACGACGGCATTCCGGTAGCCGCCGGCGTCGTCTACGAGACGAGCCTGCATCCGGACCGGCTGTGGGCCTATGTGGAGGTCGCCCGCGAAAACCGGCGTACCGGACTCGGCACCGCCCTGCTGGACATGCTGCGCAAGGAAGCCGAGTCGGCGCCGTCGGGCGTGACCAAGCTGCGCGCGAAGGTGGAGCCGGGCACCCCGGCCGCTGCCTTTGCCGAGGCCGCCGGGCTCACTGTGATCCAGCGGTCCTGCGTAGTGCTGGTGGAGCCGGGCCGGCTGAAGCTGCCCGTCTTCACCGACGACGGCCCCCAGCTGGACGAGGCAGCCACCGGTTCCGTGGAACTCACCCAGTCCGTCACGCAGTTCTACAACGCAGTGCATGAATGGGACCGCGCCGACATGACCCTCGGTAAGGCCCAGCAGATGCTGCTCAACGACGCCACCGGAGCAACAGGTGCCGTGGTCCTGCGGGACAAGCCGAAGAAGGACGGCGGGAAGATCGCCGCCTTCGCGGTGAGCTACACGCAGGAACGCACGGACGAACCCGCCGACGTCCTGGTCGGCTACGACACCACACTGGACCTTGACGAGGCCCAGGCCGCGGTGGAGTCCCTGGTGGCCATGCTCGCGTACCAGTACCCGGTGCAGCTGGAAGTGGATGAGTCCATGACAGCCGTGGTCCGGGCGCTGGCACCTCTGATCAAGGTAGGCGCTGCGCGGCAGGTCGGCAGCGAAACGCTGATCCTGAGCGACTAGCTTTCCAAGCAGAACCACAAGAGGCGGCCCCCGCAGAATGCGGAGGCCGCCTCTTGTGGTTTCCCGGGCTTTAGGACTTCAGCCGCCCGGACAGGGCATAGAGCACAGCGGCGGCAACATCCTCCACGGAGCGGTCCGGATCGAACACGAGCCAGTCCAGTGCACCCATCAGGGTGGCGCCGAAGACACTCCCGGCGATCAGCGTGAGGCCGTCCGAACCGCCGCCGGACAGCCCGGACGCCGCGCCTCCGGCCTGCCGGACGGGCTCCACGAATTCGGTCAGCGCCTCCTGGCGCAGCAGGTTCAGGGAGTGCTGCCAGGAGCGGTCCGTGCGCAGGATTTCCGCAGCCATCAGCCGGGCCAGGGCGCGGTTTTCGGACAATAGCTCCAGGAGGGCGCGGACCATCGACTCAATCGCGTCCCACCCGTCGAGGCCGCTTCGGGCCGACCGCAGGCACCCGGCAAGGCCCCCCACGCCCTCCAGCAGGAGTTTCTCGAAGAGCTTGTCCTTGGAGGAAAAGTTGTAGTAAAGGCTTCCCTTGGCCACCCCGGCGCGTTCGGCCACATCGTCCATGGTGGTGCCGGAGATGCCGTTGGCGGCGGCTAGTTCCAGCGCGGCGTCGAGGATGGCGCGCTTGGTGCCGGATTCGCGTGGCATGCGGAGATGGATCCTTAGGCGGAAGGGAAATGCTGTCCCTTCGATCTTAGGGGCCGCCGGGGGCCGGGGCCGGGGCCGCCGGAGCGGGCGGGCCGCCTGGCCGGGCACCGGACAGGATTTGCATCGGCTTGCGAGAATAGAGGGGTGACTGTTTTATCTCCGGAACTCAAGCTCGAGCTTCCCCCTCTGCAGCTAGGCCCGATCACCGTGGACACGCCGGTGATCCTGGCACCCATGGCCGGCATTACCAACAAGGCCTTCCGCCGGCTCTGCCGCGAATACGGGGGAGGGCTGTACGTGACTGAAATGGTCACCTCCCGCGCGCTGGTGGAACGCTCGCCGGAATCCATGCGGATCATCAAACACGACGACGACGAAAAGGTCCGCTCCGTCCAGCTCTACGGCGTGGATCCCAAGACCGTCGGTGCAGCCGTCCGACTCCTGGTGGAAGAGGACCGCGCCGACCACATTGACCTGAACTTCGGCTGCCCGGTCCCCAAGGTCACCCGCAAGGGCGGCGGCTCGGCCCTGCCATGGAAGCTGGACCTGTTCACCGCCATCGTCCAGACGGCAGTGAAGGAAGCCTCCCGGGGCAACGTGCCGCTGACCATCAAGATGCGCAAGGGCATTGACGAGGACCACCTGACCTTCCTCGACGCCGGGAAGATCGCCCGCGACTCCGGTGTGGCCGCGGTGACCCTGCACGGCCGCACGGCGTCGCAGTTCTACTCCGGCAAGGCCGACTGGTCCGCCATCGCGGAACTGCGCGAAGCCCTGCCGGACATGAACGTCCTGGGCAACGGCGACATCTGGTCCGCCGAGGACGCCATCCGCATGGTGCGCGAAACCGGCGTGGACGGCGTCGTCATCGGACGGGGCTGCCAGGGCCGCCCGTGGCTCTTCGGTGACCTGGAAGCGGCTTTCGAGGGAAGCACCGAGCGGCACAGGCCCGGATTGAAGCAGGTGTCCGACAGCGTGTACCGGCATGCCGAACTGCTGGTGGAAACCTTCGGCGACGAAGTGATTGCCCTGCGCGACATCCGCAAGCACATGGCGTGGTACTTCAAGGGCTACGTAGTCGGGGGAGACCTCCGCGCTAAACTGGCGACGGTACCGTCCCTGGCGGTCCTCCGTGAACTGCTTGACCAGCTGGACCCCGACGCTCCCTACCCCGGCACAGACGCCGAGGGACCGCGCGGACGGGCAGGAACACCCAAAAAGACAGCGCTGCCGGAAGGCTGGCTGGACGGGCGGGAACTCAACGCCGCCCAGAAATCCATCATCTCCGCAGCCGAACTCGACGTATCAGGCGGCTAAAGCACCCCATGACCTTCCCGCAGGCAGTAGAAACCGCAGGCTATACCGACGTTGACCTGGCCCGCTGGGTATCGGAACCGGCTAAGAACACCAACCGCACGCAGTTCGGCCGCGACCGTGCGCGGGTGCTGCATTCCTCCGCGCTGCGCCGACTCGGTGCCAAGACCCAGGTGGTCGCCCCGGACACGGACGACTTTGTCCGTACCCGGCTGACGCACAGCCTTGAGGTGGCGCAGGTGGGCCGGGAACTGGGCAATGCGCTCGGCTGCGATCCCGACGTCGTTGACGCCGCGTGCCTGTCCCACGACCTGGGGCACCCGCCCTTCGGCCACAACGGCGAGACCGCGCTGAACGATATTGCGCATGCGATCGGCGGGTTCGAAGGAAACGCACAGACCCTGCGGCTGCTGACCCGGCTGGAGCCGAAGATCATTGCTCCCGACGGCACGCCCGCCGGGCTCAACCTGACCCGCGCCAGCCTGGACGCCGCCACCAAGTACCCCTGGTCCATTGCCGATGCCCCGCTCGTGAACGGGCACCGCACCACAAAGTTCGGTGTGTACGAGGATGACCTGCCTGTCTTCACCTGGCTGCGCGACGGCGCTCCGGACGGCCGCTCCTGCCTTGAAGCACAGGTCATGGATCTGGCGGACGACATCTCCTACTCGGTGCACGACGTCGAAGACGCGATAGTCGCCGGTCACGTGCAGCTCAAGTGGCTGGACAATCCCGACCAGCGCGCCCGTGTGGTCGGCTATACCCAGCAGTGGTACCTGCCCGGCGTCGACGCCGCCGCCATTGACGCGGCCCTCGCCCGGCTGGAAGCCACCAATGTCTGGGTGCGCGAATCGGACGGCAGCCGCCGTGCGATGGCGGCCCTGAAGGACATGACCAGCCAGCTGATCGGCCGGTTCTGCAACAGCGCCCTGGAAGCCACGCGCGGCATCTACGGCACCGACCCGCTGACCCGGTACAACGCCGAAATGGTGGTCCCCGAGGACACCCAGCTGGAAATCGCCGTGATGAAGGGCCTGGCCACCACGTTCGTGATGACCACTGACCAGCGCCAGCCCCTGTACGAACGCCAGCGTGAAATCCTCACCGCCCTCGTAGCCCAGCTCTCCGCCACCGGGGATAAGCACCTGGACCCGATGTTCGCCGCGGACTGGCGGGACGCGGCCGACGACGGCGCCCGGCTGCGCGTCGTCGTCGACCAGGTGGCCTCGCTGACGGACGGTTCAGCACTGGCCCTGCATGAGCGGCTGGTAGGACCGGTTCCGGCGCTCTGGTAGAGATTGCGGCCGGCTCTCTGGCGGTGGGGTGTGTGCACCGTTAGCCTCTGGCGCGGGGTGGTTCAGCGTCCGGCGAGTCACCATCGCCGGGCGGTCGGCCGGACACGCGCACCCGAGGACCGCTATGAGCACTCAGCAGACAACCCGTTCCCGCCCACTACGTCGCGTCAGGAGCCGAAGCCGACGGTTCCACTCTCGGAGCCTCCTGGTTTTCCTGCTGGGCCTGGCGATGTTGCCGCTGGGGCTGCCCGCGCAGGCCGACGTGGACCCCGGGCCTCTTCTTGGTGCGCCTCCTGGCAACAACTCGAACACTGACATCGTGATCACCTCGCTGGGCGCCGGGAGGAGCGTTTCGGGAGGGCTGCCGCCCCTGGGGCAAACCTGGCCCATTGACGCGTATCCCGCCGGTGTTCCGGCCGGGTACCAGACGGAAAACGTGCGCTTTGCCGGCATCATCAATACCCAGGACGCCAGCGGCACCACCACGGCCGAGATGTACTGCATCGACCTGCGCACCTCCGCGAGGGTTGGGATCGGCTACGAAAACGGCTCATGGGATGAGTCCAACGTTCCCAACATCGGCTATGTCAACCGGATCCTGAACACCTACTATCCGAGCACCGACCTTCCGGCAGGGAACGCCGATAGCAAGGCCGCCGCAGTGCAGGCTGCCATTTGGTTCTTCACGGACGGGTTTGTCCTCAATCGGCAGAGTGCTCTCTACTCGACCGTCGCTTCCATCGTGAATGCCACCATCGACGCGGGCCCGTTGGAGGAGCCGGACCCTCCGGCGATCGCCATCACTCCGCCCACTACCGGAGCACCCGTGACCGGAGTCGCCGGACCGCACACGGTGACGTCGGAAGCGGATGAAATCGAAGTAACGGTGGACGAAGGCTTCAGCCTCTACGCCGACGCCGACGGGACCGTTCCGTTGAACAGCCCGGTGCCCAGCGGAACGCAGATCTGGGTGCGCAGCGACATGGGCGCAACGGGACCGGCAAACCTTACGGCCCGGGCCGCGGTCACCGTACCCACGGGCAACGTCTATCTCTACGACGCGGCAACGCCGGGGGTGAACAACGCCCAGAAGCTGATTTTGGCTGTCACGCGGGAGCTCAGCTCCAACGCGACGGCGGCCGCAGCCTTCACCGAAGTGGGATCGCTGACCGTCACGAAGACGATTGCCGGCCCGGCCGCCGGCAGCCAGGACGCCGTCGTAATCACTATCGACTGCGGCGCAGACAACCAGTTCACCTTCAGCATCGACGCGGAGGCCACCGGCACACTCTCCGAGACGTTCAACGATATTCCCGCGGGCTCCACCTGCACCATTGCCGAACCCACCACCGGAGTCAATGACAGCGTCCAGGTGAGCCCCCCCATCCTGCCCGGCGCCGTCACGATCGTCTCCGGCAGCACTGTGACAGCGGCGGTCACGGACACCTATACCTTTACGCCGGGAACGCTGGTGGTCACCAAAACCAACACCGGGGAAGCGGCCGGAGCCCAGGGCGAGGTGACGATCTCCGTGGTCTGTACCCTGGACGGGACCACCGCGGTGGACACAACGGTAACCATTCCGGCGGGAACCATTAGCCCGGAGGCAGCGGAGTTCCCGGAGCTTGAGCCCGGCACCAGCTGCACGGTGACGGAAACCGTTGACGGCTCAGGCACCGCCGTGGCGGTTAACGTGACCGGGGAAGGAACCGTAACGGTGCCCCCAGCAGGCAGCGTTACTGCCGCACTGACCAATGACTACACCTTCACCGCGGGGACCCTCGCCGTCCGGAAGGACATCGCCGGAACCGGCGCCGGCAGGCAGGGCGCCGTCACGCTGCAGGTGACCTGCACCGCTGCAGGCGCGACGGTCCTGAACGAGACCGTGCCCGTTGCGGCCGGCATCACTGAACCGACAACTCAGGAGTTTGAGGACCTGCCTCCGGGAGCCACCTGCACGGTCACCGAGACCGCCGACGGCGCCACCACCGAGGTCAGCGTCACCACTGTGGTTGATCCTACGGGCGGGACTGTCACCGTCCCCGCAGGCGACGGCGTGGAGGTCACCGTGACGGATACGTACACCGTGAATCCCGGGGCCCTGATAGTTGACAAGGTGATTGCCGGCCCGGCAGCCCGTCAGCAGGGTCCCATCACCGTGGAGGTCGTCTGCACCGTGGACGGAGAAGAGGTCACACGCCAGGACATCACCATCGGAGCAGGCGCCGAAGGAACCGTTCCCGGCACGGTCAGCGGAATTCCGGAAGGTGCCAGCTGTGCGGTCAGCGAACCGGCTACTGGTGAAACCGCGGTGGTGGGTGTCACCGTGGAGCTGCCTGAGGATGTGACCATAGCCGCCGGGCAAACGGCGGAAGCTACCGTCACCAATACCTACGCGGTGAACCCAGGCACTTTGAACGTGACGAAGGTCATCGGCGGCGGGGCGGCGGGAAACCAAGGGGCCCTGGAGATCGATGTCCTGTGCACCTTGGACGGGGAGACGGTATTCGAGGAGGTGTCCCAAGCCCCGGAAGGGATCACCGGGGATGTGGGGGCACAATTCTCGAATATCCCTGCAGGTGCTTCCTGCTCCATTACGGAACCGGTGACCGGAGCTACGGCCGCCGTCACCGTGACCACTGACGCTCCGGAGCCGGTCACCATCCTTGCCGGCGATACCGTCGGCGCTACGGTGACCAATACCTACGCGTTTCTCCCGGGCACGCTTGCGGTCACCAAGGTCATTGCCGGTGAGGCAGCAGGAGCGCAGGGGGAAATCATCCTGCAGGTCCGGTGCGGCCCCGACGGTTCGGTACTGGACGAAAGCGTGAGCATTCCCGCCGGCACCACGGGGCCTGTCACCGCGGTATTCGACGGACTGGCGGCGGGCAGCGAATGCACGGTCACGGAAACGTCCAGCGGGGCCTCAGCGGCAATCCAGGTGGCCTCCGACCTTCCCGATCCGGTGACGGTCCCGAGTGGAGGAATCATCACGGCAGAAGCAGTCAACACCTACAGCTTCGTGCAGGGGCCGGCGCCGGCCGGGTACAAGCCGAGCCGGCCGTACCTGCCCGCCACCGGCCTTGAGGTATCCGCCGGTGCCTATCTGGCACTGGGTGCGGGGCTGTGCCTGATCGGCGGCCTGGGGATCTTCCTCGGCCGGCGTCCTGACGAGGAGAAATAGGGGACGCCGGATACCGGAGGCGTTCGGCGTCCGCAGCTTCATCAGCGGACGCCGAGCGCATTTCCCTGCTTCGAGGGGCCTTTACGGGCCGGTTTGGCAGGGAAGAATAGACTGGATGCTATGGCCGGACTGATCAAGCGTGAAGACATCGATGAAGTGCGGCTACGCACTGATATCAAGGCCGTGATCGACGGTTATGTGACCTTGAAATCGGCGGGTATCGGCTCCTTCAAGGGGCTGTGCCCCTTCCACGACGAGCGCTCGCCGTCCTTCCATGTCCGCCCGCAGGTGGGCACCTACCACTGCTTCGGCTGCGGCGAGAGCGGCGACGTGATCTCCTTCGTGCAGAAAATGGACCACGGCACCTTCTCCGAAACGGTGGAGAAACTCGCCGCCCGGCTCGGGTACGAGCTGCACTACGAAGACGGCGGCACGGGTCCGCGCCGCGAAGACGTCGGCAAGCGGCAGCGCCTGCTGGATGCGCACAAGGTGGCAGCGGAGTTCTTCCGTAGCCAGCTCGGCACGCAGGGGGCCGCCGCGGCCCGGAACTTCCTGCAGGAACGCGGCTTCGACCCGGCTGCGGCGGAGCACTTCGGGGTCGGCTACGCCCCGCAGGGCTGGGATTCACTGCTTAAGCACCTCACGTCCAAGGGCTTCACCCGCGAAGAACTGGCCGAGACCGGGATGTTCTCCACCGGCTCCGACGCCTCCCGGTTCTACGACCGCTTCCGCGGCCGGCTGATCTGGCCCATCCGCGACCTCACCGGTGCCGTCATCGGCTTCGGCGCGCGCAAGCTCTACGAAGACGATCAGGGCCCCAAGTACCTCAACACTCCCGAAACGCCGCTCTACAAGAAATCCCAGGTCCTTTACGGCATCGACCTGGCCAAACGCGACATCGCCAAGACCCGGCAGCTGGTGGTCGTGGAAGGCTACACCGACGTCATGGCGTGCCATCTGGCCGGCATCACCACCGCCGTCGCCACCTGCGGCACCGCCTTCGGCACCGACCACATCAAGATTGCCCGCCGGCTGCTCTCCGACGACGGCACCGGGGGAGAGGTCATCTTCACCTTCGACGGCGATGCCGCCGGCCAGAAGGCCGCCCTGCG
The DNA here is from genome assembly GCF_020907405.1 of Arthrobacter sp. zg-Y769. Taxonomy (GTDB): domain Bacteria; phylum Actinomycetota; class Actinomycetes; order Actinomycetales; family Micrococcaceae; genus Arthrobacter_B. The sequence continues at coordinate 48,182 of NZ_JAJJOE010000014.1, forward strand.
TGCCTTCGAAGAGGACCAGCGGTTCACCGCGCAGACCTATGTCGCCGTGGATCCCAACGGCATGGACCCGTGCGACATCCGCCAGACCCACGGCGACTCCGCCGTCGCCGAGCTGATCGCTTCCCGGCGTCCGCTCTTCGAGTTCGCGATCCGGTCCACGCTGCGCAAGTTTGATCTCAACACCGTGGAGGGCCGCGTCTCCGCGCTGCGTGCGGCGGCTCCGGTGGTGGCGGACATCCGTGACCCGGCGATGCGTCCTGGCTATGCCCGGGAACTCGCCGGATGGCTGGGGACCGACGTCGACGACGTCAGCCGGGCGGTCAACGCCGCAGCCAAGCGAGGCAAGGCAGCCCCCGGCGAAGACCATGCCGGCCAGAGCATACCGGCCGGACGCAGCCCGGAAGGGCAGCAGGGCCGGCAGCAATACGGCCAGCGCGGGGGCCAGCAGCGCGGCAATCAGCAGCAGTACGGGCGGCGCGATGAGCAGCCGCGGCAGTGGCAGGGCCAGAACCAGGCGTACGGCCGGGAGCAGGGCCAGCCGCAGGAACCGGAGGCTTCATCCGGTTTCAGCCGTCCCAACCCGAATGATCCTGCCGCCCGGATGGAACGCCAGGCGCTGGAAGTCGCCCTGCAGCAGCCGGGCATGCTCGACGCCGGGCAGTGGGAACGGTTCAAGGCGGCGCGGTTCACCGTGCCTGCCTATGTAGCCGTCCACGACGCGATCCGTGCCGCCGGTGAAGCCGGAACCGCCCCCGCCTCGTGGGTGGAGCGGGTGCGTGAGGAACTGCCGGAGCCGATGCGCGGTTTCGTGAGCGAGCTGGCCGTGACGCCGCTGCCCGCCCGGGACGCCGATGCACTGCTCCTGTACTGCCGGGACATCCTGAACCGGCTCTTTGAGCTGCAGGTGACGCACCTGAAGGCAGAGAAACTGGGTCAGCTGCAGCGGCTGGACCCCAATGCCGATCAGGAGTTGTTCCACCAACTCAACCGCGAACTCATGGAGCTGGAAATGCAGCGCCGGGCCCTGCGCGGAGACCAGTAGCGGCACGGATCCCTCCGGCGCGGCGCCGATTTCGTTTCGGCGCGGAATCTCTGTAAAGTAAAACCTGCCGCTTTCCCCCGTAGCTCAATTGGCAGAGCATTCGACTGTTAATCGAAGGGTTACTGGTTCGAGTCCAGTCGGGGGAGCAAGCAAAGGTCCCTGACCTGCAGTTATGCAGGTCAGGGATCTTTTTTGTGCCCGGCGGCGTGCCGGGGTCACCTGCCGCCCAGTTGGCCGAGCCTGGCACCAAGTCCGCCGGCAAGGACATGCGCCTGCGCCTGGTTCAGCGGCATCCACCAGCAGGTCCAGGAGACGGGGGATCCGCCGTCGTCCGGATCCGGCTCGCCAGCCTCCCAGCGGGCCGAGAGGTCACTGACCGGAACCTCCAGCTGGTAAAAGTGGCGGGTCGCAATCTCCTGGCGCATCGGGCGCAGGTCGTACCGGGATTGCCCAAGGTATTTCCCGATCCTGCCGGCTAGCCCGGTTTCCTCCTGCAGTTCGCGGACTGCGGCATGGACCGGCTTTTCACCGGGCCGGATCGTTCCTGCCGGAACCTGCACGCCCGTGACTTCCATCGGTACTGCGTTATGGGTGAAAACCAGCAGATGCTCCCGCTGGACTACGTAGCAGACGACTTTCCGGACCGGTTTGATCATGGGCAACAGTCTCACGAGCCCGGCCTCCGCACCCCCAACAGCACACCGGAGTGGCTCCGGCTGTCCGGTTCGGCAGCACCCGGAACTTCCTGTATAGTTGAGGACGCCGCTTTCCCCCGTAGCTCAATTGGCAGAGCATTCGACTGTTAATCGAAGGGTTACTGGTTCGAGTCCAGTCGGGGGAGCAACGCAAAGGGTCTGTGACCGGGTTTTCCCGTGTCGCAGACCCTTTTTCGTAGGGTCCCGCAGTTTGTCCGGATCCCTGCACTTTGTCCGGTTTCCCGCGGTGCGCGGCGCAGGGATCTGCACAAAGCGCAGGGATCTGCACCCGCAGTGGCTTTCCGGAACCGGAAACCTGTGAGGTGAGCGACATCGGGCTGGTTCTTCCCACCCGGTTCCGATGCCCGGACGGGATGGTCCGCCCGGTGCCCGGGCCGCAATTCAAGGGCAGGCAACCTCCAATCCGCCGGGATCGTTGAGCGCGGATCTGTTGCTTGAGACGCACTCCGGCTACCGTGCATGAACAAGCATGCTTAGTGTTATGCGTAGGCTTAAGTGTTTTGACACCAGTCACGTGTACGCAGCTAGTTGAGTAGAAAACGAGGAACGGTCGATGGGCGCGACGCAGCCAGGACCTAACAAAGGCGGATCCAAACGGGTGGCCCACCCCGGCAAGGTGATTGGTGTCACCGTTGCCGCAGCGGTGGGCGGATTGCTCTTCGGGTTCGATACCGCAGTGATCAACGGCGCGGTGGATGCCATCGGCGAGGAATTCACCCTCAGCCCGGGCATCCTGGGGTTCACCGTGGCCATCACCCTGCTCGGCTGTGCAGCCGGCGCATGGTTCGCCGGCCAGTTGGCGGACAAGCTTGGCCGCAAATTGGTTATGGTCGGCGCCGCAGTGCTGTTCGCGGCCAACTCCGTGGGCTCGGCACTGGCCTTCTCCGAGTGGGACCTCATGCTCTGGCGGCTGGTCGGCGGCCTGGCCATTGGTACCGCGTCCGTTATCGCCCCCGGCTACATTGCCGAAGTTGCACCCGCCAAATGGCGCGGCGCGCTGGGCTCCGTCCAGCAGCTGGCAATCACGATCGGCATTTTTGCCGCCCTGCTCTCCGATGCCTTCCTGGCGAACACCGCAGGCAGCGCGCTGGGTGAACTGTGGTGGGGCCTGCCGGCCTGGCGCTGGATGCTGCTGGTCGGCGTCGCACCCGCCATTGTCTACGGTGTCCTGGCACTGACCATTCCGGAATCCCCGCAGTACCTGGTGCGGAAGAACCGCGACGCCGAAGCCGCCAAGGTGCTCACCACCATCTCCGGCGTGACGGATACGGATCGCAAGATTGCCGACATCCGCGACAGCTTCAAGAGCCCGCAGCCGACGTTCCGGGACCTGCGCGGTCCCAAGTTCGGTCTCCAGCCCATCCTGTGGGTCGGTATGGCCATTGCCGCATTCCAGCAGCTGGTCGGCATCAACGCGATCTTCTACTACTCCACCACTCTGTGGCGGTCCGTGGGATTCAGCGAAAGCGATTCCTTTACGACGTCGGTGATCACCTCGATCGTGAACGTCGTGATGACGCTGGTTGCCATCGCCTTCGTGGACCGCATCGGCCGGCGCAAACTGCTGATGATCGGTTCGGCCGGCATGTTCGTGGGCCTGCTGGCAGCCACGGTGTCGTTCTTCCAGGCCGTGGACGTCAACGGCGAAGTCTCCCTGCCCGGCATCTGGGGTCCGGTGGCCCTGGTGGGCGCAAACCTCTTCGTGGTCTTCTTTGCGGCGACCTGGGGGCCGGTCATGTGGGTGACGCTGGGCGAGGTCTTCCCGAACAACATCCGCTCCCTGGCCCTGGGCCTGGGTGCCATGGTCAACTGGATCTTCAATTTCATTGTTACCCTTGCCTTCCCGTGGGTCAGCGATAACTTCGGGGTCTGGATCATGTACGCCATCTTTACCGCGTTCGCGGTGCTGTCCTTCTGGTTCGTGAAGACCAAACTTCCCGAGCTGTCCGGCCGCGAACTCGAGGACCGGGAGGGCCTCGAAACGTCCTGACGTACAGCTGGTGCTGATGGGCAAACTGATAACGCTGAGGAGAATGGTAATTTGGGGTTATGGCAACGGTGAATACTGAACAGGGGACGGAGGCTGGGCGCATGAACCGCTCCGCTAGCACTCGGACACAGCGAACGGCGGGGAGCTCGTCGCTGGTTGGGCTGGCGAAGGTCATGGCCCGCCTGACGCCGCGTCAGCTGAATGACGAGTTCGCCCTCGCCACAGCCGAAATGAAGCAAAAGGGCATCAAGGCCGGCATTGCTGCTGCCTTTATGGTGGTGGCGCTGCTTATGGTCGCCGCGCTGGCGATTTCGCTGCTGGTAGCCGGCATCCTGGCACTGTCGCTGGTTCTGCCGGGCTGGCTGGCCGCCCTGCTGGTCGCCGCGCTGTTCCTGGTGATCGCAGGCATTGCCGGATTCATCGGCTACAGCCGCTTCAAGAAGACCCTCCCGCTGCTTCCCGAAGAAGCCATCCGCGGCGTCCGGTACGACATCGGCGTTCTGAAGGAAGGCCGCAGCTTCGATCCGGCCACGCTGGATAAGCCCAAGGAGCCGAAGGACAAGAAGGCAGAGAAGGCCGAGAAGGCTGACAAGCCTGAAGGTCCGAAGCAGCCCACTCCCGAGGAACTGCGCACCCGTGCCCGGCAGCGCCGCGAGCACCTCGCTGCAGTCCGGGACGGACTCGGCGAGAAAGTGGACGTCAAGGCCCGCATCCAGGAGCTGAAGTCCCGCCGTGCAGCCGCGGCCCGCGGCAAGGAAGACAGCACGAACGGTCCCTCCACGGCCGACGATGTGCTGGCTCTGATCAAGGAACGCTGGCAGCCGCTTTCGGTAATGGCGGCCTCCGTGCTGGCAATGCTGCTCATGTTCCGACGGCTCGCGCGAAAGTAAGCTGGACTCGTACATCTTTGACGAGGGGAACGGACCGTGATCAGATTTATCGGTGCCGGAGCACGTCCCGATACGGAAATAACCGTATTGGAACGGTTCTGGACCTTACCGAATCTGATCACGGTCCTTCGCTTTCTCGGCATCCCCCTGTTTGTCCTGTTCATCAGCGAGGACCGCTACGGGAGTGCGTTCCTCACCCTGGTGGCAGTGGGCTGCACCGACTGGATAGACGGATATCTGGCCCGCCGGCTCAACCAGGTCTCGACTACCGGCCAATGGCTGGACCCGGTAGCCGACAGGCTGGCACTGATCATCGTGGCCGCCACCTTTGTAGTAGACGGCGTCGCGCCGGTGTGGCTGATCCTGTGCATCGCCATCCCCGACGCCGTCCTGATCGCCAACTCGCTGCTGCTGTTCCGGGGAAACCCCGACCTGCCGGTAAGCACCGTCGGCAAAATCCGCACCGCGTTATTGCTGCTGGGCGCACCCCTGCTGCTGCTGGGCCGGGTGGAGGGATTTGACCATCACTGGCTCTCGACCGCCGGTTCCGCGGTGCTGGCACTGGGGTGCATCGGCCACGTCGCCGCAGCCGCCGGATACCTTGTTGCCGCGTGGCGCAAATACCTGCACCAGCGCGAGCATGTCCCGGCCGGAACCGGAACCGGCCATGCACCCTAGGACGGCGGCCGTTGCCGCGGCCCGCACGGCAGCTCCTGGACCGAACCGATGGTAGGCGTAGCCGTAGCCTGCGCCTTGGCCAGCGCCTTCTTCCTTGCCTTCGGCGCCCAGCGCCAGGGCAGCGCCGTCAAGGCGGACACGGGCGGGCTGGGCCTGAATTCCTCCCAGATCAGCCGCCTGCTGCGCAACCCCCGCTGGCTTTTCGGGCTCCTGCTGCTGGGGACGGGCATGGCCCTGAACGTGGCGGCGCTGTCGATGGCACCGCTGACGGTGGTGCAGCCGATCGGTTCCATCGCGCTGGTGATCACGACCATAGTGAACTCACGGGACCAGGGCCTGCACCTGAACCGCATTACCGTCGCAGCGATAACCGCCTGCGTGGCCGGCAGCATGCTGTTTGTGTCGCTCGCCATCATGGTCACCCGTTCCGAGCAGGTGGTGGAGCCGCGGCAGGAAGTGACGATTGTTCTCATCCTCGCCGTCGTGGTCGTCTTCTTCGGCGGACTGAACGTCTTCTTCGGCAAGCGGCTCGGGGCCATCGCCCACATCCTCGGCGCCGGGATCCTGTTCGGATTTGTCGCCGTCCTGACCAAGGTCATTGCGGGGGACCTGCTCAACCCGAACGGCCGGTTCCTGCTGAACGTGCCCTGGTACACCATCGTGGCGATTGCTGCAGCGGGTGCGCTGGGTTCCTGGTTTGTGCAGAACGCCTATTCCAGCGGCCCGCCGGACCTGGTCATTGCGGGTCTGACGGTAATCGACCCCATGGTGGGGATCGCCATCGGCATCGGCGTCCTGCACGAACTGCGGCCGGATGTTCCGGCCGTGGCCGCGGTGGCCATGTCCGTGGCGGCCCTGATTGCTATTGTTGGGGTCGTTGCCCTCTCGAGGTACCACCCTGACGTTATCCAGCGTCGGAATGAAGAGCGGAGGCGGCAAAAGCCGGCCTCAAAGAATCCGAAAGCAGGACCTACAACGTGACCGACGCCCCGGTAGACCAACCGCTGACCGTCCTCATCGCCTGTGACACCTATCCTCCCCACCTGAACGGAGCCGCACAGTTCGGTTTCCGGCTGGCCCAGGGGATGCATGGGCGTGGACACAACGTCCACGTGCTGGCCCCGAATGATGTCAACGGCGGCAGCCGCAGCGACCTCGAGGGGGAGTGGCCGGTCCACCGGCTCCGTTCCCACGGGGTTCCCACCCATGAATACTGGCGGATCTGCCTCCCCTGGGAGATCAAGAAGGAAATTGCGCTCCTGTTCGACCGGGTACAGCCCGACGTCGTGCATATCCAGTGCCATTACATGGTGGGGGAGTACACGCTCTACGAGGCCCGCAAGCGCGGCATCCGCGTTATTGCAACCAACCACTTCATGCCGGCGAACCTGGATCCGTTCCTGCCATTCCCCAAGTGGATGAAGCGGATCGTCGCGACCAACTCCTGGAAGGACATGGGCAAGGTGATGGGCCAGGCGCAGGTGGTCACCACCCCCACGCCGCTGGCCGCCGAGGCCATGTACCGCCATGCCTTCCTGCACGACGTGATGCCGTTGTCCAACGGCATCGACGCGTCGGTGTACGAGCTGCATGACGGAGAGCGGATTTCACCGCATGAAGCGCCCACTGTTCTTTTCGTCGGCCGGCTGGCCGAGGAGAAGCACGTGGACGTGCTGATCGACGCCGTAGCGAAGACTCCGGCCCATCTCGGGGTGCGGGCGGAGATTATCGGCGGCGGCGAGGTCCGGGCGGCGCTGGAAGCCCAGGTCCAGCGGCTGGGACTGAAGGACCGGGTGGTTTTCCGCGGCCTGGTCTCCGACAAGGAACTGCGTGAGGCCTACCTCAAAGCCGACCTCTTCTGCATGCCCGGCACCGCCGAACTGCAGTCGCTGGTGACGCTGGAAGCGATGTCCGCATCGAAGCCCGTGCTGCTGGCCGATGCGATGGCCTTGCCGCATCTCGTGGACAAGGGGCGCAACGGGTACCTGTTTACGCCGGGGGACAGCTCGGAGCTGGCCGGGCGCATCACGGAGATCCTGGAACTGCCCGCCGAGGAGCGGGAGAAGATGGGACGGACCAGCCGCGAGATGGTGGACCGGCACAGCTTGGAAGCCACGCTGTCCACCTTCGAAGACCTCTACCGGGGAGATCCCGGGAAACGCGTGAACGCGGCCTGATTGGTTGTCCAGTCCCCGGACCCACTAGGATGGCAACGGTTGCCTTTGGGCACCGGGGGCTGTAGCTCAGCTGGTCAGAGCAGCGGACTCATAATCCGTGGGTCGTGGGTTCAAGCCCCACCAGCCCTACCAATGTGATGGGTCGGGACTTCGTTTACGGAGGACCCGCGACACAAGGAAACACCCCGGTCTTCGGACCGGGGTGTTTCCTTTTGCCCCTTATCCGGACTCCGGCGCGCCAAAGCCGCCAGACACCCCCGTGTCCCTGAACAAATTTCCGCGGCACGTTGTGATCCTTGTTACTCGTGGGTAACATGGGCTCAGCCGGTTCCCGGATGGGCGCCAGTGGATCACCGATGATCAGCAGCTAAGGACATTTTTTCCATGGGAATTATCGACGTCGACAACCTTCCGTACCCGGACGGCGACTTCTACGCATTCGAGGACCTGCTCACTGACAAGGAGCGCGACCGCCTGCACGAGATCCGTGCCTGGCTCGCCGCCGAGGTCAAGCCGCACGCCGCTGACTGGTGGAACGCCGGGGAATTCCCGCACCACATGATTCCCAAGGTTGCCGAACTGGATGTCATGAGCCCGGTGTACCGGCAGGGCTATTCCAATCTTTTCGCGGGCCTGTGCCATGCCGAAATGACGCGTGCGGACACGTCCTTCGCCACCTTCATGGGTGTCCACGACGGTCTCTTTACCGGCTCCATCGAGGCCCTGGCGTCCGAGGAGCAGAAGGCCGCCTGGCTGCCGGACATCTACGCCATGAAGAAGATCGGCGCCTTCGGCCTGACGGAACCGCTGGGCGGCTCCGACGTCGCCGGCGGCACCCGCACCACCGCCCGCCGCGACGGGGACAACTGGATCCTCAACGGCGAAAAGCGCTGGATCGGCAACGCGACATTCTCCGACTGGGTGGTGATTTATGCCCGCGACCTCGAGGACAACCAGGTCAAGGGATTCATGGTGGACACCAAGACCCCCGGTTACAGCGCAACGAAGATTGAAAACAAGATTGCCCTGCGCACCGTCCAGAACGCGGACATCGTTCTCGACAACGTGGTGGTCGGCGATGAGTTCCACCTCAAGGGCGCCAACAGCTTCCGCGACACCAACAAGGTCCTGAAGGTCACCCGTCTGGCTGTCGCCTGGCAGGCCGTGGGCCAGCAGATGGCCGCTTTCGACGTTGCCCGCAAATACGCCGTGGAGCGCAAGCAGTTCGGCAAGCCGCTGGCATCCTTCCAGCTGGTGCAGGAACAGCTCGTGAAGATTCTGGGCAACACCGTCAGCTCGCTGGGCATGATGGTCCGCCTGGCACAGCTCGAGGACCTGGGCCAGGCCAAGGACGAACAGTCCGCCCTGGCCAAGGCCTTCACCACCGCCCGCATGCGTGAATCCGTGGCCCTGGGCCGCAGCATCCTGGGCGGAAACGGCATTGTCACCGATTACGGCATGGCCAAGATCTTCGCCGATGCGGAAGCGATCTACTCGTACGAAGGCACGTACGAGATCAATACCCTGGTTACCGGACGCGCGATCACCGGAGTGGCTGCGTTCGTCTAGCCCGACGCGAGCGACGTCTGCGGGACCAGTAAAGAACCCCGGCCGGATCCTGCAAAGGGTCCGGCCGGGACGTTTAACCCGGAGGTTTAACCCTGACGTTTACCGGGCCGGGCCGACGGCCGCCGGGGACGGCAATGCGGCCGGGCCGACGGCGGTGCGGCCGGGCTGACGGCGGTGCGGCGCGGCGGAGGATGCCGTGCGGGACGGTGCCAGCACATCGGCCGTACCGGAAGGCACTTGGCCTGACATCCACTGAGCAGATAACGGGGTAATGGAGTATGGAAAGGCCCGTTATCTGCTCAGTAGATTGGCGACGGACTCGGATAAGCCCGTTATCTGCTCAGTCGATCGCCCCACCGGGAGGAGCACTGACGGCCGGCGGTCCGTCACGTAGTTGAGCGGATTCACATAGTGCCCGTCCAGCCTGACGCCCCAGTGCAGGCAGTCCGCGCGGCAGTGCGCTCCGACCCCCACCGTCCCCACCGCTGCACCCTTTGCAACCGCTGTGCCCACGGCGACGGAAGCCTCCACTGGTTCGAAACTGCTCAACAAGCCGCCGCCGTGGTCAACGGTCAGGACCGGCCGGTCCACCACCCGGCGGGCAAAAATGACTCGCCCGTCGGCAGGAGCCAGGACGGCGGAGCCCTCGGCGGCGGCGACATCGATACCGCGGTGCCCCGCCAGCCATGGTTGTGCCGGGGGATCGAAGGGCCGGAGGAGGGCAGGCGCCGGATCCAGCGGCCAGGTCCAGGGCGGGGAATATGCAGTGGCAGTGGCAGTGGCAGTGGCAGTGGCAGTGGCAGCAGACTGCGGGCCGACTGCCGCAGCCCCGGAGGCAAGAACGGTCATAACCGCCGCGAGGAGCAGGGCTGGTGGTCGCTTCACGGAGCAACTGTGCATCCGCGAGGGCTCCCGGTGCCGATTCCCGGGCGCCCTGTGGCATTGCGGGGGACCGGTTGCCGGGTGGGGAGGAAAGGATGGCACCGGATGGTGGGGGTCCGGCGCTGTAGTACACTTGACGGAGCAGCTTGCTGTGCCATGGGACCTGCCCGGACGTTTTAGTCCAGGTTCGGTCTCGGGTTTGCCGGCCGGATTCAGTCCGGCGGTTCGGCCCACCGGCACGGAAACTGACTACGCGTATCCCAATTATCCCCTTCACCGGGGGTGCGTCTCCAACGGTCCGGCAACGCCGGCAGGGGAAGCACGCCGAAGTCCGCAACGGCAACGGCTGATGGATACCAGGAGCTCCGCCCGCCCGGGCGTACAGCTAAAACCGTCAATTGGCAGTAGGACCAGTGCGCCGTGCGCACGGCTGCTGCCGGAAGGAGTGACGACATGCCCGTCGTTACAATGCGCCAGCTGCTCGACAGCGGCGTTCACTTTGGTCACCAGACCCGCCGTTGGAACCCGAAGATGAAGCGTTTCATCTTCACCGAGCGCAACGGCATCTACATCATTGACCTGCAGCAGTCGCTGTCCTACATCGACCGTGCATACGAGTTCGTCAAGGCCACTGTCGCCCACGGCGGAACCGTACTGTTCGTCGGTACCAAGAAGCAGGCACAGGAAGCAATCGCCGAGCAGGCCACCCGCGTTGGCCAGCCGTACGTGAACCAGCGCTGGCTCGGTGGCATGCTCACCAACTTCCAGACTGTCGCCAAGCGGATCCAGCGCATGAAGGAACTCGAAGAGATCAACTTCGACGACGTCGCTTCCTCCGGCCACACGAAGAAGGAGCTGCTGCTTCTCCGTCGTGAACTGACGAAGCTGGAAACCAACCTCGGCGGCATCCGCAACCTGACCAAGGCTCCGTCCCTGCTCTGGATTGTTGACACGCAGAAGGAACACCTCGCCATTGACGAGGCCAAGAAGCTGAACATCCCCGTTGTTGCCATCCTGGACAGCAACTGCGATCCGGACGACGTCGACTTCCCGATCCCGGGTAACGACGACGCCATCCGCTCCGTCAACCTGCTGACCCGCGTCATTGCCGACGCCGTGGCTGAGGGCCTGATCGTCCGCCACAACAAGTCCGGCAACACGGAAGCTCCGGCAGAGCCGCTGGCCGAGTGGGAGCGCGAGCTCCTCGAAGGTGCTGCTGAAACCCCGGCCGCTGACGCCGCTGCTGAAGCCCCCGCCGCCGAAGCTGCTCCGGCCGCTGAAGCTGCCGAGGCTCCCGCCGCTGATGTCGACGCCATCGTTGACGCTCCGGCAGCCGAAGTAACCGAGAAGTAAAGAACGTATTTCCTTAGTCCCGGGGAATGATTCCCCCGGACCTGGGTTGTCGTGCGGCTGGCCGGTATTTCCGGCCAGCCGCACTGGCAGAACCGCACCAATACTTATTACGGGAGGACTGGAGTCCAAATGGCGAACTACACTGCTGCTGACATCAAGGCACTGCGCGAGCGTACCGGCGCAGGCATGATGGATGTAAAGAAGGCTCTGGACGAGGCCAACGGCGATGCCGACAAGGCCATGGAGCTTATCCGCATCAAGGGCCTGAAGGGCGCGACCAAGCGTGAAGGCCGTTCCACCGCCGAGGGCCTGGTTGCCGCCAAGGTTATCGACGGCACCGTCGGTGTCATGATCGAACTCAACTGCGAGACCGACTTCGTTGCCAAGTCCCCGAAGTTCATTGAACTGGCGGACAAGGTTCTGGCCGCTGCTGTTGAGTCCGCTGCTGCCGACGCCGAAACCCTCCTCGCCTACAACGTTGACGGCAAGCCGCTGTCCGAGGTTGTTGTCGAAGAAGGCGCAATCCTGGGCGAGAAGGTCGTTGTCCGCCGCGTGGCACGCATCGAAGGCAAGACCGTTGATGCGTACCTGCACAAGACCTCCAAGGATCTTCCGGCACAGGTCGGCGTGCTGTTCGCTGTTGACGGCGAAGGCGCAGAGGCTGCCACCGCAGCCCACGACGTCGCCGTACACACCGCTGCATACGCTCCGACCTACCTGACCCGCGACGAAGTTCCGGCAGAGACGGTCGAGAACGAACGCCGCATTGCAGACGAGACGGCACGCGCCGAGGGTAAGCCCGAAGGCGCACTGCCCAAGATCGTCGAAGGCCGCCTGACCGGTTTCTTCAAGGAAATCGTCCTGCTGGACCAGCCGTTCGCCAAGGACGCCAAGAAGACCGTGGGCAAGGTTCTCGAAGAAGCCGGTGTCGCACCGGCAGGCTTCGCCCGCTTCCGTGTAGGCGCCTAATTATCTAGGCAACAACGGTTCCGACGGAAACGTCATCATGACAGAGGGGGTGGTCACCGCGGGTGACCACCCCTTTTGCCTGTCCAGAACAGCTCACTAGTCTTAAAAGCAGCACCAGCACCTATGCCCGGGAGGCACAATGGCCCACGTACTGAAAGAAACCGATTCTCCGCGACGACGCGTACTGCTTAAGCTTTCGGGCGAGGTGTTCGGCGGCGGGAAGCTCGGCGTGGATCCCGATACCGTGCGTGCAGTGGCCAAGCAGATCGCTGCGACCGTTGGACAGGTCGAGGTGGCCATCGTCGTCGGCGGCGGGAACTTCTTCCGCGGGGCGGAACTGTCCACCAGCGGCATGGACCGTTCCCGCGCGGACTACATGGGCATGCTCGGCACCGTGATGAATTGCCTCGCCCTGCAGGATTTCCTGGAGCAGGCCGGCGTCGAGACCCGGGTCCAGAGCGCCATCACCATGGGACAGGTCGCCGAGGCCTACATTCCGCGGCGCGCCATCCGGCACCTGGAAAAGGGCCGCGTGGTCATCTTCGGTGCGGGCGCCGGCCTGCCGTACTTCTCCACTGACACCGTGGCTGCGCAGCGTGCCCTCGAGGTCCACGCGGACGAGGTGCTGATGGCCAAGAGCGGAGTGGACGGTGTCTACACCGCCGATCCGAACAAGGATTCCACCGCAGTCCGGCTGGACACCCTGACGTACGACGACGCCCTGCGCCAGGACATCCGGGTCATGGACCAGACTGCCATGACCATGTGCAAGGACAACGACCTGAACATGGTTGTGTTCGGCATGGAGGGTGAAGGGAACGTCACCCGCGCCATCCGCGGCGAGAAGATCGGCACCATCGTTTCGAACTAACCGGTCCATTGGGCGGTCCCTGCGGGACCTGGAACGGCGGCAACGAAATCCCCTCGGCCGCAGGCGGCCTCCGGAATTTAAAGCCGCCTTCCTCCAGGTCCCTCCGGGACGCGCGGGAGCCACTGATTTCGAGTCGCAATACCTTGTTCTCCCCAGCGGGGCGGTTGCCGTTCAACCTCAAGCTCTGGGGTGGGGCTCGGTGCAGGGAACCCGCACCCTTTTGCGCCGAAAGGGTTCCCCTACACCTCGCAGGCTCGGTGCAGGGAACCCGCACCCTTTTGCGCCGAAAGGGTTCCCCTACACCTCGCAGGCTCGGTGCAGGGAACCCGCACCCTTTTGGCTTAGGATGATATTAGAGTCCGGCCACTAAGCGGGTAGCGCTTTGTGGACACTGTTTTATGAGGAGAGACCGTGATCGAAGACACCTTGAAAGAGGCCGCCGACAAGATGGACAAGGCGGTGGAAGTTGCTAAGGAGGACTTCTCCTCCGTCCGTACGGGACGCGCCAACCCGGCCCTGTTCAACCGGGTGCTGGTGGACTACTACGGTTCCCCGACGCAGCTGCAGCAGCTGGCGTCCTTCGCCACCCCGGATGCACGAACGCTGCTCATCACCCCTTACGATGTCAGCGCCCTGCGCGCGATTGAGCGGGCACTGAGCGACTCCGAGGTCGGCGCCAACCCGTCCAACGACGGCAAGGTCATCCGGGTCATCATGCCCGAACTGACTCAGGACCGCCGCAAGGAATACGTCAAGATTGTCCGCGGCAAGGCCGAGGACGCCAAGGTATCCGTCCGCAACATCCGCCGCAAGGCCAAGGACGGCATTGACCGCCTGGTCAAGGACAGCGAAGTGGGCGAAGACGACGGCGCCCGGGCGGAAAAGGATCTCGACGCCCTGACCAAGGCCCATACGGATTCCATTGACGAACTCCTCAAGCGCAAGGAAGCCGAGCTTCTCGAGGTCTGATGAGTGATACCCAGCCTCCCACCCGGGCTGGCGGGTCACCGTCCGTCGAGACTGTTCCGGCAGCAAAGGCCAACGACATGAGCGCAGCTGATTCCGGACAGGTCCGGAGCCGCAGCGACCGGAGCCGCCGCAGGGCCGAGAAGCCTGTAAAGGTCTCGCGCGCCGGACGCAACCTGCCTGCTGCCATTGCCGTTGGAGTGATCCTGCTTGGCTCTTTGCTGAGCGGACTGCTCTTCTTCCCGTTTGCCATCGTGATCATTGCGGTGGTTTTCGCCGCCGTCGGCGTCTGGGAAGTCAACCGCGCCCTCGAGGTGCGCGGAATGAAGGTACCGCAGGTGCCGGTGCTGGTCGGGTCCGTGGGGCTGCCGTTCGCAGCGTTCTTCGGCGGCACGGAGGCGCTGGCCTTCGCCATGGTGGCAACGGCCGTCGCCATCCTCCTGTGGCGCAGCATCGACACCGCCGCCGAAGCGATCCAGAGCATCCTGGCCGGCATCTTCGTGGTTCTCTGGGTGCCGTTCCTGCTGAGCTTCGCCCTGCTGCTGCTGCGCGAACCCGACGGGCAGATCCGAGTGGCCGTGCTGCTGCTGCTTGTCGTCTCCAATGACACCTTCGGCTACCTGGTAGGTGCCTTCTTCGGCAAGCATCCGATGGCACCGAAGATCAGCCCGAAAAAGTCCTGGGAGGGCTTTGCCGGATCCGCCGTCGGCGCAGCAATCGTGGGCGTCGGCGCGGCAGTCCTGTTCCTGGACCAGCCCTGGTGGTTCGGAGTGGTGCTCGCGGTGGCGACCGTGGCCGCGGCAACCGCCGGTGACTTCTCCGAGTCCATGGTCAAGCGGGAACTGGGCGTGAAGGACATGTCCAATCTCCTGCCCGGACACGGCGGGGTGATGGACCGGCTCGACTCGGTGGTCTTTGCCTCCCCAGTGGTGTTCCTGCTGTCGGTGCTGCTTAGCACGGTGTCCTAGCGCAGGTACGGCATGGATCCGTAACAGTCCGGCAACGGACGGTGTGCCGGAACACAGTCCGGCGGTGCCGGCATCGTAAGATGTTTCACAGTTTCACACGATGCCGGCAGGACCACTGCAGGAACCCGCAGCAGGAACACCCTGCAGAACACCGGGATCCAGCGGCGTAACTCCGCGGGAAATAACCACAGAGGAACAACATATTCATGGACGATGCGCGGCAGGCCAGTGCCCCTTTCGAACGCGTGGGACGACGGGACTTCGGCTACAACATCCGCCAGGTTGATGAGTTCCTGACGAAGGCCCGTAATTACTACAACTCGGATTCCACGTCCGCCAATCCGGTGACCAGCGCCGACGTACGGTCAATGGCTTTCGATCCGGCAAAGGGCGGCTACGAACCGCAGGCAGTGGATGCCGCACTGGACCGCCTGGAGGACGTCTTCGCCCAGCGGGAACGCGACCGCCTGATTACCGACCGCGGAGAAGAAGCGTGGCTGCTGCAGATCGGACGGCTGTCCGCAGTTCTTCGGGCCCGCCTGCACCGCAAGCCGGGGGAGCGGTTCCGCCGTCCCGGCAGGAAGCGTGCCACCAGCTACAACGTCGAGGACGTTGACGCCCTGTGCAACGAACTCCTTGGCTACTTCGAGCATGACCGTCCCCTCAGCGTGGACGTGGTGCGCCGTGCCGTCTTCCGGGAGGCCAAGGGCGGGCAGGGCTACGAGGAAAGCCAGGTGGACGCCTTCCTGGACCGCGTGGTCGAGCTGATGGCCTCCATAGACTAAGCAGTCCTATCCTGCCTCGGCTCCGGTTCCCGGGCGGGGCGGATCCAGGGGCTCCGGAGTGTGCAGCCGCGCCAGGAACTTCGCCGCCCCGCCGGGAACGGATCGTGCAGTCAGCCGGGACACCAGCACCGTCACGGCAAACGCCGCCGGAACCGTCCAGGCTGCGGGCTGCGCGATCCACACCGGAATCTCCGTGCCTACCCGCGGCAGCACGGCACCGGCGGCCATCGCCCCGCCGCACAGCAGTGCGCCGGTCAGCATCCCCGCCCCTGCCCCGGCCGCCGTCAGCCGCCGCCACCAGATCCCCAGCACCAGCAGGGGACAAAGAGTGGAGGCCGTGAACGCAAACACCATCCCGATGCTCCCGGCCAGTGCCGATGATTCGGTGAGCAGCGCAATGGCGAGCGGCACGACGCAGGCCAGCACCGCGGACACACGGAACCCGGCAACGCTGCCGCGGAAGAATTCCTGGCTGATCACCCCCGCCAGCGAGACGGTCAATCCGCTGCTGGTGGAGAGGAAGGCGGCGAAGGCCCCGGCCGTTACCAGTGCCGCCAGGAGATCCCCGGAAGCGCCGTCGAACACCCTCCCGGGCAGGAGCAGCACCGTGGCGTCTGCTGCCCCGCCGTCCCCCAGATCCGGGGCATAGATCCTGCCCAGCACCCCGTAGGTGATCGGGAAAATGTAGAACAGGGAGAGCAGGCCCAGGACAATGAGCGTGGTCCGCCGGGCGGATCCGCCGTCGGGGTTGGTGTAGAAGCGCACCAGCACGTGCGGGAGGCCCAGCGTGCCGCAGAGCAGCGCGATGCTCAGCGAGATATTGCGGTACAGCGGCGCATTGGTTTCCGGGTTCAGCGCCTCCGCCAGGAGCCGGCCGCCGTCGGCCCCGGGCGGGCCGTCGCCCGCGAGGCGGAAGAGGATAAACAGCACGGGCACGGCAATGGCCACCAGTTTCAGCCAGTACTGGAAAGCCTGGACAAACGTGATGGACCGCATGCCGCCGGTTACCACGCTCAGGCAGACGACGCCGGTCACCACCAGGGCGCCGAGCTCTGGGGGCAGCCCGGTGGTGATGCGCATGGTGAGGGCCGCGCCGTGCAGCTGCGGCACAATGTACAGCCAGCCGATGGCAATCACCAGCAGGCTGGTCAGGCGGCGCACCGGCAGGGATTCCAGCCGGGCCGAGGCGAAGTCGGGGACGGTGTACGCCCCGGACCGGCGCAGGGGAGCGGCTACGAAGAGCAGGAGCATCAGATAGCCGCCGGTGTACCCGATGGGAAACCAGAGCGCGTCCACACCGGAGGCGACAATCAGCCCCGCGACACCCAGGAAGCTGGCTGCGGAAAGGTATTCGCCGCCGATGGCCGAAGCATTCCACCACGGTTTTACCGTCCGGGAGGCCACATAGAAGTCGCTGGTGGTCCGCGAGATCCGCAGTCCGTAGAAACCGATCAGCAGCGTCGCGGCGGAAACCAGTGCCAGCGCGGTGTAACCGAAGCCCGGGCTCATGGCGGCGTCAACATCCCAGGTCACCGGGTTACCGCCCGTCCACCAGGTCGCGGTAACGGGTTTCGTTTCGCTGTGCAGTGTGCACGTAGAGCAGCCCGCAGCCGATGACGAGCGGATAAACTCCGACACCGAGCAGGAACCAGGGGGCAGGGACGCCGAAGACCGCCAGTTCGGCAACTACCGGCAGGAAGGCCAGCAGTACCGGGACGCCGAGCAGGATCAGCAGGAACCCGCCGCCCACCACCAGCGCCAGCCTCAGCTGGCTGCGGATCAGCGCGCCGATGATCAACTCGCCCACTTCGGACTGTTCGTCCAGTTCGCGGGAGACCGGGAACGGCGCTGCACCCGTGCCGGGTGCGGTCACCCGGACCCGCGCCGGTGCCGGTGCCGGTGCCGGGCCGGAACCGGGCTCTGGGGTGCGGTTCACTGCGTGGGCCGGACCCGTCCGGCGTCGAGCGTGTTGCGCACGGCCGGCAGGTGCCGCCGGCTAACCGGCAGGTCCACCGCGCCCAGCTGCACGCTTGCCCGCCCGCCGGTCAGCCGCACCTGGCGGATGTGGTTCCGGGCCACGAGGTAGGAGCGGTGGATGCGGACAAATCCGGCACCGGCCCACTGCTCTTCCAGATCCGCCAGGGGTACCCGGATAAGGTAGCTGGCGTCGGCGGTGTGCAGCCGGGCATAGTCGCCCTGCGCCTGGACGTAGCGGATCTCGCCGCGGGGGATGATCTTCGTCGTCGCGCCCTGGACGACGGTGACGACGTCGGCGTCTTCAGGCTCGGTGTCGAATGCGAGCTCGCAGATCCGGCGCACCGACTCGGACAACCGCTCCGGCCGTACCGGCTTGAGCAGGTAATCCAGGGCTGCGAGGTCAAAGGCCCGGAGCGCCTGGTCCTCATCCGCAGTGACGAAGACGACGGCGGGCGGGCGCTCCCTGCCGCTCAGCGCCTTGGCGATCTCCAGCCCCGAGAGGGCAGGCATGTGGATGTCGAGGAACACGGCGTCGACGTCGCGGGCCTCGATCTGCTGCAGCGCCTGGGCGCCGCTGGCGGCCCGGTACACCGTGCCGATCCGGGCATCCTGGCCCAGGAGATAGGCGAGCTCCTCGACGGCGGGGGCTTCGTCGTCGGCGACTACGACGGTGAGCGGCCGGAGGGGTTTGCGCATGGACATCAGATTACGCGTCCGTGGGGCGGTTCTCCGGCTGCGACTTGGGGACACGCATGGTGATCAGGGTGCCGGCGCCCGGTGCCGTGTCAATGACAAGACCGTGGTTGTCGCCGTACACCTGCCTCAGCCGCACATCCACGTTCCGCAGGCCCACGTGGTCCCCGTCGGCATGCCCGGCCAGGACGGAGCGGAGGTATTCGGGGTCCATGCCCACGCCGTTGTCCTCGATGGTAATCACGGCGTCCGCCCCGGCGTCGACGGCTGCAATGCTGATCCGCCCCTGCCCGTCCTTGGCTTCCAGACCGTGCCGGACGGAATTCTCCACCAGCGGCTGCAGGGAAAGGAAGGGGATGACCGTGCCCAGCACCTCGGGGGCGATCTGCAGGGCCACCTTGAGCCGTTCACCGAAGCGTGCCCGTTCGAGCAGCAGATACCGGTCCACGGATTCCAGTTCCTGCGCGATGGTGGTGAAGTTGCCGTGCCGCCGGAAGGAATAGCGGGTGAAATCGGCGAACTCGACCACCAGCTCCCGGGCGCGGGCCGGATCCGTATTGATGTAGGAGGCAATCGCGTTCAGGGAGTTGTAGATGAAGTGCGGACTGATCTGCGCCCGGAGCGCCCGCACCTCGGCCTCCATCAACTGCGCGCGGGAGGCATCGAGTTCGGCCAGCTCCACCTGGGTGGCGAGCCAGGCTGCCACCTCATTGGCTGCCCGCACCAGCCCGGCACGGACCGTCGGCGCGAACACGGCTACCGTGCCAACGGTCTCGCCGTTGACCGGCAGCGGGGAGATCAGCAGCTCGCAGCCGGAGTCCTGGAGGCCGAGGGCCCGCAATGCCGCGCCGCGGAAGACCCGCGTCCGGCCGGATTCCAACACCAGCGCCGCGGCGGATAACAGCCGCTGGCGGCGGAAGGGTGTGTCATTCACGGCGCCGTCCCACGCCAGCACCGCCGAGGCGTCGGTGATCACCAGGGTGTCACAGTCCAGCAGGTCACGCAGGTGCCGGCTGGCCTTGCGGGCCCCGGCAGGGGTCAGCCCCGCACGGAGATGTGCGGAGGCCAGCGACGCCGTATGGAGGGTCGCATAGGTTGCCCGCTCGGCGTCGGACCCCAGGTCCCGTTGTGAGCGGCTGAGCCGGAAGCCGAGGGTGCCCACCGCCGCAATGGTCAGGACGGCGACGGCGCAGATCAGGGCAATATCGACGGCGGGACTGGGCATGGACCCACCCTAGCGGTCCGTCGGGCGGACCTGCGGTTCAACGCCGTTCAGCGCGGTCGAGTGCCGTTCACCGCACGGAACCAACCGTTCACCGACGCGTTGGTGCGGCAGACGGACACCGGCGCCGGCATTGTAGGAAAGTGATGAGCGTCACAGCTTGCACAGCGTCGTGTCCTGGCCTCCACTGGTGGATGCAGCGCGCAGAGCGGGCTCCAACAGAGGAGGAACAATGGCTGAAGAGCAGCCGGTTTCACACGCTGCGCACCCGGATCAGGTGGACTTCCGGGAAGTCCAGAGCTCGCCTGAGTTCCAGGAACTGCGCAAGCGCCAGCGCAGCTTTATTTTCCCCATGGCCGTGGTTTTCCTGGTCTGGTATTTCGCGTACGTCCTACTGGCCGACTACGCGCACGGTTTTATGTCCACCCCGGTCATCGGGAACATCAACGTGGGCCTGATCCTGGGCCTGCTGCAGTTCGTCAGCACGTTCGGCATCACGATGGCATATGTCAGCTACGCCAACCGCAGGATGGACCCCATTGCGGCGGACCTGCGCCACGACCTTGAGGCCCACGGAGTGAGCCGTCCGGAGGAGACCAAGTGAACAGCCTGCACATTTCCGCCGCCACTGAGGTCACGGCCGAATCCATCAAGGACACCGGCCTGCTCAACATGATCATCTTCGGTGTCTTCGTAGCCGTCACCCTCGTGGTGGTGCTGCGGGCAAGCCGCAACAACAAGACGGCAGCCGATTACTATGCCGCCGGCCGGTCCTTCACCGGGCCGCAGAACGGCACCGCCATCGCGGGTGACTACCTTTCGGCCGCTTCCTTCCTCGGCATCGTCGGCGCCATTGCGGTCAACGGCTATGACGGCTTCCTGTACTCCATCGGCTTCCTCGTTGCCTGGCTGGTGGCCCTGCTGCTGGTCGCTGAAATGCTCCGCAACACCGGTAAGTTCACCATGGCCGATGTGCTCTCCTTCCGGCTCAAGCAGCGTCCGGTCCGGATTGCCGCAGCCATCACCACCCTGGCCGTCTGCTTCTTCTACCTCCTGGCGCAGATGGCAGGCGCCGGCGGGCTGGTTTCCCTGCTGATGGGCATTGACGGCAAGATCGGCCAGTCGCTGGTCATTACCGTCGTCGGCGCCCTGATGATCATCTACGTATTGATCGGCGGCATGAAGGGCACCACCTGGGTGCAGATCATCAAGGCCTTCCTGCTGATTGCAGGCGCGGCCATCATGACCGTCTGGGTCCTGGCCCTGCACGACTTCAACCTCTCGGACCTGCTGGGGGCAGCGGTCGAGACCACCGGCAACCCCGCCATCCTGGATCCGGGGCTGCAGTACGGCAAGTCGGACACCTCCAAGCTGGACTTCGTCTCCCTCGGACTGGCTCTGGTGCTGGGCACCGCCGCCCTGCCGCACGTGCTGATGCGCTTCTACACGGTGCCTACCGCCAAGGAAGCCCGGCGTTCCGTTGTCTGGGCCATCTGGCTGATCGGCATCTTCTACCTGTTCACCCTGGTTCTGGGCTACGGCGCCGCGGCGCTGATCGGCTCGGATGCCATCACGGGCGCTCCCGGCGGAGTGAACTCGGCTGCACCCCTGCTGGCCTTTGCGCTGGGCGGGCCGGTGCTGCTGGGACTGATTTCCGCCGTCGCCTTCGCCACCATCCTGGCGGTGGTTGCCGGCCTGACCATCACGGCAGCGGCCTCCTTCGCCCACGACATCTACGCCAACGTCATCCGCAAGGGACAGGTGGACGCAGACGGAGAGGTCAAGGTAGCCCGCACCACGGTGGTGGTTATCGGCATCATCTCGATCCTGGGCGGTATCGGTGCCCAGGGACAGAACGTAGCCTTCCTTGTGGCCCTGGCCTTCGCAGTGGCGGCCAGCGCCAACCTGCCGACCATCGTCTACTCGCTCTACTGGCGGAAGTTCTCCACCCAGGGCGCACTGTGGAGCATGTACGGCGGCCTCGGTTCCGCCATCCTGCTCATCGCGTTCTCTCCGGTGGTTTCGGGCCTCGAGACCTCGATGATCCCCAGTGCGGACTTCCAGTGGTTCCCGCTGAACAACCCCGGAATCGTGTCCATTCCGCTGGCCTTCTTCCTGGGCTGGCTGGGCACCGTGCTGGATAAGAACACCGAATCCGCCATCAAGCAGGCGGAAATGGAAGTCCGGTCCCTGACCGGCGTCGGCGCCGAGAAGGCCGTCGACCACTAGGGCTCGGCCGCTTCAGTCAAAGGCAGGTTCCGCTTAGGCGGGACCTGCCTTTGCCGTGGCGGGGCCCTGTTCCCTGCGGTCCCGGCCCCGGTCCGACGACGGCGGCACCGGCGGCACCGGCGGCAACCCGGCGCCGCGGCGCAGCAGGGGGGCGGCGCGAAGCGGGATCAGTTCCCCCATGGCGAGGTTGGTGTCGCATCTCTGCACCCCGCCAATGGCCAGGATCTGTTTGTTGATCCGGAACAGGTCTTCCGCGTCCGCAGCGACCACACGCAGCAGGATGTCGGCGTCCCCGGTGAGGCCGTGGGCTTCCGCCACCTCGGGCAGGGCCGCCAGCTCTTCGGTGATCCGTGCCAGGCTCGGCTGGTGGACATGGACGTGGACGAAGGCCATCAGCGGATAACCGAGCGCCGCAGTGCTGATCCGGCGTTCAAACGGCAGGAACGCCCCTTTGCGTTCCAAGCCGGCCAGCCGCGACTGGACCGTGTTGCGGGAGAGGCCGAGAACGGCTGCCAGGGCCACCGCCGACCGTGTTGAATCCTCCGCCAGGGCAAGGAGTAACCGCAGGTCGGTGGCGTCGAGGGGCTGCATAGTGCGCAACGCTAGCACGGTGAATTGTCCGTTTATAGGGCAGTATGCCCGGTCTTTCTGTGAACGGTTGTGCCGGGTGCGAGGTGTGAGTAGGGTCACACTTACCCGGGCAATGGAGCCCGGCTTTGGCCCCGCCACCCTTGGGGCCCAAACACGGAAGGATGCGTATCCCAGTGTCCCTGCATACCCCGGTGCGGCACCCGGAAAACTCCGGCAGCTTCCCCACCGACCCCTACGTACAGCTGGTTACCCCCGACGGCGTCCGTACCCCGGACCCCCTGTATGACCGCTGGGTCGAGGACGTCGACGGCGCCCGCCTCCAGGAGCTCTACATAGACATGGCGGTGATCCGCCGGATCGATACCGAGGCCACCGTCCTCCAGCGGCAGGGCGAGCTGGGGCTGTGGCCTCCGCTGCTTGGCCAGGAGGCCGCGCAGATCGGCTCCGGGCGGTCCCTGCGTGCCTCCGATTTCGTCTTCTCCAGCTACCGGGAGAACGGCGTGGCCTACTGCCGCGGCGTCGGCATGGAGGACCTGATGCGGGTCTGGCGCGGCAACGCCGCCGCCGGGTGGGATCCCTACAGCGTGAATATGGCCCCCACCCAGGTCATCATCGGGGCCCAGGCACTGCACGCGGCCGGTTACGCCATGGGAATCACCCGTGACGGTTCCGACGACGCCGCCATCAGCTACTTCGGCGACGGAGCCACCAGCCAGGGCGACGTGAACGAGGCAATGGTCTTCGCGGCCAGCTACGCCGCCCCGGTGGTCTTCTTCTGCACCAACAACCAATGGGCCATCTCCGAGCCGGTGACCCTGCAGGCGCAGGTACCCATCGCCAACCGCGCACCCGGTTTCGGGATTCCGTCCATCCGGGTGGACGGCAATGACGTGCTCGCCGTTATGGCCGCAACCCGGGAAGCACTGGACCGGGCCCGTTCCGGCAACGGCCCCACCTTTATTGAAGCCGTCACCTACCGGATGGGTCCGCACACCACGGCCGACGATCCCACGCGCTACCGGGACGACGCCGAACTGGAGCAGTGGCGGGCGAAGGATCCGCTGTCCCGGGTGCAGGCGCTGCTGGAATCCCTGGGACTCTTCACCGACGAGTTCGCGGCAACGGCAAGCGGCCGGGCGGATGCCGCGGCAGCAGAGCTGCGTGCCGCGTGCCTGGGGATGCCGGATCCGGTACCGGCGGACGTTTTTGCCCATGTCTATTCCGAGCCGCACTCCTGGCTGGACCGCCAGCAGGAGCAGTACTCGCGTTATCTCAGTGGTTTCGCCGGCGAGGAGAACCGTTAATGACCAGCATGACTTTCGGCAAAGCCATTACGGCCGGCCTGCGCCGCGCGATGGAACAGGATCCCCGCGTCCTGATTATGGGCGAGGATGTCGGCAAACTCGGCGGCGTCTTCCGGATCACCGACGGACTCCAGCAGGACTTCGGCCCGCAGCGGGTGGTGGACACTCCGCTCGCGGAGTCCGGGATCATGGGCACCGCCGTGGGACTGGCCTTCCGCGGCTACCGTCCGGTGGTGGAGATCCAGTTCGACGGCTTCATCTACCCGGCGTTTGACCAGATTGTTTCCCAGGTGGCGAAGATGCACTACCGGACCCGCGGAGCAGTGAAGCTGCCGCTGACCATCCGGGTTCCGTTCGGCGGCGGCATCGGATCCCCGGAACACCACTCCGAATCACCCGAGGCCTATTTCACCCACACCTCGGGGCTGCGCGTCATCAGTGTGTCCAATCCGCAGGATGCGTACACCATGATCCAGCAGGCCATCGCCTCCGATGACCCGGTGCTCTACTTCGAACCGAAACGCCGGTACCACGTCAAGGGGGAGGTGGATGAAGCAGCAGCACCCCAGCTGCCCATGGGATCCGCCCGGGTCCTGACAGAGGGCAGCGACGTCACCCTGGTGGCTTACGGCCCACTGGTCCCCACGGCACGCGACGCCGCCGTCGCTGCCTCGGACGAAGGCGTTTCCGTGGAGGTCATCGACCTGCGCTCGCTCGCCCCCATCGATTTCGCCACCGTGGAGGCCTCCGTCCGGAAAACCGGGCGGTTGGTGATTACGCACGAGGCGGCCCAGTCCGGTGGGTTGGGAGCCGAGATCGCGGCAAGCATCACCGAGCGGTGCTTCGAGTATCTGGAGCACGCTCCGGTGCGGGTCACGGGCTTTGATATTCCGTATCCGCCCGCCCGGCTCGAATCCCACCATCTGCCGGATCTTGACCGGATCCTCGACGGGGTGGACTGCGTTTTGGACCGGCCCAGTTCGCTGGCCGTATCCGGATCGGCGGCGGGCTGATGCTGCGCGAATTCCGCCTTCCGGATCTGGGGGAGGGGCTCACCGAATCCGAGATCCTGAACTGGCACGTCAGCGTGGGGGATGACGTGAAGCTCAACCAGGTGATTGCCGATGTGGAAACCGCCAAGGCCGTGGTGGAGCTGCCGTCCCCCTACGCCGGGATAGTGGCGCGCCTGCACGAGCAGGCCGGAACCGTGGTTGAGGTCGGGTCGCCGATAGTTTCGTTTGAGGTGGCGGTGCCGGCGGGTGCGGACACGGGGGCGCCCGGCGCCGGCGGCGAACGGGTGCAGGCCAGGCGGGAGCCGAACCTGGTGGGCTACGGCGCCGTGCCGGATGCCACGGGACGGCCCGCACGACGGCGCCGCGGGCCGGCTCCTGCCGCGCAGGGTGCGGCGCCGGTGCCGGCCTCGACGCCGGACGCGGTGCGGGAGCGGCCGCGCTCCACTCCGCCGGTCCGGAAGCTGGCCCGGGACATGGGCGTGGACCTCTCCGAGGTACGGGGATCCGGTCCCGGCGGGCTGGTGGTCCGTGCCGACGTCGTCCGAGCCGCCTCCCCGGCAGCCGGGACGGCGGCCGCACCTGCAGGCGCTCCTCCCGTGGTGCCTTCTCCTCCGGCACAGGCATCACGGGAGAACCGGACACCGGTCACGGGCATGCGGAAGCATACTGCGGCTGCCATGGTGGCCAGCGCCTTCACCGCTCCCCACGCGACGGTGTTCCTCACTGTTGATGTCACTCCCACCATGGAGCTGCTGGAACGGCTCCGGCAGCAGCCGGCCTTCAACGGCTTGAAGCTGTCCCCGCTGACGCTGGCGGCCAAGGCGGTCTGCCTTGGAGTGCAGCGGTTCCCGTCGCTGAATTCGCGGTGGGATGAGCGGGCCGGGGAAATTGTCAGCTTCAACTACGTGAACCTCGGCATTGCCGCGGCCACGCCTCGCGGGCTGATGGTTCCCAATATCAAGGAGGCCCAGACCCTGAGCCTGCACGGCCTGGCAGCTGCGGTGACGTCCCTGGCGCAGACCGCACGGGACGGGAAAACGCGGCCGGCGGACCTGGCCGGCGGAACCATCTCCATCTCCAACGTCGGGGTGTTCGGCGTCGACACCGGGACACCCATCCTGAATCCGGGAGAAGCGGCCATCCTGGCCCTGGGAGCGGTCCGGCGGCAGCCGTGGGAGTACGAAGGGGCTATCGCCCTGCGCTCGGTCATGACGCTGAGCCTTTCCTTCGACCACCGGCTGGTTGAC
This sequence comes from Arthrobacter sp. zg-Y769, assembly GCF_020907405.1. Lineage (GTDB taxonomy): Bacteria > Actinomycetota > Actinomycetes > Actinomycetales > Micrococcaceae > Arthrobacter_B. The sequence continues at coordinate 74,314 of NZ_JAJJOE010000014.1, forward strand.
GGCGAGCAGGGGGCAGGGTTCCTGAACGACGTGGGAGCGGTGCTGGCGGAGCCCGCACTGGCACTGGCGATGGCCTAGCAGCGCAAGGGCCGCCCCGGAGATTTCCGGGACGGCCCTTGACCTGCTGCACCTAGCGACGGCTTCGGTGTCCGCTTCGGTTCCCGCTTTGGTGCCCGGAACGGCGGCCCGCTTCGGTGCCGGCTTCGGTGCCCGGAACGGCGGCAACGAAATCCCTTGCTCGCAGAGCTCGCCGGGATATTAAAGCCGCCTTATCCGGGAGCCTATGCGGTGAAGGCCGCCTTATCCGGGAGCCTGCGCGGTGGCTGGTTGGCTGGCTCCGGGGCCGGCGCCCGGCGGCGGACTCTGCCCCGACTTTCCTTTGTTTTGTCCGGATCCCTACGTTTTGTCCGGATCCCTGCGCTGCGCGGCGTAGGGATTGCCACAAACCGCAGGGATTCCGACAAACCGAAGGGAATCCGGGAGAGACAGGAACAGCCCGGTCACGTTCCGCACTGCACGCCAGGCCGGCGCCGGCGGAGCCCGCACTGGCCATGGCCTAACAGTGGGAGGGCCGCCCCGGAGATTTCCCGGACGGCCCTTGACCCTGCCGCAGCAGTCAGGGGCAGGGCAACAAGGTGTTGGCACAACACTCCGATAACGAAATCCCGGCAACGGCTCAACGGCTCGGGCGGGCTGTTAGCGTCGCTAGATGGAACAACGACGTTTGCCGCACCTAACCGCCGCCGCCCTTGTCTCGGCTGTCCTGCTGGCCGGCTGTACGGTCCAGGATCAACCGCAGCAGCCCCCGGAGCCCTCGGGCTCCGCATCTGAGGTTTCCAGTGCTGCTGCCGCTCCTGTTTCCGGGACCTACACGGGCACGCAGATCTTCGAACTGGGAACTCCGCCCGCGGAAGCAACGGAAATCGCCGTGGAAATCACCTGCCTGGATGCGGGCACCCTTTCCCTGCCCGGAGGCGCGAAAGTGACGTGCCAGGATTCAAACGAGGCGTTTGCGACCGGCATCTGGTCGCTTCCGCTGACCCCGGGACAACATTCCCTTGAGGTTCAGGCGAGCGAGCCCGCCATCAGCTACGAAGTGAAAATCGCCTACGCGGACAAGTAGCGCAGCATTGCCACCACCCAAACCGACGTGTCGTTGGCTTTTCCGGCAGCCCTAGGCCAGTTCGAGCTCGAGTTCCTTCACCACGGCGCCGCGGGCGTTCGCGAAGCCCTGCGTTTCACCGATCACGGTGAACCCGTACTTCTCAAGGATGCGGATCGAGCTGACGTTGTCCGCAACGGCACGCGCGCGGATCGGGCGTTCGGTGAACTCTTCGAGGAACAGTCCCACCGCTGCTGTGGTCAGGCCCTGTCCCCAGCGCTCCTTGTCGATCCAGTAGCTGATCTCGGGGATGTCGCCGTCCCGGTAGGCGAGGATGCTGCCTACTACGTCGCCGTCGGCCACGATGGTGCGGACGGTCACCGTCGGATCATTGAGGATGCTCTGCCAGTGATGGTCGAAGACGCCGCGGTCCGCCGGGTTCTTGGCGCTGAACGCGGCCATATGGTTGGCACTCGGGTCCAGCTGGTGGGAGAAAAATTCCTCCAGGTCGGCGGGAACTACGGCACGAAGCTCAATCACGGCAGGTCTTTCTGCTCGGGGGTGGAGTTCAGCCTGCCGAAAGGAACCGGCAGGACTTGAGAATTACTGGGCATTCAAGGCCGCCCACGCCATTCTATCGAGCAGCGTACGCAGCCTTGCCGTCTCGCGGGCGCTGATACGCCCGCGGACAGTATGGGATGTGGAATTGATCAGGCCAAAGACCCCCTGCGCCCGGTGCCGCAGCAACGGCAGGTCGGAGCCGGGATGCAGGGCGGAAAGGGCGTCCACCCAGACCTCCACATACTGGCGCTGCAGGGAACGTACCCGCCGCTCGTCGCTCTCCGGCAGGCTCCCCAGGTCCCGGTCCTGGACCCGGATCACGTCCGCCTGGCGCAGTGCAAAGTCAACCTGGAATTCCACCAGGCCGCGCAGGGCGATTTCCGGTGTCGCGGATTCTGCGGCCACCGCCTTCCCGCCCTCCAGCAGGTCCTCGCTGACACCGATGAGCAGGGCGGAGAGTACCGCGGGTTTGCCGCTGAAGTGCCGGTACACCGCAGGTCCGGTGACCCCGGCGGCCGCCCCGAGTTCCTCAATGGAAACTCCGTTGTAGCCTCGTTCGGCAAACAGGGATGCCGCGGCGTCGAGCATTGCCGCCCTACGCGAGGCCTTGGCCTGGCTGCGCCCCGTTGTCCGTCCCGCTTCGGAAGCTGTTTCGTCTTTTGCTACGTCCATTCCCACCCCTTCTGATTGGACTGCGCATTTATTCCTATTGTGGTGGACAGGTGAGTTAATAACCAATAACCTGACTTGGGTTAGGGGATATTAACTCAGCTTCGTGCAGGGTTTACCCTCGCCACTGTTGCAGAAAGACGTCAATGGAGACTCTGAAATCCGGGCTGGACACGGCCTCGGCGGCCTTCGCCGAAAATGCGACGGCGCAGCGTGCGCTGGTGCAGGAGCTGCGCGGGCGGCTGGCGAAGGCCGCCGTCGGCGGACCGCTGGGTTCCCGCGAGCGGCACACCGCGCGCGGAAAGCTGCTGCCCCGGGAGCGGGTTCACCGGCTCCTGGATGAGGGCAGCCCGTTCCTGGAGGTGGCACCGCTGGCCGCCGAGGACATGTACGACGGCGAATGCCCCGGGGCGGGGCTGATTGCCGGCATCGGCCTGGTGCAGGGCCGGCAGGTGATGGTGCTGTCCAATGACGCCACGGTCAAGGGCGGAACCTACTATCCGATGACCGTCAAAAAACATCTGCGGGCACAGGAAATCGCCCTCGAGAACCGGCTGCCGTGTATTTACCTGGTGGACTCCGGCGGAGCTTTCCTGCCCCGGCAGGACGAGGTTTTTCCCGACCGGGAGCATTTCGGCCGGATTTTCTTCAATCAGGCGCAGATGTCCGCGCGGAAAATTCCGCAGATTGCCGCTGTCCTGGGTTCCTGCACCGCCGGCGGGGCCTATGTGCCGGCAATGAGCGATGAAACCGTGATTGTGCGCAACCAGGGGACGATCTTCCTGGGCGGCCCGCCGCTGGTGAAAGCCGCCATCGGGGAAATCGTGACTGCAGAGGAACTCGGCGGAGGAGACGTGCACTCCCGCACCAGCGGCGTCACCGACCATCTGGCCGAAAATGACGCCCACGCCCTGGAAATAGTGCGCAGCATCGTGGAGACCTTCCCGCAGCAGGGACCGGTGGCGGACACTGCCGAATCCCGGCCGCCCGCCGAGGACCCGGCCGAAATCTACGGCACCGTCCCCACCGATCTGCAGACGCCCTATGACGTCCGTGAACTGATCGCCCGCCTGGTGGACGCCAGCGAGTTCCACGAGTTCAAGAAGGAGTACGGCACCACCCTCGTCACCGGGTTCGCCCGGCTGCACGGCCACCGGATCGGCATTGTCGCCAACAACGGCGTGCTCTTCAGTGAATCCGCGCTCAAGGGAGCCCACTTCATCGAGCTGTGCGACCAGCGCGGCATCCCCCTGGTGTTCCTGCAGAACATCTCCGGGTTCATGGTCGGCCGCGATTACGAAGCCGGCGGAATCGCCAAGAACGGCGCCAAGATGGTGACCGCGGTGGCCACCTGCCGGGTGCCCAAGCTGACGGTGGTGGTGGGCGGATCCTTCGGCGCCGGCAACTACTCCATGTGCGGCCGGGCGTACTCGCCGCGCTTTATGTGGATGTGGCCGGCCGCCCGGATCTCCGTCATGGGCGGAGCCCAGGCTTCCTCGGTGCTGGCCACCGTCAAGCGGGACCAGCTGGAGGGCCGGGGCGAGGAATGGCCGGCGGAGGACGAGGAAGCCTTCAAGGCCCCGATCCGCGAAACCTACGAAACCCAGGGCAGCCCGTATTACTCCACGGCACGGCTGTGGGACGACGGCATCATCGACCCCCTCGACACACGCACCGTCCTGGGCCTGGCCCTGGATGTCTGCGCCAACGCACCCCTGCCGGAGACATCCTTCGGCCTGTTCCGGATGTGAGCGACCATGACCCCGCAGCCCTATAACGCCGCACCGCTTTTCGACACCGTCCTGGTCGCCAACCGCGGTGAAATCGCCTGCCGCGTGATCCGCACCCTGCGGACGCTGGGGATCCGCTCCGTGGCGGTCTACAGCGACGACGACGCCGACGCCCGCCACGTGCGAGAAGCGGACCTCGCGGTCCGGCTCGGACCGGCGCCCGCCAGGCAGAGTTACCTGTCCGTGGAGGCCGTGCTTGCGGCCTGCCGCAGCACCGGGGCGCAGGCCGTGCACCCCGGGTACGGTTTCCTGAGCGAAAACGCGGAGTTCGCCTCCGCCCTGGCGGACGCCGGGATCACGTTCATCGGCCCGTCCGTCCGTTCCCTCGAATTGATGGGGGACAAAATCCGGGCCAAGAACCATGTGCAGGCGCACGGCGTGCCGGTGGTTCCGGGCATCGCCGAACCGGGTCTGGACGATGCCCGGCTGCTGGCGGCCGCTGCCGACGTCGGCTATCCCCTCCTGATCAAGCCCTCCGCCGGCGGCGGCGGCAAAGGGATGCAGGCCGTGCTGAATCCCGGGGACCTGCCGGCGGCGCTGCAGACCGCACGGCGGGTGGCTGCCTCGGCCTTCGGGGATGACACCCTGTTCCTGGAACGGCTGGTTTCCTCGCCCCGGCACATCGAGGTGCAGATCCTCGCGGATACGCACGGGAACGTGGTCCACCTGGGGGAGCGGGAATGCTCGCTGCAGCGCCGGCACCAGAAGGTCATCGAGGAAGCCCCTTCCGTGCTGCTGGACGCCGCCACCCGGGAACGCATCGGCGAAGCGGCCTGCAGCGCCGCCCGCTCCGTGGACTACACCGGTGCGGGAACCGTGGAGTTCCTGGTCTCCGACGCCGCTCCGGACGAGTTCTTCTTTATGGAAATGAACACGCGCCTGCAGGTGGAACATCCGGTAACCGAGATGGTCACCGGCGTGGATCTGGTCGCGGAGCAGGTACGGATTGCCGCCGGGCATCCGCTGTCCCTCAAGCAGGAGGACGTCACCCTCACCGGGCACGCGGTGGAAGCCCGGATCTATGCGGAGGACCCGGAACGGGACTTCCTGCCGACGTCGGGCTCGGTGCAGTGGCTGCGGGAGCCCGAAGGCGAGGTCATCCGCGTGGATTCCTCCCTGCTGCCCGGGCTGGCCGTTTCCTCCAGCTATGACCCGATGCTGGCCAAGGTCATTGCGTGGGGACCGGACCGCGCCGCCGCGCTGGCACGCCTGGATTCAGCGCTCGCGGGCACCGCGGTGCTGGGCATCGGGACCAACGTGGAATACCTCCGGCTGCTGCTGGCCGATCCCGATGTCCGTGCCGGGAGGCTGGACACCACCCTGATCGAGCGGAGGCTGCCCGGCCTGAAGTTCCGCTCCGCGCAGGCGCCCGAGCTTGCCGCCGCGGCACTGCTGTACCTGCAGGGCCTGGCGGATCCGGACTCGGGTTCGCCCTGGCGGCGGGCGGACGGCTGGCGGATCGGTGGAAGCGGCGCGGGCGACGGTGTCGGAGCCGGTGCCGGGGCCGGCAATGCAGGAGGCGCCCCGCTGCAGCTGGTCTTCGCCGCCCCGGCACCCGGCGGCGACGACGTCGGCGTGGACGTGACGGGCACCGCGCAGCAGGCGACGGTACGGATCGGCGGGACCGTGCACACCGCGGGCCTGTTGGCCGGTACCGGTACTGCAGGCACTGTTGGCACTGCTGCCGGCGCCCGCGTGGGCGTTTCCCTGGACGGGGTGCTGCATACCTTTACGGCCGCCGTCGAACCGGAAACCGGCGCGTTCTGGCTGGCCGGAGGAACCGCGGGGGAGCTGTACACCGTGCGCCTGCGCCTGCGCAGCCGGCATGAACAGCTCGACCGGCAAGTGGCGGCGGCCGGACGTGTTGCCGGCGCAGCGGACCCCGTGGTGCGCTCGCCGATGCCCGGCACCGTGGTTGCCGTCGCCGTCGGCGACGGTGACCGGGTGATCGCCGGGGCGCCGCTGCTCAGCGTTGAAGCCATGAAGATGGAACACCAGCTGCGGGCGCCGGTGGACGGCATCGTTTCCCTCAGCCTCAAGCCCGGAGACCTGGTGAAAGCCGACCAGGTCCTGGCCACGGTTACGCCGGAACCGGAATCCGGCACCGAAAGCCGGACCGGCACCGACGCCGCAACAGACCCGCACAACGAACAAGGAGCAGACCATGCCTGACTTTGAACTCAGCGAGGAATACCAGGACCTCTCCGACACAGTGCGCGACTTTGCGGACGAAGTCATCGCCCCGGTGTCCGCCCAGCACGATGCGGAGCACAGCTTCCCGTACAAGGTCATCTCCCAGATGGGGGAGATGGGGCTGTTCGGGCTGCCCTTCCCGGAGGAGTACGGCGGCATGGGCGGGGACTACTTCGCCCTGGCCCTCGCACTGGAACAGATTGCCCGGGTGGACCAGTCCGTGGCCATCACCCTGGAAGCCGGGGTCTCGCTCGGTGCCATGCCGGTGTACCGGTTCGGCAATGAAGCGCAGAAGCAGCAGTGGCTGCCCCTGCTTGCCAGCGGCGAGGCGCTCGCAGGGTTCGGCCTCACCGAACGCGAGGCAGGCTCCGACGCCGGCGGGACCAAGACCACTGCCCGGCTCGAGGACGGGCAGTGGGTCATCAACGGCAGCAAGGAGTTCATCACCAACTCGGGCACCGACATCACCCGCCTGGTGACGGTCACCGCGGTAACGGATACCGTCACCGAACCGGACGGTTCCGTCCGGAAGCTCATTTCCACCATCCTCGTACCGACCGAAACCCCGGGCTTCACCGCCGAAAAGCCCTACAACAAGGTGGGCTGGAATGCTTCGGACACCCATCCGCTGACCCTGACCGACGTCCGGGTGCCCGAGGCAAACCTGCTGGGTGCACGGGGCCGGGGTTTCGCGAACTTCCTGCAGATCCTGGATGAGGGCCGCATCGCCATTGCGGCGCTTGCCACCGGTGCCGCCCAGGGGTGCGTGGATGAATCCCTGCGGTACGCCAAGGAACGCGAGGCCTTCGGGGCGGCCATCGGCACCTACCAGTCCATTTCCTTCAAGATCGCGCGCATGCAGGCCCGGGCCCACACGGCCCGGCTGGCCTACTACGATGCCGCTGCCCGCATGCTCGCCGGCCGGCCGTTCAAGACACAGGCAGCGATCGCCAAGATGGTGGCCGGAGAAGCCGCCATGGACAACGCCCGCGACGCCACCCAGATCTTCGGCGGGTACGGCTTCATCAACGAGTTCCCGGTGGCCCGGCATTACCGCGATTCCAAGATCCTGGAAATCGGCGAGGGCACTACTGAGGTGCAGTTGATGCTGATAGCCCGCAGTATGGGCCTGTGACACCCGACAGCGAGTGAGCCAACCGAGAAGGAACGGACATTGCCATGATCAACAAGGTGTACCCCGATGCAGCCTCGGCCGTCGCCGACATCCCGGACGGTGCTTCCCTGGCCGTGGGAGGCTTCGGCCTCTGCGGCATCCCCGTGGCGTTGATCGACGCCCTGCATGACGCCGGCACCACGGACCTGGAGACCGTGAGCAACAACTGCGGCGTGGATGACTGGGGGCTCGGCCGGCTGCTGGCGGACCACCGGATTCGGCGGACCACCAGTTCCTACGTGGGCGAGAACAAGGAATTTGCCCGCCAGTTCCTCTCCGGCGAGCTGGAAGTGGTCCTTACTCCGCAGGGCACCCTCGCCGAGAAGCTGCGCGCCGGGGGCGCCGGCATTCCGGCCTTCTACACGCCCGCCGGGGTAGGCACCCAGGTGTCCGAGGGCGGCCTGCCGCAGAAGTACGACGCCGAGGGCGGCGTGGCGCTGGCCTCCGATCCCAAGGAGGTCCGCAGCTTCGGCGGGGCGGACTATGTGCTGGAGGAGTCCCTCACCCCGGATTTCGCCCTGGTCCATGCCGCCAGGGGGGACCGGCACGGCAACCTGGTCTTCCACGCTGCGGCAATGAACTTCAATCCGCTCTGCGCCATGGCCGGACGGGTCACCATTGCCGAGGTGGAAGAGCTGGTGGAACCCGGAGAGCTGGACCCCGAACACATCCACGTTCCGGGGATCTTCGTGCAGCGCGTGGTCCTGGTGCCCGATACAGAGAAGCGCATTGAAAAGCGGACGGTCACGGCCGGCGCCGGCAGCACTAACGGAAGCAAGGAGTCCTGAGATGGCACTGTCCCGGCAGGAACTGGCGGCACGGGTAGCCCGCGAGCTGCGGAACGGCCAGTACGTGAACCTCGGCATCGGCATGCCCACGCTGATTCCCAACTACATCCCCGAGGGCGTGGAAGTGGTGCTGCATTCCGAGAACGGAATCCTCGGCGTCGGACCGTACCCCACCGAAGATCAGCTGGACCCGGACCTGATCAACGCCGGGAAGGAAACCGTCACCGTGAACCGCGGCGCGTCCTTCTTCGACTCCGGCGCCTCCTTCGGCATGGTGCGCGGCGGGCATGTGGACGTGGCGGTACTTGGCGCCATGGAGGTGGCGGCGAACGGTGACCTGGCCAACTGGATGGTGCCCGGGAAAATGGTCAAGGGCATGGGCGGGGCCATGGACCTGGTGTTCGGCGCCAAACGCGTCATTGTGATGATGGAGCATCTCGACCGGGCGGGACGCCCCAAGATCGTGCGCGAATGCTCCCTGCCGCTGACCGGAAGGGAATGCGTGGACCTGATCGTCACCGACCTGGCCGTGATCGAGGTAGGGGCAGCCGGGCTTGTCCTGCGAGAGACCGCCCCCGGTGTCAGCGTCGGGGAAGTCGTTGCGGCCACGGATGCTCCGCTGGAGGTCTCCCTTGACGTATGAGGAGCCCGACGCCGGCACCGAGGAGCTCGCAATGGCACCGCGGGTCATTGAACAGCGCGGCCTCTGGTTTGAGGAGTTCGAGCCGGGGACCATCTACCGGCACCGGCCCGGCCGCACCGTCACCGAGGCGGACAACGTCCTGTTCACCACCCTGACCATGAACACCCAGGGCCTGCACCTGGACGCCGCGTACAGTGCGGCGCAGCCGTTTGGACAGCGGCTGGTGAACTCCATGTTCACCCTGGCCACCATGGTGGGCCAGTCGGTGGCGCAGCTGACCCAGGGCACCCTGGTGGCGCAGCTGGGCCTGGGGGAGATCAGTTTTCCGCACCCGCTCTTCCACGGCGACACCCTCTCCACGGAAACCGGAGTGGCGGACAAGCGGCTCTCCTCCTCCCGGCCCGGCCAGGGCATCGTGACGCTGGCCCACACCGGCAGGAACCAGCACGGGGATGTCGTGGCGCGGTGTACCCGGACCGCCCTGATGTGGACGGCGGAGGGATACGCCGCGCAGGATCCGGGCATCGGGACGCGATAGGTTGGAGCGACACGCGCAACCGCAACACCGAGGAGTTCAGTCATGACCACCTTTCCCATGGGACCGGCACTGCTTTTCTGCCCCGGGGACCGGCCGGAACGCTTCGGCAAGGCAGCCGAACGGGCCGACGCCGTCATCCTGGACCTGGAGGACGCCGTCGCTTCGAGGGACAAGGAAGCCGCCCGGAAGAACCTCATCGCCGCGGACCTGGACCCCGAACGCACCATCGTCCGGGTCAATCCCCTCGGAACCGAGGACTTTGAGAGAGACCTGGCCGCGCTGCGGCAGACCCGGTACCGCACCGTGATGCTGGCCAAGACGGAGGACGGACCCGCCGTCGCCCGGGCGCTCGCAGGCTTCACCGTCGTCGCGCTGCTGGAAACGGCACTGGGAGTGGTCCGCGCCGCGGACATTGCCGCTGCGGAAAATGTAGCGGCCCTGATGTGGGGCGCGGAGGACCTGCTGGCTTCGCTCGGCGGGGAATCCAGCCGCCGCCAGGACGGCACGTACCGCAGCGTCGCCGTGCAGGCGCGCTCCACGGTGCTGCTCGCAGCCGGTGCCTTCGGCAAGGGAGCCATTGACTCCATCTACGGCAACATTCCGGACACCGAGGGGCTCGAGGAAGAAGCGCGCGACGCCGTCGCGTCCGGTTTTGCGGCCAAGGCCTGCATCCATCCCGCGCAGGTCGCTGCCGTGCGCTCCGCCTACGCACCGGATCCCGCAGATGTCACCTATGCCGAGCAGGTACTGGCCGAGGCCCGCAGCCACGGGGGAGTGTTTAACTTCCGCGGCCAGATGATCGACGGTCCGCTGCTGAAGCAGGCCGAGCAGACGCTGCGCCGCGCGCAGGGCTGACTTTCCGCTGCGTTTATTGCCGCCGGGGAATAGCCTGACCGTGGCGGCGGCTACTCTGTCACCATGCGCATAGTCATAGCGGGAGCCCACGGAAGAATCGCACGCGAACTCGGACGCCTGCTGGCGGCCGGCGGACACGATGTTGCGGGACTGATCCGCAACCCGGACCAGGCAGGGGATCTGGAGGCGGACGGCGTTGCCCCCGTGGTGCTGGACCTGGAGAACAGCACACTCGAGGATGTAGTCCAGGTGCTCACCGGTGCCGATGCGGCCGTTTTTGCCGCGGGCGCCGGGCCGGGAAGCGGCGCGGCGCGGAAGGACAGCGTGGACCGGGCAGCCGCCGTGCTGCTCGCGGACGCCGCCGAGCAGGCAGGAGCCGGCCGGTTCCTGCAGGTCTCCTCAGGCGGCCTGGACGCCGTCCGCGGCGGGTCGCGTCCGGAGTCCATGGACGAGGTGATGTACGCCTACCTGCTGGCAAAGCTCGCCGCTGAAGAAGACCTGATGGCACGGAGCCAGCTGGACTGGACCATCGTCCGCCCGGGCATCCTGACCGACGACGCACCCGTCGGCCTGGTGGAACTCGCTCCGGAGGTGGCGCGTGAAAGCGTCCCGCGCTCCGACGTCGCCGCCGTCCTGGCCGAGCTGCTGGAGACCGGCAGCGGCGTGCATCAGGCCCTGGGCCTGATCACCGGAACCACGCCCATCCCCGAGGCAGTGCAGGCACTGGCGGCGGCCGGCTAGTTCCGGATACTGGCTTCCCTGGGCCCCGGGGTCGTTCGTTCCGCCGGGCGCGCGGCAATGCCGAAGGTCACCGGGCTGCGCGATACTGGAGGCATGCAGCTTTCCGACTCGATTTCCTCCGACCACGACTACGTCCGTTCCCGCCGGCCCGGTTCGGACCACCTGCCGCGGCGGGTGGTCCTGCTCGGTTCCACCGGATCGATCGGGACGCAGGCCATCGACGTGGCCGACGGCGCACCGGATCGGTTCCGCATCGTGGCGCTGGCCGCCGGCGGATCAAACCCGGAGCTCCTGGCACAGCAGGCCGTGCACACGCGGGCCGAAGCAGTCGGCTGCGCCGCCGTCGACCTGCCCACCCTGCACCGGCATATCTCCGACGCCGCAGCCGCCGCCGGTATCACCGGATATACCCCTGAACTGTTTGTCGGAAAGTCAGCCGCCACCGCTATCGCCGCGTGGGCCGAAGCCGACGTGGTGCTCAACGGCATCACCGGGTCGATCGGACTGGAACCCACGCTGGCGGCCCTGGCTGCCGGGCACCTGCTGGCCCTGGCGAATAAGGAATCCCTGATTGTGGGCGGGGAACTGGTCAAGCGTGCCGCCGCTCCCGGGCAGTTGGTTCCGGTGGACTCCGAGCATTCCGCCCTTGCCCAGGCCCTGCGCTCGGGAACGCATGCCGAAGTGGACCGGCTCGTAGTGACGGCCTCCGGCGGCCCCTTCCGCGGCCGGAAGCGCTCCGAACTGGCGGATGTCACGCCCGAGCAGGCCCTGGCGCACCCGACCTGGAACATGGGCCGGGTCATCACCACCAATTCGGCCAGCATGGTCAACAAGGCGCTCGAAGTCATCGAGGCTCACCTGCTCTTCGACATCCCGCTGGACCGGATCGACGTCGTCGTCCATCCGCAGTCCATGGTGCATTCCATGGTCCAGTTTGTGGACGGCTCCACCATTGCCCAGGTGTCCCCGCCGGACATGCGCCTGCCGATTGCGCTGGGTATGGGCTGGCCGCACCGGGTGCCCGGCGCCGCACAGCCCTGCGACTGGACCCGGGCCACGGAATGGACCTTCGAACCCCTGGACGAGGAAGCCTTCCCCGCCGTCGCCCTGGCCAAGCGTGCCGCCGCTGCGGGCGGCACGAACATGGCCGTCTACAACGCCGCCAACGAGGAAGCCGTGGACGCGTTCCATGACGGGTTGATCGGTTTCACTGACATCGTTGATACGATCGCCGCCGTACTTGAAGAAGCCCCGGACTCGGGGCCGCTCACGCTTGAGTCGCTGCTGGCGGCCGAGGAGTGGGCACGTGCCGCTGCGCGGAAGCGTTGTGGAAGATGACAAGACCCGCAGTTGAACTGAAGGAAGCCCGTTGACCATTCTGCTTTTCATCCTTGGCGTGCTGTTCGTGGCGATTGGCATTGCTGCCTCGATCGCCCTGCACGAGGTAGGCCACCTCCTGCCGGCCAAGGCCTTCAAGGTGCGGGTTACCCAGTACATGATCGGCTTCGGACCCACCGTTTTCTCCCGGACGAAGGGGGAGACCGAATACGGGTTCAAGGCGCTGCCCCTGGGCGGCTACGTTTCCATGGTCGGGATGTTCCCGCCCAACAAGGAGCACGACGGCGAGGTGCGGCGTTCCAGCACCGGCATGTTCCAGCAGCTCGCCACCGAAGCGCGGCAGGCCGAGACCGACCGCCTGGTCGAGGGCGACGAGGACCGGGTCTTCTATAAGCTTCCCGTGTACAAGCGGATCATCATTATGCTCGGCGGGCCGTTCATGAACCTGCTGATCGGCGTCGTGCTCTTCGCCATCCTGCTGATGGGCTTCGGCACCGCCCAGACCACCACCACCCTTGCGGAGGTCAACAAATGCGTGATCACCGCCGAGCAGCAGGAAGCCACCGGCCAGACCGACTGCACGGAAGCCGATCCGGCCGCCCCCGCGCATGAAGCCGGGCTGCTTCCCGGGGACACCATCACGACGTTCGACGGCCGGGACGTTACGTCCTGGGAAGAGCTGACGGGCTGGATCCGCGAGGCAGCCGGCAAGACGGTTCCGCTTACCTACGAACGCGACGGCGTCGAGGCCTCCACCAGCATCACGCCGCTGCTCACCGAGCGCCCGGTGGTGGGCGACGACGGCGCGGCCAAGACCGACGACGACGGCAACTACCTCACGGAGGAAGTGGGCTTCATCGGAGTCGGCGCCGAGCAGGAGCTGGTGAACCAGCCGGCCAGCGCCGTGCTTCCGACGGTGGGGGACAACCTGGTCAATATCGCCGGCGTGGTGGTCAACCTTCCCCAGCGCCTGGTTGATGTTGCCCAGGCGGCGTTCTCCTCCGAACCCCGGGACCCGAACGGACCCATGAGCGTGGTGGGCGTAGGCCGCATCGCCGGCGAGATCTCCGCGGAGGAAGCCATTCCGCTGCAGGACCGGGTGGCTACGCTTATCGGGCTGGTTGCCAGCGTCAACCTGGCACTGTTCGTCTTCAACCTCATTCCGCTGCTGCCCCTGGACGGCGGGCACGTAGCCGGTGCCCTGTGGGAGGGACTGCGGCGCCGCGTGGCGAAGCTGTTCCACCGCCCGGACCCGGGCCCCTTCGACATGGCGAAACTGCTTCCGCTGACGTACGCGGTGGCGGTGCTGCTGATGGGGATGGGCGCGCTGCTGATCTACGCGGACATCGTGAAGCCGGTCAGCCTGTTCAATTAGCTTTGTCGTGTGCCGGGCTTCGTGGCTTCGGGGGTTCCGGGGTTCCGTGCGCCCGCTTCGGTGCCCGCTCCGGCACCCGGAACGGCGGCCGCTCCGGCGCCCGGAACGGCGGCAACGAAATCCCTTGCTCGCAGAGCTCGCCGGGATATTAAAGCCGCCTAACCCGGGCTCCTGCGCGGGTCCTGCTGCTCGGGTGTCCGCCTAACCCGGTGCCTCTGCGGGTCCTCCTGCTCGGGTGTCCGCCTAACCCGGGGTCTGCCGAGTGCTGTTCTTGCCTACCCGCCTTGTCCGGGGGATCTGTGCGGGGTGTGGCGGGGAATGGGGCCGAAATGGGAAGAATGGACCGGTTTGGGAAATCCCTGCGCTGCGCAGCATAGGAATTTTCCCAAACCGTACGCTTTTTCCCGAACCGGGCGGATTGGCGACCCCGTGCACGGGACACGGACGATCCGGAGCGAGGCCGGAGGTAGGTAGCGGCACTGCTGCCCGAACCACGAGCCGCAGAGCCCTACCCAGGCATTTCCCTGCGCCTTGTCCGGATCCCTGCGGTTTGTCCGGATCCCTGCGCCGCGCGGCACGGGGATTGTCACAAACCGCAGGGTTTTCCCCGAACCGCAGGGATTCGCGACCCGTGCACGGGACACGGACGATCCGGAGCGAGGCCGGAGGTAGGTAGCGGCACTGCTGCTCGAACCACGAGCCGCAGAGCCTTACCCCAGGCGTTTCCCTGTGCTTTGTCCGGATCCCTGCGCCGCGCGGCACGGGGATTGTCACAAACCGCAGGGTTTCCCCCGAACCGCGGGGATTAGCGACCCCGCGCCGGGGATCCCGGCCGGCCGGCCGGGCGCGGCGTACCCACGATGTAGGCCTCCGGGCCGGCACGGGCGGCCCGAGTGAGCACAGGGTCCCATCGCCTGGGACGGGTGAGCGCTTCTGGGGTCACATTCGCCACAGGAGCATCACCGGGTGGGATGCTGTGTGCGCGCACTACCCCCCCCCCGCGCGCACTGCCCCGCCCGCGCCCGGCGGCAGTTGCAAACCGAATTGAACCCATAAACGGTTGCGATATAACTTGCATACGTTTACGGTTGCAATATGTTCGTCCTCACAATAGACCAGCGCAACAGCCAGGGCAGCGGAGACAAGGTTCCCCAGCTGCTGGCTGCCCTGGCGGACCTGCCGATGCTGCTGGCCTTCGAACGGTCGGTGGGCGACGAGATCCAGGGTGTCTGCGAATCGGCGCTGACCGTTACCGACGCCGTGCTCCAGGTCCTGCGGGACGGGAACTGGTATGTGGGCGTCGGCGTCGGCGGGGTCCATGAGCCGCTGCCGTCCAGCCCCCGGGAGGCAGGGGGCCCGGCTTTCGTCGCCGCCCGGCAGGCAGTGGAACGGGCCAAAAAAAGCGGCGACCGGCCGCCCGTTGCGGTGGCGGGATCACCGGGCGCTCCCGACGCGGAAGCGGTCCTGGTTCTGTTGGGGCGGCTGATTGCGGAAAGGACGGACGCCGAATGGCGGATCCTGCAACACGTCGACCCCGGGAAATGGGGCTCCCAGACCGCGGCTGCCCGTAGGCTCGGCATCAGTTCCCAGGCGGTGAGCAAGGCGGTCCGGCGGGCCGGCTGGCAGGAGGAATGGGCGGCACGGCCGGCGGCGGCGGTATTGCTGGAGCGTGCGGACAACCTGGCGGCAGGACCGGATACAACCGAACGAAGGACGGATGGATGACTATTCTGTGGGTCGTGCTCGGGCTGCTGGCCGCCGGGCTGCTCGGCTGGCCGGTGACCTACGGCGTCCTGCGCCTGGCCCGCGCCGTCCAGGATCCGCCGCCGCCCCCCGGCCCGGACGTTGTCCTCCGCGGCGGGCTGGCCATCGGCGTGCTGGAACGCCTTGCAGTGGCCGCAGCGGTCCTTGCCGACGAACCGGTGGCGATTGCGTACGTCGTCGCCGTGAAGGGACTCGGCCGGTACGCCGAACTCAAGGAGACCCCCGCCGCGGCGGAACGCTTCATCATCGGCACGCTCGCCTCCATGCTGTGGGCGGTGGCAGTGGCCGTTCCCATCCGGCTGCTCCTCTTGTAGCCAAGGGACCTCTTGTAACCAGGGGCCCTCTAGTAACCAAGGCCGCCCGGACCGGCCCTTACTGCCGCAGCCCGGGCATCCCGTAGGCTTGGGGACATGAGTATTTTCGCAGTTGAGTATGTCTACGACGCCGATTCAGCCGGGCTCCGCGACGAGCACCGTCCCGCACACCGCCAGTGGCTGCAGCAGCTTGTGGATGAGGGGCATGTCCTGTCTGCCGGAGCTTTCGTGGACGGAGCCGGTGCGCTGCTCCTGTTTGTTGCAGAGGACGAAAGCGGACTGCTTGCCCTGCTGAAGCAGGATCCCTTTGCCGTTGTCGGCGCCATCTCCGGTATGAAGACCACTGCCTGGAAACCCGCTCTGGGAGCGTTCTCCGACCTCGCGTAACCCCTACGTTCTAAGCCCACAGTGATATTCACCCGCCCCCAGCAATCCCTGCCCGGGCCGGGGTGATAATAGGAAGGGCGCGTTTCATTAGCGCGCGCTTCACAGCCTAATACCTGCCGTTTCGGCACATGGAGGACGTTTTGACCTCGGTCAACCTTGGAATGCCTGCTGCACCGCCGCCCACGCTTGCGCCCCGTCGCAAGACCCGCCAGATCAAAGTGGGCTCCGTTGGAGTCGGCTCGGACTCGCCGATCAGCGTTCAGTCCATGACCACCACCCCCACCACGGACATCAACGCGACCCTGCAGCAGATCGCCGAACTGACGGCGTCCGGCTGCGACATTGTCCGCGTCGCCTGCCCCAGCGCCGATGACGCGGCCGCGCTGCCGATCATCGCGAAGAAATCGCAGATCCCCGTGATTGCCGACATCCACTTCCAGCCGAAGTATGTTTTCGCAGCGATCGACGCCGGCTGCGCAGCGGTGCGGGTGAACCCCGGAAACATCCGCAAGTTCGACGACCAGGTCAAGCAGATTGCCAACGCCGCCAAGGATGCCGGAGTGTCCATCCGCATCGGCGTCAACGCCGGTTCCCTGGACCCGCGACTGCTGGCCAAGTACGGCAAGGCAACGCCGGAGGCCCTGGTCGAATCCGCCGTCTGGGAAGCCTCCCTCTTCGAGGAACACGACTTCCACGACTTCAAGATCTCCGTAAAGCACAATGACCCGGTGGTTATGGTGCGCGCGTACGAGCTGCTGGCCGAACGCGGCGACTGGCCGCTGCACCTGGGCGTGACCGAAGCCGGCCCGGCCTTCCAGGGCACCATCAAGTCCGCTACGGCTTTCGGTGCACTGCTGTCCAAGGGCATCGGCGACACCATCCGCGTTTCCCTCTCCGCTCCTCCCGTGGAGGAGATCAAGGTGGGCAACCAGATCCTGCAGTCGCTGAACCTGCGGCCCCGCAAGCTTGAAATCGTTTCCTGCCCGTCCTGCGGACGCGCCCAGGTGGACGTCTACACGCTTGCCGAGCAGGTCACCGCAGGCCTGGAAGGCATGACCATTCCGCTGCGTGTTGCCGTGATGGGCTGCGTAGTAAACGGACCCGGCGAAGCGCGCGAGGCAGACCTGGGTGTAGCCTCCGGTAACGGCAAGGGCCAGATCTTTGTCAAGGGCGAAGTCATCAAGACCGTCCCCGAAGACCAGATCGTGGAAACCCTCATCGAAGAAGCAATGAGGATCGCAGAAGATATGGGAGAACCCGATGGCGAGGATGCTGGGACGGGTGGCCCCATGGTTACCGTCAGCTAAGTCCGACATCCGCAGCGCCGCCTCGAGTGCGGCGCTGCGGATCCTGCGCGACGAAGACACCGCTGCACTCTGGAACCTGGCTGCCGCTGATCCGGTGGCCAACATCTTTATGCTGTCCCACCTGGAGACGGCCCGGACGGCCGCCCCAACCTCGGCAGGGGGCCGGATTGTGGGAGTGTTCGACGGCGAAGAGCTGATCGGTGCCTGCTGGTCCGGGGTGAATGTGGTGCCCGTTGGCCTGGATGCCGACACCGGCCCGGAGGTCGGGCGGTTTCTTGCCCGGTCACGCAACCGGTTCTCGTCCATCTTCGGTCCCTCCGAAGCCGTGCTTTCCCTCTGGTCCGAACTTCGGAACGTTTCCCCGAAGCCCTTTGACGTCCGCCCCGAGCAGCCGCTGCTGCGGATTGCCGCCCCCTCCGCCGTCGCTCCGGCGCCGGGACTGCGTCCTGCGCGCCCCGACGAGCTCGATGTCCTGCTGCCGGCCTGCACCGCCATGTTCGAGGAAGAAGTGGGGTACTCGCCGGTCTCCAACGGAGACCGGCACTACCGGCAGCGGGTGCTGGGCCTGATTGAACGCGGCCAGTCGCTGGTGGACTTCGACGCCGCCGGCCGGGTGGTTTTCAAGGCTGAACTCGGTACGGTGTCCAGGCAGGCCGTGCAGGTGCAGGGAGTCTGGATGAATCCCGAATACCGCGGCCAGGGGTTGAGCCGGTCCTATATGTCCGCCGTCGTCGCCGCAGCGTTGGAAACCGCCCCGGTTGTGAGCCTGTACGTCAACTCGTACAACGCACCGGCGCGCTCCGCCTATGCCGCCGTAGGGTTCGACCAGGTGGGCACCTTCGCCACCATCCTGTTTTAGCCGGTCCCGCGCCGTTGCCCGGCCTGTTCGGGGCGGCGCCGTGTATGCCGTAGGCTCTGGGTCACGCACTCAGGCACGGGGGTGGCAGGAGTGGAATTTGCGGCAGTATGCCTGCCGCCCCTGTGCCGGCGTAAGGGAGCGGGCAGGGACCCTGCCCGCCAACGACGGCGTTGGGGGATTACGATGGCTGCTTTCACCACAAAGACAATCGCGTTGCGGAGTGCCGGGCACCGGCGGGCAGGAGCTGCCGGCATGGGCCTGGCCCTTGCCCTGGTTCTCGCCGGCTGCGGGGAAGGGGCCGAACCTGCTGCCCTGGGTCCCGGCACCGCGGAGTCCAAGCCGTCG
The DNA here is from genome assembly GCF_020907405.1 of Arthrobacter sp. zg-Y769. Classification (GTDB taxonomy): domain Bacteria; phylum Actinomycetota; class Actinomycetes; order Actinomycetales; family Micrococcaceae; genus Arthrobacter_B. The sequence goes on from NZ_JAJJOE010000014.1 coordinate 93,057, forward strand.
CCGTCGGAATCCGAGACCAGGTCCGCCAAACCTTCCAAATCCGCTCAGCCATCGCCGTCTGCGGCGGCGTCCAAGGGCAGCGGCGGATCCGGGGGAGGAGCAGTCAGCGGCGCCGAACTGGCTGCCGCCCTGAACGAGATGAACATTGACCTGGACATGGGCGGCACGGTGTTGGAAGAGGCACAGCTGAAGCAGAACACGGCCCAGAGCGTGGAGGCCATGAAGGGTGTCGAATACAGCCCCTGCGACCCTACCGAAGGCAGCGATCCGTCGAAGGCCGTGCGCGAGGCCAGCATGGGCGCCATGGTGCTTGACGGCAATCTCGCCGGTACGCCGGACACCATTTCCGTCCTGAGCTGGCCCGACGAAGAACCCGTTACTGAGGAAATAGAGGTGAGCAAGCGGCAGCTCGCGTCCTGCCCCGAGTACAGCCTGACCGCCAACGGGCGGACAGTTTCCATAGCTGGTGAAGCGCTTGACATGCCTACCGTCGGCGACGCGTCGCAGGCATACGTCACCCGCCAGAGTATCGACGGCGTCACGCAGACCTCGGTGGTACTGACAGCATGGTCCGGCACTAACTCCGTCCAGATCACCCTCCACGAGGCCGACCCCCAGGAGAGCATCCGTTACGTTGCTCCGATCCTTGAAGAGGTATTGGACCGGATCGAGGGCTAACGCCGATTTAAGGTGAGCCGGGTCACGTGGTTAGGATTCACAGTGAACTTCCAATCCGGAAGTCGTTGCAGCAAAGTCCGACATCGAATCCGCTGCCCGGGCTGCGGCAAGCAGTAACATCCAAAATGGGGGAAAAGTGAAGAAGTCCATCAAGGCCGGCGCATTGTTCGTGGCCGGAGTTTTTGTCCTGTCGGGCTGCGGCAGTTCCGAAGGCGATTCAGGATCCGCATCGGATGAAACCAAGTCAGCGTCAGCGTCGCCCACGCCCACGGCTGCCGCCCAGTATTCGGCGGATGAGCTCGAGGCGGCGCTGGAAGCAGTCAAGGCTGATGAAGGCTGGTCCGGCCCGATCACGAATGACGAAACCCTTCGGCCCCAGCTGGAAGCCGTGCCGAATGCCCTGGAGGGCATCACCATTACCCCCGCTGAGTGCGGGGAACTGGTGACAGCCAACCTGGCCGAAAAGATCGACAGCGCCACCGTTGCCGTCCTGCAGCTCAGCGCAACCGACGCCGTAACGATCCTTAGCTACGAAGATGCATCGTTCATCGAAGAGCAGATCGAAAACAATGCGAAGCAGATGGAAAGCTGCACGGACTTCCAGATGGAAGCCGGCGGGCAGGTTTCCACTGCTACGGGCAAGACCGTGGATGCCACGACAGAAGCCGAGACAACGGAGGCCTACAGCTCCCTGGTCACCACGGCCGGCGTTGAGACGGAAACCATCCAGGTCACCGGATTCTCCGGCACCACCAACATCACCGTCAGCATGACCGACCCCGAAGATGCCGAAGGCGCAGTAGCTGCGGCCGAAGAGCTTATCGATGCGGTGCTGGCCGAGCTCGAATCCAAATAACCTTTACCAACTGCCGTAGCCGGCGCAATAAATCCATTCCCGGGGGAAACGTGAACAAATCCATCAAAGCCAGTGCACTGCTCGTGGCAGGCGTCTTTGCCCTTTCGGGCTGCGGCAGCTCCGAAGGCGATTCGGGATCCGCATCGGATGAAACCAAGTCAGCCTCAGCCTCACCCACCGCCGAGCTGACGGTGGGCAAGGACCAGTACACTGCGGCGGAGCTCGAAGAAGTTCTTGCCGCAGTCAAGACAGGCCAGGAAGCGAGCGGGGAAGTTATCCCCGATGCGGTCCTGCGCCCGGAGCTGGGCGGGGCCGGGTCTCCTGACGGCGTCACGATCACACCGGAGAAGTGTGTTGAGATTCTGGGCTTCGCAAACTTCTTCGGGGACATCGAAGAGGCCAACGTGGCTGCGTTGGAGCTCAGCGAGACCGAAAAGCTCACGGTGGTCAGCCATGCAGAAGCGTCCACCCTGGACAAGCAGGTCGAAGAAACCGGCAGCGTGCTGGATGACTGTGCCGATTTTGAGATGAAGGGCGAGGAAGAAGGAGAGGTCGCCACCGGCACCACGGAGCGTCAGGAGGTGTCCACGGACGCGCCGTCCACGGAGGGCTTCGTGCTGACACTCGCCGCTGCCGGCGAGGAACTCAGCGGCCTGAAGGTCGCCGCAGCTTCCGGCACCACCAACATTTCGGTTACCGTCAGCGACGCCACCGACCTTCCGGCCGCCGTAGCCAAGGCGGAGGAAACCATCAACGCGGTGTACGCCGAGCTGGAAAAGAAGTAACCGGCTCTTTCCTGCCGAACCCCCGGGCGGGGCCGGACCTGCAGCGCAGGTCGGGCCCCGCCGTCGTTGTACCCCTGTCCGGCATCGACAGCGGGGCGCGTTAGATTAGTAGGGCATACATTCTTGAGAGATGCAGCCGAGTGGCTGCAGAAACGGATTCCCAGCGTGGTCCTTCGACTTTCCACCCTTTTCCTGCGCACCCTGCGCGAAGACCCGGCCGACGCCGACGTCGCCAGCCACCGCCTCCTGGTCCGGGCCGGCTACATCCGCCGTGCCGCACCGGGCATCTACTCCTGGCTGCCGCTGGGCCTGCGGGTGCTGGGCAAGGTCGAGAACATCATCCGTGAGGAAATGGCTGCCATCGGCGCCCAGGAAGTGCACTTCCCCGCGCTGTTGCCGCGCGAGCCGTACGAGACCTCCAACCGCTGGACGGAATACGGCGAGAACCTGTTCCGCCTGCAGGACCGCAAGGGCGCGGACTACCTGCTGGCACCGACCCATGAGGAAATGTTCACCCTCCTGGTCAAGGACCTCTACAACTCCTACAAGGACCTCCCGGTGTCCCTGTTCCAGATCCAGACCAAGTACCGCGACGAGGCACGCCCGCGCGCCGGCCTGCTCCGCGGCCGCGAGTTCATCATGAAGGACTCCTACTCCTTCGACATGGATGACGAAGGCCTGGACGCCAGCTACCAGGCGCACCGCGGGGCCTACCTGCGGATCTTCGAGCGCCTGGGACTGGAAATCGTCGTCGTTTCCGCGGTCTCCGGCGCCATGGGCGGGTCCAAGAGCGAGGAGTTCCTGCACCCGATGGCCGTGGGTGAAGACACCTATGTGCGCTCTGCCGGCGGCTACGCTGCCAACGTCGAAGCCGTCACCACCGTGGTTCCGGCCGAAATCGATTACACGGGCGCGCCGGCGGCCCGCGTGGTGGACACCCCGGACACCCCCACCATCGACACCCTGGTGAACGATGTAAACGCCCGCTTCCCGCGCGAAACAGGGGAATGGTCTGCTGCGGACACCCTGAAGAACGTGGTCCTGGCCGTCACCCTGCCCACCGGCGAACGCCGCATCGTAGTGGTCGGCCTGCCGGGGGACCGTGCCGTGGACCTCAAGCGCATCGAAGCCAACATCAGCTCCCACGTGGGTATGGGCGGGGAGCTGGCCGTCGACGCCGCCACGGACGAGGACCTCAAGAAGCACCCGGGCCTGGTCAAGGGATACATCGGCCCGGGCCTCAGCCTGGGCGAGCCGGTGCTGGGCACCGAGTCCGCCACCGGCCTGCTGTACCTGGTGGATCCCCGCGTGGTTTCCGGCACCAGCTGGATCACCGGCGCCAATGAGTCCGGCAAGCACGTTATCGGCCTCGTGGCCGGCCGCGATTTCAGCTGGGACGGCACCATCGAGGCCGTCGAGGTCCGCGAAGGGGACGAGGCGCCGGACGGCTCCGGCCCGCTGGAAGCAGCCCGCGGCATCGAAATGGGCCACATCTTCCAGCTTGGCCGCAAGTACGCCGATGCCCTGGGCCTGAAGGTCCTGGACCGCAACGGCAAGCTGGCCACTGTGACCATGGGTTCCTACGGCGTCGGCGTGACCCGTGCGGTGGCGGCCCTCGCCGAATCACACCATGACGACAAGGGGATCATCTGGCCCCGCGCCGTGGCGCCGGCCGATGTGCATGTGGTGGCCACCGGCCGCGGTTCCGAGATTTTCGACGCCGCAGCCCAGCTCTCCGAAGAGCTCGAAGCCGCGGGACTGGAAGTTATCTATGACGACCGTCCCAAGGTCTCCCCGGGCGTGAAGTTCGGCGACGCCGAACTGATCGGTGTCCCGACCATCCTGGTGGTGGGACGCGGCCTGGCCGACGGCGTCGTGGAAATCAAGGACCGTGCCACCGGCAACGCCGAGAACGTTCCCGTCGCCGAAGCGGTGGAGTACGTGCGCCGCGCCGCCGCGCAGTAACCTCCGGTGGTCTCCGGTCTCGAGGACGTCACGCTTGCCACCATCGCACTTGTGGTGGTGGCGGGCCTGGCGGCCGGCTGGGTGGATGCCGTGGTAGGCGGCGGCGGGCTGATCCAGCTGCCGGCGCTGCTCCTCGTGCCCGGAATCAGCCCGGTCCAGGCGCTGGCGACCAACAAGATGGGCTCCATCTTCGGTACCACCACCAGTGCCGTGACCTACTATCGGCGTGCCCATCCAGACCTGCGGACGGCGCTGCCGATGGCGGGTATCGCCCTGGCGGGAAGCTTCGGCGGGGCCATCCTGGCCGCCTCGCTGCCGTCGTCGGTCTTCAAACCCATTATCGTGGTGGCACTTATTGCCGTGGCCGTGTTTACCGCCACGAAACCAACCGTGGGCGAGCTGACGAAACTGCGCCACACCGGAGGCCGCCACTACGGCACCGCAGCCGGGATCGGCCTGGTGATCGGTTTCTATGACGGCTTGATCGGACCCGGCACCGGCTCCTTCCTGATCATTGCCATGGTCACCTTGCTGGGGTACAACTTCCTCGCGGCCAGCGCCAAGGCCAAGATCGTGAACATGGCGACGAACCTCGGTGCCCTGGCGTTTTTCCTGCCGAACGGATCGCTGCTCTGGGGGCTGGGCCTGGTGCTCGGGTTCGCCAATATGATCGGTGGCTATCTCGGTGCCCGGATGGCGGTAAAACAGGGCAGCAACTTCATCCGGATAGTTTTCCTGGTGGTGGTGGCCGCGCTGATCGTCAAGCTGGGCCACGATGTCTGGGTGGAGAACATTCGCGGCTAGGCCGCCGGCAGCTCCTCCACGGGCGGAATGCCCGGATGCCCCCGGCCGGTCAGCGCCGATGCCACCCAGACGGAGCGCTGTGCGTCGCCGTGCTGCCCTTCGCGCACGTAGTCCAGCGCGTTGGTTACCTCGCGCAGGACGCTCCAGTCCAGAGCTGCGTTCCGGTCCAGGCCGGCGGCGCTGCAGAGGGCTTCGAGCCGTGCCAGGAGCGAATCCTCCGGTGTAGAGGCGTCCAGGTCCCGCAGGCGGTTCCACAACATCGGAGCGACCGCGTATTCGGGCTCGCCGAAGACCGCCTGGGGGTCAATGGCCGCGTATGCGTCCGGCTGTCCGGGGCGGGCCAGGACGTTGGCATAGTGCAGGTCCGCGTGCACCAGCACGTCCCGGGCAGACCGGCGTCCCACCGCGCCCCGGGTCTGGCAGACCTCAAGCGCGGCTTCCAGCAGCCAGCGTTCAAACGGGCGTCCAAGGGCGTCCCATTCCGCCGGCAGTTCGTCCGAGAGCTGTTCGGCGTGTTCGGCGAGGGAGGGGATGGCCGCCCAATGAGGGGAGTCGGACCCGGGCAGCCCCAGACGCCGCACCAGCGAACCCCAGATCCGCACGGCATCCGCCATGTCCGCCTGTAGCAGCGTTCGGTCCGGGTTCAGGCGTTCCAGTACCAGGCAGGTTCCCGCGGCGTCCCGGTCCAGCAGCCGCACGGCACCGTTGCCGTCCCACAGTGCGAGGGCGGCAGCCTCGGTGGCTGCCTCCGGATGCGGAAACGGGAACTTCAGCACGGCCGGTGTGCCGTGGGCCGAACGCACGGGCAGCACCAGCGCCCCGTGTCCGTGCCAGGGCGCCGCACCGGGCGGATCGGGAACCAGCCGGAAGGCGGCGAGGCTGGTTTCGACCAACCCGGGCAGGTCCGCCACCCATGCCCGGCCGTCCCGGGTGCCGAGATAGCGTCGGCGCAGCGCATCAGGGACGACGACGGCGGGTGCCATGCACTTCTCCTAGGCGGTTGCGGTTAAGTCTGCGGCGGGGTTGTCCAGGACGGACCGGGGGACCGGGCGGATCAGTTCCACGGCAGGTCGTCCGGGACGGCAGCCAGGCCGGGCGTTGCGGGGACGGTGTCCGCTTCCAGATACAGTTCCCCCGAGACGGCGGCGAGGCGGCTGATCGCCCAGCCGCGCAGGTCGCCTTCGGACAACGCCACGAGGTCAGCGTAGACCGCCGGGAACTGCTGTTCCAGTGCGGGGAGGGCGCCGGAAGGATCCCGCAGGAAACCCGCATCCAAACGGTACGCGGCCACCGGTGCCACCGCCGGCAGACACAGGTCGGGCAGGTAGGCCACGGCGTCCGTGCCGCGGGATTCATGCTCGGCACCGCGCCTGCGCCACTGCTCACCGAGATCTGCCGCGGGAGGATCCTGCGCCAGGGCAACCTCGTAGGCGTAGGCAGCCCCGAATTCAGCGTCAATGGCGGCCTTCAGGGCAGCGGCCGCGTCCGGCGCCGCGGCGTCCGTTCCAGCCGCGTCACTTACAGCCGTGTCACCGGATGAAGTTTCCGTCCCGGTTTCCGGTTCCGCGGCCTTTTCTCCGGTGCCGGCATCCGGACAGGCCGGCGGGGTCTGATCCGTCCCAGGACCGCCGGTTGGTGACGTGCCGGGAGCCGGATTTCCGGCGCCCGGGGCGATGGTTTCCGGCACGGGCAGGTCGTAAAGGCCTGCGGCACGGACGGCCCAAACCTGCTGGGCGGCTCCGGTCGCGGCCAGCAGGCGGGCCGTCCCGGCGTCGGCCCGCCACGCGGACCGGAGATTGGTCCGTGCGGAAGCGGCCAGGGTCTGTACGTAGTGCTCCGGGTTCCCGGAAGCGCCGGAAGCGCCGGAGGAGCCGGCCCGGTCCGAACCGGCTGTACCGGCAACATCGAACGGTTCCTCAAAGCTGCGTCGGGATGCGGAAGGTTCCCGCCCGGTACCGGTCAGCAGGGCGGCCTGCGTCCGCAGTCCCTCGGCCTGCGCCAGGAACTCCGCTGCTTCGGGGTTCTTCCCGGCATCGGCCAGTACCCGTGCCTCGGCCGCGAGGTTCAGCGCACCGTCCCGTGCCTGGGCCAGGGCAATTCCCGAAAAGGTCCGGCCGCGGTCCGATGCGTCTCCGGTATCGGCCACCAGGCCGAAGCTGAGGACCACGGCGCCCAATGCGAGGAACAACACAAGACGCCGCGCACCGGCACCCGCGCGCCTGAGCCCGCGGGCACGCGCAGGCTCGGCTCCGGGGGTTTCCAAGGGCTCATCCACAACAGTCGATGATGTCACGAACCCGCTCTCATCTGCATCGATGCCTCAAGGCCTGAGGAATGTCGGTAGTCTAGGACTACAACAACATCTAGTGGGAGGCAGCTATGGCGGTTCGGCCCAACCCCAAAAAAGACACGTCGTCGGATTACCGCAGGAATGCGATGCGTGCAGAAGTAGCCGCGGAGACGCAGCGGCTAAAGAATTACCTGGCCCCCACGGTAGAGATGCAGGATTTGTTCCTCGAAGACATCGAGATCAAAATGACCGGTGCCCACCGCACTGTCCATGTCATCGTCGACCTTCCCGAGGACCAGCCCGGAGGCGTCAGCCTGGACCGGATTTCGGCCGCGGCCCAGGTGATTTCCGAGGCAATGGATAACGATCCGGGCGACGACGGACGCCCCTACAACCTCGAGGTTTCGTCCCCCGGGGTTTCCCGTCCCCTTACCGAGCCGCGCCATTGGCGCCGCAACGCGGGCCGCATGGTGTCCGTCTCCATGCTCCACGGGGACGACGTTATGGGACGGCTCGTTTCCGTCGAGGAAGACGGCATTACGTTAATACCGGAACTTCCGGTCAAGAAAGGGATGAAGGCCAAGCAGGGGGACCCGGTCCGCCTGGCATTCGCCGACATCCGCAAGGGGCGCGTTGAAGTTGAATTCGCCCACCTTGAAGACGACCCGGCTGGCGAGGACGCCCCGGATGATGAAACCACAGCTGAGGAGGCCTAGATGGAAATAGATATGAGTGCGCTGAGGCTGCTGGAACGCGAACGGGAGATCCCCCTGGATCTCCTCGTGCCGACCATTGAGCAGGCCCTGCTGGTTGCGTACCACAAGACCAACGGCGCCCAGGACCAGGCGCGGGCGGAACTGGACCGGAAGACCGGCCACGTCACTATCTGGGCCGCGGAGCTCGACGACGACGGAGCCACGGTGGGCGAGTTCGACGACACCCCCGCAGGCTTTGGCCGGATCGCCGCCAGCACGGCCCGGCAGATCATCCTGCAGCGGCTTCGCGACGTCGAGGATGACAACATCCTCGGTGAGTTCAAGGGCCGCGAAGGTGAACTGGTCTCCGGCCAGATCCAGCAGGGCAACAATCCGCACATGATCCAGGTGAACCTGGGTTCGGTGGAGGCGCTGCTGCCCCCGCCCGAGCAGGTTCCGGGGGAGAAGTACCTTCACGGCTCCCGTCTGCGTGCTTTCGTCGTGGACGTGCGCCGCGGTTTCAAGGGCCCGTCCATCACGCTGTCCCGCTCCCACCCCGGCCTGGTCCGCAAGCTTTTCGAACTGGAAGTTCCGGAAATCGCGGACGGCAGCGTGGAAATCGTGGCGCTGGCACGCGAAGCCGGACACCGTTCCAAGATCGCGGTCAAGGCCAACATTCCGGGCATCAACGCCAAGGGTGCATGCATCGGCGAGATGGGCTCCCGCGTCCGGGCCGTCATGAACGAGCTGCACGACGAGAAGATCGACATTGTCGACTTCAGCGAGGATCCGGCAACGTTCATTGCCAACTCCCTCTCGCCGTCGCGCGTGAACTCCGTGACCATCATCGATGAGGACCTGAGGTCCGCGCGGGTAGTGGTTCCCGACTACCAGCTCTCCCTGGCGATCGGCAAGGAAGGCCAGAATGCCCGGCTCGCGGCAAAGCTGACCGGCTGGCGGATCGATATCGTTTCCGACGCGAAGGCCTCCTAGGCTGCCGGTGCCGGAAGCGGATGCGGCGCCGGACAAGAAAGGCGCTAGAATGTATAAGGCCGGGTCACCCTCCGCGTCCCATTCACCGGCAGCCGCTTCCGGCGCTGCCCCGGGAAATCGGGTATCCAGGCACGTTCCACAGCGAACGTGCATAGGGTGCAGGAAAAAGGATGACCAAGCTGTTCTGCTGCGGTTGGTTCGTGTCAGCATGGAAGGCGGCAACGCCGTTCATGTCGACGAGGACCGCCGAATGCCTGGAAGGGGTGCCTGGTTGCACCCCGACACGGCATGCCTGAGATTGGCAGTGAAACGTTCGGGCTTTCCACGGGCCTTCAAGGGTTCCGCGGAAATATCGGACGTCGAACGTTGGTTCAAGGCCCTTGGGAACGTTCCGACCGGGAACGGACCCAAAACCGTCCAACCTGAAAGCGGGTCAGAAATCTGATGGAAACCCGATGAGTACCCAGCGATGAGTACTTTGTTGTGCTCTGTGATGGGCTTCGCTGCAACTGCAGTGAAAGCCCGCAGTAAATAGACGGTTCGTACCTGGCTCGGTGCGGACCGAGACAGGAGAAATGTGGCCAAGGTCCGCGTACACGAGCTTGCTAAAGAGCTCGGCATTACCTCGAAGGATGCAGTTGCAAAACTGCAGGAACTGGGCGAATTCGTCCGTTCCGCCTCATCCACCATCGAGGCCCCGGTAGTCAAGAAGCTTCGAGGCGCCTTCCCGGCGCCTGAAAACAAGGCTGCCGCTTCCCCGGCAGCCCCCTCCAAGGCAGACGCCTCTGCGTCCAAGCCTGCATCGCCGTCGCCCAAGCCCGGCAAGCCTGCTCCGGCAGCTCCCGCAGCTGAGCAGCAGGCCGCTCCGGCAGCTCCCGCAGCTGAGCAGCAGGCCGCTCCGGCGCCCGCTGCGCCTGCAGAGGCTGCTCCGGCAGCGCCCGCAGCCGAAGCACCGGCAACGCCGGCTCCGGCCGCGGAATCCGCTGCACCCGAAGCAGCCAAGGAGGATGCCGCCAAGGCGCCGTCCTCTTCGGCTCCCCGTCCCGGTGCTCCGCGCCCCGGCGCCGGTGGACCCCGTCCGGGCAACAATCCGTTTGCACCCTCCCAGGGCATGCCGCGTCCGCGTGGCCGCGGCGACGGTGAGCGGGGAGCCGGCGCACCGCGTCCGGGCAACAACCCCTTCGCCACCTCGCAGGGCATGCCGCGTCCGGGTGGACGCCGCGATGAGGCCGAACGCTCCGGTACGCCGGGTGCAGCAGGTCCCCGTCCCGCAGCCGGTGCCGGTGGACCCCGTCCCGGCGCACCGCGTCCGGGTGCACCGCGTCCCGGTGCTCCCCGTCCGGGTGCACCGCGTCCGGGCACGCCCCGTCCGGCAGGAGCAGGCGCCGGCGGCGCACGCCCCACACCGGGCATGATGCCTAACCGCACCGAGCGTCCGGCAGCTCCGGGACGTCCCGGCGCAGCAGGACCGCGCCGCGGACCGGGCGGAGCCCCGGGTACCGGCGGCGGCGGCGCACCTGTAGGCGGCGGCTTCGGCAAGGGCGGCCGCGGACGCGGCGGCACTGCCGGTGCTTTCGGCAAGGGCGGCGCAGGCCGCGGCAAGCAGCGCAAGTCGAAGCGGGCAAAGCGGCAGGAACTGGAGCAGATGTCAGCTCCTTCGCTGGGCGGCGTTTCGGTACCCCGCGGTGACGGCAACACTGTTGTCCGTCTGCGCCGCGGCGCGTCCATCACGGACTTCGCCGACAAGATCGAGGCTAACCCCGCAGCACTCGTGACCGTTCTGTTCCACCTCGGTGAAATGGCAACGGCCACGCAGTCCCTGGATGAAGGCACGTTCGACATCCTGGGCGCCGAACTGGGCTACAAGATCCAGGTTGTCTCACCGGAAGACGAAGAGCGCGAACTGCTGAGCACGTTCGACATCGACTTCGAGGCGGAACTTGAAGCCGAAGGCGACGAAGAGCTTGAGGCACGTCCTCCGGTAGTCACCATCATGGGTCACGTTGACCACGGTAAGACCCGCCTGCTGGACGCCATCCGCAACTCGAACGTTGTCGAGGGCGAACACGGCGGCATCACCCAGCACATCGGTGCCTACCAGATTCAGTTCGACCATGAAGGCGCAACGCGTCCCATCACCTTCATCGATACTCCGGGCCACGAGGCGTTTACCGCCATGCGTGCCCGTGGTGCCAAGGTCACCGACATTGCCGTCCTGGTTGTCGCAGCCGACGACGGCGTTATGCCGCAGACGGTGGAAGCACTCAACCACGCGCAGGCTGCCGATGTGCCGATCGTGGTCGCTGTGAACAAGATCGATAAGGAAGGCGCCAACCCGGAGAAGGTCCGCGGCCAGCTGACCGAATACGGACTGGTTCCGGAAGAATACGGTGGCGACACCATGTTCGTGGAGGTCTCTGCCCGGCAGAACCTCAACATTGACGCCCTGCTCGAAGCCGTGCTGCTTACCGCAGACGCTGCCTTGGACATGCGTGCCAACCCGAACAAGGATGCCCGCGGTATCGCGATCGAAGCCAACCTGGACAAGGGCCGCGGCGCAGTAGCAACTGTGCTGGTCCAGTCCGGAACGCTGAAGGTCGGCGACACGATCGTGGCGGGAACGGCCCACGGCCGCGTCCGTGCCATGTTCGACGAGAACGGCGACAACGTCACCGAAGCCGGACCGTCGCGTCCGGTCCAGGTGCTCGGCCTGTCCAACGTTCCCCGCGCCGGCGACACCTTCTTCGTGACCGACGATGAGCGTACCGCCCGCCAGATCGCTGAAAAGCGTGAGGCTGCGGACCGCAACGCCGCACTGGCCAAGCGCCGCAAGCGCATCAGCCTCGAGGACTTCGACCAGGCCGTTGCTGACGGCAAGGTCGACACCCTTAACCTCATCCTCAAGGGTGACGTTTCCGGTGCCGTGGAAGCCCTGGAAGACTCGCTGCTCAAGATCGACGTCGGCGAAGGCGTGCAGCTGCGCGTCATCCACCGCGGCGTCGGTGCCATCACGCAGAACGACGTCAACCTGGCGACGGTGGACAACGCCGTCATCATCGGCTTCAACGTCAAGCCTGCTGAGCGCGTTGCCGACCTGGCAGAGCGTGAAGGCGTGGACATGCGCTTCTACTCGGTCATATACGCAGCAATCGATGACATTGAGCTTGCACTCAAGGGCATGCTCAAGCCCGAGTACGAGGAAGTCCAGCTCGGCACCGCCGAGGTCCGCGAAGTCTTCCGTTCCTCCAAGTTCGGAAACATCGCCGGCTCGATCGTCCGCTCCGGTGTCATCCGCCGCAACGCCAAGGCACGGGTTACCCGCGAGGGCAAGCTCATCGGTGACAACCTCACTGTTGACTCGCTCAAGCGGTTCAAGGACGACGCCACCGAGGTCCGCACGGACTTCGAATGTGGTATCGGCCTGGGCTCGTTCAACGACGTCCGCGAAGGCGACATTATCGAGACCTTCGAGATGCGCGAGAAGCCGCGCGTCTAGTCTGTGGCCGCGGCCGTCGGGTATCCCGGCGGCCGCGGGTACTTGTTTCCAGTCTTTAGTAAGGAGAGGTAATGGCAGATCCAGCACGCGCTGCGAAACTCGCTGACCGTATCAAGGTAGTAGTTGCCCAGGCGCTCGAGCGGCGGATCAAGGATCCCCGGTTGGGATTTGTGACCATCACCGACGCGCGGGTCACCAACGATCTGCAGCACGCCACTTTGTACTACACGGTGTTCGGCGACGAGGAACAGCAGGCAGACACCAAGGCAGCCCTGGAATCCGCACGCGGAATCCTGCGCGCCGAGGTGGGTAAGAACATCACCGTCCGCCTGACGCCTACGCTCGAATTCGTTGCCGACGAGATTCCGGTTAACGCCGGTCACCTCGAGGAACTGATCCGGGCAGCCAAACAGCGCGACGCCGAACTGGCAGCGCTCAAGGAAGGTGCCACGTACGCCGGTGACGCCGACCCGTACCGCAAGGACGACGAGGACTTCGACGAAGACCTCGAATCCGACGCTCCGGTCGACTCCGACGCCAAGTAGTTTCCAAGCGCCCTCAAAAGGGAGCGGTTCCGTTTATGCGGAACCGCTCCCTTTTTCGCAGCCCAATCTGCCCCGCGCTGCCTTAGGTATCAGGCAGCCTCAGGGCGGGCAGGCAGCCGCCGTACGCCTTTCAGCAGCTCATCGCGGTCTCCGCACAGCGCAATCCGGATCCAGCCCTCGCCAATAGACCCGAAAGTGGTGCCCGGGGCGACCGCCACTGACTCCTCTTCCAGGAAGCGCAGGGTCCAGTCCCGGACGTTTCCTCCGGTTACGGCGGACAGATCGGCCCAGAGGTAGAAGGCCCCCTGTGCCTCGAGATAGGGAATGCCCTTTTCGGCAAGGACCGCGCAGGCAGCATCCCGGTTCGCCCGGTAATGCGCGGACGCGGCATGCACGTAGTCCTGCGGCCCGGTCAGCGCGGCCAGGGCAGCGTACTGCGAGGGGGAGGCCACGCAGGAAACGATGGACTCCATGACCGTGCTCAGCACCGGCTCCAGTCCCTCCGGCAGCACCAGGGCGCCGATGCGCAAACCCGTCAGGCCATACGTCTTGGACAGCGTGAGGGAGGCGATCACGCGTTCCCCGGCATCTCCGTCGAAGGCGAGGGGACTGACATGGGGCACGTCGAAGGTGAACGCCTCGTAGCATTCGTCCGAAAGGATCCACAGGTCATGCCGCCGCGCCAGGTCCACCAGCGACCGGGTCAGTTCGCCGCTGAACACTGCTCCCAGCGGGTTGGACGGCGAGTTGAGCAGCAGCACCCGGGTACGGGGCGTCAGCAAAGCCTCAATGTCCTCCAGCTGCGGCTGGAACCCGTGCTCCGGATAAAGCGGGTACTCCACCGGCACTGCATGCAGCAGCTTCGCCGTCATGGCAAACGTGGGATAGCCGGGATTCGGCACCAGGACTTCGTCGCCGGCGTCCAGGAGCAGGCTCATCGCCAGATGCAGGCCCTGCTGCGCCCCGGCGGTGACGAACACCCGCTCCGCGGAAATCTCCCTTCCGCAGGCCTGGCCGGCATGCCGGGCAAAAGCGGAGCGCAGGGGAGCGATACCCGCGTTCGGGGTGTAGCCGGTCTCATCCCGGTCCAGCGTGGCCCGTGCGGCGTCGAGGATGTGTGCCGGGGTGGGGAAGCCGGGTTCGCCGATGCTCAGGACAACGGCGTCCGGCTTCGCCCACGCGGCCTGGGTGATTTCGCGGATCTGGTTGGGCGGGACCTTCCGGACATGGGGTGAGAGCTGTGCCATATCCGAATGCTATCGCCGCCGGACGGGCAGCGGGGCCGCGGCTCGGGGGCCGCGTCCCGCAACATATACTGAAAGGCGTGAATTCAGGGCAGGTCCGTTCAGGACTGATTATTGTGGACAAGCCGCAGGGGTGGACGAGCCATGACGTGGTCGGCCGCCTGCGGAGGCTGGCAGGAACCCGGAAGGTCGGACATGCGGGCACCCTGGATCCGATGGCCACCGGTGTACTGGTGGTGGGCATCAACAAGGCCACGCGCCTGCTGACCTACATTGTCGGCACCACCAAGACCTACGAGGCCACCATCCGGCTCGGACAGTCGACGGTAACGGACGACGCCGAGGGTGAAGTCACTGCCGAAACCATCGCCGCGGCCGTGACGGACGAGGAGATCCGGGCAGCCGTGGCGGCCCTCACCGGCGACATTCAGCAGGTTCCCAGCAGCGTCAGCGCGATCAAAGTCAACGGCGAACGCTCCTACGCCAAGGTCCGCGCCGGCGGCGAGGTAAACCTGCCTGCCCGGCCGGTCACGGTCTCCCGCTTTGAGATCCACGACATCCGGCGCGAAAACGGCGGCCGGCTCCGCGACGTCGACGTCACCGTGGATTGCTCCTCCGGCACCTACATCCGTGCCCTGGCCCGCGACCTCGGTGCCGCGCTCCGCGTCGGCGGCCACCTGACGGCGCTGCGCCGCACCTGTGTGGGACCGTTCAGCCTGGAGCAGGCCTCCACCCTGGAGGAACTGGCCGAGGACCTGCGGGTCCTGGACCTGGACGACGCCGCGGCCGATCTCTTCCCGGTACGCAGGCTTTCCGAAGCCGAAGCCGGGGATCTCTCGCACGGCCGCCGGATCAGCGCCACCGGCAACGGCCAGCCCGGACCGGTGGCGGCCATGGGCCCGGACGCCCGCGTGGTGGGACTGCTGGAGGACAAGGGCGAGCAGGCGAAGGCACTGCTGGTCTTCGCGCCTGGAAATGAGTTGGCGTAAATGGACCCGCTGTTCCTTGTCGGTTCCCTGGTCTGCCTGGTGTCCGTGGTGCTGTGCATCGGCGCCGCCGCCCTGAAGCAGGGGCCGAACGATCTCACCATCCTGTCCGCGGCCGCCGTCGAACTGTTCCTGCTGGTCTACGGCGCCGCTTCCCTGATCCGCCTCGCCGGCGGCGAGGGGATCGCCGGGGAGGCCTGGGAGTTCTGGGGCTACCTGCTGACCGCACTGGTGATTCCGGTCGGGGCGCTCTGGTGGTCGCTCCTGGACCGGAGCCGCTGGAGCAACATTGTGCTTTCCGCGGTGGGAATCACCGTATTTGTCATGCTGTTCCGGATGGAGCAGATCTGGGACGGAGCAACTCTTCTATGAACCACAGCAATCACCGTGACGACGCCGGAGTCCCGGAGTCGTCCCCGTCCTCCCCGGCCGCACGCAATGCGGGCCCCGGCCGGCTGCTGGTAGCCGTTTACGCAATCTTCGCGCTGGCGGCCTCGGCACGGGCGGCTTTCCAGATCCTTACCAAGTTCGACCATGCACCGGTGGCCTACCTGCTGTCCGCCTTCGCGGCCGTGGTCTACGTCGTGGCAACCGTCGGCCTGGGCCGGTCCGGCTCCACCGCCTATAAGGTTTCCGTTGCGGCCGTGGGCGTGGAAATGTTCGGCGTGCTGGCTGTGGGAATCTTCGGCCTGATTGATCCCGCCGCACTGCCTGATGACACGGTCTGGTCCGGCTTCGGCAGCGGTTACGGCTATGTGCCGCTGGTCCTGCCGATGATCGGGCTGTGGTGGCTTTACCGGCACCGCGCCGACGCGCGCCGCTGAGATAAGTATGCTTACCTGTTTCCCGGGGGTGCGTGAGACGATGGCAGGAACAACTTCCGTTCCAACTCCGTCAAGGGAGAGCCATGAGCAACACAGCGCCGACACCGGGCGACAGGAACAGCCCTTCGGACACCGGCGTGCCGGGAACGTCCACACCTGACGCCTCCCGCCCGGATTCCGGGAGCCGGTCCGGCAAGCAGCCGGCGCGGAAACAGCGGGGAACCGGCAGGCAGCCCAAGGCACCCAAGGCACCCAGGGCCTACAAGAGCAGCGACGACTGGGGAGTCTTCCGCGCCGTCGTTATCGGCGTGGGCATCCTGGTAGCCGGGTTCGGCCTCTACAACCTCATCACCGGCACGGCCGGCCTGCCGGAGGGTTCCGGGGGAGAGGTCAATCCCACGCTGGAGAGCCAGTACCGTTTCTTCGCCGCCATGATGGTGGGCGTGGGCGCTGCGTTCGTGGCCATTGCGGTGAAATTCCAGTGGGCGAACATGCTCTGGCTCGTCTGCCTGATGGTGTTCCTGGGCGGGATCGGCCGGGTGCTTTCCTGGGCCTTCTCCGGAACTCCGCACTTCACCTTCATTGTGCTGATGATCGTTGAGCTGGCCTTCCCGCCGGCGCTGCTGGTCTGGCACCGGTTCATAGCCAAGACCTCGGACCTGCGCCGCGAGTACAGCCAGCAGGGCGGCGGGGACGCCGGCGATCCGGGGATTGCGGGCGGTTCCCGGTAAGCGGTGCCGATCGGACATAATGGATAGGTCCCGGCGCGGCGGCTGCCGCCGCGCCGACCCTGTATTAGCCATTCGAACGGCACTGGAAATTGCTGCTAAGGAGCCTGTGTGTACTACTGGAATGACCTGGCGGAAATCCCTGCCGATGTCGGTCCGACAGTAATCACCATCGGCAACTTCGACGGGGTGCACCTGGGGCACCAGCATGTGCTCAACCGCCTGGTGAAAGTGGCGCGTGCCCAGGATGCGGCCGCCGTGGCTATCTCCTTTGATCCCCATCCCGCGCAGGTGCACCGTCCCGAAAGCGCGCCGGAACTGATCATGGGCCTGGTGGACCGTGTGCAGGCGCTGGCGGACACCGGGCTGGACGGCCTGCTGATGATGCATTACACCCTGGACCTGGCTTCCCTTACCGCGGAGGAGTTTGTCCGCCGGGTGGTCGTGGACGCGCTGCACGCCAAAACCGTCGTCATCGGCCACGATGTGCGTTTCGGGCGGGGCAACGCCGGAGACCTCGACACCATGAGGGAGCTCGGCCGCAGGCTCGGATTCGATGTCGAGGCGGTGGACGATTTCGGTGCGCTTCCGGACGGCCCTGACTCCGGCCGGCGCTGCTCCTCCACCTGGATCCGCGAAGCGCTGCGGGAAGGCGATGTCCGCACCGCCGCCCGTCTGCTGGGCCGCACCCACCGGATGCGCGGCGAGGTGGTGCACGGTGCGGCACGCGGCCGCGAACTGGGTTTCCCCACCGCGAACCTCGCCCCCGACGCCTCCGGCCTCATTCCCGCCGACGGCATTTACGCCGGCTGGCTGGTGGATGAGGCGGGCGCCCGTTGGCCCGCCGCGGTCTCCGTGGGTTCCAACCCCACGTTCGAGGGCGTCAGCCGGCAGGTCGAGGCACATGTCATCGACCGCCCCGCCGAGGACGTCGAGGACTTCAACCTGTACGGCCAGCACGTAATGGTGGAATTCGTGGACCGGCTGCGCGGCATGGTGGCCTACACCGGACCCGAGGCGCTGGTCGACCAGATGCGGCTCGACGTCGAACGCACCCGAGAGGTCCTTTCGACAGAAAGCGGCACGGGCAGGTAAACTGGATTCAAATTCGGCTGCGGTCCGTGGCGGCTGAATTTCTTTATGTTCCGGGGCTCACGCCCGAGGACCAGAAAGATTCCCGGCAGCGAAGTGCTGACTCGGGCCTCACGGCACAACTCTAGGAGTTACATTGGCACTCGATCCCGCCGTCAAGCAGGAGATCATTCGGGAATTCGCTCGGGCTGAAGGGGACACCGGTTCCCCCGAGGTTCAGGTTGCTGTGCTTTCACGGCGCATCCTCGACCTGACCGAGCACCTGAAGACCCACAAGCACGACCACCACACCCGCCGCGGCCTGATGGCCATGGTTGGTCGCCGTCGTCGCATGCTTACCTACCTGCGCGAGACCGACATCGCCCGCTACCGTGCGCTCATCGAGCGCCTCGGCCTGCGTCGATAGTCATTGTGGAAGGCGGCACCTGTGCACTGCACGGGGAGCCGCCTTTTGCGCAGGCAGGCATGGACACCGGGAAAGCCGGAAGCGCACCTGTCTGATCTGGTCCCCCCTCGAGGGGGACCGTGCAGGGTAGTAGCGAAGTACAGCAGTAAAGAAGAACAGCAGTAAAGAAGCACAGCAAACATCACAGGAGTCAGCCAGCATCGCAGCATTCGCGGTCCTCGGTAGTGGTCTCCGGGAGATTCTGCCCGAGGACCTCGATCGAAGACCGGGTGTTGAACGTGCGGCCCGTGCCGCACGGAAAGAAGTTCGATACGGTGCTGGGTGCCTCCGCCCACAGAAGAAACGGAGGTGACTCTCATATGGAGGGTCCCGAAATTCAGTTCTCAGAAGCCGTTATTGACAACGGCAAGTACGGCAAGCGCGTCATCCGGTTCGAAACCGGCCGCCTTGCCCAGCAGGCAGCCGGCTCGGCGATGGTCTACATTGACGAAGACACCGCCCTGCTCTCGGCCACGTCCGCCGGCAAGTCCCCGCGTGAAGGTTTCGACTTCTTCCCGCTGACCGTGGATGTCGAGGAGCGTATGTACGCTGCCGGCCGCATCCCGGGTTCGTTCTTCCGCCGCGAAGGCCGTCCGTCCACCGAAGCCATCCTGGCCTGCCGCCTGATGGACCGCCCGCTGCGCCCCGCCTTCGTCAAGGGCCTGCGCAACGAGGTCCAGATTGTCGTCACCGTCCTGGCGATCAATCCGGACGTGCTCTACGACGTGGTCGCGATCAACGCTTCCTCCATGTCCACCCAGCTGAGCGGCCTGCCGTTCTCCGGCCCGATCGGCGGCGTCCGCGTTGCCCTGGTCGACGGCCAGTGGGTTGCCTTCCCGAAGCACTCCGAGCTGGAGCGCGCCGTGTTCTCCATGGTGGTAGCCGGCCGCATTGCCGGTGACGACGTCGCCATCATGATGGTGGAAGCCGAAGCCACCGACAACGCCTGGAACCTCATCAAGGAAGAGGGCGCCACCGCCCCGACCGAAGAGGTTGTTGCAGAGGGCCTGGAAGCGGCTAAGCCGTTCATCAAGGTCCTGTGCGATGCCCAGTCGGACCTGGCTGCCCGCGCCGCCAAGCCCACCGTCGAGTTCCCGATCTTCCTGGATTACCAGGACGACGTGTACGAGGCCGTTGAAGCCGCAGCCGGCGAGAAGCTGGCCAAGGTCTTCTCGATCGCCGACAAGCAGGAGCGCGACGCCGCTGCCGACGAGCTGAAGAACGAAGTCAAGGCCGCACTGGCCGAGAAGTTCGAAGGCCGCGAAGGCGAAGTCTCCGCTGCTTTCCGCTCCGTCACCAAGCAGGTTGTGCGCCAGCGCATCCTCAAGGAGCAGGTCCGCATCGACGGCCGCGGACTGACGGACATCCGCCAGCTCACCGCCGAGGTCGAGGTCCTGCCCCGCGTGCACGGTTCGGCCATCTTCGAGCGCGGCGAAACCCAGATCATGGGTGTCACCACGCTGAACATGCTGAAGATGGAACAGCAGATCGACTCGCTGTCGCCGGTAACGCGCAAGCGCTACATGCACAACTACAACTTCCCGCCGTACTCCACCGGTGAGACCGGCCGCGTGGGTTCGCCCAAGCGCCGCGAAATCGGCCACGGCGCACTTGCAGAGCGCGCCCTGATGCCGGTGCTGCCCACGCGTGAAGAATTCCCGTACGCCATCCGCCAGGTCTCCGAAGCCCTGAGCTCCAACGGTTCCACCTCCATGGGTTCGGTCTGCGCCTCGACGCTGTCCATGCTCAACGCCGGTGTTCCGCTGCGCGCTCCGGTGGCAGGCATCGCCATGGGCCTGGTCTCCGACCAGGTTGACGGCGAAACCCGCTACGCCGCCCTGACCGATATCCTCGGCGCCGAAGATGCCTTCGGCGACATGGACTTCAAGGTTGCCGGTACCTCCGAGTTCGTCACGGCCATCCAGCTGGACACCAAGCTCGACGGTATCCCCGCCTCCGTGCTGGCAGCAGCACTGAAGCAGGCCCGCGAAGCCCGCCTGCACATCCTCGACGTGATGCAGGCCGCGATCGACGCTCCGGACGAACTCTCCGAGTTCGCCCCGCGCATCATCTCGGTCAAGATCCCCGTGGACAAGATCGGCGAGGTCATCGGCCCGAAGGGCAAGATGATCAACCAGATCCAGGAGGACACCGGCGCTGACATCTCCATCGAAGATGACGGCACCGTCCTCATCGGTGCAACCGACGGCGGCTCCGCCGAGGCTGCCCGCTCGGCGATCAACGCGATCGCCAACCCGCAGGTCCCCGAGATCGGCGAGCGTTACCTCGGCACGGTAGTCAAGACCACCACCTTCGGTGCCTTTGTCTCCCTGACTCCGGGCAAGGACGGCCTGCTGCACATCTCCGAGCTGCGTAAGCTCGCCGGCGGCAAGCGCGTGGACAACGTCGACGACGTCGTCTCCGTGGGCCAGAAGGTCCAGGTGGAAATCACCAAGATCGATGACCGTGGAAAGCTTTCGCTCTCCCCGGTGGTTGCCGAAGACGCCGAAGGCGAAGAAGCAGCAGAAACCGAGTCTGCAGAGTAAATGCCGGAGAACTCCGATGGAAACCGTCCCGTGTCCCCTTCCTCGCCGAAGGGGCACGGGACGGTAGTCCAGCTTCCACTGACCACACTTTCCTCCGACCCGACCCTCGTGGTCGGCACTCCGGGAGGCGCCGTCGTGCGCCGATCGGTCCTGCCCGGCGGCGTTCGGGTACTGACGGAGGAAATGCCGGGCCAGCGCAGCACGGCCATCGGATTCTGGGTTGGTGTCGGCTCGCGGGATGAAGCCGCGGGCCGGCACGGCTCTACACACTTCCTTGAGCATCTGCTGTTCAAGGGCACCAGCCGCCGCTCGGCGCTGGATATCGCCTCGGCATTTGACGAGGTGGGCGGTGAGTCCAATGCGGCCACCGCCAAGGAAAGCACCTGCTACTACGCACGCGTGCTGGACACCGATCTTCCGATGGCCATAGATGTCATCACAGATATGGTGACGTCCGCCGTCCTTGATCCGGAGGAACTGGAACAGGAACGCGACGTCATCCTGGAAGAGATCGCCATGGACAATGACGATCCGGCCGATCTCTGCCACGAAAAGTTTTCCGAGGCGGTCCTTGGCGACCACGCCCTCGGCCGTCCCATCGGCGGCACCCCCGACGCCATCCGCAGCGTGTCCCGCGAGGCAGTCCTGGAGCACTACCGGCGCTACTACCGGCCGGAGGAACTGGTGGTCACGGCCGCCGGGGGACTGGACCACGAGGAAGTCTGCGCCCTGGTGCTGGAAGCCCTGCAGACCGCCGGCTGGAACCTCGACCCGGCGGCAACGCCCGCCCCCCGGCGCGACACCGCACCGGCGCAGATCACCGGAACCGCCGGCGTGCAGGTCATCAACCGCCCGGTGGAACAGGCCAACATCGTGATGGGCTGCCCCTCGCTCACCGCCACGGATGACCGCCGCTTTGCCATGAGCGTGCTGAACACGATCCTCGGCGGCGGTATGTCCTCCCGCCTGTTCCAGGAGATCCGCGAGAAGCGCGGCCTGGTGTACTCCACCTACTCCTTCTCGGCGTCGTACGCCGACGCCGGCTACTTCGGTATGTACGCGGGCTGCTCGCCTGCCAAGACCCGCCAGGTCATCGACCTGCTCGGCAGCGAACTGGAGCGCCTCGCCGCCGACGGCGTGGAGCCGGGCGAGCTGGCCAAGGCCCTGGGCCAGATCTCCGGCGGCATGGTGCTCGGGCTCGAGGATTCCGGTTCCCGGATGTCCCGCCTGGGCCGGGCAGAACTTGTCAGCGGCGAGTTCATCGACATCGACGAGTCGCTGCGGCGGATCCATTCCGTCACCGCCGAACAGGTGCAGGAACTGGCTGCCGAACTGGCTGCCGCACCCCGCACCATCACCGTGGTGGGTCCGTTCGAGTCAGCCGCGGAACTCGGCTTCTCGGCGTAACTCTCCACGGGTCCCGCTGCTCCCGGAAGCTCTCCCCGCGGAACGGCTTAAATGCCGTCGGTATTGTTCAGGGGTGTTGCCCGGGTGCGGTGTTCTCGCGGGGCAGGTAGGGGCGCCAGCCCACGGTCGATTCCACCATGACGGCGTACGCGGCTTCGCGGTCCCGGGTTTCCAGGGCTGCGGTCATCCGCGTAAAGAATGCCAGGCGGGCACGAAGGCCTTCTTCGGTCAAGGCACGGCTCATGGTGGAGACCGGCACCCCTTCCCGTTCCAGGATGTCCAGCAGCGCACCGAAGACCGGGCGCAGCAGGGCGTTTGGTGATAAAGAGAGCACGTGTCTTTGATAGTTCGTGCATGCCCTCATGAAGCCGTCTATGTCCCAGGCTTCAATCGCCTGTTCCATCTGGCCCAGGTGTTCGCGCAACCGGGCTATGTCGGCCATGGTCGCGTGGTCCAGGGCATCCGACACCACGAGCGGATCGAGGGTATTGCGCATCCGCAGCGCCTCAGCCACGCTGGGGTCGCCGGTGTCCAGGGTCATCAGCTCGCCGCCGAGGCGGCCCAGGACGGTCCGTTCAACAGCAAAGATGCCCCCGCCGGGCCCTCGCCGGACCTCCACGGCGCCTCGATCCTGCGCGATTTTGAGACCCTCGTTGAAGGATCCGGAAGACGCCCCGCTCCGTTCCCTGAGCTCATCCTTCTGTCCCAGGCGTGCCCCGGGCTGGGAACTCTCGGAAAGGGATGACAGCAGGGCAGCCACGTCATGGGCGCGACTGCTTGGTTGGATCGACATCCGACCCTCTTTCTGCCCGAGGAGTTCGAGCCGCTCGGATTGCCCCTTGACGGGGGTGTGCACCCAGTCTAGGCTCCAATTCATAGTGATGAATATCACTTTCATTATATTTTATTGGGTTGTCCTCACTTATTTGGGTCGAGGCACTGTTTCCACCCGAGTACATCCTTCAAGGGAGAACGATGACCGAGGTAACAAAGCACGTAGATGTCCTGATTATCGGAGCCGGCCTGTCCGGTATTGGTGCCGCCGCGCATCTCGTCAGGGAGTGTCCCGGCAAGCGGTACGCCGTCCTGGAATCACGCGGTGCCATTGGCGGGACCTGGGACCTGTTCCGCTACCCCGGCATCCGCTCCGATTCGGACATGTACACCTTCGGCTACTCCTTTAAGCCATGGAAGGAGCCCAAGGCGATCTCCGAGGGGGAGTCGATCAGGCGCTACGTCGAGGAGACCGCCGACGAATACGGAATCACCAGCCACATCCGGTTCCACCACCGGGTGCTGTCAGCGGACTGGTCCACGGCCGACGCGCTATGGACCGTGACCGCAGAGCGGACGGACACCGGGGAGACCGTTGGATTTACCGCCTCGTGGGTCATCGGTGCCACCGGGTACTACCGCTACGACGAGGGCTACCGCCCGGCGTTCAAGGGCGAGGAGGGCTTCCGCGGCCAGATCGTGCACCCCCAGCACTGGCCCAAGGATCTTGATTACACGGGCAAGCGCGTGGTTGTCATCGGCAGCGGCGCCACCGCTGTGACACTGGTCCCGAACATGGTCGAGAAGGCCGCGCACGTGACCATGCTGCAACGCACGCCGTCGTACATCGCGGCCGTGCCAACCGTCGATCCCCTGTCCGATGTGCTCCGGCGCGTACTTCCGGCATCCCCGGCCTATTCCGTCCTGCGGTGGAAGAACTGGCTGAACCTGCACCTGCGGTACACACTGAGCCGCAGCAGGCCCGACATGGTCCGCGCCAGGATCCGCCGGGACGCCATCAAGCTGCTCCCCGCGGGGTATGACGTGGATACGCACTTCAACCCGCCCTATAACCCCTGGGACCAGCGCTTGTGTGCGGTCCCTGACGGCGACTTGTTCACGGCACTGCGTGGCGGCAAAGCCTCGATCGTCACCGGCGGCACCCGGACCTTCACTGAGGACGGGATCGAGCTTGAGTCCGGCGAGCAGCTTCCCGCCGACATCATCGTGACTGCCACCGGGCTGAACCTGCAGTGGCTGGGCGGCATGACATTGAGCATCGACGGCGGGAAGGTCAACGTCGGCGAGCGGTTCGCCTATAAGGGCATGATGATCTCCGGCGTGCCCAACCTGAGCGTGGTCTCGGGGTACACCAATGTTTCCTGGACCCTGAAGGCCGATCTGATCAGCCGCTACGCCTGCCGCCTTCTGCAGCATTTGGACGCGAACGGGTATGCCAGTGCAACCCCGCTCACCCCCACGGATGAAACTCCCCATCCTTTCCTCGACCTCGACGCCGGCTACATCCGGCGGGGAGTGGACGGGATGGCCAAGCAGGGTTCGCGGGTGCCCTGGCGGCTGCACCAAAACTATCTGTTGGACATCCGGCTCTTCAGCGGCCGGCGGCTTGAGGACGGGACCCTGAGCTTCCAGCGCAGCGACGGCGCCCAGGTCCCGCCGCCGGTGCCGGCAGAGGGGCTGAACAGTCCTCATACTCAGAGAGTCATGGCGGGGGGAGGACAGGTCCGGTACCGGGACGAGGGGGAGGGCACCCCGGTCGTGCTGGTGCACGGAATCGGCCGCAGCCTCGAGGACTGGACCGAGCAGCACGAGTTGCTCGCCGGCCACGGGTACCGCGTCGTAAGCGTCGACCTGGCCGGCTTCGGTGAATCCGCGCCGCTGGGCGAACCGTACTCACTCCCGGCCCTGGCCCGCTTCCTGGAGGCCTTCCTGGACTCGGTGGGTATCTCCTCACCCGCGCATCTGGTGGGCAACTCCCTCGGCGGAGCCGTCGCGATGCAACTGTCACTGCAGTCTCCCGGGCGGGTGCGCAGCCTCGTGCTCGCCGGCAGCGCCGGCTTCGGCCGCGAGGTCGCCCTGCCGGTCCGGCTGATGTCGGTCCGGCCGTTGGGCAAACGGCTCCTGGGCAGGCCCAGTCCGGCGTCGGCGCGCCGGCTCGAGCGCAACCTCTTCCACGACCCTGCACTGGTCACGGATGAGAGGGTCAGCCGCGGATTCCTTCTGGCCTCGAGGCCGGACGCCGCCCGTGTCTTCCTGGACACCGCTGCGGCACTCGGCACATTCCGGGGTTCCCGCGAGGGCTGGCGCGGGGAGTTGATGGCCGGAGTCGCAGCGCAGCGTGTGCCGGCCCTGGTCGTGTGGGGTGACAAGGACAGGATCTTCCCGTTCGCCCACCTCGCCGCCGCCGGCCGGCACCTGCCGCAGGCCCGCACGCACGCCTTCCGGGACACCGGGCACATGCCGCAGATCGAGCGGGCCGAGGAGTTCGCGAGCCTCATCCTCGGCTTCTGGGCCGAGGCGCCCCTCCGGTTCTCACCCGCTGGTGAAGGTGACTTCACCGCATCCCGCTGACCGGATGCCCCTAAGACACCCGTCCCCAAAACGAAAGCAGACACACGACATGCCCAGCCTTCAGAACTTAGGAATCGGGTCCTGGCCGCGCCGGCGTGCGATGCTGAGCCCCGATCGGGTTGCAGTGGAGTTCGAGGGCACAGCGCTGACATTCGCACAATTCGCTGCTCGGGTGGAGGCACTCTCTGCCTGGCTGGCCAGTCAAGGGGTCGGTCCGGGTGACCGGGTGGCCTACTGGGGCGTAAACCATACGGCACTGCTCGAGACCTTGTTCGCCACTACGCGGATCGGGGCGGTCTCCGTGCTGGTCAACGCCCGCCTGGCGCCCGCAGAGGCGGAATATATCCTGAAGGACAGCGGTGCGCTCGTGCTGTTCTTCGGACGGGAGCAGGCCGAAGCCGCCAGGATGATCGCCGGGAGGATCCCCGCCGGTGTCCTGGTGGACATCGACGGCACCGGGACGGCAGGAGCTGCATACGGACAGCTGCCGGCTGATTCACGGCCGGTGCCGGAGGTCAACTGCGGCCTGGAGGATCCGGCGGTGCTGATGTATACCTCCGGCACTACCGGCCGGCCCAAGGGTGCGCTGCTTACTCACGGCAACCTGTTCTTCAATGACATCAATGTCCTCATCGATTCGGACATCCGTCCTGACGAGGTGTGCCTCGCGGCAGCCCCGTTGTTCCACATCGCCGGGCTCAACGGGCTCGTGCTGCCGACCTTCCTCAAAGGCGGCACAATCGTGGTGCACCGGCGGGTGGAGCCGGAAGCCATCTTCTCGGCAATCCAGGATCGAGGGGTGACCAGCATGTTCGCGGTGCCGGCGATGCTCGATGCCCTGGCCCACCATCGCCTGTTCAGTACCACAGACCTGTCATCGCTGCGGAATATCGTCGTCGGCGGGGCACCTGTACCCGAACGCATCCTGCGCAGCTGGGCTGAGCGGGACGTGGCTGTCCAGCAGGGCTACGGTCTGACCGAAACAGCTCCGGCGGTGCTCAAGCTGAACGCCGGAGACGGGATCCGCAAGGCCGGCTCCGCCGGCAGGCCGCAGTTCCTCGTCGATGTGCGCATCGTCGCTCCGGGCGGTGAGCCTGCACGTCCGGGGGAGATTGGGGAAATCCAGACTCTGGGACCCAACGTGATTCACGAGTATTGGCAACGCCCCGAAGCCACCGCTGCGGCGTTTACCGGAGGCTGGTTCTGCACCGGGGACGCAGCGGAGATGGATGAAGAGGGCTATTACTGGATCAGGGACCGGTACAAGGACATGTATGTTTCCGGCGGAGAGAACGTGTACCCGGCGGAGGTGGAGACAGCGTTGCTGGACGTCCCCGGTGTCGTCGAAGCGGCCGTCGTCGGGGTGCCCGACGAACGATGGGGCGAAGTCGGCAAGGCATTCATTGTGCCCGATCAACGCGTTGGGATCATGAGCGGTGAGGACATTCGCAAGGCGGTGGCTCCTGTCCTGTCCCGGTTCAAGATCCCTAAGTACATCGAGTTCATCGACCAGATGCCCCGCACCTCCACCGGCAAACTGCTCAAGACGGAGCTGCGCAGCCGCCGGGGAGTTTCCGGATGAGCATGCCCGGCAAAATCGTGCCTAGCCGCCGGCGAAGGGCGGCAGGATGTCCACCACGTCGTCCGCCTGCAGCAGCAGATCGGGATTCCGGGCGGCGGTTTCATTGACCAGGAACGTACTGCGCGCAATCACCGTGGCCAGCGCCGGGACGCCGTTCCCCTGTGACGGGTACCGGGCGGCAAGCTTTTCCGCCAGCTCGGCCAGCGTCAGCGGCCCCTCATCCAGGTGTTCTTCTTCTGTGCCGGCTGCTGCCTTCGCAGCGCCGAAGTATCGGATCAGCACTTAGCCGCCTATCGCGCTCATGGTTCGTTCGGGCTGGACATAGTCGGAGTCGCCGAGTCCGGCGTGGCCCATGCCGTGGGCCTTGGGCTTGCCCCACATGGCTTCCTGCCAGCGGCGGACGACGGCGTCGTCGTCCACACCGCTGCGCAGCAGCGCCAGCAGGTCCGTTTCCTCGTGGGAGAACAGGCAGCTGCGCACTTTCCCCTCTGCCGTGATCCGGGTGCGGACGCACTCGGCGCAGAAGGGTTCGGTGACGGAGGCAATAATGCCCACCGTCCCGACGACGGTTGCCGGATCCGCATTCCGGCGTACCTCCCACCGCTGGGCGGGGGCGCCGCCGCGCTCCCGGGGGTCCGGCGTCAGCACGAAGTCCCGTTCCAGCAGCGTTCGCATCTCCAGGGCCGTGATCATCCCGTCGCGGGTCCAGCCGTGGTCGGCGTCCAGCGGCATCTGCTCGATGAACCGCAGTTCGAAGCCGCGGCTGACCGCCCACTCCAGCAGGTCGGGTGCCTCGGCGTCGTTGATGCCGCGCATCAGCACGGCGTTGATCTTCACCAGCCCCAGGCCCACGCGGGCGGCTTCCTCCACGCCGCGCAGCACCCGGTCCAGGAACGGGCGGCGGGTGAGCTGGGCAAACGTGTCCGGGTGCAGGGAATCCAGGGACACATTGATCCGGGTCAGGCCGGCGTCCTTGAGGGCCTGGGCCTTCTTGTCCAGGCCGAGGCCGTTGGTGGTCAGGGAGATGGGCAGCTCCGGGTGGTTGGCACGGATGCCGGCCACGATGTCCACCAGATCCGCACGCACCAGCGGCTCACCGCCGGTCAGGCGAAGCTCCCGCACACCCAGCCGGTCCACGCCAAGGCGGACGAGGCGGATAATTTCATCCCTTGCCAGTACCTTGTCCCGCGCCAGCCAGTCGAGTCCTTCCGCGGGCATGCAGTACGTGCAGCGCAGGTTGCATTTATCCGTCAGGGACAGCCGCATGTCGGTGGCGCGCCGGCCGTAGCGGTCCAGCAGCCCGTCAGCGGGGGTAAGCGCGAGCGGCGACGCGGGAGGGGGCAGGGGTAGAGCGGAAGAACCCCCGGCCGCCGGGGCCTCCGCTGCGCTGATTTCTGATGTACTGGGGGAAGGGCTGATTCTTCCCAGCTGTGTTCCCATTCCTCGAGGTTACGCCCTTTCACAGTTAGGCTCTATTAATGCGCTTTGTTCTCCGGGTCCGCCGGACCCTGGCAGCGTGCGCCGTGGTGGTCCTTGCCGCTTCTACAGCAGCATGCGCCTCCACCGGATCCACCGATACTGCCAACCGCGGCGGGGACGGGATTACCGTCTTTGCGGCGTCCTCGCTTACGGACGTGGTGGAGACCCTGAATGCTCAGTACGACGGCGGCGGGCGCCTGCGCATCAACGTCGGCTCCAGCAGCCAGCTCGTGGCGCAGCTGCAGTCCGGCGCGAAGGCGGACGTGGTGATTACCGCCGACCTCGAGGCGCTGAAACCCCTGCGGAACGGGCTGGACCGCGAGACGGTGCTGGCCACCAACCCGCTGGTGCTGGCCCTTGCCGCGGGCAACCCTGCCGGGATCAGAGTGTTACGCGATGTTGCGTCCGACGGCGTGCGTGCTGCCCTGTGCGCCCCTTCCGTACCGTGCGGCCGGGCCGCGGAACGGGTACTGGATGCCGCCGGCGTGTCCGTGCCGGCACCGAGCCTGGAAGACAGTGCGAGGTCGGTGCTGACCAAGGTCTCCAGCGGCCAGGCCGACGCCGGGTTTGTCTACCGGACCGATGCCCTGGCCGCTGCGGGGACCGGCGTGACCCACCTGCCGCTGGAGGACCCCGAACCCAACCGGTACCCGGCGGCGCTGACCGTCGAAGGGGCCGGCAACACCGAGGCAACAGCGTTTTACGAGTGGCTTACGGGTCCGGAAGCGGCAGGCATCCTCGCCGAGGCAGGGTTCGGCCCCGCGGACCCGGGGAACACCGATGCCCCCTAGGATGTCCGAAACCCTCCGTGCACCGGCGTCCGGATCAACGTCCGCCCTGAGCCGCGAGGCGCGCGCCACCACCCCCGGCTGGCTGTGGATACCTGCCGGAATTGCCCTGCTCCTCTGCGCCGGACCGGTTGCTGCGCTGCTGCTGAACGTCCCCTGGACCGGCTTGCCGGACCTGTTGGGCACCGACACCGCCCGCACGGCGCTGGGGCTCTCCCTGGCGACGTCCGCCGCGTCCACGCTGCTCTGCGTCCTGCTGGGGCTGCCGCTGGCCGTGCTGCTCAGCAAGCTCGAGGGGCCGTGGATCCAGCTGATGCGCGGGATCCTGCTGATCCCGCTGGTGCTCTCACCCGTGGTCTCCGGTATTGCCCTGCTGTATTTCTGGGGCCGGCAGGGGATCGCCGGGAAGCTGCTGGGCACGGTGGGCCTGGACGTGGGGTACTCGCCGGCCGCCGTCGTTATTGTCCAGGTGTTCGTCTCCCTGCCCTTCTTCGTGGTGGCGTCCCTGAACAGCCTGTCGGCGGTGGACCGCGACCTCGAAATGGCAGCCGCCACCTCCGGGGCCGGTCCCACCGCAATCCTGCGCCACATCACCGTACCGCTGGCGCTTCCCGGCATTGTTGCCGGCACCCTGCTGGCCTTCGCCCGTTCGCTGGGCGAATACGGGGCCACCATCACCTTTGCCGGGAGCATCGAGGGGAGCACCCGGACCCTGCCGCTGCAGATCGAGCTGAGCCTGAACTCCAACCAGCCCGAGGCGGCCCTGGGCATCTGCCTGATGCTTATTGCCCTGTACCTGCTGGTCCTGCTGCTGGCCCGGGTCGCCACCGGACGGCTGCTGCCGCGGTGAGCGGCCAGGGACAGGTTCCGCCCCGCCGCACCGGCGGCCTCCGGCCGGCAACCAGGCGGTGGGCGGCTGCCGCAGGGCTGGTCGCCGCCGGACTGGGAGTAGCCGCCGGGGAGCTGCTGGCCGCCATCGTCAGCCCGTCGCTTTCCCCGGTTTCCGCCGTTGGCTCGGTAGTCATCGACGCCGTTCCCGGGCCGGTCAAAGACGCAGCGATTGCCCTGTTCGGAACGGCGGATAAGGCAGCACTGCTGGTAGGCATGGGGCTGGTCATCGGCCTTGCCGCCGTTGCCGCCGGCGTCCTGGAACAGCGCCGTCCGCCCTCGGGAAGCGCAGTACTTGGCCTCTTCGGCGCAGCCGGCCTGGCGGCGGTCCTCTCCCGGCAGCAGTTCTCGCTGCTGGCCGTCCTGCCGCCGGTAGCCGCCGCCGTCGTCGCCGTCCTGGTCCTGAGGGCCCTTGCGGCGCGGATCCGGGACCTGGACGCGGCACCAACACAGGACGACGCCGCGGTCCGCCGCCGCACGGTGCTGGCCTCCGTAGGCGGGGGAGCGGCGGTGGCCCTGCTTGGTGCGGCGCTGGCCGGCATAGCCCGCGGCGGGCAGGTGGGGCTGACGGCCCTGCGGGAAACGGTCCGTCTGCCGGTTCCGGCCCGGCCCGCGGCCGCGATACCCGCCGGCGCCCGGCTCACCGTCGACGGCCTGACTCCGCTGGTCACGCCCGCCGCGGACTTTTACCGGATCGACACCGCACTGAGCGTGCCGCTCATCGATCCTGCGGAGTGGCGGCTGCGGGTCACCGGCATGGTGGACCGCGAAGTGGAACTTAGCTACGCGGAACTGCTCGCTGCGCCGCTGCAGGAAAGCTACGTCACCCTCGCCTGCGTCTCCAACGAGGTGGGCGGGAACCTGATCGGCAACGCCCGGTGGCTGGGGATGCCTGTCCGGGAGCTCCTGGCCCGGGCCGGAGTCCGGACCGGCGCCGACATGGTGCTTTCCACGAGCCGGGACGGCTGGAGTGCCTCCACGCCCCTGGAAGCCCTCACCGATGACCGGGATTCGCTGCTGGCCGTGGGCATGAACGGGGAACCGCTGCCGCTGGAGCATGGATTCCCCGTCCGGCTCGTGGTGCCCGGACTGTACGGATATGTTTCCGCGACCAAGTGGGTCACCGAGCTGCGGGTCACCCGGTTCGCCGACGAGAGCGCCTACTGGACGGACCGGGGCTGGGGCGAGCGCGGTCCCGTCAAGCTCTCCTCACGCATCGACGTCCCCGGCCGGACGCCGGTCTCCGCCGGCACGGTCACCGTGGCCGGCGTGGCCTGGGCGCAGCACACCGGCCTTAGTGCCGTGCAGGTGCGCGTTGACGACGGCGGCTGGCAGGACGCGGAACTCGCTCCCGGAATTTCCGCGGATACCTGGCGGCAGTACCGGCTTACGGTGGAACTGCCGCCGGGCGGCCACGACATCACGGTGCGGGCCGTGGACGCCAACGGCGTGCTGCAGGCGGCCGAAAAACGGCCGGTGCTTCCCGATGGAGCGACCGGCCTGCATACAATTCGGGTGACGGCCCGCTAAGGTCCTTTCCCGCCCCCGCCCGCACCATTCCAAGGAGGAACATGTCCGTCCAACCGGCCCCGCAGGGTGTCCCGGCACCGGGATCCGCTGTTCCGTCCGCAACCGGACCACGGCAGGTGGCCGCGCACCGGGAAGCCGTTGAGGCCCTCCTGCGGACCTGGTTCGCCGCGCAGCCACCCGCCCGCGAGACCATCCCGCTGGCCTCGGCTGCCGGGCGGATCCTCGCGGCAGAGGTGCGGGCGCCGGGAAACCTGCCGCCCTTCACCAACTCACAGATGGACGGCTACGCAGTCCATAGTCCGGACCTCGCCGCAGCCCGGGACCGGCCCGGCACGCCGGGTACCGTCCGGCTGGCGATCGCCGCACCCATCCCTGCCGGACGGGCAGCGCCGCCGCTGCTGCCCGGCACAGCCGCACCGGTCATGACCGGCGCCATGCTGCCCGAGGGGGCAGACGCCGTCGTTCCGATCGAGGCCTGCACGCCCGACTACTTCCTGCCGGAAGCAGAAGGCACCGTGGCGGTTCCGGCGGATATCCCCGCGGGGCAGTTCGTCCGCAGGGCAGGCAGCGATATTGGCGCAGGAACCCCGGCACTGCCCGCCGGCACCCTGCTGGGACCGCTGCAGCTGGGACTGCTGGCCGCCCTGGGCCTGGACCGCATCACCGTCCGGGCGCGGCCGCGGGTACTGCTGCTGACCACCGGAGACGAAGTCGTGGAACCGGGCCGTCCGCTGGGACCGGGCCAGATCCACGACGCAAACACCACCCTGCTCCGCAGTTCCCTGGAGGAAGCGGGCGCGGAGGTGCTCCGGTCCCGGATCCTGGCTGATTCCCCGGAGGAGTTCATCGACCGGCTGCGTGCCGATCTTGCTGCGGACGCCCCGGACCTGGTCCTCACCTCCGGCGGCATCAGCAAGGGCGCCTACGAGGTGGTCCGCCAGGGCCTCGCCGCGCAGGACGTGGACTTCCTGTCCGTGGCCATGCAGCCCGGCGGGCCGCAGGGGATCGGCACGGTGGAAGGCGTCCCGTTCCTGGGTTTCCCGGGCAACCCGGTCAGCTCGCTGGTCTCCTTCGAAATGTTCCTGCGCCCGGCACTGACGGCCGTCACCGGGGCGCCGTGGCCCCGGGCGGAAGTGCCGGCCCGCCTCACCGCCCCGCTCGGCAGCCCTGCGGGCAAGCACCAGGTCCGCCGGGGCAGGTACACGGCCGGAACGGTGGAGCCCGTAGGCGGACCGGGATCCCACCTGGTCCATGCCCTGGCCTCCTCCAACGCGCTGATCTCGGTCCCCGTGGGCACCGAGCACCTCGCGGCCGGCTCGGAAGTGACAGTATTACTACTGGAATAACCCAGCAGCGTCCTTCCCCGGACGCCGTGCCCCGAAAGGACCCTGCCGTGAGCGCCGAACCCGAAGACCTCCACCCAGCCGGACTGACCCACGTCCGCGAGGACGGTTCCGCGCACATGGTGGATGTATCCGCCAAGACCGAAACCACGAGGCAGGCCACAGCGCAGGCCGTGCTGCGCAGCACCGCCGAGGTGGTCCGCCTGATCGCCGACGGAGGGCTGCCGAAGGGAGACGCGCTGGCCGTCGCCAGGGTGGCCGGCATCATGGCCGCCAAGCAGACCTCCAACCTCATCCCGCTGTGCCACCCGCTGCCCCTGACCAAGGTTACGGTGGACTTCACCCCGCGGGAGGGCGACGTCCTCGTGGAGGCCACGGTGAAGACCAAGGCACTCACCGGCGTCGAAATGGAGGCGCTGACCGCTGCCTCCGTCGCCGCGCTGACGCTTTACGACATGATCAAGGCCGTGGATAAGCACGCCCGCATCACCGACATCATGGTGCTGGCCAAGTCCGGCGGCAAAAGCGGAGACTGGGCGCTGTGAGCGCTCCGTCCCCCCGCCGGACGGCCGGGGTCCTGATCGCCTCCACCCGTGCCGCTGCCGGCACGTACCAGGACGAATGCGGGCCGCTTATTGCGGACTGGCTGTATGCCCTGGGCTACGACATTGTGCTGGCCGAAGTGGTGCCCGACGGTGTCGAAGTAGCCGCGTCGCTGCAGCGCATCCTCGCCCTGGAACCGTCGGTGCTGCTGACCAGCGGCGGCACCGGGCTGAGCCCGGACGACGTCACGCCGGAGTCCACCGAACCGCTCCTGGACCGCCAGGTGCCCGGCGTCATGGAAGCCATCCGGGCCAAGGGCCTGGCGTCCACGCCGATGGCCGCCATCAGCCGCGGGTTCGCCGGCACCGCCGGCCGCACGTTCGTGGTCAACCTGCCCGGTTCCCCGGCCGCAGTCGCCGACGGGCTTGCCGTACTGGAACCCATCATCGGCCACATCTGCGGCCAGCTGGAAGGAAAACGTGAACACTAGCGAAGTTATCCATGCCGCCGTCTCCACGGAGCCGCTGACCAGCACCGAGGCAGAACGCGCCGCCTGGTCCCCGGACTGCGGTGCAGTGGTGCTGTTCAGCGGCATTGTACGCAACCACGACGACGGTAAATCCGTCACCGCCCTCGCCTACAGTGCCCACCCCACGGCCCAGGGCGTGCTCGCCGACGTGGCCGCCGGGATTGCCGCCAGGTACGACGGCGTCCGCATCTGGGTGGCGCACCGCACCGGAGACCTGGACATCGGCGACGCCGCCCTGGTGGCGGCCGTTGCCTCGGCCCACCGCGGCACCGCCTTTGCTGCCTGCTCCGAACTGGTGGACACGGTCAAGGCGAACGTGCCCATCTGGAAGGAACAGGGCTTCACCGACGGCAGCACCGAGTGGGTGGGCGTCAGCGACCGGCCCTGAGCCGGTAATCTGGAGCGTATGAGCGAAAAACTTGCCGTAGCGGTGCTCGGTGCCGCGGGCCGCATGGGTTCCGAGGCCGTTGCCGCCGTCGAGGCCGCCGAAGACATGGAACTGGTGGCCGCGCTGGGCCGGGCCGATCCGCTGGAAACCCTTGTCTCCGCCGGTGCGCAGTACGTGGTGGACCTGACCGTTCCGGACAGTACCGAGGCCAACGTCCGCTTCGCCGTCGAACACGGGATGCACGCCGTCGTGGGCACCACCGGCTGGGATGCCGGGCGGCTGGACCGGCTGGCGGAGCTGCTGGAAACGTCCCCCGGCACCGGTGTGCTCATAGCCCCGAACTTCGCCCTTGGCTCGGTGCTGGCCTCCGCCTTCGCCGCCAAGGCCGCCCGCTACTTCGAATCGGTGGAACTGATCGAACTGCACCACCCGGACAAGGTGGATGCCCCTTCGGGAACCGCGGTGCGGACCGCCCAGCTGATCGCAGCCGCACGCGCCGACGCCGGTGTGGCACCCTCTCCGGATGCCACTGCCAAGGCACTCGACGGAGCGCGCGGCGCCGAGGTGGAGGGAGTGCACGTGCATTCAGTCCGCCTGCGCGGCCTGGTGGCCCACCAGGAAGTGCTCCTGGGCGGGCCCGGCGAGCAGCTGAGAATCCGGCACGATTCCTTTGACCGCGCCTCCTTCATGCCCGGCGTCCTGCTGGGCCTGCGGCAGGTCGCCGGCCACCCCGGACTGACCGTCGGACTTGACGGCTACCTCAACCTGAACGACTAAGGAACACGTTGTCTTTCTTTACGGGCCTTTTCTCCAACCGCGCCAAGCTCGGCGTGGCCCTGGTGACCCTGCTGCTCTTCTTCTATCTGTGGGTCTCGGCGCAGCGCGGCTGGCTGCTGCTGACCGCCCCCGAGCTTTCGGCGAAACTGATGGGTGTGGCCTATCTGGTGCTGCCGGTGATCGGCGCGTGGGCCCTCATCCGCGAACTGATGTTCGGCGGCCGGACCGAGCAGATGGCCCGCATCCTGGCCGAGGAAGGCAGGCTGCCGGTGGATGACCTGCCGCGCACGCCTGCCGGACGGATTGTGCGCGAAGCCGCGGACGCCCAGTTCCCGCAGTACAAGGCGGAAACCGAGGCCGCGCCGGAGGACTGGCGCAGCTGGTTCCGGTTGTCCTGCGCCTACGACGCCGCCGGGGACCGTACCCGTGCCCGGCGCACCATGCGCCAGGCCGGACGGCTCTTTGGCCGCACCCGGGGCGCACGCCCGCAGAACTAGCCGGCGCGCTTAGCGCCGGGCGGGGGCGGCGGCGCGTCCCGCCCTGCCGCGGGCCAGGCGCGAGGCGCCGGAGGTGACCAATTCCAGCGGGCCGCGCGCATCGATGCGCTGGAACAGGATCGCCAGCACCACAAAGAACGTCACCTGGATCCAGTACACCGGGAGCGGTTCCAGGGGCGGACTCTGCTGGTCCACGATGCTCATCACCCACACGTGCATGCTGTAAAGGGTGAGCGTCATGGCGCCGGCCGCGGACAGGGGCAGCAGGAGGAGCGGCCGTGCACGCGTGAGCAGCAGGCAGATTCCGAGCACGGCCGCCGAGGTGCCTGCGGTGTGCAGCATGTCCAGGCTGGTGTTCGAATGCGGTCCGGCCAGCGCGAGCCACCACCAGGAACCGGTCTGCTCCACCGAACTGACATTGACTTCCAGCATCCGTTCCAGGGGCCACCGCTGCCCGGACTCCGTGGCGGTGAGGGCGTCGAGCCCGCCCAGCTCACGGAGCAGATAGTAGGAGGTGAGCTTTGCGGCCACCGCAGCGAACGCCCCGGCCACGAGGAGCCCTACCTGCACCGGCAGGCTCGTCAGCGTCAGGCGGCCGATCACCAGGCCCAGCAGGATGTAGCTCAGCCACTGCAGTACCGGATAGAAACCGGTGACGAAAACGTCCGCTGCCAGTGCGGCGGGGGTCAGGAACGAGTCCCAGACCAGGTTTCCCTGGATATCCGACGGTGAGAGGTTCTCCAGCAGCCAGCCCCGCACCAGATAGGCGAGCACGGGGGAGACGAGCAGCCAGGCCCCGGCCCAGACCGCAAGCCTGCGCAGCGGCATTCCCAGGAACGGCAAGGCAAGCAGGAACAGGACTGCGTAGTGGAAGAGAATGATGGCGATGCTGGTCTGCAGGCCGCCCAGGGCCAGGCCCACCAGGGCGATGATGAGCGCACGCACCGCAATCCCGCGCCGGTCCCGGCCTACGGCCTTGGCCTCATGGGGTTCACTGCCGCCGGTCAGCAGGGCCAGCCCGACGCCGGCCACGACGGCGAACAATGCCGAGGACCGGCCGGAGAACACCAGCCCGGTAAGGGTGGGATCGCCGGTTTCCTGGTGGTAGAGCGGCAGCACGTGCGTGGCGATCATGCCCAGAAGGGCAATCCCGCGGGCCGCGTCGATGCCGGTTAGGCGGCGTTGGATCATGCACAGAATCGTCTCACAGCCACGCGGGGCGGGCTTTACCCGGCCGGAACCGCCGGCACGGGGAAACAACCGCCCCCGGGGCAGCACGTTGTCCCAAAACCGTGCCTAACGGGTAACGTTTTACCCATGGAAACAGACAACCGCACGCTTCCCTTCGGCACCCTCGTCACCGCCATGGTGACCCCGTTCACCGAGGACGGGGAAGTGGACTTCGACGCCACTGCCTACCTCGCGAACAAGCTCGTCGAAGACGGCTGCGACGGCCTGGTGGTTTCCGGCACCACCGGTGAAACCTCCACGCTGGAGGACAGCGAGAAGGAAGACCTGTTCCGTGTCGTCGCCGAAACGGTGGGCGGCCGCGCCAAGGTCATTGCCGGAACCGGCACCAACCACACGTCCCACTCCGTGGAGATGGCCCGCCGCGCCGAGCGCGCCGGCGTCGACGGCCAGCTTGTGGTTACCCCGTATTACAACAAGCCGACGCAGGCGGGCGTGATCGCGCACTTCGATGCCGTCACCGCCGCGACCGACCTGCCGGTCATGGTCTACGACATTCCCGGCCGTGCGGGTATTGCCCTGAGCACCTCCACCATCTTCCGCCTCGCCGAGAACCCCCGGATCCTGGCACTGAAGGACGCAAAGGGAGACTTCGCTGCGGTCACCCGGGTGCTCGCGAACACCACGCTGGATGTCTACGCCGGCGACGACGGACTGACCCTGCCGTGGATGGCCGCCGGAGCCGTCGGCGTCGTCAGCGTCTCCGCGCACGTTGCCACCGCACAGTTCCGCTCACTGGTCGACGCCGCCGCGGCCGGGGACTTTGCCACCGCCCGCCGCATCCACTTCGAACTGGACCCGGTAATCCGCGCCGTGATGACCCACATCCCGGGAACCGTCTCGACCAAGCAGATCCTGGCGATGCAGAAAGTCATCCCCACGGCTGCCGTCCGCCTGCCGCTGGTGGCACCCGACGCCGTCGAAATGGAAACCATCCTGACCGATCTGGCCGAGGCCGGCATGGACTTCTCCCGGAACGAGGCATAAGCAGCCATGAGCGAAAACGCCGGCACCGGCCTGCTCACCCCGCCGCCGCTGGAGGCGGGAACCCTGAGGATCGTTGCGCTGGGCGGCCTCGGCGAAATCGGCCGGAACATGGCCGTCTTCGAAATCGACGGCAAGCTGCTCATAGTGGACTGCGGTGTCCTCTTCCCCGAAGAAACGCAGCCCGGCGTCGACCTCATCCTGCCGGACTTCTCCTACATCGAGGACCGCCTGGACGACGTGGTCGGCGTGGTGCTCACGCACGGCCACGAGGACCACAT
This sequence comes from Arthrobacter sp. zg-Y769, assembly GCF_020907405.1. GTDB lineage: Bacteria > Actinomycetota > Actinomycetes > Actinomycetales > Micrococcaceae > Arthrobacter_B. The sequence goes on from NZ_JAJJOE010000014.1 coordinate 131,659, forward strand.
CGGGGCGGTGCCCTATCTGCTGAGGCTGAAGAACGACATTCCGCTGATCGGATCGCAGCTGACGCTGGCGCTGGTGGAAGCGAAGCTGCAGGAACACCGCATCAAGCCGTTCTCCCTGACGGTCACCGAGGGGCAGATCGAACAGCTCGGCCCGTTCGAGTGCGAATTCGTGGCGGTCAACCACTCCATCCCCGATGCGCTGGCCGTGTTCATCCGGACCGAAGCCGGCACGGTGCTGCACACCGGCGACTTCAAGATGGACCAGCTGCCCCTGGACGGCCGGATCACGGACCTGCGCGCCTTCGCCCGGCTGGGCGAAGAGGGCGTGGACCTGTTTATGGCCGACTCGACCAACGCCGACGTCCCCGGGTTCACCACCGCCGAACGCGAAATCGGCCCGGTGCTGCAGGAACTGTTCGGCAAGGTGGACAAGCGCATCATCGTCGCTTCCTTCTCCTCCCACATCCACCGTGTGCAGCAGGTCCTCGACGCCGCCGCCGCGCACAACCGCTTCGTCTGCTTCGTCGGCCGGTCCATGGTGCGCAACATGGCCATCGCCGAAAAGCTCGGATACCTCCACGTGCCCGAGGGCATCCTTGTGGACCTGAAGAACGTCGACGACCTGCCGGACAACAAGGTGGTGCTGATGTCCACCGGGTCGCAGGGCGAACCCATGGCGGCCCTGTCCCGGATGGCCAACGGCGACCACCGTATCCGGATCGGCAAGGGGGACACCGTCATCCTGGCTTCGTCCCTGATTCCGGGCAACGAAAACGCCGTCTTCCGCGTGATCAACGGGCTGATGCGCCTCGGCGCCGACGTCGTCCACAAGGGCAACGCGAAAATCCACGTCTCCGGGCACGCCGCCGCCGGGGAACTGCTCTACTGCTACAACATCCTGCAGCCGAAAAACGCCATGCCGGTGCACGGCGAAACCCGGCACCTGATCGCCAACGGCCGGCTGGCCGCCGCCACCGGTGTCCCGGAACAGAACATCATCCTGGCCGACGACGGTACGGTGGTCGACCTGCGCGAGGGCAAGGCCCGCGTGGTCGGGGAAGTGGAGTGCGGCTTCGTCTACGTGGACGGGTCCAGCGTCGGCGCGATTACCGACACCGACCTGAAAGACCGCCGGATCCTCAGCGAGGAAGGGTTCATTTCCATCATCAGCGTCGTGAACCGCAGCACCGGAACGATTGTCTCCGGCCCCGAGATCCATGCCCGCGGCTTTGCCGAGGGGGACGCGGTGTTTGACGAGATCATCCCCAAAATCAGTGCCGCGCTGGAAGAGGCGGTGCGCTCCAATACCGACCACACCACGTACCAGCTGCAGCAGGTGGTGCGGCGCGTCGTCGGCACCTGGGTCAACCGGCGGCTCCGCCGCCGCCCCATGATCGTGCCGGTAGTGGTCGAGGCCTAGTTTCCCCGTGTGACGCGGCAAGGAAAGTAGTCCTTAAACCGTTCCCGGCCGCGTAAATTCAAGGGATCCAAGGCCGCATCGGGTAGCGTGGCTCGTATGGCGACTCGTACTTCCCCTGCCGCACGCAGCGGTGCCTCCGGCCGGACAACGGCCCGGAGCTCCGGCGGCAGCTCAAGCAAGACATCAGGCAAGTCCAACCCGCGCGGCGGATCCGGAGGCCGGGGGACCTCCGCGTCGCGGCAGGCACCCCCGGACCAGCTGCCGCTGCCGCTGCGCGCTGTGGAGAGCGCCTGGATGGGCATCTCCCGCCTTGCCGGCGCCGGCGTCCGCAAGCTCGGCGCCGATGTTTCACCGGACCGCGAGATCCGCCGTGACGGCACCGGTTTCTTCCTGATCCTGATTGCCCTTGCGGTCGCCACCGTCGAATGGTGGGCCCTGCGCGGTCCCGTCGCGGACGTCATCCACGCCGGTGCCGCCGGAACCTTCGGCTGGATGGCCGTGGTGCTGCCCTTTATGCTCACCACCGGTGCCGTACGCCTGTTCCGCTACCCGGAGCGCCACCGCGCCAACAGCAGGATCAGCATCGGCCTGGTCATCATGCTGCTGGCCGGCTCCGGAATCACCCATATTGTCGGCGGGCTGCCCGCGCTGTCGGACGGTTTTGCCCGGCTCTGGGCCTCCGGCGGCATTGTTGGCTTCCTCGTCGCCGGGCCGCTGTCCGCCGCCCTGACCCAATGGCCGGTGCTGATCCTTCTGTCGCTGCTGGTGTTCGTGAGCGTCCTGATCGTCACCGCCACGCCGTTCCGCCATATTCCGCTGCGCCTGCGGGCACTGTATGAACACCTCATGGGCCAGGACCTGGACCCCGATGATCCTGAAGCGCACGACCAGAGCTACCTCTACGGCACGCCGAAGCCGGAAAAGGTCCGCAAGCCGCGCAAGAGCCGCCGCGAGAAGGAAGCAGAGGCTGCCGCCGCGCAGGACGGCTTCGCCGGTGATGAAGCGTTCGAACGCGCGCTGCTGCAGGATGAAGAAGAAGAGGCAGCCGCCGCTGCCGCGGCTGCACCTGCCGTCCCCCCGGGGGTCCGGCGTCCCACGCAGTCCGAGCTGGCCACGCAGAAGATCCGCCGCAACCAGGGCCTGCCGGTCGACGGCGGAACCGAGTCCGCCGAGCCGCCCACCGAGGCGATCAGCACCGTTCCGGGCGCCACCGAGGTCCTCAACCTGGCCGCCGTGCCGCCCGTTGCCCCCGTGCCTTCCCGGCCGGTCCAGCCGGTGCCCCCTTCCACCCCCATCCCGCAGCGCACCGAGCAGCTGCAGCTCTCCGGCGACATCACCTATACCCTGCCGCCGTCGGACTTCCTGCCCCCGGGACCGCCGGCAAAGGAACGCTCCGAAGCCAACGACGCCGTCGTCGCGGCGCTGACGCATACCCTCGAGCAGTTCAACGTGGATGCCAAGGTCACCGGCTTCTCCCGCGGCCCGACGGTCACCCGCTACGAGATCGAACTCGGCGAAGGCACCAAGGTGGAACGCGTCACGGCGCTGTCCAAGAACATTGCCTACGCCGTGGCCAGCTCCGACGTCCGCATCCTTTCGCCCATCCCCGGCAAGTCCGCCATCGGTATCGAAATCCCGAATGCCGACAAGGAGGTTGTGGCCCTGGGCGATGTCCTGCGGTCCAACTCCGCACGGAAGACCGAACACCCCATGGTGATGGGCGTCGGTAAGGACGTCGAGGGCGGTTTCGTGGTCGCCAACCTGGCCAAGATGCCCCACCTGCTGGTGGCCGGTGCCACCGGTGCCGGTAAGTCGTCCTTCGTGAACTCGATGATCACGTCCATCCTGATGCGCTCCACGCCGGACGAGGTGCGCATGGTGATGGTGGACCCCAAGCGCGTGGAACTGACCGCGTACGAGGGGGTGCCGCACCTGATCACCCCGATCATTACCAATCCGAAGAAGGCCGCGGAGGCGCTGCAGTGGGTGGTCCGTGAAATGGACACCCGCTACGACGACCTCGCCAACTTCGGTTTCAAGCACATTGACGACTTCAACAAGGCCGTCCGCAACGGCAAGGTGGTGCCCCCGGCCGGCTCCAAGCGGGTCATCCGGGCCTACCCCTACCTGCTGGTGATCGTAGACGAGCTGGCCGACCTCATGATGGTCGCCCCTCGCGACGTCGAAGACTCGATCGTGCGCATCACGCAGCTTGCCCGTGCCGCCGGCATCCACCTGGTGCTGGCCACCCAGCGGCCCTCCGTCGACGTCGTGACCGGCCTGATCAAGGCCAACGTTCCCTCCCGCATGGCCTTCGCCACCTCGTCGGTCACCGACTCCCGCGTAGTCCTGGACCAGCCCGGCGCGGAAAAACTCCTGGGCCAGGGCGACGCACTGTTCCTGCCGATGGGCTCCAACAAACCCATCCGTGTCCAGGGCGCCTGGGTTACCGAGTCCGAGATCCACCGGGTGGTTGAGCACGTCAAGGGCCAGCTGCAGGCTGTCTACCGCGAAGACGTGGCGGTCACCGCGCCCAAGAAGCAGATCGACGACGACATCGGCGATGACCTCGACGTCCTGCTCCAGGCAACCGAACTGGTGGTGACCACGCAGTTCGGTTCGACCTCCATGCTCCAGCGGAAGCTGCGCGTGGGCTTTGCGAAGGCCGGCCGGCTCATGGACCTGCTCGAATCCCGCGGCGTCGTGGGCCCGTCCGAAGGTTCCAAGGCCCGCGACGTGCTGGTGAAGCCGGATGACCTGGCTGCCACCCTCGCCGCCATCAGCGGGGGCGAAGCTCCGGAACCGTCCGGGGGTGCCGGAGCCGCGGCGCTGGCGGACAATGCGAACGCCAACCACGGCTTCGACCCGTCAGGCCCGGTGGACCTGGTCGCCGCCGACCTGGAGGGCAGGCCGCAGGCAAGCGAGTACCACGACGGCGTGGACGACCCGGACGGGTCCGAAGACGCATGGAACCTCACCGGCCGGTGAATCTTCGCTACGCTGATGACGTGAGCAATTCTCCTACCGAGAGGGTCCCGACCCTCAATATCGCCAATGCACTGACGGTGGCGCGGATCCTGATGGTTCCGCTGTTTATCTGGTTCCTTGCGTCCGACGACGGCCGTGACGGCCTGTTCCGCTGGCTCGCCGTGGCAACCTTCGCCGTCGCCATCTACACCGACAAGCTCGACGGCGATATTGCCCGCAGCCGCGGGTTGATTACCGACTTCGGCAAAATCGCCGACCCGATAGCGGACAAGCTGCTGATTGGATCGGCACTGGTGATGCTGTCGCTGCTGGGCGAGCTGTGGTGGTGGGTCACCATCGTTATCCTCGTCCGTGAACTCGGCATCACGCTGATGCGCTTCGTTGTCATCAGGTACGGCGTTATGGCCGCCTCGAGGGGCGGCAAGCTCAAGACGGTAGTCCAGACCTTCGCCATCTTTGTGTTCCTGCTTCCGCTGACCGCCTGGCTGGGTGCCTGGGCCTGGTGGATCGGAGCCGTCCTTATGGCCGCCGCACTCGTGATCACCGTGGTCACCGGCGTCGACTACGTCCTGCAGGCCGTCAAGCTGCGCCGCGAGGGCAAACGCGTATGAGCCAGGCGCCGGCTTCCGTCCTCGCGGAAGAGGTGCTGGCCGCCGCGGGCCGGTCCGGGCAGACCGTGGCCACTGCCGAGTCGCTTACTGCCGGCATGGTGTGTGCCGAACTGGGGTCCGTCCCCGGCGCCTCCGCCGTTTTGCAGGGGGGAGTGGTTGCGTACCAAAATGGAGTCAAGCTTTCCGTCCTCGGGGTTCCGGGGGAGCTCCTGGCGGAAGCGGGATCCGTTGACGGCAGGGTGGCCGAGTACATGGCGGAAGGTGCGCGGCGTGTTCTTGGTGCCGACGTCGGGGTGTCCACCACCGGCGCCGCCGGGCCCCAGGCCCATGACGGCAAACCGGTTGGTACCGTCTTCGTGGGGATCGCTACTTCCGAAGGGACCTCCTTCCGGGAGTTCCTATTCCCGGGGGACCGTACGGCCATCCGCGCGGCGGCGTGCAACGAAGCACTCTCCATGCTGGGATCGGTGCTGGAAGACCGCTAGCGCGGCGGCCGGACCGGATGCCGTGTCGGCGGGAACAAAACCGGCAGGGCATCAGTTGTTAGTATCAGGAACCGCCAAGGTTCTTTTATTACGATCTTTGGACAGTCTGCGGTACCGCCGCAGTCCGTACTCACAGGGAGCAGGACGATACACATGGTTAAGCAACCCGTATCCGTGAACGGCGTGATCCGCTGGCGGGATGTAGGGTTGGCGGAAGACGCACACCGGGAGCCTAAGGAGCGCAAGATGGTAGTTCTTCGTCACGAGATTGGTGATGTTCTCCGCGACGTGCGCCAGCGCCAGGGCCGGACCCTGCGCGAGGTGTCGCACAGCGCCCGTGTCTCTCTCGGCTACCTCAGCGAGGTTGAGCGCGGACAGAAAGAAGCATCATCCGAACTTCTGTCTTCAATCTGCAGCGCCCTCGATGTGCCCCTGTCCCTGATGCTCCGTGAGGTCAGCGACCGGGTGGCAAACGCCGAAGGCGTTGCCATTCCAGACACCGTTCCGTCTGAGTTTTCCCGGGAGTTCGCCCGCGAATTCCCCGAAGACCTGGCACGGGATCTGGCCCGCACATCCTAAAACCGCACACCCGCAGCGCGGTGACGGGCCGAACGGAATCGGCCGCAGTGACTGCGTTGCCCCATAGACATACCCCCTGACGCTGAACCGTCGGGGTTGGGAATTTCAGAGGAAACCCCCGCAGGCACGGTGCCTGCGGGGGTTTGTTCCGTTCCGGACCCGTTACGGGCCGCGGCTGCTGCCTCCCGGTCCGTCCGCGGCGGCGCCGTCCGGGGCGGTGCTTTCCGGTGCGGTGCCTTCCGGCGCGGACGGCTCGTCTTCCGGCTGGTCACCGGCGGGCCGGACAGAGGCGTTGAGCTTGTGCAGCAACCGGACCAAGGTATGGAGTTCCTCCGATTCCCAGCCCGTCCAGGTACGCCGAAAATGCTCCTTGCGCGCGGTGGCCGTGCCTTCCAGCCGCGCAGCCCCCAACTCCGTGAGATTGATCGGCTGCGCCCGCCCGTCCACCGGATCCGCATGCTTCTCCACCAGCCCCAGGCCCTGCAGCATGGCGACCTGCCGGCTGAGCGAAGGCTTGCCCACGCCTACCGCTGCCGCGAGATCCGTCAGGCGCAGCGGACCCTGCTGATGGAGCAGGACCATCAGGCCGTACGCGGAGGGCTCCATATCGGGATGGACCTCCCTGGCAATCCGGTGGGAGCTGGCACGGGCCCGGCGCCACAATACGCTGAGTTCCTGCTCAAGGTCCTCGATGGCCGTGTCCTTGTCCGGGCCGCTGCCGGACTCCGCGGCGCCGTCGGGTCCAGCCGAACCCTGGCTGTCTCCAGGCGGGGCAGGCGCGGCAGCTTTGCCGGCAGCCACTGCCGGGTCCGTGGTTGGGGGAGTGGCGCCGGCGGGGAAACCGGCGGGACCGGATGTTTCGGTCATCCCCCATTGTAGGATCGCGGCACTGCGGAGGCACCGGGAAACGATCAGGTTTTGTCGGCGCCGGCCCGTTCGCCGCCGTGTTTCGTGCGTGAGAGGATTAATTGATGCGTATCAGTGATTTCTGGCGGCTTATGGATGACGAGTTCGGCTCGGCCTACTCGCGGGTCCTGGCTGCGGACCTTGTTCTCGGCCAGCTCGGCGGCGTCACCGCTGCGCAGGCGTTGGAGAAGGGTGTGGAGCCTAAGTCCGTGTGGCTTGCGGTGTGCGATATCCAGGACGTTCCGCAGGAACGCCGGCTGGGCCGAGACATCAAGCCCAAAGCAAACTAGCGCCGCTGCCGGACCGCGCGATACGGACACGCCGGAGCCGCTATTCGAATATTTGTTCGGATAAAGATATGCTCCTACACAGGGTCGGTCCTAGCCGATGCGGCCCGGGGATATCCACAAGTCAATGAGTAATACGTTCCGGTCAGCCGTTTTGTCAGTGCCGCCGGATAGGGTCGTAGATAAGAAATGACGACCGGCCTACGGGCCGCCCACAACCACAACACGAGGTGAAGAATGGCTGCTCCAGCCGACCGCGCAAAAGCCCTAGAGGCAGCGCTGGCCCAGATCGACAAGCAATACGGCAAGGGTTCAATCATGCGCCTGGGCGACGAAGTGCGCGCCCCCGCCGAAACCATTTCCACCAGCTCCGTCGCGTTGGATGTGGCGCTGGGCATCGGCGGCCTGCCGCGCGGCCGCGTGGTGGAGATCTACGGTCCGGAATCCTCCGGTAAGACCACCCTGGCGCTGCACGTTGTCGCCAATGCGCAGAAGAACGGCGGCATCGCCGCGTTCATCGACGCCGAGCATGCCCTGGACCCCATCTACGCAGCCAAGCTCGGCGTGGATACGGACTCGCTGCTGGTTTCGCAGCCGGACACCGGCGAGCAGGCCCTGGAAATCATGGACATGCTGATCGGGTCCGGATCGGTCGATGTCGTGGTCATTGACTCCGTTGCCGCACTGGTTCCGCGTGCCGAAATCGAAGGCGACATGGGCGACAGCCACGTGGGCCTGCAGGCCCGCCTGATGAGCCAGGCCCTGCGTAAGATCGCAGGCCGGCTGAGCCACACGAACACCACCGCCATCTTCATCAACCAGCTGCGTGAAAAGATCGGCGTGTTCTTCGGCAGCCCGGAAACCACCACCGGTGGCAAGGCCCTGAAGTTCTATGCTTCCGTCCGCATCGACGTCCGTCGTATCGAGACACTGAAGGAAGGCACCAACCCGGTCGGTAACCGTACGCGTGCCAAGATCGTCAAGAACAAGATGGCTCCGCCCTTCAAGCAGGCCGAGTTCGACATCATGTACGGCGTCGGCATTTCCCGCGAGGGCGGACTCATCGATATGGGCGTGGAACACGGCCTGGTCAAGAAGTCCGGCGCCTGGTTCACCTATGACGGGGACCAGCTGGGGCAGGGCAAGGAAAACTCCCGTAACTTCCTGAAGGACAATCCCGATCTGGCAGATGAGCTGGAGCGGCGTATCCGCGAAAAGCTCGGGATCGGTGTTCCTGCTGCCGAAGAGCCTGCGGCACCCAAGCTGAAGGCAGTCGGAAAGGACTCCTAGCAGCCGGCCCGCTGTCCCGGGATACCTGTCCCGGGATACCTGGACCAGGGAAGCCGCTCCCGCAAGGGTGCGGCTTCCCGTCCGAAACGGCGGGTTAGGGCGCAGCCGCTCTCCACGGCGACACGGGGAGTGAAAGCGGGGGAGTGGAAGTCCGGGAAGTGGAAGTCCGGGAAGTGGAAGTCCGGGGAGTAAAAAGGGAGCAGAGTCCCTGGATCGGGTACTTATGGATACCTCGCAGCAAGAGACCCTCGCGGAGTTGAAGCAGCGGCTCGCCGACATCAAGGCGGGGACGGCGGCAACCGAGGCCGCCGGAGCGCAGGCCCCAGCCGGCAGTGCAGTTCCCCCGGCACAGGTGGACGGCGGCACCGGTGCTGCCAAGCCGGCCCGCCGGCGGAAACTGCCCGCCAGTGCGAAGAACACCTTCAAGGAAGACGGGTTCGGCGAGGAAGCTCCCGCCGATGAACCGTGGACCGAGGCCGGCGAGGGCGGGACCGGCCCGAAGCAACGCGGGAAGAAGCCCGGCCGGAGGCGGCAGGGTTGGGGACAGCAGGAGCCCCAGGGGCCGGACGCACCGGAGGAAACCGAACCGCTGACCCCCGAGGAAGCATACGCAGAGGCAAAAGCGATCGTCCTGCGTCAGCTCACGGCCTCACCTAAAAGCCGCCGGCAGCTGGAAACCAAGCTTGCGGAACGGGAGATTCCGTCCGATGCCGCTGCTGCCGTCCTTGACCGCTTCGAAGAAGTGCAGCTCGTGGATGATGCAGAGTTTGCCCGGCTGTGGGTCCGCAGCAGGTCCCAAAGCAAGTCCCTCGCCCGTGGCGCACTGCAGCGTGAATTGGCCGAAAAGGGCATTGCACCGGATCTCGCGGCGGAGGCGCTTGAGCAGCTCAGTGCCGACGACGAACTCGAGGCGGCCCGTGCCCTGGCAAGGAAAAAGCTCCAGGCGTCCGCCGATCTTTCCGACCGGGCCGTGCGCGACAAACAGACCCGCCGGCTGGTGGGGATGCTGGCCCGGAAGGGCTATTCGCCCTCGCTGGGCTTCCGGGTAGCGGCTGAAGTGATCAGCGAAGCAAGGGACGCCAGGGGCGACTCCGTCTGACCATTGCCGGACCGGACACCCGCCCAAGCAGCCTTATCTGCCGTGGTGTCAATCCGCCGCGCCGTATCGTATGCTGTCCCAACCATGTTAAAGATGAGGTTGGCGGGGCCCATGTTGCATTTCTCAGGTCGATTCGCTCCATTGCGGACGCGATCGGTTCCGCTCGCTGCGTTTTTCCTTACCGGGGTACTGGCCGTACTTACGGCGGTTCCCAGCGTCGCCGCTGATCCCTATCCGTCCTGGGAGGATGTCCGGCAGGCAAAATCGTCCGAGTCGGCCAAGGCTGCTGAAGCCGACAAGCTGGAAGGTTTGCTGACCGATCTGCGCGAGGACGCCGGCACCCTGGGTGATGCCGCGGTCGAGGCGACCAACCGCTACAACGCGGCCAGGGATGCCCTTGCCGCCAGCGACAAGGAACTCGAGTCGCTTACCGCGCAAAGAGAGGCAGCTGCACAGTATTCAGCCGGGCTCATGCGCCAGGTGGCCGGCCTCGCCGCCCAAACCTACAAGTCCGGCGGTACAGCCTCCGACAGTATGACCCTGATGCTCCTCGACACCGATGCATCGGCGGACGCGCTTCACGGTGCGGATTTGATGGACAGGGTCTCGTCGCGGGCCGGGAACCTGTATGCGGAGGCTATGGCGTCTGAAAAAGTAGCTGCCGGATTCGGAGAACAGGAACAACAGGCTCGGAACGCACGGGCCGACCTTGCCGCCGAAGCGGAAAAGGCGCTGGAGGACGCAGGAGCCTCCGCGGCGGCCGCGGGCAAGGCAGTGGAAGAGGAAGAGGCACGGAAGGCGGTGCTGCTTGCCCAGCTCGCGGACCTGCGCGGCAGCACGGCCGCGGCAGAGGAGGCCCGGCTCCGGGGGCTGGCCGCCGAAAAGGCCTTCGAGGAACAGCATGACGCCGGGGAACGAGCGGCGGAAAATTCACCGCAGGCCGGCCCGCCTGCGGGCAATGCACCGGAGGCGCCCGGCACACTGCCCCCGGGAGCGGCACCCGCACCGGCACCGGCACCCGCGCCGCGGCCGGCACCCGCTCCCGCTCCCGGACCGGCACCTGCTCCCGGACCGGCACCTGCGCCGCAGCCGGCTCCCGCACCGGCTCCCGCACAGCCGGTGGATGACCCGGCGGGTGCGCAGAACTATGCGTCGGGACGCATGGTCAACTACGGCTGGGACCCCAACGAGTTCCGCTGCCTGGTCATCCTCTGGAACCACGAATCCAACTGGCGGACCAGCGCCGACAACCCCTACAGCGACGCCTACGGCATCCCGCAGTCCCTTCCGGGAAGCAATATGTCCAGCCACGGCTCGGACTGGCAGACCAATTACCGGACCCAGGTCAACTGGGGACTGGACTACATCAGGTCCCGCTACGGGTCGCCGTGTGCCGCCTACGGGTTCTGGCAGCGGAACAACTGGTACTGAATCCGCGGCCGACGCGCTGCCCGGTCCCCATCAACTGTGTCGTTACGCTTTTGTGACTTTTCCCGGGAAACCCGGTATCGTCCTGCGCTTGTGAGCTCACCTACTTTCTCCCGACGTGACCTAACCCGCATCCGGCGAGCCCGGCGACGCCGTCGGCGTCTTCACCTGGGCGCCGCTACCGCCCTTGGTTCAGTTGCCGTGGCAGGGGTATGCGGTGCTTCCCTCGGTACTGCCGGAGCCAACCTGCGCGCCACTGCAGGTATCCAGCTGGTGAACCTTGCCGATTCGCCCCTCGCCGGCTACGACGCTCCGGGGGACCCGGGAGGCCAGCCGGAGGCCGGTCCCGATAGGCAGGCTGAGCCGAAGGAAGCAGCGAACGGAGCCGGGGCAGGCGCCGCAGCGCAGGCCGCGCAGGCTGCGGCGGAGGCCGCTGCGGCGAAGGCGGCCGAGGAGGCCGCAGCCCGGAAGGCCGCGGAGGAAGCTGCAGCGGCGAAGGCCGCCGAGGAAGCCGCAGCCCGTGCCGCGGTTCCCGTGGATGACCCCGCAGCAGCCAGGGCCTACGCGGCATCGGCCCTGCCCGCCCGTGGCTGGGATGCAGCCCAGCTGACCTGCCTGGACACGCTCTGGACCAAGGAATCGGAATGGCTGACCAGCGCGGTCAATCCCAGCAGCGGTGCCTACGGGATTGCGCAGTCCCTCCCGGCCGAAAAGATGGCAGTTGCCGGAGCCGACTGGAAAGTCAGCCACGCCACGCAGATCAACTGGGGCTTGGATTACATTGCCTCGCGCTACGGCAGCCCCTGCACCGCACTCACTTTCCACTACGCCAATAACTGGTATTAGGAAAAAACTGCCGCGGGGCATCCCGGACGGCACTGCCAATGGACGTACCCTAGGAGGGTGAGTTTGACTGTTCCCTCTCCTGCCCCCGAAGTGCTGGCCGCCCAGCCCCGCACCTACGAGGTGCGCACCTTCGGCTGCCAGATGAACGTGCACGATTCCGAGCGCATTTCCGGTCTGCTGGAGGGTGCCGGTTACGTGCCCTCCGACGGCGAACTGGCGGACATCGTTGTCTTCAATACCTGCGCGGTGCGGGAGAACGCGGACAACAAGCTGTACGGGAACCTGGGCCAGCTGGCACCGGTGAAGGAAAAGCGGCCGGGAATGCAGATCGCCGTCGGCGGCTGCCTGGCCCAGAAGGACCGCGACACCATCCTGCGCAAGGCGCCGTGGGTCGACGCAGTGTTCGGCACCCACAACATCGGCTCCCTGCCGGCGCTGCTGGAGCGGGCCCGGCACAATGCCAAGGCTGAACTGGAAATCCTGGAGTCGCTGGACGTTTTTCCCTCGACCCTGCCCACCAAGCGCGATTCAGTGTATTCGGGCTGGGTCTCGATCTCCGTGGGCTGCAACAACACCTGTACCTTCTGCATCGTCCCCTCGCTGCGCGGTAAGGAACGCGACCGGCGGCCGGGGGAGATCCTCGCGGAAATCCGCGCACTGGTGGACGACGGCGCCATCGAGGTAACGCTGCTGGGCCAGAACGTGAACTCCTACGGGGTGGAATTCGGCGACCGCGGGGCGTTCGCGAAGCTGCTGCGTGCCTGCGGCGACATCGAGGGCCTGGAGCGGGTGCGGTTCACCAGCCCGCACCCCGCCGCCTTCACCGATGACGTCATCGAGGCCATGGCCGAAACGCCGAACGTGATGCCGCAGCTGCACATGCCGCTGCAGTCCGGCTCGGACAAGGTCCTCAAGGACATGCGCCGCTCCTACCGGTCCAAGAAGTTCCTCGGCATCCTGGACCGGGTCCGCGAGCGGATGCCGCACGCCTCCATCTCCACGGACATCATCGTGGGCTTCCCGGGGGAGACGGAGGAGGACTTCGCCGCCACCCTCGACGTCGTCGAGCAGGCACGGTTCGCCACCGCCTTCACATTCCAGTACTCCAAGCGGCCCGGCACCCCGGCGGCGGAACTGGTGGACCAGCTCCCCAAGGCCGTGGTGCAGGAACGCTACGAACGCCTCACGGCCCTGCAGGACCGGATCGCCGCCGAGGAAAACGCCAGGCAGGTCGGCACCACCGTCGAGGTGATGGTCACCGCGGCGTCGGGCCGCAAATCCGGGGAGACCGGCCGTCTCTCCGGACGTTCCCGCGACCAGCGGCTGGTGCACTTCTCGGTGCCCGACGGCGCGCCGGTACCGCGCCCGGGCGACCTCGTCACCGTGCCGGTCACCGCTGCCGCCGCCTTCCACCTGATCTCGGACCCCGCCGGGCAGGCGGACTACTCCCTGCGCCGCTCCCGCGCCGGTGATGCCTGGGACCGTGCGCAGGCCGAATCCTGCGGCGTGCCCGCCGGTCCCGCAGGTACCCGCACCGGCGTGTCCCTCGGCATGCCTGCACTGCCGCCGCGTTCCTGACCGCGGTGAAGCCAATCGAAACCGTCCCTGGAAACCGTTTAATGCCCTCCATCAGCACTGAAGCACCGTCCGCCGCTGACCTCCCCGTGATCGCCGTCGTCGGTCCCACCGGGTCCGGAAAGTCCGATCTGGGTGTTGCCCTGGCCCTGGAACTCGGCGGGGAAGTGATCAATGCGGACTCCATGCAGTTCTACCGCGGCATGGACATCGGCACCGCGAAAATTCCGGATGCCGAGCGCCGCGGGGTGCCGCACCACCTCCTGGACATCCTGGACGTGACCGACGAGGCCAGCGTCTCCGCCTTCCAGACCGCTGCACGGAAACTGGTCGAGGAGATCCGGGGGCGGGGCAGGTTCCCCGTCCTCGTCGGCGGCTCCGGCCTGTACGTCCGGGCGGCCCTGGATGTCCTGGAGTTTCCGGGCACCGATCCCGCTGTCCGGGCCGGAATCGAAGCGGAGCTGGAAACCCGGGGCCTGCCTGCCCTGCAGGCCCGGCTGCGGGACGCTGATCCCGTCTCCGCAGAGCGGATCTCAGACGCCCGCCGCGTGGTGCGGGCGCTGGAAGTCATCGAGTTGACCGGGCGTCCGTTCAGTTCCTTTATGCCGGTGCGCGAGTACGTCTCGCCCGCCGTGCAGATCGGCCTGGGCGTGGAGCGGCCGGTGCTCCATGACCGTCTGGCCCGCCGGGTGGATGCCATGGTGGAACAAGGCCTGCTTGAGGAAGTCCGGCGGTTGGAGCCGGCCGGACTGCGGACAGGCCGGACGGCGTCCCGTGCCCTTGGGTACGCCCAGTTCCTGGCCGTCCTGGACGGCAAGGCGACCGTGGCGGAAGCAACCGATGCGACGGTGGTGGCTACCCGCCAGTTTGCACGCCGCCAGCTGACCTGGTTCCGTGCAGATCCGCGGATCACCTGGGTGGAGCACAACGATCCTGATCTGCTGGCCAAGGCGGTGGCTGCCGTCTGCCCGGGGCGCCCGGCCAGTATCCTTGATAGGTGACCAACACTTCTGCTTCCTCCGCTGCGTCCCTGTCCGCCTCCGGCCTGCCCGCTTCCCTGGCCGGGCTGCCCTTCGCGAAGGGGCACGGCACAGGCAACGATTTTGTGCTGGTGGCAGATCCCGGGGGCGTACTGAATCTTGCCGCCGGTGACATAGCTGCTGCCTGCGACCGGCACCGAGGAGTGGGAGGCGACGGGTTCATCCGGGCCGTCCGCTCCGAGCATCTTCCCGAAGGACGTGCCCTGCTGCAGACCGCTCCGGAGGCCCAGTGGTTCATGGATTACTGGAATTCGGACGGCAGCATTTCCGAGATGTGCGGCAACGGGGTGCGGGTCTTTGTGCACTTCCTGCTGGAAGAGCGCCTGGTGGAGCTGGCGGAGGGCGGAAGCCTGGTGATCGGCACCCGTGCCGGCCTCAGGACCGTGACCCGTACGGCCGGCGGCTATGCGGTGGATATGGGCCCCTGGGAGTTCATTTACCCCGACCACGCTGCTGCCAAATCCATGGACACCGTGGTTAATGCGGACGGCCTGGAGGTGCCGCGTCCCGGACTGTCGGTCAGCATGGGCAACCCGCACACGGTGGTGGCCCTTGCCGAGCTGGACGAACTCGCCGCCACCAACCTGGCCGCGGCCCCGTCCGTGCAGCCCGAACCGGAAAACGGAACCAACGTGGAGTTCGTGGTCCCGGCCGAGCCGCTCGTGGAGGACGGCGTGGGGCTGGTGACCATGCGCGTGCACGAGCGCGGTGTGGGCGAAACCCTGTCCTGCGGCACCGGTGCCTGCGCCGCCGCCGTGGCTACCCGGTTCTGGGCCGGAGCCGAAGCGCCGGATGACTGGGCAGTGACTGTCCCGGGCGGCGTCGTCGGCGTCCGTTTCCTGACCGGAGCCGACGGCCGCGAACACGTCGAGCTCAGCGGACCGGCCGTGCTGGTGGCCCGCGGAACCCTGCTCTAGGAGCTGCGCTCCACTTTCAAAACCCGGAAGGACTTCGCCGTGCTGTGGCGCGAGACGGCGAAGCCGGACGGCAGGGTTTCGGCCAGCCAGCGCTGCAGCGTGTCCGCCCCCAGGTTCTTCTGCACCACCAGCCAGGCGGTGCCTCCCGGAGCCAGCCGGGGAAGCCAGAGCAGCAGCAGGGCATGCAGCTCTTCCTTGCCTATCCGGATGGGCGGGTTGGACCAGATGGTGTCGAACCGCACGGACGGGTCCACGTCTTCCGGCAGGGCCGCAGTGACGTTGCCGCAGCCCAGCGCCGCAGCGTTGTCGCGGGTCAGGCCGAGGCTGCGTTCATTGACATCGACGGCATAGACCTGCGCTGCGGGGGATTTCAATGCCAGGGTCAGCGCGATAGGACCCCAGCCGCAGCCGATGTCCAGGAGATTGCCGGTTTCCGGGGGAGCGGGGACCTCGTCCAGCAGGATTGCCGTGCCCTTGTCGATCCCGTCGGGGCTGAAGATTCCCCCCGCGGTCTGAAGCGTCCGTTCGGCCCCGTTGAGGATTACGCGCAGCGGCTTGCGGACCTCGGGTCCGGACGGAGTGGAGGAGAAGTAGTGGTCAGAACCCATAACAGTCAAGATTAGTCGCTGCGGGCGCTCGGGATGGAATTTATGCGTGCGCACGGGGGTTGTAAGAGACGGCGGGCCAGGGAGGCATCTATTGCGGAGAAGGTTGTTTTCCCCCCAAAATTTTGTCAGTTGACTGGCCTACCATAGAAGCAAGTCCCAATAAGGAGATTATGACCATCCACAACTCCCGCGCCGCGGATTCTGCGAACAGTTCCGCACCGGAACTCAGCCCTTCGGACATCCAAGGGGTCATCGACAGGATCCTCGCCAAGGACAGCGCGGTTGAAACCAAGTCAGCCGCCGCCGGCGATTCCACGCGCGGGCGTGCCCTGGCACTGTCTGACAGCGCTACCGAGCACTCCGCCCACGACGGCGAGCAGCAGGACCTGGAAGAACGGCGCGCACTGCGGCGCGTCGCGGGCCTCTCGACCGAACTCGAGGACGTCACCGAGGTCGAATACCGCCAGCTGCGGCTGGAGCGGGTTGTCCTCGCCGGTCTGTGGAGCGAAGGCACCGCAGCCGATGCAGAGAATTCATTGAAGGAACTTGCCGCACTGGCGGAAACCGCAGGATCGGAAGTCCTCGACGGAATCATCCAGCGCCGGCTGAAGCCGGATCCCGGCACCTTCCTCGGGTCCGGCAAGGCCCAGGAACTCAAGGACATCGTGACGGCCACCGGTGCCGACACGGTCATCGTCGACAGTGAACTGGCCCCGTCCCAGCGCCGCGGGCTGGAAGACATCGTCAAGGTCAAGGTCATCGACCGGACCGCGTTGATCCTGGACATCTTTGCCCAGCACGCCAAGTCCCGCGAGGGCAAGGCCCAGGTGGAACTGGCCCAGCTGGAATACTTGCTCCCGCGCCTGCGCGGCTGGGGTGAGTCCATGTCCCGCCAGGCCGGCGGCCAGGTCGGCAGCGCCAGCGCCGGCATGGGTTCGCGCGGCCCGGGTGAAACCAAGATTGAACTGGACCGGCGGAAGATCCGCACGCGGATGGCCAAGCTGCGCCGCGAAATTGCGGGCATGAAGCCGGCCCGGGAAACCAAGCGGGCGAACCGCCACCGCAACTCGGTGCCTTCGGTTGCCATTGCCGGTTACACCAACGCCGGCAAGTCCTCGCTGCTGAACCGGCTCACCGATGCCGGGGTGCTCGTGGAGAACGCCCTGTTCGCCACCCTGGATCCCACCATCCGCAAAGCCCAGACCGAAGACGGAATCGGGTACACGCTGGCGGACACCGTGGGCTTCGTCCGGTCACTGCCCACGCAGCTGGTGGAAGCTTTCCGCTCCACCCTCGAGGAAGTGGCCGACGCGGATCTGATCCTGCACGTGGTTGATGCCTCGCATCCGGACCCCGAGGGCCAGATCGCGGCCGTCCGGACCGTCCTGGCCGAGGTCGACGCCCGCAAGGTGCCGGAGATCATCGTGCTGAACAAGGCCGACGCCGCGGATCCGTTCGTACTGGAGCGCCTGCGCCAGCGCGAGTCCCGGCACGTGGTTGTTTCGGCCCGCACCGGCGAGGGTATCCCCGAGCTGCTGCAGGCGATTTCCGAGGGTATCCCGCGCCCCGGCGTGGACCTGGAACTGCTGGTGCCCTATGAGCGCGGCGACGTCGTCTCCCGCCTGCACCAGGAGGATGCCGAAATCCTTTCCCTGGAACACGGCGAGGCCGGCACCCGGCTGCATGTGAAGGTGCGCGAGGGGCTGGCAGCGGAGCTGGAGCAGTTCGTGACCAATGGGTAGGAAGGCACCGCAGGGACCGGACCAGGTCCTGGAACTGCTCGACACTGCGGTAGCGGCCATGGGCGGGCAGAACCGGCCCGGCCAGCACGAGATGGCCCGGCAGGTGGCCGAAGCCATCGAGACGGGCGACCACCTGCTGGTCCAGGCCGGAACCGGCACGGGCAAGTCGCTCGCCTACCTGGTCCCGCTGATCGCCCACGCCCTGGAGAGCAGCAAGCCTGCGCTGGTGTCCACCGCCACCCTTGCCCTGCAGTCACAGATTGTCGGGCGGGACCTCCCGCGGCTGCTGAAGACCCTCGAGCCGAAGCTGCCCCGCGAGGTCGATGTTGCGCTGCTCAAGGGCCGCAGCAACTACGTCTGCGTCCACAAGACCGGCGGCGGATTCCCCGAGGAGGACGAAGCCGGAACGCTGTTTATGCTGGGCGACGAGCAGGCGGTTTCCCATCCCGCACCCGCCGGGGGGCCGACGTCGGCCCTGGGACGCGACGTCGTCCGCCTGCAGGAGTGGGCGCAGGAAACGGAAACCGGTGACCGGGACGAGCTGCTTCCCGGAGTCAGCGACCGTGCCTGGCGGCAGGTGTCCGTCACGTCGATGGAGTGCCTGGGGGCGCAGAAGTGCCCCGTGGCCGAGGCCTGTTTCAGCGAACAGGCACGGGCCAAGGCAGCCGTCGCCGATCTGGTGATCACCAATCACGCGATGCTTGCCATCAGCGCCTTCGAGGGACTCGCGGTCCTGCCGGACTACGACGTAGTGGTGATTGACGAGGCCCACGAGCTGCAGGACCGCGTCACCGGCGCGGTCACCGGACAGCTCTCCGGAACCGTGATTTCCGCGGCAGTCTCCGCCGCACGCAAGCACACCTCCGCCACCATGGAGCCCCTGGCCGCTGCCGGCCGTGCCTTCGACTCGGTCTTCGCTCCGGTGCCCTCGGGGCTGCTGGCGGCGGGGCTGTCCGAAGACCAGGAGCTGGTCCTCGGGGCCGTGCGTGAAGCCTGCCGGACGGCTTTGTCCGATTCCAAACCCGAAGGCTCCGATGCCGTCGACGGGGGACGCCAAATGGCACGCTCCCGGCTCATGGCTGTCCTGGAACTGTGCGAACGGATTCTTGATGCAGTGAATTCAGGGGAAGTGCTGTGGGCATCCCGGCCCAGCACCTTTGCACCGGGGACCGGTTACACCGCCCCCGAGGAAGACGCGCCTCCCACCATCAATATTGCGCCCCTGTCAGTTGCCGGACGGCTTCGCGAAGGCCTCTTTGACGGTCACACGGTGGTGCTGACCTCGGCCACCCTCGCCATCGGAGCGGAGTTCGGTCCGGTCGCCGGAGCGCTGGGGCTGGTCGGTGCCGGCGCGCCGAAATGGACCGGAACCGACGTCGGGAGTCCCTTCGACTATCCCCGGCAGGGTGTCCTGTACGTGGCCAAGGACCTGCCAAAACCGGGCCGGGGCACCTCCCCGGAGCAGCTGGACGAACTGGAAGCGCTGATCAAGGCCTCCGGCGGCGGCGCGCTCGGGCTGTTCTCGTCCCGCCGTGCAGCCGAAGAGGCTGCGGATGCCCTGCGCACCCGGGTGGATTTTCCGATCCTTTGCCAGGGGGAGTCCACCATGTCCGCGCTGGTTAAGCAGTTCGCCGACGACGACGAGACCTGCCTGTTCGGCACCATGTCCCTCTGGCAGGGTGTGGACGTGCCCGGCGCATCCTGCCGGTTGGTGGTCATCGACCGGATTCCGTTCCCGCGCCCGGACGATCCCCTGATGACCGCCCGCACACGGGCGGTTGCCAAGGCAGGCGGCAACGGCTTTATGAGTGTTTCGGCCACCCACGCAGCCGTCCGCCTGGCCCAGGGAGCAGGACGACTGATCCGCGCCTCGGGGGACAAGGGAGTGGTCGCCGTGCTGGATTCGCGGCTGGCCACTGCCCGGTACGGCAGCTTCCTGCGGGCCGCGCTTCCGCCGTTCTGGTCAACCACAGACCGCTCCGTGGTGCTGCAGGCATTGAAACGCCTCGCTGCAGAACCGGCAGGTGCGCAGAAGTAACGCCCGCCCCGGTATCGCGAAAACCCAAAAAGCGGCGCCGCCCGCCGATAAAGGCGGGGGCGGCGCCGGGTATAAAGCTGATGGGGTGTT
>NZ_JAJJOE010000015.1 GCF_020907405.1 Arthrobacter sp. zg-Y769
CCCCCCCCCCCCCCCCCGCGCCCCCCCCCCCCCCCCCCCCCCCCCCCCCACCCCCCCCCCCCCCCCCCCCCCCCCCCCCCCCCCCCCCCCCCCCCCCGCCGCTGGTTAAACAGGTATTCGAGTGTCTAGCAGGTGCTCACAGCGAACGCATTACCGAGACGACCTTGCCCATGATGGTTGCCTCGTCGCCAAGGATGGGCTCGTAGCGGGTGTTCTGCGGCAGCAGCCAGGTGTGTCCGTTCCGCTGCCGGAAGGTCTTTACCGTGGCTTCGTCCTCCAGCAGGGCGGCAACAATGTCACCGTTTTCGGCGGTCGGCTGGCGCCTCACGACCACCCAGTCGCCGTCGCAGATGGCTGCGTCCACCATGGAATCGCCCGCAACACGAAGCATAAAGAGGTCGCCGTGGCCAACCAGCTGGCGCGGCAGCGGAACCATCTCTTCCACCTGCTGGTCCGCCAGGATCGGCCCGCCTGCGGCGATCCGCCCGACCAGCGGAACCATTGCGGTGTCGATCGCCGTCGTCAGGTCGGCAACACCAGCGGTGCCGCCCGCGCGTGCCTTGCCGCTGCCGGAGGCGTTGTTTGCCGCAGTATCCGCCGCTGCCGTGTTCCCGCCGTCCGCCGCGTTGCCTCGGCGCTGCGGGGCATCGCGGAGCAGGAGCGGGACCAGGATCTCCATGGCACGGGGACGCTTGGGATCCCGGCGGATATAGCCCAGCTTCTCCAGCTGGCTCAGCTGGTGGGTGACGCTGGAGAGGCTGGCCAGGCCCACAATGTCGCCGATTTCCCGCATGGACGGCGGGTAGCCGTTGGCGTTCACCGAGCGCTGAATGGTTTCGAGGATCTTGGTCTGGCGGGCGGTTAGGCCCTTGGTGCGTCCTGCCGGCGCGGGCGCGGCAGGGGAGGGGGTGCTGCCATTGGTAACACGGGCCACGTCGGCTTCCCTTCACAGTCGGCCCGGGGATGCGGGCCGGATGGTTCTAGCGGTGTATCTGGTTTGTCCAGCGGTGAGTTCGTACTGCGGTGATGAATTGCCGGCACCGTTTGCCGGTGCCGTTTTGTCAGCACCGTTTCTCAGTGCCGTTTTGTCAGTGCTGTTTTGTCAGTGCGGGGTGGTTAGTTGGTCCCAGTCGCTTCCAACAGGTTCAACGCTAGGGGAGCGGAACCGAATTTTCAAACATATATTCGAGCGAGTCTCGACAATGTTCGTAGATAAGTGCTAGAAATGTTCGAGTACAACTTAGAACATACGTTCGAGTCTGAGCGTGGATCCAGTTTGGGTCTGAGTATGAGTCTGAGTATGAAAAGGCCCGCCGACACCTCGGTAGGCCCACCAGATGTTCGAATGCAGTTTCGAGCCACAGTGCTTTCCCGGTGCTATTGCGGGAGGGGCGGGGGTCGGCATAACTGCTCTTCGGACCGGAAAGGTATTGACATGTCAGTACACGTACTGCCCTTGACCGCACAGAGCCTCACCGGCACGGGTTCGGCCCGCGCCGTTGCTCCGGCGGTTGTTACGCCCGCCCGCAGCCTTACCCCCTCGTCTGCCCCCTCGGAGTCCGTCCCGCTGCGTCTCACACGGCGCGGACGGCTGGTCCTCGTCGGCGCGCCGTTGATGATTGCAGCCGCAGTCCTGCTTGCCTTCATCGGTTTCTTTACCGCACCGGCCATGGCATCGGTGGATTCCGCGGAACAGACACGCACCATCCAGGTGAGCGTTTCCTCCGGCGATTCCCTCTGGTCGCTTGCCACCGAATTCGCTCCTGAACAGGATCCCCGCACCGTCGTGGCCGACATCGTGGAACTCAACAACCTGGCAGATGCCACCGTCCCCGCGGGCAGCCAGCTCTATATTCCGGTCTCGCGCTAGCGCAGCCGGCGAGTGCAGCCCCACGTCCGGGCGTCCTAAGCTGTAGGGGTGAATGAACAGCTGGAAAACCTGAACCGACTTCCCCTGCGCGATGATCTGCGCGGACTGACGCCGTACGGCGCCCCGCAGCTGGATGTGCCGATCCTGCTGAACGTCAACGAAAACACCCACGGGCTTCCGGAGCATGTGCGCCGGGCCATTGTTGCCGAGATCGAAACCGTCGTCTCAGGCCTGAACCGGTATCCCGACCGCGAATTCACCCGGCTTCGGGAAAACCTGGCCAAATACCTGGGCCATGACCTGACCGCGGAGAATATCTGGGCAGGCAACGGGTCCAACGAGGTCCTCCAACAGATCCTGCAGGCTTTCGGAGGACCCGGGCGGACAGCCATGAGCTTCCCTCCCACCTACTCCATGTACCCGCTGCTGGCCAGCGGCACCGGCACCAAGTACATCACCGGGACGAGGGAACCGGACTTCTCCCTGACCCCGGAATCGGCTGCGGAACAGATCCGGGCCCAGGCACCCAATATCGTGATTCTGTGCACCCCGAACAACCCGACGGGTACGGCACTGGGACTGGACGTCATCGAAGCCGCCTATGCCGCGGGCGAAGCTTCCAACGCCATCGTGGTGGTTGACGAGGCCTATGCCGAGTTTTCCCACACCGACACGCCCAGCGCCCTGCAGCTGCTTCCCGGCCGGGAGCGGCTGGTCATTTCCCGCACCATGTCCAAGGCCTTCGCCCTGGCAGGTGCCCGCATCGGTTACTTCGCTGCCGCACCGCAGGTTGCCGATGCCCTCCGTCTGGTCCGTCTGCCCTATCACCTCTCGGCAATCACGCAGGCCACGGCGAACGCCGCGCTGACGCATGCCGATGCGCTGCTCTCCAACGTCGAGGACATCAAGGGCCAGCGGGACCGCATAGTGGCGGAGCTGAACGGGCTCGGACTGGAACCGGCCCCGTCGGACTCCAACTTTGTCCTGTTCGGCGGAATGGAGGACCCCCGCGCCGTGTGGGAAGGGCTGCTCGAAGCAGGTGTCCTGGTCAGGGACGTCGGCATTGAAGGCCATCTGCGGGTTACGGCCGGCACCGAAGCCGAAACCACGGCGTTCCTGACCAGGCTCCGGGAGCTGCTGGCCGCCTGAGCGCTGCCCGCCGGGCGCTCCGGGTCCGGCGTGCTCCGGTACGCACCATGACCTGCGGAGGCTGCGGTTTCGGGGAGACGGCGCGTTCGGGACTAAACTGATGACCTGCCGGGGCTTTGCCTATTGCTCCGGCCCCGATCTTCGTGAAGGAACCCCATGACTGTGGAGACCGCCACCGGACGCACCGCCCGCCTTGAGCGGACCACCAGCGAATCGTCCGTCGTCGTTGAGCTGGACCTGGACGGCACCGGCCGCGCCGATATCAGCACCTCGGTGCCGTTCTATGACCACATGCTGACGGCGCTGGCCAAGCACTCGCTGATGGACCTTACCGTCCGGGCCACCGGCGACACGCACATCGATGTCCACCACACCGTGGAGGACGTCGCCATCAGCATCGGCGAAGCGCTTCGGATTGCCCTGGGCACCAAGGCCGGCATCCGGCGGTTCGGCGAAGCGACCGTGCCCCTCGACGAGGCGCTGGCGAACGCCGTCGTCGATATTTCCGGGCGGCCGTACCTGGTGCACTCCGGCGAACCCGCCGGCCAGGAATACCACCTGATCGGCGGACACTTCACCGGATCGCTGACCCGCCACGTGTTCGAAGCCATCACGCTGCACGCCCAGATCTGCCTCCACATGCGGGTCCTCGGCGGCCGCGATCCCCACCACATTGTCGAGGCCCAGTTCAAGGCCTTCGCCCGCGCACTGCGGGCGGCTGTCGAATCCGATCCGCGCGTAGAGGGCATCCCCTCCACGAAGGGAGCACTGTGAGTCCCCGCAACGTCACTGTCCTGGACTACGGTTCCGGCAACATCCGCTCGGCGGTGCGCGCCCTCGAGCACGCCGGCGCCAACGTCACGCTCAGCGCCAAGCCAGACGACGTACTGAACGCCGACGGACTGGTGGTGCCCGGCGTCGGCGCATTCGCGGCCGTAATGCAGGGACTGAAGGACGTGGATGCGATCCGCATGATCGGCCGCCGTGTTGCCGGCGGCCGGCCGGTCCTGGGCATCTGCGTGGGACTGCAGGTCCTCTTCGACGAAGGCGTCGAACACGGAGTCCGGACCAAGGGCATGGGCGAGTGGCCCGGCGTGGTCGAACGCCTGGCCGCCGACGTCGTTCCCCACATGGGCTGGAACACCGTCACCCCGCCGGAGGGCTCGGCCCTGTTTGACGGCATCGAGGACCAGCGGTTCTACTTCGTGCACAGCTACGGCGTGCAGAAGTGGGACTTCGACGTCACCCAGCCGGCCATGCGTCCGCCGCAGGTCACCTGGGCGGACCACGGCGGCCCGTTCATCGCCGCGGTGGAGAACGGCGCACTGTCGGCCACCCAGTTCCACCCGGAAAAGTCCGGTGACGCCGGTGCGGCGCTGCTGAACAACTGGCTGAAGACCCTGGGCTAGGGGCCGATATGTGGAGCGTTATCCTCATGGGCCTGGCCGGGCTGCTGATCGGCGGAGCGGTGTCCTTCCGCAGTCAGGGCATGTCCAAAATCATCGTTATCAGTTTCTGGGTCCTGGCCGGAATGGCCCTGCTGGGCGCATACCTGCTGACCCTTGACCTCTCCTGACCCCACCACCGAAAGCCGTCACATGCCCTTCAGTGAAACCCCCGTCCTTGAACTCCTGCCCGCCGTGGATGTCGCCGACGGCCAAGCCGTGCGCCTCGTGCAGGGTGAAGCAGGCAGCGAGACCAGCTACGGCGATCCGCTGGACGCAGCGCTGGCCTGGCAGAACGACGGCGCCGAATGGGTCCATTTGGTGGACCTCGACGCGGCCTTCGGCCGGGGGTCGAATCTTGACCTGCTCAGCCGCGTGGTGAAATCCCTGGATATCAAGGTGGAACTCTCCGGCGGGATCCGCGACGACGAGTCCCTGGAGAAGGCCCTGGAACTGGGTGCTGCCCGGGTCAACCTGGGAACGGCTGCACTGGAGAACCCGGGATGGACCGCCAGCGCCATTGCCCGCTACGGCCAGGCGATCGCCGTCGGCCTCGACGTGCGCGGCACCACCCTCGCCGCCCGCGGCTGGACCCAGGAAGGCGGAGACCTCTGGGAGGTGCTGGCCCGGCTGGAAGAAGCCGGCTGCGCACGTTACGTGGTCACCGACGTCACGAAGGACGGCACGCTCCGCGGACCCAATCTGGACCTGCTCCGCGAGGTGCTCAAGCGCACCGACAGGCCCGTGGTGGCCTCCGGCGGCATCTCCAGCCTCGATGACCTGGCTGCCCTGCGGGAACTGGTTCCGCTGGGCCTCGAGGGCACCATTGTGGGCAAGGCACTCTATGCCGGCGCGTTCACGCTACCCCAGGCTCTCGACGTCGCCGGGCACCCGGAACGCTAGGCATGGCAGCACGCGAACTGCCCGGCCACATCGCTGCGGCCCTTGCCGGGGCCGGCGGCCCCACCGATTCCGCCGGCCGGCCGTGGTCCGGACGGGACCTGGCCGGCGAGGGAAACCCGCTGCACAACTTCGACTCCGACAACGGGCAGACCGACGCCGGCTACGCGGCGGCCCTGGCGAAACTGGTAGCCGGGAGCGGAAGCGAAGCGGAAGTTGTAGCCTCCCTGGCCGCTGCCCGCGTCTTCGTGCCGATCGTGGCCGTGCTGGGCGAGGAAGCGGAATCGGATCACGGGCTCACCGCGGACAAGCAGGCCGATATGGCGCTGGTGACGCTCAGTGCGCCGGACGGCCGCAAGGCGCTGCCGGTGTTCACCTCGGTGGCCGCTTTGGAACACTGGCATCCCGAAGCCCGGCCGGTTGCGGTCTACGCCAACCGTGCCGCACTCTCCGCCGTCGCCGAAGACGCCCAGCTGCTGGTGATCGACCCGGGAGCCGAATTCACCTTCGTGGTACGGCGTCCCGCCATGTGGGCCCTGGCCCGCCAACAGGAGTGGCTGCCCTCCTATGCCGATGCCGGACTCGTAGCGGCGGCCGAAGCCGCCGCCGGGCCGGACCCCCGGATCCTGGCCGTGACCCTCCAGCAGGGGCCGGGGACCGCGTCGCGGACCGCCGCCGGTGCGCCGGTGGCCGGGGGAGGGGCCGGCCCTGAGCTTAGAATGGTGCTTCAGCTTGCGCCCGGACTTGATCCGCAGGACGTTTCAGCCCTGGCGGCCGGACTGCAGCAGCGCCTGACTGCCAACCCCGAGTTTGTTGAGCGCGTGGATTCACTGGAGCTGAAAATCACGCGCTGACCCGTCCGGCGTAGCCGCCAGAAGAGGACTGCCGTGAATTTTGGCCTGTACCGCGAGATGCTGCGGATAGCCCCTATCCGCCGTGTCCTGCTCATCGGGATGATCGCCCGTTTCCCGCATTCCGCCGCCGGAGTGCTGCTGACCCTGCACGTGGTCAACACCATGGACAAGGGCTACGCGGCCGCAGGTGCCGTAGCCGCCGTCGTGACCATCGGCATCGCGGTGGGCGGCCCCTGGCGCGGCCGCCGCGTAGACACCGTGGGCCTGAGGCGTGCCCTGATTCCCTCGGTCATTGCCGAAGCAGTCATCTGGAGTCTTGCTCCGCATGCCAGCTTTGAATGGCTGCTGGTCCTGGCCCTGATCGGCGGGGTGTTCACCCTCCCGGTCTTCAGTGTGGTGCGGCAGTCGCTGGGCGTCCTGGCCACCGGTGAACAGCGGCGCACCGCCTTTGCACTGGATTCCATCGCCACCGAGCTCGTTTTCATGATGGGACCTGCCCTGGGCGCGGTAATAGCAACACGCTCGTCGGTCATCGGACTCACCGCAGTCGGGGTGTCCTCCGCAGTAGCCGGGGTGCTGCTGATGTGGTTCAACCCGCCGACCCGCACCGCGGAATCCCGGAACGCCGTGACTGCGGCCGATGAGCAGGACGCTGCTGCGGCCGCCGCCGTCGCCGTGGCCCCGGCAAATGTGCAGGAAGCACCGATGGAACTGACCGGAGCCGGCCTGCCGGACGGCCCGCAGAGCCTGTTCGGCCGGCTGCGAAACGGCCTCGCGGGAAGCTTCGGCTGGTTTACCCCGAGCGTGGCCGTGGTCTTTGCCGTCGCCGTCGGCGCCGGGCTGCTGCTGTCCAGCACCGACGTCGGCATTGTGGCGCTGGTGGAAGCCGGTGGAAACCCGTCCGAGGTCGGCATTGTATTCGTCGCGTGGTGCACGGCCTCCGCTGTCGGCGGGATTCTCTACGGAGCCATGAACCGGCGGATCCCGCCGATGCTGCTACTGCTGGCCATGGCCGTCCTGACGATGCCGATGGCCTTCGCCACCGGCACCCTCAGCCTTGCACTGCTTTCAATCGCCCCGGGCCTGCTCTGCGCGCCGGTGCTGTCTTCGGCATCCGAGCGGGTGGCTGACCTCGTGTCGGAGGAACGGCGGGGCGAAGCCATGGGCTGGTACGGCTCGTCGATGACTGCCGGCACCGCGCTGGGCGCACCTGTGGCAGGCCTGGCCATCGACGTCATTGGTCCCTGGTCCGGCTTCCTGATGGCCGGCGGTGCCGCATCCGTGCTGGTGCTGGTGACGCTTATGGTCCGGGGGTTCGCCCGGCGCCCGGATCCGGTCCGCTAGTTTCCGGGCAGGAAAAAGCCCGAAGAGCCTGCCGCGGATTCCGCGGTACCGGCAGCTGCCGGCGTCAGGCCCTTCGGGCGATCAATGGTGCGGGGGAGGAACGGAGTCCTAGCTGACGGGGCCGGTGAACTTTTCGCCCGGACCCTTGCCCGGAGCATCCTGGATAACGGAAGCTTCGCGGAAGGCGAGCTGCAGGGAACGCAGTCCGTCGCGCAACGGTCCGGCGTGCTGGCTGCCGATCTCCGGGGCGGCGGCGGTGACAAAACCGGCCAGGGCGGTGATCAGCTTGCGGGCCTCGTCCAGGTCCTTGAGCTCTTCGGCGTCATCGCCTTCGGCCAGGCCGCACTTTACGGCTGCTGCGCTCATCAGGTGGACGGCCGCCGTCGTAATGACCTCGATGGCCGGCACTTCGGCAATGTCGCGCATCTGCTCGACGACTTCCTGCTGTGCTGCTGCCGCAGATTCGGACTCTGCTGGTGTTCCCGGGAAGGAGTGGCGGGTTGCCTCGCCGGCCGGATTGCTCTGTGGGGTACTCATACTGGTAAGCTTGTCACAGACCGACTGGTTGTCGTTACTTTCAATGCCCTTCACGGGCGGGATGAAAATCACACTTTCCTCCTGGAAGCTTACGTCGCCGGTATGCAAGCGGAGACCCCTCCCACCCGCGTCGACCTGACCGCCCTCGTTGGCGGCAGAGTTGCCGGGTTCAGGTCGGCACCGGACGGGCTGCAGTATTACTGCGGTTTTTTCCGGGAGCTAACTGCCTTCGAACTGGCTTCGGGGCAGTTCCTGCCGACCCCCACAGGGCCTTCGATTGCGCTTGCAATTGGAGGCCTTCTTCATTTGCAGGCGGTAGCCGTTTTGAAGAGCACAGGAGCTGCAACATTAGCGAGCCAAGAATCAATGATCGGATCCGCGTCCCCGAGGTGCGGCTGGTAGGTCCGGCAGGCGAGCAGGTAGGAGTGGTCCGGATTGAGGACGCACTTCGTCTGGCTGCCGAGTCTGACCTGGATCTTGTTGAGGTAGCACCGCAGGCCAAGCCTCCGGTGTGCAAACTAATGGACTTCGGCAAGTACAAGTACGAAGCCGCCGTCAAGGCACGCGAAGCACGGAAGAACCAGACGAACACCGTTCTGAAGGAAATCCGCTTCCGCCTGAAGATCGACACCCACGACTACGAAACCAAGCGCGGACACGCCATGCGCTTCCTGGCCGCCGGTGACAAGGTCAAGGCCATGATCCAGTTCCGTGGACGTGAACAGCAGCGCCCCGAAATGGGCATGAAGCTGCTGAACAAGTTCGCTGAGGACGTCGCTGAAGTGGGTGTGGTTGAGTCCACCCCGCGGATCGATGGCCGCAACATGGTCATGGTCATCGGCCCGGTGAAGAACAAGGCCGAGGCCAAGGCTGAAGCCCGCCGCGCAACGCAGCGGGCCGACGCCAAGGCTGCCAACGAGGCAGTCCGGAACGGAGAGGCACCGCCGCGCGTGGATACCTCTTCTGAGAAGGCTCCCCTGACGCAGAGCCTCGCGGACCTGCTTCCGGACGGACTGCGTTTGGGTTCCTCCGCTGAAGCTGCCGATAAGGCACGCGCAGAGCAGGAACAGGCTGAAAAGGAACAGGCCGCAAAGCGGGCCAAGGCTGCAGCTGCCGAAAAGGCTGCAACCGAGGCACGCCGCGTAGCTGCAGCCAGCCGGCCGGCCGCAGCGCCTGCCGCTGAAACTGCAGCTCCGGCTCCGGCCCAGCCCGCCGAGGCAGCCAAGCCGGCAGAAGCAGCGAAGCCTGCCGCAGCGCCGAAGCCTGCAGCGGTTCCGAAGCCGACCGCGGCAAAGCCGGCACCCAAGCCTGCAGCCCGGCCCAAGCCTGCAGCAGCACCGAAGCCTGCCGGCAAGCCGTCCTCCTCGCGGGGGACCACCGGCCAGAACAAGCCCGGAACTGCAGAGTAGTTTTACTCTGCGCCGTTCCGGCGTCCAGTAATAAGCCCTGGCACCCGCAAGGTGTCCGAAGCCCCGCGGGCATGCCCGCGGAAACCTAAAGGAGATCGGTAGACATGCCGAAGATGAAGACCCACAGTGGCGCCAAGAAGCGCTTCAAGCTGACCGGTACCGGCAAGCTCAAGCGCCAGCAGGCTAACCGCCGCCACTACCTGGAGCACAAGCCCTCCACGCTGACCCGCCGCCTTGCCAACGACAAGATCGTGTCACCGGCGGACGCCAAGGTCATCAAGAAGATGCTCGGCATCTAGCCAGTCCCCGATAGCCGTCCCGTCCGGGACAGCATCACCCCATCAAGCTTTCCCCGCCTGGATCAACAGGTGCAGAGACTTTTTTGAAGTCGGGGAGATTTACCAAAAGGAGTACGCACGTGGCACGTGTGAAGCGGGCGCTTAACGCCCACAAGAAGCGTCGGGTTATTCTCGAGCGCGCCAAGGGTTACCGCGGACAGCGTTCGCGCCTGGTCCGTAAGGCCAAAGAGCAGCTGCTGCACTCGTTTGTGTACAGCTACGGCGACCGCCGCAAGCGTAAGGGCGACTTCCGCCGCCTGTGGATCCAGCGCATCAACGCTGCTTCCCGCGCCAACGGCCTGACCTACAACCGCCTGATCCAGGGCCTGAAGCTGGCCGAGATCCAGGTTGACCGCCGTATGCTGGCTGAACTGGCCGTCAACGACGCTGCTGCCTTCGCCGCACTGGTCCAGCTCGCCAAGGACGCACTGCCGTCCGACACCTCCGCTCCGGCCGTTGCGGCTGCACCGGTTGCCAAGGCCGCTGCTGCCCCCGTCGCCGAAAAGCCGGCTGCTGCCGTTGCCACCGCTCAGGGCGGCTTCAAGGCTTCCGAGGGCGACGCCCCCGAAGGCTTCGTCATCAAGGGCAACCTGGGTTCGGGCAAGTACCACGTCCCGGGTTCCACCTGGTACGAGCAGACCGTTGCCGAGTACTGGTTCAACTCCGTTGAAGCAGCCAAGGCTGCAGGCCTGGAGCCTGCTGGCGGAGAATCCCGCCAGAAGTTCCAGGGCTAAGTCGGTTCTCCACAGCCGATGAACCTTGAAGGGCGCCCGCAGGCACCGCTTATGTCCAACCCCCGAGCCGATCGGGTCCGTGATGTAGCGAAGCTTGCCGGGCGCTCTTCGCGCTTAAAATCCGGCCGCTTCCTGGCCGAAGGGCCGCAGGCCGTGCGGGAGGCGCTTTCCGCGCACCGTGCGGCTGCGGCCGACGGCGGTTCCGCCGTCGTCCACGAGGTGTATGCCACCGAGGCCTGCCTGGACCGGCTTCCGGAACTTGCTGATCTGGCCCGCGGCGTGACCCTCCGCCTGGCCACGGACGAGGTGCTGGCCGCGATGGCCGACACGGTCTCGCCGCAGGGCATTCTTGCTGTCTGCAACGTCTCCACCGCGACGCTGGAGGAAGTACTCGCGTCCGGCGCCCGGCTCGTTGCCGTGCTGTGCGAGGTGCGGGACCCGGGCAACGCCGGCACCGTGCTCAGGGCCGCCGATTCGGCCGGGGCCGACGCCGTGGTGCTCACCGCGTCCAGCGTGGATATCTACAATCCCAAAGCGGTGCGGTCCACCGCAGGATCGCTCTTTCACCTGCCGGTGGTAACGGGAGCCGACTTCACATCCGTCATTGACGCCCTGCATGCCGCCGGCGTGACCGTCCTGGCAGCCGATGGTTACGGCAACGTCAATCTGGACCGGCTCCAGGACCTCAGTGCGGTCCGGCGCTTCGGCAGTGCCACGGCGGCCGGCGGTTCCGGTGCGGACAACGCGTCCGACGACACCGGCTTGCCGCGGCTTGAGGAAGCCACCGCCTGGCTCTTCGGCAACGAAGCTCAGGGCCTGTCCGATGCCGAACTGGCCGCAGCCGACCACCGCGTAGCTGTCCCGCTCTACGGGCGGGCTGAGAGCCTGAACGTGGGCACGGCCGCAACTGTGTGCCTCTACGCCTCCGCCCGCGCCCAGAACGGGTAACCTGCAGGCTTTCCCCGGCAGAACTTCTCCCCTGTAGCGTATTGGCAACAGTTGCCTCCGGACAGCTGAACCAGCCCATCCAAGTACAAAGAGAAACGGGTCTTAGTATGTCTGCCAGCGGCGGTAATAAGGCGATTATCGCGGCACTGAGCGCCAACCTGGCCATTGCGGTCATGAAGTTCATTGCCTTCGCCTTAACGCGTTCATCCTCCATGCTCGCGGAGGCCATCCACTCGGTTGCCGACTCCGGCAACCAGGCACTGCTGCTCGTGGGCGGCAAACGCGCACGGCGCCAGGCCAGTCCCGAGCACCCCTTCGGCTACGGCCGTGAACGCTACGTTTACGCGTTCATCGTCTCCATCGTCCTCTTCAGCGTCGGCGGCCTGTTCGCCCTCTACGAGGCATACCACAAGTGGCAGGATCCGCACCCGATCGAAGGCCGCTGGTGGTGGGTACCGCTGGCAGTGCTCGTCGGTGCCATCATTGCCGAAGCCTTCTCCTTCCGCACGGCCATCAGGGAATCGAACCACACGCGCGGCAAGCAGAGCTGGAAGCAGTTCGTCCGGACCGCCAAGGCACCGGAACTGCCGGTAGTCCTGCTCGAAGACCTGGGCGCCCTCCTCGGCCTGATCTTCGCCCTGTTCGGCGTGAGCATGACCCTGCTGACCCACAACGGTATCTGGGACGCACTGGGCACGGCCATGATCGGTGTGCTGCTGGTCGTTATTGCCGTAATCCTGGGCATGGAGACGAAGTCCCTGCTGCTCGGTCTGCAACGCGGGATGATGTCCGCAGGATCGAAGCTGCCATCCAGGACGACCCCGATACGCGGATCATCCACCTCAAGACCCTGCACCTGGGTCCGGAGGAACTGCTTGTCGCGGCCAAGATCACCATGGCCAAGAGCGATACCGGGCAGGAGATCGCCGGCGGCATCAATGCCGCGGAAGCGCGGATCCGGGCCGCAGTACCGATCGCGACCGCTATTTACCTGGAACCTGATGTATTTGCTTCGAGGAACGCGCAGGACGCCGGTCAAGTGACCCGCTGATCAGCGCAATAGCCAGACCAAGCAGGGCGAGTACCGCCCCCACCACGGCGGGGGAGCGGTACCCCCAGCCCCAGGCAATAACGACGCCGCCCAGCAGCGCCCCCAGCGCATTGGCCAGGTTCAGGGCCGCATGGTTCAGCGACGAGGCCAGCGACTCGGCCCCCGGCGACACATCCAACAGCCTGGTCTGCAGCGGCGGCGTCAGCATTGAGCCGATCACCCCCACCAGGAAAACCAGCACCATGGCGGTCACCGCGTACTGCACCGCCCACGCGTAGGCCAGCAGGATTACCACCGTGCCGCCCAGGATCGCGTAGATGCTGCCCATGACATTAATATCGGCCAGCCGTCCGCCGGCCACGTTGCCGATCACCTGACCCACGCCGTAGAGCCCGACGACGACGGGCAGCACGTTCTCGGAGATGCCTGCCACCTCGGTCATGGTGGGCGCGATGTACGAATACACCGCGAAGAACCCGCCGAAGCCGACAGTTCCCACCAGCAGGGCCAGCCAGACCTGGGTCCGCCCGAGGGCGCTAAGCTCACCCTTGATGCTGGCACCGGCCAGGGGCGCCTGGTACGGGACGAAACGGGCCACCATGGCAACGGTCAGGAGGCCAATGGCCGCGACCAGGACGAACATCCACCGCCAGCCGGCCTGCTGTCCCAGCCACGTGGCAAACGGCACCCCCACCACGTTCGCGATGCTCAGTCCCAGCATCACCATCGAGATGGCCCACGCCCGGCGCGTCGGTGCCACCAGCGACGCGGCAATGACCGCGGCAACGCCGAAGAAGGCGCCGTGCGGCAGCCCCGACAGGAATCGGGTAAAGAGCAGCCAGGAGTAATCCCCGGCAAAGAACGAAGACAGGTTGCTCAGGGCGAAGAAGAGCATCAGGCCCAGTACCAGGGTCTTGCGGGGCATCCGGGCTCCGAGTGCGGCTAGCACGGGAGCCCCCACCACAACGCCCATTGCGTAGGCAGAGATCACATGGCCGCCCGCGGGGACGGAGATGCCCAGGTCTTCGACCATTTCCTGCAACAGGCCCATGATGCTGAATTCAGTGGTGCCGATCGCAAAACTGCCCACGGCCAAGGCAACTATGGCCTTGGCCGCGGTGGTACGACGGGTGCCGGGTGTGCGCTGGCTGGACAATAAAACGGGCGCGGTGGTGCTCCGGGACATATTCGCTTTCAAAAGTGGGGGATGCGGCTATGCCGCTGCGGACGGCGTTCACGGCCGCGAACAGGAAATGCTCCTGCCGGACGCCGGGACGGCTTCGTCCCCTCCAGCCTAATGCACGGCAGTGCACGAGGAAGGTTTCCTGCTGCAGCGGACTGTGGACGGCACAAGGTTAGGCACTGGTGCCGGCAGCGTGGTCCTGTCACCGTTAACGCGTGCAGAGCCGTGAACTTCCCGAGGGGCTGGTGTCCCGCCTGCGGGATGCAGGGTGCGTGTTCGCCGAAGAGGAAGCGCTCCTGCTGCTGTCCGGCGCCCCCGGCGCAGCGGTGCTGGACCGCATGGTAGCCCAACGGCTGGCCGGACAGCCGTTGGAGCAGATTCTCGGCTGGGCGTCTTTCGGAGGTCTTCGGGTAGCGCTGCGGCCGGGTGTTTTTGTTCCAAGGCGGCGTACGGAGTTCCTGGCCGCCCAGGCGGTGAATGTGCTTGCAGGACGGAGTGCGCGCCTGGTAGTGGAGTTGTGCTGCGGATCGGGGGCGGTCGCGATGGCGCTCTCGGCGGCCGTGCCGGACTGCCGGATATACGCCGTCGACCTTCACCCGGAAGCAGTCGAATGCGCCCGCAGCAATCTGCCGCAGGCCTCCGTCCTGAAGGGTGACCTCTTCCTGGCGCTGCCTCAAGAGCTGCGCGGGAGGGTTGACCTCGTGGTTGCCAACGCACCCTACGTCCCCACCGCGGCGCTGGCCCTGCTGCCGCGCGAAGCACGGAACTACGAACCGGCCGCCACCTTCGACGGCGGCCGTAACGGACTCGATACGGTGGGACGCATCATCAGCGAAGCTCCGCAATGGCTCGGCTCCCGGGGAAAGCTCCTGCTCGAATGCAGCGAGGAACAGGCAGCTGCCGTGGACGGGCTGCTTGCAGCGGCAGGCCTGGCCCCGCAGATTCTCCGGAAGGAGGAAACCGATGCCACGGTTGCCGTGGGCAGTGCACCGCCCCGGAGGACGAAGGGCACCGGGCAGACCGGTTAAGCTCGATGGATGCATTCACAAGAGAATTCCAGCCAGGCCGGTACGGCGGTTCCCCGGTCTTCGCCAAGCGTGCAGGTGGTGGGCGCCGCAATCCTGGATTCCCTCGTTCGGCCCTCGAAGCTCCTGGCGGCGCGGCGAAGCGCTCCCGAAGCGCTCGCCGGACTATGGGAGTTCCCGGGCGGAAAGGTGGAACCCGGGGAAGGCTGCATGGAGGCGCTGCACCGCGAACTGGCGGAGGAGCTCGGGATCCGCGTCGAGCTGGGCGCCGAAGTCCGTGGCCCCTCGGAGCAGGGCTGGCCGCTCAACAGCTCCGCCTCAATGCGCGTGTGGCTGGCAGAAGTCACCGGCGGGACACCCGAGCCGCTGGAGGACCACGACGAGCTTCGCTGGGTGGACCTCACCGAAAAGGCACTGATGGAGCTGCCCTGGATCCCGGCTGACCTGCCCATCGTTACCGCCCTGCAGGAAACGGTTACGGCCGGGCCCTAGAACAGTGCCTCCTGGCTGGCCGCCGGGGCGGCGTCCGGCCTTCCCGCTCCGGGAGCCGTTTCCCCCGCCGGCCGCAGGAACCGGGCGCCGCCGGTGAAGCCGTACTTAGCTTTGAAGAACCGGATCCGCCCGGCCAGCCAGTCCCGGTATTCCTTGGACGCGTACGTGCCCTTGCCGTAGAGGTCGGCGTACCGGCCGGAGAGTTCCGGGTAGTGGCGGGCCAGGAACTCCAGATACCATTCCCGCGCCCCGGGACGCAGATGCAGGGCACCCGCGGTGACGCCGGTGGCCCCGGCAGCAGCGAGCGCGGAGAACAGGGCGTCCAGGGATTCGTCGCCGTCGGTCAGCCACGGCAGGATGGGCATGGCCATGACCGAGCACGGCAGGCCGGCGTCCCGGAGGCGGCTGATCAGCTCCAGCCGTGCACGGGGTGTGGGCGTTCCGGGCTCGGCCCGCCTGGCCAGTTCCGGGTCCACCAGGGCCAGGGAAATACCCATGCCGATCTCGGTCTGCGCGGACGCTTCCTTCAGGAGCGGGATGTCCCGCGCCAGCAGCGTGCCCTTGGTCAGGATGGAGAACGGGGTGCCGCTGTCCGCCAGCGCACGGATGATGCCGGGCATCAGCTTGTAGCGGCCCTCGGCGCGCTGATAAGGATCAGTGTTGGTGCCCATGGCCACATGGTGGTGCTGCCAGGAGGGCCGGGCGAGTTCCCGCTGCAGGACCTCGGCGGCATTGACCTTGACCACCAGCTGGCTGTCGAAATCGGCGCCGCTGTCCATAT
This sequence comes from Arthrobacter sp. zg-Y769, assembly GCF_020907405.1. Lineage (GTDB taxonomy): Bacteria > Actinomycetota > Actinomycetes > Actinomycetales > Micrococcaceae > Arthrobacter_B. The sequence goes on from NZ_JAJJOE010000015.1 coordinate 16,061, forward strand.
CCAGGTAGGTGTGGGTCTTGCGGGCGAAGCAGTAGACACAGGCGTGGCTGCAGCCGCGGTACGGATTGACGGTCCATTCAAAGGGCATGTTGGAGCCCCCGCCCACCTTGTTCAGTACCGATTTGGCCACGACCTCGTGGAACGTCACGCCCGCAAAGTCCGGCGTGCGTACGGAGCGCACCAGGCCCTGCAGCGGAATCAGCGGATCGGTGGTGCCGGGCGCCGCCGGCAGGGGCAGTGCTGCGGGCTCCGGCCCGGGTTCCCCCTGTGCGGTGCCGCTATCGTCGCCCTGCGCGGGCGGTGCATTGAGTTCCTGACCTTGCCACCTCATCCCTTCATTAGAACATATGTTCGAATCAGGGGATAGCTCTATCTGCTGCGGATCAGGCGGCGGGGTCGGTCCGGGCGGGGAGCCCGGGTGCGCCGCCGCTGCCTTCCGGGGCCCGGGTGGTAGCCGCCGTCGCGCAGCCCCGCCAGCCGTTCAAACGGATTCGCCGACGCCGGATCTCCGGCGAAGGCCCGGGAGAGGGCCGAGGCGGCGAAGTACGCCGGCAGGAAGAACGGACCCAGAAGCGCGTACTGCGAGCTGTGGCGAATCTCGTGGCGCAGCAGCGGGCTGTCCGGCGCATGGATGCGGCGGGCTGAGGAGGACCGGTAAAACACCACGTTGCCGACGGTGAAGGCGGCCGCACGGGGGAGGGAAAGCGGATAGCCCTCCACAAGGGTGGTCTTCTGCGGCCCGGGCAGGGTCCGGCACCCGGTCAGACGGGCCAGCATCAGGCCGGCGGGCGTGGAAAGGTTCAGCACGTTGATCCACCGGCGGAGGGAGGCGGCAGGCCCGCCAGACAAGGGCGGTCCCGAAGAGGCGGACGGCGGAACGGACGGCATGGCAACCTCCCTGCAGGAGTATGACGGCCCGGCAAGGGGCGTCTACTAGACTTGCAATGATAAGCCAGAACCCAACTAGGGCCGGAAACAGGTAAGCACCGTACATGTCTAACTCCACACCGGGGACCGGTTCCCCAGATACTTCCCCTGAGGGCGCCCTGCCCGAGCCGCCGAATCCGCTGGATGAAGCTGCCATAACCGCCGCCGTCGAGCAGGCGCTCGCCGCCATTGCCGCTGCCGCGGACCTCAACGGGCTCAAGGAAGTCCGGATTGCCGTCACCGGCGAGAAGTCGCCGCTGAGCGGAGCGAACCGGGCCATCGGCAAGCTCCCCAAGGACCAGAAGGCCGCCGCAGGCAAGCTCGTGGGCCCCGCCCGCGGCCGGATCAACTCCGCGCTCGCCGCCCGCACCGTCGAACTCGAAGCGGAGCGGGACGCCCGGATCCTCGTCGAAGAGGCGGTGGATGTCACTGCGGCTCCCCGCCGCCGGCACATCGGCGGCCGGCATCCGATTTCCACCCTGCAGGACCGGGTGGCGGATGTGTTCGTCGGCATGGGCTGGGAAATCGCAGAGGGCCCCGAAGTGGAATCCGAGTGGTTCAACTTCGACGCGCTGAACTTCAAGCCGGACCACCCGGCCCGCGAAATGCAGGACACCTTCTTCGTGGAGCCGCCCGAGGCGCACCTGGTGATGCGCACCCACACCTCCCCGGTCCAGGTCCGCTCCATGCTTGAGCGCGACCTGCCGATCTACGTGCTCTGCCCCGGCAAGGTGTTCCGCACCGACGAGCTGGACGCCACGCACACCCCGGTCTTCCACCAGTTCGAGGGCCTGGCCATTGACAAGGGCCTGACCATGGCCGACCTGGTGGGCACCCTGGAGCACTTCACCCGTGTCCTTTTCGGCGACGAAGCGAAGGTCCGGCTGCGGCCGAACTACTTCCCCTTCACCGAGCCCAGCGCCGAGCTGGACATCTGGCACCCGGGAGCCAAGGGCGGCCCGCGCTGGATCGAATGGGGCGGCTGCGGCATGGTCAACCCCAACGTGCTCCGCGCCGCCGGGATCGATCCCGAGGTCTACACAGGTTTTGCCTTCGGCATGGGCATTGACCGTGCCCTCATGTTCCGCAACGAGGTTTCGGACATGCACGAAATGATCGAAGGCGACGTACGTTTCAGCGAACACTTCGGGATGGAGATCTAAGTGAGAATCCCACTTTCCTGGCTGCGCGAGTATGCCCAGGTGCCGGCGGACGCAACCGCCGAAGATGTAATGGAAGACCTCGTGAAGGTTGGCCTGGAGGAAGAGGACGTCCACCGTCCCACCGATGAGCTGCAGGGACCCATCGTGGTGGGCCAGGTGCTCAGCATGGAGCCCGAGCCGCAGAGCAACGGCAAAACGATTAACTGGTGCTCGGTCCGGGTAGTGCCCGAAGGTGCAGAGCAGACCCTGACCGGCAAGGGCATTGAGCCCTCCGGTGTCCAGGGCATTGTCTGCGGTGCACACAACTTCAAGGTGGGGGACAAGGTTGTTGTCACCCTGCCCGGCGCCGTGCTGCCCGGAGACTTCCGGATCAGCCCGCGCAAGACCTACGGGCACGTCTCGGCCGGCATGATCGCCTCCGTGCGCGAACTCGGAATCGGCGAGGACCACGACGGCATCCTGGTGCTCTCCACCCTGGGGCTGGACCCCGAGGTCGGCACGGACGCGATGGAACTGCTGGGCCTGTACGACCAGGCGGCGGAAATCAACGTCACCCCTGACCGCGGCTACGTTTTCTCCATCCGCGGCGCCGCCCGCGAATACGCCCACGCCACCGGCACCAAGTTCACCGACCCGGCTGCCGCCGTCGTTGTTCCGCAGGCAGACGGCAACGGCTACCCGGTACGGCTCGAGGACGCCGCGCCCATCTACGGCAGGCCCGGCTGCGACCGCTTCGTGGCCCGGACCGTCCGCGGTGTGGACACCTCGCGGCCCACCCCGCCGTGGATGTCCTCCCGCCTGCGCCTGGCCGGCATGCGGTCCATCTCGCTTGTGGTCGACATTTCCAACTACGTGATGCTCGAGCTCGGCCAGCCGCTGCACTTCTACGACCTGGATAAGCTCACCGGCCAGATTGTGGTGCGCCGCGCCGCCGAGGGCGAAACCCTGAAAACCCTGGACGAGAAGGAACGCCGGCTTTCCCCGGAGGACCTGCTGATCACGGACGGCTCCGGTGCCATCGGCATTGCCGGCGTGATGGGCGGAGCCGCTACCGAGGTTGCCGGCGGAACCCAGAACGTGCTGATCGAAGCCGCGCACTTCGAGGAAGTCAGCATTGCCCGCTCCCGCCGCCGGCATAAGCTGCCCTCCGAAGCGTCCAAGCGCTTCGAGCGCGGCGTGGACTGGAACGTGGCCGACGTCGCCGCGCAGCGTGCCGTCGATCTGCTGGTGGAACTCGCGGGCGGCACTGCCGACGAGTCCATCACCGACGTCGGCACCGCCCCCGCGCCGCGGCGCATCGAGCTGCCCGCGCAGTTCCCCGCCCGGCTGATCGGCCTGGACTTCACCGAGTCCCAGATCACCGGCACGCTGGAGGACCTGGGCGCCACGGTCGAGAAAACCGGGGCCGGGTACCTGGTGACACCGCCGAGCTGGCGCCCCGACCTGGAGACGCGCGAGGACCTCACCGAGGAAATCATCCGTCTGGTGGGCTACGACAAGATCCCGTCCACCCTGCCGGTGGCCCCTCCCGGACGCGGCCTCACCCGTCTGCAGCAGCAGCGCCGCCGCCTGATGCAGTCCCTTGCGGCCGCCGGACTTACCGAAGTGCTGGCCTACCCGTTTGTGACCGAGGCGGACAACAACACCTTCGGTGCACCGGACGGCACCCGCCCGGCCCTGAAACTGGCCAACCCGCTCAGCGCCGAATACGGCTACCTGCGCACCTCGGTGCTGCCCGGCCTGTTCGAGGTGGCCAAGCGCAACATGTCGCGCGGTTTCCGGGACCTGGCCCTGTTCGAATCCGGCACGGTCTTCCTGCCGGGCGAGCACCTGGGTACGGAGAGCATCCCGCCGCTGGGCGTAAAGCCGTCCGAGGACGTGCTGGATGAGCTGTACGCCGGAATTCCGGACCAGCCGCTGCACGTGGGCGTCCTGCTGGCCGGCCACGAGTCCGCTCCCGGCGCCGGCAACACGCCGCGTGCCTGGGACTGGGCCGACGCCGTCGACTTCGCCCGGCTCATGGGCGACGTCCTGGGCGTGGAACTCGTGGTGGAGCAGGGTACCCACCAGGCGTTCCACCCGGGCCGCACCGCACGCATTGCGCTGCGCAGCGGCGAGACCGTGGGCTACGCCGGCGAACTGCACCCCAAGCTCCTGGCCGAGCGCGACATGCCCGCCCGCACCGCGGCCGTGGAACTGGACGTGGACGCCATCTTCGAGGCTGCCCCGGATATCATCGTGGCGCGTCCGATCTCCAGCTTCCCCATTTCCACGCAGGACGTGGCACTGGTGGTGGAAGAGGATGTTCCCGCCGAGCAGGTCCGCGAGGCACTGCGCGAGGGTGCCGGGGAGCTGCTTGAAGACGTGGCACTGTTCGATGTCTACGCGGGCCAGGGCATTGAGCCCGGGCATAAGTCGCTGGCGTTCGCGCTGCGCTTCCGTGCTCCGGACCGGACACTCACGGCCGATGAAGCCTCCGAAGCGCGGGCGGCCGCCGTCGCCCTGGCCGCCGAACGGTTCGGTGCCGTTCAGCGCTAGGTTCATCCAACCAACCAGCAGGCTCCGCCGGATGTCGTTATCCGGCGGGGCCTGCTGCGTTTAAGCCGTGCGGGCGGAGCGTGCCGGGCCCGGCCGGCAGCAGCATGCGTGGCGCGCTGCCCTTCGGTGTTCCACGGGGGTTAGCAGGGCTGCCTCGAGGCCCCGAGATCCAGCGGTTTCAGCATTGAGCTCAGGCCGTGGTGCCGTGCCTCGGCGCAGAAGTCCACCGTCCCAACGTATTCGACGTGCAGAACAGCCTTCCCTGTGTCAACGAAGGGCTGATACAGGTTGCATTCCGCATAGCGGACGCATTCCTCGTTAATGGCGAAGTCAAAGTAGCGCACCAGCTCGGGGATCTGATCCATGTCATTCTTCAACGCCACGGACAGGCCCCGGGAATGGGCCAGCTCGGCCAGCGCCCGGTTATAGGCGAGCTGGTCGGCGGCCGTCAGCGGGAAACCCGTTTCATTGCGGTAGCCGTCGACGTTGTCGGGTTCAACGGCGTCGTACCCCTTTGCCGCACAAGCATCCATCCGCGCTGCCATAATCGGCAGTAGAACATCCGTTTGCCGAATGTCGAGCCACTGTTCGCCGGGCCAGCCGTCCATGGGTCTTCCTAGGACGGCTGGAGGAAATTCGGCGGCATCGCCGCGGTATTCCTCCCGGGACCCGGACGAGAAGTAACAGATCAGCCGCCGTCCGTCCTGCTTCAGAACGCCAAGCTCTTCGGGGCTGGTGGTTTCAAAATCGACGTCGTAAATGTCGGCCTCCACAGTGCCGTCGACGGTGCCGGTGAGCTGCCACTGCCAGCTATCTGTCGGGGAAGGCCGCCACAGCGGCGCAGCCGGCCCGGCCTTCCCGTCAGTGGCTTGAGATGAAGCAGGCGAAGGGGAAGACGATCCGGGGGGACCACCGCCGGCGCAGCCCTGGAGCATCAGGGCGAGGAGCAGAAACGCAGCCAGGCATGGACGCGGGCCGGGCTGCACTCCGCCAGATCCTGTTCGGGCCCGTGCTGTGAAGCGGCTCATCAAGGGATCAGGGGAGGGCCGGAACGGAGACGGGCGGAGACAGAGGCAGGGGGTCCGAGCCATGGATTGGGCAGGGAACGGTCGGTCGCAAACACGTGTGCTGCGCCGCGCCGGACGGCACTGGCCTGGACGGCGGCGATTTGGTCCGGGCCGCATGCATAAACCAGGTGCCATAGTCGGGACGGCGAAACGTCGCGGGACCATCCGGGGTGTCGAAAGTGCTTGTAGGATTCCGCTGTTCCTTCGAAGACAGCCGTGACGTCGAACAGGTCCAGATGCGCGGACGTCGGAAAGGTGCCCGGGTTCGCCGCCAGGTAGGTAATCCCGGCATTCCGGGCCGCGGAAGCGTACTGGACGCACCGTGCCAGACTGTCTTCCGAAGCCGGAATCTCGTCCAGCAGAATCCCGTCGACTTGATAGAACTGCTGCCACGCTGCGATGTCCTTCACGACATCCTGCACGGGGCGTCGGCCGTAATGGACCGGAACGTAGCCCAGTACCCGCATGTGCCGTAGGCGGGCCAGCGCCTCGGGGTAGTACTCGTCACTGTCCGTGCCCGGGCCGTTGTGGACGTTGGCGACCACGAACGACACGTCCCGGTGCCGGCCTGCAAGCCAAGCCCAGTCCTGCGGCGCTTCCGCAGGATGGACATACCAGGGCAGTGCCAGCCGTGCCGGACTCATGCATAAGCCCGCGGATCGGCGACCCGTGCCAGTAGTACTGCTATACCCGCGATCAGGAATGTCACAGCCAACAGGATGCCCGGAAGGTTTCCCACCAGGATCCACGCTGCCGCCGAGAGTGGGGCAGCCCCGGCAAAAACCACGCCGCCGAGCGGCAGGCCAAACGCACTGAGCGTTGTGGAAGTGGTAGCCAGGGAACTGAAAGCCGCGGCTGCGATGACCGTAATAGTCACCGTGGCGTACCCGACCAGGAACAGGACAACCAGCGTGGAAACGGACGCCGATATCAGGACGATGGCTGCCGACATACCCATGGTGACCATCCATGCGTTCCGGGCGGCATTGCGCAGCAGCGGCGTGCGCCGGGAAGACCACATGAGCCGCTGGCGCATAAGCACCAGTGCGGGGTCGGTCGCAGCGGCGGCGACGACGGTGGCAACGATAAGCGCTGTTCCTTCCCAATCCGGTAGCCGGATCAAGGCCATGGAAAGTGCAGCTGCCAGGCATGCGGCCTGGATGGCCGGTGCGCAGGCGGCGCGCCAGTCCGCGCGGCCGGGGAAGTACGGTTCCCGGAGATCCCGCAGATGGAAGGCCAGGGCGAGGGTTACTGCGGCCATCACCAGAATCGCTACGGCCAGGACAATGGCAGTAGCGGCCCCATGCCCGAGCATCAGCGTGAGGGAAACAGCGGCGACTGCCACTGCCAGGATCACAAGCAGATACCGCGCCCGTCCGAGGATGACAAGCATCGAAACAATGCAGGAGTACCAGCACCAGGCCATGATGAGACCGGCCATGGTTGCGTCGTGTGGGGGAAACAGCAGCGAAACCACCATGTAGCAGGCAAGGGCCGCGGTCACGAGGATCGTCGCGCCGGCCCCGTGCGCTATGCCGCGTCTTAGCTGTCCGGTATTGGCATGCGCCCATACGATGCCGGACACTGATTGGCCAACCACCCATGCGCTGATACCGGCGGCGAGGACTTCTTTGGTATTGCCCGTCATGACTGTGGCGGTCAGGCCGCCAAGTACCGCACCCAGGATGAGAACCAGGGCGCGGCGGACAGCTTCGAAGAGGGCATCCCCGGTCAACCAGCCGTCCGGTTCCTGCGGCAGGTGGACCGTGTTCCGCACGTGAACAAGTGACTGGGCATAAGCGAAGACGTCTGTCGCGCCGTGCCGCTTTGCAACAGTGCGGTCACTGAGCCCGGAGGCTTCGAGCCGTGCAGTGATGTCGAACGTGTCCACGGCGTCGAAAGCCAGGCGCTCATTTCCGGCGGGAGGAAGCTGGTCCCCCGAGGGAGGCTGAATGACACTGTCGGCGCTCATGCCGGCAGCCCGACGTTAGTGTCCGTCATGGCGGGAACGTTCGGACCCGGGGCAGCGAGTGCAGGGTCTTCCGCTGCCGGCGCCTCCGGAACGGGGTGGTTGAAGTCTTCAAGGAAGGGGTCATCCAAAACCGGGTCCTGATTCGGTGCATACCCGAGCCCGTCATCCAACGGTGCCGGGGTGGCCTGTGCAGCGCGTTTGCCGTGCGAGCGCCGGGGATCGGCCTCGGCCGGGCCTGCGATATCCCGGGTGGGGGCGGCATGGCGCGGAGACCGCGCCAGCAACCTGCCCTCGCGGGCTGCTTCATAGGCCTCGCGGTACCGGGTCAGGCACTTATTCAGAGTGAACTCCGCAAGCGCCCGCCGTCGTGCCGCCGTGCCCATGGCGAACCTCATCTGGCTATCGGATAGCAGGGCGACACAGGCATCCGCGAATGCTGCATGGTCACGGGCTGCGACCAGCATTCCGGAGGTCTGCTGTTCGTCCAGGCATTCCGCCACACCGCCGACGTCGGTATTGACCGTGGCACGTCCACACATCATTGCTTCCAACAGCGTGAACGGCAGCCCTTCCGAAACGCTCGACAGCGCCACCAGGTGCCCGGCCTCCACCGCTGGGCGGCTGCCCTGGCTGGGACCTTCCCAGTGGACTGCTTCGGTGACACCCAGATTGTCAGCCAGCGCCACCAGACGGGCTTTGTACAGGACGTTTTCCTTCGGTGTGGGACCGAAAATGCGCAGCTGGGCATTCGGGACCCGTTCGCGCACCAGCGCAAACGCCGAGATCAGGGTCTCCAGATCCTTGAGCGGATCGATTCGCCCTACAAAGACAATGGTCGGAAGGTCCGGTTCCGTTGTCACCATGGGATATTTTGCGGGATCAACCCCGTTCGAAATGGTGTGGATACGCTCCGGGAGGGCGCCGAGCCTGCGCTCCCACCGCGCGTTGAACTGGTTTACGGGGAGGACCATGTGGGCATGGACATGAGCCACCTGGCACAGCCGACGGAGGAAGGCAGTCACGGTGCGTCGTACAGGCCAGGACATCTTGGCGTCATACAGCGCCAGATAGCGCTCGCGCAGATAGACACCGTGCTCAGTCAGCAGGATCGGCGTGTTATGCCGCCACAACTGCGCCAGCGCTAAAAGACACGACGGACCGTTGCTTGAGGCATGAACGACATCCGCCTTGCCCAGCCGGTTATCCACGAGCGCCAAGGCGCGGTCCACGATACCCGCAGCCGTCACAGCGTCGGCGACTGAAATGGGAGGCTCGCCCGCACTCACGGCATGCCGGGACCAAGCGCCGAGGATGGCCGCCACGGATCCGCGGGCGGCCAGCGAGTGGGATAAACCAACGTTGTCGCTTATTCCCACCAGCTGCTGCAGGGCGTCGGTTGTCCGTTCCACGGCGTTCCCGCCGTCTGGACCGAGCGCGGCATCCCACAAATGGTTCAGCGCATGCTGCGTGGAGTCAATCCAACTACGACGCCGCGGACCGGCACGAAGTGCGGGCACGGCCGGCCCCCAGATCGGAATCAACCGAACCGAGCGCACATTCACGGGCTGTTTCCAGACCGCTCCGGCACCGTTTCCGGTCAGCGCCACCACGTCGAAGTCGTGTTCGGAGAGCCCGGTAATCAGTTGGTCGCACCACGTGCTGACGCCGCCGGTGGCGATGGGATAGGTGCCTTCGGTGATGAGGGTGATCCTCATGGATTTACCACCCGGGCCCGAGTGAACAGTCGAGAAAACAAGCCACACCCTTTGAGCATCTTGAACGCCTTCTGAATTTGATCACCCCCCACAGGCGACGCGGATTTAAATTGGACAGGATCGGCCGCGGACGAACACGAGTACCGATTACTTGTTTACTACGCACCAGCGGTGACGGGAATGGCGCGAGCGCTGATTGTGCGGGCGCGGGTCAGAGTTGCGACGGCGGGGTGCGGCTCTCAACGGGTTTGCCCGATGCGCTCCGGCGCCGGGATCCGTGCGTCAGGGAACCAGGAGTACCTTTCCGGTGGTGTTCCGCCCTTCAAGGTCCGTATGCGCACGTGACGCCTCGGCCAGCGGATAGGTCTGTCCGATCCGCACGTCCAGCCTGCCCGCCAGTACCGCGTCGAACAGGTCGCGGGCCCGCCACTGGCGTTCTTCGGGCGTGAGCAGGTAATGCGCAATCGTGGGCCGGGTCAGGAACAGGGAACCGGAGGAGTTCAGCCGCTGGATGTCGAAGGGCGGGACCTGCCCGGAGGCGGCCCCGAAGAGCACCATCATGCCCCGCGTACGCAGGCAGGCCAGCGAGCCGTCGAAGGTCGCCTTGCCGACGCCGTCGTACACCACGTCCACACCCTGCCCGCCGCTGAGGGCACGCACCTGCCCGGTGAAACCGTCGTAGCGCAGCACATGATCGGCCCCGGCGCCTTGTGCCAGCAGCTCCTTTTCCTCGGTGGACACCGTGGTGATCACCGTCGCCCCCTTGGCCTTGAGCAGCTGGATCAGCAGCAGCCCGACGCCGCCGGCTCCGGCATGCACCAGCGCGGTCTGTCCCTCCTGCACCGGAAAGGTGGAGTTGCACAGGTAATGCGCGGTAATGCCCTGGAGCAGCAGTGCCGCCGCGGTGTCGTCTCGGATGCCGGCGGGCACCGGAAGCGCCACATCTGCGTCCAACAGCATGTATTCGGCATAGGCGCCGCCGCCCTCAGCCGTGGCCACGCGGTCGCCTTCGCGGAAGCCGGACTCAGGCCCGGCGGACACGACCGTCCCGGCGGCCTCCGAACCGGGTATGAAGGGATATGACATCGGATAAATCCCACTGCGCTTATAGGTGTCGATAAAGTTGACGCCTGCCGCGGCCACTTTGATGAGCACCTGGCGCGGGCCGGGCTGCGGCAGTTCGACGTCTTCATAGCGCAGGATTTCCGGTCCGCCCGACTCCGGGACGACAATGGCTTTGTGCATGGCATGGCCTCTTCTGCTTCGCTGTTACGTGCTGGGCTCGATGTGGTACCCATCATACGGTTTGCATAATTATTGGAGGCGGTGCATAAGTGTGCTGTAGGGTGGGGGCATGACGATTTCCGTAGCGGTCTCCGGTGCCAGCGGCTATGCCGGCGGCGAAGTGCTGCGCCTGCTCGCCGGCCATCCCGAGGTGTCCATTGGTGCCATCACGGCCCACAGCAATGCCGGCAGCCGGCTGGGGGAACTGCAGCCGCACCTGCATTCGCTCGCCGACCGGGTCCTGGCGGACACGACCGTCGATGTGCTGGCTGGGCACGACGTCGTTTTCCTTGCCCTGCCGCACGGCGCCAGTGCAGGGATTGCCGCGCAGCTGGATCCGGACACCCTGGTGATCGACGCCGGTGCCGACCACCGGCTCGAGGATCCGATGGCCTGGGAAAAGTTCTACGGTTCTCCGCATGCCGGAACCTGGCCCTACGGACTGCCCGAGCTGCCCGGCCACCGCGAACGCCTCAAGGGCGCCCGCCGGATTGCCGTCCCGGGCTGCTACCCCACAAGCTCCCTGCTCGCGCTGGCACCCGGCTTTGCCGCCGGACTGCTGGAGCCGGACGACGTCGTCATCGTATCCGCCTCCGGTACCTCCGGCGCCGGCAAGGCTGCCAAGCCGCACCTGCTGGGCTCGGAAGTCCTGGGCGGCATGAGTCCGTACGGAGTGGGCGGCAGCCACCGGCACACCCCGGAGATCGAGCAGGGGCTGTCCGCGGCTGCCGGTGAGCCCGTGGCCGTGTCCTTCACTCCCACGCTGGCTCCCATGGCCCGCGGGATCCTCACCACGGCCACTGCGAAGGTACGTCCCGGCGTCGACCCCGCAGAGCTGCGCACGGCGTGGGAACAGGCCTATGCCGGGGAACATTTCGTCCGGGTGCTGCCGGAAGGCCAGTGGCCCGCCACGAAGATGGTGGTCGGCTCCAACTACGCCGTGATCCAGCTGGCCTACGATGCCCATGCCAACCGGGTGATTGTCAGCTGCGTGATCGACAACCTCAACAAGGGAACTGCCGGCGGCGCCGTGCAGTCCATGAACATCGCCCTCGGGTTGGATGAAACCGCGGGACTGACCCAGCAGGGGGTGGCACCGTAATGAGCGCTGAATCACTGACCGCTTCGACTCCGGGAAGCATCACCGGCATCACCGTTCCGGCAGGTTTCCGGGCCGCCGGTGTGGCGGCAGGGCTGAAGGACTCCGGGGGACGCGACGTCGCCCTGGTGGTCAATGACGGTCCCTCGAAGGCTGCCGCCGCCGTCTTCACCCGGAACCGGATCACGGCCGCCCCGGTGCTGTGGTCCCGCCAGGCGGTGTCCGACGGACGGGCCGACGCCGTCATCCTCAACTCCGGCGGCGCCAACGCGTGCACCGGCACGGAGGGGTTCCAGAACGCCCATGCCACCGCCGAAAAGACCGCAGAACTCCTGGGGCTGAGCGCCGCCGACGTGCTGGTCTGCTCCACCGGCCTGATCGGCGTCCAGCTGCCCATGGAAAAGCTGCTCGCCGGAGTGGAGGCTGCTGCCGATGCCTTGGCCGCCGACGCCGGGGCAGACGCGGCGCATGCCATTATGACCACCGATACCGTGCCCAAGCAGGCACTCTTCACCGGCACGGACCCCGCGGGGCGTACCTACCGCATTGGCGGCATGGCCAAGGGTGCCGGAATGCTTGCCCCCGGACTGGCGACGATGCTGGTGGTCCTGACCACCGACGCAGAGCTGGGGGCACCGGTCCTGGACTCGGCCCTGCGGGCGGCCACCTCCGTGACGTTCGACCGCACGGATTCGGACGGCTGCATGTCCACCAATGACACCGTAATCCTGATGGCCTCCGGGGCCTCCGGGGCGGCACCGGCGGAGGAGGATTTCGCCGACGGGCTTACCGAGGTCTGCCTTTCGCTGGCGCAGCAGCTCATTACCGATGCCGAAGGCGCCAGCCACGACATCGCCATCACCACGGTTAACGCGGCGACAGTGGCCGACGCCGAAACGGCTGCCCGCGCCGTCGCGCGCTCCAACCTGTTCAAGACCGCCATCTTCGGCAACGATCCGAACTGGGGCCGGGTGCTGTCCGCGGTCGGGACCACCGACGCGGCGTTCGAGCCGGACCGAATCGACGTCACGATCAACGGCGTCCAGGTCTGCCGGGGCGGCGGGATCGGCGATCCCCGGGAGGACGTGGACCTGGCACCACGCCCCGTCACCGTGGAAATCGACCTGCATGCGGGTACGGAAAGCGCCACCATCTGGACGAACGATCTCACCACGGATTACGTCCACGAGAACTCTGCGTACAGCAGCTGACCGGGGGATAGGCATGATTACACCAGCAGAGGCCGGAGAGCGGCTGCGCGCCCAGGACAAGGCGGCAACGCTGATTGAAGCGCTGCCGTGGATCCAGCGCTTCGCAGGCACCACCATGGTCATCAAGTACGGTGGCAACGCGATGATCAATGAGGACCTGAGGCGCGCGTTTGCCGAGGACATCGTGTTTCTCCACCACATGGGCGTGCACCCGGTGGTTGTCCACGGCGGCGGCCCGCAGATCAGCGCGCTTCTGGACCGGCTCGGCATCGCGTCGGAATTCCGCGGCGGACTGCGGGTGACCACTCCCGAGGCCATGGACGCCGTGCGCATGGTCCTGACCGGCCAGGTGGGCCGCGAGCTCGTGGGCCTGGTCAACGCACACGGTCCCTACGCCGTCGGACTGTCCGGTGAGGACGGCGGCCTGTTGGAGGCCGTGCGGACCGGAGTCATCGTGGACGGCGAGGAAGTCGACCTTGGCCTGGTGGGGGAAGTGACGGGGGTCAACCCCGGCGCGATCCTGGACATCATTGCAGCGGGACGGATCCCGGTGATCAGTACGGTGGCTCCCGAGATAAACGACGACGGCGGCACCACCGGCCAGGTGCTGAACGTCAACGCCGACACCGCTGCCTCGGCCCTGGCCGTAGCCCTGGGCGCGTCGCGGATGGTCATACTCACGGATGTGGAAGGCCTCTACGGGGATTGGCCGGACAAGTCCTCGCTGATCTCTTCCCTCACCGCCGGGGAACTGCGGACCATGCTGCCCGGCCTGGAAGCGGGCATGATCCCCAAGATGCAGGCGTGCCTCGCCGCCGTTGAAGGCGGAGTGGACCGCGCCGCGGTGGTTGACGGCCGGATGGCGCATTCCATGCTGCTCGAAATCTTCACCGAGGCCGGCGTCGGCACTCAGGTAGTACCGGAGGATAAACATGAATAACCCGGAAACCTCGGGCACACAGCCCGGGACTGCAGCGGCGGAGAGCCAGAATGAATGGCTGAACCGCTACGAGTCCTCCCTGATGGGTGTCTTCGGCGCTCCGCAGCGGGCGCTCGTCCGCGGGAGCGGCTGCTACGTGGAGGACGCCGACGGAAAGCAGTACCTCGATCTGCTGGGCGGGATTGCGGTCAACTCCCTGGGGCACGCGCACCCTGCGCTGGTGGCCGCGGTGTCCGATCAGCTCGGCACCCTGGGCCATGTCTCCAACTTCTTCACCAGCCCTCCCCAGGTGGAGCTGGCCGAACGGCTGCTGGCGCTCGCCGACGCTCCGCAGGGTTCGAAGGTGTTTTTTGCGAACTCCGGCGCGGAAGCCAACGAGGCCGCCTTCAAGCTGGCCCGGCGGAATTCCGATCCCGCTGCCGGACGCACCCGGATCCTCGCGCTTGAAGGAGCCTTCCACGGGCGGACCATGGGAGCGCTGGCCCTCACGGCCAAACCCGCCTACCGGGAGCCCTTCGAACCGTTGCCCGGGGGAGTGGAGCACCTTCCGTTCGGTGATATCGACGCGCTGCTGGCCGCCGTGGATGAGACCGTAGCCGCTGTTTTCCTGGAACCCATCCAGGGCGAAGCGGGAGTGCGGCCGCTGCCGGAGGGCTACCTGCAGGCGGCCCGCGACGCCACCCGCGCTGCCGGCGCACTGCTGGTCATTGACGAAGTGCAGACCGGCATCGGCCGTACGGGCAAGTGGTTCGCCTCCGAAGGCGTGATGCCGGATGCCATGACCCTGGCGAAGGGCCTGGGCGGCGGCTTCCCCGTCGGAGCGCTGATCACCTTCGGCGAGCGGACCTCCGGCCTGCTGGCCGCCGGAATGCACGGCACCACCTTCGGCGGGAACCCCGTCGCCGCTGCCGCTGCGCTGGCCACCCTCACGGTCCTGGAATCCCGGGAAGTCCTCGCCAACGTGCGCGCCACCGGAGACTACCTGCGCCGGGAACTGGCGGCGATGGATGCCGTGGCGGAGGTACGCGGAGAAGGCCTCCTTATCGGTATCGAACTGAACGACGACGTAGCTCCCGCTGTGGTCGCGGCTGCGCTGAAGGCGGGCTACATCATCAACAGCACCGGCCCGGCAACGCTGCGGCTGGCTCCTCCGCTGATCCTCACGGCAGAACAGGCCGGGAGCTTCCTCGGCGCCCTGCCGGACATCCTGGCTACGGTCCGGGCAGCGGCAACCCCCGGTACAACCATTGAAGGAAAACCATGACCCGTCATTTCCTGGTCGACACCGACCTCACGCAGGCGGAACAGGCCGAAGTCCTGGATCTGGCCGATGCGCTGAAGAAGGACCGCTACAGGCACCAGCCGTTCGCCGGCGAATCCACGGGACGCAGAACCGTTGCGGTCATTTTCGACAAGACCTCCACCCGGACCCGGGTGTCCTTTGCGGCCGGGATCTCCGATCTGGGCGGCGTGCCCCTGATCATCGGCGCCGGGGAGTCCCAGCTGGGACACAAGGAGAGCGTTGCGGACACCACCAAGGTGCTCGAGCGCATGGTTTCCACCATCGTCTGGCGGACCTACGCACAGTCCGGCCTGGAGGAAATGGCTGCCAACTCCTCTGTCCCGGTCATCAACGCACTGTCGGACGACTACCATCCCTGCCAGCTCCTTGCGGACCTGATGACCATCCGCGAGCACAAGGGAAAGCTTGCCGGCCTCACCCTGGCCTACCTCGGTGACTGCGCCAACAACATGGCCAACTCCTACCTGCTCGCCGGTGTGACAGCCGGAATGCACGTCCGGGTGGCCGGTCCGCTGGGCTACCTGCCCGATCCCCGGATTGTCGACGCCGCCGCGGCCCGTGCCGAGGAGACCGGCGGTTCCGTCACCATCACCACCGACGCCGTCGAAGCGGTGGCCGGAGCCGACGTCGTCGCCACCGATACCTGGGTGTCCATGGGGCAGGAAGCCGAAAAGGCCGCCCGGCAGGAGCTGTTCCGCAGCTATGCCGTGGACGCCGAGGCCATGGCACAGGCGGCGGACGACGCCGTCGTGCTCCACTGCCTGCCCGCCTACCGAGGCTACGAGATTTCCGCCGACGTGCTCGACGGACCGCAGTCGGTGGTCTGGGACGAAGCGGAGAACCGGCTGCATGCGCAGAAGGCCCTGATGGTCTGGCTGATGGCGCAGTCCGGCCTCACTGGAATTCCGGAGGTGCGGGCATGATCATGCCGGCGACGAAGACAGCGCGCCAGGCGCGCATCCGCACCCTGCTGACGGGTCTTTCCATCCGTTCCCAGGCCGAACTTGCGGCACTGCTGGCCGACGACGGCGTGCAGGTCACGCAGGCGACGCTCTCCCGCGACCTGGTGGAACTCGGAGCCGTGCGCATGCGGGGCAAGGACGGGGCGCTGGTGTATGCCGTACCGTCCGAGGGTGGAGAACGGGCGCCTAAATCCGGGGTCACCCAGGAAGTGCTTGATGCACGGCTGGCCCGGCTCTGCGGTGAGCTGCTGGTTACCGCCGAGGCATCGGCGAATATCGTGGTGCTGCGGACTCCGCCCGGAGCCGCGAACTTCCTGGCGCTGGCCATCGACCATTCCGTGCTGCCGTCCGTCCTGGGCACCATCGCCGGCGACGACACGGTGATGATGGTGACGCGGGACCCCGAGGGCGGCCCCGACCTGGCGGCCCGCTTCCTCCGGATCGCGGACGAAGCCACCAACAACGGCTCCGCACCCGAAAGCCGGATCCTGTAACCGCAGTCCCCGGCCTGCTGAACCCGAACCAAAACTTTCATCCTGAACCAACCAGCGGCCCGTACGGGCCGCAACCAATGCAAGAGGAGCGAAATCCGTGAGCGAACGTATTGTTCTGGCCTATTCCGGTGGCCTGGATACGTCAGTAGCCATCGGCTGGATTGCCGAGGCAACCGGTGCTGAAGTTATTGCCGTTGCCGTGGACGTAGGACAGGGCGGCGAGTCCCTGGAAACCGTCCGCCAGCGGGCCCTGGACTGCGGCGCCGTGGAAGCCTACGTGGCCGATGCCCGCGAGGAATTCGCCACGGAGTACTGCATGCCGGCGTTGAAGGCCAACGCCCTCTACATGGATGCCTACCCGCTGGTTTCGGCGCTCTCGCGTCCCGTGATCGTGAAGCACCTGGTGGCTGCCGCCCGCCAGTTCGGCGCCACCACCGTCTCCCACGGCTGTACCGGCAAGGGCAATGACCAGGTGCGCTTCGAGGTCGGTATCCAGACCCTGGGCCCGGACCTGAAGTGCATTGCACCGGTCCGCGACCTTGCCCTGACCCGCGACAAGGCCATCGCCTTTGCCGAGGAGAAGAACCTGCCGATCGTCACCACCAAGAAGAACCCGTTCTCCATTGACGCCAATGTCTGGGGACGTGCCGTAGAGACCGGCTTCCTCGAAGACATCTGGAACGGCCCCACCCCGGACGTGTACGAGTACACCTCCGATCCGGCGTCGGCTTCCGCCCCGGATGAAGTCGTCATCACGTTCAAGGAAGGCGTCCCGGTCGCCATTGACGGCAAGCCGGTCACCCCGCTGCAGGCCATCGAGGAAATGAACCGCCGCGCCGGCGCCCAGGGCATCGGCCGGATCGACATTGTCGAAGACCGCCTCGTGGGCATCAAGAGCCGCGAAATCTACGAAGCCCCCGGTGCCATGGCACTGATGGCTGCGCACCGCGAGCTGGAAAATGTCACCGTGGAGCGCGAGCAGGCCCGGTTCAAGAAGACGGTCGGCCAGCGCTGGACCGAGCTGGTCTACGACGGCCAGTGGTTCTCGCCGCTGAAGCAGTCGCTGGACGCTTTCATCGGCGACACCCAGCAGTACGTTTCCGGCGACATCCGCATGACCCTGGACGCCGGACGGCCCGTAGTTACCGGCCGCCGCTCCGAGTCCTCCCTGTACGACTTCAACCTGGCCACCTACGACACCGGCGACAGTTTTGACCAGTCCATGGCCCGTGGCTTCATCGAGTTGTTCGGGATGTCCTCCAAGGTGGCCTCCGGCCGCGACCAGCGCCTAGCAGAAGGTAAGTAAGCACATGAGCCACGGCAAGTCGCCAGAAGAAGCAGCGGGTACCGGGACCTCCGGTTCAACCGTCCAAGGTGCCCTGTGGGGCGGCCGGTTCGCCGGCGGCCCGGCAGATGCCCTTGCCGAGCTGAGCAAATCCACCCACTTCGACTGGCGGCTTGCCGGCTACGACATTGCCGGCTCGCGTGCCCACGCCCGGGTGCTGCACAAGGCCGGCCTGCTCGACGACGCCGAGTTGGAGGACATGCTCGTCGCTCTGGACCAGCTCGACGCCGACGTGAAGTCCGGTGCCTACCTGCCCGCGGCATCCGATGAGGATGTCCATGGTTCCCTGGAGCGCGGACTGATCGAACGGGCCGGAACCCAGCTGGGCGGAAAGCTGCGCGCAGGCCGGTCCCGCAACGACCAGATCGCCACGTTGGGCCGGATGTACCTGCGGGACCACGCCCGCATTATCGGCGCCGGCGTGCTGTCGGTCATCGATGCCCTGGTGGGCCAGGCGCAGGCACACCTCGGAGTGGCGATGCCCGGACGCACCCACCTGCAGCATGCCCAGCCCATCCTGCTCAGCCATCACCTGCTGGCGCATGCCTGGTCCCTGCTGCGCGACGTGCAGCGGCTGGCCGACTGGGATAAGCGGGCGGCAGTTTCTCCCTACGGTTCCGGTGCCCTGGCCGGTTCCTCGCTGGGCCTTGACCCGAACGCCGTCGCCGCCGAACTGGGCTTTGATTCGGCCGTCTGGAATTCCCTGGACGGGACGGCGGCGCGTGACGTGTACGCCGAGTTCTCCTGGGTTGCCGCCATGATCGGCGTCGACCTCTCCCGGGTCAGCGAAGACATCATCCTGTGGGCCACGAAGGAGTTCTCCTTCGTCACGCTCGACGACGCGTACTCCACCGGATCCTCGATCATGCCGCAGAAGAAGAACCCCGATGTTGCCGAACTTGCCCGCGGCAAGGCCGGACGGCTGATCGGTGACCTGGCCGGATTGCTGGCCACCCTCAAGGGCCTTCCGCTGGCCTACAACCGTGACCTGCAGGAAGACAAGGAACCGGTCTTCGACGCTGCGGATACCCTCGAGGTATTGCTTCCGGCGGTATCCGGGATGATCGCCACCCTGAAGTTCAACACCGAGCGGATGCAGTCGCTGGCACCGCAGGGCTTTGCCCTGGCCACCGACATTGCCGAATGGCTGGTCCGCCAGGGGGTGCCCTTCCGAGAGGCGCACGAACTCTCCGGATCGGCTGTCCAGCTGGCCGAGGGCCGCGGCGTCGAACTGTGGGACCTGACCGACGAAGACTATGCCGGAATCTCACCGCACCTGACGCCGGAGGTTCGCACTGTGCTCAGCACCGAGGGCTCGCTGGACAGCCGCAGCTCCCAGGGCGGTACCGCCCGGTCCGCCGTTGAGCTGCAGCTTGCCGAACTGGTCCGCCAAGTCGGCGAGGTCCGCGGCTACGTGGGCTGATTTTCGACGGAACTAGGACGGACCCCGGGGAAGTGCACCTCCCCCGGGGTCCGCTCTTTTAAGTGCCGTGCGCAGGGAAGGCCGGTCAGCGCCACCGGCACACAGCTACGCTGGGCGCCATGAGTGATTCCTTTCGGGCCGGGCTGCGTGCCCTTCCGGACTTCCCCGGGGACCTGCCGTCCTTCGATCCTTCTGTCGGGCCGAAGGACCCTGCGGAGCTTTTCCGCCAGTGGCTTTCCGGTGCGCTGGCCGCCGGAGTGCGGCAGCCTCACGCGTTCTCCCTTGCAACCGCCGACGCAAGCGGGCATGTCTCCTCCCGGATGCTCATCCTCAAGGACATCGACGACGACGGCGGCTGGCAGTTCGCCTCCTCCCGCACCTCCCGCAAAGGCGGGGAACTAGCTGAGAACCCGAACGCTGCAATGAACTTCTACTGGCCCGAGCTTGGCCGCCAGATCCGGGTGGCAGGGGCCGTAGTCGAGCTGTCCGCCGATGCGTCGGCAGCCGACTGGGATGCGCGGCCGGCATCGGACGGACGCCCGAACCCGGCATGGCAGCTCTACGCGCTGATGCCTCGGGAGATGGAGTTTTGGCAGGCGCGTGCGGACCGGCATCACATCCGGCATCGGGTGGTGTTTTGAGGACTGGGCTGTTCTCAGGACTGGTTGTCGTCATCAGGACCGGATCTCAGCGCGGAGGAGGAACGTCGGTGGACGGCTCAGCCGTTTTCCCCTCCCAATCGGGAGGTCTCTCTATCCCGGGCGAACCCGGTTCGGCGTCCGGGTGTTCCTCTCCCATGCGTCCCGTGCGCAGGTGGAGTTGGGGTGTTGTCCGGTAGGTCCGTCCCAGGGGTGATGTCCATTCCAGGGCCCCGGCGGGCCCGGTGGCGTCCCGGTGTGCTTGCCAGTGGCCCAGGGTCTTGAGCCGGTGGTGTTTCCGGCATAGGTGCGCCAGGTTCGAATGCTCGGTGGCGCCTCCGTGGGCGAAGGGCAGGGTGTGGTCGATTTCGGTGGTGGTGTGTCCCGCGGCGGGGGTGTCGCAGCCGGGGAAGCGGCAGGTTCCGTCGCGGGCCTGGAGCCAGCGGCGCAGGCCGGGCGGGATGCGCCGGCGTTTCCCGACGCCGAGGATTTCCCCGCTGGCCCGGTCCTGCACCAGGCCGGTGAGGTGGGAGGCGTTTTCGGCCAGCCGGCGGGCGGTTTCGGCGCTGATCGGTCCGTAGCCGTTGAGCTCGG
>NZ_JAJJOE010000016.1 GCF_020907405.1 Arthrobacter sp. zg-Y769
CCCCCCCGGGAACCTACCGCGCGTTCCGCCGGCGACTGAACCCGAATGCCACCGCCGCCAGCAGCACCAGGCCCTTGATGATCTGCTGCCACGCGGCGTCGACGGACAGGATGGACAGGCCCTGGTTCAGCACGCCCATCACCAGTCCGCCGATCACGGCACCGACCACCGTACCGACGCCGCCCTGCACCGAGGCACCGCCGATGAACACGGCGGCAATGGCGTCGAGCTCAAACCCTGCGCCGGCCCCGGCCACCGCGCTGCCAGCCCGGGCGGTACTGACCACGGCAGCGAGTCCGGCTAGGAAGCCCATGTTCACAAACACGAGGAAGTTCACCCACTGGGTCTTCACCCCGGACATCATGGCGGCGTTCAGGTTCCCGCCCATGGCGTAGATGTGCCGGCCGAAGACGGTGCGGCCCAGCAGGAACGAGTACCCCAGCACCAGCCCGGCCAGGATGATCAGGATGATCGGCATACCGCGGTTGTAGGCCAGCAGATAGCAGAGGTACATGATCGCGAAGACGGCCACGGCCATCTTGAAGACAAACGACGCCGTACGCTCGCGCGGCAGGTCCAGCCGGCGCAGGTCCGCCCGCCCCTTGAGCTGCTGCGCCACCAGGGCAACCGAGGCCAGGGCACCGATGCCCAGGGTCAGCAGGTCCGGCGTGCCCGTGGAGGGCAGGGTGCCGGAGCCGATCGAGTTGTACGGCCGCGGCAGGCCGCTGATGGTGCCGTCGGAGAGCAGCACCAGCGCGACGCCGCGGAACACCAGCATCCCGGCCAGGGTGACAATGAATGCGGGTATCCCCACAAACGCCACCCAAAACCCCTGCCAGGCGCCGATCAGCGCGCCGACCAGCAGCGAGAGCACCACGGCCGCCCACCAGGGCATCCCCCACTCGTTCATCGCCAGGGCCGCAATGGCACCGACGGTGGCCACCACCGATCCCACGGAGAGGTCGATGTGCCCGGCAATGATTACCATGACCATGCCGATGGCCAGGATCAGCACGTACGCGTTCTGCTGGATGAGGTTGCTGACGTTGCCCGGATACAGCAGCCGTCCTTCGGTGAGCACCTGGAACAGCAGGATGATCACCACCAGTGCGGCGAGGATGCCGTATTGGCGCAGGTCCACCCGGCGTCGTTTTTTGGGCGCTGTGCCCGATGACGGCGGCAGCGGCGCCATCGCCTGTTCTGGAGTAGTGGTGGTCACGTGGCTTGTGCTCCTTGGGTCCTGTCGGCGGTCATGTGGCGCATCAGCTCTTCCTGGGTTGCCTCGGCGCGGGGCACTTCTGCGGTGAGGCGTCCTTCCGCGATGGTGTAGATGCGGTCACAGAGCCCGATCAGTTCGGGCAGTTCGCTGGAAATAACGATCACGGCTTTGCCCTGGGCCGCCAGTTCGTTGATGATTCCGTAAATCTCGTACTTGGCGCCGACGTCGATCCCGCGGGTGGGCTCATCGAGGATCAGCACGTCCGGCCCGGAATAGATCCATTTGCTGAGCACCACTTTCTGCTGGTTCCCGCCGGACAGGTTGCTGACCGTCGAGGTGACGCTCGGGGTGCGGATGTTCATCCGCTGCCGGTACTCGTCCGCCACGGCGTATTCGCGGTGCCGGTCAATGACCCCCAGCCGGGCCAGTTTCCCCAGCGCCGCGGCGGAGACGTTCACCGCGACGCTGCCGATCAGGTTCAGCCCGTACCGCTTGCGGTCCTCGCTGACGTAGGCGAGGCCGTTGCGGATGGCCTCCCCCACCGTCCGCGTGGAGATTGCGACACCGTCCTTGTAGACCCGCCCGGAGATGCCGGTGCCGTAGGAGCGGCCGAAAATGCTCATGGCCAGTTCGGTCCGGCCGGCGCCCATGAGCCCGGCAAACCCGACGATCTCTCCGGCCCGGACGGTGAAGGAGGCGTTCTCCACTACCACGCGGCCCGGATCCACCGGATGATGCACGGTCCAGTTCTCCACCCGGAACTTCTCCTGGCCGATCTTCGGGTCGCGGGGCGGGAACTGGTTATCCAGCGGGCGGCCCACCATGGCACGGATGATGCGGGTTTCAATGGCGTCGGTGTCCTCCACCGGGAAGTCTTCGATGGTGCGCCCGTCGCGGATCACCGTGACGGTATCGGCTATTGCGCGGATTTCCTTGAGCTTGTGGGAAATGACGATCGAGGTGATGCCCTGGCCGCGCAGCTGGTCGATCAGGCCCAGCAGGTGTGCGGAGTCGTCGTCGTTCAGTGCTGCGGTGGGCTCGTCGAGGATCAGGATCTTCACCTCTTTGGAGAGGGCCTTGGCAATCTCCACCAGCTGCTGCTTGCCCACGCCGAGTTCAAGGATCTTCGTGGCCGGGTTTTCGGCCAGCCCCACGCGTTTCAGCAGTGCCGCGGCCTGCAGGTTGGTTTTATTCCAGTCGATCACCCCGCCGCGGGCCACCTCGTTGCCCAGGAAAATGTTCTCGGCAATGGACAGGAACGGACTTAGAGCCAGTTCCTGGTGGATGATCACAATGCCGTCGCGCTCGCTGTCGTTGATCGAGCCGTAGCTGACGGGCCTGCCTTCAAGCGTGATGGTTCCGGAGAAGCTGCCGTGCGGGTACACGCCGCTGAGCACCTTCATCAGGGTGGATTTGCCGGCGCCGTTCTCGCCGCAGATGGCGTGGACTTCGCCGCGATCAACATTGACGGACACCTCGTCCAGGGCACGGATGCCGTTGAACTCCTTCACAATGCCGTCCATGGACAGGATGACGTCTGTCATATGGTTCTCGCTTCAGTGCCGGGGCAGCACGGCGCGGCGGCAGTCCGCCGCCGCGCCTCGCTGCGGATCAGAGACCGACCTCGCCGGCTTCCAGGAAGCCCGAGTCCACCAGCTGGGACTCGACGGTGTCCTTGGTGACCACCACGGGGTCGAGGATGTAGGTGGGAACCACCAACACCCCGTTGTTGTAGGTCTCGGTGTCATTGACCTCCACATCCTCGCCGGCCACGAGCGCGTCGATCATGGTTTCCACCTGCGTGCCGAGCTCACGGGTATCCTTCCAGACGGTCATGGACTGCCGGTCCTCCAGCATCGCCTTCACATTGGCGACGTCGCCGTCCTGGCCGGTGATCAACGGCCAGTCCGATCCGGGCTGGTATCCGGCGGCATCCAGGGAGGCCTCGATGCCCAGCGCCAAGCTGTCATTCGGCGATAGGACGACGTCGACCTTCTCGCCGCCGGTGTAGAAGGACTGCAGGCGGTTATCCATTTCCGCCTGGGCGTCGGCCGATTCCCAGCCGAGGATGCCGATGGATGTCCATTCGTCATTGCTGGCCGGGGACTTGCCGGACGGCACTACGAGCTGGCCGCTCTCCACGTAGGGCAGCAGCACATCCCATGCTCCGGAGAAGAAGAAGGAGGCGTTGTTGTCATCGGGGCTTCCGGCGAAGGGCTCCAGGTTGAACGGGCCCTCACCCTCGGCCAGGCCGAGTTGCTCTTCGATGAACTCGCCCTGGAGCTGGCCTACCTTGTAGTTGTCGAACGTGGCGTAGTAGTCCACGGCTTCGGTGCCGTTGATCAGGCGGTCGTAGGCGATGATCTGCACGTCCTGGCCCTTCGCGTCTTCGAGCGTGGGGCCGAGGGTTTCGCCGTCGATGGCCGCGACCACCAGGATCTTCGCGCCGCCGGCTACCTGGTTCTGGATCTGGCTGATCTGCTGGTCGGTCTTGTTGTCGGCGTACTGCAGGTCAACCGTGCAGTCCTTGGCTTCGAGTTTTTCCTTCAGCCCTTCGCCGTCGTTGATCCAGCGCTCGAGGCTGCGGGTGGGCATGGAGATCCCGACGTTGCAGGAGCTGGCTTCGCCTTCCTCTTCTGAGTTGGAGCCCGCCGGCGCGCAGGCGGACAGGCCTGCCGCCAGGCCAACGGCCAGGAAGACCGCCGAGAGATTCTTAGTTCTGGTCATGCTGGAAACCTTCGAAAAGGATCCTGCCGCTGCGGAGCCGTCCCTTGCTTCCTGCCGCGGCACGCGGCGGGCAGTAATGGATTCATCCTGGGGCTGGATCGAGCGGATACAACGCTGTAGCGCCCTGTTGACGTCGCCATCAACAATTTGCAGGCGATGACAACATGTCCGCCGAACCGCCAACTGACAAGAGAAATTAGGAAACTTTAGCCACAGAACCCGTCCTGGCCCGTACGGAGCTAAACGTGCCTACCGGCCCGCGGAGCGCCGGTAGCCGCTGGGCGTGAAGCCCAAAACCTCCCGGAACGCGTTGGCCAGATGTGCATGGTCGGCGTACCCGAGATCGGCAGCGACATCGGCAATGGAAACTCCAACGTTCTCGCGCAGCCGTTCCGCCGCCTCCTGCAACCGGTAGCGGCGGATCATCGCCAGCGGCGGCAGGCCCACAAACCGGTGCGCCAGACGCTGCAGGGTCCGGACGGAGACGCCAAGCTGTTCAGCTGCCTGGTCAACCCGGGTCAGCTCCCGGTCGGATCGGATCAGGTCCTCCAACCGGTTGGCGGCCTCGGCTTCGGCTGTTGGTACCGGCACGCGCGCTTCCAGCCAGGCGCTGGCTATCGATGCTGCGTGCTCCCGGCGGTGGACACCGTCGTCGTCATTAATTCCGACGCCGCAGCACATGGCGGCCGTCACTGCGGCATGCAGGTCCGGGGCGTGGAACGGGATTTCCGTGTCGCGGAGTCCGCCCGGGTCATCAGTAAAAACCGGTACGGCGGCCGGACGCAGCAGCATCCCGACAGCCCAGCCCCGCCCCGCCAAGTCACGGAAGGAGCGCCGCGTGGCGGGACCGGAAAGACTGACACCGTCCTCCTGCACCACTAGGTTCAAGGCCGGGAACGGCAGGATCTCCTGCCGGGAGACCTTTCCGGGCGCCAGGTCCCATTCCGGAATCCAGATCCAGCCCAAGCGGTCCCGGAGGGCGTCCGGCGGAAGCAGCCGGTGGAACGCAGGCAGCCGGGCGGGATAAAGCAGCCCGCGCCACTGGTCCTCCATAGCCTGCTCATTTCTCCGGGTATTCGGGTGCTGTCGGGGGTCGTGAATCCTATTGTCGCGAATCTCCAAGCGCCACCCTATTGCTGCTGCCTAGCCTTGCAGCATGACATTCACAGACAACACCACTTCAGACGAAACCGCTGCCGGCCTCACCGGTGAACACACCACCGGCGGGATTCCGCACGGCGCCACCAGCCTGACCCCGTTCCTGGCCGTCCCGGACGCCCGAAACGCCATCACGTTTTACCGCGACGTGTTCGACGCGCGGGTGGTGGACGTAACCGAGATGGACGGCGTGGTGGTGCACGCCGATCTCGACTTTGGAATGGGCCGGCTGCAGTTGGGCGAGCCCAATCCGGCTTTCGGGCTGGTGCTCCCCCCGGAAGGGGACAACGACTGCTACTCGCTCGGGCTCTACTGCGCCGATGTGGACAAGACCGTCGCGCGCGCGGCGGCGGCCGGTGCCGTTATCCGCGAACCAGTGACAACCTTTGTCTCGGGAGACCGCTTCGCCAGTATCCGTGACCCGTTCGGGGTCCGCTGGTCAGTGATGTCAAGGGTGGAGGACCTTTCCGAAGAGGAAAGCGCCCGCCGCGTCGCAGAGTGGGCGGCGCAGCAGTCCGGCGGGGGCAGCTGAGCCGCCGCCGTGCGGGCGGCGGCCCCTGTGCGCGGCGGCGCGCACGCCAGACGGGTCGGGTTCTAGGAGTCCTCAGTCTCGATGCTGATCATCCAGCTGGTTCCGAACCGGTCCGTCACCATGCCGAACACGTCACCCCAGGGTGCCTTTTCCAGCGGCAGGGTCATCTGGCCGCCGTCGAGCAGCTTGTCCCAGTAGCCGCGCAGCTCGTCACTGTTGTCACCGCTCAGGGCAATGGCGTAGCCGTTGCTGGAATCAGGGGCCACGCTTTCCGGCCCGGCCATGGCGTTGGGCGTATCCGAGGCCATCAGCACAAAGCCGCTGTCCGTGGTGAGCGTCGAGTGCATGATTTTGTTTGCCTCGGACGGATCATCGGACATGTTCATTTCCGCAAACGTGGAGCTTTCCAGGGTGCCGCCGAAGACCTCCTGGTAGAAGGACATCGCTTCCGCAGCGTTGTCCCGGAAGTTGAGGTAGGGGTTCATGTTCGAGGACATAGCGGTCTCCTTACGGGGAACGGATCGAATGCTCCCGAGTATGCGCCGACGGCCATCCCTGCGGAAGCCGCCGGGCCTAATTCCGCCCTGCGCGGTCCGGCCCGGCGGCTTCCCTGCCTTACTTCCCTGCCTTACTTCCCTGTCGGCCGCCCTCGCACGGCAGACCATTCGCTGCTGAGCACGGTGTCGCCCACCGGCTCCCAGTCGTTCGTTTCGAAAAGGGAAGCCACCGTGTCCCGGTTCAGATCCGGGGCACCGCCGTCGACCTCCGCCGTCGGATAGCAGACCCAGAGGGATCCGCCGGGCTCGACGGCGGCAGCGGCTGTGGCCAGCTCATGTGCCAGGTCGGCAGCGGAGGCTACGAACAGCAGCACGACGTCGGCCGGGAAGCGCCCGTCATCCTCGGCGAGGAACGCGGAGGCCGGCAGCAGCCCGGCCACCTCGGGAAAGTTCTTCGCGCCGTAGACGGTGACGCGGTCCGCAGCAGAGATTTCAAACGGCTGGGCTGATTCGGAAGGCACTTCGGGGGGCTCCATTCACGGGCATGAGACTCTGGCGGTACGGGCGGCCCAAACAACTAAGGCGCCTTCCCTATTATTTCAGTTCCCTACTTCGGATTACCCCGGTTTTGGCCGGCCCGAGGCACCAACTGTGTAACGACGGAACCTCCCGAGTGACGCCCGGCACTTTCCTGTCTGCGACCCACAGACAAAAGGCACCTCCCACCGGAACGGCCGAAGCCGTCTGGGGCAACCAAGGTTGGCGGTATCGGTTTCGCGGGGACGGAATTTGTTCCGCGCACCTATCGCCTGCAGCGGCCCGGACCCTTGTTTCCCCCGGGCGGCAGGCGAAGAATTTTCTCCTAGGGGCGGCGGGACGACCTCAAGGACCGGGCACCATCCGGGCGTCCGGCGGCTGCCGTCCGAAGGCGGTGTAATCCCATGGATCCCCAGCTTCCCCCGGATGCCGTAGCGGACCTGCGGGCGTCCCTGACCGGTTCCGTCATCCTGCCGCAGGACGAGGGCTACGACGGCGCCCGCCGCGTCTGGAATGGCATGATCGATGTTCTGCCGGCGATGGTGGTGCGTGTTGCTTCCGTCGACGACATTGCCCAGGTGCTCACCTGTGCCCAGCTGTGGAACCTGCCGCTGGCGGTCCGCGGCGGCGGGCATAACGTGGCGGGGAACGGGACGGTTGCGGACGGGATCGTACTGGATATGGGTGGCCTGCGGGACGTCAGCGTAGACGTGGACAGCGGTACCGTTACGGTGCAGGCGGGAGCCACCATGGGCGACGTCGACGCCGCCACCGAACCCTATGGCCTGGCGGTTCCCATGGGCGTCGTTTCCGGCACGGGGGTGGCCGGGCTGACCCTCGGCGGGGGTGTCGGCTGGCTGACCCGCGCGCATGGACTGAGCATCGACAATCTGGAGGCTGCCGACGTCGTCACCTCTGACGGCGAGTCGGTCCACGCATCCGCCGATGACCATTCGGAACTGTTCTGGGGGCTGCGCGGCGGGGGCGGGAACTTCGGCGTCGTTTCTTCCTTTACCTTCCGGGCGCATCCGCTGCCCGCGCAGGTCCTCACCGGGAACCTGGCGTACGGCAACATGCACTGGCACCAGGCGCTCGCCGCCTATGACGCGTGGGCGGCCGATCTGCCCGATGAGATGACCACCATCATCAGCTGCCTGGTACCGATCGAGGAATGGGACATGGGGGACCAACCGCTGATGGTGATCGGACTCGCCTGGGCGGACCCGGATCAGGAGGCCGGGGCCGCGCTGATCCGGCAGCTTACCGCGGCAGCTCCGCCTGACATGGAGGCAGTGCAAGCGGTGCAGTGGTCGGACTGGCAGACGGCCATGGACTCAACATTCCCGCCAGGCTCACGCGCCTACTGGAAAAACGCCTCCATCGACCGACTGGATGACGCCGCCATCGACACTCTGGTCCGCGCCGGGTGTGAGCAGACCTGGCGCGGGACCGGCTTTGACATCCACCATCTGGGTGGCGCCTACGGCCGGGTGGCGGACGACGCCACCGCCTTTCCCACCAGGGATGCCCCCTACTGGCTGAACATTTACGGCTACTGGCAGGACCCGGCGGACGACGCCGCCCGTACGGCTTTTGTCCGCGGGCTGGCGAAGGCTGTGGAACCGTTTTCCTCCGGCGCGCAATACGTGAACTTCATGGGCGCCGAGGATCCGGTGGCGCAGGGCACCGCCCCGTCCGTCTACGGGACGGACAAGCTGGCCCGGCTCACGGCGCTGAAGACCGCCTACGATCCGCAGAATCTCTTCCGGCGGAACCACAACATCGTGCCGACCGGTTAGCGGATTAGGGCGTATCCCGGGAGACTTTGTTCTGCATGGACGGATGTGCGGAGCACTCTCCGTGCAGGGTTATTCCCCGGTGGGTCGAGCTGGTGGCATAGATGATTTTGAGCCCGCTTCCTCCCCGTCCGGTGGCATCCCAGGCCACACCCTCGGGATAGGACGGATCCCCGAAGACCCCGCTGATCTCCAGCCCCTGGTCTTCCATGTACCGGATCACAGCATCCCGGTCGGCTTGGGGGTCATCCGTGCCCGGCCCAAACAGATGCAGGGATATCTGATTCGGAGAAACGCAATGCATTAAGCCCCGTCGGCATAAAAGACGGCAGGGTCCGCCTGTCCGCCTGATTATTGAACACGCTGATCGAACCGGGCACACTGTTACCGGACGCTCCCACCACGTTCCCCATCCGGCGTCCCCATCAGCACGGAGGTTCCACCATGCCTGTCATCGATCTGAACAGTGACGTAGGCGAATCCTTCGGCAACTGGACCATGGGCGACGACGCCGCGATCTTCGAGTCCGTTTCCAGCGCCAACGTGGCCTGCGGCTTCCATGCCGGAGATCCGTCCACCATCGCGCAGACCTGCCGCGACGCGGTGGCGGCAGGAGTCACCATCGGCGCGCACGTGGCCTACCGGGATCTGGCCGGGTTCGGCCGCCGGTTCCTGGATTGCTCCTACACCGAGCTGCTCGACGACGTGCTGTACCAGCTCGGCGCACTGCAGGGCCTGGCCCGCGCGGCAGGGTCCGAGGTCCGCTACGTGAAACCGCACGGTGCCCTCTACAACACCATCGTCCGCCACGAGGTGCACGCCCGCGCCGTCGTCGACGCGGTCCGGGCCTTCGACAAGGACCTGCCCGTCCTGCTGCTGCCCGGCGCCGTCGCCCTGGAGATAGCCGCCGACTCCGGCCTGCGCGGCGTGGCCGAAGCCTTCGCGGACCGCAACTACAACCCCGACGGCACACTCGTCTCCCGCCGCGAGCCCAACGCGGTGATCTCCGACGCCGGTACGGTCACCGCGAACATGGTCCGGCTGGCTACGCAGGGCACCATCACCGCCGTTGACGGCACGGAGATTCCGATGCAGGCCGAATCCATCTGCGTCCACGGCGACACTCCGGGTGCCGTCGCCATGGCGAAGGCGGTACGTGCGGGGCTGGAAAACGCCGGCGTAAGTATCTCGAGTTTCGTGTGAGCCCACACGTCACTTCCATCCGGCCAGCCGGGACGCGCGCACTGCTGGTCGAACTCGAGTCACTGTCCGACGTCGTCGCC
Source organism: Arthrobacter sp. zg-Y769 (assembly GCF_020907405.1). Taxonomy (GTDB): domain Bacteria; phylum Actinomycetota; class Actinomycetes; order Actinomycetales; family Micrococcaceae; genus Arthrobacter_B. Next base: position 9,750 of record NZ_JAJJOE010000016.1, read on the forward strand.
CTCCACGCCGAGCTCCTCGCCCGGCCGCTGCCCGGGCAGGTGGATGTGCTGGCCGCCGCCGCAACCGTCCTCGTCGGGTTTGTCGGCCGGCGGGAAACAGTTGCTGCGGCAGGGCTCATCGAGGCGCTGAATCTAACCCACGGCGAGCTTCCGGATGCGCGGACGGTCACCATCGAGACCGTGTACGACGGCGGGGACCTGGCCGAGGTAGCCCGACTCACCGGCCTGTCCGAAGATGCGGTGGTCAAGGCGCATACCGGCACTGCGTGGACCGGAGGGTTCGGTGGATTTGCGCCCGGTTTCACCTATCTGGTGGGCGGCGACCCGGTACTGAACGTACCCCGGCGGAGCAGTCCCCGGACCGCGGTGCCGTCCGGCTCCGTGGCACTCGCCGGGGACTACTCCGCTGTCTATCCGCGCCAGTCCCCCGGCGGCTGGCAACTGATCGGCCACACCAACGCCGTGATGTGGGACCTCTCCCGGGACTCCCCGGCACTGATCCGGCCCGGGGATACGGTCTGGTTCAAGCCGGTCCGGGAACTCATCACCGCTAGATCTCCAAAGGATGGGGCCGAGGCCGGCGAAGCCATAGAGGAGGCGACGGATGAGGTGCCCTCGCCCACCCAGGGCGGGCAAAACGCACTCGAAGTCAAAGCGCCAGGACTGCAGTCCCTGGTCCAGGACCTCGGCCGTCCCGGTTTCGCCGACCTTGGCGTCTCCGTGTCCGGCGCCGCGGATCCCCGGTCCGCCCGGCAGGCCAACCGGCTGGTCGGAAACCCGTCCGACGCTGCCGTGATCGAGAACCTCTTCGGCGGACTGGAACTGATTGCCCGCGGCGATGCGGTCGTGGCCCTGGCGGGCGCGGAGCTGCCGGCCGCGGTCGCCTCCCCTGACGGCGCGCGGGACCGTCCCGCACCGCTGAATGCGCCCTTTGCCCTGCTCGACGGGGAATCCCTGGTTCTTGGCTCCCCCTTCCGCGGAGTACGCAGCTATGTGGCGGTGCGCGGCGGGATTGCCGTGGAGCCGGTCCTGGGCAGCCGGAGTACAGACACGATGAGCGGCATTGGTCCGGCGGCGTTGGAGGCCGGGACGCGGCTACCCGTTGGCACCGTGTCCGGGGCGGCTCCCGTCGGGGCCCCGGAGCCGTCGTCGTTGGGCGACGGCAACGTGCCGACACAGCTGCGGATCACCGCCGGCCCGCGGCAGGACTGGTTCGGGCCCGACGCCGCTGCATCCCTGACTCGCTCCACGTGGGTTACCACCAACGAGTCCAACCGGATCGGCGTGCGGCTTGCGGCCGATCCCGAAGACGCGGCAGCCCAGCCCCTGCGCCGCGTCGGGGACGGGGAACTGCCCAGCGAAGGCGTGGTTGCCGGCTCGCTGCAGGTGCCGCCGTCGGGCCTGCCCGTCCTCTTTCTGGCCGATCACCCGGTCACCGGCGGCTACCCGGTGATCGCCGTCGTCGTTCCGCAGGACCTGCCCCTGGCCGCACAGCTGCCGCCCGGGCACCCCGTACGCTTTGTCCTTGTCGATGCCGATACCCTGGCGCCGCTCGCGCCCGGTGACGCGGCGGCGCAGTTTCCGGAAGGAACCCCATGAAAAAGGTCCTGATCGCCAACCGCGGTGAAATTGCCGTGCGTGTGGCCCGTGCCTGCTCGGACGCCGGCATCGCCTCGGCGGCGGTGTATTCGGAGCCCGACGCCGACGCGCTGCACGTGCGGGTGGCCGATGAGGCCTATGCGCTGGGCGGATCCTCCGGTGCGGACACCTATCTGAACATGCCCAAGCTGATCGACGCCGCGAAGCGGGCCGGGGCCGACGCCGTGCATCCCGGTTACGGTTTCCTTTCGGAGAACGCCGACTTTGCGCAGTCGGTGCTCGACGCCGGACTCACCTGGATCGGTCCGTCACCGCAGGCCATCCGCGATCTGGGAAACAAGGTCACCGCGCGGGAGATCGCCGTCCGGGCCGGAGCTCCGCTGGTGCCGGGCACGGCAGGACCTGCGCAAAGTGCCGACGAGGTCCGCACCTTCGCCGAGGAGCATGGGCTGCCTGTGGCGATCAAGGCGGCGTTCGGCGGCGGTGGACGCGGCATGAAGATCGCGCGGCGGATGGAGGATGTGGAGGACGCATTCGAATCCGCCGTGCGTGAAGCTGTCTCAGCTTTCGGCCGCGGCGAGTGCTTTGCGGAACGGTTCCTGGATAAACCCCGGCATGTGGAAGCGCAGGTGCTGGCGGATACGCACGGGAACGTCGTCGTCGTCGGCACCCGCGACTGTTCGCTGCAGCGGCGGAACCAGAAACTCGTGGAGGAGGCTCCCGCGCCGTTCCTGAGTTCCGAGCAGCGGGCGACCATCCACGAATCGGCCAAGGCCATCTGCCGGGAGGCCGGCTATACCGGTGCAGGGACTGTCGAATACTTGGTCTCCCCCGACGGGCTGATCAGTTTTCTGGAAGTCAACACCCGGTTGCAGGTTGAGCATCCGGTCACTGAGGAGACCACCGGCGTTGACCTGGTCCGGGAACAGTTCCGGATTGCCGATGGGCTGCCGCTGTCACTGACTGAGGATCCGGTGCCGTACGGGCATGCGTTCGAGTTCCGGCTCAACGCCGAGGATCCGGCACGGGGTTTCCTGCCCGGTCCGGGTCCTGTGGAAGCGTTCGAGCCGCCGACCGGTCCCGGGATCCGCATGGATTCGGGTGTGCGGTCCGGCTCTGTGGTGCCTGCCGAGTACGACTCGTTGATGGCCAAGCTGATTGTCTGGGGCGAGGACCGGCCGCAGGCATTGCGCCGTGCCCGGGCTGCCCTGGACGAGCTGGTAATCCGCGGGGTGCCGACGGTTGTGCCCTTTCACCGGGCTGTTGTCCGGTCCGAGGCGTTCACCCGTGCCGATCGGCTGGGGGTCTACACCACGTGGATCGAGTCGGAATTTGGGGAACCTTTGGCTGCTTCGCCCGAAATTGCTGCGTCGTTGCCCGGCGCCGAGCGGGAAAGCCTCACAATCGACGTCGACGGCCGGGCGGTGCGCGTGGGGGTTCCGGCAGCGCTTTTGAACGCGTTGCGGGCGGGTGGTGCCGGTGCTGCGAGCGCTGGGGGTGGGGCTGCGGGGGCTGGCACTGCGGGGGCCGGGTCAGCGGGGGCCGGGTCAGCCGGGGCCGCCGACGCCGGGGCCGGGTCAGCCGGGGCCGACGACGCCGTGCTCGCCTCACCCATGGCCGGGAACCTGGTGAAGTGGGTGGCAGACGACGGCGCTGAGCTCGCGGAAGGCGATCCCGTGGCGGTACTGGAGGCCATGAAGATGGAGACCACTGTCCGGGCTCATCGTGCCGGGACCTTCTCCCGTGCCGCGATTGAGCCGGGGAGTGCTGTCGGCCGCGGTGACGCACTGGGCGAAATTCGTTCCTGAGCCTAGGTTCGGGGGGCGGCGGTCCGTTCCTTCACTGCCCCACGGCCTGATCGTGCCAGCGGCACCGTTCGCTCCCCCGACCCACCGCCACCCCGTCGCTCCCCGGTTCGTGTCACTGCCCCACGGCCTGATCGTGCCAGCGGCACCGTTCGCTCCCCCGTTCGTGTCACCGCCACTCCATCGCTCGCCCGGTTCGTGTCACCGCCACCCGAGCGCTCCCCCCGGTTCGTGTCACCGGCACCCGAACACTTTCCGTTCCGGATTCTCCTCGCCGGGGCCCACCGCCGGCACTTTTCCTCCACAGCTGACCTCCCCTGAGTGTCTCCGTCGTGTTCTCCACAACGGGCCCTCCTGCGGGTGCCGGTCGCCCCTCACCTTGATGGAATCAATCCATGCAGTCATACGAGTTCCACGTGTCGGAGACCGGAGCAGCGAGCGCCGGCAATGACGCCTGTGCGGACACAGCTGCAGACGCCTCTGTTTCCAACGGACTCAGCGGACGCCTGCGGTTACAGAACGTCCAGTCCCTTGGACAGGAAGACATCCTCAGAACCATAGAAAGTCTTGAGGCTCTTATGGGGTGGGCACAGGCACAGCAGGCTCGTGCCGTGACCCGGCTCGAAGCACTGGTTAGCCGCGAGCTGGATCCGGAGGACGGCAGCCTGGACGGCGTTCCCGATCAGACCGCTTTCCGGCTCACGGCCTCTGAGATAGGGGCGCTTTTGTCCCTTCCGCCCATGACTGCTCAGCGCCTGGTTGTCGATTCCTCCACCCTTTGCTCCGAATGCCCCTCGGTTCTGGCCGAGCTGGAAGCGGGCAGGCTCAGCTACCGCAAAGCTCAGATCATCTGCTCCACCGTCGTTTCCCTGCCGGAGCCCACACGCATCAAGCTGGAGAACCGGCTGTTGCGCGAAGCGGATGGCCTCACGGCCGCCCAGCTGGAACGGCGGGCCCGGAGACTGTACGAGGGCATCGTGCCGGAATCCGAATTGGTCATCCGCCACCGGCAAGCCCGGAATGACCGGCGGGTCTGTCTGGAACCCCAGCTTGACGGGATGTGTTTCCTGTCGGCTCGCCTTCCTGCCCCCGTTGGCCAAGCCGTCTTCACCGGGCTGACAACCTGCGCCCGGTCGGAACAAGCGGCTGGCGATCCCCGCACTGTCGACCAGTTGCGGGCAGACATATTCACCTCCCTGCTGCTCGGCAGCGGCGGCACTACGGTCGACGAGCGTACAACCTCTGGATCACCCCGTCGTGAACACCCTGGCTTCCGCACCGTCGGCGAGCGCGCAACCTCCGGTTCTGCCTCGTCGGACGACACCTCCGCTGGCCCGACAAACGCGTCGTCCAGCCGACCCTCCCGCCGACCGGCCGGTCCCCTTGGTCCGCTGGTAAAGGCTGAAGTGATGGTCCTTATCAATGCAGAAACCCTTCTCGGCCTGGACAACCGCCCGGCGGAGCTACACGGATATGGTCCCATCAGCGCCGAATCCGCTAGGGAATTGGTCCGCAGCATCGGACATTGGACCGGACTGCTCCAGGACGGACGTGGTGAAATCCTTCAGGTCGGCCGGCAGCGGCGTGTTCCTCCTGGACTCCGCCGGTGGCTGCAGGCGCGGGATGCAACCTGCCGTTTCCCGGGCTGCTCGGCGAACGCGCTCACGGCCGAAATCGACCACACCGTTCCCTGGGCCAGAGGTGGACCAACTGAGCACGGGAACCTTGAATGCCTTTGCCGAAAGCACCATGCCCTCAAGACGGCGGGTTTCTGGACTGCGCGGCAACCCCAGCCAGGTGTCATCGAGTGGATGTCGCCAGCCGGCCGAAAGTACCGGACACGGGCACACCTCGACCTCAGTGGAAACATGTCTGCATCCCCGGAGGAAACAGTACTCACCGCGGCAACAGCTGCATCCGAGGGCAGCTCAGCAGCCGGACCCTTGGTAGGGGTTGATGTCCCTCCGCCCTTCTGAGCGAGTCACCCCGCGGATGTCCCGGGGTCACCCACCGGGTACATACACCGGCGGCGCAGCGGCTCAGCGGCACCTGCCCGACTTACTGACCGAAAACGGGTCCGTCCGGCTACGTCCAGAGAGCCTGCAGCCCGGCAAGCGAATTCCACCCCAGGTACAGGGTCAGCAGCCAGGCCAGCACCCCCACCAGCAGCAGCCAACGCGGATACCGGTACCCGGCGAGCAGGTCGCTGCGCCGCCAGGCGGCCCAGAGCAGGATCGCGAATCCGAGCGGCAAAATGAGTCCATTGAAGGCACCGGCAAAGACCAGCAGGGTCTGTGGCGGCTGGCCGGCAAGCAGATAGGCGGCAGCACAGACGGCAATAAAGGCAACCGTAAGCAGGTTCCGGACCCGGTCGCTGCCGGAGAGCTTGGTGATGAACGAAACCGAGGTGTAGGAAGCGCCAATCACCGAGGTCAGGGCGGCGGCCCAGAAAACAATCCCGAAAAGCCGGATTCCGAGTTCACCAGCTGCGATCCGGAAGGCATCGGCAGCGAGGTTCTCGCCGGAGAGCACAGCTCCGCCGGCAACCACGCCCAGAACGGCAAGGAACAGCAGTACCCGCATGACACCGGTAACGATCACCCCCAACAGGGCGGCCCGCGTGATGGGGCGAATGTTCTCCAGACCGGAGTTTCCCGAATCAACCATCCGGTGTGCCCCGGCATAGGTGATGTACCCGCCGACCGTCCCGCCGATCAGGGTGGTGATGGCCAGGAAATCCACCTGCTCCGGCAGCACCGTGTTCTTCAGGGCACTGCCGACCGGCGGGTTGGCGACGATGGCCACGTAAAGCATCAGCAGGATCATCACGGCGCCAAGGACCACCACCACCCGGTCCAGTGCCAGCCCGGCCCGCTTCGAAAGGAAGATCAGAATCGCCAGGACGGCGGATATCGCGGACCCGATCTTCGGGTCCAGCCCGAGCATGGCGTTCAGGCCCAGTCCGGTACCGGCCACATTGCCGACGTTGAACACCAGCCCACCGATGAACACCAGGATCGCCAGTACCAATCCGGCGCCGGGAAGGACCTTGTTTCCCAGCACCTGCGCCCGCAGCCCCGAAATGCCGATGATCCGCCATACGTTCAACTGCACGGCAATGTCCACCAGGATCGACACCAGAATGGCAAAGGCGAAGGCGGCACCGAGCTGAACTGTAAACACCGTGGTCTGGGTAATGAACCCCGGTCCGATAGCACTGGTGGCCATAAGGAACATGGCGCCCAGGATGGCCGAACGTTTCGGATCCGCTTTCCTGCGCGGTCTCCGTCCGGATGCCGCTGAAGCTCCTACGGCACCGGACTCCCCCGAGACCTCCGAAGGTTCCTTTAACGGTTCCTTTGACGGATCAGGCGACTTCTCGTCCATGCGTTCATCCCTTTCACGCGGGCGGTGGGGATAAATCGCCGTCAGTTTACGGGCGTGGTGAAGGAACCTGAAGCACTAGATACAGGCACCTTCCCCTTTCCGGTGAACAGCGGAACCTCTCCCGCCCGGCAGTGCTGGTCCGGCACCTCGCGTGCCGGTTCTTACGCGAACGCGAACAGAGACAGCAGAGACGTTCCACACCAGAAGAAGAAGATTCCGAGGAATACCACGGCGCCTCGTCGGCCCGCCCCGTCGCGGTAAAGCCAAACGAAGGCAGCCCAGCCGGCGGCGAACGAGATCAGCCACCCCACACTCGCCCAGAAGGTAAGCGGGTCCAACTGCGATTCCTCGAGCAGCTGTGTCGCGAGCGCAAAGATGGCGTAGGCGGGAAAGGCCGTCAATAGATAGAGGATGTTGCCCACTACCATCAACGTCGTCCCCAGCGCGCCCAACGGCGGCAAATCGCCAGTACCACCGGCTGCACCGTTCGTCCCGTTCCCGGCAGGATCAACCGTCGATTCCGGGTTCACAACAGGCGGTGGCGGAGACGACGACGGCGTCGGCTCATCTCCGTTGTACGGATACTGGTATTCCATGGGTCCCCCGTTTGTCCACGACCTTAGGCGTCGTGCCCCGCAGGCATTAGGCCTGCGCGACAACCCTAACGCAGACTCTGCCCGCACCTTCCGCACGCGCGCGCATGGCCCCGTCCTGCCGCCGCATCGCACGATCAACCTTCAGTCGGAAAATCTTCGCCACACCCCTTGACCCTCCCCCGGCGCCGTCGTACCTTCGTAATCAACCGAAAGGTTGAACAACCGGCACCTTGATTACACATCGACAGAAGCTGACCACAGCATGGAATCCCCCAGCGACGAACCCCTTCTGGACAAGGCCTTCCTGGCCCTGGCAGATCCGGCCCGCCGCCAGATCATCGCCCGGCTTTCCCGGGGCCCTGCCACGGTCAACGAATTGGCGGAACCCTTCGAGATCTCGAAACAGGCCATCTCGAAGCACATCCAGGTCCTCGAGCAGGCCCAGCTGGTCACGCGCAGCCGTGACGCCCAGCGCCGGCCCGTCCACCTGAATCCCGCACGGCTGGAGGCGCTCACCGCCTGGATCGGCCAGTACCGGCTGGTCCGAGAGGAGCAGTTCCGCAGCCTAGACGCCGTGCTCAACGCACAGGCCGCAGCGAAAGGCGGCCCGCAGGCAAAGGATTCATCATGACGAACGCACTGCAGCTCACCGTCCCGGACGGTGTCCCCTTCATCGATTTCAGCCGCGAAGTGGACTACCCCGTGGACCAGGTCTTCCGGGCCTATGCCGAACCGGACCTGTTGGTCCAGTGGCTCGGCCCGCGCGGGATGAAGATGGACATCAACCACTATGACTTCCGCACCGGAGGCTCCTACAGCTACATCCATACCGGTCCGGAGGGAGTTCCCTATGAATTCCGGGGCATCTTCCACACCGTGCGGGAGAACGAGTCCGCAATCCAGACCTTCGAGTTCTCCGGCTATCCCGACGTCACCAGCCTGGAGTTCATGACCCTCGAGGCGCTCGACGGCGGCCGCACCCGGATCAGCGCCCATGCCGTCTACCCTTCCATGGAGGCGCGGAACGGCATGGCCGCCTCGGGCATGGAGTCCGGCGTCGCCGAGGGCTTCGACCGGATGGACGAGCTCCTCGCCCAGCTCCAGCCGGAGGCGCTGCAGGGAAGGGGCGTGTGATGAGCAAAAATCCCCTGACGTTGAGTGCCCCCACGGGAAAACCCTTCCTGGAGTATCAACGCGACTTCGATTTCCCGGTCAGCGCTGTGTTCCAGGGACACACGGATCCGGACCTGTATGTCCAATGGATCGGCCCGGCGGACCTGAGCACTCGGACGGACGTGTTCGAGCCGCGGTCCGGCGGTGCCTACCGGGTCGTCCAGTCCGCAGGCGACGACGCGGAATATGCCTTCCACGGCATATTCCACAGCGTGCGGCAGGACGAATTTCTACTGCAGACCTTCGAGTTCGAGGGCTACCCGGATATTGTGACGCTCGAATACAGCACCTTCACGGAGCTGCCCGACGGCAGGAGCCGGGTGACGGGCCGTTCCCTGTACCCATCGGTTGAATCCCGGGACGAGTTCCTGGGCAACGGCATGGAAGAGGGCATGTCTGACGGCTACAACCAGCTCGATGAGCTGCTCGTATCCGTCGCGGCCGGAAGGTAGGGGCTGATCATGGACTGGACCCTCGAGGTGATAATCGTGCCGGTCAGCGATCAGGACCGGTCGATTGCCTTCTACCGCGACCAGGTGGGTTTCAACCTGGATCACCGCACGTCGACCGGGCAGATGGACTTTGCGCAGCTCACTCCGCCGGGCTCCGGCTGCTCGATTGTGCTCGGCGATCCGGGTTCCCAGCAGGGCATGGTGCCCGGCTCCCTGCGGGGACTGCAGCTGGTGGTTGCCGATGCACAGGCCGCAAGGCAGGAGCTGCTGGACCACGGCGTCGACGTCGGCGACGTCACCGTCTTTGACGAGCGCGACGGCGGGACCTTCTTCAGCTTTGCGGATCCGGACGGCAACGCCTGGACAGTGCAGGAAATGAAGGTCCGAGCGGACAAACCACTGATTCCGCACGAGGCGCGCATCGGCTATCCGATGGAGCAGCACTAGAGAAATTCAGCAGAACAACACACATCGGTGGGGATCCCTGATTGGGGTCCCCACCGTTGCCGGTCCCCGAAAACGAACGTCCCGCCCGTGGGCGTAATATGGATTGGCCCCTGAACTGGGCCTACCTCCCCCACATTCCAAGGTGCGTTTACTTGAAGTCCTCCTTTACCCAGGCGTTGGCCCGCGGGCTGAATGTCCGGCACATCCGCTTCATGGCGCTCGGCTCGGCCATCGGCACCGGCCTCTTCTACGGGTCCGCATCGGCCATCCAGTCCGCCGGACCCTCCGTCCTGCTGGCCTACATGATCGGTGGAGCCGCTGTCTTTCTGGTCATGCGGGCCCTAGGCGAAATGGCAGTCCGGCATCCGGTGACAGGTTCCTTCGGCCATTACGCCAGCCGCTACCTGGGCCCGTTCGCCGGGTTCATCACCGGCTGGACGTTCGCCTTCGAAATGGCCATCGTCGCCATTGCCGACGTCACCGCCTTCGGCATCTATATGGGTTTCTGGTTCGAAGACGTCCCGCGCTGGATCTGGATCCTCGCCGTCATCCTGCTGATTGCCGCCCTGAACCTGATGCGGGTGAAGGTCTTCGGAGAGACGGAGTTCTGGCTCTCGCTGATCAAGGTTGCCGCGATCATCGCCATGATCGTAGGCGGAGCCGTCATTGTGGTGTTCGGGTTCGGACTGCCCGACGCCGCGAACCCGGGCCTGGATACGATGCTGGGCTCCGGAGGGTTCTTCGCCAACGGGTTCTGGGGCCTGCTGGCATCCTTCTCGATTGTGATGTTCGCCTTCGGCGGCATCGAAACCATCGGCATCACCGCCGGCGAAGCGGACAACCCCAAGAAGGCCATCCCCGCCGCGGTAAACACCGTGCCGGTGCGCATCCTGCTGTTCTACGTCTGCGCCCTGGGCATACTGATGATGATCTTCCCGTGGCAGGACATCAACGGCGAAACCAGTCCGTTTGTGCAGATCTTCGACACGCTGGGCATTCCGGCCGCAGCACACATCCTCAACGCCGTGGTCATCACGGCCGCGCTCTCGGCCATCAACTCCGACATTTTCGGTGCCGGCCGTGTCCTTTACGGGCTTGCACAGGAGGGCCAGGCGCCGGCGTCGTTCGCGAAGATTTCCCGGCACGGGGTGCCGTGGATGACCGTGGCAACCATGGCGGGGGTGCTGCTGGTCGGCGTTGTGCTCAATGCACTGCTGCCGGAGTCCCTGTTTACGATCATTGCCTCGATTGCCACCTTCGCCACTGTGTGGGTGTGGCTGATGATCCTGCTTTCGCACATCGCAATGAAGCGGGAAATCAAGCGCCGGAACCTGCCGGCGTCGGAATTCGGCGTGCCGTTCTGGCCGGTAGCGTCCTACGCGGCACTGGCCTTCATGGTGTTCATCGTGGTGCTGCTCGGCATCATGCCCGACACCCGGGTGGCCCTGATTGTGGGTGCCGTATGGATTGTCCTGTTGTTCGCGGCGTACCGGCTCTGGGTCCGCGGCGACGGCCTGGTGCGTGCGGAACTGGCAGACGAAACGGGCGACGCCGGGGCGCAGGGAGCAGCGGAAAGCCGGGTCTGATCTCCCCCGGTTTTTCGCATGACGCCCCGGACGCCCCCGGTTAGCCGGGAAGCAGTCCGGACGTCCCTCGTGAGGCCATACCTGCGGCGGGCAACCGAACGGTACGGAACAGAGCCAGGCTAAACCGGCCCAGGCGGAGCGTGATCAGCGGCCAATCGGTCTGGGCGCGCCCCTGCCCGGCGTCCGGCTGGTTCCGCTCCTGCAGAGTTCGCCGGAGGTTGTTCCGCCGCTCCGTCTCCGCTGTCCGTAAGCGGTATTCCATCTGGGCAACTTGGAGCTCCATAAGTCCCATAGCCGTAACGGTAGGCACCGCTCGGGGGACGAGACCACGGCTTTGCGGACACCCTTGGTCCGCAACCTTCGTCCCGGTGAAACCCGCGCTGCAAAACCTCCCGCGCCCCGGAACCGGAAGGGCATCCGCGGGCACCACGGCACCCGAATAGACTGGTGTTGTGCCTATTTCCTCCGCCGCCGGCCGCTTCGCTCCCAGTCCCACCGGTGAGCTGCACGTCGGAAACCTGCGCACCGCCCTGCTGTCCTGGCTCTTTGCCCGCAGCACGGAGCGCCGGTTCCTCCTGCGGATGGAGGACCTCGACCGGGTGCGCTCTGGAGCCGAGGCAGCACAGCTGCGCGACCTTGCCGCCGTCGGCCTGGATTGGGACGGCGACATCATCCGGCAGTCCGAACGCACCGAAATCTATCTGGATGCCATCGCGGGACTGCGCCGGGCGGGACTGGTTTACGAGTGCTTCTGCACCCGCCGGGAAGTGGCCGAAGCGGCGTCGGCGCCGCACGCACCGCCAGGCGCCTACCCCGGAACCTGCCGCAACCTCACCGAGGAGCAACGCGTACGACGCCGGCGGGAACGTCCGGCGGCGCTGCGCCTGCGGGCGGAGGCCGCCGAGTTCACGGTGACCGACGAACTGCACGGCCGCTACACCTCCGCCGTCGATGACCTGGTGCTGCTGCGCAACGACGGCGTGCCCTCCTACAATCTCGCAGTGGTGCTGGACGACGCGCTGCAGGGCATTGACCAGGTGGTGCGCGGGGACGACCTGTTGAGTTCGGCACCCCGGCAGGCCTACCTCGGTTCCCTCCTCGGCCTTCCTCCCGTCAGCTATGCCCACGTTCCGCTCGCATTGAACACCGCCGGGCAGCGGCTGGCCAAGCGCGACGGTGCCGTGACCCTCCCGGATCTGGCCGCCGCCGGGCTGGACGCCGGCGATGTCCGGACCCTGATCCTGGGCTCGCTGGGCCTGCCCGGAGACCTGGACCAAGCGCTGGCCGTCTTCTCACCCGGCAATATCCCGCTGGACCCCTGGATCTTTGACACCGCCCTGGACCCTCGAACCAGTTCCGATCCCCCGTCATTGGGGAGCCCTCGACACTAGGAGTTCTGCATGAGCCTGCCGCAACCCGACCGCAGGGACGGCTACGTGGACCTGCGATCCTACGGTGCAATCGGCGACGGCCGGACAGTGGCACTCGTAGCCCTGGACGGATCCATCGACTGGTACCCCACCCCGGATCTGGACTCCACTCCCGCGTTCGCCCGGCTGCTTGATGCGGCGCACGGCGGGCAGATCGAGCTGCGTCCCGTCGCGGACTTCACCGTTGAGCGTTCCTATGTGGAGGGCACCAACGTCCTCGCCACCACGTTTTCCACTGCCACCGGACGCGTCCGGATCACCGACTCGCTGAATACGGGCGTGGCCGGCCGGCTTCCGTGGGGCGAACTGGCACGGCGGATCGAGGGCCTTGAAGGGGAAGTCCCCATGCGCTGGGCGGTTACCCCGGGCAGCAGCTTCAACACCGCCTCACCGTGGGTGCAGCATTCCGTGCACGGTCCCGTCCTACAGGTGCAGGGCACTACGATGGCGGTGCGCGGCCGGGGCATCGGCACTGAGGGAACCGGCGCTGAAAATCCCGCAACACAGCACGTTTCGGACCGCGGCATCAGCGGACGTTTCACTGCCAAGGCCGGATCGCGGCACCTGCTGGCCGTCATCTCGACCCATGAAGAGCCGTTGCCGCTGCCGGAGCTGGACACCATCGATGACGGCGTGGACCGCACTATCGCCAACTGGCAGGCCTGGTCCCGGGAGTTCCAGTACGACGGTCCGTGGGCCGACGCCGTCGAGCGCAGCGCCCTGGCCCTGAAACTGCTCCTGCACAGCCCCACCGGCGCCATCGCCGCCGCAGCGACGACGTCGCTGCCGGAGAACCTGAACGGCGGCAAGAACTGGGACTACCGCTACGCCTGGGTGCGGGATACGGCGTATACCCTGCACGCCATGATCCGGTTCGGCCTGCGCGAGGAAGTCCACGCGGCCGTGTCGGGAATGCTCAAGAGCGTGCGCCGGCAGGGCGACGAGCTACAGGTCTTCACCCGGCTGAACGGCAACCGGGCCGAGGGCGTGGAAATCCTCGATATGCCCGGCTGGCGAGGCATCGGGCCGGTGGTCAACGGCAATGACGCCGCCACGCAGCTGCAGATGGGGGTCTTCGGCGACCTGTTCAACATTGTCCAGATGTATGTGGACGCCGGGCATGTCCTGGATACCGGCACGGGCCGTTACCTCGCAGACCTCGCTGACCTCGCCTGCGATGTGTGGCAGCGGAAGGATTCGGGCATGTGGGAGCTGGACGAGGAACGGCATTACACCACCTCCAAGCTTGGCTGCTGGCATGCGCTGAGCTGCGCCTCGCATCTGGCCGACCTTGGGCAGATCCCGGGAAACCCCGAACGCTGGCGCGCCGAGCAGGAACGCATCCGCGACTGGGTGGCAACCAACTGCTGGTCCGAGGAGCGGGGCAGCTACGTTTGGTATCCCGGCACGGACCAGCTGGACGCTTCGATCCTGCTGCACGCCATCAGCGGCTTTGACCGCGGCGAACGGATGTCCTCGACCCTGGACGCCCTGCGGAGCGAACTTGGCAGGGGACCGCTGCTGTACCGCTTCAGCGGAGCCGAGAAGGAGGAGGGGACCTTTGTCGCGTGTGCGTTCTGGATGGCTGCGGCATTGGACCGGGTGGGGCGGCGGGAGGAAGCCGCGGCGCTGATGGATGAGCTGGTTCCGCTGGCCAACGACGTCGGCCTGTTCACCGAGATGATCGCGGAGGACCATTCCTTCCTCGGCAATTTCCCGCAGGGACTCTCCCACCTGGCGTTGATTACCGCTGCTCTGACGCTGGCGGAGGAGCTCGGGAAATAGCTGCTGCGGCAGCCCGCGATTCCAACAAGCAGACCGTGGCCGATATCTTCGCCGGAATCAATGCGTTCCGTGCCACGAAGGGCCTGAAACCGGTGAAGTGCAACCCGAACTATGCTGCCTCCCCCACCCTGGCGGGGCGGACGAGGGCCGGTGAGGTGATCGCATCCCGCTATGACCGGAGCGGCGCCGCCATGGTGCAGCAGTGGATCAACTCGCCCGGCCACAACGCGATCCTGAGCGATCCGAGGCTGAACACCATTGGTATCGGCATCACCTATACCAACGGCAGCCAGGCAATGTACGACGTGGTCAACTTCTTCCGGTACTCGCCGGACCATGCCGCGACGGTAGCTTCGCCTGCTGCCGTGCGGTAACTGCGCCAACTCGTTTTACGCAGCAGGCCCCTCCCCGGCAGCATTTTTGCTTGGGGAGGGGCCTGCTGCGTTGCGGTGGCTCAGGACGTGCATCCCACGCCGTCGCCGTCGCGGTCGAACTTCGGATCCCAGCCGGCGTCACCGGCGCGGATCGGGGCAACGCCGGCTGCCTTGACGGCGGTGCAGTTGGCGTAGCTGGTTCCGGCGGGTGCAGCAGGGGCCGGTGCAGCAGGGGCCGGTTCCACGGCGGGTGCGGGGGCCGGTGCTGCAGCAGGTGCCGCCTCAGCCGCCGCGTCAGCCGCGGTTCCGTCCCGGGCGGGAACCGGTTCATCAGGGCAGCCGGCGAGCACGGCGGCAATGGCATCGTGCTCGGCCTGCGTCATCCAGAGCCGGTATTCGGCCTTGACCGCGGTCTGCCGGGCGACATACTCGCAGCGGAACCCCTTGTTGGCCGGCAGCCAGGTGGCGGCGTCGCTGTCGGACTTCGAGCCGTTGGCCGGGCCGTCGGCAGCCATGAGGTTCAGCGGGTCGTTCGCCAGCTGCCGGCGTTCCTCGGCGGACAGCTGCTGTGCCCCCTTTTGCCAGGCGTCCGAGAGCGCCACCACATGGTCGATCTGGACGGCAGTGCTGGTGGTGTTGCCGCGGACAAACGCAATGGTGGTTCCCGTGTAGGGATCCAGGAACGTGCCCGAGGCAACGACGCACTCCCTGGTTCCGTCCTTGTACACCACGTCCACGAGGTCCCTCGCGAGAATGTCGTTGCGGGTGTCGCAGCCGTTGCGGTCCGTATCGGCCCAGGCCGGACCGAACTGATCGCGGTCGTAGCCGGTCTTCGGCGCGCGGCCCTTGATCGGGATGCCGGCCAGCTGGTCCAGCGCCGTGCCGGCCGCGGCGGGGGCGGCGGGCGCAGCGGATGCCGGCGGTGCGGGCTCGACGTCGGCCGGCCGGGTCGCGGAGGGGTGGGCGGTTGCCGATTCTGCTGTGCCGGAGGACGGGGCCGTGCCGGAATCGGTAACCGGGGTGCAGCCGACGGCAGCGAGTGCGAGCAGGGCAACGAGGGACAGAGCTTTGGTGCGTAGTGAAGTCATCGCCAACCATTATCTGCGGCAGGGCACCGGCTCCCGTTCAGGCGCGCCGCCCATGCTGCCCGCCGCCGTTGTGCACAGAGACCCGTTCCCTCTTCCAACGGTCGGCAGTGCCGCGTAAATTCGGAAAAACGGATCCTGCAGCGAAAAATGTCAGCGGAGATGTCATGGCAAACAATAAGAACGGCACCAAGGAAGTTTCGACCCAGCAGCCGGCAGCAGCAAACGGACTGGAGCCGGACGGGCAAAGTCTTGACGGGCAGCGGGTGGCAGTCGCTGAGGACTACGCGCAGGAACTCGATGAGCTGCAGGAGCTGAAAAAGAAGGGCAAAAAGCTCAAGATCCAAGTGGACGACGACGCGTGGCGGCAGAACTACCCCTACGACACCAAGCTCAGCCGGCGCACCTATGACCGGCAGAAGCGCCGCCTCCAGATTGAACTGCTGAAGATGCAGCTCTGGGTCAAGGAAACCGGCCAGAAAATGCTCATCATCTTTGAGGGCCGCGACGCCGCCGGCAAAGGCGGAGCGATCAAGCGGTTCGATGAGCACCTGAACCCCCGCGGCGCACGGGTGGTGGCGCTGGAGAAGCCCACCTCCGAGGAGCAGACCCAGTGGTACTTCCAGCGGTATATCCGGACCCTGCCCAGCGGCGGGGAGATCGTGATGATGGACCGCTCCTGGTACAACCGTGCCGGCGTCGAACGCGTGATGGGGTACTGCACCCCGGCGCAGTATCTGGAATTCATGCGGGAGGTTCCGGAGCTCGAACGGATGCTCGTTAATTCCGGCACCCTGCTGCACAAGCTGTGGTTTTCGGTGGGCCGTGCCGAACAGATGGCCCGGTTCGCTGCCCGGGAAACCGATCCCGTGAAGCAATGGAAGCTCTCCCCTACCGACCTGGCCAGCCTGGACAAGTGGGACGCCTACACCGAGGCGAAGGAAGCCATGTTCTTCTACACGGACACCGGGGACGCCCCCTGGACCGCGGTGAAATCCAATGACAAGAAACGCGCCCGGCTCGAAGCGATGCGGCATGTGCTCAGCACCGTGGAGTACCCGAACAAGGACCGCTCCATTGCGCATGCACCGGATCCGCTGATTGTGGGACGGGCCTACAACCATTTCGAAGAGGACGATGAACCGCATGGCAGTTTCCCGGTGGTGAAGCCACAGGGCAACGCTGCAGCACAGGCAGCGGGGTAGCTGCTGTCCGGGCCGTACTGCTGACGGCTTAGGCAGATTCCTCCGGCCAGTCGCTCCGTCTGCCAGACCGGGAGCACGCATAGGATCGCGGGGTGATAGCCCGCGAGATAGGACACGGCAGACCCCTGGTACTGGTGCACGGGTTCGAGGTGGACCACCGCATCATGCTGCCCCTGGAAGGCGCCCTCGACGGGCTCGGCTGGCGGCGGATCTATCTCGACCTTCCCTGGACCGAGTTGGCATCTCCGACTGCCGCCGGCACCCAGGAGGTGGCCGACGGCGTCGTGCAGGAGATCCGGCAGCATCTTGGCGAGGAACCGTTCGCACTGGTCGGGAATTCTTTCGGCGGCATGATCGTCCGGCATGTTGCCCATGCCCTGAAGGACCAGGTGCTCGGACTTGCGACGCTTGTGTCGGTGGTCACCGCGAGCCACGAGGACCGGATACTGCCGGACCGGCGGATCATCTCCCGGGACCCGGCACTGCCGACGGATACCGCCACGGAGGATTTCCGGGAGATGGCAGTCCTGCAGAGCGCCGATACGCTGGCTGCGTTTTCCCGCTACGTCCTGCCGGGCCTCCGGGGCGCGGACCAGGCACTGATCGAACGGATTGCCGCGGATTACGCGCTCGACGCCGAGCCGGAGGCAGCCTATCCGGAACCGTTTGAAGCACCATCCCTGCATATCTTTGGCCGGCAGGACCACGTCACAGGGTATGAAGACGGCTGGGCGCTGCGGGAGCACTACCCGCGTGGAACCTTCACCGTGCTGGACGCCGCCGGGCACAACCTCCATTTGGAACGCCCCGCACTGGTCGCGGCCCTCCTGCGGGATTGGGTTGCCCGGATGGATGCCGACCTCAATACCGGTGCCGGGAGTGAATCGGGCTAGTCCGCAGCGCCCCGGTACTCTTCCTCCAGCATCCCCAGCAGCACCTGGTCGTGGAACTCTCGGCGGTGGAACACGGCCGCGCGGCGTCGTCCCTCTTCCCGGAACCCCAGCGACCGATACAGGTGGATCGCCCGCTGGTTATAGGACCATGTCTGCAGCTCGGCTTTATGCGCGCCCATTTCCTCAAAGACAATCCGCAGTCCGAGCTGTAGGGATTCCCGCCCCAGGCCCTGGTCCTGGTATTCCGGGCTGAGGACAATCGCCATGGTGGCAATCCGTTCCGGGACGGAAATGCCCCAGGCAGTGATGTGTCCGATCAGCTTTTCGGCAGGATTGACAATGCTGTAACCGAAGCCCGACGGTGACTCGTTCTTGCTCCAGGTCCGGAACATCGCTGCCGCTGTCTCCTGCGGACGGACGGTGACCCGGTTCTGCTGAAGGATCGCCTGGGACGGGTCATTCCACCACTCGGCCAGGTGTGCGAGGTCCTGTTCACGAAGCTCCCGGAAGCGGACCCGCTCACCGGCAAGCAGGGCAGAAGACCATTCCTGGAGACCAGCAGCATCATTCATGCGGCGATAATAGCGCAACGCGAAAACGGAAGGCCGGCGGGACCCTCGACCTGCAGGAGCGCGGAACCCGTGTCCCCGGCGGAAAACATACGCGCAGATCACGCCGTTGTGACCCGCGCTACTAACATCCTAAACAGGACACCCCGGCGCCCGCCAAATCCCCCGCCGGAACGGGCGCCGGAACCGGCGGCGGAAACCGTCAGTGCTGCGTGAGACGATAAAACCATGCTCGAAACCCCTCCGCTCGTAGACGTTACCGACGTCATCCGCGTGGTCGGCGGGTCGGCGTTTCAGCGGGGCCAGACCTATGCCAAGGGCGGCGCCGTGGAAGCCCTGGAGTGGGATGCCCAAGGGGAGGTGCTGCGCGCCTCCGTCCGCGGCAGCGCCGCGGTCCCCTACCGGACCATGCTGCAGCTCGGCGCCAAACGCCAAGGCGACTACCGCCTGTTGGATAACCACTGCAGCTGCCCCCTGGGCTTCGACTGCAAGCACGTCGCCGCGGCAGCACTGCAAAGCAACACCGAGCATCTGATTTCCCGGCAGGAGCTCTCCGCCCCCGCCATCCGGTCAACCGTGCCCGCCTGGCAGCAGTCGCTGCAGACCCTGATCGATGCGGATCTGGCAGACAGCACCAAGCCCGTTGAAACCACTCCCCTGGCACTGCAGTTCGAACTGCGGAACATCGTCGCCGCCGCCGCGTCCCGGTGGGGCGCCGCCCCCGCCCCGCGCAGCCGGCACCGGGCCACGCCCTTCCGCCTGGGCGTGCGTCCGGTGGTGCGCAACTCCAAGGGCAACTGGGTCAAGAACAACCTGGCCTGGAGCAACATCAGCTACCAGACCTACGGGCTGCGGCTGGATCCGGACCAGCACCGCTGGTTCTCCCAGTTCCCGGCGCTGCACCGCTCCAACGGCGTGAGCTACTTCGGTCAGAACGATTCCTGGCTGTATCTCGACGACTTCGCCAACCCCCTGCTCTGGCAGTTGCTGGATGAAGCGGTCCGTCTGGGCATTCCGTTTGTCGGCACCAAGAAGGACACCGCGGTCCGGGTGGGCAAACTGGCCACCCTGTCCCTGGATGTCCGTGCCGCCGGCGGGGAGACTCCGGCGCCGCTGCAGCTGCTGCCGACGCTCGAAGTGGACGGCTCACCGGTGCCGCTGGAGGATGCCGGCATCATCGGCAGCCACGGCATTTACCTCCGGTCACCGCAGAACACCATCACGCTGGCACCCACCGCCAAGACCCTGACCGAACAGGACAAGGGCCTGCTGCTGCAGGGCGCTCCCGTGATGGTGCCGAAGGCGGATGCCCCGGTCTTCCTCGAGAAGTTCTACCCGCGGCTGCGGCAGGTCCTGCCGGTCACCAGCAGTGATGACTCCGTGGAGTTCCCCGAGATCGAGCCGCCCGCCCTGGTCCTCACCGCCGCGTTCGGCCCCGAGGACCAGCTCACCCTGTCCTGGAACTGGTCCTACCGGCATGGCAGCTCCGAGACCCGGCTGCCGCTCACCCGGGTACCGCACAGCGGCAAGCCGGCGGACGACGACGATGCCTCCTACCGCGATGTCCCCGCCGAGGCAGCACTCCTGGCCACCGTGGGGAAAACGCTGCGGGCCGTACCCCGCAACCGGACCCTTCGCGAGATAGAGGCCGCAGAGTTCACCGAGCATGTCCTGCCGGAGCTGGAGAAGCTCGACGGCGTGCGGGTGGAGATCTCCGGGACACGGCCCGATTACCGGGAACTGCTTGAGGCACCGAAACTGAAGATCACCACGGTGGAGACCGAACGCCGCGACTGGTTCGACCTGGCCGTCATGGTCACCGTCGAGGGCCGGCTGGTGCCGTTCGCGGACATCTTCAAGGCCATTGCGCAGGGCAAAACCAAGCTGCTGCTGGTGGACCGCACGTACCTTTCCCTCGACCGTCCGGAGTTCGAGCATCTGCACGCCCTGATCAATGAAGCGCAGGGCCTGCAGGAATGGGACACCGGAGAACTGTCCATCAGCCGTTACCAGGCCGGACTGTGGTCCGAACTGGAGGAACTGGCCGAGGAAACCGAGGAAGCCGTCGCCTGGCGGGA
Organism: Arthrobacter sp. zg-Y769; assembly: GCF_020907405.1. Taxonomy (GTDB): domain Bacteria; phylum Actinomycetota; class Actinomycetes; order Actinomycetales; family Micrococcaceae; genus Arthrobacter_B. The sequence continues at coordinate 30,214 of NZ_JAJJOE010000016.1, forward strand.
GTCCGTCTCTGCCCTGCTGGATCTGGAGTCCGTGGACCCGGTGCCGCTGCCGGCCGGGCTGCAGGCGAGCCTGCGGCCCTACCAGCACGAAGGCTTCACCTGGCTGGCCTTCCTGTGGGACCACGGCCTGGGCGGGATCCTGGCGGACGATATGGGGCTGGGCAAGACCCTGCAGACCCTGGCCCTGCTCGCCCATGCCCGTGAGAAGCAGGCCGAATCGACTCCGGAATCACCGGAGACCCCGCCGGCCCGTAAACCGTTCCTGGTGGTGGCCCCCACCTCGGTGGTCCCGAACTGGGCGTCCGAGGCGGCACGCTTCACTCCCGGACTAAAGGTGGTAACGGTCTCCGACACCAGCGGCAAGTCCCGCGTACCGCTGTCCGAGGTGGTGGCCGGTGCCGACGTCGTCCTCACCTCCTACGCCGTGTTCCGGCTGGATTTCGCCTCCTACCGGAAGCTGGAGTGGGACGGCCTGATCCTGGACGAGGCACAGTTCGTCAAGAACCGGGTGACGCGCGTGCACCAGTGCGCCCGGGACCTGCCTGCACCGTTCAAGCTGGCCATCACCGGCACCCCGATGGAAAACAACCTGATGGAGCTCTGGGGCCTGTTCGCCATCGTGGCCCCCGGATTGTTCCCTTCCGCCCGCAAGTTTACCGATGAGTACCAGCGGCCCATCGAACGCGGCGACAGCCCGGATCTGCTGGCCCGGCTGCGTCGGCGTATCCGTCCGCTGCTGATGCGCCGCACCAAGGAAGCCGTGGCCAAGGACCTGCCGGAAAAGCAGGAGCAGGTCCTCGAGGTGGAGCTGCATCCCAAGCACCGCAAGATCTACGAGACCCACCTGCAGCGCGAGCGCCAGAAGCTCATGGGCCTGATCCAGGATATGGACCGGAACCGGATGATCGTTTTCCGTTCCCTCACCCTGTTGCGCATGCTCAGCCTGGATGCGTCACTCGTTGAGCCGGAGGAGTACGACGGCGTGCCGTCCGCGAAGCTGGACGTGCTTTTTGACCAGCTCGAAGACGTTACCGCCGAAGGCCACCGCGCCCTGATCTTCAGCCAGTTCACCTCGTTCCTGAAGAAGGCCGCGCAGCGCCTGGATGAACAGGGCATCAAGTACGCCTACCTCGACGGCTCCACCCGCAACCGGGCCGAGGTGATCGCCTCCTTCAAGGACGGCGTTGTCCCCGTGTTCCTGATCAGCCTCAAGGCCGGCGGATTCGGCCTAAACCTGACCGAGGCGGACTATGTCTTCCTGCTGGATCCGTGGTGGAACCCGGCCGCCGAATCGCAGGCCGTGGACCGTACGCACCGGATCGGGCAGAAAAACAACGTGATGGTCTACCGCATGGTTGCCAAGGACACCATCGAGGAAAAGGTCATGGCGCTCAAGGAGCAAAAAGCGAAGCTCTTCGCGTCCGTTATGGACGACGACGCCGTCTTCAGTTCCGCGCTCACGGCCGACGACATCCGGTCACTGCTGCAGTAACGGACCTGCGTCGGAGCTGCCGCCGTAACGGAACTGCGTCGGCAGCGGATCCCGACGTGAATTCGGGCACCCTGCGTCTGCCGACACCCGCTCAATCCCGCGCCGGCGCCGGGATCGGCCAAATTCTGCGGCGCATGGAACCGGTTACCTTGGAAGCAAGGCCCGCTTCCGCCGTCGGACGGCCGCGGGTCGAGCAACATGCGTACCAAGGAAAGGCAATGAGCGTCCAGGAATCAACGTTGGTCCGGCCGGTCGGGACTCGCCCCAAGGATGAAGACGACCTGGTGCACGTTTTCTGCACCCCCTGCAAGCGGCGGGCACGCAGCCGTGCACGCCGCCCGGTCCCCTACTGCGGTAAACAGATGCCCAACCGTCCGCTGCAGGACGACACCGGTGACCTTCCCGTCTGTGCGGTCTGCCTGGACCTGGCCCGGTCCGCCCCCTGTCCCCGGTGCGGTACCCAGGCCCGCTTCGACTGAGCAGGACCCCGCCCCCCGGTCACCTGAACCCGGCGCGGCGCCCAAGCCCGCTTCAACTGCCACCGGCTCGGCTGCCTGCACTGCTGCCATTCCCTGCACAGGGTTTGATTTGTACAGTGGAGTGATGGCGAATCAGGAGCGTCCCATCGGATTCTGGCTCAAGCTCGTCGACCAGCTGGTCGATGACCAGTTTGGCGCCAGCTTCGAAGAACACGGCGTCACCCGCCGGCAGTGGCAAATGATGAACCTGCTGGTGGACGGCCCCGCTACCCAAAAGCAGCTGTCGGACGGCCTGCGCCCCTTCTTTCCCGCGGTGGAGACCGGCACCTCCGCCGAACTCATTGAGGAACTGCGGGAATCCGGGTGGGTACTCCTGGAAGACGGCCAGTACCAGCTCACCGATCTCGGCAGCCGCAGCCTGGAAAACCTGCGCGGTGCGGTGGACCGTATCCGCCAACTCATGACGGACAACATCACCGAAGAGGAATACGGGGCCCTGCTGGCCGTACTGCAACGGATGGCCAGCAATCTGGGCTGGGACGGCGACGTCGCGTCCGGTCCCCGCGTCGATACTTAGCAGTTCGCACTGCGCCAATTGGGTCCGGATGGCCGGCCTGAGAATCGAGTCCGCACAATTTACCGATGTCAGCCCGGAAAACGGTAAATTGTGCGGACTCGATCCGGAAAACGGTAAGTCGTGCAGACTCGATCCGGAAAACGCTCGGGGTTCGCCGTCCCGGGTTACTTCCGCTGCGTTTGGGCGAGCAGCTCTTCGAACGAAAGCGACTGCGCCGGATCCCGGCGCTTTTGCACGGGAGCATCACCCAGCAGGGCTCCAAGTTCTCCAGCGGCACGGCGGACCCGCTCGTCCAGGGAGCCGGTACCGGTTTCACCTGTTCCCCAGTCACCGGGTGCGGCATAGACGGCGGTGGGAGCCACCCGTGCCCGCAGGTAGCTGAACATCGGCCGCAGGGAGTAGTCCAGCACCATCGAGTGCCGGGCGCTGCCGCCGGTGGCACCGAGCAGGACGGGCTTGCCATCCAGTGCGGTGTTGTCGACCACGTCGAAGAAGGACTTGAACAACCCGCTCATGGACGCCGTGAAGACCGGGGTGACGGCAACCAGGGCATCGGCGGCAATAAGTTCGTTGATCGCCGCTTCCAACCGCGGCGCGGCGTATCCGGTCACCATGTTGTTGGCGATATCCACCGCGTATTCGCGCAGTTCGAAGGTGCTGACGCTGGCGCTCAGCCCAAGTCCCTCAATCTCGGCCTTGGCCGCAGTGGCAAGGGCATCGGCAAGCATTCGGGACGACGACGGAACACCCAATCCGCCCGAAACCACGACAATCCTGCGATCCACCATCTTGGACTCCTCAACATGCTTTTGCATGTTCATCTCAACTCCGGCGAGGGCGGCGTTATTCCGGCGTGTACCGCCAGGCGAAGTCCCTGGGCTACACCGGCTAAAGCCGCTACACCGCAAAACTAAAACCCTCCGCTGGCCGGGACACCTCCAAAAAGGTGTCCCGGCCAGCGGTCCGTGACAGACCCGTCGCCTAGCCGGCCGCAGCCCGACCGGCAGCTCGTCCGCTGAACAGGCACCCGCCGAGGAACGTCCCCTCCAGCGAGCGGTAGCCGTGCATTCCACCGCCGCCGAAGCCGGCGGCCTCTCCGGCTGCGAAAAGGCCGGGGACCGGTGTGCCGTCGTCGGCCAGGACGCGGGACTGCAGATCCGTCTCCAACCCGCCCAGGGTCTTACGGGTCAGTACGGACAAGCGGACGGCGATCAGGGGTCCGGCCTTCGGATCCAGGATGCGGTGCGGCGCAGCGGTGCGGATCAACCGGTCCCCCAAATAAGTCCGTGCCCCGCGGATGGCGGTCACCTGCGAATCCTTCGTGAACGGATTGCGGATCTCCCGGTCCCGGGACTCCAGCTCATGCCGCACCGATTCAGCGGATAGTACGGGCGCGTCCCCCTGCTCCGACGAGCGTTTGGCCAGCAGGTTCATGCCGGCAACCAGTTCCTCGACCGAATTGGCGGTAATGAAATCCTCGCCGTGGTCCAGGAAGGCCTGCACCGGTGCCGGCACACCCGCAGTGGCCCGCTTCAGCACATCCCGGAGTGACTTCCCGGTGAGGTCCGGATTCTGTTCCGAGCCCGACAACGCAAATTCCTTGCGGATGATTGCCTTGTTCAAAATAAACCAGCTGTAGTCGGAGCCGCCGCGGCGCAGGTGCTCCAGCGTTCCCAAGGTGTCGAACCCGGGGAACAACGGCACCGGCAACCGGTTTCCGGCAGCGTCGAGCCACAGCGAGGACGGGCCGGGCAGGATGCGGATCCCGTGGTTCTTCCAGACCGGGTCCCAATTACGGATTCCTTCCACGTAATGCCACATACGGTCCGGGTTGATCACCCGCCCGCCGGCGGCCTGGGCAATTCCGATGCCCCGTCCGTCCACATGCTCGGGCACCCCGCTGAGCATGTTCGTGGGTGCAGGGCCCATTCGCGCGGGCCAGGCCTCCCGGACCGCGTCGTGGTCCCCGCCGATACCTCCGGTGGTTATTACTACTGCCGAGGCACTGAACTCGAAGTCCCCGACTACGGTGCGGCTGGAAGCAGTGCCGCGCGGCGCCGTCGTCGGCTCCAGGACGCTGCCGCGCACACCGGTCACGGCACCGCCCGCCAGGACCAGGTCATCGAGGCGGTGGCGGAACGCGAAACGCACCAGGCCGCGTTCGACGCCGTCGCGCACCTTGGCCTCGAAGGGCGCGGTGATCCCGGGGCCGGTGCCCCAGGTGATGTGGAAGCGTGGAACGGAATTGCCTGGACCGTTGGCGCCGTATCCACCGCGCTCCGCCCAGCCCACTACCGGGAAGATCCGGTGCCCCATTTGCTGCAGCCAGGCGCGCTTCTCCCCCGCGGCGAAGTGCACATAGGCCTCGGCCCACTGTCGCGGCCAGAAATCCTCGTCGCGGTCAAAACCCGCGGTACCCAGCCAGTCCTGCCAGGCAAGGTCCACGGAGTCCTTCACCCGCAGCCTGCGCTGCTCGGGGGAATCCACGAGGAAAAGCCCGCCGAAGGACCACCAGGCCTGGCCGCCCAGACTCTGGGCGCCCTCCTGTTCAACCAGGATCACCGAACGCCCGGCATCCACCAGTTCGGCCGTGGCTACCAACCCGGCAAGCCCGGCTCCTACAACAATGACATCTGCGTCTTTAGGCTGCATCCGGCTCACGCTACCGGCGACGGCGGATACTGGCCAGCAGTTCGATGCAGGCGTGTCACAGCCGTTCCCCCGGTGCGTGTGAAGCGCTTGGGGGTTCTAGACTCGGGCAGAGGTTTCTAGACTGGATTGTAGGGCCGCTCTCGAGGAGAACCGGTGGATGCCGGTGTCGGCTGGAAACGAATCGGAGAAATCGCATGAGCGAACAAAGTGCCAACGAGGAAAAGGACTCCAACCGGACACATCCGCAGGAGCCGTCCGAAGGGGATACCAACGACGACAAGAACGAGCAGCGGGAGCACACCCAGGAACCGGCCGAAGGCGGCGAAGACCAGACCTGAGTTTTTGGTGCCGGGCTAGTGTCGATCCCTAGTGCAACCAAACAGGAGTGCAACCGAACAGGCCTCCGGCTCCCGTATCAGGGAGCCGGAGGCCTGTTTCCTGGATGGTCGACTCGTCAGCTGGCAGCCGCCTTGGGGGCTGATTTCCTTGCTTCGCCCAGTACGTCCGAATCCCGGCTCTGGTCAACTACAGGACCTGTTCCTGCAATCTCCCGCAGCTGAGCGATTCCAGCTGCCGCCTCCTGCTTGGTATCGAAAGTAGTGGACACTGCCATCAGCGTTCCGTCGCCGGCAATGAGCTTAATGCGGAAACTTCCCTCGTGGGCGTCCACCAGCTTGAAGTAGCCCGACATCACTTACCTCCTTGTAAGGGGTCTATCAGTGCATCCAGCGTAAGTCACCTTAGGAGTCTGGGGATCCCCTCTGCACTAAAACGAGTAGCGGGAAATGCAATCGTGATCCGTTCCTAGACTGGAACCATGACCGATACCGTTAGTCCGGAACAGCGCAGCCGCAACATGGCGCGCATACGCGGCAAGGACACCAAACCCGAACTCCTGATCCGCGGCATCCTCCACGCCGCGGGGTACCGGTTCCGGCTGCACGGCTCCTTTGGAAAGGTTCGGCTTCCGGGAAAACCTGACCTGGTTTTTGCCGGCCGCAGGAAGGTCCTCTTCGTCAACGGTTGTTTCTGGCACTTCCACTCCTGCCGTGCCGGACAGCATGCACCAAAGACCAACAGCGAGTTCTGGGCAGCGAAACGGAAACGGACGGTCGAACGGGACGCAGCAGCCCGGGAACGGCTGGCAGCCCTGGGCTGGGATGTCCTGGTGGTTTGGGAGTGTGAACTTCGGGACCGCAGCATCCTCGAAGAACAGCTGCGCGTCTTCCTGGGTCCGCCCGGACGGACGCCTGCCGCAGCGGCGGGGGCTGCAGGGGCAGCGGCCTTGCCGGTACCGCCGTTAGACTCGAAACCAGACATCAGCATCCAGCAAAACTGAGGCGGCACGGCATGAGCAGTTCGAGCAACGGCAAGCGCGGAGTTCTTTTCGATGTAGACGGCACCCTGGTGGATTCCAACTATCTGCACGCGGTTGCCTGGTGGCAGGCATTTCGTCGGATGGAGCACGATGTTCCGATGTCCGCCATCCACCGTGCCATCGGCATGGGCGGCGACAAGCTCGTGGAGCACCTGCTGGGCGAAGACCGTAACAAGGACGAGGACGAGCAGCTCGACGCCACGCACGGCGCCATCTTCTCCACCTGGTGGCCGTCGCTGCGGTCCTTCGACGGAGCCAGCGAGCTCTTGAACGCCTGCTCGGACAAGGACCTCACCGTGGTCCTTGCATCCTCAGCCTCCGCCGCCGAACTGAAATTCCTGCGCACGGTGATCGAGGCCGACTCAGCCATCACCGGTGCCACAAGTTCGGGCGACGCCGAGGCCAGCAAGCCGTCGCCGGATATCCTCGAAGCTGCCCTGGAAGCCGGCGGGCTCGAGGCTGCAAACACCGTCTTCGTGGGCGATTCGGTGTGGGACGTGAAGGCAGCCGGGAAGCTCTCCATCCCCACCATCGGCCTGACCTGCGGCGGCACAAGTGAAGCCGAGCTGCGCGAGGCCGGCGCCCAGGAAGTGTATGAAAACCCCCGGGCCCTGCTGAACGCCCTGAAGACGAGCCTGCTGGGCAGCATCATCACCCAGAGCTAGCCAGCACCGAGAGGACACCATGACTACTGAACCCACCGGACCAGCAAACGACGCCGAGGATCCCCTCGGCCCCAGCGCTCCGCAGCCCGGGCCCACGGGCGAACCCCGGACACCGGGCAGCGCCTCGCATTCGGCCGGCAACATCCGCGACGATCAGGGAACCTCGGCCGCCGGCGCCGTGCCTGCCGCCCAGGACAAGGCCGACGAAGCAGCCGAAGCCGAGGCACCCTCGGAGTAGCCCCCTGGCTACTTAAGCAGCCCGGCGGCCCGCAGGGCGTCCGCCATCGCTCCGGTCGGTGCGCTGGTTTTAGGTGCGCTGGCTTTCGGCGTGTTGGCTTTAGGTGCGCTGGCTATAGGTGTGCCGGCCTTCGGGATGTTGGCTTTCGGGGTGTTGGCCCGAGGCGCCCCGGTCTTGGGGGTGTTCGCTTTCGGCGCGCCGGCCTTCGGAGTGCCGGTCCGAGGTGCCCCGGCCTTGGCATTCCCGGCCCGCCCGCCCGGCTCGGCGTCGTCGTCGAGACGCAGGCTCAGCGAAATCCGTTTCCGCTCCGGGTCCGCCTCCATCACCTTGACCTTCACCACCTGACCGGACCGGACCACCTCGCGGGGGTCCGAAATGAAGGTGTGCGACATTGCGGAGATGTGCACCAGCCCATCCTGATGCACTCCGACGTCCACGAATGCCCCGAAGGCCGCAACATTGGTGACCACGCCGTCGAGGACCATCCCCGGCCGCAGGTCGGAAATCTTCTCGATCCCTTCCGAGAAGCTGGCGGTTTCGAAGGCCGGCCGCGGGTCCCGCCCGGGTTTCCGCAGCTCGGCAATGATGTCCAAAACCGTTGGAAGACCTACCTTCTCGTCCACAAAAGCAGCAGGATTCACCCCCTCCAGATCCGCTCCCGAGGCGCTCATGGTGGCCCCGGCCGCGGCAAGGACCTTCCGGGCAATCGGGTAGGACTCCGGGTGGACGCTGGTACCGTCCAACGGCTCGGTTCCCCCGCTGACGCGCAGGAACCCGGCGCATTGTTCAAAGGCCTTCGCTCCGAGCCGAGGTACCTTCAGCAGGTCCTGCCGGCGGGCAAAGCGACCGTTGGCGTTACGGTAAGCCACAATGTTTTCGCTCAGCAGCGGCCCGACGCCGGCCACCCGGGCCAGCAGCGACGGGGAGGCGGTGTTAACGTCCACTCCCACCGCGTTAACGCAGTCCTCAATCACCGCATCCAGGGAACGCTCCAGCTTCGCCGGCGTTACGTCGTGCTGGTACTGGCCCACACCGATGGATTTCGGATCGATCTTCACCAGTTCCGCCAGCGGATCCTGCAGCCGCCGGGCAATGGAAACGGCACCGCGCAGGGACACGTCCATACCGGGCAGCTCGGCCGAGGCAAGGGCGGACGCCGAGTAGACCGAGGCACCGGCTTCGGACACCACCAGCTTGCGTACCGACCCGCCGGGCACCAGCCGGATCAACTCGGCGGCGAGCCGATCCGTTTCCCGGGACGCAGTTCCGTTGCCGATGGCGATCAGGTCCACCCCGTGCTGCTTCACCAACCCGGCAAGGGTGGCCAGGGCGTCATCCCAGCGGCGCATCGGGGCGTGCGGATAGACGGTATCGGTGGCCACCACCTTGCCGGTGCCGTCCACCACGGCCACCTTCACGCCGGTGCGCAGTCCGGGATCGAGCCCCAGCGTGGTCCGGTTTCCGGCCGGGGCGGCGAGCAGCACGTCCCGCAGGTTGGCGGCGAACACCCGCACCGCCTCGGTTTCCGCTTCGGTGAAGAGCCGGACGCGCAGGTCCACCGAGAGCTTGGCCAGGATCCGCCGCCAGGCCAGCTGCACGGTCTGGAGCAGCCAGGCATCGGCGGGACGCCCCCGGTCCGCTACGCCAAGGCGGGCGGCGACGGAGCGTTCGTAACGGGCCCGGGCGGCTGCCAGCGCCTCAGCGTCCGAGGGGTCCCCCTCGGTCAAGGCCAGTTCCAGGATCCCTTCCTTCTCACCGCGCAGCAGGGCAAGCACGCGGTGTGAGGGCATGCCGGAGGGCGACTGGGAAAAGTCGTAGTAGTCGGTGAACTTGCGCCCTTCGGCTTCCTTTCCCGGGCGTACCTGCGAGCGCATCCGTCCCTGCCGCCAGAGCTTTTCGCGCTGTTCGGTCAGCAGGTCCGCGTCCTGGGAGACCCGTTCGATCAGGATGGCCCGCGCTCCGGCGAGCGCCTCGGCGGCATCGGGGATCCCCTCGCGCACGTACCGCGCCGCTTCCGCGTCCGGGGTCCGCCGGGGATCAGCCAGCAGCGCCTGGGCCAACGGTTCCAGTCCTGCTTCGCGGGCTATCTGCGCCTTGGTCCGCCGCTTACTGCGGTAGGGCAGGTAAATGTCTTCCAGCCGCGACTTGGTTTCGGCGCCGACGACGGCGGCCCGCAGCTCATCGGTCAGCTTCCCCTGGGCGTCAATCGCGTCGAGGATTACCCGGCGACGGTCCTGCAGTTCGCGCAGGTACCGCAGCCGCTCGTCCAGGTCCCGCAGCTGGGTGTCATCCAGGGTGCCGGTGGCCTCTTTGCGGTACCGGGCGATAAACGGAACCGTGGCGCCGCCGTCGAGCAGTTCCACCGCCGCCCGGACCTGCCAGGGCGCAACCCCCAGCTCGGCGGCCAGTTGGGCGATCACCTGCTCATCGGTGGATCGGGAAACGTTGACGGGTTCTACGGCGCTAAGACTCACCCGGCCAATTGTTCCCCATTTGTGCTGCGGATGGGCGGATGCCGGGCGTAGCGCCTAATCCTGCCCAGTGAACAGTTGACGCCGCGCGCTCAGCAGCTCCACCTCGGGCCGGCCCGCGACCAGCCGTTCCGCGGCATCCAGCACGTCCACCACATGGGAGCGGTCCGCTGCCACGATTCCGACGCCGATCCCGGACCTGCGGTGCAGGTCCAGGGAGCCGACCTCGGCGGCGGAGACGTCGAACCTGCGCCGCAGTTCGGCAAGGATCGGCCGGACCACCGATCGTTTCCCCTTGAGGGAATGCACGTCTCCCAGCAGCAGGTCCAGTTCAAGGGCTCCAATCCACATGCATCCCATCCTTGCCGGAGAGTGGATGCATGTCACGCGCGCCTGCGGGCGGTGCGGGGCCGGTGTTATGTTCGAAGCATGAGTTCCACCCACCGCACGCGCCGCTCTCCGCGCCTGCGCAACTTGGTTTCCGGCCTGCTTTTCGGGATCGGGCTGGCTGGCTTCGTTGATGAAGTCGTGTTCCACCAACTCCTTCAGTGGCACCATTTCTACGACCGGTCCACCACGTCCGTCGGGCTGTTTTCGGACGGGCTGTTCCACGCCTTCGGCTGGTTCGCGGTAGTGGCCGGCCTCTTCCTGTTCGCTGATCTGCGCCGATGGCACGAGACCCTCCTGCAGCGGTGGATCGGCGGGGTACTGCTGGGTGCGGGCGTCTTCCAGCTTTACGACGGCACGGTGCAGCACAAGCTGATGGGGCTTCACCAGATCCGCTACGAGGTGGACCTGCTGGTGTACGACACGGTCTGGAACGTCATTGCCGTGTTGCTGATCCTTGCCGGGGCGTGGCTCACCTACCGTACCCGGGCTGCCGTTCCGCGGGAACCGACGGCCTCACCCAATGCATAGCCATGGCGGCGGCGGAGCGGAGTCACTGTTCTTCATCCCGGCAGTGACCGCCCTGGTTGCGTATTGGGCGGGCGCATTGTCGCCGCGTTCGGGCCGCTGGCCCTGGTACCGGACCGCCTTTTTCACGATGGGCGTTGCCGCCGTCCTGGTCACGGTGCTGAACCCGTTGGCCGATCTCGCCCATGAAGATTTCGCCGTGCTGAGCCTTTCCCACCTCCTGGCCGGAATGCTCTCGCCGCTGCTGCTGGTGCTTTCCCGGCCGTTCACCCTGGCGCTGCGTACCCTCGATGTTTTCCCTGCCCGGCGCCTCTCCCGGCTGCTGCGCAGCAGGTTCGCCCGGTTCCTGTCCTTCCCGGTCACTGCCGCAGTGCTGAATACGGGCGGCATGATCCTGATGTTCCGCACCGGGCTGCTGCAGGCGATGCGGGAGTCCATGCCGGTGCACTGGCTGGTGACCTTCCACCTGCTGGCAGCCGGCTACCTGTTTACTGCGGCCATGATCGGACGGGACCCCTCCCCCCACCGGGCCGGTTATCGGCTCCGCGCGATTGTCCTGGTCCTTTCGATCGCCGCACACAACGTCCTCGCCAAAAGCATCTATGCCGATCCGCCTCCCGGCATTTCGGCCGCGGCAGCCGAACAGGGCGCGCTGGTGATGTACTACGGCGGAGGGATCCTCGAACTGGTGCTGATCGTGCTGTTGTGCCGGCAGTGGTATGCGTCGGCGCGCCCGCGGGGCCGGGTCGTACCCGCCACCCATCCGCGCCGAAACCAGTAGCCAAACCAGTAGCCAACGGCAACTTTCCCGGGACCGCTGCCATTGTGCAGAGCATCACCATCCCTTAACAATGGACTATGACGGTTACCCTCAGGTCCCTGGAAACTGCAATTCCGCCCACCGTTCTGGTGCAGTCCGAAGTCCGTGATGCTTTCGCGACCCAGCCGGGCCTGACCCGGCTCGGCGAGCGCCTGGTACGCACCTGCTTCGATTCCGCGGCCATCGACACCCGCCGCACCGCCCTGGCCGAACTCTCGCTCACCGACACCTCCGAGAATCCCCAGTTCTACGATGCCCGCAGCGGCCTGCTGCTGCGGCCCAGCACCAAGACCCGGAACGACATCTTCGTGGTGCAGGCCACGAAACTCTTTATTGAAGCCGCAGCCAAGGCGCTGGATTCCTGCGCGGGCATTGCGGCGGCAGATATCACCCACGTCATCACCGTGTCCTGCACGGGCTTCTTTAATCCCGGCCCGGATTACAAGGTCACACGGGCCCTGGGACTGAACCCGTCCGTGGAGCGCTACCACTTGGGTTTTATGGGCTGCTATGCGGCCTTCCCAGCCATGCGCGCCGCCAAATCCTTCTGCGAGTCCAATCCGGATGCCGTGGTGCTGGTGGTCAGCGCGGAGCTCTGCTCCCTGCACGTACGTACGTCCAATGACCCGGACGCCATCATGGGATCCTCGCTCTTCGGCGACGGTGCCGCCGCCGCGGTCATCACCGCCCGTGAAGACCTGCCCGACGCCGGGCCCGCCATCCAGCTTGACCACTTTGAAACCATCCTCACCCCGGTGGGCGAGGAAGCCATGGCCTGGAACATCGGCGACGAAGGCTTCGAGATGGTGCTGGGGACCTACGTCCCGCACATCATCGACGACCACATTGTCGGCGCCCTAAAACCCCTGCTGGCCCATGACGAAACAGTCAGTGTCCGCCCCTACCGCGAGATCGGGCACTGGGCCATCCATCCCGGCGGCCGCAGCATCCTGGACAAAGTCGAGGCGAAGCTCGGGCTGAGCGAGCAACAACTGATACCGGCCCGGGAAACACTGCGCACCATGGGCAACATGAGCAGCGCCACCGTCCTGTTTGTCCTCAAGTACATCCTGGAGCAGCCCTTCACCGGCGGCAACGAGCGGATCTGCTCCATGGCCTTCGGTCCGGGCCTCACCGTCGAGACCGGATTGTTCACGCGGGTCGGCGGGCCGGTCTCGCCAGCCGCCCCGGCGGAGCAGGCAGTACCGGCGGGGGTCCCCGCCCCCGCGGCGGTATGACAGCTGGGCTTCCCTCCTTGGCCAGCCGGGCTGTGGACGCGGTGGAGGAGATGGACCGGCCCGACGCGGACCGGCGGCGCCTCGAGCGGACCTACGCCCAGTTCTGGCTGATCAATGCGGTGGTGTCCGGGTGGCGGCGCAACTACGTCCGGTACCTTCGTCCGATATTTGCACCAAGCGGCGGCGGCACACTGTTGGATATCGGTTCCGGCGGAGGCGATGTTCCCCGCTGCATCGCACGCTGGGCCCGCCGGGACGGGTTCGCCCTGGAGATCACCGCCATTGACCCGGACCCGCGGGCCCATGCTTTCGCCTCCGCGCTGCCGGCGCTGCCGGGACTGTCCTTCCGGCGGGCCTACAGCAGTGAACTGGTTACGGAAGGGCTGTCCTACGACGTCGTCATCTCCAACCACATGCTGCACCATCTGACACCGGCTCAGTTGCAGGCGCTGCTGGGGGACTCGGAGCGCCTGGGCCGGAAGTTGTGCCTGCACAGCGACATAGAGCGCAGCCGCTGGGCCTACGCCCTGTTCTCGCTCGGAACCCTGCCGTTCTTCCCCGGCTCCTTCATCCGCGCCGACGGCCTGACCTCGATCCGGCGCAGTTTCACTGCGGCGGAACTCGCCGCCGTCACGCCGCCGGGCTGGCAGAGCCTGCAGCAGCGGCCGTGGCAGAACCTGCTGGTTCATTCCCCGCGTGCCCATGGAGGTGACTTCCATGCGGGCTGAGCTGCCATCCGCTGAACCGCCGGCAGCCGCGGTGACCGCTGCGCGCCGGGTTCCCCGCCGCTGTGCCGATGTGGTGGTGGCCGGTGGCGGGCCGGTCGGCATGTATCTGGCGATCCTGCTGCTGCAGGAGGGGGTGTCCGTCCAGGTCCTGGAACAGCGGCCGGACCGCAGCAGGCATTCACGGGCCATCGGAGTCCATCCTCCAGCCTTGGAATCCCTGGACCGGGCCGGCATAGCCGCCACGATGGCCCGGGAGGGCGTCCGGATCACCCACGGAGAAGCCCGCAGCGCCGGGCGGACCGTGGCCCGCCTCGACTTCGCCGCAGCGTCGGGCCGGTACCCCTTTGTGCTTACCCTGCCGCAGATCCGCACCGAACAGCTGCTTGAGGAACGCCTGCTGGCCCTGGACCCCGATGCGCTGGTCCGCGGGGCTCGGGTTGATTCCTTCATCGACCACGGTGCCGCGGTTCGGGTGAACGGTACCGGCGGCGGCGGGCCGTTCACCGTAGAGGCGTCCCTCCTTGTGGCGGCCGACGGCGCCCGGTCCCCGATCCGGACGGCGCTCGGGACGCGCTGGTCAGCTCGTGAGCTGCCGGACACCTACCTGATGGGCGATTTCCCGGACGGCACCGATGACGGGACGCTCGGCGTGCTCTACCTCGAGCCGGAGGGGATTGTGGAGTCCTTCCCGCTGCCCGGCGGCCTGCGCCGCTGGGTGGTCCATACCGACGCGCTGCAGCAGGATCCGACCCCCGCAGGGCTTGCCTGGCTGGTCCGCCGGAGGACCGGGCACCGGCTGGACGCGGCGGGAAATTCCATGCTGAGCGCGTTCGGCGTCCGGATCGGCCGGGCGCACCGGCTGGTTTCCGGACGCACTGTCCTGATCGGAGATGCGGCCCACCAGATCAGTCCGATCGGCGGGCAGGGAATGAACCTGGGCTGGCTGGACGCCGCCGCCGTGGCACCGGTCATTGCCGCGTCGCTGCACGGCAACCCGGTGGGCACGGCACTGCGGTCCTTCGAACGACGCCGCCGCCGCGACGCCGTCGTCGCCTCCGCCCAGGCGCAGGCCAACATGGTGCTGGGCCGACCGCTCCCCGCAGGGGCGATGGCCCTGCGCAACGCCGGGCTGGAACGGTTGTTCCAGTTCCCGGCGCTGGGCGGGGCCGTTGCACGGCGTTTCACCATGCAGTAGGGGCTACCGCCGGGCGGTGCCGCCCTTTTCCGTGGCGTCGGTCCGCGGTGCGGCGTCCGGTTCCGTCGCCGATGCAGCGGCGTCCGGTGCGGCAGCGGGTTCGACGGCGGACATGGCACCGGTATGCAGCATTTCCGCACCGCCTGCCAACCCGGGCTCAACCGGGTTGGAGGAGGTGGGCTTGATGTCCAGGGTCCGGCGCAGTGCCTTCTCCTTGATGAACAGCACCGCCACCAGGGCGATGACGGCAACCGCCGCGGCGATCTTGAAGATATCCGCCGTTCCTTCCGCATAGGCGATCCGGAAGAATTCCTGAACCTGGGCCGGGAGCCCAGCGAGGTCCAGGGTGGCAGTGGTGCCGCCGACGTCGGCCGGCATGCCCGCCTTGTCCAGTTCCTCCGCCACGCGTCGGCTGACCGAGCTGGAAAGCACCGCACCCAGCACCGAGACGCCGATTGCGCCGCCGACGGTGCGGAAGAAGGCAACCGAAGCGCTGGCGGAGCCAACGTCGGTGACCTTGACCGTGTTCTGCACGGCCAGCACCAGGTTCTGCATCAGCAGGCCCATGCCCACGCCCAAGATGAAAATGAACAGGCTGACCAGGACCATGTCGGTTTCGTGGTTGATGAAACCGGCCAGGGCCGTTCCTGCGATCACCATGATGGTGCCAATGACCAGGTAGCGCTTCCATTTGCCGAAGCGGGTGATCAGCTGGCCGGATCCCACGGAGCCGAGCAGGTTGCCGGCGATCATGGGGAGCATCAGCAGCCCGGCTTCGGTGGGGCTGAAGCCGCGGGCCAGCTGGAAGTACTGGCCCAGGAAGGTAGTGGAGCCGAACATCGCAATGCCCACGGCCACGGATGCCAGGATGGCCAGGGCGGTGGTCCGCTCGCTGATGATCTTCAGCGGAATGATCGGTTCGGAGACCTTGGCCTCCACCAGCACCAGCAGGGCCAGCAGGATCACGGATCCACCCACCATGGCAGCGGTTTCCCAGGACCACCAGTCGTAGTAGTCCGGCTTGCCCGCGAAGGAGACCCAGATCAGGAGCAGGGAGACGCCCGCGGTGAGCAGGATCGAGCCGAGCCAGTCGATCTTGGCCGGACGGCGTACATGCTGCAGGTGCAGGGTGACCTGCAGCAGGAAGAGGGCGACGACGGCGAGCGGAACGCAGAGGAAGAAGGTCCAGCGCCAGCCCAGCGGGCTGTCCACGATGAACCCGCCCAGCAGCGGGCCGCCGGCCGTGGCCACCGCCATGACGGCACCCATGTAGCCGGAGTACCGGCCGCGCTCCCGCGGCGGAATGATGGAGCCGATGATGGCCTGGGCCAGCGCGGTCAGGCCACCCATGCCCAGGCCCTGGACCACGCGTGCCGCGAGCAGCAGGTCCATGGACTGGGAGAAGCCGGCCAGGACGGAGCCTGCGACGAAGATGACGATGCTCAGCTGCACCAGCAGCTTCTTGTTGAACAGGTCCGCGAGTTTCCCCCAGATAGGGGTGCTCACCGCGTTGGCCAGCAGGGCAGCCGTGACCACCCAGGCGAAGTCGGTCTGGGTGCCGTGCAGGTCCGCCATGATCGTGGGCAGTGCGTTGGCCACGATGGTGGTGCTCAGCATTGCCGTGAACAGCGCGGCAAGCAGGCCGGTCAGGGCCTGCAGGATCTGTCGGTGGCTCATCTCGCCGGGGACGTGTTTCTTCCGGACGGTCTTGGTTTCGGTCACTTAGCTGTTTGCTCCTGCGGATAGGATTCGGGGGTTTGCGGAGTCGGCCCGGCGGTGCCGGGCGCTCGGCGGATTGAGGTGAAGAGCGAGTCTGACAACGTTCCAAGGGTGTCGGAGGCAAGCTGGGCCTGCTCCTCGGACCAGCCGGCAAGGGCCTCCTGCAGCAGCACGGCCCGGCCCTTGAGTGCTTCGCGGAGAACCGACTCCCCCAGCTCGGTCAGGCTGATCAGGTAGGCGCGGCGGTCCTGCGGGTGCGGGCGACGGCGGACGTAGCCGAGTTCTTCCAGTTCAGCGACGTGGCGGCTGAGGCCGGCGGGGCCGACGCCGAGCTTGGCGGCAAGCTCGGTTGCCCGCAGCTCGCCGTCTTCGCCGATCATCCGCATTACGCCCTGCAGTGCCACACCGGGTCCGCCGATGTCGGCGCTGCGCTGGGTCACGCACCGCAGGGAACGCTGCAGGGCGAAGATCTTCCGGATCAGGTCATCCGCCGTTTCCTGTTGCATAGGCATGGGGATGGGTCTCCGGGGTCGGTACTGATAGTTGACTTAGGCAACTATACAAGGAAATTTGCCTAGGTCAACTAACTAAACCGAAAGGTTTCACTTTCCGGTCCGCTGCGGCAGGGAGCAGCGAAGGCCTAGGCCAAATGGGTGGGCGCAAACAGCGCGATGCGGGCCTCGACCACCACCACGTTGGGTCCTTCGGCCGTGAAGGATTCCGCCAAGACGGCGCGGATATCTTCGGGAGCGCAGCGGCGGGCGGGAACCCCGAAGGATTCCGCGAGCTTCACGAAGTCCGGGCGGGCCAGTTCGGTGGCGGTGGCCTTGCCGAAGGCCTCCTCCATGTATTCGCGCAGGATCCCATAGCCGCCGTCGTCGACAATCAGCCAGGTCACCGGAAGGCGATGCTGCCGCGCGGTGGCCAGTTCCGCGATGGAATACATGGCCGAGCCGTCTCCGGACACGGCAAGCACCCGCTCCCCCAGGCCCACCGCCCCGCCAATCGCGCCCGGATAGCCGTAGCCCAGCCCGCCCGCGCCCTGGGCGGAGTGGAACTGGCCGGATTTCGCATCCCAGCAGCTCCAGGCCCAGTAGGCGGAGATGGTCATGTCCCAGTAGGTCTGCATATCGTCCGGGACGGCGGCGCGGATGTCCGCCAAAAACCGGCGTTCCATGCCGAGCCCCTGGGAATCCAGCCGCTCCTGCACCCGGGCCAGGGCGCCGGCGACCAGCTCCTCGGCACTTTCGCCGTGCCAGTCGGGACGGTGGTTTGCCGGCGCAAGGGCGGCGTCCAGGGCATCCAGCGCCTGCCCAGCGTCGGCACGGATGCCCAGCGCAGGACCGTTGGACTCGAGCACCCGGGGTTCGGCGTCGATCTGGATGATCCTGCCGCGGGGCGCCATGGTGAAGTAGTTGGACGTAACTTCGCCCAGCGAGGAGCCGATGACCAGCAGTACGTCGGCGTCCTCGAGCACCTCCGTCATATACCTGTCCTCCATCCAGGACTGCAGGGAGAGCGGATGGTTCCAGGGAAAGGCGCCGTTGCCGCCGGGTGTGCAGATCACCGGGGCATGCAGCTTTTGGGCAATGGAGAGCAGTGCGGCCTCGGCGGCGCTGCGGCGCACCCCGCCGCCGGCAATGACGGCGGGCCGGCGGGCGGCCGCGAGCCAGCGCACCGCTTCCTGAACCAGTTCGCTGCGCGGCGGATTGTCGAACGGCTCCGCGAGCGCATCTTCCACGGCAGGGACCATCACAGGGTTGAGCAGCACGTTCTGCGGAATCTCGATCCAGACCGGTCCCGCGGGCGAGGAAATGGCTTCCGTCCACGCGTCCTGGATAGCGGACGGGATGCCGGAGGCGTGCTGGATCAGCCGCTGGCTCTTGGTGACATTGGCTGCGGAAGCCTTCTGGTCGTCGAGCTGGTGCAGCATTCCCCGGCGCCGGGCGCCGAGGCCCTCGATGGGGATCTGGCTGGCCACCACGATCATCGGCACGCCGGTGGCATAGGCCTCCTGCAGTCCTGCCAGCGAGGTCAGGGCACCTGGACCGGTGGAGAGGAACAGCACCCCTACCTGTCCGGTGGCCCGGGAGAAACCGTCGGCGGCAAACGCGGAGTTGTTTTCCACGCGGGAGGAGATGAATTCCAGCCGTGAGCGGGAGAGTGCATCGAAGAGCCCCAGGGCGTGCTGGCCGGGAATGCCGAACACCTTGCTGGCGCCCAGGGCTTCGAGGGTTTCCACCACCAGGTCTCCGCCGTTGCGGACGGGACCGGAACCGGCATTGGTGCCGGCGTCGGGGACAGCGGGCTCGGTGTTCATGCGGTCAGTCCCATCAGGGTGATCAGGTCATAGGCGACGTGCGAGGCAGCCACTGCGGTGACGTCGGCGTGGTCGTAGGCCGGGGCGACCTCGACGACGTCGGCGCCCACCAGGTTGAGTCCGCGCAGCCCGCGGAGGATTTCCAGCAGTTCACGGCTGGTGAGGCCGCCGGCCTCGGGCGTGCCGGTACCCGGGGCGTGGGCCGGGTCCAGGACATCGATGTCTACGGAGACATACAGCGGCCGGTTGCCGATGCGGTCCCGCAGTTTCGCCACCACCTCGTCCACGCCCTGCCGGAAGACGTCCGGGGAGGTCAGGATGCCGAAGCCGAAGCGGCGGTCATCCTCGAGGTCCTTCCTGCCGTACAAGGGACCGCGGGTTCCCACGTGGGAGATGGCGTCGGTATCCAGGATGCCTTCCTCGACCGCGCGCCGGAACGGGGTGCCGTGCGTGTATTCGGCGCCGAAGTAGGTGTCCCAGGTGTCCAGATGTGCGTCAAAGTGCAGCATGGCCACCGGGGAGCCGGCGCGCTCGGCGGCTGCGCGCAGCAGCGGCAGCGCGATGGTGTGGTCCCCGCCCAGCGTCAGCAGCTTGGTGCCGTGCTCGGTCAGGTCCAGGGCATTCTGCTGGACGGTCTCAATGGCTTCGTTGATGTTGAAGGGATTTACGGCCATGTCCCCGGCATCCGCCACCTGCAGGTTCTCGAACGGCGAGGCGTCCAGCTCCGGGTGATACGGGCGCAGCAGCCTGCTCGCTTCCCGTATGTGGTTGCTGCCGAACCGTGCTCCGGGGCGGTAGGACACTCCGCTGTCGAAGGGCACACCCACCACCGCGACCTCGGCGCGCTCCACCTGGTCCAGGCGGGGCAGCCGAGCGAAAGTGGCCGCCCCGGCGTAGCGCGGGACCTGCGCTGCGTCCACGGGTCCGATGCGGCCATTGGCGTTGACGCGGGGAAGGTTATCCATAGGTGCTGTCTCCGGATCGGGAGGGGCGTCGTCGCCCGGGGGCCGTGCGTTACCTGAGGGTAACCAAAAGTTTACCCAAAAGCTAAAGTGGAACTGCGGTTGGGGTCAAGACTAGGCTGAGAGCATGGCGGCTCACGATAACAGCGAAGACCCGAACTACGACGTCGATGTCCTGATTGTGGGTGCCGGACCTACGGGTCTTGCCCTGGCCGCCCAACTGGCCGCTTTCGGTGCGAGTTTCCGCATCATTGACCGGCGGCAGTCCCCCGGGACCGAATCGCGGGCCATCGCCATCCAGCCGCGCACCTTGGAAGCGCTCCGGCCGTTCGGTGTCAGCGGCGAACTGGTGGCCGCCGGGCGTCCCGCCCGCGAGCTGCACCTCCATCTGCCGGAGGAAACGCTGGAAGTGGACCTGTTCGACACGGGGTTGGAGGATTCAGCCTTCCAGCAGCTGCTGTTCCTGTCCCAGACGGACACCGAACGCATCCTTACCCAGCACCTGCTTTCCCGCCGGGTACGTATCGAGCGCGGCGTGGAGCTGCAGGACCTGGAACGCCTGGATCCCGAGGACCCGTTTGCCGGCATGGAAGCCAAGATCCAGCGGATGGACCGCGGCATCGAGCGCGTCCGTGCCCGCTATGTTGTTGGTGCCGACGGCGCGGAGAGCACGGTCCGCGCCAAGGCGGGCATGGACTGGCGCGGGGGCGCCTACCCCGACACCTTCATCCTGGCCGACGTCGAAATCGACGGTGCGGAAGCGGACGCCGTGCATTCCTACCCCACCGAGGACGGTTTCCTTTTCCTCTTCCCGCTCGGCGGTTCGGCCACCTGGCGGATGATTGCCATCAAGCCGCCGCACCGGCCGGCCACCCTGGAAACACTGCAGGGGCTGGCGGACACCTTTACGCACGGCGCATTGCAGGTGCGGGATCCGAAGTGGATCAGCACCTTCCGCCTTTCGCATCAGATGGCCGAGTTCTTCCAGCGGGGATCGGTGTTCCTGGCCGGCGACGCCGCCCATGTCCACTCCCCCGTTGCCGCCCAGGGCATGAACACCGGCATCCAGGATGCCCTGAATCTGGGCTGGAAACTGGCGCTGGGTGCACGCGGCCTCGCTAGCGATGAACTGATCGACAGCTACGACGCCGAGCGGCGGCCCGTTGGCCAGGAAGTCGTGTCCACGACGGACCGCATCTTCAAGCTGGCCACCAGCCGTAACGGGCTGAAGAAGCTCCCCCGCACCAAGCTCCTGCCCGCACTGGCCCCGAAGGCCATGGGCTGGGACGGACTGCGCTCACGGCTCTTCCGGACCATGGCCCAGCTGAACGTCAACTACCGCGGCAGCAGCATGGTCGACGGCGGGGACTCCCGCCGCCCGGCCCTTCTGGCCCGCGGCCCGCGGCCCGGCGACCGCCTGCCCGATGCCGATGTGTTTTACCAGGACCGGGAACGGCGCCTGCAGGATCTGGTGGCCACGCCCGGCTTCTCCGTCCTGCTCAGCGGACCCGGCTGGCCGCAGGACACACCGCACCAGGTCCGGGCAGCACTGCCGCACCTCACCGGATTGCTGAATATCCAGTACCTGACCGTCGGCAGCAGCCTCATTGCCGATGCTCCCGGGATCATCAAGGACGTCAGCGGGCTGGCCTTCCACCGCCTGGGCTTGAGCGCCCGGCGGCCCGAGCTGCTCATCATCCGTCCCGACGGCTACGTGGGCTACCGGTCAGAGGGCCGGGACATTACCGGTGCGGTTGACTATCTGCAGCGGTTGACCGGCCAGCCGGCCGGCCTGGAGGCGGGCGGAGCCCTGTCAGCCTAGCCGCCCCCGGGCAGCAGCCTAGCTGCCGCCCGGGCTGACGAGGGTCCAGAGCACAATTGCCTCCTCGTCCGAAGGGTTGTGCCATGAATGCGGTTCCCGCCCGGGGAACGTGACCGTGTCCCCCGTGGTGAGTTCAATCCGCTCACTGCCGAGGATGAGTTCGAAGCTGCCCTGGGCAACGTGCAGCACCTCCACCTCGCAGTCCACGGAATAGAGATCGGCTTCGCCGGATCCGCCGGGCGCCACCACCGAGCGGACCACCTGGACGCGCCGTTCGGTCCGGGCTGTGACCAGACGTTCCACAATCCCCTCGCCGCCCAGGCTGATACGCGGGGCATCCGCCCAGCGGGTCACATTGGTTTCCGGCGCGGCGAAGAGGTCGCCGATGGAAATGGACAGCACCTGGCACAAGGTGAGCAGCGAGGCCACCGACGGAGAGGTCAGGTCCCGCTCCACGCGGCTGAGGAACCCCTTGGTGAGGCCGGTGGCCGCGGCCACCTGTTCAATGGTCAGGTGCCGGGCCTGGCGGGCAGAGCGGATCCGCACACCGATGGCCACCGGGGCGTTGGTTGGTTCTACGGGCAGGGCCTTCATGCCGGAGCTACTTTTCCGCAGATTCCATTTCCGGCTGGTCCTTCGGATCCGGGATCTCCTTCGCGTCGAGATCCTCGCCGTCGTCTTCTCCGGTCCAGACCTTGATCACGGCCCAGCCCACGGCCGCGATCGGGACGGCCAGGATGGCGCCGACAATGCCGGCCAGGATGGTTCCGGCGGTCAGGGCAAGCAGGATCACCAGGGCGTGGATGCTCAAAGACTTGCCCATCACCACCGGCTGCAGGAAGTTTCCCTCCAGCTGGTTCACCGCAATGATCACCACAACGACGATCAGGGCAACAACCGGCCCGTTGGCCACCAGCGCGATCAGGGCTGCGAAGACACCGGCTGCGGTGGCGCCGACCAGCGGGATGAACGAGCCGACAAAGACAATCACGGTCAGCGGCAAGGCCAGCGGAACCTGCAGGATGAACAGTGCCGCGCCAATGCACACCGAATCGACCAGCGCCACAATGGCGGTGCCGCGGATGTACCCGCCGAGGACCTCCATCACGCGGAACCCGGAGAGCCGTGCTTTGTCCCGGCGGTCCCCTTCGGGGAACATGCGCAGGAAGAAGGCCCAGATCCGGTCCCCGTCCTTGAGGAAGTAGAACAGCACCACGGCCATCAGCAGGAACCCGGTGGCAAAGGTCGTGGCCGCCGAAATACCGGCAATGGCTCCGCTGCTGACCGTGCTGCTGGTAGCGAAGTCGATGACGGCGTCGCGCGCGGTGGCGAGCATCTCCTGGTCGATCGGGAGCGGGCCGTTAAGTACAAAGTCGTAGAGCTGGTCGAAGCCTGCAACGGCCTGGTCCACCAGGTCGCCCCACTCGCTGCGGATGGCGAACACGATTCCGGTGACCAACCCGCCGAAGATGCCGAGCAGCAGCAGGAAGGACAGTCCTGTTGCCAGGGCGCTGGGCCAGCCCTTCCGGCGCAGCCAGTTTACGAACGGAGCAATTGCCGCACCGAGGATCAGCGCCAGCAGCACGGGGATCACCACCAGCGTGACCTGAAGCAACCCGTAGACGGTGACGGAAACCAGCAGCAGGATCAGCAGGATCTGGGCGGAGCGCTGCCCGGCATGGCCGAGGGCACCGCTCCAGTACCGGCCGGGCCGTGCGTGGTCCGGCTGGGGATCCCGGTCAACCCTGTTCTGGCTTGATGCGCTCATGTTCGCTTCTTCCTGGTCACGGCTTGGTCTGGAGGTCGGTGGGGGAATTCGTTTCTGCGGTGTCGGCGGCGGGCACGGAACCGGCGTCGTCGTTCTGCAGGCTGTCACGGACGTGCCGGCGCAGGACCTTGCCGATCAGGGACTTGGGCAGCTCCTGGATCTCCACGATCCGGCGGGGCACCTTATAGGCTGCCAGCTCCTTGCGCACGAATGCCCGCAGTTCCTCGGCGTTGAAGCGGGAACCTGCCTTGGGCACCACCGCTGCCACCACTTCCTCACCGCCGCCGGAACTGAGCAGGCCGACGACGGCGACGTCGTCAACGGATTCGTGGCGCTTCAGGGCGTTTTCCACTTCCGAGGGGGACACATTGAAGCCGCCGGTAATGATCAGCTCCTTGATCCGGTCCACGATGGTAACAAAGTGGTCCTCGTCCACGGTGACAATGTCCCCGGTACGGAACCAGCCGCCGTCGAGCAGTACCGCCTCGGTTTCCCGGGGCTTGTTCCAGTAGCCGGCAAAGACCTGCGGGCCCCTGATCAGCAGTTCACCCCGGTGGCCCTGGGGCACGTCGACCGAGGGATGCTCGGGGTCCACCACCCGGATGTCGGTGAGCGGGAAGGGAACGCCCACCGTTCCCGGTTTCCGCGACTTGGCGAACGGGTTGCCCAGCGCGATAGGAGACGTTTCAGTCAGGCCGTAGCCCTCGATCAGGAGTCCCCCGGTGGCCTCTTCCCAGATTTCGACCGTCCGAGGCGGGAGGTTCATGGCACCGGAAATGGCGGAACGGACACCTTTGAGGGAAATATTCTGTTCCTTGGCGCCCTCTGCCAACCGCTCGTAAATCGGCGGCACCGCGGGAAGGAAGGTGGCCGGGGTCTTTTTCATGGCCTTGAGGGTCATATCGACGTCGAACTTGGGGAACAGCACCACCCGGGCACCCAGGCTCATGGCTGTGGTAAGGCACAGGGTCAGTCCGTACGCATGGAACATGGGCAGGACGGCGTAGAAGGTTTCATTGCCGGGCTTCAGCCCGGGAACCCACGCCCGTCCCTGTGCCGCATTGGCCACGAGGTTGGCGTGCGTCAGCATTGCACCCTTGGGGTCTGCGGTGGTTCCGCTGGTGTACTGGATCGCTGCCAGATCCGTCGGCTCCGGGCGCGGATGGCGTTTGCGCAGCGGGCGGTTGTCCAGCAGTTCCCGCCAGCCGACCACTCGCCGCGGCCCACGGGGCGGACGCTTGGAAGGGGAAAGGGCGGCCCGCGCCTCGCGGAGGGCTGGAACGGGGAGCTTCAACGCCAGCCGGTTGATCAGCGGCATGGCCGGGATAAGTTCCACCGAGACGATGCTGCGCACCGGAATATCTGCCGGCAGCTTCTGGATGTTCTCTACAACCTTGTCCCAGACGACAGCCACGGTGGCGCCGTGATCCTCGAACTGGTGCCGCAGTTCGCGGTCCGTATAGAGCGGGTTGTGTTCCACCACTACTGCGCCCAGCCGAAGTACCGCGTAGAACGCGACCACGTGCTGCGGTGAGTTGGGCAGCACCAGGGCCACCCTGTCTCCCTTGCGCACGCCGAGCTTCATCAGCCCCGTCGCAGCACGACGGATCTGGTCACCCAGTTCCTCATAGGACGTGGTGGCACCAAAGAACTGCAGGGCGGTCTTGGACCGGTATTTGCGGACCGAAGTCTCCACCACGTCAACGAGGGATTCATCCGGGAGGGTGAAGCCTTCCAGGACTCCCTCGCTGTAGTGGCGCGTCCAAGGCCGGGCAGGATCCGTAAGAGGGAAGTTTTTGCTCACAATCCGACTGTAGCGCCTGCCCGTCACGGACAAGAAGTCAGGGTGCTTAGGGGCGAAACCGGGCTCGGGCGTATCCCGGAGTTCCGTCCGGCCCGGACGGCGGATTCGACTACACTTGGACACGCGAAGGGGAGTAGCTCCGGTGCGGACTTGATGGGTCTTCCCAGATGGTTCATTTTCCGCCGAGGCCTGTCGACATACTGGACGCCGCGGCGTCCCGGCAGTCCACCCGCCGGCACCTGCCGCGGGCGAGCGAGACCTTCGGTCAGAAGAGTTGTCTTTAACTTTGAAACTGACCGGATCCCCGTTTCCGGTCCCTGTCAGGAGCACCGTGAATTCCCAATCCCCGCCGGATCCCGCCTTCGGCGATTCCAGCGTTCCTTCCAACGCGGATAAAAAGCGCTGGCGGCAATATCTGGCCGATGAGCAGGCCGAGGCAGCAACCTACCGGTACCTGGCGGAACGCCGGGACGGTGAGGAACGCGACATCCTGCTGGCGCTGGCCGAGGCCGAGGGGCGCCATGAAGAGCACTGGCGCACGCTATTGGGCGACGACGCCGGGCGCAGGGCACGCGCGTCCTTCCGCAACCGCGTCCTCGGCCTGCTGGCCCGCCGCTTCGGCTCGGTGTTCGTGCTGGCCCTGGCACAGCGTGCCGAGGGCCGCTCCCCCTATGCGCAGGATCCCAATGCGACCAGTGCGATGGCCGCCGATGAACAGATTCACGAGGAGGTGATCCGCGGGCTGGCCACCCGGGGACGGACCCGGTTGTCCGGGAACTTCCGGGCGGCGGTGTTCGGCGCGAATGACGGCCTGGTCAGCAACCTTGCCCTCATCATGGGCATCGGCGCCACCGGGGTGTCCAGTACGTTCATCCTCATCAGTGGTCTGGCCGGCCTGCTTGCGGGGGCGTTGTCCATGGGGGCGGGTGAGTACGTCTCGGTCCGGTCCCAGCGTGAACTCCTGGAGGCCTCCCGGCCCACCCAGATCACGCTGTCGGCCGCGAAGTCGCTGGACATCGACGCCAACGAGCTGGTGCTGGTGTACCGGGCACGCGGTATGACCAAGGAGGCAGCCGAACACCGTGCAGCGGAACGGATGGGACTCTACAGCTGCGACTGCGATCCGAGTTTCTCCCTCAACCCCGAGGCCGACGCCGAAGAAAAACGCGACGAGCACGAGTCCGTCGGGACGGGGCTGGGTGCTGCTGCTTCCAGCTTCTGCTTCTTCGCATCCGGTGCAGTTGTTCCGGTACTCCCCTACCTGTTCGGACTCACCGGGATGGCCGCCGTCGTCCTCTCCTGCGTCCTGGTGAGCCTGGCGCTGCTGATGACCGGCGCCGTTGTCGGCCTGCTCTCGGGCGCCTCGCCCCTGAAACGGGCACTGCGGCAGCTGGCAATTGGCCTGGGTGCAGCCGCCGCCACGTATCTGCTGGGCATGGTCTTCGGGACAACCGCGTTGTAGGGCGGGGAGCATGGGTAGTTCTCCCCATGTACGGATTCCTCTCGGCGGGTTATGTTCTTCCTGACATTCAGGGGGAACTGTCATAGAGCGGCTCTCCCGCCGCCTCGGGACTGCAGGGGGCAATCTGCCGTTCGGGGCCCGTACAAGGGGGAGAACATGAGCGCCTATGACATAGACGCTGCAGCAGCAGGCGGGATCATCAGTGAGACCGAAGCACTACTGCAGCCAAACGAAAATGTCCCCGCCGAGATGCAGAACTACATCGGCGCTGTTGAAGCGGCGCTCGGAGACAGCCGGGCGCTGGCCTCGTTCTCGCACTACGCCAGGGAAATGCTCCTGCCGGATATTAACGCTTTGGCGACCAGATCGGCGAACGCCATCCTGGCCACGCGGCGGGCCCTGAGCGAATATGCCGCCGGTGATTATGAGATGGTTGCCACCGCCCAGCAGGCCGCTGCGAGCCTCGGCATTCTGACACCCCCGCCGGAGGCCGGGCCGGCGGCACCTGTCAGCCCTGCCGAGCCGTTGCCTGATTCGGCTCCTGCGGCCCATATACCGGCCCCGGCTCCGGCAGTTGCTGCTCCCGTTCCCCTCCCGCAGGTCTCGCCCGCACCGGGTGTGATCGTCCCTGGAAATACCGATAGCCAGCCGGGAGTCGAAGCGGGTGACAAGCCGAAGGACCGGCCGCCGGTGCTCAGGAACCTGATGCTGAAGATCCCGGAAGGCCACCTCCGGGACATCTTTGAGCGGCGCCTCCAAGACCCGCCGCCCGTGCTCAGGGACCTGATGCTCAGGATCCCCAAAGCCGAGCTGCTTCCGCTGCCCGGCCGCCGGTTTATCCCGGACCCGCCCGTGTTCGATCGGTGGTGGATGCCTGTCCCCGAAGACAATCTCCGGGACCACTGGGACCGGCATGTCCCGGACCGGCCCGTGGCCACGCCGCTGCCGGGGATTGCCACTATCGAGCCGCCGCGGCTAATGACCCCGGTTCCGGACATCGGATTCACCAACACGCACATTGAACCACCGCAGGTAGGGATCCCGATCCCTGAGACCGGCAATCCGGAACGTGGAATCACGCCGCAGCCTGAGATTGTCCCGGGACCCGGGGTCGGCACCCTTATTCCAGGGGAACCGGCTCCGGGCCAGGGGCCTGATGCCCGAGGCGTGCCTGCGCTCCCCAACCCGGACTTGCCGGTCACCTTGCCTCCAAGCGGAGGGGCCACTCCCGGACCTGCACCGGTCGTAAATGAAGAAATTCCGTTAGTCGAACTATTTTCCCGCGCCGACGAGGTATCCACCGAATCAGCTCCCAGCCCGGCTCCCCGGGGAAGGTGGGGTTTGACATGAGCATTGCAGTCGATCTGAGCGGCACCGATAATCTCCCCGACACCACCGAAATCCCCAGCGTCGCCCGTGATCTGGGGGCACTAATTGCCCAGATGACCAACGCCTATGGCGCCGCCCAGATGAAATGGTGGTCCCTTACGGATTACTATCGTGCGCCGGAACAGACGCTCGTTTACACCGCCATGGATGAGCCTCGGAATGCCAGCGCGGAGATCGCCGATGGGGTTGGGTCGTCGGTCAGTGCCCTCGAAGCCTTCGCGGAAGCAGTTGAGACAATCAAGCTAAAGAGGGCTGCACTCCAGGCAGACATTCTCCAGGCCCAACAGGCGGATGCCTCGGAAGACGCCAAGCGGAGCGAGGACCTCACACCCCATCCCCTGGGCGAACTCTTTGACTTGGGTGAGGACCTGGTGATTCAACTGCGTCTTCAGCAGCGGGCGGATGCACTCGCGGAGGAACTGCGTGTAGCTGAAGACGCATGCATTCGGACCCACTCAGCAATGTTCACCAGGAACACGCGGGATGTGGTTTCTGTCTACAGCGAGGATCAATGAAGATTGCCCTAGCGGGTTTGCTGTTGCTCAGCGTAGCCCTCCCGGGCTGCGCCGCACCGCTTGGTCCCCAACGGGAGGGCGATATGGACACCCAAACGGAAAACCAATCCCAGCCCGCCTCCGTAATGTTCCAAAGAATGATGAGCCTCAGCGACGAGACCGCGAGGCTCCACGGTGGACCGTGGACGCACGGCAATGAAGAAGCCACGCCTTGGAACGTCAACGAAACCGCAGGATATATCAGCGAACGCTGCCCCGGATCAAAGGATTTTTTCCGGTACGCCAACACGCTGTACGGTCCGGCCGTTGAGGACCCGGAGGCCGCGGTGGAGAAGTACGTAGCCCACTTCGGGCAGCAGGGATTCACCGAAGACAACAGGTTTGATGCAGAGGTGGCGGAGAAATTCGGCTCCGGCTGGTACATCATCGTTTCCGTCCAGGACGCCGAGGGAACCAAGCTGATTTATCAGGCCGGCACCCACCTCAGCAGCGTGACGGTGGAAGGAGCCTGCTCCGACGATCCGACGATGGACATCCGCACCACCTAAGTAGTGAATATGGCAGGGGGGCCATGAAACGTACAAACGCCCATATGGGTTTGTTTGCAGAGAAGCACGCAGTCAAAATAACGGTTCGACGAGCCGCCGCCCTTCTTGCAGCGACCCTCTGCCTCACCCTGACCGGCTGCATGATGCCTTTGGGCGGAGAGGACACCATGAAGAGTGAACACAGCGAAACCGTGGACCAATCCAGGCCCGCCTCGGAGCTGCTAGCCAGAATGCTGGAGCTGAGCGACGAAACCACCAAGGTCCACGGTGGACAGTGGACCTATTCCAATGATGCACGTTCCGCTTGGGACGGTACGAAAACGAGCGGGTATATCGCAGATACCTGCACGAGGCTGAAGCCCGGCAGCGGCGAGAATCGCGCGTACCGCTACAGTTCGATGATCATGGGCCCCGCGGTGGAAGACCCGGAAGCCGCCATGGAGAAGTATGTCTCCCATTTCGAACAGCAGGGGTTCACCGAAACCAACCGCTACGATTCCCCAGTGCCCAAGTCCCTGGGACCTGGGTACTACATCATGGTTACCCTCCAGGACGACGAGGGAAGCACATTGGTTTACCAGGCCGGCACCCATCTCAGCAGCCTGAGCTATGAAGGACCATGTTCTTACGATCCCGAGATGGAATTCCGGACTACCTAGGACGACCACCACCTGAGGATGCCGCGGATAACGGGTTGATTTACCAGACAGGCAACCACCTCAGCAGCCTGTCCTACGAGGGTCCGTGTTCCGAGGATCCCAACATGCGGGTGCCAACAACCTAACGGTCTCGGGGATCCCCAGCGCCCCATGCTCAGCGATGCCGTGAGGCCCGGGGCCGGCGGACAAGGGCCGGCCCCGGGCTCCTGTCCAATTTGACTTGACCTGCCGCGGGACGCGAGTCTGGAACTAACACACTTGCGAATTATGTAAAGGGACGCAGAAGCTAGGCAGCGTTACTTTATAGATTCCGGCGGGCCGTAAACCAGTCCGTTGCACGCTCAAATAAAGAGTGACTGCCATTCTGCCTGCCCGGGTCCTCGAAGGAGGGCTCGGGCCCTTTTGCGCTTACATGCTGACATAAGGAAGGCCTATGGCTACCACAGAAGGTCCACCGCGCGACGCCGGGAGGCATGCGGCTGATCCCGTCGCCCCGGTTCCCGCCACTACCCACACTTCCGTTACAGCGGAAGATCCCGCCACGTCATCAGTGCCCATCGTGGAGCAGGAGCACGAACTCGTCCAGCAGATGCTCGAGGGGCAGCGCGAGCAGGAAGCGGCGCTCAACCGCGGTGTACCTGCGAAGCTCGACAAAGTGATCTTCGCCGTCACCGGCGTCCTTGCACTCGCCTTCATTGCCTGGGGCTTCTTCGGGACCGAAAGTCTCTCCTCCGCCTCCACCACGGCACTGGACTGGGTCATCACTAACACTGGCTGGTTCTTTGTGCTCCTTGCCTCGTTCCTCGTGGTCTACGTGATCTGGCTGGCTGTGGGACGCTACGGCAGGATTCCCCTGGGCCAGGACGGCGAGGAACCGCAGTTCAAGACGATCTCCTGGATCTCCATGATGTTCGCCGCCGGCATGGGCATCGGCCTGATGTTCTACGGCGCGGCCGAGCCCCTGTTCTACTACATCTCGCCTCCCCCCGGCACCGTTGACGGCCAGACGCCGGAAGCGCTGCAGACCGCCATGGGTACGTCACTGTTCCACTGGGGGCTGCATCCGTGGGCCATGTACGCCGTTGTCGGCATCGCCATGGCCTACGGCACCTACCGCCTCGGCCGCCGTCAGCTGATTTCCTCGGCCTTCACCTCACTCTTCGGCGTGAAGCGGGTAGAGGGACCGCTGGGCAAGGTGCTGAACATCTTCGCCATCTTCGCGACCCTCTTCGGTACCGCCGCTTCGCTGGGCCTCGGCGCCCTGCAGATCGGCAGCGGCCTGCAGTCGGTCGGGTTCCTGGGAACCGCAGGAACCACCGTCCTGGTTGCGATCATGGCGATCCTCACCGGCTGCTTCGTGGCGTCCGCCGTTTCCGGCATTTCCCGCGGTATCCAGTGGCTGTCCAACATCAACATGGTCCTCGCGCTGGTGCTGGCCGCCATCGTGTTTGTTGTGGGGCCGACCCTCTTTATCCTCAACGTCATTCCGGCGGCCATCGGTGACTACGCCGCTAACCTGGCTCAGATGGCGTCCCGCACTGAGGTATCAGGCGACGAATCCATGCGCGCCTGGCTCTCCAGCTGGACCATCTTCTACTGGGCCTGGTGGCTGTCCTGGACGCCGTTTGTCGGTATGTTCATTGCCCGCATCAGCCGCGGCCGCACCATCCGCCAGTTCGTCACCGGCGTGCTGGTGGTTCCTTTCGTTGTCAGCGTGGTCTGGTTCTCCATCTTCGGCGGCGCAGCGATCGGTACGCAGCGGGAAGCGGCAGCCAACGGCACACCGGGACTCACCACGATGGTCGACGGCGAGCCCACCATTGATTTCGACGGCTCGCTGTTCGATCTGATTGCAGCCCTCCCCATGCCGAACCTCCTAGCCGCAGCGGTGGGCATCCTCGCCATGGTCCTGGTGGCGATCTTCTTCGTCACCGGAGCGGATTCGGCCTCCATCATCATGGCGTCCCTGAGCTCCAACGGGGCCGAGCACCCGTCCCGCGGCGTCGTGATCTTCTGGGGTGTCCTCACCGGCGCCGTGGCGGCTGTGATGCTGCTGGCCGGCGGCGATGACCCTGCCGAGGCGCTCGACGGCCTGCAACGGATCACCATTGTGGCCGCGCTGCCCTTCGCCGTGGTTATGCTGCTGATGACCATCGCCCTCGCCAAGGACCTGGCCAAGGACCCGCTCTCGCTGCGGCGCCGGCTCGCCGTTTCCGTGGTGGACCGGGCCATACAGTCCGGCGTGGAGGAACACGGTTCCTCCTTCGATCTGCACACCACGGAGCACGACGACGGCCCGGAAACCCCGGCACGGGTAAACGCCGTGCCGGAACGCAAATAACCCGTCGGCACGAATACAGGCAGTCCTTTAAAAGGTCCCGAACCTAATACAGGAAGTCCCCCACACGAAATCCGTGTCGGGGACTTCCTGCATTTTTCTGTGTTTCATTTTTCGTGGCTTCGGCATGGGCAGAACTACCCATGTTCTTCCATGCATCGGTACTTGTATGCTCCTCAATATCATTTCGAGTTCGGGGGGGGAAATCATGAGGGTGGATATTCAGGTGTCGGAGGTACGCCGCCTACTCAGCGATATCGGAGCGGATCTGGAAGACCTCGAGGAGAGCCGGACGGACTTAGCGGACGCTGCCGTGAGACTACAGGAAGCTGTCACCGGCTGCGCAGGGCTGGATACCGAGGTATCGCGGGTTCATGAGGATATATTCCGGGCGGATACAACCGACATCATGATTCGCTGCAACAATGCGGTCCAGGGCACCGCGCAAGCAGTTTCCGAATACCTGGCGGGCGATGAAGAAATGTTCCAGAACGCCCAGCACGCGGCGGCATCCGGCGAATACTGGACACCGCCCCAGCACGGAATCCGCCAGTCCAAGGCAGTGGCATGAAAATCGATTTTGGCGTTGACACGTCCAAGCTGCGAGACCTTCCTGCAGCGGAACCAATCCAGGCAGCTGCCGCAGACATGCTCGCTTCCGCGATCGGCTTCCGGGAATCCATCTCATCTATTCGTAATAAATGGTCTGCTATGGACACTCTCTACGCAGCTCCGGAGCGAGACCAAGTGCTGAAGGCGTTGGACAAACCCTCCGAGAACGCAGAAAGCCATTTGGAGAATGTGTCCTCCGCAGTCAACGCCCTCAATGATTTCGCTGCCGAACTGGCGGAGGTCAAGGCCGCCAGGGAAGACCTCGAGGCGCGGATCAGGGACGAAGAGTTTCGCATCCAGCCCATCGCCGAAGAGATGGGAAACGATGACGGCGACTGGGACGGCGCGCATGCCCTGGTTGACCGGGCCGCAATCCCCTACCTGAACGAGGCCGCAGAGCTCGAAGACCGCTACGAGCGTGCGCGTGCAGCTTGCGAGTCCGTCCTTCGGGAAACCTCCCGGGCGTCCTCACATGTGGTCTCTGCCTATGACGCACCACAGATGGATCTGGAAACGGATGCGGCCGAGGATCTGGCCTCATCCTTCGCTGCCGCCACTAAGGCGGATGCATCTGCGGAGGATATTGCCGCGTTCTACCGTCTACTCGGTGAAATGGGGCCTGCCCAGATGGAGGCCTTTGTGGCTGCGGTGCCCGCGGCCGCATTGTTCGTTAAAGGTATGGGTGCCTATGCGGAAGCCTCATTCTGGAAGTCACTCACACCAGCTCAACGCGCCGGACTGGAAACGTCCATGCCCGGCCTGTTGGGCAACTTGGAGGGTGCGCCGTACGGGACCAGAAGTAGGGCCAACCGCGAGGTTTTGGACCAGGTGATTTCCTCTCCCGGAGGTTATACGGACGAACAGTTTGATGCTTTTCTGGCGATTCGGGATTCCCTGTACCGGGTCGGCCCCGAGCCGAGGGGCCTTATCGCGTTTGACCCGACACTCGAACACCCCACTGCGGCCGTCTCCATTGGTTTTCTCGACGAGGCGGCGAATGCCACCTACCTTGTCCCCGGCATGGACAGTTACTCCACCAATATGGGGGATCTGGTCGACAACGCACTGCTTCTGGCGCGCGAGCAGAAAGCGTCCACGGGCAGCAATCAGGCCGTCGTAGCCTATATGGGTTACGAAACGCCGGGCGTGACCGAAGTGTTGAGCGATGCCCATGCCGATGCAGGCTCGAAGGGGCTCGCAGATGCCTTGGACGGTGTCTACCTGACCCGTACGGCAGGAGGCCTTCCAGCTCCTGATGTGAACGTCGTGGCGCACTCCTACGGGACCACCCTGACCACCAAGGCCCTCGGCCAAACCCTCTATCCGGTAACGTCTGCGGTATATCTCGGATCAGCGGGCGTAGACGAGTTCGTTACCGCTGAACATCTCAATGTTGACCGTGGTGCGGATGGGCGGCGGGATGTCTATGTGACCACAGCCGATGGGGACGGACTCGCCGGCACGGGCATTTGGGGGACCGAAGTTGTATCCAACTTCACTTCCCGTGAGAACCTCCGCATCGACCCTACGGATGAGACCTGGGGCGGGAAAGGCTTCAGCTCGGAGGGCCTCACCACCGCCGATGGCAAGGAGTTGGAGAAGAAAACTGACAAACACGATCTCGTCGAGTACCTCAAAGTGGATTCCAGCAGCCTCCGCGGTATCGTCATGGCAACCACAGGCGAAGGAAAGCAACTCATGGAAGGGAGCGTCGGAAAGTGAACCATGGTGAATTCCGGCGCCCAGACCACCGCTCCCGATCCGTGAATTCCGCAAGGCTTCTCGGAATAGGATTTCTGCTAGTCCTATCCCCAGCCGTAACCACAGCCTGCACCGAAAGGACTGATCAGATGGAACCCCAATCCGACAGCGTCTCGGCGGGAATGCCGGACACCCACCGGACGTCCCGGGAGATCTACGACGAGTTCCTGGCGTCTTCGGACGCAGCAATCCGGGCCACCGGGGCCGAAGGCTGGAAGCTAGGTGACGACACACCTTGGTCCCTCGAAGATGATCAGGTGCTCTATCCCGGCCCCTGCGAGGGTGCTGATGCCAGTACGGGTCCGTGGCACATGGAGCAGCACGTCTTTGGCCCCCCTCCCCAGGACCCTGAAGGAGCCCGTGAGCAGATGCGGGCGTATTTCGAGAGCAGGGGCATGACCATCACTGCTGAGTTCCAGCCGGAACCGGGTGACCCGCCGCAGGCAACTTGGACGGTCACCGCTGAGACCGACAATGGCAGCCGGACCAAGTACTGGTCCAATTCCCTTCAGCAGTCGCTCCTGTTCACCAGTGAGTGCTCCAGCGATCCGTCCATGTACAACGAGGTCTCCCAGACCGCTCCCTGAGGCGGCCCGGCCGGTATCGCGGCCGCCAGACCGGTAGCCGTGAAACCGTTCTGGTGCAAGAGGTAACCGCGAAACTCGTCCTCCGGTGTCCGGATTTACCAGGTTCCTTGCGCCCCCGCGCTCCTCCTCATAGTCTGCGATAAGTTACCGAACGGTAACCACCCGTACCTTCTCGCAGACAATGAGGTCACTATGAGGAAACATCTGGGCATTCTGGCGGTGTCCGCCGCACTTCTGGGCTCGTCACTGTCCGCCGCTCCCGCCGTCGCTGCACCGGCGGCACCGGCCGCACCCGCACCCGCCATCCGCACCGACGTCGTCATCACCAGCTTCGACGGCACCCCCATCCACACGAACTTCTTCCCGGCGACCGGCCTTGCCGCCGGACAAAAGGCACCCACCGTGATGGTGGGGCCCGGGTTCGGGCTGCCCGGCGGGCGTATCCCGCTGTCTTCCACCAGTACGCTGATCGGCTCCATCGGCATCGCGCCCCTGCGGGACGCGGGTTACAACGTGGTGACCTGGGATCCGCGCGGCTTCGGACTCAGCGGCGGCGAAGCCTATGTCAACAACCCTGCCTACGAAGGCCGGGACGGCTCCGCGATCATCGACTACATCGCGGCCCAGCCCGAAGCCAGCCTGGATTCCCCCGGCGACCCCGTCCTCGGCATGGCAGGTGCGTCCTACGGCGGCGGCATCCAGTTTGTCCTCGCCTCACAGGACCAGCGCGTGGACGCCATCACCCCCACCATCGCCTGGAATGACCTGACCACCAGCCTGTACAAGGCCGGCTCGTTCAAGACCGGCTGGGGTGCCCTGCTCTGCGCTGAAGGGACGGCGCTGGGACAGCTGGGCTCCCTCGTGGGCAACCAAGGTGCCCTCGCGGCTCCGGTCCGCAAGGCATGCCAGGAAGGCCTGACCTACCCGAACCAGCTCAGCGCCGAGTCCATCGCCTACTTTGAATCGCTGACCCCGGACACCCTGTTCACCTCGATCACGGCTCCCACCCTGATCATCCAGGGCACGGCCGATACGCTCTTCACCCTGGATGAGGCCCGACGCAACTATGACCTCATCCGCAGCACGGGCACGCCTACCAAGATGCTGCAGTTCTGCGGCGGACACGGGTTGTGCAACTCCACTGCCGGACCGGACCGGATCACCCCCGCCGTGCTGAACTGGTTTGCCCGCTATCTGCGGAACGAGCCGGTGGATACCGGAGCGGCGTTCCAGTTCATCGACCAGGCCGGCGTGACCCGGGGAGCGCCGGGCTACCCGCAGGCCACGGGGGCACTGTCCGGCGCAGGAAAGGGTTCAATCATCCTCTCCCCCGCCGCCGTCAGCGGGGCCGTTGTTGCGGCCGCCGTCGCGCCGGTGGCCGTCAACGTCCCCATCAGCGCACCCACGGTGACGACGTCGGTTTTCGGGGCTCCACAGCTGACGCTGACCTACCGCGGCTCTGCCCGGCAGGTCAACACCCACGTCTTTGCCCAGATCATTGACCGGTCCCGGTCCTCCCTGGTGCTGGGCAACCAGGTCACACCGATTCCGCTGATCCTGGACGGGAAGGAACACACCCTGACCGTCCCCCTGGAAGAGGTTTCCTACACCGCCGGTCCCAATACCCGGCTCGTCCTGCAGATCACGCCCGCCACCTCCGTCTATGCACTGCCGAAGGCGACGGCGCTGACCAGCTTCACCGCGTCCGTCACGGTTCCAACCGTGGCCGCCTACCCTGCGATCCCCTAGCGCCGAATAACGACGAAGGGAACCAGCCGCCGGCTGGTTCCCTTCGTCGTGTGTGCCCCCGGCGCTTACTTCGTACCGACTGCCCGGAGCTGTTCTTCCACCTGTTCCAGGCTCTGCCCGCGGGTCTCCGGGACGAAGCGGCGGACAAATACCAGCGCCAGCACCCCAAGTACCACGAAGATGAAGAACGTCTTCGAAATGCCGATGGCATCCATCAGGATCGGGAAGGAGAAGCCAACGGCGAAGTTGGTCATCCACTGCACGAAGACGGACAGACCGATACCGAGGCCTCGGACCTTCAGCGGGAAGATTTCCGAGAGCATCAGCCAGGTCACCGGCGAAACGGCGCCCTGCTGGAAGGCCAGGAACGTCACCGTCAGGGCCAGGATGAGGTATCCGCGGGCACTGCCTTCGGTGACGAAGATGGAGACCAGTCCGATCAGCAGCAGCGAAGACCCGGTACCGATCAGCCCGGTCATCAGCATCTGCCGGCGGCGCACGCGGCCCAGCAGCCAGATGCCGAAGATTGCCGCTGCCACGGACACCACGCCGTTGGCAATGTTGGCGGTGAGCGCCGCCTCGGTACCAAAACCGGCGTCGGCCAGGATCTGCGTGCCGTAGTACATGATGGCGTTGACGCCGGTGATCTGCTGGACGATCGACAGGCCCATACCGATCAGCAGCACCCGCAGCAGCCAGGGTTCGGCAAAGTCGCGCAGCGTGCCTGCCTGCGCCGATTCCTTTTCCGCCAGGCCGCGCACTTCGCTGTGTTCGGCCAGCGCGTCTTCCTCGCTGCGGATCCGGCGGAGAGCCGCGAGGGTTTCGGCAAAGCGCCCCTTGGAGGCGAGCCAGCGCGGGCTTTCGGGAACAAACGCGATCCCGATCCACAGGGCAATGGCAGGCAGGGTGGCGACCACCAGCATCCAGCGCCAGATCCCCTGGTCTTCGCCCCAGATGTTGCCGATCACCGCGTTGGCAACAAAGGCGACCAGCTGGCCCGTGACAATCATGAGCTGGTCGCGGGTAACCATCTGGCCGCGGCGTTCCGCCGGCGCCAGCTCGGCCAGGAAAAGGGGGACCAGCGCCGAGGCGCCGCCCACGGCCAGACCGAGCACAATCCGGGACAGCACCATCACGGCGATCGTCGGTGCCAGGGAGGTGCCGAGGGTACCAATCAGGAAGACGACGGCGAGACCCATCAGGATCCGGCGCCGGCCGAACCGATCGGTCAGCTTCCCCGAAATAGCCCCGCCGAACGCCGCACCAAAGAGCAGGCTGGAGGTGATCAGGCCTTCGGTGAAGGGGGTCAGGCCGAGATCGTCATCCATGTAGGGCAGGGCGCCGTTGATGACGCCCGTGTCATAGCCAAACAGGAAGCCGCCAAGGGTGACGATCCAGGAAGCACGGCGCAGTGCCCGTTTGTGCGGGGAGGCTTTCGGGGCCCGGACAGTGCCGGCTGAAACTGAGGTGGACATTTGCGACTTTCTTGGCTGGGACGCACAAAACCCCCGTCCACCGGAGAAATCCGTTGGACGGGGGCGTGCAGTACGAACTAGAGGGCTGCGTAGACTTCGCGCAGCAGCGTGGCGGTCTCGGACGGCGTCTTGCCGACCTTGACGCCCGCAGCCTCGAGGGCTTCCTTCTTGGCCTGTGCCGTTCCGGCGGAACCGGAAACAATGGCACCGGCATGGCCCATGGTCTTGCCTTCGGGAGCGGTGAAGCCGGCCACATAGCCGACAACCGGCTTGGTGACGTTGGCCTTGATGAACTCTGCGGCGCGCTCTTCGGCGTCGCCGCCGATTTCGCCGATCATCACGATGGCCTTGGTTTCGGGATCCGCTTCAAAGGCAGCAAGGGCATCGATGTGGGTGGTGCCGATGACCGGGTCGCCGCCGATGCCGATGGCGGTGGAGAAGCCAAGGTCACGCAGCTCGTACATCATCTGGTAGGTCAGGGTGCCGGACTTGGAGACCAGGCCGATCGGACCCTTGCCGGTGATGTTGGCGGGCGTGATGCCTACCAGCGCCTCACCGGGGGTGATGATGCCGGGGCAGTTCGGGCCGATGATACGGGTGACCTGGTTGCCGTCGGCGTCCACCTTGGACTGAGCGTGGGCCCAGAACTCGGCGGAATCCTGTACCGGAACACCTTCGGTGATGACAACGACAAGGCCGATGCCGGCGTCGATCGCTTCCATTACGGCGTCCTTGGTGAAGGCCGGCGGCACGAAGACGATGGAGACATCGGCGTCGGTCTTGTCGATGGCCTCGGCAACGGTGCCGAAGACGGGCAGTTCAACGTCGCCGTGCGTGACGGTGGTGCCTGCCTTGCGGGCGTTCACACCGCCGACAACCTGGGTGCCGGCCTTGAGCATCAGGGCGGTGTGCTTGGTGCCTTCGCCGCCGGTGATGCCCTGAACGATGACCTTGGAGTCCTTGTTCAAGTAGATAGACATAGGTGAGTTCTCTCTTCTAGGTTTCGACAGGCTCGGTTAGCGAGCGGCGTGAGCGAGCTCGGCGGCCTTGTCGGCGCCTTCGTCCATGGTGGTGGCCAGGGTGACCAGCGGGTGGTTGGCCTCGGCGAGGATGCGGCGGCCTTCCTCGACGTTGTTGCCGTCGAGACGGACAACCAGCGGCTTGTTGGCTTCGTCGCCCAGGATTTCCAGGGCCTTGACGATGCCGTTGGCCACGGCGTCACAGGCGGTGATGCCGCCGAAGACGTTCACGAACACGGACTTGACCTGGGAGTCATTCAGGATGACGTCCAGGCCGGCGGCCATGACGGAGGCGGAGGCGCCGCCGCCGATGTCCAGGAAGTTCGCGGGGCGAACGTTGCCGTGCTTTTCGCCGGCGTAGGCGACGACGTCGAGGGTGGACATAACCAGGCCTGCACCGTTGCCGATGATGCCTACTTCGCCGTCCAGCTTGACGTAGTTAAGGTCGTTTTCCTTGGCCTTGGCCTCGAGCGGATCCGCGGCGTCCTTGTCTTCCAGCGCGGCGTGGCCGGGCTGGCGGAAGTCGGCGTTTTCGTCCAGGGAGACCTTGCCGTCGAGGGCCAGGATCTCGCCGTTGCCGGTCTTCACGAGCGGGTTGACCTCAACGAGGGTGGCGTCTTCCTTGGTGAAGACATCCCACAGCTTGATGATGGCGTTCATAACGCCTTCGCGCAGCTCGGGAGCGAACCCGGCGGCGTCGACGATCTCTGCGGCCTTGGCGGAGTCGATGCCGACGGCGGGATCAACGGCAATGCGGGCCAGGGCGTCGGGACGCTCCACGGCCAGCTGCTCGATCTCCATGCCGCCCTCAACCGAGCACATGGCCAGGTAGTTGCGGTTTGCACGGTCCAGCAGGACCGAGAAGTAGTATTCCTCGGCGATGTCGGCACCCTGGGCGATCATCACCGTGTGAACGGTGTGGCCCTTGATGTCCATGCCGAGGATGTTGGATGCGTGCTCGAAAGCTTCATCGGCGGTCTTGGCAACCTTCACGCCGCCGGCCTTGCCTCGGCCACCAACCTTGACCTGCGCCTTGACGACTACAACGCCGCCGATCTTCTCAGCAGCAGCTTTGGCTTCTTCAGGGGTGTGCGCCACGATTCCGGCGAGCACGGGTACTCCGTGCGCCTCAAACATATCGCGCGCCTGATATTCAAACAGGTCCACGGGCTAGTGTCCTTCTACGTCGAAGTAGGTTTACATGCGATCTGGCGATCGCAGAGCAGATGCATCCGGCCGGTCTGCCCCACGAGGAACTTTAGTCCCTTGGGGCTGAACGCCGATCCCAGACTACCCCTTTAGTGGTAAAGGACACAGTTCTATCGTTTGTAGAAGTTACCCGGTTTGAGTTATGAAAAATGAACCTCTCAGCTCTCTTTGGTCAGCGGCGCGTAACGCAGCAGCAGGCGTTTTTCGCCGACGTCGAACTTCACCTTCGCAACCGTCTTGTCCCCCGCGCCTTCCACCGCCAGCACGGTGCCGGAGCCGAACGACGTGTGGTTGACCCTGTCCCCGGCGGCCACGGACACAACTTCCTTCTGCGGCTGCACGCGGCCGATGGCCTTGGCCACCGGCGAGTTGGCCGTGCTGCCGCCCGTGCCCATGGGGCTTCCGGCCCCCCAGGAGGATCCGCCGTAACGGCTGGAGGTGATGCTGCTGCCGCCGCCCCAGGTGGGACGGTCCATTCCCTCGCGCTTCCACTCGATCAGTTCCGGGGGCACTTCCCCCACAAACTGGCTGGCCGGGTTGTACTGGCTCTGGCCCCACATGCTGCGGACCTCGGACCGGGTGAGGTAGAGGCGCTGGCGCGCCCTGGTCAGGCCCACGTAGGCCAGACGCCGTTCCTCGGCCAGTTCCGCCGGGTCCGTAGCCGAACGCTGGTGCGGGAACAGGCCCTGTTCCATGCCGGTGAGGAAGACCACCGGGAATTCCAGGCCCTTGGCGGTGTGCAGGGTCATCAGGGTGACCACCCCCTGCCGGCGGGATTCCTCGACGGCGGCCGCGACTTCCTCCGCGGAGCCGCCGGGGGCATCGGGGATGGAATCGGCGTCGGCCACCAAGGAGACCTGTTCCAGGAACTCGCCCAGGGAACCCTCGGGATTGTCGCGCTCGTATTCGCGGACCACCGCTACCAGTTCGGCCAGGTTCTCCACCCGGGACTCGTCCTGCGGATCGTTGCTGGAGCGCAGCTGGGCCAGGTACCCGGTCTGTTCCAGCACCGCTTCCAGGGCGGCGGAGGCACCGGAGCCGCTGGCCACCTCGGCCAGGTCGTCAATCAGCTTCACGAATCCGTTAATGGAATTCAGTGACCGGGTGGCCAGGCCCGGGGCCTCTTCGGCGCGGCGCAGTGCCGCCATGAAGGAGATCCGTTCCCGTTCGGCCAGGGCAGCTACGGAGTATTCGGCGCGGTCACCGATGCCCCGCTTGGGTTCGTTGAGGATCCGGCGCAGGTTCACGACGTCGTCGGAATTCACCAGCACGCGCAGGTACGCCAGAGCGTCTTTGATCTCCTTGCGTTCATAGAACCGGGTGCCGCCGACCACCTTGTAGGGCAGGCCCACCCGCACCAGCACGTCTTCCAGCGAGCGGGACTGGGCGTTGGTCCGGTAGAACACGGCGACGTCGCCCGGGCGCAGGTTTTCCTCGTCCTGCAGCCGGTCGATCTCCTCGGCGATGAAGCGGGCTTCCTCGTGTTCGTTCTCGCCCACGTAGCCGATGATCTTTTCGCCGTCGCCCTCCGCTGTCCACAGCCGCTTCTCGGGGCGGTTGGGATTGCGGGAGATCACCGCGTTGGCGGCGTTGAGGATGGTCTGCGTGGAGCGGTAGTTCTGTTCCAGCAGGATGGTCCGCGCGTTCGGGTAGTCCTTCTCGAAGTCATTGATATTACGGACATCGGCACCGCGGAAGGCATAGATGGACTGGTCGGAGTCCCCCACCACGGTGAGTTCGGCCGGCGGCAGATCCAGGGCGTCGTCGTCGCTGCCCACCAATTCGCGGACCAGGGCATACTGCGCGTGGTTGGTGTCCTGGTACTCGTCCACCAGGATGTGCCGGAAGCGCCGGCGGTAGTACTCGGCCACACCGGGGAAGGCGCGGAACATAAACACCGTCTGCGCAATCAGGTCATCGAAGTCCATCGCGTTGGCCTGGCGCATCCGCTGCGCGTAGCCCTTGTAAACGTCCGCAACGGCCTGCTCGAAGGGATCGGAGTAGTTGGCCGATTCCGCGTAGGACTCTTCGTCGATGAGTTCATTCTTCAGTGCGGAGATCTTGTGCATGATGGACTTCGGCGTGAAGCGCTTCGGGTCCAGGTCGAGCCCCTTGGCCACCAGCGTGATCAGGCGCAGCGAATCCGCCGAGTCGTAGATGGAGAAATTCGAGTTCATCCCCACCGTCTTGGCTTCCCGGCGCAGGATCCGCACGCAGGACGAGTGGAAGGTGGAAATCCACATGGTCTTGGCGACGCCGCCCACCAGGTTTTCGATTCGCTCGCGCATTTCGGCGGCGGCCTTGTTGGTGAACGTGATGGCCAGGATCTGCCCCGGATTGGAACGGCCCGTGGCGAGCAGATAAGCGATCCGGTGGCTGAGCACCCGGGTTTTGCCGGAGCCGGCGCCCGCCACGATCAGCAGCGGCGACCCGGCGTGCTTGACCGCTTCCTCCTGCTGGGGGTTCAGCCCCTGCAGCAGATCCGCGGCCCGGCTTTCATCCGCGTAGGAGGAGCCCCGGCGCGGAGCGTCGGAATGCGGCGCTGTTGCGGCAGGCGCCGGTTCGGCTTTGCGGGGTGCGGGAAAGAGTGGATCAAAGAGATAGTCCATGATGGTTTTAAGTCTAGGCGCTGCAGCCGACATTTCGGTGAGCACCGAAACCGGCCGGGTCCGGGGCCGGTCCGGGCCCCTCCCGGTTCAGCCTCACAGCTCAGCCTCACGGGTCAGCCGCCGGTCAGTGCGCCGTGGATCTCCCGCACGGCCGCGGCGGTCCCGGCAATG
The DNA here is from genome assembly GCF_020907405.1 of Arthrobacter sp. zg-Y769. Lineage (GTDB taxonomy): Bacteria > Actinomycetota > Actinomycetes > Actinomycetales > Micrococcaceae > Arthrobacter_B. Next base: position 73,560 of record NZ_JAJJOE010000016.1, read on the forward strand.
TGCCAGCGGAAGCCGTTTACTTCGACGACGGCGGTGCTGCCGCCTGCGGCCAGGACAATGGCCTTGCCCGGCAGCCAGTCCCACTCCGGGCAGCTGTGCTGGAACCAGGCACCGGACTGGCCGGTGGCCACGCGGGCCAGGTCGCAGGACCCGGAGCCCATCATCCGGATGGTGGCGGCCCGGGATGCCGCCGCCGTCCAGGGGCCGGACACCTCCGGGCGCAGCAGCCAGGTCGGGTGGATATAGGTTCCGGCGGAGAGGCGGGCCAGCGGTTCGTCCTCCGGCGGAACAATAACCGTGCCGTTCAGCGTGGCCGGGGAGCCTTTACCCCCGATCCACAGCAGATCTTCCTGCGGCTGGTAAACGGCGCCGAGCAGGACATCCGGATCTCCGGGCAGGTCGTGCGGACCGGGCTCGGACCGCAGCGCGATTGCCGAACACCAGTAAGTGGAGCCGGCAAAGAAGTTGTACGTTCCATCCACCGGGTCAATGACCCAGGATCTGCCGGAGGTTCCCCGATGGCTGGCACCCTCCTCCCCCACGATCCCGTCGTCAGGGCGCAGCCGGCGCAGCCGGTTCACCACCAGTGCCTCCGCCTCGCGGTCCGCGGCGGTGACTACGTCGGACACCGAGGTTTTCTCGCTGGCCGTCAGGCCCTCCGAACGCATACGCAGCGCAAGCTGTCCGGCCTCCCGCACCAGATCGGCGGCCAGTAACAGGTCCTCAGGGGACGCAACAGCACTCATAGCCCCAGCGTAGCCGCCTGCCACCGGCCGGGACAGGCACGCGCGGCGCCGCTGGCCAGGGCACGGGAGGCGTGCGGCCATACTGTACCTATGGGAAAAACCGCAGCACAGCGCGCCGCCAAACACGGACTCAACGCAGGCCAGCCCCGCGGGGGCAGCCCGGCAGCAGGGACCGCCCCCGGCCCGGCACCTAAAAGCAGCCCGGGACTGGTTGTCATTGCAGGCGTGGTGACCACATTGTTCCTGTTCTGGTACCTGCACCTGCTGGTGCTCGGGCAGCTGACCCAGCTCGCGGACGGCCTGGCCATGCCTGATTCCATGGTCTTCGGTTACGGCGAAGACCACCTGGCAGCCCTGCGCGGCGCAATGGACTCGGACGCCCTGGGCCAGCTCAGTTACGTGCACAAGACAGCCGGCACGCTCTTCCCGCTGGTGTTCGGCCTCACCTGGCTGTTGATCATCGGCCTGAACACCCAGCGCCGGACGCTGCGCTGGGTGCTCTTCAGTGCGCCCATCCTGTTTGTGGTGGCGGACCTGTGGGAGAACATTGCGATTGACACCGCTCTCGGCGCCGCCGAGCTAACCGCCGGTGACGCGGCCCTGGCCGGCGCGCTGACGGTCGCCCGCTGGATCCTGCTGGGGCTCAGCCTCGTGGCGTCCGTGGTGTCCGTCTTTACCCGCCGGGCTGGACGGCCACCAGAACTTGTCGCCCAGGACAAAGGCTAGGGCCGGAACCACTACGGTCCGCACCAGCAGCGTGTCGAACAGGACACCGATGGCGACGATGATGCCCACCTGGGTCAGGGTCACCAGCGGCAGCACACCGAGGACCGCGAACACGGCCGCGAGCAGGATACCCGCGCTGGTGATCACGCCGCCGGTGGAGCGCAGGGCTGCCAGCATGCCCTGCTTCGTGCCCATTGACGCCGCGTTTTCCCGGGCACGGGTGGTCAGGAAGATGTTGTAGTCCACACCCAGGGCCACCAGGAACAGGAACGAGTAAAGCAGCGTCTGCACGTCCATGGCCGGGAAGTCCAGCACGTTCTCGAACAACAGCCAGCTCAGCCCGGTCGCCGCCAGGAAGGTCAGCAGCACCGAGGCCACCAGCAGCACGGGCGCCACCAGGGAGCGCAGCAGGATCATCAGGACCAGGAACACCAGGGCAATCACGGAGGTGCCCACCAGCACGGTGTCGTGCTGGTTGGCGGCCAGCTGGTCCACGCGTTCGGCAGCTTCCCCGCCCACAAGGGCCTCATAGTCCTGCCCGGCCAGGTCGGCACGCAGGTCCGTGATGAAGGCGTTGGCTTCGTCGGTGCCGGCCTCGTAGCCGGTAATGAGTTCCACCCGGGTGCGGCCCTCGTGCTCGGTGCCGGGGGTGGCGGCAGTGACGCCTTCAATGCCGGACAGCTGGGCGACGGCGTCGTCCGCCGCGTCGGTGTCCACCAGCACGGTGACGGGCGAGGAGGAGCCGGCGGGGAAGCCTTCGGACAGGGTTTCCGCGGCGGTGACCGCCTGCGGCTTCTCGCGGAACTGTTCGTTTTCGCTGAGGCCGATCTGCAGGGTGAACAGGGCGCTGCCCAGGGCCAGCAGGACGACGACGGCGGTGCCGGCGATCGTTTTAGGCCGGCGGGCGGTGGCTTCGCCCAGGCGGCCCCAGAACTTGCCTTCCTTGGCCGGGTCCCCGACCTTGGGCACAAACGGCCAGAACAGCTTCCGGCCCAGCAGTACGAGCGCAACCGGCAGCAGGAACAGGGCGCTGAAGATGGCCAGGACAATGCCGATGGCAGCGGAGAAGCCGAGGCCGCGGTAGCTCTGGGTATCAGCGAACAGCAGGGTAAGCAGGGCCAGGATGACGGTGCCGCCGCTGGCAATGATGGCTTCGCGGGTGCGGGTCAGGGCCTTCTGCATGGCCTCGTACACCGAGTCGTGGACGCGCAGTTCCTCCCGGTAGCGGGCAATGAGCAGCAGCGCGTAGTTTGTGGCGGCGCCGAAGACCAGCACGCTGGTAATGCCGACGGCGGACGGATCCACCGTGATTCCCGTTGCCGGAGCCAGCAGGTCAACCACCTTGGCTGCCAGCTGTTCAATGGCGCCGACGATCGCCAGCGGCACAATCCAGAGCCACGGCGAACGGTAGGTGATGAGCAGCAGCAGGGCGACGACGCCGGCGGTGACGGTCAGGAGCACGAAGTTGGCACCGGAAAACACCCCGGCCAGGTCAGCACTGAAGGCAGCCCCTCCGGTCAGCTCCGCCCGGACACCCTCCGGTGCAGCATCGGAGACAGCATCCCGAAGTTTTTCGACCTCCGCGGACACGGCGTCGCCGTCGTCCGCGGAGGCCTGCAGCGTCAGCGGCACGATTGCCACGAGCTTATTCTCCGAAACCACCGGCGGAACCTGCGGCGGCGGGCCCGAGGCTCCCGCCTCCGCAGCTGCCGCATTGATCCCGGCGATGCCGGCGGTATCCGCATCAGTCAGCGGGCCGCCGTCCTCGCGGGAGACCACCACGATGGCGGAGGATTCCTGCGCGTCGGGGAAGTCCTGGAGCAGGTCGGCAACTTCTGCGGACTGGTACTTGTCATTCAGCCCGCCCACGTCCGTGGTGCCGTTTTCCTGTGCCGGCAGGGCGAACAGGCCAACAATGACGGCCACCCCGATCAGCAGCGTGATCCACGCCGTCCTGGCGTTCTTCACTATCCCTGCATACATGTGCTTCTCCCAGTGACCTAAGTATCTCTGTTCGAAAGTATCTCAGATATGGAGATACTTCAATTCCCAGTTACTATTAGGCTGTGGAAGATTCGGAGCTACGGCGGGATATCGTCAACGCACTCCGCGGCATGACCCTCGACGGGCAGCGTGTGGCGGACGCTTTCGCGCATTCGAACGGCTTGAACACCACGGACATGCGTGCCCTGGTGCTCATCATGGAGGCGGAGATCCGGCACGAGGCCTTGACCGCAGGCCAGCTCAGCGCCCGGCTGGGGACCTCGTCCGGCGCCACCACGGCGGTCATCGACCGGCTGGAACGCATCGGCCACATCCACCGCAACCGGAACCATTCGGACCGGCGCAAGGTCACGCTGCACTTCGAGCCCCTGGCGATGCAGCTTGCCGGCGCCTACTTCGGCCCCCTGGGCGCCCTCACCGACGAGGTCATGTCGAGGTACACGGAAACGGAGCTGCGGACCATCCTGGGCTTTATGCAGGCGATCCGCGGGAGCTATGACCGCCACATCAAGAGCCACCAGCCCGACGACGGCGGGGCTCCCGTCGGCGGCGGCGCACCGGACGGGCTGCACCCACGCATCGCCGGAAACGGGTAAGCTGGTACCGCCCGCCGCTAACCCGGCGGTCCGCCCTCGTAGCTCAGTAGGATAGAGCGGCCCTCTCCTAAAGGGCAGGTCGTCGGTTCGATTCCGGCCGGGGGCACTTTTTTCTTCAACCGGGCCGCAGGCACCGGTTCACCCCGGGAGCGTTACTCCGCTGCTTCCGCCGCCGGCTCGGCCGCGAACTGGGTGTTGTACAGCTCCGCATAGCGTCCGCCGCGCTCAAGCAGCTGCGAGTGGGTGCCCTGTTCGGCAATCCGGCCCCCTTCGATGACCAGGATCCGGTCGGCATTGCGGATGGTGGAAAGCCGGTGGGCAATCACGACGGCGGTCCGCCCCTGCAGCGCCTCGCCCAGGGCCGCCTGCACAGCGGCCTCGGACGTGGAGTCCAAGGCGGCGGTGGCCTCATCCAGGATCACGATCCGCGGCTGGGCCAGCAGCAGCCGGGCAATGGTCATCCGCTGGCGCTCCCCGCCCGAAAGCCGGTAGCCGCGCTCCCCCACCATCGTCTCCAAGCCGTCCGGCAGGGACCGCACCATGTCCTCCAGCCGCGCACGGCGCAGCGCGTCCCAGACTTCCTCGTCGCCGGCTTCGGGGTTGGCCAGCAGCAGGTTGGCCCGGATGGTCTCGTGGAACAGGTGCCCGTCCTGGGTCACCATGCCCAGTGCCTGCCGGATGCCGGCAAAACTGATGTCCCGCACATCGGTGCCGGAGAAGCGCACGGCGCCCGAATCGACGTCGTACAGCCGTGCCAGCAGCTGCGCAATGGTCGACTTCCCCGCTCCCGAGGTTCCAACCAGGGCAACGGTCTGCCCGGGCTCAACCCGGAAGGACACCCCGTGCAGGACTTCCTCCCCGCCGCGGGTGTCCAGGACGGCCACCTCTTCCAGCGAGGCGAGGGAGACTTTGTCCGCGGTGGGATACGCAAACCGGACGTTGTCGAACTCCACGCTCAGCGGGCCGGCCGGCACAGGCGCCGGCGATTCCTTCTCACGGATCAGGGGACGCAGGTCCAGGATTTCGAAGACCCGCTCGAAGCTCACCACGGCACTCATGATCTCCACCCGGGCGTTGGCCAGCGAGGTGAGCGGGGCGTACAGCCGGGTCAGCAGCAGCGCCAGGGTCACGACGTCGCCCGTGTTCAGGCTGCCGCCCAGCGCCAGGTAACCGCCGAGTCCGTAGACGAGGGCCAGGGCGAGGGCGGAGACCAGGGTCAGGGCGGTCACGAAGACGGCCTGCATCATGGCCATCTTCACGCCGATGTCCCGCACCCGGGAGGCCCGGAGCGCGAATTCGTGGGATTCGGCGTCGGGCCGGCCGAACAGCTTGACCAGGGTGGCACCGGGAGCCGAGAACCGCTCGGTCATCTGCGTGCCCATGGATGCGTTGTGGTTGGCGGCCTCCCGGCGCAGCGCGGCGAGCCGGCCGCCCATCCGCCGGGCCGGCAGCAGGAACACCGGCAGCAGCAGCATGGCCAGTACGGTCACCTGCCAAGAGGTCCCGAGCATCACAATCAGGGTCAGCACCAGTGCGACGACGTTGCTCACCACACCGGAAAGGGTTCCGCTGAAGGCCTGCTGGGCACCGATCACGTCATTGTTGAGCCGGCTGACCAGCGCACCGGTACGCGTGCGCGTAAAGAAGGCGATCGGCATCTTCTGGACGTGGTCGAACACGGCGGTGCGCAGGTCCAGGATGACGCTTTCGCCGATGCGCGAGGAAAACCAGCGCGTGGCCAGGGAAACGGCCGCGTCCGCCACCGCAACGGCGGCAATCAGCAGGGCCAGCCGGATCACCACGTCCGGCGTTGTGCCGGCCACTATGGAGTTGACTACCTGTCCGGCCAGGACCGGCGTCGCCACGGCCAGGAACGCACCCACCACGGACAGTAGGACGAAGCCCAGGAGCCGGGTCCGGTAGGGAGCGGCGAAACGGACAATCCGCTTCAGGGTTTCCCGCGAAATCTTGCCGTCTCCTGCTTTGGCGCGGGAGATCTGCATCAGCGAACCCCACGCTGCGCCTTCCATACTCATGTCTGTTCCTCCGGTATCTGCACGTTCCAGCTTAAAGCCTGCCGGGGGCCGTTCCCGGCCGATCGCCAGGGGCTGAAACGGGCGCGGAACCCGTTCCGAAGCCGAACGTGAAGCAAGTCACGGTTTTGGCCCCGGGCGCTGGTACACTTCCAATCGCTGCCCCTGGAGCTGAACCGGGCACCGACGAAAGGCCGTAATGCCCCCGGCATTCAAACCCCTCGCCGCCCCTGCGGGCGACGCCTCTTCGGAGGGCAACACCCCCGGCGCACAACCGCGCCCCAAGGCACTGGTTGCCGTTGAACAGCCCGAGGTCTTTTCCGTCGTGGCCGGGATCCTCGCCGAAGCGGGGCTGGAACCGGTCCCCGTGCTGGACCTGGACGAAGCCATGAAAGCTGCACGGGCGGCCACGCCGGTGCTGGCAGTGGTCGATTCCACCATCCGCCAGGTTGCCGGAATGGACATGCTCAAGCGCCTGCGGCACGAACCGGCCATGACCAAGCTGCCGGTTATCCTCGTGGCGGGTGAAGCCGGGCTCGACATGGACTTCATGGTGGAACTGGGCATCGCCGACTTCGTGGCGAGCCCGGTGGACCCCGAGGACCTGGCCCGCCGGGTCAACCTCATCCTGGCCACTGCGCGGGCACACCGGGACCGGCGGACGGCCACAGCGCGGCTGCGGGAGGATACGCGCCGCATTTCCACCGCCATCCGGGCCACGAATGATCCGCAGCAGATGGCCGAGGTGGTGGTCCATGGACTCGGGGCAACCTTCGAAGCGGACCATGTCCTGCTGGTGACCTTCCCGGACGAGCGCGTTCCGGAACTGACGCTGGCTTGGAGCCGTGAGGAAACCACCGGGAGCATTCCCGCGCTGGACGCACATAGCGCCGGCGAGCTGGCCGGGACGCTCTGGGAGCGCAGCCGGGGAATGGCGGTGGAGGACCACGGCCAGCCCGCCGATGAACCGGTGCCGCTAAGTGCTGCCTCACGCGCTGCCGGGCTGCGCACCTCCGTCATTGTGCCGCTCGGCCATGGAGACAAGGCCTTCGGGCTGCTCTGGCTTGCCGGCGAGGATGCCCCGCGGGACTGGACGAGCACGGAGATTTCCCTGATTCGGCATGTCAGTGGAAACCTGGCCCACGGCCTCGTGCAGGGCAACCTCATCACCGCCCAGCGGATGGTGCTCAAACGCCAGCGTGACCTGGACCAGGCCAAGACCGATTTTGTGGCCACGGTCAATCATGAGCTGCGGACACCGCTGACCTCGATCACCGGCTATCTGGACCTCATCCTTGACGGCTCAGGAGGGGACATACCGGAGGACGTCGCGCAGATGCTGAAGATCGTGGGACGCAACGCCGTCCGGCTCAACCAGCTGATCAGCGATCTGCTGACCATCTCCCGGCAGGATGCGGACGAGATCAACCTCGAGGTGGAGGAAGTCGACCTGGAGGAACTCCTGCGCGCCGTCGCCGCATCCCTGGCACCCGCCGCCGGTGCGAGCAACCTGGACCTCCGGCTGGAGCTCGGCTCCGATGCCCTGCTCGTGGACGGAGACCGCGCCCAGCTGGAGCAGGTGTTCACCAATCTCTGCTCAAACGCCGTGAAATTCACGCCGGCAGGCGGATCCGTGCAGGTCAGTGCTGCACTGGTTTCGCCGGACGGCGCCGGTCCCAGCGTGCGGGTGCAGGTCCGCGACACCGGCATCGGCATTCCGGAGGCGGACCTTCCCAATTTGTTCCGGCGTTTCTTCCGGGCCTCGAACGCAACGTCGGCGGCCATCCCCGGAACCGGCCTGGGTCTGGCCATCGTCCAGGACATTGTGCTTCAGCACGGCGGTGAACTCGGCATCGCCTCGACGGTAGGCCAAGGCACCACGGCCACGGTCCAGCTTCCGGCCGCCCGCTAGGGATTGCGCCCTAGCTGGCAGGCTTCCGGAACCGGCTGCCTTGATGGACGGACTAGACAGGCGCGGGGGCCTCGGCCAGGATCCGCTCCGGCGCGGAGTAGCAGTTCAGGGAGGTGCCGCGGCTGAAACCGATCAGCGTCAGTCCGGCGTCCTTGGCGAGGTCGACGGAGAGTGCTGACGGTGCGCTGACGGCGGCGAGCACCGGGATTCCCGCCAGCTGGGCCTTCTGGACCAGTTCGAAGGATGCACGTCCGGAGACCTGCAGCACCATGCCGCGCAGCGGAAGCATCCCGGCGCGCAGCGCCCAGCCCACCACCTTGTCCACCGCGTTGTGCCGGCCCACGTCTTCGCGCAGGCACAACAGTTCGCCGTCGGAGTTAAACAGCCCGGCCGCGTGGACGCCTCCGGTCTTGTCGAAGACTTTCTGCCCTTCGCGCAGCCGGTCCGGCAGCGCGGCGAGCATCTCCAAAGGCAGCCGGACACCGTCGGAGGACGGGTCGAAGTGCGAGGACTTCCGGACCGCCTCGATGGACGCCGTGCCGCAGATGCCGCAGGAACTGGAGGTGTAGACGTGCCGTTCCATTCCGGTATCCGGGAGCGGGGTGCCCGGCCGGAGCTGGACGTCCACAACATTGAAGGTCTGCTTGCCGTCGTCGTCCACTCCGGCGCAGTACCGAAGGCTGATGAGCTGGGCCGGGTCCCAGATCACCCCTTCCGAGACCAGGAACCCCGCCACGAGGTCAAAGTCGTCGCCGGGGGTACGCATGGTCACGGTAAAGGACTTACCCATCACCCGGATTTCCAGCGGTTCCTCCCCCGCCAATACGTCGTCCCGCCGGCTGACGTTGCCGTCCAGCCGGAAGCGCGTAACCCGTCCACGCTGGGTAACCCGTCCCATGGTCTCTCCCTGTCTTTGGTGCTTTAGATCTTGTCTCCGGGCGGCAGGTGCTGCCCGGGTCCGGCTGCCGGGGTTGTCCCGGTCGCCGGGGTTTATCCGGACGTGGTTTATCCGGACGGGGCGCGGTTGACCTGCCAAGGCAGGGGCAGCGCCATTACCGCCTGGTCCCTGATGCAGCCCTCCGGAGGCACCACCATGACGGCGTCAGCCTCGGCCAGTCCGCGAAGCATTCCGGAACGGAAATAGGGGGAAGGCATGGCCCGGTCCTCCTGGATGCTGCAGGGAACCAGCCGGGTCCTTCCGGGCAGCGGCTCCAGGTCCACGCCGGCCAGGACATGCCGCTCGCGTGAAATCGGAGCACCCCGGAGTCCGTCCAGCAGCGGCTGGACGATCGTGAAGACCGCCATCATGGCCGCCAGGGGGTTGCCGGGCAGAGCCACCAGCAAGCGCCCGTCCTGCAGCCGGGCCAGCATGGTGGGATGGCCGGGGCGCATGGCGATCCCGTCGATAAGGAGTTCGGCCTCGACTTCTTCCAGGGCACGGCGCAGATGGTCCGCGTCGGAACGCCCGGTGCCGCCCGTAGTGATGAGGACGTCTCCGGAAGACATTGCAATGGAGAGCTCGTCAGTGGCTTCGCTGCTCAGCGCCGCCACCACTTCCTCCAGCCGGTCCGGCAGGCGCCGAACGACGTCGACCCTGCCGCCCAGCATCGTGATCAACTGGGGCAGCTGGGGGCCGAAGGTGTCGCGGACCTGTCCCGGCTCCGGCAGGCCGGCTTCGATGACTTCGTCTCCGGTCAGCAGCAGGGACACGCGAGGGGACCGCAGCACCGGCAGGGTGTCATGCCCGCACACGGCTGCCAGGGCAATGTGGGCGGGGTTGAGCAGCTTGCCGGCCGGGATGGTGGTCTCCCCGGCTGCAGCCTCTTCTCCGGCGGGGCGGATATGTTCTCCCGCACGTGGTTCCGATTCCTTCGCCCGGTCGTTCAGCGTTAGCTGCGGCGGCGTCGTGGCCGCTACCGTGCCGCTCTCCGAGCGCAGGACGGCTTCAGCACCTTCGGGGATGAGCCCGCCGGTGAGGATCTCCACTGCCTCGCCCGGCTGCAGGGCACGGCGTCCGGATTCACGGTGAATCTGCCAGCGTTCCACTTCGGGTTCTTCGTGGGTGATGACTGTCCACGGCGGCTCCCCCGCGACGGCCCATCCGTCCATGGCTGCCGAAGCGTAATGCGGTACGGGCTGCAGGGCCGAGGTTTCGAGGGCCAGGATCCGGCCCAGGGCTTCGTCCAGGGGAACCGTTTCATACGGCAACGGACGGGCAGCTGCATAGGCGGCGTGGCGGGCCTGTGCCCAGGACGCATTGGGCTGGGCAGGCAGGATTACCGGTGCGGTACGTTCGCTCACTGGGCGTCTCCTTCCGCTGCCGCGTTCCGGCATTGCTCTGTCGCCACTGCCATGGCCGAACGCATCGCGACGGCGTCGTTGGCCTGGCCGCTGCCGGCTGCAAGTCCTGCTGCGTACCCGACAATGAAGGTGGTCAGCGGGGCGGCGGGCCGCACCACGCTATGCGCTGCATCTGCAGCCAGGTCGAGGACAGCGGAGACATCCACCGGTGTGCCCTCGAGTTCCAGTGCCTGCAGCAGCCTGCCGCTCCATGCCTCGAGTTGTTCCTGCTGGCTTGCCATTCGTGCTCCTTCGTTTAGCTTGGGGACTGCCCGTGCTAGGGCAGGTCCCCGGCGCTCACACCCAGGGATTGTGCGTCATTCCAGGTGTCAACATCGGCGGTACTCATCGGGGGAACATCAACACCCCTCCATTGCACCCTAGCAAGCAACGCCTTCATGGACTGGTTCTCCAATCCACCCGGGCCGGCGGACTGAACCGCGGAACGCAGCTCCGCCGTACGGTAGAGCGCCGCCAGCGGCTGGCGCTTCCCGGTGGAATCCACGGCCAGCAGGCTCTCCGGCGGAGCCGCCGCGGCAGCAGCCAGCAGTGCCCGGACCGCCGAACCGATCTGCGGCATATCGCAGGCAAGAACCAGCGTCCAGGGGCTGCCGGGCCGGTCAGTGTCCGGGCCACCGTCGGCTTTGTCCAGGGCGGCCAAGGCGGCGACGGCTGCCCCTACCGCTGCTGCCGGCCCGGCGTAGGCAGGCTCCTCGCGGACCAGCACGGGTTTGCGGGGAACCGCTTCCAGTGCGCGGGAGCCCAGCAGAGCCGAGAGTTCCGGCGGCCCCGCGACGGCAATATTCCGGGCATCCGGCACGGCGTCGAGGGTGGTTTCGAGCAGGGTTCGGCTGCCGGACAGGAGCAGCGCCTTGGGCGTACCGCCGAGCCGCGTCGAGCGGCCGCCGGCCAGGATGACGGCGTCATAAAGCAGGTCAGCGGACATCAGGCAGCCGTGTCATTCTGCAGGAACGGATCCCACTGCGGCGAAGGACGTTCGAGCTCGCGGATCTGCCAGCGGGCGCCCCGGGGTGCCTTGGGGGAAATCCGCAGCTCCCAGCCAAGCTGGGCCAAGGTCCTGTCCCCTTTGGTGTTGTTGCAGCGCAGGCAGCAGGCAACCAGGTTCTCCCAGCTGTCATCTCCCCCGCGGGAGCGCGGGACCACGTGGTCCACAGTTGCTGCCGCCTTTCCGCAGTAGGCGCATTCATGGTTGTCCCGGCGCAGGACGCCCCGCCGGGTGGCTACGGTGCCCTCCCGGTAGGGGATTTTGACGTACCGGTGAAGGAGGATCACCGAGGGCCGGGGAAGGATTTCGTTGGGCCCCACTACGGGCTCTCCGCTTTCCGCCACCACGCTTGCCTTTCCGTTCAGTACCAGTACCAGAGCGCGGCGGAAGGTGATGACGGCCAGTGGTTCATATCCAGCGTTCAGAACGAGAGTGCGCATGCACATACCTCTTCGTCTGCCGCCCGCGAGCCGGTGAATACCAGACACCGTTCCGCAAACGGCACTTCGGATTGTCTATGCAAGAGTAGAACGCCATCGCGATCTTGGCCATTTATACCGGTGATGCAGGAACCGGACCCGGGACCCTCCTACACCGCCTTCCGCCGCGGCGCGCCGGGCTTAACGAGGCAAGGCCCCTCCCGGAGGAGGGGCCTTGCTCTGTAAGGGTTACTCGTGGCTGCTTAGCCGCCCACGCGGATGTACACGCCGCCGGAGCCAAGCTCTGCCGGAGCCACAACGGTGGAACCACCGTTGAAGCCGCCGTGCACTGCCTGGCCGCCGCCCACATACACAGCGATGTGGGCCATGCCCATCCCGCCGTCTGCGTAGTAGATAAGGTCGCCGGGCATGGCCTCAGCTGCACTCACCGTCCGTCCAAGGGTGAGGTAGCTGGCAGGCCAACCGTGATGGTTGATTCCGGCGGCGGCCAGCGCGTTGGTCACCAGCCGGGTGCAGTCCTGGCCGACGCCAAGCTGCGCGTACGCAGCCGCAGCGATCGTGGACGCAACACCTGTCGGTGCGGTCTTCGTCGCGGACGGCTGCACGGAGGACGCCGTGCTCAGGCTGGCGGCCTGGGCAGCGCCCGCGTTGCCGTCCACCTGCTGGGTGGCAGCAACGGCCGCAGCGGCAGGCGCCGGTGCTTCGGCAACCGGGGCTGCCGGCGCCTCCACCACTGGTGCCGCCGTCGAACCGGAAATTCCGGCGCGCTCGAACGAAACCGACACGTCAGCGGGGACGTGGATGGTCTTGATCGAGGAAAGGTCCAGTGTGCTTGTCTGGACGTCGCGCGCTGCGTCTGCCCCGGAGGCATTGGCAGCAACGCCGGTGGTCAGTACCAGCCCGGAGGCTGCCGCGATCACGGCGGCCTGGCGGCCCACCGTTCCGGCGTTGGCGCTGACGGCACCGGCAAGGGCGCTCAGCGTGGTGGTGCGTTCCACCGGCGCCCGGTGGCGGGCGCGCTCAATTGTCGAGGTCATAATCGTCTCGGTAATCGGGCTTAGCTGACGCGGACGAAGCTGGCGCCCGGCAGATCGGAGAGGCTATGCAGGCCGGTGTTCATACCGTTGAGGCCGCCGCTGACTACCTGGCCGTTGCCAACGTAGATCGCGACGTGGCCGCCGGTGATTACGAGGTCGCCGGGAGCCGGGGTGGAAACTACGGAACCGAACTGGAAGAACTGGCCGGGAGCCAGATCGCCGACGGACTTGCCGACGGAGCGCAGGGCGTTTTCGACCATGGCGGTGCAGTCCTGTGCGACGCCGATCTGGCCGTAGGCGGAAGCAACCAGGCCGGCTGCAACGTTGCCGGAAACCGGAGCGGAGGTTGTTTCAACGGACTGATCGTGGCCGGCGGACTGGACGGCAACACCGGACGCTGCCGGGGCGGTGCGGGCGGCTGCTGCAGTCTGGGTAGCAGCGGCCTGGGCCGCTGCGGCCTGCGTGGCGGCCAGTTCTTCGGCTGCCTTGACTGCGGCCTCTTCGGCAGCAACCTGTGCACGGTATTCGGCGCCGGAAGTGGAGCTGGGGGCGACCAGGGGAAGCTGGAACGGTGCGTTGGCGGGAGCGGTAACGCTGCCGGCGACGATGTTCAGCGGTGTTGCTTCAAGTGCCTGGCGGTCCGTGCTTACGGAAGCCTGTGCAGGAAGTCCTGCAGCCAGCACGAGGCCGGATGCTGCAACTACGACGGCGGCCTGACGGCCTACGGTTCCGGCGTTGCTGCTGACTGCCTTTGAAAGTGCAGTGATCGGGTTGGTCTGTACGGTGGCAGCACGACGGCGGCCATGAACGTTTGATGACACAGGTTTGCCTCTCCCAATTGCCTACGAGGTGAGCTGTCGGATTCGGATGGGAGTCACCCGGTTGCCCGGCCAATGGCCTTTCGCAACTTAACCCCAAGGGTTTCTTTCGAAACCCGAAATTGGTTCCCCCGCCCCTGCCATGCGATTCTGCGAACGGACTTCAAACAGTGGCAGAGCTAGGCGATCTGTTCGAAGGTGCCCCATCTTTGCGAATCGGGCACGAGGATGAGCGTACAGCAACATTTGATGTATGTCACGTTCCGGTCACGAAACGATATTCAACTGGTTACGACCAATTGATTTACGTGGTTACAACCAATTCAACGGGTCAACAACTTCGCCGTTAACCATGACCTCGAAATGCAGGTGGCAGCCGGTTGAAGAACCGGTGGTGCCGCTGGCACCAACAAGGAATCCGCGATTGATTTCGGTGCCGACACTGACGGCAATGTTGGAAAGATGGTTGTACGTGGTTTCTACCCCGTTGCCGTGGTCAATCACTACGCGGTTTCCGCCGCCGTAGGGATGCCAGCCGGCAAACACCACCGTGCCCGAGGCGGCCGCATTCACGGCGGTGCCGCAGGTCGCAGCAAAGTCCTGGCCGTTGTGCATCTCTCCGGCCTGCCCGGTAATGGGGCTGACCCGGTGGCCGAACCCGGAGGTCTGTACCAGTGAAGAGTCCAGGGGCGTGGACAGCGTCCCCCTGGCAGCGGCAGGAACCGCATGCGAGCCGGCGGCGACCGCAATGGAGGCCAGCTTGGCGTCCGGGTCATATTCACTGCTCAGCCCGGTCCGGGCAAATCCGATATCAGCGTTCGGGTCGGCCAGGACGGGGGCGTCGACCGCAACCGGCTCAAGCTGGACGGGATCATCCGCAGCGGCATGCGTGGGCATGGCGGCGGTGAGGATCAGGCCTGACGTCGCAGCGGTAATGGCCACCTTCTGGGCGGCACAGCCAACGGACACGGTCTTTGTTTCGGCACGTCGGCGGCCTGAAGTTGAGGCGTTTCGCGTGCGCACTGGCGCAGTATGGGCCGGCGCGCGGCGCCGGCCCGAAGCAGCATGCTTCGACAAGTGTTTCCCTCTCATGGATCGCCTGCGAAGTTAGCTGTCGGATTCGAGTAGAGAAACTCGGCCTCCGGAAATACGGGGCGTCACCTGCAACTATGCAGGAAATGCCGCCGACCCCCGGAAGGCTTCACCCCAAGGCAGTGGAACTGCCGGAAATTGGGTCCTCCGCCCCTGCCTGGACGAATTTGGTGCTCCGGTCCGCTGGCAGGGCTCGGCGGACGGACCGGATAACGATGGTGTTTCAGCGTCGGAACTCACTATAGGGTAAATGTCACAAAAGTGACCATTCCGTTACCCAATGGGGGAAACAAAGACATGCGCGGCCACTTCGGCAGGCAGTTCCAAGGCGCCCTCGATGCCCGGAACGCGTACGGAAATATAGCCGCCCACAACTTCTGCAGTGATCTGCGCTCCGGGCCGCAGCCCGGCCTCGTCCAGCTGTGACAGGAGTTCAGGTTCCACCTGGATAGGTTCCGCCAGGCGCACCAGCTTCAGCTTTGTGCCCGGCTCGGCGGCCGCAACGGTGGACACCAGATCCACGACGCCGGTGTGGAACATTTCCGCGGCCACACCGCCGATTCCTTCCAACCCGGGAATCGGATTGCCGTACGGAGATTCCGTGGGGTGCCCCAGCAGTTCATACAGGCGCCGTTCCACGCGTTCACTCATCACGTGCTCCCACCGGCAGGCCTCGTCATGCACGTAGGCCCAGTCAAGGCCGATGACGTCGGCGAGGAGCCGTTCGGCAAGGCGGTGCTTGCGCATTACCTCGGTTGCCCGGCGTCGTCCCAGTTCCGTCAGCTCCAGCCGGCGCGTCCCGGCCACCACAACGAGTCCGTCGCGTTCCATTCGTCCGATGGTCTGGGAAACGGTGGGGCCGGAGTGGCGCAGCCGTTCGGCAATGCGCGCACGCAGGGCAACAATGTTCTCTTCTTCCAGTTCCAGGATGGTCCTGAGATACATCTCAGTGGTATCAATGAGATCCGTCATGACGGGCCGCTCCTAGTAAGGGAGAAAGAAGGGCAGCGCACCGCTGCCCGGGGATACGCCAACACGTTAGCCTATTGGCCGGACCGCCCGATAATTGCGCGGTGCGCGGCACAGGGTCTGGTGGCGGGAGTCATATATCGCCGGACTCCAAGGGCATACGGCAGAATGGAAGTGCATATCCGCCACCTTCCAAACACGCTTGGAGCGTCACCTCATGGGCGATACCGCCGCACTTCAAATTCCCGCTGGAATCCTCCCGAAGGACGGCCGTTTTGGTGCCGGTCCCTCCAAGGTACGCCCGGAACAGATTGAGGCACTCACGCGTGCAGGCGCCAACCTGCTCGGAACCTCCCACCGCCAGGCCCCGGTGCGGAACCTGGTGGGCAGCGTGCGTGAAGGACTCGCCGGCCTTTTCTCCGCACCGGAGGGCTATGAGGTAGTCCTGGGTGTCGGCGGGTCCACCGCCTTCTGGGACATTGCGGCCTTCGGTTTGGTGCAGGAGAAGGCCCAGCACCTGTCGTTCGGCGAATTCGGCTCGAAGTTTGCGGCGGCCACCAACAAGGCACCCTTCCTTTCGGCATCAAGCATCATCACCTCCAACCCCGGAACACGTCCCGAACCTGCCGCGGAACCCGGCGTCGATGTCTATGCCTGGCCCCAGAATGAGACCTCCACGGGCGTGGCTGCTCCGGTGCGGCGCGTTGAAGGTGCCGACGCCGGTTCCCTCGTGCTGATCGATGCCACCTCGGCCGCCGGCGGCCTGGACGTGGATCTGGCCCAGTCCGATGTGTACTACTTTGCCCCGCAGAAGAACTTCGCTTCCGACGGCGGACTGTGGCTGGGCATGTTCTCCCCGGAAGCCCTGGAACGGGCTGCCCGGATCAATGCCGGGGACCGCTGGATCCCGGACTTCCTGAATCTGCAGACCGCGATCGACAACTCCCGCCTGAACCAGACCTACAACACGCCGTCGTTGTCCACGCTGGTCACCCTTAATGCGCAGATTGAGTGGCTCAACGCCAACGGCGGGCTGAAGTTCGCCGCGGACCGCACCGCAGAATCCGCCGGACGGATCTACTCCTGGGCGGAGCAGTCCCCCGTCGCTACACCGTTCGTGGCACGCGCCGAGGACCGGTCGAATGTTATTGCCACCATCGACTTCGACGAAAGCATCGACGCCTCGGCCATCGCCAGGACGCTTCGTGCCAACGGCGTGGTGGACGTGGAGCCCTACCGCAAGCTCGGCCGCAACCAGCTGCGGATTGCCACCTTCGTTGCCATCGAACCCGATGACGTCAGCGCGCTGCTGGAGTGCATCGACTATGTGATTGCCAATTCCTAAGTAGCCGCCGCACGGACCGTGCCGGGGCCCGGACGCTAGGCGCTGTCCGGGTCCTGCTGCTTTCCCGGAGTATCCGTGGTCATGCTGAGCCGGCGTGGCAGGCTGCGGTCGTAGTGGAAACGCATGCCGTACGTCCGCCAGGCCCAGACGAAACCGATGGCGGCGGCCAGCAGCCCCGAGGCCGCGGCAACGCCCAGGCTCCAGCGGGGGCCGAAGGAGTTCGAGACCCAGCCCACTACCGGGGCGCCCAGCGGTGTTCCGCCCATGAAGATGGCAAAGTACAGCGCCATCACCCGCCCGCGCATGATCTGCGCGGTGGTGGTCTGGACGTACGCGTTGGCGCTGGTCATCAAGGTCAGGGCAAACAGGCCCACGGGGATCAGTGAGAGGGCGAACAGAACCAGGGTCGGCGCCACGGCGGACAGGATGCAGGACAGGCCGAAGGCGCCGGCAGCACCGAAGACGAAGCGCAGGCGGGGCCGGTCGCGCCGGGCGGAGAGCAGGGCACCGGCAACGGAACCGATGGCCATCACCGAATTGAGGACACCGAAGATGCCGGCGTCCCGGCCGAACTCGGTGCGTGCCATGGCTGCTATATAAATTGCGAAGTTCATGCCGAAGGTCCCGACGATGAAAATCGCGAGCATCACCATGATCAGGTCCGGACGGTGGCGCACGTAGGCCAGCCCGGCCCGGATGCGGCCCTTCCCCGGCGGAGCCTTGGGAAGAACGCGCAGCTCCCCGGCGCGCATTTTCAGCAGCGCGACCACCATGGCACCGAACGTCACTGCGTTGAGCACGAACACCAGGCCCGGCCCCACGGCCACGGTCAGCAGACCGGCGACGGCGGGGCCCACCATCCGCGCCCCGTTAAAGGAGGCACTGTTAAGGGCGACGGCGTTGGGCAGGTCCCGCTCGGAAACCACTTCGGAGACAAACGCCTGGCGTGCCGGGCCGTCCACGGCCGAGACAACACCGAGCGCCAGCGCGAACGCGTAGACATGCCACAATTCGGCATGCCCGGACAGCACCAGCAACCCCAGTGCCAGGCCCAGGGCGCCCATGCTGACCTGCGTGAGCAGCAGGACCTTGCGGCGGTTGTACGTATCGGCGATCAGGCCGGACCACGGGGCCAGGAGCAGCTGCGGACCCAATTGCAGCGCCATGACGACTCCCATGGCTGCTGCGTCCTGGTCGGTCAGGATGTCGTAGACCAGCCAGTCCTGCGCGGTGCGCTGCATCCAGGTGCCGATGTTCGAAACCAGGGCACCGAAAAACCAGATGCGGTAGTTGAAGATGCGAAGGGAGCGGAACACCAGCTCAGCGCCCCCTTGAGGATAGTGAACCTGTTGCCGCAGCCGTCACGGGATTATTCGTCCTCCTGGGCACCCGTCGCATCGGCGCGCTGCTCATCGGTCCGGCCTGCCGAATTCGGATCAGCCTGGTCCTGGTCGGCCAGCTCCGCATCGGCCTGTTCCTGCTCGGCCTGCTCCTGCTCGGCCTGCTCCCGGGCCTGCTGTTCCTGCTCGGCGGCAATGTCTTCCGGACGCAGCCGGTCGGACCAGGGCAGCCACTCCGGAGCCAGCAGCGCTTCATCCGAGGGGAGCAGGCCCACCTCGCTGACCGTTACCTTCTTGCTTCGGGGCATCCGCGCCACCGTGGCGTACCAGTACCATCCGCGGTAGCCGGGCCGGAGGGAAGCAAACCGGTGCGTCACCAGCCGTTCGGCGTCGGCCACTGCGCCTACATAGTTGCCTACTTCGACCTCGGACACCACTTCCAGCAGTCCGGCGCGGGCTTCGGCCACGGCGGCTGCGAGCACGGCGTCGGGCTTCCCGGGACGCCGCGGGGCACGCTTGCGTGCCGCCGGGGCAGGAGCATCAGCCGCCTCATCGGTGCCGGGTTCAGAGGACATGTCAGGAGAAGGGGTTACCGGTGTCATAGTCACTTCAGTGCACTTGCCTTAGATATCCAGATCATCTGCAACGGCCCGCAGGACGGCGGCCACCTTGGACGCATGCTTCTTGTCCGGGTAGCGGCCCCGGCGCAGCCCGTTGGAAATACCGTCCAGCAGCTTAATGAGGTCTTCGGTGATCACGGCCATGTCTTCGGCATCCTTGCGGGTTGCCTTGGCTACCGACGGCGGGGCCTCGAGAATGCGGGCGGAAAGCGCCTGCGGTCCGCGACGGCCGTCCGCAACACCGAACTCCATGCGGGTACCGGGCTTAACCTCGCTGACTCCCGCGGGCAGGGCCGAGGCATGCAGGAAGACTTCCTGTCCATCGTCCGTGGCCAGAAACCCAAAACCCTTACCAGTGTCGAACCATTTGACCTTGCCGATGGGCACTTCGGTTACCTCGTTCTTAGTTTAAGTGCAGCAGGACACCTGCTGCAGGAATGGTCGTGACCCGCGTTGGCCCGCCAGACCCGAAGCGGCGCCGGAGAACCTTTTGAGATACTACGGGGAAGTCTGTTCCCTTTAGAATATCCCGACAAGGGAATGGGGCACCAAGGCCTCCCCTTTGTCCAGTGGTTTTCCGCTGTTAGCGTTAATTAACATGAGCAACACGCCACCGGAGAAGGTCCGGGTCCCCGCGGCACCTGCAGAGAAGCAGCTGCCGGTCCCGCACACCTCGCCGGACCACGGAATTCCTCCCCGCAAATCACCTCTCCGCCGCTTCGCCGCCGTCCTCGCGGCCGTGCTGGCGCTGTTCGGCCTGGGCACGCTCGGGGCGGTGCTGCTCCTTTCCCTCCAGGGCCAGACTGTTGCGCCGTGGCTCGTAGCTGCATCCCTCTATGCACTCCCCCTCGCGTTCCTGCTGATGGCGGGCCTGGTGATCGATGGGATCAGGCGCCGGCGCCGGGGCTGATCGGTCCGTTTTCCTCCCCACTCAGGTAACGTGGTGCTGATGTCCGCGATTCGAGCTCTGGCCGAAGATTTAGCAGCACGCAGTGACGACCAACTGCGTGAATTGCTCACGGCCCGGCCGGACCTGGCGCTCCCCGCCGTCCCTGATTTCCAGGCCCTGGCCGCCCGTGCTTCCACGCGCGTCAGCGTCCAGCGGATCCTCGAAAAGCTGACGGCGCCGCAGCTGCAGGTCCTCGAAGCGGTGGACCTGACCACCAACGAAGATTCCCAGCTCAGCACCACCGCCTCGTGGCTGAAAACAGCCATTGCGGGTTCCACCATCAAATCCCTCGACTCGATTCTGGGTCACCTGCATTCGCTGGCCCTGCTGCGGCGCGCCAAGCCGCATCCCGGAGCGCCGAAAGCCGATGCCTCCCGCCGGTTCTACCTCCCCGTCTCCGTACTCGGCGAGGCGCTGGGCGCCTACCCCGCCGGGCTCGGCCGGCCATATTCCACCCTGGCTGCCCAGCATCCCGAGTTCGGGCAGCGCCTGGTCGGCATCGTCGAAGGGCTGCGCGGCAGCGGCCTGCCCATAGAGAAGGCCGACACCCCCGGCACCGCAGCGCATTCCCTGCATCACCTGGTCTCCGATCCGGCGGGCTGGGCTGCGCTCCTGGACGGCGCTCCGCCGCAGACCGTGGAGCTGCTGCGCCGGTTCAAGTATTCGCCCGTGGGCACCATCCCGAAGAAGGCCGCGTTGGGACGGGCTGTCCTGGACAATCCCTCCCCCACCCCGGTGGAGTGGCTGGTTGCCCGCGGCCTCCTGGTCCCCCTGGACGCGCTCCACGTGGAACTTCCGCGGCCGGTGGGCCAGGCCTCCCGCGGCCACGTGATTGTTGCGGACTTCCAACTGGAAGCACCGCGGCCCGTGCCCCGCGCCGTCGCCCGCAGCCTCCGGGACAACGCCGCGTTCGGTGCGGTGGCCGAAACCCTGCGGCTGGTGACGGAACTGCTGGCGCTGGCGGCCGAAAACCCGATCGGGACGCTCCGTTCCGGCGGCGTGGGCGTGCGCGAGGTGCGCCGTCTCTCGGAATCGCTCCGGCTGGACGGTGCCGCTACCTCCTGGCTGCTGGAACTGGCTGCCCTGGCCGGGTTGATCACCCTGGATGCCGCGACCTCGCGCTGGGGAACCACCGACGGAAACTGGCTTACCCTGAACCGCGAAGAGCAGTGGCGCCGGCTGGTGGAAGCCTGGCTGGATGCGGACCGCGCACCGTCCCTGGTGGGAGCGCCGCTTCCTGCCGGCGGAGCAGTGAACGCGCTGGCCGCTGAAGTCTCCCGCCCGGACGCCCCGGTGGTCCGCCGTCGTGCCCTGGAAATGCTCGCCCTGCTGTCCGACGTCGAGGGGGCCGGCGAAAACGAGACGGTGGGCGCCTTCGAAACCGAGGACCTTATCAGTGCCTTAACCTGGCACCAGCCCCGGCTGCAGCGGCGTTTCGCCCGTCTGGTTCCGGGCATCCTGAAGGAGGCGGCCCAGCTGGGGCTGCTTGGTTCCGGGGCGTTGACCGTGCTCGGCTCAGCCGTTGCCGCCGGCGACTATTCCCGCGCCACCTCGGTGCTGCGTGACGCCCTGCCCGCACCGTTGAATTCCTTCCTGCTCCAGGCCGACCTCACGGCGGTGGCGCCCGGATACCTGGAGCCCGACGTCGCCCGGGAGCTGGCCCTGATTTCCGCGCCCGAAGGCCAGGGCCCGGCAACGATCTACCGGTTCTCGGCCGAGTCCATTCGGCGGGCACTGGACGAAGGGCACGACGCCGACGGCATCCTGGCCTTCCTGCACCAGCATTCGGCAACCGAGGTTCCCCAGCCGCTGCGCTATCTGGTGGAAGACACGGCAGCCCGCTACGGCCGGCTGCGGGTCGGCGCCGCCGGATCCTATCTGCGCAGCGATGACGAAGCCGGATTGAACGCCCTGCTGGCGGATCCGCGGACCGCTTTCCTGGGCCTGGTGCGGCTGGCGCCGACGGTGGTTGCCGCCAATGTCCCTGCCAAGGAACTCACCTTTTCCCTCCGGGAGCTGGGCTATCCCCCGGCTTTGGAAGGCCCGGCCCGCAAGCCGGTGGGGTCCCACCGGATGGTCCCGGTACCGGCACCGTCCTCCTCGAAGGCCCGCTTGAACCCGTGGGAGCTTACGGACGAGGATCTGGACCGGCAGCTGGCGGCCTTGCGCGGCGCCGGACCTGTCCCGCACGCAGGCGAAAGCCAGTCCCTGGTCAGCCTGGAAACCCTGCGCAAGGCCATCCGGACCAGGAGTTCGGTGCGGATGGGCGTGGTGGACGCCCAGGGGAATCAGCGGCAGGAAATTTTCGTTCCCCTGTCAGTGAGCGACGGCAGGGTCCGGGTCTACGACCCGCGCCACGACGTCGAACGCACAGTGTCAATACATCGGATTATGGACGTGGAAATAGTGGAGGGTAGCCCGGCACATGGTTGACGGACCGTTGATTGTCCAGAGCGATAAGACGATTCTTCTGGAGGTCGATCATGAACAGGCAACCGAGGCCCGGCACGCCATCGCGGCCTTCGCCGAGCTGGAGCGCGCCCCGGAGCACATCCACAGTTACCGGCTGACGCCGCTGGGACTGTGGAATGCGCGGGCTGCGGGGCTCGACGCCGAGCAGGTCCTGAACACGCTGCTGATGTACTCCCGCTTCCCGGTGCCGCACTCGCTGCTGATCGACATTGAAGAAACCATGTCCCGATACGGCCGGCTGCGGCTGGAGAAGGATCCCCAGCACGGGCTGGTGCTGCGCACCAACGACTATCCGGTGCTCGAAGAAGTAATGCACGCCAAGAAGATCCAGCCGCTGCTCGGCCCGCGGATCGACGGCGAAACCGTGGTGGTGCAGTCCGCCATGCGCGGCCAGCTCAAACAGCTGCTGCTGAAGCTGGGCTGGCCTGCCGAAGACCTGGCCGGTTACGTCGACGGTACGCCGCATCCCATCCTGCTCAACGAGGACGGCTGGGCCCTGCGTCCCTACCAGAAGCTCGCCACCGAGAACTTCTGGGCCGGCGGTTCCGGTGTGGTGGTGCTGCCCTGCGGCGCCGGCAAAACCCTGGTGGGGGCGGCGGCCATGGCCACCAGCTCCACCACCACCCTGATCCTGGTGACCAACACCGTTTCCGCCCGGCAGTGGAAGGACGAGCTGCTCAAGCGCACCTCGCTGACCGAGGATGAAATCGGCGAATACTCCGGCGCGGTGAAGGAAGTCCGCCCGGTCACCATCGCCACCTACCAGGTCCTGACCCTTAAGCGGGGCGGACTGTATCCGCACCTGGAACTACTGGACGCCAATGACTGGGGCCTGATCATCTACGACGAGGTGCACCTGCTGCCGGCACCGATTTTCCGCATGACCGCGGATCTGCAGGCCCGGCGCCGGCTCGGCCTGACCGCCACCCTGGTCCGTGAGGACGGCCGCGAGGGCGAGGTCTTCTCGTTGATCGGTCCCAAGCGTTACGACGCCCCGTGGAAGGACATCGAGGCGCAGGGCTACATTGCCCCGGCCGAGTGCATCGAGGTCCGGGTGGACCTGCCGCGGGATGAGCGGGTGGCCTATGCCATGGCCGAGGACGGGGACAAGTACAGACTGTGTTCGACGTCGGAAACCAAGACCGGCGTCGTCGAACAGCTGGTCCGCCGCCACGCCGGTGAGCAGACCCTGGTGATCGGGCAGTACCTGGACCAGCTGGACGAACTCTCCGAGCGCCTGGACGCGCCGGTGATCAAGGGTGACACCCCGGTCAAGGAACGCCAGCGGCTCTTCAATGAATTCCGCGAAGGTGCCCTGAGCACCCTCGTGGTGTCCAAGGTTGCGAACTTCTCCATCGACCTGCCCGAGGCGTCCGTGGCCATCCAGGTCTCCGGTTCCTTCGGCTCCCGGCAGGAAGAGGCCCAGCGGCTGGGCCGGCTCCTGCGCCCCAAGGCGGACGGCAAGGCGGCGCACTTCTACACCGTGGTGGCCCGTGACACCCTGGACCAGGACTTCGCAGCCAAGCGGCAGCGGTTCCTCGCCGAGCAGGGCTATGCCTACTCCATCCTGGACGCCACGGATATCGAAAAACCGGTGTAACCCCGCAGGGCGGACGCGCTTAGAGACCGTCTGCGGCATCCCCAACTTGGTCCATGGGTAGTTCTCCCCATGGACGGCGTTTTGAAACCTTCCTAGAGTATGACCCGCAGGTAGGCTCTCACTCATCAGGAAGGGGAACACGGGGGATGTCTCTTAACGGCTGGAACATAGATACTGCCGCCATGCAGGGAATACTGAGCGAGGTAGGGACGGGGACAGAAACCCTGACACTCGAGCAGGGTTCGCTTCGCGGGGCAATGGAAGCTGCGGCAGGAAGCGTCAACAGTGCACTCATCGCCGGCGCCCTGGCGGAGATCCATGATCAGTACCTCGCACCGCTGGTGGCCAGCGCGGCGCAGCGTGCAGGGCGGGTTAAGGATCAGACAGGTCTTGCCGTCCAGGCCTACATCGACGGCGACCAGAGCATGGCGGATACCGCCAACCGCCACGCATCCACGCCGGCCCCGAGCGTTGAGCCGAAGCCACAGATGGAGCCGGTGGAATGAGTGTCGATCTCGGCGGACTGCCGAAGCTCCCGGACCCGGATACGATCATCACCGACGCCGGGCTCATTGCAGCTTCCGGAGCCCGGGCCGCTGAAAACGGAACCTCCCTGGTAACCACGTGGAACAGGGTTCAGGCGGTTTATTCGGCTCCCGAAGAATCGCTGGTGTACGAGGCCATGCGCCCGGTCACGGAATTCACCAATGAGGCCTCAATTGTCGCTTCCCTGATCCAGGCCGCTTTGGACACCTTTGCCGAGGCCGTCAGGGCCATGGAGTCCCGGCACAAGGACCTTGTCACCGCCGCCGGCACCTCCTACCCGGAGTCCACCGATGAAGACCCGGATTACGGCAAAAACAAGGAAGCCGAAGTAACAGCGGGCATTTCCGCCCTGGCTCAGGAATACGCCGATGCCGAGGAAGCCTGTGCAAGCGCCATCCGGTTGGCGGACCCGTCAATGGCTGAGGAGCCCGGGTTCACTGAAAGTCCTGGCTATCAAATCGTGACCGAAGCAGCTGACCAGATCCTGACGGACGCGCGCCGGACCCGGATAGTCGTTTCGACTACGGTCCCTGTCCCCAGGCTTCAGGTCAGCACCGTGTTCGTTTCATTCGCCGATGGAAGGATCGTGCCCCAAACGCGCCGGACGCTAGGTATGACAACAGTCCAGGTCCACCGATCGATACCGACAATAACCATGAACCCGAATGCCTCGGCTCTGCCTGAACTGCCCACGGCGGCCAAGGGATTGGGTAAAGCGCTCGGCGTGGCGGGCATCGGCCTATCGATCTATGGCAACATCAGCGAACAGTGGAATCAGGACCTGATTGACCATCCGGAGTACGATAACGCGGCGCGGGTCAAGAGCGCAGCGGTGAATGTTGCGTGGGAGAGCGGTCTTTCCGCTCTGGGCGGCTTGGGCGGAGCCCTGGGCGGTGCGGCCATCGGAACGGCCATCTGCCCCGGAATCGGAACGGTGATCGGCGGTGTCGCCGGCAGTATCCTCGGCGGCGCCGGCGGCGAGTGGGTAGGCAGCCTCGGCAAGGGCCTGGTGGCCGACGGTAAGTCCCTCGGGGACGCCGCCTACGATGCCTCCAAAGAGTTTTTGGACAGTCTATGGATGGGGCACCTGCTGAAATGATGGAATTCCTTATATTTGCCGGGATCTATCTATGGGGGGCGTTGATGCTGATCCCGGGGATTGGAGCCTACCGGGGGACGTGGCGGCGGTGGGCTGCACGGCGCCAGCATTACGAACTCGGGAAACACTCTTATCTGGGGTTCACCCTGTTCTATGCCGGCCTGGCCATCATGCTGACGGCTACGGTGTCATTGACCGTGGTGCTTGGGGCGCCCCAAGTGGTCAGCGATGCCATTGTCGTGGGAATCGCCGCCTCGGGTATCCTCTGCGCCGCCTCCGCAGCTTATCTTCCGCGCATCCTCCTGCCATCGTGGTTCCGTCGGTGGATCGACGACGGCGCCCACCCCCAGGACGTGCTCCAGGCGGGCCGCGGACCCTATAGCCTTCGCCCCCCAACCCCCGTCAGGAAGTAAGGCGATGCTGGAATCACTTCACCGGGAAGACTCCCGTTTCGTCACCATCGGGCGGCCGCCGGGCTGGGAAACACTGTCTGTACCGCCGTCTGCGGATCTACTGCTGGCGGCTCCGGCTGGTGCGGGCGGCCTCTTCCGTCCCAACGTGGTCATCAACAGCTTCCCCTATACCGGAAGCCTCGCGAAGCTCAGCACCGTGGTGCTTTCGTACACCCACACCATGGTCAAGAATCCCTACTTCATCTCCGTTGACCAGTTCCCACCGGACCGTGGTGAAGGGCGCATCATCGAGTACACCCATACCGCAGGAGATTTGGCCGTGCACTGCAGGGTATTCGTGCTGCAGGCAAAGGACCATGCTGTCCTGGTTACGGCATCATGCGCAGCAGGCGAGCTGAGCGCCTACGACGATGTGCTGGATCTGGTGTGCTTATCCGTCAACCTGAAGCAGGCACAATGACCTCGTTGTATATTCCCGATTACGAGCCGGCACCGGAAGAGCCTGCCAGCCGACTGCGCTGCACCCGCTTGGAACTCCTCAGCGGTCTTGCCGCGACGCAGCCGTTTACCTCCGGTGGTCCTTGGCTGGATCCGGCAGCCGTGGCGCTTCTCTATAAGGTGGCGCAGAGCGGCCGGATCGGCAGGTTTGAGCGGGCCGGACACGAAGCGGCCATTGGTGTCCTGACAGAAGCACAGTTGCTCAACGGCGCCGGCCGCCTCACCGAAGCCGGAAAGCATGTTGCCCGCATTCTGGATCAGCCTGCGGCTGCCCTGAGCTTCTCCGGCTCCCACCTGGGCCAAGCCACGGAACTGCGTGTATGGATGGACCAGGAAAACGCGCTTTTGCTTGCCGGCCCGTCCGCCGGAACGCTCGTGAGGGAACCCGAGGCGGCCGGCAGGCACCTCGGAATGCTGCAGTTGAAGCTCATCAGGCTCGATGAGCTCTTCCCGAATCTTGCGTCATGGCTGGGGATCGCTCCGTCATGGAACCTTCCGGTTTCGCCGTCCACGTTGTCGGTAGAGGTATTGAACAGCCGACAGCTCACTCCCGGTCCCGCCCCTGAAGGCGCCGACGAAGCCCTTGCTTATGCCTGGTCCGAGCCATGGTTCCTCTGGCACCTACTGATGAACCCTGTCAGCGGTGAAGGAGTGGGCTACGTCAATGCCGGCGGCGCCGGCCACTACCGCGTAGTGGTCGAGGAAGATCAGGCAACCCTGACCTCGATCCCGTCAGCCAATGTCTACCGGCATCTGGTTGACCTCGTCGAGTCGGTGCGCTTCCAGCGTGCTCCTCGGTTTGCCTAAGGGCTTCACCTGGAAGTTCCGCTCGGGATTCATCGCCGGCAAGGGCGTGGGCAAGTCGCTCAAGGACGGGGCAAAGGAGTTTTTGGATTTATTATTTAATTCTCGGAGTGCCACTATTGTCATTGCTGCTTCTCGTGGGAATCCTCTGGTGCGCTTTGACCGGCATCGCTGCCTATAACGGAACATGGCGGATCTGGGCCGCAGGAAATGCACTGCCCGTGCAGCTCGGAAAACACAACTATTCAGGGTTTTTCGGGCTGTATATGCTCCCGGTTTTCGCCGCACTGGCGGTGCTCGCGGTACTGGGACCCGCCGGGATGGGGATGGTTTCATCAACCTACGCGCCACTGATACTGCTTCCTGCTGCCTTGCCGGCTGCACTCTGCTTCATCCGCCTGCCGCGCTTCATGCTGCCCCGGTGGTACAAGGACTGGCTGGACCGCGGAGCCAACAAGGACGAAGTCGGGAAGCCCGAGTATTCCTCCCCGTTCACGTGGCTGCGAAGGAGCAAGAATGTTCACCGATGAACGCAGCGCTAAGGCGGTGTCCGGAGCGGTGAAGGAAACATCGGGGAACCTGTTGTCATGGTGACGCTGGGCATGATTGCAATTGGTGCTCTTTTAGTCGGCGGACTCGTCTACATGCTTATCACGGGCATCGCGGCCTTCAAGGGAACCTGGCGGACCTGGGCCGCCGGCAGGAGTATGTATATGTTTGGGAAGAACAACTACCTTGGGTTCTTTGGGCTTTACCTGCAGCTCCTGGTCGTTGTGGCGATCCTGCTGACCATCTGGGGGGAGCTGGGTGCCGACTGGATCACCGGCGAGGTGATGGCGTTGATCCTCACCCCCTTCATGCTCCTGGCCTTCGCATGTTGCTTCCGGCTGCCCCGGTTCCTGCTTCCCCAGTGGTACAAGGACTGGCTGGACCGCGGAGCCAACAAGGACGAAGTCCGGAAGCCCGAGTATTCCTCCCCGTTCACCTGGCTGCGAAGGGGCAGCAATGCTCACCGATGAGCGCAGCGCCAACATGCTCCCGCGCCCCTCCGACGCTCACCGGACATTTCCAGAATTCGTCCTGCCCGCCTACAGACAACGCCCAGCTAAATGTAAGAAACTGGGCAGGTGAACAAATCGTCTGCACCCGAAGCACGCCTCCTTGTTGTCGATGATGAGCCCAACATCCGCGAGCTGCTGTCCACCTCGCTGCGCTTTGCCGGGTTCGACGTCGTCGCCGCCGCCAACGGCCGTGAGGCCCTCGCCGCCGTCGACTCCCATAACCCGGACCTCGCGGTCCTGGACGTGATGCTCCCCGACATGGACGGCTTCACGCTCACGCGCCGCCTGCGCGCTGCCGGACAGCACTTCCCCGTGGTCTTCCTGACCGCCCGCGACGACACCGAGGACAAGGTCACCGGCCTCACAGTGGGCGGCGACGACTACGTCACCAAGCCCTTCAGCCTCGACGAGGTGGTGGCGCGCATCCGCGCCGTACTGCGCCGCACGCAGCCGCTGGAGGACGACGACGCGGTCATCCGCGTGGATGACCTGGAGCTCGACGACGACGCCCACGAAGTGCGCCGCGGCGGCGTCACCATCGACCTCTCCCCCACCGAGTTCAAGCTGCTGCGCTACCTGATGCTGAACCCGAACCGCGTCCTGTCCAAGGCGCAGATCCTGGACCACGTCTGGGAATACGACTTCAACGGAGACGCCTCCATCGTGGAGTCCTACATCTCCTACCTGCGCCGCAAGATTGACCGCAGCCCGGACGCGCCGGCGCTGATCCAGACCAAGCGCGGTGTCGGCTACCTGCTCCGCTCCTCGGAGAAGCGCTAGGACCTTGGTACGACGCTGGAAATCCGCTTCGCTTCGGTCGCAGCTGCTCGCCATCATGGCGGTGCTGATGGTGGTTACGGTAACCATCACGGGCTTCGCCACCATTACCCTGCTGCGCCAGATACTGGTGGACCGGCTGGACGCAGACATTGACGAGAATGCTTCCAATGTCTCGCGCTACCTGCTGGTCAACGAGCCCAGCACGGACGCTTCCCTGTTCCGGTATTACGGCCTCTACCTGAACGAAGACGGCAGCCATGGTCCGGCAACCCATTCGGAATCCGCAATGGACATTCCGAAGCTCGAGAACTACACCTCCGAAGAGGTCGAGGCCATGGACACCGAGGGGTTCGATGTCCGGGGTACGGCTCCGACATCCAAGGGCTGGCGGGTCCGCATCTACGACTTCGAGAACCTGCCCGGTTCCGTGGCCGTTGCAATTCCCCTGGACTCCGTTGCAGCGACCGTGGATGAGGCGGCGTCGCTGGTGTTTTCCGTCGGGCTGCTCGGCACCCTGGGCGCCACGGGAATCGCGTACTGGGCGGTCACCCGGCAGTTCCGTCCGTTGAGCCAGGTAGAGAAAACCGCTGCCGCCATTGCCGCCGGTGACCTGTCCCGACGCGTGGAGGTGGGTAACCCTGCAACGGAAATCGGCCGCCTGTCCCGCTCCCTCAACGCCATGCTGGCGCATATTGAAACCGCGTTTGCTGCCCGCACCCAGTCTGAGCGCAAGATGCGCCGCTTCGTGCAGGACGCCTCCCACGAGCTGCGCACCCCGCTGGTGACCATCCGCGGCTTCTCCGAGCTGTACCGGCACGGCGCGCTCCAGGAACCCGAAGAGATCTCCGCTGCCATGGGGAGGATCGAGAGCGAAGCCAAACGCATGGGCCAGCTGGTCGAGGACCTCCTGACCCTGGCCCGCGTGGATGAGCAGCGGCCGCTGGAATACGAACCGGTGGATTTGCTGATCCTGGGCAACGATGCGGCGTTGGATGCCCGGGCCAGTGCCCCGGACCGGAACATTCGGGTGGTGGGGCTGGACGGCCATGTCCCGCAGAGCGCACCGACAATGGGAGACGAGGCCCGGCTGCGGCAGGTCGTGGCGAACCTGATGACCAACGCGCTGCGCTACACGCCCGCGGGGTCCCCCATCGAAGTGGCGGTCGGAGTTGCCCCCGTCATCCATGATCGGATGGATGCGGTGCTGGAGGTACGCGATCACGGCCCCGGGATTTCGGAGGACGACGCCGCGCGGGTGTTCGAACGCTTCTACCGCGCCGATTCCTCCCGCTACCGGGAGACCGGCGGGACGGGCCTTGGGCTGGCCATTGTGGCGGCCCTGGTGGCCCAGCACGACGGTTCGGTGCGGCTGGCCGAGACTGAGGGCGGAGGCGCCACCTTGTCCATCAGGCTGCCCTACCGCACACCCGAGCAGTTCCCCGAGCGTCCGGACGAGCCGGACGAGGGCTAAGCCTTTCCGGGCACCGGGTGTCCGGCGTCCGCACGGGCGCCCGCCAAGCACCGGGGACCCGTCCTGTCCTCCACAGGCGTCTCACTGCTGCAGGTCCGGCCTTGGCCGTCCACCATCAGTGCCAGGCCCCGCTTCGGCGGACTATCGGGCAACCTAGCCTTCCGGTATCAGGCCCAAGCCGTTACCAGGAGGAAATCATGCCTTTATTTGCCGTGGACAGCGAAGCGCTGGCCGCCAAGAGTGCCGAAGTGCAGGGAACCATTGAGCGCCTGCGTGCAGACGTGAACGGAATGCAGGCGGGGCTGGCGTCGCTGAGCGAGATCTGGCGCGGATCGGCCTCGGCCAATTTCCAGCTGCTCGTTACCGACTGGCGTGCCACGCAGGCCCGGGTGGAGGAATCGCTGGACAGCATCAACCAGGCGCTGGCCTTCGCATCGGCACAGTACGCCGAGACGGAGGCAGCGAACACCTCGCTCTTTATGCACTGACCGCGCCGCCTTTGTCCCGGAGCTGTACTGGCGCTTTGCCCGGCAGTGCGCTCTTAAATGCAAGAGGCGCGGCACCCGGGCTGGGTGCCGCGCCTGCTTACTTACGCTTTAGGCAAGAGCTGCAGGGGGCTTAGAAGCCGCCCATGCCGCCCATGCCGGCCATCTCGTCAGCGCCGCCCATGGCGGGGGCCGACTTCTCCGGCTTGTCTGCAACCACTGCTTCGGTGGTCAGGAACAGGCCGGCGATGGAAGCCGCGTTCTGCAGGGCAGAGCGCGTTACCTTTACCGGGTCGTTGATGCCGGCAGCCAGCAGGTCTTCGTACTCGCCGGTTGCTGCGTTCAGGCCGAAGCCTTCGGGCAGGCCGCGGACCTTGTCCACCACAACGCCCGGCTCCATGCCTGCGTTGAAGGCAATCTGCTTCAGCGGAGCGTCGATGGCAACGCGGACGATGTTGGCGCCCGTTGCTTCGTCACCCTCGAGGGACAGGTTGGCGAAGGCCTTGAGGCCGGCCTGGATGAGGGCCACGCCGCCACCGGCGACGATGCCTTCTTCAACGGCAGCCTTAGCGTTGCGGACAGCGTCCTCAATGCGGTGCTTGCGTTCCTTCAGCTCAACCTCGGTTGCCGCACCGGCCTTGATGACTGCAACGCCGCCGGCCAGCTTGGCCAGGCGTTCCTGCAGCTTCTCGCGGTCGTAATCCGAATCGGAGTTCTCGATTTCGGCGCGGATCTGGTTGACGCGGCCGGCGATCTC
Organism: Arthrobacter sp. zg-Y769; assembly: GCF_020907405.1. Taxonomy (GTDB): domain Bacteria; phylum Actinomycetota; class Actinomycetes; order Actinomycetales; family Micrococcaceae; genus Arthrobacter_B. The sequence continues at coordinate 105,519 of NZ_JAJJOE010000016.1, forward strand.
TTCAGCGTCGCCTGCGCCTTCCACGATGGTGGTTTCGTCCTTGGTGACAACAACCTTGCGGGCCTTGCCCAGCAGGTCCAGCGTGGCGTTTTCCAGCTTCAGGCCAACCTCTTCGGCGATGACCTGGCCACCGGTGAGGATGGCGATGTCGGCCAGCTGTGCCTTGCGGCGGTCACCGAAGCCCGGTGCCTTGACGGCTACGGACTTGAAGGTGCCGCGGATCTTGTTGACCACCAGGGTTGCCAGGGCTTCGCCCTCAACATCTTCGGCGATGATCAGCAGCGGCTTGCCGGACTGCATGACCTTCTCGAGGACAGCAACGAGATCCTTGACGTTGGAGATCTTCGAGTTGACGATCAGGATGTACGGATCCTCAAGGACCGTTTCCTGGCGCTCGGCGTCGGTGACGAAGTAACCGGAGATGTAACCCTTGTCGAAGCGCATGCCTTCGGTGAGTTCCAGCTCCAGGCCGAAGGTGTTGGACTCCTCGACCGTGATGACGCCTTCCTTGCCCACCTTGTCCAGTGCTTCGGCGATCAGGTCGCCGATCTGCTGGTCACCGGCGGAGATGGAAGCCGTAGCGGCGATCTGCTCCTTGGTCTCGATCTCCTTGGCAGATGCAATCAGTTCGGCGGTAACGGCGGCAACAGCCTTCTCGATGCCGCGCTTCAGGCTCAGCGGATCGGCGCCGGCGGCAACGTTGCGCAGGCCTTCACGGACCAGTGCCTGGGCGAGGACAGTTGCCGTGGTGGTGCCGTCGCCGGCAACATCGTCAGTCTTCTTGGCAACTTCCTTGACCAGCTCTGCGCCGATCTTCTCGTAGGGATCGTCCAGCTCGATCTCCTTGGCGATGGAAACGCCGTCATTGGTGATCGTGGGGGCGCCCCACTTCTTTTCGAGGACCACGTTGCGGCCACGCGGGCCGAGGGTCACCTTGACGGCGTCGGCGAGGATGTTCAACCCGCGCTCGAGGCCGCGGCGTGCCTCTTCTTCAAATGCAATGATCTTGGCCATAACGGCTATCGTCCTTCCGGAACAGTCATGCTTGGAGCATAATGTTGCATTCCTGGCTGGAGTGCCCGCGACGGACGGCCCGGTTCGCGCGATCTCTTTACGCGCTCCCCGTTCCTCACCCCAGTGGGTTGCTTGTTCACTCAACACCGTCCGACATTTAGCAGTCATCCGGCAAGAGTGCTAAGTCAATAATTAGCACTCCCACACACTGAGTGCAAGCGATCACGCCGACATGCCATCCGGTTCACAGGTGATCCCGGCGGCTGCCGGCGGGAATGCAAAAGCAGCGGCGGAGCCGAGGCCCCGCCGCTGCCGATCCCGCCCCCAAGCCGGGAGGATGTGCTTCAAAGCGGTCTACAGTGCGCGGACTTCCTCGGCCTGCGGACCCTTCTGGCCCTGGCCGATTTCGAACTCAACCCGTTGACCTTCTTCCAGCGTCCGGTAACCCGACGCCTGGATGGCCGACCAATGGACGAACACATCCGTTTCCGCTTCGTCGAGGGTAATAAAGCCGTACCCTTTTTCACCGTTAAACCACTTGACGATCCCCTGCGCCATGATCTTTCTCCAACCTAGATTCCGATGCCACCCTCCGGCGGCACCCTTGGACGCCGGAGGCGCCGGATCCGGCGCCTTTGTCGGTTCCCCAAGGAGGCCGAGGTCAGCGGCGCAAACCGGCTGGCATCACTCTAACCACGGTGATCCCGGTCAGATACAGGGCGGCTCATAACGTTATGGTCTTTTTACCGGCGCGGCCCGTTACCGGAATCCGGGACCCAGGACCACGGAGACGTTGGCAAACCCGGGGGCCTCCATGGCCGGGATACCCAGCTGCACGCCGATCTCCCGGGCATTCGCTGCCTGATCCGGTGAGCTGTAGTAGACGCCCGATCCCTGCTGGGGTGCACCGGTCCAGTTAGCCACCGTTCCCACTGCCCATCCTGCAGCAGAGATCCGTCCGGAAACACCGGCGCCGAGGCCGGTGACGCCGCTGGCATTGAACACCGCCACCGGCTGCGTGCGGTCGATCGCAGGCACCGTCGGGGTGGGAGTCGGGGTCGGCGTCGGCGTTGATGCCGCGGTGGGGCTGGGCGATGGAGCGCCCTTATCCGCGTCGTCGTCCGGGGCCTGCGTGGCGGCAGCTGAAGCGGACGGGGAAACAGACGCGGGGGCCTGTGCCGCGGATGACGGGTCAGCTGAACCTGTGCCTATGCCCAGCCGCGGCAGGACAAAATAGGCTGCCAGGCCGATAAGCAGCGCGAGCACACCCACGGTGATCAGCAGTCCCAGTCCGTTCGAACGTGTGGGAATGAGGCGTTCGCGGTGCACTCCCTGCCGCGCCGAGGTTTCGGGGACCTTGTCGAACTCGTCGCGAGGGTATTGGCTCATAGTGGAGTTTCAATCCTTGTTCTGGTGGCGCCGCGACCCAGGCAGCCAACGTTGGTGGAAACCGGCGCTAAATACCGGTGCCCTGGCGGCGGGCGGTACGGGCACGCTGACGGGTCGTTCGTAGTCTACGCAATCGCTTGACCAGCATCGGATCATGGGCGAGGGCTTCCTCGGTATCGATCAGGGCGTTCAGAACCTGGTAATACCTCGTGGCCGACATCCCGAAGAGGTCCTTGATGGCTTGTTCCTTGGCACCGGCGTATTTCCACCACGCCCGCTCCAACGCGAGCATCTGCTGTTCCTGGGCACCCAAGGGGCTCTCCGGGTCCACTGCGTCATCGAGGGAAAACCGCTCGGCCTCGGTCGATTCCGCCACATGCACTCCCAAAAAAGATCCCTGTATATATCCATCGCCCATGCTAATTGGGAATAACAGCATTGTCATTTACACAGGAGCACCGGAAGACACCGCAGACGCGGCGGTGACAAAATGGATCCGTGACCACTGACCAACCCCAGCTCTTTTCCTACTCAGGCTCCACTGCGCCGGATACCCCTTTTCCTTTCGCCGCCCCCGCCCGCCTCGCGGACCTTATGGCCCCCGACTGGGCCGAGGTGCTGGCACCGGTCAGGACGCAGCTTGAGGAAATCGCCTCCGAACTGGAGGCGGAGCGCCGGGCCGGGCAGCACATCCTCCCGTCGCCCGAGAACATCCTGCGCGTCTTCCAACGTCCGCTGGCAAGCGCACGGGTGCTGATCGTCGGTCAGGATCCCTATCCCACCCCCGGGCACGCCGTCGGCCTGTCCTTCTCCGTAGGCAAGGAGGTTCGCCCGCTTCCCCGCAGCCTCAACAACATCTTCGCCGAGCTGCACACCGATACGGGGATTACGCCTTCTCCCTCGGGGGATCTGAGCGCATGGGCGGACCAGGGGGTGGTCCTGATGAACCGTGTGCTCACCGTGCGTGCCGGGGAAGCGGGATCACATCGGAAGCGCGGATGGGAGGAGGTCACTGAACTCGCCGTCCGTGCATTGGCTGCCCGCCGTCGCCCCGACGGTACGCGCGTCCCCCTGGTGGCCGTCCTCTGGGGCCGCGACGCCCAGGGCATCGTCCCGTTCCTCGGCGGCGCGCCCACTGTCGAATCTGCGCACCCCAGCCCCCTGTCAGCCTCACGCGGATTCTTCGGCTCCCGGCCGTTCAGCCGCGTTAACGAGCTGCTGGTGCAGCAGGGCGCCCAGCCCGTGGACTGGCGGCTGGGCGCGGTACGGTAGTTTTTAGGCCCTTCCCAAGGAGACACCCCATGCCCGAATCAATGACTCCCCCGCGCCCGCCGGAGCCGGAGTCTCCTGCTCCCCGGCGGCAGCGTCCGCTGTTGACCCTCGAGGTTCTCCGGAGGGAGCAGATCAGCGAGCATATGGTCCGGGTGGTTGCCGGCGGCCCCGGCTTCGACCGGTTCCAGCCGAACAGCTGCGCCGATGCCTACTGCAAAATCTGGTTCGGCCCGGATGGCCGGCCGATCGACGGTTCCGAGGACCTGGAGACCATCCGGGCGCGTAGCGAACGGGTGCACTGGCCGGTATCGCGCACCTATACCGTCCGGGACGTTGACCTGTCCGCACGGGAACTCAGCATCGACTTCGTCGTGCACGGAAATGAAGGCCTGGCCGGCCCATGGGCAGCTTCGGCGCAGCCGGGCGACCCGCTGACCTTCTCCGGCCCCGGCGGGGCCTTCAACCCGGACCTCGACGCCGACTGGTACCTGATGGCCGCCGACGAATCGGCGCTGCCCGCGGTTGCGACCGTGCTCCGCGCCCTGCCGCAGGACGCCGTCGGGCAGGCATTCATCGAGGTTGCCGGCCCCGGGGACCGCCAGCCTGTGCCGAAGCCCGACGGCGTGGAGCTGACCTGGCTGTACCGCGGCGGCACTCCCGCCGGCAGGAGCCGGCTGCTGACCGACGCCGTTTCCGCGGTTCCGTGGCGCGACGGGACGGTGCAGGTCTTCGCCCACGGCGAGCGGGAGGCCATGAAGTCGCTGCGCGACGTCCTCTTCAGCCACCGCGGACTGGACCGCCGGCAGGTGTCCCTCTCCGGCTACTGGGCCGCCGGCCGCACCGAAGATGTCTTCCAGGCCGAGAAGCGCACCCCCGTGGGCAAAATCCTCTAGTCCGCACAGCGAAAAGCCCGGTCCGCTGCGACAGCGGGCCGGGCTTTCCTTTCCAGGCGCAACTACCGCCGGCGGTTGCGGCGGTCGTTGCCGTTGAGGTTGCGGGTGAAGGGACGGCCCAGGTTATCGCCAAGCACCACGCCGCCGGCGATGGCCAGAATGACGGTGAGCGCATCAAACAGGCCCACCACACCCTGGAACGCGTCGTCGGTGCCGATGCTCAGTCCGTACATGGACCGGAAGATCGCCAGCCCGGGGAACAGGAACAGAACTGCCGGCACGGCCACGATCAGCTGCGGGGCGCCCATCCGCAGGGCAACGATCCGGGCCACCATGCCAATGAAGATGGCAGACACCGCCGGTGTCAGGCGCGGTCCCATGCCGCCTGCCTCCGCCAGCTGGTAGACCAGGAAACCCACAACGCCGATCAGGACAGTGGGCAGCACCAGCCGCCGCGGAGACTGCTCGACTATGCAGATGGCACCCAGGGCAATGGCCAGCAGCACCAGCGTCACTGCGAAGGAGTACTGCGATGACGCAACGTCGGTAACGTTCAGCCGGCCCATCCCCATCAGCGCACCCATAACGAGCGCGACGGCGATGCCTGCCACCAGGGCGCCGAAGGTCAGGAATGCGGACAGGAAACGGCCCGACGCCGTGACCGGGAACCCGTTGATCGCATCCTGCACCGCCGAAACCAGGCGGCCGGTGGGCAGCATGACCAGGATTCCGCCGGCGACGACGATACCCGGGGAGATCGGCACCTCCATGGACCAGAACAGCATTGCCATGGCCGTCACCACGAAGCCGCTGGCCGCCGTCGTAAAGAAGTCCGGGACGCGCCACTTGCCCAGCACGCGCTGGAGCAGGCTGACCATCACCGTGCCGGCGAAGCCCACCAGTGACGCCAGCGGACCGCCGCCGATAAAGCCGACGATGGCCGCCGCGAAGACCCCCGCAGAGACCGTTACCGCCCAGCGCGGAAACGGCTTGGGCTGATGGGTGATCTCGTTCAGCCGGTTCGCCGCCTCGGCACGGGACAGCCCGCCGTCAATGATTTCGGTGACCAGCTGATGGACCAGGCCGAGTCCGGCATAGTTGTTCGTCCAGGAACGCACCACGCGCATCACGGTGATGGGCGTCTGGTCCTTCGGGGAATAGTTGAGCAGCACCGACTGGTTGGTGATGTCCACTTCGATGCTTTCCAGCCCGAAAGCCGCGGTCACCGCAATAATGGCGGTTTCGACCTCCAGGGCTCCGGCACCGTAGCGGAACATGGACTCGGCCATGCCCAGGGCCAGGTCCAGGGTCTTGCGGGCGCTGGCATCGGGCCCTCCCGTGCGCACCAGCGGGTTGGCGTAGGGGCTGCCGGCCAGCCGTTCCACGATGGACATGGCCTGGGTGGGCGGGTTCTCCCCCTGAACCAGTTTGCGCAGCATCCGCCGCGCTGCTGCGGATGAGCGGTCGGCACGGACAGGGGTGGAGGCCAGCGGCATCGTTCCCGGCGGTACGCTCTTGCGCGTCCGTGCGGGCCGTTTCTCGCGCGGGTCCGCCGTCGTTCGCATGCGGCCCGTCTGGGGGCGGGGCACTTTGGACCCGGTTGGACGGGTCACCGACGTGGTGGGAGGCGGCGGCTTCGGCCTGGTGCTGCGCAGGGCAGCGGTGGGCATATCCATCCCCGTGGGCGGCTGCCCCGGGGCCTTGGACGGCCGGACGGGCGCCTTGACGGCCGGCCGCAGGGAACGCGGGGCCGCGTCCTGCCCCTGCCGGGTCCCCTTGCCGGTCTTCGCCCTTTGGGTCTGGGGCTTCTCAGCCGGCGCTTTCTCCGCCTGGGCGTTCCCGGGCGCAGTCCCGGCCGGGGCGTCCGCGGGCCGGGCCTTCCCGGCCTGGGCCTTCCCGGCCTGGGCCCGCCGGCCGGCCGGCATGCTGATCAACGGGATGGGCCCCGCGACCGGGTCCGGATTCGGAGCCGAATCCGGACTCGATCCGGGCTTGCGCCCACCCGGATCGGATGTGTTCTCCAAGGACTCGCCCTTTCGCCTGATCCGGGCCCTGCCCGGGTTATCGCCTGGTGGAACTGCTGCTTAGTAGAACGGCTGCTGGTGGCGGCGCCAGTAAATCTGCCGCGCCACGCGTTCGCCGATGGTGTTCCAGATCCGATACCGGACCGGATCCACGACGAAGTCGTAGCAGCCAACGAAATCCGTGACCGTCTTGGAGAAACTGGTCTTGAAAAGGCCCAGCCCGTGGTGCGGGTGGCCCTTGTCCTTGAGCTGGTTGCTGGGCGGGGTGCCGCAGAAGTCGTACTCCACAATCCCGCACTCCTTCTTGAGTTCGGTGATCGCGGTCCACTGGACCAGGTGCGAATCCCCGTACTGGGAACGCCGGGGCTTGGAGCCGCCGTCCTTGTAGGTGCCCTTGTTGCCGTAGGCAATCACGAAGGCACCCACGGTGGCTTCGCCGTCCTCGAACGCGAAGTAGAAACGCCCCTGGCCTGCAGCCACGAAGTTGGACCAGAACCGGTGGTAGTACTCGTACGAACGCAGCCGCGCCGCGGAACGGTCCTCAATGTGGGCCATCAGCCGGTACATGGTCTGCATGTTTTCTTCGGTCGGCTCGACCCGTCGGACATCGGCACCCTCGCGGATGGCCCGGCGGACCGCGTTGCGGCCGCGGGAAGAGAGGTTTTTGAGCAGCTGCTCCTCGTCCGGCGTGGTGTCCAGCAGCGCCGTGGAGTCATTGGGCTGCAGGTTGAACGTCTTAATGAAGCCTGCACCGGTGAACAGCGCCTGGCCCTCTTCGCTGTCCACGATGTCCGGCTCAACCTTGATCGCAAAGACCTTGCGCCGGGTCTGCTTAATGAACCGGGTGAGCGCGTCGACCACGAGCGGCACGTCTTCGGGTGCGGCGACGTCGGGCCCCTTGATCAGGTACCAGAGGCTGCCGAGAACCGGAACCTTCTTCTCGATCGCCAGGGTGTAGGTCACGTAGTCGGGACCGGTGAAGGCCAAATAGACGGGATTCCAGCCGTGGTGGGACTTCACTTCCGCGAAGGATGCAGACTGAAGGACATTGCCGCCCCCGGGATTGGCCAGCACGTGCTTGTCCCAGTTGGCGATCTCCTCGGCAGTGGCCAGGCGTGCACTAAAATCTCGCAAAATACCTCAACTAATGGTTTGTTCACTGCATCGTTTTCAGCGCATCGCTACCAACGCGCCGGCCCGCCGTAAAAACGGCCGTCGAACCGGGTCTCAGTCTATCCGTTGCACCGCCGCGGGGCCGAACGCTCAGGCCGAGGCCGGGAGGAACCAGCGGACCCTCGGTTCCGCCTCGGCCAGATCCCACGCGCGCTGGATGATCCGGCGGTCCTCCCCCGTGATCCGGGTCTGTTCCTGCCGCAGGTACTCCCGCCAGGTGGGCACATCGTAGATTTCCCGGAACTGATCCTGGTCAGTGACCGAGTGCACCAGCTCCCAGTCGGTGGCGCCCGTGCGCATGCGGGACAGCCGGACCCTGTGCATGGCCTCTACAAACTCCGCATTCCGGTCGGCAGGTACCTCATAGGAGATGAGGATCGTCACCGGTCCGGCGCCGGGCTTCGGTTCCTCGCCGGCCGGAAGCTGCAGTTGCGTGCCCGCTACGCTGCGGTCCAGATGGCCGGTGCCCGGCAGCAGCGGAAGCACCGCCACACTGGCACCGGCCAGCAGCAGGACACCGGCAGCGAACGCCAGGGTTGGAGCGTAGCCGGCACCGGTGGCACCCGATCCCCAGAACACCGCGCCCACGGCCTGCGCCCCGGCGGCAACCATCAGGTAGACGGACAGCCCGCGGGCGCGTACCCATTCCGGCAGGGTCAGCTGCATTGCCGCATTCAAGGTGGAGAAAGTGGAGATCCAGGCGAATCCCGCAAACACCAGGAGCACGGCCACGGCCCACACCGGCAGGTAGCCGGACGCGAAGGTCGCGGCCGCGAAAACCACCGCGCTGAGCCCCAGCAGCGCGTTGTCCCGCAGGACGGTCCGGAGCCGCGGCAGGAGTACAACCCCCAGGATGGCGCCGGCGCCCAATGCCCCGAGCAGCAGCCCGTAGCCCGCAGACCCGAGGCCCAGGTGGCCGTTCACGGCAACCGGCAGAAGTGCGTAAAGGGCGCTGGCCGGGAAAATGAACAACCCGGACCGCAGCAGGATCCGCCGGATCACCGGGGCGGCCCGGATATAGCGGAGGCCGGCGGCGAGCGCCTCCCCCACATGTTCACGCTCATCCGGATCGGGCGGCGGTGACCGCCAGCTGTAGATTGCGATGGAAGTACCCACGAAGGACAGTGCGTTCAGCCCGAAGACAAAGGCGGGACCGGCCACGGCCACCAGGACGCCGGCAACGGCGGGGCCCACGGCGCGGGCGGTGTTCATCGCCACGCTTCCCAGCGCAGCGGCAGCCTGGATTTCGTCCCGCGGCACCAGTGCGGGGGTGATGGCCTGCCAGGCGGGTGCGCTCAGTGCCATGCCGCAGCCGATGAGGAACGTATAGAGCAGCAGCGAATCCGGATCCAGCAGGTCCAGGGTAGCCACGACCGTCAGCACCGAGGCGGCACCCGCGGCGAAGATGTTGGCGCCGAGGATCAGCCGGCGCCGGTTGAAGGCATCGGCCAGCACCCCGGCTATAAGCCCGAGCAGCAGGGAAGGTGCGAGGTTCGCCGTCTGGACCAGGGACACCAGCGCAGGATTTTCACTGGTCTCCACCAGGAACCATTGGGCACCCACGGTCTGCATCCAGGTGCCGATATTGGACCCCAGCTGGGCCAGCCACAGGATGAGGAACATCCGCCGGCGCAGCGGCGCCCAGGGCGAGTCCATTCGTATCCCTCCCTCAGGGGCTGGACGGGAAGCCTTTCCAGGCGTGGACAAAGCGCTCCCGGGCCGACTTGGCATGGGCCTGCTCCAAGGCATGCAGCCGCCCATAGGTAAAGCCGTTCTCACCGGCGGCCGACGCCGTTGCCCCCATGCGGCGCAGGTACGCCTGCGTCACCACGCTGTCCTGGTGCTCACCCAGGATTTTCTGCACGTGCTCGGCGGCGTCCACCATTTCCTTCGCTTCCTTTGGCTGCACGGGAGCCCACACCTCGGCGGCATAGCGAAGCTGTTTGGCGTCCTTGCGCGCGTCATGGAGTGCTTCCGCGTAATCTTCGCCGTCCAACGTCCGCGCGGCCCGCACCCGGCGGTGCAGCCGTTTCCGGTCCCGCCGGATGATCCGGGCAGCGGCGGGGCCCGCCGGTTCCTTGGCCGTTTCCGCCCAGAACGGGCTGGCCAGCAGCCCTTCGAGCCCATCCAACGCCTGGAAGTACCGTGGGGACTGCAGCACTTCGCGGATGTTCCCGAAGGCCTGCCGGTAGTCATGGAGCAGTTCTTCGTCCACGCGGGCGGCCACCGGTCCCATCACCAGGTCATCTGGTTCGGCGGCAATCAGCTCCTGGAGCCGGTGCCGCATCACCTGCGCATCCCGGGCTTCCCCGAGCACCCTCGCGAGCCACCGCAGTTCCCCGCGCAGCGAGCGCGCCGGCTCGGGGTCCATCGTGCTGCGGTAACTGGCAAGGGCCGAGCGCAGCCGCCGGGTGGCCACCCTCATCTTGTGGATACCGTCAGCATCTCCCCGGCGCACCCGCGGGTCGTGGCGAAGCAGCTCTTCGAACTGTTCGCGCAGATACCGCAGCAGCAACAGCGCCACCGGGCTTCCCGTCTCCAGGGGGCCGACGGCGGCTCCGTCCCGGTCCCCGATATCGGAATCCGCGGCAGCGGCGTCCCCAGCGGGTCCCGCCGGCGTCGCGTTCCGTTCCCCGCCTGGCGCCGGACCCGCCGGCACGGCACCGGCGGCGAGGAACATCGCTCCGGCATCCCGGGCCAGCGCGTCGCCGGCCGAATCGATGCCCCAGGCGCGCCGGTCGCGGCCGGAGGGGTCCCCTCCGGCATCGCTCGTCCTCGTGCTTTCATCGGTGACGCGGGCAAGCACCGTACCCGCACTGTCCAGCAGCTCGTACTCCAGAAAGCGCGTGCTGAGGGTCTGCACCGGGAGAAGCTCCCGTCCCCGGACCACGGCCTGGACCTCTTCCAGCAGCTCCGGCGGAACTCCCGCACCCGGGTCGGCAGGGGTGCCGGCACGGGCGGCCGGTTCCAGGGACGGTGCCCTGCGCTCCCAGCGTGTGCCGCCGTCGTTGTCCGTAAACCGGGAGAGAGTGAAAGCGCGCCTGCGGAGGGCACGGTCCGCAGTGTCGTAGCGGACTTCCGTGCGCCGTCCTTCCCGGGGCTGCGACACTTTCGCGACCCCCGCCAGCTCATGCAGCGGCGGCAGCACCACTGCGTCATCAACAAGGAAGTGGCTTGGGGTACCTGTTCCGGCGACCATGAGCGCCAGTATAGGACCGCAACGGCCGCCGCCGGGAGTCCTTGGGCCTCCTGCCTACCGAAGCCGGGGCACGTCCCGGTAGCATCGCCGGTAACGGAACAGGCGCTGCAGCAGCGGAGGCCAGCGGATGAACTCGATGACATACGCCAAGCTCGGCAGGTCAGGGGCAACTGTCTCGGTCATGGGACTGGGTTGTCTGGGGTTCGGCGACCCCGACCGCGGGACGCACGGATGGACAATCCGGGAGGACGAAGCCAAATCCCTGCTGCGGCACGCGGTGGAGCTGGGTATCAATTTCTTCGACACTGCCAACGTGTATTCCGCCGGCCACAGCGAGGAGATCCTGGGAGCCGCCGTCGCCGCTTACTGCCGGCGGGATGAAGTGGTGATCGCCAGCAAGGTCCACGGCGAAATGGGTCCGGGCCCCAATGGCTGGGGATTGTCCCGCAAACACATTCTGTGGCAGGTGGAGCAGAGCCTGCGGCGGCTCGGCACGGACTACATCGACCTCTACCAGATGCACCGCTGGGACGGCAGCACGCCGCTGGAAGAAACGCTGGAAACCCTGGACCAGCTGGTCCGGGACGGCAAGGTCAGGTATCTGGGTGCCTCAAGCATGCACGCCTGGCAGTTCTCGAAGGCCCTGTTCCTGCAGGAACAGCACGGCTGGGCGCAGTTCGTCACCATGCAGGACCACTACAACCTTCTCTACCGCGAGGAGGAACGGGAAATGTATCCGCTGTGCGCGGACCGGGGCATCGGAGCACTGCCCTACTCCCCGCTCGCCCGCGGCCGCCTGGCCCGTCCGTGGGGAAGCAGGACGGTCCGGCAGGACTACGACGAGCAGGGCCACCTGCTCTACCGGGGCAACGAGGACGTGGACCGCAGCATCACCGACGCGGTGGGGAACGTGGCCGAAGGGCTCGGCGCCACCCGCGCGCAGGTCGCCCTCGCCTGGGTGCTGGCCCACCCGGTGGTCACGGCTCCGCTGATCGGCGCCACGGCCGCTTCCCACCTGGATGACAACATCAAGGCACTGGAGATCCAGCTCACCGAAGAGGAGTTCGAGGCGCTCGAGGAGTTCTACCGTCCCCGTCCCGTGGCCGGCTTCTGAGGCCTTAGCCCTTGACCGACCCGGCAATAAGCCCCGACGTTATGTAGCGCTGCAGGAACAGGAACAGAGCCATGACAGGCAACGCAGCGAGGACGGCGCCGGCGGAGAACACGCCCCAGGTCCGGGACTGGTTGTCACCGACAAACGAATACAGGCCGACGGCGAGTGTCTGGGTGTCCGGGTCGTTGAGGACAATCGAGGCGATCAGGAATTCACCGGTGGCCGTGATGAAGGACAACAGCCCCACAATGGCCAGGATCGGGGTGACCAGGCGCAGGATGATGGTGAAGAAGATCTGGATGTGGCTTGCGCCGTCGATGCGTGCAGCCTCGTCCAGTGAGGTCGGGATGGTGTTGAAGAAGCCGTACATCAGGTACGTGTTCACCCCCAGTGCGCCGCCCAGGTACACCATGATCAGCCCGATTTGGCTGCCCAGGCCGAGCCAGGGAACGACGTCGGATATCCCGCTCAGCAGCAGGAAGATGGCCACGACGCCCAGCATCTGGGGGAACATCTGCAGCAGCATCAGTGTCAGCAGGCCCATCCGCCGGCCGCGGAAACGCATGCGGGAGAACGAATAGGCAGCCAGTGCCCCCAGGAAGACTGTCCCTGCGCTGGTGACCAGCCCGATGACGAGGGTGTTCACGAACCATTTCGCAAAGGGTTTCTGCGGGTCCGCGAAGAGGTCCTGGAAATTGCCGAACGAAAGCGTGCTGAACAACCCGTTGGTGGAGACCAACGTGCCGGAGGGGTTCAGCGCGGCCGAAAGCACGTAGGCCAGCGGCAGCAGGGCAAACGCCCCAATGGCCACGCCGACAAGATGGCGCCAGCCCTTGTCCTTGAACCAGGCACCGAAGTTCCGGCGGGGCTTCGGTGCTGTGCGGTCCTGGCTGAGGGGCGCTGCGGGCTGAAGGGTCTGCGTCATGAGTTCACGTCTTCCAATGCCTTGGTCTGCCGGAAACTGACCGTGGAAATAATGGCCACGATGATGAAGATCAGGACGGCCAGTGCGCTGGCCAGCCCGTAATCGCGGCCGGTGCCCTGCCCGAAGGCCACCTTGTACACCAGGGTGATCAGCAGATCGGTGGCGCCGATGTCCATGCTGGTGTCCTCAAACCGCGGCCCGCCCCCGGTGAGCATGAAGATTACGTTGAAGTTGTTGAAGTTGAACGCAAACGTCGAGATCAGCAGCGGTGCCGTGGATACCAGCAGCAGCGGAAGCTTGATGGACCGGAAGATCCGCCAGTTGGAAGCACCGTCCATCCGGGCCGCCTCATTTACTTCTTCCGGGAGTGACTGCAGCGCTCCGGTGCAGACCAGGAACATGTAAGGGAAGCCAAGCCAGGTATTGACCAGCAGAACGCTTGCCCTGGCCAGCCAGGGATCGGTTAGCCACGGAATCTGTGCGCCGCCGAAGAACGTGTTGTTGATGAAGCCGAAGTCCTGATTCATCATTCCGGACCAGACGAGTCCTGCCAGGAACGCCGGGAAGGCATAGGGCAGGATCATGATCGTCCGGTAGATCCGTTTGCCGCGCAGGCCGGAGTGGTTGAAAGTCACAGCCAGGAACAGTCCCAGGCCGAAGCACAGCAGGACGGAGAGCAGGGCGAAGGTAAAGGTCCAGGCAACGACGCCCAGCAGCGGGCCGCGCAGGCCCGGATCCGTGAAGGCGTGGGCGAAGTTTTCAAACCCGACGTTGATCTTCCACCCGGTGGCAAGCCTCTCCCCGTTGGAACTGACGAAGGCACCTTCGCCGCCGTCGGTGTAGACCTCCCCCGTTTCGGTATCCGTGAAGGTGTCCGCAGCCTCGTCGTAGACGAGCGACGGCTTGAAAACGTAGGCGGTGGAGCCGTCCGAAGTCTGCAGGATCCCGTCATCCAAGTCGTCGGAGAAGGGGACGCGAAGCTCGAGGATTTCGTCCTGGCGCTGCAGCAGGTCATTGAACTTCAGGGTTTCATAACCATCCACGGCTACGGCTTTGCCGCCTGCGTCCAGCTCGGCATCGACCTCGGCCAACGGTTCGTCGACGCTGCCCAATTCCACGGTGCCGTCCGGGTCGGTGACCAGCAGCGCCAGCTCACCGTTTTTCTCGACCACGCTCACCTGGTAGGAGGGGGAATCGGGGACGCGCTTCTGAGCGGTCAACTGGATGGCGGAAATGGCATCCGCCTTGGTGCTGTTGTGGCCGTCCCCGTAGTTGGTAAAGGCCACATAGCCGCTGTAGACCACCACGAACACCTGGAAAACGACCAGGAAAAGCACGCCCGGCGCCAGATACTTGGCAGGCAGCCCTCCGCGCCGCAGGTAGATCCAGTTGATTAGGAGGGTGACCAGGGCAGCAACCGCCAGGACCGCCCACTTTTCGTTCAGGAACAGGGCTATGAGCACGTAGACGGCAAAGGCGTCCGTGAGTCCCAGCAGAACGACTTTCGCAAGTGTTCCACCCAGGGACTCCGATGTGCGGCGCCGTTCCGGCGGCCGTTGGCCCACGGGTTTCGCTCCGCGTATCGGGGTGTCCAGCTGATCGACCATTGGCGTTCTCCTTGAACGGGTACCGGGCCGGAGCGCTGGGGCATGTGCCGCAGCGCCCCGGCCGGGTCCTGCCCGCCGTCGTGCGGGCTGTGTTGCGTTGCTCCGGTGGCCCGGAGCTACTTGGCGATCTTGGACTGGATGTTGGTGACCATGGTGGCCCAGGACTCCGCGGGGTCGCCCTGGCCCTGGATCAGGGCCAGCTCGGTGCTGCCCCAATCGGCCCACACCTGCTCCATTTCGGGGATGGCGGGCATGGGTACGCCGTTGGCGCCGATTTCACCGAATGCGGCGACTACCGGGTCGGAGGCTGCCTTATCGAAGGACGCCGTCAGTGCAGGCGGCCGCCCGCCGGCTTCAAACATGGAATCCTGTACGGCCTCGGTGGTGAGGTAGTTCAGCGCGAATTCATTTGCCGCCAGGGTGTTCTGGCTCTTGGCACTGATGAAGAAGCCGTTGACACCGACGAAGGGCTGGGCGGGCTTATCGCCGGCGGTGGGCAGCGGATCCACCACCAGGTTGATGCCGGCCTTTTCCGCATCGGGGACGTTCCACGGCCCGGTCAGGAAGTAAGGGGAAGCTCCGGCACTGAATTTCTCCTTGGCGATATCCGGCGTGATGCTGGAATTCAGGATGCCTTCGCCTCCTTCACCCCATTCCTTGAGCTTGGCGGCAAACTCCGCGCCGCCGGGGTTGCCCAGCTCAAGTTTCGTTGCGTCATAGCTGCCCGTCTCATCTGTTCCGAAGACGGGGGCACCCATGGAGGTCTGGAACGGGTACAGGTGGTAGGGGTCGCCCTGCTTGGGATCCAGGCCGACCAGGAACGGGAACTCTGCCGCGCCGTCGGCCACGGCCTTCTTGCCGTTGGCGATCACTTCGTCCATGGTGGCGGCAGGTTCCGCTACCAGGTCCGCATTCCTCAGGAGGCCGATGTTTTCAATTGAGTACGGGACACCGTAGGTGCTGCCTTCATAGGTCATTGCCTTGACCGCGGCGTCCTGGAACTGGCCTGCCTTGTCACCGAGTTCGATCGGTGCGATGACGCCGTTCTGGACGAATTTCCCGACCCAGTCGTGCGGGCCCACGATGAGGTCCGGGCCCTTGCCGGTGGGAACCTGCGTGATGAAGTCATCCGACACCTGCTGGAAGTCCTTCGTTACGAGCTTCACCTCGATGCCGGTGTCTTCCTTGAACTTCGCGGTGATGTCGGTCAGCGCTGGGGAACGCTCGGCGTCCACCCACATGGTCAACGTGGTGGCGCCGGCGGTCGTGAGGTCCGTCGATTCGGACTCGGAGTCGGCGCCGTCGCCGCCTCCGCAGGCCGAGAGGACAAGAGCAGCGGTGACCGAAACGGCACCGAGAGTAAAGGTACGCCGGCGCAATGCCGACGTACCCGTTGTGCGCACCTTCATTGGTGTACCTCTTCTGTTTTGCCCCGAAAAGGGGAAATGAGCCTGCCGCGAAAAGCCCGGGAAAGTCCGGCATTACGCGGGTGCGAGCTAAGACAAACGAAAGTGTAAGCGCGTGCACACTATCCGTCCAGTGCCCTTAAGTCAGGGGGATTGCGCGTATCGGACCATGTTTAAAAACCCAACGCACTTTGCGTGGGTGGTGACGGATATCGGGAAATCCAACCATTAGCGACACGCAAATGGAAGCGTTTCCATCTTTTCGTTCCACGGCCCTAGGATGGCCCAATGATCAGCACCGTTCTTGATGATTTTTCGGCCGGCTTGGTTGCCGTACACCCTGCTTCCGCTGACCGTGAGTGGTGGCGGTCTTCGGTGATCTACCAGATCTACCCTCGCTCGTTCCGTGACCTGAACGGTGACGGGGTCGGAGACCTGCCCGGCATCACCGCCGAACTGCCCGCCCTGGCCGAACTCGACATCGACGCCATCTGGCTCTCCCCGTTCTACCGCTCCCCGCAGAAGGACGCCGGCTACGACGTCGCCGACTACTGCTCCGTGGACCCTCTCTTCGGAACCATGGAAGACTTCGACGCCCTCGTCGCCGAAGCCTCCCGACACAACATCCGCGTCATCGTGGACCTGGTCCCCAACCACTGCTCCGACCAGCATCCCCTCTTCCAGGCCGCACTGGCCTCCCCCGCCGGCTCCCCCGCCCGGGACATGTTCATCTTCCGCGACGGCACCGGCGAGAACGGCGGAAACCCGCCGAACAACTGGCAGTCCCACTTCGGCGGCCCGGCCTGGACCCGCATCACCGAACCCGACGGCACCCCCGGACAGTGGTACCTGCACCTCTTCGATACCTCCCAGCCGGACTTCAACTGGGACAGCCCGGCCGTGCACGCCGAGTTCGAAAAGATCCTGCGGTTCTGGCTCGACCGCGGCGTCGGCGGGTTCCGCGTGGACGTCGCCCACGCGCTGATCAAGCAATCCGGGCTCCCGGACTGGGGCGGCCGGGCCGACGGGTCCTCCTCCGAAGGCTTCCCCGGCGAGGCAGCCCCGATGTTCGGCCAGCCCGGCATCCACGACATCTTCCGTTCCTGGCGGAAAATCCTGGACTCCTACGAAGGTGACCGGGTGCTCTGCGCCGAAGCGACGATCGACCCGGTGGACCGGCTCAGCGACTGGGTGCGTCCGGACGAAATGCACCAGACCTTCAACTTCGCCTACCTGCACCACCCCTGGCACGCCCCGGCGCTGCGGGAAGTCATCGAGTCCTCCCTGCACGCCTTCGACCGGGTCGGGGCACCAACCACGTGGGTGTTGTCCAACCACGACGTCGTCCGGCACACCAGCCGCTTCGGGCTGACCGGCTGGCAGGCGCGCCCGGGCGACGGAATAGGTGCGGCCGATCCGCAGCCGGACTACCACCTCGGAATTGCCCGTGCCCGCGCCGCGACCCTGCTGATGCTGGCCCTGCCCGGAGGCGTCTACCTCTACCAGGGCGAGGAGCTGGGACTGCCGGACCACACGGAGATGGACCACGCCTACCGCCAGGACCCAACCTTCCACCGCACCTTCGGGGAACGGCTGGGCAGGGACGGATGCCGTGTGCCGTTGCCCTGGACGCCGGACGGGCCGGCCTTGGGCTTCAACGAAACCGGCAACTCCTGGCTGCCGCAGCCCGAGGGCTGGAACCAGCTGGCTCGCAGCGCCCAACGCGAAGACCCCGACTCCACCCTGAACCTGTACCGCATAGCGCTTGACCTGCGCCGTGAACTGGAGCTGGGCAACGGCTCCCTGGCCTGGTGGCCCGGCTACGATTCGGAGCACGTACTTGCCTTCGCCAACGGCAACGTTGGCGGCGTAATGAACATGGGCGGGACGGATATTCCACTGCCGCCCGGCGAGCTGATCGCCTGCAGCCGGAACGGTGCCGTGTGGGACGGGAACCTGCTGCCCGATTCCAGCGCCTGGGTTCGGCTACGCTAGCCACCCGGACCGCACATCCACCCAACCGGAGGCAACGGTGGCAGGAATTAAAGAAGTCGCCGCGCACGCGGGCGTCTCCGCTGCGACGGTTTCGCGTGCACTGAGCGGAAACGGGAAAGTTTCGGCAGCTACCCGACGTCGGGTCCTGGCATCCGCCGACGAACTTGGGTTCGTGATTTCCTACAACGCGTCCTCCCTCGCTTCCGGGCGCACCCGGAATGTCGGCGTCGTTATGCCGAGCGTCGGCCGCTGGTACTTTTCCCAGGTACTGCAGGGCGCTGCCACCGCTTTGCTCGAGTCCGGATATGACCTGACCTTGTACAACACCAGCGACGGCCCCGGACACCGCGAGAGCGTCCTCACCGAGATGCTGCGCCGCAAAAGGCTGGACGCGGTGATTGCCGTCGCCCTGCGCCTCACGGACGAAGAACTGGCCCAGCTCCGGGCAGTGGACAAACCCATCGTCACCATCGGCGGGCCGCTGCCTGGAACCCCCGCCATCCGAGTCGACGAGTTCAGCATCTCCGCGCTGGCTACCCGGCACCTGGTCTCGCTGGGCCACACGCGCATTGCCCATATCGGCGGGGGCAAGGAGCTGGAACGGGATTTCCAGCTCGGCGGAACCCGCCGCAGCGGCTACGAGCATGCCTTGAAAGAAGCCGGCATTGCGTTGGAGGAAACGTGGGTGTCGAGTTCCGAGTTTTCTGTTGCCGGCGGCGTCGAGGCGGGCAAGGAACTCCTGGCACAGCCGGACATCCGCCCCACTGCTGTCTTCTGTGCCTCCGACGAAATAGCGGTGGGTGTCATCCTGGCCGCCCGGGGACTGGGACTGCGGGTTCCCGAAGACGTGTCGGTCATCGGAATTGACGGCCACGATCTGGGCGGCGTGTTCGGCCTGACCACCATCAGCCAGGATCCAGCGGGGCAGGGGGCGGCAGCGGTGGCGGCGGTCCTGGCCCTGATGCGGGACGAAGCGGTGCTTCCCGCGACGAAGGCCGGGTTCTACCCCACCGAGTTCATCGTCCGTTCCAGCACCGCCGTGCCGAGCACATCCAGGCCGCCGGACAGGCGGCCGGACCGCACCTGACCTGCACGAATACGCCACGCCCGTTGTTGCGCAGTTCCCGGGCAGCAGACCATGCTTGGGTTGTGATGGTTCCATTGGTTCCACCGGTTCCACCGTTTTTATGCGCCGACTCCTGCCCGCATACAGAAAGTCGCTTATACCCATGCTGTCTTTGGTCTTGTGGTTAGTCCAACTGCTACTGGCGCTGCTTTTTGCCGGAGTCGGATTCGTAAAAATCACCCAAGGCCATGCCCGGCTCAAAGAGAACCTCCGCTGGCCCGAGGACTTCTCCGCAGGCACCGTGAAATTGATCGGTGTCCTCGAAGTCCTGGGAGCGGCCGGGCTGATCATCCCCGAGGCTACCGGGACCCTTCCCGTGCTGACGCCGATAGCCGCCTCGGCGCTGGCCGTGCTGATGGCACTGGCCATCCTGGTCCATGTCCGGCGCGGCGAACGCAACCGGATTGGCCTCGCGGCCATCCTGATGGTGCTTTCCCTGGTGGTGGCGCTGGGCCGGTTCGGTGTCTTCGGGTGAGTGCCGCAGACCGGCAATCCCCGCCCCCGCTCGGCGCCGCCGTCGCCGGCCTCTACGCGCTTCTGCCCTCTGAGTTCACTGCCGCCCGCAATTCCCGGGCCGCCGACGCCGCCCGGGCCGGGGACAAGGAGCTGGCCAAGCGGATCAAGGCCCTCCCGAAGCCCTCGACGGCGGCCTGGCTCGTCAATCTGCTGGCGGACCGGCGGCGCGAGGACCTCGAGCAGGTCCTGGAGCTGGGAGCGGCCCTGCGCGAAGCCCAGGAAGACCTGGACCAGAAGCAGCTCCGGCGCCTGAGCACCGAACGCCAGCGGCTGCTGCGCGCAATCGTCCGCGAAGCCCGCAGCCTTGCCGCCGAGCTGGACCACCCCGTCAGCGAATCATTGGCAGCCGAGGCCGAGCAGACCCTCTGGGCCGCGATGACCGATCCCTCGGCGGCCGACGCGGTTGCCAGCGGACAGCTGGTCCGTTCCCTGGCGGCCAGCGGCTGGGAAGAGGTGGACCTGGACGGCGCGGTTGCCGACCCGGACTCGGTGCCCCACGGTGCCGGAGGCAGATCGGGTACCCGCCCGCTGTCCGGCCGCGGCGCTGCCGGCCAGGACAAGGACGCCGGCCAGGACACTGCGGCGGTACGACGGCGGCAGGCTGAGGCCCAGCGGGCTGTCCGGAAGGCGCAGGCCGAACTTGAGGAAGCGGCAAACGGCGAGCGCCAGGCGCAGGAGGCGCTCGACGCCGCCCAACAGCAAGTGGACGAATCCGCCGGCCGCCGGGACGAGCTCACGGATGAAATCGACGAACTGCGGGAACGGATCCGGCAGCTCGAGCGGGAGGTCGCAGCCGTGGACCGTCGCTCCGGGAAACTGGAACGCGAACGGGACAATGCCCGGCGCGCCGCCCGTTCCGCCCGTCGGACGGCGGAGAAGGCCCGGCAGAAACTCGTGGACGCCCAGGATCTGGCCGACGGCGGGAGCTAGCGGCCGCGGCCGCTAGCCATCGGGCAGCCCAGCCATCGGGTCCGCCTAGCCGCCGGCTGCGGGCAGCTGCTGCAGCATTGAGAACCGGCTGCGGATCCGCGCCAGGTCCGTGGGGTGCGCCGTCCCGGGGAACAGGCCGTCGTAATCCGGCATCCCGATGACATCCAGGCGGCACCCGGCGTCGTACAGCACGTCCACCACATTGCCGAAGCGCTGCCATCCGTAGGGGTTCGACCCGTCAGTGGGCGGCACTGAGCTGATCACCCAGTGCCGGTGCGTCTGCGCCAGGTGCAGGTAGTCGGAGGTGGCCGACTGGGCGTGGCAGAGATCCTCGAAATCGAACCACACCTGCGCCCCGTCCGCTCGAAGAGCCTGCAGCGTGCGGGTGCCCGGCGTCAGCTGCATCCGCTCCCCCGTGCCCGGCCGGACCAGGCCGATGTCGGCGAGCAGCCCGTCCTCGTCGCTGCGCAGATGGTGCCCGGCGGCGAAACCGGCCGTGTTTCCGGGGCGGGCGCGGTAATCCGTGTCCCCGTCCAGCTCCAGGACCTGCAGGTGCTCGGTGATCAGTGCAATTCCGGGTTCAAACAGATGATGGAACATCTCATCCGGAAGCAGCTCCGGCGGAGCGTAGTTGGACGTGGCCACCAGGACTATCCCGCGGTCCAGCACGGTGCGGAGCAGGCGGGTGATGAAGGCTGCATCGGCCGGGTCCTTGACATGGAACTCGTCGAAACACAGCAGCCGGACCGACCCCAGCATCCGGTCCAGGGCCACGGCGAAGGCCGAATCCTGCCGGTAGCCGGGGTTCCCGTAGCCGGCGAAGACCAGGCTGTGCAGCTCCCGGAAAAAGTCGTGGAAATGCAGCCGGCGCTTCTCCGGGATGTCCACGCTCGTGAACAGCGTATCCAGCAGCCAGGTCTTGCCCCGGCCGGGCGGTCCCCACAGGTACACCGAGGAATTCCCCGGCGCGGGTTCCGAAGACCGTGCCGCCGCTGCCGCCCGGTTCAGGGCCGGAAGAACGGCCAGCTGGGCCGCGTCCAGGTCCAGGCCGGAGGCGGCGGCGGCGAGCTGGAAAGAGTCGGCGGCGTCCGGGGCCTGCGTTGCGGTCATCCTTCCGTTCTACCCAACGGGACGGCACAGGCCAAACCGGTCAAATAGGGTAGGGAAATTCGCGCTAATTATTCCCGCACGACGGTGGTACGTTCGAAACCAGGCACGGAGAGAATGACCACCTTTTTGGAGGAACCATGACCGATCATGTTGCCCAGGTGCAGGACTGCACGGTGTCCAGCTGCGGCTTCAACCATGAGGGCTGCACCGCCTACGCCATCACTGTCGGCGGCACTCCCGACCACGCCAGCTGCGCCACGTTCATCGATACGTCCGCCACCGGCGGCCTGCCAAAGGTCCTCGCCCAGGTGGGCGCCTGCCAGCGCAATGAGTGCCGGTTCAACAACCACCTGATGTGCGACGCCCATGATGTGCGGGTGGGACCGGGCGCGGAACTGGCGGACTGCCTCACGTACCAGCCGCGCTAACCGGTGGCCTCAATCCTTTTGGCCTGGAATACGGACCTGCCTGATCCCTGGCCGGGCGGTTACGGTCCGGCGGTTGCTGCCCTGGCCGACGGCGGCACCCTGCGCCGAAGCATGCCGCTGGCCGGCTCCCGGCCGGACGCCGGAACCGAAGTCTGGCTCGTGCTCTCCGGCAGCAGCGGGCGGGGACCGCGGGGGCTGGCGGGCCACGGCGTCGTCGTTCCGCCGGGCATCGGGACGTCCGCCGACGCCGTCACGGTGGACTTTGATCGGCTGCTGCCCCTGGGCGAACAGGTGCCCGCATCCCTCCTCGAGGAAGATCTTCCGGCCCTGCCCCGCCTCGACGGCACCATGCCCGTTCCCCCTGCCTCGGTTCCCGCGCTGCGGCGGCTTTGGTCAGGCTTCCTCGGATCCGGACCGGATCCGCTGAGCCCGGTCCCGGGCACCCTGGCTGCCGGCGCACTGGGTCTGCAGCGCGTCAACGCCTACGAACACGACGGTGAGGCCCGGCGGCTCTGCCTGGCCTTCCACGGCAACTGCTGTACGGCCTGCGGGCTGGTCCCCGCGCAGCGGTACGGTCCGGGAACCGACGCGCTGATGCAGGTACACCATCTGTCCCCGGCCGCCGATCTCGCCGCGGAATACGTGCTGGATCCGGTCTCGGACCTGGTGCCGATGTGTCCCACCTGCCACGCGGTGGCGCATACCCGGGTTCCGGTCCCCTACACCCCCGCCGAGGTCCGCGGCCTGCTTGCCGCCGCACCGGATGCCGCAGGACGGGCAGGTGGCGGGGACGCCGTCGTCGTCGGGTCCCTGGTCAGCGCGGAGCAGCAGCAGGCGCTGGAAGACGCTGCCCGGCTGCGCGGACTTCGCTAGACTCGGAACTCCCATGAGCATTCCAGCGAGCACTTCCAAATCCGTCCGGGTGGACGCCTGGCTGTGGGCTGTCCGCGCCTACAAAACCCGGTCCGCGGCCACCGCCGCGTGCCGGGCCGGCCACGTCCGGTTGAACGGCAATCCGGCCAAGGCCGCACAGCCGGTCCAGCCCGGGGACACCGTCCGGATCCGGCAGCCCGGCTTCGAACGGATCCTGGAGGTACGGCAGCTGATCGCCAAACGCGTCGGTGCCGAGGCGGCGTCGCACTGCTTCATGGACCACACACCCGCCCGCCCCGCGACTCCGGCACTGGGTATTCCGGTCAGGGACCGGGGTGCCGGCCGTCCCACCAAGAAGGACCGCCGCGAACTGGACCGGCTGCGCGGGAGCTAGCCCCGCCGCCGACCGTTTTTAGCGGACGACCGGCTCGGGCAGGCTCGTTCCCGTTTCCACGAACCGCTGGTGGAAGGACAGGGACTCGTCCAGCAGATGCGGAGTGTGCTTGCCCAGGCTGTCCCGGCTGGCACGCTCGAAGTAGTCCTGCAGCAGCGGCTGGAAGTCCGGGTGCGCACAGTTCTCGATGATGGTCCGGGCCCGCTGCTTCGGGGAAAGGCCACGCAGATCGGCCAGGCCCCGCTCGGTGATGATGAGCATCGTGTCGTGCTCGGTGTGGTCCACATGGGCGGCCATGGGAACGATTCCGGAAATCTTCCCGCCCTTGGCCGTGCTCGGGGACATGAAGGCGGAGAGGAAGCCGTTGCGGGCAAAGTCCCCGGAGCCGCCGATGCCGTTCATCATGGCCGTGCCGGCCACGTGGGTGGAGTTTACGTTGCCGTAAATGTCGGCTTCGATCATGCCGTTCATGGCAATGCAGCCCAGCCGGCGGATCAGTTCGGGGTGGTTGGAGATTTCCTGGGTCCGCAGGATGATGCGCTTGCGGTAGAAGTCGATGTTGGAGTTGAATTCCTCGATGCCCGCCGGGCTGAGCGAGAAGGACGTTGCGGAGGCCACCTTGATCACGCCGTCGCGGATCAGGTGAAGCATGCCGTCCTGGATCACCTCGGTGTAGGCGGTGAGACCGGTGTACCCGGCGGTGGAGAGTCCGGCGAGTACGGCGTTGGCGATGTTGCCCACCCCGGACTGGAGCGGGAGGAGCTTGTCGGTCAGCCGTCCGGCCTTGATTTCGGATTCAAAGAAGTCCAGCAGGTGCCCGGCGATCTGCTGCGAGGTCTCATCCGGCGCCGCAAAGGGGGTCATGCGGTCCGGGGCGTCGGTTTCGACCACGGCAATGACCTTCTCCGGGTCCAGGCGCAGGTAGGGCTCACCGATGCGGTCATCCGGGTTCACCAGCATGATGGGTTTGCGGTGCGGGGGCAGCGCGGTGCCGTAGTAGACGTCGTGCATACCGTCCATGGCTGCGGGCTGCTGGCGGTTCACCTCGATGATGACCTTATCCGCCTGCTCAAGCCAGGTCTTGTTGTTGCCGACCGACGACGACGGTATGAGGCTGCCGTCCTCGTTGATACCGACCACCTCGATCACGGCCAGGTCAACGTGCCCGTAGAACCCGAACCAGGTGTACTGGGCCACGTGCCCCAGGTGGATATCGATGTACTCGAGTTCGCCGTCGTTGATCCGCTTCCGCAGTGTGGGATCCGACTGGTACGGCAGGCGCAGTTCCATGCCGCCGGCCTTGGCGAGCACCCCGTCGAGCTCCGGGGCGGTGGAGGCACCGGTCAGTACCTTGATCTGGAAGTCTTCGCCCTTTGCATGTGCCGCTTCCATCTGGGCGGCGAGCGCCTGCGGGACGGCTTTGGGGTAGCCGGCGCCCGTAAAACCGCTCATCGCCACCGTCATTCCCGGTCTGATCATGGCCGCGGCCTGCTCGGCTGTCATAACGAGTTTCTGGAGTCCGGGATGGGAGATGCGACGGTGCATAGTGGAGCCTTTCGAAGAGCGAGATCGAATTCACCCTATCGTCCTGTGAGCCGTGCCTCATAGTCGGGTGTCGGGGCACACTCCCCCGCGGGTTGCCGCACGCGCCTAAGATTGTGCCAAACGGCGCCGTCGGGCGTCGCCGGCCGGAAGACCCAGACTAGGAAGCCTGCCATGCCGAAACGCCTCGTTCCCGTCCCGGCACCGCTGGCAAACCTGCGCGACCTGGGCGGAATTCCGGTGGACGGAGGGAAGATCCGCGTGGGCCTGGTGTTCAGGGCCGACGACGTCGCCACCACCACGCCCGAGCAGGTAGCCGAACTGGTGGCGGCCGGGCTGCACACGATCATTGACCTGCGCTCCGAGGACGAGGCACGGCACACGGGACGCGGCCCGTCCGCGGACCACCCGATCCACTATCTCTCCCTCCCCATGACCGAGGCGGCGGGCGCTCCGGCGGAACTGGCCGGACAGCTGCTGGCCTCTGTCCGCACACCGGAGCACGTGGGCCAGTGGTATGCGAAAATCTTCGCCGCACAGAAGGAGGCCCTGGTGCGGGGGCTTCAGGCCGTGGCCGATTCCCCCGGGACGGTGTTGTTCCACTGTGCCGCCGGCAAGGACCGTACGGGCTTGTTCGCCGCTGCCCTGCTGGCGGTGCTGGGGGCAGGACCCGATGCCATCGCCGAGGATTACGCCCGCACCCAGGACCGGTTGCCTGAGGTCTACCGCCGGATGGGGCTGGCGGAACTCAGCGGAGGCTACGGCATCCCGGCGGACCACCCGGTGCTGGCCGCCCACCCGGCGGCAATGCGGTCGATGCTGGCAGCCCTGGACACTGCTGCGGACGGTGCCGTTGCCGTGCTGCGTGCCGGCGGGCTCACTTCCGATCTGGCCGGCCGTCTGCACCGCAGGCTGGTGCAACCGGTCCCGGCGCAGGTGTAGGGCGTCCAATGCCCGGCCGCCCGTATCGTCTTACCACCCTCGCCGGCGCGTCCGGCGGAGGTGCGGAAAAGCGCCCCGCCGCCCTGTTGCTGCTGGCCACAATCGTGGCGGTGCTCTGGGCAAATGCACCGTTTGCCGGGTCCTACGAACACTTCTGGGAATCCACCGTCGAGGTCCGTGCAGGCAGCATGGATCTGGAGCTGACCGCCCGGGAGCTGGTCAACGACGCGCTCATGGCCGTGTTCTTCTTCGTTGTGGGGCTTGAGGTGCGGCGGGAGTTTGCCCTCGGGGAGTTAACCAACCGGTCCCGGGCGGTGATTCCGGTGGTTGCTGCAGCAGCCGGGATTGCCGTGCCCGCCGTAGTTTTCCTGCTGTTCACCGCGGGCACGGAGGACGCCGCGGCGTGGGGCGTGGTCATCTCCACCGACACCGCATTTCTGCTGGGTGCGCTGGCCGTCGCCGGGCCGCGGGTTCCCGGCAGGCTGCGGATCTTCCTGTTGACCCTCGCGGTGGTGGACGATATTGCCGCGCTCAGCATTATTGCCCTGGTCTATACGGAACATCTGGAGCCCGTGCCGTTGCTGCTGGCCTTCGCCGGGCTGGCTGCCGTCGCACTGACCCGCCGGTTGCCGTACGGGCGGGGCGCCGTCTACTCCGTCCTGGCGGTCCTTATCTGGCTGGCCTTCTACGCTTCGGGGGTGCACCCGACGCTGGCCGGCGTCGGTATTGCCCTGCTGGTCCCGGTGTTTCCGCCCGCCCGGCAGGACGTGGAACAAGCGCTGGAGCTGACCCGCGTTTTCCGCCAGTCCCCCAATTCCCGGTATGCCCGGGCGGCGGTGCACAGCGTACGTGAGTCCATCTCCATTAACGACCGACTGCACAGCGCCTATACCCCGTACGTGGATTACGTGATCCTGCCGGTCTTCGCCCTCGCCAATGCGGGCGTGAGACTGGACTGGCAAACACTGGAACAGGCCCTGCGGTCACCACTCGCCTGGGGTATTGTCTGCGGCCTGGTGCTGGGGAAGTTCACCGGTATTTTCGGTGCGGCAGCAGTACTGCACCGACTGCGGATAGGCGAGTTCGGTCCCGGGCTGACGCTCGGCCGCATTGCCGGCGGCGCCGCCCTCTCCGGCATCGGATTCACTATCGCCCTGTTCATCATCGGCCTGGCCATCGAAGAGCCCGCGGTGCGGAACGAAGCACGGGTAGCGGTCCTGGCCGGGTCACTGTTGGCGTTCACCGCGGGAGCCCTCATCTTCAGGATCGTGGAGAGGAAGCGTCCTTCCGTTCCCGTAGGCGAGGTGCTGGCCCGGCCGGTGGATCCGTCCCGTGACCACGTTGTGGGCCCGGCGGAGGCACCGTTGACCCTCGTCGAATACGGGGACTACGAGTGCCCGTTCTGCAGCCGGGCCACGGGGACCATCATGGAAGTACGGGAGTATTTTGGTTCCGACCTGCGCTACGTCTGGCGCCATTTTCCGTTGCCCAGGGTCCACCCCAACGCGGTGTCAGCCGCCGAGGCCGCCGAGGCCGCGGCCCGGCAGGGCCGCTTCCGGGATTACAGTGCCCATCTTTTCGAGCATCAGGACAACCTGCTCCCCGAAGACCTGCTGGATGCGGCGGGGGGCCTGGGCCTGGACATGGACCGCTTCGAGGCAGACCTGCGGTCCGCGGAGGTACGCAACCGGGTCCTGGATGATGCATTGGACGCCGAGTCCATGGACCTGCGCGGAACGCCCACGTTCTTCATCGGGCACCGCCGGCACCACGGCCCCTATGACGCCGCCACGCTGATCCGTGCCCTGGAAGCGTCACGGTCGGCGGTGCCATAGGCGCTGCGGGTACGCTCGGGCGCATGGGTAACAACACGTTGGTCACCGGCGCCGGCCGGGGCATCGGAGCAGCAATCGCAGCCGCCCTCGCGGAGGCCGGCCACACCGTGGCGGTCCATGCCGGGCACGACGCCGAGGCTGCCCGGCGGGTGGCCGACGCGCTGCCCGGGTCCGGGCATGCCGTCGTCGTCGGAGATCTGGCCATCCCGGCCGAGTGTGAACGGATCTTCACCGAGGCCGTTCACCAGCTTGGCGGCCTGGACGTGCTGGTGAACAATGCCGGAGTGTTCCGGGCCCAGCCGGTGACGTCCGGGTCCTTTGCCGACTGGCAGGACGCGTGGCGGCAGACCCTCGACGTGAACCTGATGGCGCCGGCGAATCTCTGCCGCCTGATGGCCGAGCACCTGATCCAGCGGCCTGTGGGCCCCTCGGGCGGGCGGCTGGTGAATGTGGGCTCGCGCGGCGCCTACCGGGGAGAGCCGGAGAACCCGGCCTACGGTGCCAGCAAGGCCGGGCTGCACTCACTGACCCAGTCCCTCGCCGTGGCGCTGGCACCGTACGGGATCTTTTCCGCCGCCGTCGCACCGGGATTCGTGGACACCCGGATGGGCCGCCCCGCGCTGGAGGGAGCCAGCGGCGCCGCCATCCGGGCGCAGAGTCCGTTCAACCGGGTCGCGGAGCCGGAGGAAGTGGCTGCAACTGTGGCCTGGCTCGCCGCGGATGCCCCGGAATGGGTCAGCGGCACGGTGATCGACGTGAACGGTGCCTCGCACCTGCGCTGACCTCACCGGGCGGCACGGGCAAGGCTGAACCCTTAGGCCTGCTGCGGCTGGCCGTTGCTGGCCGTGGTGCCGCCGTCAACCGGCAGGATCGCGCCCGTGATGAACCGTGCGGCGTCGGAGGCCAGGAACAGGATCGCGTCCGCGACCTCGTCCGGCTGGCCTGGACGGCCCAGCGCGATCCGTTCGGCGAACTTCGCCTTCTGCTCTTCGTCGTCCTTCTTGTCGGCGGTGAGCTCGGTCCAGATCAGGCCCGGTGCCACGGCGTTCACGCGCACCCCGTCCTTGCCGTGGTCCAGGGCGACGGCACGGGTGAAGTTGTTGACCCCGCCCTTCGCCGCGTTGTAGGCGCTCATGTTCCAGTCAGCGGCCATGCCGGAGACGGAGGAGGTGTTGACGATGCAGCCCTTGGATTCGATCAGGTGCGGGATCGCGGCCTTGGTGCCGTAGAAGACGCCCGACAGGTCCGTCTCGATGACCCGGTGCCATTCCTCGACGTCGGTCTCCTCGACCGGCCCGTTGGCCAGGGTACCGGCGTTGTTCACCAGGATGTCCAGGTGCCCGTGCTGCTGCACGGTATCCTCGACGAGCTTGCGGATGTCGTCCCAGTTGGCGGAATCGGCGACGACGGCGGTGGCGGTGCCTTCGGGCAGGTCGGCTGCCGTGGCGGTGATTTTCTCTGCCACGGTGTCGGTCAGGACTACGGTGGCTCCTTCGGCAACGAACCCTCGGGCCGCTGCCTCGCCGATGCCGGATCCGGCGCCGGTGACAATAACGACTTTGCCCTCAAAACGGTTATTCATCTGCAAGCCTTCCTCGTGTCTAAGCAGGGTACAAGCGGTTGCGCCAGTCCTTACGAACCTATCACCGGGGGTTTCGACACCGCTTCCAGTTCGTCATCCACAAACCGCGGTGCGGCTGCACGGATGCCGGCACCGACCATCACGACGGCTGAGGCAATCAGGAGCGCCAGCGGCAGGGTCCAGCTGCCGGAGGCATCGTGCAGGGCACCGATGGCGAACGGTCCCATGGCCGCCAGCAAATAGCCGACGGGCTGGATGAAGCCCGAGAGCTGCGCGGTAACCCGCGGTTCCCGGGAGCGGGCGGTGATCAGCGCCAGCGCGGTGGGGAAAGCGAATCCGCCCACGCCCAGGAACAGCGCCCAGAGCCAGGGCAGCGTGTCCGCAGCCAGCAGCAGCCCGCTGTAGCCTGCCGCCATGCAAACACCGAGGCCGGCAATGTAGGTCCGCAGGCGCGGTGAGCGTGCCACCAGCACGGGCATGATCAACCCGCCCGGGATGCCGAGCCCGGCAATGATCGCCGCCATCAGTCCGGCGTGTGCCTGCTCCAGTCCGGCATCGCGGTAGATCTGTGCGGCCCAGCCGAACTGGACGTAGGCGTGCATGGACTGCACACCGAAGAAGATGCTCAGGGCGACGGCGGTGCGGGAGGAACGCATGCGGGTCCCGGCGCGTTTTCCGCCGGCAGTAGCAGCTACCGGGTCCCGCCCGGTGCGCAGAAGCAGGACCGTCCAGAAGATAAAAGCCACCAGCGCCGCGGCACCCCACAATCCCAGGCTAAGCCGCCAGCCCTCCGGATCCGTTCCGGCCAGGATGCCGCCGAACAGCAGCGGCAAGGTGGCCCCCAGGGCGAGGGTGGTGCCGTAGACCGAATTCAGCACGGGCAGATGCCTGCCGGCGTGGCGCTTGATGAAGGCCGGAACAAGGATGTTGCCCACCGCCATGCCGGCGAAGGCCAGCACAGTCAGCACCAGGAACAGTGCCGCGGAATCCACGAACGAACGGACCAGAAGTCCGGCGGCCACCGTCGCGAGGGCCAGCACAATAGAGCCGTTGATTCCCGTTTTGCGGGAGAGGGCGACGGCGAGCGCTCCGACGGCAGCGAAGGTCAGGCCCGGCAGCGCCGTGAGCACCCCAGCAGCGGTGGCATCCAGGCCCAGCCCGGCCTGCAGCTCTGCCAGGACCGGCCCCACTGATGAAGCGCCGGGGCGCAGGTTCACCGCTACCAGGACCACTGCCATGCCAACCAGCCAGAAGGGCAGGGGGCGGCTCCGCCCGGTGGTTTTTGCCGGTGTCCCTTGGGTCTCGCTCACCCGAGTCTTTTTATCACGGCTCCGGTTTTCCGGACCCATGTGTCAGACCGGCAAACCGGGGGCCGGGCTGAAGCTGGCCGAATCCACAAACGCCGTCGCGGTGTCCGGCGCAATCTCGGTCATGCCGGCGTCGACAATCAACGGACCGGCGCCGGGACGGGCGGCCAGCTCTGCAAACTGGTTCCCCGCCGTGAAGCGCACGCCCGCCGGTTCTCCGGAGTCCTGCCAGGCCTGCCGTGCGGCCGGCTCCAGCTGCAGGTACCAGGACAGCAATGCGTGCGCTGCCTGCGCGGAGGCCTTGCCGGTGGACATGTCCAGATCTGCGTTCAGGACGATCACCGGGGCGATTCCCGGCCAGGGCGCCGGGTCCTCGTCCGGCAGCTGGGTCCCCGAGACCTGCAGCTTGGCGAGGTTCTTGGGCATCTGCTCGTAAGTCACCGGTTCGAAGGCGATCGCCTGCGCACGGCCTACCGTGACCGGGCCCGACGGCGCTTCGGCGGCCAGCCGCTCAAAGGTACTGGGATTCGCCCGGCGGACGGTCTTCGTGAACCGGCCATACAGCCAGTTCTCCCACGCTTCACTCTCCGGGATGGCCGTGTAGGCCCGGACGCTGGCGACGGCGGCAGCGGCAACGGCGTCGCGGTGGGCGGCGGGATCTGTCTTGTCCACGAGCAGGACTATGGGCTGGACTTTGTCGAACGGCTGCATGCTTCCAGTTTTCCATGTCCGCGGTGGCGGGCTGATCTCAGGCCAACCAGAGTGCTTCGGCTCCGGGTGCCTCGAAACCTATAGCTTGATGGCTGCAGCCATCTCGTTGACGAAATCCTCGGTTTCGGCGGCGTTGCGGAATCCGTAGGAGACTTCCCGCACTGCCTCCTGCCGGGAGCGGGGCACCGCGTGGTACTTGACGGCGGCAAAATTGCCCGGTTCGGCCACGGGGCCCACCAGCGGACGGCCTTTCATTCGGGCGAACTGCCGCAGGGTCGGGTCGATCCGCCACTGATCCGTCTCCACCCAGAAATGGTCCCCCATGCCCGAGCTTCCGCTGGCCACCCGCACATCCTCCAGCCCGGCGGCTGCCATTAGCCAGGCGAGCGTGAACGACGTCGGAGCGCCCAGCCCTGACCCGTAGGGAATATGGGCCTCCGCCACGGCTGCTGCCTGTTCTGCGAGGTCGGTGGCTTCCTTGAGGCTGAGTGTCTGCATAGTTCTATGTTCTCAGCCGTTGGGCACAAACCTTGCCGCCGTTCCTGCGGCCGGGCTGCGGGGTGCTCCACCGCCACCTGGTTCAGGCGGCTGCCCCGGTGTCCGGACGGCGCATCCGGTCAGTCGCACGCCGGACGGGCGGGTCACCCTCGGCGTTCTGCAGCAGCCGGTCGAAGTCCATCAGCCCCACGTCACCGCATTTGAAGGACATCCTGGCCTCGGGCCTGCTGCCGGCCGCGCTGGGCTTCAGCCGTCCGGTGAGGGCGATGCGCAGCTGCCCGCCGCCGTCGTCGTTGACCTGCAGCTGCCGTTTCGCGGCCAGTTCGCGTACGCCCTTCGTATCCACCGCGGGAGCGTTATAAAAGTACTCACGGACCACCAGGGTCAGGGCCTCTGCGTCCACCCGGTCCTGCCGGGGCCAGCGGACCAGCTTGTCCGTGACTGCCTGAACGGGGTGGACAAGGAACCCGAACCCAATAAGCAGCGTGGCCAGGTCACCGCCGCCCATCACGAGGAACAGCAGTGCTGCCACGCTCAGGCCCACGATGGTTCTCACCGAATGGGGATGCCGGGGACTAAGCGGAACGGTGGCCAGTACCGGTTGGATCTGCGGGGACATCAGGACCAGCCTCCCTTCAGCCCTGCCAGTGCCTCTGCTTCACGGGCCAGCCTGGCTGCCTCGTGCAGTTCGCGGTCGGAGCGGCTTCGGCTGTGGATCAGCGGGTCCTGCTCAACGGCCGCTTCGAGGGAGCGAAGCCGGTTTCGGTGGTTCTGCGCCGTCTGCGCCAGCTTCAACTGCGCCTTGGAACTTGTCAGTTTTTGCATCAATTCCTCCACACGGGATTCCTTCGCACGGACAACCTCAAAATGGTGGCGCGCCGTGGCTTCAATGCGTACCGCCAGGTCATACATGCGGCGCGCGGTTTCGGCGAGCGTGACGGCTTGGCCTGCGGCCAGCCGGTCCTCAGCAACCACGGCTTCCAACGCTCGCAACCGGATTTCGTAGGCACGCGTCACCGCACTGTAGTGCCGCATCACTTCCCAGGCTGCGCGCATCTGGTTCCTCGCCACGTCCTGGCGTGCCGCAGTGGCGGCAATCGCCGCATCGAGCCGGGCACAAGTCTGGGCGTAGATGTCCACGGGCTCCGGAGCCCCGAACTGCACCTGCGCTATTCTGCGGACCCGCCTGAGGTTTTCGCCCACAGCTGCCTCTCTACAGTCTGTCGCTGGACCGGGAAAGAGTGCCGCGCCGGATTCGAAGCGTATGGCTCCCGACGGCGGCAACGGTGAGCCGGTCCATTAACCCTGCCCGCGCCCGGGCCGCCGGGTCAATGGACGGAGCCCGATTGCGGCCCTGTGGGAGACTGCACGCATGGAAATCCGTCCCGCCGCCCTGCTCAATGGTTCCTTTTCCGTGCGCAGGGCGGCACGCGACGACGTCGGGCCGATCGTGCGTCTGCTGCAGGCCGACGCGCCGGGGTTCCCAGCCGGTTCATCCGACGCCTACACGCTCGAGCGGAGCGACCCGGCTGCAGGTTGAAGCCGTCCATGTCCGTGCCGATCTCCGGTCCAACGGGCTCGGTACGGCCATGATGGACTGGGCGGCGGAGGGCCGGCGGAACGGTGCGGAGCTGGTCCAGCTCACCTCCAACGCGAAGCGGGACTCTGCCCACCGCTTCTACCAGCGGCTGGGCTTTGAGGCATCCCACATCGGATTCAAGCGAGCCCTTCCTCCGCTCGCGGAGCGGTAGGGCGCCGCCCCGCACGTGCGCTAATCGATGTAGCGCAGCCCCGCTGCTTCCAGCGGACCCCGCATCTTGTACATGTCCAGTCCAAGTTCCCCGGCCGCCAGGCGTTCACGCTTGTCCGCTTCGTTGTCCTCGCGCTTCCTGGAGGCTTCGGCCACCTCCGCGGCACGGTCCGCGGGAACAACGACGACGCCGTCCACGTCCGCGACCACCACGTCGCCGGGGTTCACCAGGGCGTTGGCGCACACTATCGGCACGTTCACCGATCCCAGGGTCGCCTTGACCGTGCCTTTGGAACTGATGGCACGCGAGAACACGGGAAAGTCCATCTCCTGCAGTGCTGCTGCGTCGCGGCAACCGCCGTCGATCACCAGGCCAACACCGCCGCGTGCACGCACCGAAGTGGCCAGCAGCTCGCCGAAGAAGCCGTCTTCGCTCTCCGTGGTGCAGGCTGCCACCAGCACGTCGCCGGGCTGCAGTTGCTCAACGGCCACGTGCAGCATCCAGTTGTCCCCCGGCTGCAGCAGCACCGTCACCGCCGGGCCGCAAAGTCTGGCCCCCGGGTAGACGGGGCGCATGTAGGGGCGCATCAGGCCCAACCGGCCCAGGGCCTCGTGCACGGTGCTGGTGCCGTACGGGGCCAAAGCCTCGATATCGGCCTGCGGGGCACGGGTGATGCTGCGGTGGACCACTCCGAGTTCATGCATGGGTGCTGCTCCTTTGGGGTTCCCGGCCCTGCCGCGTCAACAGCGCATCCAGGCGCGGATAGACGGCACGGGCATTGTGCTCACGGATATCGGCGAGTTCCTCGCCGGCCAGGCCCGCCGCAGCCAGGTACCGCCCGGTGTCATCGAAATTGAATCCGGTGCCCGGATCGATGTCGCGCACCGCTCCGATCATCTCGGAGGCGAAGAGGATGTTCCGGGTGGGCATCACTTCCAGCAGCAGGTCGATGCCGGGCTGGTGGTAGACGCAGGTGTCGAAGAAAACGTTGTTCAGCAGGTGTTCCTCCAGCGGCGGCTTCTTCAGCGCCATGGCCAGCCCGCGGAAGCGCCCCCAGTGGTAGGGCGCGGCCCCGCCGCCGTGCGGAATCACGAACTTCAACTCCGGGAAGTCCTTAAAAAGGTCCCCCTGGATCAGCTGCATCACCGCGGTGGTGTCCGCGTTGAGGTAGTGCGACCCGGTGGTGTGGAAGGCGGGATTCACGCTCGTACTGACGTGGATCATCGCCGGCAGCCCGTATTCGACCATCTTTTCGTAGATCGGGTACCAGGAGCGGTCCGTCAGCGGAGGGGAGGTCCAGTAGCCGCCCGAGGGATCCGGGTTGAGGTTCAACGCGACGGCACCGTATTCGTTGACGCAGCGTTCCAGCTCCGGAATGCACGACGCCGGATCCACCCCGGGTGACTGCGGCAGCATGGCCGCCGGAACAAAGCGCTCCGGGAAAAGCTCACTGACGCGGAAGCACAGCTCATTGCAGATGGCCGCCCAGGCGGCGGAGGTGGAGAAGTCCCCCACGTGGTGCGCCATGAACGAGGCACGGGGCGAGAAAACGGTCAGGTCGATGCCGCGCTCATCCATCAGGCGCAGCTGGTTCGCCGAGATACTTTCGCGCAGCTCGTCATCGCTGATCACCAGGTCCGCCGGGTCCGGGGCGGCCACGCCGGGATCGGCGAGCGCCGCAATCTGCCGGTCGCGCCAAGTGCCCAGGGCCGGCGGGGCGGTGGTGTAGTGGCCGTGGCAATCGATGATCATCGGGCATTCTCCTCTGCTGCTGCCGCCCCGGCGGTCCGGAGGCGGCGCGGAACCAGAACTTCGCCGGCCATAATCAGCCGGGCCGTGCGCAGCAGTGCGGACTTGGTGACGTGCTGCGGGTCCTTCGGGTCCAGCCCGAGTTCCACGGTGAATTCCCCGGAGGGGTGCTCCACCGAAACCGTCACGTCCCCTCCGGTGCCGGACTCGTTGAGGGTGCTGACCTCCCGGGCCACGGTGCCGTCAATGACGCAGGCGGTGGCAGCGGTGACGGCTGCCAGCACACCGATGGATTCGTGGCAGACATGCGGGATGAAGCTGCGGGTGGTGAGTGTTCCCCCGTGTGCGGGCGCAGCGATCAGCGTCATCTTGGGGTAGTTCCTAGCGGAGACGTCCCCCAGCCCCATCAGGTGCCCGCTTTGGAGCCGCAGTGCCTCCAGCGTCCGCTTGAGTTCGGTGTCTCGGTTCAAGTCGGCGGCGGACTCGTATCCGGTCCGGCCCAGGTCCTCGGCCCGGACCATCACCAGTGGTTGGCCGTTGTCGATGCACGTGACGCGGACCGGGCCTACGCCGTCGAGCTCCAGGGTGTCGCTGGAGTGTCCGGTGGGAAGCAGCGAGGCGCACACGGAACCGGCCGTGTCCAGGAAGTTGATGGTGACCGCTGCCGCCGTGCCGGGAACGCCGTCGATACCTGTCTCACCGGCGTACTCGACAAACCTGCCCTGGTCCCCGGACGGCGTCGGAATGCTGATTTCAGCCACCATGCCCGTGTTCAGCGTCAGGACCCGGGCCGTGGTGGTGTCACTGTCGGGAACGAGCAACCCGGCCTCCACCGCGAACGGAACGACGGCGGCAAGCATGTTTCCGCAGTTGGCAGTGGTGTCCACGGTGTTCCCCGTGGGCTGGAGCTGCGCGAACTGGAACTCCAGGTCCACTCCGTCCCGGCTGCTGGCATCCACGATCCCCACCTTGCTCGTGAGCGGATTGCCGCCGCCGAGCCCATCGATCTGCAGCGGGTGTCCCGATCCGAGGGCGGCCAGCAGCAGCTCGTCCCGGCGCTGCGGGTCAGTCGGAAGGTCGGCACGGCGGAAGAACGGACCCCGGGAGGTGCCTCCGCGCATAAACCAGCAGGGGATGCCCATCTGGCTGCCGCGGGCGCGTACGGACGCCGGGAGAGACGAGAAAAGCTCTGGTGTGGTCTGCACCACAAGAATGTACCTCGTCAACGATATTGTTGACAATAACGGCAACAAAGGCCTCTGCGGCCGATCCAGTGCTCCCCGACCGACTGCGGGAGGTCGGCCTCGTCCCGGCGGTCGCTCGACCTATGCGTTAGATTCGATGGTATGACTACGGGGATATATGTTTTGGGCAGTCCGCTGCCGGCCGGTTTCGGCCTGCTTCATCTGGGAGCAGCAGTCCATGTCTGAGGAACTCGGCGGCCTGATTCCCCTCTTGCTTGTCCTCATCTTCCTGCCGGGCGTCTGCGTTGCAGTTACACGCCAGGCAGCTGAAGGCCTTATCGGGGCGAATGCTTCCATGGGGATCCGCACCCGCCACACAAAGGCGTCCGATGAGGCATGGATTGCCGGACACAGCGCAGCCTTGCCTGTGGTGAAGAAAATGTGGCCCGTTGGTGGTTTCGGGCTGGTGGCGGCTGTGGCTGCACAGGTGCTGGCCGGAGGTCCGACGGGTATCGGTATCACTTTTCTGGCCCTGGTCTTCCAGATGGTGATCCTCTTCCGGGCAGCCGCAGCCGCCAACCGCGCCGCGCGCTCGGTAGACGGCGACTAGGTCCACCGGGACAGGACGTCACCTGCACGCGGATACCGCAGGGATTCCCGGTCTGCGGAAGGTGAGCACCCCCCGTGGCCCCACGAGCAACACCGGCACCACCGGGTGGGCAAGTGTGCTGCCGGGGCGCACCTTCCGTACAGCTAATGTCGGGACCGCTTCACCTTCCGTACAGCTAAGGACCCCTAGGCCCCCCGCAGGTCGCCTTAGCTGTACACAAGGCAACGCGCAGGCCGCCTTACCTGTACACAAGCGGCGGCCGTAGGCGCACCCCCGCCAAACGGGGGCCACCACCGGGCGGGAAGCTGCGTCGAGGGGCCAGGGGAAGCAGGAACTTAGTGCGTTGAAACAGGCCCTGCCCGGCGAATGGCATCCGCAATGCTGACCATATGGGCTTCCATCATCCTGGCGGCCTGGTCTCCCTGCCCGTTGCAGATAGCCTCGATGATCTCCACGTGCTCGGGCAGGGAGACGCCGGCCCGCCCGGGCTGGACAGCCAGCCGAAACTGATGGCGCACATTCTGCGCCCGCAGCCTTTCAATGGTGGCCCCCGCCGTGCCCTGGCCGCTGATTTCCACTATTCGGCGGTGCAGCCTGGAGTTGATCTCCGAGTAGCGCATCAATTCTCCGGCCTTTACGGCGGAGGTCATTTCATCGGCCATCTGCCGGAGTTCGGACGCCTGGCCGGCGTCGATCCGCTCTGCGGCTTTTCGGGCACACAGGGCTTCCAGGACGCCGCGGACCTCGATGATTTCCACCGCTTCGTCCACCGGCACGGACCGCACCCGCGCGCCGCGGTTCTGCACCCGTTCCACCACGCCTTCAACGGCAAGCTCGGCCAGGGCGGAGCGGACGGCGCTGCGGCTCGCGGAGAACCGGGTGCACAGGTCCGCTTCCACGAGCCGCTGGGACGGCACAAGCTCGCCTTCAAGGATGGCCGCACGGATTGAGTCGGCCACCTGCGCAGCGTTACTGGTGGTAGCTGCTGCATTTGTTGTCATCGGTAACTCCTTGGCGAAACGGATCCGTCTCCCCGTCATTTTGGCTGTCACGCCAAGTTATCACTGCCCCGCGGGCTATCGGCCCCCGTATCGGGGGCGGCGCTTGGAATTGTTGACAATCATGGCAATAATCAGCGGACACGTACGAGAGGACACAAAAATGACTGCGGTGACGGTACTGGGACTGGGCGAAGCCGGACGTCTGTATGCCCTCGGGCTGGCGGAGGCGGGGGCCGAGGTCAGAGGCTACGATCCCTTCACCGACGCGAGGGCGGCCGGCATCCGCCAGTTCGATTCACTGGCCGAAGCCGTGGAGGGAACCGATCTGGCCATCAGCCTGGTCGGAGCCGCTGCGGCCCGCAGCGTCGCTGAGCAGGCGCTTCCGCTGCTGCCGCCCGGTGCGCTGTTCGCGGATTTCAACACATCCGGCCCGGAGGACAAGGCCGAACTTGCGAAGCTCGCCGCAGGCTACGGCGTGCCGCTGGTGGACGTGGCCGTAATGGCCCCCGTTCCCCGCGCCGGCAGCCGCACCCCGCTGGCGGTCAGCGGATCCGCGGCGGACCGGTTTGCCGCCCTGATGGAAGGACTCGGTTCGCCGGTGGAGACGGTTCCCGGCGCTCCGGGTGCGGCGGCCGGACGCAAGCTCCTGCGCAGTGTCTTCATGAAGGGACTCGCCGGGCTGGTACTGGAATGCCAGGCGGCTGGAAAGGCGGCGGGCTCCGAGGAGTGGCTGCTGGCGGAAATTGCGGGGGAACTGGGCCCCGACGGCACCGATCTGGTCGCGCGCCTGATTCAGGGCTCGCACACGCACGCCGTGCGCCGCACCCATGAGGTGGAAGATTCCCTGGCGTACCTGCGCGGACTAGGCACTCCCGGCTGGATGACGGAAGGCACGCTCCGCTGGCTATCCTCCCTTGCCAAGGCTGGAAACCCCTGATCCACATTGTCTGCGAAATTGTTGACAATACGGAGGGTCGCTGGTTGACTCTCAGCACCGCTTCGCGGCGGGCGTCCGAGCGGCGGCCCGGTACCGAAGCGCATGCCAATCGAGCAGACTGCAAAGGACACCGCTATGGCTAATGCTTTTCGCGACGTGGCCCATCTGGGCTTCGTGGAACTCTACACTCCGGATTTCGAAAAGAGCCTCTGGTTCTTCACCGAGCTGCTGGCCATGCGCGAAGTCGCGCGTGAGGGCGATTCCGCCTACCTGCACGCATGGGACGACTACGAACACCACACCATCAAGCTGACCGCCCACGAGACCTCCGGCATCGGGCGCCTTGGCCTGCGCGCCGCCAGCGAAGAGGCCCTGCAGCGGCGCGTCGCGGCGATCGAGGCGGCAGGACGCGGAGTCGGCTGGCACGACGGCGGCCCGGGCATGGGCAAGACCTACGCCTTCACCGATCCGGACGGGCATCCGATGGACATTTACTTCGAAAGCGAATGGCATGTCCCCTCCGAGGAGTTCCGTCCGGCACTGAAGAACCAGGCGGACCGCTTCCCGGGCCGCGGGGTGAACGCCCGCCGCCTGGACCACGTGAACTTCCTGGGCGCCGACGTTGCCGAGAACGGCCGCTTTGTCGAAGAGGTGCTGGGCGGCAAGCCCACCGAGCAGATCCGGCTGGACAACGGCAGGCTCTCCGGCCAATGGTTTACCTTCTCCAACAAGTCCTACGACCTGGTCTACAGCGGCGACTGGACCGGCAGCAGCGGGCGCCTGCACCACGTCGCCTTCGCCACCGACACCCGCGAAGACATCCTCAAGGCCGCGGATATCTTCCTGGAAAACGGCATCCACATCGAAACCGGGCCGCACAAGCACGCCATCCAGCAGACCTTTTTCCTGTACGTGTATGAGCCCGGCGGCAACCGGATCGAATTCTGCAACGCCGGTGCCCGCCTGATCCTGGCACCCGATTGGAAGACCATCGAATGGACCGAGGCCGAGCGCGCCAAGGGCCAGGCCTGGGGCATGAAGACCATCGACACCTTCCACACCCACGGCACTCCCCCCGTGGAGCTTCCCGCCAACTGAGCCACGCATAACGACGGCGGCCCCTCCTTCGCGGGAGGGGCCGCCGTCGTTGGCTGGACAGGAACTAGGCGAGCGCCGCGTCCGGGCGGTGCCCCTTCTTGGCCAGCTGGATCTGCTCGTACACATGGTGGCGCAGTTCGGTGAAGCGCGGCAGTCCGCGGGTCTCCAGCTGGTCGCGGTCCTCCGGCAGGTCGATCCGGATGTCCTCCTGCACCACGGTGGGCGAGGAGGACAGGATGATCACGCGTTCGCCCAAATACACGGATTCGTCGATGTCATGCGTGACGAACAGGATGGTCATGCCCAGGTCCTTCCACAGCCGCCGGGTGAGGTCCTCCAGATCGGCGCGGGTCTGGGCATCGACGGCGGCAAACGGCTCATCCATCAGCAGCACCTCCGGCTGGTACGCCACGGCGCGGGCAATGGCCACCCGCTGCTGCATGCCTCCGGACAGCTGCCAGGGGTAGGACTTGGGCACGTGCTCCAGCCCCACCGCTTCCAGCGCGTCGGCAACCCGCTGCCGGCGTTCCGCCTTGGGCACGCCGGCGTTCTTCAGGGGCAGTTCCACGTTGTCCGCGACCCGCAGCCAGGGAAACAGGGAACGGCCGTATTCCTGGAACACCACGGCCATTTTCTTGGGCGGTGCCGTGACCTTCTTGCCGTCGAGCAATACCTCGCCCTCGGTGGCGCCAAGCAGTCCCGCAATGCACTTGAGCAGCGTCGTCTTGCCGGAGCCGGAGGGACCGACCAGGCAGGCCAGCTCGCCGTGGCCCAGGTCGAAGGTGAGGTTGCGGACGGCTTCGATGGGGCCGCCGTCGGTGGAGTAGACCTTTTTCAGCCCGCGGACCGAGAGCAGCGCTTCCCCCTCGGGCAGGGTACGCCCGGAAGGTGTTGCCCCTGCCGGTACCGGAGTTGTCTTGGCGGAGATGGCGTCAGGCTGCATTTTCTACCTCTTTAAGGCCGTGGTACCAGCGCAGCACGCGCCGTTCGCACCATTGGAAGATCAGGGACAAGGCCAGGCCGATCAGGCCGAGCACCAGGATGCCGGACCACATCTCCGGAATGGCGAAGGACCGCTGGAACTGCAGGATAGTGAAGCCCAGCCCCGAGGAGGAACCGAACATTTCCGAAATGACCATCAGGATCAGGCCGATGGACAGCGACTGCCGGATGCCGGCCATGATGGTGGGAGCGGCAGAAGGCAGCACCTGGTAGCGGATCCGGTTCAGCCCGGAAATACCGTAGGACCGGGTCGTTTCGTTCTGCACCGGGTCGATGGAGCGCACCCCTTCGATGGTGTTCAACAGCACCGGCCAGATGCAGCCGACCACAATTACGGCAACCTTCATGCCGTCGTTGAGGCCCACCAGCAGGATCAGCACCGGAACCAGCACCGGGGGCGGCAGGGCACGGAAAAACTCGAACACGGGTTCGGTCAGCGCCCGCAGCGTCCGGTTCAGGCCCACCAGCAGCCCGACGACGATGCCCAGGATGATCGCGATGGCGAGCCCGGCGAGCAGCCGGCCCACCGACGGCAGGACGTCCCCGGTGATCCGTCCCTCAAACCAGGTGGGACCGAAGACATCCACCAGGGCTGCGGGGGTGGGCACGAAGAAGTTCGGTTCGCCGCGGGTGGAAGCCCACCACAGGAGCACCAGCAGCAGGGGCAGCGCAACCACATAGGCAACGCTCTTGAGGATCCTCACAGCACAACCTCCCCGCGGACGGACGGATGCCAGGACAGCAGGCGCTGCTCGACCTGGCGCATCACCACATTGATCGCCACGCCCAGCAGGCCGGTGGCCAGCACCAGTGCGTACATGCCGGAGATGGCACCGCCGGACTGGGCGTCGGCAATCTCGCGCCCGAGCCCGGGCGAGCCGATGATCAGCTCGGCGGTGATGGCCAGGATCAGGGCCACGGAGGCCGCGAGGCGGATGCCCGTCATCAGGTACGGCAGCACGGTGGGAAACACCACGTGCCGGATCCGCTGCAGCTTGGAGAACCCGTAGGACTGCGCCGTCTGCGTTGCCACATTGTCGACGTCGGCCACCCCGTACAGCACCTGGATCAGCACCTGCCAGAAGCAGGCATAGATGATCAGCATCAGCGACGATTCGATTTTGACGCCGAACAGCAGCACGGCCAGCGGGATCAGCGCCACGGAAGGAACCGGGCGCAGGAACTCGATGGTGGAGTTGGTAAAGCGGCGCAGGAACGGGCTCATGCCGATCACCAGGCCCAGGAGGCCGGCGGCGACGACGGCGGCTGCCAGGCCGATGGCCCAGGCCATTAGGGTGTGCCCCACGGCCACCCAGAAGGCAGTCAAGCCGAAGTCCCGAGCGAGGGCGATGATGACTTCCGAAGCAGGGGGCAGGAAGCGGGGCTGGACCAGGCCGACTCGAGGAACCAGTTCCCAGATCAGCAGGAAGCCAAGAACCCCGGCCAGGCCCAGCACCGGTTTCGGCAGGGGGCGGCGCGCACCCGGCCGGGCTGCGCGTGGCTGCGCGGCCCGGCCGGGTTTCAGCACGTCAGTACTCATTACGGCAGCAACTCATCCAGCTTCGGCTCTTCGCTGATCAAACCGTCACTGAGCGAAAGCTCCGCGAGCGTTTCGACGCCGGCGCGGTTGATCTCCGTGGTGAAGCTGGGCAGGGTGAGTGCCTTCGCGGTCTCGGCGTCGATCTTGGTGTAGGTGAGCAGGACCTCGCGGACGGCGTCGGGGTTCTCCTGCGCATATTCCAAGGACTTGTTCATGGCCGCCGTGAATTTCTCCACCGTTTCGGCATCCTGCCCGGCCTTCGCCGACGTCGTGAAGTAGGCGGCGACGGTCAGATCCTCCGCGGTATCCACGTAGTTGGAAGCAATCGCAGTGGACCCGGCGTTCTGCCCACCCGTCAGGAAGGGCTCCACCACCTGGATGGCGTCCACCTGGCCGCGTTCCAGGGCGGCCTGCATGTCGGGGAAGGCCAGCTCTACGAACTCGATGCCCGACGGGTCGCCGCCTGCCTTGCGCACGGAGGCCCGGACGGTGGTGTCGTTGATGTTGTTGAGCGTGTTTACGGCGACTTTCTTGCCTGCGAGGTCCGCCGCCGACTCGATCCCGGAATCCGGGTTGACCAGGATGCCGCCGAAATCGGCGCCGTCCTCGCCTGTCGACGCGGCTCCGGCGGCAACCATCTGCACATCCAGGCCCTTGGAGTTGGCCAGCAGCATCGAGGAGATGTTGCTGAAGCCGAAGTCCATGCTGCCGCTCATGACGGCAGGAACAATGGCCGCTCCGCCCTGGGCCGGCTGCAGTTCCAATTCCAGGCCTTCCTCTTCGAAGAAGCCCTCCTGGACGCCGAGGTAGATCGGTGCCACATCCACGATGGGAATAACTCCGACGGTCACCTTGGTCAGCTCCCCGCCGCCGGCCTCGCCGGTGTCTTCGGTTTCCCCGCTGGGCGAACCCGAGCCGCAGGCGGCAAGAGCCAGGACCGCAGTGGAGGCGGCCAGCAGCCTAAGAATTGGCTTCATTGTCATTCCCCGGTTTCCGTGTAAAAAGTTAGCTAAGTCACACACACGGTATTTTTGGTGAACACGATTGTCAACAATTTTGGGTAACGATCAATGGCCTCCTCATGACGACGGCGCGAGGACGCCTGGTGCCCGCAGGACTGATCAGCCGGCGGGCCACCGCCCGGTCCTAAACAGTTCCTCCAGCACAGCCGTGGCCTGCGCGGGGTCCAGCCCGCGGGACTGCAGCCAGGCGTCGTCGCCGTAGGACGCGGCATACCGGTCCCCCGAATCGCACACCAGCGAAACGATGCTTCCGGCACGGCCCTCGGCTTCCATGGCTGCGGCCAGTTGCCACACACCCCAGAGGTTGGTGCCGGTGGACGGTCCGGCGTGCAGCCCGGTCAGCCGGCGCAGGTGCCGCGAGGCGGCAACCGATGCAGCGTCGGGGACCTGGATCATGTGGTCGATCACGGCTGGAACGAAGCTGGGTTCCGGCCGGGGCCGGCCGATGCCTTCGATCCGGGAGGGCCGTCCGGCGG
Organism: Arthrobacter sp. zg-Y769; assembly: GCF_020907405.1. Lineage (GTDB taxonomy): Bacteria > Actinomycetota > Actinomycetes > Actinomycetales > Micrococcaceae > Arthrobacter_B. Next base: position 149,694 of record NZ_JAJJOE010000016.1, read on the forward strand.
CTGGCTCGCCCGGATTCTGCCAGGCGGGGAAGAACGCGGAGTTTTCCGGGTCCACCACCGCCAGCCGCGTGGGGTACCGGTGGTAGCGGATGTACCGGCCGATGGTGGCACTGGTGCCGCCGGTGCCCGCACCCACGACTATCCAGTCCGGCAGCGGATGGTCTTCCCGGGCCATCTGGGAAAAGATCGATTCGGCAATGTTGTTGTTGCCCCGCCAGTCCGTGGCGCGTTCGGCATACGTGAACTGGTCCATGTAGTGCCCGCCGGTGCTTGCCGCGACGGCCTCCGCGGCGGCGTAAACCTGGGAAGGCTCCTGGACGAAGTGGCAGCGCCCGCCGTAGTGCTCGATCAGCCGGATCTTCTCCGCACTGGTGGTCTCCGGCATCACGGCCACGAACGGCAGCCCCAGCAGCTGGGCGAAATAGGCCTCGGAGACAGCAGTGGACCCACTGGAAGCTTCCACAATGGTGGTGCCTTCAGTGATCCAGCCGTTCACCAGGCCGAAGAGGAACAGGGAGCGGGCGAGGCGGTGCTTGAGGCTGCCGGTGCGGTGGGTGGACTCGTCCTTCAGGTAAACCTGCACGGACCAGCCGGCGGGGACCGGAACCTGGAACAGGTGCGTATCGGCCGAGCGCGCCCCTTCGGCCTCAATGCGGCGGATGGCGGTCTCGGCCCAGCTGCGGTCCGGAAGCGTAAAAGTGTTCACGTTTCCAGCCTACGTTCGGTTGAGCACCGGCAGGATTGCCTGTCGAATCGCGCCAGGTACCCTTCAGGATTTTCATAAGCACCCTGATGATCGATATCGTCGACGTACTGGCCGTTGACCAGGTTTTACGGAATCAACAGGAGAACCAATGGAAACCACCCCGGAAGCAGCCGCTGAATCACACGCCGGAGCCAATCCCCGGCCGGGCATCATTGAGCAGGACCAGGCACGTACGGCAGCGCGGCCGCACGGGCAGGGTACCGGCGTGGTGCTGGTAGCCGGCGCCGGCGGAGTTATCGGCCGGCATGCCGCAGACGAGTACGCCCGCCGCGGCTGGAAAGTCCGCGGAGCCAGCCGCCGCCCGGTGCCCGGCGCGGGCTGGGAGCACCTCTCCGTGGACCTGCTGGACGCCGAAAAGGCCCGCGAAGGCCTGGCGCCGGCGTCGGACACCACGCATCTGGTCTTCGGCGCCTACATTGAGCGCCCGACGTCGGCGGAACTGTCCGAGGTCAACACCGCCCTGCTGCGGAACACCCTGGACGGCCTGCACGCCGCCGGAGCCCCGCTGCGCCACGTCACGCTCTACCAGGGCGGAAAAGCGTACGGCGCGCATCTGGGTTATTTCAACGCCCCGGCCAAGGAACGGGATCCGCGGCTGATCCAGCCCAACTTCTACTACGACCAGGAAGACCTGCTGCGCCAGGTGGCCGCCGAACGCGGTTTCACCCTGACCGTGCTGCGTCCCGAGGGCGTCATCGGGTATGCCACCGGCAACCCGATGAACCTGCTGATGGCCATCGCGGTCTATGCCAGCATCAGCAAGGAACTGGGCCAGCCGCTGCGCTTCCCCGGCACCGTGGCGGCATACGACGCCCTGTACCAGGTCACCGATGCCGAGCTGCTTGCCCGTGCAGCGGTCTGGGCCGGCTCGGAACCCTCCGCGGCAGGGGAAATCTACAACATCACCAACGGCGACCAGTTCCGCTGGCGGCAGCTGTGGCCGGCGTTCGCCAAGTACTTCGGCATGGAGTACGCGGAACCGCAGCCTGTGCCCCTGACGGACGCCATGCCGCAGTACCGCGACCTCTGGGCGCAGATGGCCGAACGGCACGGCCTGGAACGGATTCCCTACGAGGACCTGGTCCGCTGGGAATTCGCCGATTTCATTTTCCGCTCGGAGTTCGACAACGTCTCCTCCACCATCAAGGCCCGCCAGGCCGGCTTTGCCGATTGCCTGGACTCGGAGGACCGGTTCCTGGAACTCTTTGGCCGCCTGGCCGAACAGCGCATCATTCCCGGCCCGGCCGCTTAACCGCACCTGCGCCGTAAGAGGAGTTTTCTGATGAAGATTGTTGGTATCCGCGCCTTCGGCGGTCCCGAGGTCCTGGAGGTCCTCGAGGTACCCGAACCCCACGCCGGTCCCGGCGAGGTCCGCATCCGGGTACGGGCCGCAGCCGTCAGCCCCACGGACACCGTGCTGCGCTCCGGTGCCCAGGACATGGGCGGACAGGAACCTCCCTACATTCCGGGCATGGACGCCGCGGGAGTGGTGGACGAGGTGGGCGACGGCGCGCACTGGCGGATCGGCGACGAAGTCATGGCCCTGGCCCTGCCCCGGGCCGCTCGGCGGGGTGCCTATACCGAGTATCTGGTGGCGCCGTCGGACTCCATCGCCCGCGTGCCCGCCGGGCTCGGGCTGGAGGCCGCCGCCACGCTGCCGATGAACGGCCTCACCGCTGTGCAGACACTGGAAAAGCTGGATCTTCCCGAAGGCTCGGTCCTGGCTATTACCGGTGCCGCCGGAACCCTGGGCAACTACCTGGTGCAGCTGGCCAAGGAAGCCGGGCTGACCGTCGTCGCGGACGCTTCCGAACAGGATGCGGACGTGGTGGCTGCCCTCGGCGCGGACCATGTGGTGGAACGCGGCGACGACGTCGCCGAGCGGATCCGGAAACTCTTCCCCGACGGCGTCGATGCCGTGGCGGACGCGGCCGTGATGAACGGGCTCGCAGCGGGTGCAGTGCGCGACGGCGGCGGGTTTGCCACCGTCCGTGGGTGGAACGGGGATCCCGGCCGCGGAATCACCGTGCATCAGATCCGCGTCAGCGAGGAGTACTCCTCCGGAGTGAAGCTGGACCGGCTGCGGGCACTGGCTGAAGCGGACCTGCTCAGCCTGCGGATCGCCGATGTCCTGCCCGCCGAACGCGCCGCCGAAGCACACCGCCGGCTCGAGGCCGGCGGGCTGCGCGGCCGGATAGTGCTGACGTTCTAGCCGGTATCGCCTTGACCACCCCGCGACGACGGCGGCACCAACCCGAGGTGCCGCCGTCGTCGTCGTCGGAGCGGCAGATCGTCGGTGCGGCAGATTGCCGGATGGGGCTATCCGGCGGGCCGGCGCGCTGTTATGGTCTCGGCATGGGACTCCTAATATTCGAGTAGTGCTGGATTTCAGTCACGCTGCTGCCGAGCATTACGGCAGCACATCGAACCACCGCAGACACCACCCAGTTCAGAGCTTGTTGAGGCCCTGCCTCCGAGCCCGCCCGTCTTCCCGCGGATCCTAGCCGGTTGAGCCTGCACGCCGTCGGCGTGCCCGGGACGGTGCCCGAATCTTCCGCCTCAGCGGCCGTTAGCCATTGGAGACGCCATGCGTGCACCTAAGAAGAAAAAGCCCGAATCCGTGCAACCTGTACTTCCGCCGGTAGAAATCCATCTCGCTCCGGCTGCCCAGGCACGGCTTAGCGAGGCGGGCGCCCAGCTGCTCGGGTCCGTTCCCGAGACCGCCCTGCCCGGCTGGCAAAGCCTGGGAAAGGACCATAAGCCCACGCACCCGAATACGAAGCAGGGTCCGCGGGAGCGAAAGGTCCGCTGGTAACGAAAAAGGCATCTGTGGCCGTCCCGCCCCTCCGTGGAGCGGGGCGGCCGCTCTCCGTCGGGAGCCGAAGGAAGCTTCATCGAATAACCCCCGGGCAACCCCAATCGTGTTGCCTGTCTGGTGGGAGCCCGGCACTCGGAGCATGCTGGAGGGGAGGCAGCGGCCCGGATCCGCGCCCGCCCGCGAATGAGCGGCAGACAGCATAATTTCCGGGCGGGCAGATGGCAAATCGGGGCGGAGTCCCGGCCGGTGCGCGGCAGGAGCCCCGGCGGAGTGGTCCGCAATACGTCTATATCGTTAATTCTGGTGCCAGGCAGGCACTCCCCCATGTCCGCACCGCTGCGGACCGCTGCAGGAGTACCGGAGCCGGACGCCGCAATGCCGGAACTGCGGTCCCGGAGCTAGAACCTCAACGAAGCGGAGACGTAATGCCCCACAAAATCATCCTGGATTGCGATCCCGGGCATGATGATGCGGTCGCCCTGCTGCTGGCACACGGCAGCCCGGAGATCGACCTCCTGGCGGTGACAACCGTCGTCGGAAACCAGACCCTGGAGAAGGTGACACGTAACGCACTGGCAATTGCCCGTGTTGCAAATATCACAGGCATTCCCTTCGCCGCCGGCTGTGACCGGCCTCTGGTCCGCACCATCGAGAACGCCCCGGACATCCACGGCGACTCCGGCATGGACGGCCCCGAACTGCCCGAGCCCACCCTTGAACTGGACTCCCGCCACGCGGTGGACCTCATTATCGACACGGTTATGGGACACGAGCCGAACACCGTCACCCTCGTCCCCACCGCAGGCCTGACCAACATCGCCATGGCCGTGCGCAAGGAACCGCGCATCGCCGAACGGGTCAAGGAAGTTGTCCTCATGGGCGGCGGCTACCACGTGGGCAACTGGTCCGCGGTGGCCGAGTTCAACATCAAGATCGATCCCGAAGCAGCACACATCGTGTTCAACGAGAAGTGGCCGCTGACCATGGTCGGCCTGGACCTCACGCACCAGGCCCTGGCCACGGACGAAGTCGCGGCGCGCATCACCGCCGTCGGCACCCGGCCCGCGAAATTCGTCGGCGAACTGCTGGAGTTCTTCGGCGAGGCGTATAAAGACGCCCAGGGCTTCGACTTCCCGCCCGTGCATGACCCGTGCGCCGTCGCCTACGTCATCGACCGCTCGGTCATGACCACGCAGCGCGTCCCGTTGGACGTGGAACTGACCGGCACCCTGACCCTTGGCATGACGGTGGCGGACTTCCGCGCACCGGCCCCCGCGGACTGCAACACTTCCGTGGCCGTGGACCTGGATCACCAGAAGTTCTGGGACCTGGTTGTGGACGCCCTCCAGCGCATTGGCGAGGTTGAACTGTGAGTGAAACGACCCGCCGCCGGGTAAGCGTCGGCGCCCTGATGTCCGCGCTGCTGGCCGCCTGCGTGGCGTTCCAGCTCAACGCCTCCATGCTCTCCCCCGCCCTGTTCACCATCGAACAGGAACTTAACACCACCTCCGCTGCCGTCGCCCTGACGCAGACGGCGTTCTTCACCGCTGCTGCACTGTTCTCCCTGTTCCTGCCGCGGCTCGGCGACATCATCGGCCGCAAGAAGGTCCTCGGCGGCATGCTGGTGGTCCTGACCATCGGTTCAGTGATCGCTGCCCTGGCCCCCAGCATCGAGGTATTGTTCCTTGCCCGCCTGATCCAGGGTGTTTCCGGCCCCACGGTGGCGCTCTCGATGATCATGCTGCGGGTGGAAATCCGTGACCCCAAGCTGTACGGCACCCTGATGGGTGTTATTGCCGCAGTCAACGGCGGCATCGCCGGCGTCGACGCGATTGCCGGCGGCTATCTGGCCCAGAACCACGGCTTCGCGTCGATCTTCTGGTCGATGGCCGTCGTCGGCGTGCTGGCTGCCGCCCTCGTCATCGCCGTCGTACCGGAGTCCCGGGCGGAGAAGAAGGAAAAGATGGACTGGGTGGGCGTCGTTCCCCTGGTCATCTCGGTCGGCACCCTGCTGACCGCCTTCAACGAGGCCGGCAAGCTGGGGGATGCCAACTGGCCGCTGGTCATTGGCCTGATCGTCATCGCCGTCATCGCGTTCACGGTGTTCTGGAAGGTTGAGAACCGGACCGAGCAGCCGCTGATCGCCACCTATCTGCTGAAGCAGCGCTCCACCTGGGCCCTGCTGCTGACCACCGTGCTGACCATGACCGGCGTTTTCGCCGTTATGAACGGCATCATCCCCGCCCTGGCACAGGACGGCGCCGTGGGCTTCGGCATGGGTGCCGAAGAGTCGGCTTGGTGGACCATTACCCCCTACGCCCTCGCCGGCCTCATCGTGGGTCCGTTCGCCGGCCGGCTGGCCGGCAGCTGGGGCTACGCCAAGGTGCTGCGGATCGGCACCATCGGCTCCGTCATTGCGCTGATGCTGATGCTTCCCGTGGTCGGCAACGATTCGCGGATGGGCCTGCTGGCGATCTCCATCCTGGTCGGCATCACCTACGCCGGCATCGGCAACGTGATGCTCAGCGGGCTGGGTGTCATGCTTTCCCCGAAGGAGAACCCCGGCTTCCTGCCCGGCCTCAACGCCGGTGCATTCAACCTGGGCGCCGGCCTGAGCTTCGCCGTGATCTACGCGGCCAAGACCGCCACCACCGTTACCGGCGGCTCCGGAACCGAAGGCTATTACGGCGGCGTCATTGCCGGCGTCATCATTCTGGGCCTGGCCCTGGCCACGTCCTTCCTCATCCCCAAGCCTGCCGAACTCAACAGCCAGGCAGCTGCTGACCAGGCTCCCCCGGCCGGCGCCAAAGCCAAAGTCGAGGTAAACCGGTGACTGAAACCGCCCGCCGGCGGGTAAACGTCGGCGCACTGATGGCCGCACTGCTGGCCGCCTGTGTGGCGTTCCAGCTCAACGCCTCCATGCTTTCCCCGGCACTGGTACGGATCGAGGAGGAGCTGGACACCACCTCGGCGGCAGTGGGCCTGACGCAGACCGCATTCTTCACCGCCGCCGCGTTGTTCTCCCTGTTCCTGCCGCGCCTCGGCGACATCATTGGCCGCAAGAAGGTCCTCACCGGCATGCTGGTGGTCCTGACCATCGGCTCCGTGGTGGCCGCCCTGGCCCCGAGCATTGAAGTCCTGTTCATCGCCCGCCTCATCCAGGGCGTTTCGGGACCGGTGGTGCCGCTGACGCTGATCATGCTGCGCGTGGAGATCCGCGACCCCAAGCTGTACGGCACCCTGATGGGCGTCATCACGGCCGTCAACGGCGGCATCGCCGGGGTCGACGCCGTTGCCGGCGGCTACCTCGCGGAAAACCACGGGTTCGCCTCGGTCTTCTGGTCCATGGCCGTTGTCGGTGCCGTCGCCACCGCCCTGCTCTTCTTCCTGGCACCGGAATCCCGGGCCGAGAAGAAGGAAAAGATGGACTGGGTAGGCGTTGTCCCCCTGGTTATCTCGGTGGGCACCCTGCTCACCGCGTTCAATGAGGCCGGCAAGCTGTCGGACGCCAACTGGACCCTGGTGGCAGCCCTGATCGCCATCGGCGTGATCGCGTTCGTGGCGTTCTGGAAGGTGGAGAACCGTACCGAGCAGCCGCTCGTCGCCACCTACCTGCTAAAGCAGCGCTCCACCTGGGCCCTGCTGCTGACCACGCTGCTGACCATGACCGGTGTGTTTGCCGTGATCAACGGGATCATCCCGGCCCTGGCGCAGGACGGCACCGTCGGGTTCGGCATGGGCGCCGAGGAATCCGCGTGGTGGACCCTTACGCCCTACGCCCTCGCGGGCCTGCTCCTGGGTCCCATCGCCGGCCGGCTGGCCGCCAGCTGGGGATACGGGAAGGTGCTGCGGATCGGCCTGATCGGCTCCGTCATCACCCTGGCGCTGATGCTCCTGATGGTCGGCAGCGACTCCCGGCTGGGGCTGCTGGGCGTGTCCGTACTCATCGGCATCACCTATGCCGGCATCAGCAACATCATGCTCAACGGACTGGGCATTGTGCTCTCCCCGCGGGAAAATCCCGGCTTCCTGCCCGGCCTTAACGCGGGTGCCTTCAACCTCGGTGCCGGGCTGAGCTTCGCCGTGATTTACGCGGTGAAGACGGCCGCCACCCCGGCCGACGGTGCCGGGTCCACCGGATATTACGCCGGTATCATTGCGGGTCTGGTCATTCTGGCCCTGGCCCTGGCCTCGTCCTTCCTCATTCCGAGGCCGGCCGATGCCGAGGTTGACGCCGCCTCCGCCGAGACCGACCACCGCTGACCCGTCCGCCACCCAAGGAGAATCACTGCATGTCCGCCGGAAAAGTTGTAGTTGTCGGTTCGCTTAATGCCGACCTGACCGTCCGCACCGACCGTTTCCCCTCCCCCGGGGAAACCCTGAACGGATCGGAACTGGTCATTGTCCCGGGCGGCAAGAGTGCCAACCAGGCGGCTGCTGCCGCCCTGCTGGGCGCCGATGTGCGGCTCTTCGGAGCCGTGGGCGCCGACGGGCACGGCGATCTGCTGCTGGAGGCGGCAGCCGGCGCCGGCGTGGATGCCTCGCGCGTCCTGCGCCGTACCGGCACCGCGACGGGTACGGCCATGATCGTGGTGGACGCCGCCGGGGAAAACACCATCATCGTCTCCCCCGGTGCCAACGGCACGGTTACCGGCGCCGAGCTTCCGGCGGACCTGTTCGAGGACGCTGCAGTGCTCTGCCTGAGCCTGGAGGTACCGCTCGAAGCGGTGGCCGCCGCGGCCCAGGCAGGGCACGACGCCGGCGCCCAGGTGCTGCTGAACCTCTCGCCTTACCGCGAGGTCCCCGCCGATCTGCTCGCCCTGACCGATGTCCTGCTGCTCAACGCCCACGAAGCTGCGCTGGTCACGGGGCTGGCGGATCCGGCGTCGGACTGGGAAGCGGTTATCGCTGCCCTGGCCCGGCTGGGTGTGCGGCGCACCATCGTCACCCTCGGCGGCGAGGGCGCCGTCGTGCTGGACGGCACCGCTACCGGTGCGGACCGGGTGACCGTCATTGCGCCCACCCGGGTCACGGCAGTGGACACGACCGGCTGCGGCGACGCCTTCACGGCCGCCACGGCTGCACGGCTTGCGGCCGGTGATTCGCTGGCCGACGCCGCCGGGTTCGCTGCCCGTGCCGGTGCACTGGCTGCTACCCGCGAGGGTGCGCAGTCCTCCTACTCTGCACTGCTGGAGCTGGTGGGCTAACCACCGATCCCCGGGTATGACAAGGGCCCTGCATCGGAGCCAACGGCAGATGCAGGGCCCTTGTCCGTGCCGCCGCGTGTGAGGGCGTTGACGTCGGACTATGCTGATAGGTGCTGCGGCAAATCCGCCGTGGAATCAGTCCGCTTTATGGGGGAAGCATGTCCGAACCAGTGCCGCAGGGCGCCAATAACACCAACAGCCACAACTCAAATGCCTATCCCGGCGACCAGACTCCGCCCGGGCCGGCAGTGCCTCCCGTTCCGCAGGCAGGACCGCCCTTCGGACAGGCGGGCGCTCCCTACGCACAGGCGGCACCGCCCTACGCACAGGCAGGCGCTCCCTACGCACAGGCGGCACCGCCCTACGCACAGGCAGGCGCTCCCTACGCTCAGGCAGGCGCTCCGGCCGGTCCTCTGGTACCGCCGCAGCGGCCGAAGCAGGTGGATTCGGCTTTCACTCTGCTGATGGTCATTCTGGGCCTGACCGTTCTGAGCGTTCCTGCCGGAATCCTGCTGGCGAACGCAGCCGGCCCCGATGTCCCCATGGCAGCTGTCATGATCCTGGTGGTTATGGGCATCATCTGCTTCGCCATCACTCTGGTAGCGGCTATTTTCATCCGCAAGGGCCATAACTGGGCCCGGATCCTGCTTGCCGTTTACACAGGGATCTCCGTGCTGACCCTGATCACCAATATTGGCCTGCTGGGTTGGTGGGCAGTCCTGGCCCTGGTTATCGCAACGGTAATGCTGTTCCGGAAGCCGTCGCCGCAGTACTTCCAAGCGATGAGCCAGTACCGGCAGCACAAAATGCTCAGCCAGGCCTAGTAGTCGGCTCTGCTCGGGTAATAGGCGGCGTCTCCCCCTGGGGAGGCGCCGCCTTTTGTGTCCCACTGCGTCCGTGTAGCTCAGGACATTACCCGCTACGAGTTCGGTTTCTCTTCATAGCGCTACGGCCGGCGGAGCTTCTCCCGTGCCGGTTGTGGTCCCGTGAGCTGGTCCCGCAGTTCCTGCAGGGCCGCTACCCGTTCCGCCAGGTCGTCCGGCCCCGCTTCCGTCCACTCCTCGAGGCCGCTGCCCTGATCGATCGCATCAAGGGCGGCGGCTTTCACGTCGTCGTCGAGCCTGCCCACCTGGAACTGCGCCGCTGCGAGCGCCACCCACAACTCCGCGGCGTTGTCCTGGCGCAGCAGGTAGGCGAAGGATTCGATGACGCGGCGGGTCGCTTCCTCATCCGGCACCTGGTCCTCGAGATGTTCTCGGTACTCCCCGCGAATGTCCGCAGCCGTATCGTTGGCGAAAATGCCGCTCCCCCATGCACCCATGCCGCGAATATAACATGAGGAGGGAACGCCTCAGCTTCCGAACGCACCCTGCAGGAAATGCCGGTTCGCTTCAGCCCGTTCCAGGAGGTCGTCACGGGTGAAGTACTTCCGGTCGAATTCTTCCCATTCGCCGACGAACATGGTCCACTCGCCGTCCACCTGGACGGGCCAGCAGCGCCGGACCCAGTTGAGCTTTTCGCGGACGTTGTTCCGGTTGTCCGGGTCGGTGCTGGTGTACTGCAGGACGGTGCAGTTGTGGATCATCTGGTCCTTGTCCGCGTCCCGCTCCAGGAACTCCTCATCGCTCCAGCGCTCCAGCACCAGACGGGTTGCCCACATGAATTCGCCGTGCGTCACCAGGAGAACATTGTCGCGGGCGTTTTCACGGTGCAGGGTGCTCAGGATGTTCCGCACCCGGTTTTCAGCGACATTGGCAATGGATTCCCCCGCAGGCGGGGCCCAGTACAGCGGATCACTGTCACGGTACGCCGCGTTCTGCGAGTACTTGCGGGCGAAGTCCTGCTTCGACATGGAGCCGATTTCTCCCCACGAACGCTCACGGATCACCCGGTTCTCCTCCCAACGCACATCCAGCCCGAGGTGCGCGGCAGTCTCACGGGTCCGGGTGTAAACGGAGACCATGGCCCGGTCGAACTCGATGTTCTGCCGCGCGATCCAGGCGCCGGCGACCTTGGCCTGCTGGACCCCCAGTTCCGTAAGCCGCCACGAGCGGTCCGGAACGGTCATCGTCTCTTCGGTGTAGAGGCTGGAGTCACCGGCTTTGGACGCCTTCTGCATCACGTTCGCTTCGCTCTGTCCGTGACGGACGAGGAACAGGTTCCGGGGCATAACCATTGGAGACTCCTTCTACACGCGCACGCTGATTCTGCTTTTACATCTTAGGTGCGTCTGTGGTCCCGGTTTTTCCCGCCCCCCCTCCCCCCCCCACGCCTCCGCACACGGGGAAAGAGTTCTATCAAGCAATTGCACCAAGGAGGTGCAGATAACGGGCAGTACCCTTGCGCATCAGTCCACGGGCGCAAATCCACTTGGATGGGCGGCCTCTGCCGCAGTTCATAGGGTAACCCCGAGTAGTTCAGCAGTGAGGTGTGAATATCTGCGGCAAATAACGGAGTGCTGGCTGTTCACTTTAAGTAGCCACCCCTAGAGTCGTTACCAGGGACAACGACGTGTCCAAACCGACCCCTCAGGGGTCCGAGGCGCTACTTCTGCACCTCAGCGGCCGTAACGTTTCCTCGGCCGTTCCGTCTCGTCCGAGGAATCCTATGTTCTCATTTGGATTGACTGCATCCTCTACATCAACCACAGTTGTTGACCTCGTTATGGGGACGCTAGACACCCAGTGGTCCGACTGGACCTCGAACCTGAACTGGAGGGACGTCAGCGCGTTCTGGGCGGAGCTCTCGCCCTACTTCCCGGTTGCGGTGGCTGGGGCGATCGTTTGGGGGCTGTGGCTCTACCGGTTCATCCTCTCGCGCCGAGCCAAGCCGATCGTGACCGATTACAGGGCGACAACATCGGTGGTGGTGCCGTCTTTCCACGAGGATCCGGACATCCTCATGAGCGCGCTCGAGTCGTGGCTTAGCCAGCGTCCGGACGAGATCATCATTGTCCTCGACGTCGAGGATCTTGACGCTTATGCGCGGATTGAGGCGCTCCACGACCCGACCATCAAGCCGATCCTTTTCCACCATGTGGGCAAACGGTCCGCTCTTGGTGCGGGGATCCGGTTGGCAAAGTACGACATCCTGGTACTGACGGACTCGGATACGTGGTGGCAGCCGGATCTGCTGCAGAACGTGCAGATGCCGTTCATCGATCCGCTCGTCGGGGCCGTCGGAACGCACCAGACTGTCTACAAGCGGGAGACAAGTGTGTGGCGCCGGATAGCTGACTGGCTCGTGAACATCCGGTATCTCGACTACGTACCGGCCATGGGCGCCGCTGGAGCTGTCCCGTGCGTCTCGGGCCGGACCGCGGTATACCGCCGGTCGGCCGTCCTGCCCGTCCTCGAGCACCTGGAGAATGAGTATTTCCTGGGGAAGCGCTGCATCTCGGGCGATGACGGCCGCCTTACCTGGCTCGTCCTCGCCTCCGGGTATAAGACCGTGCACCAGTCCACTGCTCGTGCCCTATCAATGTTTCCCTCCAGCTTCCGGGCCTTTGTTAGGCAACGCGTCCGGTGGAGCCGCAATTCCTACCGCTGCTACCTCACGGCCATTGGTACTGGTTGGTTGTGGCGTGTCCCGTTCATCACCAAAATCACGGTCCTGCAGATCCTGCTGACACCGCTGACTATGGGACTGACCATGTTCTATCTGATTTTCTACCGGGTGGACGTCACCGTGCTGGGTGTGAGCGCTGCACTTTGCTGGCTTCTGCTCGGCCGCGGCATCCGTGGCATTTCCCACCTCCGCCGCCACCCTCGGGACATCCTGATCCTGCCGGTTCTCGCCTTCACCGTGATCCTCGTGGCGCTGCCGATCAAGCTGTATGCGTTCTTCACGATGAACAAGCAGGGGTGGTTGACCAGGCACGCCGACCAGACCGGCGGTGACGGCCAGAATGCCGTGAGCCTTAAGACCAAGGCAGACACGGCAGCCCATTCGGCAGATGGAGCCCGCGGGGCGATCGTATGACGAGCCGCAAACCACTCCTGTTCGGCGTGCTCGCCATTGTCTTCGTCGCGCTTGTCGCAACAGCTTTCATCGTGGCCGGCAACTTCTGGAAGACGTCCGAAGCTGATGCCTTCGGACGCAACGAGATCGCCACGAACGGCAATATTCAGGGCGAGCTGTACCCGGGCGACCCCATTAGTGAGGCGCGGATCGTTCGGGGTGAGGAGGAGCGCCTGGTGTACGTGCGCACGATCGCCTCCGCAGCTCGCTGGCGTGTCGACGGGTTGGAAGGTCCTTATCGGCTTCACACCGGGGTGACGGACACCCTCGTCCTCCCGGCTAGGACTGAACCGTATACCGCCGCGGATCTGCTCCAGCTCGCCCCGGATACGTTCAGGGAGCTTGCGTCGTCGACGTACATGCTCACCGAGAACATCGTGGTCCTGCCCGGCGCAACGCTCGCACTCGGAGAAGGCATCACTGTGCGCATGCAGAGCAACAAGGACGCCTTTGTGTCCATCGTCGCCCTGGGCGGCTCACTTACCGTCGCGGGCACCGAGGAATCCGACGTCGAAATCACCAGCTGGAACGGTGCCGGCGCAGATACCGACACCTCAGACGGACGCGCGTACGTCAGGGTAATCGGCGGTCATGCATCCCTTTCCCACACCACGGTGTCCTCCCTCGGCTTTTGGAGCGGCAACACAGGTGGACTGGCCTTGACCGGCACAGATACCGCCGGCACCTTCGTGGACTCCAATGCCAATGCCGGGGCTGAGGAGCCAGTGGCTCCGGCTGGGGCCCGCCTGCTACCGGAGGAGGACCTGAAGTCACTCGCTGATCAGACAGACCTCGACTACAGCGTTGTCACTGCAGGCATCGACAACCTGACGGTCCAAGACAACGCGTTCGGGCTGTTCGTGACCAATGCCAGGGACATCGCGATCCGCGACTCGTCTATCAGCGGGAGCCTGGTTGACGGGCTGGTACTTCACCGTTCCGTCACCGACGCCACCGTCACTGGTACTACCTCGTCAGGCAACGCCGTCGATGGAATAACGGTGGGCCGGTCCAGCACGCGCGTCGAGTTGGAGGATGTCACAGCAAACGGCAATGGCCGTAACGGCATGTCGTTCGACGGACAACCGCTTGCTGATGGTCCCAATGCGGTAGGCACCGCGGTCGTGACCTACGGCGGGAACCGCGTAGTGAGAAGTACGGTCATAGACAACGGGCGTTACGGTGTCGAACTCAGCGGCGGCGAAAACCTTCGGGTGACGAGCAGCACCATTCGCGGCAACGAGGTGGGCGTTGTGGTCAATTACGGCGCCACAGGGGTAAGCATCATCGACAACGAGATCCGGGACCAGCGACTTCAGGGCGTCGCGGTCCGCGAGCCCGGGGCCCAGGCAGACATTCGCCGGAACACGATCTCCGGTGGCGACACCGGCGTGTATGTCCGGGATGCTTCGGCTACCGTCACCAGCAACACCATGAACTCGCTCTCGGGCCACGGCGTGTCCCTCCTTGGCAGCGTTCCCGACACCAAAGTCACCGGTAATAATGTCGGCGGGTACGGCACCGTCGCCATCTGGGATGAAACCTCAACAGGAGCCGTGGTCGAGGACAACGATTTGCTCGACTGGCATCCCGCTCTCACCGTGCGGAGCGTGGTGAACTCGGTGTTCCAACCGCTGACCTTCATCTGGCTGATGCTTGGCGCACTGCTCGTGGCGACTGCCTTCACCCGCAGACACCACCTGCGTGTCCACACCATCCGTAACCCCTACGAGGAGCGGGTGCCGCTCACCGCCCTCAGTCGTGGCATCGTGCGCATCGACGATGTTCGGGGAGCACGATGAGCCGCCGCAGCAAGCTCACCGCACTCATTCTCGCCGTCGTCGCGTTGGCAGTGGTTGCCATCGTCGTCGTTGCGGGATTGAACAGACCCGGCAGCCAGGACGTTGCCCGGGATCAGCAGGAACCTCAGACGCAGCCCACTCAGGACGCCGGTGAAGCGCCTGCACCGGTGACGACACCTGTGCAATGTCCCGAGCCGACCGTTCGGGTAACGACGTCGACGGAGCTTGAGAACGCGCTCGATGCCGCCCGCCCGGGGGATGTCGTCGGCCTCGCCGCAGGCACCTACACGGGTAATTTCACGGCGTCCGCAGAGGGGACGGCGGAGCAGCCCATCACGCTGTGCGGTAACGCCGAGAGCATCCTCGACGGTGGTACAACCGATGACGGCTACGTGTTCCACCTCGACAACTCGTCCTACTGGGCGCTGCAGGGCTTCACTGTCCGCAACGGCCAGAAAGGCGTGATGGTGGACCAGAGCACCAACAACCTGATCCAGGGCCTTACCGTCACCACCACCGGTGACGAGGCCATCCACCTGCGCAAATTCAGCACCGACAACCGCGTCATCGGGAACACCATCAGCAACACCGGCCTGCGCAAACCCAAGTTCGGTGAAGGCATTTACATTGGCACCGCCGAGAGCAACTGGTGCGACATCAGCAACTGCGAGCCCGACCGCAGCGATCGCAACTCGATCGAAGGCAACACCATCACCGAGACCACGTCCGAGAGTGTCGACATCAAGGAGGGCACCTCGGACGGCGTGCTGCGAGCCAATACCTTCGACGGCTCAGGCATCATCGAGGCCGACTCCTGGGTGGATGTGAAGGGACGCGACTGGGTGATCGACGGCAACACAGGAATCAACTCACCGCTCGACGGATTCCAGACCCACGAAATCATCGACGGCTGGGGCACGGACAACGTATTCCGCGACAACGACGCCCAGGTCAACGGCCCAGGACTTGGCTACTCGCTCAAACCCGTCCGCGACAACATCGTCGAATGCAGCAACACGGCCTCCGCCGCCGGAGAAGGCCTGTCCAACGAACCCTGCACCTCCGGCTGACATCTCCCGACCTTCCCCTCAAGCACGGCAGTAGGCACCACTCCGCGATACTCGCTACCCAAAAGAGGACCGACGATGAGCATCTCCCACGACTCCAGCACTCAGCAACCGCCGAAAGTGACCGTCATCGGCACCGGCTACCTCGGCGCCACCCACGCGGTCTGCATGGCCATCATGGGCTTCGACGTCCTCGGCGTCGACGTCGACCAACGCAAAATCGACCTACTCTCCTCCGCCGAAGTGCCGTTCTTCGAGCCAGGCCTGCCGGAAAAACTCCAAGAGGCCCTCGACTCGGGCCGTCTGCGCTTCACGACCGACTTCGACGAAGCCGCAGCCTTCGGCGACGTGCACTTCGTGTGCGTCGGCACCCCCCAGTCCCCGAACTCCTCAGCCGCGGACATGACCTATGTAGATGCTGCCTTCACTGCCCTGGCCGCCAGGATCGACCGAAAGGTCCTGCTTGTAGGCAAGTCAACGGTCCCCATCGGCACGGCCGCCCGCATCACCTCCATGGTCCAGTCGATCTCGCCGCTGGGCACGGAACTCGAACTTGCCTGGAACCCCGAGTTCCTGCGTGAAGGGTTCGCCGTCCAGGACACACTCTTCCCCGACCGCCTCGTTTTCGGGGTCAGCTCCCAGTGGGCTGAACAGCAGCTGCGCCGGGTCTTCAAACCCATCCTTGACCTGGACACCCCGGTAATCGTCGCCGATCTTGCCACCTCTGAACTGGTGAAGGTTGCGGCCAATTCCTTCCTGGCCACGAAAATCTCCTTCATCAACGCCATGGCTGAAATCTGTGAAGCCACCGGAGCGGACGTGAATCACCTCGCCAAGGCGCTAAGCCTCGATGACCGCATCGGCGGCCGGTTCCTGAAGCCCGGCCTGGGCTTCGGCGGAGGATGCCTCCCTAAGGACATCCGGGCCTTCAAGCACCGGGCAGAAGAACTCGGGGTCGGCCAGGCCGTGAGTTTCCTCGGCGAGGTCGACTCCATCAACAACCGGCGACGCGTGCGCACGGTGGACCTGATCCGCGAACTCGCCGGCGGAAGCCTCGCCGGTGTCCGGGTCGCCGCCCTGGGGGCTGCTTTCAAGCCCAATTCGGACGACGTCCGTGATGCCCCGGCACTTGATGTTGCCCGTCTTCTCTACCTCGAGGGTGCCCTCGTCACGGTGTACGACCCCGAAGCCAACTCCAACGCCCACCACCTGTACCCCGACCTCAACTACGTCGATTCCATGGCCGAAGCTGTCGATAAGGCCGACGTCGTCGCCCTCCTCACCGAGTGGTCCGAATTCCGTGAGGCCGATCCCGACACCCTCGGCGCACTCGTCAGCCACCGCCGCATCCTCGACGGCCGCCACGCACTCAATGCCAATGACTACACCTCCAAGGGGTGGCAGTACCGTGCACTCGGCCGGCCTGCTCAGGCCTCCACCGTGGAACTGTCCTCCGACATCCGCGACGAGGCACCGAACCCCGTGGGATAACTGATCGCCCTGCATACCAGTGGATACCCGGGCGAGCCATCGGAGCTGTGTCCGGCACCTCGTGAGTGAACGTGTCAGCGGCAGCTGACGTTGCTCAATCCAAGGGCCGCCCCGCTTGCCTTGCAGATGATTGTGGTGTTCAAGGATTCCGACTGAACCCACACCTCATGACCTGGCACACCACCCTGAACCGAGTTACCGACAAAGACGTTGCCGGTGCCCCAGCCCGCCAGCACCGAGTGAACCTGGAATGCATCGCGTTTGGTCCCAAGGCCGGAGTTGCCTTCGATCCGGTAGTTGTTTCCTTTCACGTCCACCCAGGAATCCGAGTAGTTCGCGCCGGAGAAACCCGAGTTCGTGAAGACGTTGTCGATAATGATCCCGCCTGTGGTTCCTTCCTTGACGTCCACGCCTTCCGCCGGCGTATTCGTGATGCGGTTTCCCCGCACCGTGATTCGATCCGAAAGATCGGGAACTCCGCCGGTCCAGTTGCTGTGGGCAGTGCCGAGGTAGATGCCCTCACCAAATTCGGGCTGCCTGAGGCCCGTGTCATGGATCAGGGAATTGATGATGGCGCCGTCGCTACTGCCTGAGCGGAAGTGAACGGCCTCAGCTCCTATCGTGCCAACGTCAACGCCCTCGATGATGGTGTTCCGTGAACCGTCGAGCACGATGCCCTTGCTCGATGAAGCAACAGAGATACCGTTAATGCGCCAGTTCGATCCGGTGATGTGAAGGCCGTAGCCGGAGGAGATGGACCCCGATGAAAGAACGACGGCGCGGGCACCGCGGAGCGTGATCGGCGCGGCCGTCGTACCGGAAACGGATGCCGTGAACGATCCGATGTAACGGCCCTCGCGTAGTTCGATGATCTCGCCCGGTCGGGCGTTCGCCAAGGCGCGCTTGAGTTCAGCCGCGGTGGAGACCACCTGCACCATTCCGGTGGGCACCGGGTTGGCGCTGTAGGTTCTGGTAAGCCCGTCCATGTCTCTCTACATATATCCGCACCATGCTCCGAATGTGTAGTGAGCCACCGGCAGCACAGGGAAAACCCCTCCTGATCGGGTGCGATCAGAAGGGGTTTTAGGTGGAGCCCCCTGCCGGATTCGAACCGGCGACCCCCTGTTTACAAGACAGGTGCTCTGGCCAACTGAGCTAAGGGGGCGCTGCTGGCGGGCCATAAACCAAGCCAGCGACGCCGCCGTCGTCCGCCTGCACAATCAGGTTGGAACAACAGCGCTAGACAAGATTAGCCCAGAGCGCCCGCCCCCGTGAAACCGAAACGTTTCACGGGGAACGGACGCTGGCCGACCTCGGACTTACTTGTTGGCGTCGATCGCGCCCTGGACCGTTTCCACGAAGGTGTTCAGGTCCGCTTCAGCGCCGTTGACGTACGCCGTCGGGGTGCCGCTGATGCCGTCCACGCGGGCCAGCTGGTCCGCGTACTTCACGAACGGACGGTAGGTGTCGTCTTCGATGCAGTCATCCATGCCCTCGGTATCGGCGCCCACGGACTCGGCCATGTCCACCAGCTCCGCGTTCTTCACTTCGCCGGAGGCGTGCTGGGCGAAGATGGCCTGCATGAAGTCCCAATAGGACTCGGGGCTCTGGTCCGCCACGCACGCCGCTGCATTGGCGCCGCGGGAGGAGTAGTTGGAGGTGGAGTTCCGGTCCAGGAATGCCACTGTGCGGTATTCGTAGGTGATCTCACCGGCATCCAGCCACTGGGAAATCTGGTCATCGAAGGTCGCGGCGAAGTCCGCGCAGTGCACGCAGTTGATGTCCACGTATTCCACCACCTGGACGGGCTCGCCCGGCTCCGCAGCCGCAACCCCCGGCGGAACCGGCGTCTCTTCAGCGGCTTCCTCCGGTGCTTCAGGCAGGGTCTCGACGTCAAGATCGAACTTCTCCGTCGGTTCCAGCGCCGTGGTGGACGTCAGGGTGAAGCCGCCGTACTCGTTCGCGTTGGCGGGCGACGTTCCCGTGCTGGGTATTTTCTGGTTCATGTTGTTGACCACAATCACGGCCACGATCGCGATCACCGCGATAACGGCAACCACCACGCCCCAGATCGCCAGGAGACGGTTGCGCCGCTCCTTCTTCTGCTGGGCCTCGCGCAGGGCGCGTGCCTGCTCGCGGGCAGCGGCAGTACGCTCTGCCTTGGTCGGCTTGGGATTCCGGTCAGTCATAATTCCTCATGTCTCTCAACGCCGGCACCGTTTCCGGGGCCTCTCAGCTCATCACCAGTGTAGGCGGAACGGCGTCCGCCACCTTTCGACCAACGCCGGCGGGCGGTACAAAGTTTCCCCGCTTCGCTAGAGTGGCAATATACGACCAAACAACAAAGGGGTGCCATTCGTGAACGCTGACGCGGATCCGAGTTCCAGGGAAGACGCTCCGGACAGCTACGGCGACTTCGATTTCATCGTCGTTTCCAACCGGCTTCCCGTTGACCGGGTCAGCGGAGCGGACGGTGAAACCTGGCGCCGCTCACCGGGCGGGCTGGTCACGGCTCTGGCTCCCGTGATGGCGAAGGCCGACGGCGCATGGGTGGGCTGGCCCGGCTCCCCGGATGAAGAGGTTGAACCCTTCGACCACGACAACATGCACCTGAAACCGGTGCCGCTGAGCGCCGACGAAGTGGAACTGTATTACGAAGGGTTCTCCAACGCGACGCTGTGGCCGCTCTACCACGATGTGATTGCCGCCCCGGAGTTCCACCGCACCTGGTGGGATGCCTACCGGACCGTGAACCGCCGCTTTGCCGACGCCGCTGCGTCGGTCGCGTCCAAGGGCGCCACCGTCTGGGTGCAGGATTACCAGCTGCAGCTGGTCCCCCAGCTGCTGCGGAAGGCCCGCCCGGACCTGAAGATCGGTTTCTTCAACCACATCCCCTTCCCTCCGCTGGAGATCTTCGCCCAGCTGCCGTGGCGCCGGAACATCATCGAGGGCCTGCTCGGCGCGGACCTGATCGGGTTCCAGCGCCCCTCCGATGCCAGCAACTTCCTACGCTGCGTCCGCCGCTTTGCCGGTTACACCATCCGCCAGCAGCAGGTAAACGTCACCACTGAAGACGGCCTGTCCTACGTTTCCCGCGCCGAGGCGTTCCCCATCTCCATCGACTCCAGCCAGATCGCCGAGCTGGCGCAGCGCGAAGATGTCATCGAGCGTTCCAAGCAGATCCGCCGTGAACTGGGCAACCCGGACACCGTGCTGCTGGGCGTGGACCGGCTGGACTACACCAAGGGCATCAGCCACCGGCTCAAGGCCTACGGCGAGCTCCTCGAAGACGGCAGGATCACGGTGGAGAACGCAGCCATGATCCAGGTGGCCAGCCCCTCCCGCGAGCGCGTGGAACAGTATCGGCTGCTGCGCGAAGAAGTTGAGGGCACTGTTGGCCGGATCAGCGGCTCCTTCGACACCATCTCCAACACCGCGCTGCGCTACCTGCACCACAGTTATCCGGTGGAGGAAATGGTGGCGCTCTACCTTGCTGCCGACGTTATGCTCGTCACCGCGCTGCGCGACGGCATGAACCTGGTGGCCAAGGAATACGTCGCCGCCCGCACCGGGAACACAGGCACCCTGGTGCTCTCCGAGTTCACCGGAGCGGCGGACCAGCTGCGCCAGGCCGTGCTGGTCAACCCGCACGATATCGACGGCTTGAAGGCGGCCATCCTCACCGCGGTAAACATGCCCACCCGGGAAGCCAGCCGCCGGATGCGCCTGATGCGCCGGCAGGTGCTGCAGAACGACGTCGAGCGCTGGTCCCAGAACTTCCTTGAGGCACTCGACCAGGACCAGGACCGGGAACCGACCGGGGACCAGGACCGGGAACAGTCATGAGTGCACCGGACACCGAGCTGCAGGCGGCACTGGAGTCCCTGGCCGGCACCGGAAAACTCCTGGTGGCGCTGGACTTCGACGGCGTGCTTTCCCCGCTGGTGGAGCATGCCGAGGATGCCCGGCCGCTGGACGGATCGGCCGCCGCTGTCCGCGCCCTCGCCGCCCTTCCGGACACCGTCACCGCGTTCATTTCCGGACGCGCGCTGGACAGCCTGCGCACCGTTGCCACCCCGGATCCCGAAACCCTGCTGATCGGCAGTCACGGCGCCGAAACCTGGACCGGCCCCAACCAGGAGCCGCTGCAGCTGACCGCCGAGCAGGCCCAGCTGCTGGCCCGTGCCCGCACCGCCGTGGAATCCGTAGTTGCACGGCACCCGGGCTGCCGGCTGGAAGCCAAGCCCGCCGGCGTCGTACTGCACACCCGCAGCGTCTCCGCGCCGGTGGCTGCCGCCGCCACGGAGGACGCGCGGCGGGAACTGGGCCTGCTCGACGGCGTGCAGGTCACCGATGGCAAGTCCGTACTGGAAGCCTCCGTGGTCCATACCAACAAGGGCGAAGGCATCCGTGCGTTGAGGAAGCTGACCGGGGCAACGGCCGTGCTCTTCGCCGGCGACGACGTCACCGACGAACGCGGTTTCGCGGTCCTCGAACCCGGCGACGTCGGAATCAAGGTCGGCACCGGGGACACCGGCGCGGCATACCGGGTCGCCTCCCCCGAGGCATTCACCGCGGTGCTCACCGAACTTGCACGGCTGCGCGCCGCCGCCGTCGCCGGTTAACTCCCCGCACCGGGGGACAGACTTACACCGGGGAACGTGTGCAATACTGTCCCCGTGAGCTGCATCACAGGTCGCTGACGACCTGCTCCCGCGGTTCCCAACCCAACTCAATAGCTCTCCATTCACAACGGATCGTCGGGCACGTACCTGCCCGTGAAGGGAAACACCATGGCAACGGTTACGTTTGACCAGGCAACACGCGTCTACCCGGGGACGGAACGCCCCGCAGTAGACAACCTCAGCCTCGAAATCGCCGACGGCGAATTCCTGGTTCTCGTCGGCCCCTCCGGCTGCGGAAAATCCACCTCCCTGCGGATGCTCGCCGGGCTCGAAGACGTCAACTCAGGACGGATCCTCATCGGCGACCGTGATGTCACCGACGTTCCGCCCAAGGACCGCGACATCGCCATGGTTTTCCAGAACTATGCGCTGTACCCGCACATGTCCGTGGCGGACAACATGGGCTTCGCCCTGAAGATCGCCGGCATCGGCAAGGAAGAGCGCATGGAACGCGTCCGTGAGGCCGCGAAGCTGCTGGACCTCGAAGACTACCTCGACCGCAAGCCGAAGGCGCTCTCCGGCGGTCAGCGCCAGCGCGTTGCCATGGGCCGCGCCATTGTGCGTAACCCGCAGGTCTTCCTGATGGATGAGCCGCTCTCCAACCTGGATGCCAAGCTGCGTGTGCAGACGCGCACCCAGATTGCTTCCCTGACCCGCCGGCTCGGCGTCACCACGGTATACGTCACCCATGACCAGGTTGAGGCCATGACGATGGGTGACCGGGTGGCTGTACTGAAGGACGGAATCCTGCAGCAGGTGGACACTCCGCGGAACCTCTACGACCACCCCCGGAACGTGTTCGTCGCCGGCTTCATCGGCTCACCGGCCATGAACCTGCTCGAGCTCCCGGTGGTAGACGGCGGTGTCGCCTTCGGCGGGGCCGTCTACCCGGTGGAGAGCTCGGTGCTCGGGGCCGCCGCCGGCAACACCGTGACGCTGGGTGTCCGTCCGGAGGACCTCGAAACCGTTCCGGAGGGCGAGGGCCTGCGGGTCGAGGTGGACGTGGTCGAGGAACTGGGAGCTGATGCCTACGTTTACGGCCACAGCACCATCGACGGCAAGGACCATGACATGGTGGTCCGCGTGGACGGCCGGCGTCCTCCGCTGAAGGGCGACACGCTCCACGTCCGCCCGCAGAAGGGCCACGTGCACCTGTTCGACACCTCCAACGGGGAACGGCTCGCGGAACAGGCCTAACCCCGACCGGATCGACATGCGGTGGCTTCCCTGCTCAACTAAACTCTGAGATGGGGAGCCACCGCTTTTTCGTTAACGCATGCTCGAGACGTAAGGGCTTTCGCCTATGACAGACGCCGTACCTGCCCACTGGCAGAACGAACCCACGGACTGGGAGCAGACCGGCAAGCTGCCCCGCACTACACGTTCCTCGACCAACCGGATCAATACCCTCGGGTCGCTGAACATCACCGCGGCTTCGATGGATCCGGCACTGCTGGATCTTCCCTGGCACATTCCGCTGGAGGAATGGCCCAAGGAGAACCTGGCAGCACTCCCCCGCGGCATCTCCCGCCATGTGGTCCGCTTCGCCCGGCTGGGCGATTCACTTATTGCCATCAAGGAAACCAGCGAGCATGTGGCACGGCAGGAATACCACATGCTGCGCAAGCTTCGCCGCCTGAACGTTCCCGCAGTTGCACCAGTGGCGGTTATCACCGGGCGCATGGATCCAGCGGGCGAGGAGCTGCAGCCGGTCCTGGTCACACGGCACCTGCGCTTCTCCCTTCCCTACCGCGCCGTCTTCTCCCAGACCCTGCGCGAAGTCACGTTGACGCGCCTGATCGACGCCCAGGCACTCCTGCTGGTACGCCTGCACCTGGCAGGTTTCTACTGGGGCGACGTGTCCCTGTCCAATACCCTCTTCCGCCGCGACGCCGGCTCCTTCGCCGCCTATCTGGTCGATGCGGAAACGGGAGAGCTCTACCCCGAACTTTCCAACGGCCAGCGGGAATATGACCTGGAGATCGCCCGGGTGAACATCGCCGGGGAACTGATGGACCTGGCCGAGGGCGGCCTGGTCGAGGAATCCGTGGATCCGCTGGCCACTAGTGAACGGATTATGGACAGCTACCGCCGGCTCTGGGCGGAACTGACCGAGCGGGAGTCGTTTGGGATGGCCGATCGATGGCGCGTGGATGCCCGCATTCGGCGCCTGAACGACCTGGGGTTCGACGTCGACGAACTCAGCATCAGCACCACCCCGGACGGTTCCGAGGTGCAGCTGCAGCCCAAGGTGGTCGACGCCGGCCATCACCAGCGACGGCTGCTGCGCCTGACGGGCATAGACGCGCAGGAGAACCAGGCCCGCAGGCTGCTCAACGACCTGGATTCCTACAGGGTGACCAGCCATCCCGAACTCGACGAGGAGCTCAGCGCACATCTGTGGGTCACGCAGGTCTTCGAACCGATTGTGAAAGCCGTACCCCGGGATCTGGGCAGCAAACTCGAAGCCGCCGAAGTGGTACATGAAGTCCTGGAGCACCGCTGGTACATGTCCGAAAAGGCCAACCGTAACGTGCCCATGGCCGAGGCGGTGCAGTCCTACATGGACACTATTCTTCGCCACCGGCGCGACGAGGCGGCGATCCTACTCAGCACCGATAGCCGCACCATGGAGATCCTGGATGCAGGAGGAGCCCCGGCCTAAGGCCGGGGCTCCCTGGGCGGGGCGGGGAAGCGGTCAGTAGCTGGCACCGCTATCGGCCACGATCCCGATCAAGAGGAGAACGAAGAAGAGTAACCAGAAGAGGGTCCCCACCGCGCCGACGATAATGCCGATCACGGCCGGGACATTGGTCATTCCTGCATTGCGGGACTGGTTCAGGCCCACAATGCTCAGGACAAGGCCCACCACGGCGACCAAGAAGGACGTGATGAGGCCGGCGATGCCCATGGCTTGTCCGGGGTTCGGCCGCAGCTGCGGGTAGCTGTCCTGGCCGTAGGCGGGGTATCCCTGCGGCTGGCCGTAGGCGGGGTATCCCTGCGGCTGCCCGTAACCCGGGTAGCCGGCCTGCTGTCCGTAGGACGGGTACCCGGCCTGCTGGCCGTAGGACGGGTATGCGGTGTCATGCTTCTCATCCTGGGCACCAGAGTAGGACGGCTGTGCCGACGGTGACGGCGCAGCGTACTGGCCGTTGGCATTTTCGTCACCGGCTGCCGGGTCTGCAGCGGGCTGCCATTCTGGTCGGTTCTCTGACACGCGGATGTTCCCCCTGGGAAGAAGTGGTTTGCGTGGTTGGGACACTGGGTCCAGCAGCCACGCAGAAGTCATGTGACCTGGCTCAATCCTATACATCCTCAGGAACCGACGGCATCGCAGGCACATGGCCACGGCTGAGGCAGCAAAACGTGGTGAAAATCTCCTGTGATCTCCACGGCTTCCGGCAGCCGCGGCCGCCGCCGGAACCGTTAAATGGAACTGTAAGCTCAGCAAACATGCGGAAGGAAAACGCCCTAAATGGTTGACCTACTGGCTAGCGCTTCCAACCGGGCAAGGCTTCGGGTGGTTCCCGTACATGAACCGCCGGCCGGCCGTGAGTGGTGGCGGTCTTCGGTGATCTACCAGATCTACCCTCGCTCGTTCCGTGACCTACGTGGTGACGGGGTCGGAGACCTGCCCGGCATCACCGCCGAACTGCCCGCCCTGGCCGAACTCGACATCGACGCCATCTGGCTCTCCCCGTTCTACCGCTCCCCGCAGAAGGACGCCGGCTACGACGTCGCCGACTACTGCTCCGTGGACCCTCTCTTCGGAACCATGGAAGACTTCGACGCCCTCGTCGCCGAAGCCTCCCGACACAACATCCGCGTCATCGTGGACCTGGTCCCCAACCACTGCTCCGACCAGCATCCCCTCTTCCAGGCCGCACTGGCCTCCCCCGCCGGCTCCCCCGCCCGGGACATGTTCATCTTCCGCGACGGCACCGGCGAGAACGGCGGAAACCCGCCGAACAACTGGCAGTCCCACTTCGGCGGCCCGGCCTGGACCCGCATCACCGAACCCGACGGCACCCCCGGACAGTGGTACCTGCACCTCTTCGATACCTCCCAGCCGGACTTCAACTGGGACAGCCCGGCCGTGCACGCCGAGTTCGAAAAGATCCTGCGGTTCTGGCTCGACCGCGGCGTCGGCGGGTTCCGCGTGGACGTCGCCCACGCGCTGATCAAGCAATCCGGGCTCCCGGACTGGGGCGGCCGGGCCGACGGGTCCTCCTCCGAAGGCTTCCCCGGCGAGGCAGCCCCGATGTTCGGCCAGCCCGGCATCCACGACATCTTCCGTTCCTGGCGGAAAATCCTGGACTCCTACGAAGGTGACCGGGTGCTCTGCGCCGAAGCGACGATCGACCCGGTGGACCGGCTCAGCGACTGGGTGCGTCCGGACGAAATGCACCAGACCTTCAACTTCGCCTACCTGCACCACCCCTGGCACGCCCCGGCGCTGCGGGAAGTCATCGAGTCCTCCCTGCACGCCTTCGACCGGGTCGGGGCACCAACCACGTGGGTGTTGTCCAACCACGACGTCGTCCGGCACACCAGCCGCTTCGGGCTGACCGGC
>NZ_JAJJOE010000017.1 GCF_020907405.1 Arthrobacter sp. zg-Y769
CCGGGCAGCGGGTGCACAACTGCTCCGAATCGGAGACCAGCCGCAACGCAGCAAAATTAGTCAGGCACAGCAGGGCACCGACCTCGGCAGCAGTGGCCCTGAGCACCCACTCCCCACCCCGGCTCTGGCTGTCGGTCCGGTCATTGCCGTCAGCAGCCGCAGAGTCTGCGGCGGGTGGCATATTTTCGGTGGTCGCCCCGGCTTTCCCGTCGGGTGCAGGAACCGCAGCATCGGCGCCGACTGCCGACGTCTTTGCCCCGGCTTCACTTCCTGCGCGTGCGAGATCCGGATACGGATGCCGCCCCAGGTTCTGTGCAGTGAGTTCCTGCAGCCGGTACACGGTGCGCGCCTGTTGTGCCTGCACCCAGCAGACCACTGCGTTGAGACGCTCCAGGGTCTGCAGCGCCGCTTCCTGCCCCAGTTCCTCGGGTCCCTGGAGGGAAAGCATCCCCATCAACCCGGGCGGCAACACCGTGCCTGCAGCAGGAGCATCACCGGCGGACACGCAGAACACACCCGGCAGCGCCAATCCCATGTCCGCCTGGGGAGATGTGCTGGTTGTCCGTGCCCTGGATGGCTCCCGCGGCTCTTCAGCGCGGCCCCCGGCATTTCCGGTACCCGTGGTGTCCGAACGTGGATGTGCGCCCGGACGGCGAGTCGCTCGACTCCGGGAGCGAGAATTGCGGGCAGTGGCCTGTTCCATGAGCCAAGTCCACCAGCGCGGATGCCTGCCCGGACCGGTGGGCCGGCACAATGTGGAAAACTGCTCTACGGCATCATGAGGTCCCGGCCTGTGGAGGAACTCTCTGCTCCTGACTCACACCCGTCTGCAGCGACCAGGTCGAAAAAGCCAAAACGCCGGACCTGCTCAGCCCTGCCGCGGTGCCCGCGCTCCCAAGATGCTGCTGCAAGGGCATCTAAGTCCAGCGTCCTCCATACAGGTCACGCCATCACCCTTCAGCGAGCCGGCCTCTAGTGTTGCTTCCCCGCAGGTTCAGAGCCGCCCGCCGCAACAACCCGTCCCGCAGCACGGTTCGCCCTGGAGGCAGCCGCAAGAATCAACGCAAGTACTCCGAGGCTTCCCGCAATGGCAACGACGGCAAGCACTCCCTCGGTGCCGTCGAAGACCAGGGCGAGGATGCCCATGACCGCAAAAACGGCAGCTGCCGCGTGCATTAGTCCGCGCGCTGCCTGATGTCCCGCCAGCCAGGCCTCCGGCGAATCCGTCACGTATCCCGTTCGGATGCCAATCAGGCCGTTGACGCCAACCTTCCCCCTGGCGGTGGCTTCAGCCGCCCAGGACAGGCCGAGTCCGCACATTAGCATCACTATTCCCGTAAACCCCATGGCTACATGCTACCGGGTGCGCTCATAGCGCCACGAGGTTTTCTCCATCACGAGCCGATGCCGCGCCGGCGGGGAAGCGTCCGACGACGGAGCAGAAGACCCGCCGACAGCCGCACCGGAAGCGCCCCCGGCGGCGTCGTACTCCTCGTCACCCGCCCAGGCCAGGACGGTCGCGGGCTCGTATCCGGTGAGGGGACGGGTCCGGTAGGTTTCCGGTTCGGCACCCGCGATCCGGGCGAGGGCGGCGTCGGCGGAGGTATCCGAGGCCAGGGAGTGCAGGGTGACCCAGGTCGGCGGGACCAGCTGCATCAGCCCGTTGCGGTGCCGGTCCAGGGCTTCCGACGGTGTAAGCCAAAGATGGTTGAGCAGCTCCCCCGGATTGAGCCGAATATCCCCGGCAGGAGCCTTCGCCGCAAAAAACCAGGTCCGGTAGCGCCTCGGGATGTCCTCCGGAGGGATCCAGCAGGAAAGCGGGGCCAGGTCCGCGGCACGCAGGACCAGCCCGGTTTCTTCGGCGGTTTCGCGCACTCCGGCGCGCACAGCCGCCGCTGCATCGGGCTCTCCCTCGACCCGGTCTTCCAGGTCCACCCGTCCACCGGGAAATACCCAGGCACCGCCGAAGGACCCTGCCGTGGGGCGTTCCAGCAGCAGCACTTCCGGGCCGGCGTCGGAATCCCGGAACAGTACGACAGTGGCCGCCGTACCGGTTGGTTCGCTCATGCCCAGAGCATAGCGAATACCGTCGGCGGCCACTGTAAAAGGGGCTGCAGTCTTAGAGCACCTTGGCCAGGAAGTCCTGGAGCCGCGGAGCCTGCGGGCTCCCGAAGAGCAGCTCCGGAGTGTTCTCCTCGACAATGTGGCCGTCGGCCATAAAGATCACGCGGTCGGCCACTTCGCGGGCAAAGCCCATCTCGTGGGTGACAACAACCATGGTCATGCCTTCACGGGCCAGGTCACGGATGACCTGCAGCACTTCGCCCACCATTTCGGGATCGAGGGCAGATGTCGCCTCGTCGAAGAGCATGATGTCCGGCTGCATGGCCAGTGCACGGGCAATGGCCACACGCTGCTTCTGGCCGCCGGAAAGCTGTGCCGGACGGGCGTCGGCCTTGTCCGCCAGGCCCACGCGCTCCAGCAGCGCCAGGGCCGTCTTGCGCACCTCGGCCTTGGGCGCCTTCTTCAGCTGCGCCGGGGCCAGCATGATGTTGTCCAGCACGCTCATGTGCGGGAACAGGTTGAAGTGCTGGAACACCATCCCGATGTGCTGGCGCACCTCGTTGAGGTTCACCTTCGGATCGGTCAGGTCGAAACCGTCAACCATGACGGTTCCGCCGGTGATGTCTTCCAGCTTGTTCAGGCAGCGCAGGAAAGTGGACTTGCCGGAGCCGGAAGGGCCGATGACGCAGACTACTTCACCCTCGGCCACGCTGACGTCCAGGCCCTTGAGGACCTCGTTGGTCCCGTAGGACTTTCGCAGTCCGATGGTTTGGATCTTGCTCACTTGTTAAACCTCTTATCCAGGACGTCCGCCAGCTTGGTCAGCAGCGTAATGACGATGAAGTACAGGGCTGCCACGATGAGGAGGACCTCCGCGGTACGGAAGTTCACCGCGTAGATCTGCTGGCCCTGGTACGTCAGCTCCGCAAAGCCGATGACGGCAAGCAGGGAGGTGTCCTTCAAGGTAATGACGAACTGGTTGATGAAGGACGGCGTCATGATCTTGATGGCCTGCGGAATGATGACCTTCTGCATGGTCTTCCCGTAGCCCAGTCCGAGGCTGCGCGCCGCTTCCATCTGGCCGGGATCCACGGACTGGATACCGCCGCGGACAATCTCGGTCATGTAGGCGCCGGCGTTCAGGCTCAGCGTCAGCACACCGGCGGTGAGGACATCCACCGGCTGGCCGATCAGCTGCGGCAGGCCGAAGTAGAAGAAGAAGGCCTGGACCAGCACCGGGGTGCCGCGGAAGATGCTGACGTAGACGGTGGCGATGCCGCGCAGGATCTTTGACGAGCCGACCTTCAGGAAGCCGAAGAACACACCCAGGACAAGGGCGAAGAGCAGCGACAGCGCGGTCGCCAGCAGGGTCAGGCCCATGCCCTTGGCAAAGGCGGGACCGTTGTCCGTGATCAGGGACCAGAAGCTGGAATCCTTCGCACCGGACTCGAGGTAGGTGTCCAGGATTTCGTCGTATTCCCCGCTTGCCTTCAGGTCGGCAAGGCCGTCATTGAAGGCGGTCAGGAGTTCGGGGCTGGCGCCCTTGTTGACGGCGAAACCGTACGAGCTGCCGGCTTCCTTCTCGGTGACGGTCTTCAGCCCGTTGCCGGACGCGACGCCGTAGGCAAGGACGGGGTAGTCGTCGAAGACGGCCACGGAGCCGCCGGCCTTGACGTCGTCGTACATCTGGGCGGACTGGGCGAAGGCAACCACTTCGAAGCCGTACTGGTCCTTGATGGACTCGGCGAAGGTCTGGCCTTCGGTGCCGGTCTTGACCGCTACGCGCTTGCCGCGCAGATCCTCGTACCCCGCGACGTCGTCGTTGTTTTCGGCGACGGCCATCTGGATGCCGGACTCGAAATACGGGTCCGAGAAGTCGAAGACCTGCCGGCGTTCGTCCGTGATGGACATACCGGCAATAACGCCGTCCACCTGGTTGGACTGCAGCGACTGAAGTGCCGCGTCGAAGCCGAGGGACTGGATTTCGACATTGAAGCCCTCCTCCTCGGCGATCGCGTTGAGGAGGTCCATGTCGATACCGACCAGTTCGCCGTCCTGACGGAACTCGAACGGAGCGAACGTGGTATCGGTGCCGATGACGAAGGTCTCACCTTCGACGCCGTCCGCTGCAACTGCTCCGGCCGCAGGGATCCCCAGCAGCAAAGCCAGGGTTGCGAGGAAGGTGGTCAGCGGTACGGCCAGTTTAGCCGGGCCCTTTAAGGCCCGTTTGCCACTAAGCAAAGTAAACGTCTCCTAGCTCTTTCACTGCGGCCCACGCCGCAAATGCCCTCATAGAGCGTACCTAGAGCAGTGGCAATGCAACGAACCGATTGAGCCCTCAGGGACGTGAGCTAGGTCCCGTATCCGTAGAAATACCGTTCGAAAACGGCCCGGGCATGCCGGGTGACCTTAAG
Source organism: Arthrobacter sp. zg-Y769 (assembly GCF_020907405.1). Lineage (GTDB taxonomy): Bacteria > Actinomycetota > Actinomycetes > Actinomycetales > Micrococcaceae > Arthrobacter_B. The sequence continues at coordinate 4,479 of NZ_JAJJOE010000017.1, forward strand.
GTAGTCCTCCTCCAAAACCCCGCCCTGACCTGCACCGTAACCACACCAGCGGGCCACGGCATCCAGTTCCCGACGGGAGGACGGCAGCACGTCGGGGTTCCTCCCGCCGCGGATAACATTTGCGCTTCGGACCCGGCTGGCGAGCAGCCAGGCCTCCCGGAGGGTCTCGACGTCGACGGCGGGAAGCAGCTCCGCCGCCTCGATCGCGTCCAGCGCGGGAAGGGTTGCCGTGGTCTGCAGCTCCGGCACCCGCCGGGCATGCTGCAGCTGGAGCAGCTGCACCAGCCATTCAACGTCGCTGAGGCTGCCCCGCCCGAGCTTGAGCTGCCGGGAAGGGTCCGCGCCGCGGGGCAGCCGCTCGGCTTCCACCCTTGCCTTGATCCGGCGGATCTCCCGCACGTCCTTTGCCGTGACTTCCTCCGGATAGCGCACCGGATCGATCAGGGCCATAAAGTCCTCGCCCAGCGAATCAGTTCCGGCCATCGTACGTGCCCGCAGCAGTGCCTGTGCCTCCCAGATCGCCGACCAGCGCTCGTAGTAGCCGCGGTAGGATTCCAGGCTGCGCACCAGCGGCCCCTGCCTGCCCTCGGGACGCAGGCCGGCGTCGAGGATCAGGGGCCGCTCGGCCTGGACGGCCGGGCTGCACGGCTGCTGCAGGAAAGTGGAGATCTGGGAGACGACCTTCTCCGCCTGCGCCTGGGCTGCCGCGGGGTCGGCGCCGGGCAGCGGGCGGTGGACGTACATCACGTCCGCGTCGGAACCGTAGCCGATCTCCCGTCCGCCCTGCCGGCCCATCGCGACTACCAGCAGATCGGTGAGCTTCCCGCTGCTGCCGAACACCTCGGACTCCGCAACATGCAGGGCCCCCAGGACAGCGGCACGGTCTGCGTCCGCGAGGGCACGGCCGACCTCCTGCTGGCTGAGCAGCCCGGAGCTGTCGGCGATGGCGATGCGCAGCATCTCCCGGCGGCGGATCAGCCGGATCAGCCGCATGGCTTCCCCGGGGAGGGGGTGGCGGGACATCTTCGACTGGATTTCCTGCCACTGGGTGTCGAAGGATGCCGGCACCAGGTCCTTATCGGACCCGAGCCAGGCGGCGGATTCCGGCGAGACCTCCAGCAGGTCGGTGATAAACCGGCTCGAGGAAAGGATGGAGCACAGCCGCTCCCCCGCCGCCGAAGAGTCGCGCAGCATCCCCAGGTACCAGTGCGTATCGCCAAGGTTCTCGCTGAGCCGCCGGAAGCCCAGCAGGCCGGCGTCGGGATCCACGCCGTCGGCCAGCCAGGCCAGCAGGACCGGCAGCAGCTGCCGCTGCAGGGCGGCACGCCTGCTCACCCCGACGGTGAGTGCCTCGATGTGGCGCATGGCGCCGCGGGGGTCCGCATAGCCCAGCGCCGCCAAGCGGGCCTGGGCGGCTTCGGGAGTCAGCCGGACCTCGTCCGCGCTCAGGTTCGAGGCAGTGCTCAGCAGCGGGCGGTAGAAAATGCTCTCGTGCAGCCGCCGCACCAGGCGCTTGGTCCGCTGCCACTGCTCCCGCTGGCGCTCGGCGCTGGGGCGTTCCGCGGAAAGGGACCCGGCACTGGACTTGGCAAGGGCACGCAGCGCCCCCTCGTCCTCGGGCATCAGGTGGGTTCGGCGCATGTGCACCATTTGGATGCGGTGTTCGAGCACGCGCAGGTAGCGGTAGGACTCGTCCAGTGCCCGCGCGTCGCTGCGTCCGATGTAGCCGGCATCGCTGAGCGCGGCAATCGCGGCGGTTGTGGCACGTACCCGGAGGGATTCGTCGACCCGGCCATGTACCAGCTGCAGCAGCTGGACCGTGAATTCGACGTCGCGCAGCCCGCCGCTGCCGAGTTTGAGCTGCCGCGCCTCTTCATGGGCGGGAATGTTGTCGGTGACCCTGCGGCGCATCGCCTGCACCGATTCGACGAATCCGTCCCGCTCGGAACTGCTCCAGATCATGGGAGCGACGGCTTCTTCATAGCGCTTCCCGAGCTCCCGGTCCCCTGCGATGGCCCGGGCCTTCAGCAGCGCCTGGAACTCCCAGCTGTGCGCCCAGCGCTGGTAGTAGTTCAAATGCGAGTCCAGGGTGCGCACCAGCGGGCCGTCCTTGCCCTCCGGACGCAGGTTGGTGTCCACTTCCCAGAGCGGCGGCTCGGGTGCCGAGGCGTTGATGGCGCGGGAAATCCCGGCGGCCAGCGCGGTGCCGATGGCCGACGCCCTCTCTTCCGGCAGCCCGGAGGCCTCAATCACGTAAATAACGTCTACGTCGGAGATGTAGTTCAGCTCCCGCGCGCCGGCCTTGCCCATGCCGATGACGGCGAGGCGCACGGCGGAGATCTCTTCGGCCGGATAGCTTGCCGCCAGCTCCGCACGGGAAACCGCCAGCGCAGCCTCCAACGCCGCCCCGGCCAGATCGGCCAGCTCGCGCCCTGCGGCCGGCAGGAAATCAGTGGGCGACGCCGCGCCAAGATCCCGCACGGCAAGGTCCAGCAGGTGCCGGCGGTACCGGGACCGCAGCGCCACGTAGGCCTCGGTGCCTGTCATCCCGGCTACGGGCACAGCGCCGCTGCCCGCGTGGACGGAGTCCAGCAGCGAGGCACGCAGGGTGGGCTCATCCGTGCTGCCGGGTTCCGCGCGCAGCTCGCGGTGCAGCACCCCCACGTCCCCGGGGTGGCGCATCAGGAACTCCGCCAGGGCATCGGAGGCACCGAGCAGACGGAACAGGGCCTCGCTCCGCTCAGCACCGGCGTTGACCAGGTCCACCAGCTCCGGGGCACGGCCGATCAGGCGCACCAGGGACTGCAGCGCCAGATCCGGGTCCGCCGAACAGTTGAACCCCGCGAACAGCGCGTCCTCATCCACGCCCTCGAGTTCCGAAGCCGCCAGGAACCGCGTGCTTTTTTCCAGGTCGCGGAAACCCGTGGCGATCAGCCGTCGAGTCAGGCTCATCTGTGCCGGCCCTTCCCTAGAGGATGCCCAGGTTCTTCTGCAGCTCGAACCTGGTCACCTGCTGGCGGTATTCGTTCCAGTCCGCACGCTTGTTGCGCAGGAAGTTCTCGAACACCTGCTCGCCGAGGATATCGGCGACGAGTTCGGACTCCTCCATCACGCGCACCGCGTCATGCAGCGACGCCGGAAGCGGGTCATGGCCCATGGCCCGGCGCTCGGCAGCGCTCAGGCTTTCAATGTCGTCTTCGGCACCCGGGGGCAGCTCGTACCCCTCTTCGATGCCCTTGAGTCCGGCGCCGAGCAGCACCGCGTAGGACAGGTAGGGGTTGGCCGCGGAATCGATGCCGCGGTACTCGATCCGGGCCGACTGGCCCTTGTTCGGCTTGTACAGCGGCACCCGCAGCAGTGCGGACCGGTTGTTGTGTCCCCACGACAGGTAGCTCGGGGCTTCTCCGCCGCCCCAGAGCCGCTTGTAGGAGTTCACGAACTGGTTGGTGACAGCCGTGAATTCCGGGGCGTGCCGCAGGATGCCCGCCATGAACTGGCGTGCGGTGGTGGAGAGCTGGAACTCGGCACCGGCCTGGAAGAACGCGTTGCTGTCACCCTCGAAGAGCGAGAAGTGCGTGTGCATGCCGGAGCCGGGATGGTGCGAGAAGGGCTTGGGCATAAAGCTCGCGTAGCAGTTGGTCATCAACGCGACTTCCTTGACCACCGTGCGGAACGTCATGATGTTGTCCGCGGTCTGCAGCGCATCGGCATAACGCAGGTCGATCTCGTTCTGGCCGGGACCGGCCTCGTGGTGGCTGAACTCCACGGAGATGCCGACCGCCTCGAGCATGGACACGGCCGTGCGGCGGAAGTCCTGCGCGACGCCGCCGGGGACGTGGTCGAAGTAGCCGGCCTGGTCCACCGGAACCGGCTGGCCGTCTTCGCCGAGCTCGTCGGACTTCAGCAGGTAGAACTCGATCTCGGGGTGGGTGTAGCAGGTGAAGCCCATGTCAGCGGCCTTGGCCAGCTGGCGCTTGAGTACGTTGCGCGGGTCGGCGGCCGAGGGCTGTCCGTCCGGGGTCAGGATGTCGCAGAACATCCGCGAGGTCTGCTCCTCGTCGCCGCGCCAGGGCAGGATCTGGAACGTGGAGGGGTCCGGCTGGGCCAGCAGGTCCGATTCGAAGATCCGGGCCAGGCCCTCGACCGAGGACCCGTCGAAGCCAAGGCCCTCCTCGAAGGCACCCTCAACTTCCGCCGGTGCCAGCGCCACGGATTTCAGCTGGCCGACGACGTCGGTAAACCACAACCGCACAAACCGGACATCGCGCTCCTCGATGGTGCGCAGAACGAATTCCTGCTGGCGGTTCATCCTTACCTTCTTTCCTGTACCCGGCCTAGAGACATGTGAAACCTTCTTCACTCTACCTAGGTGTGCGGCATTTGGCGGGCAGCCCGCGGGATCCCCCGTAACCAACCAATCCGCCCGGCGGGTCCGGGGCGGGGTGTTCTTTAGTAGGCTCGAATAATGACCAGTGCCGAACAGCCCTCCCCGTACGCCGCCAACGACCCGTCGGTTCCTCCGGCACCGGCGCTGAAGAAAATCCGCATCTCGCATCTGCAGCAGTTGAAGGACAACGGCGGCCGGTTCGCCATGCTGACCGCCTATGACCAGTACGCCGCCGGTATCTTCGACGAAGCCGGCATCGAGGTACTCCTGGTGGGTGACTCGGCGGCAAACAACGTTATGGGGCACGCCACCACGCTGCCCATCACGATGGACGAGATGATCGTCTTCGCCCGGTCCGTCACTGCCGGCGCCAGCCATTCCCTGGTGGTCTGCGACCTTCCCTTCGGTTCCTACGAGGTCTCCCCCGCCCAGGCCATCGAATCTTCGGTGCGGCTGATGAAGGAAGGCCTGGTCCATGCGGTGAAGATGGAAGGCGGGCGGCACTACGTGGACCATGTCCGCGCCATGACCGCTGCCGGCATTCCGGTGATGGCCCATGTGGGCTTCACCCCGCAGGCCGAGCACGCCCTCGGCGGCTACAAGGTACAGGGCCGCGGCGAGGCGGGAGCTGCAGTGGTCCGGGACGCCGTCGCCCTGGCCGACGCCGGCGCATTCTGCGTCTTGATGGAAATGGTGCCCGCCGACGTCGCCGCAGAGGTCGACGCCGCCGTGAGGGTACCGACCATCGGTATCGGCGCGGGCAACGCCACCACGGGGCAGGTACTGGTCTGGCAGGACATGGCCGGCCTGCGCGGCGGGAAACAGCCGCGTTTCGTCAAGGCCTTTGCAGACCTGCGCACCGAACTGTCCCGGGCGGCAAAGGAATACGCGGACGAGGTCCGCAGCGGTTCCTTCCCCGGCCCGGAACACAGCTTCTAGGAAACCGGTTCGGCGCGCACGGTCCTAGTTGTCTTCGTCGGCGTCCCAGGCCTTGTTCCGTGCCTGCACCTTCTGCAGCGCGAGCTCGGCTTCCTCGCGGGTGGGGTACGGGCCCAGCAGCTTGGTCCAGTCCGACTGCGGGCCTTCCTCCACCTGATGGGTCACTACGTTGAACCAGAAATCGGCCATGGGTCCTCCTGTTGGCTTGGGGTTTGCCTTTGCGGCGCCTGCCCGCGCGTCTGCCTTCGGGCGAGCTGGCGATAAGATCGATGGTATGCCCCAGAAACTTGCCACTGCACCCGCTGGACACCTGACACCGGGGAGCGTGAGCCCCCGGCTGCGCGTTCCGGCGTCGATCCCCCGTCCCGAATACGTGGATAAGGAAGCGCCCGCACCCTTTACCGGATCCGAGGTCAAGTCGCCGGAGACCATCGAAAAAATCCGCCTGGCCAGCAAGGTGGCCGCACAGGCCATCGTTGAGGTCGGCCGGCACATTGTCCCCGGCGTCACCACCGACGAACTGGACCGGATCGGCCACCAGTTCCTGCTGGACCACCATGCCTACCCCTCCACGCTGGGCTACCGGGGCTTCCCCAAGTCACTGTGCTCCTCCGTGAACGAGGTCATCTGCCACGGCATCCCGGACACCACGGTGCTCCAGGACGGCGACATCATCAACATCGACATCACCGCCTACATGAACGGCGTCCACGGCGACACCAACTGGACCTTCCTGGTGGGAGACGTCGACGACGAGTCCCGGCTGCTCGTGGAGCGCACGCAGGAATCGCTGCGCCGGGCCATCAAGGCCGTCGCCCCGGGCCGGGAAATCAACGTCATCGGCCGCACCATCGAGTCCTACGCCAAGCGCTTCGGCTACGGTGTGGTCCGCGACTTCACCGGCCACGGCGTCGGCGAAGCCTTCCACACCGGCCTGATCATTCCGCATTACGACGCCGCTCCCGCCTACAGCAGGCTGATTGAACCGGGAATGGTGTTTACGATTGAACCTATGCTCACTCTCGGCACCATCGAGTGGGACATGTGGGATGACAACTGGACGGTCCTCACCAAGGACCGCAAACGCACCGCACAGTTTGAGCACACCCTGCTCGTCACCGATGACGGTGCCGAAGTCCTGACCCTTCCCTGATCCGCTGACCCGAGCACAGACCTACTACTGGAGAACCATGGCCAAGAAGCATAAGTCCGACAAGCACGTCGACGCCGTCATCGGAATAGATATCGGGGGCACGGGCATCAAGGGCGGCATTGTCGACCTGGCCAAGGGCAAGCTGATTGGCGACCGCTACCGTATCCCCACCCCGCAGCCGGCCACCCCAGAGGCAGTAGCCGGCGTCGTCGGCCAGATCGTGGCGGAGTTGTCCTCCCGGCCCGGCGGCCCCGGCCCCGAGGTTCCGGTGGGCGTTACGTTCCCGGCCATCATCCAGCACGGCATCGCCCGCTCCGCCGCCAACGTGGACAACAGCTGGATCGATACCGACGTCGACACGCTTCTCACCAAGGAACTCGGCCGCGACGTGCAGGTCATGAACGACGCCGACGCCGCCGGCCTCGCGGAGGCCCGCTACGGTGCAGGCCGCGAGGTGGACGGCACCGTACTGGTAATCACACTGGGCACGGGCATCGGCTCGGCACTGATCTACAAGGGCCTGCTGGTCCCCAACGCGGAGCTGGGGCACCTGGAAATCGACGGGCACGACGCCGAGACCAAGGCTTCGGCCTCGGCCCGGGAACGCGACGGAATCGGCTGGGAAGAATACGCCGAACGGCTGCAGCGTTACTTCTCGCACGTGGAGTTCCTCTTCTCCCCGGACCTGTTCGTGATCGGCGGCGGGATCTCCAAGCGCAGCGAGGACTTCCTGCCGATGCTGGACCTGCGGACCCCGTTGGTCACGGCCAACCTGAAGAACAACGCGGGCATTGTCGGCGCCGCGCTCCAGGCGGCCATGCATTTCAAGTACATCAAGTAGCCCGTACCCGGACGCGGGACAGCAAAAAGCGGCGGAAAGGTATCCTTTCCGCCGCTTTTTGTTCGGCTCGCGTTTGTTTACCGGCTATTGGGCAGTCAGCGGACGCTGGGCACCCGACGGGACGCGTCCGGAGTTTTCCCGGGCCTCGGTCCGCAGCTTTTCGATGGCGGTCTCAAAATCCTCGAGGGAGTCAAAGGACTGGTACACGCTGGCAAACCGCAGGTACGCCACCTGGTCCAGCTTCTGGAGCGGTGTGAGGATGGCCAGCCCCACCTCGTGGGCGTCGATCTCCGCTACTCCGCTGGCCCGGATGGATTCCTCCACTTCCTGGGCAAGCATGGCGAGGTCGTCTTCGCTGACGGGACGGCCCTGGCAGGCCTTGCGCACGCCGTTGATCACCTTGCTGCGGCTGAACGGCTCGCCCACTCCGGAGCGCTTGATGACACTCAGGCTGGTGGTTTCCACCGTGGAGAAACGGCGTCCGCACTGCGGGCACTGCCGGCGGCGGCGGATCGCCGATCCGTCGTCGGCCAGGCGGCTGTCCACGACGCGGGAATCAGCGTTGCGGCAAAACGGACAGTACATGTCCCGTCCTTTCGCGAAGGGGCCTTATGGTGCTCTCACTATAGGTCCCGCGCAGCTGCATCACCAAGTGCGTAACCACAACATGTAGTACCCGCACTACTACATATGGGTAAGTCCCTGCAGGGGCCGCGAAGCGCAGGGACGACGGGTCCGGGACGCCGGGGCGCCGGGGCCCGAATCCCTCGGTTTGGGTAAAACCCTGCAGTTTGTCGCAATCCCCGCACCGCGCGGGGCGGGGATCCGGCCAAGCCGAAGGGATCCGTACAAACCGCAGGGAAACCCCGAGCCCGGGGCGCGCAGGCGCCCGGGTTAGGCGGCTTTAATATCCCGGCGAGCTCTGCGAGCAAGGGATTTCGTTGCCGCCGTCCCGGGCACCGAAGCGTTCCGGGCGCCGAAGGCAACCACGGGCCCCGCACGGGCCCCGCACCAAACCGGACCGCCGGTCCTGACCCGCGCGCTACTCGAAGCGGATGCTGACCGCGTCGCCGTGCGCCGGCAGGTCCTCGGCCCGCGAGAGCGCCACGATATCGGCGCTGACTTCTTCCAGGGCTTCGCGGTTGTAGTTGACCATCTGGATGGCCCGCATGAAAGTGGTTGTGTTCAGGCCCGAGGAGAAGGCCGCCGTCCCGCCGGTGGGCAGCACATGGTTGGAACCGGCGCAGTAGTCGCCCAGGCTGACGGGACTGTAGTCCCCCACGAAGATCGCCCCGGCGCTGCGGATCCGTGCCGCCACTGCCTCGGCGTCGGCCGTCTGGATCTCCAGGTGCTCGGCGGCGTAGGCGTCACAGACGGCAATACCCTGCTCCAGCCCGTCGACAAGGATCACGCCGGACTGGGCACCCGAAAGAGCCGTACGCACCCGTTCGCTGTGCTTGGTGTCCGGGACCTGGCGTGCCAGTTCCGCACGGACGTCCCCGGCAAGTTGCTCCGAAGCGGTGACCAGGACCGACCCGGCATTGGGATCATGCTCGGCCTGGCTGATCAGGTCCGCTGCCACCAGCCGCGCATCGGCCGTCTCATCGGCCAGGACCATGATCTCGGTGGGACCGGCTTCGGAATCAATGCCCACCACTCCCTTGACCAGCCGCTTGGCGGTGGCCACGAAAACGTTGCCGGGACCGGTCACCACATCCACCGGCAGGATGGCGGGGTTGCCGGCGTCCGCCTGCACACCGTAGGCAAAAGCTGCAATGGCCTGGGCGCCGCCCACGGCGTACACCTCGGTAATGCCCAGCAGTTTCGCGGCAGCCAGGATGGTGGGGTGCGGCAGTCCGCCGAATTCCTTCTGCGGCGGGGAGGCCACTGCCAGGGAGGCGACCCCGGCTGCCTGCGCCGGCACCACATTCATTACCACCGAGGACGGGTACACGGCCAGGCCGCCCGGAACGTAGAGCCCCACGCGCGAGACCGGCACCCACTTCTGCGTCAGCACCGCGCCGGGACGGATTTCGACGTCGGCGTCTGCGGGCCGCTGGGCCTGCGCAAAGATCCGGGTCCGTTCAATCGCCGTTTCCAGGGCCGTCCGGACTGCGGGATCCAGCTGCTCGAGCGCGGAGTCCAATGCCTCCGCAGGCACCCGCACCTGCTGCTGTTCAACGCCGTCGAACCGCTGTGCCAGTTCTGTCAGCGCAGTGAACCCGCGCGTGCGGACGTCCGTGATGATGGCCTCGACGGCGTCGGACGCGGCGTCGAACGTGGTCTCGGCGCGCGGCATGGCGCTCTTCAGCTCGGCGGGACTGTGATGCTGTCCGCGCAGGTCGATGGTGCGGAAGGAGTCAAAGGCGGCTGCGGGGCTGGGAGAATTCACACCTCTAGTCTACCCAGCACCGTTTCCGGTCCGCCTGATTGTTTCGCCAAGCAGGGCGGCCGGACGGGCACCCGGGACCTCGCTATGCACGGCTATGCGTCGAGGCAGGCCGGGCCGAGCAGCACCTTCAGGTCACCGAACAACGACGGCGTGGGGTTCACCCGCATGTCCACGCCCAGCTTCATCACCTCCACGGTGCGGGACCCGTTGAGCCGGATCTGCACCTCCGAGGTACCCGGATGCGTCCGGAGAACGTCGCCCAGCTGGGACACCACGGTTTCCGTGGCCTTGTACGTGGCCATGGAAATCACCACGGGACCGGAATGGCCCTCGCTGAGGTCCGGAACGGTCAGTTCCTGCGCGTTCAGCGTCACGGCGCCGTCGTCGCGCCGCTGGAGCCGGCCGCGGACCACCACAATCAGGTCCTCGGCCAGGACCGCGGCAATCGGCCCGTACACCTGCCCGAAGAACATCACTTCCATGGACCCGGCGAGGTCCTCGATCTCGCAGCGGGCATACGCATTGCCGCTGTTCTTGGCGATGCGCCGCTGCAGCGAGGTGATCATGCCCGCAATCGTGACGATGGCGCCGTCGGGCGGGCCTTCCTCCCCCACGATGTTGGTAATCGTGGAGTCCGCGTGCTGGCTGAGGATGCCTTCCAGGCCCTGCAGCGGATGGTCGGAGACGTAAAGCCCGAGCATGTCGCGTTCGAAGGAAAGCTTGTCCTTCTTTTCCCACTCCGGCAGGTCCGGGATGTCGATGCTGATCGAGTCCTCCGGCTCCTGGTCGGAGATGGCGGCGAAGAGGTCGAACTGGCCCACGGCCTCGTTGCGCTTGAGCACCACCACCGAGTCGATCGCTTCTTCGTGGATCATTGCCAGCGGACGCCGCGCATGGCCCATCGAGTCGAAGGCCCCCGCCTTGATCAGCGATTCGATGGTCCGCTTGTTGCAGACCACCGCCGGCACCTTCATCAGGAAGTCCTTGAAGTTGGTGTACGCGCCCTTCTCCTCACGGGCGGCCACCATGGCCTGGACCACGTTGGTGCCGACGTTGCGGATGGCGCCCATGCCGAAGCGGATGTCCTTGCCCACAGGGGTGAAGTTCACCGAGGACTCGTTCACGTCCGGCGGCAGGACCGTGATGCCCATCTTCCGGCACTCGTTCAGGTACATGGCCAGCTTGTCCTTGTCGTCACCCACGGAGGTGAGCAGGGCCGCCATGTACTCGGCCGGATACTGGGCCTTCAGGTAGGCGGTCCAGTAGGAGACGACGCCGTAGGCCGCGGAGTGCGCCTTGTTGAAGGCGTAGTCGGAGAATGGGAGCAGGATGTCCCAGAGCGCCTTGATGGCCGCTTCGGAGTAGCCGCGGTCGACCATGCCCTGGTGGAAACCGGCGTACTGCTTATCCAGTTCGGACTTCTTTTTCTTGCCCATGGCACGGCGGAGAATATCTGCCTGGCCCAGGCTGAAGCCTGCCACCTTCTGGGCGATGGCCATAACCTGCTCCTGATACACAATCAGGCCGTAGGTGGTGTTCAGGATTTCCGCGAGCGGTTCCTCGAGCTCCGGGTGGATCGGGGTGATTTCCTGCTGGCCGGTCTTGCGCAGGGCGTAGTTCGTGTGTGAGTTCGCACCCATGGGACCCGGACGGTACAGGGCGATGACAGCGGAGATATCTTCAAAGTTATCCGGACGCATGCTCTTGAGCAGCGACCGCATCGGCCCGCCGTCGAGCTGGAACACGCCCAGCGTGTCACCGCTGGCAAGAAGGTCGTAGGCTTCCTTCAAATCCAGCGGCAGGTCTTCCAGGACCAGGTCCTCGCCGCGGTTGTTCTTGATGTTCTCCACCGCGTCGGAGACGATCGTCAGGTTTCGAAGCCCGAGGAAGTCCATCTTGATCAGCCCCAGGCCTTCGCAGGTGGGGTAATCGAACTGCGTGATGACCTGCCCGTCCTGCTCGCGGCGCATGATCGGGATGATGTCGATCAGCGGATCGGAGGACATGATCACGCCGGCGGCATGCACGCCCCACTGGCGCTTGAGGCCTTCAAGTCCCAGCGCGGTCTCGAACACACGCTGGGAATCCGGGTCAGTGCGCAGCAGTTCGCGCAGCTCCTCGGCCTCCCCGTAGCGCTTGGCTTCCTTATTGTGCACGTCAGCCAGGGACAGGCCTTTGCCCATCACGTCCGGCGGCATCGCCTTGGTCAGGCGTTCTCCAACCGAGAAGGGGTAGCCCATCACGCGGGAGGAGTCCTTCAGGGCCTGCTTGGCTTTGATGGTGCCGTAGGTGACGATCATGGCAACGCGCTCGTCGCCGTACTTCTCCGTGACGTAGTGGATCACTTCGGAGCGGCGCCGATCATCGAAGTCGACGTCGAAGTCAGGCATGGAGACGCGGTCCGGGTTCAGGAAGCGCTCGAAGATCAGGCCGTGCTGCAGCGGGTCCAGGTCGGTGATGCCCATCGCGTAGGCGGCCATTGAGCCGGCACCGGAGCCGCGGCCGGGGCCGACACGGATTCCGTTTTCCTTGGCCCAGTTGATGAAGTCGGCCACCACGAGGAAGTAGCCCGGGAAGCCCATCTGGGCGATGATGCCCACTTCGTAGTCGGCACGCTTGCGCACGGCGTCGCTGATCCCGTTCGGGTAGCGGCGGTGCAGTCCGGCTTCGACTTCCTTGACGAACCAGGACTCCTCGTTCTCCCCCTCCGGAGTCGGGAAGCGCGGCATGTAGTTAGCCTTGGTATTGAATTCGACGTCGCAGCGCTCGGCGATGAGCAGGGTGTTGTCGCACGCATCCGGGTGGTCGCGGAAGATGGCCCGCATTTCGTCCGGGGACTTGAGGTAGAACTCGTCGGCGTCGAACTTGAAGCGCTTGGGGTCGGCCAGTGAGGAGCCGGACTGCACGCACAGCAGCGCCGCATGCGCAGAGGCGTCTTCGGCGTGGGTGTAGTGCAGGTCGTTGGTGGCCACCAGGGGCAGCTGCAGCTCGCGGGCCAGTTTGATCAGGTCCGCCTGCACATTGCGCTCAATGTCCAGCCCGTGGTCCATCAGCTCGCAGAAGAAGTTTTCCGGCCCGAAGATGTCACGGAAGTCCGACGCCGCCTGGACGGCTTCCCGGTACAGCCCCAGGCGCAGCTTGGTCTGGACTTCGCCGGAGGGGCAGCCGGTGGTGGCGATCAGCCCCTTGCCGTAGGTCTGCAGCAGGTCCCGGTCCATGCGGGGCTTGTAGAGGTACCCCTCGAGTGATGCCAGGGAAGACATCCGGAAGAGGTTGTGCATCCCTTCGGTGCTCTCCGCCCACATGGTCATGTGGGTGTAGGCACCGGCGCCGGACACGTCGTTGCGGCCGCCGTCGCCCCACTTCACGCGGGTCTTGTCCCGGCGTGCCGTCCCGGGGGTCAGGTAGGCCTCCACCCCGATGATCGGTTTAATGCCGGCACTGCGGGCCTTGTTCCAGAAGTCGAAGGCGCCGAACACGAAACCGTGGTCGGTGGTTGCCAGGGCGTTCATGCCCAGCTCGTCGGCGTGGCTGAACAGATCCGTCAGCCGGGCAGCCCCGTCGAGCATCGAATATTCGGTGTGGTTGTGAAGATGGACAAACGATTTCGACGTACTAGTTGCAGAAGCCACCTGTACATTCTAGGCCCCGGCCCGCGGCGTGTCGGACGCCGCCGCGCCGGGCCGGAAGCCGGTGTGCCGCGGCTCTCCGGCAGGCCTAGACTTCGCCGCTGCGGAGGGCGTCGACGGCGTACTGCAGGTCCTGCGGGTACTCGCTGGTGAACTCCACGTACTCCCCGGTGGCGGGGTGCGTGAAGCCCAGTTTCCGGGCATGCAGCCACTGCCGGGTCAGCCCGAGCTCCGCCGCCAGCTTCGCATCCGCGCCGTAGGTGAGGTCGCCGGCGCAGGGGTGGCGCAGGGCTGAGAAGTGGACACGGATCTGGTGGGTGCGTCCCGTTTCCAGGTGCACCTCCACCAGTGACGCCTTGCCGAAAGCTTCCAGGACCTCGTAGTGCGTCACCGACGGCCGGCCGCCCTCGACTACGGCGAAACGCCAGTCATAGCCGGGGTGCCGGCCGATCGGAGCGTCGATGGTGCCCTTGAGCGGGTCGGGCAGGCCCTGGACCACCGCGTGGTACATCTTGTCCACTGTGCGGTCCTTGAAGGCCTGCTTCAGCAGCGTGTAGGCGCGCTCGGTCTTGGCAACCACCATGACTCCGGAGGTGCCGACGTCGAGCCGGTGGACAATACCCTGCCGCTCGGGGGCGCCGGAAGTGGAAATCCGGTAGCCGGCAGCGGCCAGCGCGCCGACGACCGTCGGCCCCACCCAGCCGGGCGAGGGATGCGCGGCAACGCCGACGGGCTTGTCGATCACCACAAAGTGCTCGTCGTCGGCCAGGATCAGCAGGTCATCAACGGGCTCGACGACGACGGCCAGCGGGTCCCGCTGTTCCGGGACGTCTGCGGTGATTTCCTGGCCGGCGTGCAGCTTGTCGGATTTCGTCAGCACCCGGCCGTTGGAACTGAAGTAGCCGTCCGTGCACCAGGTGGCCGCGACGGAGCGGGAGACGTCGAGCAGGCCTGCCACTACGGCGTCGGCCCGCTTGCCGTCGGCTTCCTCGGGGACTGCAAATACTGTGTGGAGCTCGTTCATCGTGTTGCCTCGTCGTCATTGCGCTGCTCGGTGGAAACTGTCTTGCCGGACGGGGTGCGGACCCCGTCAATGCCGATTCCCCTCAGGGTCAGCAGGCAGACAAGAATCACGCCGCAGACCACGCAGGAGTCGGCAATATTGAAGATCGCGAAGTTCGGGAGGGCAATAAAGTCCACCACGTGGCCCTGGCCGAAGGACGGCTCGCGGAAGAGCCGGTCGGTCAGGTTGCCCAGGGCACCGCCCAATACCAGGCCCAGGGCGGTTGCCCAGGCCAGGGACCGGACCCGGAACATCAGGTAGACCAGGAACCCGGAGACCAGCACCATGATGATCGTGAACACCCAGGTGTAGTCGGTGCCGATGGAAAAGGCGGCCCCGGGGTTGCGGATGAAGTGCCAGCGCAGGACCGGCGGCAGGACGTCGATCACCTGGCCCTCGGTCATGGTTCGCACAACCCACAGTTTGGTGAGCTGGTCGAAGACGACGGCGGCGGCCGCCAGGGCGAGCATGATGAAGGCGGGCACGCCCCTTCGGGCGCGGCCGGTGCCGGCTCCGGTGCTGTCCGGCGTCTGCGGTGAGGAAGGAGTCATGGTGCTTTCGTGATTGGAATGCCGGCTGGAATGTGAGGTGCAGGCTGGAAATGCGGGTCGAGCCGGCGGCCGTACGCAAAAACCCAAGGGCCGGCGGCCGGGGTGACCCGGCCTCCGGCCCTTAGGTGTTGTTATTCAGCTGGTGCAAAACTTCTGCATTGTTCAACTTCTGAATTTGCTCAACTTCGAATTCCCGGCTGCTGCCTGTACATCAGTTTAACCGATCGTCCAGGAGAGCCGTGCCGGAGGCAATTACGCGTCGGCGGTTTCCGAAGCGACGGAACCGCGTGCATCCAGGTCACGCAGCTGGCCTTCGATGTAAGCCTTCAGGCGTGAGCGGTAGTCACGCTCGAAGCCGCGCAGCTGCTCGACCTTACGCTCCAGGACAGCCTTCTGCTGTTCCAGGGTGCTGAGGATCTTGCGGCTCTTCTCCTGGGCGTCAGTGACGAGGCCGCTGGCTTCGATCTGCGCTTCGGCGATGATCTTGTCGCGCTGTTCCACACCGGCTCCGACGTACTCGTCGTGCATCTTCTGGGCCATGGCCAGGATGCCTGCGGCGGTGTCCGTGTTGCTGGCGGCGGGAGCCGGTGCGGGCTCCGGCTTGGCCTCGACGGGTGCCGGACGCTCTTCAACCACCGGAGCTTCAACCTTCGGCTCGGGCTTGGGCTCTTCCGGAACCTTTTCGACCTTCGGCGCGGCCGCTACCGGAGCGGGGATCGAGGAGTCAGCCGATGCGGCGGACCCTCCGGTCGCTGCTGCAGCCAGCTGGCTGCGGAGATCTTCGTTTTCGGAGTTCAGCCGGCGCAGTTCCACCACGATCTCGTCGAGGAAGTCATCGACTTCGTCCTGGTCATAGCCTTCCCGGAACTTGGTCGGCTGGAACCGCTTGTTGACAACATCTTCTGGCGTCAGAGCCATCTGGTCACCTCATACTGGATTATAAGATTCGCCTGCGAGTCAAGCAGGCGGTTCTACGTAGAGAATTACGGACATACAAAAATGCAGGTTTGTATTCGGCTTCACACTATATCGTTTGGTTTCCGAAAACTAACCGGACCCCTGCGGCGCGGAGCGTTAGAGCGCGACGCCGACAACAATCTGCGTGAGGATCGATACGAGGATAAACAGGACCAGGAACGCCAGGTCCAGTGCCACTCCGCCGAGGCGCAGCGGCGGGATCACGCGCCTGAACAGCCGGACGGGCGGGTCCGTCACACCGTACACGCCGGTGGCGAGCACAAGCGCGGGCCCCTTGGGGCGCCACTGCCGGGCAAACATCTGCACGGCGTCGTACACGATCCGCAGGATCAGTGCCAACTGGAAGAGCACCAGCACCAGGTACACCAGGGGAAGAATGATATTCACGCGCAGGGTTTCATTTCCGGAAGTCGGTCGGCAGCCCCCGCGGCCCGTCGGTACGGGACCACGTTAGCTCTGGTTGAAGAATGTTGACTGTGATTCGCTGATCTTCTTGTCATCGCCCAGGACCTCGACGTAGGAAGGCGAGAGCAGGAACACCTTGTTGGTGACACGCTCAATGCTACCGCGCAGGCCGAAAACGAGGCCGGCGGAGAAATCGACCAGGCGCTTCGCGTCCGCTTCACCCATGTCGGTGACATTCATGATGACGGGAATGCCGTCACGGAAGCTCTCACCGATAATCTTGGCGTCGTTGTACGAGCGGGGGTGGACGGTGGTGATCTGGCGCAGGCCGGACACGTCCTCGCGGGACGACGGGGCACGCTTGATGGGTGTCACGGGTGCGCGGTACTCCTCCACTGCATTGCGGACGACAGGGGCGGGAACCGCCTCCGGCGCCTCCTCATCGGGCTCATGGACGGGAGCAAAGTCTTCCTCCCGGGCAGGGGCTTCCCGCAGGTGCCGCTGTTCGGACTCGTAGTGCTCGTCACCGTCGGCGAGCCCAAGGTAGATCATTGTCCTGCGCATTGCGCCAGCCATGGTTGCTCCTCTTAATCCTTCAACGCCTAGCTGCCCATTACTGTACTGGTACTGCACGGTACTGCAGGGTGCTGCGCGGCGGCTGTATGGTGTTCGTACTTTGACGCTACCGTACCGGCGGGCGCGCGCCCAGAACATCGGACCCGATCCTCAGGTGTGTCGCCCCGTGGGCGGCGGCTGCTTCGAGGTCCGAGCTCATGCCGGCAGAGATGCTTCGGGCGTCCGGATGGTCGGCCCGCAACTGGTCCGAAAGCTCCCGGAGGCGGGCAAATGCCCCGCTCGCGTCCTGGTCCAGCGGTGCCACGGCCATCAGGCCGGACAGGACCAGTCCCGGGGTCCCGGCGACGGCGTCGGCGAGCATCGCCAGATCCGCAGGCAGGGCTCCCCCTCGTCCGGGGTCTGCGGCCCGTGCAGCGTCCGAACGCAGTTCCACCTGCAGGAAACAGGACAGGTCGGCACGCGGGGGGCGCCCTTCTCCGTCACGGCGCTGCTGCTCGGCTGCCATCGCCCTGCCGAGGGCGGTGACCAGGGAAGGGCGGTCCACCGAATGTACGGAGGCTGCGTAGCGGACCACCGATTTCGCCTTATTGGACTGCAACTGGCCGATGAAATGCCAGGCCAGGTCCAGGTGCGCCAGCCCGGCAGCCTTTGCCGCGGCTTCCTGGTCCTTGTTCTCTCCAACCTCCCGCACACCCAGTTCCGCGAGGATTTCGACGTCGGAGGCGGGAAAGTACTTGGTGACCACGATCAGATGCGGCTCCGCGGCACCGGCCGGGCGCCCTGCCGCCGCGATGCGGTTCCGGACGCGCTGCAGCCGGTCGCGAAGTTCATCGGCACGGGAAGGTAATTCGGATAGTGATGTCATGGTCTTTCCATTATCTCCGGCCGTCCCAGGCCCGTAGTGCGCCTGCTTCAGCAGCCAGGAACTTCAGCAGTCAGGAACGCCGCCAGATCACGCCGGCAAAGCGCCCGGATGCCGGGTCCCGGCGGTGGGAGAACAACTGGTCGTTTTCCAGCGTGCAGCCAGCGATGCGCTCCACGGCGACGCCCAGGCCTGCGAGCTGGGCCTCGGCTCCCGCTGGAAGGTCAAGGGCGGGGGTGCCGGTGCGGGTGGTAGCCGCCGTCGCCGGCAGCAGGGCCGCCGACTCAGCGTGCATATCGGCCGGCACCTCGTAGCACCGCCCGCAGACGCAGGGGCCAATCCAGGCCCGAAGCGCCGTTCCGCCGGCGGCCCGCATCCGTTCCACCGCTTCGGGCAGGATGTTGTCCAGCAGGCCGCGGCGGCCGGCGTGCACGGCGGCTGTAACCGGCATTCCTTCCGGGCCGGCGCCGGCCAGGAGGACGGGCACGCAATCGGCAACCATAACCGCGAGAGGGGCGGCGCCGTCGAGGCTGATTAAGCCGTCCGCTGTGGGAGCAGCGCAGCCGGGGCCTGCGGCCTCTGCAACCGACGCTGAATGGATCTGGTTCATAAAGCGCAGGGATCCGGGCCGGACACCCATCACCGACTCGAGCTCCGCACGCCGCCTCAAGACCGCGTCCGGGTCATCCCCCACATGCAAAGCGAGGTTGCCCGCAGATGTGTTGGTGAAGCCAACCTCCAGGTTGTCGCCAACCTGTTGGTGCCACCAAAACATCCGGGACAACCCCGCCGTCATGCTCAGCCGTTCTTTCTCTGCTGTTCCTGCTTTTCTGCTGTCCGGCTTCCTACTTGAGGAAGTCCGGCACGTCCAGGTCATCCGGACGGCCGGTGGACAAATCGGATTCCACTACTGCCGGAAGATCGATGTCGAAGCCGGCGTCGGCGGGGACATCGCTGTGCTGGTGCGACCGCTGGGACCAGGCCGACAGGCCGGCGGACGCCGGTGCGGCAGCTCCGAAGCCGCCGGCAGCTGCTGCCGAGGCAGGCGGCGCGGCGGGCTCGGCAGGCTTGTGCTGCGCCGGCTGCGAGGTGACATCCACCTGGTCGAAGCCTGCAGCGATAACGGTAACCCGCGCTTCGTCACCCAGGGCGTCGTCAATGACGGCACCGAAGATGATGTTGGCTTCGGGGTGGGCAACTTCCTGGACCAGGCGCGCAGCCTCGTTGATCTCGAACAGGCCGAGGTCGGAGCCGCCCTGGATGGACAGCAGCACGCCGTGTGCGCCGTCGATCGAGGCTTCAAGCAGCGGCGAAGCTATTGCCAGCTCCGCAGCCTTGACTGCACGGTCCTCGCCGCGGGCCGAACCGATACCCATGAGCGCCGAACCGGCACCCTGCATAACGGACTTCACATCGGCGAAGTCGAGGTTGATCAGGCCCGGAGTGGTGATCAGGTCGGTGATGCCCTGAACGCCGGAGAGGAGCACCTGGTCCGCAGAGCGGAAGGCATCCAGCATGGAGACGTTGCGGTCGCTGATCGACAGCAGGCGGTCATTCGGGATGACGATAAGCGTGTCGACTTCGTCGCGCAGCGTATCGATACCGGATTCGGCCTGGTTGGAGCGGCGCCGGCCTTCGAAGGTGAAGGGGCGGGTCACAACGCCGATGGTCAGTGCGCCGAGTGAACGCGCGATCCGGGCGACGACGGGCGCGCCGCCGGTACCCGTTCCGCCGCCTTCGCCGGCGGTCACGAAGACCATGTCCGCTCCGCGGAGGACTTCCTCGATCTCCTCGGCGTGGTCCTCGGCGGCCTTGCGGCCAACCTCGGGATCAGCGCCGGCGCCCAGGCCACGCGTGAGTTCGCGGCCGACGTCGAGCTTGACGTCGGCGTCGCTCATCAGCAGTGCCTGTGCATCGGTGTTGATGGCGATGAACTCCACGCCGCGGAGGCCTACATCGATCATCCGGTTTACGGCGTTCACGCCACCGCCGCCGATGCCGACGACCTTGATGACGGCCAAGTAATTCTGCGGTGCTGCCACGTCCTGTGTCCCTTGTTCGAATCTCTGCAACTTTATGTTTTTCACAACTGCCTGCTTTCTGCAGCTGCGTGTGTCTTACGAACCGGCCTGCATGCAGACCGGTTCCCGGCCGCCGACGCCCCCGTGGTTTCCAGCAGAATCCCGGAGATTCCCACTGGACGCCCGGCCGAAAACCTTGAACCGACAAACCCTAACCCTCTAGTTGAGGGTTATAGTTATGTCAAGTAATCCATTACTTGAGACGCTATGGGGCCAGCGCCGCTTCCGCAAATACCGGCCCCGCGTGTCGGCGGAATCTTTCCTCACTGCCCCGGCTCCGACACCGTTGGCGCCCCGGGATCCCCCGGAATTTTCCCCAGGGATTCCCCCGAGGCAAACGGGATCCGGTCAACGTGTTACCGGACGGTCGGGAGTACTCACATCGTAGACCCGCACCGGCGGATCCGACGGTTCCATCTTCAGGAGCGCCTCAAGCACGCGCGCCTTTGCCTCGTTGGCGTCGGCACTCCCCCAGAATACTGTCTGCCCGCTGTTGAGCTTCAGCTCAACCGAGTCCACCGTCTGGGCGGAAGCATTTTCCAGCCGCCCCAGCACCTCCGGCGGCAGCGCGGCCAGCACAGCCGTGATGCTGGGGAAAACCTGGGCTTTGATGGCCTCGCTTCCCCCGGCGATAAGCGGCAGGGGTACCGCCGCCCGGTCCGCCGCTACGGCTAGCCTGCGGCCCTCCTCGTCGATGAGGACATGCGCGGCGCCGTCCTGCAGCACGGCAACGGGAACGCGTTCGGTAACCGTAACCACCAGGGTTGACGGAGGCTGGGCAGCCACCTCGACCTTTTCGATTTCCGGACGGTCCTTCAGCAGCCCTTCCACGTCGGCGTCGGAGATAGTGGGCAGGGTCTGCCCCTTCAACGGTTCCAGCGCTGCTTCGGCCTGCTCGCGCGGCAGCAGGGAGGTCCCCTCGACCACAACCGTCTTCAGGGCAAGCACCGGTGAGAAAAACAGCAGGGCAAAAAACAGGGCTGTCACGGACAAGGCCGACCCGAGCGTGATCCAGGCCGCCCTGCGGCGCCGGCGCCCGGGGGGTTCAGGGAAGGCCAGGACCGTTCCGGCAGTGCTTCCGCCGGTTCCGGCAGCTGCCTGGGATTTGTCCGCGGAGTCGTTGTCACCTGCGGTGCGGTCCGAAGCCTTGCCGGCCGAAGCCTTACGATTCGAAACCTTGCCGGCCGAAGCGCCCGCCCGCTTCCGATCCGAGTTCCGCACCGGTTTCCCCGGAGCCGTACCCGCGGCAGGCCGCGCGGCGGAAGAACCGGCAGCCGGCTTGCCGGAGGCCGGCTCGTCGTCCAGGGCCCGGGTGGCCGTAATGATCTCGTCGCCGCTCCCCCGGCGCTTCCTACCGGCCATTGGCGGCTTTCCCGGCAGAGGCAGCCGTGCGGGCCGGAACAGCGGCCAGGCGGGCCACCAATTCTGCGCCGAGCCCGGTGACGTCACCGGCACCGACCGTGAGGATGATGTCTCCCTCGTCGGCGCCGTCGGCAACCTTTGCCACGGCCCGGTCCGGGTTCCCGGCATAGCCGCCGGGGACGTGCAGCCGGGAGGTGATCAACTCGCTGGTGACCCCTTCGATCGGATCTTCCCGGGCCGGATAGATGTCCAGCACGGTGGCGGTATCTGCCAGGTCCAGTGCTGCGGCAAATTCCGCCGCAAAATTGCGGGTCCGGCTGAACAGGTGCGGCTGGAACAGAACATGCACGCGGTGCCCTCCGGCCACCGTGCGGGCGGCCTTCAGTGCGGCGTTCACCTCGGTGGGATGGTGGGCGTAATCGTCAAAGACCTGCACGCCACGCGCGCTGCCGCGGGATTCGAACCGCCGTGCGGCACCGGAGAATGTTCCCAGCCCCGCTGCGGCGGCCTGCGGATCCACACCCAGTTCCAGGGCAACGGCGAACGCGGCTGCCGCGTTGAGGATGTTGTGCGTACCGGGGACCTGCAGGACAAGCTGCACCTCGGCGGCACGGCCGTCGACCGTGAAGTGCAGGGTGCTGGCGGAACCGGAACCGGCCGGGCGGGTGTCCGAGACACGGACGTCCGCGTCCGCGGCATAGCCGTAGGTCGACGTGCGTACGCCGGGACAGCGCTCGACAAGGCTTACCGCACCGGCGTCGTCCGCGCAGGCAACCAGGAGTCCGTCCTGCGGCAGGAGCGCAGTGAAAGCATCGAAGGACGCGAAGACCGCCTCCTCCGTGCCGTAGAAGTCCAGGTGGTCGGCCTCGACGTTGGTGACCACGCTGATCCGCGGGTCGTAGTTCAGGAAGGACCCGTCGGATTCATCGGCTTCGGCCACGAAGACCGGCCCGGTGCCGTGGGCGGCGTTGACGCCAAGCGCGGCAACGTCGCCGCCGATGGCGAAGGACGGATCCAGCCCGGCCTCCCGCAGCATCACGGTGACCATTGCCGTAGTGGTGGTCTTGCCGTGCGTGCCGGCCACGGCCACCAGGTCCTGCTCCCCCATGGCGGCGGAAAGCGCCACCGAGCGGTGGATGACCTGCAGTCCCCGTGCCCGCGCCCGCGCAAGTTCCGGGTTCTGTTCGCGGATAGCCGTTGAGATGACAACTGTGTCGACGTCCTCGACGTTGCCGGCGTCGTGCCCCACGAAAACCGTTGCCCCCAGCGCTTCGAGTGCACGAAGTCCCGGGGAGTCCTTGGAATCGGAGCCGGAGACTTCAATGCCCTGGGCCAAAAGTACCCGGGCAACGGCCGACATTCCGGCACCGCCCAGCCCGATGAAATGGACCTTGCCCAGGTCGCTGGGATTCAGCCGGTTCATGCCTTTGACCTATCGCTTGCTTCGAGGATGAATGCAGCCATCCGGGTATCCGCGTCGCGGATGCCCAGCGCCGCCGATGCCTTGGACATGGTGTCCAGCGCCGCCGGATCGGCCAGCAAAGGTATCAGCCTGTCGGAAATCCACTCGGCTGTGAAGAGGCTGTCGGCAACCGTCAGTGCCCCGCCGGCAGCCACGAGTGCTTCGGCATTGAGTGCCTGCTCTCCGTTACCGTGCGGCAGCGGGACCAGGACGGCAGGCAGGCCCACCGCACTGATTTCGCAGACGGTCCCTGCGCCGGAGCGTGCCAGCAGCAGGTCTGCCGCCGCGTAGGCCTGCTCCATGCCGTCGACATACTCCACCTGGGTGTAGCCGCGCGCAGCAATCGGTTTTCCGGCGGCGTCCAGCAGGGACTTGCCGCGGCCGGTGATGTGCAGCGTCTGGATACCGGCCGCCGCCAATGCCGGGAGGGCATGCTCGACGGCGCGGTTAATGCTGGCGGCACCGGACGAGCCTCCCGTCACCACCAGGGTGGGGCGGTCCTGCTCGAGCCCGAGCGCCGAGCGCGCCGCACCCTGCGCGGCCGCGCGGTCGAGGCCGGAGATTTCGCGGCGCATGGGCATCCCGACCCAGGTTGCACGCGGCAGGCGGGTGGATTCGAAGGCCACGCCGGTCACGGCGGCGAAGCGGGCACCCACCCGGTTGGCCAGTCCGGGGCGTGCGTTGGCTTCATGCACGACCACCGGAAGGGAGCGGCGGCGTGCCGCCAGATACACCGGAGTGGAGACGTAGCCGCCTACGCCCACAACGGCGTCGGCCTGTACGGAGTCCAGGATCTCTCCAGCCTGGCGCACGGCACGCACCAGGCGGGCCGGGAGTTTGGCCAGGTCGCCGGAAGGGCGGCGGGGCATGGGTACCCGGTCGATGGTGGCCAGCTCATAACCCGCCGCGGGTACCAGGCGCGTTTCCATCCCCGAAGCGGTGCCCACCACGGTGATGCGGGTGCCGGGGCGTTGTGCCGTGACGGCATCTGCAATGGCCAGGAGAGGGCTGATGTGCCCGGCGGTGCCGCCTCCGGCCAGGACTACGGACAGGGAATGCTGCGTCATGGAGCTGTTGGTTCACTTTCGGGGATTTTACGGGCAAAGGAAAGCAGGACGCCGACGGCGGCGAGGGTGAAGGTCAGTGAGGAACCGCCGTAGGAAATAAACGGCAGCGGAACACCGATGACCGGGAGCAGGCCCGTCACCATGGCAATGTTCACGAACGCCTGCCCGATGATCCAGACCAGGATCGCGCCGCAGACAATGCGGATGAACGGATCCGTGTGGCGCATGGTGACCCGGACCGTCGCGACGGCGAGGACCGCAAAGAGGCTCACGACCACCAGTGTTCCGAGCAGGCCGAACTCTTCGCCGATGATGGCGAAGATGAAGTCATTGTGGGCTTCGGGGATCCAGTTCCATTTCTGCCGGCTCTGTCCCAGGCCCAGACCCAGCCAGCCGCCCGAAGCCAGCGCATACATGCCGGCGTTGGCCTGGTCGCAGAGGCCTGTGCTGCAGTCCAGCTGGAGCCAGGCGCTGATCCGGCTGGAGCGGTTGCTGCTCACGACGGACATCAGTCCCGCCCCGACAGCTGCGCCGCCGGCCAGGACGCCCAGGAAACGCAGCGGCGCACCGGCGAAGAACAGGGCCGCGAGCATGATCAGGCCCATCACGATCACCGTGCCGAGGTCGCTGCCGAGCATAACCAGGAGGATGAGGATCCCGCCGCCGGGGACCACCGGAATGAGGGCGTGCTTCCACTCCGTGATCAGCCGGCCTTTCCGGGACAGTACCGCTGCAAACCAAATGGCCATGGCCAGCTTTGCCGCTTCCGAGGGCTGTCCCGTGATGGGGCCGATCTCGATCCAGTTCTTGTTGCCGTTGACTTCCTTGCCGATCGCCAGCACCAGGATGAGCAGGAAAACGGCAAGCCCGTACAGGGGCCAGGCCAGCCAGCGGTACTGCGCCGGGCCGAGCCGTGAGAGCCCAAGCATGGCGAGGACACCCGCAGCAGCGAACATGGACTGCTTCAGGAAGAGGTCGAAGGTGGTGGCCGCCCCCGCATCACTCCCGGCGGCGGCGGCAATGGATTCCACCGAGGACGCCGAGAGCACCATCATCAGGCCAATGGCGGTCAGGGCCATGGTTGCGCCGAGGATCGTGTAATAGCTGGAGCCGGTGGCCCGGCGCCCGCTGCCCTCCAGGAGGACCAGGAAGCGTTCGGTGCGCGACGGCGGTTTGCCGGGGCGCGCGGCAGCCCGGGGCTTCGGGGCAGCAGGTTTCCCCGTGGCCGGGGCGGTCTTGGCTGTCACCGCGCCCGTGCCGGTATCTGCCGTGGCCGCAGGGTTCCGGCGCAGGACCGGTTTGCGTTTGCTGCCGGTGGGCGTGGTGACCAATCTAGGGCTCCTTTGGAGTCTGTGCCTGTCCCGGTGCCTGCTGTTCGCCCATATACCCTGCAACGGCTTCGATAAAAGCCTCGCCGCGGTGGGCATAGGAAGTGAACTGGTCCATGGAAGCTGCTGCCGGCGCCATCAGCACGGTGTCTCCAGCGCCGGCCGCAGCGGCTGCCGCAGCGACCGCCCGAACCATGATCTCTTCGGCGCTGGTGACCGGTGCCGACAGCTGTTGCTTCCCAGTCTGCTCCCCGAGGGCGTGGATGACCGGTACATCGGGTGCGTGTTGTGCCAGGGCTGCCTGCAGCTCGCTGCTGTCAGCTCCGATAAGCACCACTGCCTTGAGTCGGCCGCGGTGTTCGGCAACCAGGTCGTCGTAGCTGACGCCCTTGGACAGTCCGCCGGCAATCCAGACCACGCTGGTGAAGGCGGCCAGCGACGCCGATGCGGCGTGCGGATTGGTGGCCTTGGAGTCATTGACCCAGAGAATGTCGTTGAGGCGGGCCACCGGCTGGATCCGGTGGTCGCCGGGTGAGTAGGCGCGCAGCCCGTCCCGGACCGCTGCCGGTTCGACGCCGAGGGCACGCACCAGCGCGGCCGCGGCCAGCGCGTTGGCCACCATGTGCCGGGGTGCGTACTCCCCCAGGTCCGTCATGGCGGCCAGCTCGGCGGCGGAATCCTTGCGCTGCTCAATGAAGGCGCGGTCCACGAGCAGTCCTTCGACCACTCCAACCATGCTGACCGCCGGCACGGAAGTGGTGAAGCCGACGGCGCGGCAGCCTTCAACGACGTCGGCTTCCTCGACCATGCGCTCGGTCTCGTACTGCTCCGCGTTGTAGATGCAGGCGACCTGGGTGTTTTCGTAGATCTTGGCCTTGTCGGCCAGATAGGCCTCGTAGGAACCGTGCCAGTCCACGTGGTCTTCGGCAATGTTCAGGCACACGCTGGCCAGCGGGGAAATGGAGTGCGTCCAGTGCAGCTGGAAGCTGGATAGCTCCACGGCAATGGCGTCATAGCCTTCCGGATCCCGGATCGCGTCGAGGATCGGGGTGCCTACGTTGCCTGCAGCAATAGCGCGCAGCCCGGCGGCACGAAGCATGCTTTCGGTCATCGAAACGGTGGTGGTCTTGCCGTTGGTGCCGGTGATCGCCAGCCACTGGGCTGTCTTGCGGCCCTCGCGGATGCGTACCCGCCAGGCGAGTTCGACGTCGCCCCACACGGGAATATCCGCCTCGGCGGCTGCCGCCAGCACCGGATGGGTGGGCCGGAAGCCCGGTGAGGTCACCACGAGATCGGGGGCCGCGCCGTCGACCTGTGGAAGCGCGGCGACGGCGTCGGCGCCCAGCAGGATGCCTGCGGCGCCGACTATGCGGAGGGTGTCCGCCTTGGCCCGGTTCTCCGCGGTGTCCCTGGCGTCAACAACCACTACCCGGGCACCGAGCTCAATCAGCGTGTCCGCTGCCGAGAAGCCGGAGAGGCCGATACCGGTGACGACTACCCGCAGGCCGCTCCAATCGGCGTCCCAGGTGGTCAGTTCGCTAAGCGGTGCACTCACAGTCCCACCACCCATTCGGCGTAGAAGATGCCCAGTGCCACGGCAACGCACAGGCCGGCGATGATCCAGAACCGGACCACCACGGTGACCTCGGCCCAGCCCTTGAGCTCGAAGTGGTGCTGCAGCGGAGCCATCTTGAAGACCCGCTTGCCGCCGCTGAGCTTGAAGTAGCCCACCTGGATGATGACGGAGAGGGTGATGATCACGAACAGGCCGGCGAGGATCACGAGCAGCAGTTCGGTGCGCGAGAGGATGGCGAAGGCCGCAATGGCACCGCCGATGGCCAGGGAACCGGTGTCGCCCATGAAGATCTTTGCCGGCGAGGTGTTCCACCAGAGGAAGCCGATGAGCGCGCCCGCCATGGCACCGGCCAGCAGGGCCAGGTCCATCGGGTCGCGGACCTCGTAGCAGACGCCCCCGGCGTCCGGCGAGCCGCAGCTCTGGTTGTACTGCCAGATCCCGATCAGGAAGTAGGCGCCGAACACCAGCACGGACGCGCCGGCGGCCAGCCCGTCAAGGCCGTCGGCGAGGTTCACGCCGTTGGTGGTGCCCGTGATGATGACCAGGGACCAGATGACGAACAGGATCGCGCCGATGACCGTTCCCGCAAAGGCAAGGTCGAAGTTGGTGTCCCGGATAAAGGAGACCGCGGTCGACGCCGGCGTCCTCCCCTGCTCATTGGGGAACTGCAGGGCCAGGACGGCAAAGGTAATGCCCACCACGGCCTGCAGGATGATCTTTGCCTTGGCGTTCAGGCCCAGGCTGCGCTGCTTGGAGATCTTGGTGTAGTCGTCAATGAAGCCGACCATGCCCATGCCCACGGTGAGCAGCAGGACCAGCAGTCCGGACGCCGTCGGGCTGAAGGACCCGAAGCCGAGCAGGCCGCTGATGAAGTGGGTAAGGAAGTACGCAGCCACCACGGACGCCACGATGACGGCGCCGCCCATGGTGGGGGTGCCGCGCTTGGTGTGGTGCGAGGTGGGGCCGTCGTCGCGGACGAACTGGCCGTAGCCTTTCCGCACCAGGAAACGGATGAACAGGGGTGTTCCGGCAAAGGCGAAGACCAGAGCCAGCGAAGACCCTACAAGCAGGGAGATCACAGGTTCTCTCCTCCGGTCCTTTCGGTGCGTGCCGGCATGGACGCCGAATCAGTTGCTGCGGACGGTGGTACAGGGGTCAAGGCTATCCGATCGCCGAGGAAGCGCAGGGCCGCCCCGTTGGAGGATTTGAACAGGACAATATCGCCGGGCGCGAGGGACTCGGTGAGGATGCGCTCGGCATCCTCCGCCGTCTCCACGAAGGTGGATTCCTCCCCCCAGGAACCCTCCATGACCGCACCGGTGTGCATGGCACGGGCGCCGGTGCCCACGACGATGAGTTTGGAAATATTGAGCCGGACAGCGTAGCGGCCGATGGCATCGTGCTCGGTCACGGCGTCCTCGCCAAGCTCCAGCATTTCGCCCAGGACTGCCCAGGTGCGTCGCTCCCGGCCGAGCTCGGCCAGCGTGCGCAGGGCAGCGCGCATGGATTCCGGGTTCGCGTTGTAGGCATCGTTGATCACCGTGACGCCGTCGGCGCGGTCGGTGCGCTCCATGCGCCAGCGGCTTGCCGCAGTGCGGCCGGAAAGACCCGCGGCGATCTGTGCGCCGGGAATGCCGGCGGCATAGGCAGCGGCAGCGGCGGCCAGCAGGTTTGCCGTGTGGTGGGCGCCGATGAGTCCGGAGCGGACTTCGTGCCGGCTGCCGTCGGGCAGCAGCAGCGTGAAGACGGGCCGGCCTTCCGCGTCGGTGCGTGCGTCCAGGGCGCGGACGGCGTTCTTGGCGCCGTGCGCTGCCTCGGGCGAGGAGGTGAAGTAGAGAACGGGTGCCTCGGTGCGCCCGGCCATCGCCGCAACGCGCACGTCGTCGGCATTCAGGATGGCGGTACCGCAGGCGGGCAGTGCCTCCACGAGCTCACCCTTGGCGACGGCGATGTTGTCCACGCCGCCGAACTCGCCCGCATGTGCGGAGCCGACGAAAAGAACGACGCCGATGTCCGGCTTCACCATGTCGGCCAGGTAGCGGATATGTCCGATTCCCGTTGCACCCATTTCCATCACGAGGTAGCGGGTGCCGTAGCCGGCGGTGAACACGGTCAGCGGAAGGCCCACCTCGCCGTTGTAGGAACCTACCGGTGCGACGGTGGGGCCGGCCTCGCCGAGCACTCCGGCCAGCAGGTCCTTGGTGGTGGTCTTGCCGGCGGAACCTGTGATTCCGATAACCGTCAGTTCGCCGTGTGCACGGAGCCGGCGGACAATCTCCGCGGCCAGGGTGCCCATGGCGAGGACAGCGTCGGGGACCAGCACGGCCGGGTAAAGTGCGCCGGCGTCGTTGGCCACCGGCCGCTCGACGAGCGCAAGCATGGCGCCGCGGGCAAAAGCCGCGTCCACGAACAGGTGCCCGTCTGAGTTCTCGCCGGGCTTGGCGATGAAAAGCGAGCCCTGCACGGCCTCGCGCGAATCCGTAGTGGCGGAAGTCACGACGACACCCGGAGTCTGTGCGGCCGGGCCGATCAGCTCGCCGCCTGTAATTGCCGCTATTTCGGCTGCATTAAGTTCAATCATGACGACTTAGGACTCTACCCCGTCACTCGAAAGGGCAGTGAATCCGTATCTTGTCAAAGCCCGGCGCAGCTCCACCCGATCATCGAGGGCAAGGTTCTCCCCCATGACCTCCTGCCACACCTCGTGGCCGCGGCCGGCCACCAGCACGGTGTCCCGGGGACGGGCCAGTTCCACGGCGCGGTCGATGGCAACGGCACGGGGGGCCACTTCCTCAATGACGCAGGGCAGGCCCTCTTCGGTCCGTGCGGCTTCGGCACCGCGCAGGACGTCCGCGCGGATGGCGGCCGCATCCTCGCCGTGCGGATCGTCGTCGGTGACGATGACGACGTCGGCCAGGCGGGCCGCGATGGCGCCCATCAGCGGACGCTTGGTCTGGTCCCGTTCACCGGTGGCACCGAAGACGATGATCACCCGCGCGTCGGCGCCGGGACGCCGCACGGAGGCAAGCGTGCGGGTCAGGGCATCGGGGTTGTGGGCAAAATCAACGATGGCTGCCGGCTCTTCACCGATCAGCTGCATGCGTCCGGGCACCTCGACGGTAAACGGATCACGGGTATCCAGCGCCTCCTGTACGGCTTCCGCCGGGACGCCGGAGGCCAGCACCATGACGGTGGCCAGCGCGGCGTTGGAAACGTTGAAGGTGCCGGGCAGGGCCGTGGAGACCCGGAGCCGCTCGCCCCCGGGACCGCGGAGAGTGAAGGAGTGTCCGAGCCCGCGCGGTTCGACGTCGGCCACGGACCAATCCGCGTCGCCGGCTGCGCCGTCGGTGGCCAGGCTCAGCACGGGCACCCCGGCCCGGGCTGCCATTTTGGCGCCCCATTCGTCGTCGACGGTGACAACCGCCCGGCGGGCGCGGTCTGGCTGGAAGAGCGCGGCCTTGGCAGCGAAATATTCCTCCATGGACCCGTGCAGGTCCAGGTGGTCCTGGGTGAGGTTGGTGAACCCGGCGACGTCGAAGCGGACGCCGTCCACCCGGCGGTAGGTAATCGCGTGGGAGGACACTTCCATGGTGGCTGCGTCCAGGTTCCGCTCGCGCATGAGGGCCAGCAGCCCGTGCACCTGCGGCGATTCAGGCGTGGTCAGGACGCTCGGAATGGCTTCCCCGCCGGCGAGGATCTCGATGGTGCCGATCAGCCCGGTAGTGCGCCCGAGCGCCTGCAGCAGCGAGTTCACGAAGTACGAGGTGGTGGTCTTGCCGTTGGTGCCGGTGATGCCGAACAGGGTGGGGCGGGGCCCCTCCGCCGGAACGCTGTTGAACACTGCGGCGGCCAGCGGACCCACCAGCCGGCGGACATCCCCGGCCACGAAGACGGGAATCTGCAGGCCGGCGAGGTACTCCAGCCCGGCTGCGTCGGTGAGGACGGCGGCGGCCCCTGAGGCCTCAGCCGCACCGGCGAAGCGCGCTCCGTGGTGCCGGGCGCCGGCAAGGCCCACGTACAGGTCGCCGGGAAGCACCTCGCGGGAATTGATCGTGAGACCCGAGACCTCGGTACCCCAGGCTGCTTCCGCCGTCCCGGCGGCGGGCACAACGTCCCGCAGTTCCGCAGGCAGTGCCTGCACCGCTGCGCGTAGGGTTACCGGATCCACGGCGCCGGGACGAAGACCGGATCCGGTGGGGGAATTTTCACTTATTGGCACTTCAATGCTCCAGGAATTAGTACTCAATGGGGTAGGTCTCAGGCTTACCCGTGGAGGGCGGCACGTTGTTGCTGACGAGTGCCTGTTCCATGACCTTCTGGAAGGACTGGCCCGGAATGATGTAGTAGAGGTCGCCCTGGGGCCGCTGGAGGGTCACCACAACCACGTACTTCGGATCATCCATGGGTGCAATACCAGCATAAGAGAGGGTGGAGCCCGAATAGCCGCCGTTGGGTCCGGGGGCTTCCGCCGTACCCGTCTTGGAACCGACCCGGTACTGCTTCAGGGCACCCGTCTTGCCGGAGCCCTCCTCGGTGACCGTTTCCAGCATGTTCCGGACCTGCCCGGCGGTGTCTTCGGAGACAACCCGCGTTCCCGGTTCCTTTTCGATCGGTTTCTCCGTGCCGTCCTCCGCGATGACGGAGTCGATGATGCTTGGCTGGAGCCGCACGCCGTCGTTGGCAATGGTCTGGTAGACGCTTGCCGTGTGCAGCGCCGTCTGCGTCAGGCCCTGGCCGAACAGCACGGTGTACTGCTGCCGTCCGTCCCAGTCGGCGGGCTCCGGCAGCAGACCTGCCGTCTCACCGTTCAGTCCGACGTTCAACGGCTGGCCGATCCCGAACTTCCGCAGCCAGTCATACCGCTCCTGCGGCGTCAGCTGCTGTCCAACCATCACCGTTCCGGTGTTCATGGACTTGGCCAGCACACCGGCCACGGTCATTTTGACCTTCCCGTGCGGAACGGCGTCCTTGAAGGTCTGGCCGTCAACTGTATAGGTGGCGTCCAGTTCCAACCGTGTTTCGGGAGTGGTGAGGCCCTGCTCGATCGCGGCGGCCATGGTGATGACCTTTGTGGTGGAACCGGGCTCGAAGAAGTCCGTGACGGACCGCGCCTTGCGGGACTCCGCCGGGGTTGCACCGGGGTTGTTGGGATCCACCGTAGTGGATTCCGCCAGGGCAATCACCCGGGCGGTGTCGGCCTCCATCACCACGATGTTGCCCCACTCGGCCTCGTATTCCTCCACCTGTGCCGCAATGGTCTGCTGGGCAAACCACTGCAGGTCCTGGTCGATGCTGAGCTTGATGGACTCGCCGTCGTGGACGGGAACGTCCTCGTTGGTGGCATACGGGATGCGGATACCGTCGCCGCCGATTTCGTAGGTCTTGCTGCCGGCCTCGCCGGCAAGGATCTCGTCCTGGGTCAGTTCGAGGCCTTCCTGGGCACCCTCGGTACCGAGGAAACCGACGATGGAACCGGCGACTGCACCGGAGGGATAGGTCCGCAGGGTGGTCCGGTCCGCGTACACACCGGGGAACTTCACCGCCAGGACTTTTTCCTTGACTTCAGGGGTTACGGTCTTCGCGACAAAGTTGAAGCCCTTCTCCCCCATCAGGGCGGAGCGCAGGGTTCCGGGATCCTGGCCCAGGACCGCCCCGAGTTCCTCAAACGCCTGGTCGAAGGTGACGTCCTGGAGTTTCCCTTCGGCGTCACGGCGCTTGAATTCCTCGCCGATGTCCTGCGAAAGGCGCTGGTCCACGACAATGTCGAACCGCTCCACGCTTCGGGCCAGGTAGTTGCCGTTGGAGTCAAGGATGCTTCCGCGGAGTGCAGGTACGGTGACCGTCACCAGCCGGTTGTCCACGGCACTCTGCGCCATGCCGTCGGGGTCGACCGCCTGCACGTAGAAGAGCCGAAGCCCAAGGACGGTCAGCAGTGCCAGGGCCAGGAGCAGTCCGGCGCGCAGGCGTCCGGTAACGATGGCCACCCTGTGGTTGTCCGGGCCGGATTTTTGTGCCACAACGTGTCCTCGTTTATGCCAGTGTTTCGATTTGCCTGCCGGCGTGGATCAGTTTCCGCTTAGCTGCCCGGGGGCGGGGATGGTTCCGCCGTTCAGTTCCGCTTCAGGGACGGCGTCCTGGGACTCCGGCGCCGCTTCCGGGACGGCGGCCGCGGCGGCAGCTGCTGCGGCTGCCTCGGCTTCGGCTAGTGCTGCCGCTTCGGCGGCGGCTGCTGCTGCTGCAGCAGCCTCCTCCTGCTCAATTGCCCTAACCGTATCCTGCGGCTCTGCCGGAACCACGGACGGCGCGGGGGTAATGGGCTGCGTCAAGACATTCGGCGCACCGATCAGGAGCTCGGCCGGCTCGCCTTCCTTCGCTGCCTCCGGGCTGCCGGTCACCGCCAGTGTCCGGAGGTCGATGGTGCCGAAGCTTGGGGATGAGACCATGCCGAGGTCAGCGGCGGCAGCTGCCAGGACCTGGGGCGCCTGGTGGTTCTCGATCTTCTGCGTCAGTGCTTCGTTGCGCTGGGCCAGTTCCGCTTTCTGGCTCTGCAGCTGCACCAGTTCGTACTGGCCGCTCGAAACCGAGATGTTGAGCAGCAGCACCGAGGCCAGCCCGAGTACCAGTGCAGCGAAGCAGAACACGGCAAAGGGGGCACGCCTGCGGCGCGTGGCGGCGGGCACCAGGGACAGCGGGGTGCGGCGCCGGACGGCGGGGGCGGGTGCTGCTGTATCCCAGTCAAGGACACGCGCCGTGTTGCCTACGACAGCGCCTCCGGCGACACTGCTGAATCGGGCCGATGGCCGACGTTCACTCATTATTTCCAGGCCCCATCCATGGGTTTGCGGATTCGTTCTACTGCACGGAGTTTCGCGGAGGCCGCACGGGGATTCTCTGCGATCTCCTCGTCCGTGGGCACCTCGGTGCCCTTGGTCAGCCTCTTGAGCTGGGCCTTGTGTTGTTCCAGTTCCACGGGGAAGCCCTTGGGGGCAGAGGACCGTGCGCCCGCAGCGAAGACACCCTTGACGATTTTGTCCTCAAGCGAGTGGTAGGACATCACCACCACGCGTCCACCCATATTCAGCACCGACAGTGACGCCGGGATGGCCCGCTCCAGGACATCCAGTTCCTCGTTCACTTCGATGCGCAGGGCCTGGAAGGTCCGCTTGGCGGGATGTCCGCCGGTTCGCGCAGCAGCTGCCGGGACAACCCCGCGGATCGCCTCGACCAGTTCGCCCGTAGTGGTGAACGGCTTGGCGGCGCGGGCAGCAACGATGGCCGAGGCGATGCGTCCGGCGAACTTCTCCTCGCCCCACTTCCGGATGATGCCCACAAGCTCTGCTTCGGAGTACGTGTTGACGATGTCCGCAGCTGTACGTCCGCGGGTGGTGTCCATCCGCATGTCCAGGGGCGCGTCGTAGGAGTAGGCGAAGCCGCGGTTCCGCTCATCCAGCTGCAGCGAGGAAACACCCAGGTCGAACAGGGCACCGTCGATGCCGTCGAACCCAAGATCCGCGACGACGTCCGCTATTTCGTCATACACCGCATGGACCAGGTCAATCCGGTCGGCAAAGGGTTCCAGCCGTTCGCCGGCCAGCGCCAGAGCCTGGCGGTCCCGGTCAATACCGATCACGTGCAGCTGGGGAAAACGCTG
Source organism: Arthrobacter sp. zg-Y769 (assembly GCF_020907405.1). Lineage (GTDB taxonomy): Bacteria > Actinomycetota > Actinomycetes > Actinomycetales > Micrococcaceae > Arthrobacter_B. The sequence continues at coordinate 38,782 of NZ_JAJJOE010000017.1, forward strand.
CAGCATGGCCTCGGAGTGCCCGCCCATGCCCAGGGTGGCATCTACTACAACCGCACGGCCGTGCTCAGCAACGGCACTTTCGATGGAAGGTGCCAGGAGATTGATGCAGCGGTCGCGCAGCACCGGAACATGCCGTTCCTCGGTGGGGCGCTCTTCGCTCATCTGCGGCTTCCTTTTCATACATAGTGTGGTTTTGTGTTTTGCTGCGGCCGGTTCTTAAACCAGACCCCCATCCGCGCCTCACCGCTGCGCACCGTCTGGCTCCGGGGAAGGGAAGCCAGATGGGCCTTGCGGTGGGGCGGCGGGAGATCTCATTCAAGACCCTGCTCCGGTTCGTCCCGGTGTTGGGATGGTGCTGCTAGAAAATTCCCGGAATCGTGTCCTCGTCGGTTTCCGAGAACGCGGTTTCCTGTTCTGCCAGGTAGTTCTGCCAAGCGGTTGCATCCCAGATCTCGGCCCGCGTGCCTGCGCCGATGACGACCAGTTCGCGCCCGAGTCCTGCGTATGAGCGCAGCGTCGGGGGAATGGTTACCCGGCCCTGCTTATCCGGTACTTCGTCAGAGGCCCCCGAGAGAAAGACACGAATGTAGTCACGCGCCTGGCGGGAGGAAAGTGGAGCTTCCCGCATCTGCTCGTGGACCCGTTCGAATTCCTTCTGGCTGAAGACGTAGATGCAGCGCTCCTGCCCCCTGGTCAGGACAAGCCCGTCGGCCAGTTCCTCACGGAATTTGGCCGGCAGGATCAGCCTCCCCTTCTCGTCCAGACGCGGTGAATGTGTTCCTAGGAACATCACGCACCGCCCTGTCTAATCGGGGGTAAACCCCTTGAGTACCGCCCCTACCCTCTTATGTCCCCCACTTTACTCCACTTCCCTCCACAGTCAACGCCTTCGCCTGTCGAATTCCGGGCGAGTCGCATCGAAAATCCGCATATTGAAGCGGATCCATACGGATGGAGCGAAGTGGAGGGGTTGTGGCGCCCGTCATTGTTCCGGGCACCGCATCCCCGCAGTAAAAGGGCACAAAAAAGGACCCGCCGAAACGGATCCGTTTTTGACGCTTCCTGCCCGGCCAGGCGTCCTTTTATCCCTGGTCGGAGCCTGCCGGCCTCTTAGCCTGCGCGGGTATGCCTACGGTTGGTCGCGTTTGCGCTCATCCCACTTGCTTTCCAGGTTATTCATGAACCCGCGCTGGGTGCTCGACTCCCGCTCCTTGCGCCCGTCCGCCGCCTTGGGCGGATTCTTCCGGCCGCGCGTGGTTGCGTAGTAGACGCCTGCCCCCATGATCAGGAACCCCAGTACGCCGACCAGGATGCCTGCTTCCGTAATTCCCAGCAGCAGCACGCCCAGCCCGACTACGGCCAGCAAAGCGCCGAGTACTATGCGCCTGGTCGAGATCCCACGGCCTGCGGACGTCGCCATTGAGTTCGCGAATTTGGGATCTTCGGCATGTAATTGCTGCTCCAGTTGATCCAGCAAGCGCTGCTCGTGTTCCGACAGTGCCATTGCTGCCTCCTTGCCGTCCGGTTCTGCCCCTGTAAACCAACCAACGAACGTGTGGCGCCGGATGTTCCCGCGCAGGCCCGCTGCTGCTTTGCACTTAGTCCAAGGATAGGTGGCAACCGGTCCGCACGAAAGCGGCCGGTCTACGTATTCCGCCGGGTAGGGGTCCCGGACCGCTGCACGGCCTATCCGCGGCCGGCCGGGGCGTCCGGAGAGGCGCCTCCGGGGAACGCGTCGGGCTCCGGCGGCGGCTTCCGCGGAGACGGGGCAATGAGCCGTGCAGGAACAACACCCAGCTCACCAAACCGCCGGTTAATCCGGTCCAGTGCATCTTCAGCCGAGCGCCAGTTGTCTTCCCGGCCGTCCAGGGTCAATTGCATGGCCGCACCTTCGGCGGACTCGAGCTGCTCCGCCCGCAGCCCGATCAGCCGGACGCTCTGCGGCCGCGGCCCGAGGGCAGCCAACAGCCCTTTGACCGTTTCATAGATCATCTGGGCACTGTCCACCGGCTCGGGAAGGGTGCGGGTGCGCGTCAACGTCGTAAAATCCGCGTACCGCAGCTTCAGGGAGACCGACCGGCACTGGAGGCCGGCCGCCCGCAGGCGGACGGCACTGCGGTGCGCCAGCCGAAGCAGTTCGGTGTGCAGCACGTCGTCGTCGCTGACATCGGTGGCAAACGTCTCCTCTGCGCCAATGCTCTTTTCCCGCCGCACCGGAGTTACCGTCCGGGCGTCACGCCCCCACGACAATTCATACACGTGGTCCCCCACGGCCCCGAGCAGGCGGCGCAGCACAGTCGGCGGAGTGTTGGCCACATCCGCCACCGTATTAATGCCGACCCGGGCCAGCACCTCCCGGGTCTTGGCCCCAACCCCCCACAACGCGGAAACATCGAGGGTATGGAGGAAGTCCACTGTCTGTTCCCTGGGCACCAGCAGCATCCCGTTCGGTTTGCACCGGGTGGAGGCGATCTTGGCCACGAACTTGGTGGCGGCAATGCCGACACTGGCCGTCATGCCCAGCTCGGCGGCAACCCGCTGGCGGATGTGCTCGCCGATGGCGCGGGGCGGTCCGAGCCGGCGCATGGATCCGGCGATATCGAGGAAGGCCTCATCAACGCTGAGCTGTTCCACGAGGGGGGTGATGGATTCGAAAATCTGCATCAGCTGTCCGGAGAAGGTGCGGTAGACCTCCTGGTGCGGTTCCAGGACCACGGCCTGCGGGCACTGCCTGCGGGCAACGGCCATGGGCATGGCTGACCGGACACCGTAGCGCCTCGCCTCATAGGATGCCGACAGGACGACGGACCGGCCCCCAAGTCCGCCTACGATGACAGGCTTGCCGATCAGGTCCGGCCGCTTGAGCAACTCAACCGAGACGTAAAAGGCATCCATATCCACGTGCATTATGGTGCAGTCGCGGTTGCCGCTGCCGGCGTCGGGACCATTGCTCACTCCTTCATCGTAGCCAGACCCGCCCCCTTTCCGGTGTTCCCCGCCGGACCGCGGCTCTTTCGGCGACCTAATCATCCCCTTGGAGCGGTTTCCGGTTCGCCTAGACTGGGTGGCAGGACCCTGCCCCCCATCGAAGCGGAACCCATGAAAAAGACCTTGCTCTCTGCCGCGGCCCTGATCCTGGCGGCCGCCGGATGCTCCACCGGCGCCGGGGCGGACGGAGATTCCCCGTCCCCGCCCGTTTCGCCGGCCGCGTCAGCCCCTGATTCCGGAGCTGCCGGATCCCCCACCCCCACGGCGTCGCCCGTTGCCCTCGCCGAGGGGTTCCCGTCCGGACTCATTCCGGTGATGGACGGCTCGGAGATCCTCTCCAGCACCGTTGACCGGGCGAACGGCATGCTCACCGCAGTACTGGTGGAGTCCTCCGATGCACCCGCCGCCGAGATCCTCGCCTTCTACGACGCCAGGCTCGTTGCCCAGGGGTTCGCTGCAACTGAAGCAGCCGCGGGTTCGCCTTCTTCGCGCGACTACCTCCGCAACGGCCCCGGCGGACCCGAAACCGTGAACATCACGGCGATAACCGCGGACGGCGGGCCGGCCACGGTGACTGTCGGCGCTACGATCCTCGCAGAATCGGCGAAATAGCAGTGCCGGTTACCCCCGCCGAATCCGCACAGGAAGAACAGTCGGCATACCGCAGCCTGCTGGGCACGGAACTCGAGGATTTCCTGGCACTCCAGCAGGCAGTGCTTTCCGAGGTATCCCGCGAGGCACTGCCCCTGCTGGACGCCGTCCACAACCTCGCACGCGGGGGCAAGCGGCTGCGCGCCCTTCTCGCTTACTGGGGCTGGCGCGGCGCCGGAGGAACTCCCCTGCACCCGGAAGCCGTGCGGGCCGGCGTCGCACTGGAACTGTTCCAGAGCGCCGCCCTGATCCATGACGACATCATTGACCGGTCCGACACCCGCCGGGGCGGGCCAAGCGTGCACCGCACGTTCTCGATGGCGCACGCGGACTCCAACTGGCACCTGGACGGATCGCATTTCGGCTCATCCGCAGGCATTCTTGCCGGTGACCTCTGCCTTTCCCTCAGCGAGGAAATGTTCTCCGCCGTGGGGCCGCGGGCAGCCCACGGCACCGAAGCCCGGCGGATCTTCAACCGGATGCGCACAGAGGTGATGGCCGGGCAGTACCTTGACATCCTCGAAGAGGTAGTCGGCCCCGGCCACGATCCGGAACATGCAGTCGTCCGGGCGCTGAATATCCTCCGTTACAAGGCAGCGAAGTACACCACGGAGCATCCCGTAACCCTCGGCGGGGCGCTGGCCGGCGCGGAGGCAGATCTCCTGGCCGGTTATTCCCGCTTCTCCCTGCCTCTCGGCGAGGCCTTCCAGCTGCGGGACGACGTACTGGGTGTGTTCGGAGATCCGCAGACCACGGGCAAGCCGGCGGGCGACGATCTGCGCGAAGGCAAGCGCACGGTCCTGGTGGCGTACGCCCTGTCCGCCGGCAGCGAGGGCGACCGGAAAGAGATTACGGCCCGGCTCGGCGATCCGCAGCTGGACGACGACGGCGTGGCCCGCCTGCGCGGCATCATCCTCGACACGGGGGCCCTGGCTGCCACGGAGGAACTTATCTCACGTCATACGGAAGCGGCCTTTTCGGCGCTGGCCGCGCTCCCGCTGGACGACGTTCCCCGCGCTGCCCTTGACGCCCTGGCCCACTCGGCCGTCAAACGCAGCGCATAGGCACCTCCGGCGCACCGTACCGTGCGCCTCCTAAAACGAAAGAGCTGCCCGTCCGGAGACGGGCAGCTCTTTCGTTTCAGGTGCTGTGTCAGGCTTTGTTACCAGCCCAGGGCCTGGGCACGGCGGCGGATCTCCGTCTTGCGCCCTTCACGGAGAGCGTCCACGGGACGGCCCGGAAGGGTGTCGTCGGCGGTGAAGAGCCAGCGGATCATTTCGTCGTCGTGGTAGCCCGCGTCGTCGAGCACGGAGATGGTGCCCTTCAGGCTGTCCAGCACGGAACCGTCAGCGATAAAGGCAGCAGGGATGCTGCGGATCTTCCGCTCGCCGAGGCGCACAGCCACAAGGGCGCGCTCCTCCAGCAGGCTATGCACCTTGTTAATAGGGAGATCAAGTTGTTCAGCCACATCGGGCAGGGTCAGCCAGTCGGAAACGAGTTCCTCGAGTTCATTCACCCTTCAAGGGTGCCACGTCCGGGGTTGCCCCGGCCACTTTGCCGTTTGGCAACAGAACTGAAACGCAAAAAAACGTACTCAGGTATTGTGCCTGTCCTCGCTTAGTGTAAATTCACATGAGTACCTAAAGTCACATGAGTAACTACCATCACAAGGGTCACTCAAACAACAGAAGTAACACCCGTCCCATTACTTGTTTTTAATCCCCAGGATTTGCGGTAACGGCCGCGGCCATTACAGATGAGGAAACACCACCATATGAACGCTCAGTCGACGACGGGAACGCCCTCGGCGCGTCCCGGTGCTACCGGAATGCCGCGCAAGCTGAGTGTTGCCGTGACGACCGCTGCCATTCCCGCAGTGATGATGTCCGCCCTGGCCCTTGCCGAGCCGGCTGCCGCCGCTCCCGCCGCGCCCCAGAACACGCTTTTCCCCCAGCTCCCGCTGCAGGCCCTCAAGAACCTGAACGTTACTGCGGACACCGGAGTTGCCGCTTCGCAGCTGGCCACCCAGGTTCCCGCGACCCTGCCGGCCGAGTCCGCCGCTCCCGCCACGCACCGGATTGTTTCCGGTGACACGGTCAGCTCCATTGCGGCACGGTACGGACTTTCCGTGACGGAACTGCTGCGCGTCAACAACCTGCAGCCGTCGTCGCTGATCTTCGCCGGGGACGACCTCCGTCTCGGCGGGGCGTCCGCGCCCGCCGGTGCTGCCGCAGCCGCTGCTCCCGGGGCAGGTGCAGGCACCTACACAGTGGTCTCCGGCGATACCCTGAGCGCCATCGCCGCGAAGCACGGCGTCAGCCTCTCCAGCATTCTTGCGGCCAACGGCCTGACCCTGACCTCCGTCATCTACCCGGGCCAGTCCGTCCGCATCGACGGAAAGGCCCCCGCAGCGACGCCTTCCGCTCCTGCCGGCGACCAGGGCGCCACGGGCAGCACGTACACCGTTGTCTCCGGCGATACGCTCAGCGCCATCGCCGCAAAACACGGCGTTAGCCTCTCCGGCGTGATGGCCTCCAACGGCCTGTCGCAGACCTCGATCCTCCGCCCCGGCCAGAAGCTCAACGTCGACGGCAGCACCGTAAGTATCGCGGCCTCCGCTCCCATAGTGTCCGCACCCACCGATCTGGTTCCCAATACTTTCCTGCACTACACCTACCCCGAGCACACGGTGGCCGACGCCAACCGCAACAAGCAGACGCTTAACTCACTGCCCGTTCCCGGCCGTGCACAGATGCAGCAGATCGTCGCCGACACCGCGGTGCAGATGGGTGTTGATCCCGCCCTGGCACAGGCGTTTGCCCTCCAGGAATCCGGTTTCGATCAGCGGGCCGTCTCCCCTGCCAACGCCATCGGCACCATGCAGGTCATCCCCTCCTCCGGGGAATGGGCATCGCAGCTTGTCGGCCGGCAGTTGAACCTGCTGGACCCCTATGACAACGCAACGGCCGGCGTAGCCATCATCAGTGCGCTGATCCGCAGCAGCGACAGCCTGGAAACCGCGATTGCTTCCTACTACCAGGGCCAGTACTCGGTGACCACCCACGGCATGTTCGCGGACACCCGCGCCTACGTGAGCTCTGTCCTCGCGCACCGGGCGTCCTTCCAGTAACAACATTCGATGAGTGTGTGAAAGGGTCCGGATCGGGTGTCGATCCGGACCCTTCTGCGTACCGCCATTAGGATCAAAGAGTGCATGAGCCCGTGAAAGACTCCCTCGTTGAGACGCTGGTAGACGACCGTTACTTCGTCAGGTCCCTGGTCGCGCGCGGCGGGATGTCCAGTGTTTACCTCGCTACCGACCGCCGCCTGGACCGCGATGTCGCGTTGAAGGTGCTGTATCCGCACCTGGCAGCGGACCGTGGATTCCTTCGTCGTTTCGAAAGTGAAGCCAAATCGGCTGCACGGCTCTCCCACCCGCACGTGGTGGGTGTCTTGGACCAGGGCATCACCGATAGCCTGGCCTATCTCGTGATGGAGTATGTGCCCGGCCGGACCCTGCGCGGACTGCTGGACGAGCGCGGTCCGCTTTCGCCGCGCCTGGCACTGGCGCTGATGGACGCAGTGGTCGAAGGACTTGCCGCAGCGCACGACGCCGGGCTGGTCCACCGTGACGTAAAGCCGGAAAACGTGCTCCTCGCGGACAACGGGCGGATCAAGATAGCGGACTTCGGACTGGCCCGCGCCGTGTCCACCAGCACGAACACCGGAACCCTGGTCGGTACCGTCGCCTATCTCGCACCCGAGCTGGTGACCGCCGGCGGCGCCGACGAACGCAGCGACGTCTACTCGGCCGGGATCATGCTTTACGAAATGCTCACCGGTCGCCAGCCCTTTACCGGAGACTCCCCCATCCAGGTTGCTTTCGCACACGTCCACTCCTCGGTTCCCGCCCCTTCGGCCCTCTGCCCCGGACTGGCAGAGGATCTGGACGAGCTGGTGGGCTGGTGCACGGCGAAGGACCCCGAGGAGCGCCCGGTCAACGGCCGTGCCCTGCTGGGTGAGCTGCGCCATATCCGCACCTCCCTGACCGACGCCGAGCTTGATTTCCGCTGCACGCCTGACCCGGACAGCGGGGCCGCTGCCGCCGGGGCGCCCACGGAGGCCTTATCCTCAGCCACGCAGGTCCTCACCGCCGCCGGTGCCGCTACCAGCGTCATCGATACCTCGGCCCTGCGCCCGGACGGTGCGGGGAGTAACGCCACCGAGGTCATCCGCCGCGGCGACAATGCCACCACGGTGCTGCCTGCCGGGAGCCGCCCGGCGGGCGGCGACACGGACAGGTACGGCGGCGACGGAGACGACGCTGACGACGACGCAGACGATGACTATGACGCCGACGGGTACGACGACGACGGCCGCGACCTCAGCCCCGGCGCGCGGCGGCGGCTGGCCAAGCGGGACGAACGGGACCGCCTGCGGCAGGACGACCGTGAAGCCCATCGCCCGCAGATGTCGCTGCGCAGCGGCAAGCCCCGCCGCCGCGGCATCCTGCTGGCAGTGCTGCTGACGGTACTGCTCGCGGCAGTTGCCTTCGCCGGCTGGTTCTTCGGCGCCGGACCCGGAGCCCTTGTTTCCGTGCCGGATGTGAGCAACGTTTCCGTCGAAGAAGCCGGCACGCAGCTGGGCGACGCCGGACTGAGCTACACCACCGACGAGGTCTTTGACGAAGTGGTTGCCGCCGGACTGGCTGTGGGCACCGATCCCGCCGCAACCCGCGAGATCCGCCGCTTCCGGCCGGTGACGCTGCTCGTTTCCAAGGGACCGCAGCTTTTCTCCGTGCCTAACGTGGTCCAGCGGACGGTGGAAGCCGCCGGCACGGATCTTCAGGAGGCGGAGCTCACGCTCGGCGCAGTCACCGAGGAATACAGCGAAAGCATTGCGGCGGGCACCATCATCAGCCAGCAGCCGCTGCCCGATACGCTTCTGCGGCTGGGCGCCCCGGTGGATGTCACGGTTTCCAGGGGTCCCGCGCCGGTTGAGGTCCCCGCGGTCACCGGGCTCGGCGAGGACGCCGCCGTGAAGGCCGTTGAGGCCGCCGGACTGACGCCTGCCGTCGCCGGGGAAAAGGTGCACAGCGCTTCCGTTCCCGCCGGCTCGGTTGTCGCCCAGACGCCGGCCTCCGGCCTGCTGGAGCGGGGACAGACGGTCACGCTGACCATCTCCCTCGGTCCGCGGATGGAAGAGGTCCCGAACTACGTGGGCCAGCGTGCCGATACGGCTCGGGCGGACCTGGAAAGCCGGGGGTTCACCGTGGAGGTGGAGAACCTGCTGGGCGGACTGCTGGGTTTGGTCCGGGATCAGGAGCCGGGCGCCGGAACGGCCCCGGAGGGCTCCACCGTCATCCTGAAGGTGGTGTAGCCGCCGGGGCTGCCCGCCTGGTCAGCTCCGGCGGGACAGGGCTCCTGCTACCAGGAACGCCATCTCCAGGGACTGCATATGGTTCAACCGCGGGTCGCAGACGGATTCGTAGCCTTCCACGAAGGCCTCCTGGTCAACCGGATCCGCGCCGCCCAGGCACTCCGCGACGTCGTCGCCCGTCATCTCCACGTGCAGTCCCCCGGGGAAGGTGCCCAGCGAATCGTGTACTTCGAAGAAGCCCCGCACTTCGTCCATCACGTCGTCGAAGTTGCGGGTCTTGTAGCCGTTGGGGGACGTGACGGTATTCCCGTGCATGGGGTCCGTAACCCAGAGCACCTGGGCGCCCGAGGCGGTTACCTTCTCCACCAGGGAGGGAAGCACCTCGCGGATGTTGCGGGCACCCATCCGGGTAATGAAGGTCAGGCGCCCGGGTTCCCGGTTCGGGTCCAGCTTGTCAATCAGGGCAAGGGCGTCTTCCGCGCTGGTTTTCGGTCCCAGTTTCACGCCGATGGGGTTGCGCACCCGGGACAGGAAGTCCACGTGTGCGGAATCGAGGTCCCGGGTACGTTCCCCGATCCACAGGAAGTGCCCCGAGGTGTCGTACGGCAGCCCGGTCCGGGAATCCACCCGGGTCAGGGCACGTTCGTAGTCCAGGAGCAATGCCTCGTGGCTGGCGAAAAACTCAACCCGCTTCAAGGCTTCGAAATCAGCACCGCAGGCGTCCATGAAGCGTACGGCGCGGTCAATTTCGCGGGCCAGGGATTCATAGCGGGAGTGCGCGGGATTGGAGGTGAATCCCTTGTTCCAGTGGTGCACCAGCCGAAGGTCGGCGAAGCCGCCCTGGGTGAAGGCGCGGATCAGGTTGAGCGTGGACGCCGACGTATGGTAGGCGCGGACCATCCGTGCCGGGTCGTGACGGCGGGACTCGGGCGTGAAGTCATAGCCGTTGACCATGTCGCCGCGGTAGGCAGGCAGAGTCACACCGTTCCGGGTTTCATCGTTGGACGAGCGCGGCTTGGCAAACTGGCCGGCCATCCGGCCCATTTTGATCACCGGGACAGACGCACCGTACGTCAGGACCACTGCCATCTGCAGCAGCGTCCGGACCCGGGCACTGATCTTGTCCGCGGAGGCCGCTTCGAAGGTCTCGGCGCAGTCGCCGCCCTGCAGGAGGACGGCACGGCCCTGCGCGGCCTCGGCCAAGCGGGTCCGGAGCACATCCACTTCACCCGCGAAAACCAGCGGCGGCACCATCGAGAGTTCGGCAATGGCCGCGTCGTATCCGGGATCGTCCCGCCAGGACGGCTGCTGGGAGATCGGCAGGGAACGCCAGTTGTCCAGCTCGGGGTGGCTCGCGGAAGTCGCCGCCGCTCCGGAGAGGGTGGTGGGAATGGACTCGCGGTGTACGGGAGTGTCAGTCACGGTTTAAGCGTACTTGGTGCCCTCGGGGAGCAGGCAATGCCGTCATAATCGGGTCCCGGGCACCCAACACTGGCCCGGCTGCGCGGCCCTGGGACCTAGGCCGTGTGGGAACGCGGGTCTTCGTCGCGGTCATTGGAGGCTGCCGGACGGCTGCCGTTGTCCTTGGCGTTGCCGGCCGCGCGTGCTCCGTTGGTCCCGGGCATCCGGAACTTCCGACGGCGCCTGGTTCCGGCGTCGGGCTCCGCGCCGGGAGCGTCAGCCGCTGCCGGTTTCGGTGCTGTTCCCGCGCCCTTTGCCGCCGCCGAACCGATGACGGTAACGGTGCCGGGCAGCTTGCCGCCTGCTTCGGAGGGCGGTGCCGCGCCCTCCCGCGGCACCGCTCCTGAGTCGGCGGAAAGCCGCACGGCCGCGCCGCGGGCCTGTGCTGCCTTTACGCCTTTGCCTGCTGCCAGCTTCTCCTTGACTGTGCTGGCGTACACGTCCACATATTCCTGGCCGGAAAGCCGCATGAGTTCATACATGATCTCGTCGGTGACGGACCGCTGGATGAACCGGTCATTTTCCAGCCCGGCGTACCGCGAGAAATCCAGCGGTTCACCTACGATGATGCCGATCCGGCGGATATTGGGGATCCGCCGGCCGATCGGCTGGACTTTGTCTGTTCCGATCATCGCCACGGGAATGACCGGAACACCGGTCGAAAGCACCAGCTTGGCCACGCCGGTCTTGCCGCGGTACAGGCGGCCGTCCGGGCTGCGCGTGCCTTCGGGGTAAATGCCCAGCAGCCCGCCGTTCTCCAGGACGTCAACGCCGGCCTTGAGCGAGCTGGCGGACGCTGCCCCGCCGGAACGGTCCATGGGCAGCTGGTTGGCGAGGCGGAAGAAGGTCGCCGTTAGCTTGCCTTTGATGCCTTTGCCGTTGAAGTAATCACTCTTCGCGAGGAAGCTCACCGGCCGGGGCACGGCCAGCGGAAGGAAGATCGAATCGGAGAACGACAGGTGATTGCTCACCAGGACGGCAGGTCCGGAGTCGGGGATGTTGTCCATTCCCTTGACCCAAGGCCTGAAGAGAAGATTTACCACCGGCCCGATGAATATCGTCTTCATCACCCAATAGAACACGCGGCTTGATCTCCTGTTCGGACAAGACAATAACTAGGGACCCGTTTGGTTCCCCAGACTCTACTGTATGCGCGCTTTTCCCCGCTGGTGAATTTGGCGCGTACTGTGCCTGCCGATAGTTTCCTCCGTGCGGGGTCCAAAAAGCGGCCTCTAATGCAACCATAGACATATGACTTCCCTTCCCGGCGCCGATGCCTTCTTCTCAGAGGGGCACGGTCCCAACGCGGGCGTAGGCGTGCTTCTCAGCCACGGCTTCACCGGATCTCCTGTGAGCCTTGCGGCCTGGGCCCGCCATCTTGCCGACCGTGGTTACGCCGTGAGCCTGCCGCTGCTGCCGGGCCACGGGACGAGCTGGCAGGAATTGGCACGGACGCCGTGGCAGCGCTGGTACGAGGAATATGAGGGCGCCTACTTAGGCCTGAGGGAACGGACGGAATGCGTTGTTGCAGGGGGTCTGTCCATGGGCGGGGCGTTGGCGCTGCGCCTCGCGGCGAGACAGCCGGTGGCCGGCGTCGCCGTCGTTAATCCCGGCCTGACGTTCGCCGACCCCCGTGCCCGCTATTCCGTTGTGCTGAAGTACTTCCTGAAATCGGTTCCCGCCATCGGCAATGACATCCGGCTCGAAGGCCAGGACGAGGGCGCCTACCCCCGGACCCCGGTGGGCGCCGTGCAGCAGCTCGGCAGGCTCTTCCGGGATACTGCCGCTTCCCTGCCCGCTGTTACCGCCCCCGTGCTGGCGTTCCGTTCCCAGGTGGACGCAGTGGTGCCGGAATCAAGCATGGAAGTACTCCGCCGCCGGCTCGTCAACGCAGACCTTGAGGTGGTAGCGCTCGAAAACAGCTACCACGTGGCCACCATGGACCACGATGCACCGCTGATCTTTGACCGCTCACATGAGTTCATCCAGCGCGTGAGCGCCGAGGTGCGGGCATGAGCGAACGCGAGCCGGAACATAACGAGTCCACCGACGAGGAAGTCTGGCTTGACCTGGTTGCCCGGCTGGAGCACATGGATGCCAGCGAACCGGTTCGTCCGGAGGCGGACCCTCCCGGCGGCGTCCCGGACAGCTCAGCGCCGGATGCATCAGGAGATGCACCCGGAACCGGGGAAGCAGGAGAAGCAGGACCGTCCTCCGATCGGGCGGCACCGACGCCGGCCGAACGGACCCGGGCGATCTTCGAAAACCAGCCGCTGGCGGGAGCAGGGCCCCGGGACTATGCCACCGGGGAAGAGGACGACGGCGGGTTCGTGCCGCCCGAACCGCCGCCGCTCGGCACGGGGGAACCGTTGGTGGTGCTCAGTTGGCTGGGTACGCTTGCCGGACCGCTGCTGCTCCTGGTGTTCGCCATGTTCTGGCGCAGCGCTCCGCTGGCCGTCGTTTTGGGAACCATCACCGTCTTTGCCGCCTCCGCTGCCTATCTGCTTTTCCGGCTACCGCAGCACCGCGATGAGGGCGACGACGGCGCGGCCGTCTAGGTTCCGTTCCCTTCCCCGCGGGCGCCGGGGCTCAGCGGCGTGCCGCGATCCTCGACAAGTCCGCGGCCCCGATCATTCCAGCCGCCGGACCCAGTGCCGCGCGCTCCATTCCGGCCGCGGGGCGGAAGCCCCGTCCGGTGAGGTTACGGGCAAAGGACCGCCGCGCCGGTAAGAGCAGCAGGTCACCGGCATCGCTCAGTCCGCCGCCGATAACGAACATTCCCGGGTCCAGGGCGGCGGCCAGGTTCGCCAGCCCAAGCCCCAGCCACTGCCCGACTTCGTCAAGCAGTTCGATGGAGGCCGGATCGCCGTCGAGGGCCAGACGGGTAACCACGGCGCCGGTCACCTGATCCGCATTGCCGTTCGCTGCCCGGAGCAGTTCCTGGGCCACCGGCGAATTGGCTGCGGCCAGCTCCCGTGCCTCCCGGCCCAGGGCGTTCCCCGAGGCGTACTGTTCCCAGCAGCCGCGGTTGCCGCATTCGCAGCGGTGCCCGCCGGGCATGATGATCTGGTGCCCGAACTCCCCCGCCACGCCGTACCGGCCGCGCTCAAGGCGGCCGTCGAGCACCATCGCTCCGCCGATTCCGGTTCCGAGGGTTACGCAGACCATCCTGCTCTCCCCCGCGCCGGCTCCAAACCGGTATTCGGCCCAGGCCGCGCCGTCGGCGTCGTTGACCAGGAAGACACGCCGGCGCAGCAGCCGCTCCAGGTTTTCGCGGAGGGGTTCGTTGCGCCAGGCCAGATGCGGGCTGAACAGCACGGTGCTGCCGGCGAGGTCCATCCATCCTGCCGCCCCGATTCCGACGGACCAGACATGGTGTTCCTCCGAAAGTTCCCGCACCAGGTCCACAATGACGGCTTCGACCTCCCGCGGATCCTGCCCCGGCGTCGAACGGCGTGCCTGCTTCAGCACGCGTCCGTCGCCGTCCACCAGTCCCGCCGCCACTTTTGTCCCGCCGATATCGATACCGATGGCCAGGCCGCGGCGACGCATCCGGTTCGGCAGCCTCATGGGCCTGCGGGTCCGGAACGGCTCGGTGGCGGCAAGCCGGCGCTGGACCGGGGTGGAAAGGGGGCGGGGAACGGGTGCTGGGGTTACTGGACGCATCAGAAACCTATTCTAGGGAAACGGCAAGAGCAGCGACGCGTTCGTTATCTATCCGCAAGGTTACCCGCGGGTACAGAAATGTGATCTACGTTATAGGCTGAACAGTGCCTACGGGCCTACCGGATATCAAAGGAGCTATCGTGCGAGAATTCAGCGTTCCCGTCCTAGCGGAGTCCCCGCCGCAGACGAACATCACCAATATGCTGCTCGACCAGGCAGCCAAGCCCAGCAACCCTGCTCTCTTTGCCATCCGGAACGGCCAGGGTGAATGGGAACGGATCAAAGCCACGGAGTTCACCAAGGACGTCCGCGCACTGGCGAAGGGCTTCATGGCCAGCGGTGTCAAGGCAGGCGACCGCGTAGCCATCATGTCCCGGACCCGGTACGAATGGACGCTCGTGGACTTTGCACTCTGGTTCGCCGGCGCCGTACCCGTCCCCGTCTATGAGACTTCCTCCCCTTCCCAGGTCGCCTGGATCCTCAGCGATTCCGGTGCTGTCGGCATTGTGGTGGAGGCAGCCCGGCATGAAAACATTGTCCGCACCGCCGCAGCAGATGAAGACCTCTCCATGGTCGCCAATGTCTGGCAGATCGAAGGCGGAGGCCTGGACCAACTACGCACCGCGGGCGCCCCGGTCAGTGATGAAGATCTCGAGAAACGCCGCACTTCAGCCGTGATGGCGGACCTGGCGACCATCATTTACACCTCCGGAACCACCGGCAAGCCCAAGGGCTGCGAACTGACGCACGCCAACTTCGTCGATGTGTCCCGCAACTCCGAACTGGCCGAGCCCGAGGTGGCCCGCGAAGGCTCGCAGACGATCATGTTCCTGCCCCTGGCCCATGTCCTGGCCCGCTTCATCTCCGTGCTGTGCGTGGCGACCGGTGCCACGGTGGCGCACACCCCCGATGTCAAGAACCTCCTCCCGGACCTGCAGAGCTTCAAGCCCACCTTCATCCTGGTGGTTCCGCGTGTGTTGGAGAAGGTCTTCAATGCTTCCATGCTGAAAGCCGAAGACGGCGGCAAGGGCAAGATCTTCTCCGCCGGCGTCGCTACGGCAGTTGCCTGGTCGAAGGCCAAGCAGGAGGGCAAGGTACCGCTGTCCCTGACCCTGAAGCATGCCCTCTTCGACCGCCTGCTGTACGGAAAGATCCGTGAAGCCATGGGCGGCAACGTGGACTACGCCGTCTCCGGCGGCGCTCCCCTCGGGGAGCGGCTGGGACATTTCTTCCACGGCATCGGGCTGCTGGTGCTCGAAGGCTACGGCCTGACTGAGACCACCGCCCCGCTGACCACCAACACTCCGCAGCTGGTCAAGCTCGGCACTGTGGGAGCGCCCCTGCCGGGGAACAGCGTGAAGATCGCCGACGACGGCGAGATCCTGGCCAAGGGCATCAGCGTGATGAAGGGCTACTACAACCGCCCCGATCTCAAGGACGAAACGTTCACCGACGGCTGGTTCCATACCGGCGACATCGGTGAACTGGACGCCGACGGTTTCCTGAAGATCACCGGCCGCAAGAAGGAAATCATCATCACGGCCGGCGGAAAGAACGTTGTTCCCTCGCAGCTGGAGGACTCCATCCGTGCCGATTCCATCGTTTCCCAGTGCGTGGTGGTCGGAGATGCCAAGCCGTTCATCTCGGCACTGATCACCCTGGATGAAGAAGCACTGCCGGGTTGGCTGGGCCGGCACAAGCTGCCTGCCACCATGACGGTAACCGAAGTTGCCAAGACCGACGAGCTGCAGCAGGAGCTTCAGGCCCTGGTGGACCGCGCCAACAAAAAGGTTTCCTCCGCAGAGGCGATCAAGAAGTTCCGCGTAGTCCCGACCGACTTCACCGAGACCAGCGGACACCTGACACCCTCCATGAAAATCAAGCGCGCCCAGGTGCTGCGGGACTTCTCGGACGTCATTGACGACATCTACAGCGGGCAGCACGTCTGATTCCCCGCACCTGCCGGGTCGGAGCTGCCTCGCCTAGAGGCGGTTCCGGCCCGGCTTTTCCTTTGTCTTCAGTGAGAGCAGCGCGTTTTCAACCACCTCTGTCAGTGCCGGGTGGATCCAGTACTGGCCCCGGGCCATGGTGGCGGCGTCCAACCCGAATTCCATCGCCTGTACCAGGGGCTGGATCAGCATGGACGCCTCATGGCCCATGATGTGGGCGCCGAGCAGCCGGCCGCTTTCCTTCTCCGCCAGCAGTTTTACGAACCCGGTGGAATCCTCCATTGCCCAGCCGTAGGCCGTCGAACCGTACTCCTGCACTGCCAGGGCGAGTTCGACGCCGCGGGCTTCCGTATCCGCGACCGCCTCGTCCTCGGTCATCCCGACGCTGGCAATCTGCGGGCTGCTGAAGACGGCTGCGGGCACGAAGCGGTGGTCCATGGCGCGAAGGTCCCCGGGATGCACCAGGTTATGCGCCACGACCCGGGCCTCGTGATTGGCCACATGCTTGAGCTGGTAGGGGCTGCTGATGTCGCCCAGCGCCCAGATTCCCTGTGCCGGCACGCCGGAGGCAAGGACCCTGCCGAAAGCGTCTACGGCCAGGCGTCCGTCCGGGGTCAGGTCCAGGCCTGCCGCTGCGACGTCCAGACGGTCGGTGTTGGGCGTTCGGCCGGTTGCGACGAGCACGAGGTCCACGTCCAGCGCCGACTCTCCTGCCGGTCCGGAGAGCACGGCATGGACCGAGCCGTCGGCGTTTTCCATCAGTGAATCCACGGTGGTGTCCAGCTGCAGGTTCCACTGCTTGGAGGCTTCGGCGGTAAAGCGCTCGGACAGGGTTTCGTCCAGGGACCGAAGCAACGCTCCCGAGCGCACGGCCAGGGTGACATCGGAACCGAAAGCGGAGAAGACAAACCCGAACTCCGCAGCAATGTACCCGCCCCCGATGATCAGCACCCTTGCCGGCAGCTCATCGATGCGCATCACCGTGTCGGAGGTGTGGACCTGGGGAAGGTCGATTCCCGGAATATCCGGCAGGACCGGACGGGATCCGGCGGCGACGACGATCTCGTCGGCCGTGATCTTCTTACCCAACGCCGTCACCAGCGAATGCGGCGAGTCGAAGCGCGCGTATTCGCTGAACAGCGTGACGTTCTCCAGTTCCTCGTCCCGGTAGCGGCGCCCGCCTTCGGAAATGGCGTCGATGCGCGTGAAGATCCGGTCCCGGATATCGCGCCACCGGACCCCCGCGGACACCGTGTCCACACCCAGCCGTACGCCGTCCACCGCGGCGGCAGCGAGCTGGGCGGGGTAGACGAACATCTTGGTAGGGATGCACCCGACGTTCAGGCACGTTCCCCCGAACGTGCCGCCGTCGATGATCGCTACCTTTTTGCCGTCCCAGTCCGGGGTGATGAGCGAGTTGCCGGAGCCGGAACCAATGATGGCCAGATCGAAGTGAGTCACCTCTTCAGTCTATGCAGTCATCTTCCGCACCCATCTTCCGGGTCTCATTTCGGGGCAATAACCAGCAGCAGGTCTCCGCCCTGGACCTGTTCCACCCGGGAGATGGCGACCCGTTCCACGGTTCCGGCGATCGGTGCGGTGATGGAGGCCTCCATCTTCATCGCTTCGATCGTGGCGACGGTCTCTCCGGCGGCAACCTCTGCCCCCTCCTTGGCGGTGACGGTGACGGCACCGGCAAACGGAGCCGCAACGTGCCCGGGTTCGGTCGGATCCGCCCTTTCCGCCGACTTGGTGGTGCTTTCGATGCTGCGGTCCCGGACCGAGACCGGCCGCATCTGCCCGTTCAGGGTGGTCATTACCGTCCGCATGCCCTTTTCATCCGGCTCGGACACCGCATCCAGGGCAGCGATCAGCTTCACGCCCTTTTCGAGTTCAATGACGTGTTCTTCCCCGCGGCGCAGTCCGTACAAGTAGTCACGGGTTTCGAGTACCGAGACGTCACCGTAGGTTTCCCGGACGGTCGCGAATTCCTTGGCGGGGCCGGCGAAGAGCAGCCGGTTCAGGGTTTCCTGCCGGGTGGCGGAATCCGCATGCAGGCCGGCCTTGTCCACTTCGGACAGTTCGACGTCGCGGGCTTTGATCTTGCGGCCCTGCAGCGCCTTGGTCCGGAAGGGCTCCGGCCAGCCTCCGGGCGGGTCGCCGAGTTCACCGCTGAGGAAGCCGATCACCGAATCCGGGATGTCGTAGTCCTGCGGGTTTTCTTCGAAGTCCTCCGGGGAGACATTGGAGCCGACGAGCTGGAGGGCGAGGTCGCCTACGACCTTCGACGACGGCGTGACCTTCACCAGGCGGCCCAGGATCCGGTCCGCGGCGGTGTACATGTCCTCGATGGCTTCGAAACGCTCCCCCAGGCCCAGTGCGATGGCCTGCTGGCGCAGATTGGAAAGCTGGCCGCCGGGGATTTCGTGCCGGTAGACACGGCCGGTGGGACCGGCCAGCCCTGATTCGAACGGTGCGTACACACGCCGCACAGCCTCCCAGTAGGGCTCCAACGCCCCCACGGCGTCCAGGCTGATCCCGGTATCCCGTTCGGTGTTGGTCAGCGCAGCGACCAGCGAGGACATAGACGGCTGGCTGGTGGTACCGGCCAACGGTGCACTGGCTACGTCCACTGCGTCCACTCCCGCCTCGGCAGCGGCCAGCAGGGTCGCCAGCTGACCGCCCGCGGTGTCATGCGTGTGCAGGTGGACGGGCAGGTCGAAGCGCTCCCGCAGCGCGGCAACCAGCTTGGCAGCCGCCGTGGGCCTCAGCAGGCCGGCCATGTCCTTGATGGCCAGGATGTGGGCTCCGGCGTCCACCATCTTCTGCGCCAGCTCCAGGTAGTAGTCCAGCGTGTAGAGATCCTCTTTCGGATTGAGCATGTCGCCGGTGTAACAGAGGGCCACTTCAGCCACGGCGGTGCCCGTCCTGCGGACGGCCCGGATGGCCGGCTCCATCTGCGAAACATCGTTCAGCGCGTCGAAGATGCGGAAGATATCGACGCCGGTGGACGCGGCTTCCTCCACAAAGGCCTCGGTGACTTCGGTGGGGTACGGCGTGTAGCCCACGGTGTTCCGTCCGCGGAGCAGCATCTGAATGCAGACATTGGGCAGCTGGTGCCGGAGGGCGGCGAGCCGCTCCCACGGGTCTTCGCCCAGGAATCGCAGGGCGACGTCGTAGGTGGCACCGCCCCAGGCCTCCACGGAGAGCAGTTCCGGCGTCAGTGCTGCCACCGCCGGTGCGGCTGCGGTTAGGTCCCTGGTCCGGACCCGGGTAGCCAGCAGGGACTGGTGGGCGTCGCGGAAGGTCGTGTCGGTGACGGCCAGTTCGGTGCGCTGCCGCAGGTCGGCGGCGAAGCCCTCCGGGCCGAGTTCCAGCAGCCGCTGCCGCGAGCCCGGCGCGACTTCGGGAAGGCCGGCGGGAAGCTTCTCGGCCGGGTCAATGTGCGCGACGGGATCGCCGTAGGGCTTATTGACGGTGACATCGGCCAGCCAGTTGAGCAGCTTCGTACCGCGGTCAGCGGAGCCGCGGGCATTGAGCAGCTCGGGGCGCTCCTCGATAAACGAGGTGGCTACGTCGCCGGCAACGAAGTCCGGATCGTCAAGGACGGCCTGCAGGAAGGAAATATTGGTGGCGACGCCGCGGATGCGGAACTCGGCCAGCGCCCGGCGGGCACGGTTGACTGCTATCGGATACGTCCGCCCGCGGCAGGTCAGCTTGACGAGCAGAGAGTCAAAGTGCGGACTGATTTCGGCACCTGCGTACACGGTGCCGCCGTCGAGCCGGACGCCCGCGCCGCCGGCGGAACGGTAGGCGGTGATCCGCCCGACGTCGGGCCGGAAGCCGTTCGCCGGGTCCTCGGTGGTGATGCGGCACTGGAGGGCGGCGCCGCGGATCTGCAGTTCATCCTGCTGCAGGCCCAGGTCCGCCAGGGTCTCTCCGGCTGCGATCCGCAGCTGGGACTGGACAATGTCGACGTCGGTGATCTCCTCGGTGACGGTGTGTTCCACCTGGACACGGGGGTTCATCTCAATGAAGACGTGCTGGCCGGCGCGTTCGCCGACCGTGTCCACGAGGAACTCCACGGTTCCCGCGTTGACGTAGTTCAGGGCTTTCGCAAACTTCACCGCGTCCCGGTACAGGGCCTGGCGGATGTTCTCGTCCAGGTTGGGCGCCGGCGCTATTTCCACTACCTTCTGGTGGCGGCGCTGCAGCGAGCAGTCCCGTTCGAACAGGTGCACGATGTTGCCTTCGGCGTCAGCCAGGATCTGCACCTCGATGTGCCGCGGACGCAGAACCGCCTGTTCCAGGAACACGGTGGCATCACCAAACGCCGTTTCGGCCTCCCGCATGGCCGCCTGCAGCGCTTCGGGCAGCTTGTCCGCGGTGTCGACCCGCCGCATGCCGCGGCCGCCGCCGCCGGCAACGGCCTTGACGAAGATGGGGAAGCCAATGTCCTCCGCCTCGCTGAGCAGCTTTTCGACGTCGGCGCTCGGCTCGGTGGAGCGCAGTACCGGGATGCCTGCCTTCCGGGCCGCGTTCAGGGCGTGGACCTTGTGGCCGGCCAGTTCAAGGATGTCCGCCGCTGGACCCACGAAGGCGATGCCGGCGTCGGCCGCAGCCCGCGCCAGGTTCGCGTTTTCGGAAAGGAATCCGTAACCGGGGTAGATGGCGTCACAGCCGGATTCCTTGGCTACCCGGATAATCTCGTCCACGTCCAGATACGCCCGGACCGGATGTCCCTCTTCCCCGATCAGGTAGGCCTCGTCGGCCTTCTGACGGTGGATGGAATTCCGGTCCTCATGGGGAAAGACGGCCACGGTCTTGGCGCCTAGTTCATAGGCGGCGCGGAAGGCGCGAATGGCGATCTCGCCCCGGTTCGCTACCAAAATCTTCGAGAACATGGGTCTCCTGGATCAATTGCGGATGGGGCACCCGGACAGATACCGCCATTATTTACCCACGGCAGAAGAGGCAAGCCCCAAGCCGTACCGGGACCCCGCCGGGGGCGGACCCCGGCGGGGTCGTGTTGGACATCACACTTGCACCAGTCTAATCGCCACCCCTGCAAAAGCCCGCTGCCAAGGTAACGGGTGTGCGTCACATAGAATGAGTCTGCAGCGTCCAGTGATCCCTAGACACGTTAGGTTTTGGTCAACAAGTGCAAGTAGTGAGCATCAGCAGCCTGAAGGGCGGCGTCGGCAAGACCTCCGTCACCCTGGGTCTGGCATCCGCCGCGCTGGCCGCAGGCATTCCGACGCTCGTCGTGGACCTGGACCCGCATGCCGATGCCACCACCGGCCTGGGCGTAAGCGCAGGCAACCAGCTCGGAATCGGCGAGATGCTCCGGACCGCCCGCCGCGCGCAGATTTCGGATCACGTGGTTCCCAGCGGCTGGGTGGCTAACGCCCGCCGCCTTGCCAAGGATTCCGGCGGCAGGAAACCCGTACTTGATGTAGCCATGGGATCGGCCTACTCCGGCATCTACGACCGTCCGGATCTGGGCAAACGCGATCTTCGGCGCCTGACCAACCTGCTGTCGCGGGTCTCCGGGTACGGACTGGTCCTCATCGACTGCCCGCCGTCACTGAACGGCCTTACCCGCATGGCCTGGACCGCCAGCAACCGCGTGCTGCTGGTTGCCGAGCCCGGACTGTTCTCGGTGGCCGGCACCGAACGGACCATGCGCGCCCTCGAGCTCTTCCGCGAAGAATTCGCCCCCAATCTGGCACCTGCAGGCATCATCGCCAACCGGGTGCGCCCCAGCTCCAACGAGCACGTCTTCCGGCTTGCCGAAATGAGGCAGATGTTCGGCGAACTCCTGCTGAGTCCCACCATTGCGGAGCAGGCGAACTGGCAGCAGATCCAGGGCGCCGCCCACTCGGTGCACCACTGGCCCGGCGAATCCGCCAAGCAGGCCGCCGGAACCTTTGATGCCCTGATGAAGAACCTGACCGATTCCGGCAGCGTGCGTAACCGCGTGATGCGGCGGCCGGTGGCATAACCCCGGTCGGCAGCCGGGCAGCCGGACAGATAAAAGGAAGGGCATCCCCGCGGGGATGCCCTTCCTTTTGAAGCGTGCACTAGCTGATTTTGCGGGCGACGCGACGCTGGCTCAGTTCATCCCCCGGAAAGTCCTGCTCGTTGACGTGCTCACTGGGCAACTGCGCAAGACTTCCCTCAACCTCTCGCCATACCCGGCCGACGGCGATGCCGAAGACTCCCTGGCCGCCCTGCACCAGGTCGATGACCTCGTCGGCGGAAGTGCACTCGTAGACACTGGCACCGTCGCTCATCAGGGTGATCTGCGCCAGGTCCTCGACGCCGCGTTCCCGCAGGTGCTCAACGGCGGTGCGGATCTGCTGGAGCGATACACCGGTGTCCAGCAGACGCTTGACGACCTTTAGTACCAGGATGTCCCGGAAGCCATAGAGGCGCTGCGTGCCGGAACCGGCCGCACCGCGTACGGCGGGTTCCACCAGCCCGGTGCGTGCCCAGTAATCCAGCTGACGGTAAGTTATCCCTGCAGCCTTGCAGGCAGTGGGGCCACGGTAACCTGCGTCTTCGTCGAGAAGCGGCAGATCCTCGGTGAACAGCAAGCCCTGGGCGCTGTGGGAAGGGATGCTCCCCGGTGCCACGGCGTGTTCGCCGGCATCGCCTTTCGGACTCACGTGTGCCTCCTAGTAACGGTTCCCTGGGGGTCGGCACGGGCCGGAGCTGTCAGGGCTTCTTCAGTGTGCCCCGAGAACTCCCCCGGTGCAATGGGAACTCTATTCTTCGACGTTAGAACCGTCGGGCACCAAGGTCAAAGATGCCGGGTACTTTTTCGCAGGCGTGTCGGAGGCACCTGCGTAAATGACGGTCAGCGCTCGAAGTCTTCGGGCTCGACGTCGGCCAGGAACTCCCGGAACTGACGCATCTCCTGCTCCGCGTTGTCCTGCTCTTCCTCGTTGTCGGGGTCGGCGTCTGCAATCCGGACGCCGGCCTCGTTGAGGACCTCATCCGCGCAGTAGATAGGGCACGGAATCCGCAGGGCAACGGCAATGGCGTCGGAGGCACGGGAATTCACAGCTGTTCCGTCCTCGAAGACGATTTCCGCGTGGAACACGGTGTCTTCGACGGAGATCAGCCGGACGAGGGTGACTTCCCGCTTCAGTGCATGGATCAGGTTCACCAGGAGGTCGTGCGTCATGGGACGCGGAGGGACAATCCCCTGCTGCACGAAGGCAATTGCACTGGCTTCCGGGGCGCCGATCCAGATAGGCAGGTGCCGTTCACCGTTGATTTCCTTGAGCAGGACCAGCGGCTGATTGGACGGGAGCTCTATCCGCACGCCAACAACTTCGACTTCCTGCATCTCAGCCCTCCATCCGTGCGATTTGTCCGTGCACCAAGGCGCTGTGCAGGCTCAGGCACAGATCGCTGATCTCGCGGGCGGTCTCAGCTGCACGGGCCTTCGAAGCTACGTCGCGCCGGGACGCAACAGGGGCAACCACGCGTTCGACCAGTCCGAGTTCGCGGTCGGCGGCGGCACGGAAGGGACGCAGGTGACGCGGTTCGATGCCGTGCGCCTCGAGCTGCACGCAGGCCCTGGCAACCTTCAGCGCATGCTCGTCATAGGTTTCATCGGCGCTGCTGATCAGTCCGTAGCTGGCCAGGCTGTGCACCAGTTCGGTGCTGGCTCCGGATTCCTGCACGAGTTCGTTGAACGTCAGGGTCCGGGCGTGGACGCGTGCCGAAAGCTCTCCGGCCAGCTGGTCCGAAACGACCCGCGGGGACAGGGACATACCGCCGGGGAGGGACTCAGGCCGCTCTCCGCGGTCGATCGCGTCCAGGTAGTCCTTGATGACCTTCAGGGGCAGGTACTGGTCGCGCTGCAGTGCGAGGACAAAACGGAGGCGTTCGACGTCGGCAGTACTGTACTTGCGGTAACCGGCGGCCGTACGCTGCGGCGTCACCAACCCTTTTTCCTCGAGGAAACGGATCTTGGACGCACTGATGGCGGGGAAATCGGCGCTTAGCTCGCTCAGGACCTCGCCGATATTCAGCACCCTGCCGCGCAGCCGTTCCGGTCCGGTGGTGCGCCTGACGGACTGTGATGCTGACATGTCTACTACCTTATCTGCCCTACGCCGGGGCCTGAGCCTAGTGTCCGGCAGATGCGGGGCGGGCGGCGTAGAAAGTGAGGCGGAATTTACCGATCTGCACTTCGCTGCCGGTGCGCAGCAACACGCTGTCCACGCGGTCATGGTTCACGTAAGTGCCGTTCAGGCTCATGGAGTCCACCACGCGGAATCCCTCGGGGGTGCGGCGGAACTCAACATGCTTGCGCGAAACGGTGACGTCATCCAGGAAAACGTCGGCATTGGGATGCCGGCCGGCGGTAGTGACGTCCTGGTCCAGCAAAAAGCGTGCACCGGCGTTCGGGCCGCTGTGGGCGATCAGCAGGGCTGACCGTGCGGGCAGCGCCGCGACGGCAGCCCGCTCGTCCGGGGTCAGCTTCGGCTCCACCGACGTGGAGTCGGACATCGGTGGAAGACTGATGGATGTGGTGTCTTCCGCGCTGGGCGCCGGTCGGTTGCCCGCTCGTTCGGCGCTGTACTGCTCGCCCGCCATGTGCAATTTCCTCCCCAAAAAGAAAACTGATCAGCCAAATTTATCTGGCTGATCCGGTTCCGATGACTGTTTCTGCCTTACCTGCTGTCTCAGCCTACCCGTAACCGGGCCGGTACGGCACTGGTTTACGAGTACTACGTTCGACATGGGCGCGCCGAACAACAGGGTATGCGGGGCGGACGCCCCCTGGCCCGTCAACCTGAACCGCCCTTAAGCGGATGCCGACGGGGCCACTTACACGGCGGCAGACTAGGCGCGGTGCCGCCGGGATAGAAGCAGAATGACCGTTCCGGCTGCGAGGAGTACGCCGGCGAGCCAGCCCAGTGGCGTACTGTCGGCTCCCGTGTCGGCCAACTCGCCGCGGCTCCTCCCGCCGAATGCACCGGCAGGAGGATTAAACGTCGGGCCTGCGTCCGGACCGGGAAGCGAGGGAGCCGGCGTAGAGGTACCGGTAGGCGTCGGGGTTGGCGTCGGCGTCGGGGTGGGCGTCGGGGTGGGCGTCGGGGTGGGGGTGGGCGTCGGAGTTGGCGTCGGCGTCGGGGTGGGCTCGGCTTCGCAGTTCAAAGTGGTGGCGAAGGCTTCGTTATGGACCTCCCGTGTGCCTATCCGCGGGCCTAGCTGGCCGTGGGTGAAGGAAGCGGCAATGACGTTCCCTTCGATGTTCTGCGTTGTCCCCCACTCAAGGTCTGCATTGGGGGCGTAGATGGTTCCCTGTATTGCAGCTCCACCCGTGGCCACCACACTGGTGGCATCGGGGAAGTTCCAGAGCATGTATGGGGCCTGGGCCCGGCTGATACCGGCAAGGTTCGGCGTGGTTCCGAAGAACGTTGGCCCTGTGATGTTCACCAGTAACGGTGTCTGCGCCGAGGGGAGGTTCGTGAACGTGATACCGGCGAGGTCAGCAAACTCATCCGCGGTAATGTTCAAAACGTTGGTCACGCCTTCATCGAGGGTGATATACGCCGTGGTGCCCTGTGTGACGGGCCGCTGGATCGGCGTACCCGCCGCATCCCGAAGCACTAAGGTGTCCGAGCAGGCACCCATCTCCTGTGTCAGGGTGCGGTACGAGGCGAAGGCATTTCCGAGATCAATAATGCCTTCGACGGCAGCTACCGAAGCGGGCGTCTGCTGGAGGGTGCCTGTTATGTTGGGCGTCGCTTCGTAGGGCTGCCCGGGCTCAACCAACCGGTAGTTCACGGCTGCGCCGTTGATATCGGTGTCGTATGCCGTGTAGGTCGCCGTGTTGGCCACCTTGGTTGTTCCCTGCTGCACACTGATTATGTCTCCAGTCTCCGGCCAGACAATTCCATCTCCCACCCAAAGGGCCACCGGTGCCGGGTCCCCGGGCGGCGTTGGAGTCTGCAGCGGCCCCGCGACGCCCACGTTATAGGGCGTGTTGAAGGCGAGGTTTCCTCCGGTTGCTATGGATCCCTCCGACTCGTCGGCGTTGAGCGTCGTATCGCCCTCGACCACCACGAGAAACCCTGAATTGGCGGGATTTGCGGCATCGATGGTCACCGGATTGATTCCGGCTATCTGCGCGGACGCCGTTATGGACCCGCCCAGTATGAGCCCGCCCGATAACAAGCAGACTGATATGGCTCCGACTGTTGCGAATCGCCTCGTTATCATGCCGGGGATACTGGCACAGCGGGTTTGGACAGGACAATCGTAAACTCCGGTACTGGTGCGAATCACCTCGAGAAACAATGAGCCTGGGCATAGAGGAGACACGGGCGTGGGATGCCCCGCCGCCGTCGGCGTCCTGCGCAACGGGACCGGCACTACGGCTCGGCTGGGTGCAGATACGGATGCACTGCCCGTAAAGGAAGCCACTGGACTTCCATATCCCACTACTGTCACTGCCACGGATGCCGAGGGTAAACGGTGCCGGTGGACCATGCGCGGACATGTCCTGGAAAATCCCTCCACTCGATCCCCTAATTACGCACCGGCCACTGATCCGACGCTGGCGATTGGGGCGCGGGCGCTGGTCCTGGCCGCCAGGACCAGCGCTCCCGACAGAATAGGTCCCGATCAGGAGCGACGGCGGCGGACCTACCTGCGGTCGCTCCTGATTGCGGAACAGCGCGACGTCTGTGCCCTACCCTTGGACACGGGTGTTCCGGGCGGACTGTTAGGAGGGTTCCGCCGCCAACACCAGCCCGTTTACGCGCAACCTCCCACTGTGTCAGCAGCAGCGCATAGGTCCAGGCACCCGTTCCGAGGAGTCGGCGAAGGGCGTGGTGAGGTGAAAGGGGATGTTCCCCACGACCTCCGGCCGGTCATACGGAACGGCCAGGGCATCGGAGTGCTGCACCTGCACGCCGGGTAACCTCCGTTGCAGCCGCCGCACGCAGCCGGGATCCAGGCCGATGGCCAGCAGGTCGCGTCCGAGGGCAGCAAGCGGACGGGTCAGGGCGCCGTTTCCGGCACCGAGTTCCAGGATGCTGCCGCTCGCCGACGAGCGGACGAGGTTCAGGACCAGAGGGATGGTGGGCCGGTGGATCAGGAAATTCTGGCCGAGCTCCTGCCGGCAAAAAGAGGAGGACACGGCGACAGGCTTGAGGGTTCCACAGGGAACCGCATGTACCACGGAAGAACGGCAGCCGGTCCCTGGACGGGGCCGGCTGCCGTTCGCCGTCGGGGTTCTTCCCCGACAGGGCGAGGATTCTCCTACGATTCCCTGGCGCCGCGGCGCCGCGTGACGTACACGCCGGCCGCACCGGCTATAAGAAGGCCTCCGGCGCCCAGCAGGGCGAGAGAGGTGCCGGTTGCACCGGTGTCGGACAAACCGGGGGTCACAGCATTGGGCGTGCCGCCGGTCCTCATGCACGGCGGAGTGATGGACACTACCTGGACCATGGTTACCCCGCTCTGGACCGTGGTTACCCCGCTATGAGTCTCCGTTGGGATCGGGGCCGGGCTGTACGTCTCCGTCGGCGTCGAGGTCGGGCTGTCCGACGGCTTCGGAGTCTTCGTATGCGTCCAGGTCGGCGACGGCTTCGGAGTCTTCGTATGCGTCCAGGTCGGCGACGGCTTCGGAGTCTTCGTATGCGTCCAGGTCGGCGACGGCTTCGGAGTCTTCGTGTGCGTCCAGGTCGGCGACGGCTTCGGAGTCTTCGTATACGTCGGCGACGGCTTCGGAGTCTTCGTATACGTCGGCGACGGCTTCGGCGTCTTCGTTGGCGTCGAGCTCGGGGTGGATGTCGGGGTTGGCGTTGCGGTTGGCGTTGCGGTCGGGGTCGAGGTCGGCGTGGATGTAGGCGTTGAGGTTGGGGTCGAGGTCGGCGTGGATGTAGGCGTTGAGGTTGGGGTCGGGGTGGGGGTCATCCGACACGTCGGCGTCGGATCGGAAACCGCCAGGAGTACTCCGGATTCCAAGGTGGAGGCAGCGTTGGCCCGACCCGAAGCGGCCGGTTCGAGTGCGGCAGCTGTGGGGGCAGTGGCCAGGGAGCCTGTGAGGGCGAACGCGGCTGCCAGGCCGCAGATTGAAGGGGTGACAAGGGCGCGAGGGAAACGTTTAGTCTGCATGCGCCAGAGGCTTGCACCGTGATTTGGTCTTTTCAAGCGTAATAGGGGCATCTTTTTAACCTTGGCCCCAGTGATCCCATCAGCACCGGTGGCCGCAGCCGATCGTGTAGGAGTCGTGGATGCCGCGGAGCTCATTCATCGGTCATCCACTGGACTAGTTGAACAATCAGGCCGTTCGGATCGCGGTACTGCGCAAACCGCTCACCCCAGGACTCCGTTTCCGGGCCCGTGACGACGTCCACGCCGTCGGCCAGGAACTGTTGGTGGACTTGGTCGAGATCCTCGACAACGTGCACCAGCAGCACCCCATCCCGGGCGCGTCCGGCGACCTCCGGCGGCTGAAACGTCGCGAGGCCCGTGCGGAGGAAAATGAGGTTTGATCCCCCGCCCGGATGCCGAAGTGAGACAAATCCGTCGTTTTCCATGTCTACGGCGTACCCGAGATGCCGGATGAGGAAGGCGGCGGAGGCTTCCGGCGCGGGAACGTTCAGGGAGACGGCGAAGGAGGTTACTTTGGCAGGCATGGCTGGTCCTTTCCCGGGCTTGCTCAGGCGGCATTCTTCACGGAGCTGCGGCTCCCCCTCCCCGGATTGCTTATGCTGGCCTCACTTTCCGCGGCGCGGATGCCGGCCGCTCGGTCCTCTGCGTGACCCGCTTCCGTTGCCTGAACCGGCAGGTTACGGTACGAGGGAATCGAGCCGTAAGCGTCACGAGCATCCTCAGCCTTAGGAGCCGCGAAATGATCGAGGTCCACCCTGCCACCGCGGACCGGTTCGACGACGTCGCCGCAGTCCTGGCGCCGAAGAACCCCGACGGCCAGGCCTGCTGGTGCCTCAGTTACCGCCTCCCGACGTCCGACTTCCGTGCCCTCGCCGGTCCCGACCAGCAGGGCAGGCTGCGCCGGTATGCGGAGGAGGGCACCCCGCCCGGCGTCGTCGCCTATGTGGACGGTGAGGCCGCGGGCTGGTGTTCGGCGAGCCCTCGTGCCAGCCACCACCGGCTGCGGTCCTCACGGACCATCCCCACCGTCGACGACGTGCCGGTGTGGAGCGTGGTCTGCCTGGTTATCCGGCCGCAGTTCCGCCGGCAGGGACTGGCCCGGCACCTGCTCGACGGCGCCGTCGACTATGCCCGTTCCGCGGGTGCTCCGGCACTGGAGGCCTACCCGGTCGACGCCGCCGGCGGCAGGATCAGTTCCTCGCTCGCGTACGTCGGCACTACTGCGCTGTTCGAGGCAGCCGGCTTCGAACGCGTGGTGGAGACTGCATCGAAATCCGGCGGGAAGACCCGGTGGCTGATGCGGAGAAGCCTCGCCTAATCCGTTTCCAGACGGAGAATCCGGTCGTCATCCTGCCCCGGACGGCCGCGGCCGTCGGTGTTGTTCGTCAGGATCCACACGCTGCCGTCCGGAGCGATGACGACGTCGCGCAGCCGGCCGTACTCCCCGGCCAGGAACTCGGTGGAGGCCCCCAGGTCATCGAACGGGACCGCCCGCAGCCGTTCCCCGCGCAGGTTGGCGATGTACAGGGATCCGCCCGCCACGGCGATGCCGCTCGGGCTGGCTTCCCCGGGCGTCCACTGCTGCACCGGGTCGATGAAGCCTTCCTCCCCGGCGATGCCCTCGACCTGGGGCCAGCCATAGTTCCCGCCGGCCTCGATGACGTTCAGTTCATCCCAGGTGTTCTGCCCGAACTCGCTCGCGTAGAGGACGCCGTTGCTGTCCCAGGCGATGCCCTGCGGGTTGCGGTGCCCGTAGCTGTACACGAGTGCTCCCGGGAACGGGTTGTCCTCCGGCGCGGTGCCGTCCGGTGTCATCCGCAGGATCTTGCCGGCGAGCGACTCGCGGTCCTGGGCATTGTCCCGGCTGCCGGCGTCGCCCGTCGTGGCGTACAGCATTCCGTCCGGCCCGAAGGCAAGGCGGCCACCGTTGTGGACGGGGCCGGCGGGGATTCCGTCGAGGATAGTCTCCGCTTCGTCCAGCGCCAATGACCCGGGGTCACCGGTGATGCTGCGGCGTTCGATCCGGTTCCCGCCGTCCGCGGTGAAGTAGGTATACAGATACCCGTCTCGGACGGCGATGCCGAGAAGCCCGCCCTCTCCCCTGCCACCGGCGTCCTCGATAGTGCCTATTTCGCGGGTGTTGCCGTTGGCGTCGAGCTCCAGGATCCGCGCGGAATCCCGTTCACTGACCAGCGGGATGCCCTCGTGGAACGCAATGGACCAGGGTACGTCGAGGCCGGTGGCGAGGACTTCCCGGACGTTGGTTTCCGACGGTGATATGGGGCTGGACACTTCGGTCTCCGCCTCCCCGCTGCCGGAGCAACTAACGAGTGCGGGAATGACGATTGCCAAAAACCACACCACCGGGCGTTTTCGCGGCATTTGCCCCCCTAGCCTCGTACAGAGTGGGTGCTGAAGCGGACACCGGGCAGAATCCGGCAGGAAGTCCCAAGTCCATGATGGGCGTTGTTGGCTGGCTGGGACAACGGGCTCCAAAGCAGCATTTTGTGTGTCCCAGAGAGGTGCCTAGAATTGATTGCCCCTTTTTTACTGGAAAGGAGAGACGTTGGCTATGCCATCAGCAACCAAGCAATCCCTACGCAACCAAGACCCGACGCTCAGCGCAGTCACCGAAGCGCCCGGGAAAAAACGCAGGAAGTGGCCGTGGATTGCAGGCATCATCCTTGTCCTGGCCGCCGGATCCGCAATCGACGGTGGGTCCGACACCGAGTCGACCCAATCCCCGTCCGTAGAAACCCAGGTGGAGTCCCAGGACATATCCGGCGTTGACCAAGCCGCGGGACAGGAAAACCTGGCCGGCGGGCAGACAGAAGCGGAACCTGCTCCGATCGATCAGCAGCCAGAAGCAGAGTCTGCTCCGATCGATCAGCAGCCAGAAGCAGAGTCTGCTCCGATCGATCAGCAGCCAGCAGCACCGGCTGAAAGCGGCGTTCCGGCTGATTTCAAGTCCGCGCTCCGCCAGGCAGATACTTATGCGAACAAGATGCACATGTCCAAGCTGGGGCTGTATGACCAGTTGACCTCTGAGTACGGAGGTCAGTTCTCACCGGAGGCCGCCCAGTATGCGGTTGATAATGTCGAAGCCGATTGGAATGCGAACGCATTGGCCAAGGCGAAGGATTACCAGGAGGACATGGCTATGTCGCCGAGCGCCATTTATGACCAGCTGGTTTCCGAATACGGAGAGCAGTTCACGCCTGCCGAGGCTGACTACGCTGTCCAGAATCTGAACCAGTAACCCGGCCCGAACTGCTAAGAACCGTCCCGCCAACAGGTGCGGGACGGTTCTTCTCTTTGCCGGGCACCTTGACCCTGGCCTGACAGGCGGCCGAAACTGGCCGGAAGCGATTGATACTCCCCGGCCGCGCCCCGCTTCCCTGATGAGGACATGTCAGCCGCTACCAGGCGCAGGGAAATCGAACGGCACCGGGACGCCCTTGGACCTGAGCTGGTGATCGTCGGGCATTCCTTCGGCGCATCGATGGCCCTGCTGCACCTCGCCGATGATTTTCCGGGCTCTGCACCGCTGGGGCTCGCCCTTCTGGCCATGCCTTTCTGGGGGCCCGCCCCGGCTGCCGCAGGCACTGGTCCGTCGCCATGAGTCGGGCGGGCACCAGTTCGAGGGGCGCATGGGGCCGGTCGCCGGCGACGTCGCCACACCCGCGGGCTAGTCGCCGGCAACAATCCCTACGTAAGGGACAGCTCGCGGAGCTGACGGCGCGAGGTGACGCCCATTTTGCGGAAAATATTGCGGAGGTGGGCATCAATCGTCCGTGGGCTGAGAAAGAGTTCCGTGGCGACTTCGCGGGAGGTTGCACCGGTGGCCACCAGTCGGGCGATGTGCATCTCGTGGGCGGTGAGGGAGTCGGCCGGCTGGGCGCTTCGCTTGCGGGGGTGCTCGCCGGTGGCGCGAAGTTCGCGGGCGGCGCGGGCGGCGAACGCCTCGGCGCCCATGTCCAACAGCATCCCGTGCGCGGTGCGGAGCTGTTCGCGGGCGTCCTGGCGGCGGCCCTCGCGGCGGAGCCACTCGCCGTAGACGAGGTGCGTTCGGGCGAGATGGGTGGTTATCCGGCAGCGGTTGAGTTGCTCGATCGCCTCGCGGAAGTGTTCCTCAGCGGCTGTCCCCGTAGAGGTCAAAGCCCGTGCACGCGCCGCCAGACCGAGCCCCCACGGCGTACCGCTGGCGAGGGCGCGTGAAGTGAGTTGCTCCAGCGCATCGGCCGCACTCTCCGGCCGGCCGAAACGGCACGCCGCTTCGACGAGTTCAGAGTGGGCCAGGTTGTTGAACCTCACCGCTTCGGCGTCGATGGCCCGTGCCGCCGCGGCATGAGCTGCGGAGTAGTCGCCCAGACCGTTATGCAGCACCGCCATGGCGTACTGTGTCAGGGCATCCTCGGTGCTGTGCGCCTGTCCGGCAGCCTTGCGGACAATGCTCGCGCGCATCCCGGCGGTCTCGTCTGGACGGCCGCGCCAGGCAGACAGGAGGAGCTGCGCGTGCAGCAAGGGCACAGCCTCGGTCGCGGCTGCGATCGCTGCGTGCTCGGCGGCGCGGTCGAACTCACCCGAGAGCACTTGTATGACGGATTGGCCCAGAAGTGCGTCCGGGAGTGCGGCAAGCGCGCCGGTCTCACGGGTCAGACGGACATGACGGATGGACACCGCGTGGAGCATCTCGTCGTCGAACACCGACATTGCGGTTCGGCTGGCGAGCCACCCCCAGCGGCAGGTGTCGGCGACGCTCAGCGCATCAACATCCTGCTCCTGGCCTCCGAAGGCCGCCAGCGCCCGCCGCAGCCCCGGCACACCGGCCGAATACCCCTGCGTGAAGGTCGTCACAAGTCCGTCGAGCAGCAGATCCGCAGGCCGCGGAGACCCCGTCGCGGCGGGCGCCGCCAGGGCGGCTTCGGTCACTTCCGGTATGCCGCGGCCGCGGCGGAAGTCACCGGTGACGATCGCCGCTTCGAGCGCGCGCAGATACGTCTCACGGGACAGCACCGGGTCCAGCGGGGCCAGGCTCTTAGCGGCTTCCAGCAGCATCCTCTGCCCGTCGGCGTCGCGCGCGAGGTGGAACACGATCCGGGCGCGCAACAGCTCGAGGCGAGCCTGCTGCAGGGTGTCGAGCGGCCCGGCCGAAGCGACCGTCAGCAGCTCCGAGGCGTCTGCACCAGCCTCGTGCTTGTCCTGCGCGGCCTCCAGCGCCCGGCTCGCGCGGGTGGCAGGGTCAGGGGTCAGTCTGGCCGCATGCCCCATGAACGCCGCCGCGGCGGCCAGCCCGCCGCGGGCGCGCGCCCGGCCTGCTGAGCGCACCAGCTCAGCGGCGGCGTCCTCGTCGGTGCCCAGCACGGCCTGGGCCCGGTGCCAGGCGCGGCGGTCGGGGTCGACGTCCGGATCGATGGCAGCGGCCAGCGCGTCGTGTGCACGGCGACGCTCCAGCGGGGCGGCGGATCGAAGCACAGCTGAACGCACCAGCGGATGGCGGAACCTCACCCGTGTATCAATCTCCAGGAGTCCGGCGGCCTCTGCAGGCGCGGCAGACTCGCCGCCGATCCCCAGGTGCGCGGCCGCGCGCCACAGCAGCGCCACCTCGCCGGTAGGATCGGCCGCGGCAACCAGCAGCAATAGTCGAGTAGGTGCCGGAAGGCTGTCCGCGCGGCGCCGAAAGGTGTCCTCGATGCGGTGCGTGATGCCCGGCACCGGCTCGAACCCGCCGGCCACCCATGCCACCGGCGCGCTTCGGGCCAGCTCCAGCAGCGCGAGAGGGTTCCCGTGCGCCTCCGCGACGACGTGCTCGCGCATCCCGTCGTCCAGGGGTACGTAGTCGGCTGCTGCCAGCAGCTCCCGTGCGTCGGCCTCGTCGATCCCGCCCAAGCGTACGACGGGTATGCCGTCGAACCCGCGCACATCGCGCTCGGTGGGATCCCGCAGCGCGAACACCAGCGCCATCGGCTCCGCGGCGACCCGGCGTGCCACAAAGGTGAGGACCTGAGCCGACGCCTCGTCCAGCCACTGCGCATCGTCAACGACGCACAGAAGGGGCCCTTCCTCAGCGGTCTCGGCCAGCAGGTTGAGGGTGGCCAGTCCGATCAGGAACCGATCCGGCGCTGCACCGCTTCGCTGCCCGAACGCCACGCCCAGAGCGGCCTGCTGCGGCTCGGGCAGGGCACCCATGCGGTCCAGCAGGGGTGCGCACAACTGATGCAGGCCCGCAAAAGCGAACTGCGTTTCGCACTCCACCCCGACCGAGGACACTACTCGGAACCCCGAGGCATCAGCCCTGCCGCGGGCGTACTCGAGCAGCGCCGTCTTTCCGATACCCGCTTCCCCTCGCACGATGACTGCCCCGCTCAGCCCGGCCCGTGCCTGCGAGAGGAGGTTGTCGACCGTCGCGCGCTCCGCGGACCGGCTCAGGAAGTCCATCAGTGTCGCTCCCTTCAGAGCATGACGGCACCTTATTAGGCAATGTTCGCCTACGCAATCGAAGTCGCTCCGGGCCAAGCGGCTAGGTGGAAACCGGCGGAAAGGCAGGGGTATCCGCCGACGCGAAGGCGCCGCCGCCGGTGCGAATCTGAAGACTCCGATGCAGGCGAAGCTCCGACCCAACCCAGACCTGGGAACACGGTTTCTGCTGGGGACAGTTTCGAGAACCGCACGAATCCACGACCCGCATAAGACCCAAGAAAGAAGCGCCGAACCATGAACCCCATTCAGGAACTGATCATTAACTTCCAGGATCTGGCGGCCCAAGTGCCCGAGATCATCCGGCCCTTCATCGTGATGCTCGCCGGGGCGGTCCCGTTCATCGAGACCGAAGGGGCCTCCGTGATCGGCATTCTCGGCGGCCTCCACCCTATCGTTGCCGGTATCGCCGCCGCAGTCGGCAATTTCCTGAGCGTGGTCCTCGTGGTGCTCTTCACGTCCCGGACCCGCACCGCGGTCACCAACCACAACAGGGGCCGCGTCGCGGCTACTCGCAGCGCCGAGCGTGTCCCGGCCTCCCCGGGTTACCAGGGGTCCGCTGCGTTCGAGGAGACGGCGCCGGCCAAGCCCGTATCAAAGGGGCGCCAGCGCTTCATGAAGTGGCTCGTCCGCTTCGGCGTCCCCGGCGCAAGCATCCTCGGTCCCCTCGCGATCCCGACCCAGTTCACATCCGTGATCCTCATCGCCAGCGGGACCTCCCGTGGCTGGGTGCTGCTCTGGCAAGGTGTAGCGATCATCATATGGACGACAGTGGCCACAGTGTCGTTCTGGGCCGCCCTCACTTTCGTCGTCGGGGTCTGAGTCAAGTGACACCCAAAGAGACGCTGGAACCCGGGGACGGCCATACGCTTCCGCGCTATCGATGGTGGCAGCTCTTCTCGCGTTCCCTCTTTCATCTGCAGCTCACCGGCGAGGACGGTGCACCGGAGATCTGGTCCGTAGACGTCCGGCCCGGGGGTGATTCGGACGGCGAAGTGCGCGCGCAGCTCTACCGCAACGGGGTCCACCAGGCCGGCTCAGAGCCCCCGGCAGTGTTCGCAGTGCCGGGTGGCGCCATCGAGGTCGAGGTCAGCATCTTCGGGCTCAGGCGGTGCCACTATGTGACGCCCGACGGGTCCGAGCGGCAGCTTCTACCTGATCCTGCCTCGGCCGAAGGGCTGCGCGCCCGACTGGAACGGACCAATCCGGCGCTGAGCCGTGCCGTTGGCATCGTATCGGCCAGCGTACTCGTGGTCGCGCTTGTGCTCGGCGTTCCGCAGATCGTCGAGCAGATCATGCAGGTCCCGCCCATCGCGGAGAGCATCGGCACGTTCTCCAGCCCGTTCCAGCTTCCGGCACCGGCGAACTCAGTGCTGCTGCTGGCAACGCTGGCAGCAAGCACCGAGCGGGCACTCCGGCTGCGCTACAACTGGGTCCTCGACGGCGGGTTCCTCGAGGGTGGTGATTAGGGAATACGGCCGGGCTCTGCGGCCGCCTCGAGCCTCGAGCGCCTCAGCCCGGCGCCCTCGTTAACGACAAAAGCCTGACGAAACTTGCGTTTCATCAGGCTTACCGTCGGGTTGACAGGATTTGAACCTGCGACCCCTTGACCCCCAGTCAAGTGCGCTACCAAGCTGCGCCACAACCCGCAGTTCTTCCGGAATCCCTCCCGGCTGAACCACCTCAAATACCTTACACCACAACCGGCCGTTCCGCCGCATTGGGGCTCACGCGCCCGGGCCCGGCAGGTCGAGGGAACCCCAGCCATTACCCGCAAACGCGTAAAACCCCGGGCCCGCTCCCCCAAAAGGGACCGGGACCGGGGTTTTACGCCAAAGACTTAGCGCTTGCTGGTCTTGCCGCGCTTCTCGCGGACGCGCATGCTGACCTCGATGGGCGTTCCCTCGAAGCCGAAGGTTTCACGCAGCCGGCGGGTGATGAAGCGGCGGTAGCCGGGATCCAGGAAGCCGGTGGTGAACAGCACGAACTTCGGCGGACGCGAGGAAGCCTGCGTACCGAAGAGGATACGGGGCTGCTTGCCGCCGCGCACGGGGTGCGGGTGGGCCGCCACAAGCTCGCCCAGGAACGCGTTGAGCTTTCCGGTGGGGATGCGCTTGTCCCAGTTCTCCAGGGCGGTATCCAGTGCCGGAACCAGACGGTCCTTGTGCCAGCCGGTCTTGGCGGAGATGTTGACGTGCGGAGCCCATTCAACGTGGGCCAGGTCCCGCTCGATCTCGGTCTTGAGGTAGCGGCGGCGTTCGTCGTCGAGCAGGTCCCACTTGTTGAAGGCGAGGACCAGCGCGCGGCCGGATTCAATGGCCAGCTGCAGGATGCGGACATCCTGTTCGCTGAGGACCTCGTCCACCGCCAGGAGCACAACGGCGACCTCGGCCTTTTCGAGGGCAGCCTGGGTACGCAGCGAGGCGTAGAAGTCGGCGCCCTGGGCCATGTGCTGGCGGCGGCGGATACCCGCGGTGTCGACGAAGCGCCAGGTGCGGCCGCCGAGCTCGATCATTTCATCCACCGGGTCACGGGTGGTGCCGGCAGTGTCGTCAACCACTACGCGTTCAGAACCGGCCAGCTTGTTCAGCAGCGAGGACTTGCCCACGTTCGGGCGGCCGATCAGGGCGATACGGCGCGGGCCGCCGGAGCGGTCCAGTCCGCCGTACGCGGAATACTCCGGCAGCACATCCAGGACGGCGTCGAGCATGTCGCCCGTGCCGCGGCCGTGCAGGGCCGAAACCGGGTACGGCTCACCGAAGCCCAGGCCCCAGAGGGCGGAGGCGTCGGCTTCATTCTGGATGTCGTCCACCTTGTTGGCGACGACGACGACGGGCTTGCCCTTGCCGCGCAGCATCCGCACCACGGCTTCATCCGTTGCGGTGATGCCGACGGTCGCGTCGACAACCAGCATGACGGCGTCGGCGTGGTCGACGGCGATCTCGGCCTGGTCGGCAACCCGGCGGTGGATACCGCGGGCGTCGTGTTCCCAGCCGCCGGTGTCCACCAGGGTGAAGTTCACGCCGTTCCAGGTCGCAGGGTAGGACACCCGGTCACGGGTCACGCCGGGAGTATCCTCAACGACTGCCTCGCGGCGGCCGAGGATACGGTTCACCAGGGTGGACTTGCCCACGTTCGGGCGGCCCACAATGGCGACCACCGGATCCTGGCGCAGCGGTGCGTCTTCGTCGTACTCTTCGAAGCCGCCGGCGAGCAGCGCGGCGTCTTCTTCGTCAAGTTCATAGTCGTCGAGGCCGGCGCGGAGGGAACGGGCGCGGACATCAGCCTCGTCGTCGTCCATTGCCTCCAGGCGCTCGTCGATGGAGTCTACTCCGGACGGGATGTACTCGTCCGTGGTCCCGTCACCGGCGGTGTCGTCGTTGAGAGGTTTTCCGTTCATTGAATTGCTTTCTTTCCGTTGAGGTCTGCAGCACTGCGTACAGGCCGTCGCCGGACGTTCAGCCCGGTAAGTGTGAGGGAGGATTTCAGCGGCGTTTCCGTCGGAACTCCTCCTCCCATTGAAACACGGGCGGGTGCCCGTAGTTGGTGCCGGGTCCTCCGGCAAGGGAGCTAGTGGGTGCTGCTGAAAACCACGTCGAGTACGGCTGAGACCGTCTCTTCGAAATCGAGATCGGAAGAATCGACGGTGACGACGCCGTCAGCGGCCTGCTGGAAATCCACCACGGTGGAGTCCTTCGCATCGCGGACGAGGACCTGTTCCTTCAGGGCCGCAGCTGTCTGCGTGCCGCCGAGCTGGATTCCGCGGCGGCGCAGCCGGGCCTCCTCGCTGGCGGTGAGCAGGATCCGCACCTCGGCGTGCGGGGCCACCACGGTGGTGATGTCCCTGCCTTCGGCGACGATCCGCAGGCCTGATTCCCGAATCAGCTGCTGCTGGCGGCGAACCAGTTCCGCACGGGCGCCCAGTGTCGTGGCGACGGCGCTGACTGAAGAGGACACGACGGGTTCGCGGATGGCGGC
This sequence comes from Arthrobacter sp. zg-Y769, assembly GCF_020907405.1. Lineage (GTDB taxonomy): Bacteria > Actinomycetota > Actinomycetes > Actinomycetales > Micrococcaceae > Arthrobacter_B. The sequence goes on from NZ_JAJJOE010000017.1 coordinate 77,481, forward strand.
GGTGACATCCCGGCCTGAGACCCGTACCCATTCCTCGTCCGGAGACAGGCTCAGGGCGATGTCGGCGTTCTCCGCGGCAGCCTCAACAGCCACGGAATCCGCCAGGTCAATGCCGGCCTCCATGCAGGAGAGCGTGACTGCCCGGTACATGGCACCGGTGTCGAGGTACGCGGCATGCAGGCGGCGGGCTACTTCCCGGCTGATGCTGGACTTGCCCGAGCCGGACGGCCCGTCGATGGCCACAACCAGCGGCTTGCCCTGCCGGAACTGGGCCGGATCCACGTTAGAACTCACTGCACTACCTTCCACCCGCGGGCGCTTAATTCAGAAACAAGGTCATTCACCCGGCCGGGGAGGACGGAGATTTCCGCCCGTCCCACCTGCCGGCCGGAGGCGTGCTCCAACCGCAGGTCTTCCAGGTTCACCCCGATCTCACCGATTTCGGTGAGCAGCCGGGCGATCTGGCCGGGCGTGTCATCCACCAGCACGGTGAAGGACACAAAGGTCTGTGCCGGTCCGCCGTGCTTGCCCGGAATGCGGGCCTGCCCGGCGTTTCCTTCGGCGATCAGCTGCGCCATGTCCAGGCGTGCACCGTCAGCGACCGGGTCCTCAAGCGTGCGGATCAGCCGGTTCAGGTCCTCGCGGACTCCGTGCAGGATCGGCACCAGCCGACCCGCGTTTCCGCTCAGGATCTGCACCCAGAGATTCGGATCGCTGGCGGCAATCCGGGTCACGTCCCGCAGGCCGTTCCCGGCCAGCGCAAGGGACTGCGAAGGGGTTTCCTGCAGCCGGCTCGCCACCAGCGAGGCCATGACCTGCGGCAGGTGCGAGGTCAGCGCCACGGACGCGTCGTGTTCCTCGGCGGACATCCGGGACACCACTGCACCGAGGTCGAATGCGAGGGCCTCGGCACGGCGCACTGCTTCCGGTGCTGCTTCCTGCGGCGGGCAGATCACCCAGGGCATCCCGTTGAACAGTTCCGCCCGCGCAGCCACCGGCCCGGATTTCTCCCGCCCTGCCATCGGGTGGGTGCCCACGTAGCGGCTGAGGTCGGCGTCGAACCCGCGCAGGTCCGCCAGGACCGCGGACTTGACGCTGGCGATATCGACGACGACGGCGGCCGGCCAGTCCTTGAGCGCTGCAGCAACCAGGGAAGCGGTGACGTCCGGCGGTGCGGCAACGACCACGAGTGCCGGCTCGAGGCCTTCACGGTCAGCGCTCAGCAGCCGTCCGGCGCCGATGTCGCGGGCCACGGCCTCCGTCGAGGGAGACAGGTCCGAGAGCACCACATCGAAACCCCGGGCACGGAGCCCGAGGCCGATGCTGGTGCCCAGCAGACCCGTGCCGATAATCAGCACGGATCCGGACAGGTGGGTACCCCCGTCAGCGGCAGCGGCCATTGGCTACAGTCCTACGGAGGCGAGCAGGTGTCCTACTTCGCCGCGGCCCAGGACGCGGATGCTGCCCTGGCGCTGGTCGCCCAGGCGGATCGGGCCGATCTGGGTGCGTACGAGGCGTTCCACCGGGTGTCCGACGGCGTCGAACAGGCGGCGGACAATGCGGTTGCGGCCCGAGTGCAGGACTACCTCGACCAGGAGGTGTCCCGGGGTGGAGTCGACCAGTTTGAAGGAATCAACCTTCTGGAAGCCGTCTTCAAGTTCAATGCCTTCACGCATCTTCGCACCGATGCCCTGGCTCATGGGTCCGCGGACCTGCACGAGGTAGGTCTTGGGCACTTCGTAGGAGGGGTGCGTCAGCCGGTTGGTCAGCTCGCCGTCATTGGTCAGCAGCAGCAGGCCCTCGGTTTCGTTGTCCAGCCGGCCAACGTGGAACAAACGCTCGTTCTTGCTGGTGGCCTTGAGGTAGTCGCTGATGCAGGGGCGGCCTTCGGGATCCTCCATGGTGGAGATGACGCCGCGCGGTTTGTTGAAGACGTAGTACTTCTGGGTTTCATCCAGCTGCAGGCGCATGCCGTCCACGTGGATGGCCACCGTTGCCGGGTCGACGCGGACGCCGAGCTCGGTGACGACCTCGCCGTCGACCTCAACGCGTCCTGCGGCGATCATTTCCTCGCACACGCGGCGGGAGGCAACGCCGGCGCCGGCCATGACCTTCTGCAGGCGGATGCCTCCGGGGTTGTGCTGTTCGGAGATCACCGGGGCCGCGGGACGGCGGGTGGTTGACCGGCGCACGGGGCCCAGGTTCTGGCCGAAGCGCTCACCGCGGAAAGCACGGTCGCCGCTCTTGCGCTGGCCCTGCTGCGGGCCGCCGAACTTGCCGGCACCGGTCTTGGAGCCGCCGAACTTGCCGGCTCCGGACTTGAAACCGCCCGTCTTGGGTGCACCGGACCGAGGTGCGTCTGTCCGGCCGGCACCGGCCTGAGCGGGCTTGCCCGTGCTGGAGCCAAATGCCTTCACAGCGTCGGACTTGAACTTTTCGGGACGGGCGGCCTCGGGGCTGACACTCCGGTAACCGTTGGCGCGGTCTTCACCGGGCTTCAGGCCCGATGCCGAGCGGGGGCCGCCGGTGCGGTTGGAGGAGGGCTTGGAGCCCCTTCCCTTGCCGCCGGTGGGGCCACCGGCACTGCGTCCGCCGCCGCGCGGGGTATTGCGGCCGGATCCGGAACGGGGTGCTGGTGTCATGAGTAAGTCCTTTGGGTGTAGCGGTTAATAAGTAGTGTCTTCATATTCGGCCAGGTTTTCCAGCCCGGGCAGGTGCGGTGCAATCTGCGGAAGTTCGTCGAGGCTGCCCAGACCAAGCCGTTCCAGAAAGTACGGCGTTGTCCCGTACAGCAGCGAACCGGTTTCCGGTTCGGTGCCGGCGTCGACGATCAATCCACGCTGAACCAGCGTGCGGACCACCGAATCGACGTTTACTCCCCGGATCGCGGAGACCCGGGCCCGGGAGACGGGCTGCCGATAGGCAATCACCGCCAGTGTTTCCAGTGCGGCCTGCGACAGCCGGGCACTCTGGCCTTCCAGTACAAACTTCGACACAACGGGCGCATAGTCAGCGCGGGAAAAAATCCGCCATCCGCCTGCAACGTCGCGGAGTTCAAAACCACGCGGTGCGCCCTCGGGTCCATCCCCAGTATAACCGTCATACTCCTGCTGCAGTTCCGTGAGGGCGGCGAGCACTTCCGTCTCCGGCACTCCGATCACCGAGGCCAGCAGTGCGGGGGCCGCGGGTTCATCCACCACCATCAGCACTGCCTCCACGGCAGCCTTCACGCCGCCGGGCAATACCGCAGCGTCTCCGTCGCTTTCCGCGGGAATCCTCCCGGCGCCAAAATCCGCCGTCATGGCTGGTCCCCTTCCAGGTCTGTGTGGTCAGCTGCTGCGCCGTCGGTGCCACCGGGGTCCCGGCCGTATTCATCCACCCCGGCGGCGAACCCTGCTGCCGGATCCGTTTCGCTGGTCCAGGTGATGAGCAGCTCCCCCAGCGGGGTCTCCTGCTCAAAGCCGACGGCTCCGTCGCGGAACATTTCCAGCAGCGCCAGGAACCGGGCCACCGCCACCGGCCCGTCGGCGTCGGACACCAGGGCCGCGAACGTGGCCGCACCGTTCTGGGCGAGCCGTTCGGCGAGGATCAGTGCCTGCTCCCGGACGCTGGTCTTGGGTGCGTGCAGGTGTTCCAGCCCCACGGTCGGGGGCAGCTCGTCACGCGGCTGCAGGGCGCGGGCAGCGAGGTCCGCCAACTGCTGCGGAGTGGTGCGCCAGATCAGTTCCGGGAGCATTGCGGCAAAGTGCGGGTCCAGGGTGACCTGCCTCGGGAAGCGCCGCGCTTCGTCGGTGAGCCGCTCCCCCATCAGGGCGGCCATTTCCCGGAACGCCTTGTACTGCAGCAGCCGGGCGAACAGCAGGTCCCGCGCCTCGAGCAGGGCAACGTCTTCCTCGTCATCAACATCGCCGGCCGGAAGCAGCCGGGCGGCCTTGAGGTCCAGGAGGGTGGCGGCAATGACCAGGAATTCGCTGGCCTCGTCGAGTGCCACTTCGGGGCCGGTGCCGAAGAGCTCCCGGATGTAGCCCAGGAACTCATCGGTGACGGTTGCAAGGGCGATCTCGGTGATGTCCAGCTCGTGCTTGGAAATCAGTCCCAGCAGGACATCGAAGGGCCCCGTGAAGTTCGTCAGGCGGACCGCGAAGCCGGCACGCGGCACTGCATCCGCCGGCACCGGCACCGGGGGCACCGGCTTAGGGTGCGCCGCCGCGGGCAATCAGTTCCTTGGCGAGACGGCGGTAGGAGTCGGCGCCCGGGTGGTTCCCGGCGTACGAGGTGATCGGCTCGGCCGCAACGGTGGCGTCGGCGAACTTGATGGTCCGCTTGATAACCGTTTCGAAGACCTTGTCCCCGAAGGCTTCCACCAGGCGGGAAATGACTTCGCGGCTGTGCAGGGTCCGGGCGTCATACATGGTCGCCAGGACACCGTCCACCTGCAGGCCGGGGTTGAGCCGGTCCTGGACCTTCTCGATGGTCTCCACCAGCAGGGCCACCGCACGCAGGGCAAAGAATTCGCAGATCAGCGGGATAATCACGCCGTGTGCAGCGGTCAGGGCGTTGACGGTCAGCAGGCCCAGGGACGGCTGGCAGTCGATGAGGATGACGTCGTAGTCATCCGAGACCCGGCGCAGGGCACGTTCGAGCACCTGCTCGCGCGCCACCTCGTTTACGAGCTGCACCTCGGCTGCGGAAAGGTCGATGTTGGCCGGCAGCAGGTGGATGTTCTCGACGGAGGTTTCGTGGATCGCCTCGCGGATATCCACCTTCCGGTCCATCAGCACGTTGTAGACCGTGAGGTCCAGTTCATGCGGGTTTGCACCCATTCCGGCGGACAGGGCACCCTGCGGATCGAAGTCCACCAGCAGTACGCGGCGTCCGGCTTCCGCGAGGGCGGCGCCGAGGTTGATGGTGGAGGTGGTCTTGCCGACCCCGCCCTTCTGGTTCACCATCGCAATGATCCGGGCAGGACCATGCGAGGTGAGGACGGGAGGCTCCGGGAACACCGTCAGAGGGCGTCCGGTAGGGCCCATCGCCGTTTCGGTTGCGTCCTGCAGAGTTGATGAACTCTGATCGCTGCTCACGTATAAATCCACGCTTCCGTATCTAGCTTTGCTGCGGGCTGTCTTGTCAAGGTTACAGCCGCGCCACGGCCATCCGGCGAATCAGGGCCGCGACGACCGGCGAGCCTTGACGCTCAAGTTGAACTCGAACCTTTCAGCCGGACCGTGGCATGCAGGTGCATGCGTGCCAGCGGCGGCAGACCGCTTAACGCTGAGAACGCGCCCCTCCCCGGAATTATCCGAGGCGGGGCGCGTTCCGTGGTCCTGCCCGATCCTGCCGTTTCTGCAGTGCGGGACCTTGGTGCGAGGCGGTTAGTTCCGGGGACTGCCGGCGGTGCCGGGAACCGCGGAGCTGCCTGCGGGGCCGGGAACAGTTGCGGCCAGTTCGGCGGATTCCGCCGTCTGGTGCGGTTCGTCGGTGCCGGCGTCGACGTTCATGCTCGCCTCGTCGAAGGGACGTTCGCGGTCCAGGACCGCGGTGACCTGTTCCTTGTCGATTTCCTTGGTCCAGGTGCCGATCAGCACGGTGGCGACGGCGTTGCCGGTGAAGTTGGTCAGCGCGCGTGCCTCGGACATAAAGCGGTCGATGCCGACAATCAGGCCGACGCCTTCGATCAGGTCGGGGCGGTGTGACTGCAGGCCGCCGGCCAGGGTGGCCAGACCCGCGCCGGTGACGCCGGCGGCACCCTTGGAGGCAACGATCATAAAGACCAGCAGGGAGATCTGCTCGCCCAGTTCCAGCGGCTTGCCCATGGCCGAGGCCACAAACAGGGCGGCCATCGTCAGGTAGATGGCGGTGCCGTCAAGGTTGAAGGAGTAGCCGGTGGGCACGGTCACGCCGACCACGGGCTTGGAGATGCCGAGGTGCTCCATCTTTGCGATCAGGCGCGGCAGGGCGACTTCGGAAGATGATGTGGAGAAGATCAGCAGGTACTCACGGCCCAGGTACCGCATCAGCTTGAAGATGCTGAAGCCGGTGACCAGTTTGAGCAGGCCGCCCAGGATGACGACGATGAAGAGAATGCAGGTGATGTAGAAGGCAATCATCAGGGTTGCCATGCTCACGATGGCCTGGATGCCGGTCTCGCCGACGACGGCGGAAATGGCACCGAAGGCGCCGATGGGCGCCAGCCACATGATCATCATGAGGATGCGGAACACGAGGGCCTGGATGTAGCCGATCCCCTTGAGGACCGGAGCGCCCGCGGCACCCATCTTCTGCAGGGCAAAGCCGACCAGCAGGGCAACGAACAGGGTCTGCAGGATGGACTCGCCGGTAAGCGAGGCCAGCAGGGTGGTGGGGATGATGCTCAGCAGGAAGCCGGTCATCCCTTCCCCTTCCTCGGGCGCGGCCGGGGCGGCACCGCTCGAGGACTCCAGATCCAGGCCTTCGCCCGGGTGGATCAGGTTGCCCACCACAAGCCCGATGGCGAGGGCGAAGGTGGACATGATGATGAAGTAACCCAGCGCCAGGCCGCCGACTTTGCCGACCGTCGCTGCTTTGGCGATTGATCCGATGCCTAGGACAATGGTGCAGAAGATGACCGGCGCGATCATCATCTTGATGAGGTTGATGAACCCGGTCCCGAGGGGCTTCAGGGATTTCGCGAACTCGGGGGCAAGGAGCCCGAGCACGGCACCGAGGACAACCGCCGCAATCACGGCGATGTAGAGGAAATGTGTTCTGTCCCGTTTGGGGCTCTTCGGTGAGCCCCCGGAGGGATGGGCGGCAGCTGCCATGGCGGTACTCCTTGTTGCAATTGGTCGGATTCAATCTTCCGTGCTGATGTGATCACAGTCACCCTTGTGTTCATATTGTTCTCCATACAACCCCTTACATCCGCATAACGAAGCTCAACCAAAGGAAGAAAAGTGCACCGAGGCAGCCTGGCCGGCCGGTTGTTCCTGGCCCAGCTCGGCTTCATCCTGTGCGTCTCGGGCGGGATCGCCTGGGGTCTGTACCAGCAGGCGGAGGAGAACACCTACGAGGAGACCCGCTCACGGATGCTGGCCGTAGCCGGGACCGTCGCCGCCGGCAGCGAGGTCCGCGCCGCCGTCGACTCCCCCGACCCCGCCGCCCTGCAGGGCTACGCCCGCGAGGTGATGGAGCGTGTCGGCGTGGATTTCCTCACGATCATGGATACCGACCGGACGCGGTTCACGCACCGGAATCCGGACCAGATCGGCAAGCCCTACATCGGTTCCGTGGACGCGGCCCTGGCCGGGGAGAGCTTCACCGAGACCTACACGGGTACGCTCGGCCCCTCGGTCCGCGCGATCACGCCGGTGTACGACGACGCCGGCAACGTCACCGCGCTCGTCGCCGCCGGCATCACGGTGGACCGGGTGGGCATTGCCCGCGACGCCCGGCTGCCGGAACTGTTTGCGGTTGACGCCGCCGCCCTGGGCGTGGGTGCCGTGGGTTCCTACCTGCTCAGCCGTTATCTGCGCCGGGCCACCCACGGGCTTGGTCCCGCCGAGCTCACGCACATGTACGCCTTTTACGACTCCGCGCTGCACTCGGTCCGCGAGGGCCTGCTGCTGCTCAATGACCGGGGGCAGCTGGTGCTCTACAACGACGAAGCCGCCGTCCTGCTCGGCCTGCCGCCGGCAGGTTCCGCGGCTTCCGGGCAGGACCTGCCGGACCTGCCCGGACCGCTCGCGTCCCTGCTGCGCTCGGGCCGGGACGCCCGGGAGGAAATCCACCTCACCGGCGAGAGCATCCTGGTGGTCAACCAATCCGCCGCGGTTTCTGCGGGGCCGCACGGGCGTCGTTTCGGTACGGTCACCACGCTGCGGGACCATACCGACGTCGAATCCCTCACCGGAGAGCTGGCCTCCATGCGCACGCTCGCGGACGCCCTGAGCGCCCAGGCCCACGAGCATGCCAACCGGGTGCACACCCTTGCCTCCCTGATCGAGCTGGGCCGCAGCGACGAAGCCCTGCGGTTCGCCACCGCGGACCTGGAACAGTCCCAGCACCTCAATGACGAGGTGCTCGCTGCGGTGGAAGAACCGGCCATCACCGCCCTGCTCATGGGTAAGGCGGCGCAGGCCCGCGAGCGCGGCATCAGCCTGGAGATCGAGGTGGAGGCCGAGACTGACCGGTTCGGCGGGGCCGGCCTGGAACCAGTGGAGCTGGTCACCATCATCGGCAACCTGCTGGACAACGCCTTCGATGCCGCGGCCGCCTCCGTGGTCCTGCATCTGGGCAGCGGGGACGGCGGCGTACTGATTGAAGTGCAGGATGACGGCCCCGGCGTCGACCCCCAAATAATCGAACATATCTTCGAACAGGGGTTCAGCACCAAGGACCTGCAGGCGGGACGGGTGCTGGCCGGGCGCGGGATCGGGCTTGCACTGGTCCGCCAGGCCGTGACGCGCCTGGGCGGCAGTATCCGGGTGCTGGGCGGGCCCGGTGCCTGCTTCAGCGTGGAGCTGCCCGTACCGGCTTCGGCTCATGCTCCGGATCCCCTGACTGAGGCAGCGCCGTGAGGCGGTACTCCCCCGGTGACGACGTCGGTGTCCTGGTGGTCGAAGATGAGGAGATTCCCGCCGAGGCGCACGCGGAATATGTCCGCCGGGTACCGGGATTCCGGCTGGCCGGCATCGCCCGCACGGGCGCCGAGGCACTGGAGGCGCTCAAGGACGCCGAGTCTGCGCCGTCCGGCAGTGAAGCGGAGATCGGCCTGGTGCTGTTGGACATGAACCTGCCGGACCTGCACGGGCTGGACCTGCTGCGCCGGATCCGCGGGGCCGGACTGCCCGTGGACGTTATCGCCGTCACCGCGGTCCGGGACCTGGCCGTGGTCCGCAGTGCCATGTCCGGCGGCATAGTCCAGTACCTCATCAAGCCGTTTACGTTTTCGGCGTTCAGCGCCAAGCTTGCCGCCTACGCCGAATACCGGCGCCGCATGGCCGAGCAGGCGGCGTCCACTACCCAGAGCGAGGTGGACAGCGCCTTTGCCGCCCTCCGTCCTGCCGTGGCAGGACAACTGCCCAAGGGACTGTCCGCGGAAACGCTGGAGGCCGTGGCGGATCTGCTCAAGGGTGCCCGGGCGCCGCTCTCCGCCAGTGAGGCGGCGGAGGCACTGGCGATGTCCCGGATCACCACGCGCCGCTACCTGGAGCATCTGGCGGACCAGCAGTCGGTACTGCGCTCGCCCAGGTACGGCAGCCGGGGCCGGCCGGAACTGGAGTACAGCTGGCGCTGGTAGGGCCGGCCCCGGGCGTCAGGGAACCGGACGCAGCACCGAGGTCAGTGCCTCCAGCACACCGGGATCCTCGATGGTCGAGGGCACGGTGTGCGGAACGCCGTCGGCAATCTGGCGCATGGTCTTGCGCAGCACCTTCCCGGACCGGGTCTTGGGCAGCGCGTCCACCACATACACGTCCTTGAAGTCCGCCACCGGGCCGATCTGCGAGCGCACCCGCTCCACCAGCTCGGCCCGCAGCACCGCGGCGTCGATCTCCATACCGGCCTTCAGCACCACATAGCCGGACGGGCGCTGGCCCTTGACCGGATCCGCAATGCCGATCACGGCTGCCTCGGCGACGGCCGGATGGGAGCCCACTGCCTGTTCCATGGCGCCGGTGGAGAGCCGGTGCCCGGAGACGTTGATGACGTCGTCGGTGCGGCCCATCACGAACACGTAGCCGTCCTCGTCCACGTAGCCAGAGTCGCCCGTGGCGTAGTAGCCGTCGAAGGCCTCCAGATAGGCGGCACGGTAACGCTCATCGCTCCCCCACAGGGTCCGCAGGGTTCCCGGCGGCAGGGGCAGTTCAAGGGCGATGTTGCCTTCGGTCCCCGGCGGCAGCTGCTTACCGTCCGGACCCAGTATCCGTACGGCGAAGCCCGGGACCGGCACGGTGGGCGAACCGGCCTTGACCGGCAGTTCCTCCAGGCCCACGGGGTTGGCGCAGATGGCCCAGCCGGTTTCGGTCTGCCACCAGTGGTCAATCACCGGCACCCCGAGCGCGGCCCCCGCCCACTCCAGCGTGGCCGGGTCCAGGCGCTCGCCGGCGGCAAACAGGTGCCGCAGCCGCGAGAGGTCGTAGCGGCCCGGTTCGACGGCGTCCGGGTCCGCCTTCCGGATGGCGCGCAGTGCGGTCGGAGCGGTGAAGAGGACATCAACGCCGTGCTCGGCCGCCACCCGCCAGAACGCTCCGGCATCCGGAGTGCCCACGGGTTTGCCTTCATAGAGCACGGTGGTGGCTCCGGCGATCAGCGGGCCATACACAATGTAGGAGTGGCCTACCACCCAGCCGACGTCCGAGGCCGTCCACATCACCTGCCCCGGACCTACCCCGTAGATGTTCTCCATTGACCAGGCCATCGCCACGGCGTGGGAGCCGTTGTCCCGCACCACGCCCTTGGGTGAACCCGTGGTGCCGGAGGTGTAAAGGATGTACAGCGGATCGGTGGCGGCCACGGAGACCGGCCCGGCAGGCACCGCATCTGCGGCGAGCGCGTCCCAATCGTGCCAGGCCGCCCCTCCCGTGCCGTCAAACTCTTCGCGGGTGGCGGTGAAGCCGGTCCGTTCGGCCACGACGACGGCGGCCACCCGGTGGGCAGCGGTTTCCAGTGCCTCGGCGACGGCCGGCAGGTATTCGACGGCCCGCTTCGGTTCGAGTCCGCCGCTCGCGGTGACAATGACGGTGGGGCCGGCGTCGTCGATTCGAGCGGCGAGCTCGCGCGGGGCGAATCCGCCAAAGACCACTGAGTGGACCGCACCGAGCCGGGCGGTGGCCAGCATGGCAATCACGGCTTCGGGAATCATCGGCAGGTAGATGATCACCCGGTCCCCCGGGCCCACCCCCAGCCCGCGCAGTACTCCTGCAAAGCGCTCCACCTCGCCGAGGAGCTGGCTGTAGGTGTAGGTGCGGCTGGTGCCGAGCATGGCCGAGTCGTAGACCAGCGCCGCGGTGTCTCCGCGGCCGGCCGCCACGTGCCGGTCCAGGGCGTTGAAGGAGGTGTTCAGCTCCGCGCCCGGATACCAGGAATAGAGCGGTGCCCGGGCATCCTCCAGGGCGCGGGACGGCGGCGTGTCCCAGTCCACCAATGAAGCGGCAGCAAGCCAGAACCCCTCGGGATCGGAACTGCTGCGCGCATAGGACTGTGCGTATGTCTCGTGTCCACCCATGAATCCTCCTTGATCCGGCGTAGTACGCGTCATGCTACTAGGGGACGGGCCTGCGTCGGGGAATCGTGTCCGGGTGGTGCCGTAACTAGAAGACCCGGATGGGGATCTCCGCCGGGTCCATTAGCAGCGACTCGATCTCGTCGTCGAGCTTCACCAGGGTGATGGACGCACCGGCCATGTCCAGTGACGTGCAGTACTCCCCCACGTAGCTCCGGCCCACGCTGATGCCCTGCTCCGCGAGACGCTTGTGCGCCTGCCCGTACAGCAGGTAGAGCTCGCTGATCGGGGTGCCGCCGAGTCCGTTGACCATCAGCGCCACGCGGTCGCCGTCGCGGAAGGGCAGGTCCCGTACCACCGGGCCGAGGAGCTCCTCGACAATCTCGTTGGCGCCCATCATCTTTGCCCTGCGCCGGCCCGGCTCGCCGTGGATGCCGACGCCCATCTCGATCTCGTCCTCGCCGAGCTCGAACAGCGGGCTCCCCTTCGCCGGCGGAGTGCAGGCGGTCAGGGCGACCCCCATCGTCCGCGTCACGGAATTGACCTTCTCGCCGATGCGGATCACTTCGTCCAGGTCCGCCCCGCGCTCGGCGGCGGCGGCCACGGCCTTGATGACGAAAAAATTACCGGCGACGCCGCGTCGGCCGATCGTGTACGTGGAGTCCTCGACGGAGACGTCGTCGTTGATGAAGAGCGTCTTGACCTCGATGCCCTCGGCGGAAGACATCTCCTGCGCCATGTCGAACACCATCTTGTCGCCCGTGTAATTGTTCACCAGCAGCAGCACGCCCTTGGGCGAGGCCATGAGCTTGGTGGTCTCGTACACGTAATCGAGCGGCGGCGCTGCGAACACGTCGCCCGGGCAGGCGGCGTCGAGCATACCCTTGCCGACGATCATGACGTGGGCCGGCTCGTGCCCTGAGCCCGAGCCCTGCACGATGGAGACCTTGTTCCGGTCCGGGCCGTCGGCACGCATGATCAGGTTGTATTCCGGCACGTATTTCAGGGTGTCCGGGTTCGCGAGGGCGAGGCCCTCGAGCATATCCGGGACGAACTGCTGCGGATCGTTGACGAACTTTTTCATGGGGGCTCCACGTCGTTGTGAGTTGGCAGGGACAAATTGATGCGGGTGAAGAGTAGTCAGGGCCAGTCGGCGACCATGCGTTCCACGATGATGGCGACCGCCGCCGCCCCGGCGTCCGGGGAACCGATGCTGCGTGCTCCGCTATAGCTGGCCCGTCCCCGCCTGGCTTCCAGTGCCGAGGTCGCATCAGCGCACTCGCGGGTCTTGGCGGCGAAAGCCGCCCGGCACTGAACCGGCGACGCCCCCGCCGCGAGTTGGCGCTCGAGTTCATCGGTTGCAGGTATCAGGGCGTCCAGCAGGGTCTTGTCACCGAGGTCGGCGTTACCGCGTGCCTTGATGCCGTCGGTGGCTCCGCGCAGCATGGAGACGACGGCGGCGCCGTCGATCGTGTCCAGCGTCTTCGCCGCCGCGGACGCCCGCAGGAACGCCGTGCCCCACAACGGACCCGAGGTACCACCGATCCTGCTGGAGATGGCGAGTGCTATCTGCTGCAGGAAGGTAGAGACGTCGTCGCGCTTGAACGAGTCCCAATCCGCCAGGACCTTCTCGAAGCCGCGGGCGAGGGAATACCCCAGGTCACCGTCTCCCACCACGGCGTCAAGGTCACCGAACGCCTCCTCCTTGTCGACGGCGGTCTGGGCCAGGGAGCGGACAACGAATTCGACGTCGGCCAGGTCGGTGCTGCTCATGGTGTCTCCGTTTCGTGCGTTGCGGCGGGGAGGTCAAGCAACTCCTGCAGTGCGGCGAGGGTGACAACGCCGGAAGGACGGACGCCATGCGGGTCTGCGAGCGCTTCGGCCTGTTCTCCGTCGGGATCGCCAAGCGAGGAGACCACGAGTGCTGCGCCCGCGAAGTCCTCCCCGCGGGTGAAACCGCTGACCGTCACGACGGTACGAAGTCCGGCTCCGACGGCGGCACGCAGCCCGTTCGCGCTGTCCTCAACGACGACCGCGTCCTGCGGTTCGACGCCGAGTTCCCTTAGCGCGAGGAGATAAATGTCCGGCGCAGGCTTCTTCGCCGACACCACGTCCCCGGCGAACACGGAGAAGTGCGCCGCGAGGTCGTCCCCGACGGCGTGCGCCAGGACGGCGCGAACAGCGGGTTCCGCGGAGGTGGAGGCGACCGCGAGCATCCACCCGGCGTCGTGTGCTTCCTGTACGATCCGGGCGATGCCGGGCCGTGCGGGCATAACGCCGCTCTCCACCAGCCCCTTGTAGACCTCGGTCTTCCGCCGATGCCAGGAGAGAATCGCCCTGTCGACGGCGTCGTCGTCCCGCAGGCCCAGCGACTCGGCAAGCGACGGTGTGAGGATGCTGCGCATCCGCTCCTTACCCCCGCCGATCTTCACCTTCTCGGCGTACTCCTGAACCGACCACTGCACGGGAACATGGAAGTCGGTGAAGGTCTGGTTGAAGGCGGGCAGGTGCCCGTACTGTTCGGTGTCGGCGAGCACGCCGTCGCAGTCGAAGATGAGGGCGGGCATGGTCAGCGGCCGCCCTTGCCCGCGCTGCCGAACTGCGTGCACAGGTCCGTGACCATCGAGACGACGTCGGCCCGGGTGTGCCGAAAGAGCGACGGCGGATCCCACTTGCTGTTCTGTTCGGCCTGCTTAAGGAAGGCCAGGCTGGACTGCATGTAGGTCTCCTTGAGCGCGGTGGAGATGTTGACCTTCGCGCAGCCGCGGGCGATGAGGTCCGCGAACTGCTCGGCGCTGAGGCCGCTGCCGCCGTGCAGGGCGATGGGCACATTGCGCGCCTCGACGATCTGCGTGACGCGTTCGGCGTCGAGTACGGGTGCCGCCTTGTAGCTGCCGTGGGCGTTGCCGATCGAGGGGGCGAAGACATCTATCCCGGTGGCGTCGATGAAGGCGAGTGCCACGTCGAGGCTCTGCTGCTTGGAGACGTCGTCGGACCCGTGGTCGTCCTCGACTCCGGTGATCGCCTCGATCTCGCCTTCCACCTGTGCCCCGTAGCTGCGGGCCTCGGCGACGACCTCGACGGTCTGGCGCTGGTTCTCCTCGACGGGGAGGTTGGAGGCATCGAAGAGCACCGAATTCCAGCCGGCCTTGAGGCATTCCGTGACCACCGCGCGGTCCGGGCAGTGGTCCAGATGCAGGGTGACGGGCACCTCGATGCCGCGCGTCATCGACTGCCACATGTCGAAGAGGACCCGGGACCCGATGCTGCGCACGGTCTTGACCGAGGTCTGCAGGATCACCGGCGAGTTCGCCTCCACGGCTCCTGCGAGCACGCCCTCCATGGTCAGGTCATTGAAGATGTTGATCGCGGGCACGCCGTAGCGCTCCCGGAACGCCGGATCAACAGTGTCCTTCAGCGGTACAACGCCCACAGCGCTTCCTCCTGGCTTGGCTTCTGCCCACGCTAGGCGCGCTGCCTCCGCGCCGGAATGGGTAATTCCCCCTCCCTCCGTGTGGGGGTAATCACCACCTCGCCAGCGCACGGCATCGGTGGTTATGTGGGGCGCGGCGGCTCCGGCCACCACGTCTTCCACTTCAACGACGAAGGACACCCATGCCACAGGGATCAGTGCTCGAGACCATCACCTCCGAGGAAGCCCGCCGCGTGATCGACGCCGCCGCAGCGAAGGCGACGGCAATCGGCCAGCCAATGGACATCGCCGTGGTCGACGCCGGCGGGAACCTCAAGGCACACGTCCGCATGGACGGCGCCAACATCGGCAGTATCACCATCTCGATCAACAAGGCCTACACGGCCATCGCATTCCAGTGCGAAACCGGCGACCTGCAGGGCGTCACCCGGCCGGACGGTCCCATCTTCGGGTTGAGCGACGCGCACGGCGGCCGGCTCGCCGTTTTCCCGGGCGGCATCCCGCTGGTGCGCGACGGCAGCATCATGGGCGCCATCGGCGTCTCCACCGGCACCATTGAGCAGGACCAGGAGGTCGCCTCAGCGGGTGCGGCCGCCTATTGAGGCCGGTTCCGCTGTTCCGGTCACCAGCATGGTGCGGTTGCGGGCACCGGTCTTCCGAAGCATCGCGCCCACATGCTTCTCCACCGTCTTCACCGAGATCCCGAGGCGCGTGGCGATCTGCTTGTCGGCCAGGCCCTCGGCCAGCAGGTCCCGCACCTCCAGTTCCCGGGCGGTCAGGCGGGAGGCATTCATTGCGGGGGCAGAGGCGCCGCGGCCCTCCGCGAGGCGGCTGAAGACCGCCCCGTCCAGCAGGGCGTCCCCGCGGGCGGCCGCGACGACGACGCGCGCCACCTCCGCGGGAGTCGAGGACAACGAGATGAAACCCCGCGCGCCCGACGCCGCCGAAAGCGTCAGCTGCTCATCGGTCGGGTGATCGAGAACAACGACGACGGGCCGCTCGACCGTGTCAGCACGCATCGATCGTGCCTGCGCATATTGGCTGAGTAGAAGGTCATCGAGGACAATCATGTCCGGTTGGAGCAGCGACACGGATTCGGTGAGGTCCTCCAGCGTGGCGGGTTCGCCGAGGACCTGTACGGACGGCTCTGACGCTTCGAGCAGCCGGACGAGTCCGGCCCGGATGAGCGGCTGGGCACACGCCACGAGAACCTTCCAGCGTTCCCGGGACGCATCGCCGTTGGAGGAATACGGCACCTGCACGCGGATGCTGGTACCCCAGCCCGGTGTCGAGTCCACGTGGAGTTCTCCCCGCAGATAGTGTGCGCGGGCCGCTATGCCATGCAGGCCGAGCCGGCTGCCCTGCGTGCTTCCGATGTCGCCCTGAATGGTCCGGCGCTCGAATCCGCGCCCGTTGTCCTCGACGACAACGGTCAGGCCTGCTTCGTCGTAGAAGATCCCGATCCGGCAGGTGGTGGCCCGGGAGTGGGCGACGACATTGGCCATGGCTTCCTGGATCACCATGAAGAGCTGGTGCGCCACCACGGGCGCCAAGTCGTGCTGCTCTCCGGTGACAAGGAGCGAGACGTCGAGGGGATAGACGGCACTCACCGTGTCGAGTTCCCGCCGAACAGCTTCCTCGATCGTGCTCCCGGCAAGGCTGGGGGGAGCAAGGCCAAGCACCGTGCGTCGGGCCTCGAAGAGCGCCTCGTGGGCGAGCACACGGGCGGAGTCGATGTGTTGAATAGAGGGCGAGCCGCCCGGCGTAGCCTTGTCCGCACGGTCGAGGTGGAGCAGGAGCGAGCTCAGCGACCGGCCGATGGTTTCGTGGACTTCCTGCACTGCCCGTTCCCGCTCACCGGCGATCGCGGCCTCACGCTCTTTCGCCGCAGCGGCCTGATGAAGCCTGCTGTTCATGATGGCGATGGCGGCGTGGTTGGCAAAGAGTTCCACGAGCGAGGCGTCTTCCGCGGTGAAGACGCGGCCGGGCCCGTTGCTGAAGATGGCGAAGGTACCGATGATGGCGCCGTCCCAGGCAATCGGCACACCGATGACAGCGCTCCGCCACCTCGGATCGTCAGGGTCGATGTGGCCCGCGGGCACCGACGCGTAGCAGTCGAGGATGACCGTCCCCCGCGCCTCGACGATCTGCCCGGTTAGGCCTTCCGTCAGTGGAAACGTCTGGCCCTGGTGGCATCCGACTCCCTGGTCCACTTCCTTGCGGTAGTACCCCTCGGTTTCGTGCACGATGGAGATGGATCCGCTCTCGCAGCCGAGGAGGGCGACGGCGTGCCCGAGTACGCGTTCGAGGAGCGGCACCAGTTCGAACTGCCCGGCGAGGTCGCCGGCGAGTTCGGTGATGCGGTCGAGTTCCGAGAGCGGGGCATGGTTTTGGTGGTTCCGGGTGATGCTGGGCGTGGGAAGCTGCTGCATGGACGGCACCTGTCTCCTGCGGCGCAACGCTGCGCTCGGGCCTTTAGACTAGCCCGTTGCTAAAAGCCTGACACCTGGTAGGTGGAGCACGGCCGTCGTGCCCGCGGGTAAATGTATACACAACCTCGAGCAAGCCCCGTGAAATGTGACCTCGGCTACCCCGTTTCGCGTTCTCGTGTATACACTGTGGAGAACGTGACGCAGATATCAAGGAGGCGCAGCATGCGGGCAAGTGACCGCGCGTACGCCGCCCTGCGGCAGGACATTGTGGAGTGGCGGCTCCCGCCGGGCACCGTCCTGGGCGAAGTGGAGCAGTCCGCACGCCTGGGGATTTCCCGCACTCCTCTTCGCGAAGCGCTGAGCCGGCTGACCGCCGACGGTCTGGCCGCCCCGCACAGCGGACGCGGCGTCGTCGTCACCGGCATTTCCCTGGAAACCGTGGCCGAGCTCTTTGAGCTGAGGCAGGCCCTGGAATGTAAAAGCGCGGCGCTGGCTGCGGTCCGCGGACAGGCTGCGGTCTTCAACGAACTGAAGTCCCGCTTCCGCTCGGCCGCCGGCATGATCGGGACCGAGGACCGGCAGCGCGGCGGCTACTACGAGCTGGTGGCCGAACTGGATGCCGCCATTGACGCGGCGGCGGCGAACTCCTACCTCGCCCAGGCGCTGGGAAACGTCCGCCTGCACCTTGCCCGGGTGCGCCGCCTGGCCAAGGACAACCCCGAGCGGCTGCTGGAAACCGCCAGCGAGCACGCGACCATCGCTGCAGCCGTGGCAACAGGGGACCCGGACCTGGCGAGCGCCTCCGTCTCGGTCCACCTGCACAAGAGTCTTGAACACCTTCGATCCGCACGGATCGCCACCCCTGAGATCACCACCCCTGAGATAAGGACAATCCCTTGAACCTGAACAAAGTACGCGTCTACCGCAGCGACGAAAAACTGGCCCGCGAAGACCAGCTGGCATACAAGATCGCCAAGGTTGCCGCCGATCCCGTTGAGGTCACCGACGACGTCACGGACATGGTCATCAACCGCATCATCGACAACGCCTCCGTAGCCGTTGCCTCCCTGAACCGCGGGCCGATTGTCGCCGCACGCGCCCAGGCACTGTCCTTCTCCCCGTCCGCCCACGGCAAGGGCGCCTCCGTCTTCGGCGTGCTCGCCAAGACCTCCCCCGAGTGGGCCGCCTGGGCCAACGGCGTGGCCGTGCGGGAACTGGACTACCACGACACCTTCCTCGCTGCCGAGTACTCCCACCCCGGGGACAACATCCCGCCCGTCCTCGCCGTTGCGCAGCACACCGGAGCCTCGGGCCGGGACCTGATCCGCGGCATCGCCACCGGCTATGAAATCCAGGTCAACCTGGCCAAGGCCATCTGCCTGCACAAGCACAAGATCGACCACGTGGCCCACCTCGGCCCGTCCGCCGCCGCCGGCATCGGCACCCTGCTGGGGCTCGACGTCGACACCATCTTCCAGGCCGTCGGCCAGGCCCTGCACACCACTACCGCCACCCGCCAGTCACGCAAGGGCGAGATCTCCACCTGGAAGGCACACGCCCCGGCGTTCGCCGGCAAGATGGCCGTCGAGGCCGTGGACCGGGCCATGCGCGGCCAGACCTCCCCCACCCCCATCTACGAAGGTGAAGACGGCGTGATTGCCTGGCTGCTGGACGGCCCCGACGCCGCCTACGAAGTGCCGCTGCCCGAGGACGGCGAGGCCAAGCGCGCCATCCTGGACACCTATACCAAGGAACACTCCGCCGAGTACCAGGCGCAGGCCTGGATCGACCTTGCCCGCAAAATCCACGCCGAGCACCCAGAAGCTGCGGAAGCAGCCAACGTGGAAAGCGTCCTGATCGCCACCTCGCACCACACCCACTACGTGATCGGCTCCGGCGCCAACGATCCGCAGAAGTACGATCCCACCGCCTCGCGCGAGACCCTGGACCACTCGATCCCGTACATCTTCACCGTTGCCCTGCAGGACGGCGCCTGGCACCATGTGGACTCCTACTCCCCCGAACGCGCCGGCCGGCCGGACACCGTGGCGCTGTGGCACAAGGTCACCACCGTGGAGGATCCGGAATGGACCCGCCGCTACCACTCGCTGGATATCAGCGAAAAGGCCTTCGGCGGCAAGGTGACCATCGTGCTGACCGACGGCACCGTCATCACCGACGAAATCGCCGTCGCCGATGCCCACCCGCTCGGCGCCAAGCCGTTCACCCGCGAGCAGTACATCAACAAGTTCCGCACCCTGGCCGAGGGCCTGGTCACGGCCGAGGAAATCGACCGTTTCCTCACCACCGTCGAGCGCCTGCCCGAACTGGCCGCCGGCCAGCTGGACCAGCTGAACATCACCGCAGCCGAAGGCGTCATCACCCCCGCCGCCGCTCCGAAGGGACTCTTCTAAATGCTGTACTCCTCCGTAACCCCCGAGGCCAAGCGGATCGCCTTCCGCGAAGGACTGGCCTCCGGCACCCTGCAGCAGTTCCCGGGTGCCTTCAACCCGCTCTCGGCACGCCTGATCGAGGAAAAAGGGTTCGACGGCGTCTACATCTCCGGTGCGGTCCTGGCCAATGACCTGGGCCTGCCGGACATCGGCCTGACCACGCTCACCGAGGTGGCCACCCGCGCCGGACAGATTGCCCGGATGACCAACCTGCCCGCCATCGTGGACGCGGACACCGGTTTCGGCGAGCCGATGAACGTGGCCCGCACCATCCAGGAGCTCGAAAACGCCGGCCTGGCCGGCTGCCACATCGAGGACCAGTTCAACCCGAAGCGCTGCGGCCACCTGGACGGCAAGAACGTGGTGGACACCGACACCGCGGTCAAGCGCATCCGCGCCGCCGCCGATGCCCGCCGGGATCCGAACTTCCTGATCATGGCCCGCACCGACATCCGCGCCGTGGACGGGCTGGAAGCGGCACAGGACCGCGCGCGGGCCCTGGTCGACGCCGGAGCAGACGCGATCTTCCCCGAGGCGATGAAGTCCCTGGAAGAGTTCGCGGCCATCCGTGCCGCCGTCGACGTGCCGATCCTGGCCAACATGACCGAGTTCGGCAAGAGCGACCTGTTTACCTACGACGAGCTGGCCTCGGCAGGGGTGAACATGGTGATCTACCCGGTGACCCTGCTGCGCAGCGCCATGGGTGCTGCCGAACGCACCCTGGAGACCATCAAGGCGCACGGCACCCAGCAGGCCGATGTTCCCAACATGCTCACACGTGCGCGTTTGTATGAACTGGTGGATTATGAGGCGTACAACCAGTTCGACACGTCCGTTTTCAACTTCCAGGTTCCGGGCACCCGCTAAGGCCGGGCCCCTTTCCCGCACGATTTTCCCGCACGACAAAGGAGTCAGCAGCAATGACAGATACCCAGATCCACAAGGGCCTGGCGGGGGTACTCGTAGACACCACCCGCGTTTCCAAAGTAAATCCGGACACCAACTCCCTGCTTTACCGCGGCTATCCCGTCCAGGAACTCGCCGCCCGGTGCAGTTTCGAAGAGGTGGCCTACCTGCTGTGGAACGGCGAGCTGCCCACCGAGGAGCAGCTGGCCGAATTCACTGACGGGGAACGCGCCCAGCGTGCCCTCACCCCCGAACTGAAGGCCGTCATTGACGCGCTGCCCGTGACCTGCCACCCGATGGACGTCTGCCGCACCGCGGCATCCGTCCTGGGTGCCTCCCATGGACAGGCCGGGGATTCCTCGGTCCAGGCGAACATGGACAAGGCCGTCAGCCTCTTCGCGGCTATGCCCGCCGTCGTCGCCTATGACCAGCGCCGCCGCCGCGGCGAGGACGTCGTGGAACCGCGCGACGACCTGGACTACTCGGCGAACTTCCTCTGGATGACCTTCGGCGAGGAAGCCGCCCCCGAGGTGGTCGAGGCGTTCAACGTCTCGATGATCCTGTACGCGGAGCACTCCTTCAACGCGTCCACCTTCACTGCCCGCGTCATCACCTCCACGCTGTCGGACCTGCACTCGGCGGTCACCGGTGCCATCGGCGCGCTGAAGGGCCCCCTGCACGGCGGCGCCAACGAAGCGGTGATGCACACCTTCGCGGAGATCACCGAGAGCGCGGCCGACGGCGACGTCGCGGCCCACGCTGCGGCCTGGCTGGACGAGGCCCTGGCGGAAAAGAAGAAGATCATGGGCTTCGGCCACCGCGTCTACAAGAACGGTGATTCCCGGGTGCCGACCATGAAGGCAGCCCTGGACAACATGGTCAAGTACTACGACCGCCCGGACATGGGCGAGCTCTACACGGCACTGGAATCGGCCATGGGTGAGCGTAAGAACATCCTGCCGAACCTGGACTACCCGGCCGGACCCGTCTACCACCTGATGGGCTTTGACACGCTCACGTTCACGCCGCTGTTCGTGGCCGCGCGGATCACCGGGTGGACGGCGCACATCATGGAGCAGCTCGAAGCCAACTCGCTGATCCGGCCGCTGAGTGAGTACAACGGGGCCGAGGAGCGGCACCTGCCTTAGGTTTCGCTTTCCCGGGGTCCTAGACCCCGGGGCGTGTCCGTCCCGTCGGGGGCCCCGGAACGGCGGCAACGAAATTCCCCGCTCGCAGAGCTCGCAGGGAATATTAAAGCCGCCTTATCCGGGGTCCCCTGTGGTTCTCCAGCCGCCTCATCGGGGTCCCCGCACGTACCGAGGCTGCCTATGCCGGTCCCGTTGCCTCTAGCGCCGGGCGATTCGTTGGCTAGGAAAAGACGACGCTGGAGACGTTGACGTTGTCGGCAGCGATGGTGATGACGGCGTTGAAAAAGTCGCCGGCTAGGAGGCGGGGCATCCAGAGGGCCGAATCGGGCCACATCTTGGCGTAAGGCAATTCCGTGGCCGGATACCAGGCCGGAAGGATCTCGCCAGACTCCGCCGGTTCGCCGTCCCAGTGGTGTGCACGGAACAGTACCGTGGACATGTCCAGGCCGGGCTTTGCCGGGAAGATCCACTCGATGGTGCCGGCCCGCTGCAGATCCGCTTCACGGACGACGACGCCGGATTCCTCTTCCACCTCGCGGACCGCGGCCTGCTCGGGGGTTTCTCCGTGTTCGATATGGCCGCCCAGGGTGACGACCCGGCCAAGGCCGAAACCGGTCTTCTTCAACCCCATCAGCACCTGCCGGCCGTCCGGTGTCTCCCGGAACAGGAAGCACAGGACAACCGCAGAGGCGCGGAACTCCACTACAGTGCCCGCGGGTGGGCTGCGGCGTAGACCTCGCGCAGGGTTTCGGCCGTTACCAGTGTGTAGACCTGGGTGGTGGTCACCGAGGCATGGCCCAGCAGCTCCTGCACCACCCTGACATCCGCCCCGCCTTCAAGCAGGTGCGTGGCGAACGAGTGCCGCAGCGTGTGCGGGGAAACATCCCGGCCGATGTCCGCCTTCTCCGCGGCATTCTTCAGGATGGTCCAGGCGCTCTGCCGCGAGAGCCGTCCGCCCCGGGCATTCAGGAACAGGGCCGGAGTGCCCTTGCCCTTGGCCGAGGCAGCCGGACGGCCGCGCACGAGATACTCGTCCAGGGCACGGGCGGCATAGGAGCCCAGCGGAACCAACCGTTCCTTCGAACCCTTGCCGAACAGCCGCACCACGTCCGGGCCCTTGGCCGGAATGCGTTCCAGGGACAGGTCATCCACATCCAGGCCCACGGCCTCGCTGATACGCGCACCGGTGGAGTACAGGAACTCGAGCAGCGCACGGTCCCGCAGCCCGGAAGGCGTATCGAGGGACACCGCTTCGAGGATGCGGGTGACCTCATTGACGCTGATGGCCTTGGGCAGGCGCTTGCCCGGCATGGGCGGGTGTACGTCCGACGCCGGATCGGCGGCGGTCATGCCTTCCAGCGCCCAGAAGCGGTGCAGTCCGCGAACCGCGACAATGGTCCTCGCCGCCGAACGCACGCTCAGGGCCGAGGCACCGTCGGACCCTTCGGAAATCGACTGGGCAAACGCCGTCACGTCGTGCCGGGTGATGCGGGAAATGTCCTCCACTCCCCTGGCATCCAGGAAACGTGCATAGCGCAGCAGGTCCCGGCGGTAGGCATCCATGGTGTTGACGGCCAGGCCGCGTTCCACTGCCATGTGCTGCAGGTAGCTGCCGATGGCCCGGCCGGCCGGGGTGGAACGCAGTTCGTCCGCCGCCGAGACCATGGTCGCGGCACGGGAGCGCGCCGGGGCTGCGGGCTTGGACGCCGTTTTGGGTGCAGGCGTTGAGGCCTGCGGCGGCTGCAGCGAACCGGTCCGGTCCAGCTCGGCCAGGTCTGCGTCGCGCAGCCGGCGGGCCTCTTCGGATTCCAGGTCCAGCTTAAGGGTGGGGTTCAGGGAGCCGTGCAGGTTTATGGCAATGGTGTCGTTGTTCGGGAAACTCGCATCAGCGTCGGCGCCGGACATTCGGTTCCTAGCGAACCGGGCCGTTGGCCCAGGAGGGGTGCTGGGAATGGTGCTCCGGCCACGGGGCATCGGCGGGCCGCAGGTCGCGGTACCCGTTGCCGCGGGCGACGGCGGCGGCCAGGACGGCGGCCACCGCGGAGGGGCTGTGCATGCGTCCCTGCAGCGCCGCCTGCACGGCCGCATCCAGGTCCACCCAGGCCGTGGTGATTTCGGCTTCCTCATGGGTCCGGGTGTGCCGCTGGTCCTCGGGAACCTCGGAGATGCCGCGGGCAAGGTAGATCCGCAGGGCTTCCCGGGAGGATCCCGGCGAGAGGAACAGGTCAGTCAGGACCTGCCACTCGGCGGCCTGCAGGTCCGCTTCCTCAGCCAGCTCGCGGGCAGCACCGACTTGGAAGTCTTCGCCGTCCACGTCCAGCAGTCCGGCCGGGATTTCCCACAGGGTCATCCGGACCGGATGCCGGTACTGGTTGATCAGCAGCACCTGCCCGGCGTCGTTCATCGCCAAAATGGCCACGGCGCCGGGGTGGGCAATGTAGTCACGGACCAGGGGTTCGCCGTCGTCGGTCAGGAGGAATTTCTCCTTGACCACGTCCCACACCGGACCGCTGTACACCGTTTCCGATTCCAGCAGCGGGCGCGGGCTTTGTGCGTCAGCGAACCCCTGTGCCATGGCTAGGCCCTGCCGCTCTGGTGGGCCAGGGCAGCCTTGATGAGTCCGGCGAACAGCGGGTGCGGCCGCGTCGGACGGGAGCTGAGCTCCGGGTGTGCCTGCGTGGAGACGTAGTACGGGTGGACGTCGGCGGGAAGCTCGACGAACTCCACCAGGCCGCCGTCGGTGGTGGTTCCGGAGAACACCAGGCCGGCGTCGGCAATCTGGTCGCGGTACTGGTTGTTGACCTCGTAGCGGTGGCGGTGGCGCTCGGCCACCTCCGTCTTGCCGTAGGTCCTGGCAACCACGGATTCCGGCTCCAGCTTGGCGTCCCACAGGCCCAGGCGCATGGTGCCGCCCATGTCGCCGCCGCCGGCGACAATGTCCTTCTGCTCCGCCATGGTGGCGATCACCGGGTACTGGGTATCCGGTTCGAACTCGGAGGAGGAAGCGCCTTCCAGGCCCACCACGTTGCGGGCATATTCGATGACCATGCACTGCAGGCCAAGGCACAGGCCCAGCGTCGGAAGCTTGTTCTCCCGGGCGTAGGTCAGGGCACCCAGCTTGCCCTCAAGGCCGCGGATGCCGAAGCCGCCGGGAACGCAGATCGCGTCCGCGCCGGCCAGGGCCTTTGCCGCACCCTCGGGGGTGTCACAGTCATCCGAAGGAACCCAGCGGATGTTGACCTTGGCCTTGTTGGCGAAGCCGCCGGCACGCAGTGCTTCCGTGACGGACAGGTATGCATCCGGCAGATCCACGTACTTGCCGACGAGGGCAATGTCCACGTGGTGCTTCGGGTTGTGCACGGATTCAAGCAGGCGGTCCCACTTGGTCCAGTTGACGTCCTTGAACTTCAGGTCCAGGTGCTGGACGATGTACGCGTCCAGGCCCTGGGAGTGGAGCGTCTTGGGGATGTCATAGATGCTCGGGGCATCCGGGCAGCCGATGACGGCATCAACATCGACGTCGCACATGCGGCCGATCTTGTTGCGCATGGCATCGGGCACCGGGCGGTCCGAGCGGATGACAATGGCGTCCGGCTGGATGCCGATGGACCGCAGGGCAGCCACGGAGTGCTGGGTCGGCTTGGTCTTCAGTTCCTGGGACGGGCCGATGTACGGCACGAGGGAAACATGCAGGAAGAAGACATTGCTGCGGCCGATGTCCTGGCGGACCTGGCGGGCCGCTTCGAGGAACGGCTGGGACTCGATGTCGCCTACCGTGCCGCCGATTTCGGTGATGATGACGTCGGGGGTCTTCTTCGCCTCGGAGGGCAGGCGCATCCGGCGCTTGATCTCGTCGGTGATGTGCGGAATGACCTGGACCGTGTCACCGAGGTACTCGCCGCGGCGTTCCTTGGCGATAACCGTCGAGTACACCTGGCCGGTGGTTACGTTGGCGGAGCCGTCGAGGCTCTCGTCAAGGAACCGCTCGTAGTGGCCGATGTCGAGGTCCGTCTCGGCGCCGTCATCGGTCACGAAGACTTCGCCGTGCTGGAAGGGGTTCATTGTGCCCGGATCCACATTCAAATACGGATCGAGCTTCTGCATGGTCACCGCTATGCCGCGCGACCTCAACAAATGGCCGAGACTTGACGCTGTCAGTCCCTTACCGAGTGAGGACGCCACGCCACCGGTGACGAAGATGTGTTTGGTCGTAGAAGACGACTTGGGAAACCTGGAATTTGATCGCTGCACCACGGAGTTCGAGCCTATCACCTTTTGTCGTTTCGGGTTTGACCTGTGTCTGGGTTCCTTCGGGACTTCACTGAAGATGTCCCGCCGAATCCAACAGTTCCTCGGCGTGGGCACGGGCCGACGCCGAGTCCTCCTGCCCGGCAAGCATCCGGGCGAGTTCCTTGATCCGCTCCTCCTGGCCCAGCACCCGGACGTCGCTGGCGGTGACGCCCGAGCCGTCGTCGGCGGCCGTGGAGGTTTTGATCACGCGGATGTGGTGATCGGCGAACGCTGCCACCTGGGGCAGGTGGGTCACCACGATCACCTGCACATGCTTCGCCAGCATGGCCAGCCGGCGGCCGATTTCGACGGCGGCCTTACCGCCGACGCCGGCGTCCACTTCATCGAAGATGAACGTGGGGACCGGGTCCACCGCGGCCAGGACCACTTCGATTGCCAGCATCACGCGGGACAGCTCACCGCCGGAGGCGCCCTTGCCCAGCGGCCGGGCCGGTGCGCCGGGGTGCGGTGCGAGCAGGAAGGAAATACTGTCGGCACCGTGCGGCCCCGGCTCCCCCGTGGGTTCCACCTCGATGACCAGGTTGGCGTCCTTCATGGCCAGCGCCGTGAGTTCGTCACTGACCCGCTGCGCGAGTTCGGCTGCTGCTTCCGTCCGCAGCTTGGTCAGGGCCGCTCCGCGGGCCGCCAGGCGTTCGGCAAGGGTACCGATCTCCGCTTCCAGGGCTTCGATCCGGGAGTCATCGGAGCTGAGCTCGGCAAGCCGTTTGGCGCTTTCGCCGCTCCACTCCAGGACCCCGTCGATCGAGGGGGCGTACTTGCGGACCAGGCCGGCCAGTTCCGCCCGGCGGGATTCCACTTCGGCCAGCCGTTCGGGTCCCTCGGAGTCCAGGGACGCTCCATAGCTGGCGAGCTCGGTGGCGATGTCCGCGAGGATGTACCCCACTTCGGCCAGGCGCTGGGCGGAGGCGGCGAGGGCCGGATCGTGCTCCCCCGCCGATTCCAGCTGCCGCTTGGCGGCGTCCACCAGCGAGGTGGCGTCGCCGCCGTCGGCAAAGTCGTCCGCGATCAGCGCGGAGTGGGCGCTCACGGCCGCGGTGCGCAGTTCCTCGAGGTTGCTCAGCCGCATGGCCTCGGCCTTGAGGGAATCGTCTTCCCCCGGCTGCGGATCCACCGCTTCGATTTCCTCAAGTGCTGCCGTCAGGTACTCGGCTTCCCGCAGC
This sequence comes from Arthrobacter sp. zg-Y769, assembly GCF_020907405.1. Lineage (GTDB taxonomy): Bacteria > Actinomycetota > Actinomycetes > Actinomycetales > Micrococcaceae > Arthrobacter_B. The sequence goes on from NZ_JAJJOE010000017.1 coordinate 104,524, forward strand.
CGGTCCCGCGCCTGGTCCCGCAGCTCGGCGAGTTCCTTGGCCGCGGCACGCCAGCGGGTGTAGTCCTCGCGGTAGGTGCCGAGTTCGGCCGCCAGCGGGGCACCGGCGTACTTGTCCAGTGCCTCCCGCTGGGCGGCCGCGCTCTTCAGGCGCAGCTGGTCGGTCTGTCCGTGGACGACCACCAGGTGCTCGCCCACTTCCGCCAATACCCCCACGGGTGCCGAGCGGCCGCCCACATGTGCACGGCTGCGGCCGTCGGCGTTGACGGTACGGACCAGCGTCAGTTCGGCGGCGCCGTCGTACTCTTCAAGCTCGGCACCGGCCTCACCCGCACGGACCGCTGCAGCGCTCCGCGGATCCACATGCACGAGCGCCTCGGCGACGGCGGATTTGGCGCCGATGCGGACTGCACCGGCGTCGGAACGCGCACCCAGGAGCAGACCCAGGGCGGTGATCACCATGGTCTTGCCCGCGCCGGTCTCACCGGTCACCACGGTGAAGCCAGGGCCTAAGTCCAGGGTGGCGTCGGTAATAACGCCGAGGTCCCTGATCCGGATTTCCTCGATCATTCGACAAAGCCTCCGCTGTCCGAAACTGCTGGGTCCCTGGCATCCGGGCTGTCACTTGCTGCGCCGTCTTTTCCTGCACCGGCGTTTTCCGCACCGCTGCCCACGGGGTTTCCGCGCCGGGCCGCTGGGTCCGATGCAGGGCTGAGCTGGGTCCCGGTGGCGGGAACCGGCGCCGGGCCGCGCCAGCCGTGGGTGGGCAGCTGGAACTTACGGACCAGCCGCTCGGAGAACGGGGTGAGATGCGTGCGTGCCAGCCGGACCGGTGTCCTGGACCGGGTCACCTCCACGCGGGATCCCGGCGGAAGGTCGATGCTGCGCCGGCCGTCGCACCAGAGCACGCCGGAAGCATCCGTGCGGGTCAGGATCTCCACTGCCAAAACCGACGTCGGCGAAACCACCAACGGCTTGGCAAACAGGGCGTGGGCGCTGATGGGTGCCAGCAGCAGTGCTTCAACTTCGGGCCAGACCACCGGGCCGCCGGCCGAGAACGCGTAGGCGGTCGAACCGGTGGGCGTGGCCAGCACAACGCCGTCGCATCCGAAGGAGCTGATCGGGCGGGCATCCACTTCAATAACCACTTCGAGCATCCGCTGGCGGTCGGCCTTTTCCACGGCTGCCTCGTTCAGGGCCCATGTACGGGCCAGGAGCTCGCCGCCGTGCCAGACCTTAACGTCAATGGTCATGCGTTCTTCAACGGTGTAGGCACGCTCGACGACCCAGTGCACCGTCTGGGCGAGGTCGGCGCGTTCGCTTTCGGCCAGGAAGCCCACGTGCCCCAGATTGACGCCAAGCAGCGGGACGTTGGTTCCGCGCACCAGTTCCGCTGCCCGCAGGATGGTTCCGTCGCCGCCAAGCACCATCCCCAGGTCCACGTTGTCCAGGGCAACGTCTTCGTCGAGGATTTCGGTGGGGGCCGTGAGCACTCCGTATTCGGCCTGGATATCTTCGAGGTCGCTCCGCCGCATCACCGGAATCAGCCCGGATGAATGAAGCTGGGTGCAGGCTTCCTGGGCAGCGGTCATGGCGGCCCGCCGTCCGGTGTGGGCCAGGACCAGTATCCGTCTGCTCATCTGCGTCTTCATCCTCTTCGTCTTACGGGTGGAATGCCTGCGGCATGCCCACCCGTCAGTCTTCTACGGCCGGGTTCGGTGCCGCAAACCCGGCAAACCCGTCAAACGCCGCGTCAACGAGCTTGACTGCGGCGGCAGCAGCCGCTGTGCCGCCCGCGGCGGCAGCGGCTTCGGGCACCTGCAGCCACATAAAGAACTCCACGTTGCCGTTCTGTCCGGGAAGCGGACTCGGGGCAATGCCTCCGACCGTCAGTCCTGCCCCGATGGCTGCGGCCGCCACTGAAGTGACCGCCGAACGGTGCTGGAGCGGGTCGGTGACTACTCCCGTTCGATCCAGCCTCTCACGGCCCACCTCGAACTGGGGTTTCACCATCAGCAGCAGGCTTCCGCCGGGGCGGGTGGCAGCCGCCAACGGGGCCACCACCATTGTCAGGGATATGAAGGATAGATCCGCGACAGTCAGGTCGACTGTTCCCCCAATGTCCTCCGGGTCCAGATAGCGGACGTTCATGCCCTCGTAGACACTCACCCGCGGATCCTGCCGCAGCACTTCCACCAGCTGGCCGTGGCCGACATCGACGGCGGCCACGTGGGCGGCGCCGGAGCGCAGCAGGACATCGGTGAACCCGCCGGTGGAGGCCCCTGCATCGAGGCAGCGCAGCCCCTGCGGCTGAACGGCCGGGAAAGCAGCAAGGGCACCGGCCAGCTTGTGTCCGGCGCGGCTGACATAGTCCGGCAGTCCGTCGTCGAGCACTTCAAGAACTTCGCCGGCATCCACCGGTGCAGACGGCTTGCCCGCCGGCTTCCCTGCACGCAGCACCCGCCCTGAGGCAATCAGCTTGGCGGCCTGGGTGCGTGAGCGTGCGAGCCCCCGGGTAACCAGTTCCTGGTCGAGTCGAGGCATGCCTAGCCCGCTGTCCCGGTACGGTTCCCGGGCACCGGGGGTGCCGCCGGTGAAGGTGCAGCAGCAGGTTCCGTGTTCAGTTCAGTGAGCAGCGCGTCATGCAGCTCGGTGTAGACCGCCGCGTGTGCGGCCGCCGGCGCAGTTGCCAGCGGGGTGAGCGCGTCGAGGAGCGAATCAACGGCGGCGTCGTCGGTCGCGACCGGTGTCTGCGGCCATGGTGCCGGCTGCTGGAATTCAGGCATCGGTCTTCCTCCTGCGGTTGCATGCTGGATGCATTGATGGTGGGTAGGGCTCCTGGTGGAAGCCTAGCCGTGGGCGGTGACAGTCCAGCGAATCTCGGGAGCCTCGGCTGATTGGACGTCCGGCCGGGCGGCCCACCAGGCGGCGCAGGCAGCGCGCCAGCTGTTCAGGTCGGAGGAATCGCCCGCAATCAGGACGGTGGTGTCCTCCACCCGTGCGACGGCGGCACCGCAGGTGTACTGCCCTTCGTCAAACACGGGCAGTGGATACGGCTCAAAAAGTGCCTCGAGGTTCTCGATGAGGTACACCGGCCGCTCCGGAGTCCGTGCGGCAAGTGCCGTCAGCGGGGTATCGACGCCGGTAAGCACCAGCGCGGTATCAAAGCCGGCATTGGTGCCGCCCAGGATGTCCGTGTCCAGCCGGTCCCCCACCACGAGGGGACGGGTGGCGTCCAGATGGCGTGCCGCCGTCGTAAACAGCGGCGCCTCGGGCTTGCCGGCAACGAAGGGAACCCGCCCCGTAGCGGCGCCGACGGCGGCCACGAGCGTTCCGTTGCCGGGCGCGATGCCGCGGGCCTGCGGGATGGACAGATCGGTGTTTGTAGCCACCCACACAGCTCCACGCCCGACGGCGAAGGCCGCCTCTGCCAGGTCTGCCCAGCCCAGGGAAGGATCGAAGCCCTGGATGACGGCGTCGGGCGCGTCATCGGCCGAGGCAACGCGCACCAGCCCCACAGCGTCGACGGCGGCAGCCAGGGTTGCACTGCCGGTCACCAGGACCTTGGCCCCCGGTGCCACTTTGGTTGCCAGGAGCTCCGCACCAGCCTGCGCGGACCCGAAGACATTTTCCGCCGTTGCGGGGGCTCCGAGTTCACGCAGGTGGGCGGCAACGGTTTCCGAAGAGCGCGATGCGTTGTTCGTGACGTAGGCAAGCTGGACCGAGACTTCGGCAAGCCTGCCGAGGGCCTCCACGGCCCCCGGAATAGCGTGCGGTCCGGCGTAGACGACGCCGTCCAGGTCGGAAAAGACCGCGTCGTAACCGGAGACCAGTGAAGGATTAGCCATCAGTGCGCTGCTGCTCCGTCTCGTCGGCGTCTTCACGAGGGGTTTCCTCGTCGTCGTCGTAATTGAAGTCAGACACTACGACCTCCACGGCCTCGCCGTCGTCATTTACGTCGCTGTCCTCGGTGAGCAGGCCTTCCTGCTCGTCCGTGGGCAGCGCGTCGACGTCGTCCGCCGGGTCGAGGTTATCCTTCGGAGCCTCTTCGGCGGGTGCGAAGTACGCGCCGGAGCGGTCCTCACGGGCCTCGGGGCGACGCTTGGGACGCTCTTCTTCCTCAGGCACGAGGTCGAAGATTTCCGGCTCTGCAAAGTCGCCGAAGCCCAGGGCTTCGTCAGCGCGCAGGGCCTGCTTCTGCCACTTCTGCGCTTCCTCGCTGCGGCCGGCAACTTCCAGCGCGTCGGCGTAGGCACGGAAAAGGCGCGGGCTGTAGGAGAAGGCCCGGTTGCGGTCCAGCTGCGGGATTTCCAGTGCTGCAACTGCGGCATCAAACTGGCCCATGTCCATTCGGGCACCCGAGACGACGATAGCCAGATCCACCTGGCCGGCGGTGTCCAGGTCCTTGGCGTCCTCGGACCGGGCCATGTCCAGTGCCTTTTCCGGGTGTCCGAGACCGCGTTCGCAGTCGGCCATCATCGGCAGGTAGGCATTGGAGCCGCTGATCCGACGGTAGGTGCGGAACTCGCGCAGCGCTTCGCCGAAGTGCTCGGCGGCGTAAGCCGTCAGGCCGACAGCCTCGCGGACCACTGCCATGCGTCCGCCGCGGCGGCTGGCAGCCAGGGCATGCTGGAATGCCAGCTCAGGCTCGTCGTCGATCAGGCGTCCGGCCATCACCAGGTGCTTGGCAACCCACTCGCTGTTGACTTCCTCGAGGTTGCGCAGCTGGGCGCGGGTGACCTTGTCCAGCTCCTGACCTGTGACGTCCTCGTCGATTTCAGGAGAACGCTCGCGGTCGGGGCGGTTGGCGCTGCGCAGATCCTTGGCGTTGCGGGGACGAGCAGCGGCCGGGGCGTCGTCACCGCGTGAGGACGGGCGGTCCGAGCCGTATGCGGGCCGGTCGCCGCGGGGCGGGCGGCTGTCGCGCTGCGGCCGGTCATCACGCGAGAACGACGGCTTGCGGTCGCCACGGTCACCGAACGGCTTACGCTCGCCGTCACGCGGCGGACGGGAATCACGCGAGAAAGGCTTACGCTCACCATCACGCGGCGGACGACGATCATCGCCACCGAACGAAGGTTTACGATCGCCGCGGTCACCAAAGGACTTACGCTCACCGTCACGCGGCGGACGGCTGTCACGCTGCGGACGATCATCACGCGAGAACGACGGCTTCCGGTCGCCGTCGCGCGGCGGACGGGAATCACGCGAGAAAGGCTTACGCTCACCATCACGTGCGGGACGACGATCATCGCCACCGAACGAAGGTTTACGATCGCCACGGTCACCAAACGGCTTACGCTCGCCGTCACGCGGCGGACGGTTGTCGCGCGGCGGACGGGAATCACGCGAGAAAGGCTTACGCTCACCATCACGCGGCGGACGACGATCATCGCTCCCCCGGCTGGCGCGGTCATCCCGTTCGGAACGGCTGCTGGCGGGGGGCCTGCCTTCGCTATTGCGTGCAGGACGGCGGTCATCCCCGCCGAAGGACGGCTTACGGTCCCCGCGGTCGCCGAAGGGCTTCCGCTCACCGCTGCGCTCCGAGAAGGGCTTCCGCTCTCCATCGCGGGCGGGCCGGCGATCGTCGTCGCTGCGCGCGGGACGGTCACCAAAGGACGGCTTACGGTCCTTCGAATACGGCTTGCGGTCCGAAGATGCCCCACGATCGCCAAAGGACTTGCGTTCGCCGTCGCGGGCGGGCCGGCCGCCGAAGGACGGCTTACGGTCTTCGAAGCGCTTGGGCGCGTTGCGGTCATTCGTGGCGGGGCGTCCGCGGTCATCGCGGCGGTCTGACGAACTACTGCTGCGGGCGTCGCTGCCTCGCTGATCCCTGTTATTTTGCTCTGACATGCTGCTGAGTTCCTCTCGTCGTGAGCCGACCAACGGAATTACTGCAGTCGCTCGTCACTATGTACCTGTAATGAAGATGTAAAAGATAGGGGAGGCGGTCACGCCTCAGGGTAATTCTAGTGCAGTGCCCCGCCTGGCGCCGATTCCACAGGCCCTGTCCTGCCTGTATTGAGGGTGAGCCTCGACACCAGGAAGAACTGGATTGTCCCGGCCGCAGGCCATACAGCACGACGCCGGTGTCCGGTACCTGTGTTTGACGTCCGTTGGCGGGGCAAACACAGGTCCGGCTGCGGGCGTTAAACAAGTGAAGCCCGTACCAACACTGGTACGGGCTCCCCCTGATTATTCAAATATTGTCCGGCGGTGACCTACTCTCCCACATCCTCCCGGATGCAGTACCATCGGCGCTGTGGGTCTTAGCTTCCGGGTTCGGAATGGGACCGGGCGTTTCCCCCACGCTATGACCGCCGTAACC
>NZ_JAJJOE010000018.1 GCF_020907405.1 Arthrobacter sp. zg-Y769
CCCCCCCCCCCCCCCCCCCCCCCCCCCCCCCCCCCCGCCCCCCCCCCCCCCCCCCCCCCCCCCAACGAAAAACGGAGCCGCCTGGGTTTATCCCGGTGGCTCCGTTATTTCACTAAGTTCCTAGGTGACCATGCCCGCCACTTACTCGGGCAGTCGGTTGGTCATTACTTGGCGTCGTATTCCCATTCCCACCCCGTGCCGCCACCCTGCGTGTGAACCAATGTACCGGAGACATCCGGAACATCGAGGACCACCTTGCCGGCGACCTTTTCGGCTGCTCCCATCGAGGACGGAATGCGCTCCGCCGATCCCAGGCATGAGAATGACGCCGTCGACATCACGTTGTTGACCGTCGTTCCGTTGGAGGCGATGGCCTTCCACCCACCGAAGTGGACTCCGCCGAGCACCTCGGAGAACTCCGGTTCAGCCACGGTTGCTGCTTCCAGGCTAACCACTACGAAATGCCCGTTCTCGGCAGGCACGGCTTGCGGTGAGGTGCACCCCGGATCCACCTGAATATCCGTAACCGTGAAGTTCAGGGCCCAGTCTTTGCTGCCTTCTTCGATGAGGACGAGCGCGGGCTCACCAACCTTCTTGATGAGATTTCCCCGCGGACTGCGGGGAGCCGGGGTGGCAGTAGCGGCGGCCGGGCTGCTGCTGCTTGCGGTTGCCGGATCAACAGGCGCCCCGGTGAGCTTGGGTTCATCAGGGGAATTACCGCATCCGCTTGTTGCAATGACTGTAGTGATAACGGCAGCAGTGATCAGTATGTTCTTTTTCAAGGTGGTCTTTCGAGATGCGGCTAAATCGGCCGGGGTAATTCTGGGGAATCACCAGATTATCGGTTTTGCGGGGCCCGATGAACGCCGTCCGCGCAGGATCAGAAATACCGGTTGGCCTGGAGGCGTATCCACCACCCAGCAGCACTAGGCAACCAGCCGCGGCCTACCGCGAGGAAAACGCGGCGTCGAACGCGGCGTCGGGGGGATCCATCGCCAGCGAACGGACGAACCCCAGCGCCTCCGGTGCCCCGACCAGCCGGTCCATTCCGGCGTCCTCCCACTCCACCGAAATGGGGCCGTCATAGCCGATGCTGTTGAGCATCCGGAAGGCGTCCTCCCAGGGAACGTCGCCGTGCCCGGTGGACACAAAGTCCCAGCCGCGGCGCGGATCGGCCCAGGGCAGGTGCGAGCCCAGCCGGCCGTTGCGGCCGTTGCTCATCCGCTTCTTCGTGTCCTTGCAGTCCACGTGGTAGATCCGGTCCTGAAAATCCCAGAGGAACGCAACCGGATCCAGATCCTGCCAGACAAAATGGCTCGGGTCCCAGTTCAGGCCGAAGGCAGGCCGGTTTCCGACGGCTTCCATGGCCCGGACGGTGGTCCAGTAGTCGTACGCAATCTCGCTGGGATGGACCTCGTGGGCGAACCGCACGCCGACCTCATCGAAGACGTCCAGGATGGGATTCCACCGGTCGGCAAAGTCCTGGTAGCCGGCGTCGATGGCCTCCGCGGAGACCGGCGGGAACATGGCCACGTATTTCCAGATGGACGAGCCGGTAAAGCCGATCACGGTATTCACCCCGAGGGCTGCCGCGAGCCGGGCGGTGTGCTTCATTTCCTCTGCGGCGCGGCGCCGGACCCCCTCCGGATCGCCGTCGCCCCAGACCTGGTCGGAAACCATGTCGCGGTGCCGCTGGTCTATCGGGTCGTCGCAGACCGCCTGCCCCTTGAGATGGTTGGAAATGGCGAACACCTTCAGGCGGTACTTCTCCAGGATGTCGCGGCGGCTCTGCACGTACTCCTCGTCATCCCACCGCCAGGGATCCAGATGGTCGCCCCAGCAGGCGATTTCCAGCCCGTCATACCCCCAGCCGGAGGCAAGCCGGGCCACTTCTTCGAGGGGCAGATCCGCCCACTGGCCGGTAAACAACGTGACTGGTCGGGACATGGCAGGCTCCTTTGCCTAGGTGTTGCGGGGGTCAGCGCACGGGCAACCATACGCTGGACTTGGCGGCGCTGCGGGACACGGCAGCGAGTACTTCCTGGACCTGCAGGCCGTCAGCGAACGACGGTGCGGGGGCGGTTCCGGCGGCGATGGCCTCCACGAAGTCCTTCGCCTGGTGCACGAAGCCGTGTTCATAGCCGAGCGAATGGCCGGCCGGCCACCACGCGGACAGATAGGGATGCTCCGGTTCGGTCACCATGATGCGGGTGAAGCCCTGCCGGTCCGGCGGAAGCGTGTAATCCATAAAGCCCAGGAAATTCAGGTCCTCCAGGTCGAAGCTGATGGCCCCGAGGCTGCCGGAGATTTCCAGCCGAAACGCATTCTTGCGGCCGGTGGCCATCCGGCTGGCTTCGAAGGAGCCGAGCACGCCGTCCTCGAAGCGGCCCAGGAACAGCGCGACGTCGTCGACGGTCACCGGACCGCGGGTGCCGGACGCTCCCGTGCCCGATCCGCCGCCGCCGCCCAGACCCGTGCTCCGCCGGTCCGCTTCGGGTACCGGCCGGGTCGGGACCAAGGTGGCCAGGGTGCCGCTGACCTCGGCCAGCTGCACCCCGGTAATGTACTGGGCCAGGTCGATGGCGTGTGCGCCCAGGTCGCCGAGGGCACCGGACCCGGCTTCGTCCTGCTGAAGCCGCCAGGTCAGCGGGGAGTCCTTGTCCACCAGCCAGTCCTGCAGGTACACGGCCCGCACCTGCCGCACTTCGCCGATCGCCCCGGCGGCCACGAGGTTCCGGGCATGCGTGGTGGCGGGAAGCCGCCGGTAGGTGAAGCCCACCATCGCCTGGACGCCCCGGGCCGCGGCGCGGGCGGCGGCGTCGGCCATCGCCTGCGCCTCCTCCACCGTGTTGGCGAGGGGCTTTTCGCAGAGCACGTGCTTGCCGGCGTCGAGCGCTGCAATGGCAATCTCGGCATGGGAGGCGCCGGGCGTCACGATGTCCACGACGTCGATGTCCTCCCGGGCGACCGCCTCCCGCCAGTCGGTGGCGGACCCGGCCCAGCCCCATTTCCGGGCGGCGGCGGCGGCCCGCTCCGCATCCCGGCCCACCAGCAGGTCCATCCGCGGCTGCAGGGGCAGATCGAAGAACCGGGGAGCCACCCGCCAGGCCTGCGAGTGGGCCGCCCCCATAAAGCCGTGGCCCACCAGTGCCACCCTCAGCGGCTTATCCATGTTTTCTCCTTAGTGCTGTGCTGCTGTTTCAGGCAGCCGTGCTGCGGGAAGACCGGCCGCTCTGGCTGGAAGATCCGCCCGTCAGGATTCGAAGGCGGTGGGCAGGTATTCCCCGACGTTCTCGCTGGTGACCACCGGGGCGTTGAGCACCACGCGGTTGGGCACCTCAATTTCGACCAGGTCGCTCATCGCCTTGTCCTGAGCCAGCAGCCGGGCCAGCCGGATTCCGTCCGCGGCCTGGGTGTGCGGGTAAATGATGGTGGCCTGCAGGACGCTGTCCCCGGACTCGATTTCCCGCATGGCGTTCGCCGAGCCGGCACCGCCCACCATAATGAACTCGTCCCGGCCGGCGGCGTCGATGGCGGCCAGCACGCCGATGCCCTGATCATCGTCGTGGTTCCAGAGCGCATCGATTTCCGGTGCCGCGGAGAGCAGCTGCCCGGCAGCCGCTTCGCCGCCCTGGACGGTGAAGTCCGCCGCCACCCGGTTGGTGACCTCGAGCCCGCACGCCTCCAGGGCGTCCTTGAAGCCTTCGCTGCGGTCCTGGGTGAGCGGCAGGGCGTCGACGCCGGCGATCTCGGCCACGACGGCGTCGGGCTGGTCGCCCACCTGCTCGCAGATGTAGGTGCCGGCGCTGACGCCCATGCCGTAGTTGTCCCCGAGCACAGTGGCGCGGGCAGCGAACGGGCTGGAGAACTCCCGGTCCACGTTGATCACGGGGACGCCGGCTTCCATGGCGCGGATGGCGACGTCGGTGAGTGCGGCGCCGTCGGTGGGCAGCAGCACAATGGCATCCACCTGGTCGTTGATGAACTGCTCCACCTGGCTGATCTGCAGGTTCGCGTCATTGGTACCCTCGGCCACCCGCAGGTCGATGTCCGGGTATTTCTCGGCCTCGGCGAGGGCGGCGTCGTTGATGGCCTTCAGCCAGCCGTGGTCCGCGGCGGGGCCGGAGAAGCCGATGACCACGGTCTCACCCTCGGACTGGTTGCCCTCAACGGAGTTGTTGGTTGGTTCGGCATTGGTGTCCTCGCCTGCGGTGCAGCCGGTGAGGGCAAGCCCGCCGACGGCGAACAACGCCCCGGCGGTGATGATCTTCCCGCGCATGCGTAGTGCGTGCATGGTTCTCTCCTCTGTAAGTGGCGGCGCTGAGGCCATCCCGCACCCCATCGGAATTCAGCGCTCTGCACGTCGTCGTGACATGCGTCACAGTAACAGAAGTCCGGCGATAAAGCGCCAACATACTACTGGTGATCGACATAAGTGTGTAAGCTCCGTGCCATGACCGCATCGGGAGCCACCGCCGCCCCTCCGCCGCCGCTGCTGGAGGTCCGGAATCTGAGCAAGAGTTTCGCCGGTGTCCGCGCCCTGCGCGGCGTCGACCTGGAAGTCCTTCCCGGCGAAGTGCACTGCGTCCTGGGCCAGAACGGCGCGGGCAAGTCCACCCTGATCAAGGCACTCTCCGGGGTGTACGCACCCGACGGCGGGGAGATCCGCTGGAACGGGGAGCCGGTGCAGCTGGCCCGGCCGGCCGACGCCCTGGGCCTGGGGATTGCCACCATGTACCAGGAACTGGATGTGGTGGACGGGCTGAGCGTCGCCGAGAACATCTTCCTGGGCCATGAGGACGCCCGCGGGGGAGTGCTCCGGGTCCGGGACGCGCGCCGTCGGGCCCGGGCGCTGCTGGGCCGGCTGGGCCACGAGGACCTGTCCGCCGCCGCGGAAGTGGGCAGCCTGTCCGCCGCCGGCAAGCAGATTGTCAGCATGGCCCGCGCCCTGTCCCGCAATGCCCGGCTGCTCATTATGGACGAACCCAGTGCCATCCTCGACTCCGGCGAGGTCGCCAACCTGTTCCGGGTGATCCGGGAGCTGACCGGCCAGGGCATCGCGATTGTCTACATCTCCCACCGGCTGGAGGAGATCCGGCAGATCGGCAACCGGATCACCGTGCTCAAGGACGGCCACAGCACGGCGTCCTCGCTGCCGGTCGCGGAGACTCCCCGCGCGGAGCTGGTCCGGCTGATGACCGGCCGGGAGGTGGCGAACGTGTTCCCGCCGCGGAAGCCGCCGTCGTCGGACGCCCCGGTGGCGCTGCAGGTAGAGGAACTCGCGCTCGCCGGCACGTTCCGGGACGTCAGCTTCGAGGTCCGGGCCGGGGAAATCTTCGGCCTGGCCGGCCTGGTGGGCTCCGGCCGCTCGGAAATCCTGGAGACCATTTACGGTGCCCGCCGGGCGACGTCGGGCACCGTCACTGTGGAGGGCAGGACGCTGCGGCCCGGCTCGGTGCGGGCGGCGGTCAACGCCGGGCTCGGCCTGTCCCCGGAGGAGCGCAAGAGCCAGGGGCTGCTGCTGGAGGAACCCATCTACCGCAACATCACCCTGTCCACCTTCACGCGGTTCGCCCGGCACGGATGGCTGAACGAACGCGCCGAGAAGGCCGCCGCCCGCAAGCAGGCCGAAGCGCTGCAGCTGAATCCGCCCGATCCGGACCGGCAGGCCCGCACCCTCTCCGGCGGCAACCAGCAGAAGGTGCTGCTGGCCCGCTGGCTGATCCACGGCACCCGGGTGCTGCTGCTGGACGAGCCGACCCGCGGCGTCGACGTCGGCGCCAAGACCGAGATTTACGCGCTGATCCGCAGCCTCGCGGCTCAAGGCGTGGCGATTGTGGTGGTGTCCAGCGAGATCGAGGAAGTCCTCGGCCTTGCGGACCGGATCCTGGTGCTCGATGCCGGGCGCGTCCTGGCTACCGGCAACGCAGACGAGATGGACGAGCACGCCGTGCTTGACCTGGTGCTGAAAGGAAGTGCGCAGTGAGCGAATCAACGACGGCGGCGCTGCAGCCGCCTCCCAGTGGAGGGACGGCTGCGGTGCCCCGCGCCAATCCGCTGGGGAAATTCCTGGGTGGCTCCGTTGGGCGAAGCATCGGGTTGGTGGTGGCGCTGGCGCTGCTGTTTATTGTCGGGGCGGTGACCAGCGGGGAGCGGTTCCTGAACCTGGACAACATGCTGACCATCCTGCGGTACGCCTCCATTGTCGGGGTGATCAGCATCGGCGCGACGTTTGTGATCACCGCCGGCGGCATTGACCTCTCGGTCGGGTCCGTGATGGGGCTGAGCACGGTGCTGGCCAGCCTCACCGCAGTGCAGCTGGCCGCCACGAACAGCAGCTGGCTGCTGATGGTGGTGGTGGCGCTGGCGGTCGCGGTGGGGGCGGGACTGATCAACGGAATGATCATCGCGTACGGGAACGTGGTGGCGTTTATTGCCACCCTCGCCATGCTGGTGGGTGCGCGCGGCGTCGCGGAGCTGATCTCGGGCCGCAGCACGCAGATTGTCACCAACCGGGATTTCCTCTCCGTGATGCGCTCGAATTTCCTGGGCGTGCCGCTGCTGATCTGGATCTTCCTCCTGGTGGCCGCCGCGGGCTGGTTCCTGCTCAACCGCACCACCTTCGGCCGCCGGACCGTGGCGATTGGCGGGAACCTGGAGGCCGCGCGGCTGGCGGGCATCAAGGTGAAGCGGCACATCGTCTGGCTGTATGTGCTCTCCGGAGTCACCGCCGGCATCGCCGGGATCATGATGATGGGCCGCACCACCGCCGGTACCTCAACGCACGGGCTGCTGTACGAGCTGGACGTGATTGCCGCCGTCGTCGTCGGTGGAACGCTGCTGATCGGCGGGCGCGGCACCATTGTCGGCACCGTGCTGGGCGTGCTGCTGTTCAGCACGCTCACCAACGTTTTCACGCAGAACAACCTGGACACCTCGGTGCAGGCCGTGGCCCGTGGCGCGATCATCGTGGTGGCCGTGCTGCTGCAGCAGCGGTTCGCCGTGCGGGGGACCGGGCGAAGGAAGGGGGCGTTATGAGGTTCTTCGCCTGCGTCTCTTCCCGGGGCCGACGCCGTAGCGTCGATCACTATGCTTCAATTGCCCAGTGGTCGATATAAGGAATAACCCCACCGCTCCCGGGGCCAGCGAACTTTTCCAGCTCCTGCGGGACGGACAGCCCCGCACCCGCAGCGAGCTGGCCGATCTGGTGGGGGTGGCCCGCTCCACGATTGCGCTGCGGCTCGAGCTGCTGATGGACCTCGGGCTGGTGGCACCCATCGAAGATGCGGTCTCCACCGGCGGGCGGCCGTCCTCCCGGTTCGCGCTGCAGACCGGTGCGCGCGTGGTGCTGGGGGTCGACGTCGGCGCCAGCCACCTGCGCGTGGGCCTCACCGACCTGGCCGGCACCGCCCTGGCCGATGCCACCCGAGACCTGCTGGTCAGCGAAGGGCCGTTTGCCGTGCTGGACACCGTGGTCGAGCTCGGCTCGCTCCTGCTGGAAGAGACCGGCAGGTCCGCCGCCGAGCTGCTCGCTGTCGGCGTCGGTCTGCCCGGGCCCGTGGAGCACCGCTCCGGCCGGCCGATCAATCCGCCCATCATGCCCGGGTGGCACGGCTTCGATGTGCCCGGCTACCTGCAGGAATCTTTCCACGTGCCGGTGCTGGTGGATAACGACGTCAATGTGATGTCCATGGGGGAGCGCGAAGCCGCGTGGCCCGACGTCGAGAACCTGGTGTTCGTGAAGGTTGCCACCGGCATCGGCGCCGGGATCATCTGCAACGGCAGCCTGCTGCGCGGTGCCGACGGGGTGGCCGGGGACATCGGGCACATCCGCGTCCCGTCCGGCGAGGACCTGCTCTGCCGGTGCGGGAACCGCGGCTGCCTGGAGGCGCTGGCTTCCGGGCCGGCGGTGGCCGCCCGGCTGCGGGACGCGGGGCTGGAAGCGGAGGACGGGCGCGACGTCGTCGCCCTGGTCCACTCCGGCAACCACGAGGCCGTGCATGCAGTGCGGCAGGCCGGCCGCGAGGTGGGCGAGGTGCTCTCCGCCTGCCTGAGCATGCTCAACCCCGAGGTCATTGTGTTCGGCGGCTCGATGGCGCTGACCGGCGAGCACTTCATTGCCGGGGTGCGCGAAGTGGTCTACTCCCGGACCATGCCGCTGGCCACCCAGCACCTGCGGATTGTGCAGTCCGCGTCCGGGCTCGACGCCGGGATGCTCGGCGCGTCCCAGCTGGCCATCCAGCATGCGCTGTCCGCGGAGAGTGTGGAGCGGATGCTCGCGGGGCGGGTGGGGGTCTAAGGTTCCGGCCCGTCCAGGACCCGCACCGGCGTCGACCGGAACAGGTCGGCGACTTTCCGGACCTCCGGTGACGCCGCAGCGTTCCACGCCGCCCACGTCTCGACCTGCAGCGAGTGCCCGCCCGCATCCCGTGCAGCCAGCGGCACCCACTTCCACCCGGGAAAGTTGAGCCCCGCGGAGGCCTCGGTGGTGAGCGCCGCATCGGCGTCGGCCAGGTCGGCAATCAGCAGGCTGTGGTGGCTGAACCGCCGGAACACCCAGTGCGTACGCACGCCCTCGGCCTCGGCGGCGCTGCGCAGCTTGACCTCCTGGATGCGGATTTCTCCGGCAGCGTGTGCCATCACGGTGAGGCCGTCCAGGTCAAAGAGGCCCAGGACCTTCCGGGTGCTGAGCGGCGACGTCGGCCGGACGGCTGCCCCGAGCGGCTGGGTGAGCAGGTGCTGCCGGTTGATGCCCTCCGGGGGTTCCGTATGCAGGAGGGCCAGGTCGATCTGGCCGGCCCGCAGCAAACGGCTTTGTTCATCACTGCTGGCCTCGTAGAGCGAAAAGCGCACCGTCAGGCCGGCGGATTCCACGTTCTGCACAGCCGAGCGGAACCAGTCATGCGGCAATCCCGGAGGGGCACCGAGCCGGATCAGTGAGCGGCCGCCCGCCGCCAGCCGGACCAGCTCCGGGGTGCGGTCCACCTGGGCGAGGATGGTGTCCGCGTGGGTTTTGATGACGTGCCCCAGGGCCGTCAGCGTCACGCCGCGCGGGTTCCGCTGCAGCAGGGCACCCCCGAGTTCCTTCTCCAGTTCGGCGAGTTGCCGGCTCAGCGCCGGCTGCGTCATATGCAGTTCGACGGCGGCCCCGCTGATGCTGCCGGTCTCCGCCGTGCGGACAAAGTATTTCAACTGCCGGATTTCCATGTTCCCGCCCCCTGCGACCTGAAATACCCGAAAGGCATACCCACAGGCACTTTTAGGCATTTGATTTATACGTACAAGTGGACCATGGTTCTTATGTGCTTGGTGTGACTCAGTTCACGCCGTGATTCACCTGCAATCTAAGGATCTTGATGACTTCCCTTTCCACCACCGCAACCTACGACGTCGTCGTTGTGGGTGGCGGGGCCGCCGGTGTGGCGGCAGCTGTCAGCGCTGCCCGCACCGGAGCCAGCGTCTGCCTCATTGAGCAATACGGATTCCTCGGGGGAGCGGCAACCAACAGCTCGGTCCTGGCCTACTGCGGCTTCTTTGACCAGACCAGGGAACAGGTGGTGCGCGGCATCGGGCAGGATTTCCTGGACGAGCTGGAACGCCAGGAACTCCTGCACTTCGAGACCTCGCCCGCCACCGGAAACACCATCGTGGTCCTCGATCTGGAAACCACTAAGTCGGTGCTGGACCAACTGGTCCGCGCCGCCGGCGTCGACGTCCTGTTCCACAGCACCCTCATAGCCGCGGATACCGACGCCGGCGGAATCAGTGCCGTGCACGCGGTGCACCGCGGCGGCAACCTGCATCTTTCCGGCAGTGCCTTTGTGGACTGCAGCGGCGACGGCGCGCTGCTGCAGGCCGCCGGCGCCGAGTTCCAGCTTTCGCCGACCGAACGCCGCCAGGCCAGCACCCTGGTGATGCGGGTCGGCGGCGTCGGCGAAGACGCGGACCTGTCCACCGCGGCCATGGATGACGCCTTCGCCGCCTACGGCAAAACCACCGGGGAAATCCTCACCCGGAGCAACGGCACCTGCGTACGGATGCCCCGTTCACGCGAGCTGATGCTCCTGCTCGCGGACGAATACGTGGACGTCCTGGACGTGCACGAAATCTCCCGCGCCGAACAGGACGGCAGAGCCAAGGCCCGGCACTACCTCGAGGCGCTGAAGGCGGGCATGCGCGGCTGGTCCGGCGCGTACCTGGCCTCCACCGGTCCGCAGATCGGCATCCGCGAAGCCCGTCGGATGCAGGGCCGCGAAAGCGTAACCGCCGAGGACGTCCTGACCGCCCGGCGTCGTCCGACCGACGGGATTGCGCGGTGCGGCTGGCCGATGGAGGACCATGCAACTCCCGGCGCCACCACCTACAGCGCCATCAAGGACCGCAAGTGGTACGACATCCCTTACGGGGCCGTGACCAGCGCCAATATCCCCAACCTCTGGGGCGCCGGCCGGCTCACCAGCAGTGACAGCCGCTCGTTTGCCTCGCTGCGGGTGATGGGCACCTCGTTCGCCACCGGGCATGCGGCCGGCCTGGCTGCATCACTCCATAGTTCCACCGGCAGCGTGGACGTTTCCAAGCTGCGCGGACTGCTTCAAGACCAGGGGGCCCTGCTGTGAGTATCAATTCGGACACCAAACGGATCGCCGTCACCGGTGCCGCCGGCAGCCTGGCCCGGGACATCATTCCCCGGCTGGCCGACGCCGGCTACTCCATGGTCTGCGTGGACCGGGTACCGCCGGCCGAATCCTTCGGACAGGACTGGGTGCTCACCGAGGTGGCCGACACCGGGACGCTCGTGGAGGCGTTCCGCGGATGCGGCGCCGTCATCCATCTGGCGGGGATTCCGCTGGAAGATGACTGGGACCGGATCCTGGCCGCGAATATCGACGGCACCCATTCCGTTCTGGAGGCCGCCCACATGGCCGGGGTGCCGCGGGTGATCCTCGCCAGCTCCATCCATGCCGCCGGGTTCACCCCGGTGCCTCCGGCCGGGGACTTCGTTCCGGACGACACCCCGGTGCGGCCGAACACTCTGTACGGCGTCTCGAAGGCGGCGGTGGAAGCGCTGGGCAGCTACTATTCCGACCGCTTCGGCATGGACGTAGTCTGCCTGCGCATCGCGTCCCGGTTTGACCGGCCGAAGGACGTCCGGATGTTGAGCACCTGGCTGTCGCCCGACGACGCCGCCCGCCTCTTTGCCGCAGCCCTGACGGATTCAGGGAAAGGATTCCGGATTGTGTGGGGGGTTTCAGCCAACACGCGAAGCTATCTTTCGCCGGACGCCGGGGCCGCCCTCGGTTACGTCCCCCAGGACGACGCGGAACGTTACGCCGGGGACCTGACCGGCCCGGCTGCACCGGCTTCCGCCGCAGAGTCCGACTGGGACCGTCAGTTCATCGGCGGCGTCTTCTGCTCGCCGCGTCCTCCCCGCCAGCCCAGCATGCATCCCTCCACCTGATGAGGAATTTCGAAATGACACAAGCTCCCCCCGAGGTCCGCTACGCGTTCGAGGTCGACTCGGTCCACAAGGTCTTCACCGGATCGCAGAACGTGCACGCCCTTGATGACATCAACCTCCAGCTGAAAGAGGGCTCCTTCACCTGCATCGTCGGCCCGTCCGGCTGCGGGAAGTCCACCCTGCTCCGGATCCTGGGGGAACTGGAAACGGCTACCACCGGAACGGTCACCCGGAACGTGTCCGCGGAGAAGGTGCCGGCGTCGGCCTTCGTCTTCCAGGAACACGGGGTATTCCCGTGGTTCAACGTCCTGCAGAACGTGGCCTTCGGCGAGCACATGGCCGGCGTCGGCAAGCGTGAACGCCTCGAACACGCCCGGCACTGGATTGCGGAAGCCGGCCTCACCGGTTTCGAGGAAAGCTATCCGCACCAGCTCTCGGGCGGCATGCGCCAGCGCATCGCCATTGCCCGGGCCTTTGCCACCGGATCCCCGGCACTGCTCATGGACGAGCCGCTCGGAGCCCTGGACGCGCAGACCCGCATGCTGATGCAGGAACAACTGGTCCGGCTGTGGGAACTGGAACGCAAGACCGTTGTCCTGGTGACGCACTCCATCGACGAGGCCCTCCTGCTCGGCGACCAGATTGTGATGATGTCCGCCCGCCCGGGCCGCGTCAAGGAGATCATCGACGTGCCCTTCGGACGTCCCCGCAGCATGGAAATCGAGGGCACCAGCGAATTCGGCTCCATGAAGCAGGACATCTGGGACTCCCTCCGCGACGAGGTACAAGCATCTTTGAGGTTCTCCTAATGACTAACACTGCAACTGCCCCCAAGACCACGGACTCCTCCGAGCTCGACAGTGCCATCCGCCATGAGTACAAGCAGGTCGTCCGCCTGCGCTACCGCGACATCCTGCTGTCCATCCTGACCCCGGTGCTGCTCCTGGCTCTGTGGGAGGTGGCCGCCCGGAACGGCGCCCTGGACGCCAGGCTCTTCACCCCGCCGAGCCTCATCGCCGAGCAGGCCTGGAAGATGACCCTGAGCGGCGAGCTGTGGCTGCACACCTCGGCCACGATGGTCCGGCTGCTGCTGGGCTTCGTGCTGGGCGCCGTCGCCGGCATCCTGGCGGGCCTGCTGATGGGAGTCTGGCGGCCGGTGCGCGCCGCATTGGGGCCGACGTTCACCGCCCTGTATGCCTTGCCGAAAATCGCCATTGTTCCGCTGCTGCTGCTGATCTTCGGGCTGACGGAGACCCCGAAGGTGCTTTCCGTTGCCATTTCCGTGTTCTTCGTAATGCAGATCAACACCCTGGCCGGAATTGTCCAGATCGACAGCCGGGTCCTGGAAGCGGCCCGGGCGTATAAGGCCGGCGGGCTGAAGCTCTTCCGCTACGTGCTGCTTCCCGGCGCAACTCCTGCGATTATGACGGGCCTCCGCGTGGCCGCGGGAATGTCCGTTATCGTGATCACCGCCGTCGAGTTTGTCGCCTCCAACAACGGCCTGGGCTATCTCATCTGGAACTCCTGGCAGCTGTTCCAGCCCAGCAAAATGTACGTCGGCCTCATTGTGGTGTCCCTGGTGGGCGCAGCGGTGACGGCGCTCATCATCCTTCTTGAACGGGCTGCCCTGCCCTGGAAATACTCATCCGGATCAAAGAAGAAAGATCAAAAATGAAAAAACACCTCAAGGTCCTGGCAGCAACGGTGCTGGCCGGACTGACCCTCTCCGCCTGCGGCGCGGACTCGGGCTCCTCTTCCTCCGACGAGGGGGCGACGGAAACCGCAACGGTGAAGGTTGGCATTGTCCAGCTGCCGATTTTCGCGCCGATTTACGTCGCTGAAGCGAAGGGCTACTTCGACGAAGCGGGCCTGGACGTCCAGCTCGAAACCGTGAAGTCCGGCCAGGACGCGGTGCCGCTGGCATCCAGCGGAAAGCTCGACGTCGTTGCCGCGGGCTTCTCGGCCGGTATGTTCAGTGCCATTGCAACCGGCCTGGACATCAAGGTTGTGGCGTCCATGGGTGTCAGCGACGGCGACACCGAAAAGAGCCCGACTGACCTGGTGGTTTCCAAGGCCAAGGTGGATTCCGGTGACATCACCAGCATCGCTGACCTGAAGGGCAAGAAGATCGGTGCTGCCGGCGGTGCGGGCGGCACGGGTGCCTTCCTGCTCAGCCTGGCCCTCGAAGAGGAAGGCCTGACCATCAACGACGTCGAGATTGTGAACCTCGGCAACCCGGACATGCCGACGGCGCTGGCCAACGGCAGCCTCGACGCCGGCCTGATTTCGGCTCCCTTCTCCACCATGGCCATCGAAGACGGCACCGGCGTTTCCATGGCAGTCCCGCCGGCCGGAACGTCCGGCACCGGCATGCTGTACGGCGGCCAGTTCGCCGACACCGAGAACGCACAGAAGTTCTTTGATGCTGTAGCCCGTGCTGCGAAGGACCTGCAGGGCGAGGACCGCTACTCGGACGAGAACCTGAAGATCATTGCCGAGGCGACGGGACAGACGGTCGAGGAACTGACATCCGTTCCGCTCTACACCTGGATGCCGAATCTGGAGCCGCTGCCTGAGCAGCTGGAGGGCATGGAAGCTGTCTGGATGGAATCCGGTGCCATTGAGTACGAGGAAGCCATCAAGCAGGACACCTATATCGATTCATCCTTCTCCGAGAAGACGTCCTAACTACATCCGTTTGGCAATCACAGCGGCATTCCGGGAAACCGGGGTGCCGCTGTCTTGTCTGGCAGCCGCATAAACTGTGGGTGCCTAATCCTTGATGTGGACAACCGAGAGAAGACCCTGAGCATGATCACCACTCCTATTACGCCCTCCCTTGTTCGTGGTGCGGCGGAACTGGAAACGACTCCCCGCGGTTTGCGTCCGCACCGGCTGCCGGCCTCAGTGCGTGACCGGTTCCCCGATCCGCAGCTGCTGATGGCGGAAAGCCAGCCGTCCGGAGTCCGTCTGGTTTTCTCGACGGCGGCGGAGGTCCTGGCGGTTGTGGTGCACCCGTCCCGGGTGGTTTACCGTGGCGCGGACCGGCCGCGGGGCAGCGTTGATCTGGTGGTCGACGGCGAGTTGCTCCAGAGCGACGAACTCAGCGGCGGTGACTATGTCGAGATGGATATGTCGACCGGGGCGGCGACTCCTTGTGAGGGACCGTCGCATACCAGCCTGTTCCGTCTGCCTGCCGGCGAAAAGGTCGCGGAGATTTGGCTGCCGCACAACGAGGCCGTTGAGCTCGTGGAACTGCGTTCGGACGCTCCGGTCACGCCGTATTCCTCGGGCAAGCCCGTCTGGCTGCACCACGGCAGCTCCATCAGCCACGGTTCAAATGCCGCCACGCCAGCCCAGATCTGGCCTGTCGTGGCGGCCCAGCTCGGCGGCGTCGAACTCCACAATCTTGGCCTGGGCGGAAGCGCCCTCGTGGACCCGTTCACCGCGCAGGTGATGCGCGATACCCCTGCCGATCTGATCAGCGTGAAGCTGGGCATCAACGTGGTCAACATGGATTCCATGCGGCTGCGCGCCTTTGTGCCTGCGGTGCACGGCTTCCTCGACACCATCCGGGAGGGGCATCCGGAGACGCCCCTGGTGCTCATCTCGCCCATCTTCTGTGGAATCCATGAAGACACTCCGGGACCCGGTGCCTTCGACCCGGCGTCGTTCGGGACGGACCAGGTTCGATTCGTTGCCACCGGCTCGCCGGAGGGCGTAGCTGCGGGCCAGCTGACGCTGCGGGTGATCCGCGAGGCGCTGGAGTCCCTGGCGGAGCGCCGGGCAGATGATCCGAACCTGTACTTCCTGGACGGCCTGAGTCTTTACGGGGCCGAAGACGCTGAGGTGCACCCGTTGCCTGACGCGCTCCACCCGGACACCGCTACGCACCGGCTGATCGGGGAACGGTTCGCGGAGTATGCGTTCGAGGTAGAGGGGCCGTTCGGGCTGCGCTGAATAACCGTGTGGTTGTCCCGCACGGACCGGATAGGCATTATGCGCACCAAATGCTGCCAACGATATGGGGACGACGGATCCGAAAGCGGCTACGTATTCTCGGCCACGGTCAACTGGGACGAGGCCAGTTACAGCTGGCATCTGGGGCGATAACGTTCAGAGCTTCGAAATCACGTTGAGGTCAGAACTAAGTACGCCGTAGGGTCACGTATTGTTCACTACATGAAATTGAGCAGAGCGTTAGAGCAACAGATTGCAGTGTTTGGGGAGGCTGGCAGTGGAAAGACTGTGTTGCTCTCCTCTTTCTATGGCGCTACACAGGAACCCCAGTACCGGCAAGAGAACGTGTTCCATGTGGTGGCTGACGATATCGGCCAAGGCTCGCGGCTGCACCGCAATTACTTGGGAATGAGGGATTCATCCCGAGTGCCCGTGCCCACCAAATTCGCGGCAGAGTCCTATAGCTTTTCAGTGAAGTTGAAGGAAGGCGCCAAGGCGAAGGCGTTCAAGACTAAACCCTTTGATGCGCTGCGGCTCGTCTGGCACGATTATCCCGGAGAATGGTTTGAGCAGGGTGTAAGCGGGCCTACCGAAGCCCAGCATAGGGTCGACGCTTTCAGGTCCCTGCTCGGTTCCGATGTGGCCTTTTTGCTGGTAGATGCCCAACGCCTATTGGACAATGCTGGTGAGGAAGAGCGGTACCTGAAATCCTTGATGGCTAACTTCCATAATGGGCTCTTGTCGCTGAAAGATGACCTGCTCGAAGACGGCAAGCCGATCGTAGATTTTCCTCGCATATGGGTAATGGCACTATCCAAGGCCGACCTGCTGCCAGACATGGATGTTTTCAAATTCCGGGATCTTCTCATCGAGAAGGCTTGCGACGACATAGACGCGCTGCGCAAGGTGCTGGCTGAGCTCGTAGACGGGAGCGAGGCCCTATCGGTGGGTGAGGATTTCGTTCTTTTCTCATCCGCGAGGTTCAACGGAGGCGGAATTGAGGTCAACAAGCGCATCGGCATCGAACTGATCCAGCCGTTGGCGGCGATGCTCCCGTTTGAGCGGCATGCCAAGTGGGCCCAGGCCAAGCAGCTCCCCAGGAAGGTGGCCGAAAACCTCCTGGATGGGGTTGGAGTGCTGGCTGCTGCCTTGACTGGACGCAAGTTGGACATCCCTGGCCGGATCGGCCAACTGGTGAACCTTGTTGGGCCGAACGTGCTGAGTGGTGCGGTGAATCTAGCCGGGGACAAGGTCAGGGAAATGAACGCTGACGCGATGGCAAAACAGGAATACCTTTCCGCGACGCTAACGCGATTCAGGATGGACTTGGATCAAGCGGAAGAGGACGGCGTACTCCTGAGGAGTCGCAGATGAGCCTGATCTGGGCGACCCGTGGTCAGGCTTGGGGCTTCACATTCCTCCGTGACGGCGGCCTGACGGACCCGCTCCCCGCATATCAGGAGGCGTTCGCCGGCCTGGAAGATGAACCTGAGGTCTGCCGCCGGGTCGGCGCGAAAATCGCGCTCCGGTTCCTGGATCCGGAAGGACGGAAGGACAGAGCGGGAAGGCCTATTCCACACGATTTCGTCGTATCCGGGGCGTTGGTCGAAGAAATCAAGTCAGTCGCTGATGGGCGCAGGCTCGTTTGGCCCGAAGTTTCCGACGAATACGCACGGGGCTGGTCTAAGGCGCCGTCTCCTAGAGCCTGAAAACCGGTTGGTGCAAGACGCTTGACCGGATTATGAGCTGGGAGTC
The DNA here is from genome assembly GCF_020907405.1 of Arthrobacter sp. zg-Y769. Taxonomy (GTDB): domain Bacteria; phylum Actinomycetota; class Actinomycetes; order Actinomycetales; family Micrococcaceae; genus Arthrobacter_B. The sequence continues at coordinate 17,174 of NZ_JAJJOE010000018.1, forward strand.
GGAGCTCCCAGCTCCGCCAGCATCTCCCGCAGTCGGACGCCACCGCTACTCTGAGCTTCGTCGTCGGTGAGCCGCTTAGTGAGATCCAGCAGGGTTTCCCGCAGGGACCGCTCGGATTCGGTCAATGCTCCTTCGTAGCCCTCGGCCAAAAGATACGAATGGCTGTCCGTCGACAGGGCGACGAGAAGATCCAGGAAGATTTCGAGGGTCCGTCCTGCCGCGGTACTGGATTCCTCATTCATCGGCACCAGGTTCAGCTGGGAAACCATCCGCCGGTCCAGGGGATCCGCGGCCAGCATCAGCGCCGTCGCGGATCCATCCTTGCCCCGGGGCTCCGGCGGAAGGGCACGCTTCACATCGTGCAGGATCTCGTGGAAGTGGTCATCGGCAAGGCCGAAGCCGACGAACAGGATGTGCTGCGTCATGAGGGTGGCTTTCACCAGGGCCGAGAGTGCATTCCGTGAGGCGTTGAAACCCAGATAATCGTCGCGGGTGAGGACGATCGAGTCAGGGTTCGTCACCGAACCATGAAGTTTCAGCAGCCAGTCGTCGTTCTCCCCGCCGCCGTCAGGAATGACCGACCGGGGGACGCCGGCGTCGGCCGAAGCGAATTCAAAGAGTTCGTCGTAATTGAGGGTGATCGCCTCCCGGCTGCCCAAACTGGCGAGGAGAGCCGGTGCCAAACCGTAGCGTTTCAGCTCCACCTGGTCGGCAATGGCCTGATTGAAACTCCGCCCGCCCGCTTCGGAGCGTTCCTCATAGATAGAGCGCAGAATGCCAGCTTGGTCCAGATGCCCGCGCTTTTTGAGCGACTCAGATTCATCGTCGGACAGCTGCGCGGCTGTTGCCAGACGGGCGAGGAGATCGTTCCAGCTCGGGGCGCCGGCGCTCATGCTGACGCCCGCGCCCATGAAGGGAACGAGCTTGCCGTCTCGGGCATGCGCGCCTAGTCGTGCAGCGTGATCCTGCAGCTCCCGATCGAGGGGCTTCCACCAGTCCGGCTGACGCTTCCGCAGTTCCTGGGCGAAGGCGAAGTCCTTTTCGTTCGTGAGGATAAGAGCGACGTCGACGCCGGACTCGGCCGCCGCACTGCGTGCCTCCTGGAGAAGCCGCTGAATCACGTCGCCGCGAACCAGTCCTGCTCCGCCGTCGCCAGTGCCGAAAAGCGGCATGGCGAGCAGGGGAACTGGACGGGACGGGGTGCCGCCCGCGGCCCGCCGTCGTCGTTCGCATTGCTCCGCAGCGACGCGAATGAATTCACGCAACGGTGGAAGCAGATCCTCGACCGAGGAAATGCCGTAATACGGAACAGCAGTGAGGACAGGCATGGGTTCCCCGGCAAGCCAAGCGTCGAGAGGCTGCGCGAGCTTAGCCCCGCTGGAGAAGTCGACATCCCTGCTGCTGGCTATCACTGCTTCCAGACCGGGGAGCGCCTCCCGCCAATACTCAGCAATGTTGTAGGTGCGATCGGTCGGAAGCAGCCATGCATCGCAAGCGAAGTTGGTCAGGCTGCCTCTGGTCACGAAGATGTGTGATTCCCCCATAAGGAATTCCTACCATGCCCGGCCCCTGGCCCACATATTGGTGGGTCCAGAGGCCGGTTCGACTCGAATTACGCGGAGGGTCGACCAGCGGCCTCGGCGGCCAGCATCTCCCGGAACGCCGGATTCGGGTGTGCGTTGGGGAGGACGCGGCGTACCCGTTCCAGCGCTTCCAGCGGAGTCACTCCTGCGGCCCGGGCGCCGTAGAGAGCGGCAACGGTAGGTGTCCGGGACTCGGCACGCACGCAGTGCAGGAGGACCTTCTTGCCTTCGGCTCGGAATCGCTCGACGGCGGCGGCAGCTTCCTGCAGCACGTACCCGGCGTAGGCATTGGAATCCGCGGCAGCCGAATCGACGAGCCAGAACGTCGCATGGTTCTCCGGTGCGATGCCGGGAACATCGGCCGTTCCCAGCCGGCACAGCGAAACCACGGCATCAATGCCCAGTTCGGCAGTCCTGGCCACTGCACCCACGCCGCCGAGCCAGACGCCGTCGTCGTCCGGGTGCTGGACCAGAACATCGGTCCTGCTCCACGAGCTGTAATCGTGGTGCTCGGCCCGCGGCCACTCCTGCGTACGTCGCCCCGCACCGGAGGCGAGTTCGACGCCGAGCGTCATCAGGTCGTGCGTCCGCAGACCCGGCCAGCCGTGCAGGTTGCGGCGCCATTCAAACGGAACGGCGGAGTAGCCGTAGGCGGCGCCCAGGAGGGAGCCGGCGATGGCGGCCACCGTGTCGGTGTCCCGGCCGCCGCGGACCGCCTCTTCCAGTCCCGCCCGGAGGTGGTCGGGGCCGGACGCGGTGCGTGTGGTGGAGATGGCGCTCCACGCGCCCTGGAGTGCTTCCACCACCCATCCGTTCTTCGTGAAGTCACGCGGCCGGGAGCGTTCGGCGGTTTCGATCCGCTCCCGCCACACTGCGGCGCGGTCGGGCGGCAGCAGGGGCAGTCCTGTCCGGATTTCCAGCTTTCCGGTCAGGACGGCGTCGCGGATGGCGACGCACCAGAGTCCGCAGGCTTCCTGGGCGTCGTCTTCCACGTGGGTCAGCGCACTGAGCACGCCGGCCGCCTCCATGAGTTCAGCCGGATCCCGGTCCAGATAGGCCAGGGCCAGGGGAGCGGTGCGCATCAGGGAGCCGTTGCCGGCACTGCGGCCTGCGCGGGTGTGGAACTCCTGGGCGGCACGGGCGAAGTCGTCGGCGGTCGGGTCGGTCCGGCCGTCGTCGCTGGCGATGCGGCGGGCGCGGGCGACGACGTTGCTGGTCTGCGCGCCGACGTCCTTGGCATCACTTGCCCAGACTGCCCAGGCGCGGACCACGGACGTGAGCGCCTCCCGTGTGGCTCCGGCGTCGAGGAATGCTTTGGCGATCGGGATGGCCATGGAGGTATCGTCGGTCCATTCGGCCGGGTCGAACCCGAAGGGGCCGCCGCCCTTCATCGTGACCTCGGCGTCGTCCGGCAGGGGAGCGCCGAACTCGTAGCCGGCGCCGAGGGCATCTCCGGCGGCCAAGGCGACGAGGACACCGGCGGCGCGGTGGTTCTGCTGTGAGTTCAGGTTCATAGGGCCTCCATAAGTGGATGTTTGGTGTTCCAGCAGGATAGGTGGGCGATATCGGGTTCCCTGTTGGGGAGCCGGACGGCCATGCCTTCTGCGATGACGGGGCCGTGGATCCCCAAGATGTTACGGCTGCGCATGGAGTCGTGGCGCCGGACGCCCTCGCTGTAGAACTCGCCGAAATCGATGGTTCCGGCGATGGCAGCAAAGTCACGGGCGAGCTGGCCGGGCATCGGTGCGGTGCTCTGGGTTGCTGCGGGCAACAGTGCCGCATCGAGCAGCGCAGCGTCCATGAGCTGCCGGTAATGGCGTCGGAACAAAGTAGCGGTGCCGAAAACTTCCAGCAGCAGGGGTTGTCCGCCGACGCCGATCACCACGCCGCGCTGGCCCTCCAGCGGCTCCGGTACGGAGCTCGCGAAGCGGTGCCTGTCACGGCTGCCGAACCTGTCCAAATGCTCGGGAAGGGAACTGGTGGCTGAGGGTCCGGTGGCGGCGTCGAAACGCCGGACCCGTTCCCAGATCTGCTCCTGCCGTCGACCTCCGGATTGGGTGGACCCGGCGCCAGCTAGCTCGGCGCGGACGTTTAGCGGTGCCCTCCGCGCCTGGCGGTGGTGTGTGTTCTGGCCGGCTTCCCACCGTCCTGCCTCGACGCAGAACGTGTCGATGTCTAAGGTTTCGCCCGCGTCGATGAGGACGTCGCGGGCGCAGGTGCGGTGCTGCTGGCCACCTTCCAGCAGCTCACCTTCGAGCAGCAGGGCCGCGCGTTTCCCGTTGTTCCGGACCGTCAGCTGGGCCACCTTGGCACCCGTGGCCAGCTCGGAGACGGCAAGGTCTGCGTGGAGTCCGGTGCTAATGCCGAGCCGCCCGGGTCCGGATGTCCAGACGGGAAAGATCGTAAGCGGGCCGGCGGCAGTGCCGGCGCCGACGTGGAGTTGTGGAATCTGCATATCGAACCTCCTCGCTTTAGCGCATATCTGAGCTAAGTAGTTCCAGTATGCACCGGTTGCATCTTTTGCGCAAGATTGAGATAAATAAGGGTATGAGTGAGTCTCGCACGCCTTTGTCCCTCTTGGCTTATCCGCGGCCTTCGGTGGCCGTGGACACCGCAGCGCTGACCGTGGCTGGGGACGAACTGATGGTCCTACTCGTACGCAGGCGTGAGGAACACCACGCGGGGGAGTGGGCGCTGCCTGGCACCTTCCTGCGGGAACGCGAAACCTTGGCGGCCGCCGTCCTGCGTTCGCTCCGGGACAAAGCCGGCATTGAGGGGCGGATTCCGCAGCAGCTTCACGTCTTTGACGATCCGGGCCGGGATGACCGGGGCTGGACCTTGTCCGTGGCGCACGTGGACGCGGTCCCGTTCCGGGATCTGGCGAAGCCGTTGCAGTCCGACGACGTCCGTCTGGCTTCGATCGCGGCGGAGGCGGACCTGATCGCTGCTCTGCCCTACGGCCACGCAGATATGGTGCTCCTAGCGGTTGAGCGGATGCGGCAGGACTATGCGCAGACCCCCGATCCGGCGGGCCTGCTGCCCGAGCCCTTCACGCTGAAGGAACTCAGGGAGCTGCACGAGGCGGTGGCGGGCCGGACGCTGATGCGTGACACTTTCCGCCGACAGATGGAACCGCAACTGGTCGGCACCGGGCAGATGTCGGACGGCACCCGCGGACGGCCGTCGCGGTTGTGGCGGCGCGTGAACTAGGTGTACTGGGACAGCTAGGGGACGCTGTTGCCGGGGACAGGATCTAACTGCGGTTGCCACTCCTGCATCCGGTCCACGGCACGCGCCAGATCATCTCCGCCGGCCTCGGCGATGAGGACGGGGTCGCCCACCACTACCAGCAGGCAACGTGCTCGGGACAGGCCCACATAGAGCAGTTCAGCAGCCCGACTCATGTCCTTGAACCCGTTCACGCAGAGAATGACCACTGAACGTTCCAGCCCCTTGAATCCCAGGACGTGCCCGTAGAACTCCTCCTCATCGTCGTGAAACGCCGTCCAATATCCGGCGGTGTCGTTCTCGAAACCCTTGTGGACGGGGTGCCTATTCTTGGTGGTCAGAAACGCGATCTGGTTATTGGCCCACCCTTCGGTGATCAGGGCATCGACGCAGTCCCCGGCCACGTCCAGAGCATCCTCTGTGGAGCACGGCACCAGGCGCACCGGCAGGCCTTCTCCCCCGCGCGGCGCGAAGTGTTTGCCGGCAAACCCGCGGAAGGTGTGGGCAATGCGTTTGGTGTTGCGAAGATTCTCGTCAATGTGCAGGGTGACCAGGCCGGCGGTGGGATCAAGCGAGGTCCCCGCCGACAGCGAATCCCAGCGGCCGTAAACATTCTGGCGCTCGTCCATAAACGCGTAGATCTCCCCGCGGGCGGGGTCCTTGAGGCAGGCGAGCAAACTCTCCCACCACAGGGGAGCGAAGTCCTGGGCTTCATCGATCACGATGGCGTCCAGCTTCTGGTCAGGCGGCAGATCGGCCGCGAGGTCCTTCATGAGGGCCGGCATTTCCTCGTCGAAGTAGGCCTGTCCAGAACCGTTGGGAACCCCGAGCGAGACGGCATACTCATGGAACTCGCCCACGAATACCGGTTTGGCCTGCCGCCAGCCGTCGGCCTGCCGACGCAAGTGCTCCGCAAGGCCCCTGTTGTAGCAAAACAGCCCTACCCGTTTCCCCTCCTTGGCCAGCCGCTTCGCTTTCTCGACCGCCAGCCAGGTCTTACCGCTGCCAGCCCCTCCCACAAACCGTGCCCGCGGGATGGACCGGCTGCAATCCAGCAGGACTTTCTGCCGTTCGGTGAGCTGTTCTTGATGATCTTCCAGCTCCAAGGCAGTCAGTGACGGTGCGGACGCGGGCTGGAGGTCGCCGGACAGCAGACGGGCAATCCGCTGGGCGTAGCTGGGTGCGAGCGGACTTCCGCCCTGCGCTTGGGTCTCGATGGCTGCCCGCAGGTGCTCACGGCAATCGCGCAGATCAGCGGAGTCCAGGATGAGCGGTCGCGGAACCCCGGCCATTTCCCAATCTTGGGGCACCGTGCTGTACGGGAACGCCGCCATGTAGGCGAATCTGCTGACCAGTGGTGCGCCGAGTTGGTCCTGCACCCACATCTTGAAGGCATGCTGCGCGCCTTGGGACTGCGCGATGGGGCTGCCGATTCTGTGTGGTCCCTGCCTGTCGGACTGGTACCACTGGCCCTGTTCGACGGAGATCCTGCCGCCCTTGACCTCGATCGCCGCCAACCCGACGCCCGGCCACAGCACCAGAATGTCGATTTCATGTTCGGCCCGCCCGTGGCGCACCTGGACTGAGTGTGCCAGGACGACGTCGTCCGGTAACTGGGCGCGCAGAGCCTCCCAGACCGCCTTCTCGGCGAGGCTGCCTTCGCCAAACATCGGCTCTTCAGGAATGCACTCCACCGTTCCCCCCCTCACGCGCTGGCGGTGTGCCACGCGTTGTAGGCAGGCTACCGTGCAGTAAGGCTGCTCAAAGGCACCGGCTGCCCGGGAGCCCACGTGTCACCATTCCCAGCCGCAGTCCGGCGCCGGAGCATATGATCCCTGACGGAGAACGGTCAACCACATGTCCTCCTCAGGACCTCGGCACCGCTGGCGCGGCAGAAAATCAACACCAGTTCACCGACCTCTTCGCCGGTAATCCGGCCGATCATCTTGGCGTAGGTGCCCAGCTGCCGCCAGTACGCGGCCAGCTGGTCCTCACTGACGCTGATATCGGTCTTGAAGTCAGCGACTACCAGACTGCCGTCCTCCTCCCGGTACATCAGGTCGATGATGCCCTCCACGGTGTGTCCGGTCTCCGGCACCATGATCGGCAGCTCCAGCCAGTGCTCGCGTTCGGCAGCGCGCCGGACAGGCGCACTCTCCAGAGCTGACCGGGCGGACGCCTCCAGATCGGCTGCGTTGCGCAGGCCGGCACTGGCGGCGACGTCGGCCGCCATAACGGGAAGCGACGGCGACAGCTCCAGATCCGTGAGTTCCAGCAGACGGTGCAGTGCGGTACCGAACACCGTCCCGTGTTCCTCCGGGCCGGCGAACCTGGGAAGCACGTCCTCAACCCCCGCCGGAGCGTAGAAGGCCTCAGCGGCCCCATAATCCGTCGTTACCCCTGCCCCTTTGCCCTTCGCGAGGGCGGTGACCGAAGTCCGGGACACCCGCGCCGATTCCGCGGCCCAGCCGGCGCTCGAAGCCAACCACGCCCCAAAATCTGGCACCGGATCAGCCGCGGTCCGGGCTTTGGGTAGAGGCAGGAGTTCCTCCGGCAGCTCCAGACTCGGTGCTCGCTCGACGTCGTTGACCGACTCCAGCAGACCGCTGAGGCTGCTCGACGACCCGTTGTAATGCGACACCACCAGATGGCTTTCGGCCCGGGTGCAGGCAACGTACAGCAGCCGGCGGCGCTCGGCCTCCGCAAACTCCTTCTCCACCGCGTCAACGTTGGCATAACCGTGCGTCTCTATGCCCTTGAGGAAACGGACAAAAACGTTGCCGGCGTCGTCCCACAACGCGGGCGCAGACGACGCCTTCGGCGCGGATCCGGCGCCCGCCAGAACCACCATCGGGAATTCCAGGCCCTTGGAGGCATGGATGGTCATGATCCGCACGGCCTGCATATCGGTCTCGGGGACCATGGCCTCCTTGACGCGGGCGTTCTCCTCCTGTTGAGAGGCCGCCCACACCAGGTAGTCCCGCAGCCCGCCGTGGGTTGCCTCGGACCAGGCACGCGCCTGATCAATGACAAACCGGATCCGCCGCCACACGTCGCGGTAGCGCGGCGTATCGGTTGCCGCCTCCAGCACCCGCCGGTCCGCAGAGATCCGCTCGATCAGCTCCGCAGGGGAGAGCAGCGGCAGTTTCCGGTGCAGGGCGGCCAGATAGCCCAGGGCTTTCCCGACGGGGGAGTCCTCCTGCCCCTCGGGAGCCGGTGCATACAGGTTCCACGCCCCGCCGGCCTGCTTCCACCGGAAGAGATCGTCGTCGCCGCAGGCGAACAGCGCCGAACGCAGCGCCAGCACCAAAGCCGCTTGGTCGGCGGTGTTCGCCAGCGTCCGCAGCGCCAGCAGCAGATCGGTCACCTCCTGCGTGGCGTAGACCAGCGAGGAGGCTTCGGCCCGGTATTCGATACCGGCGGCATCGAGGGCGTCCTCCAGATAGGGCAGTGCAGTGCGGGTGGGCAGAAGGATGCAGACGTCCTGCAGCTCGAGCGGCTGCCGGGCAAACCCTTCCTTGTTGCCGGCTTGATGCTGCCACGCCGGCACTCCGCCGGTGCCGGTGGCCCGCCGGATCGCGGCGGCGACGTCGGCCGCTTCCTGCCGATTCCGGTCCGCCGCACTCACCTTTCCGTTCTCGCCGGGAGTGGCGCCGTCGCGCCCGAGCACGACGACGGCGGGTCCGTCGTCGTCGTTCCATACCGGCCGGGCAGGGTCCGGCACCAAGTCGGCGTAGTCCGGCTGGACTGTCCCGCTGCCTTCGATCAGTTCGCCGAAGACAGCGTTGATCCAGTCAAGCAGCGCCGTTCCGGAACGGAAGTTGGTCTGCAGGGTAGCCACCTCGGACCCTGGATCCGCAACGGCGCGGCCCCGGGTGGAGAGGAACGTGGCGATATCGGCCCGCCGGAAGCGGTAGATGGACTGCTTCGGATCACCGACCATAAACAGGCGCCCCGGTGCCACTGGAAGGTCTTCCCAGCCGTTGGTGCCGCAGCTGATGTCCGCGGCCAACCGGACCGCGATCTCGGCCTGGACGGGGTCGGTGTCCTGGAATTCGTCGAGCATGAGGTGGCTGTAGCGCCCGTGCAGGGGCAGGCGCGCGGGGGCATCGGCTTCCGTCCCGCCCACCAGCAGATCGCGGGCGTGGACGAGCAGGTCGTGGTACTCGAGCTCACCACCGCGTTGCCGCACCTCGGCCGCAGCGAGGAGGACCTCGGCCAGGACCGCGCTGACCGTGTTGACGGCCGGGGAAACCTGTCCGGCGATAAGCGCATCCCGTTCTTCGACCAAAGCGAGGAACTGCTGCTGGACGCCTTTGACATCGCCGCCCCAGTTGCCCTGTTTGCCAACGGAATAGCCTTTGGCCGGCAGGCTCTTCAGCACGTCGATGATGCGGCCCAGATCCCCGGACCCGCGGACCTCCTGCAGTCGGGCCCGCCACTCCTCCACGACGGGGAAGCGGCCCATGAGCTTGTCCGCGGGGTCGGTGCAGTCCGTCTTCCGTTCGAGCACCAGTTCGGCGGCGCGCTGGAGCGGGCCGACGTCGAGCACCGGAACGCTCTGCCGCTGCGGCGGGTGGGTCCGCAGCCGGTCCCAGTTGCCGTCCAGAGCCGCGGCGACCTTCCGCAGCTGGTCCAGGGTGACGCCGACGGCGAGCAGCACGCGTAGTGCGGTGTCGGCCGCCGGATCGGTGAACAGTGCCTGCTGGGCGTCTTCCCACCGGCGTTCGAAGGCGATCTGGGAGCGGAGCTCGTCCACCACGGTGATCAGCGGCGGCACCCCGGCCTCGATGGGATATTCGCTGATCAGCCGGGCGGCGAAGGAGTGGATAGTGCCGATGGGTGCGGCGTCCAGCCGGTCCAGCGCCGTGTTCCGCCGCTCGGTCCGGACCTCGTCCATTCCGTAGGTGTTGGCCAGTTCGCGGCGCAGCCGGTCCCGGAGTTCGCCAGCCGCCTTTTCGGTGAAGGTGATGGCAGCAATCCCGCCGATGTCGACGCCGCCGTCTACGAGCGCGGCGATGCGTCCGACCAGGGCATGGGTCTTGCCGCTGCCGGCGCCGGCCTCGACGAAGACGGTGGTGTCCAGGGCGGTGCCGATGAGGTGCCGGTCGTCGTCGTCCATAAGCGCCGGTTTGGCGGGGGAGGTCTTCGGCTGGCTCATTTTTCCTCCTGGAAGAAGCGGGAATAGTCACTGAGGGCGGGGTCATCCTTGAGCCGCTCCCAGGTGTGCCGCACTCCGGCGGCGCCCGTCAAGGTGGTGTGGTTGGTGTACCGGTCCGATTCGGGCCGCGGCGGGAAGACCCCGGCCTGCAGCGCCGCCATGACCAGCCCGGCATCCTCGCGGAGCCGGGTTTCGACGTCGGGGCCCACGTCGTAGCCGACCCGTTCGTACTTCCCGTCGGCGGTGATGAAGCGGTATTCGGCCCGGACCTCCGCCCCGGGGTCCGCGGAGAAGCGCCGGGCGAACAGGCCGTAGACCGGCAGCTGGAACCGGGTTCCGCCGGCGGTGGGATCCTCGCGGGTCAGCTTCTTATACTTGTCCGCCTTGCCGGTCTTGTAGTCAATGACGAGCACCTGACCGGTGGAATCCCGGTCCACCCGGTCCACCTTGCCGCGGAACCGGACGGTGCTGCCGTTGGGCAGGTCCAGTTCCACCGGCGGCTCCCCGGCCTCGGCGCCGAACTCGGCTTCCACCGCGAGGTGCTGCCAACCGTCGTCGCGCGCCTGCTGGTCCGAATCATGGACCTTCTGCAGGTCGGTGCGGATTCTGGATTTGTCCCGGTCCCAGGTGTGCAGCAGCCAGGCCGGATTGGTCGTGGCCTCGAACGCGGCTTCGGCGATTTCCAGCAGCCGCTCGGAAGAGACCGTCTGGCTGCCGTCGGTCAGGCCGCGGACGTAGTCCTCCAGCACCTGGTGCATCAGGTTGCCGCGCTGCAGGTTGCTGATCTGGACCTCGAGGGTGACGTCCTCAAACAGTTCGGCCTTCAGGACACGGCGCAGGAAGTAGGCCAGCGGGCTGATGACCCAGTCCTCCAGGTTGGTGGGGGAGATGGGTTTCTGCGGATCGATGATGGAACCGGACACTCCGGTGAGGTTGCCGTTGAAGCGGGAGAAAATCCCGTTCCGGCGGTCGGCCCGGACCGCGGATACGTTGTCCAGCACGGCGTCTCCGGCCAGGGAGCCGGTGCCGAGCAGGTGGCGGACGCGCCATTCCTGCCCTGTGGCGGCAACGCCCGTGGGGGAGCCGTGCATCAGGCCGTGAGCGAAGGAGGGCAGATGCCGGACCTCTGTCCCGACCAGCCAGCGTGAGGGCTGCAGGGTTCCGCCGGCGCGCAGGTTGCCGCGGGGAAACAGGATGGTGCGTTCGACCCCGGTGGCGAGCAGCCGTAGGAACTGGTCCTTCCGTGCGGCGGCACGCTCGTGGATGGTCGGCAGCTTAACCGCGAGCAGGTGTCCGGCGCTGTCGGGAAGCAGCGGGTTTTCCCGGACGCGGGCGGGGGCGAGCCCGTCCGCCGCCCCGGTGATGAAGACGACGTCGAGGTCCCGGCCCACGCCGTCGTCGTACGAGCCCAGGACCACGCCGGTCCCGCTGCTGCCGGTCCAGAATCGACGGGCCTCGATACCGCGGGCGACGGCGGCGCGTACCGCAGCGGCGGTGGGCGCCGGGGCGATCCCGTGCAGCAGTTCCAGATCGCGGATCACGTCGCGGACCGATTTTCGGGCCTTGCCGAGCTCGGGGCGTTCTGTCGCGGCCCGGGGCCCGAGGAATTCCGTGACGAAGTCCGCCAGAGTGTCCGCAACCTCCGTCCAGGTCCGGGCGGTGAAGACCTCGGCCAGGCGTTCGCCCAGGACCGCGATGAACGCGGTGAACTGGGCATAGTCCTGCTGCCGCTTCTGCTCTGCTTCCGTCGGTTCGCGGTCCTCGTCCGCGTCCTCCTGATCAGCCGGGGGAGAGGCGTGCAGGCGCTCGCAGACGGCGCTGCTGGGCAGGCTCCCCTCCTGCCAGTGCAGGACACCCTGCGCCATGACATCCAGGAGGACTCGGATATCGGGGTTCGCCGGGTCGAGGCTGAGGAGATTCACCAGCCCACGGGCCAGGCCGGTGTCGGCCAGGCCGTGGGCGGACGGCCCGACGAAGGTGACGCCGGCTTCGCCGAGGCGTTGGGCCAGCAGGGCGCGGTACGGCTCGGCGGCGGAATAGAAGACGCCGATGCGGTGGCCGGGAGTGCCTGCTGCCAGCTTTTCGATGACGAGGCGGACGACGGCGCGGGCTTCGTCGTCGGCGTCGGAGGCACTGAGGACCTGCTCGGCCGGGGCGGGGGAGGATGCTGCGGTGAGGTAGGCGGTGCCCGCGTGCTGTTCGAGGGCGGCGCGGAAGGCTGCGGCGGACGGGTCCTGCTCGTCGGAGAGCTGGAAACCGATCACCGGGCCGAGGCGCCTGCGGATCTGCGGCGTCTGCAGGGCGGCGGCGGCAGCGGAGTAGAGGTCATGGCTGGTGTACCAGCCGTCCCCAAGGATCCCGGCGGCGGCACGATGGACGCGGGCGACTTCGCCCACCAGCGGCGACAGGCCGGTCACGTCGTCAGGGCAGGCTGCATCCAGTGCTGCGGAGGTCGCGGCGATCGCGCGTGCGGTGGCCGGCTGGTCGGAGACTTCGGCAAACAGCCCGGGCGCTTCGGCCAGGACTGCGGTAACGGCGCCTTCCCGGACCATGGCCGGGAGCGGGGCGCGGCCGGACAGACGACCAGCTGCGGCCGCGAGTTCCTCGGCCAGATCAGGCAGTGTCGTGGTGCGGACGGCGGCGCTGCCGCGGCCGTCATTGAGGACCCGGCCCAGGTAGTGGGAGAGGTCCAGGGCGGAGGCGCGGCTGGGTGCGATGACCGTGACCGGCTGCAGCGGCAGGCCCTGCTGGGCCTGGGCAACGGCGTCGGCTAAGGCCTGCAGTGCTTTTGGCGTGCTGGTGTACGACCGCGGCCGAGCCTCTGTGCCCGGTGCTGAATCAGCACCGGATGGATCTGTACTCAATGAACTCCCCCTTGTTATTAAGTGTCTTCAAGCTAGCAGTAGGTGCTGACTGCTCGGCGGCGGCTTGCGTGGGACTGGAGAATTACCATTCCCAACCGCAGCCGCTGTTCATGCAGTGCCAAGTTTCCTGCTCTTCCGAAGTGATGACGCAGCCTGCCGGCCACACCTTGGGCTCGGGGTTATCTGCCGGCGGACGGACACCACAGGCCGCGGACTATAGGCCAGGCCTCATGGGAACAAATAGGACACGTCGCGGTGCGATCTTCCGTTTCTGCAGAAGCAGTGGGCTGGTCTTGTTCCGCGGCGGAGAGGGAGCCTGTCTCGCCTTGGGCAAACCGAAGTGCGGCGGTCCAGTTACGGAAGTAGTTGCGAATGCTCGATGAAGAAGGATACTCATTGCCAGCCGCGTTCATGGCCGCGCACCACTCCGTGTACTTGTCATGACTGGGATACAGACCTGCCATGTCCATGTCACTGACGAAATCGCAGATAGCCTTCTGGTACAGGGCTTCAGTGAATTTGACCAGCCCCGGCGGCCGCCCCGTTTTGGAAGCTGCCAGCCCCATGGATTCCAAAGCAGCGTTCCAATACGTGTACTTCCCCATGACGGTTTGCCGGGTCGGCGGCCAAGGTGACGCGCCCTGGCGGGATTCCCAACCGAGAGCCGGGACAAGTTCATCGCGTAGTTCGTCATAGCGCGAACCGGTAATCGTCGTTTCGGGATGCTCGGCGATGTGGCGTTTGGCAGCGCCAATGATTCCGAGAATCGTTGAGATGTCTTCTTCCGTTGCCGTTCCTTGCTGGAGGACAGCGACCAGTTCTGTCATCATGTCGAGGTCCAGATTGGCTGCTGCAAAGTGTGGGTCCGGAGCCAGACCCAGCTCGGCCCCCACAAGGTAATACAGGCCCGCTTCAACAACGGCTTTGGAGAATATGTCCTGAGCCCGGGTATCAAACCGGATACTGGAATCCCGAAGGGTCGACTCTGCCAAGTCCTTGTCCATCTCCGGAAAAAGGATTGCCAGCCTCAGGACCGTTTCCGAGCGGGTCGATCCGCTCGCAGCGGCAGTCCGGGCCACGGCTCCGTACGATGCCATGAAGGCTTGGGAGGCGGCTTTGGTTTCCGCTTCCCGTTTTTCCAGCCGGCGTTTGCGAGATTCGGCCGCCATGCTGCCACCTACCTTGCTGACGATTTGCCGAACTCGCTCCCGAGTAACCCCGTAGTCGCCGCCGATGGCTTCGAGGGTTTCCCCCTCGATGTACCTCTGCACCATGGCCGAGTCTCGTTCCTGGGCGGTAGGGCGCGAGGGACTGGGTGCAGTTGTCTGTAATGTCTGGGTCATGGGATCCCCTAATGCTTGACGTTGATGAGAAATGTGGTCAGGCCGCCAGTGCCATGCGGGAGCGCCGGATGTCGTTCAAGACGTCTTGGTGCGCCAACGCTGTGAGGCGCTGTACCTCATCGAAGCTGAGATCGGCCTCGCGGGACCTTCGGGCAAGCACGGCCAAGCGGTCGGCCGCCATGTTGTGCGGGTCGCCGCTGTGGCCTTTGACCCACAGGAAGCGCACCTGGGCATCGCGTGTGTATCCAAGGATGCGAGCTACTTCCTCGCGGCAAAAGCGGCTTGCCGACGGCGGTGCGAAACCTGGTTCCGTGAGCATGCGGAGGGCCAGCTGGCTGTCCGACCGAACAGTGATGGCGGTGCCGCCCTGCAAAGCCGATGAATAGACACCCCGGGCAGCCTGCAAGCCGAATCTGATTGACCGTAGCTCGCCTTCGAGGATGCTGTCTCCTTCGGAGACCTTCTGCCCCGGCTTCACCCGTGCTTCCCCGCCGATGTCCAGTACCCAGCCGTGCCCGAGCCAGGGAGAGCACTTTCCGCGCGACGAATCGGTGGTGATAGTCAGTTGTGCGAACCGGCCGTTGATTTCCACGGCAACTGCCTCGTCCAGGGCAGTGATGGCGACGGCTGGAGGGTACTGGAAGCTGGCGGACACCCCCAGGGTCTGGAGGCCGGTCGCAGTGTTTTCGTCGTCGCAGTAGATCTCCTGGGGGCCAGCTTGGAGCTGGTAGTTCACTGCCTGGCGCACAGTGCCGTAAAGACTCGGCTGTCCGTCGGGACATGAAGGATTCCAAATCCCGGACTGAACTGCTGAAACCTGGCTGCCCTGCGTTCTGACAACAGCCCAGACCAGCAACCCGTGCTTCGGTGATACACGCACAGAGATACCGCTTCGGGCCGCAACGGTATCGGCGGCGGAAATGAAGGGCCGAGCCGGTGCTACGGGTACGGGAAAACTCATAACTGCCTCCTGATGCTGGGACGGAATTGCTGCGACACGGATCACAGTAGGTCCCGGCACTGACATTTTCTGAACGGAGGTAGCTGAAAACTTTTTGTAACTTCGAAAACTTTTTTTAACTTGACACGTTTTGTTTAAAAGAACAAGAATCCTGGCTTGAGCAGGCCTGCGAGTAGCGATTGGATTCATCAGCTACCGCGCGGCTGCCAAAAACTGTCACCCCCTACCGATAACCTGAGCCGTGAGAGGCAGTCCTCACAGGTGAGGACCGCATATTGGTTGGGGAAGCTATGTCAATAGAGTCGTTGGATCCGCGCCTGAAAACGGCAGATGAGATCGTCATGGAACAGGACTATTTCGATCTCGCCGCAGCATATCGGGAGGAATCGGTAGCAGGTCGCGGGGTCAGAGACTGGTCCGCAGGAACGGCCGCCGAACGTCGGGCGTTTGCCCGTTCCTTCGCGAACCAGACGGACATCGACCTGGGTGAGAACGTCGCTTTCGGCCGGATGGATTGTGAAGACGGCGAGGTGTATTACATCGGTAAGCATCCCATCTTTGATTCCGACAAGAACCTTTTGGTGATTAACTGGCAATCTCCGGCAGCGGCCGCGTACAACCAGGCGACGGCGCATGACTCGCAAGGACTGCTACGTAAACGTTCCTTTGATGCGGAGCGAAACAGGATCAAGACGTTTCAGGACACAGTTTTCAAAGAGCTTGCCCAGGCGGTTGCCGAACTTGAGCACTGGCAGGCTCCCGATGACAACCTATTGAACGCCGCCCTGTCCGAGAAACGTAATGGCCAGATGGCGGATATCGTCCGTACCATTCAGGCGGCGCAGGACAAGATTGTCCGGATGGACAAAGACCGCCTTTTGATCGTTCAGGGCGGCCCTGGCACGGGAAAGACGGCTGTTGCGTTGCATCGTGTCTCGTGGTTGCTCTTCAACTATCAGGACGATCTAAGGCCGGGTGACGTGCTGGTAATCGGTCCCAACCCCACCTTCACTCGGTATATTAGGCGAGTCCTGCCGGACCTGGGCGATAACGACGTCGTGCAGCAGGCCCTTCCCGAGATGCTCGCTCCCGGGACCGAGGTCCGAGCGACAGAAAGCCCCAATGTCGCGGCGTTGAAGGGCTCTGCTCTCATGGCGGATATCATTGCCACCGGTTTGGTCGACCGAATCCGGGAACCGAAGGCGCCGGTGCGGATTCAGCAACGCTCCAGCGGACGGTTCATCTCTGTCCCTCCGGAAGAAGTTGTTGACCATATCCGGGCCCTTAAGGGTGAGATATATCTGGAAGGCCGCGCGAAGTTTAAGTCGTCGCTGATAGAGCTGGCACAGGCGGAACATTTACGGCATGCATTCGCGCCTTTCAGGGATCCCAATCTTCTTGACCCTAAGAGTTTGGACTCTGCGGTCAATCAGATCTGGCCGCAGCTCAACCCCCAACAGTTCGTCCGTGAGCTCCTCGGGTCCAAGGAACGCTTGTTGCGAGCTTCAACCGGCACCGACCTGCGTGCCTCAGACATCGAGCTGCTGTACCGTCCAATGGCCTCGAATATTGCCGATGAGCCCTGGACAGTCGCAGATCTGGCCCTCATCGATGAAGCGGCAGAGGGCCTCAGAGGGGAACCCGACCTATTTGGCCACATCGTAGTCGACGAGGCACAGGATCTCTCGGAGATGGAACTTATGGCGATCCGCCGCCGGTCCCGACACGGGTCGATGACCGTCGTCGGCGACATCGCCCAATCCACCGGCCCAAGCGCAATGGAGAACTGGGACCGGGTCAAAGAAATGCTTGTTTCGAGCCTGCCCTGCAGCCTCGAGAAGTTGGAACACGGCTACCGAGTTCCCCGAGAGGTCTTTGCACTTGCCACGCCAGTCCTCGCCGTGGCGGCACCGCATGTCACGCCTCCTGTGGTGACCAGGTCCGCCAATGCGAAGCCGAAGTTCTTGGAAGTCGACGAGGACGATCTCGCAAGCGAGGTGGCCGACATCGTGGTTCACCACAGTGGACGCGGCCGGTTTGTCGGTGTCATCGCCGTCTCCGAGCTCTGGGACGACATCCGGGCTGCGTTCCGATCCGAAGAGATTCAATGGAGCGAATCGACGTCCGGCGGGTTGAGCAATGCCATCAACCTGGTGACACCGGAAGCATCCAAGGGACTGGAGTTCGACGCCGTCATTGTGGTGGACCCGCAGCGGATTGTGGACCAGCCCCACGGAGAACGCCTACTCTATATAGCTCTGACGAGAACGACCACCCGTTTGGACGTCGTGTACCCTCTCGGGGCACTTCCTTCGATTCTTGGTGGAGGCTCCCCCAACCCTGCGGATACAAACCAAGGCACGACGGATTCAGGCGATGACGGCGCGGCTTCACCCGCTTCTCTTGAGCTGGCTTCGTCGGCAGATGAACCGGGTCGCTCGTCAGAACTACAAAGGCCTGCCGCCCCTGTAGCGTCGATGCCTTCAAATGCCATGCATGATTCTCTCGACGACTTCGATCGTCAAATGGTTGACGTCGTCGTACAGAACATAATCAGCAAGATGCTGTCCAAGGTTGCGGAACCGCTCCAGCGGGCCGTTGTCCAGGAGCTCGAACGGTTGGTACGGGAACAGAAATGATGCAGTCCCTCAATCCCGGCGAACGCATGCCGGAAGGGCTCTATGAGCTCCTCAGCACGAGTGACCTCCGACAGGCATTGGCTGGACAGGCCGGGTTGAAAGCTGTCCTCGAGCCCGTCCCGGACTCACTGTCGTCGGAAGCGTTGTCCGCTCACATCGCACGCAGGGTGCGGCAGGCGCTGGACCAAACCAACCCCGAAGACCGGGTAGCGTTGGCCAACTCATTGCTAAGCCGCCTTAGCGCAGACGGGCTGGAGCCCGGGCCCCAACAGCTGACTTCTCTGTTCGCCGAAGAGGGGCTACGCCGTCGCCAGCTCCGCCGGCCCTCAACGCCGCTCAGCCAGCCTGCACTGTTGACGAACGGTAAGGATGACCCCAACCTTGCCGCTGAGATCCGCACGGAAATGGGGTCCGCTGACACGGTGGATATGCTATGCGCGTTCATCCGCTGGACCGGGCTTCGGCTGCTCGAGCCGGCCCTGGCCGAGCTGCGGGACCGTGGCGTGAAGCTGAGGGTCCTCACCAGCACCTACATGGGTGCCACGGAACGCCGGGCCATTGATGAACTCGCGGTGAAGTACGGGGCTGAGATCAAGATCAATTACGAAACGCATGCCACCAGGCTGCATGCCAAGGCATGGCTCTTCCGGCGGAACACGGGTTTTGATACAGCCTATGTGGGCAGCTCGAACCTCAGCGCCCCGGCCATGCTCGACGGACTGGAATGGAACGTCCGGCTCTCAGCGGTCGGCACACCAGAGTTGTTGCAAAAATTTGAGCTCACTTTCGATAGCTACTGGGAGCAGTCGGCTTTTCAGACTTACGACCCTGTGCGGGACGGCGATAAACTCGACGCCGCTCTGGCCCGAAACGGCGGTAAATCCACGTCACGCCCGGCTGCAGCTACCGGCTTGGAACTTCAGCCGTTCGTCCACCAGCAGGAGATGCTGGAAGAGCTGGACGCCGCTCGGGAAGTCCATGGATACCACCGCAACCTCCTTGTGGCAGCAACAGGCACCGGGAAAACGGTTATCGCCGCACTCGATTACAAGCGGCTCTGCGAGGCAGCAGGGAGGCCTTTGTCGCTTCTTTTCGTGGCGCATCGGAAAGAGATCCTGGAACAGTCGCTGCATACCTACCGTGACGTGATGCAGAGCGGATCCTTTGGTGAATTGTTCGTCGGTGATCACCGCCCAACGGTGTGGAAGCAGGTGTTCGCCAGCGTCCAGTCCCTCGCTGCCTACGGCATCAATAAGCTCGTCCCGGACGCGTTCGACGTCGTCGTGATTGACGAGTTTCATCATGCCCAGGCGCCGACGTATAGGCGACTGATCGACCACCTACGTCCTCAGGAGCTGCTCGGCCTGACTGCTACTCCGGAGCGAGGGGACGGCGTCAACGTTGCCGAGCAGTTCTTTGGCGGCCGCATCGCCAGTGAACTGCGACTGTGGGATGCGCTGGACGCCGACCTGCTCGTGCCCTTCCACTACTTTGGGGTCGCTGATGATGTGGATCTTTCGCAGATTGAATGGAAACGCGGCAACTACGACGTCGGCCAGCTGAGTAGTCTCTATACGGGCAACGATGTGCGTGCTGCGAAAGTCATCAAGGAACTGCGGGACAAGGTCACTTCCACAGAGCTGATGCGTGCACTGGGCTTCTGCGTTTCGGTGCAACATGCGGAATACATGGCTGCGGTCTTCAACCGAGCCGGGATTGCTTCCATCGCCGTCTCAGGGAACACCCCGGAGTATGAACGGGCAGATGCGCTGAGACGGCTCCGTACACGAGAACTGAATTGCATCTTTGCGGTCGACCTCTTCAACGAGGGACTGGACCTGCCTGAAGTCGACACCATCATGCTGCTTCGTCCGACGCAGAGTTCAACCGTTTTCCTTCAGCAGCTCGGCCGCGGCTTGCGCCGGGCAAAGGACAAAGCGGTCCTCACCGTGCTGGACTACATCGGGCAACAGCATCGCGAGTTCCGTTTTGAGACGAAACTCCGGGCACTTACCGGGTTGGGACGCAAAACGCTCGCAAAGGCTGTCGAGGATGAATTTCCCTATCTTCCGTCCGGCTCGCAGATTGTGCTGGACAGGGTGGCGCAGAAGATCATCCTCGACAACATTCGTACCCAGCTCCGATTCAACAGGCGCCAGCTCGTCGCAGATGTGCAGTCCCATGGAGAGCTTAGACTCGAGGACTTCCTGCGTGAATCGGGGCTCAGCCTGGAAGATATCTACCGGAAGACCGGCGAATCATGGACGGCGCTGCTCCGGGACGCGGGTCTCATCGACCTGGTCTATGGCCCGGATGCCGTCATTGCGGGAAAACCCGCCCTGTCCGTGGCAGAGGAGGCTATTCTCCTTCGGCGCATGACGACGTTCCTATGCGTTGACGATCTAGAACGGGCCGAAACCTATGCCCGTCTCGTTTCCGATGACACTCCACGTTGTGACCAGTTGAGCAACCGGGAGCAGACGCTGGCCCGGATGCTGTTTTTCGCCCTGTGGCCGGAAGGCGGCGGTTTCTCGGATTATGACGCCGGACTGGATTACGTGCGCGCACTTCCACCCGTTGTTTCGGAAATTCAACAGCTCATGGATCTGGGTATCCAGCGGTCCCGCTACGCGCCCAAAGGCTTGGGCCGTGGCCTCCAGCACGTGCCGCTGTACTCCCACGCAACCTACCGGCGCGAGGAAGTCCTCGCTGCTTTGGGTTACCTTTCGTTGGAAGGACGCCGGGCGCGACACCGGGAGGGTGTTGCTTGGTGTGAGGACACAAAGACTGACGCCTTCTTCGTCACGCTCGAAAAGGATGCCAAGGACAGGGCGGCGTCGATCATGTATAAGGACTATGCGATGAGTCCTGAGGTGTTCCACTGGGAATCCCAGAACGCGACGGCTCCCGGAAGTCCAACGGGTCGGCGGTATCTGGACCACAAGAAGGCAGGCAGCCAGGTGCTGTTGTTCACCCGCCCTCGTGAAAACGACGACTCGGGTTTGACCATGGCCTACACCTGCCTGGGGCAAATGGACTACATGTCGCACACGGGGTCGAAACCTATCGCTATCACGTGGAAGCTGCACCGGCCGATGCCTGGCGACGTCTACGTCGCCGCTAGTGCTGTTGCACTTTGAACCGGGGTGACCGAGCCGCTTACCCGCGCCGCCAGCAGAGCATCATGCGTCGGGTACACAACGCAGCCAGCGTGATTCTCGCGGCCGGCGAGCGATAAAATGGCGAGGATGGGTGCCACCGTCCGGCGGAATCCAATGGCCGTGAGCATCCCGTCGCGGCGCGGCGTCCCAGCAGTGTCAGAGGGCGTCGGTAGCCTTGGGTGCGACCCGGTCTACCTGCATTGCGCAGGAAATAGTGCCCGCCGTGGGGATGGAGGAGCAACACCAGAATGTCAATGTCGAATCGTTCCTGTGTACGAGTGTTCTCGGTAGGTTGTTGGGCGCCGACGGTTCACGGCAAGGTTGCCAGATGATTTCGGTCATCGGCGATTATCAGGCAAGTAGTATGCCCACGAGCTGCAGCGGAGTGACGCGAATGACCACGTTGGCAAGCTGGCCGGACTGCTGTTCGACGCTCAGGTAGAACAGAAACCACATCAAATAGATGCAGCATTGTTTGCGCTGCAGACGCCTGCTTGGTGTCCTCGTGGAGTATTTCCGTGAGCAGGGCGAGATCAAGACCGCCACTGAAGCTGGAGCCGAGGGCATCAATCTGCAGATTGGCTCGATGCTCGTGAACTATGACCTGCTTTGGAACCCGCAGCGCGTGGAGCAGCGCATCGGCCGAGTGCACCGTTTCGGGCAGAAGCACAACGTCGTGGTCGTCAACGCCTGACCCCAACCCTGCATAAGAGCGACAAGATTTGCATAACCCAGGAAAGAAAGTAATCACATGACGGACAACGTCCACGAAACACCTTTGACGACACCTAATTTTCAGACCGAGCTTGCGGAGCAGCTCGCCGATCTGGTCCCGGAGGTCATTGCCGACGGGAAGGTAGACGTCGAAAAGCTTAAGGAACTGCTCGACGGCGATGCCGCCGGCAGCAATGAGCGTTTCGGTCTGTTCTGGCCTGGTAAGAAGCGTGCCTTGCGGGCGGCGCAGGAGCCGACGACCGCGACGCTGCGGCCTGACTTCGAGAACTCGAAGGACTGGGATACGACCAAGAACGTCTTTATAGAGGGCGATAACCTCGAAGTCCTCAAAATTCTCCAGAAGCACTATCACGCGAAGATCAAGATGATCTATATCGATCCTCCGTACAACACGGGTAAGGACTTCGTCTACCCGGACAACTTCAAGGAGGGCCTCGACACTTACCTGGAGTGGACCCGCCAGGTCAACGAAGAAGGTAAGAAGCTCTCCACGAACGCCGAGACAGAAGGTCGTTACCATTCCAACTGGCTCAACATGATGTACCCACGTCTGAAATTGGCCCGTAATCTGCTTAGCGACGACGGTATCGTTCTGATTTCAATTGACGACAACGAGATGGCGCACCTAAGGAAGATGTGCGACGAGGTTTTTGGTGAGCAGAACTTCATCGCGGCCGTCGTTTGGCAAGGAGGTCGCAAAAATGACTCCCGCTACGTCTCTGTGGGTCACGACTATCTGCTGATCTATGTCCGAAACGAACTGCGCCTTCGTGATGTAGGTACTCGGTGGCGAGAACGCAAAACGGGTGTTGACGCGGCCCTGGAGGCGGCACGAACGATCTGGCAGGACAGCGGGCACGATCCTACTGAAGCCACGAGGCTTTTTCGTATCTGGCTTTCTGCACAGACAAATCTCACCCCCTCGGTAAGCAGGTTCAAGAATATCGATGGGAGCGGACGCGTTTACAATGCAGACAGAGACCTTGGTTGGCCAGGAGGAGGCGGCCCAAAATTCGCAGTCCTACATCCGGTAACGGGCAAACCTGTTTCCAACCCCAGTACCGGATGGAGGTTCACTGAAGAGAGGCTTCGTGAACAGATTGAGTCTGGAATGGTTGAGTTCGGCCCTGATGAAACGAAAATTCCTCGCGGGAAAACTTTTCTGGAGGAGCTTGACGACCAAGTAGCTGAATCTGTCTTCACACAGATTCGCACGACTGCTGCACAACGACTTTCTCGTCTTATGGGTTCGGGGGTCTTTGACTTTCCTAAAGATGAACGAGTGCTGGCGCGATGGATCAAACTCGTTACGGATCCGGACAAGGACGGCCTAGTCCTGGACTTCTTCGCAGGGTCGGGAACGACCGCGCACGCAGTGATGGCGCTTAACGCGGAGGACGGTGGAAGCCGCCGCTGTATTTCGGTGCAGCTTCCCGAGCCGACCCCAGAAAAGTCGTCTGCGAGGAACGAGGGCTTCAGAACGATTGCAGAGATTTCACGAGAGCGTATTCGCCGCGCCGGAATCAAAGTCAGCCAGGACAACGCCACAGAGATCGCCAGGCGCGATATAGAGCTAGATACGGGTTTCAGATCGTACAAGCTCGCTGATACGAGTTTTTCGAAGTGGCGGTTGTCTAGTGATGTTGAGCCGGGTGCTTTTGAGCAGCGTTTGTTGGATTTGCGTGAGAGCAGCAGTGCGGATGGGGCGTCGGCGGATGATTTGCTGACGGAGCTTTTGTTG